>JAJEEG010000006.1 GCA_022821085.1 Candidatus Latescibacterota bacterium | reverse complement strand
TGCGATTGCTGTTGAAGGGCGGATCAAGGTAAATCAGATCCACGCTTTCGTCGTTCATCCCGCGCATGATGTCGAGATTGTCGCCCGTCCATACGGTACGGTTCACCCAGTTAGGCGCACCCATAGCATCCCCTTTCGGTTTTGTTTTGGTGGATGCCGGGTAACCTACGGATCGCCTGCTGGACGGTCAAGGTATAACCGACTTGCTGGAGCGTCAAGCCCATAACTGTTTATCCCGTTAGCAAATACAAGATCTTCTTGAGCAAGCATGGTTGGATTCTTGCTATGTTTCTGTAATAGATGTTCGACTTTGTCGTAACTTGTAAAGGCATGTAGTATCCGTATACCAGCATCACCAACCACCTCGTCTGTCAAAGACTCAACTAGGTTATCATCAAAGTCCTCAACTTCCCCAGTATGTAGTTTCAATAGGGCTTTCGCGATACACGTAACAACATACCTTTCACCGTAGTTTTCAGGCTGCTGGAAATACTGCAAGAAAGTCGCTGGCAGTTTTACAATGGCAGTATCGTTCTCTACTAAAATCTCAGGTTCAATGATCCCCACTGCCGATATTAACCCTCCACCGACTTTGGGCATAACAACTTCTGTAAGATCAAGGCAGACCTCTATCGGACCAGACTGTAAGGTGAGGTTCAGTGTCTCAACTTCATCCACGAGCCTGTAAAATAAGTCAATAAACCCATTCCAAAACTGATAAGCATAGTCTCGAAATCCATTACCTTTATCGCGTAGGCGTAAACTAAACCAAGTTGGGCCACGTTTGGACTCTATCGCACCCGCTAGAACACCGAATTGTACGTGATCTACGCTTCCATAAATTGGACGAGCAGAAAGGGAACCGAAGTAAGGATCCAAATCGAGCCGCATGGCCTCTACATAAACCCCCTGTGTAGTTTGGATTACATGGTGATCGAGGGTTCTTCTACATTGGGTGCGAACATTTAGTGGGTAACCGACATCAATACATAAAACCGATCTTGGAATCACTGAGAACTCACGCGGAGCTATCTGGAATTCTGATCTCAACCAATAACAGAAAACAGTGTAGTCGCCGATGATTGGAGTAAACTCAACTCCTTGTTTCTCTACCCAGTTCTTCTGCTTGATGAATTTCAAAAAACGTACGACAGATTGGGCTGGATCATTTACCAACATAAGGAAATCTGCGATATGAATTACCGTTAGACCCCATCGGTTCGACCAGTCTCTGAAATCTATACTGCAATTGCCACCTAATCCACCTGACACAATTAAGGTTGTTCCATCGATTTTATCTGGTGAATCCATACAATGATCGACAGTTCGATTTAGGTAAGCACATAGTGATTCCTCTGTTTCTTTTCGATATTCAAACAAGCAGTCTACACCTTCGTTATGTAGCGGTTCCAAAGGGTAATGTAAAAGGACTAGATGTATGTATCGGTTTACGTCTACCCTTAACAACCAATCGTTAATTGGTAAATCTGTAGTATCTGTGCTCAGTGATTTAGCAGAATCCACATTTTCGAATCTACCTAACCCTTCCGATTCGACCTGATATGATTGATACGAAGCTAGCAATTTTGCGAAGGTCGGTAGAAGCTCCATCGTTTGTAACTTACTTAAAAGGAATCTTCTGATAGCAGGACCGACGGCATTCGGTAACGCTAGTAATAGTTTGTTTCCTACTTTCACAATTGGATAACGCTCCAGTGAAGTATGACCCAATGTCTCCGTACATAGAAGATTTCTGCAGTTAGTTTTAAGAATAAACGGATCCAATAAGGCGGGGTTAATCTGATACTTGGTAAGTTCTTCTGAGGAGAACGATACAGAGTTTCCTCTATCGACAATCCGAGTCACAGGCGACAACGTACATTCGCCTTGGGGAACTGATGACTCAGTATGCCACCTTTGTAATCCTACTCTATTGGCGACTAAATCGCTCAATTTTAATAATGTAAGTATGGGAGCGATTAGTCTTACAAGTTCTGGGGTTGCTTCTCGGGAGCATAGAATGTCAATAACCGTCTGTGTAAAGTAACAACTTGAATGCCATATCCCCTCAAACATCCTTCGATTGCCATCGGGGGTTCTTACGTTAGTAATGAAAACATCCTCAGGCGGGTCTTCTGCTGATGTAATAGACGTATTACCTAGATACTCGTTTAGCAATCGTTCTAATACTTTCACCGATGGCTTCCTGGTCCCTCGACAGTGGATCACTGCAAGATGAACGAGGACTTCCAGTCGGATGTTATTTGCATGTAGTGATGGTACAGTGAGTAGACTGGCAAGGCGACTTACTGTATGAAGTAGATTGTATTTCCGAAGTAATCTTGCAAGTTGCTTCAGTTCGGGGTGGTCAAGAGGAATCATGTGTTTTCGTTTTCTACGAATCTGTAACATGTTTTGTGTAACTGGCGATAGCGTATATCTTGCTCAACAGGAAGAATCGCTTTGGCCAAAGAGAGAACGCTCCCCAGAAAGTTCGACAGTCTTCTAGATGAGCGGATGGAAGACAGGGTGGACGCCGAGGACCTCTTCGGCGAAGACGGTCTGCTCAAGCGCATGAAAAAGTTCATGACCGAGCGAATCCTGGAAGCCGAGATCACCGATAATCTCGGCTACGAATAGCGTGTGCCCGACGGCAGGAACGGCGGCAATTCGCTCAACGGCAAGACCACCAAGACGCTCAAGGATGACAGGGGCGATCAGCCGGTAGAGATCCCCCGGGATCGCGAAGACTGCTTCGATCCGGAGTTGATCCGCAAGTACCAGATGCGCTGTCCCGACTTCGACGACAAGATCATCTCCATGAACGCACGGGGCATGAGCACCCGGGATATCCAAATCTACGTCGAAGAACTATACGGGGTGGCCATATCGCTCGAATTGGCCTAACGGATCACCTACACGTTAACCGACGAGGTCCTAACCTGGCAGTTGCGTCGCCGGGATTCGGTCTATTCGATTCTGTTCCTGGATGCCATGTTCGTCAAGATACTCAGCCAGCGGCACCCTACGGAACAAGGCAGTCTACCTGGCCCTAGGCGTCAACCTACTCGGCGACAAGGAACTTCTGGGCCTCTGGATCGTGCAGTACGAGGGAGCATAGTTCTTGTTCAACGTCATGACGGAACTGAAGAACTGCAAGCGCAACGACGTCTTCATCGCCTGCTACGATTGCCTGACCGGCTTTCCGCAAGCCATAGAGACGGTTTATCTCAGGACCGAGGTGCAACTCTGCATCGTCCACATGGTGCGCAACTGTCTGACTTATGTCTCCTTTAAGGACCGCAAGCATGCGGCCAAGGACCTAAGGGCGATTTACCAGGCCATTACCGCCGAACAGGCCGAGGCCGCGCTGGACCGTTTCGCCAATCGCTGGGACGAGCGATATGCCCGATCAGCAGGCTGTGGCGCAGGAACTGGGACCACTTGACCCCATTCATCGCCTTCCCCCAAGAGATCAGGAGGGTCATCTACACCAACAACGCCATTGAATCAATGAACCGGAGACTGCGCAATATCATCAAGGCCAGGGGTGCCTTCCACACAGACATGGCGGCCAGGAAACTGCTCTACCTACCTTGCTCAATCTGTCCCGAAGGTGGACACGGTCCCTTGCCAACGGACAGCCGCCTTCAACCAGTTCGTCATCATGTATGAAGACAGAGTGTCCGTTACATGATAAAGTCAGTTACGCCAAAATCGTGACAGACCTCACTGGTATCGTGAAGAATTGCCGACAAAGTCAATAATAATCAAGAGGATTACACATTTGGCCGAGTTATATTCTCTCTGGTTTTACACGACAGGGCGGTTGTTTATAATTTCGAAGTCATTCATTTAGGGGCTTGAGTCCCAGGTATGCTTGTTGTGTCACATCTGCGAGCGTTTTTAAGTTATCAAAATACGCGCGACCATGCCTTGAGAGTGTTTGTCGCTTTCCATTTGAGTTTTCCCAAGCGTAGTGGATTCCTCGTTGTGCGAATAACTCCAAGCCAGTTAACACTACAACCAGATTCCTAGAATGGCCTTTGACATCAGGTAACCTACCCCAAAGGGCAAGCTTTGATATTCGTTTCTTTTCTTCAGGTGAAAGATCAGGCTTAAGAGTTGCCAGAATAAGAAACGTACCGGGTAAGAGTTTTCCAACTCGTTTCAATCTGCTTATATCCTTGTCCGTAAAAGAGTTCTGGGCAAACGACTTCGCTTCTCCAACTAAGAAGCACGGGTCGTCAAGTCTTCCCCTTGACTTCCTTCTTTGATACCAGCACGCAAAATCTATCTCCAATTCCTTACCGTTTACTTTTAGATTTAGGTTGGTAGAAAACGTAATGGAATTGGTACGGTACCCTATACCATTAAAAATACAATTTACTGCCAATAAAGTAGCATAAGAACCGTTCGCGTAATTTGGCACGCTAAACGGTCCTGCAACACGAAACTTCCATGGAGTGTTTTTAAAATCTAGCCCACCCTGCGGAAAACTAAAACTCTCTAAGCATCTCTCGCATACCAAGCTCTCATCAAGTTCCGCTAATCCGTACCAATTCTCCATTTTGCAATTGTGGCAACTTATTGATAGTCCTAGTTTGAGAGCGCCTGCATCAACAAGCCGATCCAAATGCCCCTTTTCTCCGAAGTTGGTTTTTTCCAATCTATTTATAGTGCTTTGCCACTGATCAATTGAAGCAGTTCTACCAGCGTATTCTTCTTCGATAGTACCATCGCCGACTATTCTTATACTTTTGGACATCATATCGAGCAGACGTAATGTTTCTACGTCTTGGATTATTCGTATACCTCGAAAACCTCCTATAGATGTTAGGATTTGATTAGCGATTCGTCCAATGTCTGACTCTGTTGCCTCTATGTCAATCTGCCTAAATCGGTCAATAATCGCGTCAATACTAGGTAGCAATTCGATGTATTCGGTTTCGTATTTATCCTGTTGAAGCAGTACAAATCCTTCCCGGGAGACGATTAATGGATAGGCGATACGAAGAAAACGATGAAAATAGGAGATTGGAGTGAATGGCAGGCTTAAAGCGTATTGGTGCTTTTGATGAAAGTCGGATAATGAAATTGTGTTTACCCACACAGCTTTTGATCGAGTGTAATCAGGTGCGAAATCCGGCGAGAGTGATTGGAATTCTATGCTTGGACTCTGATCATTTGAAATCGGAAGGTCTTTGCGTATAGAATCATATTCAACCTGTATTGGTATTGGTTGTACGCTGTTATCGTTAGATCTAGTATTGTCGCCCCAAATATTGTCATAGTACGTTTTAAGTGACCAAGAACCACTTGGTAAATCTCCGAACATTTTACTGATTTTGTTTTTCATCTTTTCCGTCGAAATCGAGCTGCCTAATTCAACCACCGTACTTGATTTCGGCTCGTTCGGGTTTCCAGGTATTGGGCGATGGTTTTTTTTAATCAACTCACAAATAAAATCTTTTGTTTCAGGAAGCCATTCAGAACTAATGGCGAGGACATTCCTGCGCATCAACCTCAGATTCCAGAAATCAATTAGATCTACAGACGATGCCGGATTTACAACGAAAAGCGAATGTGAAAACCAATTAAATGATCGCTGATTCAAGCCATGTTTTGTAAATGTTAATGGGGTGTAACCACGGTCGTTGATTAATCTTAGCCAATCAGTTGGCTTATGTGTCAAAACCTCAGGTTCAAATGCGATATCGTAGGACGTTTTGAAGTGACTGAGTATCTCTAATCTTGGTAAACCACCAAAGGTAGCATCCAAGAAAGCTCCATGCGAACTTCGGCCTTGGAAAATCCCAATGAATCTGCTTTGTCGGCGAACAAACTGATACTCTGTGCGGTATATCTCTCTATAGATATTTAGTATACTTAAACCAAATGCAAATTCAGGATTGCGCGCGTCCCTTATTTCTATGAATTCATCTAAAGGAATCACACGGGGCAAATACTCACTTTGAGTGTCACCCTGAATTCCTATAGCCTTTGCCAACCCCCTTTCTGTCTCTACAAACACATCGGGTTCAAAAAATCGGATGTATCCCATAGCGAGTTCTCGACCAGATGGGCGGTCGAACATGCCTCGTCTCCAAGCCATTGGTCTATTACGGCATACTGGAATGATTGGATTGAAGTAACCGCCCCAGAGACAACAACAAAGATTAAAAACCTTCCTCAAACCTGTTAGATCAGACGGACGAACGAGGAATCCGATACGAGTTGGTCTGAGTTTTATATCAGCAGTCAGATATGACATGTTTAGTAATCATTCCAATTTTGTCTGTTTACACCTTATTTCAGGCAAGTTGATCTGAGTGTGTTTTCATTATTCTTTATCTGCCATTAGAATCGAAACATCAGTTCATATTAGGACAAATTTAAATGGATTTTCAATAGTTAAATATGCGATAGTTTTAACCTTTCTACACCCATAGACCTTTGTACATCCATACGGTATTCGCGGTCCACTAGAGATATCCCACTAAAGTGTATCCAGACTGATTAAATGTCTTTCTTGGAGTTCTTGTCACTAATCTAGGATAGGAATATAATTCTGGTTGTCACGGTGAGGTGCATGAGGAGAAATGACGCGATAATGCACAGTGGAAACTAGGAAATATAGAATCTCCGGACATATGTAGGATGCAGGGTTTTCAATTCACGTAGATTTCTCTTGTTGTCTTTCAAATTCACAAGATTTTACTCATCCACACCTTGGACTAATTCTGGTGCGACTTTAGGCTGAATATTTGCTGTATCATACTAAGTCTTATTGAGTTTGTTTTAGCTCTTTTTCGTTCGAGTGAAGTGATATCTAGATCGATGTCGTTGAGAACGGTGACGATAGCTCTTTGTTCATCTGGGGGAGGCGCATTGAAGGTGAATCTCTCAAAGTCTTTCTGGTAGAGGTGAGAGATCGTTGATCCAGCTTGTAATCTAGCAAGGAAGTCGTCGAATATCCGTGAAGTCAAAACATAGAACATGAATTTGGAAATGTAGGAATTATCTCTTGGCCGAATGACATAAATTCCACTATTGAGTGTTGCTGGACCGCGAAGCGAGTCAACAAAGCATGCTTTACCTATAGTACCGTCCTTTGTGAGCAAAACGTCTCCAATTTTGAGTTGGATATTTGCGTCTTGAATAAACCGACTACGCTCTACATAGTAGCAACTTGACCAGTCAACACGTCCCCCGATGAAATCAGTCCCGGTTACCAAGTAGTACTTCCCTTCCTTGCGATATTCAGCAGTCGTTAGGCCCTGCCAACCTATTCTTGCTTTAAGTACAGAGTTTCGTGCCATATTCAACTTCGTCCACCTGTCTTTAAAACCAGGTAACCTAGTCTTGCCTGTGAGGAGTTGCTGCATGACAGCCGTTTTAATTTTCTGCTTTTTAGCTATGAGAGCATCCAATGCTTCGAGTAGACTATCCACGTCCGACAACATCTCGGCGATGGTCAATTGTTCTGAAATTGGTGGTAAGCTTATCTCTATCGATTCAACATCCCGCTTACTGATTTCAAGAAAAGTCGATCCAGTGGCCAACTCGACTAGTTTTTGTTTTTGTGTGAGTAGGAAGTAGTAAACAAACTCATTGCAAACTGTTTCTCGACAGATAAGAGACTTAAACCCCTGATTGGTACATACTGGGAATGAAGCGATTTTAATCTCTCCAATTGTCGCCCTACTACATAGCAGGATTGTACCGGACGGGAGTAAGTTTGCAGCACAACTCGCTAGTCCCGCCTCAGTGATTGTTCGTCCCGTTGCAAGCAGGTATTTACCAGATTTTCCGGTTATATCTGATGGTATACACCAAGGAATCGATCCGTTCCAGTAAGTTGAAACACCTGTATTGGGCGTTGCACCACTTACTATTTCTGCCACAGCTCCTAGCGGTTTGTTTTCCCAGCCACTACTAAATTGCGGAAGGTTCTGTGGTAGTGGTTTTCTATTTTCCATGTCAATATCAGTGGATAGGAGAGTCTATAAACAGGATAACATCTTAATTCTATGATTTGGTTAAAACTTACAAGGAGGCTATTGCGGTTGTTTCATATTCCCGATAGAGATTAATATCCATTCTCTTCAAGTTTGAAACGACAGCGAGCACGAATATTGGTATCGAGGGCCAACTAAAATGACTAACGTCTTAGTTAGAGAATACGCGGCTTATTTTGAACAAAGCTAGAAAGCGGCGTCAAACAGCTTTATTGATTCACGAACCCTATAATCTCTAAAGTGAGATATTGGTACATTGTTCCATCACACTTAGATGCTTCTTAACCTTTGCGTCATATGCTTCTACTTCTCTTTCCAAATCTGGGAGTGGATGGGCGTAGCGTTCCTCCAACTCATGTACTCGCAAAGTTAACTGCTCGACTACTCCCCGTACCTCGCCCTCGATAGCCTTTTGTATGCTGGTTATCCATTTTCGTTCAACAACGAGGATCTTTATCTCGCTTTCGGAAAGTAAAGCGTACTTCTCAGTCACAGAATTATGCAGTAATTCCATGGCCTGCTTGTACTGACTATTCGCGGTTTTTTGTTTCATTAGAATCCGAATATACTCGTAAAGTATATCCAATTCCTGAAATAGTCCTTCCTCGTCATCAACGTACTTTACCCACTCATTAGTACCGAAGGTTGATTTCCTTATTGACATTGCTTGATTGTACTCTGGTGTACCTTCATGGTATAGATCTAAAATCGCTCTTTTGAGATCGATAGCTCGATTTAGTACGTTACCTTTGGCTATACCACTCTTACCATCAAGGCCGTACAGCGCTCCCTCTTCGGTACTGTGTGCATTTTCAAATTCATCTTTATATTCTTTGATTTTAGTATGTTCTACTGCAAGTCTATCTAGCTCGCGGCGTTCGTTCAAAAAGAACTCCTCTATCACAAGACATGTGGGAATTAACTCACCAACGAATCTATAGGTGTTTTTGCCTTTCTTAATTACAAAATCCGGTGTTTCCCTATCATAGGCATAACGAAGGTTACGACCTACCTGCCACCCGTTCGAAACTATTAGGTATACGTCGTCCTGCATATAATCTTCCCAATAGTCCATCAGCCGTTGGTACAAATTGTACGGATCGAGCAACTGTAGATTTGCAAATTGCTTAAGAAGATCCTCTGCTAGGACCCGGATGATTTCTTTGGGATTGGTACTCATCTCGATATCCTTCAATATCAGGCTGTGCGTATTGCACCAATCGTTGAAGATCGTTGTGAACCGGGCCATGTACGATCTGAAGTCGCTGTGTCCGAGAATGGTAGTCTTTAATTTCCCAGATTCTACTTGGTTTTCGCTATAGCCGTCACGACTGTTGCTCTTGAAAAGCAACCGGCGAAGGGAAGGAAAGACATCCCAGTAAGCATTGAGTGCATCGAGGTCGCGATCGGGAATACCGCCGTGTAGATGTGCGTTGAGATTTTGTAGGTCTTCCGACGGACTAGAATCGAGGTAACGTGGGAGATTTAGATTGAAGTCATTCGTCGCGCTTGCAATCTCGTCTTTCGCTACCATTCGGGAGTAACCAGGCAATTCGACCTGCCCGTTGAACACGTCAACGATTTTATGGATATCCTGAGAGCGCAGTCGGTTCTTGTTACCTTCTTTAAGGAAGTCGTTGCTCGCATCGACCATAAAGATTCCGTTGCTTTTAAAGGCGTTCTCCTTGTCTAAAATCAAGATGCAGGCGGGAATACCAGTACCGTAGAAAAGATTTGGAGGTAAACCAATTATCCCCTTAATAAATCCCCGTTGGACAAGGTTCTTGCGAATGTCCGCCTCCTTGTTTCCCCTGAACAGGACACCATGCGGTAGAATTATCGCGCCTTTACCCTTGCTGTTGAGCGAAGCAATAAGATGTAGGAGGAAAGCAAAATCCCCGTTTTTAGCTGGGGGAATGCCATATTCAAAACGCCCAAATTCATCATTAGATGGATCTAAGCCGTTTGTCCAGGCCTTGAATGAGAATGGAGGATTGGCGACGGCAAAATCGAAGGATTTAAGCCTGTTGTTTTGGTCCTTGAAGTATGGGGCAGCTATGGTGTTTTCACGTCGAAGATCAGCAGTCTCGTGGCCGTGCAAGATCATATTCATCCGTGCAAGCGCATAAGTGGCGTTGTCCATCTCTTGGCCATAAATGGAGATACCACGCAGTGTTTCATCGGCGGCTCTTAGTAAAAGCGACCCTGAACCGCAGGTAGGGTCATAAATGGTGTGGTCCTGCCGAGTATCCGGTCCAATGCCTATCACTTTGGCCATAACACGGGATACTTCGCCCGGTGTGTAGAACTGACCCTTGCTTTTACCGGATTCTGTGGCGAAGTGCATCATCAAGTATTCGTAAGCGTCACCTAAGAGATCATCATCCTCGGCACGGTTCGTTCCAAAATCGAGACCACTAAAAACAGTTACTAGTTTGGACAACCTATCCTGCATTGCCTTGCCAGATCCAAGCTTGTTTTCATCGTTGAAATCTGCCTGATCGATGACGTCCACAAGTTCGTTTTCACCCGCTAGTTTCGCGATCACCTTGTTGATTTTATCACCGATTTCTATGTCGCCTACCAGCTTGACGATATCGTTGAAACTTCCGCCTTCAGGTACATATATAAGCGAATCTGGTTCTCTTGTGTTCTTGTCGGTGACGTATTTGACGAAGAGTAGCGTCAGGACATAATCTTTATACTGGGAGGCGTCCATTCCTCCACGTAGTTCATCACAGCTTTGCCACAACGAGGAGTACAGTTGAGATTTCCTAAGGGCCATCTTACAACTCACTCATTAAAGGTGAAAGATCTCATCAGTATTTGATAAAGTTATAACCATCTATATAGACGACCAGAGTCTCTATCCCACCTACACAACCACCCCAGGCTTAAACCGCTGCCCATACCTGGCGTTCGGCGCTTCGAGGATCTGCTGCTGCCGTTCCGTCAGACCCTCGTACTTATCTGCTTCGTAGTACTCCGCGTACCAGGAGACCGAGTTGGGCGAGTACTTGTAGAACACGGTGCGGCGCTCGTCGCCGTGCCAGGGCATGGTGCCGTGGGTCAGCGCCTCGGTGAAGATCACGGCGGTGCCGGCCTTGCCGGTCACGGCGCGGATGAAGGGCTGGTCGGTCTTGAGGTTGCGCCACTCGTCGGGGAAGCGGAAGTTGCTTTTGTGGCTGCCGGGCACGCAGCCGAAGCCGCCGTCGCCCGGGTTCACGTCCTTCAGGTTGTAGGCGACCACGGTCAGGCCGCACCGGATCTCCTGGTTGACGCAGGTATAGGAATAGAGGGGGTCGAAGGGGATGGCGCCGCCGTGGAGGGTCGTGCCGATGGGCCCGTCGCCTTTGCGGATGATGTCGGCGTAGTCGTGATCCAGCCGGTACTTGGGTCCGACCAATTGCTCCAGGTAAGGATCTATCCGCGGGTTGTCGATCAACGCCCGGTACGCGGGTCCCCAGTCGAGCAGAGTGAAGCCAAAACGGTGGGTGGTGGCGCCGGGTTCCATGGCATCTTCGATCTTGTCGTCGAGGATGCGGTTCAGCTCGGTGAGCTGTCCGGCGTCGAGGGCGGCCGGGACTTCGATGAAGCCCTGCAGGTCGAAGAGGTATCGTTCGTGGGGGGTCATGGGCCGTCCTTTCGCGGGCCAGTGCTCATTGGTCGGCTAGATCGTCGGCTAAGTCGTCATCCGCCGCGATCTTTCAGTCGTCGTCCACCGCGTAGTCGTCGCCGTAGTACTTGCTCGTGGTCCGGGTGTGGAACTGAACCGCCGAGATGGGTTCGTACTTGGGCTCGCCCGTGTTGGGCAGCACCTCGAGCATCTCCTCCTCCCAGACGTAGACGGCCATGGGGATGCTGACGCGGGCGGAGCCGAAGAGGCTGGCGTCCTGCGGCTTGCTGACCCGGTGCGTGGTGGAGGGCAGGCGGTCGTTGGTGATCCGCTGCATGTAGTCGCCCGTGTTGATGATGATGCTGCCTTCCGGGGGATTGAGTCGGATCCACTTCATGTTCTCACGGTTGAGCACCTGCAGGCCGTCCACCCCGTGGGAGGGCAGGATGGTGAACAGGTCGACGTCCTCGTGGCCCAGCATGCGGCCGGCCCCGGACTCGTCGTCCTCTTTCGTGATGGGCGGGTAGTAGTTGAGCCGGAAGCCGAAGTTCGTCCGCGTGAGCTTCTCGTCGTACAGGGACGGATCGCAGCCCAGGTAGGTGAGGATGCTCTGCATGAGGGGTAGGATCAGCTTTTCATGATGCTGGATGACCTGCCGGAAGAATGGTTCGTATTCGGCCGCGGGCCAGTAGTCCGTTTCGCGGTAGTCCGGGTTCTCGCCCAGGTTGAAGGCCCTGCGGCAGAAGACCCAGCCTTCGACGAGATCGGGATGCATGCGGCTGGTCTGCTTGATGGGAAAGTACCCCTGGTTGACCGAACCGTGCCGCTCAGCCTCGTATTTCATCTTGTCGGCCATGGGCGTAGCCGTGAAGAATTCGGCCACCTTGCGCTCGGCCTCCTCGTACAGGCTGGGCGGGATTTCGTGGTTCTCGAGGATCACGAAGCCGATGCCTTCCATGGCTTCGCCGATGTCCCGGGCGAACTGCGCCCTGCCCTCCGGGCCGCCGTGAAGGAACAGGCTCATGTCGCAGGTCCGGATCTGTGTTTCCTCGTCGAATGCCTCTTCCGCCGCGCCTTCGGCCAGGTTGTAGGTCTGTTCCTTTTCCACCTGGTCGTACTGCGTGTATTCCTGGTTTACCGCCTTGATCCCGTGTTCCTGTTTCGCCTGATCGGTGCTCATGACCCTACCTCCGGTCCGGGTGGCCGCCGTTCCGAACAACTGCTGTTTATGACGGCCGCGAACCTCGTTCTTCCTGGTTGCATAACTCGCGTGTATGACTTCGGTTTATACCCCTAATATCTCATTTCACCGCGGGGTCTGGCAAGGGTAAAATGGCCGTGGGGAGCGCGGTGGGGAGCGCCGTAGGGAGTGCCGCGAAGAGCGCCATTGACGCCCCGTGAGGAGAACCGCGGATCAGCGCGCCTGGATGCCGCCAGGCGGCCTACAAAACAGTTGACACATCGGCCGCGCGCCGGATACATATGGGATATGTCCAACGCACGTTTCAACCCCCCTCAGCCCTACAACGAACCGGTCCTGGAATACGCGCCCGGATCGGCCGAAAGAGCGGCCGTCAAGGCGAAGCTCGCCGAACTGAAATCCACCCCCATCGAGGTCCCGCTGGTCATCGGCGGCCGGGAGGTGAAGACGGGCAACACGGCGCCGCTGCGAGCGCCACATGACCATGTGCTCGACCTCGGCGTATATCACAAGGCCGGTGAAACCGAGGTCCGCATGGCCATCGATGCGGCCCTCGAAGCCCAGGCGGCGTGGTCGGACATGCCCTGGGAGCAGCGGGCGTCGGTCATCATGAAGGCGGCCGACCTGCTGGCCGGGCCCTGGCGACAGACGGTCAACGCCGCGACCATGCTGGGCCAGTCCAAGACGGTCTTCCAGGCGGAAATCGACTCGGCCTGCGAACTGATCGACTTCTGGCGGTTCAACGTCAGCTACCTGGCGCAGCTCATGAGCGACCAGCCTGCTTCCTCGCCGGGCGTCTGGAACCGCCTGGAGTACCGGGCCCTCGAGGGATTCGTATTCGCCGTCACGCCTTTCAATTTCACGGCCATCGGCGGCAACCTGCCCACGGCGCCGGCCCTCACCGGCTGCTCCGTGCTCTGGAAGCCGGCGTCGTCGGCCGTCTACTCGGCCTGGCACGTCATGGGGCTGCTTCAGGAAGCCGGCCTGCCACCCGGCGTCATCAACTTCATACCGGGGTCCGGGGCCGAGGTGGGGGATCCGGTGCTCGACAGCCCCGACCTGTCCGGCATTCACTTCACCGGTTCCACGGCCACGTTCCAGCGCATGTACCGCACCGTGGCCGGCAACCTGGCGCGCATGAAACACTACCCCCGCATCGTGGGCGAGACGGGCGGCAAGGACTTCATCTTCGTCCACGCCTCGGCGGACGTGGAGTCCCTGGTCGCGGCGGCCGTGCGCGGCGCCTTCGAATACCAGGGTCAGAAGTGTTCCGCGGCCTCCCGGATGTACGTGCCCCGCTCCCTGTGGCCGGCCTTCAGGGACCGGTTCACGGCCGAGGTATCGCAGATCAGGGTCGGCGATCCCGAAGACTTCTCGAACTTTATGGCGGCCGTGATCGACGAGGCGTCCTTCGACAACATTGCCGGTTACATCGAATACGCCCGGTCGGCGGACGACGCCGAGATCATCACCGGCGGCGGATGCGACCGGGAACGGGGTTGGTTCGTGGAACCCACGACCATCGTGACGACGAACCCGCGGTTCAGGACCATGGAGGAAGAGATCTTCGGCCCCGTGCTGACCATATACGTTTACGAAGACGACCGGCTGGACGAGACCCTTGCGCTCTGCGACACCACGTCGCCCTACGCCCTGACCGGATCCGTCTTTGCCCGGGACCGCGAGGCGATCGTCCGCATATCGGACGCGCTGCGCAACGCGGCCGGCAACTTCTACGTCAACGACAAGCCCACCGGGGCCGTAGTCGGGCAGCAGCCCTTCGGAGGAGCCCGGGCGTCGGGGACGAACGACAAGGCGGGCAGCCCGATGAACCTGCTGCGGTGGATGAGCGCCCGGACGATCAAGGAAACCATGGTCCCGCCGTCGGACTGGCGTTATCCTTTCATGGACGAAGCCTGAGGCAGTCGATTCACTGAAGTTCGGAAATTGAACTGGAGGATTCAATGAGCGAGGGAAGACCCCTGAAGGTGCACGTAACAGGTGCGTACGGGCTGATCGGCAACCTGACCTACCGGCACCTGAGCGGAAAGGATGAGTACGAAGCCTATGGCAGCGGCCGGCGGACGGCTTCTTCGGACCGCATCGACGACGAGGACCTCCTGCGCATTCCGGACGACCGATTCTCACTGGCCGATCTGACCGACCGGGACGCCGTGTCCCGCGCGCTCTCCGGCATGGACGCGGTCGTCCATCTGGGCGCGGTTCCCGATCCCGGTGCGTCCTTCGAGACCATTCTGGAAAGCAATATCCGCGGCACCTACAACGTGCTGGAGGTCTGCCGGGAGGAAGGAATCAGGCGGCTGATCTACGCAAGCTCGGTCATGGCGAGCTGGGGGTACGGCCAGTTCTCCGAACCGTACGTGTCTCTTCTGAAAGGCCGCCTCGAGGGGCTGCCCGATCCCATGCCCATCGTCAAGGTCACCGACCCGCCTCGTCCCACGGAACCCTATTCGGCCAGCAAGGTATGGGGCGAAGGCATCTGCCGCACCTACCACGACGCCCACGGGTTTTCTGTCGTCTGCCTGCGCATCGGCTGGGTCAACAAGGACAACGAGGCCACCGAGCCCTTCCTGCGGTCGGTCTGGTGCAGCCAGGCGGACATTACGCAGATCATCGAACTGGCCCTGAAGGCCACGGAAAACCCGGTGTACGAGGTGTGTTACGCCGTGACCGACGGGCCGTACCGCTGGGTGGACCTGGAGCATACCTGTGACCGGCTGGGTCACGTAATCACAGGCTGATCGCGGCGGTTGTGCGTCTGCCGCGTGCCGGGCACGTGCCGGCTGCCGAGGTTGTTTTAACGACGTTGAAATCACATTGTCAACATTGACAATACATCAAAGGAGCAAATCACCATGCCGAAACTCACCGTAAACGGCGTAGAGCACCAGGTCGAATCGGGGCAGCGTCTCGTGCTGGCCATCGAAGGCACCGGCGTGAACATCGGCCACCGCTGCGGAGGCAACGCCAAGTGCACGACCTGCCGGGTGAACTTCGTCTCGGGCGAACCGGCCACGATGACCGAGGCCGAACGCGACGTACTGACGGAGAAGGGCGCACTCGGCGAGGTCCGGCTTTCCTGCCAGATCATCTGCGATCACGACATGTCGGTCGAGCCGGGCTTCCTGCTGGAAAACGAGGAAGAGTGGGACGATACGGGGCCGACACCGGAAACGAGCATCACGCCCGACCCGGTCTGGATCGACCGACCCTAGGCGGTCCGCAAACTTCAATAAAGCTGAGTACTCAGCGCGCCCACACCCGGGGCGGATGTTCGTCCTGCTACATACCGTGAGACGAAGTCAGGGGCGTAGTACGTTCTCAGGTCCCGCTGATGCTCTATCTTTCAAGGTGAAAGGTCGGCTGTTTTTCCGGCTTTTGCTTTACATCAGTACATAAATGTGTTTATTTTATAGTACTCCGCATTGTAATCTCGCATCGAAATACCGCTTCACCCTTTCTCACCACGCTGATTGATGAGTGGTAAGAGAGGATCCTATGGCAGTTTACCGCATTGTTTATAATTGGGTAAGAAACCTGCAGATCGCAGTTGCCGCCTTGCTGATGATCATGAGTTGTAGAGGTGATAACGGTCAGAATCCGCTGGTGCCGAATTCATCCCAGACCGTCAACCAGGTAGGAACCGGCCAGAGTGGAAACGGAGACGGCGGCGGGGACGGAGAAGGGGATGATGACGCAAGTGACACGAATGCCGGTCAAGGCACAGGCGGTGCTGGTGGGGACAGCGAAGGGGACGGCAGCTCAGGCAGCACAGGTGGCGCGGATGCCGTTCAAGGTGCAGGCGATGACGGAGAACAGGATGATGTCGACGAACCGTCAAATCCGTCCACCGTCGTGAGTCAGGCAAGGTATGCGGACGACGGAAACGAGGGCGACGAAGACGACGAGGGAGACGAGGGAGACGAGGGCGACGAAGGTGACGAGGACGACGAGGGAGACGAGGGAGACGAGGACGACGAAGGTGACGAAGGCGACGAAGACGATGGCATAGACGGTGACGAGGACGACGAAGGCGACGAAGGCGACGAGGGTGATGAGGACGACGAAGGCGACGAAGACGACGAGGATGACGAGGGCGACGAGGACGACGAAGGCGACGAAGGCGATGAGGACGACGAAGGGAACGAGGGCGACGAAGACGTGGACGGCGACGAGGGGGACGAGGGCGACGAGGATGATGAGAACGATGAAGGTGATGAGGACGACGAGGGTGACGAGGACGACGAGAACGATGAAGGCGATGAGGACGATGAAGGCGATGAGGACGACGAAGGCGACGAGAACGATGAAGGCAATGAGGACGACGAAGGCGACGAGAACGACGAAGGGGACGAAGGGGACGAGGGAGACGAAGACGTAGACGGCGACGAGGGTGATGAGAACGATGAAGGTGACGAGGGTGACGAGGACGACGAAGGCGACGAGGGTGACGAGGACGACGAGGGTGATGAAGGCGACGAAGGGGACGAGGGCGACGAAGACGTAGTCGGCGACGAGGGTGACGAGGGTGACGAGGGCGACGAAGGGGACGAGAACGACGAGGACGACGAAGGCGATGAGGACGATGAAGGTGATGAGGACGACGAAGGCGACGAGAATGACGAAGGCGATGAGGACGACGAGGGTGACGAAGGCGATGAAGGCGATGAAAACGACGAGGACGACGAAGGCGACGAGAATGACGAAGGCGATGAGGGTGACGAGGGCGACGAAGACGACGATGAAGACGATGATGAGGACGATGATGACGACGACGATGAGGACGATGATGACGACGAGGACGACGATTAGGTCAGGCGTGGATACGCATCAAAGAAGATGGGGCATAAGGTGGCGCGCGATACTCCCGACCATGTAGCCGTGGACAGCGACTCGGCGGCCCGTCTGTCCGATAACGCGCTCAAGGTGACCCGCTACTTTCCGACCCTGGTTTTCTCACTGGATCTGCCGGACAGCGAATCGCTGAACGCCCATCTGATCGAGGCGATCTACGCCGAACGCGCACGCGATGATTCAGGGGTTAACAAGTCGAACTTCCCGGAGTTGGGAAGCTGGCACAGCCACGTTAGGCTGCACAAGGACGACACGTTTGCGGGATTGGTACAACAGGTCGACGCGGTATCGGACATGATGTGCCGCAAACTGGGCTACCACACGTCCTATCGACTGAAAATCGGCACCATGTGGTCGATCATCAATCCGCCGGGGAGTTCGAACCGGGCCCACATTCATCCCGGCTGCATCTGGAGCGGTGTCTACTACGTCCAGGCACCTAAGAATTCGGGTCGTATCGAGTTTATCGATCCACGCACCCAGAACATGATGACACAGGTCGAATACATCCCAGGAACCAGGCGCCCGCGAAACTGCTGGACCAAGGTCCGGTACCAACCTGTGGCCGGCAGAATGCTGATCTTCCCCAGTTGGCTATACCATAGCGTGGCGCCGAATCGCTCCAGGGCCAAAGGGAAGGATGCCGATCGGATCATCATGAGCTTCAATCTGTCTCAGGAAAAGCGCAGATAGCTTTGTAAACCGGCCGCGAGGTTGACCAGCTCCGGCCCGGCTTCCAATCGGTTATTCTACTGCTGTTGTACTCGGCCTCCGCTCCGTCACCCCTTGAGCGCCCCCACCGTGATCCCCTTCGTCACCTGTCGCTGAAGCAGGGCGTAGACCGCCATGGTGGGCAGCATCATGAGCACCAGGCCGGCGAAAGCCATGCCCCAGTCGCTGCGGTACTGGCTCACGATGGTGATGTTGGCCAGGCCGAGGGGAAGGGTGCGCAGGCTTTCGGCGTTCTCGCCGGACAGGAACATGAAGGCCATGAAGAACTCGTTCCAGGTGCCGAGGAAGGCGAATATGCCCACCGTGACCAGGGCGGGCTTGGCCAGCGGCAGCATGATGTGCCAGAAGGCCCGCAATTCTCCGGCGCCGTCCATCAGGGCCGACTCGTGGAGCCCGGACGGCAGTGACTTGAAGAAGCCCGCCAGGATGAAGATGGCGAAGGGCATCCCGAAGGCGATGTAGACGAGGAGCAGCCCCAGCCGGGAATTGAGCAGCATGAGATCCTTCATCTGGAAGAAGAGGGGCACGATGGCCAGCTGCAGCGGTACCATCAGCCCGGCCAGGAAGAAGAAGAACAGGGGCCGGGCGCCGAAGAAACGAAAACGCGAGAGGGCATAGGCCGCCATGGCCGCGAAGAGCAGCGACAGGATCACCGTCAGGACCGTCAGCATCGCGCTGTTCAGGAAGTAATCCCCGAACTGCCCCACCGTCCACGCCCGCGAGAAGTTGATCCACTGCAGGTCCGCCCAGTCCGGCAGCGTGAAAGGCGCCAGGAAGATTTCCCGGTCCGTCTTGAGCGACGTGTACAGCAGCCAGGCCATCGGGTAGACCACGATCACCAGGTAACCGAGCAGGACCGGATAGATCACGTAATTCCAGGTCGACATACGGCTTTTTTCGCCCGGTGGTCTGGTTTGGACCGGCGGTCTCGTTGTCATCAGAATTCCACCGTTTCCCTTCGCATGAGCCGCAGCGTGGCGGCCGTGCCGAAGAAGACCATGATGAAGAGCAGCACCGCGATGGCCGTGGCCTCGCCGATCTTGAACTCGGTGAACATGTCCTGCACCATGAGCGTGCCGATGACGTGCACCTGCGTGGTGGGCGTCTGGTTGGTCAGGAGCCAGATGGTCTCGAAGGCCTTCATCCCGCCGATGACCATGAACACGATGGAGATGGACAGCACCTCCCAGATCAGCGGCAGGGTGATGGTCCAGAACTGCCGCCACGACGAGGCACCGTCGATGTCCGCCGCCTCGTAGAGGCTCTGGGGTATGCTTTCCATGGCGGCCAGGAAGAGGATCATGTTGAAGCCGCAGGCGCCCCAGATGGACATGGGGATGAGCGCCCAGTACAGGTTGGACTGCGACAGCCAGGCGAATCCTTCCATGGCCTGCAGCCAGCTTCCCGCGCTCTCGAAGCCCACCGCGGACAGGATCATGCCGAGTCCCACCAGCGCGGCGTTGATCGGTCCGCCCTGGGGGTTGTAGAGGTGCATCCAGAGGAGTGTCGCGGCCACGGCTCCGAGGATGTTCGGGAAGAAGAAGGCGATGCGGAAGAACTTCGATCCCCGGATCTGCCGGCTGATGCACACGGCCAGGAAGAGGGAGATCGGGATGACGAACAGCGGGATGACGAACATGATGAACAGGTTGTTGTTCAGCGCGATCCAGAACCCGTCGCTTTCGAAGAGCAGCCGGCCGAAGTTGAGCAGGCCCGTGAAGCGCATGTCGGTCAGCCCGTCCCATTCGTTCAGGCTCCAGAGGAACGATTTCGCGCTCGGGATGATGACGAAGACCGCGTAGAGCAGCAGGGCGGGCGCGATGAAGATGATCCGGTCGGTCCGCCGGAGGAATGGGAGGCCGGCGACGTGCGATTTCCCCGCGCGCCTGCGGTCCCGGTAGCGTTTGTAGGTCGTGGCCGACCAGTAGCCGATGGCCAGGGCCATGAGGCCGATCAGCAGGCCGGGCTTCCAGACGTGCCGGATGTTGATCTCGTCCGGCGCAATGGTCTGCCGCCGAACGACGGCCGCGGCGGCTTCCAGTTCCGCGGCGGCCTCGGCGGGCGTGGCCTGGCCGGTAATCACCCTGAAGCGGGCGTCGGTCCAGTACTGTGTCATGGCCGGATAACCCTCACCGGGCGGCGTGCCGTAGGTGACGGCCGCGTTCTTCAGCATGTCCGCCAGGTCCGCCATGTCCTCGGTCAGGTTCGCTTCGGATACGCCGGTCACGGACACGGGGATGTCGCGCATCCGGGCGAACAGGCCGGCCATGCGCCGCGAAGTCATGAAGCGCAGGAACTCGACTCCGGCCAGTGGATTCTCGCTGTCCTTCAGGACGAAATAGTACCCGGAACCGCCGTACACGGCCGTGGGATCCGCCTTTCCGGTCGGCGCCACCGGGATGTTGAATGACCCCAACCGGAAATCGTCCGGGATCTTGCCCAGCATCTCGCTCTTGAGCCACGAACCGCAGAAGATCATGGCCGTATGCCCCAGGAAGAACTCGAGCTGGGATTCGGTGTGGCTCATGCCCATGGCGCCGGGCTGGAAGTAGTTCAGCGCGATCCGCTGCGCGACGGACAGGGCCTCGGTGAACTCGGGATTGTCGAAACTGCCGGGCACCAGGTTCTTCTGATCGAAGTACCGTTCAGGCCCGGCGAGGTGATAGTATCCGTGGTCGATCACGGCCTGCACGTAGCCCGGGTAACGGCCCTGGAAGGCGAGCGGCCACATGCCGGCGGCCTTGATCTCTTCGCATAGCGCGAAGAACTCCTCCCAGGTCGTCGCCGGCTCCCAGCCGTTTTCTTCGAACATGTTCTTGTTGTACCATACGGCATAGGCCGACGCCATGAGCGGGACGCCGTAGGTCTTTCCCTCGTGGGTGTACTGGGCCAGGGTGCCGGGCAGGAACGATTCGCGCCAGGTGCGGTCGCCTTCCCAGTTGGGCTGGTCGAGGAACTCGTCCAGGGGCAGCAGGTCGCCGTTGCGGATGAGCGCCCAGTAGTTGAGGCGGGCGTTGGTGACCTCGGGGAAGGACCGTTCCAGGATGCGCACCCGCACCTTGTCGTGGATGCGCGGATCGCCGTAGAGGTCGATCACCACGCCTTCGTGTTCCTGTTCGTAGGTCCGGGCGCACTCGAGGAAGAACTCCAGGCCCTGCCCGCCCTCGAAGAGCGGGATCTCGACCCGGACAGGGGGCTGTGCCGGGTTCGGGGGCTGTGCCGGGTTCGGGAGCTGTGCCTGGTTCGGCTGTGCCGGGTTCGGCTGTGCCGGGTTCGGGAGCTGGGCCCGATCGGGCGGCTGGTCCTGTGCGTGGGCGACGGTAGCAACGGCCAGGCACGACACAACGAGGCAGAACAGGAGAAAGCGGAACGGTGTCATAGTTGGAGAACCGATAGATTCGAGCTTCCGGGACCGGTAGGATCAATGTAGAAGGGTCGCGATTACCTGTCAACGGCCCCCGGGACCTGGCATAACCGGTTGACAGACGCTGGACCGCCGCTCTACATTCTCTGGTCGACTTACCTGGGCATCGAATATCCAAAAACCGGCATCTGTGTAACCGCCACCCTACAGGAGCAGGTCCATGCGTGAGATCAATTTCGGCGCGGGAAGGCCCGATCCGCTTTCCTTTCCTTCGGACGCGCTGGCGGAGGCCGCCGCGAAAGTCATAAGGGCCCGAGGCGCGGAACTGGTGAATTACCCGGACAGCCGCGGTTTCGAACCCTTGCGGGCCATCGCGGCGGAGCGTTACGAACGCGGTACGGGACGGGCAGTGCCCCTGGAGGAGATCGTGCTGACGTCCGGATCCATGCAGGCGCTGCAGTTGACCACGGACGCCTTCGCGTCGCCAGGCGATACGATCGTCACGGAGTCCTTTTCCTACGGCGGCTCACTGAGCGTGTTCCGGAGCCGGCAGGTGCGCATCGCGCCGGCGCCCATCGATGACCAGGGCCTGGTGCCGGATGCACTGGAGACCGTGCTCAAAGGACTCGTCGACGCGGGCACGCCGCCGAAGTTCATCTACACCATACCCACCCATCACAATCCCACGGGCTCCATCCTGCCTATGGAGCGTCGCAAGCGCCTCCTCGAACTGGCCAGGGCGTTCGACACGCTGGTCGTGGACGACCATTGCTACGCCGACCTCGTGTTCCAGTCCGATCCAGTGCCGCCGAACCTGTATCACCTGGACGAAGACGACCGGGTCGTGTACGTCGGCTCTTTCTCCAAGATCCTCGGGCCGGGCGTCCGGCAGGGCTACTTCATCGCGCCGGAGGTGCTTCAGCAGCGGATCATGGCGAACAAGATGGATGGTGGGACCAACGCGCTGGCGAGCATGATCGTGGCCGAATACCTGGGCGATCATCTCTGGGATCACATCCGCGAAGTGAACGAGGTCATGAAGGCGCGAAAGGACGCCCTGGTCGAATCGCTGGCGACCCACTTCAGCGATCTGGGCGAGGAGGTGTGGTGGACGGATCCGCCCGGCGGCATGTTCGTATGGGTCAGGATCCCCGCGGCGACGGACACGCGGAAAGCGCTGCAACTGGCGGCCGGACGGGGGGTTTTCTTCAGTCTCGGTCAGTCCTTCAGTGCGGCGAACGAGGACATCCCGTACCTCCGCATCGCATTCGGGTTCCCCACGATCGAGGACATCCGCGAAGGCGTGCCCATTCTCGCCGAATGCATCAAGGAAGCCCAGGGCAAGGGCCTGGCAGCGTAAATTTAACTGCGCTACTCTTCACCGGATACCCTCAGATACCCCTCGACCCTTCCGAGACGGGTGTTGATGTTGTCGAGACGATTGTTCATGTCTCTCATCGCTGTTCGGATTTCGGTAAAGTCGGTTTGCATCTCGGTTCGGATCGCGGCCAATTCTGTCCGAATCTCGTTCCTGAATCCCTGATCTTCCCGATCCAGATAAGTAAGCGTCGCGATGAACAAGATGCCCAGGGTTACAATGAACATCCCAACAGCAGTTACGATCTGTGCGCCGAAGGTCCAGCTATCACGGGATATCTCGGTCATCGTACGGTTCCTCAGGGGCAGGTACTATTCGGATTTGAGTGAATTGGCCAACTGCCGGCCTTTTGATGTCAGCCTATACAACTGGATACCTGAAAGCACCACCAGGTCACTCAGGCAGAGAGATTCCAACGCATCTTTCCATACATTCTCTTCGCTGCTTCTGACAAAACCAGAATTCCATTGACCAGTCTGAACGAACCACCCCGAAAACGTCTGCCCCGTCAGAATCAGTCCATCTCCGGTTTGCAAGGCTTTCAGAACAAGCGTTTTGGCTTCTTCGGTCAGTTTAACGGTCACTATCCCTCACCCCGCCTGTAATTGGGTTATAGCCTGGCTCGCCTTCAATGCTATCCAGCCTGCCCTCTACTCTTCCCAGCCTGCCGTTGATTTCAAACAGTACGCTTTTTATTTCATCAACGGATTCACGAAGTGCCTTCAACTCATCCAGATTCCGATGAGCGAACTTCCACGCCAGCGAAACCACTGCCAGGAGAACGAGACATGCAGTCGATACCGACCCTATGATCAAAATAAACTGGTCCATAATTAAATCGTCGGAATTGAAACCCACGATCTCGTTATGGACTTAAAAAAACTCTAAAAAAACCTTAAAAACCTATCACTTCCCCCTGCACCCCCCCTACACCATCTTCCTTACTCCGTTCTCGTACCTGACCTCGTAGTCCTCATCGGGCACCGCCATGGCCCGCATGGCCAGTTCCCCGTCGGTCACCAGCGGATCGGTCTTCAGCAGCAGTTCGTCCAGCGACTCCGCGGGTGACTTTTCGGTCGTATCCAGCGTGATCAGGTGGCCGTTGCGCGTCAAGAGCGATTGGTCGACTTCGTCCTCGAAGCGTTTCTTGAGATCCGGAATGTCCTTTTCGTCGATGATCTGGTACTCGTGGGGGTCCGTGCGCATGCGCTCGCGGATCGCCTCGTCGTCGGCGGTGAGGTGGATCAGCACGACGTCGGGCAGCCGCGCTTCCAGGACCAGCACCTCGTAGTGCCGCTGGTTGTGGTGAACGTAGTTGGGATAGTAGGGATTCCCCTCGACGTTGCCGTATACGTCGCAGTAGACCTTCTCCTCGATGTGCCAGCCGGCGATCAGCGTGTGGGGGTAGTTGCGGATGACCTCCACGTGGTAGTGCAGCTGCATCCGCTGCATGCGTTCCTTCACGTCGTCGGGATAGTGGATATACTGCGCCCGGGAAACGGGACTCAGGGAAGCGTCCGGGATGGTGAAGTGATCGTCGAGATGGGTCCGGCGCCGCCGTTTCTGATAGTAGGCGTCCAGGTGATCGATCAGGGTAGACTTGCCGGCGTACTCGATACCGACGAAAATGGACCGCATGTGTTGCTCCTTTCCACAGTGAAACGCTTCGGTTAGTCGCTTCGATTTGTGTTCAGCGCTGCAGTAGTTCGACCCACGCGTCGACGACCGCCTCGACCATGGCCTGCCCATGGGCCGCGTTGGCCGTCCAGCTGTTCCGGTCTTCGTCCTGCCGGCAGTACCACGGCGCATTCTCGTCCAGGCGGCCCTGGTCCACCAATTCCGGGCGCGTGGCCAGCAGGAAGGAAGTCTCGTTGTACCCGGCGTGGTCGCCGCCGGCGGGCGGGGATGCGGCGGGCAGGATCATGGGGTGAACCTGTATCCGGCCGAATAGGCGCGCCTCCCTGGACATCCTGGCATCTGCCCACCAACCCCGCGGCTTTCCTTCGGCCAGGACCATTTCGAAGGACAATTCCGCCGCGGCTTTCTTGAAGGCCAGCGCCAGCGGGGCCTCCATGCCCTGGTGCATGATCATTACGTAGACACGCCCGAAGCCCATCTCCAGGAAATTACGCAGGATCGACTTGACGTACGACCCGAAGGCATCGTAATCGGGGTCGATGGTGCCGTCCTCGGGACCGCCGAGGGCGTATCCGGTGGGGCCGAAATCGAAGGGCGGCGAGATGACCGCGTCCAGGCGCTTCCCCACGCGCGCGCAGATCTCTTCGACGATGATCGTGTCGTGGCCGATGGCCATGTGGGGTCCGTGGGTCTCGATGCATCCGGCGGGGACCAGTAGCGGGTCGCCCCGTTCCACGGCCTCGCGCAGTTGATGGGGAAGCATGTGTTTCAGGTACATGGGTTCCTACCGGGCAACGGTGGATCAGGCTTGCGATCAAACTTCCACGGTATGCGTGTGCTGCGACACGTCGAGTCCATGACGATCGGCCCATTCCCGGATGGGCCAGTCGATGCCGTCGGGCGCCTCTCGGCCCTCCGAGTCCACGGTGGCGCCCAGCAACTGGCGTCCGACGTCGTCGGTGGCTGCAAGCAGGCCGGCATCGGGCTGCGGCACGCCGTTGTAGAACCGCATGTAGTGGTCCGGCTTGATCCACCGGTAATGGTAGCCGTAGATCACCACCTTGGCGACCTGGCTCGTGAAGTTCAACGCAGGCGCGTGGTAGGTGCGGTTTTCGAAGAGGAAGGCGTCGCCGGTCCGAAGGATCGGCTGCACGTATTCGTCGGGATGGATCCGGCCCTTTCGTATGGGCAGCGCGGATTTCAGGTTGTTGCTGCCACGGACGAACATGGTCGCCCCCGTATCCGGCGCCTGGAAATCCGTCAGGCAATAACCGATCTTCAGACCCACGAAGGGCAGCACCACGTGGCCCACGTCCAGCGAGACGCCCACGTCGCGGTGCCAGTTGACCTGGCCGGTATCGCCGGGCGCCTCCGGGTGCTTGTAAATGAGCGCCGTATTCGTGATGTGGATGTTGAAGCCGAGGAGCGCCACGATCAGCGGGACCGTACGCTCGTTCGTTACGAGGTCGAGAAAGGGTTGCTCCTGCACGAGACCCGGACGGCGATGGGCGTAGAATTCGGGGTACTCGAACCCTTCCATGAGCCGGTCGCCCGTCTCGGTGAGCGCTTCGACCTGCGCAGGGTCCAGCGCGCCACGGACGACGAGGTAGCCGTCCTCCTCGAAGGAGCGGCGCTGGGATGCGGTCAAGGGCGTGGGATGCATGGCGCGGTCCGGGGTGCCTGACGAGAAAGTCTATCGACGGGAATATATATTGTACAATTGTACAACTGATCAACCGGCAACCGACAGGGGAAGCCCCGCACAGGGCATAACTTCACTGCGGGGCGGAATTCGCGGGATGGTCCTTAGCCGCTAGACTTCCCGGCCTGCCGGATATTCCTCATTATACGCCGGCGAAACCGGGACGCAAGGCGGAAATGCCCGTCACAGCGGCATGCGCCAGATCAGCTGAAGCTCGTCGGGGAACTCCTCGTAGGCGTGGGAAATGATGGCGCCCAGGCGGCATCCCTGGCGGGCATAGAACCGGCACGCGGGCACATTGGTATTCTGGGTTTCGATCTTCAGCTCGACGCAGCCGTGGCGCCGCCCCCAGTCCACCGCGGCCTCGAAGAGTTTCCGTCCGACGCCGGCCCCGCGATGGTCGGGGTGGACGCGCAGGTCCCACAGCACCAGGAGGTCGTCCCGGCCCTCCAACATGTTCACGTTCGGCGTGCTGCGGGCCAGCAACGCGCCGCCCACGCGCCGGGAGCCGTCGTAGGCCGCGAGCAGTCCCCACGCCGAAGTGTCCCACCGGCCGAGCCACCGGGCAGGCCACCGGGCAGGCCCTTCTTCGGAGGTCCGATCGTAGTCCTTGACGTAGGGGGGATCCACCGGTTCTTCCACCAGCGCGATACCTCCCAGGCCGCCGTCCGCCGGATCGGCCCGGAATTGGGATCTCACCTCGTAGGCGATGGGTACATGGCCGTGTTCGGCCAGCATAGCCAGGGGTTCTTCGATGATCTTCATAACGGAGTACTCGGCGTATAATCCCGCGTGCGCCCGGCGTGCGCCCCGGATGTCGCAGGCGCGCGCCCCGAAGAATACACGTTACGCGTTGCGCAGATTCCTACAGTTTGGCCACCAGGAGCGTCACGTCGTCCATAAACGGCACGCCCTGGCTGAAAGCCTCGACGGCACGGATGATCTGTTGCTTCAGGTCCGAAGGCGGCCGGTGTCCGTGGGTTTCCACTACGTCCCGAAGGCGGTTTTCGCCGAAGACCTCTTCGGTCGCGTTCTCCGCTTCGACGATTCCGTCCGAAAAGAGGACCAGGGCATCATCCGGGCTCCATGATCGTTCCACCGCTTCGTAGGTCGTGCCGGCGTCAATCCCCAGCAGGGGGCCGGTGGACTCCAGGGGTTCGGCCGTGCGCGTGTCCGCGCGGTAGTGAAGCGGAAAGTGATGGCCGGCGTTAGCGTAGGCGTACCGCCGCGCGTCCGGATCGATCACCAGGTAGCAGGCCGTCATGAACAGCCAGTCGGGACCGGTTGTCTGCACGATCCGGTTGAGGGCGTCCATGACCGGAGTGACGTCCGGGTCGATCCGGGTCTGGGTGGAGCGGCAACTGCGGGCCATGGCCATGATCAGGCTCGCGTTGAACCCGTGGCCGGTGACGTCGCCGATCAGCAGGCCGACCCGCCCGTCGGGCAGCGCGAAGTAGTCGTAGTAGTCGCCTCCCACATTCTCGGCCGGACGGCAGTAGCCGGTGAACTGCATGCCGGCGTGCAGCAGGTCCTCCTGAGGCAGCATGGAACGCTGGATCTCGTAGGCGCGCTGGATGTCCTGCTTGAGGCGCTCGTCCGCCTTGATCTGTTCCTGGGCCGCCTCGAGCTGTTTCAGATGGCGCGTCTCCAGCGCCCGGTTGATGGCCGTGACCAGGAGACCGGTGGTGTCGTCGGCGATCCGGCCCGACTTCTCCACGTAGCTGAAGGCCCCCGCCTCCATGCACTTCACGATGTTGGGCTGGGTCCCGTACGCGGTCAGCACGACGCATTCCGGCGGAGACTCCAGGGCCCGGATGCGCCGGATCGCTTCGAGTCCGCCTTCCCGGTCCGTTTCGATCCACATGTCGATCACCGCCACGTCGACGGCGCCGCGGGCGTTGCCGATCCGGTCCACGCACTCGTCCACGCCGGTGGCGCAGATCACGTCGAAATCCGGTTCCAGGTCGAGGGAAACGGCGTCGGTGATGGCGGGGTCGTCATCGAGGAGGAGTACGAGAGGTTTGGCCATAACCGACTCAGTTTGCCAGGGGCAGGGCGAAGGTAAAGGTGGCGCCGTGCGGACCGGTATCCTCGAGCCAGACCTCGCCCTGGTGCTCTTCGGCGATGGTCCGTATGGCATACAGCCCGAGCCCGGATCCGCCGGTGGTCGACACGCCGGGTTCGAACAATTCTTTGAGCACGTTCTCCGGGATCCCGGGGCCCGAATCGTGCACGTCGATCAGCACGTACCGGCCTTCTTTCCCATGCGACAACCGCGGATAGTCGGTGGAGGGACCTATCCGGGTAGATACCTGGATGCCACCCCGGTACCCCATGACCTTCCACGCGTTGCCGGTCAGTTCGGTAATGACCTGATCGATCTCCTCCACGTTGCCCTCCACCTGGGGCGCCGGTTCCACGAAGTCGAACTCCACCCGGCAGTCTTCACTGATCAGTCCGTCCATGACGGTCCGGCGCACCACCTCGTTGACGTTCACCTTCCGTTTCGGGGTAAAGGTCAACTTCGTCAACCGCTGCATGTCCTCCGCGATGGCGGCGATCCGGTCGACCTGCCCTCGGATCTTGTCCATGAGCTCTCCCGGCCGGCCGTTGTTCGCCGGCATGTCCGCGACCGACTCGCCGAGATGCCGGAGGAAGATCTGCGTGGCCATCGCGGGCGTCTTCAACGCGTGGAGCGTCCGCTGGGCCAGTTCGCTCCGCGCCTCGGCCCGGGTGCGGTCGCGCAGGAGGTCGACGGTCTGCGAGTTGGCGATGACCTGCGCGGTCAGGGCGCCCACGACGTTCATGAAGTCCAGGTGGTCGCTGGTGATTTCGCGGCGGGTATGCATGTTGTCCGCGCCGATCATCCCGTAGAACCTTCCCGCGATGACCAGGGGAACGTCCAGCCACGGCAGGTCGTCGTCCTTGCCCAGGCTGGCGGCGGCCGGGTCCACGCCCCAGTAAGCCGGGTCCGCGGGGTCGAACCAGCAGGCGGCGGGCCGGGTGAGCGACTGCTTCGCCACGTGGTGGACGTAGGGGTTGTCCCGGATGGTCATGGCGTAGCCGACGAAGGACGCCGGATCCTCCATGCCGACGGAGTCGATCCCCACGAGTTTTTCCTGGGCCTCGTCCGTCTCGTAGATACGCACCCGGTCGAATCCCGCGTCTTGGATGCCCTGGAGGATGAGACGCAGGTTCTTCTCCCGCGACATCTCCGTCTGCATCTGGTTGAGGATCTCCTGGATGGATACCAGCACGGTGCTTCGGTGCTGTTCGGTCTCCGCCAGGGCGATGTTGGCGGCCGCCAGCCGTGCGAAGGGCTCCATCTCGACCAGGTGATGGGGGCCGGGCGTCACCTTCCCGTCCTGGCTCCAGAGGGTGCACGTGCCCACGACCTTTTCGTTGTATATAAGGGGTATGGCGAGAATGGGCGAGGTGAACCCGAACCTTTCGAGCGCGTGCCGGCTGATGTAAGGATCGGTCTCGGGGTCGACGCACAGGTATCCCTTGCGTTCCCGGTAGACCTTGCTCGCGAGGGTGTTGTCGTCAAACCGGTAGCTCAGCACCGACGGGTCTTCGTCGAATCCCTCGCAACCGATGTAGGACCGGCACTGAAGCATCTGCGCCGTGTTGTCCACGGTGTAGATCACGCAGTCGGTAAAGCCGTAGATCGACCGTATGCTGACAAGGATGCGGTTGAGCAGTTCGTCGCGATGGGGCGACTGTTCGACGAGGCGCTCCACGATCCCGCGGAACTGGACTTCCCTGCCGACGACCTGGTAGGCGATGACGGCGTAATGGCCCAGCCACTGGAGCATTTCCAGGTCGTGATCGTCGAAGGCGTCTTCTCTGAAGGACTCCACGCTCAGCACGCCGATGTCCCGGTCCTCGAAACGGAGCTTGACGGCTGCCTGGCTGCGGGTCCTGGCGTCGATCGCATGGTAGTACGGGTCGGCCGAAACGTCCGGGACGCGGATTTCGCGCAGATCGGGATCGTGCCACAGGCGACGGACGACACTGGGGCGTGGTACCGACCTGCCAAGGGACAGGGAGCGTTCCCCCAGCTGGCCGCCGATGACCAGGTCGCCGCGCGCATCGTTCCACAGGACGAGACCGCTCCGGTCGGCGCGGACCAGCGCCCGGCTGCACTGCAGGATCTGGTCGAGCATGGATCCACGGTCCCGTATCGAGTGTATCGCCTGCACGAGGCTCCGGTTGATGGAATCGGTCCGCAGATGTTCCAGGACGAGCGAGATGGTATTGGCCAGGATGCGGGCGATGGACTCGTCGGCCTCGTCGAAGCCCGACTCCAGGGGCGTGCCGTCGGGCCGCTTCTTGTTCTCCACCTTGACGAGTCCCAGCACCGTTTCCTTGGGGTCCTTGAGGGGAATGGCGAGGAGAGAGCGCAGTTTCTTGCTGGCCAGGTATTCTCGGACTTCCGCCGTATAGAAGGGACTCTCGGTGATCTGCGTCCCGCGCAGGCGCACGACGTCTCCCTGGTCCGCGATGTGGCCGGTCATGCCGCCCTTCGCGGCGCTGTGGATCCGCAGGCGGACGGGCGGCGGGTCGTCGTGGCCGGTCAGGTCCGAGTACTGAGCCGTCAGTTCCAGTTCGTGGGGCGTGTCGTCGGGCACCAGGAAGATGCCGCAGTACTCGGCGTCGAGCAGGTCGTGGACGCACCGGGTCACCGAGCGCAGGGTGGCGTGACGGTCCCGGTGAAACACGCTGCGCAACATTTCGTCGCTGGCCTGGGACAGCGCGAGCAGTTGGTCAACCGGTACACTGGGTACGTTCATACGCCGCTATGTCGTCCTCGAATTGCAGGGTCCAGCCGATTTCGTCCAGACCCTCAAGGATAAAGTGCTTTAGGAAGGGGTCGACCTCGAAACGGTGAGACACGCCGCCGGGATCGGGAGCACCGCCGGGCTCGGACGCGCCGCCGGGCTCGGTGACGATCTGCCGCTCGAGATCCACCGAGATGGAGTAGGGGTGCTGTTCCGCCGCGCTGGCGAGCATGCGGCGCACGGTATCTCCGGGCAGCACGACGGGCAGCAGGCCGTTCTTGAAGCAGTTGTTGTAGAAGATGTCCGCGAAGGACGGCGCGATGATCACGCGAAAGCCGTAGTCCTGCAGGGCCCAGGGCGCGTGCTCGCGGGAACTCCCGCAGCCGAAGTTGTCCCCGGCCACCAGGATCGTGGCGTCCCGGTAGCGGTCTTCGTTGAGCACGAATCCGGGATCGGGCGTTCCGTCGCCCGTGAACCGCCAGTCATAGAACAGGAACTGGCCGAACCCGGTGCGTTCGATCCGTTTCAGAAACTGCTTCGGGATAATCTGGTCCGTATCCACGTTGATCCGGTCGAGCGGGGCCGCCAGGCCGGTGTGCGTGGTAAAGGGTTCCGCCATGCTTGCTCCGTTTTCGGTTAGCGTCGTTTGCGGTTTGCGCCGTTTTCGGATTGCCTACCAGTCTCTCACGTCGACGAAATGGCCGGCGACGGCGGCCGCCGCGGCCATGGCCGGGCTGACCAGATGCGTACGGCCGTTCCGGCCCTGCCTGCCTTCGAAATTGCGGTTCGAGGTGCTGGCGCACCGCTCGCCGGGCTGCAGGATGTCCGGGTTCATGCCCAGGCACATGCTGCAACCGGCCTCGCGCCACTCGAAACCGGCCTCCAGGAACACCCGGTCCAGTCCCTCGGCTTCGGCCTGCCGCTTGACCGCGGTGGACCCCGGTACCACCAGGGCGTTCACACGCGGCGATACGCGGCGGCCCTTGATGACGTCCGCCGCCGCCCGCAGGTCGCTCAGCCGTGAATTGGTGCAGCTGCCGATGAAGACGCGGTCGATCTCGATATCGGTGATCGACGTGTTGGGTTCCAGCGCCATGTAGGAGAGGGCCTTCTCGGCCGCGCGCCGGTCGTTCTCGCTATCCATCCCGGCGGGATCGGGCACGACACCGGTCACGTCCGTCACCATGCCGGGATTGGTGCCCCACGACACCTGGGGCACGATCTCGTCCGCCTTGAGCGCGAGCCGCTCATCGAATTCGGCCCCGTCGTCGGTGGCCAGCGTCCGCCACTCCGCCACGGCCCGGTCGAAGGCCCCGCCGTCCGGAACGAACTCCCGGCCCGCCAGGTACTCGAAGGTCGTGTCGTCCGGCGCGATGAGCCCGGCCCGCGCACCCAGTTCGATGGACATGTTGCAGATGGTCATCCGTTCGTCCATCGAAAGACCGCGGATCGTGCTGCCCGCGTATTCGATGACCGTGCCCGTGCCCCCCGCCGTACCGGTGCGGCGGATGATGTTCAGGATGATGTCCTTGGCGGTCACCCCGTCGCTCAATACGCCGTCCACGCGGATCTCGAAAGTCCGGGAGCGCTTCTGGAGCAGGCACTGCGTGGCCATGACGTGCTCGACCTCGCTCGTGCCGATGCCGAAGGCCAGCGCGCCGAAGGCGCCGTGAGTGGACGTGTGGCTGTCGCCGCAGACCATGGTCTTGCCCGGCTGCGTGATGCCCAGCTCCGGACCGATCACGTGGACGATCCCGTTGCGGGGCGAGTCGAGATCGTACAGGGGCACGCCGAACGCCTCGCAGTTCCAGGCCAGCATGTCCACCTGCAGGCGCGCGATTTCGTCGGTCATGGGAAGGGACCGGTCGGTGGTGGGCACGTTGTGGTCCATCGTGGCGTAGGTCAGGTCGGGCCGTCTCAGCTTCCGGTCCGCGGCCCGCAGTCCTTCGAAAGCCTGCGGAGAGGTCACCTCGTGGATCAGGTGGGCGTCGATGTACAGGACAGTGAGCCCGTCGGGCATCTCCTTGACGACGTGCTGGTCCCAGACCTTCTCGTACATGGTTTTGGGCGGCATCGCTGTTTCCCCGGGATTCTCCGATGCATAAACTGGCGCGGCGCCGGTCCGCCGGTCGTACAGCACCGTGCGGCGGCCTGTAAAGACTGTAAATTCATACGCTTACACCCGCGAATCCGTCTGGCGGGCCAGCTTATCCAATATAGCCCGATCTCGGCGCCGCGGGCAAGCGAAAAGTCCGTATCCCGGCGGGCGTGTTTACAGGTTTTCCGCACCCCTCGCATGCTGGCTTCCAGGTGCGCCAACCAGGGGTTCCGTAAGCGCGCCAATCCCCTTGACAGAAAGGGTCCGATTCTCTATATTTCCAAGAGTCGCAAATCGTTATATGTAGACACTTAAACGATTGCTTGTGATGACGCTTTGTTGTCACTGATATTTCAAAGTGTTAGGTGATATGCGGATAGAACAGGTGCGTCCGGACAGCATTGCGGAACATGTCGGCCTGGTCCCCGGGGACCGGTTGATCCGGATCAACCAGGCCCGGGTCAGGGATTCCCTCGACTACCGGTTCTGGTCCAGCGAAGACGTGCTGGAACTCGACATCCTCCAGGCCAATGGAAACCGGGTGCTGATCGACGTGGAGAAGGATCCGGATGAAGACCTCGGCCTGTCTCTCCACGAACCGCCCTACCAGGCCTGCGCGAACAAGTGTGTTTTCTGCTTCATCCACCAGAATCCGAAGGGCATGCGCAAGGCCGTGTACTTCCAGGACGAGGACGTGCGCCTCACGTTCCTCTACGGCAACTACGTGACGCTGGCCTTCGCGTCCGACGCGTACCTCGAACGCATCATCGTGCAGCGCCTGAGTCCGATCTACGTGTCGGTCCACGCCACGGACCCGGAACTGCGCCGGATGCTGCTGGGCGCGCCCAAGGCGAAGGACGTCATGCCCATCCTCGAGCGGCTGGCCGAGGGCGGCATCCTGATCGAGACGCAGATCGTCCTCTGTCCCGGACTCAACGACGGCCCCGCGCTGCGGAAGACCGTGGACGACCTGGCCGAACTGTATCCGGCGGTGGAGTCGATCTCCATCGTGCCCGTCGGCCTTACCGAACACCGCCAGGGACTGTATCACCTCGAGCCGGTCACCGTGGACTACGCCCGGCGCATGATCGATACGGTCGGCGCCTGGCAGGAGGAGCTTCGCGATCGGCATGGGCATCCGCTGGTCTACCTGTCCGACGAGTGGTACCTGATGTCATCTACGCCGTTTCCTCCGCCGTCTTTCTATGAGGACTGTCCTGTCGTGGAGAACGGCGTCGGCATGGTCACGCAGTTTGAAACCGAAATGGGCGAACAGACGCATTCGCTCCCGGAACGGGCGGCCGAACCACTCCGGACGACGCTGGTCACGGCCGAACTGGCGCAGCACGTGGTCCGGACTTCGCTCGTGGAACCCCTTAACCGGGTGGAGCACGTGGAAGCGAATCTGGTCGTGGCGGAGAACACGTTCTTCGGCCCGGGGATCACGGTGTCGGGACTGCTGACCGGCAAGGACATCCTCCACGCGCTGAAGGACGAGGAAGTGGGCGACCGCGTGTACCTTCCGCCGAATGTGCTGAACGACGACGGCCTGCTGCTGGACGACATGAACCTGCCCGGCCTGAGCAAGCGGATCGGGGTGCCGGTGGAACTCTTCCCCGGCCACGTGCGGGAACTTCCGGGACTCAGGGGAGCGAACGGTTAGACAAACATGTCCCCTGTCATCGCCATCATAGGACGCCCCAACGTGGGCAAGTCGGTGCTGTTCAACCGGATGATCGGCCGCCGAGACGCCATCGTGCACGACGCCCCGGGCATTACGCGGGACCGGCACTACGCCGACGCCGACTGGTTCGGGAAGAAGTTCACCGTGGTGGACACGGGCGGCCTGGTTCCGGAATCCGACGAGCCCATGGAGGCGGCCATCGAGCAGCAGGCCCGGCTGGCCGTCAGCGAAGCCGACGTGATCCTGCTGGTCACGGACGTCCGCACGGGCATCACGCCCCTGGACCAGAAGGCGGCCGAGGTCGTCCGCAGGGCCGGCAAGCGGGTCATCGTCGTCGCCAACAAGGTGGACAGCGGCGCCCAGGAGAATCACGCCTACGAGTTCGGCGCCCTGGGGCTGGGCGAGCCCGTGATGATCTCCGCCCTGAAGGGACGCAATACGGGCGACCTGATGGACCTGCTGGCGGAGCGAATGCCCGATCCCGAGCCCGTCGAGGACGAGGAAGACGGTGCGATCAAGGTGGCGATCGTGGGCAGGCCGAACGTGGGCAAATCGTCCCTGGTCAACGCCATCGTGGGCAGGGACACGGTGATTGTCTCCGAAGTTCCCGGTACGACGCGGGACTCGGTGGACACGCAAATCACAAGGCAGGGCGTGAAGTACAGCCTGATCGACACGGCCGGCCTCCGGCGCCGGTCGCGGATCAAGAGCGATATCGAGTTCTACAGTTTCACGCGGACGATGCGGAGCATAGCGCGCTGCGACGTGGCGGTGCTCCTGGTGGACGCCGTCGACGGCCTGGCCACGCAGGAGCAGCGGATCGTCTCGCAGGTGGACGAGGCCGGGAAGGGGCTGGTCATCGCCTTCAACAAGTGGGACCTGGTGGACCGGACCGAGCATCCGACCGAGGCCTACGCCCAGACGGCCAGGGAATACCTCCGGTTCGCCGACTACGCGCCGATCCTGTTCGTTTCGGCCGAGACCCGCCGCGGGGTGACCCAGATCATGCAGAAGACGCGCCACGTCCACGAGATGCGTTCGCTCCGGGTATCCACCGGCGAGCTGAACCGCGTCGTTGAAAGCATCACGGCCTACTATCCGCCCCCGGCCGCGCCGGACGGACGGGCGACCAGCATCCTCTACTGCACGCAGGTACAGAATGCGCCGCCCACCTTCGTGTTTTTCGTGAACCATCCGGACGCGATCCCTGATTCGTACAGGCGGTACCTGTCGAACCGGCTCCGGGAGGCCTTCGTATTCGAGGGCTCGCCCATTCGCGTGCTGATCCGCGGGCGGGAAGGGAAACGATGAACAAGCTGTATTTTTCCAGCAGCGAAGTCTCGGCCATGCTCGAACTGGAACCGTCCGTACTCAGGTTCTGGGAAGATCAGTTCGGCCAGCTTCGCATCAAGCGGAACCGCGCCGGCAAGCGGATGTACCGGGAGAAGGACATCGAGCTGATCCGCACGATCAAGCAGCTCACCCGGGACGAAGGTTACACGATCGCCGGTGCCAAAAAGAAGCTCCAGGAATCCTCGGCGAACCGAGGGGCGGAGAAGGCGGCTCGAACCGCGGAAAGAGCGGATCGCGCCGCGGAGAAGGCAGCGCCCGGTCCGGTGCAAGCGGACCCTGGCCCGGTGCCGGCGGACCGTAGCGAGCAGGCGGCTTCTGGCGTGGAGCAGGTCGCTTCCGATGAGGAGGCGGCGCCTGGCGAACGGAAAGCCCCCCTAGCCGATCCTTCCTCCCAAACTGAACTCATACAGTGGTTGCGTAACCACCTGATCGAAATCCGGAATTCGATGGACTAGGGTCATGCATTCCTCGTTTATGAAACGGTCATGATCGCCTTCTCCCCACGTCCGTCTTCCCGGTTGTTGCCCACCCTTCTGTCCGGCCTGCTTTTCAACTTCTTCTCCCTCGCATCCGATATCCCAGTCGTCAGCGCGGCGGCACCACTTCCTCAGGCCGTCGAAGGTCAGGCGGCTGTCGACCGCGCCGCCGAAACTCCGCATCCGGCAGACGCCGCGATCGAAGATCCTGCGATTGAAGACAGCGCCGCCGACCGTTCCGCCATCCCCGGCCCGTCCATCGAAGCGGCCCTGGCGGAACTGGTCCGGCTAATGAATGACCGGCCAGTTGGCGAGCACCCCCTCGAAGAGGTCCTCGGCGAAGGCGATCCTTCCCTGGCCGAACGGTACGGCGACGCCAGGATCAGGCTGAGGGAGCGCCATGCGTTGGACAGCCTCCTCGCCCGCCCCGAAGTACGGCTGAATGTCTTCTTCGAAGAGGAAGAGCGGCTTTCGGCCGAACTGTGGGACGTCCGTTTCGCGCAACATGGGGATGGCTGGAGGGCCGAACAGTTCGAACCGCTGCTGGCGGCCCACCTCGGCTTCCGGTTCTCCCTGCGCGAGGACGAGGTCTACGCTTTCGACCACCTGACGATCGAGCGGCCCGCCGGTGTGTTCGAGATCGAAGACGGTTTGCTGATGCCCGGTTTCTCCGGAGACCGGATCGGGCGCGCGGTCCTCGTGGGCGCGGGGCGATTCACCTTTACGCCGCCGGACCGCGTCGAACGTCACCAGATGAACAAGTACGCCCGCACGACCGGCGATTCCTACACGACGGGATTCGACCGGATGGTGCTGGTCCTGTCGCCCGGGGGATATGAGCACCTGGTGGAAGGCGTGGCGCTTTCGCGCGTCAGGGGCGGGCGGGCATTCGACCGGGCGAAGGCGCTGCTGAACCGCGTCGACCGGGACAACCTGCTGGACATGAAACCCGCCCGGGAACGTTTCTCTCTCGCCCACACCCATCCGGATTTCCTGCAGGCGGAGATCGATCTCGCGGACTCGGACCGGTGGCTCGTCTATACGAACAGCCCTTATGAATCGGAATCGGTCAGCCTGATCCAGAAGAGCGGGTTTCCCAGGAACCCGGAGATCAGTCCGCCCGTGGTCTGGTGCCGTTTCTCACCGGGACCGGAGGAACCTTTCGGCCGCGCCGCGGAGAGCCCGTCCGACCGTGCCGCGGAGGAAGAGACGCCCCAGGGGCCGCTGCTGTCCCTGGACCACTACGAAATCGCGGGGTCCCTGGAGCATGGCGGCCGGCGCATGCGCATGAAGACGACCCTGGAAATCACGTCCCGGGCGGACCCGCTTACCGCGGCGACTTTCACGCTGAACCCGGATCTCGAAGTCTACCGCGTGGACTACGCCGGCGGCGACGGCGCGCTGTTCACGCGGCAGGGCACCTGGCTCACGGTTCCGTTCCGGCAGCCGGTGCCGCGGGACAGCACCACCACGCTGACCCTCTGGTACGAGGGCGACGTCTTCCGGGGCGGCGGCGGTTTCTTCGGCCTGTTGACCAACCAGCAGTGGCTCCCCGTTCATTCCAACGAGGATCAGTACACTTTCGACCTGGAACTGCGCTATCCGGAAAAGTTGACGGTGGCGACGGTCGGCGCCCCTGTGGCCAGCGATGCGGAGGACGATAGGCGCGTCACACGCTGGCAGCGGACACGGCCCGTGTCCTCACTTGGCATGACGATCTCCGAGAACCGTACCCGCACGGTCTCCGCGGGTGGCATCGACGTGATCCTCAGCGTGGACGAAGACCGGCGCGCGTCCGAGTCGAACACGGCGCGGATCCTCACGCACATCGGCCCCGCGCTGGACTACTTCGGCGGGATCTTCGGTCCCTACCCCTACGAAAAGCTAGACATCGTCCAGATGCCGGACGACTATGCCTTCGGGCGGGCCCTGCCGTCGATGCTGATGTTGTGGGGACTGTACTTCCAGGATGCCTTCAGCCTGGAAGCGAACCTGCACGCCCACATGTACACGGAAGTGCAACACCTCTTCCGCGGGTTCCTGGCCCATGAACTCGCCCACCAGTGGTGGGGCGGCACTGTGGTCCCGAAGACGTACCGCGACGCCTGGCTTTCGGAGGCCATGGCGACCTATGCGGCGGACCTGTACATCGAAAGTGAGACCGGTCCCGAAGCGTTCCGCGAGATGCTGAAACGGCACACGGACCAGGCCCTGTTCGCCGATCGGAACGGTGCGATCGACCTGGGCATGCGGCTCGGGGAGCACTACCAGGCCGTCGTCTACGAGAAGGGCGCCATGGTACTCCACATGCTGCGCCACACTATCGGCGACGAGCACTTCATGAACGTGCTATCACGGTTCTGCCGGCAATACGCGGGCAAGCTGGTTACGACGGCGGACTTCGCGGCCGCGGTGGAAACGGAAACGGGCAGGGAGATGGACTGGTTCTTCGACCAGTGGATCCGGGACACGGGTTATCCGGTCTACCGGGTGTATCATGCCGGCAGTGAAGCGGGCGGCGCGGGAACCGGCAACGGGTTCACGGTGCGCGGACAGTTATTGCAGGAACAGGAAGGCCGTGTATTCCATGCGATCGTGCCCCTGGTCATTGAGTTGGAAAACGGCGACCGGATCGTGCGGGAGATCTGGAATACCAAAAGGCGTCAGACCTTCGAGTATGTGTTGCCGGACAGGGCGAAGCGCATCGACATCGCGCCGGATTTCTCGGTGTACTTCAAGGCGGCCCGATAGCGCTGAACGCGCCGCACCGGTCGCGCCGCACCTGGGTCGTTCCGGCCCGATAATGCCGGCCGATAGTGCCGGCCGCATCGCTATTCGAGCAGGGGCCTTTCCACCCGGGCGCGGTTCGCCTCCGGAGAATCGGGATACCGCTTGATCAACCGCTGATACACGAAACCGGCCTCGACGTTGCGTCCCGCGGCTTCGAGGCATTGCCCCGCCTGCCACAGGACCGTCTCGAGCCCTTCCAAGCCCTGAAAATCGATCTCGAACTTGAGGTATTGGCGGGCGGCTTCAATGAAATCCTCCTGCGCGCGGTAGCTCTCCGCGATGGCGAGTCGCGCCGGCCGTACGAGCGTCGAATCAGGCTCGGAAGAAAGCAGCTGCTGGAAGACCATGCGCGACAGTTCAGGCCGCCTTCCGGCAAGAAGCGCCTGCCCCAGCAGGAAGCGCGCTTCATCCTCCAGGTCCGAGTCGGGATAGGCCGACAGGAGCCGGTTGCAGGCGTTCACCGCGTCGTCATGTCGTTCCAGGGCGATCTGGATGCGGGAGACTTCCAGCAGCGCGTCGTCCGCGAGTGGGTGTTCTGAGCCGTGCAGCAGGACCTTCAGGAAATACTGCTCGGCCGCCTCCCGGTCCGGATCCAGGCGTCCCAGGTGGTACAGGACGACCGGCTCTTCAGGCTGGTCGTCCAGCATGCGCAGGAAGGCTTCGCGCGCCTGGTCGTTCCGGCCGGATTCGTAAAGGGCGACGGCTTGTTCCAGCGATATGGAGGGGATCTGGGGCGGTACTGCGCCGGCGGTAGTGTCCTGGTGCGCGACCTGGACGGCCTGCGCAAGTTGCGCGGCCTGGACGTTCAGGAACGGACTCAGGCACAACAGCCAAAGAAACAGAAGCAGACGGGTGTATATACCAGAAGTCGACAGGATGGCGGGGGCGCTGCAGTCCGTCTTTATTTCAGTCATCTAAGGGGACCCGCAGGGCTTCTTTCAACAGTTTCCCGGGCTTGAAACGGGTCTTCTTGCCGGCCGGGACGTAAACGATATCGCTTGTGCGGGGATTGCGCGCGGAAGTGCGGGCTTTTGTGTCCTTGACCTCGAAGACCCCGAATCCCCTGATTTCAATCCGGTCTCCCTCGATCAGGGAGTCCCGCATGGCCACGAACGTCTGGTCGACCACTGGAAACACCTGTTCTTTCTTGAGCCCCAGACGCTTGCTGATCAGTTCCACCAATTCTTTCTTGGTGGTGGTCATGAAGGCCTCCTCCCGGCAATCGGGACACCGGTACGTATCGGACGCTATCCCTTTGCATTAATTCAACTTAACAACGCCGCACGTATTCTAAGGGGCGGGTTTCGCCGTGTCAACGGATTTTGTCGCGAAGGTCAGTTCATCCCCGCCGGCGCGGTCTTGTGAAAGGGAAAGGACCCGTTGAAGGGACGGGGACTGGAGACGTACCAGACGCCTTCGTACATCGGGCAGGTCTGGTAGTGGCAGACCACGTTGCACCGTTCCATGTCGTCGTCTTCCTTGGCGCCCTGGTGGGGGATGTGGCTGAGGAAGACGACCGCGTCGCCGGCCATGGGGTGCAGCACGACATGTTCCTGGGCGTAACACCATTCTTCGAAGGCGACGTGGTCGATCCGGGGATACAGGTGGGGCGGCTCGGCGAGATGTCCGTTCTTGACGAAACGGAGATTGCCCTGGCCCGGGAGGTTGTCCTGGAAGTAGAAGGTCGTGTTCACGCTGCTGGGCTGCACGGCCAGCCTGCGTTTTTCCGTCTCCCGCTTTTCGTTCCAGTAGCCGTAGAAGTCCATGTGCCATTCCTGGGTGTAGGCGCCGGGGTTGATGTGGGCCCGAAAGCTGCGGAGCTGGCACTGCTTGCCCATCATGGCGTAGAGCAGCGGGGCCACGCTCGGATGGCCCACGAGCGGGGCGAAGACGTCGGGTTCCCGGTCGAGCAGGGTGTCGAACCACATGTTCCCGACCGCGTTCAAACCTTCTTCCCAGCCCTGTTCCTTCGCGTGGAATATCCGGGACCGCACCTGCTCGGTTTCCTCCGGGGACAAGGCGCCCTTGAGGAGCACGAAACCGTCCCGTTCCAGTTGATCCAGTTTTTCGTTCAGATCTTTCACCTGGTCGCTCCTTGTACGCCGCTGCCAAGTCCTTGTTCGCCGCGGCTTAATTCTTGTACGCCGCGGCCTAATCCAGGAATCGGTGATCCGGCCGGTCGCGCGTCAGTCTCGTAACGGTCGTAAACCGGCCACTTGGGGTTCACTCTGCGAATTTCGACTAGACCATAAACACGTGGACATTTGCTGTCAAGTTATACGGACCGCCTCAACGGCCGCCTCGTCGGCCGCCGCGAGGACCGGTTCGGCGACGCCGCCTCGAGGCCGCAGGATCATTCCTCGAACGGATAGAGCGGCCGCCGCCGGTACCGGAAGTCGAACCGCCGCATGTCCGCGGTCGTGGCGCCGGGCGTATCCACCCTGATCAGCCGCTTGCTCACGGGCGCGTAGGCCGCCGTGGGCGCGTGGACGCCCTTGGCGATGAGCACGTGGAAGTCGGCCGGGTCCAGGCCAATGCTGGTCATCATGCCGAGGCTGACCGGCACCGTGCGCAGCGACGTCAGGCTCGCTGTCAGTCCCCCGTCCGCGGTAACCACGGCGGTCCGGCCCATGTAGAAGTCCGTCCGGCCGCCGTGGCGCACGGCGGATTCGGTGAAGCGTCCTTCGTGGATCCCCAGCACCCGCACTTCGGTCCGGATGGGCGGACCGTGCCGGTCGTCCGTCTTGCCGCCCATGTCCAGCGTAATCCTCGCGCCCACGCCCGCGGCAACGGCCCGCTCGACGGATACGGGATCGTACAGGCAGAGGAAGGTCTTCACCTCCCCGCGCCTCAACACCTCGTGGGCAATGAGCGTGCCGTCCGCCGCCGAACCGCCGCCCACGTTGTCGCCCATGTCGAGCAGGCACACGGGCCCCTCGCCGTCCAGCGCGGCATCGACGGCTTCGGGGATGGAAATGAACTCGCCGACGAATTCGTCCCGGTGCGCCACCAGGTAACCGGCGAGATCGTCCGCGATGCGCCGGGCCAGATCGGGATCGCCGTCGGTCACAGCGATGAAGGCCGAACCCATTTCCGGCACGTCCGCGTAGGGAAACCCGAGGACGACGCTGTTCGACAGGACGCCGGTCGCCTCCAGCCATGCGTCCGCTTTTTCGTAAAGGGGCCGGCAGGGCGGCGAGGACGTGTCCTGGCGCTCGATGCCGATGGCCACCGGCGGGAAAGCCGCCGCCTGCACGGGACGAACCTCCCCCGACAGGGTCCGGGCCATGAGCGCCGCGGCCTCAAGGCCCCGCTGCTTCTGGTCCAGGTGCGGGTTGGTGCGGTAGGCGATGGTGGCGTCGCAGGCCGCGACCATGCGCGGGGATAGATTGGCGTGGGGATCGATGGTGCAGATGACCGGGATGTCCGGCCCGATCTCCCCGCGCAACCGGGTCAGCCAGCACCCGTCCAGATCGTGGTAATCCGCACCCTCGCCCGCATTGGCGCCGTGGGGCGCGACCAGCAGGCCGTCGAGCGGCCCCGCGCCCGCGAGCTGCGCGAACATCATCTCGATCAGCGCGTCGCAGGTCTCTTGCGTGATCCGGCCGGATGGCGGGGTGGACGCGTAGAACAACGGCACGGCATCGATGCGGGCGTCGTCCAGTCCCTCCAGGAATCCGCTGATCTCGTGGAATCCGCCCCTGAAATGATCGGCGACGGCTTCGCCCGTCAGGATCCCGTCCCGGCGGAACAGGTCCAGCGTCGTCGGCGTGTGGCTGAACGTATTGGATTCGTGGATCAGCGAGAGGATGCCCACGCGCACGGAGAAGCGCTCCTGGTTCACGACAGCATGTGCTGGAAGGACTTTCTGAACTTGTCCACCTTCGGGTCGATGACCATGAAACAGTATGGTTGCCGCGGATTGTTGAGGTAATAGTCGTGATGGTACGCTTCGGCCTCGTAAAAAACCTCGAGGGGTTCGATCTCCGTAACGATCGCCGCGCTCCACAGGTCCGACGCGTCGGCCTCCGTCCTCGAATACTCGGCCGCGCGCTTCTGTTCTTCGTCGTGGTAGAGGATGATCGAACGATACTGCGTGCCGACGTCCCCGCCCTGCCGATTGAGCGTAGTCGGGTCGTGTATGCGCCAGAAGATATGGAGGAGGTCCGCGTAGCTGATCGCGGCCGGATCGAAGGTGATCCGCACGACCTCGGCGTGGCCCGTGGCGCCGGTGCATACGGACTTGTAATCCGGGTTGTCCACGCTGCCGCCGGCATAGCCCGATACCACGCTCGTTACACCCTTGATCTGCTGGTAGATCGCTTCCAGGCACCAGAAGCAACCACCGCCCAGCGTCGCCGCCTGTGTCTCGTGTGTCATGTTGCCGTCCTCCATGTGGTGGGCCGTATATTCAAATGCGTCCCGGCCGGGGGCGCTCGTTCGTCTTCGCCCTGTCCTGTTCACTCCGGATCATCCGCGCGGGTTTCTCGTAACGCGCATGTAGGCAATAACGAAAATGGGTATGGCGAGGGCCAGGAAAATCCAGATCAACGCCCGGTCGTCCTCGATGATCCCGGTCATCGCCAGCAGCGTGCTTACGCCGGCCGCGGGGATGGCCGCGGTGGCGGCGGCAATGATCAGGCAGAACAGAAAATCCTTTATCATCCGTTTCATGAGGCCGGCCGATTCACGTGTTTGCCGTCGACGTAATCCAGCAGATCCCGGGTGACCGCGCCGTCGGGCTCCCCGTCCAAGGTCGACTTGAAGGCCCGCATCAGGGTGGACGGCTCGAACCGCCGTCCTTCGCGCACCGTGCAGTGTACGTTCTCGATATCCTCGATCCGTTCGAGGGGGTTCCCCCGGACCGCCACCAGGTCGGCCCGCAGGCCCGGCCGGATCGAACCGGTCCGGCCGTCGATGCCCAGGACCCGGGCGTTGATCGAAGTGGCCGATCGCAGGGCGTCCACGGCCGGGATGCCGGCGTCCGTGTACATGGCGAGCTCGTCATGCACGCTCATCCCGGGCACGAGGTGGGGGAAGGGCGTGTCCGTGCCCAGCGCAACGGTCACCCCCCGCTCATGGGCCCTTCGCAGGAACCGCTTCAGGTGGACCATGGCGCCCTGGTACCTCCACCGGTGCTCCGGGGGTCCGAAACGGCTGAGATACCGTTGCCAGATGTCCAGGTGGCGGGGGTGGACCCAGGCCCTCCGGGCGTCGTGATGGAAGGGGCGGTCCAGGACGCGCCCGAGCCGGTCCCAGACCACCAGGGTCGGATCGATGATCACGTCCCGTTCCAGGAGCAGGTCGATCACGAGATCGTCCTCCGCCTCGGAGGCCGCCCGCCAGGCCACGCCGCACCCGGCCAGGTGTTCGAACTCGTCCAGACCCATCCGCGCGGCATCCTCCGCGGTGGTCGCCTGCAGATGGGCGACCACGAATTTGTCCGATGCATGGGCGGCGTCGACCGCCGCCTTCAGCAGCGGGGGTTCCACGCCCGCGTACAGTTTGATCTGGTCCACTCCGGCTTCCACGTGCCGCCGGACCGAATCGGCGATTTCGCCGGGGGTGGCGTGGGCGCGGCCCAACTGGGGCCAGTAGACCCTGGGCCCGTCGAGCAGGTGTCCGCAGCACAGGATGGCGGGACCGGCGGAGAGGTCCTCTGCATGGCGCTCGCGCTCCCCCAGGATCCAGGCCAGTTCGTTGCCCACGTCGCGGATCGTGGTCACCCCGGCAGCCAGGAAAGGCGGTCCCATGACGGAGCTGTAGTGGACGTGGGCGTCCATCAGCCCCGGCAGGAGCGTACATTCCGGCAGGACGGCGGTCTCCATGCCGGCGGGGACTTCGGAGACGGGCATAACCGCGTCGATGAGTCGGTCCTTCACCACGACGGCCACACCGCTTCGCGTCTCGTCGGAAACGCCGTCCCAGATGCGGTCCGGGGCCAGTGCGTAAGTGCCGTTTCTCTTGTCTTCGTTCATAAAGGTATCCCGCGTGCCGGTCGCCGGCTGGCGCTCCGAACGGGTGTCTTTGCCACCTCGTTCGACCCGTATAAATCCCTTGCCCGCAGCGTGCCCCGTCCTTTACTTGGACCCATCGGTAATATCTAACGTCACTACGGATTCTGTCAAAGGGCTAATGTCCAATCCCCTGTACACCGGATGGCAACGAATCCTGGAAGGCCAGGGTCTCGAAGTCGCCTTCACGGGCATGTTCATCGTGTTCCTGGCCCTCGCCGCGATCAGCTTCTGCATTGCCATGCTACCCAGGGTCGCGGCGGCGCTGGGAGGCATGCTCCCTGAAAATCCGCACAACCCCACCGGTACGGATTCCCCGCAAGATGAAGAAGCCGTGGCCGCGGCCGTCGGGTTCGCGCTCGACGAGAAGAACAATCATCGGTAACCAGGCCATGCGGACGGACTAAATGACGATACTGTACGATTTTCTGTCGGCTTCCGGTCTGGCCTCGGCGACGTGGGGACATGCCGTGATGATCCTGATCGGCATGGTCATGGTTTTCCTCGCGATCGTACGCCGATACGAACCGCTGCTGCTGGTGCCCATCGGTTTCGGCATTATGCTGGGCAACATCCCCATGATGGAAGGGGACGGCCATGGGGTCTACGATGAAGGCAGCGTCCTCTACTACATCTACTTCGGCGTCAGGGAAGGCGTCTTCCCGCCCCTGATCTTCCTGGGCATCGGGGCCATGACCGATTTCTCGGCCATGCTGTCCAACCCGCGGCTCGTGCTCCTGGGCGCCGCCGCGCAGATCGGCATCTTCCTGACCCTCCTCGGCGCCATGGCCATCGGTTTTACGCCGGCCGAATCAGGCGCCATCGCCATCATCGGCGGCGCGGACGGTCCCACGGCCATTTTCCTGTCATCGAAACTGGCGCCACACCTGCTTTCCATGATCGCCATCGCGTCCTATTCCTACATGGCCCTGGTACCGATCATCCAGCCGCCCATCATGCGGCTTTTCACGACGCGGCAGGAACGGCTGATCCGCATGGCGCCGCCCCGTACGGTCTCCCAGCGGGAGAAGATCCTCTTCCCCATCGCCGCCTTCATCATCGCCGCCATGATCGCGCCGGATTCGATCGTGCTCGTGGGCATGCTCTTCTTCGGCAACCTGCTCAAGGAATGCGGCGTCACCGAACGGCTGGCCAATACGGCGCGGACCTCGATGATCGACATCGTCACCATCCTCCTGGGGTTCTCGGTCGGCGCCAGCACGCAGGCGTCCGCGTTCCTTTCGCTGGAATCGCTCTTCATTTTCACCCTGGGCGTGGTCTCCTTCTGCATCGCGACGAGCGGCGGCGTGCTCTTCGCCAAGTTCCTGAACCTTTTCGTCAAAGACAAGATCAACCCGCTGATCGGTGCGGCTGGCGTCTCCGCCGTGCCCATGGCGGCGCGGGTAGCCCAGGTGGAAGCCCATCGCGAAGACCCGCGGAATTTCCTGTTGTTTCACGCCATGGCGCCCAACGTGGCGGGCGTCCTCGGCTCCGCCATCGCCGCGGGCATACTCTGGTCCGTCCTGGTGGGCGGGTAAGTGCGTTGAATACATCGAACCCTTAAAACGAGGGAACCAACGTGAAGAAAAAAGTCCATTTCATGTGCACCACGTTCCGCGACGGATTCCAGTCGGTTTACGGCGCGCGCGTCTTTACCGGCGACTTCATGCCCGCCGTGGAAGCGGCGCGGGACGCGGGGATCGACTACTTTGAGGCCGGCGGCGGCGCCCTGTTCCAGTCGCCCTATTTCTACTGCAACGAGGACGCCTTCGAGCGGATGGACGCCATCCGGGAGGCGGTGGGCCCGGACGCCAACCTGCAGACCCTGTCCCGGGGCGTGAACGTGGTCGGACTGGATTCGCAGCCCAGCGACATCATCCGGTTGCACGCGGAGTTGTTCAAGAAGCACGGCATGACGACCATCCGGAACTTCGACGCCCTGAACGACGTCGAGAACCTCGTGCACAGCGGCCGGTGCATCACGGAGGCCGGTCTCAGGCACCAGGTGTGCGTCACGGTCATGGAACTGCCCCCGGGCTGCGCGGGCGCCCACGACGCGGCGTTCTACACGGAGACGTTCAGGAAGATCCTCGACGCTGACATCCCCTTCGACTCGGTGTGTTTCAAGGACGCGTCGGGCACGGCCGTGCCCTCCAAGGTGTATGAATCCGTCAAGGCCGCCCGGAAGCTGCTGCCCGAGGGGACCTGGATCCATTACCACACCCACGACACGGCTGGCATCTCCGTCGCGGCGTACCAGGCGGCGCTCGAAGCCGGCGCCGACGCCATCGACCTGGCCTTCGCGCCCGTGTCGGGCGGCACCTCCCAGCCCGACATCCTCGTCATGTGGCACGCGCTCCGCGGCACGGACTACGACCTGGACATCGACCCGGACGGCGTGCGCGAAGCGGCGGAGATCCTGAAGGAATGCATGGAGGACTATTTCCTGCCGCCCGAGGCCGTGGCCGTCGAGCCCCTGCTTCCGTGGAGCCCCATGCCGGGCGGCGCCCTGACCGCCAATACGCAGATGCTCCGGGACAACGGGATCATGGACCGCTATCCCGCCATCATCAAGGCCATGAGCGAGGTCGTCGAGAAAGGCGGGTACGGAACGTCCGTCACGCCCGTTTCCCAGTTCTACTTCCAGCAGGCTTTCAACAACGTGATGATGGGGCCCTGGAAGAAGATTGCGGAGGACTACGGCCGGATGGTCCTGGGCTATTTCGGCCGGACGCCCGTGCCCCCGGACCCGGTGGTCGTGAACATCGCCTCGGAGCAGCTCGGCCTGCCGCCCAACCGGCGGCCGGTGCTGGAACTCAACGACAACGATCCGAAGAAGGGTGTCGAGGCGGCGCGCAGCGCGTTGAAAGAAGCCGGGATAGAGGACTCGGACGAGAACATCTTCATCGTCGCGGCATGCGGCGAGCGGGGGCTGGCTTTCCTCAAGGGCGAAGGGTTCATCGGCGTCCGCAAGAAGTCCCCGGCAGACCAGGAGGTGCTGGAGGAGGACGCGATGGCCACGACGGACGGTCCCCGCGGATACCAGGTGACGGTCAACGGCCGGAGTTACGCACTCCGGATCGAAGGCAAGACGGCGATCGTGAACGGTAAGGCCTATGACGTCGACTTGCAGCCCGATATGTCCGAGGCCGCCACGGAAGCGGCGGAACGGGCGGGGACCACGCCGGTCATCGCCCCGATCCCCGGGAAAGTGCTCAAGGTGTCGGTCACACCCGGACAGGCCGTCGAGGAAGGAGACGTCATCGTGGTCCTGGAAGCCATGAAGATGGAAATGGAGGTCACCGCCGACGTAGCCGGAACCGTGACGCATGTTTCCATCAACCCCGGCGTCCAGGTAATCGCTGGCCAGACCCTGGCCTACCTGGGTTGAGTATGCCGAACGTGGTCCGCATGCTGCGCCGGGCGGTTGCCTGCGGCCTGTTGACGCTCGTAATCTCCGCTTTTCCCGCCTATTCCCAGTCCCCGGCCACCGGCCCCTTCATGCAGCGCGATCAGTTCCCCGTCAGAATGTTGTTCCTGGGACTGCGACCCGAGGCCGGGGACCTTCTGCCTCGGAGATCGATCCAGTGGGCGGTGCAGTTCGACTACGCCAATACCTATGCGAGCACCCTTCCCGTGGGCGATACGCTGATCGCCGACGACTACTACCGGGCCGCTCCGGCAGACGAGTACCGGCTATTCGTGGACACCGAATCCCTGCGCCTGGCGGTGGATCTGGACTGGCGGATCGCGTCGCGGCTGCAGGTCGGCATGACGCTGCCCTTCCTGAAGCACGGCGGGGGCTTCCTGGACGGCGTGATAGAGGGGTTCCACGGCGCGTTCAACCTGACCAACGGTGGCCGGGAGTGGGCTCCCAGGAACGACTACGGCGTTTTCGTCGTGAGGGACCGCCGTTTCTGGATCAGGAGCGTGGATTCCGCAGGCTTTCGGCCTGGAGAACTCGTAGTACGGATGAAGACACCGTTGAACAGAGGCGGGGAGCAGGTTGTCATGGCCCTTGCCGCAGCCTTGAAGATGCCCACGGGCAGCCTGGAAACGCTGACCGGCAGCGGGGGCTGGGATTTTCAAGCGGCGTTATACGCTACCTGGCGGCCGGACAGGCCGAAGCGGGACATGATCTTCCATGCCAACCTCGCGCATAGCCGGCTGGGCAGACCCACCAACGGCGCGGGATTCCCCCTGCGGTCCATCACGACGCTCGTGCTGGCTTTCGAATACCGGACCACGGGCCGGCTCGCGGCGCTACTTCAGACGCAGGTCAACATCGGCCCCTTTCCCAGCAGCCGGCTGGGTCCCCTGAATCGCACGGCCATCGAGGCGACCGCCGGCGTGCGGTACGCCCTGTCCGAGTCGCTGTCGCTCGATGCCGGCCTGACCGAAAACCTCAGCCAGTACCAGAACACCCCCGATGTGGGGATGCACATAGGAATCGTGTGGAGGACGCCCTGAACATCTCCGTTCCGCACGACGCCCCAATCGTTGACAAGTGAAGTTCTGGCGGCCGGTACAGAGGGAATCATCATGTCAGACTATCAATCCCGGATACTCTTCAACTCCCACGGGCGGCTGGGCGTGATCGATCTGGATGCCACCGGACCCACGGCGGGTACGGATGACTCCGCGGGCACGGCCCACCTCGACGCTACCACGACCAAGGCCGGCGTGCGGGTCTGGTACCCCGTTCTGGACGTCCCGGGCATGGCCAGTTGGGGCTGGGGACCCGTCTTCGAAGACCGCCGCAGGGTGATTTTATCCAGCTACAAACCCGGCAAGGCCTGGGAGGGGAACGTGCGGGTCCACCTCTGGATATACGACCTGGAGGAAGACCGGCTGCTGAAGGAGATCGCCCTCAAGAACCGGCCCGCGCCGTTCATGGGGTGCACCCATATCCTGACGGGTGAGGAACGTCTCGTGACGAACCCGATCATCGACGGGAAACAGCGCATCTGGACCATGGACCTGGACGGGTCCGATCCGAAGGAGATCACGGGTGCCGAGGATGGGTTCGTCTACTGTGTGCAGATCAGTCCGGATGGCCGCAGGTTCGCCTACCATTCCACCATGCTGGAAGGCCGGGACAGCTACTGCATATTCGTGTCGGACCTGGATGGAGGAAACCGGGTGGAAGTCGCTGGGGCGCAGGGACACCTGTACTTCGGTCCCATGTGGTCACCGGACGGGAAGTGGCTGATCTACCAGGACTGTCACTATCCCGATGATCCGGGACACGACTGGGCCGACCTGTGCCTGGGTAGTCCCGACGGCCCCGACGGCCCCGACGGCCCGGACGGGGCAACGCACCGGAAGGTTACGACCGGTCAGCGCCAGTGGTTCGCCACGTCCTACGGCAACCCGGATTCCCGGGGCGGCGGTTCCAATATCGCCCAGTGGACGCCGGACGGAAAACGGGTCACCTACACCCGCGCGGAGCCCGGTTCCCGGACGGCCTGGCCGTACCAGCCGCAACGTCCGGACACCGACCACTTCAACCGGGACTACTACCCGGAAGAAGCCCGCGGCGGCACCGCGATCTGCCTGCTCGACCCTTTCACGGGCGAGGAATCGGAGTTCATTCAGTTTGAAGAGCGCGTCTGGAACTTCCGGTCGGCCTGGTCGCCGGATGGTGCGCAGTTCGCCTTCTGCCGCGCCGAGGTGGGTTCACCGAGCGGTATCTGGCTGGCCTGTGCCGACGGCGGGAATGCGCGCATGCTGACGGACGGGTACGAACACCTGGGCGCGGATCACCCGGTGTGGGTGGGGTAGGGGAAGGTCACACGTAGGTCAGCCAGCCGTGGGCATCCTCGGCCTCGCCGGTGGTGATTGCGAAGAACCGGTCCTGGAGTTCCCTGGTGACCGGACCGCGGGATCCGCTGCCGACGGTGATGCGGTCGATGGACCGGACCGGCGTCACTTCCACGGCGCTGCCCACGAAGAACACTTCGTCGGCGATGTAGAGCATCTCGCGGGGGATGTCCTGTTCGACGACCTCGAACCCGGCGTCCTGCGCAAGCGTCATGACGGAATTGCGCGTGATGCCGCCCAGGACCGAGGCCGCCAGGCTGTTCGTGATGACCCGGCCTTCTTTCACGACGAAGATGTTCTCGCCGCTGCCTTCGCTGATCAGGCCATCGGTATTCAGGGCGATTCCCTCGCTGTACCCGTTCTCGATGGCCTCCATGCGGATCAACTGGGAATTGAGGTAGTTTCCGCCTGCCTTGGAGAGGGCGGGGTGGGTATTCGGCGCGGGACGGGTCCAGGACGAGATGCATACGTCCACGCCGTTTTCCATTACGTCGTCGCCGAGATAGGCGCCCCAGTCCCATGTCCCGATGGCGACTTCCACGGGGCAGCCCATGGGTTCGACGCTCAGCAGGCCGTAGCCGCGATAGACCACGGGACGGACGTAACAGGAAGCGTGCTTGTTGGACCGGATGGTCTCGATGACGGCTTCGTTGATTTCCTCCCGGGTGTAGGGGATCTCCACCCGGTAGATCTTGCAGGAGTCGAAGAGCCTGTCCGTGTGTTCCTGGAGCCGGAATACCGCGGGACCCTGACTCGTCTCGTAGCAGCGCATGCCCTCGAAGAAACTCGATCCGTAATGGACCACGTGGGAAAGTACGTGGATCTTCGCGTCCTGCCACGGTACGAGTTTTCCATTGAACCAGATGTATTCGGCCTCCGGCAGGGTGGCCATGCCCGGTCTCCTTTCTGCGATTCGGTACGCGTCACAATCTGGCGCAAACTAGGGGCCGAACCCCCCGTTGTCAAGGGCAAAAGGCCTTGACACCCTCTTCGCGAATCCCCTAGCTTACGCCATGACGAAACCGGACCATGACGCGGCATTCATGCGCCAGGCGCTGGACCTGGCGGCGCGGGGATCGGGCCGCACCAGTCCCAACCCCATGGTGGGCTCCGTGGTCGTCCGCGACGGCGTTGTCGTGGGCCGGGGTTACTACCGTGAATACGGCGGGCGGCATGCCGAACCCCAGGCGCTCGAGGAAGCCGGTGACCGCGCTCGCGGGGGCGAGTTGTACGTCACCCTGGAACCCTGCTGCCACCAGGGCAGCACGCCGCCGTGCACGGACGCGGTCATCTCATCGGGCATCGCCCGGGTCCACGTCGCCATGGCCGATCCGGACCGGCGCGTGTCCGGCAAAGGGATCGAACGGTTGCGCTCGGAGGGCATAGCCGTGGAAACGGGTCTCCTCGAAGCGGAAGCCCGGGCACTGAACGCAGCCTATGTCCACCACCGGGAGACCGGCCGGCCTTTCGTGCTGCTCAAGCTGGCCCAGACGCTGGACGGCCGCATTGCCACGATGAACGGCCATTCGAAATGGATCACCGGGGAGGCCGCGCGGAAACGGGTACACCTGATGCGCAGCCGTTCAGACGCCGTGCTCGTGGGCATAGGCACCGTGCTGGCGGACGACCCCCGGCTCACGGTCCGCCACGTGGACGGCCGCCAGCCCCGCCGCATCGTGCTCGACAGTCGCGCCCGTACCCCGGTGGAGGCCCGGGTATTGAACGGCGAAGCGCCGGCGACCATCTGCGTTACGGAAGCGGCGCCGAAAGACCGGATCGACGGACTCGAGCAGGCGGGCGCCGATGTACTCGTTCTGCCCGGCGGAGAGGGTTCCGTCCCGGTGGGACCGCTGAAATCGGCCCTTGGCAAGGCCGGGATCGTGAGCCTCATGGTGGAAGGCGGAAGCCGTGTAGCCGCTTCGTTCTTGCGCGAAAGGGCCGTCGACCGGATCGCGTGCTTCGTCGCGCCGCGCATCCTGGGCGAAGGGATCCCATCTGTCGCCGGGCTGGAGGATGTCGCCGGGCTGGACGCAGCCGCCGGGCTGGAACCGGACGACCTCTCCCGGGCCATAGACCTGCGGGATACGAGTGTGGAGCGACTGGGCGACGACTTCCTCTTCACGGGAACGCCCGGATACGTCTGACGAGATCACAGGCGCGCCGCCCGACGCGGAGAAAAACGCATGTTTACAGGTATCGTTGAAACCATGGGTACCGTACAGGCACTCGAGGGAGCGCGGGACGGCCTCAAGCTTACCGTGGAGGCGCCGTCCATGGCGCCGGATTTCGAACAGGGCGCCAGCGTCGCCGTCAACGGAGTCTGCCTGACCGTTGTGGACACCGCCGGCGAGGCGTTTTCCGTGGAAATCGTACCCGAAACGGTCTCCCGGACGACCTTCGGCAGCCTCAAGGTCGGACACCGGGTCAACCTGGAGCGGCCGCTGCGTCTTTCGGACCGGATAGACGGCCACCTGGTCCAGGGACACGTGGACGGCGTGGGACGCATCGCGGCGAGGGAAGAGCGGGGCAACAGCCTGTGGTACGAGGTGGAAATCCCGGACGATTTGACGCCCTTCGTCATCGAGAAAGGGTCCATCGCAATGGATGGAATAAGCTTGACAGTCGCCGGTCTGACGGGTAGTTTGGCAGCCGTATCGATCATCCCGCATACCGCGTCGATTACGACGTTTGGCGGCAAGCGGATCGGTGACGAGGTGAACATAGAAGTGGACATGATCGGCCGGTACGTCGCGTCCCTTTTACATGCCGGAAACGATACGAACCAGAGGGCGCACCCGGGTCCGTCACCCATCACCGAATCCTGGATGAAAGAGCGCATGTAGCGTCGGCAAGACCCGTCGGCGGTTCGAGTACAGACCGGGATCCGCCGAGACCGGGCGACCGAAAAACACGGTTTTAAAGCATGTCGTCCCCCTTTTGTTCCATCCCGGAAGCGGTCGAGGAGATCAAGTCCGGGCGCATACTGATTGTCATCGACGACGAAGACCGCGAAAACGAAGGCGATTTCATCATGGCCGCCGAAAGAACGACTCCGGCGGCCATAAATTTCATGGCCCGGTACGGCCGTGGACTGATCTGCCTTCCGACCACGCGTGAACGCCTGGAAGACCTGAAAGTGCCCGCCATGGTCGGCGAAGAGGTCAACACGGCGTTGCACAGCACGCGCTTCACCGTCTCCGTCGATGCCGTGAATGGCACGACGTCGGGCATTTCGGCGGCAGACCGCGCCGAGACGGTTCAGGTATTCGTCCGTCCGGAAAGCAGGCCCGAGGACCTTGCGCGCCCGGGCCACATCTTTCCGCTGCAGTCCTTCGACGGCGGCGTGTTGCGCCGGGCCGGTCACACCGAGGCCACGGTCGACCTGGTGAAACTGGCCGGACTCTATCCCGCCGGCGTGCTCTGCGAGATCATGGACGACGACGGGTCCATGGCCCGCCTGCCCCGGCTGGTCGAGATCGCGAACGACCACGACCTGAAGATCATTACGATCAAGGACCTGATCGAATACCGCCGGCGCAGCGAGAAGCTGGTAAGGCGCGTGGTCACGACGACCATTCCGAGCAAGTACGGGGAATTCGAGTCCCATCTCTACGAGGACGAACTGACCGGCGACCACCACGTCGCCCTGGTCAAGGGCAACGTGGACGGCGAGCCGAACGTGCTGGTCCGCGTACACTCCCAGTGTCTCACGGGGGACGTTTTCGGGTCCATGCGATGCGATTGCGGCGACCAGCTGCAGCGGGCGCTGAAGTGCATCAGCGCAGAGGGAAGCGGCGTGCTCCTCTACATGCGCCAGGAGGGACGGGGCATCGGACTGGCCAACAAGCTCAGGGCCTACGCCCTCCAGGACCAGGGCCATGACACGGTGGAAGCGAACCAGGCGCTGGGCCTGCCCGTGGACGCACGGGACTACGGGATCGGTTCCCAGATCCTGGCGGACCTCGGGCTGACCACGATCCGTATCATGACCAACAACCCGTCGAAACGGATCGGGATCGAGGGGTACGGGCTCGAGGTGACCGAACGCGTTCCGCTGCAGACTTCGCCGAACCGTTACAACGTGGGATATCTAAAGACCAAGCGCGGCAAGCTGGGACACCTGCTCGACCTCGAAGAGCCGCCGGACGACGTCGGATTCGACAGTCTGCTTTGATACGCGCGGCGGCGCGGCCGTTCTGCCGCCGTGGCAGCACCGCCGTTTTGCCGCCATGACCGCGCGGCCGGAAGCGATCTGCAAGGAGTGCCCGCGTGACGACAACCCTTGAAGGCAGCCTGGTGAGTGGAGGAGACGACCGGTACGGCATCGTGGCCAGCCGATTCAACGGCTTCATTACGGACTCCCTGCTCAAGGGCGCGCTGGACGGTCTCCTTCGCCATGGGGTGGATGAAGACCGGATCGACGTGGTCTGGGTACCCGGCGCCTTCGAAATCCCGCTGCCGGCCCGGAAGATGGCGGCAAGCGGGCGCTATGACGCCGTGATTTGCCTGGGATGCGTCATCCGCGGCGAGACGTCCCATTTCGATTACGTGGCCGGGGAAGCCGCGAAGGGCATTGCCGAAGCCGCCAGGGACACCGGGGTGCCGGTGATCTTCGGCGTGCTGACCACGGAAAACGTTGAACAGGCAGCCGAACGCGCGGGTCCGATGGAAGACAACCGGGGTCGGGAAGCCGCCCTGGCCGCCCTGAGAATGGCGGACGTGATGCGCCGGTTAGGCGGACCGGACGGACCGGGCGACCCAGACGGACCGGGCGGACCAGACCGACCGGGGGATCCAAAGCGGCCGGGGGATCCGGAGTGAACGTACGCGCGGGGGAACGTCGCCTGGGCCGTGAACTGGCGCTGCAGTCGCTTTATCTTGCCGAACAGACCGGGGGGGATCCCGGCAAGGCCCTTCCCGGGCTGCCCGGCTGGTCCCTGGCGTCCGAGCAAGCCCGAAGTTTCGCCGAGGCATTGATCGACCGGCTCCTGCAGCACGAAGAGATTGTGAACGGTCACATCACCGCGGTGGTGCGGCACTGGGACCGGGACCGCGTGGCCCGCATCGACGACTGCATCCTCCGGCTGGGCGCCTGCGAACTCATCGCTTTTCTCGATATCCCGACGGCGGTATCCATCAACGAAGCGATCGAACTGGCCAAGAAGTACAGCACGGAACAGTCCGGCGGGTTCGTCAATGGCGTCCTGGACGCCGTGGCCGCGAGACATCTCACGGCGGCGGACCAGGCCTGATCCTGCCTGTTCGGCTCACATGCGCATACACAGGGAATGAAAACTCGACGTGCGATACGGCCTCCTGTCCGACATACATGGAAACCTGGAAGCGCTGGATGCCGTACTCGAAGCGATGGCCGGTGAGCGCATCGGCCATTACCTTTGTCTGGGCGACATCGTTGGATACGGCGCCAGTCCCAATGCGTGCCTCGACCGCGTTACCGGACTGACGACGGACGTGATCGCGGGCAATCACGACCATGCCGCGATCGGGAAGCTGGATATTTCCACGTTCAACCCCTATGCGGCGGAAGCGGCACTGTGGACGCGGCAGCAGCTTACGCCGGACGGCCGGCGCTACCTGGGAGATTTGCCCTATGTACGGCGGATCGATGATCTTTTTGTCGTCCACGCGAGTCCGGCCCGTCCGGAGGAATGGACCTATCTGACCTCGCCCTGGCAGGCGGACGAAGCCTTCGAGGCGATGCCCGACGGTGTGGCACTTTGCGCACTGGGCCACACGCACGCGCCGTTGATATTCGAAAAACCGAACGCGAAGGACCGCAGCAGACAGATCCCGCCGACAGCGCTTGAACTGGCATCAGAGCGTAGATACATCGTGAATGTGGGCAGTGTGGGCCAGCCGCGGGACGGGGATCCCCGGGCGGCGTACTGCGTTTACGATACGGAGATGAAGCTGATCGAGGTAAAGCGGGTTCCCTACGACCTGGAAGCCGCGCAGCGGAAGATTCGCAAGGCCGGCCTGCCGGACCTGCTCGCCGAGCGGCTTGAACTTGGCCGGTGAATTCGGCCGGTGAATACGGTCGGTGACTGAGGATTGACTGAGGATTTCGAACACATGGCAGCTTATCGCGTTGTTTCCATGACCGGCATGGCGGTGGCGTTCATCGTATCGCTGGCCGTGTACACCAAGACTATCGCGCCCACGGTGCCCTTCTGGGACGGCGGCGAATTCATCGCGGCATCCTATATCCTGGGGATACCCCATCCGCCGGGATCTCCGCTCTACATCCTGATCGGCCGGCTCTTCACCGTACTGCCCGACCTGGGCCTGGGCATCGCCTGGGTGGTGAATTTTTCTTCGTGCCTCTTCAGCGCGCTGACGGTGACGGGCGTTTACCTGGTCATCGTCAAGGCGGTTACACTCAACCGGGACCGGGACGGGCTGTCCCTCTACGAAAGCCTGGCCGTCTGCTGCAGCGCGTTGACAGGCGGCCTACTGCTGGCCTTCTCCGATACGTTCTGGTTCAACGCGGTGGAAGCCGAGGTCTACGCGCTCTCCATGCTGTGCATGATGGCCTGTACCTGGTTGATGTTGCACTGGGTCGAACGGCACGAGCAAAACGGCAGCGAGCGTTATCTCTTCCTGGTCGGCTACCTCGCCTTTCTCGGCATCGCCGTGCACATGTTCACCATGCTGATTCTGCCGGCCGCCTTCCTCTGCGTGGTCTTCACGGACCGGGTCATCCGTTCGAACCGGAAGCTGGTGCTGCTTTGCGCGGCCATGGGCCTCATCCTGTTCAGCGTTGTGGCCTCCATCGACGTGTTTTTCGTCGCGATACCCCTGGCCATCGCCGGGCTGGTCCTCACCAGGGGGCGGCTCCCGTGGGGCTACCTGGCGCTGGTGTGTATCGCCGCCGTCGCCGTGGTGTTCTTCGGCATGGACGGCGTGGGCGCATACAACGGACTGCCGCTGATCGTGATCGGCGGATTCGAGGCCACGTTCGGCACGGTGATGTTCAGCCTGGCGCTGGTGAGCGCGGCCCTGGCCCTGGTCTCCGCCACGGCCGACGATCCCGGGCGCTACAAGTGGCCGTTCTGGACGGTGGTGCTCTTTCTCGCCGTATTGGGATATTCCGTGAACTTCTACGTGCCGATCCGGGCGGCCCAGCAACCCATCATCAACGAGAACGATCCGTCGACCTGGCAGAACTTCGAGGGGTTCCTGGAACGCAAGCAGTACGGCCAGGAAAGCATGTTCGAATCGATGTTCAACAGAAAGGGCAGCTGGTCCTCCCAGTTCGGAAACGGAGAAAACATGGGGTTCTGGCGGTTCTTTTCCCGTCAGTTCAGCGCACCGTCCTTTCCCTTCTGGCTCTTTCCCGTCCTGCTGGTCGCCCTGGGCATCGTCTCCCAGGTGGAGCGGGACCGGCGAAGCATGGTCTTCCTGGGGGCCATGCTGCTGATCTGCAGCATCGGGCTCATCCTCTACATGAACTTTTCGGACGGTTCGCGCGGCATTCAGCGGGAGGTCCGCATCCGGGACTACTTCTACACCCCCGCCTTCGTATTCGCCGCGGTGCTGATGGGGATCGGCGTCCGGTCGCTGCTGAACCAGATCGGCGTCTGGCTGGGCCGGCTGCGGCTGCCCGTGGAAAAGGGAACGGCCGGCATCGCCGTGCTGATGACCGCACTGCCCCTGGTCCCCTTTGCCTATCATTACGAGTCGCACTCCCGGGAAGGCAACTACATTCCCTACGACTACGCCTACAACATGCTGCAATCCTGCGACGAGAACGGTCTCATCTTCACGAACGGCGACAACGACACCTTCACGCTCTGGTTCCTCCAGGAGGTGGAAGGCCTCCGCAAGGACGTGCGGGTGGTTAATCTCAGCCTGCTCAACACGAACTGGTACATCAAGCAACTGAAGCATCAGGAGCCCAGGGTGCCCATCACCCTGGCCGACGAGACCATCGACATGCTGAACATCCAGGGCTGGGAGGAACGGGAGGTGCATCGCGCGGGCATTACGTGGACCGTGCCCCCGGCCGGCATGCTGGGAGAGGACATCGGATATCTCCGGGTCCAGGACCTGATGATCCTGCACATCCTGGAACAGAACAACTGGGAAAAACCCGTATTCTTCGCCGTGACCGTCTCGCCGGAGAACGACGTCGGCCTGGACGACTACATGCAACTGGAAGGCATGGTCTGGCGGGTCCTCCCGGATCCCGATCCGGACCTGATGGACGTGGAGCGGACCCGGCACAACCTCTGGAACGTCTACCAGTACCGCGGCATAGCGGATCCGCAAGTTTACAAGGACCCGCAGATCCGCACCCTCCTGCGGAACTACACCATGTCCTTCCATCAACTGGCGCTGAACCAGTGGAGACGCGGCCGGCCGGACGAAGCCATCGAGACCATCGAGAAGTACCTGGAGTACGACATCTCGAACGGCGCGCTTGAACGGCTGATGCTCATACAGTTCAACGCCGACCTGGGCGAGTTTGCCGGCGTCGAGGGCCTTGCGTCGGAGCTGGCCGGGGAATTCAGTACCTTCGACGGGTATACCATCCTGAGCCAGGCCTTGCAGAGACAGGGCCGCGAGGAGGAGGCCGCCGAACTGCTGGAACGGGGCGTTTCCGTCCATCCCGAATACGCAACGGGATACGATCAACTGGTGAATCTCTATTTCCGGATGGATGATTCGGACCGCATGCTTGAAACGCTGGAAAGGTGGCAGCGTATCGCTCCCGGGGATACCGTCGTACAGGCCATGATCGAGGATCTCAAGGATGCCGGCGATGAGCGCGATGAGCGCGATGAGCGCGATCCCTGAGGCCGGACCGCCTACCGGTTCAGTCCAATGCGCATTCTGGTCATAAACTGGAGGGATATCCGCAACCCGGAAGCGGGCGGCGCCGAAGTACACCTGCACGAGACCTTCTCGCGGATCGTAGCATGGGGGCACGAGGTCACCCTGCTCTGCAGCCGGTTCCCCGGCGCGGCGGAATCCGAGCAGATTGACGGTATCGACGTCATCCGCCACGGCGGGAAATGGACGTTTAACCTGACCGTGCCCTGGTATTATCGAAGACGCCTGGCTCGCCGGTCCTTCGACGTCGTCATCGAAGATATCAACAAGATCCCGGCACTGATGCCCTGGTTTCTGAACAGCCCCCCGCTGATGGTCCTGCTGCACCATCTATTCGGGACCACGTTCTACCGGGAGATCAACCCGGTGCTCGCGACCTACCTGTACTTCATGGAACGGTTGATTCCCCGGGTGTACCGCCGTTGCCACTTCGAAGCAGTCTCCGAAAGCACCCGGGACGAACTCGTCGGGATGGGGGTCGCGGCGGACCGGATCAGCGTCGTGCACAACGGGTTGGACGCCCGGTTTCTGGATGCCGGGAACATGGGTGCAACGGCCGCACCGGACCAGAAGAATGCACCCGCCGATCCAGACCGGAGGGAACCCGGCCTGGTCATCTACCTCGGCCGCCTCAAGAAGTACAAGAACGTGGACCACCTGATCCAGGCCATGGCGATCGTCCGCGAGGAAGTGCCCGGTGCGCGCCTGGTGATCGTGGGCACGGGCGACCGGCGTCGCGCGCTCGAGGCACTGACGCGTTCCATGGGCCTGGACGACGCGGTGCAGTTCACGGGTTTCGTTTCCGAGGAAGAAAAACTGCGCCTGCTGACCCGCGCAGAGGTGGCGGCCTGTCCCTCGAGCAAGGAAGGGTGGGGCATCACCGTGATCGAGGCCAATGCCTGCGGCGTGCCGGTCGTGGCGGCCCGGGTGCCCGGACTCCGGGACGCCGTGGTCGACGGGGAAACGGGCGTACTGGTCTCGCCTGGGGACCGGGAGGCCATGGCGCGCGCGTTGATCGGCCTGCTGCGCGACCGGGAGGAACGTGAACGGCTCGCCGGGAATGCCGTGGCGAGAAGCAGGCGTTACACCTGGGAGAACACGGCCCGGCAGACGTTGCAGGTGATCCGGCGTTCCATGGGGAATAGCACCGATGCCGCGTGACGAACCGGCCACTGCGAAAGACCGGGAGGAGAAGATGGACATCACCGTCGTGATTCCCCTGTTCAACGAGGCGGAGAGCCTGCGGGAGCTCCACGGGCGGATCGTGGCGGCCCTCGAGGCGTCGGGGAAGTCCTTCGAGGTGCTCTTTATCGACGACGGAAGCCGGGATGGGTCCTTCGACGAACTGCGCCAGCTCCGGGAGGAGGACGACCGGGTGAGGGCCATCCGGTTCCGCCGCAACTACGGGAAGTCCGCGGCGCTGGCCGTCGGCTTCGAAGAGAGCCGCGGCGAGGTCGTCGTGACCATGGACGGAGACCTGCAGGACGATCCCGCGGAAGTGCCCGCCATGGTCGACCTGCTGGACGAGGGCTTCGACCTGGTGTCCGGCTGGAAGAAAACGCGGAAGGATCCGCTGTCCAAGCGCATTCCGTCGAAGCTGTTCAACCGGGTCACGGGGATCGTCAGCGGCCTGCGGCTGCACGATTTCAACTGCGGGCTGAAAGCCTATCGCCGGACCGTCGTGGAGACCATTCCCGTCTACGGCGAACTCCACCGCTATCTGCCGGTGCTGGCGCACTGGGCCGGTTTCCGCGTGACGGAAACGCCGGTGCTGCATCATCCCAGGAAGCACGGCCGCAGCAAGTTCGGCCTGGGACGGTTCACCCACGGGTTCTTCGACCTGCTGACCGTGTACTTCGTGTCGAACTACACCCGCCGGCCGCTCCACCTGTTCGGCTCCTTCGGCCTGTTGTCCTTCGCCATCGGCGTGGGTATCGCGCTCTACCTGACCTGGCTCTGGCTGACCGGCATCGGTATCGGGACCCGCCCCCTGTTGCTGTTCTCCGTATTTCTCATGGTCCTCGGCATCCAGCTGGTCTCCATGGGGCTGATCGCCGAAATGATCGCCCACCAGGCCCGGCGCACGGAAGACTACGCCGTCCGGGAGCGGCTGGGATGAGGTCATGACACCCACCCCGCGCGGCCGGATTTGCTTCTTCGGCACCTACGAACGCGACTACCCGAGGAACCGGACGCTCGCCGAGGGCCTGAAGCGGGCCGGCTGGCAGGTGCTGGAGTGCCATGTGCCCCTCTGGGAGAAGGAACGCGACAAGACCGGACGGTACCTGAGTCCGTTCTCACTCGTCCTGCGTGCGGTCGAACTGAAGCTGGCCTGCCTCCGGCTTTTGCTCAAGTATGTCTTCACGGTCGGCCGATACGAGGTCATGCTGGTCGGATACATCGGTCATTTCGATATGCCGCTGGCCTGGTTGCTCACCCGGTTTCCGCGTCGGCCCCTCGTCTTCAGTCCGCTGATCTCTCTCTACGACACCCTCGTCGATGATCGCCGGTCCATCGCGGAAGGCTCGGTCATGAGCCGCTTTCTGCGCTGGCTGGACCGGCAGACCTGCGCGAAGGCCGACCTCGTGCTGCTCGACACGGAAGCCCACATAGACTACTTCGTGCAGGAATTCGGCCTGCCCCGGAAGCGGTTTGCCCGGGTTTTTGTCGGCGCCGTGGAACCGGCCGAGGCAGCTGGCCCGGACCTGCGGGAGGTCGCGGCCACGAAGGAGGGGCCGGACGCACCCTCGGAGGATACGCCCTTCAGGGTACTATTCGTCGGCAAATTCATACCGCTTCACGGCTTGCCGTTCATGCTGGAAGCGGCGAACCGCCTGAAGGACGTACCGGATATCGTCTTTCACTTCGTCGGGTCGGGTCAACTGACCGATGAAATTCACGAATCCGCGCGGAGATTGAACCTGGAGAACGTGCGCTTCATGGACTGGATTCCCTACGAGCAGTTGCACCGGTTCCTGCAGGGATGGGGCGTGTGCCTCGGGATTTTCGGTACGTCGGACAAAGCGGTCCGCGTGATACCGGGCAAAGTGTTCGTGGCCCTCTCGGCGGGCCAGGCGGTCATCACGGCGGACTCACCTGCCATCAGGGAATTGTTGACTGACGGGGAAAGTGCCGTGCTGTGCAGGCGCGGAGACCCGGAAGCGCTCGCCGAAGCCATCCGCCGGCTGCACGGGGACCGCGAACTGCTACGCAGGATCGCCGGGGGCGGCAGCCGCGTCTTCCGCGACCACGCTTCCACGGAACAGATCGGGCGATCCGCGTCCGCCGTGCTGGAGAAGCTGGTGGAGGGTGGGGTCAGTGCTTTTCGATAGCACTCGGGTCGTGTTTAACGATCCAGACATGCAATCCATCAACCAAGAATCCGTCCATATTAAAAGGGTTGTTTGACACGTTATTCGACGCGTTGTATGACAACGAGTCGGATTTCTTCAAACGTATGTTATATAGATACTTATGAAAATCGGTTAAACTGTTTTGACAGGTAATTCAACCTTATTTGACAAGTTATTTGACAGCAGTTCTGGCAAGTTCGAATGTGTTAAAACAAATCTCACAACGATTTCACCATGACCACGGCGTCTTCGGCAGGATTCGAATAGTACGACTTCCTCAGGGCTACCGCGTGGTATCCCAACCGGCTGTACATCGACCGTGCTGCCAGGTTCGACTCGCGCACTTCCAGGCTGGAGGAAGTGCACTCCCGTCGGACCGCCTCCTCGAGAAGCCGCAGCATCATCCCGATTCCGACACCTCGGCGCCGATACCCGGCCGCCACGGCAATGTTGGCGACGTGCACCTGGTCGGCAGCGATCCACCCCACCAGGAAACCCGCGACCGACTCCCCGTCCATCGCGACCAGGGCGACGGAATTCCCCGACGTCATTTCATGATGAAAGGCGGATTCGGACCAGGGCGCCGGATAGCACGCCTGTTCGATTTCCAGGACCTGGGGGATGTGTGAACGGTCCATTTCCCGAATGACGAAGGGGTGCGCCTCGGCCATGGGTCATTCAGAGGAGGTTTCGAGCCGGCCAGTCGGATCGGGCGGGCCAGGAGTTGCCCCTGTCTGCGCTGTCCGTTCGAGCCGGGACGGCGGCTGCCTGGCGAAGTCGGCTTTGCGCAGGTACAGCGGTTCGAGCGCGTACAGGTCGGACTGCTCGCCCCGCTTGAGGCGGTCCAGGCCGAGAAACGCGGTCGAGGAGGCCAACAGCCGTCCCGCGCCTGCGGGCGGGAAGCAGGCCCGATCACCGAGAACGGAGACGATGTCCGGACGGTACGCGTCGACACCGCTGCCGACGAGCAACACCTTGTCCCCGATGGATGCCAACACGTCTTCGAGAAGGCCCACGCGGTATTCGGTTTGCCGCTCAGGCCGGCCGCCGGACGTATCGTATCGGGCTTCGTAGACCTGGCCCCTGCGGGCGTCGGTCAGCACGTGGACGGGATACCCGCAGCAGGGCACCTGGAAGGCGATTGCGTCGAGCGTGGGCACGGCGGCGACCGGCCGCTTCGTCACGTAGGCAAGGCCCTTGACCAGGCTCAATCCCACCCGCAGCCCGGTATACGATCCGGGTCCGATGGAGATCGCGAATCCTTCCACTTCCGACCACTGCACGTCCAGGTCGTCCATGATACGTTCCAGCATACCGGGCAGCTTCTCGGCGTGCACGCCGCCCAACTCCTGCGACGCTTCGGCCATCACCTGGCGGTCCCGGATCACGGCGATCCCGGCGATCGTGGATGAAGTCTCGAGTCCCACGACGATCATGTTCGGTTAATCTCCATCATGGTCAGTAACGCAGCTTGGTCAACAGCCAGCCGCCGATCAACAGCACGAAGACCGGGGAAAGGTCGATACGAACGTTCGTCTTCGGCACAGGGATGGGTGGAATGATCCGCCTGAACGGCAACAGGACCGGCTCCGTGAGCCACGTCAGAAAACGTACGAGCGGCGAGGCCGGGTCCGGATTGAACCAGGTCATGACCGCGCGGACGATGATGAGGACCAGGTATATCCGAAGTATCTGGATCAGGATCATGGTAATGGCGTATCTGACGAATATCGTTGCGCTCCAAATGCATGGGAACTTTACCGACCATCGCGGGCTTTGTCAACGATGAAGATAGTGGTGGGACGCCCCGGCCGCCCACGCTCCGATTCAACGCCGTTCCGGATAGCGACCGGCCGGATATCGAACCGGAAAGTAACCTCTGGCGTGGCGCGATGCGTCCTTCTATCTTACGGCAGTCTGATGATACCCAGGTGGTTGCGTGGACACCGATCGAAAAGGAGTCTCATGGCGGATATCCGCGTGGATGGGAAGAAACTACAGGCTTTCACGGCGGCGGTCTTCGAAAAGGCCGGACTACCACCTGCAGACGCGGCCATCGAAGCCGAAGTGCTGGTATGGGCGAACCTGCGGGGAGTGGACTCCCACGGTGTCCAGCGGGTCAGCGGATATGTCCATTCGGTGGAAGCCGGGCACTACAATCCTCGCCCGGACATCCGGATCGAACGGGAGACGCCCGCCACGATGCTCATCGAGGCCGACCGCGCCTTCGGACCGGTGGTGACGACCTACGCCATGAAGCTGGCCGTCGAGAAGGCCCGCGGGGCGGGCATCGGATGGGTGCTGATCCGCAACACGACCCACCAGGGCGCCATGGCCTACTACGCGCAGATGGCCGCCCGGGAGAACATGGCCGGCATCGCGTCCGTCTGCAATCCCCCGAACATGGCGCCTCCGGGCGCACGGGCGCCGGGGGTACACAACAGTCCGATCGCCATTGCCGTACCGGGAAGTGACGGCCGTACCGTTTCCCTGGATATGGCCACGAGCGTGGCCGCCTTCGGCAAGCTGGACGTGGCCGTGGACCGGGGCGAGTCCATTCCCGACACGTGGGCGCTGGACGGAGACGGACATCCGACGACGGATCCCCGTAAGGCCCGTTTCCTGCAGCCCGCGGCCGGCTACAAGGGCTATGGACTGGCCCTCATCTTCGAGTGCCTGTCGAGCCTGATGGTCGGCAATCCCCTGTTGACGGCCGCCATCACGGGACCCGGCGCCAGGCCCGGCGTGCAGAACAGCTTCATCGGCGCCATCGATATCGCGGCGTTCACCGATCCGGACACATACCGCACGCAGATCGATGAGCTCGTCACGGCCATGAAGGGCCTGCCGCGTGTCGAAGGGGTGGACGAACTCTTCGTACCCGGCGAACCGGAGGAACGCGTCCACCGGGAGCGCATCGAGCACGGGGTCCCCCTGCCTGACGGCACCCGGGACAAACTCATTGAGGTCGCGGAGAAATTCAGGCTGGAAGTACCGTGGGCGGAATAGGCGGCCGAAGTGTACGGGGAATATGGATTAGAACACTCTGGAGATCAAACGCATGACCAGTGACTGGGGCTATTCGGAAGAAGGACTAAAGCACTACACCGCGTGCCGGACCATCGGTCCCATCGTGGTGGACGGGCAGCTCGACGAGGCTTCGTGGCAGCACGCGGTCCGTTCGCCGCGCTTCGAGGACCTGGAGGAGCCGGGCAGGCCGGGGCTGTTCGACACGCGGGCCGCGGTGCTCTGGGACGACGACTACTTGTACGTGGGCTTCTGGGTCGAGGACCCCGACGTGCGGGCGACGTACACGAAACGCGATTCCATGATCTGCGAGGAGAACGACGTGGAGGTGTTCATTGCCGGAAAGGACACTTACTACGAATTCGAACTGAACCCCCTGGGCACGATCATGGAACGGTTCTACGTATGGCAGAACGCCTACGTGGAGGCCGGATTCGGCGCATATCCCGAATTCGACCTGCAGGGCACCGACCTGGTGGATACGCTCGGGGGAATCAAGACCGGCCACGCCCATCCGCGCGGACGCCGCTGGGCATTCCGCGAATGGGACATGCCGGGTTTGAAGTGGGCGGTGCGCGTGGACGGCACCATCAACGACCCGGCCGACCGTGACCGGGGCTGGACGGCCGAGATCGCCTTCCCCTGGCAGGGCCTGAAGCATCTCGCGGACGGGCGTTCGCTGCCGGCGCGGGAAGGGGATATCTGGCGCATGGATTTCTCGCGGTTCCAGTGGATCGACGAAGGCGGTTTCAGGACGTGTCCGGGATGGGCCTGGAACACCCACGGGATCTACGATTCGCACATCCCCGATCGTTTCAGCGTGATCCATTTCTCCGAGAAAGCGGTGGGTGAAAGCGAGCCGCCAGCGACGAGCGGCAAGCCGCGGGCGACGAGCGGCGAACCACAGGTGACGAGTGACGATCCGGTTAATCGCGTGGCGCCGGACGGGGTGATCGGCAGTGCGCAACCCGCGGCTGCAACCCGGACCGAACAGACTGAGCGGGCCGAAGAGACCGAGCAGGCAAGGCAGGCCGTACAGGTCGGGCAGTCCGGGCCGGCCAGCCGGACCTTACGATACCGGTGCCGGAGGACGCGGGGCGACCTGGTCGTGGACGGCGATCTGGGCGAGGAAACGTGGGCGCTGGCGGAGCGATCTCCACCGTTCAGCGATCACACGGGCGCCCGGGCCCTGTTCGATACCACGGCGGCCATGGCCTGGGACGACGAGGGTCTCTACATCGGGTGCTGGCTGGAGGACCGCGACATTCAGGCCACCCAGGAAGAATCCGCCCACGAGGTACGGGAGGACAGTCACGTGGGTGTGCTCGTCACCGGTCCCGGCGCGTATTACGACCTGGCCGTGAATCCGCTGGGTGCCACCTCAGAAATGTGCTACATCTGGAAGGAAGCCCACCGGGACGACGACCGGTTCCACGTGCCGGAATTCGATCTGGCGGTCCACCGGCCCGAGGTGTTGGGCGGCCACACCAGGACCGACATAAGCGCCATGCGCTGGGCCTTCTCGGACTGGCGCATGCCCGGGTTGCGGGTCGGGGCGTGCGTGGACGGCGAACCAGGCAGAAGGGACCGGGTCGATCGGGGTTGGACCGTGGAACTGGCCCTGCCGTGGGCAGGCTTGAAATGGCTGGCCGATGGACCGTCCGGCGCCCCCGCACCGGGAGACGTATGGCGGATCAGCCTGCTGCGCCGACAGGTGATCGACCAGCGCGGCCATCGCTGGCAGGCCACGTGGACGTGGCAACCGCTGGTCCTGGTGGACGGCCGAATGCCCGAAACCCACCTGGAGTTGGAACTTGCCGAATAGCTGCCGCGGCCGGCGCGCCAATTCCTGAACTCAGTTCCGGCGCATGAACCCCGAGAAGAAGTCGTTGCCCTTGTCGTCCACCACGATGAAGGCGGGGAATTTCTCCACCTGGATGCGCCAGATCGCCTCCATGCCCAGTTCGGGGTACTCCACCACCGAGACTTCCCGGATGGAGTCCTTGGCCAGCCGCGCGGCCGGCCCCCCGATGGACCCGAGATAGAACCCGCCGTGCTTCTTGCAGGCGTTGGTGACCTGGACGGACCGGTTGCCCTTGGCGAGCATGACCATGCTGCCGCCGGCCGCCTGGAACTGGTCCACGTAGGTGTCCATGCGGCCCGCCGTCGTCGGCCCGAAGGACCCCGAAGCGTACCCTTCCGGCGTCTTGGCCGGCCCCGCGTAGTAGACGCACAGGTCCTTGAAGTACTGCGGCAGGTCCTCGCCGCCGTCGAGTCGCTCCTTGAGCCGGGCGTGGGCGATGTCCCGGGCGACGATCATGGGACCCGTCAGGGAAAGGCGCGTGGAGACCGGGTAACCGCTGAGCGTGGCGCGGATCTCGGACATGGGCCGGTTCAGGTCGATTTCCACGACGTCGCCGCCCAGGGTCTCGTCCGCGATCTCCGGGAGGTATTTCGAAGGTTCGGTCTCCAGCTGTTCCAGGAAAATCCCATCCCGGGTGATCTTCGACAGGATCTGCCGGTCGGCGGCGCAGGAAACGGCAATGCCCACCGGACATGAAGCGCCGTGCCGCGGCATGCGGACTACCCGCACGTCGTGGCAGAAGTACTTCCCGCCGAACTGCGCGCCGATGCCGATCTCCTGGCTCATCTTCAGCACCCTGGCTTCCATGTCGAGGTCGCGGAAGGCCTGGCCGTACTCGTTGCCCTCGGTCGGCAAGGTGTCCAGGAAGCGGGCGCTCGCCAGCTTGGCCGTTTTCAGCGTGTATTCCGCGGAGGTACCCCCCACCACGATGGCCAGGTGGTACGGCGGACAGGCCGCCGTGCCGAGGATACGCAGTTTCTCGTCGACGAATTCGAGGAACCGTTCCTCGTTCAGCAGCGCCCGGGTCTCCTGGAAGAGGAGGCTCTTGTTCGCCGATCCCCCGCCCTTGGTCATGAACATCAGCTTGTACTCGTCGCCCCGGTCCGCGTAGATCTCGATCTGGGCGGGCAGGTTGGTCCGCGTGTTCGACTCCGTGAACATATCGAGGGGGGCCTGCTGGCTGTACCGCAGGTTGGTGCTGAAGAAGGCGTTCATGGTGCCCTGCGAAATGGCGGACTCATCGTCGCCTTCCGTCCAGACGCGGTTGCCCTTCTTGCCGGTTACGATGATCGTCCCCGTGTCCTGGCACATGGGCAGGATGCCGCCGGCGGAGATGTTGGCGTTCTTCAGCATCTCCATGGCGACGAAACGGTCGTTGTCGGACGCTTCCGGGTCGTCGAGGATCTTGCGCAACTGGGCGAGATGTTCGGGACGCAGCAGGTGGGAACTGTCCCGGATGGCCTGGTCCGCGAGCAGGATCAGGCCTTCCGTATCGACCTTGAGGATATCCCTGCCTTCGAAAGTACCTGATGAGACGTGATCGCTGGTGAGAAGACGGTACGGCGTCGAGTCCTCCCCCAGGGGCAGGAGCTCGCGATGGACATAGTCGTTCAAGCCGGTCGTCTCCTTATACGAAACGCACGTCGACGGTTTCGAAGCAGGTGCGGTGGGCGTCGCATTCGGCAGGTCCCACGACCTTGTCATCGGGACCGATGCCCGACACGGAACGGACGCACCAGAACGAGCGGCCGGGTTTCTCTTCGGTAAGGGTCGTGTCGTTCTTCTCCGCCGTGTAGAACGATTTCGTTCTCAGGTACCGGCAAACGGGTTGTGCCATGATAGACTCCTTGCTTGCGACGTTGGACAGACTAGATCGACCGGACCGCCGGACATTCTGGACTGCCTACGACGCCAGGGCCTGAACGGCCTGTTTCACGAGGTTCTTCGCGATCTCCACCTTGTAACCGTTGTGGGGCATGGGCGCGGCGTCTTCCACCGCGGCCTCCGCGGCGCTCTCCGCCCGGGCTTCCGTGATCCTGCGGCCCCTGAGGTAATCTTCCGCCTCGACGGCACGCCACGGAATCGGCGCCACGCCGCCCAGCACGAGGCTGGCCCGCTCGCAGGTCCCGTTCACCACGGTCATCTGCGCGGCCAGGCTTACAAGGGCGAAATCGATGGATTCCCGCTCTCTCACCTTGAGAAACATGCCCTTGCTGTTCGCCTCCGGTTTCGGAATCGAGATTTCCGTCACGATCTCGTTGGGCCGAAGGATGTTCTCCCGCCGGATGTTCATTTCGGGCATGGTGAAGAAATCGTCCATGAGGACTTCATCACCGCCACGGGGGCCATGGACGTGCACCGTGGCGCCCAGGGCCATGAGCGCCGGGGCCGCGTCCGACGGATGGACGATGTAGCTCGGTCCGGATCCGAAGATCGCGTGGTAGGTATTGACTCCGCCCACCGCGTAGCACCGCGCCCCGCCCTTCTTGAGACAGGGGAAATCCTCGCTGCGGTAATACCAGCAACGCGGACGCTGCAGGATGTTCCCGGCAAGCGTGGCCATGTTGCGGATCTGCGGCGAGGCGATGACGGATACCGCCTGGTGCAGCACCGGCAATTCCTGCGACACGGCGCTGTTTTCCAACACGTCCGTCAGCGTGGTCAGGGCGCCGATACGCAACCCGGCGTCATCCTGCCGGATGTAGTCCAGCCCCTCGATGGACTTGAGGTTGACCACGCGCTTCGGAACGGCGGCGTAGTCCTTCATCTCGCCGACCAGGTCCGTGCCGCCTGCCATGACCACCGCGTCGTCCCAGCTACGGCCGAGAAGGGAAGGCACCTGCTCTATCGACGTCGCATTGACGTAGGAAAAGTTCCGCATGGGTCAGCCCTCCTTCACTGCGGCCAGCGCGCTGAGCACTTTGTCGGGAGTGAACGGCATCTCCCGTATCCGGGCGCCGCAGGCATTGTAGATGGCATTCGCGATGGAGGCGGGGGTCGGGATCGTCGCGGGTTCGCCGATGCCGATGACGCCTCGTTCCGGTTCGTCGTACCTGAGTATTTCGATTTCGGGGATGTCCGTGGAGCCCATGACCTTGTAGTCTTCCAGGTTCGCGTTGACCATGTAGCCCGTCGCGGGATCCATGATGCGGTTCTCGTACATGCCGTAACCGATCCCCATCAGGACGCCGCCGTTAACCTGGCTCGCCCAGGTGAGCGGGTTCAGGATCATGCCGCTGTTGTGGACGGCCACGACCCGGTCGACCTTCACCAGGCCGGTCTCGGTATCGACGCTGACCTCGACGAAGTGCACGCCGGGCACGCCGCTGTCCGAGTAGCCGGGCAGCCACTGGCCGTGGAAGAAGATGGGCTCGTCCCCTAGCTGGGCCGCCGCCTGTTGCCAGGTCATGCTCTTGGAAGGATCGCTCCCAACGAACACATTCCCGTCCGAGGCCACCAGTTCCCCGGGTTCCACGCCGAACCTGGGCGCGATCTTCTTGAACAGCTCGAGTTTCGCCAGCATCGTCGTACCCTTGATGGCGGGCGATACCGACGCGGCCGTGGTGCTGCCGCCGCTTCCGCCCGAGTAGGGGTAGTTCGTGTCGCCGATACGGACGTCGATATCCTCTATCTTCAACCCGAATTCTTCCGCCGCGACCATGTGCACCAGGGTGAGCGTCCCGGTACCGATGTCCTGCGTGCCGCACTTCACCTGCACGCTCCCGTCCGGATTGATGGTACACTCGGCCTGCGTCCTTCCGCCGCCGCCGCCCCACCGGCACGATCCCACGCCCATGCCGGTCTTGATCCGGCCGGTCTGGGAATTGGGCGTGGCGCTCCGGCGCGTCTTCCATCCGATGTGCTCCGCCCCCATGGCCACCATGTTGCGCCGCGCTTCGTTCGGGTCGTTCATCTGGCGGATGTCGATGGGGTCCATGCCCAGCGCCTCGGCCATCTCGTCCATCATGGATTCCATGGCGAAGGCCGCCTGGGGGTGTCCCGGCGCGCGCTGGGCGGCCATCGGCCCGGCGTTGGTGAACACGCTCGTCTGTTCAATGCGGTAGTTGGGGACCTCGTACAGGTACGGCGCACCGGGAATGTTGGCGCTGCCTGCGACGCCCGGCGTACCGTAGTTGGACCGCTCGTAGGCGACCAGCTTGCCGTCGCTCGTCGCGCCGAGCTTCACGTGCTGCACGGCGGAGGGCCGGTTTCCGGTGGCCAGGTGCTCTTCCTTGCGTGTCAGCATCAGCTTCACGGGCGCTCCGGCCTTCCGGGCGAGCAGTGCGCAGATCACGCCTTCCTTGCGGGCGCCGAACTTGGCGCCGAACCCGCCGCCCATGAATTCCGTGATCACGCGGACGTTCGTTTCGGGGATCCCGAAATGCCCGGCCAGTTCGCCGCGCACGCTGAATACGCCCTGGGTGGAGGCCCAGACCGTCAGCTTGTCGCCTTCCCACTGGCACACGTTCCCGTGGGTCTCCAGCGCGATGTGGGACTGCACCTGGCAGCGGTAGGTGGCCTCGAGGGTCACGTCTGCCTGTGCGAATCCCGCGGCGATGTCGCCCTGTTCGCCGACCCTGGGCTCGCCCACGTTTCCGCGGTCGCTGTGCACCTGGGCCGCATCCGGGTCGCGCGCCGCGTCTTCGTCCACGACGAAGGGCAGCACCTCGTAATCCACGTCGATAGCGTGGAGTGCGTCTTCGGCGACCTCCGGCGTCGTCGCCGCCACGGCCGCGATTTCCTGTCCGGCGAACCGGCACTCCCGCGAGAAGACCTCGGGGTCGTCGTTGGGAAGCACCACCACGCTCACGCCGGGCAGCGCCATCGCACGGGTGGCGTCGATGCGGTTGATCCGGGCGCGGGGATGGGCCGACCGCAGGATGCGGCCGTAGAGCAGGCCGGGCAACTTGATGTCGGCGGTGTACTTGGCACGGCCGGTGACCTTGTCGACCGCGTCCACGCGGGTGTGAGGCTTGTTGACATAGGTGTTCTTCGAGAGGTCTCCCCAGCCGCCTTCGCCGGTATCGGGGACTTCAATCTGGATTTCCCTTGGTTCACCGTCTTCCTGGATGGTGATCGTGACCGTCTTCATCTTCTGCTGCATCGACTCACCCTCCCTTCCGCATCTTTTCGGCGGCGCTCATCACAGCCTCGAACACGTGGGGATAGGTGCCGCAGCGACAGATGTTGCCGGACAGACCTTCCCGGACCTCTTCCGGAGTCGGGTTGTCGTTGGCGTCCAGCAACGACTTGGAGGACATCAGGAACCCCGGCGTGCAGAATCCGCACATCAGGGCGTCCTTCTCGACAAAGGCTTCCTGGAGGGGATGCAGACTGTCGCCGTCCGCCATGCCTTCCACGGTCTCGATCTTTCGGCCCTGGGCGTCCATGGCCAGCGTCATGCAGCTGAAGACGAGCTTTCCGTCCAATTCAACGGTGCAGGCCCCGCACTCACCCTTGTCGCAGACCACCTTTGGACCGGTGATCTCCAGTCGGTCCCGCAACGCGTCGGCCAGGGTCGTGCGCGCTTCCACTAAGGCGTTGTGCGTGCTGCCGTTCACGTCGAGCGATATGGTCGCCGACATGACCCCTTCGGTTTCCTGGGCGGCCGCCGTCCCGGCTTCCGAAACCAGGATGGCCGGCGCTACGGCAGCCGTAACCGCACCTGCGCCCGCGCCTTTGAGAAAACCACGACGCGTGAACCGGGTCCCCGGTTTTATTTCGGAATGGGTCGATTCATCAGGCCTGGCTTCATCGTGTCGATCAGCCATAGGACCTCCTCTGTTACGCAATTATGCCATTCAAACTGACGAATTCTTTCCGACAGAATCCGGCTGGTGAGAACTTGCTGAGATCGGAGCCGGCAAGACCGGTGTTCTGTGGTAAAGCGGGTTGGGAACCACCCTGTAAATATGGAAGTCGATCCGGTCGCCGTCAAGACCTTTCACTAATGGTTATACAGGGAACGAAGGTGTTGTCGTCAAACAAAACCGGGTACGCGTTTTCACTTGCGATTTCGGCCTGTGTGCCCTTAGATTCAAGGGGAGTACGGCGGTAACGTGGATTGGGATGGTGCAGTTCAATTTCACAGCCGGAGAACGGGAATGAAACGCTACGCATTTGCCGCCATGGCCGGCGCCGCGGTGGGTGCCCTTGTGGGTGCGGAATTCTACCTCCGCCGGCAGGATCACGCGTACAACAGGGACCGCTGGTTCCACGAGGAATACGACGGCGCCCATCCCTACATCGTGTTTCACAACCGCAGCGGCTGGGAACTGATGCCGGGATACAGCGTAGCCGGCATCCGGATCAACGACTACGGGTTCCGGGGGACGGACTTTCCGAGGCGGAAGGATCCCGATGCCGTCCGTATCATGTGTCTCGGCGACTCCTGCACCTTCGGCTCGCCCGGGGACGATTCACCCTATCCCTACCAGCTGGAACGGCAACTGGCCCAGATGGACCTGGAGCGCGATCACCAGGTGATCAACGCCGGCGTGGACGATCACGCGTCCATCAACGCCCAGTTGCGCCTTCCCCGGCTGCTGGCATTCGAGCCGGACATCCTGATCGTCTACATCGGCTGGAACGACATGTGGCTGGGGAATCCGAAGCACTATCCCGACATGCGCAGAAAGACCCAGTCCTACTGGCACTATGGTAACGGCGGCAACACGGGCCTGAGGCTGCTGGACGAAGCCAAGGAGATCCTCGAACTGAACCCGCCGCCGCCCATCGGCTCTTTCGACCTCGAGGACTTCCTGCCCGAGAATTACGAGTACAATATGCGCCGCCTCATCCAGACGGCCAAGTACGACCGGATCCGCGTCGTCCTCACTACCCTGCCGACGCTCATATCCCGCAACGGCGCGGATATGTCCATGCAAAGCCTCGACAAGATGCGGTATCCGTCCTTTCTGGCCCGGGGAGACCTCGACCGCCTCAGGCAACTCTACGATATCTACGATGCCTCGATCCGCCGGCTGGCCATGGAAGAGGATACGGACCTCATCGATCTCAACGCCGCTTTTACCGGGATGGACGGTGAACGCGAACGGTACTTTGCCGATACCTGGCATCCCACCATCGAAGGCAGCGAGGTCATCGCGCGGGCGCTGGCCCAGGGCCTGCGGGACCGCGGCATCGTAGGATAGTCCAGACCCTATTGAAGCAGGTACTTAAATATACGGTCTTCCCCACGCCGCTGGGTCCCATGTACGCGGCGGCCAGTGACGCGGGCGTATGCCGGGTTACCTCCGGCGTCACGGACGAGGCATTCGCGACGGACATGCTGAACCGCTTCGACGCGGAACTCGCCTTCGTCCCGGACGACAGATTGCTTGCTTCGGTCGAAAACCAGATCACGAGGTATTTCGAAGGCAAGCTGAAGGTTTTCGACCTCCCGATGGATTTCCTGCGGGGCACGTCCTTTACCCGGCAGGTCTGGACCGCGCAACAGGCCATACCATACGGGCAGTGGCGTTCCTACAAGTGGGTGGCCGAGCAGGTGCGAAGACCCCGGGCCGCCCGGGCGGTGGGCCAGGCCAACAGCAGCAACGACATCGGCATCCTGGTGCCCTGCCACCGCGTGATCACCAGCGACGGACGCCTGGGAGGCTACGGCGGCCGGCCGGAGGTCAAGGCGTTTCTGCTCGAACTGGAAGGTACGGACTACAACCGCTGACCGCTGCCGCTGCCGCTGACCGCTGCCGCTGACCGCTGACCGCTGCGGGCGCTGGCTTGCAGACATTTTCTACCGCGCGTCTGCTATTAAGCGTTTGCCATTACGCGCTACCCGATGTGACTACCGTCTATGCCGCTGGACATTCCCAACCGAGTCTACTTCGCCTACGCCTTCCAGTGCAGATACCGCGAGCAGGCTCCCCGGATCAACGGCGTCCTGGACGACTGGGATACCGAATACCTGGTACCCGACCTGGGGTTCCTGGAGAACCGGCCGAAAGCCGCGGACGTCTACATGGCCTGGAACGACGAGGGCCTGTATTTCGCCGTGGATGTGCGCAAGCGAAAGCCGGTCCAGTCCCATTATGGACGGCACTGGACCGGGGACAGCTTCCAGGTCTGGCTGGACACCCGCGACGTGAAGACGGCCAGGCGGGCGGGAAGGTACTGCCACCAGTTCAACTGCCTCCCCACCGGGGGCGGCGACCGCGGTGATCAGCCCGTAGTCAAGCCCACGCAGGTCGACCGCGCCCGCGAGAAGTGGAACATGCCGGAACCGGAAGCGCTTCCCATCGCATCCCTGATCACGGACCGCGGTTACACCCTGGAGGTGTGCCTCCCGACCGAGACCCTCAGCGGGTACGACCCGAAAGAGTTCCCCCGGCTGGGCTTCACCTATTTCCTCAACAATTCGGAATACCCCGCCCAGTGGTGGAGCGCCGGACGGGACCTGCGCGTTCACGTAGACCCCAGCACGTGGGGCACGGCGGTGCTAAGCAGGTAGTTGGGCGGGTGTTTGAGGTACTATGGAAAACTGGTTGCCTGTGGTTCACATATTCGTTAACATAGAATATGAGAACTGTCCATTTCTATCGTACTGAATCGGGTCAGTGCCCTGTCGTCGACTTTCTGGATGCTCTCGACCCAAAACAGGCAGCCAAAGTCATTTTCAAAAGGAAAAACCGATGAGCGACTTGAGCGAATACGTGGCATATCGCAGGGTCAAGGATACGGAATTCGCCGAGAGATACGATGAAGGATACCAGGAGTTCAAGATCGGCGTATTGCTTCGACAGGCGAGAGAAGATGCCGGCCTTACCCAGGAAGAGGTGGCACGCAGGTTGAAAACCAGGAAATCCGCTATATCCAGGATTGAGAATCATGCGGAAGATATCCGGTTGTCAACGCTCGGTAAATACGCCAAGGCGATCGGTAAAAAGCTGCAGTTTACGGTGGGATAACAGGCTGTTGGCAGGAAAACACAGCATCAACGCTTCGAAATCCCCGTAACACCATCCGCCGTGGTACCATCCGCCGGCTCGTAATCCAGGTTGGGCGCGAGCCACCGTTCGATGGACTCGACGGTCATCCGCTTGCGCCGGGCGTAGTCCTCAACCTGGTCGCGTCCGATTTTCCCCACGTTGAAATACCGGGCATCGGGATGGCCGAAGTAGAGGCCGGCTACCGACGGCGGCGGGTCCATGGCATAGCTTTCGGTCAGCGTGACGCCGGTCCTTTCCTCGGCCTGCAACAGGTCGAAGAGCCGGCGTTTTTCGGTGTGATCGGGGCAGGCCGGATACCCAGGCGCCGGCCGGATCCCGCGGTATTTCTCCCGGATCAGGTCTTCTCCCGTAAGATCCTCATTGTGCCCGTAACCCCAGGCGCGCCGAGCTCTTTGATGGGTTAGCTCAGCAAAAGCTTCGGCCAGGCGGTCGGCGAGCGCCTTGACCAATATGGCGCGATAGTCGTCGTGATCGGTCTCGTAACGCCTGACCAGCTCGTCGAGACCGATGCCGGCGGTGACCGCGAAGGCGCCGACGTAGTCCTCCTTGCCCTCGGGGCCCACGAAATCGGAAAGCGAGAGGCAGGGCCCGTCCGCCGAACGGGGCCGCTGCTGGCGCAGCATGGGAAACGTTGCGAGTGCCTCCGACCGCGCGGGATTGATTAAAAGCACGATGTCGTTTCCAGTGGAATGGGCGGGGAAGAACCCCCACGCGGCCCGAGCCCGAAGTGACCGCCGATCTACAATCTCGCCAAGCAGTGCCTGCGCGTCGTCGAACAGCTTCCGCGCCTCTACGCCGACCTTTTCGTCCTCCAGTATGGCCGGATACCGCCCACGCAACTCCCAGGCGCTGAAGAAAGGCGTCCAGTCGATATAGGGTACGAGTTCCTCCAGCGGATAATCGTCATCGACGCGCACCCCGGTGAATTCGGGTACCGCGACGGTCTCCTCCGACCACTCGAGGGCGGGCCGCCGCGCGCTCGACTCGGCGAAAGGTACGAGAGGCGTGCGCGGCGTGCGGCTTTCGTAGGTTTCCCGGATCTGCTGATAGTCCTCGCGCACACGCCGGGCGAATTCCGGCCGCAGATCGTCGCTGATCAAGTTCCCGGCCACTTCCACGGCTCTCGATGCGTCCGTCACGTGCACGGTCGGTCCGTGATAGGCCGGCTCGATCTTGATCGCCGTGTGTCTCCGGCTCGTCGTGGCGCCGCCGATGAGCAGGGGCAGTTCAAAGCCGTTGCGCTCGATCTCGCGGGCCACGTGGATCATTTCGTGGAGCGACGGGGTGATCAGCCCGCTCAAGCCGATGAGGTCGATGCTTTCGTCCTTCGCAGTCTGGATGATCTTCTCCGCGGGGACCATGACACCCAGGTCGATGATCCGGTAGTTGTTGCACCCGAGCACCACGCCCACGATGTTCTTCCCGATGTCGTGCACGTCCCCCTTCACCGTGGCCAGGAGGATGGAGCCCTGGTACTGCCGCTCTCCGGTGTCGCCGTGTTCGGCTTCCATGTGCGGCACCAGGTGGGCTACGGCCTTCTTCATGACCCGCGCGCTTTTCACCACCTGCGGCAGGAACATCTTCCCCTCGCCGAAGAGATCGCCGACGATGGACATCCCGGCCATCAGGGGCCCCTCGATGATATGGAGCGGCCGGTCGTAGCGTTGGAGGGCCTCGTCCATTTCCTCCACGATATGGTCGGCGATACCGTTGACCAGGGCGTGGGAAATGCGTTCCTCCAGGCGGTCGTCGCGCCATGCATCGTCTTTCGCTGCCCTTCCGGCCGCGGGACCCTTACTGGATGCCGCGAACTCCAGCAGCCGTTCGGTGGAGTCGGGCCTGCGGTTCAGCAGGACGTCTTCCACCATGGCCAGTGTCTCGGGGTCGATGTCCTCGTAGATCGCAAGCTGTCCCGCGTTGACGATGCCCATGTCCAGGCCGGCCTGGATGGCGTGGTAGAGGAAGGCGGCGTGCATCACCTCCCGGATATGGTCGTTGCCGCGAAAGGAGAAGGAGATGTTGCTCACGCCGCCGCTTACTTTGGCCAGCGGATGCAGCGCCTTAAGCCGGAGGACGGCCTCGATGAAATTGACCGCGTAGTCGTCGTGTTCCTCGATGCCCGTGGCTACGGTGAGGATGTTGGGGTCGAAGATGATATCCGTCGGATCCATGCCGATCTCTTCGGTGAGGATCCGGTAGGAACGGCTCAGGATCTCCACCTTATGATCTGTATCCGTGGCCTGTCCTTCCTCGTCGAAGGCCATCACCACCACGGCGGCCCCGTACCGTTTCGCCATGCGGGCCTGGTTCCTGAAGACCTCCTCGCCCTCCTTCAGGCTGATGGAATTGGCGATACTCTTGCCCTGCGCGCATTTCAGGCCCGCTTCGATGACCGGCCAGCTGGAACTGTCGATCATGACGGGCGTGGCGGCGATGTCGGGTTCGGACGCGATCAGGTTCAGGAACGTGGTCATGGCCCGTTCGCTGTCGAGCAGGCCTTCGTCCATGTTCACGTCGATGATGTTCGCCCCGCCCTCGATCTGCTGCCGGGCCACGCCCAGGGCTTCCTCGTATTTCTCCTGACGGACGAGCCGGGCGAATTTGCGCGAGCCCGTCACGTTCGTCCGCTCGCCGATCATGGTGAAGTTGCCGTCGGGACGTACGGTGAAGGTCTCGAGTCCGCTGTACCGGGACAGGGGTTCGACGGGGTGGGGAACGCGCAGTTTCCCCCGCCGCCTTACGGCCTCCGAGATCGCAGCGATATGCGCAGGGGTCGTGCCGCAGCATCCGCCGACCATGTTGAGCCAGCCTTCTTCGGCGAAGCCTCCCAGCACCTCGGCCATGTGGTCCGGGGTGTCGTCGTAGCCGCCCATTTCATTCGGGAGGCCCGCGTTCGGATAGCAGGTCACCGGGAGGTTCGCGATGGCGGACAGCTCTTCGATGTATGGCCGCAGCTCGGTGGCGCCCAGCGCGCAGTTGATCCCCACGCTGTACAGGTCCCCGTGGCGTATGGACGTCCAGCACGCCTCCACGGTCTGGCCTGAGAGCGTGCGCCCGCTGGCGTCGACGATGCAGAATGACGCCATGAGGGGTACGCGGCGCATCCCTTCGTCGAAGAGGCTGTTGATGGCGAACAAGGCGGCCTTCAGGTTGAGCGTATCGATCTGGGTCTCGACCAGCAACAGGTCCACGCCGCCGTCGAGGAGTCCACGGGCCTGCTCGCCGTAGGCAGTGGCCAACTCATCGAAGGAAACGGAACGGAAGGACGGATCGCTGACATCGGAGGCGACGGAAGCGGACCGGGTGGTGGGCCCCAGGGCGCCGGCCACGAATCGCGGTCGGCCCGGATCAGCGGCCATGGCGGCCCCGGTGGCGCGCTTTGCGATCTTCGCAGCCGCCAGGTTGATGTCGTAGACCCGGTCCTGCAGGCCATAGTCGGCTTGCGAGATGGCGGTGGCGTTGAACGTGTTGGTCTCGATGATGTCGGCGCCGGCATCCAGGTATTCCCTGTGGACCTGTTCGATGAGTTCGGGACGCGTGATCGACAGCACGTCGAGATCGCCACGCAACGGGACGGGGTGATCTTTAAACGTGTCTCCGCGGAAATCGGGCTCGTCGAGCGCATGGCCCTGGAGGACCGACCCCATGGCGCCGTCGATGATGAGGATGCGTTCGGAAAGCAACCGGTCCAGCAGAAGGTGGGTTTCAGATGTTTCGGGATGGAACTGGCTGAAGATCGCGGTCTCCTTCAAGGGGGATGTACTACGCGGGGGCCGCCCCGCGTATCACTGCACTAAATCTACGGGAGATCCGGGGAATCGTCAAGTTCTGAGCGCATTGGGGTTCGGAGGATCGTCAAGGACGAAGCGCGTTGGGGTCCGGGGGATCTTCCGCGCCAACGCAATTGGTCTTCCCATCCGTGATATGACGTTATATCATGAAGTTATAACATGTAATTAACGGGTACTTACCGCGAAACGACATTCTGCAATTTGACAAACCGAGAAGGAGTGTTCCAATGTCCGACAGAGTAGAAGCAAGTTCCACGTCCAGGCCGGGGCAATCGCGGCCCAAGTCAGGGCTTTCGCGCCGGGGATTCCTGAAAGGCGCCCTGGCCGGTGCCGGTGCGATTTCGTTTGGCAGTTACGAGGCCGTGGCCCAGATGGTGGGCGGGCCGTCCGTTCGTGGTTGGGGGGTGCCCCCGGGCCTGGTGCGCATCGACAGCAACGAGAACGCCCTGGGGCCGTCTCCCCGGGCGGTCGAGGCGGTGCTTTCCCTGGTGACCAGCATCAACCGGTATGGCCAGAACCCTGACCTGCTGGGCAAGCTCGCCCGCCGGCACGACGTACCCGTGGTGGAGTGGACCGACAGCCCCTTCGCGCCGGTGGAAGGCGCGTGGATCGCGGTGGGCGCCGGGTCGTCTGACCTGCTGTTCGCCATCGGCCACGCTTACATCCGCGAGGGCACGGAGGTCGTGGAGAGCCTGCCAGGCTTCGGTTTCATCACCCGATTCGCCGGCGTGGCCAACGCGGATCCGGTTCGGGTCCCCTTGCTGGAAGGCATGAAACCCGATCTGGACGGTCTCAGTGCGGCCGTCACCGACCGGACCGCCATGGTCGTCGTGACCACCCCCGGCAATCCCACGGGCCAGTTGACCCCCATGTCCGTGTTGAAGCCCTTTGTCGAGTCGATCCCCGAGCGGGTCCTGGTACTCGTCGACGAGGCCTATATCGAGTTCGCCGAGAACGAGGAAGACCGCGAAGGCGCGGCGTCGCTGATCGCGGATCATCCGAACGTCATCGTGACGCGCACGTTTTCCAAGGTCTTCGGTATGGCCGGCATGCGTGTGGGATACGCGGTCGCCCGGCCGGAGGTAATCGCGCGGATCGGCCGGCACCGGGCCAACACGCTCACCCTGCTGTCCACCCACGCCGCGTCGGCGGCTCTCGACGACACGGACCACCTGAGGCGGTCACAGGAACTGGTGAGCCAGGGCAAACGCTATTTCTACGCGCAACTGGACGCCATGGGCATCGAATACGCGCCGAGCGAGTCGAGTTTCGTGATGATGAACATGAAGACCGACGTGGATGAACTCGTTCGCCGCCTCAGGGAAGATCACAACGTCCTGGTGGGCAACGCGCGGGCGCGCTGGAACATCGAGGGATGGATCCGCGTCACCGCCGGCCTGCCCGAGGAGAACGAGGCGTTCATCGCGGCATTGAAGAAGGTGCTGGTGAGCAGCTGAGTGGCGTGCACCAAACACCAATAGCAGCTGAGCGACGGCGCACCGAAATGGCCGTACGAATCAGTGTGAAGCAGGACCTAGTAAGGGGAATCCCGTACGTACAGGGCCCGGCCAATGGCACTCATGGCCGCGTCCATCTGGTCCATGCGGGAATTGTGCTGCACGTCCAGCGCCCGGTCCACCTGCGGCAAATGCCAACCGAGGCGCCGGGCCAGTTCCGCCTTGCCGATTCCCTGTTCTCGCATTCCCCTGTATAACATCACCTTGACGGCAGTGAGCGTAGGCAACGTGGCCGCGTCCCGTCCTCGAGACGGCAGGGGAACATCCCGTCCATCGTGAATGCGGCTGGCTATCGCTTCTTCCAGTGCGTCAACCGCACGTGTGATCGCTTCGTCCCGGTCCATACCAAACGTAGTCAACTCCGGAAAATCCGGAGACGTGACCAGCACGGATTCATCGTCTTTTTCGAGTGTAACCGGGTATTTGAGCATCAGTTCAACCCCAAGTCCTTCTTGATCTTCGCCACCAGTTTCCGCCCAAGTTCCTTGCTCCCGCCATGCATGGGCAGTTGAGTCGTTCGATTTCGTAGACGAACTGTTACGTGACCACTCCCGCCCTTATGCGTGTGAAACCTACATCCTCGTTTTCTGAGCCATCTACGAAGTTCGTTTGCGTTCATAACAAACGATACACAACAGATCTGTTAATGTCAACAGAAATGTTGTGCGTTACACTTCGCGTAATCTATGGATCGGGAAGTTGAAGGATTGCGTGGAGTGCTATAGTCTGGATCGTATCCGAGTGAGATTCAACGATATGGTCCGACGAACATGGGGCCGCTGCCTCACTCCGCATGCAACGCGTCCGCGGGATTGGAGGCCGCGGCTCTGAAGGCCTGGTATCCCACGGTCAGCCAGGCGATCAGCAGCGCGGCGAGGCCTGAAAGTGCAAACACCCCCAGGCTCAGTTCGACGCGGTACGGGAAATTCTCCAGCCACGTATGCATGACGTAGTAGGCCGCGGGTGCGCCGACCACGAATGCCAGCAGGATCAGTTTCGTAAAGTCCCTGGACAACAGCAGGACCACGTTTGATATCGTGGCGCCGAGGACCTTGCGAACCCCGATTTCCCGGGTCCGTTGTTCGGACATGAAGGACGAGAGGCCCAGCAGTCCCAGGCAAGCGATGAAAATCGAAAGTATGGCGCCGGCAATGAACACCGAACCCATCCGCTGTTCCGCGATATAAAGCTGCTCCAGGTCCGCATCGAGAAAAGAATAATCCATGGCGGGATGGCTGGGATAGATACTTCGCCACTGCTCCTCCAGGATTTCAATTCCCCGCGTGACGTTATTTCCCTGAATCCTGACTTCCATGAACGAAGCGGCATCCGAAAGCAGACGAATCAACAACGGTTCGATTGGCTGGTGCAGCGACTTGTTGTGGAAATCCTCCATGACGCCGATGACCTCGAAAGGTGGATCGGAATCGGGCGATCCGGTCATTTTGATGGTTTTGCCGATCGGGTTTTCCCAGCCCAGGGACCGCACCGTCGCCATATTGATGAGACACGCGGTGGAGTCCGAGCCGAATTCACGCGAAAACGTACGACCGGCCGCCATCTCGACCCCCAGCGTTTCAATGAAGTCATAGTCCGACCAGATGACCTGGTAGACCGGGCTCTGGTCCTCGGGCACGCCCTCCGGCGTAACCAGGTTCAGGCTGGGTTGTCCGCCCGGTACACTGGTCGATGTACTCGCGTTCAAAATCTCCGGATACTGCAGGATCGCGTTCTTGAAGGCCGTATATCCCTTGATGGCTTCGGCGTCCGGCAGCCGGACGATCACCACGTTCTCCTTGTCGAAGCCCAGGTGCTTGTTCTGCATATACTCCAGCTGATCGAGCACCACGGCCGTGCCGGCGATCATGATGATGGAGACGATAAACTGGAACGTGATCAGGATTTTCCTGAGAAAAGACTGGGACGCCCCCGCTTTCAGCGCGCCGGTCAGCACGGCGACGGGTCTGAAGGACGACAGGATAAAGGCGGGATAGCCCCCGGCTACGATTCCCGTGAGCAGCGCGATGCCCACCAGGGTCGGCGCCAGCCAGATCGACTGGTAATCCATCGACAGCGTCTTGCCCGATACCGCGTTGAACGGGGGCAGCAGCAGGTGGACCAGTGCCAACGCGATGACCAGCGCGATCACGGAAAGGAAGATCGACTCGCCGGTAAACTGCCTGATCAGTTGTTGCCGCTGGGCGCCTAGCACTTTCCGAATGCCCACCTCCTGTGCCCTGCGGGCGGAACGTGCCGTGGAAAGGTTCATGAAGTTCACGCAGGCGATCAGGAGCACGAACACGGCCAGTGACGAGAAGATGTAGACGTACCGGATGTCGCTGTTGGGGCCTAATTCGGCTTCCATGTTGGAATGCAGGTGAATATCGGTAACCGGCTGGAGGAAAGGCCGGGCGACAATGCCGGTACCTTCGAGCATTTCGCCAAGGTGCCTGTCCAGAAACTCGGGAAATTTGCGTTCAAGGTCTTCGGGCGCCTGCCCTTCCCTCAGCAGCAGATAGGTAAACACATCGTGGCTGAACCCGTGGCTTTGCATGGTCGACGGTTCGTTGTACAGCTTATACGGTCCCAGGGAGGCATAGGAAGCCAGGAAATCGAAATGAAAGTGCGAGTTCCCGGGCATGTCCTCCATGATGCCGGTAATGGTGAACTCGTAGAGGTCGTCTCCCGTAATCACCTTTCCGACCGGGTTCTCGTCCCCGAAGTACTTGTCCGCCATGGACTCGGACAACACCACGGCACCTGGTTCGGCCAGGGCCGTCTTCGCGTTTCCCTGGACGAGAGGAATAGTGAAAATGTCAAAGACGGACGAATCCGCGAACACGAAGTACCGCTCGTAGAATCGATTCTCTTCGTACCGGATGAGCCAGCGGGAGCCGGGCGGCTTCAGCCGGGTGATCTGCTCGATCTCGGGGAACTCCTCCGCCATCACCGGGGCCCAGGGTGGAGGCGTAACCGCCGCTTCGATCGGTCTTCCCGCTATGGTGGCGGATTCCGCCAGGCGATAGATCCGGTCGCTTTTCTCATGGTACCGGTCATAGCTGAGCTCGTCCTGCACGTAGAGCAGGATGAGAATGCAGCAGGCGATGCCGATGGCCAGGCCCAGGACGTTGATCGACGAATAGCCTTTGTGCCTGAGCAGGTTTCTTATGCCAACGGTGAGGTAGTTTCTGAACATGAGGCGGTCCTGAGCGGTGGTTTATCCCCGTATGTTTACCCTTGTACGCTGATATTAGGACCCGCCGGGGTTGTCGTTTGTTTCATGACCAGGTAACGGCACTTACCACAGCACCCCGAACAGCAGTCCCGATGCGATGGCCAGGTAGCCCAGGGCCAGCACGCCGGGACGCCGGAAGAGCGGCAGGCCGCCGGGCGGCAGTTTGAAGGGATAGGCGCCGCGCGTGGGCGACTCAGCCAGGGTCTTCTGCAGCCAGGTGCCTTCAAGGGCCTTCAGCCGGTGGGCCATGCGGTCGCGCACCGAGGGGATGTCGTTCTGCCGGGCGTAGACGAGGCCTTCCAGGTCTTCGTCGGACATGGGGCCGCGCCGCAGCGTGATCACCGCCGATGCGATGAGCATGCCGGCTGCCGGAAGCACGATGTTCCACAGATAGGTCCACCACGTATTGGTATACCAGACGGGCAGGCCCCATTCCAGGCGCTCGCCCAGAATCGCCGTCACGCCGTAGGCCAGCCCGATGAGCAGGCCCAGGATGCCAGTCGATCGGTGGACGCGCGTGAAGACGCCCATGAGGATGACCGTCATGAGGGGAACCGCGATGGCGCCGGCCAGCCGAAGGTAGAAAGCGAGCATCCCCTCCTGAATGAAGGGCACGTAGGCGAATCCCAGCGCCATGATGAAGGGGGCCGCGATGCGTCCCACCCGGGTGTAATGGGCGTCCGACGCGCGCTTCACGATGAACCGGGCGTAGATGTCGCGGACGAAGAGGCTGGAGATGCCGATGCCGATGGAGTCGAAGGTGGAGTAGCCGCCCGCGATCAGTCCGGCGACCACCAGGCCGATCAGTCCGTGGGGCAGGTAGGCCTGGATCATCAGGGGATAGGCCTGGTCGATGGTTTCGAGTCCGGGGAAGTCCGCCCGAGCCATGGGGCCCATGGTGACGTTGAACCAGAGGCATATGGCCGTGGCGGTGCTGGCTACCACCGCGGCCATCTTGAAGTCCCACTCCGACCGCGCGCCCAGGAAACGGATCGCCTCGTACTGGTTGATGACCGCGTACATGGTCAGCACCACGATGAAGCTCAGGATGACCACCACCGCGGGAACGCCCGGCGGCGCGTATCCGCCCACGTGGAGGAGCGTGTCCGGCAGCGCGGGATCCACGGCGGCCAGGCGTTCGTTCAGGCCCGACCATCCGCCGCCCCGGACCCAGACCACGATCCAGAGCACGAAGGACCCGATGATCATGGCCACGCCCTGGACGGCGTCGGTGAACACCCCGGCCTGCAGGCCGCCGCGGACGACATAGAGCGTCGCCGAAGCCGCCACGGCCACCACGACGAACCAGCTGGCGGTGGAGGAGAACCCGGCGAGGACGCTCAGCACCAGGAACATGGAGAAGAAGATGTTGGCGAGGACGTTGGTGCGGGACTGGATGTTGATGAGGACCGCCATGATCCGGACCGACGGCCCGAAGCGGTATTCCAGCCACTCGGCGTTGGTGAAGACGCCCGACCGGTACATGGGCAGGATGACGAAGAAGCTGAGTATAAACCAGCCAATGGCGATACCGAGCCACCACTGCGAAAGCTGTGAAAGCCCGAACTGGTACGAACCGCCGGCAATGGCCACGTAGTCGCCGCTGTCCACGGCCGTGCCGAAGGCGGACAGGCCAATGGCCCACCACGGCATGGACTTGGCCGCAAGGTACCAGTCGAAGCTCTCGCCCTTCTCCCGGAACGCCAGCAGGCCGTATACGACGATGCCGCCGTTGACGAGGAAGACGATGGTCCAATCTAGAAAGGACATGGGCTAGGGGAATGTTTAAAAAGGCGTCGGACCGGCCTGGCGACGATCTGGCTGGTCACCGGTCCGGCCCGACGAGGTCTCGGGTGGATGCACGGCCGCTACCTCTACCGCGGCAGGTGATACCCGGCCTTCATCACGGGGATCCGGTAGAGCCCGGTACCCGCGGTAATGTACAGGATCTTGCTGTTCTCGCCCCGTCCGAAGCCCACGTTGGTGGGTAACTCGCCGGTGGGGATGAAGGCCCGCTCCGTGCCGTCCGGCGCCCGGATGGCGATACCTGGCCGGGTCGCGTCGCGCTCGGAAACGTACAGGTTGCCCTCGACGTCGACGACCAGGCCGTCGGGTCCGTCCTCGGGCAGGTAATCCACCAGGACGCTCCGGAACGTGGCGGTTCCGTCCTCGTGCAGGTCGTAGGCCAGCAGGGCCATGCGACCCTTCCGCACCGGGATATCCGGCGTGATCTTGCCGAGGTCGATGGAGCCGTTGTCGTTGCTGACCACGTAGAGGGTCTTCTGGTCGGGCGACACCACCACGCCGTTCGGCTTGCCCGCGTCGGTGATGATCCGGTGGACCGAACCGTCCGGATCGATGCGGTACACGGCCATCACGGGCTGTTCCACGGATTCGTTGCCGATGTACTTGGGATCGCTAAAGTAGACCCGTCCCTGCTCGTCGATGGCGATGTCGTTGGGGGCGTTGAATGGCCGGCCTTCGTACTCGTGGGCGATGATGTAGGCCTTGCCCGTGTTCATGTCCGTCCGCGTCACTCGCCTACCGCCCTGGTCGGCCCCTTCCGCGGCGATGAGCCGGTCCTGCGCGTCGAACTTGAGGCCGTTGGACATCCCGCTGGGGGAACGGAATATGGTCGTCTCGCCCGTCTCGGGATCAAAGCGCCAGATGTGGCCGGCCTCGATGCCGTCGGGACCCGCCGACGTGGTGAAGGTGATGTCGCTGAAGTAGATCATCCCGTCGGGGCCCGCGGCGGGACTCTCAGTCAAGGCAAGGCCCTCGTTGAACACCATCTCCAGGCGGGCATCGGGCGAAATGAATGCCGGATCGCCGAAGGGCGGGTCGACTTCCTGGGCCTGGAGGGGTAATGCGAACAGCGGAACGGCGAGCAACAGGCCGATGAACGGAAAAGCGTGACGAAAGGACATGCTTCGGTCTCCTATGACAGCATCCGTTGAAAACGGTCACGAGACAAGTGTTCCGATTTGAACCTTGTCTGATCAGAACTGGTTTGTAGCGGGATGAAACGAGGTATTTGGAATACCTGCCAGACTATGCCGCATGGCACGTACCGTCAAGGGATTTCGAAGGGCGCCGACCGGTGATCTTTCCTTGACGCCGGGCACCGGATCCTGTACGGTCTTGAGACGCCATCCACAGCACAAAACCATCAATCAACATGTAAACGCAACAAGGAGTAACTCATGTCCGTATCGAGACGGGAGTTCATGGGCATCGTGTCGACGGCCGCTCTTGCGGGCGTCGCCGGTGCGGCGTGCGGCAACGACGCGGGTCAGGCCCCGGCCGACGCCACGGCGCAGGTCCCCTCCGGCGACGATCCCCTGGGCGTACGCGCAGATTTTCCGGTCGCCAGTGAAACCCTCTATCTGAATACGCCCTACATCGGTCCGTCGCCCCAGCCCGCGGTGGACAAGACCATCGAGTTCCTCGCGGCCAAGTCCCGCGATCCCGTCCTGCTCCGCGCCATGCTCGAGGAAGAGGAAGCCGTCCGTGAGAAGTTTTCCCGCCTCATCCGCGCGCAGATCGGCGAGATCGGCCTGGTGTCGTCCACCAGCGAGGGGGAGAACATCGTGGTCAACTCCCTGGACCTGAAGGCCGGGGACAACGTCGTGATCGACGATCTCCACTACATGACGTCACTGGTGATGTACAGCCAGTTGGCCGAGACCCTGGGCATCGAAACGCGCATCGTCCGGAACGTGGACGGTGTGGCTTCGCCGGAAGCCTTCGCCGAGATGGTGGACGAGAATACGAAGCTGGTCTCCGTGGCCTGGATATCCAACCGGAACGGCTACCGCCACGACCTGAAGGCCCTGGCGGACGTGGCCCATGCGAGCGGCGCCTACCTGTATGCGGACGCCGTACAGGGTGTCGGCATGATCGATCTCGACGTGGGGCCGACGGGGGTCGATTTCCTCACCACGGGGTCGTACAAATGGTTGCTCGGCGGCTTCGGCGTGGCGCCGTTCTACGTGCGGGAATCCGTGATGGACGTGGTGAAGCCCGATCGGCTGGGATGGAGAATGGTGGACGAAAGGCTCCCCGACTACCAGTACACGATTTACAAGGATGCGAGGAAATTCGGATACGCCACGCCGGCCTTCGCGGCGATCTATCAGCTTTCCGGCTCGCTGGAGTACCTGCTCAATGTGGGAACCGACCGGATCGAACAGCACACGGTCGCCCTGGCGCACCGCCTGCACAGCGGGCTGACCGAGCAGGGGTTCGAGGTCTTTACGCCGCCCGGAAACCAGTCCGCCATCGTGTCCTTCAACCACGGCGCCGACTACGAAACGATCAGCGGGCAGCTCGCCGAAGCAGACGTCCGGCTGTCGTTTCGGGAGAATAACGCCCAGATCCGCGTGGGTCCCGCCCTGTTCAACAACGAGCAGGACATCGACGCCTTCCTGGACATCACGAAGGGCTGGAAGGAGACGGCCAGCTAGCCGCGGTGCCTTCCCATCCGCCACCGGACCACGATCGTTTCCGTGACGAATCCACTGTAGAGGGCGGCCACGCCGCGGATCGCCCCGTGCAGGTCGAAAAGCGCGAGTACGTTCACGACGATGACGATCGCGCCGGCCCGGGCGGGTCCGCTGGGTGCGATGGCGCCCGTCCGGTGATCCCGCAGCGCGATCCCGTGGAGGTAGGACCGGATCGTGACGGCAAGCGGAAAGAACGAGAAGATGATCAGCGGCACGGTGCAGCGCACGGCGAAATCGTGATCCACGCCGATCAAGGTCTCCAGCAGGAAAAACCTCACCGGGGTCCAGAACATCAGGACCATGGTCCCAAAGGAAATCAGACCGCAGACGGCCGTGAATCGTCGGATGATGCGGCCATCGGGGTCCTGCCGCTGAAAGGCGGGCGGCAGGTTCTTGAGTTCGTTCAGCCACCCGTAGGGCAGGTGCGCGAGGGCATACACGATAGTGAGCACGGCCAGGGATTCCGTGCCGTCGGCGCCCCGGGCGACGAACAGGTTGATGATGGGCCGGCTCAAGGCCTGTATGCCGATCGTTACGGCCAGGGGCCAGTAGAACCGCAGTACATAGGCCGCGGTCAGGGGGTGCCGTCTCCGAGTGGCCGGTTCGCCGGCCGCGTCCTGCCCGGCCACTCCCTCCCCTTCAGCGCTCCCGCCTCTCCGCAGCGATCGCCGAACGAATCGACGGTAGCCATAGATGATCACGGCCAGTTCCGTCAGGACGCCGAAGTAGGTCGCGGCCACCGGCAGCAGAATGGGATCGGCCTGTACGGTCGGCGTCGGAAGGAACAGGAATACGGACACCACGCTCATGCTGATGCCCGCCATCATGGCGTAGCTGACGAGGTCGGTCCGCCTAATCCGCAGCAGCAGGCCCGACAGAAACCTCGTGATCCCCACGATCAGCGGAATGGGCAGCAGGAGTCCGAGCGCGCTGCGTACCGTGCCGCCGAGGACCGGGTCCACGGCGTGAAGCTCGTCGATCACCCATAGTCCCACCGGTGTAAACGCCAGGCACGCAAGGATGAGGAAGTGCACGCCGCCGAACCCGGCGACGCAGCGAAACACCGTGTGGAAAGTCGCCCGGTCCCGGACGAGGACCATGGACATTTGCCGGGTCTGGGATACGGTACCTGTCAGGAAAGACGTCAGTCCCCAGGCGATACCGTAGGCGGCAAGGGTTTCGGTGGGCCGGGGCACACGGGCGATGCCGCCGTTGATGACCTGGATGCCCAGTTCATAGATCAGTTCGGTGATGACGAGCGGGAGGAGGAACCAGAAAAGGGTCCGGTACATGGTAGGAGAGTATAGCCGGGCCGGTTGCGAGGGTCAAGGATGGGGAATCGGGGATCCTGCGTATCCCGCTCAAGGCTCGAATCGCGTAAACTCCACCGGGGGAAACTGTCCGGCATAGGCATGGACCGCCGGCGTGCCGCCCAGGTGCATGAGCAGTATGCGGCAGTCGGGTTCGAACCGCCCTTCGCCCGCGAGCTTGAGCAGGCCGCGGATCGCCTTCCCCTCGTAGACGGGATCGGCCATGATCCCCTCACTGCGCGCGAGAAGCTGGATCCCCTGTAGTACTTCATCGTTCGCGACGCCATAGGGATCGGCCGTGGCGGTGACGATCTCGATCTCGCCGGGACGGACGCGGTGCGGCAGGGCCAGGGTCTCCAGCGTAGCATTGGCCAACCGGAGGACCCGCGACTTCTTGATCTCGATTTCGTGATCATCCGACACGCCGATCACGCGTGTGGCGGCTTCCATCGCCGCGAAACCGGCGATCAGTCCCGACTGTGTGCTGCTGCTGCCCGTGCAATGCACCACGTAGTCGAAATGAAGATCCAGGTCGCGGGACTGCCGCGTGATCTCGGCGGCGCAGGCGAGATAGCCCATGCTGCCCAGCGCGTGATCGGAAGCACCGCCCGGGATGAGATAAGGTCTGCGTCCCTGCCCGCGCAGGTGTTCGGCCAGGTCCTCAAGCGGACCCTTGTCCTCGATGGATCGTTCGCGGTCGTCCAGGTAGAGTTCCGCGCCCAGGATATTGCTGAGCAGGATGTTGCCCACGTGCCGGTATCCGGGTCCCGCGTCCCGGGTCCAGGCACAATGCAGCAATGCGCACCGCAACCCGCAACGGGCCGCCGCGGCCGCCGTCTGCCGCGTGTGGTTCGACTGAATGGCCCCGACCGTGACCAGGGTATCGGCGCCTGATCGCAGGGCGTCGCCCACCAGGAACTCCAGCTTGCGCGACTTGTTGCCTCCTCCCGCCAGCCCGGTCAGGTCGTCGCGCTTCATCCACAGCTCCGGTCCTCTTAGGCGTTCGCCGAATCCGGCAAGCTTATGGATTGGCGTCGGCAGGTGAACCAGGGGCGTTCGGGGCAGATCCTGCAGCCGGTACAGCCAGTCGGAGAGATCCTGGGTATCGGTCAAATCGACTTCCCTCGGTGCGGTCAATGGGGGTATTCGGGTGTTTCTGGAATCTGGATCCACCGCGCGCTGTCGCGCAACCCTAAACTTTCCGGTTACCGGGAAAGGTGCTTGTTTACCCGATTGCCTGTATGTATTTTGGGGCGGTGTTTCCGCGAGGTGTACGTTGAAATCGTCTCGTCACGCAGGGATGGCCCTCGCCGGGAAGCTGAAATGATGATGTTGCGCTACAACCGATAAAAAAAAACTACAAACAGTTATACTCGGAGCATCAATTGGAAGCTGTCCCCCGCGACCACTGGCTCATCGGATCCAAGGGCGTTTATCACGGCACCATCGGTGGATCCTGGACGCGCATCGGCGCCCAGGAGTACGGCATCTCCAGCCTGATCCGTGAACCGGATCGCCTGGTGGCGGGCGCGAGTTGGGGCAGTGGACTCTGGGAGTGGCCGAACGACGCGGACCAGTCGGACCAGTCGGACCAGTCCGGCCGGACCGACCAGGCAGACCAACCCGACCGCTGGAAGCAACTGCACGACGAAACGCTCACCGAGATCATGGCCATCGCCCCGATCGAGGGATCGCCGGGTGTGGTCGCTGGATCCCCTTACGGTATCGCCACGGGTCGCTACGACGAACTCGGGGCGGTCCGCTGGACGCACCATTCGGACGCGCTCCGCGTCAATGAGCGTTTCACCAACGCCATACTCGTGCATCCCGACGAGCCCGCGACGTGGCTGATCGGCACCGAAGGCGGCGTCCTGATCGCGGACGACTCGGGGGCGGCGTGGCGGAGGACGAGTATCTCGGGTACCGCGGTACGTGCGCTGGCGTGTATACACGGACAGTTCTGGGCAGGTACCGACGACCAGGGGATCTGGCGCAGCGAGGACGGCGAACGCTGGGATTCGGCGGGCCATACGACAGACGGCGGTGCGGTCTTCGAACTGATGTTGGCCGGCGACGATATCGTTACCGCCACGGAACACGGCGTGGCCATCGGCGATGGGTCGGGCCACTGGGTTCGAAACGGACCCCGCCACCTGTGCGCGGCTATACGATGCCATCCCGGTTCGACGTCGACCTGGCTGGCCGGCGCCACGCCGGGCGGACTGTGGTTCACGGAAGACGGCGGTAAAGCGTGGCGACAGATACAGGGATTCGTAAATGTCCGCGCGATCATTGCGCCGGTAGCTTATCAGTAGAAGTCGGGCGATGCGCAGCGCCCGAAGCACATTCAAACCATAGTTAAACCGAAACGCAGGGCATATGGACCAGGCAACGTACAACAGGCAGGTCGACGAGCGGGCCGACCGGGTCGTCCGGCAATGGTCGAAGCGGGACGGCGGCGGTCTCTGGGACCTGAACGCGCACCTGGCAACCGGCATGGACGACGCGAAGGTCGTCGAAATCGTGCGGAACGCGCTCTCGGACCAGACGGATGGATGGGGCGGCCGCCCCGCCGGCGGTCCGTTCCACGTGTATCCCTGCGGCGCGCTCATCGCCCGGTGGCCTGACCGGCTGCCCGCAGAAGCCCTGGAAATCATCCGGGATTTCATGATGGACGGCGTCCTCGAGCGCGGCAACACGGAGAACCACTGGCTGATGTTCTACGTGGGCAACCTGCTGGCGGCGGAACGGTGGCCGGACGCGAAGTGCATGTGGAACGGCCTTTCCGCGGAAGCCAACCGGGCCGAGGCCACGCGCTGGATCCTGGGCATGATCGAGCGCACCGCCGTCAACGGCCACCACGAATACGACTCTCCCCAGTACCACGTGGAGCACATGGTGCCCATGATCACGCTCGCGGATCACGCGGCAGACCCCCACCTGCGCCGTCAGGTCGAGCAGGTCCTCTCGTTGTACGTGGCGGACATGGCGCTGGAGTACTTCTACGGTGCATGGGCGGGCGGTCACAGCCGCGAAGGATACCGGGAGAATACCTGGAGGAAATCCGGCGCGATCTCCGCGCTGCAGTATCTCTACTTCGGCGACGAGGAGTTCGAACCGAAGCACCACGTCCATGGCTTCTGCATCCCGCCGGCCACGGCCGCCTATCGGCCTCCGGCCCTCTTCGCCGAGATGGCGGTGGACCGTTCCAAAGCCCATGTCGTGAAGAAGACCAAGGCGCCCAGGACGATCTACCGCCGCGTGGAACACGAAGCGCGGCCCGTTCGGAAGTACACGTACATGAGCCCGTCCTTCGCCCTGGGATCGTCGCAGCTCGGTCTGCCGGGACCCGGGGCCGGCCCCATCGACCTGATTTCGTGGGATCTGACCTGGCGTGGAGAGAACCAGCAGGCCAAGATTTGCTGCAACCACCCCTATCGAAGCCCGGAACGCTTCAGCGCTTTTCTCGTAGGCTATCCTCAGCAGATCAGACGGCAGATCGGATCCGACAAGCCCTACCTGCAGTGGCCCGACCGGCTCTTCGGCGCATCGCCCTATGAAAGAATGATGCAGCACGAGGGCACCGTCATCGTCCTGTACAAGATCCCACCCGACGACGAGGCGCCCTTCATCAACCTGTTCCTGCCCCGGTCGATCGGCTGGGTGGAGCGCGACGGCTGGATCATGGGAGATACCGGTGCCGGCGCTTATGTCGCCCTTTATCCTATCGGTCCCTACGAATGGACGGAGATTCGGGAAGAGGGGGCCATGCGCCACCTGGCGGCGAATCCCGACCAGATCGACGGCTGGCTGCTCAGGATCCCGGACGTGCATGGCGGACTGGTGCTTGAAGCCAGGGAGGCGGTCGACGAGGAATCCTTCGAGGCGTTCTGCGCGCGCCGCGCGGCCTTACAACCCGACCTGTCCGGATGGCCGGGGAGCGACCGCGTCGCCGTCGAAACGCTGGAAGGCAATCTGATGGAGATGTACTACGATGGCCAGCACAGGGTGGACGGCACCGCCATCGACTACGACGCCTACCCGCTCTACGAGGCGCCAGGGGTGGACGCGCCCGCGGGCACGGGCAAGATGACGTTTCGCAAGGGGAACCAGGAAGTCAGGCTGGACTTCGGGGTTGACGCCTCGAAACCCCTCATGCCCATACGGGTTATCGGATAGGCCGGGCGCGCAACCCTCGACCGAACGCGGCACCTCTCCGTAGCGCGGCACCGTGCCACGCACACCGGCACCCGCCGCCTTCCCTTATTCTTCCTCCAACCCGTCCCATGATACCTCCGCGCCCAGGGCGCGCAGGTTCTCCACGAAATTCGGATGGGCGCGGCGGATGGACTCCGCGCCGTTGATGACGCTGGTGCCCGGGATGCTGGCGGCGGTCATGTACAGGGCCACGGCCGCCCGGATGATGTACGGTGCTTCCACGGTGGCCGGTTGAAGGGGACGGTTGCCGAAGACGATGATGCGATGGGGGTCGTTGATGACCGCGTGGGCGCCGAACTTGACCAGTTCCGAGATCCAGAAGAAGGCCCCTTCGTACACCTTGTTCCAGAACATGATCGATCCCTCGGCCCGGATGGCCAGGGGGATCATCAGGGGCAGGAGGTCGGCGGGCAGGTAGGGCCAGGGCGCGGCCTCGATCTTGGCCAGGATATTGGATGTGAAGGGGTTTTCGATACGGTGTGGCTGGCCGTTTCGCACCAGCGCGGTATCGCCCTCGTACTCGATGGTTACGCCCAGTTTCCTGAAGCAGCGGTTGATCAGGTCGAAATGGTGGGGTATGGCCTGCTCGACCCGCACTTCGCCGCCTGTCATGGCGCCCACGGCCAGGAACGTCGTGATCTCGTGATGATCGGGCGTGATCTCCACCGTGCCGCCGCCGAGACGGTCCACACCCTGGATATGCAGGACGTTCGCCCCGATGCCCTCGATCTTCGCACCGAGAGCGTTGAGGAAGTGGCACAGGTCCTGCACGTTGGGTTCGCACGCCGCGTTGACCAGGGTCGATTTGCCCTCGCCCAGGACCGCGGCCATGATGAAGTTCTCCGTCCCCGTCACCGATACGTAATCCTGCCAGATCCGGTCGCCCCTGAAACGGCCGTTCAGCTCGAATTCAATGGGATCTTCCGATACGATGCGCCCCCCCAGCGCGCGCAGCAGTTCCACGTGCGGATCGATCTCCCGCACGCCCAGGGCGCAACCCTTGACGTTCGAGAATCTGATGGAACGGGTTCGGTGCAGCAGGCCGGGCAGGAGGAGCAGGGCCGAGCGCATGCCTTCCGGCAGGGCCACCTCGCCGGTGTCGTCATGGAATCCGGCGTTGTTGACCCGAAGCGAACCGGCATCCCGGTCCCAGTCGATCCGGGAGCCCAGGGCCTCGAGGAACGTGACGATTTTCTGCACGTCGGTGATGTCCGGCACGTTCCGGATCGTCACAGTCTCGTCGGTCAGGAGTGTGGCACAGAGAATGGGAAGCACGGCGTTCTTGTTGCCGGACGGAACGACCGTACCGGTAAGAGGCTTTCCTCCTTCAACGATCAGACTGGCCATGGGGATCCTTACAGATTCAATGTGCTAACGGGGTCATCGGCAACCATGTTTGCGGCCCATAGTAAGGCTAACCGAAACCGCAGGTAAACAGTTCCTTCACGGGACGGAATTCGACCAGGCCGATCTCCTGGAACCGTCCCGAAATCGGTTGGAAGGCTTCACGACAGTATGCTAAGGCCGCAGTCACTTCGGCCGAAGACAGGTCGATGGCGACCGTGCAGTGCGGTACCCAGTTGCCGGGCAGATAGTAGCCCATGCCCGCGTTATCGTGCTTCGAAAACACCTCGTGAAATCTCGCGTGGACAGTCAGCAGCCGGCGGGTTGCCACGGGCGCGAGGAACACCACCCCTTCCCGGCCGGGGAAAGTCCCCAGGCTGCTCAACGTGAAGTCGAACGGATCGATGGATCGCGCGAATTCGAGCAGTCGCTCCGGGAAACCGTTCGTATCGAGACCGTCGTCGTAGACCGCGAGAGAAACGTGGGGCCGGGCACCGAGCTCCGACAGAGAGGGCTTCCCCAGGGCCGCACCCAGACCGTCCCAGATATCGCGAACGGCCCGTTCGCTCGCATCGTCGTAAAACAGTTCGATCGCGTAACCCATCAAATCAAGATACGTATTGGACAGGGCAAGTCAACCACACCTAAAAACAACGTCTGCCGGTAGCCTGGCTCACCGGTTGTCGTTCGCTTCCGGCTCGTCTGCCCTTCCTTGACAGCCTGAATTCACCCGTCTATCTTGCTCAAGACTCATCTAACCCTTTTCGTCACATGAATCTCGCTGGAAGCATAATGTGGATGCGGTCGCCCGCCACCCCGGATCGACCGGAGTCCTCCATCATGAAAATAACCGCCATCAAAACGTATGCCGGCACCTTCGGGAACCGCTCCCGGGGCCTTGTGAAGGTGGAGACGGACGAGGGGTTGTACGGCTGGGGCGAGGCCTACTCAGTCGGTCCGGACAAGTCAGTCGAGCCGATCGCCGATTACATCTTCGAGATGATCAAGGGTGAAGACCCCCGCCGCATCGAATACATCATGCTGAAACTGTTCCAGCAGTTCCGTTTCCCGCCGGGCGGGACGGGCCTGGCCGTCATGTCGGCCGTGGACCATGCCCTGTGGGATATCAGCGGCAAGGCGGCAGGTCTTCCGGTGTACATGCTCCTGGGCGGGACGGTCCGGGACCGGGTGCGGGTGTATCACGGCGTCGGCGGCAATGCGGACGACTTCGTGGAACGGGCCGGTGCGCTACATGAGGCGTGGGGTTTCACGGCGTTCAAGACCAGCCCGTACCAGGTCGATATCGAGGCCGAGCGCTGGGGACGGGTCTGCAGCGCCGCCGCGCGGTTCTTCGAGGATGTGCGGAACAACACGCCTGACGAATGGGAGATCGCCTTCGATCCCCACGCCCGGATTTTCGAACCGGTCAGGGCCCTGCAGCTCGCCAACGCCCTGGCGCCTTACGACCCCTATTTCTACGAGGAGCCGCTCCGTCCGGAGCACCTGCCCGCCTGGTCCCGGCTGCGGTCGCAGATGCAGGTCCCGCTGGCCACGGGCGAGTCGTTGTACACGCGCTTCGAGTTCCTCGAGCTCATGGCCTCGCAGGGTGCCGACATCATCCAGCCCGACGTCTGCGTGTGCGGCGGCCTGCTGGAGATGCGAAAGATCGCGGCCATCGCCGAGGCGCACTATGTCACCGTGGCTCCGCACAATCCCATGGGACCCCTGGCCACGGCCGTCAACGTGCACTTCGCGGCGGCCACCCCCAATTTCAAGATCCTCGAGTACGTCCTGCCCGTGGGCACGGAATGGGAGCGGTGCATTATCGACCCCTATCTGCCCGAAGACGGGTACCTGCCGCTTCGCGATGCGCCCGGTCTCGGTATCGACGTGGATGAAGAAGTGGTGAAGGACAACGAGGTAGTGCACTGGCAGCGCACGTGTTACGTCCGTCCGGATGGGTCTACAGGGTATATCTGATCGATCGCGCAATCAATGTGTCGAATGGCGACTCAGACGCGTCGCATGGCGACTCAGACGCGTCACATGGCCTAATAGTTGTACAATTGTACAACATGCCATGCTTCAGTTTATATAAAGAATTCGATTCCACCTGCGATACGGGGAGAAACGCATATGAGTAAGTTACATCCGAACACGAAGCTGGCGGGGTTGACGAAACCCGCAACACCGGCGGGCATAACGGGCATTACGGGACTGATGCTTGCGGTCCTGTGCCTCGGCGTGATGTCGTCCTGTACCAGTGACGCCTTCCAGGTGGAATGGCGCGCGTATGCCGGAGACCACGCGAGCACCAAGTACGCTCCCCTGGCCGTGATCGACCGGCATAACGTGATGGACCTCGAGGTCGCGTGGCGCTGGGATTCCATCGACAACGCCATCCTGGAGGCGGATTCGACCCTTCGGGTATTCGTAAACGAGGCGACGCCGCTTAAGGTCGGCGGCGTGCTGTACACGAGTACGGCCCTGAGCCAGGTGGCGGCCATCGACGCGGCCACGGGGGAAACGATATGGACATACGATCCCGAGACGTGGAAGGATGGTACGCCCGCGAACGTGGGTTTCGTCCATCGCGGCGTGGCCTACTGGGAGGAGGGCGAGGACCGGCGCATCCTCTATGCCACGGGTGACGCCTGGCTCATCGCGCTGGACGCGGGAACGGGCGAACCGATCCCGGGCTTCGGCGACAACGGCCGCGTGGACCTGACGAAGGGCCTGCGCCGTCCCGTCGACCGGAGCCTCTACGCCGTTTCCAGTCCGCCGGCCATCGTTCGCGGGGTGGTCGTGGTGGGGGCGACGGTGCTGGACTCCTTCGCCGTTGACCGGATGCCCGACGCGGCCATGCCGCCGGGCGACGTGCGCGGGTTCGACGTGCGGACGGGCGAACAGAAGTGGGTGTTCCAGACCATACCGCAGGAGGGGGAGTACGGCAACGAGACCTGGCTGGACGAGTCCTGGAAGACCGCGGGCAGCACGAACGTGTGGACGTGGATGAGCGCGGACGAGGAACTTGGCTACGTCTATCTGCCGGTCAGCACGCCCACCAACGACTTCTACGGCGGCCACCGGCTGGGCGACAATCTCTTCGCCGAGAGCCTGGTCTGCCTGGACGCAGAAACCGGCGAACGGGTCTGGCACTTCCAGACGGTGCATCACGGGATATGGGACTACGATCTGCCCGCCGCGCCGAACCTGGTGGACATCACGGTGGACGGCCGCGAGATCAAGGCGCTGGCCCAGGTCACCAAGCAGGGGTTCACCTTCGTTTTCGACCGGGTAACCGGCGAACCGGTCTGGCCGATCGAGGAACGGGAGACGCCGCCGTCCGCCGTACCCGGAGAAATCGCCTCGCCCACGCAGCCCTTTCCCTCGAAACCGCCGGCTTTCGAGCGCCAGGGACTGACGGAAGACGACCTCATCGATTTCACGCCCGAACTGCGCCAGGCGGCCCGGGACGCGATCGCGGAATACGACCATGGTCCGCTCTTCACGCCGCCGACCACACGAGGCGTGATCGCCGTGCCCGGACTCGTTGGCGGCGCGAGCTGGTCGGGCGCGGCCGTGCACCCTGAGACGGGCATGCTGTACGTGCCGTCCTACAGCCTGCCGGCCATCATGACGGTAAACGCGTCGCAGGAGGAGGACGCGCCGTATGCGTACACCGGCCGTTTCGCTTACGGTCCCACCGTCATGGACGGCCTGCCGGTGATCAAGCCGCCCTATGGCCGCATCACCGCCATCGACCTGAACACGGGCGAGCACGTGTGGATGAGTCCGGTGGGCGGCGGACCCCGAAACCACCCGGCCTTGGAAGGCCTGGAGCTGCCGCCCCTGGGGTGGGACCGCCGCACCTTTCCGCTGCTGACGCAGTCTTTGTTGTTCGCCGCCCAGATGGGGATCGTGCTGGACCGGAAGGTGTCGGACCGCGGAAACGCCATGACCTATGATTCGGAGAGCGACGAGGCGTTCCTGCGGGCCTTCGATCCGGATACCGGCGAGTTGCTCGCGGAGATCCCGCTTCCCGGCAACGCAACGGGCAATCCCATGACCTATATGATGGGTGCAAAACAGTATATCGCGGTGCCGATCGGCGGGGCGTCCGAACGGGCGGAGCTGGTGGTGCTGGGCCTGCCCTGACTGGTGCTGCCCGGGCAGTAGCTGATGATGTTATATCAGTGTGAACGAAGAGGATCGGAAGGTGGAAACAAAACTGCCGGGCGTTTCTTGAGGGTTTTTGTATCTGTTCCACTATCCCGTGATTCTTGGTACACCAAAGTGCTTTGGGTTGCGACTTCGGTTATAAAAACAAACGGAATAAGTCTTTATGGGCTTGACGGCATGGCCGGTTTTGCCGCGGCTTGGCCGGATTGGTGGGTCACTTGTCGTTCCCATCAGGTACATCTGCCGGCAGGTCAGTGGTGACGATGGCTAAAACCCTCTCGCCGTTATGCACCGGGACCGAGCGCGTGATCATCCAGATTTCACCGCCACCCGCATCGAAGTAAGGGGCGGTCCAGATACCCGAGTTCGCCTCCAGCGGCATCGCGAACCAGTCCTGTCCCTCGATGTTGTAAGACGGTGCCGATAGGTCGAGTGTATCGTAGCCGTCTGCCGTGCGATAGACGTAAGGACAGCCAGTGACCGTGCCATCTTCGTCCAGGAGGGCGACGGCACTGGCATAAAACGCGGGATGGGCGTCCAGGTAGGCTTGCAAGCGTGTGGTGTATGCCGTGATATCTTCTGGTCGTTCCGCTGCCAAATCTGCTGCGAGTGCATCGAGCGCTGCAACTACCTCAGCTTGAAGTACCTCTTGGGTGGGCTCGGGTAGCTCGTTACGGCAAGACTGTGTGGTGAGGACAGCAAATAACAGGACAGACAGGTTGATCGTAGCGCGCATGGTTCCTCCGAATCCCTTGTATTTCCGACGATAAATCTCCCACGTTGTCAGGAATCTGGATCTTACGTTAGGCAGCAAGGACTGGTCATGGCCATGGTTAAATGGGCTTTTGAGATAGTACAGATCGTACGCGAGCAGATATTCGGTACCACTAGATTCCACATCAAACCCGGCATATGAGAAATCGTTCTGTCACATTATCCTCAGAAATTGAGGTGTATGCACAAGCAATACGAACTTCTTTAACTCTGTAATTCGAATAAAGAAATACTACAACCGGTTCAGCAGCCGCAGCATGATCGCCTTCTGCGCGTCCAGGCGGTTCTCGGCCTGGTCGTAGATGATCGACTGCTCGTGCTCGATCATGTCCTCGGCGATCTCGTAGCCGGGATGGATGGGCATGTCGTGCATGATCTTCGCGCGGCTGCCGGCGAGCAGGGAGGCGTTGATCTGGTAGGGCATCATGATCCCGCTCCGCTTCTCCTTCTCGGCCGCGTAGGCGGGATCGTTGAAGAGTTCCATGTCGAGCCAGGTATCCGTATAGACGTAGTCGGCCTCCGCGACCGCCTCCGCGGCGTCCAGCGTCTCGGTGAGCAGCCCCCTGTCCAGCAGCTTCTTCCGGCTTTCCTCGTCCACACTGGCCGGCTCCCGGATCGGACAGACCAGCGTCAGGTGCACGCCCAGCGGCGCGGCGATGGAAACCAGCGAGTTGACCACGTTGTTGTACACGCCGATGTAGGTCAGCCGCGCGCCTTCCACGCCCTCCGGGCGGTCTTCCGCGATGGTCAGCACGTCCGCCAGGGCCTGGCAGGGGTGGTACAGGTTGCAGCACCCGTTGATGACCGGCACCGTGGAGGCCTTCTCCATCTCCATCAGGTCGCGGTTGTCCTTCAGCCGGGCCATGATGATCGCCGCGTTGCGGCCCAGGTACCGCGTCTCGAAGCGCACCTTGCTCAGGGTGAAGTTGGTCGCCATCCAGTCCAGGTTGATGGCGTGGCCGCCCATTTCGGTCATGCCCGCCTCGAAGGACACCCGGGTGCGCGTGGATGTCTTCTGGAAGATCATGACCAGCGTGTTGCCCTGCATGCGGCCCTGGTATTCCCAGCGGTAGTGCTTGACGCGCCGGGCCAGATCCAGGATCTCCACGATCTCGCCATCGTCCCAGTACTTCCAGTCGATCAGGTGCTTGATGTCTGCGGACATGTCCGCTTCCTTTTATTCAGGCGCCGCGAAGGCGTCGGCCGGAATTTCCACGTTGATCTCGACCGACTGCGTCACCGTCGTGCTGCCCGGGTTTCCGTTTTCCGTCCCGGCCCTTTTGAAGGGCACTATGATCCCGCTTACCTCGCGGAAGTCGCTCAATGTCATTTCCGCTTCCACGGGACCCTGCTGCGACACGGTCTGGCCGGCCCACTTCACCGGGAACAGGGTCTTCGCGTCGAGGTAGAGCCTGTAGGGATTGAGACCCGGAGGCGTTATGAGCAGCGCTTCCACGGCCGTGCCTTCGACTTCTTCCTGTCCGAGATGCTGAACCGCAAGCCCTTCAGCGTCCAGCCGCTGGTACAGGATCAGCGGGTTCCGCCACTGATCCTCGATAATCGAATCCCGCTGTTGCGCCGGAAGGGGTTGCGTATTCCCCATGGGGTCGACAATCCAGCCCTGATCCCCACTGAGTACGAAATCGATATTCCCCATGGGCGTCTGCATGACCGTCTTCCACTGGTCCGGCAGGGAAACCAGTGATTCTATGGTGATGTTCATTTCGCCCATGGGCCGGACGACGGTAACCTCCGCGGTCTCGAGGAAGGTCTTTACCGACGCGATCGCATCAAGCCCTCCCAGGGCCTCGGCCGAGCGCACCAGCAGATCCCTGCCCATGGCCACGTCGTCCTCGGTGGCTTCCGGGGCTTCCACGGCAGGGAGCGCGATGGTCACGTCGATCTCGTTGACCTCGCCGAACGCCGACAGCGGCTCGTCGAAGTCCTGGTCGTTTCCGACCACGATGAGGCGCACCTTGTCCGGCTGCAGGTATTTACGGGCCACGCGCTTGACGTCATCCACGGTCACCTTTTCTACCTCGGTCTTGGTCTTCTCGAGGAAATCCTGGGGATAGCCGTAGTACTCGTAGGTCATCTGCCGGTTGATGATCTCCCGGCGGGTATCGAAATTGAAGACGAAGGAATTCAGGAAACTGTCCTTCGCCAGCCCCAGTTCCTCTTCCGTGATTTCATCGGTCTTCATCCGCTCCACCTCGTGCAGCAGAGATCGGATCGCCTGCGCCGTGGTCTCCGACTTGGTCATGCAGGCCACGTAGAAAATACCTGGGTAGGTGTAGTTGGCGCTGTAGATGCCGAAGACCGCATACGCCAGGCCCTGCTCGGACCGCACGTTGCGAAAGAGCCGTCCGGAAAACCCGCCGCTGAGGATATCGTTCATGACCCGCAGGGCAAAGTAGTCGGGATTATCCATGACGCCGCCGATGTGTCCGAGGACGACCGTGCTCTGGTTGATATCGTCTTTTCGGATGAAATTGACCGAACTGTCGAAGGCATAGTCGACCTCGGGCAGATCGGGCCGGACGAACCCGGCCTTCTCCCATCCTCCGAATACATCGGAGATCTTCTTTACCATCTCGTCCGTGTCGAAATCCCCCCACACGCCGAACATGGTATTGTCCGGGTGGAACCAGGCCTGGTGAAAGGCCACGAGGTCATCCCGGGTAATGGCGTCGATGGTGGCGTATTCGGCATGCCGCGCGTACACGCTCTCCGCACCGTAGATCAGCTTGCGGTATTCCCGGAAGCCCATGTTGGTCGGGTCGTCGTTCCGACGGGCGATCGTGGATCGTTCGGTGACCTTCGCCAGTTCGATCTTGTCGTCCGGGAAAGCGGGATTCATGAGAACGTCCGCGAGGATGGGCAGCACGGTGTCCACGTTGTCCTTCAGGACCGACATGAATGCGGATCCGGAAACCGGTCCGACACTCGTTTCCACGGCCGCCCCTAGCCCCTCAAGTGTCTCGTCGATCTCGTCGCCCGACATGCTGGCGGACCCGCCCGTGCGCATAACCGACCCCGTGATACCCGCAAGGCCGATCTTGTCCGCCGGTTCGTTGACGGCGCCGACACCGATGCGGGCGCTCAGGTTGATCATCGGCAGCCGGCGATCTTCCACCAGGTACAGGATGATCCCGTTATCCAGGACCACCCGGGTCGGCGTCGGGGTAACGATGTCGTTGAGCGCCGGGTATTCAAGCTCTCTGTAGTCCTTCTGGGCCGCGGCCGGCATGGCCGTATAGACCAGCCCTGCCAACATCAAGACAAGCGTAGCGGTTTTCAGACGGGTACTGCGCATGGGTTCGACTCCTGTGTTCGACTCCTGTGTTCAGGGCAGAGGACGTTCTCGTCGGTCCGTAGTTATTCGGTTCCGTCATCATCCATGGTAACGATCGAAGCCACCGTCCGGTTCTTGGGAACCAGGTATTGATTGGCTACGCGCTTGATATCTTCGGCGGTCACCTCATTGATCGCGTCAATACTGTGGAAGAGGTTACGCCAGTCACCCGTAAGCACGTGAAAATAAGCCATTTGAAGCGCAAGGCCCATGTTGGAATCGAGCTGGCGGATCAGGTTCACGCGGGCGCGCACTTTCGCCCTGGACAACTCCTCTTCGGTGACTTCCTCGTTCCGGATGCGTTCGATTTCCTCCTCGATGGCATGCTCCGTATCCGCAGCGGTGTGGTCCTTGCTCGGAAAGGCGAAGAACACCATCATGTTGGGGTACTTGCTGCCGGGGAAGTCCGTGAACGACGAGGCGTTCACCGCGATTTTCTGGTCCTTGACGAGTTTCGTATACAAACGGCTGGTGCGGCCGCTTCCCAGGATATCCGACAGTACGTTGAATACCACGTCGTCTTCATGGTTGATGTCGACCTTGTGGTAGCCCATCAGGATCACCGGCTGGGACTTGTCTTCCATGATCACGCGGCGCTCCGCCAGTTGCGGGGGCTCCACCGTTTCAACCGGTTCGATGGGAGGCCCGGCCGGAAGGCGATCGAAGTACTCGTGGGCCAGTTCCTTGACGTGCGCGGGGTCCGCGTCGCCCGAGATGATGATCGTCAGGTTGTCGGCGCCGTAATAATGCCTGAAGAAATCCATCGCCTCCGCACGGGTCATGGAATCCAGGTCCGACATGTGGCCCAGGGTCGGTTCGCCGTAGGGATGGGCCTTGTAGGCGGTACTCAGCATCTCCTCCACCAGTCGCCCGACCGGACTGCTTTCGCTCATCCGACGTTCTTCCTTTACCACGTCGCGTTCTATGAAGAACTCCCGGAGCACCGGGTCGAGGAAGCGGCTGGACTCCAGCGCGAAGAAAAGTTCGAGCTTGTTCGAGGGAAGACTGTAGAAATACCGCGTGGCATCCCGGCTGGTCGTGGCGTTCAACCCCGTGCCGCCGGCGCGATCGATGGCTTCGTCCATGGCATTGGAACGGGCGTGCTCCCGGGCCGCCTTCTTGGCGTCCTCGAAGGCCTGCTCCAGGCTCGCCAGGCGCTCGGGGTCGGCCAGGTGACCTTTGTGCCGCTCGCTCCGGAGATCGTCGAAAATCTCGTCCACCTTCTCCATGGCCGCGTACTCGGCTTCCACGTCCATGGCGCCGATGGTCGTGGTGCCCTTGAAGGCCATGTGTTCGAAGACGTGGGCCAAGCCCGTGATCCCCTTGACCTCGTCCACGGAGCCGACGTCCGCGTAGGTCAGGACGGTGAGGACGGGGGCGTCATGGTTCTCCACCACGATGAAGGTGAGCCCGTTGTCGAGCGTGAATTCCGTGACGTTCTGCTCGAAGGCGGCCAGGTCCTGGGACATCGCCGGGCCGGACAGGCCGGTCAGGCCGGACAACGCAAGGACCGCGATCACCGTTGGGATGAATCGCGTCAGTCGTGTCTTCATGTAAACAACCTCCAGGGGAAACCTGCTTTATGGTTTGGCGCTATGGTTTAAATGAATACGTTCAGGATAATCTCATTTGATCAAGCACTGGTCGAAATCGTCTTCGCCTTTTCGAGTTCGCCCAGGTATGCGCTCACGGCGTTCTTCAATCCCATTTCCAGCGCGTCGGCGACCAGCGCGTGGCCGATCGAGACCTCGAGTACGTTCGGTACGGTACCGCAGAACACGGCCAGGTTGTCCAGGTTGAGATCGTGTCCGGCATTGACGCCCAGTCCGATCTCGTGGGCGCGTTCCGCCGCCCCGGCGAAGGCCGACAGAACGGGCTGCATTTCGTCAGGTCCCATCGCGAAGGCCACGGCATAGGGTTCGGTGTACAGCTCGATCCGGTCGGCGCCGATATCCGGCACCCTTTCGATCTGGTCGAGGTCCGCGTCCATGAACAGGCTGACCCGGCAGCCGAGGTCCTTCAGTTCCGCGATGATCGGTTTGAGTCTTTCGGCATTGGCCTTCACGTCCCATCCGTGGTCCGAGGTAAAGGCGTCCGGGTCGTCGGGGACCAGCGTGGCCTGCGTGGGCCGGGTCTTGCGGACGATATCCATGACCTGGTGGAAGGGATTGCCCTCGATATTGTATTCGATCTCCGGGTAGTCCCTCAGCATTTCGGCCAGGTCGTCCACGTCGCCGGGCGTGATGTGCCGCTGGTCGGGCCTGGGGTGCACCGTGATGCCGTAGGCGCCGGCCTCGATCGCGGTCCGGGACAAGCCCGTCACGCTGGGTATGCCGTGCAGGCGCGTGTTCCGCAGCAGGGCCACCTTGTTTACGTTGACACTAAGTTTAGCCATAGACTCTGTATTCCCTTAAACGGTTGTTTTCCTTCAATCGTTCCGATGGCCGCGCGGTCGGCTGGGCGGCGTCTTCGGCGTCATATCCCTCCGGCCGTACGGCTTCACCCGGGCATCCAGGGAGGCAGGGCTCCGTGCGCGGGCAGGCGGATGAACCGCGCGCTGTTGATGGCCGGGTGGCGCATGATCTCGTCGATGGATTCCTGGGGCGGGACGTCGTCCAGGTTCAGCACGCCCACGGCTTTGCCGCCGGGCTCGTTCCCCAGCCTGCCCACGGCCATCTGGGCGATGTTGACCTTGTACCTTCCGAAAGTGTCGCCGATGGCGCCGACGATGCCGGGCACGTCGCTGTGGTGGAAGACCAGGAGGTTGCCGTCCAGGTAGGCCTCCATGCGGTGTTCGCCCAGGCGGATCAGCCTCGGCATGTTGTTCCCGAAAACCGTTCCGTCGGCCCGGTACGTCTCGTCTGCGCACTCGATCTCCACGCTGATGGCCGAGGAGAAGAATCCGGCCGCGCTGCGGGTCTGTTCCGTCAGGTGGATGCCCCGTTCCCGGAGCAGCATCTCGCCGTTGACGATGTTGACCTCTTCGTCGAGGGCGTCCTCGAGCAGACCCGCGCAGAAGGCGGAGGTGAGCAGGCGCGTGTTCTCGTCGACCACCTTGCCGCGGTAGGTAAGCCGGCACGCGCGCGGCCCCCCGCTGTGCCACTGGGACAGCAGGATGCCCAGCCGGTAGGCCACGTCAAGATAGCCGCCCAGCGTCTGGTACGTATTCGAATCGATGGTGACGGCGTTCACGGCGTGGCGGACCTCCCCGGTGACCAGGAAGTTGACCAGGAGGTCCACGGCCTCCACCGCGACGTCGGCCTGCGCCTCTTCCGTGCTCGCCCCGAGATGGGGGGTGCACAGCACGCCGGGCATGTGAAACAGCGGGCTGTCGACACAGGGTTCCTCTTCGTAGACGTCCAGCGCCACGCCGGCCAGCTTCCCGGATTCGAGGCCCCGGATCAGCGCTTCCTCGTCGTAGATTCCGCCGCGGGCGCAGTTGACCAGCCGCGCGCCCGGTCTGAGCAGGTCGATCTCGTCGTGGCTCACCAGGTGGCGGGTCTCCGGCGTCAGCGGCGTATGCACGGTCAGGTAATCCACCTCGGGCAGCAGGTCGCGCACTTCGTCGACGTACTCCACGCCCAGCTTGGCGGCCTGTTCAGGCGAAAGGAAGGGGTCGAAACCGATGACGCGCATGGCGAAGGCCTTCGCCCGCGCGGCGACCTCCCGGCCGATGCGGCCCATGCCGATGATGCCCAGGGTCTTGCCGGCCAGCTGGACCCCCGTGAACGCGCCGCGGTCCCACCGTCCTTCCATGAGACTCCGGTTCGCCGGCGCGATGTTGCGCGAAAGGGCCGCGATGAGGGTGAAGGTGTGCTCCGCCGTGCTCAGGGTATTGCCGGTCGGCGTATTCATGACCACGATGCCCTGCCGGGTCGCCGCGACCCGGTCGATGTTGTCCGTGCCCACGCCCGCGCGCACGATCCCGCGGAGGCGCGCGTTGCCTTTAAGTACGTCCGCCGTGATCTTCGTGTCGCTCCGGCAGATGGCGCCGTCGTATTCCATGAGGGCGCCGCGCAGCGCTTCGCCGTCGAGGCCGGTCCGCACGTCGTGGGATACTTCTTTGGCCCCGGAGAGCCGTTCGAGCCCTTCCCGGGCCAGTTTGTCGAGGACGATAACGCGGTGCATGGCGCGCCGTGCACTCCCTTAACGTGATCTGGAAATCCGGACAGCGATCCGGACAGCGATCCGGGCCGAGATCTGAACAGCGATCCAGACTGAGATCCGGGCTCGATTCCGGGCTCGATTCCGGGCTGAAATTCTGCCGAAGAAACGGCCGGAATACCGGTCAGATCGAAGCCTTCCTGCCTACCGCCCGGATCGTGCCCAGACCCACCGGAAAAAAACGTAAAATACCTTGCGCCCGCGCTTCTTATCAACCTATTTTTCCATGGTAAGCTGGTTTGAACTTTCCTGCCGTCCAGACCCGTCAGCATTTCAAGAGGCGGTACCGCGCCCGTCCACACCAGGTGAACCGCGGAACCTGCCTGAAGGGCGAACCCCCGTGTCCTCGTTCGTACACCTGCACAACCACACCCATTACAGCCTGCTCGACGGCGCCAGCCGCATCGAGGATCTCGCCAGAACCGCCAAAGCCTACGATATGCCCGCCATTGCCATGACCGATCATGGCAACATGTTCGGCGCCGTGGAGTTTTACAAGACGGTCACGGACGCGGGACTGAAGCCGATCATCGGCTGCGAGCTGTACGTGGCGCCGGGCAGCCGGAAGGAAAAGCGTCCGGTCCGGGGCGGCGAACGGGCCGGCCGGTCCGCCCAGACGACCCACTTCGTCGTACTCGCCCGGAACGCCGCGGGTTACAAGAATCTGATGAAGCTTACATCGGCCGGCTATCTCGAGGGGTTCTACTACAAGCCGCGCGTGGACATGGAGCTGCTGGAGAAGCACAGCGAGGGGTTGATCGCCCTGTCCGCCTGTGCCAAGGGCCCGCTGGCCAACCTGGTGGTGGACGGCCGGATCGACCAGGCAAGGACGAAGTGCGGGCAGCTCAAGGAGATCTTCGGGTCCAACTTCTACCTGGAGATCCAGGATCACGGGCTGGAATTCGACAAGCCCATCAACAACGCGATGATCGACTTCTCCCGGGAATTCGACCTCCCGATCGTCGCGACCAACGACGCCCACTACCTCCATCGCGACGACGCGCCCGCCCAGGACGTGCTGGTCTGCATCCAGACCGGCAAGGAACTGAACGATCCCAAGCGGCTCAGGTTCGCCACTGACTCGCTCTACTTCAAGAACGCCGATGAAATGGGCCAGTTGTTCGGCCACGTTTCAGGCGCCCTGGCAAACACCGTCTCCATCGCCGAGTCCATCGAATTCGAGCTGGAAATGGGCCAGTTCAAGTTCCCCCACTTCCCGCTGCCGGAAGGTTATGACAGCGCGGACGCCTACCTGCACAAGCTGTCACACGACGGGATGGAGAAGCGATACGACAACGTCACCCCGGAACACAAGGCCCGGCTCGAATACGAACTGGGCGTCATCAGCCAGATGGGCTACCCGAGTTACTTCCTCATCGTCGAGGATATCGCCCGTTTCGCCGCGGAGCAGGGCATTCCGCTCATGACGCGGGGCTCCGGCCTGGGGTGCATGGTGGCGTACGTGCTGGGCATTACGAACATCGACCCCATCAGCTACGGGCTGCTCTTCGAACGCTTCCTGAATCCCGAGCGCGTCAGCATGCCCGACATCGACATCGACTTAGCGGACCGGGAACGAGACAAGGTCATCAACTACGTGGTGGAGAAATACGGCAAGAACAGCGTGGCCCAGATCATCACCTTCGGCACCATGGGAGCGAAGGCCGCGATCCGCGACGTGGGGCGCGTCCTCGGCATGTCCTACGGCGACGTGGACCGCGTGGCCAAGCTGGTTCCGACCGAACTGAAGATCACCCTCGACCGGGCCCTCGACCAGGTGCCTGAACTGAAGCAGATGGCCGACGGCGGCGGCACGGAAAGCCAGTTGATCCGGTACGCGAAGACCCTCGAAGGCCTCGCGCGCCATGCCTCCGTGCACGCAGCGGGCGTGGTGATCACGCCGGGCGAGCTGACCGACTACGTGCCGCTGTACAAGCCGAGCAACAAGGATACGATCGTCACCCAGTATCCCGGCGAGCTCATGGAGGACATCGGCCTGCCGAAGATGGACTTCCTCGGGCTGCAGAACCTGTCGGTCATCCAGGACGCCATCGCGATGATCAAGGAGACGACGGGCGACGAGATCGAGCTGGACGACATCCCCCTGGACGATCCGAAGACTCTCGACCTGTTCCGCAGGGGCGAGACCACGGGGATCTTCCAGTTCCACAGCGGCTGGCTGCATGAATTCCTGCGGCGCCTGAGGCCGGACGGCGTCGACGACCTGATCGCCATGAACGCGCTCTGCCGCCCCGGTCCCTTGAACGGCGGCGTGGTGGACGACTACATCGACCGCAAGCACGGGCGCCAGGAGATCACCTATCTCCATGCCGTGATGGAGACGGCCCTGAAGGAGACCTACGGCCTCATCGTCTACCAGGAGCAGGCGATGCAGATCGCCCGGGACATGGCGGGCTACACCCTGGGCCGGGCGGATTTCCTCCGGAAGGCCATGGCAAAGAAACTACCCGAAGTCATGGCCGAAGAACGGCGGAACTTCGTCGACGGTGCCGTGGAGAACGGCATCGAGAAAAGCATCGCGGAAGAGGTATTCGGCCTGATCGAGTATTTCGGCGGTTACGCGTTCAACAAGAGCCATTCGGCGGGCTATGCTGTCCTCGCTTTCCAGGAGGCCTATCTGAAGGTGCACTATCCGGTGCCCTTCATGGCCGCGCTGCTGTCGAACACGATGTCCAATACCGAGGAAATCGTCGTACTGATCAACGAATGCCGGAAGATGGGCATCGACGTGCTGCCGCCCGACGTCAACAGAAGCGACAAGACCTTCGTCGTGGAAGGAAGCTCCATCCGGTTCGGGCTGTGCGCCATCAAGAACGTTGGGCAGGCTGCGGTGGAATCCATCGTCGAGGCGCGGAAGGAAAACGGACGCTTCGATGACGTGTTCGCGCTTTGCGAGCACATCGATCTGAGGCTGGTGAACAAGCGGGTGCTCGAAAGTCTGATTCAGGCCGGGGCCTGCGACAGCCTCGAAGGCCACCGGGCGCAGCTCATGGAAGTGCTCGACACGGTCATAGAAGGCGCGCAGACCCGTCAGAACGACCGGGAAAGAGGACAGACCTCCCTCTTCGAACTCGACGGGATGGGAGCAGGCGCCGGGCTGGAAGTGCACAAGCCCGTGCTGCCGATCGTCGTCCGTTGGCCGGCAAGCCAGGAACTGGGCCTCGAGAAAGAGCTGCTCGGCTTCTACGTGACGGGGCATCCGCTGAAGGAATACGAGGAAGACATCCGGGCGTTCACGACGGCGGAAATGCGGCGTCTCGACCTTGCCAACGGCCGGCAGGAAACCGTCGTGGTCGGCGGTATCGTGACCGAAATCAAGCCCATCGTGGACCGCAACGGCAAGACCATGGCCTTCGTTACGCTGGAAGACTTCTCCGGATCGGGCGAGGTGCTCGTATTCTCCGAACCGTACGCCATGCATCGGGATCTCGTGACGATCGACGCGCTGATCCTCGTGCACGGGCACCTGTCGAAAAAGGAAGAGGACAACAAGGTCATCGCTTCCGAGATCATCGCATTGACGGATGCCCGGGACCGGCTGGCGCGGTCCGTCGTGGTTTCCATGGAGCACGAACAGGTCGGGGATGAAAATCTCACATCGCTCAAGAATGTGCTGAAGACCTACCCGGGGGACTGCGACCTGGTCCTCGAAGTGTCTACGGCCGAACACAGTGAGATCGGCGTGAGGGCGGGGAGCGATTTCCGCGTCAGGCCCTCGGACGAGCTGCTGAAGACGCTGCGTGATTCGATAGACGCAAAGCGCGTCAGGCTGGCCGGCGCTCCCGCGCACAGCGGTGAAAGCGGATGGAAACCCGTTGAAATGAACGGCCGCCGAAGGAACGGCAAAAATTGGAATGGAAGCGGTAACCGGAATGGGAACGGGAAGTAGGTCCTGGTGCATCGTTGCCAGAACAACACAAAAGTAGACTCACGTACCAGAGAATATGCGAGCTGGCTTGGGATGCGACGACAAGAGCGTCGTTTTGAAACCTTAGCCACGGCGGGAGGTCGTATGTCACACAGAATGATCACAACGTGTATTGCCATGCTGGTTTTTGCGGGCTTTTTCCTGGCCGCAGGTTGTGGTGGCGGCGACTCCTCACCGACCAGCCCGCCCACGCCCCAGCCACCCACACCGCCTCCACCACCGCCACCACCGCCGACGGTCTCTCAAATCGAGGTCAGCCCGGCCACGGTTTCTCTGGAGGTGGGTAAAACGCAGAGATTTGTCGCGACCGCCAAGGCTTCCGACGGCTCCGTGATAAGCGGCGTCAATTTTACCTGGGCCAGCAGCAATACGGGTGTCGCAACGATCAATGCCGGCGGCGTGGCAACCGCGGTTAGCGCCGGTACGGCGACCATCAGGGCTACTGGAAACGGCATATTGAGCCAGCCGGCGACACTCACGGTCACCGTGGCTCCAGTAACCCGAGTCACGATCGCGCCTTCCGCGGCGCAGGACATCATGGTAGGGGAAATGGTGACCTTCACAGCGACGGCCCGGACTGCGGGAGGGACCGCACGCGATGACGTCAGTGTCTCTTGGGCGAGCAGCGACACCAGTGTCGTGTCCATTACTTCAGCCGGCGTTGCCACGGCCGTCGGTGCTGGATCAGCGATGATCCGCGCCACGGCGGCCGGCGTAATGAGTTCACCGGTAACGATTAACGTGACCGAACCCCCGCCACCCGAGCCGGTGGTGGCGACGGTGACGGTGAGTCCGGCTTCCATGATGATCATGGTTGGAGGCATGTTCCAGTTCACGGCGGTTGCCACGACAGCTGACGGCATGATGGTTGATGACGTGGTTTTCACCTGGATGAGCGATGATACGGAAGTCGCCACGGTGGATGAAACCGGGTTGGTAACGGCAGTCGCGGCCGGTACGGCGATGATCACAGCCACGGGAAATGATGTGACGAGTATGCCCGCGACGGTCACCGTTGAAGAAATGACGCCGGTTGTCGCCAGCGTCGAGATCGTGGACGCAATGCCGGTGATGCTCGAGTCAGGCGAAACGCACCAACTCATGGCCGTCGCCCGGACATCAGACGGAACCATGGTGGGTGGTGTGGCCTTCGTGTGGTCTAGCGATGACAGCGAGGTGGCGACCGTTGATTCAACCGGGCTGGTTACCGCGGTTGGCGCAGGCATGGCAGAAATTACCGCCATGACAGAAGAAACCACTTCCGATCCGGTGACGGTCACGGTTACCGAACCTCCACCTGTTGTGGATCGTGTAACCGTGGAGCCCATGACGGCGACAATCGAAGAAGGTGAGACCGAGCAGTTCACCGCGACAGCCTATGACGCCGATGACATGGAGATTACGGGTAAGTCCTTTACATGGACAACCGGCAGTACAACCGTAGCAACCATAGACGCGATGGGTCTCGCTACTGGCGTGGGTGACGGATCCACGACGATAACGGCAACGGTTGACGATGTTTCCGGTACAGCGAGGTTGACGGTGACGGCGCCGCCTGATCCTGAGCCACCTCCACCTCCACCTCCACCTCCACCTCCACCGCCTCCACCCGATCCCGTGGTGGCGACCGTGACGGTGAGTCCCTCTTCGGCGTCGATTGAGGAGGACGAGACGCAGCGATTCACTGCGAGAGCCCTCGAGTCCGATGGCACGGAAATTTCAGGCAAGACCTTTGCCTGGTCGAGCATTGTGACCTCGGTTGCGACAGTAAACCCATCGTCCGGTACGGCTACGACGGCTACCGGAGTGAGCGCGGGTTCCACGACGATACGGGCAACTGTGGACGGAGTATCCGGCACGGCGTCGCTGACGGTGACCGCCCCGCCTCCACCGCCCCCTCCTCCGCCACCGCCGATGTTGAGGAGTCGGACTGCTACGATTTCGGGTACGACCAGTTATCCGAATACGGCCGGATCCGTGACGTTTGAAGAAGTCGCCGGCGGGAAGCTCAGACTGACCGTAGACAACATGAACACTGGAGGCGGGATTGACGCTTATTTAATCCTTTACACCAGTTCGACGATTGACTTTGGACGGGGAGATAATGTACCTCGTGGTGCCAGAAGTTTTGGTGACGTTACAAACGATAGGAGTTTCTCACATACCTTCACACCCAGTTCGGGTGAGAATATTGGCTCCTATAGTCACGTCATTCTTCAATGCAGATTCGTGAATCGAGCACTTGGTCGCGGTTCATTGAGCAACTGAAACACAAAGGAGCATTCGGGTGAACAGGTTCGTATCTGCAATATTGATGACCGCCGCGTTGATCTGCTCTTCAACCCTGGCCCACGCGGGCGGTTGGACCCAGCCACAGGGCAAAGGATACTTCAAACTCAGCCAACAGATCGTGCGCGCCAAATCACTGTTCCTGGCGACCGGATCCCCAGTTGATATACCGACCGTGAGTGGCAATACGACGAGTCTATACGGAGAATACGGCTTGCTCGACCGGGTGACCCTTGTGGGCTACATGCCGTTTTATTCGAACTTCAGTGTAGATGACGAGAATTTCGATTCAACAACAGGCATAGGAGATTGGGATGTAGGTGTCAGGATCGGCATTCTAACAAAGGGCACAACGGTGGTCAGCCTACAAGCCATGGCGGGATTGCCGCTGGGAGATTCGGGCCAGCTTGTCGACCTTTGGACCGGCGACGGCGAATTCAACCAGCATTTCTCGTTACAGGTGGGCCATTCGCTTTACCCCATACCCGGCTACCTGAAAGCCGAACTCGGGTATAACAACAGACAGGGCGACGACGATCCTGTTGACGACTATTCCGATGAGCTACGGTATAGTCTCGAAGCCGGTTACACGGTCGCCGAAAGGTTGGGCATATCGTTCTGGCTTCGCGGGATTGAAGTCTTGGGCAAAGCGGATGACGAATTTCGCTCGCGCTACGAAATCGAGTACCTATCCTTCGGTCCACAGCTCGATTTCTACGTTACGCCTAACGCGGGAATTACGGCCAGCATGTCGAAATTCACCCGGGCTCATAACATGCTGGACGCGCCGACATGGGAATTCGGAGTGTTTCTGAAGCTGTAGGCGATGTTGCTGACTGGCATCCTCAAAAGGATGTAGACCATGTCCAGACTCATCCTTGCCGTCGCCTTGCTCGCCGGGTTTATCCTTCAAGCCGCCGGCACGGCCTCCGCCGGTGGATGGACCCAACCCCCAGGAAAGGGTTATTTCAAGCTCAACGAGCAATTGATCAAGAGCGATTCGTATTTCAAGCCATCCGGAAAAAAGGAGCTTATAACAGCCCAGAGCCGATATACGACCAGCCTGTACGGTGAGTTTGGTCTCGTCGAACGTTTTACCCTGGTCGGATATATACCCTTCTACCAGCGCATCAGTGAAGACGGTCCCGGTTCCAATACGAAGGCGGGTACCGGGGACTGGGAACTCGGGGCCAGGATTGGATTGCTCACAAACAGGCCCACGGTCGTGAGCCTCCAGGTCATGGCCGGATTGCCGCTGGGAGATTCCTTTTCCGATCAGGAAGTCGGCCTGTTTACCGGCGATGGTGAATTCAACCAGTTGTTCTCGCTCCAGGTCGGCCATTCCCTCTGGCCGACGCCGGGTTACCTTAAAGCAGAAATCGGTTTCAACAACCGGGAGAGCGATTTTTCCGACGAGTTGAGGTACGCGCTGGAAGCGGGTCTCATGATGGACGAGCGCATCGGGGTATCCGCGTGGGTACGCGGTGTGAAAGCGCTCGGTACGGGAGACGAATGGACCGTGAACGACCAGCAGTACGTGTCCTTCGGTCCCGAAATCAACTTCTACATTACGACCAACGCGGGAATCACCGCGGGTGTGACGAAGTACTCGGGCGCGCGAAACCTGCTGGACGCCCCGGCCTGGGACATCGGGATCTTCATGAAGTTGTAGTTTAGCCTCGTGCTGTTGTGCTGATACCTTTCAAAGACTTCTGGTTCAGCCCATGCCTCGAAAAATCCGTTTGACATTCGTCGACGAAGACGTGTCGGTCGACGCCGAACTGCTCGAGGACGAAGCGCCGAAGACCTGCCAGGCGGTGTGGGACGCACTGCCCCTGGAGGAAGAGAGCATCCACGCCGTCTACTCGGGCAGCGAGATCGCCTACTTCCTGTCCGAAGACGTCGTCATCCCGCCCGAGAACCTGACGAGCCGCACACTCCCTGGAGATATCTGCTATTACCGCTTGGAACCCGGACTCATGCACGGGTGGCTGGACGGGATCACCGAGCTTTGCTGGTTCTACGGCAGGGATGGACGGCCCAACATGCCGGACGGCCCTGTCGCGGTGAACCTCTTCGCCCGGATGATCGGCGATACGACCGAATTCTTCGAAGTGTGCTACCGCATCCGGCGGGAAGGGGTCAAACGCGTCCGGATCGAGCGGGTGGCCTGAATTCGATTCGCAAGAAAATCCACCTGAAACCGTCTAATATAACATACCGTTACAGATAACGAGTTTGTGGTAAGGCGGGAAGCCCTTCCGGACGTTCGGTTTGCTGTGTGCCGGGTGTATTCCCACCTCCTCCGACGCGGAACCTTGCGCGGCTATGCAAATACACTTCACATGCTTTGCAGCACTGCTCTGTCTTTCCGGACTGTTCCTGGCACGGCCCGCATTTGCCGACCAGGCAGACGGGGCCGGACCTTCAGACGGGGCCGGTCCCTTAGACGGGGCCAAACTCTATGAACAGGCCTGCGCGGCCTGTCATGGATCGGATGGAAGGGGACGGCCGCTCGAAGAACGCGGCTTTGCCCTGGAGCTTCCAGACTTTACGGACTGCGAATTCGCATCTCGCGAACCCGACCCCGACTGGCACGCCGTGATCCATGAAGGCGGTCCGGTACGGGCCTTCGACCGCATGATGCCCGCCTTCGGGGATGCCCTGACGGACGAGGAGATCTACGCCATCCTCGGGCACGTCCGCACCTTCTGCACCAACGATAACTGGCCCCGCGGCGAATTCAACGTGCCCAAGGCCCTGTTTACCGAGAAGGCGTTCCCCGAGGACGAGACCGTTTTCAACCTCAGGGTGGATACGGACGAAAGCAAAGCCGTGATCATCGAGCCGTTGTACGAGAAGCGTTTCGGTCCCCGGGGCATGGTCGAAGCGAAAGTGCCTTTCGGTCGGCGCCAGACCCAGGGAGACGACGGGGCAGAGATCGGCTTCGGCGATCTTACCGTGGGCTACCGGTATGCGCTCTACCACAATCTGGAACGCGGGAATGCCTTCAGCATCGGCGGCGAGGTCGTCCTGCCCACCGGCGATGAGGATGACGGTTTCGGTACCGGCTCGACCAAGCTGGAGCCCCATGTTTCCTTCGTCCAGTTATTGCCCGGCGACGCCTATTTCCAGTCCCAGGTGCAGATGGACTTTGCCGTAACCGGGTCCGCACCGGACAAGGGTATCGTCCGGACCGCGATCGGCAGGACCTTCACGGAAGGCGAATTCGGCCGGGCGTGGAGTCCCATGGTCGAGGTGCTGGCCTCGCGCGAACTGGCATCCGGGTCCGATGTCACGCTCGATCTGGTACCTCAGATGCAGGTCGCACTGAATACGCGCCAGCACATCCTGCTCAACGTGGGCGTACGGGTCCCGGCCGCCAACAGTCAGGGCCGCAAGCCGCAGATCGTCATGTACCTGCTATGGGACTGGTTCGACGGAGGCTTTCGCGATGGCTGGTAGCTACGTAGGCAGGTTGTGGATGCGGCTGTGGGCGTGCAGCCCGCAGGCGCGGCTCGGTCTCACCTGCCTGGCCTGCGCCTGGCCGGCCTTTGCATGGCTGGCGTTCGTCGGACTGGCGTTCGTCGGGCTGGCGTGCGCATCCGTTGACGCGCAATCGGTGGACCACAGCACCTTCGCCACTTCGGATCAATGCATCGCCTGCCACAGCAATATCGTCGACGCGAACGGGCAGAACGTGTCCATCGGCCATGTATGGCGGGGATCCATGATGGCGCATTCGGCACGCGACCCCTACTGGCAGGCGTCCGTGCGGCGGGAGGTCACCGACCATCCGGGCGCGCGGGCCGAGATCGAGGACACCTGCTCGACCTGCCACATGCCCATGGCGCGTGTGGTGGCGCGGGAGAACGGTGGACTCGGCGAGGTGTTCGCGCATCTCGAAGCAGCCAGGCGGGGCGAGGAAAGCGCGCTGCTCGCCATGGACGGGGTGTCCTGCACGACCTGCCACCAGATACGGCCCGATAATCTTGGCGAGGAATCGAGCTTCGACGGAAACTTCGTGATTCGGACGGAACCCGGCGTCGACCCGCAGATATTCGGGCCGTTTGAGGTGGACGACGGATTGACCCGGGTCATGCAGTCGGCCACGGGTTTCCTTCCGGACAGTTCCACCCACGTCCAGCAGTCCGAATTCTGCGCCACGTGCCACACCCTGTTCACGACGAGCCTGGACGCCGAGGGCCGGGAATTGGCCCGTTTCCCGGAACAGACCCCCTACCTGGAGTGGAAGCACAGCGCCTTCGCCGAGTCGGAAAGCTGCCAGTCCTGCCATATGCCGGAGTCCGCATCGGCCCCGATCTCCTCGGTGCTCGGAGAGTACCGGGAGGATGTCTCACAGCATGTATTCCGCGGCGGTAACGCGTTCATGCTGCGCCTGATGGACAAGTATCGCGATGAACTGCTCGTGTCCGCGCCGCTTGGCGATCTGCAGCGCGCCGCCGAGGCGACCTTGGAAAATCTGGAGACGGCCACCGCCCGGCTGGAGGTGCTGGCCGTCTCCCGCGATGAGGACCACGTTTCTATCGATATCGAGGTGACGAACCTGGCGGGCCACAAGTTGCCGACGGCCTATCCGTCGCGAAGGGCCTGGATCCACCTTGCCGTGCGCGACCCTGGTGGCAACCTGCTGTTCGAGTCCGGTGCCATGCGCCACGATGGGAGCATCGAAGGCAACGACAACGACGCGGACGCGTCCCTATACGAGCCGCATTACGAGGTGATCGACGATCCGGGCCAGGTGCAGATCTATGAACCGATCATCGCGGACGGGTCGGGAAGGGTCACCACGGGCCTGCTGACGGCCGTCACCTACGCCAAGGACAACCGGCTGCTTCCCGAGGGTTTTGACCGGGAGACGGCCGAGGCCGCCATCAAGGTGCACGGCATGGCGGGAGAAGACGGGGATTTCCAGGCCGGAAGCGACAGGATCCGGTACCGGGTCGAGGTCCCAGCCGGCGTGCAGCACGTCGAAGTCCGGGCGCGGCTCATGTTCCAGACCATCGGCTTCCGTTGGGCACAGAACCTGGCCCCCTACGATGCCCATGAAACAAAGCGCTTCGTCTCCTACTACAACGAAAACGCCTCCACCTCGGCCGTCGTGCTCGCCGAGGCCATCCGCCGCCAGGCCCTGCCGTAGCTTCCTCGGAGGCCATCCACCGCCAGGACCTGCCGTAACATCTATCGGCCGACATCCGTCAGGTCCATCGGGTTCGACCACGCTTTCGTGCCGTCCGGTGCGATGATTTCAAACCGGACCCACCGTACATTGGCCCGCAGCGTGAACGTGGCCTCTTCGAAGGTACCGCCGCCCTTTGGCCGGTACTCCGTTCCGTGGGAATCGAACACGGCAATGATGCTCTGTGCCTCGGAGCACCGGATGCTTGCCTCCACGATACGGTTTCCGTCTCCCCGGTCGTCGACCCGGCGAAGCTTGATATCCCGGATATCGGGTCCCGAGCTCACGTAGGCGCAACCCCGTTCTAATGCCTCGATGATTGCTTCTGCCGAGCGTTCTTTGACCTTCACCATGTTCCAGCCCCCGTAGGTGTCCTTGTTGTCTGATTCGAGGGCGTGGGAATCGTCGTTGGACAGGGCCGGTATCGTGCGGCCCAGGAGGTCCATCCAGTCGTCCCAGTGTACGGAGGACTCACCCCGTCCGGCGCAGCGGCAGGTGGTGTTGAAAACCTCTATGCCGGCCAGGCCGTGCAGGGGCAGGGTATCCCGGAGGATGTTGATCGAACTCCAGTGGGGATGGGCGAGCCAGATCGAGCCGCCCTGCCGCTTGACTTCATTGATCACGTGCTGCGGCGGCATGCTTTTCGAGTCCATGTCCTCGTCGATGTTGTACGCCAGGAAATGGTGGGTCAGGCCCCCGAAGGGGTTTTCCGGGTGGATCTCCGCGCCCTGCACCAGCACGAAATCGTCCGGCGCGCTTACCGTATCGATCCGGGTAATCTTGTAGTGGTCGGAAATACACAGGAAATCATAGCCCTGGTTGACGTAACCGTCCAGGCGCTCCTGGGGGGACGGCTTTCCGTCGGAATTGGTCGTGTGGGAATGCAGGTTGCCCTTAAGCCAGAAGTATTCGTCGTCATCGATGTCGAAGGGGCTGATCAGCCCGTCGCTCGCCATGGTGCTCTCCCGTGGTCTGGCGGTGATATGGTGTCGTGTCGTCTTGAATGGATATGCTGCATGCGACTGCCTACTTTTTAGCCTGCCTGTTCAGGCTGGCCACGCGCGCCAGACCGGCCTCAGCCCAATGCTGCGGTGTACGTCCTGCCGAAACGGTCCGTCGCCTCGACCACCACCTGCCGGGCGTTGGGTGACACCGGCGCGTAGAACAGGTGATTCGTGGGGACCGGATCCACCCAGGGACGGCGTTCCGGCAGGTCGGATCCCCGGTGGATGGACTCCGACAGCGGATCGGTGCCCGGCCGGCGGGCCATGGCGCCTCTCCGCATGCCGTCTTCATACCAGACGACCTGCCACTCGGGTTCCCAGTCCCAGACGTTCGCCACGATCTCGTCCGGCGCCCCCGGATCGGCGCCGCGGAGATAGACCCGCATCTGGTGGTTTTCGTCCAGTCCCGTGGACTTGTAGCGCCACCGGATATCCGAACCGTCGACCTCGTAGACACCGTACCCGTTAGGCGTCCCGTCCCAGCAGATGGGGCCGCTCCACCAGGCGCCGCAGACCGTGCCCTGGACGATTTCGTGCACTCCGCCTTCGAAGATATGCTCGTGTTCGTGCACGTGCCCGGAAAACACATGGGCCCGGTAGGGCTCGAGCAACTGGTACATGCGCTCGCGGTTCACGGTCGTGGACGAAATGGACGGACTGCCGTCGCCGGTTCGGATATGACGCGTGGTGTACTGGGGGATGTGGTTGAACACCGCCACGGTCCTGCCGGCTTCCACCAGGGCAAGGTCCTGGGCGAGCCAGTTGAGCTGATCGTCGGTCACGTAACCGATGTAGCCCTGGCCGTGCCAGAACACGTTGTCCAGCACGATATAGTGGACTTCCCCGCGGTCGAAGGAGTAGTAGTTGGGGCCGAAATGGCGGCTGAACGTGCGGACGGATCCGTCGTCGGTCGGGCCGAAGTCCAGGTCGTGGTTGCCGACGACCTGGAAGAACGGCATGTCCATCTGGCGCACGCCCCGTTCGTACTCGGGGTACAGGGTCAGGTCGTCGAACATGATGTCCCCGCAGCCCACGCCGAACAACCGGCGGCCGGAAAGCGCGGCGGCGGTCTCCTGCACGTCGGGGACCGTCTCCGCGTGGAAGAGGCCCATTTCGTATGCATCCTGGGTCTGGGGGTCGGAGAGGACCAGGAATCCGTGGCGTTCATCCGATTCGTCCAGGGCCGCGAGATCGAAGCGCGCGGCCATCTCCCCCGACTCGTCCGCCATGATCGGCTGGTAAAAGGAGGCCGTGCCGCTTGGATTCTGCGCAATGGCATATCCGTTGGGCGTGGAGATCGAAACGAAGGACTGCAGCGTATTGGAAACGAGTTCGAAGCGTCCGTCCGCGTCTGTTACCGTGACCGCCAACCCGTCCGTGACCGCGACCCCGGCCAGACTCGCGCGGCCGGCCGTGACGCGTCCGGAGACACGCACCGGGCGGACCGGGCGGACCGGGTTCACGCCGGCTGCCGTGTTGCTACCGGTTTGCGGCGCGTAGGGGTCCGCCAGCACGGGAAAGGGCGCCGCCACCGCCGCGGCCGCGAAGGCCGCCTGCTTGAGGAAGGCGCGCCGGGTCAGGGCTTCCCGGTCTTTGGAACGGGACGATGACCTTTCTGCTTCATCCGCAGTCGTCTTAAGGCTGGGGTCCATCGGATGGCTTCCTTTCTGGCCACCGGATAAGAATCCGGAAAACGTGCGAATGGCCTCTGGACCATCCACATCGAGACATGAATGGGTTTGGGTTGATTATACAAAGTCGACACCTGTTGTAACAGGATTTTGTGGATAGTATAAATGCTTGATGTGACGGCTGCGTGATCATATCATTTCTTTTCCATGAACGATGCCCCGAAAGGTCCCGATTCCTCCGAATTCCTGTCCATTCCCGAACCTGCCGGCTTCTACACGGAACCGTGGTCCTGGAGGAAGTTCAAGCGCATGCTCGGCTTCTTCGGTCCAGCCGCGCTGGTGGCGTCCATGGCCGTCGGCGCGGGAGAGACCATCCTGGTTACGGGTGTAGGCGCCTGGGCGGAATACGGCCTCCTCTGGCTCATCCTGCTGAGCGTGCTGGTCAAGGGCGTAGCGGTGACGTACTTGCTGGGCCGCTTCACGGCGGTGAGCGGCCAGCCCTTCGGCCGGATGCTGGCCAGGCTGCCGGGTCCCCGCGGCTGGTTCATCCTGACGCTGCTGACCATTGAATTGCTCGCCCTCAGTATCGCCCTGACGGCGGTAGCCAAACCCTGCGGCAATCTCGTCGTACACATTTTCTCGGATTCGCTGCCAGTCGGCCCGACGGATACGTTCTGGGCGAACCTGGTCACGACCGCATTCCTGGGCCTGGCCATCGGGTTGAGCCTGCTGACGTCCTACGAGTTCCTGGAAAAGCAGCAGATCATCATCTGCGGCGTCCTGGTTTCCGGCACCATCCTGGCCACGGTGATCGTCTGGCCCAGTCTGGGCGGCATCCTCTTCGGGACGCTGTCGATCGGAAACCTGCCCGCTGCCCCCGATTGGGCGCCCATCGCGGCCAGGAACGACTACTTCCTGAACCTGGTCACCGTTTTCGGCTACGTGGGAGGCACGTTGAGTACCTACCTGGCCTATTCCGGCTGGGTGGCACAAAGGGGCTGGGGCCTGACGAATCATGCCGGGATGGAACGGTTCGGCGGGCGGATCGACGATACGCTGAAGATCAACTACCTGAAGGAGGACCCGTTGGAGGTGCGGCGCATGCGCGTGCTGCTCTCACCAATTAAATGGGACGTGTCCATGGGCGCGCTCGTGCTCTTTATCGTCACCGCCGCCTTCATGATTGCCGGTGCGGTCGTGCTCTACCCGCGGCAGACGGTCCTTCCCGGCAACGCGTGGGACCTGCTCACGCGGCAATCCTCCATCTGGGCGCAGATCCACGCCGCCCTCATCCCCGTGTACTACGTAGCTATCCTCGCGGCCCTCTGGGGAACCCTGGCCACCATACCGGAGGCCCTGACCCGGTTCGCCCATGAGTTCCTGACGGCCGTCTGGCCGAGGTTCAAGTCCTATTCCTACCGCAGGCTGCAGACCTGGATCGTGATCTGGTTCTTCATCTCCTCTGCCGCGGCGATCTGGAGCGACATCACCTTCGACCTGATCACGCAGATCGTGGCGCTCCTGGCGACCAACCTGGGCGTGGGCATCGTCTGCTGCGCGGCCGTCTATCTGAATTTCAAACTGCCCCCCGCATACCGCACCCGCCCCGCCATGCTCGTTCTGGGCGTACTCTCCACCGTGGTGCTCCTTTCGGCCTTCGTCGTCAGCGCCGCGGGCATGCTGCAGAAGTGACGAACCGCAATACGCCCGGCCTTTCGGATCATCAGGGTTTGAGGTAGTTCAGTAGATTGATGATCAATCCCGTCAGCACGACGATGGTCGTCAGTCCCGTGCCGACAACCCACATCTTCGTGGCGACGTGTTTCTGGGCATCTTCGAGGGCGGACAGGCGATTGTCGATCTTGTTCAGGCGGTTGTCGACTTTGTTCAGGCGTTCGACGAGAAAATCCCAACGGGTTGCCGGAACTTCCAACTGATCATCTCCTGACATTTCAGCTCCTTTTTGGACTGCGTCTGGTGATCGCCGAAAGACATCATGTAAAGGTTTTAGTGCGGATCTTCCGTAGACTCCTCGTAAAAAACGTTGGAATACTGTCTGAATTCCATGCCTCCATGTACTGCGGTATCGCGTTCCGACAGCCGTGCCGCACGGGGTCGGCCACGTCCCTTTTCGCTTGCGACTCACGGCCGATTTGCTTAGTATGAACCCGTTAGTCGTGGGTATTTTCGAAGGCTCGGGACGGGGAGTGGACATGCAGGATTTTATCGCGGTCCGGCAACGGGACGAGGAACTGTACGGCCTGCTGGTGGCCGAGCGCGAACGCCAGCGGGAGGGGATCGAACTCATCCCGTCGGAGAACTACGTCTCGCCGGCCATCCTGGAAGCCATGGGGTCTGTGCTGACCAACAAGTACTCGGAAGGATACCCGGGCAAGCGATACTACGGCGGACAGCAGTACATCGACAAGATCGAGAATCTGGCCCGCAGGCGGGCGAAGGAGCTCTTCGGCGCCGAGCACGTCAACGTGCAGTGCTACTCGGGCAGCCCGGCCAATACCGCGGTCATGTTCGGCCTGCTGGACTACGGCGACACGATCATGGGCATGAAGCTCGACCAGGGCGGTCACCTGACCCACGGGCTGCATGTCAATTACTCCGGCAAGTCCTATAACGTGGTTTCCTACGGGGTGCAAAGAGAAACGGGCCGCATCGACATGGACGAGGTCCGCGACCTGGCTCTCGCGCACCGGCCGAAGCTGATCATCTCCGGGGCCACGGCCTACCCGCGGCAGTTCGACTTCGAGGCGTTCAAGGCCATATCCGACGAGGTCGGTGCCGTGCCCATGGCCGACATCTCCCATATCTCGGGCCTCATCGTGGGGGACGTCCATCCGAGTCCGCTGCCCTTCACGGACGTCGTCACCACGACTACCCACAAGACGCTGCGGGGTCCGCGCAGCGCGATCATCATGTGCCACAAGAAATACGCGAAGGACATCGACCGGGCCGTGTTCCCGGGGCTGCAAGGCGGCCCCCACGATCACATCACGGCGGCCAAGGCGCTGACCTTCAAGGAGGCCATGAGGCCGGAGTTCAAGGACTACGCCCGCCAGATCGTGGACAATGCGAAGGCCCTGGCCGAGGCGCTGCTCGGGCACGGATTCGATCTCGTTTCCGGCGGCACCGACAACCACCTCGTATTGGTGGACCTGACCAACAAGGGCATCATCGGCAAGGACGCCGAGACCGCCCTCGACAAGGCCGGGCTGACCGTGAACAAGAACACGGTGCCCTTCGACACGAGATCGCCCTTCAGCCCCAGCGGGATCCGCATCGGCACGCCGGCGGCCACGACGCGCGGAATGAAGGAACCCGAAATGAAACAGATCGCCGGATGGATCGACACGGCGATCGAAAACCACGGAAACGACGAGAAACTGGCGTCGATCCATGACGAGGTCCGGGAACTCTGTGCAGGTTTTCCCGTCCCCGGGATCTCCACGGCCGGGGCGGCGCTCATTCAGGAGACCGGCGCCGGCTAGCGCCAGTTAACGCGGATTAGCGCCGGCGAGCGCCGGCCCTCACCGGCCGGCCGATGCAGGTTGTGAGTCGTTCAATGACGGGGAGGTGGCGTCATGTACCGAATGATCTTAGCCGTAGCCGCGTTTGCCTTCGTCGTCGCATGCGATTCGGGCATGCCGAAACAGGACGAAGCAGTGGCCCAGGACAAGTCCGGCGAGTTTGAGAAGGTGACCATTGTCGAGGTCGCTTCCGACGGAACGAAGAAAGGAGCCGTTACGGTGGATAAAGTGGTCAGGACCAAGGAAGAATGGAAAGAGCGACTCACCGACGAGCAGTACTACGTCGCCAGGGAGAAGGGCACGGAACGGGCCTTCACGGGCAAGTACGACAAGCACTACGAAGATGGCGTATACAAATGCATTGGTTGCGGAACGGCGCTTTTCTCGTCGAAAACCAAGTACGATTCGGGCACGGGCTGGCCCAGTTTCTACGAGCCGGTCGCCGAAGAGAACATCGCCGAGGAAACGGACCGCAGCTTCGGCATGGTCCGCACCGAGGTGCTGTGCAAGCGATGCGATTCCCACCTGGGCCACGTGTTCACCGACGGGCCGAGACCCACGGGTCTCCGGTACTGCATGAACTCGGCTTCCCTGGATTTCGAGCCCGAGGAGTAAGTCCGCGACACCCATGCGCATTTCCGACGTCAAAGTCTTCCCGGTCTGGGGCGGCAGCCGGAACTATCTCTTCGTCAAGGTAGAGACGGACGAGGGTATCTACGGGATCGGCGAAAGCGGCCTGACCTGGTGCGAACTGGCCGTCAAGGAGATCGTCCACGCCCTCCGGGACCGGCTCGTCGGCCAGGATCCGGTACGCAGGGAACACCTCTGGCAGGTTATGTTCCGCGGCAGTTTCTTCCCCGGCGCCCACGCCCTTTCCGCCGCGGTCAGCGCCATCGACATCGCCCTCTGGGATATCCACGGCAAATCGCTCGGCGTTCCCGTCTACGAACTGCTCGGCGGCCTGTGCAGGGACAAGGCCGTCTGCTATACGCATTGCGGCGGCGACGGTCCTTCCGAGGCGCTGGTCGACCAGGCGCGAAGCAGAGTCGAAGACGGCTGGAAGTTCATCCGCTGGGGGTTGCCCCACGAAGGCGATGTTCTGGAGCCCACGCGGGCGGTGCGGCGGGGAATTGAACAGTTCCAGGCCCTCAGGGAAGCCCTGGGCGACGACGTCGAATTGATTTGTGACGTGCATACCCGTCTCGACCCGCCCGATGCGATCGCCTTCTGCCGCGCCGCCGAACCTTACCGTCCCTTTTTCATCGAAGATCCCCTGCGATCCGAAAACAAGTCCTCCTACCGGATGCTCCGGCAGCACGTCGCCGTGCCCCTCGGCGTCGGCGAACACTTCACCAGCAAATGGGAATTCCGGGAACTGATCGAGGAAGACCTGATCAACTACGCCCGCACAGACCTCTGCCTCGTAGGCGGGCTGACCGAGGCGCGCAAAGTCGCGGGCTGGTGCGAGACCCACTACATCGACCTGGCGCCGCACAATCCGCTCGGGCCCGTGTCCACGGCCGCCTGCCTGCACCTGAGCCTGGCGTCTTCAAACTTCGCCGTGCAGGAACTGCCCATTCTGCCGGGCATGATCCCGGAGGTCTTCCCCGTCCAGGTCGAATGGAAAGAAGGCTACCTGCTGCCGCCCGGCCGTCCCGGCCTGGGGGTGGAATTCGACGAGGAGGCCGCCAAACGACATCCGTACCGCCCGTCCCGGGGTCACCTGTTGCAGCGCGAAGACGGATCTTTCACGAACTGGTAGCGGGTTTACCGACTGCGTGGCTGGATCGCGCGCGAAATCGCGTGGCGAGACCGCGTCCGGTCCTTGGCGTAACCGCACGCGGCCCTAAAACGGATGGCAGGTACATATGAAAAAGCTGTACTAAACAAAACATATGTTTATTATCTTGCCTCCACATGGCTCTGATCCCAAGGAAATACAGATCCCTGTTGCTGGTCCGTATTCCGGTCCGGCTCATCTGCCTGGCCCTGCTTTGGGCCGTTTCTCTCGAGCCGAAAACCCTCGAGGCGGCTTCGGGAGCCCCGGCGGCCCTGGCGACCCCGGCGGACCGCCCGGATCCGGCGACCTCACCGGCACCGGCGTCTTGGGCAGCTCCGGCGTCTCCGATGGCCCCGGCGTCTCCGATGGCCCCGGCGTCTCCGATGGCTCCGGCGTCTCCGATGGCCCCGGCGTCCCCGAAAATCGTCGACTACCAGCAACACCTGCCCCGGTCCTTCAAGAAACGCCTCCGTAAATCCAATCGTTACATCGTGCTGCACAGTACGGAATCCGGATTGAGAAGCGCGTTGAGGACCCTTTCCCGCAGGGGGCACTCCAACTACCTCGTCGCCCGGAACGGGACCATTTACCGTATCCTGGACAAGAAGTACCGTTCGCATCACGCGGGGCTGAGCATGTGGAACGGGCTCCGGGACATCAGCAGCCATTCCATCGGCATCGAACTGGTGGGATACCACAACGACCCCTTCACCGCATCCCAGTACGAGTCCCTGAAGTGGTTGATCGAAGTATTGCAGCGGGTGTACAAGATCCCCGATCGGCATGTGCTGGAACATTACCGCGTCGCCTACGGCAGGCCGAACAGGTGGGTGAAACGGCTTCACCGCGGACGCAAGAAGGACCCCGGCGTGTTCAATTTCAGCCGGGCCCGGGCCGGCCTGACCTCGGAGGACCCGCGCAACAGCATACTCTATGACCCGGACGTAAGGGCGGGTCGGCTCATTCCGGATCCCGATATCGATATCGCCAGGGTCCGTCTCGTGGACCGCGGGAGGTACGACATAGAAGTCGCCCAGTTATCTGAAAACGTCATTACCCGGCGCAACACGGCCTGGCGCATCGCCCGGGGCGAATACGACGATCCCATGACGGTGTACCGCTTCCCCAACGGGACGGTCATGCGGGGGAACCAGATCAGGAACTGGGACCGGATCCCGGTCGGAACGAAAGTCTATCTCAACCGCGATCGCACCGAGGATGTCCAGGCGGTCACCGCCGCCGTACCCGTCATCATCCAGGGAACCACGGCCTTCGACATCGCCGGTACCGCCTACCGGCGCTCAGACACCTACTACATCTTTCCAACGGGCACGATTAAAAGCGGCAGGCAGGTCCGCCATTGGAACCGCATACCGCCGGGGACGCGGGTGCTCGTCCGATACAATGCGCCGGTCGCGTTGAACAGCGCCGGTCGCCAGGCCGTACGACGGGACGATACCGTTTTCCTGGTACCCCGCAGCGAAGTACTGGTCGCCGCCAGCGTGCCGGATGCCTCCCGGCTTGCGGGCGGCACCCTGGTCTTCACCAGGAAATAGGTTCGACAGACCGCCGCGATTCATCAGACTGCCGCAGTTCATCGCGCCGCGCCACAGAGGAGGAGATTCATGGAAATGGTGGAACGTGGTATCGTCTTCTTCGCCGATACCGCCTGGTCGTACCTGCTGTACCTGCTGATCGGCGGCGGCCTGTTTCTCCTGCTGTATTCCCGTTTCATGCCGCTCAGGCATTTCAGGCATTCCATTGAAATCATCCGCGGGAAATACGACGACCCGAACGAACCCGGCGACATCACGCATTTCCAGGCGCTGGTCAGCGCCCTCGCGGCCACCATCGGCATGGGCAACATCTCCGGCGTGGCCGTCGCCATCGCGGTAGGCGGGCCGGGCGCCATGTTCTGGATGTGGGTCAGCGCCCTCGTGGGCATCGCGACGAAGTTCTTCACCTGCTCTCTGGCTATCATGTACCGGGGCAAGGACAGCGCCGGCAAGACACAGGGCGGGCCGATGTACGTTGTCCAGGAGGGACTGGGACGCAAGTGGAAGCCCCTGGCCGTTTTCTTCGCCGTCGTCGCGGTGATCGGATGCCTTCCGTTGTTCCAGGTCAACCAGCTGGTGCAGATCATGCGCGACGTGATCTTCACACCCTTGGGGGTGGTCGGCGAAGATCATTTCTGGTTCGATCTCACGGCCGGCGTCGTGCTGGTACTGCTCGTGGGCACCGTCATCTTCGGCGGCATCACCCGGATCGCCGACGTCGCCTCCCGCGTCGTACCGGCCATGGTGATCCTGTACATGTTCTGCGCCCTGTGGATCATCGCGGCGAACTTCTCGGACGTCCCGCGGTACCTCATGCTGATCGTCACCGACGCCTTCTCCGGAGAAGCAGCGGCGGGCGGCGCCGTGGGCGCGGTCATCATGACCGGCGTGCGCCGCGCGGCCTTCTCGAACGAAGCGGGCATCGGCACCGAATCCCTCGTCCACGGGGCGACGAAGACCCGGGAACCGACGCGCGAGGGCCTGGTGGCCATGCTGGAGCCCGTCATCGACACGATGATCGTATGTACCTGCACGGCCCTCGTGATCATGATGACCGGGGTGTGGCAGACGACTTCCGACAACGGCGTGACGCTGACGGCGAATGCCTTCGAATCCGCCATGCCGGGATTCGGTTCCTACATGCTGATCGTGTGCGTGCTCTTCTTCAGCACCAGCACCATATTCACCTATTCCTATTATGGAACGAAGTGCCTGGGTTTCCTGGTCGGGGCCCGGTGGCAGTTCCTGTACAACTACTTCTACGTAGGCTGCATCATCGCCGCCTCGGTGGCTTCGCTGGATACCGCCATCAGCATGATCGACGGCACGTTCGCCCTGATGGCCATCCCCACTATGCTCTCGGCCCTGCTCCTGTCGCCCAGGGTGATGGCGGCGATGCGGGACTACCGGAAACGCTTTCAACCGGGATAAGAAGGGATAGAAACCCATGACGTGGCCCGTTCTGCATCACTACGACCAGGATCATCTCGCGCGCATCGCCCTGCCCCTGGGCGGCATCGGCACAGGTACGGTTTCCCTGGGCGGGAGGGGCGACCTCCGGGACTGGGAGCTGATGAACCGCCCGGCCAAGGGATTCATACCCGGCCGGGACAACCGGTGTCCCCCCTCGTTCACGCTGTATGCGCGGCCTGACGGCGGGGCCGAAGTGGCCCGCCTGCTCGAAGGCCCCCTCGAGTACTTCGAATACGAAGGCGCAAGCGGGAGCCCCGCGGCCAATCACGGCCTGCCCCGCTTCGCCCGGTGCGCCTTCGACGCGGCCTACCCCTTCGGCCGGGTCCACCTGTCCGACGACGACGTGCCCGTCGACGTGCGCCTGGAGGCGTTCAATCCCCTCATTCCCTGCGACGCCGACCGCAGCGGACTGCCCGTGGCGGTGCTCCGGTACGTGCTGGCCAACCGGACCGACGTTCCCGTTTCGGCGGCGGTCTGCGGTTCGATCCCCAATTTCATCGGCATGGACGGCACGGACGGGGCCTGCAGCGAAAACCGGAACCGGTACCGCGCGGGCGACGGTTATCGCGGCCTGTTCATGGCCACGAAGGGCGTGGATCGGGAGGCCGCGCAGTGGGGCACGATGGCGCTGGCCACTACGGCGGAGACGGTCAGCTACCGCACCGCCTGGCGGGAGGCCGGCTGGGGTACTCCGCTTCTCGACTTCTGGGACGAGTTCAGCGCCGGCGGTGTGCTTACGGACCGGGAAGCCGGCAATAACGACCGGCCCATGGCCTCACTGTCCGCCCGCATCGACCTGGCGCCGGGGGAAACGTCCAGTGTGACCTTCCTGCTGGCCTGGCACTTCCCCAACCGCTATACCTGGACGCCCGCGACGAAGGAGGACCTGACGGTGGGCGGTGATACGGAGACCGCCGACGAAGACGCCTGCTGCGAGGAAGGCGAGGGATGTTGCGAGGACAGCGGCACCAGCAACGGCGACAACGGCGACAACGGCGACTGCTGCGATGGGGGCGTTGTCTGCTGCGACACGGGCGACCGGATCGGGAACTACTATACGACGCGGTTCGAGGATGCCTGGGACGTGGTGGAGCAGGTCGTGCCCGTCCTGGACAGCCTGGAAGCGGACACGCTCCGGTTCGTCGAGGCGTTCTGCGGCTCGGACCTGCCGGAGGTGGTCAGGGAAGCGGCCCTGTTCAATCTGAGCACCCTGCGCAGCCAGACCTGCTTTCGCACGCCCGACGGACGCTTTTACGGCTGGGAGGGATGTCACGACACGGCGGGATGCTGCCTGGGTTCCTGCACCCACGTCTGGAACTACGAGCAGTCCACGGCCTTCCTCTTCGGCGACCTGGCACAGACCATGCGCGAGGTGGAATTCGCCCACGCCACCGACGATAACGGGTTGATGAGCTTCCGCGTCTGGCTGCCCCTGGCGCGGGCCCGCAGTTTCAATCGCGCGGCGGCGGACGGCCAGATGGGCTGCGTCATGAAGATGTACCGCGAGTGGCAGCTTTCGGGCGACGACGAACGGCTTCGGGCGTTGTGGCCCGATGTGAAGAAGTCCCTGGCCTTCTGCTGGATACCCGGCGGGTGGGACGCCGACCGCGACGGCGTCATGGAAGGCTGCCAGCACAATACCATGGACGTGGAGTACTTCGGACCCAATCCCCAGATGGAGTTCTGGTACCTGGGCGCATTGCGCGCCGCGGAAGAGATGGCCCGCTACCTGGGAGACAACGGCTTCGCCGGGGAATGCCGGGACCTGTACGAGCGCGGAAGCACCTGGACCGACGCGCACCTCTTCAACGGGGATTATTACGAACACGAGATCCGGCCGCCGCGGAGCGCGGATGAGATCGCGGAAGGGCTGACCGTCGGCATGGGACCGAAAGACCTGTCGAACCCGGACTACCAGCTCGGCTCGGGCTGCCTGGTGGACCAGCTTGTCGGCCAGTACATGGCCCATGTCTGCGGCCTGGGATACCTGGCGGACGCCGGCAAGGTCCGCAGGTCGCACGAAAGCATCCTGGAATACAACAGGCTGGAGGGCTTCCAGGGCCACACCAACGTCATGCGGTCCTACGTCCTCGGCGACGAGTCCGCGCTGCTCATGGCGTCCTATCCGAAGGACCGCCCCGATAATCCCTTCTCCTACTTCACCGAGGTCATGACCGGTTTCGAATACACCGCGGCCATCGGCATGATTTATGAAGGCATGGTTGATGAGGGCCTGGCCTGCATGCGGGACGTCCGCAACCGGTACGACGGACGGCGGCGCAATCCCTTCGACGAGGCCGAGTGCGGGCATCACTACGCCCGGGCCATGGCCGCCTGGGCCGCCCACCTCGCCCTGACCGGCTTTCAATATTCGGCAGTTACGCAGACCATGGCCCTGACCGACCGGCCGGGCCGGTATTTCTGGTCGACCGGGTATGCGTGGGGGATGTGCGTGGTGTCGCGTAACGGTGAAGGCCTAACGGCCGAACTGAGCGTCCTCCACGGAGCAGTCCGGCTGTCGCGGCTGCGACTGGGGGATTCGGGCGAGGCGGTATTCGATCCGATGCTTGAAATGGCGGCGGGTGAAGAGCAGAGCGTCCTGATCCAGGCTTAGCGGCCGGACCGCCAAGCTTCCGGACCGCCGCGCCTCCGAATTTACGGCCGTGCCGCCCCGCTTCCGAGCCGCCTCGGGCCGCCACCTTTCCTTCGATACCGTATCGTCTGGATCGACGCGGGTCAGCCTACGGCTCTACCACCATGAAGTTGACGGATTTTGAGACGGAAGCGTCTCCGTACCGGTCCGTCAGCGTCACGGTGAGCACGTACTCCCCGGCTTCGAGATCCGTGGTGTCCAGGGCAGTATACTCCGCCTCTTCTCCCGCGTGCCCTGCTCCTTCAAAAAACGACATGACCGTCTGCATGTCACCGGGACTTCTCGACCTCCTGTTTCTAAGGGCGGGCATGCCCTTCGGCGTGATTTCGTACAGGGTCTCGTAGGAAGTCCGCCCGGCTTCGTCCCCAGCTTCGTCAATTTTCAGGTTGTACACCTCGTAATACACATATACCAGCTGCCCACGCGGGTACAGCCGCCCCGGATTGGGCACGACGTTCAGTCCCCCGCGCACGAAGGGACCGGGACTTGGCGCCGGCGTTATGGCTGTGGACAGCTTGAGGTCGCTGATGAGCAGGTCGCCGCCGCTGTAGTCCGAAAAAGACACGGACTTCGTGTACACTCCGATACGTTTCGTGGCTTCGTCCCGCATTTCCACTGCGGCCGTGAACACGCCCGAAGGAGAAGTCAGATTTGCGGCCAGCGTAAAGGCCGCTCCCTGAAGCTCCCGCTTGCCCGCTTGCCGTTCGGGCCGGTCTATAGGTCCGAATCTGTAGGCGCGGGAAAGGGCCGGGGTCTGCACCGAATCGCGCAGGGAGACCAGGTTGTTCAGCCAGGTCCGGTCCCCGTTTTCGTCGGTGATGTCGTCGAACTGCCATGTCGGTATGCTGTAGGTAAGATCCACTTCGGTCGATCCGCCTTCGCCCCGGAAGGACACCGCGTCGAAGGCAAACTCCAGGAGTTCACCGCCGAAGTCATGGGTGTAGACCTCGGGACTGCGGGCGATCAATTCGATTGCGCGTTGACGGGGGTGGAACCGATCCTGGCGGACCATATCCCGGATGTTGTTGTTGACGGTCTTGAGCGGATAGTCGAACTTTCCATCCTTCAACGTGTCCACGAAGAACAGTTCCAGGTCGTGTGGGACATATACCCAGCTTTCCACCACGTATCCGGGCTGGGTCTCCATCTCGCTCCGCGCGTTGATCCAGGCGCCTTCCACCGCGGTTACCACCGGGGCGGCTTCCATCAAAGGGAATGGCGACTCGCCGCCATGAAGCTGCAACCTGTAGCCCGTTAGCAGGTTCCATTCACGAATCGCGTCCACGGCCGGGTTTCCGGTAAGCATGTGGGGGATGTCCGGGTCTTCAAAGTGGCGAAACACGAAACGCCGCCGGTCGTCCGGCGCTCCGTAGCGGACGTAAATCTCGCCGCGGCGGTCGTAGGGTTGCTGCCCCCCGGAGAAATGAACTCTCGCGTACATGACACGGCGGTAGTGCTCGACCAGGCGTTCGTTTTCTACCGTAGCCGGATTCGAGTCCCGCTCGTTCCAGAAGTCGCGCCACAAGGATTCGCGTTCCGGTCCGGCCGCTGATTCCCAGGCCTGCAGTTCCTCCGGTGGGGCGACATGGCGCAGGTCCAGATATATCGCCCGTTCATCGGCGTCCAACAGGGCGACATAGTCCTCCAGGGCTTCGTGCAGCTGCCCGTACTGCTGTTCGGTTCCAAGGGACAGCACCTCGAATTGTGCCAGCATGGTGCGGACCCTGGCCGGCACGTCCTCACCAAGTTGCCATATCAACCCTCTCAGTTGTTTTACCCCGTAATCGTAACGTTCGGACCGATGATTCACGTCGGCGAAACGCAGGAGTGATTCGCTATGGTCCGGATTGACGCGGTATTGAAACAGATAAGCTGCCATCGCTTTTTCGTGTTCCGGTTCGGGCGGACTGTCGTAGCAACGGCCGAGTTGGAAGTAGGCGTCAGGATGAGAGGGATTGAGTTCCACGGTTTTCTGAAAATACCTTCTCCCGTCCTTTTCGCTGCCGATCAGCCTGCTCGTCCGGACCTGGTCCATGTAGGTCATGCCCAGGTAGTAGTGAATATCCGCTTCATCTGGTTCCGCTTTGATCGCATTCCGCAGTGCCTTACGGGCGTCGAGCCTCCTGTTGGGCAAGCGCATGAATACCATGGCCATGCCGACGTGGCCGGGCGCCCAGTGCTTGTCCAGCTGTGTGGCCCGCCTGAACGCCTTCAACGCTTCGTCGTCGTTTCCGAGGGCCAACCAGGCCATACCGAGCCAGGAACGGGCCGGCGCCGATCTTCCCTCGGCGCGCACCGCCTGCTGGAGGAGGGGCAGGGCTTCGTCGAATAGACCCTGTAGGTAAAGGGATTTGCCGGATTCCAGGGGTGATTGCAAGGTTGAAGGACGATCGACAGCGACCGGCTGGCCATCATCGGTCTGCGATACACCTTCCAGCGTCATCGCACACGCGGCAATCATCAGCAGGATACGAACGCACATGCTCGGTACCGCCTTGAGAAGGAATGCTGGTCCGGGAAGAGGGTTACGAACCGGTCTCCCATGTCCGTATACTCAAGTTAACCACGCCACGCCGGCTCACCAAGCCCTGTTTCGCCGAACCTCGGCCTTTTGCCGTACCTCGGCCAAGAAGCTCGGCACGCCAAAAAACAACAGGCTCAGGTAGGTAGGATTCATGTCTATGGATCCACGCTTGCGTGGATCGTCGCTCCAGTCCTGCGCTTCGATGAGCTGTTCCAGGATCTGCAAACCGGTCTCCAGGTAGCGGTTATCGCCCGTCAGGCGAAAGGCGTAGCCCAGGTGCCGGCAGAGGATGCCGCCGTAATGCTCCTTCAATGGCCGGTCGGACGCGAAAGTATCCGGAAAGCCGCAGAACCAGTCCACCCCCCGGCGGTAAGTCCCGGCAACGTCCTCCCTGCCGGTCATCCGGTGCATCAACTCCAGGCCGATCATCAGGTAATGGGTCTGGTAGCCCTTCTGTTCCTCGTAGGGCAGGTCGCGAATCATGCGGGAGAACGGGCCGCCGAGGGCCCTGAACTCGTCATCGGTGAACGGGTCGGCCGTTCCCGTTTCAACGGCCAGCGTCGTGCCTTCCGTCGCCATGGCGTAAGGTAGTTGTTTCGGAAGTCGGTCCGGTGTCGAGACCTGGAAGCGCTTGTGCCAGCTCCCGTCTTCATTCTGTCCCCGGGCGACGATGGCGTATACCTCTTCGGCTCGACGCAGGTAGCGGTCTTCGCCTGTGGCCTCGTAAACATACAGCAGCCCGCGCAACACATTGGCGATGGACCGCAGGCTGAAGCTGAAGGCCGGGTCTTCGGTCCACCGGTACCGCAGAAAGAACGCGCCGGCTTCGTGCAGGACTTCCAGGGTCCTGCCGTCGCCGGTCAGATAGTAGTGGTCGATCCAGTTGTCGATGAAGGTGTGGGAAGCGCAGGGTTCGTCGCTGAAATGATCGACGCCGTGGCGGTAGCAGCCGCCGACCATGTAGGGCCGGAAAGGATGCCAGTGGCACGTGTCCACGTCCATCGAATGTCGGGTCATGGCCTCGCCCAGCGCGAAGTACCGCGGATCCGCTGTGCGCTGGTACTGGATCCAGATCGCGTGGCGGGGGTCCCACTCGCTGTTGCACCAGCCCCATCGACCCTGGTGCTTCCAATCGTCTTCGGTTTCGTCCCACGTGGCCCGGACGTCGCCGTGGTCCAGGTAACCGTACCAGCGTCCGAGCCGGATGTTGCGTGCCAGCCAGTCCGCGAAACCCGTCAACATGTGATCCGCGGCACGGATCATCTCAGTCGAGATTTGCGGCGTCCGGTCGGATTCCGGTCGACGCGGCCGCTCCAGACTTGAAGCCGGTTGACGCGGCCGCTCCAGACTCGGCTTCGCCGGAAACTGCTGCCTGCCGTCGTCAACCGCAGTTGAAGCCGCGAGGCTTCCCGCGAATCCTCCCGCGACCCCGCATCGGGCCATCCACTCGGGTGAGACCGATACGTGGGGCTGTGACAGGGCGCATCGAAGCATTTCGACCGCCTCTTCGCGGCGGTCTTCCTCGAAGTACAGGACGTAGAACTCGGTAGTTTTCGCGATACCGGTCCCGTCGGCGTACATCCCTTCTCCCTCGTGCCAGGCGACCTCCTCGGCGTACCGAGCCAGGGAAAGGCGGCTGCCGTCCGGGTCGTGGCGCGCGTACACGGTCATCCGGCCGTCACCGGTCAACTCGATGGCGCGCGGGTATTCCTCGGCCATGTTCCAGCATGAGACACCCACGCCGGACGTCCCGTCACTGAGGGTCGCCCAACCGTCGCACGCTTCATCTTCGACGAGGATGCGCTCGATCCCCGGCCGTCCGTGCATCACTTGCACCTGGTTATCCTTTTTCTGCACGACGCGAAGACGTTCCCCGTGATCGAGCGTACCCGCCTGGACGCCGTTCAGTCCGAAGGCATAGTCCGGACTGAATCCCGTGAACGGGGTGGGGACATCCAGGGCGAGGTCTTCGATTTCCACTTCCCGCGGATTGCAGGTGAAGACGTGGGTCTGAAGAATCCGAAGAAAAGCCTGTCCGGCATAGGCGTGGATCCGGGTAATACACCGTACCGGCCGGTAACCGCCGTAGTGATGCATGGGGATGTCGGCCTCCAGCGCGCTTTCAATCCGGACCACGGTGCGCAGCGGACCGCGTTCTTCCACGTTCGCGCCGCAGGCGTCGCCGGCCAGCGAGGCGCGGCACAGGCCCCCCGGTCCATATAGCCGGCGTGCCAGCCGCCCGTCTGAAGCGCTTTCCCTGATCCGGACCCAGGCGTCACCGGCTCTGCCCCGGTCCCGGCCGCATTCCGCGTGGGCCGGTTCGCCGCGCTGCGCATCGCCCAGCGAGACGGAATGGAAGAACCGGTATCGATGGCGGTCGACCATGAATCGCAGGACGCCCGTGTCGACGTGGAGATCGTTTTCGGTTACTTCGACGCGTACGGAAGTGTACGTGGTGGAATGGTCGGTGGCGGATTGACGGGGCGCCGGCACTTCATCGACCGTGTCGTCCGTAAGGTTGTAGGCCGCGGTCCCGGATGAGCCAGCCTTCGCCTGGAAATCAACGAGCACCCACTTCACCGATCCGTCCGCCCAGCGGCCGAGAATCCGGAACTGGGCCGGGACGCGATCGCCATCCGGATCCACGACGGCCAGGACTTCCGTCTCGCGAAGCATGCCGACGGGCATGGGCACACCCCGCGTAACCGGCCAGCGCGCCGGGTTCCGCTCCGGATCTTGGGAATACGTAAGGGGAATCGATATCATGCCGTTATCCGTGTTCAGCCGTTATCCGTGTTCAGCCGTTTTCCGCGTTTCGGCCGTTTACAACCTGTGGGCATCGCTTGATCGGGACCTTTCTCATCCCTATATTCTGGCGCACGGAACTGAGAAGCCGTCGCGGTCGGGAAACCGGGCTACGCACGAATATAATCCAAGGAGAACGCCATGTCAGGCCCCGTCAAGTTGAAGTCTGTTGCCATTACCGGGAAAGCGTCCGGCCCGAAACTGCTCATCCTCGGAGGTATACACGGCGACGAATTCGAATCCATGTGGGCCATACGGCGGCTGAAAGAGACCCTGGATCCCGGTGAACTCCGCGGCACGGTCACCCTGATCCCGGTCGTCAACGAGGCGGCCTACTGGCGCGGCCAGCGAACCGCGGAGGACGGCCTGGACCTGGCCCGGACCTGCCCCGGCCGGGAAGACGGCACCATCACGGAGCGCGTTGCGTTCGCGGTGAGCGCGCTGATCCGCGAAGCCGACTTCCTGATCGATCTGCACAGCGGCGGGCTGATCTCGAGGTTCTACCCGACGGTGGGGTACATGCTGCATCCCGATCCCGATGTCCTGGCGCGGCAGCGGGAGATGGCCCGTGCTTTCAACATGCCGGTCGTCTGGGGCACGTACGCGGGGCACGACGGACGCACGCTCTCCATCGCCCGGGACGCCGGCATTCCCGCGATCTATTCGGAATGGATGGGTGCGGGGGACTGCGATCCCGAGGGTGTCGACGGCTACTACGAAGGGTGCCTGAACGTCATGGGCGTGCTGGGCATGATCGAACGCACCCAGCCGCCGTCGATCATACGGCACACGGTGGAGGACGACCGGGAAGGCGCGGGACACATCCAGCTGAACTACCCCGCGCCCTTTCCAGGCTTCTTCGAACCCTGGGTCGAACTGATGGACCGCGTCGAGCCCGGTGATGTATTCGGGGTGGTCACCGACCTGCTGGGCGATCGGCGGGAAGAGATCGTATCCACGCAGTCCGGCCGCGTGCTGGTCCTGCGGACCTTCAACCGCGTCCACGAGGGCGAAACGATCGCGGCAGTGCTGGAGGTCTGATAGAGACGGATCTTCCGCATTCTATCGCAAATCAGCCAAGTCAAACGGTCACCAACAATTCGGCAAGATTCCGGCCTATAGTCGGGGGTGGTAAATCCCTGTCTTCTTCCTTCGCGATCTCCAACCATTCATCGACGATCTGGCACAGTTCCCGGTATACTTCGATTTCATCATCGCCGTGGCAACAAGGCCCTATGATTCCGGGACAGTAGCCAATGAAACACTTATCCTCATCCGACCACTCTACGATCTTAATGTACCTGGCGCTCCTGGTCATTTCAGCGACTCCTCGATATTCCTCGATACTTCTTGTTCTTGATAGTGTTTGGCGTCATCACCGGAGTTGCCCGAAACCACAACACGCATTCCCCTTGGATGTTCGAAGTTTCTGTGATTGCCCTTTCCACCTCTATTTATGAATCCCGCTTTTACCAGATCCCTTATGAGTTCTCTTATCTTCCTGGGCATGGGTCGGAATCATGTCCGATAGAAACTACCGGAAGCTATTGGGCCATGTCAACTGAATCCATATGGCCCGGTTTTCGTTTATCACGTTGTACAACCTCAACGTCGCACTTGACGCAAAGAGCGTCACGGCCATATCCTAACCGTCGACATTCAGCTGAAAATCTCGTCGATAATCTGGTTTGTTTCACAATGGTCTCTTGTTGAAAACCGCAATTTAGACCCGGGAAACCTCCCCATGATCCGTGATTCCTACTGGCTGGACAGGCCTTACACACCCTCCGATCCCCTGGCCGGGGACCTGGACGTAGACGTCGTCGTGATCGGCGGCGGCGTAACGGGAGTGACCGGCGCCCTGTTCCTGGCAGAGGGCGGCGCAAGCGTGGCGGTACTCGAGCGGCGCGAGATCGCCTCGGGCGCGACGGGCCGCAATGGCGGGTTCATGCTGGCCGGGACGCACGAGTACTACGTCGAGGCCGTGGAGGAACTGACGGACCTGTACGGCCAGGACGGAAGGAGGCTGGCCCGGGAGGCGTGGTTGATCGCCCTCGAGAACCACGACCTCATGGCCAGTCTTATGAAGAAGTACGCCATACAATGCGACTACTACCGGCACGGCAGCTACGTGGTGGCGATGAAGCGGCCGGACCGCGGTTCTCACCAGAATCCGCTGGAACGCATCGTCCAGTCGTACCGCCTGCTCCAGGAGGACGGGTTCGAGGTCGCATACCTGGACGAGGAGGAACTCTTCGAGATCAAGCGAAGTCCGCTCCTGGCGGGTGCTCTGTGGAACCAGTTCGACGGCGAACTCCACCCGGTCAGATACGTGCGCGGTCTCGCGGCCGCCGCGCGGGGACTGGGCGTCCGGTTCTTCGAAGACACGCCGGTCACCGGGGTCGAGCGGAAAGACCGCGGACTGCTCGTGCATACGCCGGGTGGAAGGATCCGGACACAGCACGTGCTCCTCGGGATGAACGCCTACACGCCGCAGCTCGATGCGCGGTACGAGCGGCGCATCATCCCCCACCGGGGGCAGGTCTTCACGACGGAACCCGTTTCCGAACGGCTGTTCAACGGCGTCTTCTACGCCAACGATGGCTGGGAATTCTGGCGTCAGTTGCACGACGGGCCCGGGGAGGGCGGCCGACTGCTATTCGGCGGGGGCCGGAATCACCACATCCGCGCCGAGCGGGGATTCCACTTCCTGCGGCGCCGAAGCCGGCCGGGCCAGCCGGTCCGGACGTACCGGGGGTACAAGGAGCGTCCCACGCGGGCGGTGCAGCGGACGAACGACCGGGCGTTCAACGGTGCCTTCCCCCACCTGGCCAACCTCGACCGCTCCCACCGCTGGGGCGGTGTCATGGGCTTCTCCTACGACAGCAGCCCCTTCGTCGGCGAGACGGAAACGCCGGGCGTCCACATCGTCGCCGGATTCACGGGCCGGGGCAATGCCTACGCCACGGTGGCGGCGCGCATGCTAAGCGACCGGCTGCTGGGCAGGCCCGCGATCCTGGAACGCCAGTTCGAGACGGTGAAGCGGGTTTTCGATCCATTACGCGGAGGGATCGACGCGGAAAACCGGCGCCGGTAGACTTGCCTAGGCGATCTGGTGAAAGTGCCGGGTCATGCGCCGTTCCACCTGCCTGAGCAGGATGGAAAGAGACAGGCAGAGCAGGAAGTACACGAAGGCCACCAGCAGCCACACCTCGAAGAGCAGCCCGCTCGAATTGGCGATTTCCGAACCGACGAAGGTCAGTTCCTGGACGGAGATGAGCGAGACGATGGACGAATCCTTCACCAGGGAGATGTACTGGCCGGTCAGCGGCGGCGCGATGTGGGCCAGTGCCTGGGGAAAGATGACGAACCGGTAGCGGTCCAGGGCCGGTATGCCCAGGCTTTCCCCGGCCTCCCACTGGCCGCGGGGTATGGCGGCCAGGCCGGCGCGGACGACTTCGGCGATATACGCGGCGCTGATGAAGGAGATGCACAGTACGCCGGAGACCAGGTTCTCCCAGAGCGCCGGGGGGCCGAAGAGAAAGCGCTGCCATCCCGAGGCTTCCTCCGCGGGGCGGTTGAACAGGGTGTCCAGGCCCAGCAGGGGCATCAGCTGGCTGCTGATGAAGAAGTAGAAGATGAAGATGAACACCAGGGGCGGGATGTTGCGCAGGATCTGGATGTAGGTCCCGCAGAACATGCGCAGCGTGCGCCCCCCGGCGTACCTGCCCACGCCGATCAGAACGCCCAGTATACTGGCCAGCACCGCCCCCCAGAGGCTGAGCCGCAGGGTCGCGTAGATCCCCGTCAGGAAGAAGGGCGTTTCGCCGGCGTCGCCGGTTGCGAAAACGGTCGAAAGCGCCTGGGGCCAGTCCCAGCGGTACGCCACGCCGACGGCCGAACGGTACCACATCCAGCCGGCCGCCGCGACCAATCCGACCAGCAGTATCCCGTCGAGCCGGGTGGGCCGGAACCGGCCCGTCCTTTGACCGATCGTCGACGTCATGCGCCCGCCCTGCGGCGTTCGGCCATGGCCGCCGCGGTGGACAGCGCCAGGGTCACGGCCAGGTAGATCGCGGCCACGGTCAGCCAGATCTCGAAAGTCAGGAAGGTATCCGCGATAAGGTTCCGGCCCTGCGTGGTGAGGTCGAAAATGGCGATGACGCTGACGATCGAGGAGTTCTTCACGAGCGATACCGCCTCGTTGGTGAGCGGCGGCAGCATGTTCCGGAGCACCTGGGGCAGGATGACGTACCGGTAATTGTCCAGGCGCGTCAGTCCCAGGCTGTCCCCCGCCTCCACCTGCCCCCGGGGTATGGCCCGCAGGCCGGCCCGGAAGATCTCCGACGTATAGGCGCCCTGGAACGCGGCGAGACACGCGATCGCCGTCGTGGTCTGTCCCCAGCCGAGGATCGGACCGAGGACGAAATACATCACGTAAAGCTGGATCAACAGGGGGGTGTTGCGGATCAGTTCCAGGTACCCGCGGGCGAGTCCGCGCCCGACCACGGAGGAAGACAGCCGCAGCAGCGCGGTCGCGAGCCCGATAACGAGGGTCAGGACGAGGCTGAGAACGGAAATCTCGAGGGTGACGAACAGGCCCTGGACCAGCGGGCCGGCGGCCCAGGATCCGTTTTCGGACGTGAACAGGAAGTCGTCCACCCGGTACCACTGCCACCGGTAGTTGATGTTCTCGGCGCCGCGCATGACCGCAAAGACGAGGATGCCGGCGATGGCCGCCGGCTGGATCCAGTTCGACAGCGCTCGCCTGACCCACGGCCTGCGGAATGGCCCGATCACGCCGAAGCCTCGTAATGGAGGATCTGGTTGAGGAAGGCCCGGGTCCGTTCTTCCCTGGGCGCGTCGAAGAACGCGTCCGGCGCGGCGCTTTCGACGATTTCGCCGTGGTCCATGAAGACGACCCGGTCCGAGACCTTGCGGGCGAATCCCATCTCGTGGGTCACGCAGACCATGGTGATGCCGCTGTCCGTGAGTTCGAAGATCACGTCGAGGACCTCCCGGATCATCTCCGGATCGAGCGACGACGTGGGTTCGTCGAAGAGCAGGATATCGGGCTGCATGCACAGCGCCCTGGCGATCGCCACGCGCTGCTGCTGTCCGCCGGAAAGCTGGTCGGGGTACTTTTCGGCCTGGTCCCCGATATGCACGCGCTCAAGGTAGGCGAGGGCGGTTTCCTCCGCCTTATCCTTATCCATCCCGAGGTTGCGCATGGGGGCGAGGGCCAGGTTCCGCAGGACGGTCATGTGGGGGAACAGATTGAAGCTCTGGAACACCATGCCGATCTTCCCGCGCAGTTCGCGGGGTAGCCGCTCGCCCGGTCCCAGCGGGACGCCGTGGACCCGGACCGCGCCCTGATCGTGGGTTTCCAGCCGGTTGATGCACCGTATCAGCGTGGACTTGCCCGATCCGGACGGACCGCAGATGACGACGCACTCCCCTTCGCCGATGCCCAGGTCCACGTCCCGGAGCACCTGGAACGTCCCGAACCACTTGCTTACGTCTTCAAACGCGATAATGGGTTTGGGTTCGCCAGACACGGATCAGGTGCTCTCGATCATCGCTTTCATCCTGGCCGCGACCCAGTCGACCGCCACGTCGATCATGCCCTGTCCCTTCACGGCGTCGGCGAGTTTGGCCTCGTGGTGGAATTCCCGATCCTGGTCCGCCCGGTCGGCCTGGGAGATGGTCAGCCTGGCCGCATCATAGTCGACGCCCTCCCAGTGGACGTGCCCCGGGAAGGCCGCGTAGGCGAAGGAGGTCTCGAACTCGCTGGCGTGGCCGGGACAGTTGTTCGAGTCCATGTACTTTCGGACGATTTCCGGGGTATAGGCTTCCCAGTAGCTGCAGAAGGCGAAATTGACGCCCAGGCGGGTCTGAATGTCCTCCAGCGCGGCATTGACGGGACCGGCGTTCCCGGCGTGGCCGTTGACGGCCAGGATATGGTTGATCCCGCCCCGTTTCATACTGTCGGCCACGTCGTAGAGGAGTTCGGTGAAGATCTCGGGCCGGGTCGTCAGCGTACCCTTGTGGTCCATCCAGTGCTCCGACACGCCGATGGCCAGCGGCGTGGTGACCACGACCTCGGGATAGAGCGCCTGCGCGGCGCGTTCGGACACGTGGACGGCGCTGGCGGTGTCGTGGGACATCTCCAGGTGCTCGTTGTGCTGTTCAGTACTGCCCGTGGGGATGATCGCTCCCTTGAGGTTGCCGTCGTAGATCCCCTCGCGGAACTGCCTGCGGGTCATTTTCCAGAGTTGCACGGGCCGGTCTTGGGGTAGGGCGTCGGACATGAATTACTCCTGACTGGTTGGCTGGTGGCCGCGTCGGGTCCGGCTGGACGATCGGCGCGGACGCGGTCATTATCGATTAAGCGTAATCCTCCCGGGGCGGGCTGAATATGTCCAGGGCGACGGATCTGGTCATAACCTCGGTCACGCCGTGCTGCACCCCGCCGGGAATCACGTACTTGTCGCCCGTCCGGATGGTCCGGCTTTCCCCGCCGATGACCATGACGAATTCACCTTCCAGCACCACGCCCAGCTGTTCGTGGGGATGGTCGTGTATAGGCACCTGCGATCCCGGCGTGAGCGTCACGAAGGACATCTGGGCCCGGTCGCCGCCGGCCACGGCGATGCTGACGCCCGGGGCGATGGACTTCTGGGACATGTTTTCCTCTTCGACGAAATACATTTATTCCTCCTCGGTGTATACGGCGCTCGCCGCCGCCACGCCGCTCCCGGCGACTTCGTGGCCTTCCGCGCGCAGGGCCTGTTCGAGGGCGCCCAGGCACAGGATGACGTGATCGCGCTGCGAGGACTGGCCCATGAGCCCCACGCGCCAGGCCTTGCCCTTCAACGCGCCGAGGCCGCCCCCGAGTTCGAGACCGTAATCCTTCAGCAGGCGGCTCCGCACGGCGGCCTCGTCGATCCCATCCGGGGCCAGGACGGGGTTGATGGTCGGGGCGCGGTGCCGCGGATCGACGAAGAACGCAAGGCCCATGGCGTCGATTCCGGCCCGGAACGCTTCGTAGTTCGCGGCGTGCCTCCGGTGGCCGTTCTCCAGCCCCTCCTCGTGGATGAGCAGGAGAGCTTCCCGCAGGGCGTAGAACAGGCTCACCGGCGCGGTATGGTGATAGGTCCGGTCGCCGTCCCAGTACGCGTTGATCAGGGAAAGGTCCATGTACCAGTTGTCGACAGGAGTCTTGCGCGCGGCAATGGCCTCGAGCGCGCGGCCGTTGATCGTGAGGGGCGCCAGGCCCGGCGGGGCGCTCAGGCATTTCTGGCTTCCGGTGTAGCAGACGTCGATGCCCCACGCGTCGACTTTGACGGGCGTTCCGCCCAGGGAGGCCACGGTGTCGACCAGGGCGAGGGCGCCGTGCTCGTGGATGACGGGGATGATCTCCTCGAGAGGTTGCAGCACCCCCGTGGACGTTTCCGCGTGTACGAGACCCACGACCTTGGGACGGCATCCATCCAGCGCCTGCCGGACCTGTTCCGGCGTAAACGGCCGCCCCGGCTCGCATTCGAGGCGAACCAGCCGCCCGCCGTGGCGTTCGGCCATCTGGGCCATGCGGTCTCCGAAGACCCCGCCCACGCAGATGAGTACCTCGTCACCGGGCTCCACGAGATTGCAGATGCATGTCTCCATGCCGGCGGAACCCGTGGCGGAGATGGCGAGCGTCATCGCGTTTTCGGTCTGGAACACGTACCGCAGCAGCGCTTTGGTATCGTCCATGACCCCGATGAAATACGGGTCCAGGTGTCCGGTCAGCGGAGCTCCCATGGCCTGGTAGACCCGGGGATGCATGTCGCTCGGTCCGGGCCCCATGAGGACGCGCCGGCCGGGGTCCAGCGGTGCGAATGAATCATGATGCGGGGGCATAAAGGTGGTGTTCCCTTCGGTCAGCGCGTCTGAATGAGGGTCCTGGCCGTCCAGGCGTCGACGAAACCCCTGGTTCTCAACCAATCGCGCAAGATATCGGCATCGGCCTTTTCCGTGAAGTCGCCCACGCGCACCTTGAAGCTTTCGGATTCCTCGTCCATGTAGACGCCATACGACCATTCCGCCAGCGTTCGCTCCACCTGCTGTAGCGCGGCTTCGGCCGCTTCGCGGGTCGTTAACGAATAAAGCTGGACTCTGTATCCCCAGGTGGATTCCGCTGCTGTGGCGGGTACGGATGTTTCGGATGCCGTTTCGGCCGGATCGCCGATCAACGGCTCATCGGATCTTGACGCGTCGTCATCGGGCACCCGTGCTTCGGGTTCCTGGGCTTCGGGTGGAGGCATTGGAGGCGCCGCGGCGGGTTCCCGCTTCCCGAGCAGCCATGTGCAGCCCGCCGGATACATGCCGAACAGGAGACACACTACCATCGACACCACCTGAAACGGCGTTTTCAACGGAAAGTCATACCGCATGATAAGCATCCATATCGGCAACGGCGCGGGGCGGGAAGGCTTGGGTCAAGGCAACGAGTAGTATAGAAGCCGGCCACAGGAGTGTCAATCAAATTGGCCATAACAAAAGAGGATTCCGGAAATCCCGGAATCCTCTTGAAATCCTCAAGTTTTGCGATCGGCGAACAAGCGCCGGGATCCATCCCCGGAACCTACATGCCTTCTCCCGAAGTGATCAGTTCCATCTTCTTCTTCTGGAGTTCGTCTCCCTTGGTAAACAACTCCATCTTCCTGGCATCGTCCGTTTCGACACTGGCCAGTCCGACGTAGGCATCGCCGAGTATATCGTGGGCTTCGATACTCTTCGGCTCCAACACCAGTAGCTTGTTCATGCTTTCGACAGCGCCATTGAACGCCGCCGAGGCCGCTTCCACGTTTCCGCCATCCCGGTCGGACAATCCCTTGTTGTAGTAGTTGGTCCCCAGGCGCCTCAGCAAATCCTGGTCCTCCGGAAGGGCGGCGGTTCCCTTTTCCAACACTTCGATCGCCTCGGCCAGTTTATTCCTGGAGGAATGGATGGAACTGAGGTCCCGGTACATCGACTTATCTTCCGGAAACGCTTCGATCGCCCGCTCGTACGTGGTGATCACGCCGGCCGTGTCGGCGACTTCGAAGTAGGCGTTGCGCATGATGAGGTAGGTGTTGAGATCGACCTCTTCCGACAGTTCGATGACCCTGTTGCTGGCCATGATCGCCTTGTCCCAGGCCTGGGTGTAGTAGTACACGTTGATCAGGCCGTCCCAGGCTTCGAATCTGTTCGGTTCCACTTCGATAAGCTGCTCGAGAGCCATCCTGGCATTTTCATAATCTTCCGAGTTCAGGGCGGCGTAACCCCAGTACAGGTACCCCTGCTGCTTGGCGGGTTCCAATTCGTCTGCCTCCGCGGCCTCGTTCTTCTTGCCGATGGAGCGCAATATGTCCTGGAGCATCGAAGTCGCGTTGACGGAGCGGCTGTAGTATTGGGCGGCGTCCGCGTACTTCTCTTGTTCATAGCTTTGCTGGCCCGTCTGGTAGTTCGTGCGGATCATGGCGCCCAGGGTGTTTCTGAACTGTTCCTTGTCCTTCTTGTCCAGGTCATTGAAGGTAACCGCTTCCCAGTTCTGGAACATCAGGTCGAAGTTGCCCTTGCGGTAATGAATGAGCCCGAGGAGATAGTGGGCGTCGTTGTTGCCCGGGTCCTTCTCCAGGGCGGTTTCGAGCAGCTCCAGGGCCTTTTCAGTCTGAGGCGGGATTTCGCGGATGTAGATTTTCGCGGAACGAAGCTCGATTTTCTGCGCGTCGGCAGCGACCGGTATCAACAGGGCGAAGCCGAGGGCAAACAATACGCAGATGGAAACCTTTCTGAAAAACATTACGGACTCCTTTCGACAGTACGTCGATGGCACCTTTTCGCGGCCTGCCATGGCTGTGCATCTTAAAGATCGCGTCCGGTGGATCCGATGTAGACAGTCTTCTAAAATAAAGCGATTCGCACCGGTTCGTCAAGGTGATTCGGGCGCGTCGCGCCGGTAACTGACCCGGCCGCCGACGATGGTCATGATTACGCGCCCTTCCAGTGCGCGGCCGGTGAAAGGCGAGTTTGCGGATCTTGATTTGAAGGACGCGGCATCCACGGTCCAGGTTCCATCCGGATCGAAGAGCAGGAGGTCGGCCGGACCGCCGGACGCCAGGCTGCCTCCTTCGACTCCCAGTATCCCCGCGGGGGACGTGGACATGGCCTTTACCGCGTCGCCCAGGCTCAGCAGGCCGGGCCTGACCAGCTCGGTGAACACGACGGCCAGCATGGTTTCGAGACCCGTGGCGCCGGGCAGCGCTTCCTGGAATTCCGTGTTCTTCTCGTCCACGGACCGCGGCGTGTGATCCGAAGCGACGGCGTCGATCGTTCCGTCCGCCAGGCCCGCGCGAAGCCCATCCACGTCCGCTTTGCTCCGCAGGGGTGGATTGATCTTCAGGTGGGTATCGTAGGTTGAAAGGGATTCGTCGGTCAACACCAGGTGGTGGGGACTGGCATCTGCGGTCACCCGCACGCCCCGCTGCTTCGCCGACCGGATGAGTTCCACCGTCACGGCCGTGCTGGCGTGGGTGACGTGGATCCGTCCGCCCGTCCACTCGGCCAGCATGAGGTCCCGGGCGGCGACGGTTTCTTCCGCGATGGAGGGTATGCCCTTCAGACCCAACCGGGTGGCGTGGCTTCCCTCGTGCATGTGCCCGCCGGCAGAAAGCGACGGGTCTTCGCAGTGCACGAAAATGGGCAGGTCGAACATCCGGCTGTATTCGAGGGCCCGCCGCAGGATGGCCGGATTCCCGATGGACCGGCCGGCATCGGACAGCGCCACGGCGCCGGCCTCGGCCAGTTCGCCGGCTTCGGTCAGGCGTTCGCCCCGGCGTCCCGCGGTGATCGCGGCGATGGGATGGATCTTCGACGCAGCGCCTTCCGCCCTTTCCCGTATGAATTCCACCGTGGGCCCGTCGTCGATGACCGGGTCGGTGTCCGGCATGCACGCCACGGCGGTGATACCGCCCGCGGCGGCTGCGAGCGCGCCGCTTTCAACGGTCTCCCTGTACTCGAATCCGGGTTCGCAGAGATGGGCGTGCAGATCGACCAGCCCCGGCAGGACGAGCAGGCCGGCCGCATCGATGACCGCGGCGCTTTTCGCCTCGTCGTCCGCCGGCCGGTCGACGATCCTGCCGCCGCGCATCCAGAGATCGCCCTGCTCGTCGCGGCTGCAAGCGGGGTCGACGATCCGTCCGTTTCGGATCACCGCAAGCCCGGTGGCTCCGGCTGCGCCGCCCAATGTATCAGGTCCGTCAGGCCGCATCGCGCTCGCCTCCGCCGTTGAGGAGATAGAGGACCGCCATGCGCACCGCGACGCCGTTGGTCACCTGGTCCAGGATGACCGATCTCCCGCTGTCCGCCACGCGGCTGTCGAGTTCCACGCCGCGGTTGATGGGGCCGGGATGCATGACGATGGCGTCGGGTTTGGCGAGTTCCAGCCGTTCGGGATCGATGCCGAACAGCCGCGTGTATTCGCGCTGGGACGGGAAGAAGGCTTCCTGCTGCCGTTCGAGTTGTATCCGCAGGGCATAGACCACGTCGGCGCCGCGGAGGGCGTCCGCGAGCCGGTAGCAGACCTCCACACCCATTTCTTCGATGTCGACGGGAATCAGCGTGGGCGGGCCGCATACGACCACGTCGGCGCCCATTTCCCGGAGTCCCCAGATATTGGAGCGCGCCACCCGGCTGTGGGCGATGTCGCCGATGAGCGCCACCTTCAGTCCTTCCAACCGGCCCAGTGCGTCCCGCATGGTCAGGAGGTCCAGCAGTCCCTGCGTGGGATGTTCGTGGGCGCCGTCGCCCGCGTTGATGACGACCGCGCTCGACAGGCACTGCGACAGGAAGAGGGGCGCGCCGGCGGCGGCATGGCGCACCACCACGCAGTCCACCTGCATGGCTTCGATGTTCCGCGCCGTGTCGCTCAGGGATTCTCCCTTGGACACGCTGCTGCCGGTGGACGTGAAGTTCAGGGTGTCGGCGGAAAGCTGCTTCTCGGCGAGTTCGAAGGACAGCCGCGTGCGGGTGCTCGATTCGAAGAAGAGGTTTACGACGTTCTTCCCGCGGAGGGCGGGGACCTTGCGGATGGGCCGCCGGATCACTTCCTTGAAGGAGTCCGCCGTATCCAGGATCAGTCCGATCTCCTCACGGGAGTAGTCCTCGAGGCCGATCAGGTGGCGGTGGCGCAGCGCGCGAAGCCGGTTCTTCGCCATCAGGCCACCTCCTCCACCGCGACGTTGTCGTCCCGGTCCAGCTCATGCACGTGGACGACAACGGTCCGTCCGGGGCCCACTTCGATGGTTTCCCCGATGTAATCAGCCTGGATGGGCAGTTCCCGTCCCTCCCGTTCGATCAGGACGGCGAGTTCGATCCGCCTTGCCCGGCCGAAATCCTTAAGCTCGTCCAGCGCGGCGCGGATCGTACGGCCCGTGTAAAGGACGTCGTCCACCAGGATGACGGTGCGCCCCTCGATATCGAAGGGGATGTCGGACGTGCGGACGACGGGGTAGTCCGCGCGGACCCGGAGGTCGTCGCGGTACAGGTTGATGTCCAGCACGCCCACGGGTACGGCCGTATCTTCCGCCTCTCGAATGGACTCGGCCAGCCGCCTCGCCAGCCAGTCGCCGCGCCGCTGGATCCCCACTATGGCGATGCCGGAAGCGCCCTGGTTGCGTTCCAGGATCTGGCGGGCGATACGGGACAGTGCCCGGGCGATGCCTTCCCTGTCGAGGACTTGCTCACTCATCCGGCCGCCCCCTCGCGCGTGGCACCCGCCGTGTCCTGTGCCGCGCCCTCCGTGCCCGCTGCGCCTGCCGCGTCCTGCGCCGGTCCGGCCGCCCCCTCGCGCGGCGCGCTCGCTGCCGACCAGGCCGCCTTCAGCGTCTCCAGGCTCTTTCGGGCGATGTGCTCCGCGCCGTACGAATAGTCGAACACCTCCACCGAACCGTATCCGTCGTAGCCGGTTTCACGGAGCGCACGCAGTATGGGGACGAAATCGGTATCTCCGAACCCCGGCCCGTTGCCGCTGGCGTCGTTGAAGTGGATGTAGGCCGTTAAATCCCGGTGTTCGTGGATGGCCGCGGCGACGTCCAGCCCCTGGCACAGGGTCGCCCGGACGTCGATGATCAGGCGGAAATTGGGATGGTCGATCTCACGGACCATCCGCGCGGCTTCGGCCGGGGTGTTGATGAAATTGGTCTGGGCGCCGTCCAGGGGCTCGAGGCAGATGGTGACCCCGTTCTCCTCAGCCGTGGGCATGCACTCCATGTACGCCTGGCGGGTCCGGTCCCAGGTCGCCTCGCGGGTCTGGTCCGGCAGCACGTTGCGTTGCTTCGGCGAACCGGCCACCATGACCCGGCCGCCGATGTCGCCGCAGAACCGGATCAGGTCGCAGAGGTACAGAAGGGTGCAGTAGCGGATGCCGTCGTCGGGGTGGTTCAGGTAGAGGCCTTCCGGGCTGAGCAGGAGCCAGTGCAGCCCGGTAATTTCGAGGCCGTACTCCGCCGCGTCGTCGCGAATCGCCTTCCGGGCGTCGGGGCCGACCTCGTTCACCGACCGCGCCACCGAGAAGGGCGCGATCTCCACGCCGTCATATCCGATTTCCGCGGCGGTTTGGAAGATCCGCCGGAGGGGGACGTCCTGGAACATCTCGTTGCAGAAGGCGAACTTCATACGGGTTGTCCCGCCTCTTCCATCCTTTCCGTCATTTCCCGGCCGGTCGCGGCGTAATCGTTCTTGAGATCCTGCGGGAGCGTGCGCCAGACCAGGAAGCGCTTGCGCAGCACGCTCAGGAAGCGCCGGTTGATGCGCTGCCAGGACGCCACGTCGCCGCTCTCGCGGTGGATGTCCACCCATACGGCGTAGAGATCTCTTTCATTCTCCGCCGGCGCGGCGCTGAGAGAGACCCGCTGGCTGATGCCCAGGTCGTAGGGGGCGAGCCAGGTCATCATGGAGATATGGTACATGGGCTGGTCCGTAGCGCCTTCCACGGCAGACAGCTGGACGTTCTCCGTGACGAATGCGCCCAGGGAACCCTCCTCGTAGGATTCGAAGACCCGCGTGAGATAGGCGTACATGCCCAGCACCTCGACGCTGCCGATGGTGAAGGGGAAATCGAAGCTCCAGTCGTCCCCGTCGGGCTCGGGGAACTTCCACTCCCGGCCCACGTCGGGCACGGCCATGTCCGCCGCTTTCTTGGCGGGATAGGCCGTCGACAGGAACACCGTGGCCATGACCACGACTACCGACCAGACGGCCGACAGGGAGGAATAGTTCAGCGACAGGCCGGCGAGGATGTCGTAATTCGACAGCACGAGGGTGATGGTCTGTCCCCCGAGGTAGCCCAGCACGGCGCCCACCGTGGCGAAGACCGAGGATTCGGCCAGGAACAGCGCCGCGATGTGGCTCGGCGCCAGGCCGACCGAACTGTAGACGCCGATTTCACGGAAGCGCTCGTGGACCGCGCCCATCATCGTGTTCAGGACGATCATGGCGGCGACGAGAATCGGAATCAGGAAGTTGCCGAGGCCCCCGATGGAGGTGGAACCGATGGAACTGTAGACGTTGACCGTGCCGTCCTTCCCCACGAACATGGTCATGGCGACCCGGGACAGGAAGTCCTCGATATCCCGGTCGAAGTCGGGGTTCGGCTGTCCGCTCTCGTCGAGGAAATCCGTGATGGCGACCGAATACATCTTCCCGTCGAGATCCATGACCGTCTCGTACGGCAGGATCATGACGTTGTTGGATTCGAGATGGATGAAGGCCTCCGGCGGCGACTCGGCCTGCAGCCGGGGGTCCTCGCCGATACGCTGCGCGATCTTGCCCTTTTCCTGGACCAGGTCGACGGGCGTGAGCTTCTCGTCGTCCAGGTCCTTGAGCTGGTTGAACCGCCGGGAATCGATCACGCCGACGACCTGCAGCCGCATGCCGAACATGTCGATGTAGGCGGAACCGGCGTCTTCGGGTCTGATGCCCACCACCGCGGCCACGTCGTCGGGCAGGATGGCCGCGTCCCGCTCCCCGGGCTCGAACCACCTCCCACCGAGGAGGTAATCGTCGAGGCGCGTCGCCCTGGGCTCGTCCGGGGTCAGGCCCAGTATGCTGTTCACGTAACTTTCATGGGACGACCGGGGCGACGAGAAGGAGAAGAACCCCTTTTCGCCCTTGACCTGGGACATGTACCAGGCCCGTGGAATCAGCGTGGCCTTGTCCTCGAAGGTGCTCTTGAGATAGTCGTAGACGGAAGGCTGCAGTCCTTTCCAGTTGCGGTCCCGGACCAGCGTGCCCTCGTAAGTCGGTTCGTTGTACCGCTCCAGCTTGTAGTACCTGAGGGACGTGGTGATGGACGTGAAGGACAGCACGGTGAAGGTCAGGAGCGTGATGGTCGCCGCCGTGAGGGCCGTGCGGATCTTGCGCTTGCGCAGGTTGGAAACCCCCAGCGACAGGGCGACGGCCGTGGCGCTCAACCGGCCGATGTCGGCCTCGTGCATGCCGGTCTGCGCCCGCTTGATCTTCTGGACTTCCTGGTTGAACTTGGACATGACGATGATGAGCACGGTCGTCCCCAGCGCGAAGATGACGAAAGCCAGGAAGATCACATAGGGGGACGTGCTGAGCTTGAAGGCGGGATGCACCTGCTGCAGCACGAGGAAGACCGCGATGAAGAAGGCGGAGAAACCGAAGATCCGCTTGTTGATGGTCGGAAACCCGAAGACCAGGCGCTCCATGAAGAAGGAGAAGGGGATGAGCAGGATGAAATAGAAGATTACGCCCTTGACCGTGTCGTCCGCCGTGGACTTGACTTCCGGATAACCCCGGGCTTCGAGGCCCCAGGCCTCTCTCGACATGGAAATGAAGGCGTCGTATTCCCGGTTCGCCAGGTGCTCCTCCGCCTCGAGCAGCTTGACGCGCGCCTGTTCGTGCAGTTGCTCGATGCGCTGGTTCTCCACGCCGAAGCGCGCGAGTTGCTTGAGCCTTACGTCATCCACGACCCACATGTCCCGCGTGCCCTGGTAGGATGGATTGACGATGAGGCCCATATCGACCGGGTAGCCCTGGCCCTGGGCCTGTTCCAGAAGATCCAGGGTCACCTCGTTCGGTTCGACGGGGTCCTTCAGGAAGGAATCCGGCGCATTGGTCAGCAGGTACTTGACGCCGAAAAGGCTGGTGCTCATGAGCAGCTTGACGTGCTGGCCCGGCTTGGCGAAGACGACGGCCGCGGGTATGGTTCGGCCTTCCGAGCCGCTTTGCTTTTCGATATAGCTGTGGCCGTACCACTGGGGTTCGGCGTCGTTCTGCGCCAGGACGGTCAACTGGTCCAGCGCCGTGAGGTAGCGGGAGTCGATGATCTCGTACACGTCCAGGGCCCGGGCCCGGAACACGATCTGCAGGGTGGTGTTTTCATTCGCGCTGATCGCGGCGTTCAGCGGAAACGTCTTGTCGCCCTCCTGGCCCAGGTCGGGCGCGTAGATGATCTCGCCGTCCTCGTCCAGCGCGTACGACCGTAGCCGGATCGGCCCCTTCTGCTGCTTCAGCGGACGGAATTCGAAGCGTCCCAGGGAATCAGCCTTGGTGATGAGGATGCCGCGCACGCCCGTATTGGTCAGCCCCTTGAAATAGGTGACCAGCGCGCCGGGGATGGGCTTCTTGGGCACGAAGAAGTTGACGTCACGGTCGAACTCGTAGACCGTGCCCGACATGTCGCGGGCCGTGTCCTGGATCTTGAGCTTGGTCTCTTCGAAGAGTTCGCCGTCGGTGGTGGCCCGGGCGAGCATGACCGCGAGCGACCGCGCCTGTTCGGTGACATTGGCGATGTTGACCGACTCGAAGCGGTCGTGGGGCGTGTCCACCAGGCCCCGCGTGCCGTTCGGGGTGACGAAGGACATGCCCTTCTTGCCCATGTAGGTGACGGCCTCGCTGTCCAGCCCGATCTTGACGGGCATGAAGTCCTTCCAGGTCCGCTGCGGCGGCACGATGGCGTTGACGTATCGGACCGAATCGGCGCCGGCGCCGAAGGCTTCCTGGATATAGCTCGCGAATTTACGCGAATAGGGCGCGAAGATGTTCTTGATGTAGTGGTTGGTCGCCCAGGCGCCGTTGTCGAAGGTGCCGAAGGCGAAGCTGCCGACGCGGGAATCGTGGCTGGAAAGGTCGATGCCGAAGAACATGTCGAAATCGATCTTGTCCGCCTCGGGGATCCTCGACATGAAGTAACTGCGTGCCCTGCCGTGCCGGTACAGCCAGTTGTGCGCACCTTCCAGGCCGATGAAGTGGGCGGAAGTGGCCAGGATGACCACGGAGTACTTCGGGTTGTAGCGCTTTACCGCCCGGGCGACCTCGAGCAGCGCGGCGACGCCCGTGGCGCTTTCGGCGCCGGGCGCGACGCCCGGGACCACCGACATGGCGTCGTAGAAGGACGAGATGACGATCGTGTAGTCCTTCCACTTCGTGCGGGTCTCGTCCCTGGCATTCGGCATTTCCTCGTCGAGGCCGGGAATCCACCCGAAGACGTTCTTCCCTTCCACCACCTCCCAGTCCATGCGGGCCTGGACGTTCACCTGGTTCGTACCCGATTCGGCCAGGGCCAGCAGGCCGGGCACGTGCGCCTCATCGACCCAGTAACGGGGCACGTTGAGCGGAAGTCCCATGAACTTGAGTTCCGCTTCGCTGCGGGTCACCCGCCCGTTGTCGAAGAAGATGACCGCGCTGGCGCCGAGCATCCGGGCATTGATGAAACGATCCTGGGAATCGAAGTCCATGAGCACGACGCTGCCCTGCATCTCGTACCCGTTGAAGTCGGCGAATTCCCCCTTGCCGCCATAGACGATCGGACCGGAAAGACCCTCGCCGGGCGTGGTGGGCGTGCGCACGTGATTGGGCCAGAGGGCATGGAGGGGAATCTCCTCGCCGGTCTCCAGCACCGTCAGTTTCGAACCCTTGTCGATGGGCACCGTGACCGGGAACGTTTCGGTCCGGATGTCCTCCAGTCCGATTTCTTCGAACTGGGTCCTGAGGTACTGGTAGGCCGAATCGGCGCCGGCGTAGCCCACCACCCGGGAAGGAAAGGAGGAAAGGGTACGCACCGTGTTTTCGACCGACTCCGCACTGACCGACTCCAGGGCCTCCTCGAGGTCGCGATCGTGGCCCAGGAAAGGCTGAACTTCCTGAGGTTCCGGCAGGGAGATCAGCTTCATCAGGATGTTTTCGGTAATATCCTCGGGATGGAAGATGGTGACCGAGGACAGCATCAGCACCGCGATGGTGATGCCTATGCCCGTTTTTATTTTCGACCACATGTGCGTTTATCCCTGATTAGTGGCCGCGCGGTCCTGGCGCCGCAGACCTGGTGCCGCGCAGTCCTGGCGCTGCAGACCTGGTGCCGCTGCCGCAGTCCGAACGCGTAACCGGTGGTTTCGTAAGCCGGAAGCCGCGCAGAACCGCCGCCTCCGCGTCAGTCATTGCCGGGGAACATGGGTATGCCCGGGACTGCCGAGAGGCCCAACTTGTCGCATTCATCCCGAGCGTAGTGAGTTGTAGCATACTTGAACAAAGCAATATAAAAAAGATGAAACGCCGGTTCAAGAAAAAACCTGACGCTCCCCGGGGGTACGGGCAACGGTCGCACGACGCGCGTACGGCGCGCGCACGAAATGCGCACGATCCTGCAACTCCAGGTTACACGATGGTTACACGCCGGATAAAACTAGGGTTGTGCCGACTTTCCGTGATCGGATATATTGAATGACAAGCAACCCGGCGTCTCATCCCCACACAAAATCCTTCGTTCGCGATTCACCGGCGCACCGAACCATGGCAACCAAACCGCGTATTGGTATACCGCGACCCGGCATACTGCGATCGGCCGGTATATCCCGCCGCGCCGTCGTCCTGGGCCTGGCGCTCGCCGTCCTGATCAACATCTGGGTCCCCTTCGGATCCTTCCTCGTGCATTCCTCCCGCATGACGGTGTCCCACCTGCCCATCGCGGTCCTGATCCCCTTCTTCTTCCTCCTGCTCATCGTCAACCCGGCCCTGCGCACATGGCGGCCGGCCTGGGTGCTGAACGGAAGCGAACTGGCCCTGGTCTTCGTAATGATGTTCGTTTCTTCCCTGGTGCCGGGCAAGGTCCTGGTCGCCTATCTCATGGGGGTCATCGCCACGCCCTACTATTTCGCGCGTCCGGAGAACCAGTGGGAGGCGACGTTCTTCGAGTATCTCCCGGAATGGCTGCTGGTCAGCGGCCAGGGCAACACGCTGGTGTGGTTCTACGAGGGGATCCCGGAAGGGGCCGGCGACGTCATCTGGGGGCCCTGGCTTTCGCCCCTCTTCTGGTGGCTGACCTTCTTCGTCATGCTGTTCTTCATGGGCGCCTGCATGTCCACCATCATGCGGAGGACGTGGGTGGCCCACGAGCGGCTGACCTTTCCGCTGGTCCGGATGGCCATCGACCTGATCCGCCACGACGAACGGACGGAACGGACCTTCCCGCGATTCGTCTACGACCGCATGTTCCAGGTGGGCTTCGGCGCATCCCTTGCCCTGATGATTTGGAACATCTTCTCGTTCTGGGGCGCCATCCCGCACATTCCCATCGGCGCACTCTACCACACAAACCTGACCTTGCTGGAAGGCATTCCGGCCATACGGATCAGCGTCAACATCTATGCCCTGTGCTTCGCTTTCCTGGCGCCGCTTGAGATCACCTTCAGCCTGTGGTTCTTCGCCCTGTGCGGCGTGCTGGAAGGCGGACTGCTGGACCGCGTCGGTCTCCAGTATTCCGGCAGCCCGGTGGGGGTGAACGCCGTGGTGAAGGCTCAGTTCTTCGGCGGGTTCATCGTCTTCGTCTTCTGGCACCTGTGGACGGCGCGCGCGCAGATCGCCGACGTCTTCCGGCGGGCCCTGCGCAGCGGTGAGCGGCCGCCCTCGGAGCTGATGTCCTACCGGGTGGCCGTATTCGGACTGGCCGGCTGCCTGGTCTACCTGGTGGCCTGGCTCGTGGGGTCGGGCCTCTCCTGGCAGGTGCTGCCCGTTTACCTGCTGTTCCTCTTCATTCTGTACCTGGGCACGGCGCGGATCATCGCCCAGACGGGCCTGGCCTTCATGGACCTTCCGGTCAACGCCCACCATTTCACCATACTGACCGTGGGCTCGGGGAACATCGACCCCCAGAGCCTGACCACCCTGGGCCTGGGGTCCGTCTACGCCCGGAACTGGCGGGGCATGGGGATCGGCACTATCGCCCAGTCCGACAAGGTGATGTCCGATCTGCTACAGGACAAGCGGGGCATCCTCGTCCTCATGTCCGTCACCTTCATCGTCAGCCTGTTGACGTCCGTCCTGTATACGATCTACATTGGGAACACGACCATCGGCGCGTACAACTTCGGCACGCGCGACGCCTTCGGGGGCATCAACGAGTCCTACTTTGACGATATCGTGCGGTGGATACGCAACGCCGACCAGTTGCAGCCGCCGGAGTTCCTGTTCATGGCCCTCGGCGGCGTCGCCATGCTGGTCATGACGGCGCTGACCTACCGTTTTCCCGGCTGGCCCCTGGCCCCAGTGGGTTTCACCGTGGCCTTCGCCGACGTGATCCGCCTGCTCATGTTCTCGCTGTTCCTGGCCTGGCTGATCAAGATGCTGTTGATGCGCATCGGCGGAGTGACCATCTACCGCCAGGCCCAGCCCTTTGCCTGGGGTGTGCTGGTAGGATACAGTGTGGGGGTGTTCCTCGGGTTCCTCGTGGACTGGATCTGGTTCCCCGGCCAGGGGCACGCCCTGCACGAATGGACGTAGCGCTCGGGCGCGGTCGCGGGCGCGCAAGGCGGGCTCACGAGGCCCCTGGGCGCAGGGGCGCCTACTGTATATACAATGGCTCTACGTCCCGCATGAGCCGGTCGATCTCGGCGAGGTCGTGCCGGTCCAGCCTCCCCGGCGCCCGCGTGCAGGTCGACGCGATCAGGCCCCGCCGTTTCAAAATCTCCTTGCAGAAGATCACGCCGTGCAGGCTCTCGATGTTGATGAGCGGCAATAGCCGGCTGTGGATCTCCCGTGCATCTTCCACGTCGCCGGACCGGTAGCGCTCGTAGAGACGGACCAGCACGTCGGTGAACTCGCAGGCCGGCATGGTGCCGCTCGCGCCGCGGTTCAGCTCGTCGATGAACCAGCGTCCGCCGTAGCCCGTGAAGACGCCGTGCAGCTCGTTTCCGCAGGTCTCCAATAGCGCCGTCACCGAATGGCCGGGGGGCATCATCTCTTCCTTGATGTACTTGACGTGCGGAATGTCCAGCAGCAACTCGCGGATGAACGCCGGTGAGAGGCTGGAGCCCAGTGGTGGATCGAAGTTCTGGATGAAAACGGGCTTCCCCATGGCTTCCGCGACCTGCCGGTAGTAGTCGACCAGGCCGTCCAGCCCGGGCTTGAGCACGTAGGGCGGCAGGGCGATGGCGCCGTCGGCGCCGGCCTCGCGCGCGTGGCGGGTGAACATCACGGCGACCTCCGTACTCACCCCGGCCACGCCCGCGATCATGGGGATGCGCCCGTCCACCTGTTCCACGGCCACGTCCACGACCCGCTTCCGCTCGTCGTCCGAGAGCAGCCAGAACTCGCTCACCATGACGGGATAGACGATGCCGTGGGTGCCTGTATCCACGCAGAAGTCGATCTGCCTCCGCAGTCCCTCCTCGTCCAACGCGCCGTCGTCGGAAAAGGGCGTCTGCGGTATGGTGAATATGCCGTGCCAGCCATGTTGTTCCTGCCGAGTATCGGATCCCATGCCGTCCTCCCGTTGTTCTAATTGGAATCGACAAACAGGCTGATTTCAATTGACCAATAAGAGTTTTCGGGGTTAGATTTCTTTATGAACATGTGTAGAGGAGTTGACCTAAAACCAATCTCAAAATAAACGAATCCGACACACAGCGATTAAGTAGACAAATGAGGAGTTATTGCAGTTGAAGGAGATTTCGATCATCGTTTCTATCAGGCATTAGTACTACGTAATATGACTGGAGAACGCAAGATGAACAAATCCTTGGAAGCAATGCAGGAAATACGGAGGATATGATTTTGGATGATAAAGCTGGAGATGCAAGTGAGACTCATGGCAAGGAAGACGATTTACTCTTCGAAGAAACCTACTATAAAGAACAAAGCATAAGGGACAGACTGCGAGGTCTCGAAACATCAGATGCAAACCTGCGACAGATGATGATAACGTCAGAGACTCGCTTCACGAATCTTTCAAATTGGATATTTAGGATGTATATCCTGATTATCGGGATATTCGTCGCTGTATCTCTCCAGATTTGGTTAACAGATTGAAGGGGCGTAGCCATGGCGCACAATAATGACATCATTCGAAAAGGCCAGTTGGGTGACCGCCTGAAAGAAACCGTTATGTCTCATCTCCGTAACGAGGACATTGAGATACTGGGAATTGAAGTGACGATCAAGTTACGCGAGGGATTCCATGACAGCGCTTGGTGGGGATGGAAAAACCCCAATTTGGTCGCCACCGTTCCCAATCAGGAAAATCACGCGGATGGCCGGGCAGAAAGCTAGCACTTTCCGCGAAGAACAGGAGCACCGGGTTTAGAGCTAGACTGCGTACTGGAACAGGTACACGACGGCCAGCGATATCGCTGGCCTTTTTGCTATTGGCGTGGATGCCGGCGTAAGGAGAAATGGTTCAGATCGCAGATTCTGTAACATGTCCGCAAAACCAGGTCAATCCCTTGTTTGCAAACATAGATAATGATTGACAGAAGGGGTGCCACGCCCCTATTTTGTGTCGATGTTTTTGAATGGATAAAAGGCTCGCAGCCGACGCGCAGAATACCCCGGGGAAGCTTGATGACGACGGACGTGGAACCCGATGTAGCATCGCTGGAACTTCACGAATGGCTCGAATCGATTGAGTACGTCATTTCGCAGGGCGACCCGGAGCGGACCCGCCGCATCCTCGCGGCGCTGGAGTCCCGGGCCGCCGAGTCCGGCGTACGCCTGCCTTTCTCCGCCAACACGCCTTACGTCAACACGTTCCCCGTCGAACTGCAGGAACCCTATCCCGGCGACCGCGACCTGGAACGGCGCATCAAGAACATCGTGCGCTGGAACGCGCTCGCCATGGTGGTCCGGGCCAACCGGGCCGACGCCTCCATAGGCGGGCACATCTCCACCTACGCGTCGTCCGCGACGCTCTACGAGGTGGGGTTCAACCACTTCTTCCGCAACCGGAACGGCAGCCACGAAGGCGACCTTCTCTTCGTCCAGGGCCACGCAGCGCCCGGCATCTACGCGCGGGCCTACCTCGAAGGCCGCATCTCCGAAGATCAACTCAAGAACTTCCGCCACGAAGTGAATACGCCCGGCCTGTCGTCCTATCCCCACCCCTGGCTGATGCCGGACTTCTGGGAATTCCCCACGGTGTCCATGGGCCTCGGCGCAATCACGGGCATCTACCAGGCCCGTTTCATGAAGTACCTCGAAAACCGGGGGATCAAGAAACCGAGCGATTCCAAGGTGTGGGTCATGATGGGCGACGGAGAGATGGACGAACCCGAGTCCCTCGGCGCCATCACCGTGCCGGTCGTCGAAAACCTCGACAACCTCATCTTCGCGATCAATTGCAACCTGCAGCGGCTCGACGGTCCCGTCCGGGGCAACCACAAGATCATCCAGGAACTCGAGGCCATCTTCCGGGGCGCGGGATGGAACGTCATCAAGTGCATCTGGGGCAGCGACTGGGACCCCCTTCTGGAAAAGGACGGAGATGGTCTCCTCGTGAACCGCATGCACGAGACGGTGGACGGCCAGTACCAGAAGTACAGCATGGCCTCCGGCGAATACATCCGGAACAAGTTCTTCGGCGTCCATCCGGACCTGAAGAAGATGGTGGAACACCTGTCCGACTCCCAGCTGCAGCACCTGCGGCGGGGCGGCCACGATCCGCTCAAGGTCTACCACGCGTACAAGGCGGCCGTGGAAACCGAGGGGGCGCCGACCGTCATCCTGATGAAGACGATCAAGGGATACGGACTGGGCGACAGCGGGCAGGGGGCCAACAGCACCCACCAGATCAAGAAGATGGAGGACAGCGACCTGCTGGCCTTCCGGGACCGGTTCCGGATCCCGATTTCCGACGAAGACGTGGCCGAAGTGCCCTTCTACAAGCCGCCCGAGGACAGCGAGGAGATCCAGTATCTGCACGAGCGGCGCAGGGCCCTCGGCGGCTACGTGCCTTCCCGGCGGACGACCTTCACGGCGCTGCACGCGCCGAAGCAGGACAAGTACCGCAAGTACTACGTGGGGACCGACCGGCAGGTGTCGACGACCATGGCCTTCGTCAACATCCTGTCGGACCTGATGCGCGACAAGGAAATCGGCAACCTGATCGTGCCCATCGTCCCCGACGAGGCGCGCACCTTCGGCATGGAGGCCCTGTTCCGGCAGTCCGGCATCTATTCCCCGGTGGGGCAGCTCTACGACCCGGTGGACAGTGAAACGCTCCTGTACTACCGCGAGTCCAAGGACGGCCAGTTGCTGGAAGAGGGCATATCGGAAGCGGGCGCCATGTCGTCCTTCATCGCCGCCGGCACGGCCTACGCCACCTACGACATCAATACCATCCCCTTCTTCATCTACTATTCCATGTTCGGCCTGCAGCGCGTCGGCGACCTGGTCTGGTCCGCGGGCGACATGCGCTGCAAGGGCTTCCTGGTCGGCGCCACGTCGGGACGGACCACGCTGGCAGGCGAAGGGCTCCAGCACCAGGACGGCAACAGCCACCTGCTGGCCTATCCTGTGCCGAACCTGCTGGCCTACGATCCGGCCTACGGCTACGAACTGGCGGTGATCATCGAAGAAGGCATCCGGCGAATGTACGAGGAGCAGGAGGACGTGTTCTACTACCTGACCGTGCACAACGAGAACTACGCCATGCCGCCCATGCCCGGCGATCCCGAGGCGACCCGGGAGGGCATCCTCAAAGGGATGTACCTGTTCCGCAAGTCGGAGAAGGAGGACGGCGGCCTGCGCGTCCAGCTCTTCGGCAGCGGCGCTATCCTGAACGAGGTGCTCAAGGCCGGCCGGATCCTGGAAGAACAGTACGGCGTGGCCGCGGACGTCTGGAGCATCACCAGCTACAAGGCCCTGCACAACGAGGCGGTGGACGTGGAGCGGTGGAACATCATGCATCCCGAGGAAACGCCGCGCGTGCCCTACGTGACTTCCTGCGTGGCGGACGTACCGGGCCCCTACGTGGCGGCCTGCGACTACGTGAAAGCGCTGCCGGACACGGTTTCCGCCTGGTTCCCGGGCCACCTGATCACGCTCGGGGCCGATGGTTTCGGACGCAGCGACAGCCGCGCCGCCCTGCGGGATTTCTTCGAGGTGGACGCCCGCTATATCGCGCTGTCCGCGCTCTACGGCCTGATGCGCGACGGCAAACTGCCGGCCTCCGAGTTGAAACAGGCGATGGCCGACCTGGAGATCGACGCCGACAAGCCGAATCCGCTCATGCTGTGACAGGGGATTTAAGACCTATGGCGACGCCATTCAATCTTCCGGCACTGGGTGAGAACGTCGACGCGGGAACCGTCGTGGGTATCCTGGTCGCCGTCGGGGATAAAGTCGAAGAAAACCAGCCCGTCCTGGAGATCGAGACCGACAAGGCCAATCTCGAAGTGCCGTCGGGATTCAGCGGAGTGGTGACGGAAATCCTCGTGGAGAACGGCGCGACGGCCGAGGTAGGCGCACCCGTGCTCATGTACGATGAAGGGGCGGGGGAGGGCGTGGCTCATGGCGAGGCCGCTGCTCCGGAAGTCGGCGAGGCCGACGTTCAGGAAGCCGGCGATGCCGCCGCCTTGGACGATGCCGCCGCCGCGGACGATGCCGCCTCCGCGGAAATGGACCAGGCGGAGGCCGAAGCTCCTGGCGAGGAAGGGTCAACTGCCGATGCTGCGGAGTCCGGCGACAGCGCGCCTTCTGCCACGGACGCTGGACCAGCGGTACAAAAAGCTGCAACGCCACCACCGCCGGCCCCGGTCGTTCCCGCGGCCACGCCCACCTCAGGCGCGCCGGTACCCGCGGCGCCCTCCGTACGCCGCTTCGCCCGGGAGATCGGGCTCGACATCGGCCAGGTACCGGGAACAGGTCCCGACGGCCGCATATCCGTCGAAGACGTCAAATCACATTCCAGGCAGTTGAGTGTCGGCCGAGCGGCTGCCGGTCCCAGCACGTCCGCTCCGGTACCGCTGCCGGACTTCGCGAAATGGGGCCCGGTGGAAATCGAGCCCATGAGCAACCTGCGCCGGGCCGCCGCGGAGCACCTGTCCGCCGCGTGGACGAACATCCCCCACGTCACCTATGCCGACAAGGCGGACGTCACCGACATGGAAGCCCTGCGCAAGCAGTTCGGTCCCGCGGCCGAAGCCGCAGGCGGCAAGCTGACCATGACGGCCATCGCCCTGAAGATCGTGGCCGCGGCGCTCAAGCGTTTTCCCCTCTTCAACGCCAGCGTCGACATGGCCGGGCAGGAGATCATCCACAAGAAGTACTACCACGTGGGCGTGGCGGTCGATACGGACCGCGGCCTGGTCGTGCCGGTCATCCGGGACGTGGACCGGAAGAACATGGTCGAGCTGTCTGTCGAACTTTCCGAAGTCGCCGCCCGGGCGCGGGACCGGAAGCTTTCGCCGGACGATATGCAGGGAAACACCTTCACGATCTCGAACCTGGGCGGGTTCGGCGGGACCTTCTTCGCGCCGATCATCAACGCGCCCGACGTGGCCATCCTGGGGCTGGCGCGGAGCCGCATGGAACAGGTCTACGTGGATGGCGCGTTCCAGCCGCGACTCATGCTTCCGCTGATGATTTCCTACGACCACCGGCTCATAGACGGCGCGGACGGCGCCCGCTTCATGCAGTGGCTGGTCCAGGCCTTCGAGGAACCCTTCCTGCTCAGTTTGGAAGGTTGACCGAACCCACCTGAACGTATCTGCCGGACTAAATTTGCACGCGCAGTCCGGATCTCACCTTGCCGGTCCGCACCGTACCTGGCCGGACGTCATCTGACCCATCCCCCACCCCCATAAAAAAACGAGGCGGTCCTTGCCGAACCGCCCCGTCCAATTGATTATCGTCGTGCTGTGGATGAATCCTGATACTTGGACTCCCCGCTACAGGGAGATCAGTCCACAGTCTCCATCGTCGTTGCCACCGATTTCAAGAGCCTGTCTTTCATATTCCACACCGTGTAACCGGCGTCGATCAGCCCGGTAGGCGCATCCTTCCACTCAGCATCTGCGCCGTAGAGGAAATAGGCGTCCCAGACCATGGGGTCCTTGTGTTCCAGTTCCCCCGACTTCTTGTACCAGAATCCCAGCGCGTTCGCGGGGTCCCACATCTGGCTGACCCGTTTGTCGGTGAACACCTGCTCCGCCGCGATCCGAGCCGTATTGGCCGCATCGTTCCTGAGTATACGCTGCCAGACCACGTAGACCCGAAGGTCATCGGAGGGAAACTTCTTCAATATCTCTTGCTGCACCGCCCCGGCGCCGCTTATGCAGTGGCCTCAGGTAGGAGAGAACATCACGACGAGGCGGACCTTGCCCGTATCGCCGTTGAAAGCCTTCTTGAAATCCACGAGGCTGAGCGGTTCCGGATTGAAGCCGGTGTTGGTACTGAGTTGGGCGCCGGCCTGCGAAGCCCACGACAGGGTTCCGGCCAGGATCAGCGCGGTGATCAAGCGGATACGGTTTGTCATTTGCATCGATCCATTTTCAGGTGGTGGACTAAAACCCCGGTCGTCCCGGGCCGGTCGGGTTAACTATGATACCGACTTTGCGTACCGGTTGACAAGTGAAATCGTTGGCCTTTAGGACGGATCGACTAGACTGGGACGACGCGAATAGACCGGGCCGGTGCGATCAGATCATGTCCGCGCTGTCAGCCGAGGAGAGCAGAGTCACACGCTGAAGCGCACGTTGATCACGTCTCCGTCCTGGACGACGTATTGCTTGCCTTCCACGCGCAACGCGCCATTTTCCTTCGCGGCCTGCCATCCACCGAGTTCGAGCATCACCTGCCAGCCCAGCGTCTCCGCCCGGATGAAGCCCCGTTCCATGTCGGAGTGTACCGTCCCGGCCGCTTCGGGCGCCGTGACGCCCTTTGTGACGGTCCAGGCCCTGACTTCATTTTCGCCCACGGTAAAGAAAGAGATCAGGTTCAGGAGCCGATACGAGGCGGTGATCATGCGGTTCAGGGCGGATTCCTCGATGCCCAGTTCGCCCAGGAAGGCGCCGGCGTCATCCTCGTCGAGCTGGGCGATCTCCATTTCGACCTTCGCGCAAAGCGCCAGGGTGTCCAGCCCTTCGGCGAATTCACCCAGCGCTTCCAGTCCGCTCGTCTCCGAGCCCAGGTCCTCCTCGGGGATATTCAGCACGAGAAGCACCGGCTTCTGCGAGAGGAACCGATAGCCGCGGAGTCTCTTCTCGTCCTCCGGCGTAAACTCGAGATTCCGGATGACCCCGCCGCCCTCAATCTCATCCCTGCACCGTTCGAGCAGTTCCCATTCCCGCACCAGGTCGGGTTGCTTCGTGGACCGGGCCTCCTTGGAGAGGCGGGTCAACCGGCGCTCGATGACCTCGAGATCGGCGATGGCGAGCTCCAGTTCCACCGACTCGAAATCCGTGCCTGGGGTAACGGGCGCACCGGCCAGATCCGGGAAACTGCTCAGGACATGCACGAGGACGTCCATCGTGCGCAGGTCGGCGAGTCCGCCCGCGCCCTGCTGTTCCTCCTGCCGTCCCGATCCGGCCGTAATGCCGCCAATATCGAGGTATTCAACGGTGGCGAAAGTGGTCTTGCGAGGATTGAAAAGACTGGAAAGGCGCTCCAAACGCGGGTCCGGGACCCGGATCGTACCCCGGTTTGCCGCGTTTTGCGCCGCGTAACCGCCGGTTTCCGCGTTGGCCCTGACCAGTGCGTTGAACAACGTGGTCTTACCGCAACCGGGCAGCCCGACGAGGCCGATCTGCAAATTGATTTCCTCCGTTGATCAGCAGAACGAAGCGAACGGATTGTGCACGACCATCCGAGACGTCATATGCAGGCTTCCCGGTGAACCAGTGATTCCGAGAAACGCATTAGTATCTCATTGAGAAGTGGTGAAGCGTCATCCGGCGATAGGATCCCGCGTGTTTAGTTCGGGAAAGAGTAAAAAGTCCCGATCCCGTGTCAGGAGCACCTCTGCCCCGTGTGCTACACAAATTGCAGCGATCCTGGCGTCGTGAACCACGCCGCCAATTACGCGCGGACGCCGAACGAAGCTTTCCAATATATCCGGAAAGTCATCGGTCTCGCCTAACAATCGTACCGAAGGGGAGGCTGTCCAGGCGGCGAGTTGCCGCCACGACTGTTCTGGACTCGTGGCGCTGTCTCGCCATATACGGGGATTGGAGACCACGCTGAGGAACTCGTAGCAGCAGGGCCAGGGAATAGCCCATGCATCGTTGCCTTCTGCCAATTCGCGCATCAGCGAAGCAGCCAACTCATGGTGCCTCGATTCGCGCCGGTGCGCATAAACCAGCAGATTTGTATCTACGGCGATCACGGGAGGTCAGGCTTTCCGTAAATAACTTCCCGGAGGTCCTGCCAGGAGTACGCCTCCAGGGGGTCTCGATCTCCGACTTTACCCACGCTGAGGTCGGGCAGAACGTATCGGTCACGTGGGGATTCAGTTGAAAGTACTTGCCGCAGACCCTCTTCAACTACTGCGCGTAGCGGTCGTCCGGTCCGTCGCGCGTGTCGCTTCGCACGAACCAGTAATTCGTCCTGGATGTTGAGCGTTGTCTTCATATTGCCATATTAGCCATATTGTAGAATATGGTCAAGCCATATCTCAAAATCAGACCATCACACACAAAACGCGCGGATCATCTCCTTGTACGCGTCGATCGCCAGGCCGAACTGGTCCAGATCCATCCATTCATCCACCGTGTGGGCCTGCCGGATGTCTCCGGGACCGAGCAGGATCAGCTCCATCGTCTTTCCAAAGACCAGTCCGTCGGTGCCGTAAGGAACCGTGTGGGCCTTCTCCGTACCGGTGATCCGCAGCGCCGTCCGGACCAGTTCCGAGTCCTCGGGCGTGCTGAAGGGGTCCCCAATCTTCTGGATCGTCAATTCCACGCCGCTGCGTTCGGCCGCTTTTCGGGTCCGGTCCAGGAGGGCTTCCTCGTCCTGCCCGGGCATGGGCCGGTAGTAGACCGTGCATATGCTGCGGGGCGCCGTCATGTTCAGGGCGATGCCGCCGTCGTTGACGCCGATGTTCCAATCGGAGAAGGGCGGATCGAACTCGTCGTTCAGATGCCTGGGGTCCGATCGCAGTTCGTCGTGAATGGCCTTCATCTCCACGAGAAAGGGGATCATGGCGTGATGGGCGTTGACGCCTTTGCCGGTGCTGCTGTGGGCGGCCCGGCCCTCGGTCTCGCCCCGCATGAAAACCGCACCCTTATGCGCCCGTACGACCTCCATGCGCGTCGGCTCGCAGATGATCCCGTAGCGCAGGCCGCCGCCGGCAAGGAGTTCGGACCGCTCGCTGACTTCGGCCGCGCCCCAGCACCCGACTTCCTCGTCGGCGGTGAAGACGAGATAGATGGGCGCGGAGAGTTCCGACGCCTTGAAGGCCGCTCCCGCCGCCAGCATGGTGGACAGGGCGCCCTTCATGTCGCAGCTCCCGCGGCCGTATATCCGGTTGTCCCGGATCTCCGCCGTGAAAGGGTCCGTTTCCCAACCGTCCACCGGGACGGTGTCGGAATGGCCCAGCAACGCGAGGCCGCCTTTCCCCTCGCCCTTGCGGCCGACGAGATTGACTTTTTCAACGCCGTTGTCGTCCTGGTACGTGATGCGCTCGACCTCGAAACCCAGCCGGCCGAGTTGTTCCTGGAGGTAATCGGACACGGCGGCGTTGCTGTTGGCGCTGATCGAATTAAACGCGATCAGTTCCTTCGTGACCTGGACTGGATCGAACATCGCTTAAAGCCTGCTTTCTGTTGTGGGAGGATGCCAATGGGAGGATGCCGGAGGTCGGACTCGAACCGACACGACCTTGCGGTCAAGGGATTTTGAGTCCCTCGCGTCTACCAATTCCACCACTCCGGCACAATCAGGATAGCACAATCAAGATAGCCCGCCGGAGGCATGCTCGTTCGGCGGGCTATCGGTCAATATAAAACGGGGACGACGGGACTCGAACCCGCAACTTCTGCCGTGACAGGGCAGTGCTCTAACCAGATTGAACTACGCCCCCGATTTGGTGCATGGGCGATACTGGATTCGAACCAGTGACCTCATGCTTGTAAGGCATGCGCTCTGAACCAACTGAGCTAATCGCCCGCAGGTGTAACCACGCTACGGTCGACGCGATCCCCGGTCGTTGGCCGAACCGGTCCCCGGGAACTTTCCTCTCCAGATCAGGATCACGGGGATGCCCACGCAATAACCGGATACCATAAGCAACGGCGCCAGCGTAATCAATTCGTAGGCCAGCGCGATGAAACCCGCCAGTATGACGCCGAGCGCGATGGCGAGGAGACGAAGGTGAGCACCGCGGAACGGTGGGACATAGGCCTGCGTTGCCGTGGCGCGCCGCCGTCCGGAAGACCGGTTTGAACCGGACGCTGACTGCGATCTTCTCCCCATTTCTCCTCAAGCCTCCACGACCGGCCAATATAGGTTAAAAGGCGCTTCGCGTCAAGCCCAAAACAAGGCGGCAGGCCAGGACAAAAGGCCAGGGCGGGCAGGCCCTATTCCTTGACCACCCAGAGCTTCACGCCGGCCTCCACCTGGGCGTGCAGCGCGATGGGAATGGTGTAAATCCCCAGCGCCTTGATGGGCTCGTCGAGATGGATCTTCCGCCGGTCGATATCGTAGCCCTTTTCCTTCAGCAGATCGGCGACGTGCTGATGGGTGACGGATCCGAACATGCGGTCTTCTTCGCCGACCTGGACGACGGCCGTGAGGGAGACCTCTTCGAGGACGGCGGCGAGTTCTTCGGCCTGTTCCCGCGTCCTGGCTTCCAGGGCCAGTTGCCGCTTCAGTTTGCCCTGAGCCATCTTCAGGTTTCCGGGCGTTGCCGGAATGGCCTTCTTCGTCAGCATCAGGTAGTTTCTGCCGTACCCGTTGGAAACGTCCACGATTTCACCGACGCTACCCACGTTCCGCACCGACTCGGTCAAAATGAGCTTCACGTCCGACTCCTCGGTTACTTGTAGGTTTCTTCGATAAAGGGGAGCAGGCCGATGGCCCGGGCCCGCTTGACGGCCTTTGCCAGGCGGCGCTGGCACAACGCGCTCGCGCCGGAAATCCGGCTCGGTACGATCTTGCCCCGTTCGGTGACGAAGCGCCGGAGTGCCTTCGGGTCCTTGTAATCGATGTTCTTGATGCGGCCCGGAATGCGCTTCTGCTTTCTCCCCCTGGTCATCCTGGATTGATTCATGCTTCCGCTCCCGTTTTCTTATCGGCCTGTTCCGCCTTCTCGGCCTGCTCGGTCTTTTCGGCCTGTTCGGCCTTCTCGTACACATGGGCCGGATGCTTCTTGACCCGTTTCGTCATGTGCCTGAGCACGCGATCGTTCAGCTTGAACGACCGGTCGAGCACGTCCACCAGGGCGGGCTCACCGTCGAAACGGATCAGCGTGAAATTGCCCTGGTGGGCGTCGTTGATCTCGTAGCTGAGCTTCCGGCTTCCCCAGCGTTCCGTGTCGACGACTTCCCCCTGGTTCGACGCGATGAGCCCCTCGATGGCCGTGATTTCTTCCTCGAGCGGCTCTTCTTCGAGCTTGGAATCGATAATCACCACTGTTTCGTAAGACCGCACGTGCATGCTCCTTGGGTTGTTTTCGGGTTCGCTCGGACCCGGACGCCTTCAGTCCGTGAACGATGGACCGTTGTACCGGTTCGCGGCCTCGCCGCAACCTTCGCCTATGAACACCTCCAACTGGTCACAGGCCCGGTCGAGGACGATGGGCAGATCCGTTGCTTCCTCTTTGGTAAACTCCTCCAGCACGTAATCGACCAGCGTATCGGCATCCCGGGGAGAATCTACGCCGATGCGCTGGCGGGCGAATGCTTCCGTGCCCAGCGCATCGATAATGGATTCCAGGCCCCGGTGGCCGCCGTGACTGCCCCTGGCCCTGAGGCGCAGCGTACCGAAGGGCAGGTTGACGTCGTCGCAGACGACCACGATGCGATTGACGTCGAGTTCGTAATGTCCCATCGCTTCCCGGACCGCGTAACCGCTGCGGTTCATGAAGGTCACCGGCTTGACCAGCGCCACGTGTAGTTCGCCGATCTTCGCGACGGCGCCGTGAAACCGCTCGCTTACCGGGGAGAGCTCATGGCCGAGGCGCCGAAGCCAGGTGTCGATCACATCGAAACCGGCGTTGTGGCGCGTGTCCGCATACCGGACGCCGGGATTGCCGAGGCCGATGAAGGCATGCATGGACGGATCGTCAGGCCGCTCTGCGGGCCGCAAGGAACCGGAATCGGCATGCTGACACATATCCGGGCTGCCTTAGTCTTCTTGCTCGTCCTCGGTCCCGTCTTCTTCCTCGCCGTCTTCCCGGGCCTGGCCGATGATTTCCGGCTCTTCCTGCTCCAGGTCGACTTCCTCTTCCTCCGGCTCCTCGGCCATCGGCGTCAGTACGGATACCACGGCGACCTCTCCGTCGGTCTCGATTTCGACGTTATCGAAGGAAAGATCACTGATGTGGATCGTATCGCCCATGGCCAGTTCGCTGATATCCACTTCCAGGTGCTCGGGAATCTCGGAAGCGACGCAGCTGATTTCGACCACCCGCAGGGACTGGTCGAGCACGCCGCCGTCTCTCGTTACGCCGATGGGCTCGCCGATCATCACGAGCGAGACTTCCGTGGTGATCCGGTCGCTCATCCTGATCTGCTGGAAATCGGCGTGGAGCAACTGGTTTCTCAGGTAGTCCCGCTGTATATCCCGCAGCAGGGCTTTCTTGTCCTCCATGCCTTCGATTTCCAGGTTGATGACGACGCTTTCGCCCCGGGTCTTTCTGAGGAAGCCCTCGAACTCCCGATAGTCGAGGGTCAGCGGCGTGGAGGACTCCCCGCTGCCGTAGACCACCGCGGGCAGCGCGCCGTCCCGCCGAAGCGACTTGGCGACCTGCTTGCCGGTGTCCGTCCGCTGACGGGCCTTTAACGATACCTGGTTCATTTCCTTCTCCTGTGCGATTCCCGGTGTCCTGTCAGGGACGTCCGTCTCAGGTCTGATCCGACGATTCGAAGAGCGAACTGACGGATTTTTCTTCGTGTATGCGCTTGATCGCCTCGCCGAACAGGGAGGCCACGGACAACTGTTCCACCTTGCCGCCGCACATGTCCTCGTTCAGGCGAATCGTGTCCGAAACGATCAGGCAGTCCAGTACGGAATCCTCCACCTTCTGCAGGGCGTTTCCGGAGAGCAACGCGTGGGTACATGCCGCGTAGATCGTCTCCGCGCCGTTCTTCTTCAGCGCCTCGGCCGCGCCGGTCAGGCTCCCCCCGGTGTCGATCATGTCGTCGCGAATGATCACGTTCTTACCTTCCACTTCGCCGATCACGTTGACGACCTCGGACACGTTGGGTCTCGGCCGCCGCTTGTCCACCAGGGCCAGCGGGCAGTTCAGCCGCCTGCCGTAGGACCGGGCCATGGCCATGCCCCCGGCGTCCGGGGACGCGATCACCAGGTCCTCCGACGTCCCCAGTTCCCTGAGCCGGCGCGTAAACACGGGCGCCGAATACAGGTGGTCCAGGGGGATGTCGAAGAACCCCTGGATCTGGGGTGCGTGCAGGTCCATGGTCAGCACGCGGTCGGCTCCGGCCGCGGCGATCAGGTTCGCCATGACCTTGGCCGAAATGGGTACCCGGGGTCCCGCCTTTCGGTCCTGGCGGGCATAGCCGTAATAGGGGATCACCGCGGTGGCCCTGCGCGCCGACGCCCGTTTGGCCGCATCCAGCAGCAACAGCAGTTCGACGAGGTTCTCCGCCGGCGAGTTGGTCGACTGGACCACGAACACGTCGGTCCCGCGGATGTCCTCGTTGATGTGTATCCGGATCTCGTCATCGCTGAAACGGGAAACGGCGGCTTTGCCCAGGGATACGCCGAGATATTCGCAGATGTCTTGTGCAAGCGGTGCGTTTGAATTCCCACTCAGAATCTTCAAACCGACCGCCACGTGCCGCCCTCCTTCAGGTACCTCGATTAAACCGCGGCATCCCGCCGGGACGACGAGGAGACCGCGAAGATCCGCCAGGACGGTTCGACCCGTCCCCGCAGGACATGTGCTATCCGTTCCGCCTCCGCCCGGCCGGGCGCCAGTCCGAAGACCGACGGGCCGCTGCCGGACATCAGTACGCCTTCCAGCCCGGCGTCCGCAAGCAGGCCCCTCGCCCCGTCGATTTCGGGGTGGGCCGCCCGGACCGCCGGTTCCAGATCGTTATGCAGGCAGGACGCCAGTCTACCGGCATCCCCGGCCTGCATGACAGAAGAGATTAAATTAATACTGGTCACGTCTTTTGTCAATTCCATTTTCCATTGACTGTAGGCCCATCCGCTCGCGACCTCGAGGGGCGGACAGACCAGGACGTAGTGGCGCGGCCCGGGCGCATCCAGCCAGGCGACCTTTTCCCCCCGTCCCGAAGCCATCGCCACGCCGCCATGAAGGCAGAAGGGCACGTCGGACCCCAGCTCCGCGGCGAGTCCCATCAGGTCTTCTTCCCGCAGCCCCAGCGACCAGAGCGCGTTGAGCCCGTGCAGCGTCATGGCCGCGTTGCCGCTTCCGCCGGCGAGTCCCGCGGCCACGGGGATGCGCTTTTCGATGTGGATGCGCACGCCCCGGTCGCCGAGTCCGCAGCGCTCCCGCACGAGTCCGGCCGCCCGGTGCGCCAGGTTGCGCCCGTCCGTCGGCACGGCCGGGTCGGAGCAGGTGATGGCCGTTCCCTTCTCCTGACCGGACACTACCAGTTCATCGGCCAGGTCCACGGTCTCCATCAGCGTGACGATCTCGTGGTAGCCGTCGGCCCGCTTGCCGAGCAGGTGGATGCTCAGGTTGATCTTTGCAAAGGAACGAAGGGTCATTCGCCGTCCGCGACACGGGCCGTGGTCTGCGTGATGATGATGTGGACGATGATCATGTGCATGTTCTCCGCCATGCCGTAGTCGTCCACGGGGACGTGGACCGAATGATCGGCCATGTCCTTAAGCTTTCCGCCGGAGAATCCCGTCAACGCGACCGTTACCATCCCGGCGGAACGGGCGAACTCCATGGCGCGGACCACGTTGGGGCTGTTTCCCGACGCGCTGATGCCGATGACCATGTCGCCCGCCTCGCCGAGATTGCGCAGCTGCTGCTCGAAGACCAGGTCGTAGTCGAAATCGTTGGCCCAGGCCGTGACGTAGGGCAGGTTGTCGGTGAGGCTGTTGACCCGGAAGCGGGGCTCGTCCTCCGTGCCGCGGAGCGTGCCCTTGCCCAGGTCCACGGCGAAATGGGAAGCCGTGGCCGCGCTGCCGCCGTTGCCGATGACGAAGATCCCCCGCCCGTTCTTCCGTGCGTCCATCAGGAGATCGATGAGCGCCTGCACTTCGCCGGGTTCGATCCGGCCGAGGACCTCCTTCGTCCATTCGAGGTATTCGCGGATCATTTCGATACCTGCCTTCGCATGTTGAAGATCACCTTGGTGCCGTCGCGTTCCAGGTTGAAGGGCAGTTCCCGGTAGTCGGACAGCGCGTCGCGCACCCGGCGCCGGGATGACTCCGGGCAGCACAGGAGCAGGAAGCCGCCGCCGCCCGCGCCGCACACCTTGCCGCCCGTGGCGCCGGCGTCCCTGGCCTTCAGGTACATGGTGTCGATCTCGTCGTTGCTCACGAGTCCGGACATTTTGTACTTCCAGGTCCATCCCCGGTCCAGCAGTTCGCCCATGCGGTCGATCTCCCCCGCCGAGAGGGCCGCCCGCGCGCTTTGGGCCACGGACTTGATCTCCTTCACCAGGTCGAACTTGCCGGCCATGTTCGCCTTCTGTTCGCGCAGGATGGTCTCCGCCTTGCGGGTCTTGTTGGTGTAGAACAGTAACAGGCTGTCGCTCAACCGTTCCGCGTGGCCGTCGGCGAGGCCGAGGCGTTCCACCTCCACGCCGCCGGGCCGGAACGTGAACCCGCACAGTCCGCCGTAGGCCGCGATGTACTGGTCCTGCTTGCCGATGGGCTGGCCGCACCGTTCGATCTCGATCTCACAGGCGTCCCGCGCCAGTTTCTCGGTAGGCTGCGGGTTGCCACAATAGGTATACAGGGCATTCAGCAGGCCCACTGTGATGCTGCTCGAGGATCCCAGGCCCGATCCTTCGGAGGGGATGTCCGTCAGCGTCGTGATCTCCACGCCCCGGTTCACGCCGGTGAGGCGCAGCGCCTCCCGGATCAGGTCGTGTTCGATCTCATCCGGATGATCGACGGCCTCCCGCTTCGAGTAGTTGACGTAGATGCGGTCGTCGAACCGTTCGTTGATGATGACGAAGATGTACTTGTCGATGGCCGCGCTGACGACCAGGCCGTCCTCCCGCTCGTAGAAATCGGCGAAATCCGTGAGGCCGCCGGCGAAGCTGATGCGCAGGGGCGTCTGGGTGATGATCATGGATGCCCGCTGGTTGTTTCGTCGGTGGGGTCCGTGTGCGCCCTGCGCTCGTCGCCGGGGTCGGCCTTCGGTGCGTCGGTTGGGTCCGAACGCCCCGCGTCGGTGGGGCCGGCCCGCCGCGCGTCCACGGTGCCTGCTCGACTCGCCAGGTAACCGTACAGGGCGTCTTCCCAGGAGGGCATCTCCGCGATGCCCAGGGACCGGATCCGGCCGTTGTCCAGCACCGTGTACAGGGGCCGGGCGGCGGGAGCGCCGTACGCTTCGGTGGTCGTGGGCTTCAAGGCCGCATCGACGCCCGTCTTCCGAAAGATGGTCCGTGCAAAGTCATAGTAGGAACACGCGCCTTCGCTGGTCACATGGTACGTGCCGAAGGCGTCGGTGGTCACCAGTTCCGCAAGCGCGCGGGCCAGGTCGGCCGTCGCCGTGGGCGACATCACCTGGTCGCCGACCACGGACACTTCCCGTCTTTCCGTACCCGCACGGATCATGGCCTCGACGAAATTGTATCCTTTCCCGCCCCCGCCGGAGTGGCCGAACAGGCCGGTGGTGCGGATGATGAAATGACGGTCCCAGGTCGAACGCACCAGGTGCTCGCCGGAAAGCTTGGCCGTGCCGTAGACGTTCAGGGGCAGGGGCAGGTCATCCTCCCGGTAAGGCCGACCCGCCGTGCCGTCGAAGACGAAATTCGTGCTGACGTGCACCAGCTTCGCCCCGTACATGCGGCAGGCCATGGCCAGGTGCCAGGGGCCGAAGGCATTGACGGCGAAGGTCTTGTCGGGATGAGACTCGCACTCGTCGACCCTGTGGTACGCCGCGGTATTGATCACCGCATCGGGCCGGCGGTCTTTCAGCAGGCCGTACACGCGGTGTTTCTCGGTAACGTCGAGTTCGTCGTGCGTACACGGAATAAGTTCGTGTTCCGCCAGCGAACGCTGCAGGTCCGTACCCAGTTGTCCCCGGGCACCGGTTATGAGGATGCGCATAGGATCAGGCCGATCATGGTCAGGCGTCCCGCAGATGTTTCGTCACAACCCCCGGCGCCTGTTCCACGGCTTCGTCGATCCGGGACGCGTCCTTCCCGCCCGCCTGCGCCATGTGCGCCTTGCCGCCGCCACCGCCCCCGATGAAGGCGGCCACGTCCCGCGCCAGCCTGCCCGCGTTGAGGCCGTTCCCCGAAATCGCTTCATCGGTGACTACGACGATACAGACGGGCCGTTCGTCGAAGCTTGCGAAAAGCACGCCGACCGCCGCGCCGGCAAGACGCTCGCGCAACGTGTCACCCATGGCGCGCAGGGTGTCCATGTCCGGGGAATCCACCCGGGCCGCGGCGACGGCGACGCCGTCCACTTCGACGGCCCTGTTGATCATGTCGTCGACCCAGTTCCGGGCGGAATCGCTGCTCAGGTCGCGGACGTGCCGTTCCAGTTCGCGGACCCGCTCGGTCAGGTCACCAGCCCTTTTCACCAGGTCCTCCGGCTCGCTTTTGAGGGCGTCCGCGGCCCCCGCGACGAGTCCTTCGTCCCGCTTGACGGCTTCGTACGCCCCGGAGCCGGTCAGGGCCTCCACCCGCCGCACGCCGGCGGCGATGCCCGATTCCCGGACCAGCCTGAACAGCCCGATCTCTCCCGTGGCGGCGAGGTGCGTGCCGCCGCACAACTCCAGGCTTGCCTCGCCGATGCGCACCACGCGCACCCGGTCAGGGTACTTTTCCGTAAACAACATCATGGCGCCCTGGCGCCTTGCGTCTTCCAGGTCGGTTTCGAACGGTTCGACGCCGATGTTCTCCCAGACGAGTTCGTTGACCCGCCGTTCTATCGCGTTCCGTTCTTCGGGCGTGACGGCGCTGAAATGCGAGAAATCGAAACGCAGGCGGTCGGGCGCGACCACGGAGCCCCGCTGTTCCACGTGCGCGCCCAGGGTCTCCCGAAGCACGGCGTGCAGTAGGTGGGTCGCCGTGTGATTCCGCATGATGGACCGCCTGCGTGCCGCGTCGACCCGCGCGGTGACGGTCATGCCGGACTCGAGACCAGAGGCGCTGTCCGGATCGCAGTGGTGGATGATCGTGTCGCCGTCTCTCGTGGTGTCCAGCACGGCAATCCGGTCGCCCGACTCGGTCTCCAGCCAGCCGGTGTCGCCCACCTGTCCACCCGATTCGCCGTAGAAGGGGGTACGGGTGAGGAATACGGAGCCGCCCTCAACTGTTACGACCTCGGCTTCCTCGACGGTGAGCGTATCGTATCCGTGGAATACGGTAGGATTTTCAACCCGTACATCAGCCGTGACTGAAGGCGTACCGCTCGTACTTCTCGCTTTTATGGACCTCTCCCGCTGCTGCGCCATCTCCGCCTCGAAGCCGGCCATATCCACGATCATGTCCTTCTCTTCGGCCATCAGCTGCGTCAGATCCACGGGGAAACCGTAGGTATCGTACAGTTTGAAGGCCTCTTCTCCCCGGATTTCATTTCGTCCTTCGGCGCCCGCCCGGTCGACGATATCCTCGAAGAGTTCGAGTCCGTGGTCGAGCGTGCGTCCGAAGTTCTCCTCTTCGGACCTGACTATCTGCTCCACCTTTTGCTGCGCGGTGGAGAGTTCCGGGTAGGCCGCGCCCATCTCTTCGGCGAGCGTCGGCACGAGCCGGTAGAGGAAGGGATCGGCCAGTCCGAGATTGCGGCCGAACCGCGCCGCGCGGCGGAGGATGCGTCGCAGGACGTAGCCCCGGCCTTCGTTGGAAGGCAGGGCGCCGTCGGCGATGGCGAACGCCAGGGCCCGGACGTGATCGGCGACCACGCGGTAGGCCATGGCCGTATCCCCTTCCGCGTAGGGATGTTGCGACAGTTCTCCGATGTGGTTCATCAGCGGGCGGAACACGTCGATTTCGTAGTTCGATTCCACACCCTGCAGGATGCTGAGCATGCGTTCGAATCCCATGCCCGTGTCCACGTGACGCGACGGCAGAGGCGTCAAGGCGCCGTCGGCGCCCCGATCGTACTGGATGAAGACCAGGTTCCAGATTTCCACGTATCGCGTGCAGTCTCCGTTGACCCCGCAGACGTGGCCGGGATCGTCTTTCCGGTTGCACCGCTCCGGCCCCAGGTCGTAGTGGATTTCCGAGTTCGGACCGCAGGGCCCGGTCTCGCCCATTTCCCAGAAGTTGTCTTTTTCGTCGAACCGCAGGACACGGTCGCCGGCGATGCCGGTATGGTGATGCCAGAAGGCCTCGGCCTCGTCGTCCTCCCGGAACACGGTCGCCCACAACCGTTCGGCGGGGAGTTCCCACTTTTCCGTGAGCAGTTCCCAGGCCCAGGTTATGGCTTCTTCCTTGTAGTAGTCGCCGAAGGACCAGTTGCCGAGCATTTCGAAGAAGGTCTGGTGGATGGGCGACCGGCCCACGTCCTCGAGGTCGTTGTGCTTTCCGCCGGCGCGAATGCACTTCTGGAAATCCACCGCGCGTACGTATTCGCGGGTGCTCCGCCCGAGGAACACGTCCTTGAACTGGTTCATTCCCGCGTTGGTGAAGAGCAACGTGGGATCGTCCCAGGGCACCACGCTTGCGCTTGGCACGACCGTGTGATCTCGCTCGGCGAAAAAGCCGGTAAAGGACCTTCGCAGTTCGGCTCCGGTCAATTTCGGTACTCCTCTGTCTCGTCCAGCACGCGATGGACGACCTGGTAGATGACGGCCTGCCCGAACCCCCGCCTGCCCAGGAAGGCGACCATGCGGCGGTGCGCCGCGTCGCGGTCCAGGCAGGCATATCGATGGGACTGGCGGCGCAGCGCTTCGTAGGCCCGTTCGGATTCCCCTTCGCGGGATGCACTTTCCTCGAGGGCGGCATCGACGACTTCGGCGTCGATCCCCTTCTGGCGCAGCTCGCGGCGCAGCAGGGACAGGCCGGCCGGCCTTCTCCGAAGCCGTTCGTCGATCCACAGCCGGGCGAAGCGCCCGTCGTCGATCAGTCCCGCGTGCTCCAGCCGGTCCAGCACCTGGTCGATCACCTCATCCGGCCGGCCTTTGGACCTGAGTCTCACCGCCAGCTCGCGGCGCGTCCGCATGCGGTGGTCGATGAGCCGGTGGGCTTCTGCCATGGCCCGGGAGACGCCGTCGGCCAATTCCACTTCCTGCAGCCGTTCCGGGTCCATCGCCTGGCCGTCGAAAAGTCCGAACCGGATGAAGGTCTCCTCCGTGATCGTCAGGGTGCGCTCGCCGTCAATCGTGACCGTGCGTTCCCGTCGCCCTCCACTCCCCCGCGGCGTGATGTCCGTTATGGTCGGCATGGTCATTCCAGTTGGTCATTCCAGCTCGACATGATCGATGACCGTGTACAACGGTCCTTCCGATTTCAGGTCGCTCTTCACCACGGCCGCGCGCTTCACCGTAAACGGTTCGGTCTCGAACGTCATGTCGCGGACCAGATCCGTAAGCTTGGCCAGGCCCCGCGGCGATCGCACCCTGCCGATGGTCAGGTGCGGCGAAAAGGGCCTTTCCTCGCGAACGAAGCCGCGGGCGTGCAGTTCGGATTCGATGCGCTGTTGCATGGCGACCAGTTCGTCCCGTCCTTCTACGACCGAAATCCAGAAGACGCGCGGGCGGTTCATATCCGGGAAGGCGCCGATGCGTCCCAGCTTGAGGTCGAAGGGGACCGTCGAATCGAGCGCCGCGCCCAGACCGTCGCGAATGACCGCCGGCTGGTCCGTCTCGATGTTGCCGAGGAACTTCAGCGTCACGTGGATGTTGTCGGGTTCCACCCACTTGATGTCGGTTCCCGTCGTCTTGAGCCGGTTGACCAGTTGCGCGATCCGGTCCTTTGCGGAATCCGGGACTTCCACGGCGATGAACGTACGCATCGATAACCTTTCTATGTGGCCTTAAGGGTTGCGGTTCCCGGGAATCCGGTTCGTGCCGGTCGCGCGGGTAAGCGCCTGCCGCAGCAGGTTCAGGGCGGCCAGCGCGGCCCGGGTCTTGTTGACCTGCCGGTCCGGCCCCAGCATGAGTTTTCGCGTCTCGACGCCGTCCGCCGAGGCGAGACCCAGGTAGACCAGCCCCACCGGTTTCTCGGGCGTCCCGCCGCCGGGCCCCGCGACGCCGGTAGTGGACAGTCCGTAGGCGGCGCCGCTGGTATGCCGGATTCCCTGGGCCATGGCGGCCGCGGTTTCCGCGCTGACCGCGCCGTGGCGGTCGATCGTACCCACCGGCACCTCCAGGCGCGCCATTTTCGCGGCGTTGCTGTAGGACACGACCCCCTCCAGCAGGTAATCGGAACTGCCCGGCACGTCGGTCATGCGGGAAGCCACGAGGCCGCCGGTGCAGGACTCGGCGATCGCCACGGTCGCGTCCGCCTTCCGAAGCAGGCGTCCCACCACCTCTTCAAGGGTGTCGTCATCCACACCGTAGATATGCTCGCCGGCCCGGGCGACCATCCTGGATTCGACGGCTTCGATACGCCGCCTGGCCTCCTCACCGGTGCGGCCCTCTGCCGTGAGCCGCAGGTTTACCCCGGTCTCCTGGGGCAGGGAGGCGATCTTGACGTCCTCCGCCTCATCGATGACATCGCCGATGATCTGGGAGAGATTTGATTCGCCGATGCCCGTGGTGCGGAGCCACCGGTGCAGGATGACCCTGCCCGCGCCCTGGTCCTTCAGCCGTGGCAGCACCTGTTCGTTCAGCATCTTCTTCATCTCGCGGGGCACGCCCGGCATGACGAACACGGCGGCGTCGTGGTGGCGCACCAGGAAGCCGGGCGCCGTGCCCACGGGATTGTCGAGCACCTCGGCGTGCCGGGGTATATAGGCCTGGATGCGGTTCGATTCCGGCATGGCCATGCCCCGCTGGGTGAACATACCTTCCACGGTATCCATAATTTCGGGATGAAAGACCAGGTCCTGTCCGATCACGTCGGCGATGACGGTCTTGGTCACGTCGTCGTGCGTCGGTCCGAGTCCGCCCGTGACGAGCACCACGTCCGCCTGCCGGCACACGGTTTCCAGGGCCTGGCCGATGCGGGAACCCTCGTCGCCCACGGTCATGGAACAGACCGGCTCGATGCCCGTTTCCGTCAGGCGCTGGCCGATATAGGCGGCGTTGGTGTCGACCACGGAACCGTAGAGCAGTTCGTCGCCGATCGTGATGATTGCGGCGGACTTCATGACAAGACCCCCGTCAGGATTCGCAACAGGAGATGGGCGTAAATCGCGGCCACGACATCGTCCATCATGACCCCGAGTCCTCCGGGAAGGTGCTGCACCCGGTCGCAGGGAAAGGGTTTCCAGATATCCAGGACGCGGAACAGGACGAACCCCGCGACCACGGTCAACAGGTCGAAGGGCATGCCGGCAAAGACGATCAGGACGCCGGCGATTTCGTCGATGACGATCCTGGGCCCGTCGTGGCCGAACAGGGGTTCCGCCCGGCTCGATACCCAGACGCCGAGGACGAAAAAGAGCGCGGTGGCCAGCAGGTAATACGGTACGGTCAGTCCGAGTGGACCGGTCAGCGCCCAGACCAGCCCCAGCCCCAGAATGCTGCCCGCCGTGCCAGGCGCGCGGGGCGTATAGCCGACGTAACATCCGGTCGACAGCAAGGTGATCAAGGCGCGCATGTCTACCTCAGCAGACTGGTGAATATGGACCGGTTCTTGACCACGTAGTCCAGACCGGAACTGACCGTGAGCACCATGGAGACGAAGACCATGCCGTTGAGCACCCACCAGGCGATGTCATCAAACTCCCCGTTCCACTGGCCGAAGGCGATCATGGTCGTCTGTATGTTGATATAGAGCAGGATGATCACGATGACCACCATCTGCGAGGCGGTCTTCCACTTGGCGACCTGGGTCGGCAGGATGAGCAGGCCCCGGTACGCCGCGATGCACCGCAGGCCGGTCACGATGAAGTCCCTTCCGATGATGACCAGGACCATCCAGGTATAGATGTAGCCGAGAGACGCGAAGCAGATCAGCGCGGTGGACGTGAGGATCTTGTCCGCCAGGGGGTCCATGAACTTTCCGAAACTGGTGATCACCCCGGTCTTACGCGCCAGGTAGCCGTCGTACAGGTCGGTCAGCGCCGCGATCATGAAGATGACCAGCGCGATATACCGTGTATACAATGTATCTACCAAGAAGAAGACCATGAAGATGGGACTCAGGATGATGCGGAATATGGTCAGCTTGTTGGGTAGGTTCATGGCGGCAAGGGGATCGCCGGTCCGGTCCGGCGAGCTTGATTCAGTTCCGGGTTACAGTTCCGATCCGTGTTACAACTCCGTGCGGCCTTCCAGGGCGCGGGCGAGGGTTACTTCGTCGGCGTACTCCAGGTCGCCGCCCATGGGAAGGCCTCGGGCGAGGCGGGTAACCCGCACGCCCAGGGGCTTGATCAGGCGGCTGAGGTACAGCGCGGTGGCTTCTCCCTCGATATTGGGATTGGTCGCGATGATGACCTCTTCCACCGAGTCGCTCATCCGGTCCACGAGTTCCCGGGCGCGTATGTCGTCCGGGGTGATGTTGTCGAGGGGCGAAAGCGCGCCGTGGAGCACGTGGTACAGACCGCGGTATTCTCCCGTGCTTTCGAGCGTGATCACGTCGCGGGGTTCTTCCACCACGCAGATGGTCTCCGGTCTTCGCCGGGCGTCGTGACAGATCTCGCAGGTCTCGGACTCGGTGATGTTCCAGCACACGTCGCAGTACCGGACCTTTTCCTTCACCGCGCGGATGGCGTCGGACAACGAGAAGGCGCGTTCGGCGGGCCCCTTCAGGATATGGAAGGCCAACCGTTGGGCCGTCACCCTGCCGATGTTGGGCAGGCGGCTCAACTCGTCCACCAGTATGGCCAGGGCCTCGGAACTGTATTTGCGCACCATGGGTTTACATCCAGTACGACCGGATAGTACGACCAGATCGGAATCGGCGAAACCATTCGTGACGGGGTGTTACGGTCCCATACCGGGGATGTTCAGTCCACCGGTGATCTGGCCCATCTCCTGGTTCACCATTTCCTGCGCCTTCTGCTGGCCCTGGTTGACGGCGGCCAGTATGAGATCCTCGAGCATCTCCACGTCATCGGCATCCACCACGGCCGGATCTATCCTGATTTCCACGACGCTCAGCCGGCCATCGACCACCGCGGTAACCATCCCGCCGCCCGCCGTGCCTTCGACCCGCTTCCCGGCCATTTCTTCCTGAATCTGCATCATCTTCTTCTGCATTCGCTGGACGCGCTTCATCATGCCCGACATGCCCTTGGCCATATCCTTTTCCTTTCCTGCCCTTTCCTGTTCGCTTTTGTCAGCCGCGACCAGGACTCAGTCCTTTAACTGCCGCGACTCGGACTCAGTCCGTCACGATCTGGCCGTCGAAGGCCTCCACGATTTTCCTGACGGCCGGATCTTTCGCGGCGCCCGCGCGGATGTTTGCCGCCTGGCCGCCTGTATTGCCGGCCGTAGTGGTGTCCTGTGCTTCACTGACGATTTCTTCGGCCGAGCCGGGATACTCGTCAAGACCGGCCCCGGCGTCGTCGGTCATGTCGTTGTCGCCGGCCATCTCGGCCCCGGCGTCGTCGGCCCGGTCGCCTGCCGTCCCGGTACTCACGACATCCGGCTGGTCGCCGCCGGCTATCTCGGCGCCGGCATCCTCTGCCGCAGCGTCGCCGCCGGCCATCTCGGCCCCGGCGATAACCTCCCGGTGGTCGTTTCCGGCCATCTCCGCTTCGGCGTCATCGGTACTGTCGCTGCCGCCCGCTGTTTCCGCGCCAGCGTCACCGGTTCCGTCGCCGTCGCTGCCTCTCCCCGCTTCGGCGTAACCGGTCTTCCGTCCGGCGTTTTCCGACGCGGTGGGTTCGTCGATCTCGCATTCAATCAGGACCGGGATTCCAAGCGCTTTGGAGCATTCCGACTGTATCAGCGATCTGTTTTCGCGTTTTTCGACTCGTTCCTTAACAAAGACCTGTCCTGTCCCGAACCCGAGTGTAATCGTGGCGGGACCTCCCGACCCTTCTACATCTGGCGGCGTAAAACTCTTTATCTCGACTTCCTCCAACTGCCGGCCCAGGAAGCCTGGTTGCCTGGCGATCTCATCCACGATGGCGGGCCATCGGTCGCGGGCCGTTCGTAGATCCAGCTTCGGTGTAGTCGGGGTGGCCGCCGACGATTCGGTGGATGCCTTCGATGATTCGGAGGATGCCGCCGAAATCGGGGTGGCCGCCGATGACTCGGTGGATGCCTTCGACAACTCGGTGGATGCAGCGGGGCTCGCGCCTTCCTCAGCAGATGGGGCAGGCGAAGATGGCGCAGGTGCGGAGCCGGACGGTGGAGCGGGTCCCGATGGGGCTGACGGCGCAGGTGCAGAGCCGGACGGTGGATCGGCGGTCTGAGCGGACGGGGTTTCGGAAGCCTCTGTCCCGGAAGCCTCTGTCCCGGAAGCTTCTGTAGCTGATGCCTCGCCCCCGTCTCCCGCACCCCCGTCTCCCGCACCTCCGTCTCCCGTTCCGATGCGCCGGGCCATCTCGGACAGCCGGACCATGACGTCCGTCAGTTGAACCGATCGGGCCATGCGTATCATGCGGACGACACCCGTCTCGAGTTGCACCCGGGGAAGCGCGCTTGTCTTTACCGACTGTTCCATCTGCGTGGCCAGATGGGAGAGCCGGAGCAGGTCTTCCGTCTCGAATCGTCCGGCCTGTTCACGGAAGCGGTCCAATGCGAGGGCGGCGTCGCCGATCAGCACTTCCGCTTCGGGCGCCGCCTTGACGACGAGCAGGTTGCGCAGGTGTTCAAGGATGCCCAGGACGATTTCCTCGAGATCGTGTCCCTGGCCGAAGATCCGGTCGACCAGGTCCAGTCCCCCGGGTACGTCCTGCTCCGCCACGAAGTCCAGTAACTCGAAATAGACGTCCTGGTCCACGATGCCCAGGACCTCCGCTGCCTCGCGGGCGGTCAGCGCGGCGCCCCCGAAGGCGACGACCTGGTCCAGCAGGCTTTCGGCGTCCCGCATGCTGCCGTCCACCCGGCGCGCGATGAGGGCGAGGGCATCGCGCTGCACGTCGTACCCGCTCTGCTCGCTGATCATGGCCAGGTGATCCACGATGGTGGGACCCGATATGCGCCGGAAGTCGAAGCGCTGGCACCGGGAAAGCACGGTGGGGATCACCTTCCGGGGGTCTGTCGTCGCGAAGATGAAGTACACGTGGGCAGGTGGCTCTTCGAGTGTCTTCAACAGGGCGTTGAAGGCCTCCTTGGTCAGCATGTGCACTTCGTCGATGATGTAGATCTTGTGCTTGCCCTGGCTGGGCGTGTACTTGACGCTTTCGAGCAGGTGCGTCCGGACCTGTTCAACCCGGTTGTTGGACGCGCCGTCGATTTCCAGCACGTCGACGCTGCGTCCTTCCGAGATCTCCTGGCAGAACGTGCAGGCGTTGCAGGGCGTCACCGTGGGGCCGTCGACGCAGTTCAGGGCCTTGGCCAGGATGCGGGCCGTGGTCGTCTTGCCCACGCCGCGGGGTCCGGCGAACAGGTAGGCATGGGCGATCTGGCCCGTCTGAATGGCGTTTTTCAGCGTGGTGGTGACGTGTTCCTGCCCGATCACGCCGTCGAATTCCTGGGGGCGCCATTTTCGGGCGGTGACTTCGTAGGCCAATGCCCAACCCTCCATGCCTGGGTAAATCGGGACGAGAGGCAGGTGGAACGAAGGGGAAATGGTAAAGCGGTCGTGCACCCACCCTCGAATCGACTCGTGTCGAGGCATCCGTGCCGCCGGCTCCGGCCAGGCGCTCCCGCGGCACACGCTTCAGGCGCTTACCGCTGCTACCTTCCGGTCCTGACGGGGTTGGGCGTTGTCACGTTGCGCGGGACCTGACTTTCAATACCGGATGCAGCGCATACCGGCGACGCAAGTGCGATCCTCGGGATGGGAATTCGATCCCGCTGTAGCGGGTTGCGGGTTACAGGGCACCGCTAACTCCCCATCTAGCACGACCGTAATCGAACCAAGCCTGTAATACGGGACTGCCGGGACTCCGACTGCCTGGGACACCGACTGCCTGGCGCCCGGCCTTCCGAGTGGAGCAGAGCGGAATCGAACCGCCGACCTCCAGATTGCGATTCTGGCGCTCTCCCAACTGAGCTACTGCCCCAAAACTGTTACGGAGAGGGTGGGATTCGAACCCACGGTCCACATGGTGAACACACGCTCTCCAGGCGTGCCGATTCGACCGCTCTCGCACCTCTCCCAGGTCTATGTCTGAGACCAACACCTTGGCCGTTAGTCTACCTCCGGCATGCCGTTCGGCGGGCTGTAGAACGGAGAGGGTGGGATTCGAACCCACGGTGCCCGGAGGCACAACGGTTTTCGAGACCGTCCGATTCAACCACTCTCGCACCTCTCCGGCAACCTCGGTTCTACAGCCGGATCGCCCGCCCCTCGTTTCGCCCTGAAGAAGTCCTTCAGCAACCCGGAACAGGCTTCCGCCAGCACGCTTCCTGTTACAACCACCTGGTGATTCAACCGGGTATCCCGCACGATATCGCGTAGGGAGCCACAGGCCCCGGTCTTGGGATCGTCTGCCCCGTACACGATTTCGTCCAGACGGGCCAGTACGATCGCTCCCGCGCACATGGCGCAGGGTTCCAGCGTAACGTAGAGCGTCGCGCCGGCCAGTCGTTCGTATCCCAGCGCGGCACTGGCCTCGCGGATCGCGAGCATCTCGGCATGGGCGGTGGGATCGCGCAAACGCTCCACGCGATTCTGGCCCCGGCCGATGACCACGCCGTCGTGTACGATCACGGCCCCGACGGGCACATCACCGGCGGCCCCGGCCGACCTGGCTTCCTCCAGTGCCAGCCTGAGCCATTCTTCGTGTTCTCCGCCGTTGCTTCTCATGCTGCCGCGTCCCACGAAATATACGCCCGGAGGGAGTCGAACCCCCAACCTCCTGATCCGTAGTCAGGTGCTCTATCCAATTGAGCTACAGGCGCTGGAGGACCAGCGTATCAGAGCACCGCAAACTACAGGTCGAGAGCGCGAAAGTCAAGCGGATTCTGAGGCCAGATACGGTGTCCGGAGCGTCGAAATCCATTCGGTAAGGAGGAGCCTCAAACCAGACGTTTCAGGTAGATTCCGCGCCGCTCAACGTACCCCTCGGCGGTCTGGTGTATGCGTTCGATCTGCTCGTCCGTGACGGTACGGATTATCCGTCCGGGAACGCCCACGACAAGGGAACCCGGGGGCACCTCCATGTGCTCGAGTACCAGCGCGCCGGCGCCGATGATGCTGTGCCTGCCGATCCGCGCGCCGCTGAGGATCACGGCGCCCATGGAGATCAGCACGTGGTCCTCCACCACCGCACCGTGGACGATGGCGCGGTGCCCCACGGTCACGCCCTTGCCGAGCACGGTGGGCATGCCGGCGTCGATGTGGAGGACGCTGCCGTCCTGCACGTTGGTCCCCTCGCCGATGGTGACCGGTTCGTCGTCCGCCCGGATCACCACCTGGTACCAGACGCTCGCGTCCTTGCCGATGTCGACCGCGCCGATCAGATCGGCGCTTTCCGCCACGAAGGCGGACGGATGTATGCGGGGCGTATGGTGGACGTACTGGTTAGAGGTCATGTCGCACTACCCCGCGGCGTCCTGTCCTGGCATCAACCGGGGAATGACGTAAGGTCCTCGAGGGACGACCGCGATGGTGGCGCCGGCGCCGTGACGCTTCAGTGCCCGCGCTATGCCGGCCTCGACGGACGGTACCGGCTCGACCAGGCAGTCCCGGACGTCGTCGTCGGTCAGTCCGTCCGTGTAAAGAAACACCCGGCCCTTTTTCAGCGCCTTGACCAGTTCCTCGATCTCCCACTGATCGATGGTGAATACGCCCGGTTGCTGGATCCAGTGGATGAAGGCATCGATATCCGTCGTCTTCCGAAGCAGGTCCTCGAATTCCGCACTCCCGATCCCGTCGGCGCATCCTGCGGCGATGACGATGGTCCCGTATTCTTTCAGGATGTCCAGCACGCCGACCATGCCCTTCACGGCCTGGTAGAAGGTGGTATCCAGGGGATAGCCGGCCGACGAGGTCACGACGATGTCCACCGGTTCCTCGACGGAGGCCACGACCATGTCGTTCACGTGACTCACCCCGTACCGGTGCGCCCGGTCGAGCTCGCCGGCGAACACCCCGGTGACGCGGCGGTCCTCGTCCATGGAGACGTTCAGGATGAAATCGACCCCGGCCCGCCGGGCGATTTCCAGCGCGGCCTCGTGGAGGGGGTTGCCGTCGAGCACGCCCGTCGTGGCGTTGGGATGCTCCAGGATACCGGGTCCGTGAAGATGCTCGATCGTCTCCACGCCCACGAGTCCGGGCGCGACCAGTTTGCGTCCGCCCGAATACCCGGCCATGAAATGCGCCTCGATCAACCCGGTCAGCACCTTGAGATCGCTCTCCACGTACCGGCGGTCCACCCGGATGGGGATCCCCGTGCTGGTGGCGCCCAGGTCGGCTTGTTCGTTCCCGTTGCGGGCGACGTGGTTGACCACGGGATACCGGTCCACCACGTCGTCGGTCAGGGTCTCGCGGAGTTGATCCTCGTCCATGGGGGCGTGCAGTCCCGTGGCGACCAGAAGGGTGATGTCCGCCGGCCGCAGCCCGCTTCGCTCCAGGCATTCCAGCAGCGGCGGCAGAATAACGTCGTGGGGGACGGGACGCGTGATGTCGGAAACGACCACGCAGGCATTGCGGCGGTCCCGGGCGATTTCCGCAAGGGGCGGGCCGGCTACGGGTCGTTGCAGGGCCTCCAGGGTCGCGGTTACGGGATCATCCAGCGGGGGCGTCTCCCGCATGTTGAGGACGGCGGCGAGATTATCGTCGGGGACGCTTACGTCGAGACCGGATCGATGGTAGTCGAGGGTGATGTTCACGGCGGCTCCCTAGGGGTCTTCCTGTTCGATTTCGAGCCCGGGTCCCGGCGATGGTTCGAGTATGCCTGCGGCACCGGCATCCATCATGACCCGCGCCAGTTCGCCGGGAGTGTCGTGGAGCGCCACGATGGCCCCGCTGCTGCCCGCCAGCTTGGCGCCGGACGCGCCTGCACGCCGGGCGAGTTCGATGAACCGGTCGTCCTCGGGATTGGAACCGCCGAGAGAATGGGTAATCGCCTGGTTCTCGTTCATCAGCTCCCCCAACGCGTCGAGCCGGTTTTCGAGGATCGCTTTCTTGCCTTCCCGTGCCAGGACCGCGATGGCGTTGTATGCTTCTACTACTTCTCTTTCCCCGGCGAGCCAGCGTTCCCTCAAGGGGGTATGCACGCCTCCTGAGACGCGCTGGCCGCCCGTGATGACCACGACAAGCGGCAGGCGCGCGGAGGAAGCCATCGGTTCCATGGTGGCGAAGGGATCGGTCCCGTATTCCAGGTGGAATTCCTTTCCCCTGAAGTCCATGTAATGAAGCCCGCCGAAGGTGCACATGTAGGCGTCCTGGTACCCGCAGAAAGTCAGGTTCTGGTACTCGATCCTGCGGACGAGCTCCGCCTGATGGTACGGATTGTGGCGGATACCGCGGAAAGCGAGCAGGCCGGCGACCATGGATACGAGCAGCGCAGTCGATCCCGACAGGCCGGCGCGGAAGGGGATATCGGTCGACCAGGAGATCCTGGCGAGCAGGTCCGTTGATTCGGTTCCGGTCAGCGCGACCCGGGCGATATCGAAAATGTCTTCCCCAGTGACCAGGTCGTCCGGCGTCGAGATGACGCGCTGATCGGAACCGGCGTCCAGGAACAGGCGGTCCGCCGGCTGGATCCTGACCCGTGCCCTCTCCTTCGTCGAGCACGATATCACGCTGCCGCCGTACATGTCGGTCGGGTTGCCCACGATACCGACACGGCCGGGTGCGGATGCGGTTATGATCCCGTTCAATTGGACGCCACCTGGCGCAGGCCAGGCGGACCGTTCGGACCATTCGGACCATCCGATCGACCGGCGCGCCGATCCCTGGGAGGTATGCGTGTGTTCATCATGATTCGTTCATCCGCCCCTGGAGAAGATCGCGAAAGGCCGTGCCTTCGGCCTCGTCCACCAGGGCATAGTCGGCGAAGGCTTCCCAGTAGGTCAACGGTGTGCCGATGTCGTAGCGCCGGCCCTCGGCCCCCAGGGGAACGCACCAGACCGGTCCGCCCTTCCGGAGCAGGCCGCGGATGGCGTCGGCAAGCCACAGTTCGCCGTTCTTTCCGCGCGGTGTCGCCTCGAGCGCGGGGAAGATGCCGGGGCCGCAGATGTACCTGGCCGACACGGCGTAGCGGCTGGGTGCGCTTTCCGAGGGCGGTTTCTCCACGATATCGTCAATGGGAAAGGCCGCGTCCGATTCGTACCTGGGCTTTACGATACCGTACCGCGACACCTTGTCTTCGGGCACGTATTCCACCGCGATGGTGCACGCGGCGCCCTCCTTCGCGTGGGTGGCCATCATGCGCCGCAGGACGCTGGCATCCCCCGTCGATCGAATGACGGCGTCGCCCCAGGCCACGACGAAGGCGTCGGAGCCCGCGAAGGTCTCACCCAGCCGCACGGCGTCGCCGTTTCCCCCCGGAATCTCCTGGCGGACGAACGAATAGTCCAGTGCGGGCGGCCCATTCCCTTCTTCGCTGCCCGGGGCCCGCGATTCATCGGCCGGCCCATCGAACGTTCCGCCGGGCGTGTCTACCGCCCCGTCAAACGTCTCGCCGGGCACGAAGTAACCCTCGATCGCCTTTTTCCGACTGGAGGTCACGAAGAGGATGCGTTCGATCCCCGCGGCCGCCAGTTCATCCACAACGTGATGTACGGCCGGTTTACGCCCGAGGGGCAGCATCTCCTTGGGGACAGACCGTGTGAGCGGCAGCATCCGCGTACCCAGTCCCGCGACGGGCACTACGGCCTTGCGGATCATCCCCCACCTTCCTGTCGCGCGTTCCGGACCGCATCGACGTATTTCCGGGCCGTATCGGTGAGCACCTGCCATTCGCCCGCGGCCACGGCGGCCTTGTCGACCAGGTTCCCGCCGACGGCGACGGCGCAGGCGCCTGCCCGGATGAAGTCGCCCGCGTTGTCCAGGTCCACGCCGCCCGTGGGCATGAGATCGATCTGGGGGAGCGGCGCCTTGACGTCCTTGAAATACCGGGGTCCCACCGCCGTTGCGGGAAACACCTTCACGATGTCCGCGCCGCATTCCCAGGCCGTGAGGATCTCGGTCGGCGTCAATGCGCCCGGAATGACGACCTTTCCGTACCGCCGGCAGAGCGTGATAACGTCCGGGTTCAGCGTCGGCGTCACGATGTATTCGGCGCCGGCCAGGATCGCCGCCCGGGCCGTTTCGGAGTCCAGCACGGTGCCCGCGCCGAGGAGGATCTCGTCCCCCAGCCGGTTCGCGCATTCGCCGATGGCGTCCAGGGCCCCGGGCGTCGTCATGGTGATCTCGACGGCCCCGATGCCGCCCCTGCCGATGGCCTGGGCGACCTGGACCAGCGCGTCGGGGCTATCCGCCCTGAGCACCGCGACCACGCCGCAGGCTTTTATGACCGCCAGGTTTTTAGATCTCGAAGACATGGAAACACTCCAGATGACTTTATTCCAACGTGACCTTCACCTTGCGCTCCGGCCGCTCGTGCAAGTGCCCGTGTCCCGTCAGCGCCACGCCGAGCCGGATCGACGGCCTGCCGCCCACGGGGAATATGTGATGGAACGTCAGGGCCGGCACGAAGATGAAATCGCCCGCCTTCGCGTGGACGGTCTCGTCACGGCCCTCGATCACCCAGTCGATCTCGCCCTCCAGCACCAGCCACCATTCGTCGTAATCATGGCAGTGATTGTCGTTGATCGTGCCCGATTCCTGCCAGATGAATGCCGCGGTCACGTGGTCCGCGGAAACGACGGCGCAGGAGGCGGGCGGCGGACCGATCCGTTCCTTGATCTCCTCGATATTGATGCGGTTGAGCGCGGCGTGCATGATCGGATTCGGCGGGGCCATCGAGATGCTCCTTTAGTGAACAGGTTGTATGGACCGCGTATGACCTCGGCCAGGGGCTACGCGACCCGGTACTTCGATACGGTCTCCTCGTTTACCGTGACGCCCAGCCCGGGTCCTTCGGGCACCGCCACGAGTCCATCGTCATCGATGGCAAAACGTTCATGGGTCAAGTCGTGCCTGAGCGGCGAATCGGACATGCAGAACTCGAAGACGGACGCATTGGGCAGGGCAGCCAGGGCGTGGAGCGACGCCGCCATGGTAATGCCGCTCTTGTAACTGTGGTTGACGACCTTGCGGCCGTGCCGGTGGGCGGTCCGGCCGGCCGCGGCCATGGTCGTGATGCCGCAGCGTCCCGGGTCCGGCTGGATCCAGTCGAGCCCGCCCTCGGTGACCAACCGTTCGAAATCCTCGAGCCGGGACTCCGCCTCCCCGGTGGCGATGGGCACCGGACTCTCAGCGGTCAGCGCGGCATACCCTTCGATGTCGTCCGGGTGCAGCGGTTCTTCGATCCAGAAGGGCCGGTACTCGGCGAACTGCCGGGACCGGGCGAGTGCGGTCTTCCAGTCCCACACCTGTCCGGCGTCGATCAGCACGTCCACCTCGTCGCCCGTGCCCCGCCGGGCCTCCCGCACCAGCGCCACGTCCTGCTCTTCGTCTTTCCCCATGGGACCCCAACCGAACTTTACCGCCGTGAATCCCTGGTCGGCGAATTTCCGGCCGATGGTCCGGGTCGCCGCAGGCGTGTCGCCGAACAGGACGGAAGCATAGGCCCGGAACCGGAGCCGGTGCGGGCCGCCCAGGAGCTCGTAGACGGGCTGTCCAACGGCTTTCCCCGCGATATCCCAGAGCGCAAGGTTGATCCCGGCCATGGCGTGCCGTCCCACTCCGACCCGGCCATAGTAGTTGGCCGACGCCATCATCCGGTCGGTGCAGGCGTCGATTTCCAGGGGATCGGCGCAGGCCAGCGCGTTGGCCAGGCCGTTGCAGATCTGGTGCGACAACGGCGCGTCGATGACGGCCTTGACCACGGTGGGACACGAATCGACTTCGCCCCAGCCCGTTATGCCTTCGTCCGTTTCGATTTTGATCAGGCAGGTATCCTGCGTCCCGTCACAGGCTTCCGTCACCCGGGGCAGCCGCAGGACCAGGGCGGAAACCTCGACGATCCGCACGCGAACGACCTCCTTGACCCTCATCCCGGCAACGTAGAATCTCGTCGGTAATGTGTGGAACGACACGGGGGGTGTCAAGGGGAGATGCCCCTGGATCGGCGGTGGAACGCTGGCCCTCGCGCAACTAGCCCGGGTATGTTTTTTAGCGGTCTGAATCCGTCGCCTGCAGCGCACTGAATGACATCCCGGAACGGGGAAATAAACCTTGACACCTCGGCGCGCCCGCTTGCACTTTGAAGGCTGGATTAACGGCATTCCCGCTCATTTCACAAATCGGCGGATTCACCCGGATTCGTCCCCATTCGCCTGGATTCGCCCGGTCTCGCCCGGTCTCAACCGGACGCGCTCGGATTGGTCAGGACTCGCCCGGACTCGCCCTGTATAGCCGCCGCGGCGCATCAGAAAACCCGATCCTATGTTCCGATACATTGTATACCGCATCGTGGGCCTGGTCGGCGTGCTGTTCCTGGTCACGGTCATCACCTTCAGCCTGATGCACGCGGTACCGGGCGGCCCCTTCGACGAGGAGAAGATGCCCCTGTCGGCCGAGGCCAAGGCGAACATCCTGCGCAAGTACGGACTGGACCGCCCCCTCTATGAGCAGTACGGCCGGTACATGTGGAACGCGCTGCAATTCGATTTCGGCATCCCCTTCCAGAGTCCGGGCGAGACGGTGACGGACCTGATCGCGCGGACCTGGCCCATCAGCATGCAGCTGGGCGGCATGGGCCTGGCCGTGGCCTTCTCCTTCGGCATCCTCCTGGGCATTCTGTCCGCCATACGCCAGAACACCTGGGTGGACTACGGGACCACGGTTATCGCCACCCTGGGGATCACTGTGCCCAGTTTCGCCATATCCATATTGTTCATCGTCCTCTTCGCTACCATCTGGAGGGTCCTGCCCACGGGCGGATGGGGCGGGCCGGAAACCTGGATCATGCCGGTGATCGTCTACGCCCTTGGTCCCATGGCCATAGTCGCCCGTTACACCCGATCGAGCATCCTCGAGAACCTCCGCATGGACTACGTGCGCACGGCGCGGGCCAAGGGACTGAAGGAGCGAAGCGTCCTGTTCATCCACGTGCTGAAGAACTCCCTGATCCCGCTGCTCACCATCATGGGGCCCATGCTGCCCGGGGTGATGACCGGGTCGCTCTTCGTCGAAGGCATCTTCCGGATACCGGGCCTGGGACAGTTCTTCGTCACGAGCATCTTCGAACGGGATTATCCCATGATCATGGCCCTGACCCTGCTCGTCGCCGTGCTGATCGGGATCGTCTACCTGATTACGGACATCCTGTACGCGCTCGTGGATCCCCGGGTCAGATACGTTCGCGGGAGCAAGTAATGGACAACGGCGCCGCGCGCTCGAAACGGAGGTTCCGGGACTACCTGGGCATTTCGGCCCGCGGTTTCTGCATGGGGGTGGCCGATGTCGTGCCCGGCGTGTCCGGGGGAACGATGGCCTTCATACTGGGTGTATACGAAGAGCTGCTCGACGCCGTGCATGCCGTCAACGCCAGGTTTCTGCGCTCGCTGGTGACCTTCCGGTTCGGCGAGGCGTTCGATGGTTTCCCCCACCGGTTTCTGATCGCCCTGGTCACCGGCATCTTCGTGGCCATATTCAGTCTGGCACAGTTCTTCGCCTGGGCCCTCGAACACCATCCGGTCCACGTCTGGGCTTTTTTCTTCGGACTGGTGCTGGCGTCGATCATCACCGTGCGGGGGAAGGTGTCCCGCTGGAGCGTGAAGGAAGCCCTCGCTTTACTGCTGGCGGCCGCGGGCGCATTCGTCCTGGTGGGCGCCGTACCGGTCGAGACGACCTCGGCCGCCTGGTTCGTCTTCCTGAGCGGGGCGATCGCGATCTGCGCGATGATTCTGCCCGGCATTTCGGGCTCGTTCATCCTGGTCATCCTGGGGAAATACCAGTACATGCTCACCGCCGTGGTCGAGCGTAATTTCCTTCCCATCCTCATCTTCGGCTGCGGAGGGATCCTGGGACTGGTCTTTTTCGCGCGGGTGCTCAGGTGGCTGTTGCGCCGCTGCCATGACGTGACCGTGGCGGCCCTGATCGGCCTCATGGCCGGCTCATTGCGCAAGATCTGGCCGTGGAAGGAAGTTGAAGAGAACGTCCTGCCCGGGTCGCTTTCAGGAGAAGTCCTGCTGTCCATCGGCCTGGGTATCGCGGGCTGCGCGATCGTGGTGATCATCGAGCGGATCGCGGCGAGGCGACCCGCCAGAGACACGTAAGACCAGAGACACGAAAGACCAGCACAGGAAAGACCCGTACCATGACGGAAATCACCCCATACGACGGCGGCCTCTGGCGCGACGCCCTGCGCCGCTTCACGAAGAACAAGCTGTCGGTCGCCGCGGCCATCATCATCATCGTCATCTCCTTCATGGCCGTCTTCGCTCCCTGGGTCTCGCCGTCCCATTATTCCGAGGCCAATTTCGACGAAGCCTGGCAGTTTCCGTCCTGGACCCACCCCATGGGCACGGACAGCATCGGCCGGGACTACTTCAGCCGGATCGTGTACGGCGCCCGGATCTCGCTCATCGTGGGGTTCGTCGCACAGATGATCTCCCTGCTGATCGGCGTGCCGCTGGGTGCCATCGCCGGGTTCAAGGGGGGCAAGGCCGATTACATCGTCATGCGCCTGGTGGACGTCATGTCGGTCTTTCCCAGCCTGCTCTTCGCCATACTGATCATGGCCTGGCTGGGAAGCGGGTTGAGCAACGTGCTGTTCGCCATCGGCGTGACTGGCTGGGTGGGCGTATGTCGCCTGGTCCGCGCGCAGTTCCTGTCGCTGCGGGCTTCCGATTTCGTCCGTGCCGCCCGTTCCATGGGCGCCTCCAACGTGCATACCATCGTACGCCACATGCTGCCCAACGCCCTCAGCCCCATCATCGTCGGCCTGGCCATGGGCATTCCCCAGGCCATCTTCGCCGAGGCGGGACTGAGCTTCCTCGGACTGGGCATCAATCCGCCCACGCCGAGTTGGGGACAGATGGTCAGCAGCCATCTGCCCAACGTGATCTACTACTGGCACCTCGCCCTCTTTCCGGTATTCATGATCGCCCTGGTCATGCTTGGATTCTCGCTCATCGGCGACGGCCTGCGCGACGCCCTCGACCCGCGGATGAACGAGTAGGGCTTCCCCGCCGCACGGCAGGTGCAACATGCAAAACAAGACCGGCATTTCGATGCTAAGGCGTTCGAGCCTGCTGATCCTCGTCGCGGGCATGGCCTGGTTGGCCTACGGCCTGATCGACACCCTCTTCGCCGACTCCGAACCGCGCTACGTCAACTCCATCGGCGTGCCGCTCCCCGGGGACGCCCTTCCTCCCGGGCAGCAGGTCATTCGCGTTTTCTCCGAGTCACGGCCCTATAACGAGTGGTTCCGTACCGTTTACAAGGGCGCCGCGGGGAAGTACATCATCGCCGAACCCCTTACGCGTACCAACCGCGATTTCGAGCTGCGGGGCGGCGCGGCGGAACGATGGGAGGTGTCGGACGACGGGCTGGACTGGACCTTCCACCTGCGGCCGGGACTGCAGTGGAGCGACGGCAGGCCGCTGACGGCGCACGACTACGTCTTCTCCCTGCGCCGCGGCGCCGATCCGGAAAACGCCTACGACTTCGGGTGGTACTACCAGCCGATCCGGAACTGGCAGGCCGTCGTCGCCCGCACGGTGCCGGTGGACTCCCTGGGGGTGTGGGCTTCCGACGATCTGACGCTCCACATAGCGACCGAAGAAACCACGCCCCACCTGCCTCTGCTGTTGACCTACTCGTGGGTATCGCCCGAACACGCGGTGCGCAAGTACGGGGACACGTGGTCCACCCGGCCGGAAACCTGCGTGTCTTCCGGTCCCTTCGTCATGGTGGAATGGATAAAAGGCGAGCGGATGGTCTACGAGGCCAATCCCATGTACCGCGGGGTCGACAAGCCCTACCTGGAAAAATTGATCTACAAGATGTTCAACCTGACCACGCCTCCTCCGCGGATTCCGGCGTACGAGGCCGACGAGATCGACTTTACCGAGGTGGAGAACCAGGCGGAACTGGCCCGCCTCCTCTCCGACGACGCATTGAGCGACCAGGTCCACACCTGGCCCAATTTCTGGACCCATTACCTGTTTTTCGACGTGACGCAACCGCCGTTCAACGACCGGCGTGTCCGGCTCGCGCTGAGTCTCGCCATCGACCGGGACGCGATATGCCGTTCCGCGCTGAAGGGGTTCGCCATACCCGGCTACGCCATGCTGCCGCCCGGGTTCCCGGCCTATTCCGACAATGCTTACGCGGAAAGCCAGGGATATGACCCGGAGCGCGCCCGGCAGCTGCTTGCGGAAGCGGGCTATCCCGACGGCCGAGGCATTCCCGGACTGGACATGTGGCTGAGGAACGAGATCGTCATGCACCGGGACGCGGCGGAAGGGATCCAGGCGATGCTGCAGCGTAACCTTAACCTGGAGGTCGAAGTACGCAACGTGGAAAACAAGGTCTTCATGGACGGCCTGAACAACCACACCCTGGCCTTCGGAATGGTACCCTACGAGTTCGATTTCGTGGATCCCAGCAATCTCCTGGGACTGTGGCGGTCGAATGGGCGGCACAACTGGAACAACACCGATTTCGACGCACTGATGACCGAGGCCGAGGCCGAGGTCAGGGATCCGAGCCGACGAATATCCCTGTACAAGGAAGCCGAAAGGCTGCTGGTGGAAGACGTGGCCGGCGTGTTCCTGTGGCACCGGCAGCGCGCGCAGGTCTGGAAGCCCTACCTGAAAGGTTCGGCGCTTGAACCGAATGCGTCGGGTTACCGGTCGTGGCGGGGCGACCAGGTGATGAGTTCCTCCATCACCTTTTATCTGGCGGAAGACGAGCCGGGACTTGCCCTGCCTGCCCGGAGGCAAAACGCCGAAGGGGCCGGAGCGCGGTAGGCGCGTCGAAGCGCGGAAGGAGTCCGACATGATACTGAACCAGTACTACCTGGGCTGTCTCGCCCATGCGTCCTACTTCATCGGGGACGAATCATCCGGTGTCGCGGCCGTCGTGGATCCACAGCGCGATATCGGCCAGTACATCGAAGAGGCCGAAGCCCGGAACATGACCATCGGCCATGTCTTCCTCACGCACTTCCACGCGGATTTCGCCGCGGGCCACCTGGAACTGAGAGACCGCACCGGCGCCATGATCCATCTCGGGGCCCGTGCCCAGGCGGACTACGCCTTCGAGCCGATGAAGGACGGCGGAGGTATGAACCTGGGCCGGATCCGGCTCGCCTTTCTCGAGACGCCCGGACATTCTCCCGAGTCCGTCTGCATCCTGGTCTTCGATCCCGAGGAAGCGGCGTCGCCCTATGCCGTGCTGACCGGGGACACCCTGTTCATCGGCGACGTGGGCCGTCCGGACCTGCGGGCCGCGCTCGGCTGGAAAGCCTCGGACCTGGCCAACCTGCTCTACGACTCCCTCCACGGGAAGCTGATTCCGGCGACCGTCGACGAGACGCTCGTCTATCCCGCGCACGGCGCCGGCTCGTTGTGCGGCAAGAACCTGAGTACGGACACGGTTTCCACCATGGGAGATCAGAAGAAGTACAACTACGCCCTGCAGCCGATGGACCGGGAGACCTTTACCCGCCTTATCACGACAGACCAGCCCGAGGCACCTTCGTACTTCACCTACGACGCCGCGTTCAACGCGCAGGAACATGAAACGCTGGACCATCTGCTGAAGCGTAACCTGCACCCCCTGACGCTGGAGGAGGTGTTGCGCAAGGCGGGAGACGGCGCCCAGTTGCTCGACACGCGGGACGCCTCGGACTATGAGGGTGCGCACCTGAGGGGCAGCATCAACATCGGGCTCGGGGGCCAGTACGCCAGCTGGGCGGGCACCCTGCTTCGGCGGGACCGGCCGATCGTGCTGATCACGGAATCGGGCGCCGAGGAGGAATCCGCCCTGCGGTTGGGCCGCATCGGCTTCGACCATATCGCCGGATACCTGGAGGGCGGCATGCACGCACTGGATGATCGGCCCGACCTGTTGAGCCGGACCGACCGCATCACCGCGGCGGCGCTCAGGGACAGGCTGGACACGGAACGCCCGCCCCTGGTGCTCGACATCCGGTCCGGCCAGGAACGCGCCGCCAAGTCCATCCGGGGCAGTCTCCACGTTCCACTGAATCACCTGGAAGAACGGCTGGACGAGATCCCCACCGGCGCCACGGTGGTCGTCCAGTGCGCCGGCGGCTATCGTTCCGCCATGGCGGCCAGCATCCTGAAGCGGAACGGGATCGCGGACGTGATGGACCTGGTCGGGGGCCTGGCGGCCTGGGAGGCCGTCCAGCGTGAGCCCGCGGAGTGACCCGGGGGAGAGACGCGCACCGGGCAGACCGGGTCGGCTACGCTCACCATGCCGGTCTCATTTATACATGGGCACGTTGAATTCCATGAGATCCCGCGCGACGCGGGTGGCGGGAAAGACCTTGCGCGCCTCGGCGGCCAGCGGCCCATCCTGCATATAGCGGGAACTGATATGGGTCAGCACGAGGCTGCCGACCTTCGCGCGCCGGGCGATGCGGGCGGCCTGCACGACCGTCGAGTGGTGCTTCTGCCGGGCCTGCGCCCGCAGGTCGTCGCTGAACATGCCGTCGTGGATCAGCACGTCTGCCTCGAGGGCGAGCGACACCACCTGGTCGCACGGCCGGGTATCCGTGGCGTACACGATCTTCCGGCCCCGCCGGGTGGGACCCAGGACCTGGCCGGGCTCTATCACCCGCCCATCCTGCAGCGTCACGGTTTCACCCGCCTGCAGCCGCCCGTAAAGCGGTCCGGGCGGTATGCCCAGCCGCCGCGCTTCCTCGACCTGGAAATGACCGGGCCGTTCCCTTTCCTGGAAGGCGAACGCCAGCGTAAAGCAGCTGTGGTCCACGGGTACGGCCTCGACGAAGACCGTGTCGTCCTCGGAGACCCGGCCGCCCCTGGTCTCCGTGACGATCACGGGAAAGGGGCACTGGTGGCCCAGAAAGCGCCGGTTGCCTTCCACGAACTCTGAAATGCCCGGAGGTCCGTGGATGTTCAGGGCCCGTTCCCGCGGTATCTGCCCCATGGTCATCAACAGGCCGGGCAGTCCCATCACATGGTCGCCGTGCAGATGGGAGATATAGATCCGCTCGATCTTGCTCAGGGGCATCTTCGCCCGGACCATTTGCGTCTGCGTGCCCTCCCCGCAGTCGAAGAGGAACACGCGGCCGTCGCACTGGATGGCCACGGACGGCAGGTTTCGCGTCAGGGTCGGTATTGCGCCTCCTGAACCCAGGATAACGATGTCTATGGTCATGATGGAAGATAGGTGGCCTTGTTCTCGGTGGACGCTTACTCCTGCCGCGCCTTGCAGATCGCGTCGGTCATGCGGACTACTCGGCTCATTTCCCTGACGTCGTGGACCCTGACGATGCTGGCACCGTTGGCGACGCTAAGCGCGACCGCCGCCGCCGTGCCCTCCATCCGGTCGTCTTTCTCCGCGTCGAGCACACGGCCGATGAAGGACTTCCGCGATGGGCCGATCAGAATGGGACGATGCAGTTTCCGGAATGACGCCAGGGACCGGATCAGGAGCAGGTTGTCACTGAGCCGTTTGCCGAAACCGATGCCGGGATCGATAATGATCCGCGACCTTCGGATGCCGCGCGCCACGGCGTGTTCGATGCGTGCGTCCAGCCATTCGACGATTTGGCCCACGGTGTCCCGATAGCCGGGATTCTTCTGCATGTCCCGAGGTGTTCCCGCCGTATGCATGATCACCACGGGAATCCCGGAAGCGGCGACCGTCCCGGCCATATCCGGATCGGCGGTCAATCCGCTGACGTCGTTCACCATCCGTGCCCCGGCGCTTACGGCCCTGCGGGCGACTTCCGCCTTTCGTGTATCGACGGACACCGGCTGTTCGATCCGGTCCTTCAATTTTTCGATGACGGGAATGACCCGCCGAAGTTCCTCTTCCAGGCTGACCGGTTCCGCGCCCGGCCGGGTGGATTCACCGCCCACGTCGATGGCGTCCGCGCCTTCTTCGGCCAATCGCTGACCGTGCCGTACGGCGGTTAAAGGGTCCCAGTACCGGCCGCCGTCATAGAAGGAATCCGGTGTGACATTGAGGACGCCCATGATTCGCGTGCGTTGCGAACAGTCCCAGTGGAACCCGTCCCCCTCGATGACCCGTTCATCATCCACGATCAGACTCCGGGTGCGGCCAGGGGAGGCTCCTTGAAAGGCGTGGGGGCCGTTGCTTTTTCATCGTCCGTCCGGGTCTCCTCCGCCTGCCCGGCTTCATCTTTCGCGTCCTGCCCCGTTGCCGCTTCACGCTTGACGGCCGGCGCCAGCGGTTTCCCCGCGAGCAACTGATCCATCTGGCCCCTGTCCAGCGTTTCATGTTCGACGAGGGCCTCGGCCATCCGGTGCAGGGTGTCTTCCTGCTTCGAAATGATGGTTTCGGCACGCTGCCGGCAGGCATCCAGGATTCGCTTCATGTCCTCGTCGACCTTCACGGCCGTCTTGTTGCTGTAATCGCGCTTCCGGGTGAGTTCCCGGCCCAGGAATACTTCCCCTTCCGGGTTGCCGAGGGCCAGGGGACCGAGTTCGCCCATCCCCCAGCCGCAGACCATGTGACGCGCCAGTTCCGTGGCGCGCTTGATGTCGTCGCCGGCCCCGTTGAACGTGTCACCGACCCCGATGCGTTCGGCGACCTGTCCGGCCAGCAGGCAGGCGATCTGACCCCGGCACCAGGCTTCCGAATACAGGTACTGGTCCTCCTCCGGAATGGAATAGGTGATCCCGAGCGCTTGCCCGCGGGGTATGATGGTGACGCTGTGCGGAGAGTCGATCTCGGGGATCAGGGCGGCGGTCAGGGCGTGGCCGCTTTCGTGGTAAGCCACGGTTCTGCGCTCTTCTTCCGACATGACCAGCTGGTGTTCCGAGCCCATGACGATGCGGTCCCTGGCGCGTTCGAGGTCCGTCATGGTGATCCGGTCATGGTCTTCCCGCGCGGCGAGCAGGGCCGCCTCGTTCATGATGTTCTCCAGGTCCGCGCCCGACATGCCCGGTGTGAGCCTGGCCATGGTCTTCAGGTTCACGCACTCCGCCAGCGGCTTGTCCTTCGCCTTGATCTCCAGGATCTGCTCGCGCCCCTTGACGTCCGGCCGGTCCACGGTGACGTGCCGGTCGAACCGACCGGGCCTGAGCAGCGCCGGGTCCAGCACGTCGGGGCGGTTCGTGGCGGCGATGAGGACGACCCCGCTGTTCGGTTCGAATCCGTCCATTTCCACGAGCAACTGGTTCAGCGTCTGTTCCCTTTCATCGTGACCGCCGCCCAGGCCCGCGCCCCGGTGGCGGCCCACGGCGTCCAATTCGTCGATGAAAATGATGCAGGGCGCGTTTTCTTTGCCCTGTTTGAACAGGTCCCGCACCCGGGACGCGCCGACCCCCACGAACATCTCCATGAAATCCGCGCCGCTCATGGTAAAGAAGGGAACGCCCGCTTCGCCGGAAACCGCGCGGGCCAGAAGGGTCTTTCCCGTGCCGGGCGGGCCCAGCAAGAGCACGCCTTTCGGAATGCGCGCACCGAACCGGCTGAACTTTTCCGGATGCTTGAGAAACTCCACGACCTCCTGCAGGTCGCGCTTCGCCTCTTCCACGCCGGCCACTTCACTGAACTTCGTGCCTTCGCGCGCTCCCGTAAGTTTGGCCTGGCTCTTCCCCATGGAGAAGAGTCCCTTCTGGCCGCCCTGCATCTGCCGGAAGATGAGGATCCACAGGCCGATGATGAGGAGCAGCGGAAACCAGGTGACCAGGTGCGTATACCAGGGGCTCGACTTCGGCCGCGCGGTGATGGTTACGTTCTGCCTTACCAGTTCATCGATCAGTTCCGTGTCTTCGAAAGGAATCTCGACCTTGAATCGGGTCTCCATGGATTCCCGGCCGCCGGGCACGGGTGTACTGACCTCGTTTCTGAACTCACCGACGACGGTCTTTTCGAGTATCGTCACGCTCAGGATGTTCCCGCTGGCCAGGTGGTCCCGGAAAGTGGAGTATCCGATTTCCATACCGTCGGACTGATTCCGGCTGAAGAACTGTACCAGCACCACCGACAGCAGGGCCACGAGTACCCACATGACGATGGTGCGGGTCCGGCGGGGAGCTTGCGGCCGGTTGCCGCGGTCCTGGCCTGTTGCGTGCGGCCGGTTGCCGCGATCCTGGTGCGGTGCTTGCGCCCGGTTGCCGCGGTCCTGGCCTGTTGCGGCGGGGCGCCTTCCTCTCGGCCCCTCTTTGTGCTGCCCGGTCTTCATCATTCGTCCTTGCCCGTCCCGAGTGATTGTGCTTAATGCCAAGAAATAAGCGTGAGGGTATGCGAGACCGTATTCGCGCCCGCACAACCCCACGCTCAGGCATCCTGATCATCGACCACGGCGACGTACGGCAGGTCCCGATACCGCTCGCCCCAGTCGAGACCGTACCCTACGACGAAATCGCCCGGTATGTCGAAACCCCGGTAATCGATCGTCACGGGCGCACGGCGCGCCTCCGGTTTAACCAGCAGGGCGCATACCTTCAGGGACAACGGTTCCTGCTTCGTCAACACTTCCGTAAGATAGCCCAGCGTCAGCCCCGTGTCAACGATGTCCTCCACGATCACGGCGTGCCGGTCGCGGATGTCAACATCGAAGATTTCGACCTTCGCGACACCGGCCGAAACCTGCCCCTGTCCATAGGATGAAGCGCGTACGAAGTCAATGGCGTGAGGCACCGTGATTTCCCGCATGAGGTCGGCCAGGAAGACCACGCACCCCTTGAGACATCCGATGAGCACCGGGTTCTTGTCCCGGTAGTCCGCCGAAAGCTGCGCCCCGAGGCTACTGACCTTCTCCGCGATTTGTTCTTCGGTGAGCAGGATTCTCATCACGTGGTCTCCCGGCACGGGCAGGCCGCCGCCGGTCCGGCCGTCAAGCGACCGGATCGTCCTCCATAAGCTCGGCGACCATCACGCGTCGGGTCTTCCCGGTGACAAGGCCCTCGTTGCTTTGCCGGTAACCAGCCACCCAGAGGATCCGCATTCCGTCCGTGACGACCGGCACGCGGTCGCGTAACAGCCGGGGCACGTCCCATTCGTTGAACAGCTTCTTCAGGGACTTGTGACCCGAAAGGCCGAAGGGCGACATGCGGTCGCCCTGTTCGCGGGAACGCACGGTCCACGGCCGGCGCACGGCCGCCGCATCGAAAACGGCCCGGTGCGCCGACGCGTCGGGCGCGGTTTCTACGGACCCCTCCGCGACACGAATCGAAAGGTTCGTGCCCGGCACCTTCACCCTTCCGGGAACCTCCAGATTCAGTCGGAAGGGTGTTAAAGGACCTCGACATAAGACCAGTTCGGACTTGCGGCATTCCATGCGGATCCCGCAGGGCAGTTCATGGATCCGGCCTACCGGGCCCCGGCCGATCCATGCTCGGGCATCCTCCACCTGGTCGAAACGCAGTCGCTCCTCGTTGCCGCCCAGGGTCCGGACCAGGCGCCGGACCAGGACCCGCTGCAGGGCGGGCGCCGTGTTCGTCCAGGCATCGAGGTCCAGCCGATGGATCTTCCCGTCCTCGAGCCGGGCATGATCGGCGAGGAACGTCGTCGCCTTTGCGTCCAGGTACTCCGCCTCGCCGCGCGTTACGTCGGCGAGGCGCGACAGGCCCTGCACGATATGGGGATTGTACTCCTTCTGCAGCAAGGGTACCAGGTGGCGCCGGATACGGTTTCGAAGCACGTCCTGGTCCTCATTGGTGCGGTCGGTCCGGTAGGACAACCCGTGCTTCCGTGCATAAGCGACGATCTCGCGGGCGGTGACGTCCAGGAGAGGCCGGATGATCCACCCGTCCCTGACCGGCCGAATGGCGGACAGACCCGAACTGCCGCTGCCACGCAAGAGCCGCATCAGTACCGTCTCGGCCTGATCGTCCGCCGTATGGCCGGTTGCCACGGAATCCGCATCCTGGTCCAGCAGCACCCTTTTCAGGAATCCGTACCGTACCTCGCGCGCGCCTTGCTCGATGGAACAGCCCTTTTCCCGGCAGTAGGCGTCGACATCCGCCCGCTCCGCGACGCACGGCAGGCCCAGTGACCCCGCGTAGTCCATGACGAAGGCGGCGTCTTCCTGTCCTTCTTCGCCGCGGAGCCCGTGGTCGAGATGCGCCGCCCCCAGTTCCATGTCCAGTTTGCCGCGGAGCCCGTGCAGGACGTGCAGGAGGACCACCGAGTCCGCGCCGCCCGAAACCGCGGCGATCACCCGGTCGCCGGCCCTGATCATCCCGTGGCGCCTGACCCTGGTTTCGACTTTATGTTCAATGGCTTCCTGCATGGGAAATCGCGAGAGGGGGAGACAAAATGAAAATGGCCTTCCGAGTGCAGAAAGGCCATGGATCATAGCGGCGCAGGGATTCGAACCCCGGACACTCGGATTATGATTCCGATGCTCTGACCAACTGAGCTACGCCGCCTCGAATCGAACATCCCAATATAGGCCCGGACGGGTAGAGTGTCAAGGCAATTACCGGTTCGTACAACCGGTTCCAATGGGATTGTTATTGACCTGCGAATATGTATGCATTACACATGTTTATGCCTGATTTAACAAGCATTTCCGTCGAGGTGAGGTTTGGCTGAAACCGAATCGAATACCGCCGCTGGTCCGGTAGCCGATACCGAAGACGAAGGTCTCGTTCGGGGGCTCGGTCCTCTCGAAGCCACCACCATCATCGTGGGCGGCGTCATCGGTTCCGGCATCTTCCAGGCGCCGAGCGCCATCGCCTCCAACGTGGGCTCGCCGGGCATGAGCCTGCTCGTCTGGCTGGTCTGCGGTCTCCTCGCGCTGTGCGGCGGACTCTGCATCGCCGAACTCGGCGCCATGCTGCCCCGGACCGGAGGCCAGTACGTCTACGTCCGCGAAGCCTACCGCAGGCGTTGGGTCACCTTCATCTACGGCTGGTCCGCCTTCTGGCTCGTGTGGCCGGTTTCCATCGCCGCCGTCGCCAACGTATTCGCCAATTACCTGGCCAGCTCGGTCAACATCATCACCGCCGACGCAGGCGGCCAGGGCATCGTCCTGAGCGACGGCGCCCAGGCGGTAATCGCCTCGGCGTGCGTGTTGATCCTGATGATGATCAACGTGGTCGGCGTCCGGTGGAGCGGCAGGGTCACCAACCTGTTTACCTTCATCAAGGTAGCCGCGCTCGGCGGACTCATCCTGCTGGGCCTGTTCATGGCCGAGAAGGGATCGATGGATCATTTCTCGCCATTGTTCGGCGGTGTCGGTGGCGGGACGGCCGTGGGCGGATTCGCGCTGGGCGCTTTCGGCGCGGCCATGGTGACCGGCCTGTTCTCGTACGAAGGATGGACCTTTTCCAGTTACGTCGCCGGGGAGATGCGCGACCCGCGCCGCAATCTCCCGCTGTCGATCATCGTCGGCATACTCTTCGTAATCGTGATCTACCTGGCGGCGAACTTCGTGTACATGCTGGTCCTGCCCTTCGAGCAGGTCCAGACCTCGCAGTGGATCGCGGCGGACGTGATGAAGGTCCTGCTGGGCGATGGGGGCGCCCTCTTCATCTCGATCGGTGTGATGTGTTCCACCTTCGGAGGGGTCAACGTCCACATGCTGGTGGCTCCCCGTCTCTTTTTCGCCCAAAGCAGGGACGGTCTTTTCTTCAAGGGGCTCAGCCGCGCACACCCGAGGTTCCGCACGCCGGCGGCGTCCATCCTCGCCCAGGGCATTCTGGCCGCCCTGTTCGCGCTGACGCCGAGGTTCGAGGATATCATCTCCTACGGTTCCTTCACTTCATACGCCTTTTCCATCCTCGCGATCGCCGCGGTCATCGTGCTGCGTTACAGCCGGCCCGACGCGAAGCGGCCTTACAGGACCTGGGGCTATCCGGTTACGCCCCTGCTCTTCCTCGCCGTGATCACCGGTTACCTGGTGTCGCTGCTGACTAACGTGGATTTCATCTACAATACGCTCATCGGCCTGGCCATCGTCGCCGCCGGCTTTCCCTTCTACTTCTACTGGGAAAAGAAAAACAAAGGAAGCTGAGAGATTTCATGCGGGACTTGCTGATCGTGGAACAGAACAACGTCATCCGCTACGATGACGTGTCCCTCTCCCATCTCCAGGAGACGCTGGACGACTCCAGGGGCCTGTTCTGGCTGGACGTCGAGCAGATCACGGACGAAGACGCGGCGTTTCTGAGAGATTTCAAGGAGTTCGGCGTCCATCCCCTGTCGGTGAAGGCTTGCCGGGAGGTCTCGACCCGGCCCTATTCGGCCGTGTTTCCGGGGCACCTGTTCATCGTCCTGCACGTGCGGGAGCGTCCAGACACGCCGCCGGCCAAGCTGGGGTTCTTCCTGGCGCCCGACTACCTGGTTACCGTTCACGCCACCCCGCTGGCCTTTTTGCAGGAAGTCAAGGACCGGATCCAGCGGGATGCCCGGCTGATGCGGTCCACGGACCAGGCGGTCGGCCTGATCATGCAGGCCATTGCCGATTGCCAGGAACCGCTGGTTGCCGAGCTGACCGTGGAAGCGATTCCACCGGACCAGGATCTGGAAGCCCGATGGATCTACGACAGGCAGCGCCGCCTGAACGACATGATCCATCTCGTCAAACCGCAGTGCGACATCGTCCACTCGCTTTACGCCGGCGAGAAACTATCGCTGCAGGCGGATGCGGCCGTCCAGCTGCAGGACGCCTATTACCGGTTCAGGAATATGGCCGACTCGCTCACACGCACCTGGGAAATGCTGAACGACGCGGCGATGGCCGCCCAGACGAAATCCCTCAGGAGAATCGACGCCTCCTCGCGACGGCTGACCTTCCTGGTCGCCCTGTTTCTTCCCGTGCTTGTCATCGCCGTCCTGCTCGGGATCGACGACCCCCTGATGCGCAGCGTGGCCGGGCCGGCGGCCGTGGGCATCGGCCTGGCGGTTTCATTGCTGGCTGCCATCGTGCTGGTCCTCACCGCGAGAAAGCGATAACGGACATGAACTCCCCGAGGTACCGTTGAACCGTCGGCCAGCCATTCGTTCCCTCATACGGGGTCTCCTTTTCGCGGGGGTCGTCTTAAACGCCGGCGACCCTGCTTCCATCTCCGCGCAGGACCGCCTGGTCATCGTCTCTCCGCACTGGGAAGGCATCCGCTACGAATTCACCCGGGGTTTCGAAGCTTTTTACCGCGAAGAAACCGGCCGCGGGGTCGAGATCGAGTGGATGGACGTGGGCGGGACTTCGGAGATCATCCGGTTCATAAAGTCCGAGTTCACCGGCAAGCCGGAAGGCATCGGGATCGACATGATGTACGGGGGAGGCAGCGATCCGTTCGTGGAACTGGCGCGCCTCGGCCTGCTGGCGCCTTACCGCCTTCCCGATGACCAGTTGGAGGGGCTACCTGCCGAGGCGGGCGGCTACCCGATATACGACGCGGACTACCGGTGGTACGGCGCGACGATGGCCGGGTTCGGCATCATGTACAACAAGCGGGTGGCACAACTCGTTGGACTGCCCGTGCCGGAGACCTGGGAAGACCTGGCCGATCCCGGGCTCTACTCGTGGGTCGGCGCGGCCGATCCCCGGAAGAGCGGCAGCGCGCACGTGCCTTTCGAGATCATGCTGCAGGTCTACGGCTGGGAACGGGGCTGGCAGATCATCACCGCCCTGGGCGCCAACGCCCGGGGATTCGCGAATTCGGGAAGCCAGGTACCCAAGGACGTGACGTCCGGCGAAGTGGCCTACGGGATGGCCATCGATTTCTACGCCTGGGCACAGATCAACGCCGTGGGCCCCGAGATGATCGGATATACCATGCCGGACAATCTCACGATCCTGAACCCGGACGGGATATCGATTCTGAAAGGCGCGCCCAACATGGCCGTGGCGCAGTCCTTCCTTCGCTATGTCCTGTCCGAGGCCGGTCAGCGCCTGTGGATGCAGCAGCCCGGCACGCCGGGCGGGCCGGAGCAGTTCCAGCTGAACCGGTTCACGGTGCTGCCCCGGCTCTACCAGCGCATCGATCCGGCGCACACTTCGGTCACTTTCAATCCGTTTACGTGGGAGTCGTCCTTCGTGTACGATGCCGTGAAGGGCGCCGCGCGGCGTCATATCGTCGACGACATGATTGGCGTATTCGTCATCGACGCTCACGCGGCCCTGCAACGAACGTGGCGGCGCGCCATCGAAACGGGAGACGTGGAGCGGCTCCTGCCGTCGCTGGGCGCCGTACCCATCACGGAGGAGGAATCGCTGGCCCTGGGCGACCGCTGGCGGGACCAGGCCTTCCGGAACCGGACCCTGCTCTCGTGGAGCCGGCTGGCGGGCGAGAAGTACGGATCGGGTGCCTCCGGTTGGGCCGGCGCAAGGTACCTGCTCTTCTCCGGCAGCGGCCTGTTATTGGCGGGGATGGTGCTATACCTCTGGAGATTGAAGCGGAAAAGCGGTTGAGGTCATGGGTCCAGCCTTCGAACGGTGCGAGCGGCTGCGTCGCAGACGGTGCGGTACGGCGTATCGCGACCGGCGTGGATCGGCGCGAGCGGCGCGAGCGGAAGCGTGTTATTTCATACCGTGAATGGTTTTTCATATCTGGGGAGACCGAAGTATGGTCATTCTGACGCTGCGGGGAATAACCCGGAAATTTGGTGACGTGACGGCGGTCGACGACGTATCGCTGGAGATCGCAAGAGGTGAACTGTTCTTTCTCCTGGGTCCTTCCGGCTGCGGCAAGACGACGCTCCTTCGACTGATCGCCGGGTTCTACGCGCCCGACGCGGGAAGCATCCTGTTCGACGATCACGACGTGACGAGGACGCCTCCCCACCGGCGGAACACGGGCATGGTGTTCCAGAACTACGCGCTCTGGCCGCACATGTCCGTCCGGGAGAACGTGGCCTATGGACTCGTCCTGCGCAAGATCCCGTCATCGGAACAGAACGACCGCGTCTCGGAAGCCCTCGGGATGGTGCGGATGGATCGCTACGGCGAGCGGTCGCCGAACCAGTTGTCCGGCGGCCAGCAGCAGCGCGTGGCCCTCGCCCGTGCCCTCGTGATCCGGCCCGACGTGGTGCTGCTCGACGAACCGCTGTCCAACCTGGACGCCCGGCTCCGCCTGGAGATGCGCGATGAGATCCGGCGGATCCACGATGAGACCGGCACGACGATGATCTACGTGACCCACGACCAGAAGGAAGCCCTTTCCATGGCGGACCGCGTGGCCGTGATGGATATGGGTGCCGTGGCCCAGACCGGGGAGCCGCGCTCGATCTACGATCGTCCAGCGAACGCCTTCGTGGCGGATTTCATCGGGGAGACGAATTTCGTGACCGGCCGGTTGACGCGTTCGGAGCTACCCCTGGCCGTCGAGACCGCGGTCGGCGTCCTCCATTCGACGGTCGAACCCGTCGAGGACCTGGCGCCGGGAGACGAAGTGGTCTGCTCCGTCCGGCCCGAGGCCATCCGCGTTTCAGATCCGGACGCCGACGCCGGCGAGGACGAGAACGAAGACGAGAACGTGATGGCCGGCGTCGTGCGGCAGACCGTCTACCTCGGCGACCACGAGCAGTATTCGGTCCGGCTGGACGACGGCACGCCCATGAAGCTGGTGGACCACCGTCCCGGAAGGCGGCTCGCCGGCCCCGGCGCGCCGGTCCGGCTCAAATGCGACGCGTCACAGGTCGTCGTACTCGGGAAACCGGGATAGCGGTACCGCGGAGCCTGCCCTCATGCCCAGCACCCGATTCGATCTCTCGGACCTGACCCCCGGCGTCCTCGCCATCCTGGGCATCCTCGTCTTCTTCTTCGGCCTCTTCCTGTTCTACCCGATCCTGCACGTCCTGATGAACGCCTTCTACACGGACGAACAGTTTTCCGTGGAGTTCTTCGGGCTGATGCTGCAGAGCCCCGTGCAGCAGCGGGCGCTGATCAACAGTTTCGAGCTGGGCATTGTCACGACCGCCCTTACGACGATCATCGCCCTGCCCATGGCCGTGGCCCTCGTACGGTACGATTTCATCGGGAAGGGCCTGCTGGGCGGTCTCGCCCTCGTGCCCATGATCATGCCCCCTTTCGTGGGCGCCATCGGGATGAAGCAGATGTTCGCCCGGTTCGGTTCGATCAACCTGTTCCTCCTGGAAACGGGCCTGATCGACGCGCCCATCGACTGGTTCGGAGGCGGCGGATTCTGGGGCGTCGTGATCCTCGAGGCGCTGCACCTGTACCCCATCATGTACCTGAACATCGCCGCGGCGCTGGCCAACGTGGACCCCAGCCTGGAGGAGTCGGCCCGCAACGTGGGCGCGGGCGGCTTCCGCCTGTTCCGCACCGTCACGTTCCCGCTCATGCTGCCCGGATACTTCGCCGGCGCGATCATCGTGTTCATCTGGGCCTTTACGGATCTGGGCACGCCCCTGATCTTCGAATTCCGCGAGGTGGTGGCGGTCCAGATCTTCAACATGTCCACCGACGTCCACGCGAATCCCCTGGGCTACGCCCTGGTCGTCTTCGTCGTCCTGGTCACGCTCGTCCTGTTCTATCTCTCCAAGAAGTTCTTCGGCGGCCGCCACTACGAGATGGTCGCCCGCGGCCACGTGGCGTCGGCCTCGAAGCGCGCGACCTCGCTCGAGACCGTCCTGATCTGGGGCATGCTCCTCTCCATCACGGGCGTCGCGCTGATCCCCCACCTCAGCGTGGTCCTCACCTCCGTGACCGAACGCTGGTTCATGACCGTGCTCCCCTCCGACTACACTACTGCCTACTACGGTCAGATCTTCGCCCACGACCTGACCCTGCTTTCCATCCAGAACAGCCTGTGGCTGAGCGTGATGAGCACCGTCATCGATATCGTCCTCGGCGTCGCCATTGCCTACCTGCTGACCCGCCGGCGCTTCCCGTTCCGGGACGCGCTGGACGCCGTGGCCATGTTGCCCCTGGCGCTGCCGGGCCTGGTACTCGCCTTCGGCTACATCTCCGGTTTTTCGGGGACCTTTCTGGACGTCCGCGTCTCCCCCGTGCCCCTGCTGATCATCGCCTATGCCGTGCGCCGCCTGCCCTACATGGTCCGGGCGGCCTACGCCGGGTTCCAGCAGATGAGCGTCACCCTGGAAGAGGCTTCCATGAACATGGGCGCCGGTCCCTTGAGAACGCTCTGGAAAATCACCATGCCCCTCGTGCTCGCCAACATAGCGGCGGGGGCCATACTCTCCTTCTCCTTCGCCATGCTCGAAGTGAGCGACAGCCTGATCCTGGCCATCAAGGAACAGTACTATCCCATTACCAAGGCCATCTACAGCCTGATGGGGCGCATTACCGACGGACCCTACATGGCGAGCGCCATGGGCATGCTGGGCATGATCCTGTTGGCATGCAGTTTGCTCTTCACAGGTAAAGTACTGGGTAAAAGAATGGGCCAGCTGTTCAAGGTATAGAACCATCTTCGTAGAACCAACGACACGGAATCTGCGTCTAACGGTATAGCATGACAGGTGCGGGAAAGGCCGGAACCTCGGTCGCGGAACCTCGGTCGCGGGCCGGATGGAGCGGGCCGGATGGAGCGGGCCGGATGGAAGAGCATGCGGCCCCGTGTGTGGTATGGCCTCGTGTGGAGTAACGGAACGGATAGGGGTTTTTGACAGACAAGGCGCAAACCATGTCCACCTTCAATTTGGATAACCTCCCGAAGCGGCAGTCCAGGTTTTCCAGCGTCCGCCAGTTTCTCAAGCGTACGATGGTGTCCGGGCTGATCGCACTCATTCCGCTCACCATTACCATCGCCGTGCTGAGCTGGCTGCTGACCTGGCTGGACTCCATCGCCGCGCCGGTCATTCGCGGGTTGCTGGGACTGGATACCCCCATCCCGGGACTGGGTATCCTGCTCATGCTGATCGTGATTTTCCTGGCCGGATTCGTGGCCTCGAACGTATTGGGCAGGAGGGTGATCACCTGGATCGAAGACCTCATGATGCGGCTTCCCGTCGCGCGAAGGGTGTATCACCCGGTAAGGAAAATCCTGGACACCTTCACGATGACGGGGGAGACCAGGTCCTGGAAGACCGTCGTCGTCGAGTACCCCCGCCGCGGCGCGTGGATGATCGCGTTCATCGCCGGCGACCTGCCGAGTGAAGCACCAGGTGACGATCTGGTGAGCGTTTTCGTGCCCAATACGCCCAATCCCGCCGGGGGCCGCGTGGTCATCGTGCCGCGCCGGGACGTGGTACCCGTGGACCTGTCGGTCGAGGAAGCCCTGGAATTCGTCGTTTCGGGCGGAACGGCCTTCAGCAACGAACTGACCCTGCCCGCGCTGCCGTCGCGTGATCAAACGGAGCCCCGGCCGTCGGAGTCCCGTCCGGATCTACCGGTTTCCGCACCTCGGGATGGACATCCGGTGTCCCCTTCCGGCGGCAACCGTTTGGCGCCCGCATCCATGCGCGGCCGGCGCGTGCCCCTGACCCCGACCGACGATACGGTGTAGAGACCGCAGGATCCATGCGCGTCCGGCGCGTGCCCCTGACCCGGTCCGACGACCAGGTGTAGAGACCGCCGGATCCGGCGTCACCGGTGTTTATGCAAAAGTCTTGTGTTTTCTTATCTTTATAGTGATTATATATCTTCTACAACTATCGCCTGTAACCGTATGGTTTGATTTGACCCGCGCCCAAGGAATCCTCGTCGATGTTTGATCTTGTCAACCTCCTGGATATTTTCATCATAGCGGCCTTGATCTACAGTCTCTACATGTGGCTGAAGGGGACCCGTGCGTACCATATCCTGATCGGCCTCGGCATTCTCGGCATCCTCTACAGCATAGCGACCTGGAGCGGGCTGCTCCTGACCAGCCAGATCCTGCAATACCTGCTCGGCGTTACCCTCCTGCTGATCATCGTGGTGTTCCAGCCCGAAATCCGGCAGTTGCTGGAGCGGGTCAGCCCCCTGGTCATTTTCAGGCTTCAGTCCAGTCCCATCTCCCGGCGCATTCTGAAGGAGATCACCGAAGCCTGTTTCGAGATGTCGGAGAAGCGCATCGGCGGCCTGCTGGTCTTCCCCCGGGCGACCGGGATCTCCGGGGTCGTGCAGCACGGCGTAAAGCTCGACAGTCTCGTGAGCCAGGAACTGATCGTCAGCATCTTCCATCCGTCTTCTCCGATTCACGACGGCGCGATTATCGTGGAGAAGGAACGCGTGGTCGAAGCCGCCACCTATCTTCCCCTTTCAACCCGGGAGCACCTGCCGCCCCGGTACGGCACGCGCCACCGGGCGGCCCTGGGCGTATCGGAACTCGGCGATACGTTCTGCGTCGTGGTCTCCGAAGAAAGCGGCGAGGTATCCGTCGCGTCCGGTGGAGACATCTCGCCGATGGCGGACAGAGAGAAGCTCTGGCAGACGCTCGAAAAGTCACTGCTGCCCATCGAGATCCCGCGAAGCAGGCCGTCGATGCAGGAAGCGATGAAGAAAATCGTCGCCCTCCGGTCGGGATACCGGTTCAATCGCTCCAACCTTACCGCCAAACTGGCGTCCATCGGTGCGGCGTGCCTGCTCTGGTTCGTACTGATCGGGGAGCAGCTTTCGGAGATCGCCATAACCGCCGCGCTCGAATTCCAGAACATCCCGACCAATATCGAGTTGACTGACGTTTCGACCAGCGAGGTAAACGTACGCGTGCGGGGACCCCAGGGGAGTATTTCGACGCTGACGGCGGACCAGGTCCGCGTTATGGTAGACCTGGACGACATCGAACCCGGGACGCACACCATGCCGCTAACGGATGCGAACGTGAATTTGCCCTACGACGTGGTAGCCACTTCGATCGATCCGAGAAGCCTGACTATAAGATCCGACCGTATCGTAAACAGGCGGATCATGATCGACTATGACCTGACTGGCCAACTGCCTGAAGGGGTGGAGTTGGCGCGAGACGTCATGGTGGACCCGCCCTCGGTGCCGATCACGGGCCGTGAAATGGAGATTGACCAGATCGAACGGATCGTGACGTCTCCTGCGATCGACCTGTCCCAGATCACCGCTAGCCAGGTTTTCGACTGCAGCCTGAAAGTCCTTCCGCAAAACCTGACCTTTACCTCCTTCAGCATCGAAGGGCGGGAGGTCAGGGTCCACATCGATCTGCGGCCCATCGGCGACGGCCAATCGGTTTCGGGAGAAACCGCCGGACTGGACCGGGTGGCGGCTTCCCCGCAGACCAGCCTGAATAACCGGCTGAATTCACCTTGACTTAGCGTCGCATCCCGTCCTATTTTCCCTTGCTATGAGTAGCCTTAACCCTATCTGGCCTAGGGCGGTATGGGTGAGTTGCGCCTTGCTGCTTTCGATCGCTTCCGTATCCGCTGACACGAGACCGTCCGATGGACATTCTCCGGTAGACGGCCCGATCAATAGGCCGGGCCCTTTTGTAGACGGACCAGCTGACCCGCACGGACCGCCCGGTGCGCTCGCCGCAGTGGACAGTCCAGCCGGATCGCCCGAACCGCCGGCCGCAGTGGATGCGGCGCCCATCAGGTCGAGCAGGTGGAACATGGGTGTCCGTGTACGTGCGCGGGCCGCCCTTGTCGTCGACATGCAGTCGGGCGAAGTGATCTACCAGAAGAACGCGACGTCGCCGTTCCCGGTCGCGAGCATTACGAAGCTGATGACGGCCGTGACCTTCATGGGCATGAATCCGGACCTGGACAAGCAGGTCAGTATCACCCGGCAGGACGTCTACCGGGCGAACTGGACGAAACTGAGATTCAGGGAACGGGTTTCCGCCCGGGACCTGCTGTACGCCACCCTGATTGCTTCGGACAACGCGGCGGCCCGGGCGCTGGCCCGGGCGACGGGCCTGACGATCGAGGCTTTTGTGGAGCAGATGAATGAAACGGCGGCTTCACTCGGCCTGGCGAACTCGCGATTTACCGAACCCACCGGATTGGATTCAGGCAATACGTCCACCGCGGTGGACTGCATTGCCCTGCTGTGGAATGCGCTGCAGGACGACCTGCTGGCGGAGATCCTCCTGGCGAAGGAGTATCGTTTTGGTACGAACCGGCGCACGCATACCATCCGGACCACCAACCGGCTGGTCCGCGAACCGGTATCCGAAAGCCGGTGGGCGTGCGTAGGCAGCAAGACCGGATACATCCGCAGAGCCGGATATTGTCTCGTGCTCAGGGCCGTCGGCAACGAGGGCGACGACATCTACGCCGTCATACTCGGAGGTCCGACGAGCAGGACCCGGTTCACGGACATGCGGCGCCTGCTGGACTGGAGCGTGAATACCGGCCGCGCCGCGGTACCGCAGGCCGGGGTCGGCGGCTGACGCAGACCGAGCCTGCGTTTGATGCGGGCCGGGGTCGGCGGCTGACCGGATTCGGGGAGAAAACGATCGGAGATCGTCCTGGGGACGTATCTTCAGCACCTGTTGAGGAGAGCGTATGTTGGCGACGATTGGTTTCAGCGTGATCGGAACGGTAATCCTGGGTCTTGTCGCGATCGGCCTGGTCTACCTGATGGCCCTCGCGGGAGGCGGGCAGCGCGTGCGGGCCTCCGCACGGCGCGCGGGCGGCAGAACCCGGCCCGCCCGTCCCGGCGGCCGTGGATGACCCGGAGCTTCCCGCGATGAACTCCCTTCGCAGAAGCGTGCACGCCCTCCTGCTGTGCGGAATCGTCCTCGGGTGGACGGGTTCCGAAGGGCGGGCGGCCGACCGCGAAAACGGCAGGCTGACCATCGCGCGGTTGAAGTACGACGGCGGAGGCGACTGGTACAACGACCCCGAGGCCATTCCCAACCTGGCCCGGGAGCTGCAGTTGCGCGCGGGCATAGAAACGAACCTGGATCAGCGCGTCGTCACCCTGACCGATGACCTCCTGTTTTCTTCCCCTTTCCTTTTCATGACCGGCCACGGCGAGGTGAGGTGGACCGAACCGGAAATCCGGAACCTCCGCACCTACCTGACGCGTGGCGGTTTCCTCTACGCCGATGACGACTACGGGATGGACGAGGCCTTTCGCAGGGAGATGAAACGGGTCTTTCCGGACAAGGAATTCGTCGAGCTGCCCTTCGACCATCCGATCTATCACATCATCTACGACTTCCCGGCCGGACCGCCCAAACACCATGAGCACGACGGCAAGCCGCCCCAGGGGTTCGGGCTTTTTCACGACGGGCGGCTGGTGGTGTACTACACGTACGAAAGCAATGTCAGCGACGGCTGGGCCGACGAAAAGACTCACAACGATCCGCCGGATAAACGCGAAGCCGCGTTCAGAATGGGTATCAACATCGTCGCATACGCGCTCTATCGTTGACGCGGGTGCCGGCTTGCGGTATACTGAAACCCGGACGGCGAAACGGACGTCTAACCCGTAAAGACCATTCGGCCGCTTAAGCCGCGGTTCTAAAGACGCACGAAGGAACCAGGAAAAGGAGTTACATCATGAACCTCTGGCAAACGATCAAATCGGAATTGGACGGTCCGATCGAAACTGTTCGCAAGAGCCTGTCCGGCGCGCTGGACATGGCGGAAGACCTCACGCGTAAGGGCCGGATCAAGCTGGAGATCCAGTCGGCACGCGCCGATATCCGCAACCAGTTGACCGAACTGGGAGGCCGGGTGCACCAGATGGTGGTCGAGGATGGCATCACCGACGTGTCGGGAGATACGGAAGTGAACGGCATCCTGGATCGCATCAAGGCATCGCAGCAGAACATCGAGGACCGGGAAGAAGAGCTGCGGCACGAGGAAGCGGAACCCGCGGAAAAGAAGGCTTCCTGACGCGACGCCGCCTCGCAGGATGAACGGATGAGCACCGACCCCGGCATGCCGACGACGCATGCCGGGGTTTTCTATTTCCCTTCCGATACGTTTTCCTTGATTTAGGCCCGTGGTCCCTTACAAATTCAGGACATCCCGTCCACCGCCAAAACCATGCAAACACCCGGAACGACGATGCTGCCGATGCTACGAATCCTGCTCGGTTCCCAGCAAACTGGACTGGTTCTCGTCATCCTGCTGCTCGGTGCGGTACTCTCCGTTTTCGCCGGATATCACGTCGACCGTACTACGGGCGAGCTCGTCAACAATTTTCTGAATTCCCGCACGCTGATGCAGACGGCCACGGACGCCAGTTTCTTCGTGATCATGGCCGTCGGGGCGACCATGGTCATCATCTCCGGCGGGATCGATCTCTCGGTCGGCTCGATTTACGCCCTGTCCGGCGTGATGACCGCCATGGTCCTGCGGGCCGTGGCCCCGGAAGGTCCCTTCGCGGTAGTCGCGCTGGCCGTCTTGACCTGCGTCAGCCTGGGGGTGCTGTGCGGCCTGCTGAACGGGTTGATGGTGGTCGGACTCCGCGTGCACCCCTTTATCGTCACCCTCGGCACGATGTGGATATTTCGCGGCATCGCTTTCGTGGCCAGCGAGGCGGAGAGCATACTTGTGCCGCAGTCCCTGACCGACGCGATCAAACTGTCCTTCGGATCCGACGCCCTCTATCCCATGCCCATGATCATCATGCTCCTCATCACGGCCGCCGGCGCCGTCTACCTGTCCAGGACCGTCATGGGCCGCCATATTTTCGCCGTGGGCGGGAACGTGGAGGCCGGCCGTTACGCCGGGCTGCGGATCGACCGGATCCTGGTAGGTGTATACGTGATTTCAGGACTCACAGCGGGCATCGCCGCGCTGGTGGGCAGCAGCTACTACGGTTCGGCCTCCTGCGCCGATGCCACGGGTTACGAACTCTACGTGATCGCTTCCGCGGTCGTCGGCGGCGCGAGTCTTCGCGGCGGCCGGGGAAGCGCGGTCAACGCCATGCTCGGCGCCATGTTGATCGTCCTGATCCGCCAGTCCATCCGCACCCTGCACCTGGACCAGAACTACGAATGGGTCGTGATCGGTTGCGCGATCATCGTCGCCGTCGTCCTCGACCAGGTGAACCGCCGGCTCACGGCTCGCAGACTGGCCGGAGCGGACCGGTCCGTGACCGTATAGGCCGGCCCGTGACCGTTTAAGCCCGGTCCGTGACCGTATAGGCCCGTTCAGAAAGGAACGCGATCGATGATACTTTTGAAGAAGACGCTACGAACGCTGATCGCCATGACCATGCTGGCCACGGGCCTGTCCATTGTTGCAACAGGTTGCGGAGGAACCGCGCCGCCGGACGACAACCGGCTCGTGATTTCCATGATCGCCAAGAGCACGACCAATCCCGTGTTCCTGTCGTCCCGTACCGGCGCCGAGGCGGCGGCCAGGGAGTTGTCGGAAGCGCACGGCGTCGACATCGTGATCGACTGGCGCACTCCGCCGACGGAGGACGGCCAGGTACAGGCGCAGCGCATCGCACAGGCCGTGAACGAAGGCGCCGACGTTGTCCTGATCTCCTGCTCGGACGCAGCCAAGGTAACGGGCGCCATCAATGACGCGGTGGACCGGGGCGTGCCGGTCATGACCTTCGACAGCGACGCGCCGGACTCGAAGCGGTTCGCCTTCTTCGGCGTGGACGACATCAAGACCGGCGGCCTGATCATGGGGGAACTGGCCAAAGCGATGGACGGCAGGGGACGGGTGGCCATACTCGCGGGCAATCAGAACGCGCCGAACCTGCGCAAGCGGGTGGAAGGCGTGCTGCAGAAGGCCGCCGAATATCCGGAGATATCGATCGTGGGGACCTTCTATCACATCGAAACCCCCCAGGACGCCGCCGCCGAAGTCGTGCGCGTCAACAACGCCTATCCGGATATCGAGGGATGGGCCATGGTCGGCGGATGGGCGCTTTTCACGCAGACCCTGCTGACCGACCTGGATCCCGAGCGCATGAAGATCATCTCGGTAGACGCGCTGCCGCCCCAACTGACCTACATCGAGCAGGGCATCGTACCCGTGTTGTGGGGACAGCCGACCTACCTCTGGGGGTACGAATCCGTCCGCCTGATCGTCGAGAAGATCCACCTGCAGCAGGATGTGCCCGTGATCAACCCCCTCGAACTGGTCCACGTGTCCCGGGAGAACCTCGGCGAGTGGGCGGCGATGCTCCAGGGTTGGGGATTCACCGACGTGCCGGAACGGTACCTGCAGATGGATGAACAGCCCGACACGGGCGACTGATCCGGATTAGGCGTCCGGCCTTCTCTTCGCCCGATCCTACCATGGGTCGCAGAGCCTAGGGTAATGCCATGGACCGCAATCCCGCACACCCCTATATCGAATTCGACCGGATCACCAAGCGGTTTCCCGGTGTGACGGCCCTCGACGAAGTGACCTTCGGCATCGAAGCGGGTACCTGCCATGCCGTGGTCGGCGAGAACGGGGCCGGCAAGAGCACGCTGGGCCGCATCCTGACCGGCATTTACGGCCTCGACGGCGGACAGATCCGCATCGCCGGCCGGCCCGTGCAGCTTGTCGAACCGGGAGACGCCCTGGACCTGGGCATCGGCATGGTCCACCAGGAGCTCGTTTTCTGCGAGAACCTCTCCGTCGCCGAAAACCTCTGTCTGGGAAACCTGCCGGCCCGGGGCGGGTTCGTCTCCGACCGGAAGATGGAGGAACGCGCGCGTCAGCTGCTGTCCGCAATCGAGGTCGGCATGGACGTGGAGACGCCCATCGGTAAACTGCCGGTGGCCCAGCAGCAACTCGTACAGATCGCGGCGGCCCTGGGCAGCGGCGCCCGCGTGATCGTCTTCGACGAGCCGACCAGCAGCCTGTCCCACGTGGAAGCGGAACGGCTGCGTGAGAACATCCGTCATCTCAAGTCGAAGGGCGTGACGTCGATCTACATCTCCCACGACCTGGACGAGATCTTCCGATTGTGCGACGTCGTGACGGTGCTTCGTGACGGCCGGCACGTGGCCACCCGGCCGGCCGCCGAACTCGACCGGCCTTCATTGATCAACCTCATGATCGGCCGCACCTTCGAGGCCTACTTTCCCTCCCACGTGGACACCGAGCCGGGTACAGAGATGCTGGCCGTGGAAAATCTGTCGAGTCCCGGCAGATTCGAGGACGTGTCCTTCTCGGTGCGATCCGGGGAGGTGCTGGCCCTGGCCGGTCTGGTGGGCGCGGGCCGTACCGAAGTGCTGCAGGCCGTGTTCGGGCTGGACACCCTGGCCACGGGCAGAATCAGCGTTTCCGGCCGGCCGGTGAGGATCCGGCAACCGATCGACGCCATGCGGTCGGGCATCGGCCTCGTGCCCGAAGACCGCAAGCGGTTCGGTCTCGTCCTGTCGCTCCGTGTGGACCAGAACATCGGGTTACCCACCCTGGCCGGCCGGTCCGACTTCGGATGGATCCGCGGCAGCCGGGAAGAAGACCTGGCCCGGGAATACGCCAGGCGGCTGTCGGTGCGGCCCGACAATGTCCGGTACGACACGGCGGGCCTGTCGGGCGGCAATCAGCAGAAGGTGGTCCTGGCCAAGTGGCTGGCCGCGAATTGCCCGATCCTCCTCATCGACGAACCCACCCGTGGCGTGGACGTGGGCGCCAAGTCGGAGATGCACGCCCTCATCGATCAGCTGGCCCATGAGGGCACGGCCATCGTGCTCGTGTCGAGCGAACTGCCCGAGGTGCTCAACCTGTCGACGCGGATCCTCGTGCTGCGTTCCGGGCGCGTGGCCGGGGAGTTGACCCGCGGTGACGCGGACCAGGGCGCGGTGATGCGGATGATGGCGGGGGTGTAGGGGGAGATGAGAAAAAACTGCCAACCGGGACATAACTCAGCATGTTTAAATGCAGGTGTAATTAGTCTTGTGGGACCAGAAGTTGGTAATCTTTACTACTCATTGGTTCATGTTTACCCCAATAGCCATGCATTTCGATCAAAACTCGATGTTTCAGAAATGCGGTGTTGGAATTCATACGTGCTACTTTTGCTTCGAACATGCCATTCGAGTTAGCCATAGCCTTGGTCAAGTCATGTACCAGATAGCGTGGTGCCCATCCGACCATGTGATAGTCTGTTGTTTGAATCTGTACAGCTAACTGGGTTGCAGGATTGGTCAGTTCTAACGTAACATACAACTCTTCTTCTTCACTTAGTCTATTCAACCGATTTTTTGCTTCTTCATTGATGTATCGCCAACCATGTAAGAAAAACCTGCAGGTAAATCTCCCGTCTGCGTGCTTTGTGATTTTTGGAAAAACTTCGTAGGTATCTGTAACCCGGGAGCCACCATTTCTGGCCAGGATCTCGATGGGATTTGCCTTCTCTGGTAAATCCAGACTTTTCAGATAATCTGAAAAATCCGGTCTTGCGGGATTCATCACTCTGTTTTTAAAAAGTGGAAATAACCTCGAAGAACGATAGTCTCCTTTTAAATCAGGAAAATCCAGTAAAGGAGTAAATCCTTCTTTCTTTGCTTTTTTGGCGCCTTTGATATAGCGAAATCGATACAATGATTGTTCGACATTCGCATCAAGCTGGCCCACCGGAAACCATGCGCTGCTAGGATTTCTGTCTTGCCAAGCCAGAAACAGTGTTTTCTCACTCATGCTGATAACTCCTGTAACTTGCTGATGCTATAGTCCAATTGGTCGGTCATGAATTTTCGACCTAAACTAGATATCCAATCGTCGGGTAATTGTTCAGGTAGGTTGAGAATTGACCCCTTGTCCAATTCCTTGATTCGTTGAAGTGCAGGGCTAAAAAACTCGGGATATGCATCAACTGACCGTCTGACCAATTCGATAGGGCTAACGCCACGTGAGTCAGATTCAGACCAGTATATGGCTCCAGGTGCTCTTTCAACGTACGGACCAATTTGGTTGTTGGCGAATAGCCTTTCACGCTTGGTGTCACTTAGTTCTCGACCTAACGACGAGGCATGGTCATACGTGGGGGCTAAATCCACAAAAACCTTACCCTCAGATAATTGTAACAGCAATCCCCAGTTCTCGTGGTGCCTATCAGTATTGCCAATGATTGCATCAAAAATCAAGTAGTCCGCAAATCGACATTTTGTTGATTTCGCTTTTACTGAATCATGTAGTACTGATAGTACTGTGTCTAAAGCTCTCCAGATATTCTCCAGGGTATGGCTGGATTGACCGAATATCTTGTTTGGATCATAATCTCGCACCGCCGACTCAAGTAACTGATTCCCATGGACCAAAACCGTGCCAATGCCGACATTTGTAAACGATCTTGTTGTGGTTCCTTTTCTTCCTTCAAAGACCGCTAACTCTACTATGGCATGTTCAATACCAAGAATCCCAGCAACTTCGGCTGCTATCTTTTCTGCCCAATGTTCCCCGGAGTCTCCTCGTGGATACTTGAACAACCAATTACCAGAGTCTGGATTGTTATACCAGAACTTGCGTTTGCTACCCATGTCTTCCGATTCACGCTCCCATTCACTCTTCACTTCCACAACAGTGAGTTCCCCAGACATTGGGATTACCACCTATACTGGCGCTAAGAAAACCATGGAATCTGGGGCATCCATGAAATCAGGTGTTAAAAGTTACGACTTTGTCCGTTGTATTATACGAAAAACAGGCTTCTAAGTCCATACCATGTTCTAAACTTAGATTCCATTAGGACATCAAGTACAGAAACATGATTTATGTTGAATTTATAAGCTCAGCCCCGCCTCCCGGGCGCGGCCGCCACGCCTTCCATGCCGCCGCTCACCCGCAGGACTTCGCCGGTGATCCAAGCCGCCGCGGGGCTGCAGAGGAAGGCCACGCCGTTCGCGATGTCCTCCGGTTCGCCCCACCTGCCGAGCGGTATGGCGCTTCGAACCCGTTCGATCATCTCTTCTTCGGAAAGCCCGAGCGTCTTGCTGCGCTGGGCCATGTTGGACCGGTTGAACGCGGTGTAGACCGGGCCCGGACAGACGGCGTTCACCCGAACCCCGTAGGCCGCCAGTTCCAGGGCCAGGGTCCGCGTCAGGCTGATGACGCCTTCCTTCGCCGCGTTGTAGGCCGCCACCAGGGCCGCAGGGTTCTGTCCGTTGATGGATGAGATGTTCACGATGGCGCCCGACTCCTGTCCCTCCATGATCCGGCCCGCCGCCCGGCAGCAGTAGAAGGTCCCGGTCAGCGTGACCCGGATGACCCGGTCCCATTCCCCGTCGTCCAGTTCGACGACGGGCGCGACATTCTGGCCTACACCGGCGTTATTGACCAGGATATCGATCCGGCCGTGCGCTTCGGCAACCTCCTCAAATAGCCGGTCGACTGAGTTACTGTCTGAAACGTCCACGAAAGCGGGGTGCACAGACAGTCCCAGGTTTTGGAGCCTGCCGGCTTCTTCCTCAACCTTTTCGCGTTGCAGGTCGGCCATCACCAAGGTTGCGCCGTTGCGCGCCAGTCGCTCCGATATACCCAGGCCGAGCCCCTGCGCTGCGCCGGTCACGACCGCGATGTGGCCGTCTATGCGATGTGGATCGTCCATGGTGCTCACATCCCGAGCAACTTCCTGGCGACCTCGCGCGCTTCATCCAGCGTTTCCACGATACGCGCCTTCGGTACGCGCTGGATGATCCCGAGGGCGGAAAGGGTATCCGCGACGGAACCCGAAAGCGACATGACGATGAACGCCGTGTCTTCGCTCGTGGCGACGCCCATGAGCTGTTCGACGACCATGGCCGCGCTGTCGTCGATGTACGTGGCCCCGGAGAAATCGAAGATGACGACGTCATGGTCCTTGATGTCCTCGCTGATCACACCCACCAGCTTCTTGGACGAGGCCACGGTGAAACTGCCCCTGAGCGCGACCAGGCCGACCCGGGCCGTGAACTCGTCCATGCCGGACTTTTCGTCTTCAGGCGTAAAGAACTGACGGTCCAGCAACGGAACGGACACCACGCTGTCGAGCTCCAGGCTTTCCAGCTTTCTGGCGTGGGCCATCCCGGCGACGATCAAACCGATGGCCACGGCGGTGACCAGGTCGACGAAAACGGTCAGTCCCAGGGTGATCAGCAAAATGGAAAGATGTTCCCCGCGGAGACGGTGGATCCGCTTCAGCATCCGCCAGTCGACGATGTCCCATCCCACCTTCATGAGTATGCCCGCCAGCACGGCGTGGGGGATCGGTTCGACGATCCATCCCAGGCCCATGAGGAGCACGAGCAGGATGATCGCGCGGACCGCGCCGGACAGGCGGGTAGTGCCGCCGGCCCGGATATTGGTTACCGTACCCATGGTGGCGCCGGCGCCGGGGAGACCGCCGATCAGTCCGGCCACCATGTTGCCGATGCCCTGGCCAACCAGTTCCTGGTCCGCCCTGTGGCGCGTCCCCGTCATTGAATCGGCGATGAGGGAGGTGAGCAGGCTGTCCACCGAACCAAGCAGGGCAAGGATGAGCGCGGGCTCGATGGCGCGCAACAGGAAGTCGGCCGAGGGCGGCATGAGGACGATTTCCGGCAGGCCGGAAGGGATGATCCCGATTACCGGCACATCGATCAACCAGAGCACGCTCAGCAGCGTGCCGGCGATAAGGGCTACGAGGGTGCCCGGTACGATCCGGGACAGCCGACGCGGCCAGAGCACGCCGACGGCCAGGGTGACGAAGGCAATCGCGAAGGCGCTGTAGTTGACGTCCCCGATGGCTTCCGACAACACGTGAATGGTGCCGACGACGCCCCCCGGCGCGGCCGGCGCGCCGATGAAGGGCAGGGCCTGAATCAGCATGACGATCAGGCCGATACCGGACATGAATCCCGAGATCACCACGTGGGGAGTGTAGGCGACATAACGGCCGATCCGCAGCACGCCCAGCAGAATCTGCAGGAAGCCGCCCATCATGACCACGACCAGGGCTTCGCTCATCGAACTGGCGTGTTCCGTTATGATGACCGCCATGGCCACGGTCATGGGCGCCGTGGGACCGGAAATCTGGGAACGGGTACCGCCGAACAGCGCGGCGAACAGGCCGACGCCGATCGCGCCGTAAAGCCCGGCCGCCGCGCCCATGCCCGATGCCACGCCAAAGGCGAGCGCGACCGGCAGGCCCACTACCGCCGCGGTTATTCCACCGAACAGATCGCCGCGAAAAGTGTCCAGGCTGTAGTTCAACTTAGCGCTCCCGTCCTTGACTGATTGGGCTTGCTTCGCGGGGAAAGCGACGTATCTTCGCTGTTTAGATGATATACATCAATCTGGCAAGGTCAATATTTCCATGCATGTACTATCAATCCGCGTGGCAATGACGACGCGCGAATCTTATAGTAAAGGACGACTGCGACCATGTGCGGCCGCCTCTCACAGAACCTGACCTGGCAGCAGATCTATACGCTGTACACACTGCCTGTTGCCGCGCCTCGGCTTGATCCGCAGCCCCGGTTCAACGGTGCGCCGACCCAGGATTTCGCGCTCTGCCGCCTGGACGAAAGCGGGATGAGATCCATGTGCGTGCTTCGCTGGGGACTGGTCCCGTTCTGGGCCAAAGACATAAAGATCGGTGCGCGGATGATCAACGCCCGGGCGGAGACCGTTCAGGAAAAGCCAGCCTTCCGATCGGCCTTCCGCACACGGCGGTGCCTCATCCCGGCGAATGGATGGTTCGAATGGAAGCGGACCGGGCCGACCGGGGGCGGCAAGCAACCTTATTTCCTGGCGCTTGAAAACGGTTCAGCCCTGTCTTTCGCCGCATTGTGGGAGCGGTGGGGCAGGGACGGCCAGCATCTCGAAACGTTCACCATCATCACGACCGAAGCTTCGCCCGCTCTTTCGGATATACACGATCGGCAGCCCGCGGTGGTCGATCCAGACGATTATACCGACTGGCTAGATCCCGGGACGCCCGCGGAGACGCTGCAGGAGATCATCGGAACGCCCCACGAAGGACCCTTTGAGATCCGCCCTGTGAGCGACCAGGTAAACCGGGTGGCCAACGACACACCGGACATACTCAAGCCGCTGGAAAAGCAGACGCTGTTCTAACGGCTTGACGCAATCGAAAGTACACGAGGCACGAAACGTGGTTCAACCACCCCGTGGGATTCCGCGGGACGATGCCGGTACGCTCCGGCGACTCGTCCTGGCCGTGCTGACGTTCGGCATCGTCGGTGTTGGTTTCGAACTGGTGCTGCTGGATCATATGGAAGACCTTTGGCAATGGGCGCCGATCGTACTGCTGGCCGCCGCGCTGCCGGTTTCGATCTGGCTCATCCTCTCGCCGGGCATCGCCGTCATTCGGACGTACCAGGCCATGATGGTCCTGTTTGTATTTTCCGGGTTCGTAGGACAGTGGCTGCACTACCAGGGCAACGTGGAGTTCGAACTGGAAATGTATCCGTCGCGGCAAGGGCTCGAACTGGTGTGGGAGGCGTTGGGCGGCGCGTATCCGTCTCTCGCGCCAGGCACCATGACATTGTTCGGTTTGCTTGGCCTGATAACCTGTCTTCGGCATCCGGCCCTTCATTCAAAACCAGTATCCACCAATACCCTGGAGTAATCATGACAAACTTAATGAAACCCCGGTCTGTTTTGCTGCACGCGCTGATCACCTGCCTGTTCGCGGTCGTGATGGGCGGATGCGGCGGTTCGGAATCGGACGGTCCGGGCGATCCGGGCAGTACCGGCGATCCGGGCAGTCCTGGCGACCCAGGCAGTCCCGGCGATCCGGCCCAGGCCGAATCGACCGTCGAAACAGAGCCAGCGGTCATCAATCCCAATCTCGCCGGAAGCGACGATCTCGGGATGCTGGCGGGCATGACCTCCGAGCTCGCGGACGCGGTGCTGGATGCGCGTCCTTTCATGGACATGATCGAGCTGGACGGGCTGGTCACCGGGCACGTGGGCGGCGATGAGGCCGCCGCGCTCTACGCGCAGATGTTCATCCCGCTGAACCTGAACACGGCCTCCGACGCGGAGATCCTGCTGGTGCCCGGCGTGGGGGACCGGATGCTGCACGAATTCAAGGAGTACCGCCCCTATCTATCCATCGCCCAGTGGCGGCGGGAAATGGGCAAGTACGTGGATGACGCGGAGGTCGCCCGCATGGAACAGTACGTGTTCGTCCCCATCGACCTGAACACGGCCACGGACGAGGAAATACTGGCCGTACCTGGAGTCGGCGAACGCATGGCCCATGAATTCAGGGAATACCGTCCTTATACCAGCATGGAACAGTTTCACCGTGAAATCGGGAAATACGTGGACGATGGTGAGGTGGCCCGGCTGGCAAGATACGTGGAGATCCGAAGCCAGGACCCGTAGAAGGAAACCTGCCGCGTGCGGGGGAATCGGTAATCGGGGTGGGGGGATTTGAACCCCCGACCCCCTGCTCCCAAAGCAGGTGCGCTGACCGGACTGCGCTACACCCCGTAAATACCGGATAATGATACGGATCGCCGGTGGTCCTGTCAAGGCAAACCCCGGTCGCGGCGGCCCCTGGGCGGGCACGGAAGTGGTCCATGAGCGACCCTTGAAGCGGGACCTGAGCGGTCCTTGAGCGGGACCTGAGCGGCCCCGGAAGCGATCGACGGTGGGAATGCAACCATGAAGCTGGCCGTCAACGGAAGGATGGACGCCGAACACCTCGCCTTCGCCCGGCAACTGGGGGTAACGGACGTGGTGAACGGGGTGCCGGACTGCGACCTGTCCAAGGGGTACTACGATTTCCATGATCTTTCGATTCAGAAGGCGCGTATTGAAGATGCCGGGTTGGTCTGGTCGGTGCTCGAGGGGGTGCCCCCCGAGTGGTGCGACAAGATCAAGCTGGGACTGCCGGGCCGGGACGAGCAGATCGACAACTGGTGCAGGACGCTCGAGAACATGGGCGCGGTGGGCATTCCCGTCCTGGGTTACTTCTTCAGCCTGCGCAACGTGGGCGGCAACTACGGGCTGCGCACCTCGAAATCGACGCCGAGCCGGGGCGGCGCGGTCGTCACCCGTTTCGACTACGAACAGATCCGGGGTGCGAGGCAGGACTACTGGCATCCCCCCGTTCCCCGGGACCTGGAACGGTCCGACGAGGACATGTGGAGCAACGTCGCCTATTTCCTGGAGGCGGTCATACCGGCGGCCGAGCAGGCCGGGGTGCGCATGAGCCTCCACCCGGACGACCCGCCCATATCGCCCATCGCGGGAATCGCCCGGGTCTTCCGCAGCCACGAGGCCCTTGCGCGGCTCGTCGACATCGTACCCAGCGATTGCAACGGCCTGGGCTTCTGCCAGGGCACCATATCGGAAATGCCGGGCGACGTGCTCGACGCCATCCGGTACTTCGGCAGCCGGGACAAGATCAACTACGTGCATTTCCGGTTCGTATCCGGACCCGTTCCCGCGTTCTCTGAGACCTTCATCGACCAGGGCCACGTGGATCCCATGGAGTCCCTGATGGCCTACGAAGAAGCCGGCGTGGACTGTCCCATGATCGATGATCACGTGCCGCGGCTGGCCACGGATCCGGAGGAGCGCCATTACACGTCCAGGGCCTTTGCGCTGGGCTACATGAAGGCGCTGTTGGACAACGTCGGGCGATGCCGGGAAGGTGCGGCTTGATCCGCGTCGACCGGGACCGGTTTCTGGAAGAGGGTTACCTGGTCCTGCGCGGCGTGATCCCGCCGCGGGAACTCGAGGACCTTCGACGCAGCTACGAGATCCTCGTGGACCGTCAAAGGAGGATCTGGGCGGACGAGGCGGCCCGGGGCAAAGCGCCGGCCGACGTGTGGCGGACTTCGGCCCAGCCGCGGCTGAACCTGACGAGGCCGCCCTGCCTGGGTGACCGGGAAACGGCGCCGGCCTTCGAGTTCTGGCTTCACGAGAACGTCCAGGGAGTGAGCAGTGAGCTCCTTGCCGAAGACGACGCGCCGCCCACGGAAATGATGCTTATGTGCAACCCGGTGAGAGACCACGGTCCCGCCCGGTGGCACCGTGATTTCTATCCGCCGCTGAACTGTCCGCTCATGGCCTATGCGGACGATATCCTCGAATACGGTCCCCGGTACGTCCAGTGGAACGTACCGCTTTACGATGACAACGTGCTGTGGGTCGTCCCGGGCAGCCACGTCCGGCGCAACACGCCCGAAGAAAACGTGTCCATGTCCAGGGATCCCAGGTCTCCGGTCCCGGGCGGCGTACAGACCCGATTGCAGGCGGGGGACGGCGTCGTCTACATTCTTCCCATACTCCACTGGGTGAGCAATTACTCCACGAAACGGCGCCGCACCATTCACGGGGGATTCGCGCGTCTGACGCACTGGCATACGACGGACTGGATCGAGCACCTTGCGCCCGCGGCCCGCGATACCTGCCTGCGCTGGCACGAGCGCGCCGCCAGCTACATGAACCACGGAGAGGCGGCGCTGCGTGCGGTCCTGGCCGAGGACGCCGGCGCCTATCGAAGCGCGCTGGAGGCCCTGCATCCCGGAAGAGGCGAGAAAGGCGTCGTCAAGTCGACCATCTGTCTCAGTAAAACGGCCCGGCACATATACAACCAGCGCTGTGTGGATCCGGACGGTCTTACGGCGCCGGAAGCCCTGGGCATTGATTCCGTCCATCCCATGACCCTGCAATGGGGCAGGCCGCTCGGGGACCGCATCACCCCGGAGGAAGCGGAAGTTCTGTGGGCGCGGTTCAAGCCCGTCGACGACCTGATGCAATCCGACGAGAACCAGCTTCTGCCGGGTTTCCAGGGCGGCGAGACCCGCTACCACTTCGAAGATGTACCGCCGGCGCTCACCCCGGACAACTGGTACGCTTCATGGACCACCGGACATATTGGATACGGGGCATCTCCATCATGAAACCACCTTCCCTGCTCTCCTTCGAGGCCGTCGTCGGCCAGTCCGATCCCGGCATTTACGACATACAGTCCAGCGCGCCGGGACCGGAGGGCAGCCTGCCGCTGACCGGCGACATGCTGCGGGACAGCCCGAGCGGCGATCTCTTCGGCCTGTCCCAGAACGTGGGCATGGGATGGAGTCCGAAAGCGCTGAAACGCCGCGAATACCTGATCCTCAGCACCCAGGGAGGAATTCGTGCCTCCGACGGAACGCCCGTGGCCCTGGGGTACCACACGGGCCACTGGGAGGTCGGCCTGCTCATGCAGGCGGCCGCCGAGGAGCTCACGGCCCTGGGCGGCATTCCCTTCGGCGGCTACTGCACCGATCCCTGCGATGGGCGCACCCAGGGCACGCCGGGCATGATGGACAGCCTGCCTTATCGAAACGACGCGGCCATGGTCTTCCGGCGGCTGATCCGGTCGTTGCCGACGCGCCGCGGCGTGATCGGCGTGGCGACATGCGACAAGGGGCTGCCCGCCATGATGATCGCGCTGGCGGCGACCCATAACCTGCCCTGCGTGCTGGTGCCGGGCGGCGTCACGCTGCCGCCCGAGGAGGGTGAGGACGCCGGCAAGATCCAGTCCATCGGCGCCCGGTACGCCCACGGCGAGATCTCGCTGGAATACGCGGCGGACATGGGCTGCCGGACCTGCGCGTCGCCGGGCGGCGGCTGCCAGTTCCTCGGTACGGCGGCCACTTCGCAGGTCGTGGGCGAAGCCTTCGGCCTTTCCCTGCCCCACAGCGCGCTGGCGCCGTCGGGCCAACCTATCTGGACCGACATGGCAAAGCGGTCGGCCCGCGCGTTGATGCGGCTGGACGCCGAGGGAATGAACATTCGGAAGATCCTGACCGAAGAGGCGCTCGAGAACGCCATGACGGTCCACGCCGCCTTCGGGGGCTCTACCAACCTGTTGCTGCACATCCCCGCGATCGCCCATGCCGCCGGGCTGCATCGCCCCGGGATCGAGGACTGGGCAAGGATCAACCGCCAGACCCCCAGGCTGGTGGACGTGCTGCCGAACGGCCCGTCGGGCCATCCCACGGTGACCGCCTTCCTTGCCGGCGGCGTGCCGGAAGTCATGCTTCACCTGCGCGAAGCGGGCCTGTTGAACGAATCGGCGCTTACCGCGTCCGGGTCGACCCTCGGAGTGGTACTGGACTGGTGGCGGACGTCCGACAGGCGACGGCTGGTCCGCGAGCGGCTCAAAAAGGTGGACGGGATCGACCCGGATGACGTGATCATGTCCCCCGACCGCGCGCGAGACCGGGGACTGACCAGCACGGTGACCTTTCCCGTGGGCAACCTCGCGCCGGAGGGATCGGTCATCAAGAGCACGGCGATCGACCCGGACGTCGTCGATCCGGACGGGGTGTACCGGAAAACGGGACCCGCAAGGGTATTCACGCGGGAACGGGACGCCATCGCCGCCATCAAGAGCCGCAACGAGGACCGGATCAAGCCCGGTGACGTGCTGGTGCTCATCTGCCGGGGTCCCATGGGGGCCGGAATGGAGGAGACCTACCAGATCACCGCGGCGCTGAGGCACCTGTCCTTCGGAAAGCACGTCGCCGTGGTGACCGACGCCCGGTTCTCCGGGATCTCGACGGGCGCCTGCATCGGTCACGTCGGTCCCGAGGCCCTGGCGGGCGGCCCCATCGGAAAGGTCATCGACGGCGACCTGGTGGAAATCGTCATAGACCGGAACAACCTGACCGGATCCATCAACCTGGTCGGCAGCGGGGACCGCACGATCGGCGTGGAAGAGGGCAGCCGGCTGCTCGCAGGGCGTTCGCCGAGGAGTGACCTGGCCGTCGACCCGAATCTGCCCGATGACACCCGCCTCTGGGCCGCACTGCAGCAGGCCGGTGGCGGCGCGTGGGGCGGATGTGTCTACGACGTGGATGAAATCGTCCAGCGTTTGCAGCACGCGAAGCCTACACAACCCAAGTCGAAGGCAGGCAAAAATGCCAGATGACCCGGCTGTACTCGACCTGAACGTGCGGTATTTCCAGGACAGCACCCCCGCCGGCGTGCCCTGCCGGGAGGAGCACTTCATCCGCCGGGAGATCCGGATGAACCTGCCCGTCGAACAGACGGCACTCGTCCTGGTGGACCTGTGGAACACCCATTTCATCGACAGCTGGATCGAGCGGGCCGCCCGGGTCACGCGGGAGGCGATCGTGCCGGCCATCGAGACGGCCCGGAAGGCCGGCCTGCCGGTGATCCATGCCCCGTCGCCCGAAGTGGCGCGGCAGTTTCCCCAATCGGCCCGGAATCCGGCTGCGCCCGCATCTCTGCGCGGCGGCGCGGACTGGCCGCCCCCGGCGTTTCGGAGCAGGGAAGGCGCGTACCAGGCCTACCGGGGTCCCCGTAGCCAGCCGCCGGGCATCGGCCTGCACTGGGATCCCATCAGCGACGGCCTGACCGTGTCGCCGGCCGTGGAGGTCCGTGACGAAGACGTGGTGATCACCACCGGCGCCGAGCTGCACGAGGTCCTGGCCGAACGAAACGTGCTGCACCTGGTCTACGCCGGGTTCGCCACCAACTGGTGCGTCCTGGGCAGGGACTACGGCATACGGTCCATGGCCCGGTACGGATACAATATCGTTTTCCTGCGCGACTGCACCGCGGGCGTCGAGTTCCCGGACACGCTGGATCAGCGCTTCGTGACGGAGATCGCGGTCCGCGAAATCGAGCAGCAGTTCGGATTCTCGGCGTCCAATGCGGATTTCTTCGAGAGTTGCCGGAAGGTCACGGAAAGGAACGTGGATTGATTGTCGACACCCACACCCACTTCTACGATCCCTCCAGACCGCAGGGCGTGCCCTGGCCCCGTGCCGACGATGAGTTCCTGTACCGGCGGATCATGCCGGAAGATTTCAAGCGCGAAGCGTTGCGTGAAGGCGTCACGGGCACGGTCGTGGTGGAAGCCAGCGCCTGGGTAGAGGACAACCGGTGGATACTGGACCTGGCCGAGGAAGACCCGTTCCTGCTGGGCCTGGTGGGCCACCTGGAACCACCGGACGAGGATTTCGAATCCGACCTGGACCGCTTTGCCGCCCATGACCTTTTCTACGGCATCCGGCTGGGGAAGGCGCCGGTCGACGATCCGGCGTATCTCGGGGCGCTGGAGCAACTGGCCGCCCTCGATCTCACGCTGGATCTGCTCGTGGGCAAGGAGTGGCTGGCCGGGGTAACCGCCTGTGCGGCCCGTTTCCCCGGTCTCAGGATCGTGCTGAACCACCTCGCCCACGTGCCGGTAACCGGCGGCCGGCCGGACGAGGAATGGATAGCCGGCATCACGTCCGCCGCGGCCCATCCCAACGTGTTCTGCAAGATATCGGGCATGGTGGAACTGGCGCGGGACGCTCCTCCACCGGAGGACCCGGCCTACTATAGACCGGTCCTCGATGTGCTCTGGAACGCCTTTGGGGAGAACCGGCTGCTGTATGCCAGCAACTGGCCGGTATCCTGGAGATTCGCATCCTACCGCCAGGTGCAGTCACTGGCCATGGCCTGCCTCGAACCGAAAGGCTCGGAAGCCCTGGATAAAATCATGGGTAAGAACAGCAGGGAGGCCTACAGGTGGGTGGCGCGGAGTTGACGGGCGTGTGTGACGGGCGTGTGGGTGCCGCGGAGCAGACGGCCGGACCAGATCCTACCGTACGGCCGCCTGGCTAACGGTCTTCAATCGGAACATACTGACAGACGTCGTCGCCGGTATAGATCTGGCGGGGGCGGGCGATTTTCTGTTCCGGGTCGTCCAGCATTTCCGCCCACTGGGCCAGCCAGCCCACGGTGCGGGGAATGGCGAAGAGCACCGGGAACATTTCGAGCGGAAAACCCATGGCCTGGTAGATGAGGCCCGAATAGAAGTCGACGTTCGGATAGAGTTGCCGGTTTACGAAATAATCGTCTTCAAGGGCGATCCGCTCGAGTTCCACGGCGACGTCCAGCAGCGTGTTCTTTTCGGTGACGCCCAGTACCCGGTGGGTCATCTCCTTGAGGATCTTGGCCCGTGGATCGTAGTTCTTGTACACCCGGTGGCCGAACCCCATGAGCCGGATATCGCCCTGCTTGACCTTCTTGATGTAAGCGGGCACGCGGCTGATGTGGCCGATTTCCTGCAGCATGTGCAGTACCTGCTCGTTCGCGCCGCCGTGCAGCGGACCGTACAGACCGGCGGCGGCGGCGGCCACGGACACGTAGGGATCGGGCAGCGAACTGCCCACGCTCCGCATCGCGTTGGCGCTGCAGTTCTGCTCGTGGTCCACGTGCAGGATGAACACCACGTCCAGCGCTTTTTCCAGCACGGGATCGGGGGTGTACTGTTCGTTCATCTTGTACATCATGGACAGGAAGTTGCCGCAGTATCCCAGGCCGTTGTCCGGATAGGTGTAGGGAAAGCCCTGGCTGTGCCGGTACGCGAAAGCGGCGATGGTGGGTATCTTGGCGATGAGCCGGTGGATCTGCTCGTTGCGGATTTCCACGTCGCGGATCTGCTTCGCCTCCGGGTAGAAGGTGGAAAGCGCGGCGACCGTGCTGATCAGGATCCCCATGGGATGGGCGTCGTAACGGAACCCGTCCATGAACTTCTTGATATTCTCATGGACGATCGCGTGATGGGTGATGTCGTAGGACCATTCGTCCAGTTCGGTCCGGGTCGGAAGCATGCCGTGGACGATCAGGAAGGCGACTTCGAGAAAGGAACTGTTGACCGCCAGGTCCTCGATGGGGTAGCCCCGGTAACGCAGGATGCCCTTTTCCCCGTCGATGTGGGTTATGCTGCTCCTGCAGGAGGCGGTGTTGGTGAATGCCGGGTCGTAGCCCAGCAGCCCGAAATCGTCTTCGGACACCTTGATCTGTCGAAAGTCCGTGGTGGGGATTGCGGCGCCGTACCTGGGATAGGTCCCGTACAGGATCGGGATCTCGTATTTTTTGCCGGTCCGGTTGTCGATGACCGTCAACGTATCGGGCATGCAGTACGACCTCCTGCAAACTGGCTGGATAGCATCGCAGGCTCCGTGATTTACGCGCCGTGAAAGAAGCAAATTAACGAATCACGGCCGTTCGGTCAACCGATATTCGAATCCCGTTCGCCTCGATCCGGCAGCAGCCGGTAACGAGGATCGACACCGGCCACACGGCCTTTCCGTCAGGCACGCGTCAGGATATCGGTACCACGGGGGACCAGGGAAGCGGCCGGGGAACGTGCGTTAAGGCGGGTCACCGCGACGGATCGCCTTGACGGGTCACCGTGGCGGGTCGTCCCGGGTTTGTTTTCGCTATCGATCTGCAGGTCGGTCCCGGAAGGCTGAATCGAGACCGTCCGCCGGTCAGGGATCTACCCAGCGGCCATCCGATTTAATCAGGTCGACCAGTTCGTGGACACCCCGATCCTGCGGAACGCTCATCTTGACGCATTCCCGCCCGCGGTAGAGCGAGATGATCCCGTTGGCCCGTCCTACATAGCCATAGTCGGCATCGGCCATCTCACCGGGGCCGTTGACGATGCATCCCATGACGGCGATATCGAGGCCCGCGAGGTGGTCGGTGGCCGCCTTGACTTCCGCCAGCACGTTTTCCAGGTTGAACTTGGTCCGCCCGCAGGATGGACAGGCGATGAACTCGACCTTGGTGCGGCGCAAGCCCAGTGATTGGAGGATATCGTAACAGACCGGGATCTCGTTGGCCGGATCCTCGGCGAGTGATACGCGGATGGTGTCACCAAGCCCTTCGGCCAGCAGCGTGCCGATGCCCGATGTGGACTTGATCCGGGCGTACTCGCCGTCGCCGGCCTCGGTGACGCCCAGATGCAGGGGATAGTCCATGCCTTCTTCGTCCATACGGCTCGCCATGAGCCGGTTGGCCTGGATCATGACGGGCACGCGGGACGCCTTGAGCGAAACGATCAGGTTACGGTAGTCCCGCGCCTCGCAGACCCGGATGAATTCCAGGGCGGACTCCACCATGCCGAGCGGCGTGTCGCCGTAAGTCACCGTCATTCGGTCCGACAGGGACCCGTGGTTCACGCCGATGCGCATGGCGATGTCCCGCTCCCGGCAGACCTCGATGACCGGCGCAAGGTCTTCCTCCACTTTCCGTCTCGCCGCTTCGAATTCCTCATGCGTATATTCTATGGTGTCGGCCAGCCGCTGGAACACGAACAGGCCGGGGTTGATACGCACCTTGTCGACGGACCGGGCGACTTCCTCGGCGATCCGGGTACCCTGGTGATGCACATCGGCAACCAGGGGCACGTCAACGCCATTCAGGTCGAGGGTATGCTTGATCTCACGAAGGCTGTGGGCATCCGCCAGCGTAGGGGTGGTCACCCGTACGATCTCACAACCGAGTTCGTGCAACCGGACGATCGCGTCCACACACGCCGCCACATCCCGCGTGTTCTCCGTGATCATCGATTGCACGGCAATCGGATGCGCGCCGCCGACCGTGACGTTCCCTACGCGTACTTCACGCGTCTTTCGCCGCGTATAGGTCATCTCCATGCGTTCAACTCCTTCCGGCTCTTCGTAACGTACGCGCCACCGGTCGATTGTCAACCTCTTAATGCCGTAGTTCCGGCCCAAGGGAATGGTCCCTGAGGCCGCCGGCCATGCCACGATGGCGCATGTCCGATCTGAGGAGCGGAACAAGCCGAAGTCCGACCTGTTCCGGATCGACGCACCATAGGCGGGGAGGATGGTTGACGGTGTGTTCCGGTCCCGGCGGAATCCCGGTCCCGGCGGATTGCTCCTGACAACGATCCATCCCCGCTTACGGCACAAGGTGTGGCCGGTTTACGGACCACGACCCGGTATTCGCGTATGCATGACTACTCCTTCCTTCTGCGTATACGATGCCGGGTGCCTTCACACACGCACCTGGTAAAATGATCGTAATCACGAAACCTGCTTTGCATTTTGCGTCTGAGGCGGTACATGCAGTCGTAGATCATCTGTCCCATGCGTTGTACGGACACCCCCATCAGTTCGGCAATGTCCGCCCTGGTCAGTTCGCCTTTCAGTTCCCTGACGTACATTTTCAGGACGGTCCGGCATCGCGGGCCCGTGTAGTATTTGAGGGCGGTATGCAACAGGTAGATCTGTTCTTCTTCTTCCAGCTTCTTGAATAGCCGGCCGGGACCGTTGTTCGGATTGGCGTCTTCAATCTGCAGCCCCGACTCGGTGTTCGACGCAAACCAGTCGATATCGACGAACTTGATTCCCCTCCCCCTTGCGACTCCCATCCGCGAAGGCATGGCGTCCAGACACTTGATCTTGGCGATCCGGATCACGTAGGTGCTCAATGCACTGCGGAATTCGAACTTGGGAAGACTCTGCAAGACCGCGATGAAGATGTCATTGAGGATGTCTTCCTTCTCACCGGATGGTATCCAGTACGCCTTCTTGTAAACCCAGAAGTGAACGGGCTTGTCCGACATGAAAAACGATTTGTAGAGTAGACTCTGCGCATCCGATCGACCTTCGAGGCATGCGTGTATCAGATGGAGGTCCGCTGGCCTGTCTGTTTGCTTGTTCATGGTCTCAAAGAAACTACCTTTCCATTGAAAGCGCCTGAAATCGTACGCCCGATCAGGCGCGACGGGTGCATCCGTCGCCGAATGAATACCCGGTTCGGAGCATCAGGTTACGGGTATTCCACCACCCTGTCCGAGCGGCCGTGCGGAATATGCGTGATTCCGTCGGTACAAGGACACGGGTGCCGGCAACTGACGCTGATTACGGTGGCACTGAAATAGATCGCTGCTCCATCCACGGGCGACGCGGACATCACAGCTTTCTTTCGGTACTGATCGAGGCGGTAGATGGTACACGCCTGTATGCATCGTGCATCGAAATGCAGACCGGAAACCCAGGTGCTGCATTTCCTTCGTATCGCAAACCGGTGACGGCCACGTGGCGCCCTTGTCGCGGCGGACCGGTTTCATTTGCCGTTACGATGCATCCTAAGGCCGGTTTAGTGCATGGTGAGTGAAATGCCGTACCGGCCGTTCCATATATCAGTATATAGCAATGACAATGCAAAGAACAGATATATAAACTTAAATTAATTAAAATGTGCACGTGTTCACCGTGTTCACTTTGATCTGGATAACAGTACTTCAAGCTGCTTATTGGTTTAGTCGTGGATAGTGAGCATAAACACGAATGAAAAATGGAAACTTGACTTTTCAGTGGTTTTTTCGTTAACGTGCAATAATCCAACGGTGCGGTAGTGTGTCAGTTCGCCTGGATCCAGGATTCGGTTTTGCTTCAAATTCCAACGTCTTATGCCAGCGGTTATGAGAAGGCGCGGGCCCTGAACCCGAAATACGCCGACAATTACATCAGGCACACCATGGTCGGCGACGAGGATCTGGATCCGGTGATGGATGAGCTTTCCGGTATGCCGCCGGGCGAGATGCATCAGTACATCCATGCGGGGTTGCACCAGGAAGAGGAATGGTTGAGTAAAGCGCCTGAAGTCCTGCGGCGCTATTTCAGGGAGGTCGATTCGAAGATCCCCGAATGGGTCGATTTCGACGCCTTCCGCCCCGCCGTGGTCGGATTCCACAAGAACATGCCGGAAATACTGGTGGCTTTCGTGACCGCGGCCCTGCTGGAAGGATTCACGACGCTCATCAGCAAGTCCTTCTACCTGACCGGGCGGGTCCACTCAGAAAACGCAACCCGCCGTTTCAAGCAGAATAACCGACATCTGCTGGAGATCTTCCTGCCCGGCGGTCTCCGCAGGGAAGGGGACGGCTACCGTCTTTCCGCCCGGATCTGATTCGTGCATGCCATGGTGCGCCGCCTGATGAAAGACTCCGACATTTGGGACACCGAGGCCTGGGGCACGCCCCTGAGCGCGGCCCACGTAGGTCTGGCGGTCAGTATTTTCTCGGCGCAGATCCTGAAGCATTCGATCTCGCTGGGTGCCATCTACACGCCGGAGGAAAGGGAGAGTTTCGTTAAGGTATTCCGGTATACCGGTTACATCATGGGCGTCCCGGAGAGCATCCTCATGAAAGACGAGAACGAAGCCCGGACGATCATCGATATCGGATTCATGTGCGAACCCCCTCCCGACGAGCACTCCATCGCGAACGCAAACGCACTGATCCATGCCGGACCGGCGCTGCTGAATATCACGGATCCCGATGAAGTTGCCGCCGCCCTCAAGACCTTATACATCATCTCCCGTGCTCTGCTGGGACACGAACTGGCCGATGCACTGCGTTACCCGAAAAGCAGTACCTTTGGCGTCCTGTTCGCCCATCGCTTGAAAAATCGCATCAGTCGCGTGAAGAATGTGTTGTTGAAAACGAGAGGCCGACAGACGAAACTGGACAATTTCTCGCAGATGCTTCAGCTCTCGGCCTACGACGATATCGGCATGAGCTATCGGCTTCCCGATAATGTCAAAGCGACTGAATCCAGCAAATGGTAGCGCGATCAATTGCACCTGGATAACTACATCGACGCAATCCTGCGCCATCGCTGGCTTGTTATTTCGCTAACGTTGCTGTTCATGCTCTCCATGGCGGCCGGCGCCAGGAATATCATCGTCTCCAACGAGCATCGCGTCATGTTCGGCGAGAACAACCCCCAACTCGCCGCCTTCGATGCGCTGGAAGACACCTACGCCGTCTCGAACACCGCCCTGATCGCCATCGCACCCCGGGACAGTTCCGTCTTCACCCGAGAAGTGCTTGGCCTCGTCGAAGACCTCACCGAAAACGCCTGGCTCGCTCCGTACTCGACGCGGGTGAATTCCCTTACGAACTACTTTCACAGCGAAGCGATGGAAGACGACCTCATCGTGGGGCCGCTCGTCGAGGACGCCACGTCGCTGAGCGAGGCCGACCTGGACCGCGTCCGGACGATCGCGCTGGGTTCCCGGGAGGTGGTCGGGCGGCTCGTTTCTCCTGACGGCCGTGTGGCCGGCCTGGCGGTCAACTTCGTGCTGGGCGATAACCCGGATCTCGCGGTGATCGAGCTGACAGACTACCTGGACGGCATGCTGGACGATGCGAGGGCGGCGAACGGGGAAGTGGACTTCTACCTGACGGGGGACGTGGTCATGAACCGGGCCTTCGCCGATGCCACCCGGGACGACCTGGAAACCCTGCTGCCCATCGTCTTCGTCCTCATCGTGATTACGTCGACCCTTCTCATGCGGTCCTTGCTGGGAACGGGCATCATCGTCGTCATGATCGGTTTCGTGATTACGACGACCATGGGGCTTGCCGGCTGGTTCCACACGGTATTCAGCCCGGTGAATTCCGGGGTGCCCATTATCGTCATGGCGATTTCCGTTGCCCAGGCGGTCCACATCATCACCCACGCGCTCTCGGGGATAAGACGGGGGGAGGACCGGAACACAGCGGTCAAGGTATCCATAAAGACGAACGCCTACCCGGTATTCCTGGCCTCGATCACCACCGCGATCGGTTTTCTCAGTCTGAACTTCTCGGACTCGCCGCCCTTTCACATTCTTGGCAATTTCGTGGCTTTCGGGGTGATGATCACGTTCGTCTATGCCGTAACGCTGCTGCCTGCGCTGCTTTCGGTCCTTCCTCTGCGGGCCCGGGCCGGTGGTCTCCGGCAACCGGTCTTCTTCGATCGCCTGGGTGATTTCGTCGTCGCGCGTCGCAAGCCGCTGCTCTGGTTAATCGGGCTAATGACCATCGTCCTGATTACCGGTGTGCCCAGGAACGTGCTGACCGACAGCTGGCCGGATTACTTCGATGAACGCTACGAGTTCCGGCGGGATACGGATTTCGTCATGGACAACCTGACCGGACTGCTGTCCCTGGAATACACGCTGGCCGCGGAAGAAGAGGGCGGGATCACCGATCCGGATTACCTTCGGCAGGTGGAGGCTTTCGCGGAATGGAACCGGAGCCAGCCTGAAGTGGGCCACGTGCAGGCCTTCCCGGACATCATGAAGCGGCTGAACAAGAACATGAACGGCGACGATCCGGACTACTTCCGGATACCCGATGCCCAGGATCTCGCATCGCAGTACCTGCTGCTCTACGAACTGTCACTGCCCTTCGGCAGCGATCTGAACGACCGGATCGATGTTTCCAAGTCCGCGACGCGCATGACGGTCGTGATCCGCGGCCGATCAAGCCAGGACCTGCAGGACCTCGCCGGCCGGGGCGAATCCTGGCTGCGTGAGAACGCACCCGCGCTCGCGACCGAAGCCACCGGGCTGAGCGTGGTCTTCGCCCACATCTCGCAACGCAACATCGAGTCGATGCTGCGCGGGACGGTGACCGCCATGTTGCTCATCTCGGTCATCCTCGTCCTGGTCTTCAAGAGTTTTCGCTTCGGCCTCATCAGCCTGTTGCCGAATTTCGTACCCGCGGCCATGAGCTTCGGGCTCTGGGGGCACCTGGTCGGCGAAGTGGGCATCGCCTCGTCGGTGGTCATCGTCGTCGCCTTCGGCATCGTCGTGGACGATACGATCCACTTTCTCAGCAGGTACCTCCGGGCGCGCAAAGAGGAGGCCTTTCGGCGGAAGAAGCAGTGCGCGTTACCTTCCGGTCGGTGGGTAAGGCGTTGTGGACCACGACGCTGGTCCTTTCCGCGGGGTTCCTGGCCTTCGCGGGTTCCGGTTTCCAGGTGTCCTGGGCGCTCGGGCTGCTGGTCACTATCACTATCGCCTTTGCGATCATAGCCGATTTCCTGCTGCTTCCTCCCCTGCTTATGGCGCTAGACAGGAGAAAATCATGAAAACAGATAGACCAATGCGACCGGCGCGCGTGCGACCGGCGGGTATGCGACCGGCGCGTGTGCGACCGGCGGGTATGCGACCGGCGGGTATGCGACCGGCGCGTGTGAGACCGGCGCGTGTGAGACCGGCGCTGGGATTGCGTGCCGCCGGGTTCTGCCTCCTGGCGATGTTCGTCCTGCCGGGCATGCCGTCCCAGGAGGCACGGGCAGGCGGTCCAGGCGGGCCGGGCGGGCCAGGCGGTCCAGGCGGGCCAGGCGGTCCAGGCGGGCCAGCCGTTCCATCGGAAGAAAAAGGGCTGCAGATCGCCCGTGACGCCCGGAAGCAGGACGAGGGTTTCGGCAATTTCACGGCCGGCATGACCATGGTCCTGCGCAACAAGAAAGGGCAGGAGAGCGTCCGCGAAGTGCGCGTGAAGGTGCTCGAGGCGGAGGACGACGGCAACAAGAGTCTCTTCGTGTTCGACGAGCCGCGCGACGCCCGGGGCACCGCGCTGCTCATACACGGCCACAAAGACCGGGCGGACGACCAATGGCTATACCTGCCGGCCCTGAAGCGCGTAAAGCGCATCAGTTCGTCCAACCGTTCGGGTTCCTTCATGGGAAGCGAGTTCACCTACGAGGACATGACGGTCCAGGAAGTGGAGAAATACACCTACAGGTACCTGCGCGACGAACCCTGCGGAGACGGCCTGGACTGCGTGGTCACCGAGCGCATTCCGGTGGAGAAGGGTTCGGTCTACCGCCGCCAGCTCGTCTGGCGCGACAAGTCGGCGCTCCGCGTTTGGAAAGTGGAGTACTACGACCGCAAGGACGCCCATCTCAAGACGCTTACCATCGGTGAGTACCGGCAGTACCTCGACCGTTTCTGGCGGGCCGGCAGTATGGCCATGGTGAACCATCTGACGGGCAAGAGCACCGACCTGGTCTGGACGGACTACCGGTTCGGGACCGACATCGACGACCGCGACTTCACCCGTACCGGGCTGAGGCGGGTGCGGTGATGCCCTCGCGGGCCCTATCGCGGGCCCTATCGCGGGCCCTGGTTCGCCTCCTGTGGTTCGGCGTCTGCCTGTTCGGTGTCGCGACGCATCCGGCTGCTTCGCACGGTCAGGCCGGTATCTACGAGGTCGACCTGACGGGCCGGTTGGCCGCGGAAAACCGGTGGTTTCCCCAGACCGCCCTTTTCCAGGGCCAGGGTTCGCACGCGAGCGGATTCGTAGCGGAACCCAACCTCTACCTCGAAGACGAAGCGGGCCGCATCCTCAACGTGACGCCCTGGTTCCGCTACGACAGCGCGGACGACCGCCGAACCCATTACGACCTGCGAGAAGCGTACCTCCTGCTTTCCGGCGCCGCCGGCAACGGGGAATGGGAGCTGCGCCTGGGGGTAGACCGCGTTTTCTGGGGCGTGGTCGAGTCCCGTCACCTGGTGGACATCGTCAACCAGATCGACCTGGTCGAACATCCCGACGAAAAGACCCGGATGGGGCAGCCCATGGCCTACGTGACCTGGTCTTCGGACTGGGGCGTGGTGGAACTGCTGGGCATGTCCTGGCACCGGAAACGCACGTTCCCCGGCAGCGACGGACGGCTGCGTGCATCGGTGGTCGTCGACAATGACCTGGCGGAATACGAAAGTTCGTCCGGGAAGTGGCATCCGGATTTCGCCGCCCGCTACAGCCATACCCTGGGCCTGCTGGATTTCGGCGCCAGCGTATTCGACGGCACGGCCAGGGAGCCCGCCTTCGGCCTGTGTTTTGACTGCGGACCGCAGGGTGTGCCGTCCAACTCTACCGGTCCGCCCGGCTCGCCCGGTCCGCCCGTACCCGTGCTTTATCCCATATACCATCAGATCCGCCAGTACGGCCTGGACGCCCAGTGGACCACCGGGTCCCTGCTGCTGAAGCTGGAAGCGATCAGGCGGTCCGGCGCGCGCAACCTGGCGGGCGTGGAAGAGACCTTCAACGCCTTCGTACTGGGCGGCGAGTACACGTTTTTTTCCTTGTGGAATACGGACGCCGACCTTACCCTTTTCGCCGAATGGGACCGTGATGAACGCGGCCGCCGCGCGACCAATTTCTATGAGAACGACCTCTTCGCCGCCCTGCGGCTCATGCTGAACGATGTCCAGGGTACGGAGATGACGGTGAGTGTGCTGCACGATCTCGACAAGCGTCAGAGCATCTACGGTCTTGAACTGGCGCGCCGGCTGTCAGATGCCTTTTCCCTGGACCTGGGAGCGGTCGCGATCACCAACATCGAACGCGACGATCTGTACTACGATCTCCGGCAGGACGGTTTCGTTCAACTGGGTATCAACTACCATTTCTGACACCGACGACGATTACCGGAATCATGTCCAAACTGGTCCAAGGCATCTGGCCGGCGCTCTGCACGCCCTTTGATGAAGGACTCGAGTTGTCGCCCGGCCGGGTGGCGGCCCTGGTGCGTCACCTGGCGGACGCAGGAAGCGACGGCTTTTTCATCACCGGCGGCACGGGCGAGGGCCGTCAGATGTCTGTCGCGGAACGGCGGCGGATGTGCGAGACCGTAACCCGTGACGTCGCGGGCCAGGTCCCGGTGGTGTTTCACGTGGGCGGCACGACCACGGAGGACGCCGTCGTCCTCGCGTCGGAAGCCGCCGCGCTGGGTGCGGACGCCGTGGCTTCCGTCGCCCCCGCGGACCAGCCCAACGACCTGGCGGCCGCCGTACGACACTATGCCGCCATCGGAGGCGCTTCCGAGGTCCCGTTCTACGTCTACTGGCTCGCGCGCGACGTGGACGGGCAGGTCTCGCCCGGGCAGTTCCTGGAGGCCATGGACGCGGTGCCGAATTTCGCGGGCATCAAGTTCACGGACCCGAACTTCTTCGTGTTTCAGCAACTCGTCGACTTGTCCGGGGGCGGGCTGAACGCCATCACGGGCCCGGACGAGATGTGCGTGGCGGGATTCGTGATGGGGAGCGACGGGGCCATCGGCTCCACGTACAACGTCATGCCCCGGATGTTCCTGCGCATGCACGACGCCTTTCGAAACGGCCGAATACAGGAAGCCATGGAATTACAGGTGCAGGCCAACCGGGTCATCGCACTATTGATCTCCGTGGGTGTCCTGGCCGGGATCAAGAAGATGCTCGAATGGCGCGGCGTACCCGTAGGGCCACCACGCCCGCCGACCGCCCGGCTGTCCGCAGTAGGGGAAGACCGGCTGCGTTCCGGCCTGGAGGCACTGGATTTCGAAGTGGTATAGCCTTAGCGGGCGGGCCGTTTCGATCCGATCGTTCCGGCCCGACGGGAGAACCGAATCCCATGTCCATGTCCGAAAAGATGAAACACCTGGACGCGTTGCGTAAACAGGCGGCCGAAGGCGGCGGGCAGCGCCGCATTGACCGCCAGCACGATGCCGGGAAATGGACCGCCCGGGAGCGCGTGGCCTTTCTCCTGGACGAGGGCAGCTTCGAGGAGATCGGCGCTTTCGTGACCCACGACTGCCAGGATTTCGGCATGGAAGGCACGGAAGTACTCGGCGACGGCGTGATCACGGGCTACGGCACCATCGACGGCCGCAGTGTCTACGTCGTGTCCGAAGACTTCACCGTATTCGGCGGTTCGCTGGGCCAGGCCTACGGAGAGAAGATCTGCAAGGTCATGGACCTTGCCATGAAGAACGGCGCGCCGGTCATCAGCCTGAAGGACTCCGGCGGCGCGCGCATCCAGGAAGGGGTGGTCAGTCTCGCGGGCTACGCCGACATCTTCCTGCGTAACGTCCTGGCTTCCGGCGTGATTCCGCAGATTTCGGTGATCATGGGGCCCTGCGCGGGCGGCGCGGTCTACTCTCCGGCCATGACCGACTTCGTCTTCATGGTCGAGGATACCAGCTACATGTTCATCACCGGACCGGACGTGATCCGCGCGGTGACCCACGAAGAGGTGACCTTCGACGAACTGGGCGGCGCGCACGTCCATAACTCCGTGACCGGCGTGGCCCATTTTTCCGCGCCGGACGAACCCTCGTGCCTTTCCATGGTGAAGGAGCTCCTGGCGTTCCTGCCCTCGAACAACATGGAAGATCCACTGCGGATTTCGTCCACGGACGACCCCGACCGGATGGACGAGGAACTCGCCCGCATCGTGCCGGACGACGCCAATAAACCCTATGACATCAAGGGCGTGATCCACCGGGTGGTGGACCACGGCGAATTCTTCGAAGTGCATGGCGAGTTCGCAGACAATATCGTCGTGGGGTTCGCCCGGTTCAACGGGCGGACTGCCGGCATCGTCGCCAACCAGCCCGCTTCGCTCGCCGGCGTGCTGGACATCGACGCGTCCGTGAAGGGCGCGCGGTTCGTGCGCTTCTGCGACGCCTTCAACATCCCCCTGGTGGTCTTCGAGGACGTGCCCGGGTTTCTGCCCGGCGTCAGCCAGGAGCACGGCGGCATCATCAAGGAAGGCGCCAAGCTGCTCTACGCGTTCTGTGAAAGCACGGTGCCCCGGCTGACCGTGGTTACCCGCAAGGCCTACGGCGGCGCCTACTGCGTGATGAACAGCAAGCAGATACGCGCCGACATCAATTACGCCTGGCCCTCCGGGCAGTTCGCGGTCATGGGACCGGAAGCCTCGGTGAACGTGCTCTACCGCCGGGAACTGGCCGAGGCGGATGACCCCGACGCCCTGCGCGAGGAACTGACCGCCGAATTCCGGGCGAAGTTCGACAATCCCTACGTCGCGGCGAAAATCGGGTATATCGACGAAGTGATCCAGCCCCAGGAGACCCGCCCCCGTATCATTGCCGCGCTGGAGATGCTGAAGAACAAGCGAGACGCGAATCCACCCAAGAAACACGGAAACATCCCCCTTTAAGAGGATACATGTTTCGAAAAATCCTGATCGCCAACCGCGGGGAGATCGCCGTCCGCGTGATCCGCACGTGCCGTGAAATGGGCATCGAATCGACGGCCGTCTTCTCCGAGGCGGACCGCACCGCCCTGCACGTCCAGCTCGCCGATGAGGCTTTCTGCATCGGCGACGCGCCTTCCTCGGACAGTTACCTCCGCGTCGACCGGATCATCGATACGGCGGAGAAAGCCGGCGCCGATGCAATTCACCCGGGTTACGGGTTTCTCTCCGAAAACGGTGAATTCGCCGATCGTTGCGTGGAGGCCGGGATCACGTTCATCGGCCCTTCCGGCGAGGCCATGCGGACCATGGGAAGCAAGACGGCGGCGCGAAAGACCATGCGCCGGGCCGGTGTGCCTGTCGTACCGGGGACCGAAGAAGGGATCGACAGCGACGAGGAAGCGCTCGGCGTGGCGGAATCCATCGGCTACCCGGTCCTGGTGAAGGCTGCCATGGGCGGCGGCGGCAAGGGCATGCGCGTCGTGGAATCCCCGGACGACCTGGCCGGCGCGCTCCGTACCGCGCGGTCCGAGGCCCAGTCCGCCTTCGGCGATGACACGGTCTACCTGGAGAAATACCTGGTGGAGCCCCGTCACGTGGAATTCCAGGTCCTTGCCGACCAGCACGGTCACGCGGTGCATCTCGGCGAACGGGAGTGTTCGATCCAGCGCCGCCACCAGAAGCTCATCGAAGAATCGCCCTCCTGCGTTCTCGACGATACGCTGCGAAACGCCATGGGAGAAGCGGCCGTACGGGCCGCCGAAGCCGTCCGGTACACCAACGCCGGTACCGTGGAGTTCATCGTCGATCAGGACCGACAGTTCTATTTCCTCGAGATGAACACCCGGCTTCAGGTCGAGCATCCGGTCACCGAGTTGAGGACGGGGCAGGACCTGGTCAGAAGGCAGATAGAAATCGCCGCCGGCATGCCCCTGCCCTTCAGGCAGGAAGAAGTGCGCCTGCTCGGCGCGGCCCTGGAATGCCGAATCTCCGCCGAAGATCCCAATGCGCAGTTCATGCCCTCGGTCGGCGTGGTCACGCGCCTGAGCGAGCCGGGCGGTCCCGGTGTCCGGCTGGACAGCGGTTTCTGCGCGGGTTACGAGGTGCCGATTTATTATGATCCCATGATCGCCAAGCTCATCGTCTGGGCCGAGAAGCGGGAGGAAGCCATCGCCCGCATGAAAAGAGCCCTGGGGGAATACGATATCGGCGGTATCAAGACCACCATTCCGTTTCACCTCCGGGCCCTGTCCGACCCCCGGTTCACTTCCGGCGACTATTCCACCGCTTTCGTCGAGACCATGGGCCCTGACGAAGATGCCGGGGCCGACGAGCGTCATATCGCCGCCGCCTTCGCCGCCATCATGAAGCACCGGGAAGCGAGACGGGCGATGCCGGCCGGGGCCGGCGGTGATGGAGCCGATGGTTCGGGAGAGAGTCCGTGGAAACTGACCGGCCGGCGCGACGCCATGCGAAGGGGACGATGACGGCCTTCCCTCCGCGGGCTGCCCGGTGCAAGAGACGGCGAAAGGGTGCACATTGAGCTATCTCGTCACGATACAGGGTACGACCTACTCCGTCAGCCTGGATGACCGGGAAGGCCGGGTCGCGCTGCGCATCGATGGCCGGCCGGTGGAAATCGACATGGCTTCGATCCAGGGGGATCAGCTCTATTCCCTGCTGATCGAAGGAAGGTCCTATACGGCGGTCGCGGCGACCGGGGGCGAGCAACGGGAGGTCAGGGTCAACGGCGTATCGTCCGTGGTCACGGTGGAGGACGAGCAACTGGCCCGGCTGCGCGGCCAGGTCAAGTCCCGCCGCCGCGCCGGGGGCGAACAGATCAAGGCGCCCATGCCCGGCCGCATCGTGTCGATTTCCGTTGCGGTGGGCGATACGGTGGAGACCGGCCACGGCGTGGTCGTCATCGAAGCCATGAAGATGGAGAACGAACTGCGTGCCCACGCCGGCGGCACGGTAAAGGAGATCCGGGTCGGCGTAGGGGACACGGTAGACAAGAACGACGTGCTGGTGGTCATCGGGAGCTGAAAGGACGGGTACGTGCGTCTGGGTGTAGTGGGATACGCGCCGGGGGACCCCCGTGCCGTCACGGAGGAGGTATTGAGAAAGGGCCTGGATCTCGGGGTCACATCCGTCTGCTATCACGGTCCCGGCGAAATCCTGGACGCATTGACGCCGGCGGACTGCAACCGGGTCAACGCGCTCTATGATGATCTGGGCCTGGAGCTGGCCCAGTTCGGCATAGGCTACCGCGAGTGCCTCTTCGACCCGGACGGGGGGGTGCGTGACCGGGTCGTACGGACCATATGCCGGGGCATCGAAGCGGGCCGTTCGCTCAAGGCCCACAACGTATTGATCCGGACCGGCAGCCTGAACCCCGAGGGGTCCTACGACCCCACGCCCGAGAACCACGAACCCGGGCGTCTCGACGTGATGATCGACACCCTGTCGCGGGTCGCGGACAAGGCGGAGGAGGAAGGGATGACCGTCGTGATCGAGACCCACGCGCTCACGATCATGGGGTCGCCCGAAATCAACCGGCAGGTGATCGACGCGGTAGGATCCGACCGCCTGCGCGTGGTCATGGATTTCGTCAACCACTTCCAGTCCCTGGCGCAGGTCTACGGCAGCACGGAACGCTTAAACCACATATACGACGTCATGGGACCGATTTCGACCGTATCCCATATCAAGGACATCAGCGTGGAACCCGGGTTCGTCGTCCACATGAACGAAGAAGTGCCCGGCGCCGGCGAACTCGATCTGGTCACGGCTGTCCGGCGGTGGGAGGAGGTCCGGCCGGATGGCTACATGCTGGTGGAGCATTTGCCCGAGGACAAGATCCCGACGGCGGTCGCGAACGTCCGGCGCATCGCGGCTGCGGCCGGGGTGGAGATTGTGTGACTGGGACCGGGAACGCGCCCCGGTGTGTCACCGGCAGGATGCGAGCGTATTCTTTACCGCTTCCGCCAGCCCATCCCCCAGCGGTACATCCTTCATCTCCCCAGACCGTCGTATCTTGAGTTCCACGACGCCTTTTTCCACCCCGCGCCTGCCCACGGTCAGCCTCACCGGAATGCCCATGAGGTCCGTGTCGTTGAACTTCACGCCCGCACGATCGTCGCGATCGTCGAGGAGCACTTCGAGTCCCGCCGAAACCAGGGTTTCGTAAACCGATACCGCCACGTCCGATAGGTGGGAGTCTCCGGCGGACGGTCGATGACGACCACCTGGAAAGGCGCCACGTCCGCGGGCCAGCAGATGCCGTTGCCGTCGTGGTGGCGCTCCACGATCGACGCCATGAGTCGGTCGATGCCGATCCCGTAGCAACCCATGACGATGGGGCGGGAGACATTCTCCGGGTCCAGGAAGCCCGCGTTCATGGTCTTGCTGTACTTGTCCCCAAGCTTGAAGATGTTTCCGACTTCAATGCCCTGGTCGGCCCGGAGGCCGGCGCCGCAGGCGGGGCAGGCGTCTCCGTCGCCGGCCGCGGCGATGTCCGCGACGATATCGGCTTCGTAGTCCCGTCCGTAATTCACATTGCGCACGTGATAATCGATCCGGTTGGCGCCCGCGACCAGGTTGAAGCAGGCCGGGATCAGATCGTCGACGACGAGGAGCGATCGGGACCGGTCTATACCGAGCGGGGACCCGAAGCCGGGTTCCGCGCCGACGGCGCGTATCTCCTCCGGCGTGGCCGGCCGGAGCTGCAGCGCGCCGACGGCATTGGCCAGCTTGGTATCGCTGAGTTCCATGTCACCCCTGAGCACGGCGAACACGAACCGGTCCGCCGCACCGTCCTGTTCGTCCGCGACGGTGGCGACCATGAACATGGCCTTGGCAGTTTTCGTCGCCGGCATGTCCAGGAACCGGGCAAGATCTTCGATCGTGGCGGTGCCCGGCGTGTGGATGTCCTCGAGGGCCAGCCGCTCCTCGGCGGGCGGGTGGTCTTTCCCGAATCGGGCAACCTGCCGGTTTGCACGGTAGCCGCAGGCTTCGCAGGACAGGATCGTGTCTTCGCCGGACGGCGCCGGTTCGATGAACTCGTGGGCGTCCGATCCGCCCATCATCCCCGGATCGCTGCGCACCGCCACCGCGTCGAGTCCGCAGCGCCGGAATATGTTGGCATAGGCCTGAAAGACCCTTTCGTACCCGTCGTCCAGATCCCCGGCATCCACGTGAAAAGAGTAGCCGTCCTTCATCGTGAACTCGCGCATGCGGATCAGCCCGCCGCGCGGCCGCGGCTCATCTCTGAACTTGGTCTGGATCTGGTACAGCAGGCAGGGCATCTGACGGTAGCTTCTGACCACGTCGCGTATGAGAGACGTCACCACCTCTTCGTGGGTCATGGCCAGGCACAGTTCGCGGCCGTTCCGGTCCTTCAGCCGGGCCATGTCGCTCCCGATCTGTTGCCACCGGCCGCTCTCCTTCCAGAGATCTGCCGGCTGCACCACGGGCAGCGCCACCTCCTGGCCGCCGATGGCGTCCATCTCTTCGCGGACGATTTCTTCGATGCGCCGTTTAACCCGCAGGCCGAGGGGCAGGTAGGCGAAGATGCCGGAAGCCACCTGCCGGACGAGACCCGCGCGAAGGAGCAGCTGGTGGCTGGGGATTTCCGCGTCGCCCTGTGCCTCGCGCAACGTTTGATAGAAGAACTTTGACAGACGCATGTACAGGACCGTAATCAGTACCCGGGCAGCCGGGCGTCAACGATTCGAACTGGTCATCAGGACGATGCATAAACGGTTGCTTACGAACCGTCTGCAGGTATATTCAAAAAAGGATTAAAGCGTGGTGATTACAAGCGGTAAACAGGGACCTTGTGATAAGGACAACCCCGTGAAGACCGGTCAGGCGACGGACCGCATTTCCGTGTCAACGGACCGCATACCCGTCGCGTATGGTTACTGGAAAAGCGCCGTTACGGCGAAGACGATGGGTGCCCGGACTCCGCTTTACGACGTGCAGTGGAACGGCGACGGCACCGGCCTGGTCTGGCTGGAACAGCGTTCGGATACCGGCGTACTCGTTTGCCGCAACGGCACCGACGCGCCTTACGACCTGACGGACGGCCATCCGGTCCGGGGCGGCGTGGGCTACGGGGGCGGTGATTTCACCACGGCCGATGACTTTGTCGTATTCGCCGAAAAGGACGGTAGGCTGTACCGCCAGTCCCTGGCTCCGGGAACGGCCAGACCGATCACGCCCGCCTTCGGCGCGGCCGCTTCGCCAACCGTGTCACCGGATGGTAAGTGGGTGCTGTACGTCCATACCTGTGAATCGGTAGACGTCCTCGCCCTGGTCGACGGCAAGGGCAGCGGATGGCCGGTGAACCTGGTGCGCGGCGCCGATTTCTACATGCAGCCGGCCTGGCATCCCGACGGCGAGCGGATCGCCTGGATCGAGTGGGACCAGCCGCAGATGCCCTGGGACGGCACGAGGTTGAAGACCGCCCGGATCGATTCCGCCCGCCGCGCGCTGGAAGGCGAGCGGTTGATCGCGGGAGATACGGATACGCCGGTATTCCAGCCCGTTTTCTCTCCCGACGGCCGGTGGCTTTCCTACATCGTTACGGAAGGGGAGTGGGAAAACCTGATCGTGCTGGACGCCGACACGGGCGAACGACGCGTCGTGGCCGAGGGCGCCACCCTGGCCGACCCGGCCTGGGTGCAGGGCGTACGGGTCTACGGCTGGGGGCCGGACGGCGATACCCTGTACTACCGCAGTAACGAAAAGGGCTTCGCGTCGCTTTGGAAGGTCTCCGTGTCGTCCGGCCGGAAGACGCAGCTCGAAACGCCCCGATACACCTGGATGATGCAGCTTGCCGTCTCCCCGGCCCGGGATACCGTGGCCTGCATCGCCTCTTCGTCCACCGTTCCGGAGCGCGTGGTCACCCTGGAAGAAAGCGCACATGCGGCGCATCGCCATACGGTGCATCGCCGCAGCCAGTCGGAGATGATCCCCGAAGCGGACCTGTCGGTTCCCGAATCGATTACCTGGAAGAACCCGGGCGGGGGTGAGGTGCACGGACTCTACTATCCGCCCGCCAGCAGCCGGTTCTCCGGATCGGGAAAACCGCCGGCCATCGTCAGTATCCACGGGGGACCGACAGGCCAGCATCGGGCGGACTATTCCGCCGAGATCCCCTTCTTCACCAACCGGGGCTATGCCTGCCTGTACGTCAACTACCGTGGGAGTACGGGTTACGGGCGCAGTTACATGACCGCCCTGCGCGAGCACTGGGGAGAATACGACACGGAAGACGCCGTCTGCGGCGCCCATGCGCTCATAGAACAGGAACTCGCCGACCCGGACCGCATCGTCATCAAGGGCGGCAGCGCGGGAGGATTTACCGTATTGAACGCCCTGGTCCATCACCCCGGAGTATTCCGGGCCGGCCTGTGTCTCTACGGCGTGACCAATCTCTTCGGCCTGGCCACGGATACCCACAAGTTCGAGGCGAAGTACCTGGATCTGATGGTAGGGACGCTGCCCGAGCACAGTGACCGGTACCAGGCCTGGTCGCCCCTCTTCCACGCGGACCGGATCCGCGATCCGGTCGCCATATTCCAGGGCAGCGAGGACAAGGTGGTCCCGCCGGACCAGGCCGAATCGATCGTCGAGGTCCTCGAGCGGAACAAGGTGCCCCACATCTATCGGTTGTACGAAGGCGAGGGGCACGGCTGGCGCAAAGTGGAAACCATCGTTTCCTTCTACGACGACGTGGAACGGTTCCTGAAACGGTACGTACTCTGATGCGGTGGATTCAGAAGCAGATCACCTTGACGCCCAGGCCCCGGGGATTTCACCTGGTGACGGATGAAATCACCGGCCAGGTCCCCGCACTGGCGGATATCGATGTCGGCATCGCCCACGTCTTCATCTGCCACACCTCCGCTTCCCTCACCATCAACGAGAACGCGGCGCCGGACGTCCGGGGCGACTTCGAGCGCCACATGAACGTGCTGGTCCCCGAAAACCAGCCGTACTACCGTCATGACGACGAGGGGCCGGACGACATGCCGGCGCACATCAAGGCCTCGATGATGGGCAGCAGCGTGTCCATCCCCGTCACCGCAGGCCGGCTGAACCTGGGGATCTGGCAGGGCATCTATCTCTGCGAACACCGGGACCGCGGCGGCGCGCGGCGGCTGGTGGTCACCATCTACGGCAGTCCAGCCTGAAGGGAACTTCGTGGGCACCCTTGCGGACAAACTGACCGGCCTGTTTGCCGACACCTTTGAATCGGCCGGCTATGATCGAAGCTATGGCGAGGTGCGGGTATCTGACCGGCCGGACCTGTGCCAGTTCCAGTGCAACGGCGCGCTTGCGGCGGCCAAACAGTACCGGGCCAATCCGCGCCAGATCGCACAGAACGTGGTCGATTCCATCTCGGCGCCGGGCGTGTTCGAGGGTCTTTCGCTCGCCGGGCCCGGCTTCATCAACATCGTGCTGCAGGACGACTTCATCGCCGCCCACCTCCAGGAAGTATACGAGGACGAGCGGCTGGGTTGCGAAGCCGTCACGACGCCGCGGAGAATCCTCGTCGACTACGGGGGGCCCAACGTGGCCAAGCCGCTCCACGTCGGCCATCTCCGGGCCGCCATCATCGGCGAGAGCATCGTGCGGATCTGCCGCTTCGTGGGCCACGAAGTGATCGGCGACGTGCACCTGGGCGACTGGGGACTGCAGATGGGCCTGATCATCGAGGGCCTCCGGGACCGCCAGCCCGGTCTGCCCTATTTCGACGCAGGTTATTCGGGACCGTATCCTGAAGAGCCCCCCGTGACCATAGGTGACCTGGAGGAGTTGTATCCGCAGGCCAGCGAAAGAGAAAAAGGCGACCCGGAATTCGCCGAGGCCGCGCGTCAGGCCACGGTGGAACTCCAGGCCGGACGCCCGGGTTACCGCGCGCTGTGGCAACACTTCCGTGACGTTTCCGTCGACGACCTTCGGCAAAGCTACGAACGGTTGAACATCCATTTCGACCTTTGGCTCGGAGAGAGCGATACCCAGGACCGGCTTCATGGTCTGATTGAACGTTTGAAGGCGGAAGGTTACGCCAGGGAAAGCCGGGGCGCCCTGGTCGTGGAAGTCGACGATCCGGAAGACAAGGAATCGATCCCGCCGCTGATGCTGGAAAAAACCGACGGCGCGGTGCTGTACGGCACGACCGATCTGGCGACCATCGACCAGCGCATCGAGGAATTCCATCCCGACTACATCCTCTACGTGGTCGACAACCGCCAGCAGCAGCATTTCAGGCAGGTGTTCAAGGCTTCCTACAAGACGGGTGTGGCGCCGGAGTCGACACGGCTGGAGCACAACGGCTTCGGGACCATGAACGGCAAGGACGGGAAGCCCTTCAAGACCCGCGAGGGCGGGATCATGAAACTGAAGGACCTGATCGAGCTGGTGACCGGCCACGCTATGGCGCGCATCGAAACCATCGAATCGATCCGCGAATACGACGAGGAAGAGAAGGAGCACATCGCCCGCATCGTGGGCGTGGCCGCCCTGAAATACGCCGATTTGATGAACCACCGCACCAGGGACTATGTCTTCGACCTGGACCGGTTTTCATCCTTCGAGGGCCGAACGGGTCCCTATATACTCTACGCCGCCGTGCGGATCAAGTCGGTGCTAAGGCGGGCCGGCGATCGCGGCCTCCAGGCAGGCGGGATCATGGCGCCCCGGAGCGAGTCGGAACGCGACCTGGACCTCAAGCTTTCCGAATTTTCCGCGGTGGTCGACCTGGCATACGATACCCGGGCGCCGAACCACCTGTGCGAATATGCCTTCCAGCTGGCCACGGCCTATAACCGGTTCTACCATACCCACCACATCCTGAATGAGGAGGACGCGGACCGCCGGGCCTCCTGGCTCGCCCTGTCGGAAGTCACGCTGCGCGTGCTGGAGCGGGTGCTGGACCTGCTCGGTATCGAGGTGCCGAGGCGCATGTAGCAAGCCGAGGTGCATGTAGCAAGCCGAGTTGCATGCCGCAACATGCAGAAAAAACCGTACGCAGGAATCTTCAGTCCATGAATATCGTATACCTTCATTCCCATGACACCGGCCGGTATATCCAGCCCTACGGCCACGCCATTCCCACACCCGCCCTGCAGAAACTGGCGGAGGACGGGGTCCTTTTCAGGTCGGCCTACTGCGCGAACCCGACCTGTTCCCCGAGCCGGGCGGCCCTGCTCACCGGACAGTGGGCCCACAGCTGCGGCATGTTCGGACTGGTCAACCGGGGCTGGTCGATCCACCACCCCGATCGGCTCGTCATGCACACGCTGCGCGAGGCGGGATACGACACGGTGATGGCCGGATTCCAGCACGTGGTAAAGAACCTGGATGACGCCGGGTGGTCCCGCGTCCTGCCGCGGGAGGCTGGTGACGACAGAGCGCCGGCCGAGGAACTTGCCGCATCCTTCCTGTCGGAATCCCATGACCGGCCCTTCTTCCTGGACGTTGGATTCGGCGAAACCCATCGCAGGGGAGCGGGCTTCGCGCCGCAGCCGGAGGGGGAAGCGCCGACCGATCCCCGATACGTACGTCCGCCGGCGCCGTTCCCTGATACGCCGGAGCTTCGTCGGGACATGGGCCTCTTTATCGATGCCGCACGTACGCTCGATCGCAAGATGGGGCGCGTGTTGGAGGCTATCGACCGGGGCGGGTTGAGGGACGACACCCTGGTCGTCTGCACCACCGATCACGGCATTGCCTTCCCCATGATGAAATGCCACCTCACCGACCACGGCATGGGCGTCATGCTCATCCTGCGCGGTCCCGCGGAATACAGTGGCGGCAAGGTGATCGATGGCATGGTGAGCCAGGTCGACCTGTTCCCTACGCTGTGCGAACTGGCCGGGATCGAGCGGTCGGCCTGGCCGGACTGGCTGCAGGGCGTTTCACTGGACCCGCTCGTCCGAGGTGACGCCACGGAGATCCGTGAAGAAGTCTTCGCCGAGGTGAACTACCACGCGGCCTATGAGCCCCAGCGGGCCGTGCGGACTCACCGCTGGAAGTACATCCGGCGATACGGCGACCGCGCACTTCCCGTCATGACGAACTGCGACGCATCGATCACGAAATCGACCCTGATCGAACGCGGCTGGCGCGACCGGGCCGTGCCCCGTGAACGGCTGTACGATACCGTGTTCGATCCTGGCGAGACCAACAACCTGGCCGACCGGCCCGAGTCCGACGGCGTGTTGCGCGATATGCGCGCCCGATTGGACCGCTGGATGGCATCCACGGGCGATCCCCTGGTCGATCACGAGGTCGTTCCCCCGGACCCCGGGGGCGTGTTGAACAGCCCGGCCGACCTTTCGGCGGCCGACGACCCCCAGTATCCCGTCTGAGCCATGCTACGTGTCTATCTGAACCATCTGCTCATCTTCCTGGACGCGGAGACCTATCGTTCCATCGGCGCGTCCGGGTTTCTGAACGAGCACTTCGCCTGTTCCGAAGAGCGGACGACCCACGACCAGGCCACGGGCATGTCGTGGACCGGCCGCTACTACTACGGCCGCGAGACCTATTTCGAGTTCATGGACCCGGACCGTACGTCCTGGGCGCCCCGCGACGCCCTCGCATTCGGCATCGAGCAGGAGGGCGGTTCGGAAGAACTCGCCGGCCGCCTGGAAAGGGCCTTGAAACGGGATATCACGCGGTTCAAGCGGAGGAGAAGGTACCGGGACGAGGACATCCCGTGGTTCTGGACGGTCGATATACCCCGGAAGGACGACGCCCGGTTGATTTCCTGGGTGATGGAATACGATCCCGGGTTCCTGGACCGCTGGGCGCCGGACCTTCCGCCGGAAAAGCCTGGCGCGGGAACATCCGGCATAGTCAGAAGCGGGTTCCTGACCCGTTACCGTTCCGCGATCGGCGACGACCTGTCCGGCCGGCTGTTCCGGGACATCACGTCGGTCACCGTGACCCTGCCGCCCGATGAAGCGGACCTGCTCGAGGCTGAACTGGGGGTGTATGGGTATGCTGCAGCGAAGACGGAACGCCTCCCGGAACCGGCGTTACGCATCGTGGCGGGCGGGACGGTAGATGCATCCGGTGCGGGACCTACCGGGATCGAGAAACGCACATCTTACCGCGGCCCGGACCTCGACATCGTGGTAGAATGTTCATCTCAGACCGGCGGCCCGGCCGGGGAAGGCGCCGTGCGCGCCGGGTCTGCGGCATCCAGGCCCGAGGCATCCGGGCCCGCGGCAACCGGTCCCTTCGGCGATGGTTTTGGCATCACCGAATTCTCCATGGAGACGCGACCGGTCACCGTGACTACGACCCACACCTTTGGCCCCGCGTGCCGCCTTACCGTGGACACGACGGGAAAGGCGATCTGGTCGTTCAGGCCGAACGCGGGATGATATCAGCAGTCGGATCAGCAGTCGGACGCGGGACAGGTCCTGCACAGTTGCCGGTTCACGAGATGGGTCGTTGCAAGCAGGACGCCCCCGGTTACATGAAGGACTACCTCAAAGTTCCCTTCGGCCGCCAGGTAACCCGTAAAAATCACTCCCACGGCCAATACGAGGGTGAGAAACGCCCTCCATCTCCTGTGGTACCTCACGCCTGCGACCACGCTCCCGGCTGCGAGCAGTACCGCGCCGATTATGGCGTACTCGGCAGGTTCACCGGCCAGGAATCCGAGCCCCACGAGTGGCAGGAACGTAACCACCAGCGGCAAGGCCAGGCAGTGGATCGCACATGCAGACGAGACGAACACGCCGATGTTGTCGACGGTTCCTCGATTGAGCTGATAGTTCATTTCTTTTCTGAATCTCCTTTGGGATAAACCCGTGGCCGGCTCATCCGGCGCCCCGGGCCGGTTCATCCAGCGCCCCGGACCCTGCCAAGTCCGACCCAGGCACCCACACCTACCAGCCCGACCAGTATGATCAGTGCCGATAGCGGTACCGTCGCGCGCTGGCCCACGTCGCCTAATGACTCGTCTACGAAATTGAAATCCGGTAACGTGGGAAGCACATCCGCCGACATTTTCTCCCCGGCCAGGATGGCCGGTACAAAGAACGACTGCCACTGACCGGCGAACGCCCGTACCTGCGACTGAAACCGGGCAAACCGCGCATCACCCGTCCCCGCCGCGTCGATCAGCAACTCCTGGACCAGGAGCGCGGGGGAGAGAAACCGGTAGCGGCGGACCAGGTCGTTCTGTTCGTCACGCCCCATCCTGTGTCGCTCCGATACCGCTTCCAGGCGCCGGTTCACCGCGTCCGTCGCGGCCCAGGCGAGCGCGGCTCGGTTGGGTTCATCGGCGTCGCCGCCACCGGCCAGTTCGGGATGGTCCTCGAGGTAACGGGCAAGCAGCTCACTGCGGCGGTTCACCGCGTCGTTCGAAGCTTCCCGCTGGGCAGTGATCATCTCCACGCGCGAAGGGAGCGGGTGGAGGAGGCCCGCGGCGATGTTGATGGCGGCCGGCAGCACCACCACCAGTACAAGCCAGGCACCCACCAGCACCGTGGCGTTCCAGGAGGATGACCGGCCGAGGCTGTTTATCCAGGCGGTGAGTGAGAACCAGAACAGCGCGTACACGGTCAGCGCCGCACACCACAGGAGGACCCTTCCGAGCGGACCCGAAGATCCGAAGCCACCGGAGATCAGTATTCCGGCCAAAGACACCCCGACGGCCGCGGCCATAACCAGCAAGGCGCGGAAGGCGAGCTTCACGGTCACGAAACGCCGCGCCGATACGGGCTGGGAAAGCGTAAGGGCCAGGGTGCCCTGTTCGCGTTCCCCCGATAACACGTTGAAACTCATGGCCAGCACGAGCAGGGGCAGCAGGTAAACCGCGACGAAGGCCAGGTCGAATCGTCCCACCATGAGGTTGAGCGGGTTCTCCACCTCACCGTTCTGCAGGAACGTGGATTCGTTGGTATAGATACTGACATCGTAGTAGTACGGCAGCAGGTCGCTTTGCCCCACCGCCAGGGCGGTCAGGGGACCGGGATCCAGCGCGACGGACCGGGCGCCCCGGGGGCCGCCCATCACGTTGGCGGATCGGGGGTCGCGAAAGGGGGAGGACGGCTGGCCTCCGTTTTCTATGGCGGTCAGATCGCGTTCCAACGCATCGGTCCGTTGGACATTCCCGTCCCGTACGACCTGTACCGTGTGTTCCTGGAAGCGGACCCATGCCATGCCGTTGGCCAGCGCGTAGGCGAAGAGGACGACGAAAAGGGGCAGGACGATCCGCAGGGTACGGTCTGCCGCGAGAAGCCGCCACTCGTTGAGCAGGATGGTCTTTGTAGTCTTGGTCTGCATGATCAGGCCACCTCCGCGCGGCGAACGGCGTACGTGGCGGCCACAAACGCAGCGGCCAGCCACAGTCCGAGCATCAGGAGCGAAAGGACCCGGTTCTTCAGGACCCACGACACTTCCGGTGCGTCGTACCGGAAGGGAGGCATCTGCGACCAGAAATCGGCGGTGGCCAGGTAGACCTCACCGGTACGGGAGTTTTCGGTCAGGTCGCCGTTCAGGCGCTCCACCAGATCCCTCCGGTATTCCTCCGCGGCGATGGCGAAGTGGCGGTGCTGTTCGACATCGGTCCCGGCCAGGCCCATGGAAAGCGTCCGAACCGCCAGCAGGGGCGCCGTAACCGCGAGCGCTTCGTGTACGTATCCCTGGCGCTCGAAGGTGTCCCATAGCGCACCGTAATTGCGGTCGAAGATCTGGTTGCCGAACTTCTCGCTTTCCTGCAGGAAGACGCCTATCGCGTTGATAGGGAGGTCTTCAACGTTCTCCAGGTTATACTGCGCCAGGAGGTTCTGCGTCACGGCGGCCCGGTCGGGACGGTCAACGCCCTCCACCCCGTCGGCCATTTCCTGTTCGAGGTTGTGGGCGAACTCCACCGCGGAGGGCGTCGGGTACAGCCACTTCGAGAAATCCACCGCGACACGGGGCGCCACGAGTCCGTTCACCACCCATACGGCCAGCAACACGACCAGTGCGGTCCGCGCCGATGGGGCCCGGGCCGAGACGGCGAGGGACAATCCGATGAACGTGGCGAAATAGGCCAGGTAAATGCCGGCAAGCACGGCGCCGCGTACCAGTGGTGACGTCGCCGGTCCGGGGCTTCCTACGACGATTGCCGCCGCACCCACGACTGCCGCGGGTACCAGGAGCAGCGCCAGTGCGGCCGCTACGCCGAGGGCCTTGCCCATGGCGAGCTCGAGGCGTCCGATACCCGTAGCCAGGAGTTGCCGCAGTGTGCCCCGCTCCCGCTCGCCGGCGAGCGCGCCAAAGGTCAACAGGATGATGAGCAGCGGCACCAGGTGTTGAAGGACCTGCGCCGCCGTCAACGCGCCGATGCGCTGCGCGGGGGTCGCGTCCTGTGCGGGGCGCAACAGGAAATCGTTCTGCCTGTGGGCCTCCAGGAATACCGACGTCCCCGTATAGGGATCGACACCTTCGTCGACGAAGGACAGCGCCAGCCGGGGTTTGAACGCGTATACACCGTAGTGGGCCGCGGAATGGGGGTTCTTCTCTCCCTGCGATTCCCAGTGATCGCGGGCGGTGGCCTGGGCTGCGGCGAGTTCCTTCTGCGCATTGCGCGACTGGACCCATCCCGTTCCCAGCGAAACCAGGAGCAGGGCGCCTACCAGGGCGGCGCACCATCGGAATCGGCCGTCCCGCACCACGTCCATGAACTCCTTGCGGACGATATGCCTGATCATGTTTGGCTCCTATTCGTGCATGTGTTCGAGGTAGATGCGTTCGAGATCCGCGTGGCCGATTTCGTCGGTGGTCATCTCCGCCACGAGGCGGCCGTGCCGCATGATCCCGACCCGTGTTCCGGTTTCCTTCGCGCGGAAGAGGTCGTGGGTCGCCATCAGCACCGCTACGCCCCGGTCCTTGAGCTGTTCCAGCAATTCGGAGAACTCGTTCGAAGCCTCGGGATCGAGACCGGATGTCGGTTCGTCGAGGAGCAGGGCGTCAGCTTCCTTGGCAATGGCGATCGCAATGCCGACTTTCTGTCTCATGCCCTTTGAATACGCGGATACGCGGGAATGGACCGCATCCGCCTCAAGTCCCGCCTCGCCGAGGATCTCGGTGAGTCGACCCGTCGACAGGGATTCCTTCCCGCCCAGCGCGGCGAAATAGGCCAGGTTTTCCAGGCCGCTCAGGTTACGATAGAGCATGACCTGCTCGGGAACATAGGCGAGGTGCGTTTTGGATTTCAGCGGCTCCTCGGCGACGTCGAGACCCATCACGTGAGCGCTTCCGGACGTCGGCTCCAGAAACCCCAGGAAGAGATGGATCGTCGTCGTCTTGCCGGCGCCGTTCGGGCCCAGGAGGCAGTAGATCTCCGACGGGCCGACACGGAGGTCCAGGCCGACAACCGCCTCTACTTCCTCATAACGCTTGGTCAGCGACCGGGCTTCCAGCGCGGGCGCCAATGCGGCGCCTGCCGAATCGGCCGGGGTTTCTGACTCATCGGCAGTCAGTATTTTGTTCGCGTTCTTCATCCGGGATTCAGGACCGGATTCCATAGATTCTCCCTCCGGTTGCATGGCGTATACTTGATCCCTCGCCACGCCGGCGGCATGGCTTCGAATCTCGAATACCAGTAAGCTAAAGATACCAATGCACAAGACGGATTTCGACGGCGCGAAATCAGCGAACTGGCATCGGGAACTGTGACGAACTATGTGTAATACGGAATGGAAGGGTTATTCAGGCAGGTGGAGCCCGGCAGTCGTGTCCGCGGGTCGCCGCATCAAGGGTGTGGGTCTGGGTGTATGCGCCGGAGATAGGGTGAATCGGCGCATCGGAGAAATCGTGCACGCCGAAGCGATCGATGGAGTCGATGATCGGCAGTCCCTGGACATGGCAGGGAACACAGGTGCCGTTTACGCATTCGTCGCCGTCGTCGTGGTCATGGGGCGTCGTGGAGAGCACGAAGAGGGCGACGGCGAAAACCGCGGCCCAACGTTGCAGCGTCAACCCATCTGGTCGCATGTCGGCGAACATAGTACGCCCTGGAAGTCGTGTCAAGTGCCTTCAACGCCGTGACGATGCTGGATCTACAATGTATCTACACGTATCCGACCCTGTCTCTTGATTCTATTTTGTAGCCGTTCCGGTTATTGCGCCAACACGCGACAGGATTCGAACAGGTGTCGTCGCTTCGATGTCGTTCAGGTTTCTCGGTCGGAACGGCCCCTTCCAGTCCATGCCGTCCACGTCTGCTTCGAACACATCGGTACCCCACAGAATACGTACGTCCTTCCCCCTGGGGCCCCAGACGGCCGGGTCGGTAGGTCCGAACAAAGCGACAACCGGCGTGCCCGCGGCCGCAGCCAGGTGGGTCATGCCCGAATCGTTGCCGATCATCGCCCGGCACCGGGCATACAGGGCGGCCACTTCTACGAGGGATCGGTCCTCTATAACCAGGACTTCACGGGTTTCGATCCAGGGCAGCAGGCGGCTACGTATCGTGTGATCCGCCGGCCCGAAGGTAATTACCGGCCCGAAGTCCGATTCGGTCAACAGATCGATCAGTGTCCCGTAGTGTTCCACCGGCCAGCATTTGTCCGCACCACCGCTTCCGGGATGGATGGCGACCTGCGGTCTTTCATTCTCCAGACTACACAAGTCGTCCGAGGCGGCGCTTTCCGGAACGTCGATCCGGGGCGGATCGACTGAAGTCTCGATTCCCAGAGGTTTCAGTGCATCCACCAGCACGCGGGTCATATGGATTCTTCCGCCTTCGGCGGGCCGGGACCGCCCGGTCAGCACCGGGCCGGACGCAAGCCTTTCGAGGTTCGCCGCAAACACGCCATAGGGATCGGGCAGGTAGGAAATGATCGCATCGTAGGATCGCAGCCGTCGAACCAGGCGGGCAGGCAGGGCGCCGCCCGGCACGAACAGGGGAGTGAATTCCCGGCCATCTGTCGGCAGCACCTTATCCACATAGCCGCAACGCCTGAGCAGCGACAGGCGTTCCCGGTCGCCTATCATGTCGATGGACAGGCCGCTGTAACGCTTCTTCAATGCGAAGAGCACGGGGAGCGTAAGGATCAGGTCCCCGACCGCGCCCGACCGGATGATCAGCACGCGCTTCATGCTTCCAGGTCGAAGGTCGCGCCGACACCGGAAGCCGTTGCCCGTTCATAGGCTAGCCGCGCGGTGACCGCGTCTTCCATGGCGAAACCCACGGATTTGAACACGGTGATCTCCTCGTCACTGGTTCGTCCTTCCTTCCTTCCGGTCACCAGTTCGGTCAATTCGGCCAGGACGTGATCCCTTGTAATATCTCCTGCCCGCAGGGGAACGATGATGTCGCCCGCTTCCTCCAAAGCGCCTTCGTACGTATCGACGAAAACGCGGGCCCGCTGGATCAGCCCGGAGTCCAGTTCCTGCGAGTCGGCGGTGAAGACGCCCACGGCGTTCACGTGCGTGCCGGAGCGAACCAGGCCGCCCTCGAAGAGGGGCGTTTTGCTGGACGTGCAGGCCGCCAGCACATCCGCTTCGGCCGCGCATTCGGCGGCGGTTTCCGCCAGGCGGCAGGACATTCCCCGGGATGCGAGGTCATCTGCGAATGCGCGTCCGCGCTCGTGCGTCCGGTTGTATACGACGATCCGTTCGATGGGGCGTATGGCCCGGATCGCGTCCACGTGGAACCGGCCCTGGACACCTGTACCGATGATGCCCAGCACCCTGGCATCCTCGCGGGCCAGGTACTTCGTGGCCACCGCGGACGCCGCCGCCGTCCGTATGCCGGTGAGGAAGGTGGCGTCCATCAGGCCCATGAGCCGGCCGGTCTCCGCGTCGCACAGCACGTAGAATCCCGTAATCATCGGAAGGCCCCTGGCGGGATTGTCGTGGAACGCGGAAACGACCTTGGCGCCCAGCGTATGCGATCCGTGGAGGTAGGCCGGCATGAAGAGCGCGACCGCGGGCCGGTCCGCTACGTGGACGGGCAGGCGGACGGGAACGTCGTCTTTCCCGCCCGCGGATCGAAACCCCTCCTCCACGGCTTCGATCACATCCGGCATGGTGAGGACGGAAGCCATATCCGTTCTCGACAGAAGACGTACCTGGCTCACGCAAGACTCCAGTCAGAAGGCGATATCCTGGTGTGTTGAGCGTCCGAGAAACTGATTGCCCGGGCAGGCGACCCGGTTTAGATTGTATAATCGTCCTTGATGCTGCAATCAATGACTATCTGATGGGATCTGAGTTGGAAAGACTCGCCGTCGAGCACGGTTTACCAGGCCGGCGGGAGTCCTGATAAACCGTCCGGACCAGGCGCCGGACACGCACCAGGGAGCAGGTATGCGCGAACGCCAGAAGGAACTCCGGAGACAGCGGTTCCGCAAGGAGCAGAGGCGCAAGGCCGCGATCCGCGACATGAAGAGGAAGCGCAAGGTAAAGCCGTCCAAGTAGCCATAGTGGAACCCCCTGCAGGTAAGGCATGAACGACACATCGGATGCGGCGAAGGATTACGTCCTCCACACGGCCCAGGAACACAACGTCAAGATCATCCAGTTGTGGTTTACGGACATTCTGGGTTTTCTGAAGAGTTTTTCCATTACCGTGGAGGAACTGGAAGACGCCCTGAAGGACGGCGAAGTCTTCGACGGCTCGTCCATCGAGGGATTCATACGGCACAGCGAGGAGGACATGATCGCCATGCCGGATCCCAGCACGTTCCAGATCCTGCCGTGGCGTCAGGACGCCCGGAAGAGCGCCGTGGGCAGCATGTTCTGCGACATCCTTGAACCCGACGGTGCCAGGCCCTACGAGGGCGACCCCCGCCAGATCCTCAAGCGGAGCCTCAAGCGCGCGGCCGAGCACGGGTTCACCTTCTATGTCCAGCCCGAACTGGAATACTACTACCTCAAGTCAAGCGAAGGTCCGCCCCAGCCCCTCGACCAGGGCGGGTACTTCGACTTGACGCCCCTGGACTGGGCGACGGACCTGCGGCGCGACACCGTGATGGCCCTCGAAGAGATTGGTATCGGTGTCGAGTTCAGCCATCACGAGGGCGGTCCCAGCCAGAGCGAGATCTCCCTGCGGTATACCGACGCCATGACCATGGCGGACTATACGATGGCCTACCGCCTCGTCGTGAAGGAAGTGGCCCTTCGGCACAACGTGTACGCCACCTTCATGCCCAAGCCCCACGCCGGCCACAACGGGAGCGGGATGCATATACACCTTTCGCTTTTCCGCGGCGACGAAAACGCCTTTTTCGACGAAGGCATGGAATACCACCTGTCGGATACGGGCCGGTCCTTCGTCGCCGGGCTGATGCGCCACGCCCCCGAGACCATGCTGGTCACGAACCAGTGGGTAAACTCGTACAAGCGGCTCATCGCCGGCTACGAGGCGCCGCTCTTCGTTTCGTGGGCGTTGCACAACCGGGCGGACATGATTCGGCTGCCTACCTACAACCCCTCGAAACATGAAGCCATGCGCGTGGAGTACCGCGCCCCCGATCCATCCTGCAACCCCTACCTGGCCTTTGCCGTCATCCTCTCCGCGGGCCTGGCGGGTATCGAAAACGGGTACGATCTCGGTCCACCGGCGGAGGTCGACCTGTCCAGCATGTCCCAGGAGGAACGCCGGAAGCTGGGCATACAGTCCCTGCCCAAAGACCTGAACGAGGCGATCAAGCTGGCGGAAGGAAGCGAGTTGCTGGTGAATTGTCTCGGCGAAGAGGTCTTCGACAAGCTGATCGAGAACAAGCAGGAAGAGTGGGAACGCTACCGGTCTCAGGTCACCGACTACGAACTGAAAACCTACATGTCCCTGCTGTAGGCTTTATTCAAGCCCCGCCACCCCCCACGCGTTCCGCGGCGAGCACCCGCCGGGCGGCGTCCGGATCATCCGCGACCAGCGCCACCAGGCTTCGATCTCCGGCCTGTTCGACGATCCGAAGGCTGCGTATGCCGATCCTGGCGTCCGCCAGGCGCCTTGCCACCTCCGCCAGCGCTCCGGGGCGGTTCTCAAGGTCGAGCACAAGGGCGTCCTCGGTTACCGCGCGGTACCCCGCATCCATCAGTATCCTGAGCGCGGCGTCATAACGGTCCACGCGCAATACGATGATGCCGCTCTCCCCCACCACGCGGGCCTCAATGAATTCGATGTTGATATCGGCACGGGCGAGTGATTCGGAGACGGCCGCCAGGGTGCCGGGAGGCTCTTTTACCGGAATAATGATTTCATTCATGCGGTTTTCTCGTTTGCTCGCTGCATATCGTCAATGAATTCCTCAAGCGTATCCCGGGAAACGCCGGGCAAGGCAATGAGGTGCGCTATGTCGCCGGAACCGGCCAGCACCCATTTGTCCATTATGGACTTCGGCGGCCGAGGAAAGACGACCGTGACCGAGTATGGATTACGCCAGGCCTTCACGCCGGTCTCGTTCAGCGCCTTCTCCGCATAGGCCGCTTTCCGCAGGGACTCGCCGACCAGATCCCGGAACCCGTCGTCGCCGTGCAAGCGCAGGGCATACCAGAGCATCAGGGGTGTAATCGCGTTTCTGGATCCGCTTATCGTGGTATCGAGCGCGCCCACGTATTCGACCGAACGGGAAATTCGTTCCATGTGAGTCTTCCGAACCAGGGCCACGCCGCACGGCAGGGGAGAACCGATCATCTTGTGCCCAGAAATGGAAATGCTGTCGGCGCCATCGCCGAAATGCCAGGGCGGCGGATCGTCCACGAAGGGCAGGATCATGCCTGAAAAGGCCGCGTCGACATGGATATACGCGTTCGGCGTGCACTGTCTTTCAAGGACTTCCCGAATGCGGTCCAGCCGGTCGATGGCGCCGGTCATCGTCGTGCCGGCATTGGCGAACACGATGGGCGGCACGTCGCGGTGGATGCGGATGCTCTCCTCCAGGTCCCGGTAGTCCATTTCACCGGTAGGGCCGCTTCGAATCATAATATTGCGCGTATGTTGCAACCTTAGTATCTTGCTGACGCTGTAATGCGTATCCTCGGAGAAATAGACGATGCCGTCCGGATAGATTTCCCGGGCGAGATAGAGGCCGTACATGTTCCCCTCCGTCCCGCCGTTGGTAACGTAACCCCAGCATTCTTCGTTGCCGATCCCCGTCAGGCGGGCAAAGGTCATGATCACCTCGCGTTCGAAGTCGTGGGTGTTCATGCGGAAGTTGCTGCCCGAGAACGGATCGCCCAGGTTGTTGACGGCAAACTCCATGAAGCGGTAGAGCGGGGCGAAATCGAACCGGTGATTGCACGGATAGCCGATGGAGACCTTCCGCTGGGCCGTAAGCCGTTCGTAGAGCGCATCCAGCCTTGCGGTGCTCCGTTCGTCGAGAACGGCCGTATCGGCAATCGGGTCAGGGAATGCGGGTTTCGTGGTCATAACGTGTCGTGTTTTCCGCAGGTTTATTGCGCTGTGTCCGTCCCTTGCTGCTACTCCTTTGAAGCCCCTCATAGTTAGACGGGGATGAAGACGGAAGCGTTCCAGCATCCCGGAGAGATCCGTGGCCTGGATCGACCGCGCCAGGTATAAAATAGGTTAAATCGATAAGGGAGTCAGGAAATTACGAATAACCGAACGGTACAAGTTGCGGGGGATGCCGGACCACCGGTGATCACTGACGCTAACCGCATGGCCGCCATCGACTGGATGCGCGGCCTCGTCATGGTCCTGATGGCCATCGATCACGCCAGCCTGGCGTTCAACGGCGGACGGCTCAGCGGCGATTCGTGGTACGCGCATGAACCGGGGACCGCTCTCCCGGCCGCCCAGTTCTTCACACGCTGGATTACCCACCTGTGCGCGCCGACCTTCGTCTTCCTGGCCGGGACCGCGCTGGCGCTGAGTTTCGAGCGGCGCCGACTTGCCGGCGCCCGGGACCGCGACCTGGACCGGCACCTGTTCAAGCGGGCACTCGTTATCCTGGCCTTCGAACTGCTGTGGTGGTCTCCGTTCGGCCTCCAGGTCCTCTTCGCCATCGCCATGGGCCTGATCTGCATGATCCCCTTGCGGCGCCTGTCCACACGCACGTTGCTGATCGCCGCGCTTTCGATCCTGTTCCTGTACGAAGCCGTGTTCTGGGGCATCATGCACCTGGGTGGCATAACGGCCGACATGATTCGCGAGGTGACGAACATGCCGGTTCCGGACGGGGAATTCGATCAGGAAGCGATGAGCGAGGCGACCGCCCAGGTCCGCAACCTGGGCTGGATAAGCATATTCAACCCGTTTTTTCATCCGGGGCTGCTCGTCAAGATCGGCCCCATACCCCTGTGGGTGCAGTACCCCTTTGTGCCATGGCTGGGCATGATGATCCTGGGCTGGCTGCTGGGACGTTACCTGGTGCAACAATCGGTCGCCCCGGCGTCGTCGCCCGGTGTTTCGAGAGGCTCGACTATCGAAGCACCCGCCGGCGCGCAACCTGCTATCACAGAGCCCGCGCCCGCCAGCCCGCCACGCTCCTCGATGCCAGTCGAGCGCCTGCTGTTCATGTCGGGGCTTCTGGCACTGGGACTATTCGTACTGTTCCGCGCCTGGAACGGCTATGGCAACATGCTGCTCCTGCGAGAGGACTACTCCGTGGTGCAGTGGCTTTATGTCAGCAAGTACCCGCCAAGTCTGACCTTCGCACTGCTGGAATTAGGTCTGATGGCGGTGATGCTGGCCGGTTTCTTCCGGTACCAGCGTACGATGAAGGGTGCGGTACGTACCTGGAATCCCCTGCTCGTATTCGGCCAGACCGCCTTCTTCTTCTACCTGATCCACATGCACATACTGATGTTCAGCGCGCTGGCCATGGGCATGTTCATGAATCAAGGCGTGGGCGCCGCGTACCTTGGCGCTCTCGGTGTGCTGGTCCTGCTCTACCCCCTGTGCCTGTGGTTCCGCCGCTTCAAGGCACGCCGGCCCAAAGGCTGGGTGAGGTACATCTAGCCGGGCTCGATAACAGTACCCACCGTTCCCCGAACCCATCAACCGCGGCCGCTAATCTCTCGCAGCGTTTCCTTGATCTCCCCGATGTCGGCTTCAACGCGATCAAACCGCTGACTGACTTCCGTTCGGACCGCCTTGATGTCGTTTCGGATCTCCCCGATGTCGGCTTCAACGCGATCAAACCGCTGATTGGTGTCCGATCGGAACTCCTTGAATTCGTTTCGGATATCTTTGATCTCGATGTCGACGCGATCAAACCGCTGACTGACTTCCGTTCGGACCTCCTTGATTTCGTTTCGGATCTCCCCGATGTCGGCTTCAACGCGATCAAGCCGCTGGTTAACCTCCTTAACGTCATTTCTTGTAGATAGTACAACGTCTTTGAGAACATCTATTGAGCGCAATATCTGTTCTTCCGTGTTCGTATCCGAGATACCTTTCAACATGACTACCTCCCTGTGCAACTGAAGTGACCGGTTGGTCGATGGCATACACGAATGGTACATGAACGCGTATCGGCTATGCTGCAGATAATGCGCGGCAGCATTCACGTCCTAATAGGCATAGTCAGAATTGGTAAAGGATATATCGTGGGTTTTCTTTTTTTTATCCATCACCGGTAACAGACAGTACCGCACCCGCGCCACAACCGGTTTTTCGGCAGTAGCGGCCTTTTGACTATGAATGATGGTACGTCGAAGGGCAGACCGTCAGCCGGAGGTATGGACGATTCGCCAATCAGGCGGCACGACCGACGGCTTTGCTGAAGACTTAACCGAGGTCTACAACCATCCCGCAGCCCGCTACCAGCCCGCGGGATTGTCCTGCCAGGTGCGGCCGATGTAGTCGAAGAAGGTGATGATGAGGAGGATCAGCAGCCAGAAGATGGCGGCGGCGGCGGCGAGCTTGGTCTGGCCGGGGCTGAACTTCAGGTGCATGAAGTACAGGATCACCAGGATCGCCTTGACACTGGCGATGAACATGGCCACCGGAGTGTTGAGAAAGCCCAGTTCCATGGTGGCCGCCCACACCGTCACGGCGGTGAGGACCAGCAGCGCCGTGAAGATGGTCAGGTAGTTGCCCGAAGTAGCGATGTGGGGGCCGTGGTGGTCCCCGTGGCCGCCTTCGGCTTGATGGCCGTCTTCGGCCTGATGACCGTGTTCTGCGTGTTCAGTCATGATATGATTCCTATACGGCCAGTCCGCCGATGAGGTACAGCAGCGGGAAGAGGAAAATCCAGACCAGGTCGACAAAGTGCCAGTACAGGCCGAAATTCTCGATCGGCGCGTAGTACTCGGTGGTGAACTTGTCCTGCCAGACGCGGATCAGCAGCCAGACGATGAGCACGAGTCCAATGAGGACGTGCAGGCCGTGCGTTCCGGTCATGCAGAAGTAGAAACCGTAGAACAACTGTATGGTCTGCCCGTCGCCCAGGCCGGTCCACAGGAAATTGTATCCGGGAATCAGGCCGTCGTGCAGTTTGTGGGAATACTCGATGTACTTGTTCACCATGAACACGAGGCCGAGTACGAGGGTCAGCACCAGGAAGATCAGGATGTGGTTCTTCTTGCCGAGCTGGGCCGCCCGGACGGCGAAGGCCATGGTGACGCTGCTGGTGATCAGGGCGACGGTGTTCAGGCCGCCCAGGAAGACGTCGAGATTCTGGCTTCCGATGACGAAGGATTCGTAATACTCGCTCCGGTAGATCGAATATCCCAGGAAGAACCCGCCGAAGAACATGACTTCCGTCAGCAGGAACAGCCACATCCCCAGGCTCGCGGCATCGTTCTGCTGGTCCATGTCGTCGAACTGATGACGCATGTATTCGGGATGCGCGGCGTGTTCATCGTGGCCGTGGACGGCCGTTTCCGTACTGGCTGACAAGATCGTGCTCCTTCACAGATGGACTGCGGGCACGCTGTGCGCCCGCGGGCCGAGTGCGACGCCGACGCGCGTGCTGCCCGCGCGGATTACGCGTGTTCGTGCGCTTTCTCTTCCTCTTCCTCGTGCACCGGGTTCTCGATCACCTCGCCGTAGTCGTACGGCTCCTCCTCCACGATCGGCGTGGTCGGGAAGTTGTGTTCCGGCGGCGGCGACGACAGGATCCACTCCAGCCCCGTGGCCCGCCATGGATTCGGACCGGCGATCCTGCCGTTCTTCAGCGACCAGAGCAGGTAGATCACGGGCACGATGAAGGCCACTGCCAGGACGGTGGCGCCGGCCGAGGACATGATGTTCAGCAGTTGCCATTCCTCCGGGTAGACGTGGTAACGCCGCGGCATGCCGAGATAACCCACGATGAACTGCGGGAAGAACGTCATGTTGAACCCGGCGAAGATCAGGAAGGCGGCCAGGCGCGACCACCCTTCCGGGTACATGCGGCCGGAGATCTTGGGCCACCAGAAGTGCAGCGCGGCCATGAAGGCCGTCACCGCGCCGCCCACCATGACGTAATGGAAGTGGGCCACCACGAAGTACGTATCGTGCATGTGGATGTCCAGCCCCATGATGGCCAGGAACACGCCGGTGAGTCCGCCTATGGAAAAGAGTCCAATGAAACCCAGCGCGTAGAGCATGGGGGCGTCATAGGACACCGAACCCCTGTAGATGGTCGCCATCCAGTTGAAGACCTTGATCGCCGACGGGACCGCCACGAGCATGGTGATGAAGGAGAAGACCATGCCGGCGTAGATCGACTGCCCGCTTACGAAGAGGTGGTGGCCCCAGACGAAGAAACCCAGGACCGCGATCGAGACGCTGGACATGGCGATGAATTCGTAGCCGAAGATCCGCTTGCGGCTGAAGGCGGCGATGACCTCGGAGATAACCCCCATGCCGGGCAGGATCATGATGTACACGGCCGGATGGGAGTAGAACCAGAACAGGTGCTGGAACAGGACCGGGTCGCCGCCCAGGGCGGGATCGAATATGCCGATGTGCAGCCCGCGCTCGACCATCATGAGGGCGAGCGTGATGGCGATGACGGGCGTGCCCAGGACCATGATCAGGCTCGTGGCGTACATGCCCCAGACGAAGAGCGGCATCTTGAACCAGGTAATGCCCGGCGCCCGCATCTTGTGGATGGTCACCATGAAGTTCAGCCCGGTCAGGATGGAGGAGAATCCGGCGATGAACGCCGCCATCCCCGCCAGGATCACGTTGCTGTTGGAATAGGTGCTGCTGAAGGGGGTATAGAAGGTCCAGCCCGTGTCCACGCCCCCGAGCAGGGTGGTCAGCACGCCGAACGTGCCGCCGAAGATGAAGAGGTACCAGCTCATCAGGTTCAGCTTCGGGAAGGCCACGTCCTTGGCCCCGATCATCAGGGGCATGATGAAGTTTCCGAACACGGCCGGTATCGACGGGATCAGGAAGAAGAAGATCATGACGATGCCGTGCATGGAAAAGGCCACGTTGTACTGGTCCGCTTCCATGAGGTCCGCCTCGGGCGTTGCCAGCTCCAGGCGGATCAGGCTGGCGAAGGTGCCCCCGATCAGGAAGAAGAAGGTGATCGAGAACAGGTACAGCAGCCCCACGCGCTTGTGGTCCATCGTCAGCAGCCAGGACCTGACCGTGTAGGCCGCGTTCAGGAAGTGGTGACGGGGCATCCGGTGTTCGGCAGCCCCCTGCTGGGCTATCGTGCTCATTGGGCGCCCTCCGTACTCGGCAGCGATTTGATATAGGAAATCAGATTGAAGATGTTGGTCTCCGTGATCTGACCCTGGTAGGTCGGCATGATCGACGGATAGCCGGCCACGAGGCGGACCCTGGGATTGACGATGGACTCCCGGATATAGGCTTCGTCGATCACGATGCGTTCACCGCTGGCAAGGACTTCCTCCGTGCCGAATTTGCCGTTCAGGGACGGCCCCCGGGCATTGGCCTGATCGCTGTGGCACGTATCGCAGTTCAGCTGCGAGAAGAGCCGCGCCCCGGCCTCCTCGGGTGTCTCGTCGGCCACGCCGCCGCCCAGCCAGTTCTGGTAGTCTTCCGGTTCCATGGCGTACACGCTTCCGATCATCAATGAGTGCTCGGTGCCGCAGTATTCGGCGCAGAAAAGGTGGTATTTGCCGGGCTTCGTCGCCTCGAAGGTCAACGAAGTGTACCGTCCGGGGATTACGTCGTTCTTCACCCGGAACGCCGGGATGAAGAAGCTGTGAATGACGTCCTCGGACGCCATGGTCAGCTTCACCGGCGTGTTGATCGGCACGTGCATTTCGTTGATTTCCCGCTGGCCCGTGGGATGCTGCACGTGCCACATCCACTGCTTGCCGACCACGTAGTACTCCATGGCGCCGTCCGGGATCTGGTACACCCGGAAGAAGAGCCAGACGCCCCAGGCGAACATGATCAGCATGAGGACGAGCGGAATGGCGGACCACGTGATTTCGAGGCCCAGGTGGCCGTGCGTCTGCGTTTCCGCCTGCTGGTCCTCGGTGCGGCGCCGGTACTTCATGGCGAAAAGAAAGATCAGCACGCAGATCAGGGCCATGAAGAATATGCTGACGGCCACTACGAAAAAATACAGCAGATCGACGTCAAAGGCAAAGGTTGATGCGATCTCGGGATGCAGTTGGAATTGGTTGTTCATACGCTCACTTTACGGTTAAGTCCGGCCTTCTTCGTCCGGCCTTCTTCGTCCGGTTACGCATCTTCTCCGCGTTCGATCCGTTCCCGCCGCCGCCGACGGTCCCGCTTGAACATGACGACCATGAAGGAACCCATGGCCAGCAGCGTGGCCAGCCCCGCGAGCCGCATCGCGTTCATGATGGCTACGCCGTACCGGCCCTGCTCGGGATCGTAGTTGAAACAGTACAGCATGATCTGGTCGAACACGTTGCCCAGTTTTTCCTCGGAAGATTCGATGATGGCCAGCCGGATGTCTTCCGACGGGTACTCGATTCCGAAGAAGTAGTGCGATACCGTGCCCTTCGGACTGATGATCATGATGGCGCTGCCGTGGACGAACTGCCCTTCCGTTTCGTCGTATACGTAGTTGAAGCCGACGGATTCGGTCAGCGCGTCGATCGCCGGCGCTTCGCCCGTGAGGAAATGCCAGCCTTCCCCGGTACCGGGCCGCCCGTAGCGCTGCGTGTAGACCGCCTTCTTCTGCGACGCGAGCGTCGGGGATTCCCGGGGGTCGAAACTGACGGTCACGACCTCGAATTCCTCCCCGATACTGTAATTCAGAGGGGCCAGGCTCCGGTTCAGCCCATTGAGCACTTCCGTGCACAGCATGGGGCAATCGTAGTAGACCAGCGTCAGGATGACCGGCTTGTCGCCGAAGTAGCTGCCCAGGCTTACCGGCGCGCCCGTTTCATCGCTGAACTCGAGATCCAGGGGCAGGGAGACGCCGATTCTCTGCTCGATGCCCACGTGCTTCAGGATCTCGGGCGTGGCGCTCGCGTCCAGTCCGGGTCCCGCGCCGATATCCTTCATGACGGCCGGGCCGCTTTCGCCTTCCTGGCCATGCATGCCGCCGGGTGCCGCGATCAAGACCGCGACGGCGATGAGCCCCGCGGCGATTGCGGCATATCTGTATGGTCTAACCGCCATAGTCTTACGGTCCTTCCCCGGTCTGTCCTTCCCCGGTCTGTCCTTCCCCGGTATCGGCCGCCGAGGGCAGTTTGTACCGGTCGTCGGTCGCGATCAGGTGCATGGCCCGCTCGATGGGGATCTGGACGATTTCCGCCGTGCGGATCACCCACCCGTAATTGTTCAGCTTCTTCGCTTCCGCCTCCTGGAGGGCTATCAGGTCTTCCTCGGGAATGACCTGCAGCCGCGGTTCGGGCGGAATCGCGTCCGCTTCGATCAGCGGCGCGGGGGCGTCGAACGTCATCGCGTTGTAGTCTTCGATCACCACGAACATCAGCCACATCAGTACCATGGAGATGATGGCCAGCACCGTCAGGCCGATGCCGAACTTGATGACCAGGGGCACGTTGGTCTCGAATACTTCGTGTCCCCGCTCTACCGAGGCCTGGTCAACGATGTTGTGGTTTTCGCCGTGATTCATGCCGTCCTCTTATAAATACACGTTCCTAGGCCTTAGCCTTCGAGACCTGTGCCTTCGAGACCGAAGCCACGAGTTCCTCGAACCGGGGATCCTTCTGAGGGATCAACGGATACCGCTTCAGCCGGTTCAGGACGAAGAAAAACCAGATGCCGAACAGTCCGACGGGAACCATCACGTCCATCACGCTGACACTGAACCCGTCGAGCCGGAAATTCGGCGCCACGTGCCAGAAGATGTCGACCAGGTGCATGACCAGGATGAACCAGGCCACGCGTACCAGCCTCCGTGGGTCCCGCTTCCGCGGTATGGACAGGAGCAGGAAGAAGGCGATTACGAACCGGCAGAGGACCAGGACGACGGACAGGACTTCCCAGCCGCCGTGCACGCGGTGCACGTACCAGGGGTTCTCTTCCGGCAGGTTCGCCGCCCAGATGATCAGAAACTGGGACAGCATCATGTAGAACCAGAGCAGCGTAAAGGCCAGCAGCAGCTTGCCCCAGTCGTGGAACCGGTCCGCGTCGGCGAGTTTCGAAATGGGCTCGTGTTTCCTGAGCCAGGTCATCATGATGATGATAGATGAAAGAGTCGCGCCTCCGGCGTTTACGATCATCATGACCCCGTAGAGCGTCGAGAACCAGTGCGGATCGGTGGACATGACCCAGTCGAAGGACGCGAAGGTCATGGTCAGGGCGAACACCACGACGCCCGGGCCGCATATGTTGCGCATCTTGTCCGTCAGTCCGGGGTCGCCCGACGCGTCCTGGGACGTGGACCACCTGATCAGCAGGAACGCGGCGGTGATCCAGATGGCGAAGTAAAAGACAGTCCGCACGAGGAAGAAGGGCACGTTGAGATAGGATTCCTTGTGCTGCAGGATCGGATCGACGGCCACCACTTCCGCGTGCGTCCAGTGGTACAGGTCGTGCATGCCCAGCACGATGGGTATGAAGAGGACGAGCAGAACGGGCAGCGTGCTCATGCCGGCTTCGAGCAGGCGCTGGATGACGAATCCCCAGCGGCCGCCGATGAGGTGGTGCAGCATGGTGAAGGCCATGCATACCAGGGCAATGCCCGCGCAGATCATGTAACCCACCAGGTAGGCCTGGTAGAATCCGGACATCGCGCCGGTGGCGAAGGCGTAGAGCAATCCGCCCAGTACCAGGATGACGCCAATGGTCAAAGCCCGGGACTGAATGCTGTTGAGCTGCGCAAGAAGATTGCTGGAGATCGCTGTCATTCTTCCACTTCCACGATTTGCCGGATGCGTTGCTGATCGGATTCAGGCAGTTCGGCCAGGTTGGCGCCCTGGCTCATCTGCAGCGCGCGGACATAGGCGGCGATGGCCCAACGGTCGGCCGGATCGATGCGTTCCTCGTAACTGTACATGTTGCCGAAGCCGTTGGTCACCACGTCGAAGTAATGCCCCACTTCCACATCGAGGAGCCGCTGGCTGTGAAAGGACTCCGGCTGCTTCATGCCGCGCTGCACGATCATGCCGAGTCCGTCGCCCGTCTTGCTGTGGCACGGCGCGCAATAGATGTCGTACCGTTCCTGCCCCCGCTTCAGCATTTCAATGGTTACCGCGGTCGGAAACGTCGTCGCCAGCGCGCCGTCGATCTTGCCCGTGTAGAAATGCTCGTCCAGCCGCAGATGGCCACGGGCGATGGTTCCTTCAACGGCGGGACGCACCGACCGCCGGTCGCCGAAGAAGTCGCTCTCCTCGAAGGGCTCGGCGCGCGGCTGGTCGTGCATATCCTGCCGGCAGGCCGACGCGGCGGCCAGGCACAGGACGCACAGAAAACCGGCGTATAGGAGGGCCATGGGGCTACGCTTCAACTTCGTTCACCTCGTGCGGGTTCAGCTCTTCGAGAAACTGCCGGGTTGCGTCCTTTTCGAAGTACGGGTCTTCCGCTTCGATGCACAGGAAGAACCGGTCCTGCGTGGCGTACCGGAACCGCTCGATATCGAAAAGCGGATGGTTCGGCCGGGGCAGCTTGTTCATGACCATCATGCCGATCAGCGCGGCAAAGGAAGCGAACAGGACCGTGCACTCGAACATGACCGGGATGAAGGCCGGCCAGCTGTTCAGGGGACGGCCGCCCACGTTGATCGGGTAGTGGATCACGGAGGCGAACCACTGCATGAAGAAACCCACGGTGCATCCGGTCAGCCCGCCGATCAGGATCACCAGCGCCACCTTGTTCTTGTGGAGGTGCTGGATGTCCAGCAACTCGTCGAGGGGGTAGGGCGTGTAGGTCTCGATATGGTGGTACCCGGCGTCCACGGTCTTCTGCGTGGCTTCCACGATGGCTTCCTCGTTTTCAAACTCGGCCACGAGGCCGCGCAGTTCGGGCCGGGCGGGTCCGTGATTCATCTCAGGCGTCCTTCTTGTTCCGGTGCTTCGGTATGATCATCTTCATTTCGGACATGGGGATCATGGGCAGGAACCGGATGAACAGGCACATCATGAACAGGAAGAAACCGATGGTGCCGATGTACAGGCTCCAGTCCCAGATCGTGCCGGCGTAGTAGTCCCACGACGAAGGCATGTAGTCGTTGGCCAGGCTGGTCACGACGATGACGAACCGCTCCAGCCACATGCCGACGCCGACGATCAGGGAGACGATGAACAGCACGAGAGGGCTGCGGCGGGCGCGCTTCCACCAGAGAATCTGGATGCTGACGGCGTTGCAGAAGATCAGCGCCCAGTAAACCGGCGCGTACTGGCCGGTCATGCGGTTCCACATCATGAACCCTTCGTAAGGGCTCGCGCTGTACCACGAAATGAAGGCCTCCATGGCGTATCCGTACACGACGATGAAGCCCGTCGCCAAGGTCACCTTGCCCATGTTCTCCAGATGGCGCGTCGTGATCAGCCCCTGCAGGCCGAACCAGTGCCGCACGGGGATGGTCAGCGTCAGCACCATGGCGAATCCGGCGTAGATGGCGCCGGCCACGAAGTAGGGCGGGAACACGGTGGTGTGCCAGCCCGGGATCAGCGAGACGGCGAAGTCGAGCGAAACGATGGAGTGCACGGACAGGACCAGGGGCGTGGAAAGGCCGGCCAGGATCAGGTAGGCCTTTTCGTAACGGGCCCAGTGGGAGGACGCACCGCGCCAGCCCATGGCGAATATGCCGTAGATCCGCGCGACGACCGGATGCTTCGCCCGGTCCCGCAGGGTGCCGAGATCCGGGATCATGCCCATGTACCAGAAGATCAGGGAAACGGTGAAGTAGGTGGACACGGCGAAGACATCCCAGACCAGCGGCGACCGCCACTGGGGCCACAGCGACATGGTGTTGGGCAGGGGAAGCAGCCAGTAGGCCAGCCAGGGACGGCCCACGTGGAGCAGCGGGAACATGACGGCGCACATCACGGCGAAGATCGTCATGGCTTCCGCGAACCGGTTGATCGAGTTGCGCCAGTCCTGCCGCATCAGGTGCAGAATGGCGGAGATGAGCGTCCCCGCGTGTCCGATCCCGATCCACCAGACGAAGTTGATAATGGCGAATCCCCAGCCGACCGGCACGTTCAGGCCCCAGACGCCGGTCCCGATCAGCACCAGCCAGGTGATGGAGATGCCCAGCATGCCGACGACGGGCAGCAGGACCGCCACGGCCAGGTACCAGCCCCACGGCGTATCCGCCCGCAGGACGATGTTGGATATCTTCTGCGTGACAGTGGTATTGTTGTACTCGGGCGCTACGAAACCATCGCCCGTGTACTTGTCGACCTTTTCTATGTCGACTGCCTGATCTTGTTGCGACAAGGCGCTACTCCTCTTTCACGGCGGGTCCTGGCCGCCGTGCCTCGCATCCCGCTACCGGCTCACGCCTCCAGGACCGGATTCGGATTGCGTATCCGACCTAGGTACGTCGTGCGCGGCTTGGTGAGCAGGTCCGTCAGCATCCCGTAGTTCAACGGACTGGCTTTCAATCTGGAAACCTTGCTATCCGCGTCCTTCGTGTTCCCGAAGGTGATCGCCTGGGACGGGCAGGCCTGCTGGCAGGCCGTCAGGATCTCGCCGTCGGCGATGTCTCGGTCTTCCTTCTTCGCCTCGATCCGGGCGACATTGATGCGCTGGACGCAATAGGTGCATTTCTCCATGACCCCGCGGCTGCGCACCGTCACGTCCGGGTTCCGTCCCAGTTGCAGGCTCGGCGTTTCGAAGTCGGCGTAAAGGTAGAAGTTGAACCGCCGGACCTTGTAGGGACAGTTGTTGGAACAGTAGCGCGTGCCGACGCAGCGGTTGTAGACCATGTCGTTCAGGCCTTCCTTGCTGTGCACCGTCGCGCCGACGGGGCAAACCAGTTCGCAGGGCGCGTTTTCGCACTGCATGCACGGCACGGGCTGGTGGAAAGTCTCCGGCGCGTCGAGGTCACCCCGGTAATAGCGGTCGATCCGTATCCAGTGCATCTCGCGGGCGTTGGCCACTTCTTCCTTGCCCACGACGGAGATGTTGTTCTCCGACTGGCAGGCGATGGTACACGTATTGCAGCCGTTGCACTTGTTCAGGTCGATGACCATGCCCCAGGCGTTGGGCCCGTCGTAGGCGTGTTCGTCGGGATAGAGGTTGCGTTCCGGATCGGGTTCCTCCCACATCTCCTGGATCACGTGGGGGTCGTCCTTGAAGGTCTCGATGTCGCTGACGCGGATCAGGTTGCGGTCGCGGGACATGCTGCCCATGCCTTCGAGTTCCATGGCGTGGTGGTCCTGCGTGCTGTAGATGTCGAAGGTCTCCCCTGTCGGCGTGACCTGCAGCCCCCCGCCGAAATCGGGGCCGGTGGAGGATCGGATCGAATAGGCGTCGAACCCCGCGTTCGTGCCCAGCTGGCCCGCGCGGCGGCGGCCGTAGCCCAGGTGCACCGTGACCGTCTCGTCCGGGTGGCCGGGCAGGATCCACACGGGGGCGTTCACCCTGCGGTCCCGATAGGCCAGTTCGACCACGTCGGTATTTTCGACCCCCAGCCGATTCGCCATGGCGGGACCCATCAGCGCGGCGTTGTCCCAGGTCAGCTTGGTCAGCGGCTTGGGCAGCTCCTGCAGCCAGCCGTTGTTTGCGTAGTGCCCGTCCCATACGGTCGGGTCCGCCCGGAAAATGAGCTCCGTACCGGCTTCCGGTCCCGATGCCTCACCCACGGCAGCGGCGATGTCGCCGGCCGACGCGGCCTTTGACGGCAGCGCGGATCCGGCGATGAACCCGTCGTGCACCGTGGTCTGCCAGAAGGTCTCGAAGTCCTGCGATCCGTGGTACCCCTGGGCCTGCCAGTGCTCGCGGACGATATCGTAACCCTTCTTCATGGCGTTGCCCGTCAGCGCCGCCACGATTTCGTGGGCGCTCCTGCCACGGTAAAGCGGGGCGATGAGCGGCTGGACGACGGTCAATGTGCCATCGTAGGACCGGGCGTCGCTCCAGGCTTCCAGGTCATGGGCCATCGGGAGGTGCCAGTGACACAGTTCCGCCGTCTCGTCGTGATAGAGGCCGGCGTGCACGCGCATGGCCACGTTGTCCAGGGCCGCCGCGAACGCGAGGTCCGCCGGCGTGCTGTAGACGGGGTTGGCGCCGATCACGACCAGCAGGTCGACTTCGCCGCTCCCCATGTCGTTGACCAGCGTGGTGATCGATTCGGTCTGGTTGACGGGAGCCGCTTCGATGGACTCGGAATAGGTAACGGTGTTCCCCGTGTTGCCCAGTGCGTCGTTCATCGCGTGGACGAGGGCATGCACGGCCGGAGGCTGGTGGTCGCCCGTGACCACGAGACAGGCGCCGGCGTGGGCGCGGAGATCGTCGACCACGGCCGACACCCAGCGCTGCGTGTCCTCGTCGCCTTCGACGCCGCCAGATACGGATACGCCCAACCCCGCGGCGATCGAACGGGCAAGCCCTTCGATCTCGCCCGCGCGCCGGTTGAGCAGATGGTCGGCCTGCGCGCCGGTCAGCGAAGGCGTGCTCTCGATGACGTACAGCCGGTTCATGTTGTCGGGGTCGTTCCCGTCCCTGCGAGCGGCGAAGTCTCGCGCATAGCGCACGGCGCCGGGGCCGGTCGTCAGGAAGTCTCCGTCGAGAGACAGGATCACGTCCGCCTTGTCGACGTCGCAGCGGGTGGACACGATTTCGCCGAAGGCCAGCCGCGAACCTTCCCTGGCGTTGTCCAGCGTGACCGGGTCGTACTGGTGCCAACGGGCGCCGGGGTACCGGGCCAGCAGGGTCTCCAGTTGCCCGTGCAGGGATGGCGAAGTGACGGTGCCGGTCAGTACGCGTATGCCGCCGCCCTGTTTCTCCACCTGGTTGGACAGGGCTTCGTTCAGTTCGTTCAGGTAGGCGTCGTAGGTAGTGATGCGGCCCCGCCTGATCACCGACTGGGACCGGTCGGGGTCGTACATCGTCAGGACGGACGCCTGGGCGAATACGTCCGTCGATCCCAGGCTGGCGGGATGTTCCGGGTTGCCCTCCACCTTGGTGGGCCGGCCCATGTGGCTTTCCACCAGGATGCCGTTCGCCACGCCGTCGTGGACGTAGGCCGAGGCGTAGTACAGGGGCTTGCCCGGGACGATCTCTTCCGGTGGCAGCACGTAGGGGATGATCTTCTCCGACGGCTGGCGGGTACAGGCGCTGGCGGTGGCGCCGGCCAGGGCGATCGATGCGCCCATCAGCTTCAGGAACTTCCGCCGGCTGACCGGGTTTGCCTTGACCTCTTCCACGTGCTGCGGGAATTCCTTCTCCATGAACGACTGGAATTCCTCGGTCTCGGCCAGTTGATCCAGGCTGCGCCAGTATTCAGGCGCGCCGTTCTTTCTCGCGTTCATCGCTCCCGCTTCCGTGATGTGCCGTTCCGAAGTCTGGTTCATGGTACGATTTCCTGGTCGCCTGTTACGCTGGCATCGTCACGCTACCGATGGCAGATGGAACAGTCTTCCAGCTGATCCTTGTTGACCCGGTAGCCCCGGATCAGTTGTGCGCCGAGGGCTGTCTGGTCCATGGGCGCCGAGTAGTCGGGCTGCGATTCGAACTTGTACACGTCCGCCCGTTCCCGGATGAAGGACTCGGGGTGGCGGTGGCACTCGAGGCACCACATCATCTGCAGCGATTCCTCCTGCCACATCAGGGCCATCTCGTTGACGGCGCCGTGGCAGGACTCGCAGCCTATGCCCTTGTTTATATGAATACTATGATTGAAATACACATAGTCCGGCAGGTCGTGCACCCGGGTCCATTCGAGGGAGACTCCCGTCGCGTAACTGTCCCGCACCGGCTCGAGCATCGGCGCGTCCGTCCACACCTGCGAGTGGCAGCTCATGCAGGTCTTGGTCGGCGGCAGGCCGGCGAAGGCGCTCGTTTCCACCGACGCATGGCAGTACCTACAGTCGATACCGAGCTGATTGACGTGGTGCCTGTGGCTGAAGGGAACGGGCTGGGGTCTAACCTGGTGCTGCCGGGTAACGTAAGAGGTCGAGCCGAGGTAGAAAATGACGCCGAATGTAGTTGCCAGGAGAAGCGCCCCGCCGACGATGCTCGCCTTGAGCCACGTATTCGCGGCGGGGGAGAAAATCTGTGGCATATGAACTCGTTCTGTCTCTCTCTGATGCGTTCTTTACCGAATGACCGGACGCTCAACAACAGTCATGCACGATATACCGGGCGGCAAGCAAAGTCAATATAAATCGGCAATACATTTCGTTTTTTTGGCCGCCGGTCCGGAGACTCGAAATCCAGGCATATCGTCGCCCTGGCGGTTGCGCAATAACGGTCGATGTTTTCTGTGGTGCGGCGCGGATTTCGTCGGGCTGCCATCCCCGGACCGGGGCCCGGCTGCCATCCCCGGACCGGGGCACTGGCCGGTTGACACAGAGGGCGATCCGGGGTAGATTGTTATCAAGATATCGGGATGGTAGACCAGGCAGGATTGGCCGGAGGCGGCATTTAATTCAAGGAGTGGCCCATGAACGAGCAGCAACCGTCGGAAAAGAGCATGCAGCGCATGCAGAAGTACTGTGACAAGTACTGGGAAAAGACGGGTACGTCGCCTCATCCGAACGCGGAAGTGACCGATTCGGTGGTCAAGGGTCTCGCCGCCCACGTGGACGAACTGGGCCGGCCCCTGTGCCCGTGCAATTTCTATCCCGACAAGAAGGCCGAACTGGAACGAAGCCGCGAGTGGGTATGCGCCTGCGATGAGATGAAGATCTGGAAATACTGCCACTGCCTGCTGTTCGTCACCCCCGAGGGTCTTCCGATCACCGAATACTTGCCCGAAGACCACGAAGGCAGGCAGATGTACGGCCTGGTCGAGGATCCGACGCCGGACAAGGGCAGGGAGGCGCGGCACCGCGCGCCGGCATAATCCTTATTATCGAGCTCGCCACGCGGTAGCGCTCGCCATGCGGTCCGCGCTACAACTTTACGACATGCTGCGGACGGCCCTCCAGAAAGGCGATGACGTTGTTTACCGCGCCCTCGTTGAGCAGTTCGACGCCCTCGGGGGTCATGTCCGCGCAGTGAGGGGTCAGGACGACCTGTTCCATCTCGAGCAGCGGATGGTCCGCGGGTAGCGGCTCCTCCTCGAAGACGTCCAGGGCCGCGCCGCCCAGGCGCTCCGCCCGAAGCGCTTCCACCAGCGCGTCCGTATCCACCAGGCCGCCCCGGCCGCAGTTGATCAGCAACGCGCCCTGCTTCATGCCTGCCAGGGATTCACGATTGATCATATACCGGCTGTCGTCCGTCAGCATGACGTGCAGCGAAACCACGTCGGATCTGCGCAGCAGTTCGTCGAGTTCCACGTAGGTCACCCCGATCTGCCGGGCCCGCTCATCCGACGGGTTGTATGTCCAGGCGATCACCTCCATGCCCACGCTGCCCGCCAGCTTCGCCATCTCCGATCCGATAGGCCCGGTCCCGATGACGCCGAGGGTCTTTCCCTTCAGGTAGTACGCGTCCAGCCGGGGCCAATGGCCGGCTTTCATGGCGCCCGTGAAGTACGCCGCTCTCTTCGCGAGGGCGAACATCAGGCCGAAGGCGTGCTCCGCGACGACCGGCGCCGTCCGTCCGGGCTGGTTGGAGATGACAATGCCGCATTCACACGCCGCTTCCAGATCGAAACTGTCGACCCCGATCGAACAGGTCGCGATCATGCGGAGATCGGGCAACGCGCGGAGTACGTCCCCGGGCCACTTCACGAGCCCCCGGGAATTGATCATGACCCCGGCGCCCCGGACCCGTTTGATTTTCTCCTCCGCCGTTTCCGGCCGATCGGTGTACAGGACGACCTCTCCGTAGGCTTCGAGCCGTTCCAGGTGGGGCGAACCCTGCATCTGGGGCGGGTCGTCCCCGGGTATGACAATACGTAATCGGTCAGGCATAGATAATCCTCGATCGTGGTGTGACTGGCATGCCGATGCGATCGTTACGTGGTGGGACCGCGCTCTTGACTTCGAACCCCGCCGCCTGAACCGCGGCGTTTTAAATTTCGGGAGCAGTTGCGGGATCCGGACAAGAATGGAAGTAAATTTGGGACAATGGCGAAATCAACCGATATAATATAACTGAAGAAATCAGAACGCCCGACGAGGGTGGCGGCAATCCTGCATCCAACCTGGTGTGCTGTTGCATTGACGCCCACGCTTGTCTTTGCGTGGGCGAAGGCAAAGTATGTTTCCACAAAGAGGAGAAGACGTGTCGGAATACGACAGGACGGACGCCGGTCTGTACGACAGTTACTCGACGGGACTCAACGGTGACGAGGCGTTTTATGTTGAGGAGGCCAAAAAGGCGGACGGCCCCGTGCTGGAGATCGCGTGCGGAACCGGCCGGATCATGATCCCGATCGCCGAATCGGGCGTGTCCATCGTCGGCCTGGACCGGGCGCCGGCGATGCTGGAGGTGGCCCGTCGCAAGATCGCCGCGCTGACGGACGAAACGCGGCGGCGTATGCAGATCGTCGAGGGCGATATGCGGACGTTCAGCCTGGAGCAGCGCTTTCCGCTGGCGATCATCCCGTACCGGGCGTTCCTTCACTTGATGACCCCCGACGACCAGCGCCGGGCCCTGACACGCATCCGCGAGCATCTGACGGACCGGGGCCGGCTGGTTTTCAACGTATTCGATCCGAGCATCGAGTTGATCGCCGCCTACATGAGACCGCCCAGGGGCACCCTCAATCACCTGGGATCGTTCACCCATCCCGAGACTGGACGCCGCGTCATGGTGTCGGATACGCGACGGTACGACCCGCTGGAGCAGACGCTGGAGGAGCACCGGTTCTTCGAAGAAGTGGACGACGAGGGCCGGGTGCTTTCGAAGACCACCACCCCGGTGTATCTGCGCTATGTGCACCGATTCGAGATGCAGCACCTCCTGGAACTCTGCGGTTACGAAGTCGAGGCGCTTTACGGGGACTTCGGCCGTGGCCCGTTCCGCCATGGAAACGAGCAGGTGTGGGTGGCCAGGATAACCTGAGCCGGGAGGACCCGAGCCGGGAGGACCTGAGCAGAAGGACCTTTAGTAGAAGAAGGGGCCGAGAGGTAACGACCATGAGCAGGCATCCCATGCACGAGGCGAACCGCAGGGGCTGGGACGCCGCTTCCGCCGGATGGCAGTCGGAGATCGACGCCAAGGTCGACTGGCGGAGCATCCCGGACAACATTCATCTCGCGCTGGACGACGTCGAGCTGAAATACCTGGGCGACGTGTCCGGTCGGTCCGCCTGCGTGCTGGGCAGCGGAGACAACCTGGTCGCCTTCGCCCTGGCAGGCGCCGGGGCCCGGGTCACTTCCGTGGATATCTCACAGACACAACTGGATATCGCTGCCGAAAGAGCGGTCGAGCTCGGTCTCGAGATCCGGTTTCTCCAGGCGGATGTAACCGATCTGGGCGGTCTGGCAATTCCGGGCGGTCCGGGCGATCCAGGCGTTCCGAGCGGATCAGGCGGTCCGAACGATCCAGGCAGTCCGGGCGGTCCAGGCAGTCCGGGCGGTCCAGGCAGCCCCGACGGTTCCGACGGACTCTTGGACGCCGGGTTCGATATCGTGTACACGGGCGGCCACGTCGCCGTGTGGGTTTCCGACCTGAAGCGATACTACGCAGAGGGCATACGGATACTCAAACCAGGCGGCCTCTTCATGGTCAACGAGTACCATCCGTTTCGGCGGTTATGGAAACATGGTTCCGGACACCTGGAGCAGGAATTCCATTACTTCGACCATGGTCCCTTTACCTATGACCGGTCGGAGGAACTGCCCGAGGGTACCGGACCGCTCCCCAGCTATGAATTCCACTGGACGGTATCGGACCTGACCCGCGCGCTGCTCGAAGGGGGATGCGAACTCGTGGCCATGGAGGAGTACGGTGACGGTAACCAGGAATGGGAGGGCGCCGCGCAGATGGAGAAAATGCCGGCGAACCTGTTGCTGGTGGGCCGGAAGAAACCGTGCACGCCGTGAGGTGGGAACGAGCGGCCATTCGAACCGCCGGGACTCCGATTACCCCACCTAGACACCGTTTACCTTGCCGAGGGTCCGTTTACTTTGCCCGTAAGGCCTTCTTGAGAAGCTTGCCCCAGACCCGGTCGTAGGGATGGACTTTGTGGACGCGTTCTTCGCCGCGGTAGACGGGCCGGCCCTCGTTGGCCCAGGCGAAGATCGATCCTTCCAGGTTGTAGACCTTCTCTAACCCTCTCTTCTGCAGGAACCTGGCCATTTCCGACGAGCGGTAGCCCACGGAACAGTAGAGCACGACGGGCCGATCCGGGGCGACGCCCTCGAGCGCCCGCAGCGCTTCCTTTTCGGTCAAGGCGGAAACGGCGTCCTTCAAGTGGCTTACCCCGTATTCTTCCTTTTCACGCACGTCGAGGAGCAGTGGACGCTCCGCCTTCAACGACGCGTCGAGCATGGTCTGCAGGCTGTCGGTGGATAGCTGGGCGACCTCGGGATACTTCGCACGGATCATCTTCAGTGTCGTAGACCAGAACATGGCGTTATCCTCGGTATCTTCCTGCGCAACGACCGCAGGTAGGGCAACTGCGGGTGGGGAGGCCGCGGGTAGGGAGACTGCGGCAACGGGTAGGAATGCGACGCAGACTGCGACACGAACGTTGCGTATGACAGCCGCTCTCGACCCTAAAAGCCAGCCCCGATGCATTTCAATGCTCCTTTTTCCAGAAACCCGCCTCGTGAAGTCCGTGCCAGGGTACCAGCCACCCCGAGGTGCGATGTTGGAGATGGTCGCCGCCGTAGACCACGGCTAAGGAATCAGGGCGGTTTGATCGAGCGAGATGCCGTTGGACCCTTTGCGCTCCGGCGAACAGATTCGATGCTGCTGTTTCGGCCGACTTTGCTTCGACGAGTGTTCGACGAGACCGTTGTTCGATGATGAGATCGACTTCAGCGCCATTGCGATCGCGATAGAAGCTAAGCCCCCAGAGGTCGCCGTGGTTGGTCCGGTGTTTCATGATTTCCGAGACTACCCAGGTTTCGAAGATCGCCCCGCGTAGGGGATGGCTTCGAAGTTGTCCGGGCGTACGAATATCCAGCAGCCAACATACAAGACCGGTGTCGTAGAAATGCAGTTTCGGCATCTTCACAAGTCGCTTGCGGATATTCGCGTGAAATGCCGGCAGGCGAAAAACGAGAAAACAGGTCTCGAGTATGCTCAGCCAGGCTTTGGCCGTTGGCTGCGATACGCCGCAATCGTTGGCCAGTGACGAATAGTTGACCAGTTGCGCCGTTCTCCCTGCGCATAACTCCACGAACCGTTGAAACGTCGTCAGGTCGCCTACGTTATTGATGGACCGCACGTCACGTTCCAGGTACGTGGCGACATAGGACCTGAACCAGTCCGCAGGTTCCAGTCCACGATCGAAAACAGGTGGATATGTACCGGCGAGCAGCGTCTCTTCGAGTGTAGCGGGGTAACGGTCAAAACGTACGACCTCGCCGCGGCTCAACGGCAGCAAATGATGTACGGCCGTCCTGCCGGCAAGCGACTGGCTGACCGATTCAAGCAAAGACAGGTCTTGCGAACCCGTGAGGATCCATCGGCCGGGTACCGGTTCGTCGTCGATAACGCCTTGCAAATAGGACAGCAAATCGGGCACGCGCTGTACCTCGTCGATGATGGCGCCTTCCGTGAACTGAGCCAGGAATCCACGGGGATCGTCCATTGCAAAAGAGCGTACGTCCGTCGCTTCGAGGGTAGTGTAGGGATGCCGGGGGAAAAGTGCGCGACATAACGTGGATTTGCCACTTTGCCGTGGACCGGTAAGTGTAACTGAAGGGAACTGGCCTGCCGCCTTTTTCAGTTCCACGGAAAGATCTCGTTCAATCATAATCTTCAATGTACTCGCTGTATTATGCTAAACCAAGTTATAATTTTGAATTAGCCTAATACAAACAAGCATACATAACGTCGCCTTTCAAGTTCCGACTCCGCTCATGAAGCGCGAAAACGCTTCGATTTCCGCGGCGGATCCAAGTCGCAGGAAGGCGATATGCCGCCATTCGGGATCCTGCATACAGGCCTCCAGACGCCGGCGCTTCCGTCGGTGCTGCGTCGCGATCCACCAGACCAGCGAGTCTTCCCGGTTCCACACCTTCAGCTGGGGCCAGAATCGCTCGTAATTGGTTCCCCAGAGCAGCTCTTTCGACCGCCAGCGCCGCCATGACCGCGCCAGCACCCGCCAGAGGAGCCTGTACATCGGCAAATCCAGCCATACGACCGTCTCCACGCACGGCCAGATGACCCGCTGGGAGAAACCCATGTAGGAGCCGGCAGCGACCCAGCCTTCCCCGGCCGTCGCATGGGCGATGCGGCGTTCCAGCTCATCCGGATTTGTGTCCGCCAGACCGACCCAGCCAGGCTGCCAGTTGAGCGCGTCGAGTTCGACCAGCGGGACGCCGAGGACGGCCGCAAGCCCGGCCCCTACCGTGCTCTTGCCGGAACAACTGTTGCCGGTGACGTGGATCCTGCGGCCAACGGGTTTGCCTCGGTAGGTTGCGACTGCGTTCACGTCCATGGCCGAACCTGCGTTTGCGGATCTAAGAATGCCACTTGTTGCGGACGGACTTCCGGCGTTGTTGCGGACAGGCCGCGGGGGTCACGCCGGCCGTTGCCATGCCGCCGAAAGCCAGAACGGCAGGGCCGCACGGGGATTCACCTTCCAGTCCAACAGCCGGTTGTCTTTGCCCGGACGATAGGAGGCCCCCTCCCAGGTATTCGAATCCTCCGCGGGGCGTTCCAGGATGCGCCGGAGGACCAGGCCGGTATCGGTACCCGGATTCAGCAGGTCGGTCATCGTCCAGTTGAATTCGAACGTGCCCTCTTTCTCGTCCCGAAAAGGTCCTGTATGCCAGTAAGGTTTGTCGACTTCGATGGACATGTTCCGATCCGCCCAGGGACGCTGGAATGGATGCACATCGTAGAAGACGTAGTATCCTCCCGGTTTCAGTATGCGAAAGACCTCCCCGTAAACCGCGCGGAGATCCGCGATCCAGACGAAGAACCCGTTGGTCGAGCAGACCAGGTCGAACGAACGGTCCGCGACCGCGGCGAGATCCGTCGCGTCCGCCCGCACGAAGGCGATCGCCAGACCCAGCTGATCCGCCCGTGCTGATGCGGTTTCCAACTGCCGCTCGGAAATATCGATGGAAGTGACATTCGCCTTCATGCCCGCGAGGGCGAAGACGGCATGATTGTCCCCGCTTCCGACGACGGCGACGTCCTTACCGTCCACGCTGCCGGCAAGGGATCCGATCAACTCGTACGCGCCGCCCGCGAATCCCAGTTCGGGTTCCTCCGGGCATCGGCGCCACAGACCGTCCCGGTCCCGCATTTCGGCCCAGGAACCGGCGTTGTTGTCCCAGGATCGGCGGTTGGCATCGTGCATCTTCGCGGTCCGGCGAGGCGTTGTTGCGGTCATGGCGGCTGGCCTGTTCTTGAAGTCGTATATCCCGGTATCGTATATCCCGGCGTTGGCACCCGGGCAAAGCAACAACTCCGTCGATGTCGATAGGGTGTCGATGAGGGTATTCTTAATATAGGAAGGAATACGTCGTAGCCGCAAGCATGCTGCACAAGGTGCTCGTCCAGGCGGTTCACCAGTAAAAACCGAGGATTTTAACCTGCCCGAGGGATCGAAAATAGCCTTGACAGCCGCCACGCGATCGTGCCTTGTTAACAGGTACACACGATTGAGCAACCATTCGGAGTCCGTGCGCCGGGCAAGCGCGGCAGTCAGGCGCGGCAGTCAGGTGCGACACGGACCATACAACTTCCGTAGGAGGAAGTGACATGGCGAAGTACATGTACCGTACCAAGTACACGCAAGCGGGCCTGCAGGGACTGCTCAGGGAGGGTGGTACAGGACGGCGCACGGCCCTTTCGCAGACCATCGAAGGGATGGGCGGCAGCCTGGAAGGATTCTATTACGCCATGGGCGACGACGATCTCATACTGATCGCCGAAATCCCCGATGAAGCAACCGCGACCGCGATTGCCCTCAACGTGGCCGCCGCGGGCGCGCTCGAGGTATCCACGACGGTACTGATCTCACCCGAGACGATCGACGAAGCGGTTGGCAAGGGCGTGACATACCGGTTGCCCGGAGCGGAATAAGGCCGACCGGGTCGATGCGGAAGCAGGCCGGCCAGGCCTGATCAGCCGTGACCTGGCCCGGTCCGTCGCGACCCTTTCCCTCAGAACCGCAGATTTAACTGTTGCCATACGGTTCTAAGTTGTTATACTGTTAATTAACCCCAGCAGTATTAGGTAATCACCTTACGTAATACATCGTTGTCCTACGCGATGACGGCCCTTGAAACCGGACGTAAGCGGCCTGTCATGCTTGGCGTATTTACCGTCGCTCAGGACTGAAGAAAGAAACGCCTCCAAACCCAGCTCATCGTTACAGAAGGGAGTCGGCATGGCTAAATCTCTACGCATAATCCCTGAAAAATGCACCGGGTGCATGCAGTGCGAACTGGCATGTTCCTGGGTGCAGACCGGCATGTTTCAACCATCCCGGTCGCTGATCCGCGTGAACATTTTCGATGAGCAGGCCAGTTACGCGCCGTACACCTGTTTCCAGTGCGACGAAGCCTGGTGCATGACGGCCTGCCCCGTAAACGCCATCAGCATCGACGCGAATACCGGCGCCAAGGTCGTGGGCGATGCCAACTGCGTGGGATGCGGGTTGTGCACCATCGCCTGTCCCTTCGGCACGGTGTTCTACAATCCCGACACGCAGAAGGCCTTCAAGTGCGATCTGTGCGACGGCAATCCGGCCTGCGCGGTCGCCTGTCCGACGGGCGCCATCGAGTATACCGAGAGCGAGTCGGCCGACTGGCTGGGCGGATGGGCCGAAAAGGTCAACGAGTCCTATCTGACATCCATCGAGGGAGGGAACGCGGCATGAGTAACGGCGGATGGACTGGCACGGTACTGCGCGTCGATCTGACCACCGGTCGGATCTCCAAAGAGCCCCTCAACATGGACTGGGCCAAGTCCTTCGTGGGCGGACGCGGCCTCGCGGCCAGGTACCTCTATGAAGAGATGGACCCGGCGGCGGACGCGCTGGGCCCGGACAACAAGATGATTTTCGCGACCGGTCCCATGACCGGCACGAACGCCTCGACGAGTTCACGCTACATGGTGGTCACCAAGGGGGCGCTGACCAACGCCATCACCACGTCCAACTCGGGCGGCCACTGGGGACCGGAACTGAAGTTCGCCGGCTACGACATGCTGATCGTGGAAGGCCGGGCGCCGGTTCCGTCCTACATCTCCATCTGCGACGGCGACGTCCGGATCTGCTCCGCCGAGCACCTTTGGGGCAAGACGGTATGGGAGACGGATGATATCGTCCGGGAGGAGTCGGGGCAGCACGACACGGTCGTTACATGCATCGGTCCGGCGGGCGAGAACCTCGTGCGTTTCGCCGCCATAGTCAATGACCGGCACCGGGCCGCCGGACGATCCGGCGTCGGCGCGGTCATGGGTTCGAAGAACCTCAAAGCCATTGCCGTACGCGGTACCGGGGGCGTGCCCATCGCCGATCCGCAGAAGTTCATGTCGGCCATGTGGGAGATGAAGAGCAAGCTGGTCGAGCATCCGGTAACGGGTGAGGGTCTGGCCGCATACGGCACCGCGGTGCTGGTCAATATCATCAACGAGAGCGGCGCACTGCCGACGAACAACCACCAGGTATCCCAGCTGGAAGGCGCGGACAACATCAGCGGGGAGACCCTGGCCGATACGCGGCTGGTGGCCAACAAGGCGTGCTTCGGCTGTACGATCGCCTGCGGCAGGGTTTCTCAGCTGCCGGGCGAGGCGCAGGACAAGTTCACCGTAACCACCCGGCCCCACAACTGGAAGATCGCGGTGGAGGGTCCGGAGTACGAGAACGCCTGGGCCATGGGCGCCGACTGCGGCATCAACGACCTGGACGCGCTCATCAAGGCGAACGCCATGTGCAACGAACTGGGCATGGACCCGATCTCCTTCGGCGCGACGCTGGCCGCGGCCATGGAACTGTACGAGACCGGCGCCGTGAGCGATGAGCAGACCGGCATGCCGCTGAACTTCGGAAGCGGCGACGCGCTGGTGGCCATGACGGAAAAGGCCGCCTACCGCGAAGGCTTCGGCGATGAACTGGCCGAGGGCTCCAAACGCATGACCGCCAAGTTCAACCGGCCCGAGTTCTTCATGGGCGTGCGCGGCCAGGAGTTCCCGGCCTACGACGCCCGGGCGATCCAGGGCATGGGCCTCGGCTATGCGACCTCGAACCGGGGCGCCTGCCACCTGAAGAGCTACACGGTCGCCCCCGAGATCCTGGGGATCCCGGAGAAGATGGATCCGGCCGTGACGGAAGGCAAGGCGGAGATCACCAAGATCTTCCAGGACGCCACCTGCACCGTGGACGCGTCGGGCCTCTGCCTGTTCCTCACTTTCGGTGTGGGCCTGGACGAAATCCAGCCCCAGCTCGAGGCGGTGACCGGCATCTCCTACACGGTGCCTGAACTGCTGGAAGTCGGGGAACGCGTCTGGAACATCGAGCGCATGTGGAACCAGCGGGCGGGTTTCTCGGGCAAGGACGATACATTGCCGAAACGGCTGCTCGAAGAACCGATCCCCGATGGGCCGACCAAGGGCGAAGTGAACCGCCTCGGCGAGATGCTGCCGGAATACTACGAGATCCGCGGCTGGAACGCGGAAGGCGAACCCACTCAGGAGAAACTGGCGTCGCTGGGACTGGCGTAGCGCCCGATCCGGCTCCCGGTTCAGGGCGATCCACTGGGCGTGTCCCGGCGCGGGATGACCGGTGCGCGACCCTGCTTCACCCGGCCTGAGCCGAGGAATGGAGTTTCTTCATGACACACGGGTGGGCTGGCCATATTCTGCGGGTTGACCTGTCGCGGGGCGAGACGACCAAAGAGCCCCTGAGACTGGACTGGGCCGAGGAATACATCGGCGGCCGCGGGTTGGCTGCCCGATATCTCTACGAGGAGATGGACCCCTCGGTCGACGCCCTCGGTCCCGAAAACAAGCTGATCATGGCCACCGGGCCGCTTACGGGCACCAACGCTTCCTGCGGCTCCCGCTACATGGTGGTCACCAAGGGACCGCTCACCGGCGCCATCACGACATCCAATTCGGGCGGCCACTGGGGCCCGGAGCTCAAGTTCGCCGGCTACGACATGGTGATCGTGGAAGGCCGTGCGGAACGTCCGTGCTACCTCCTCGTCGACGATGACCGCGTCGAGATCCGCGACGCCGCCGGCGTGTGGGGCAAGGTGGTCTCGGAGACCGAGGACGCCATCCGCGACGAGACCGGCATGCCCGAACTCCGGGTGGCCGGCATCGGACCGGCGGGCGAGAACCTGGTGCGGTTCGCGTGCATCGTCAACGACAAGCACCGGGCCGCGGGCCGTTCGGGCGTCGGCGCCGTCATGGGTTCCAAGAACCTCAAGGCCATCGCCGTACGCGGCAACCAGGGCGTGCGGATCGCCCGGCCCCGGGATTACATGTCCGCCATCTGGTCCTACCACGAACACCTTGCGGAGAGTCCCGGCCGGCAGGGCCTCACGGAACTGGGCACGGCCCCCACGGTCGACCTGGTCAACACCTTCGGCGGCCTGCCGACGCGCAACTTCACGGCCGGCCAGTTCGAAGGCACCGAGGCCATCAACGGCGAAAGCATCAAGGACAACTGGCTGATCGCCAACAAGGCCTGTTTCGCCTGCAATATCGCCTGCGGCCGCGTGACCCAGGTGTCCCCCGCCGCCGACAAGTACATGGTCAACATGCATCCCCGCAACTGGAAGGTCGCCGGGGAGGGACCGGAGTACGAGAACCTCTGGTCGCTGGGGGCCGACTGTGGCGTGGACGACATGGACGCCATCGTCATGGCCAACTACCTGTGCAACGACCTGGGCATGGATCCCATCTCCATGGGCGCCACGCTGGCCACGGCGATGGAGATGTACGAGCGGGGCCTGCTGAGCGATGAGCAGACGGGCATGGCGCTCAGGTTCGGAGACGGCAAGGCCCTGATCGCCATGACGGAAGCCACGGGATTCCGGGAAGGCTTCGGCGATGAACTGGCCGAAGGCTCGAAGCGGATGACCGACAAGTTCGAGCATCCGGAGTACTTCATGGGCGTCAAGGGTCAGGAGTTCCCGGCCTACGACCCCCGGGGATTCCAGGGCATGGGCGTGGCCTATGCCACCTGTAACCGCGGCGCCTGTCACCTGAGGGCGTGGACACCCGGCATCGAAACCTCCGGAGAGTACGATCCCCACGGTACCGACGGCAAGTCGGTCTGGGTGGCCGAGGAGCAGAACCGGACCACGGCCCACGACGCCACGGGCATCTGCATGTTCACCACGGCGGGCGCGCCACTGGACGACCTGATCCCCGTGCTGTCCGCGGCCACCGGCGTGGATTACACCATGGACGACTTCGTGCACATCGGCGAGCGGATCTGGAACATCGAACGGCTGTGGAATCTCAAGGCCGGCCTCACGGCGGCCGATGACACGCTGCCGAAAAGACTGATGGAAGAAGCTCACAAGGAAGGGCCTTCGGCGGGAGTGACCGTCGATCTCGACGCCATGCTGCCGGACTACTACGCGGCCCGGGGCTGGACGGCGGACGGACGGCCCACCAGGGAGAAACTGATGGAGCTGGGTCTCGCGTAACGAAACCAAACCACGGATGACAACCAAACCACGGATGACCTGTACTTCGTTTTTGGTACTTTCTTAAGAAGGAGCGGATTATGGCGACAGAACACGTGATTATAGGCGGCGGACCGGGCGGGATGAATGCCATTGAAACGATCCGCGGTTACGATGCGGACGCGTCCATCACCCTGATCTCGGATGAGCCGGCCTATTCCCGCATGGCCCTGCCCTACTACATTTCAGGAAACATCCCGGTCGAGCAGGTGAATACGGGAGACGACGACTATTTCGGCAGGCTGGGAGTGAAGACCCGCTTCGGGGTCAGTGTCTCCGAGGTGAATCCCCACGCGAGCATGCTCACGCTCAGCGACGGATCCATGGTGCCCTTCGACAACCTGCTGATCGCCACGGGATCGTCCGCCCAGAAGCTGAACATACCGGGCGCGGACGGCGACGGCGTCCATAATCTTTGGACGGTGGCCGACGCGGAAAAGACCGTGGACGCCCTGGGAAGCGATGCCGAGGTGGCCTTCATCGGGGCCGGGTTCATCGGATTCATCATCCTCAACGCGATGCACAAGCGCGGCGCCCGCCTGAAGGTGATCGAACTGGAAGACCAGGTGCTTCCCCGCATGCTGGACGCCCAGGGCGCATCCCTGGTGGGCTCCTGGCTCGAGTCCCAGGGGGTCGAAGTCCACACCGGCGTGAGCGTGCAGGCCATCGATCACGGCCACGACGGCGTGAAGACCCTGCAGCTTTCCGATGGGTCGTCCACCCGCGCGGACGTGGTTATCGTCGCCACGGGGATCCGGGCCAATATCGGCTTTCTCGCGGGATCGGGCATCGAGACCAACGAGGGCGTCCTGGTCAACAACCGGTGCCAGACCAGTGCGGCCAACGTGTATGCGGCGGGGGACGTGGCCGAGGGACCGGATCTGTCCACCGGCGGTCAGGCGGTGCACGCCATTCAGCCCACCGCGGTCGACCACGGCCGGATCGCGGGCGCGAACATGGCCGGCCAGGACGTGGAGTATCCCGGAAGCCTGCTGATCAACATCCTGGACGTGTGCGGCCTGCAGTGCGCCAGTTTCGGCAACTGGTCGGGTGACGGCGACGTCACCGAGGTCATCAACGCCAACCGTCCGGTCTACCGGAAGCTGATCTGGGACGGCTCCACGATCACCGGCGCCATCATGCTCGGCCCCGCGGACGACGTGGCCATGTTGAACGACATGGGGATGATCAAGGGGTTGATACAGGCCAAGACGGATCTGGGCGCCTGGAAACAGCACATCCAGGCGAACCCGACGGACATCCGGCGGCCCTACGTGGCCACGAAGACCGCGGAGAAGATGCTGGCCCTTACCTCGCTCGGCAAGCCGTCCGAGCACCGGTCATACCAGCATGCGCAGGATGCCGGCAAGGACCGCAGCGCGCACCGGGTATTCGTGGATTCCACGGGATAAGAAGGGGTTGGCGGCCCGGAGGGGCATCGCCCGGCCTGCGTTAATTCCCAAACGTAAAACGCACGTTCAGCGTCACGGACCAGTGGTTTGTGGCGCTGAACGTGTTTTTATTTGTGAGCGAAGGATCCGTATCGAAATGGGGATGGTACTCGTACGTTCCGGTGTGCTCGACATCGTCCACTCTCGAATAGGCCGCTTTCAGGCCGATTGCGGCACGGTCGTTCAAGCCGTAGTCGGCTCCCGCGTAAACATGCCCCGCGAAGACCATGTCGGATAATTCGGTGTCCTGCTTGCTGTTGTAGAAGGACAGCGGCGGATCGTAGATCGTACCCTCTCCCGAGGGGTCACTGTATTCGATCGAAAAGAAGATCCGGGTCAGGTTCACGAACGCAATGCCGGTTCCCACGCCAACGTAGGGCGTGATCCTTTGCGGACCGATGGGCAGATCGTAGTAGGCGTTCAATGACACCGTTCTCGTCACGAGATCTTCAAAGAAATTCGTGGCGGCAGCCTGCACCAGACCCAGTCCGAGGTAAGAACTGGCGCCCGCTGTGCTGCCGTCGAGGTAAGTGATCTCAAGGGGCGGTCCCTGGTCGACCTTGTTTCTGCGATGCGCGTAAGAGACTTCGATGCGGGTGCGGTCGAATATCCGCCCGATGGCAAGGTCGAATCCGATACCCCGGTCGGCAGATGGGTCGTAACGCCATCGATAACCGGGAATGTCCCGCACCATCATATCGAAGCAGGCGCTGGTGGGATAGCAGGTGGATTCCGTGTTCGAGCCCGACTGGTCCAGGCCGTATGCCAGGTTGCCGCCCAACCCACCGGAAACGTACCAGCCCGAAGTCCTCCGATCCTGGGCTGCCGCCTCGCCGTGCGCGGAAAGCAGCAGGCAGATCGAAAGCGCGGACAACACGGCCCATGTCTTGTGGGTTTTTCGAATCATGAATACCGTATGGTTGGAATCAGCCTACAGGTTGAACAGGTAGGAGACCTTGGCCACGATCTGCTGGTCCCGCAGCCTCAGCGGCGTCCGTTCGTAGACCCCGAAGCTTCCGTCGGTATCGAGGTCGTCGTCACGGAACTGGTTGAAGGCCAAGAAGAACGAGTGGCCGAAGGGCGACCGGTAGGCGAGGAGAAGGTTCATCGTAACCGTATTCGTGTGGAAGTCGTCGTTCTCCCGTTGCCGGTCCGCGTTGATCTGGATGAAGGAGGAGAACGAAAGGTTCGGCGTGAATGCGTAACTCATCCGGACGCTTGGTATGAGCTGTGTACGATAATCGTATTCGTCGTCCTCCAGCCCCTCTCTGCTACCGCGGTTGACGCTGCTGCGCGTGATGCCCGGTTCCAGCGCGAAACGGGGATTCGGCTTTATGGAAAGTTCGCTCGAAAGACTGAGCAGATCGGCACCGTAGAATTTCCCGTACCGGAAATTGCCCCGAACCGAGACCTTCCGGCCGCTGTCGGTGAAGAGGAACATGTTCGCCTGGTTGTAGGAATAGGAACCCGCGGGAAAATGCACGCCGGCGATGCGCGTCGTACTGCTCAGCGTATCGTATCGCATGTCGTAGGAAGCGGAAATCCACAGGCCCCGCTCCAGTTCCAGGAACACGTTGGGCTGGAAGGACCAGGAATCGGCATCGGAGAAACCCGTTTCCTTCCGGGTCACGTAATTGCTCCGAAAACCGCCGTTGATGCGGCGTATGCCATACCGGCGCAGGAAGGTATTGGCCGTTAGTCCACCCCCGACCCTTTGCAGGCCCTCGTCCCGGACCAGCCCGGTCTGGCTGATGAAATGCTCCCCGATATCCAGGAAGGAAACGCCGTACATCAGCCAACGATTCTGCCAGCGTTGGATAGCCCGGAAGGTCCAGTCCTGGTTGTTGGTGCTCAGCGTATCCGTCCAGCTCTTGGCGAAGGTGATCTGTCCCCGGTGATTGGTCGCCTGTGAGGCCAGGTTCAGGTCGAACCCCAACACCCTGTTGTAGTCCGATTCCGCGTACCGGGGCAGGGCCATTCCGAAACGGTCGTCGAACCGGGGGTTCGGTTCCTTGAAAGTGGCCAGCATGCCCACACTCGACCGTGATCCGAAGTCTCGCCGCACACGCAACGCCTGCCAGTTGGTCAGCGGTTCCGTCTTATCCTCCCCGTCGTCCTCGTACTGGGTCTCCCGGGTCTGGACGTTCAGAAACCCAACGGTCGTGTGACCGAACTTGCCGGTCAGGCGCATCCCGAGGTCGATGGGAACGGTTTGCCCGTCCGGCAACTGCCGACCGACGCGCCGGCTGAAGAAGAGCTGGGGCGTCAGGTCGCCGCCGCCGCGCTGGGGTCCGCGGCGCTGCGGCCGCTCGTTCAGGGTGAAGATATCGCTGCGTTCCAGGAAGAAGGGCCGCTTCTCGGTGAACTGGAATTCGAACCGGGAAAGGTTCACGACCTCATCGTCCGCTTCCACCTGGGCGAAATCGGGGTTGACCGTGGCGTTCAGCGTCATCCCGGAAGTAATGCTGACCTTCAGGTCGCCGCCCAGTTTCCGCTGCATGGCGTTGTCGAGGGCCGTCGCCGCGATGGGCGAGCCGGCCGTCGGGGCGGTTTCCGTGAACCGGGAGGACTGGGCGCCGAGTACGGTGAAGGGCGTCGCCTGCACCCGCCCGCCCGGCGTGATGTCGGACAGGGCCGTCAGCCGGCCGCCCTTGCCGAAGCGGTAAAGCGCCTGGTCGCCGTCCCTCAGGCTCAATGGAACCCAGAACGATTCCTCCCTGGTGCGCTGTATGCGGCGTCCGAAGTTTATGCCCCACGTCTGATCGCGGCGCCGCGGAAACCGGAGGGTGTGGAACGGGATCACGTACTCGGCCGACCAGCCGTAATCATAGACCTGGCTGGCCGCGTTCCACAACCCGTTCCAGTCGCGGTCGGTGTTGTTGCCCTCGGCGCTGACAAAGGAGTCGGACCGGGCGCCGTTGGGATTGATCTGGAATTCAAAGGCTTCACGATAGTGATCGAGCGATGCGATGACGACCGTGACCATGTCGTTGGAGAAACTCATCCGCGTGTCCCGTTGCATGTCCGGCGCCATGATCTGCTCCGGATTCGGATCGAAGCAGACGAATCCCACGTACAGGTTCCTGTCGTCGTACATTACCCGGACTTCGGTGGGATAAGTGGCCGGTGCGCCCTCAATCGGCTCGAGCTGGAAGAAATCGTTGGCGACGTCCGCCTGCTGCCACTCGAGTTCGTCGAGATGGCCGTCCACGTTGATTGCGGTATTTACCCGCTTGGCCTCCAGCATGTAGTCCGCGGGATCCAGGTTCCGGTAGTCGAAGGGCGACTTGGATACGGGCAGGGGAACGCTGAACGGCCGCGGGTCCGACGTCCGGTCGGTTTCCTCCGTCATCGCCACTACGGATTCGGTCATGTCCGTTACGGTCGCGGTCCGATCTTGCGGCGATTGCGCCTCCGTGATGCCTGGAAGGAACAGCAGACAGGCCATAATGAAACAAGTGCCGCCGGTTTTGCGGACGGGTGGAAATAAAGACATTAAATCCTCCAACATCGGACGAAGCGTTCAGGAACAACGGACATGGACGTTCATTTCCATCTTATATTCTACAATCCATCGGGTGTAAACCTTCAAGTGATGCCCGGATTCAAGCGATGCCCGAATTCAAGTGATGCCCGTAACCTGTCGGGCGGGCGGAATATAGGGACCGTTTCCGGGTTTGTCCAGAAAGACGCATGGTTTAATTCGTAAATTACTTACCCGATTTCATGCGTGGTGGCGAAATTTAATTCGCTTGACGGCATGATGACCGGGCACAGATTGTGTGGACCATGCTGATCACTCTGGAAGAAATCGAACAGGCGAGAAGGGAACTTCCGCCGGAGGTCGTCTACACGCCCGTCCTGCGTTCGGGTGCGATTTCCGATGCGACCGGCGCGGACGTCTGGCTGAAGACGGAAAACCTCCAGGTGACGGGGTCATACAAAACGCGCGCGGCCTATACCATCCTGAACCGCCTTTCCGCGGAACAGAAGAGGAAGGGCGCCGCCATTTCGTCCTCCGGCAATTTCGCGACGGCATTCGCCTACATGGGCACGCTGCTCGGGATTCCGACGGCGATCGTGATGATGGAAAAGACCTCGCCCTACAAGGTGCAGCGCACGATCGACTATGGCGCCGAAGCGGTATTGTGCGAAAATCACAACCAGGCGAGGTGGGACACGCTGGACCGGCTGGGCAGGGAACGGGGCATCACCGCGATCAATACGTGGGAAGACGAGAACGTCGTTCGGGGCCACGGCAGCATCGGCGCCGAAATCATGGAGCAGGTACCGGACCTCGACGCTGTGATCGTCCCCGTGAGCAGCGGAGGCCTGATCGGCGGCGTCGCCACGGCCGTGAAGACGCTGAACCCCGCGGTGAAGGTGATCGGGGTGCAACCCGAAGGGTCGCAGGCGGTTTACCAGTCTTTTCTGAAGAAGAAGATCTGCGAGGTGCCGGAACCGGACACGGTGTGCGATTCACTCGTCGCGCCCCGGCCGGGCGACCTCACCTTCGAGCACGTAATAGCCTACGTGGACGAGATGGTCCTCGTATCGGACGAACAGGCGATCGACGCGGTGAAGTACCTGATCGGGACGACGAAACTCGTGGTCGAACCGGGAGGCGCGGTCGGCGTCGCCGCCCTGCTGAACGGCGTCGTTAATCTGGACGGAAAGAAGGTCGTGGCGCTGCTCAGCGGCGGGAACATCATGCCCGAACAACTCGCTGGGTACCTCGCGGGTTGATGGCACGGTCACCGGGCGCGGCCTGATGGGCGGCCACCGGATGCGACCTGGGCGCGGCCTGATCCAAGCAGTCAGGTCCGCACCCGGCAAGGGTTCAGGACGACACTTTCCGAATCCTTATATCGCCATCGCTCGTCTTCAGCCTGATGAGATGGCCGCCGCCGTTGATATCGCCCGTGGCCCTTATCGTCTTGCCGTTACGGCCGCCATCGTCCTGCTCGTCCAGGTTGAAATCAGAATCGATACGATATTCCTTGTCGCGTCCGAACCAGGAACTCCCGATTTTGATCTCCGCTTCGAGCGAGGCTTGCAGATCCTCTGGAATGCGTATGGTCAGCTCCCCTCCGGACGATTGCAGCAACCAGTCTTCCTCCAGCGCGCTAACCGTCGCCGTCAAACCGGCTTCGATGTCGCCGCCCGAGGTCTTCGCCGTCACGCCGCCGCCCGTCGCATTGCCGATCGCAATGTCGCCGCCCGAGGTGCCCGCTTTCAATCTGCCTTCGGCGCTTTCGATGGTGACGTCGCCCCCCGAGGTGTGCACATCCACCTCGCCGTCGGCGCGCTCGATCGAGATATCACCGCCCGAAGTCTTCGCCTTCACCTCTCCCGTGGTATGGCCGATCCTGATGTCGCCGCCCGAGGTAGTCGCCTCCGTGTTTCCTCCGGCCTGGTCGATTTCGATATCGCCGCCGGAAGTCCTCACCGTCACTTCGCCGTCCGTACGGCCAATCGTGATGTCGCCGCCCGAAGTCTTGGCCGACACTTCGCCGGCCGCGTCGCCGATGGTGACGTCACCGCCCGAGGTAGATGCATCCACCGCGCCCCGGGCGTTCAGGATCTCGATATCCCCGCCGGAGGTGGAAGCCTTAGTCTCCGTGCCGCCTCCCTTTATACTCACATCTCCACCCGAAGTGTGAACCCGGATCACCGCGTCCGTCACGTTGCCCACGTTGATATCTCCGCCCGAGGTGCGGCCAAGTACGTCGCCCCGCAGGTCTCCGACATCGATATCGCCGCCCGAGGTCTTGAGGTCCAGGCTGTACGTTTCCGGCACCCTGACCCGTATATCCACCGATATTCCTTCGTTCCCGTATTTCCGATCGCGCTCTATCCGGATGTCGACGTCGTTTTCCTGTTGGGATATATCCACCGACACTTCATCGAAGGCGTCCCGGGCGCTGTCTTCGCTGATACCCGTCCGCCGTTTTTCCACCTCGACGTCCACTTCGTCGTTGGACCAGCTTTCGACCCGGACCGAGCCGAAGTCGGTATCCACGGTCAACGTGCCGGCCCCATCCACCGCGTATCTCTGTTGGGTTTTTTCCACGTGACCCATTCCGTCGCGCATAAACGTGACCTCCTGAGCGCTGCATGCGTATGCCGAGGCAACAAGCAGACCGACTCCGACCAGGTTAAGTAATAGACGCATCATTCCTCCCAATTGTCAAAACATGCGGTTGCCATCGCCGGCGGCTCGTTACGTAGAACCGACCCTGACTTTTCCACCCAGGGTCTTGGCCGACACTTTGCCCGAAGCGGCTTCCACGGTGATGTTCCCGCCCATGGTGTATGCGGTCAGGTCACCTTCGGTTCGTCCGACGCGGATACTTCCGCCCATCGTATGGGCAGACACGTCTCCCTTCGTGTCACCTATTTCTATACTACCGCCCAGGGTCTTCGCAGCCACGCCTCCTTCGGTGGGGCCGATGCGGATGCTCCCACCCAGGGTCCTGGCGTTCACGTCCCCCAGTGTCGCCCCGATCCGGACGCTTCCGCCGGCCGTCTTCGCCCTGATCTCGCCGTCCAGATCCGCGATTATGATGCTGCCTCCTGCCGTCTCGATGTCCAGATTGTAGGTATAGGGCACCTTGACCGTCATCTCGACGGACATGCCGTTGCGTCCTAACCATCGCGAATGGTCGACGCGGATGTGCACGTCGTTGCCCTGCTGTTCCGTGGTTACCTCCACTTCCTCGAAGGCGCGGCGGGCCTCGTCTTCGGTGCCTTCCTTCCGTTGCTTTTCTACGAGGATCTCCACTTTGTCGGTGGCCGCGGTCTCGATACGAACGGAACCAAAGTCGGCGTCAATGGTCAGCTCGCCGCCGGGATCGACCGTGTACGTCGCCGTGGTGCTTTCCACATATCCCCGGTCAGTTCGCATCATCTCGGTATCCTGCGCATCCTGAGCTGCTGCATTCAAATTCACCGCTATACATACGCAAGCAACCGAGAGTTTCCAAAATGCATTCATGGGACCCGAATCCTGTGTGGTATGGTTAATGTTCATCGAGCTTTCGGTTCTGCGATTAAGACTTCGGCGATGATGAAAAGGTTGCGTCGCCGCTCGTGGTTTCCTGCGACCGTGCCGGCCGCGGGGCCGGCCACACACCCTTCTTTTCTCGATTCATGGAATCGAAAAAGTCTACTGCGGTTTTTGGATATTGGACTAATGCGACGGGTCTAATGTTTCGGGAGCCCGGGGAATGTTCTGCCGAGGTATACGGAATCCTACTCCACCCAGTGGGAAACGAGGGGTTTCAGCTCACCGGGCAGTCCGTCGAAGATGTCCCTGGGGAGGGAGGGGACCAGGTTCTCCGTTCCGCCGGTCTCGTCCACCAGGATCCGGCGGTCTTCCGAACCGGGCCGCAGCACGTTCAGGTTCAGCCACCAGGGCGCGTAGCGGACAACGACGGCCACGCGGGGATCCCGGGAGGTGTTGGCGGCCGTCGAATGCCAGAGCCTGCTGTCCATGACGAGGACGCTTCCCGCCTCGCCGGTCACGTTCAGCTCGTTTGGATGGGGTTCGTCGGGAGATACTCCGTTGTTGCCGGTGGGATTGTTGTCGTTGCGGTGGCTGCCCGGGACGATGAGCGTGCCCCCGTTCTCGCCGGTGAAGGAGGAGAGCATCCAGATGGTCGTGAGGTGCATGACCGCGTCCGGGTATGGAGCGGGCACATGTCCTGCGTTCCGTTGGTTGAAGGGCCAGTCCGCGTGCCAGCCACCGCGTTCGTTCCCGGGCTCGTTGATGGTGGCCGTGGTGAAGGAGATACGGAAATGGCGACCGAGCAGCGCGCCGGCCAGGTCGAGGAGACGCCGGTCCGCGAGCCAGGGCGCCAGCGACTGGTCGTATTTCAGGAAACCGCTTACGTGGCCGATGTTCGCGGGTGCGTCGGGGTTCCGGTGGCGGTTGGTGGAGGCAATGACCCGGTCGCGTATCTCGTCCAGCCTGTCCGCCGGTATGATGTTGTCCAGGACGCACCAGCCGTCGAGCCGCATGGCCTGTATCTGACGTTCCAGCGTCATGGCAGGTATATCCCTACAGGTCGTCCGTGCTCAGCGTGCCGGCCTCGTGATGGCGGCGGAATACGTCCCAGGTTTCCCGGATCCCCTCGTCCAGCGGCGTGTAGGGAATCTCGCCCACGTCCTCCTGGATGGCGCGGTCATCGAGGTCGGGCGCGATGGGCAGGTTCAGGTCCAGGTGGGAGATGAGTCCCTCCGAACCCGGTACGACGCGCTCGATGGATGCGATGACTTCGTCGATGGTCACGACGTCGCCGCGGATGCTGTAGGCCCCGGCGCCCGTGGTGTCCGCCTCGGCGCAGCGGAGGAAGGTCCGGGCTGTGTCGTTCACGTACTGCATGTTGTTCCGCCCGCCGTACCCGATCTCGTACGGCCGGCCCAACAGGGCGGCCTTGACCGCCTTCGTGGGATCGGAGGTCAGTCCGAAGTCCCGGCCCGGTCCGTACACGGTCCATGGCCGCAGGCCGATGCTTGAAATGCCGTGGTCCAGGTAATACACCCGCGCGTTCGCCTCGTTGCACTGCTTGAAGACGCCGTAGTGGGTCACGGGCCGCAGCACCGCGTCGTTGCCGACCGGACCCGCGTCGTAGTCGTCCTCCATGCCGTAAACCGCCGCGGAACTCGCGTAGACGACGCGCTGTACGATATCGTTGTGGATTCTGGCGGCCTCGAAGACGTTTAGCGTGCCGATTACGTTGACCGTGGCGCCCTTGATGGGGTCGGCCCGGCACACGGGGACCTGCAGCCCGGCCAGATGGATGATGCGGGACGCGCCCGTTTCTCCGACCACCCGGGTGAAGTGGGTCCCGTCGGCGATGTCGCCCTCGATAAACCGGACCCGGGCGATCTGTTCCCCGTCCATGATCAACGCCATGCGGGCGGTGTGTTCCACCAGATCGTAGATGGCGACATCGTGCCCGTCGTCGACCAGGTTCTTCACGATCCACGAGCCGATGCAACCATATCCGCCGGTGAGCAGATACTGCATGAAAACGGTCCTTTTTCCGCGGGAAAACAACGGCCTGAAAACCTCGTCCATGGTATGGCGCGCGAGGGCCGGTGTCAAGGGAAACAGCCGCGTTCCCGCGGCCTGTCCGCGGCCTGCCCGCGGCCCGCCGGCAGCCGTTTTAGTCCTTGATCGGACCCCGCCATGCAGATACATTGTGCGCATCCCGGAACGGCCGGTGAACGGCCGGTGAACGGCCGGTGGATAATCGGTGAACGGCCGGTTATTCACCGGTGGCCGATCGGCGATCGACCGGCGATCGACCGGCAGATCCAGTTATTTCCATTCCCTCAAGCGACCCGTCTCATGAGCGTACGCCAGCGGTCTTCCGCGCCGTCCGGAAAGCCGGATGCCCAGCCTCCCGGAGGGGGCGCTCCCGCCCGACATGAGGGGCTGGCGTCGGGCATGACGCTCCGGGCCGTGGGCCTGGGCCTGGGACTCTCCGCGCTCATGGCGTGGTGGGTGGTGCATTCCGCCTTCGAAGCCCACTCCTCCTACCTCTCCATAACCCACATGCCCATGGCGGCGCTCTTTCCCTTCATGCTGGTCGTATTCGTCATCAACGGCCTGTTGAAGCGTTTCGCGCCAACGCGGATTTTCACCGCGCCGGAACTGATCATCATCTTCTTCATCGTGTTTACGGCCTCCGCCATTCCGGGGTGGGCCTTTACCACTTACTGGGTCGCCGTGCCCTCCATCCCCCACTACTACGCCAATTCCGAGAACAGATACGTCGAGTTGTTCTTCGAGTACCTGCCGACCTGGCTGGTCGTCACCGACGAACGACGGGCCGTGCACTGGTTCTACGAGGGCCTGCCTTCTACGGGCGTCATCCCCTGGCGGGACTGGGTCATCCCCATGAGCTGGTGGGGCACCTTCTTCCTGGCCCTCTTCTTCGCCAGCGCATCGCTCATGGTGATCCTGCGCAAGCAGTGGATCGAAAGGGAGCGGTTGACCTTCCCGCTGGCCCGCGTGCCCCTGCTGCTCGTCGAGGATGACGAAAGCGGCTCCGTGCTTCCCCGGATCGCCCGGTCCAGGGTATTCTGGTACGGTTTCTCCATCCCCCTCTTCGTCATTCTGTGGAACATCGTTTCGTACTGGGACGTCGTGCCTCCCATCGAGCTGGGCGGGGATTACCGCATACCGATCACCCTGGCCGAATCCTTTCCGCCGATTCAGTTCAAGATCAATTTCGCATTCATCGGCATAGGCTTCTTCACGAACCTGAATATCCTGTTCAGCATCTGGGTGTTCTTCCTGCTGGCCACGATCCAGATCGGCATCATGAGCCGGTTCGGCATTCCGAAGACGACCGAGATCGTTACGGCCCAGCACCTGGGCGGCTTCTTCATGTACACCCTCTTCGGCCTCTGGATGGCCCGGCGACACCTGTACGACGTGGTGAGGAAGGCCATCGGACGGGGACAGGACATCGACGATTCAGGCGAGTTCTTCTCGTACCGGACCGCCCTGGCGGGCGTGGTTGTTGGCGTAATCTACATGTTCTTCTTCCTGGTCAGCATGGGGATGTCCCTCGCCGCGGCGGCCACGCTGCTGGCCACGTGCATGCTGCTGTTTCTCGGCGTCACCCGCGTGGTGGCGGAAGCCGGACTGATCAACCTGGACCTGCCCTACAACGCCCACGAGTTCACCGTTTTCTCCTTCGGATCGGCGAACCTGCATCGGGCGGACCTTACCATCCTGACCCTGTCGCAGACCTTCTCGAGGAACTGGCGCACGCTGGGCATGTGCGCCATGGCCCATGTCAACAAGATGGGAGACGAAGTCGGCGGCGCCAGGCGCGGCATATTCCCCGTCATCGTCTCGGCGCTCGTCATGGCCGCGGTCATATCGGTCGTCTACACCATCTTTCTGGGCTACGACACCACGGGGGCGGACGGGTTCAGGGACGCCTTCGGCAACGCGAAAAACGGATTCGTGACGCTGACGACGTGGATAAACAACCAGACCCAGCTGACCGGCGGCGAGTACCTGGGCCTCGGAGTCGGCGCGTTCGTCGCCTGGCTGCTGATCCTCGCCCATCACAATTTCCACTGGTGGCCGCTGCACCCCATCGGATGGGCGGTGGCCAAGACCTGGGGCATCGGGATGATCGCCACCTCGATCTTCCTCGTATGGCTCATCAAGGCCTTGATCATGAAACTGGGCGGCACGAGGCTCTACCACCAGGCCCAGCCCTTCTTCATCGGCATGCTGGTGGGTTACGTACTGGGCGTGGCGCTTTCCTATGGCGTGGATGTGATCTGGTTTCCGAATTCCGGCCACATCGTGGAGACTTGGTAGCCGGCTTGTCCGGCCGTGAGCGTGTCGTATGGCGCGGAGCACGCGGCGGCGAGGGTACAACAACGGCGGCGAATTCATGGCCGTTTTCAAGAAGCTGAAACTGAAAGGAGTTCCTACATGAGCGTGGAACAGATCATGCCCGACGAGGCGGCCAGGCTGGTCGAATCCGAGGGGTACGCCTACATCGACGTCCGGTCGGTCCCCGAGTTCGACCAGGGCCATCCCGCGCCGGCCGTAAACATCCCCCTGCTGCACGCGGACGAGCAGACCGGGCAGATGACGCCGAATCCAGATTTCGTCCGGGTGATGAAGGCGAACTATCCGGAGGATGCCAGGCTCGTGCTAGGCTGCCGGACGGGCCAGCGGTCCAACCATGCCGCCGAACTGCTCCAGTCGATGGGATACCAGAAGGTCGTCAACATGCGCTGCGGGTTCAGCGGTGAGATGACGCCCTTCGGCCAGGTGGTCAATCCGGGATGGGAGGAGGTTGGACTGCCGGTGAGCTACGAGAGCGGTGACGGCGTTAGTTATGCGTCGCTCGCGGCGAAGTCGGAAGAAGCCTGACGGGGGCTGACGGGACCTGACGGGACCTAACTCCGCAACACCTCTTCGTAGTAGGCTTCGTAATGCGGGACCACGGCTTCTTCCGCGAAGTGGTCCAGCACACGCTGCCGGGCCTGCCGGCCGACCGCCTCTCGCAAGTCGTCGTTCACCAGCAGGTCCGTGGCGTGCCGGGCCATCTGCCGGATGTCGCCCACCTCGGTGATGTATCCCGTCTCACCGTGGCGCACGAGTTCCGGCAGGCCGCCGGCATTGGCGCCGATCACCGGGACGCCGCAGCTCATGGCCTCCAGGGCCGACAGGCCGAAGCTCTCCTGTTCGCTGGGCAGCAGATACAGGTCGGAACAGGAGAGGATGCGGTCCACCCCCTCCTGCTCTCCCATGAAAACCACGCCGTCCTGAAGCCCCAGTTCCCGGGCCAGTTCCTGCATGGGGATGCGCTCCGGACCTTCCCCCACGAGCAGCAGCTTGCACTTTACGTTGCGCCGCACCTCCGCGTACATGCGGATGATGTCCCCGATGCGCTTGACCGGCCGGAAATTCGACACGTGCGCGATGACCTTCTCGTCATCGTCGACGAAGTTGCTGATGTCGCAGTGGCCGTCCCCCCGGCGGAACCGGTCGACGTCCACGAAATTGGGGATCACCCTGATGTCCTGCTCGATGTCGAAGAGGGACAGGGTGTCGCGCTTCAGCGACTCGGAGACCGCCGTGACCCCCTGGCTTTCCTCGATGCTGAACCGGGTGATCCGGTAGAAGGACTTGTCGCTTCCCACGAGGGTAATATCGGTGCCGTGCAGGGTCGTGATGACCTTGATGTCCCGGTCGCGCAGCATGTGCCGCGCCAGGAAGGCGCAGGTCGCGTGGGGCACGGCGTAGTGCACGTGGAGGATGTCCAGCTCCGCTTCGGAGGCCACGTCCGCCATTTTCGCGGCGAGCGCGAGGGTGTAGGGCGGGTACTTGAACAGCGGATAGGGCATGACCTCCACGTTGTGGAAGGAGATGTTCTGGCTGTATTCCTGCAGGCGGAAGGGGATCGAATAGCTCACGAAGTGGACCCTGTGCCCCTTCCGGGCCAGCGCCTGTCCCAGCTCGGCGGCGATGGCGCCGCTTCCTCCGTAGGTCGGGTAACAGGTGATGCCGATGTTCATCTGTTTCCGCCTCTGCCCACGAAATGTGCCAGGGGATCGTCGATCGAAAGGTACTCCCGGACGACGAAAGGCTCTCCGTAACGCGCACCGATCAGCTGTCCGTAGTAACGGCTCTGGGCCTGGACCTCTTCAAGGAACTCGGGCCGGCTGATAAAGGTTTCCGGTTCGGTGGAGTCCGGGTCGTGGAACTGTGACCGGTGGGCCTTCACGGCCTCGATTTTCCGGTGGTACGTCGACGTGATGTCGACGATAAAGGTAGGCCGGGGATCCTGGTAGCGGTGGTGGGTAAGGTAGAAGATCACTTTCCGTGGCCTGAAGGCCGGGTGGCCCGTATCGATTTTCTCCAGGCCGGCGAGAAAGGCCGCGTCCCGGGCCAGCCGGGTGGTCGCCTCGTGATCGGGATGGCGGGCGATCTCGTGGGGAACGAGGAGCATATCGGGCCGGTACCGGCGTACGGCGCCGATGAGGGCGTCGCGGTGCGTCGGGCAGGTACCGATGCGTGCGTCCGGCAGTTCGAGGTTCAGCCGTTCGGACAGTCCGAGCACTTCCGCCGCCGCCGCCGCTTCCCCTTTCCGTCCGTCGATCGTTCCCCGGGTGCCCATCTCGCCCAGGCTCATGTCGACGATACCGGTGGCATATCCCAGGTCTGCGAACCTTATCATCAGTCCGCCGCAGTGCAGCTCCACGTCGTCCGGGTGCGGGGATACGGCGAGCACGTCGAGTTTCATAGCGGGGTCATCCTGTGTCTGAAGTCCGTTTCGTCCGTGGCCTCGAAGAGGGTATTCATGACGTCGAAACCGTGAAGGGCGACGTACTGCCAGATGTTGGCTACCCGTTCCTGGAGGTGCCCGTTGGGATACAGCAACCGGTCCGCCCGCATGATCTGGCCACGCATGACCCCGTCCGCCTTCTTCAGGGCGCGGAGCGTCTTTTCTTCCAGCCTGCCCAGGGCGAAGTTGGTCTTCCGCTCCGAGGCCTCGACGATCCGGCTCAGTCCGGGGTCAATGGAGGTCACGTGTCCCTTCAGGCTTCTGTAGTGAGCTTCCACGTCGCCCCGTACGGCCCGGAGACCTTCGGCGACAGAAACCGGCATCTCTTCCCGGAGTTTCCGATCGACCACGGATTCGATGCCCCGGACGAAATGGGAGATTGCGAGACCGTGCTTCTCCAGGACCCGGGCGGTCCTCGCGCCCACCAGCGTATGGGACGCGCGGGGCCAGACCACGGGGAAGGGCAGGCCGAACCGGCGGTAGACCCCGCCGAGCTGGCCGTAGTAGGCGATTTCCGCCGGACCGCCGATATAGGTCAGCGTCGGGAACAGCGTGTCCTGTGCAAGGGGCCGGGTGATGACGTTGTGGGTGAATCGCTCGGGCGCCTCATCGAGCAGTTCGAGCAGGTCGCTTTCGGTAAATGAAAGGCTTTCGTCCCGGTTGCTGAACCGCCCGTCCTCGTAGTGCAGGGCGTTGCGCTGCCCGTCCTGGTACAGAAACAGGTTCACCGCGTCCGGGGACCGGGAGACCTGGGGACGCAGTCCGGCGTCCTCCAGATCGCGGGACGCCTCCAGGACCGAACGCGTGGTCGAGAGCGGCGCGCGGATTTCCTGCTCGAACACGGGGCGCATCAGGGGTTTCAGCGCCGGGTCGGTGGGGTCGACGAGGACCAGGCCTCGTTCCCGGAAGAGCAGCGTCATGAGCCGCGCGAAGGCATCGGACAGCGAGGTCCCGGCGGTGCAGTGCCGCCGAAGCGCCTCGATGGCGGACGGGCGGTACTCCGAGTCGGGCAGGGCCTCGGCAAACTGCCCGAGCAGCGCCTCGATTCCGGGTCCGAGCAGGCGGTCGCTCGCGGACCGGCGGTCGTTGGGGTCATCGGGGCTCAGCTCGAACCTGAGGGCGTCCCCGTCCGTGCGACAGACATGGACATGGTTGATCTCGGCGTAGTCATGGTCGTCGGCGGCCATCCAGAAAACGGGCACGGCGCGCACGCCGGTTTCTTCCGACACCCGTCTCGCCAGTTTGATCGCCGTTACGGCCTTGTAGATGGTGAACAGCGGACCGGTCAACAGGCCCGTCTGCTGTCCGGTGGAAACGACGAAGGCATCATCTCCGGCGAGGGCACGGGTGTTGGCGAGGACGGTCTCGTCCGCCCCGAACCGGCCGTTCTGGACTTCGAGGATCCTGGCCATCGCCTTTCGCGGCGGTGGTGCGGCGCGAGACTTCACGGCCTCGATCATGCGGGGCCATACATCCGGATCGCGTGGATCGTGGGTGTAGAAAGGTCGTAACGACTCGAAATCTTCGAGAAAGGTATGCAGCAGGTGGTCCGGCAACACCTGGCGGTAATCCACTGCATGAGCGTTCATGTAACCGGCCTTGTTCGGCGCTTTTCCATGATGAGCAGGTAGGCGGGCAGTGCGATCAGCGCGGTCGCCAGCGTGGCGATCTCGCCCACGTTGGCCATGATCCCGAAGGAATGCAGGCCCCGGTTGGACGTCAGCATGAGCGAGGTGTACCCGATCAGCGTGGTGGACGAGCACATGACCAGGGCCGCGCCTGTATGCTGTACCATATTACGTATGGAACCGCGTCCGTCAAGGCGGTAGCGTTGATAGAGGTTTACGCTGTAGTCCACCCCGATGCCCAGTGTGGTGGGTATGACGATGAAGTTGAAGAAGTTCACCTTGATGTCGAAGATTGCGATGACTCCGCCCATGACCAGCATGCCGCCCAGCAGGGAGGCCAGGATCACCACCGACGCGTGGATGCTCCGGAACGCCAGCACGAGCAGCAGGATCACGCCCGCGAAGCAGGCGATCGTGGCGAGGGGGCCGTCGCGATCCACGGCCTTCAGCATGTCGGCGAAGACCACGGCCTCTCCGGAGGAATAGATGACTTCATCGTCCGGCAGGCGGTTGGAACGGACGACCTCCGCGAACCGGATCAGGTTCCGGCCGTTCCAGAGTCCGGCGTCCGACCTCGGGTAGACGTAGACCAGCCTGCCCACCGTACCGTCCCGCTCCTCGTAGGGCCGCGTAATCGCCCGGGGCAGGTCGTCCACGGTGATCTCGTCCAGGCTCAGGTTGTCACGGAAATCGTTGATCTTCGCGAGCTGGTCGGGCGGGATGCCGAGTTCGTCGGGCGGATTGGTGTCGAGCATGTACTCGATGTCCCAGAGGACGTCAATCTTGTCCTCCTGGTCCTCCGGCAGCAGGTCGAAAACGGTCCGGACCCGGTCGATGGTCGGATTGGGGACTTCCTTTTCGGCTTCTTTCTTGTCCAGCACGGCCCGGCGTATGCCCGGCACCTGGTCCAGGCGGTCCGCCAGGATGACGGCAGGCGACTGCGATATGCCGAACAGGGCGTTGACGCGGTGGTTGAGGATCCGCTCGTAGGTGTCGCCCCGCGGCTCGTTGCGCAGTTTCGAGAAGTCGTACTCGAAGGAGTTCGGGAGCCACCATACCAGCAGGACGGCGCCCAGCAGCACCATCGATATGCTCGTGCCCACCACGGCCCGCGGCTTTTTCTGCACCAGGTCGGCGAGACGGCTCATCGAACTGCCCCGGGAGACCTTCCGGGTCCAGGTCTTCCGCCCGAAGGCGGTGCGGTCCCAGAGCATCAGCAGCGCCGGCAGGATGGAGAAGGTCGAAAGCCAGCACAGCAGCATGCCCAGGCCGCCGATGAACCCGAAATGGTTGAAGCCACGGAAATCAGTGATCATGAGCGTGCCGTAGGCCAGGCCGGTGGACGCCGCCGAGGTGACCGTCGCCGTGAGCGTGTTCCGGAAGGCGATCTGCACGCCGTCCCGGGCGTTCTCTCCACGCAGCCGCTCTTCCTTGTACCTGGACATCAGGATCAGCCCGTAGTTGATGCCGTTCCCTATGATGATGGCGCCCAGGAAGGCGGTCTGCATGTTCAGGTAGCCGATGCGGAAGTAGGTCAGGCAGAACGTCCAGAGGATGCCGACGACCACGACCAGCGTGATGTTGATGACCGGGACGACGGTGCGGAAGTAGAGGAAGATGGCCAGGGCGACCAGTGACAGCGTGACGCCGGCCGACGTGAAGATCTCCCGATTGACGGACTCGTACTGGTCCAGGATCAGGCGGTACTTGCCGGTGAGGCCGACCTTCAGCGACGGGTGGTAGGACGTGGGTTCGAGCCCTTCCGCGATGGCCAGCACCCGTTCACACAGGTCCCGCGAGAAGGACACGCCGGTCGACGATCCGAAGGGTTTCAGGACCATGACGAGAAACTGTCCCTGCTCGTCGTGTCCCGTGAAATACCCGCCGACCCACTTGTCCAGCTTCTCCGACGCCTGTTGCTCGTACTTCTCCTCCAGGTCGCTCACCGTGAACGGCTCGTCTTCCACCTCAAGGCCGAGGTCTTCCTCGGAAACGAACAGGGGGTTCTGCTCCAGTTTCGTCTTCAGGATCTGCCGGCTCAGCCGGCTCTGGATCTCTTCAAGGTCCTCCAGGTCGGCGTACAGATACTTGTGGTCTTCGTAGAACCGCTTCTCGTCGTCCACCCGGTATTCGATGTAGCGGACATACCCATCCGGTAGATCGGACCGGAGCCTGCCGGCGAGGTCGTCGGCATACCGCTGGGCGGCGGCGAGGTCTTCCGTCTCTATGACGACGGTCAGGTTGCCGATGCCGCCGACGCGCTCGGTGAGCCGGTTTATGTCGTCGACGCTCCGGTAGCCTTCGGGGAGCAGTTCGACGAAGTCGGTTTTCAGCTGAAGCCTGGAGGCGAAATGGACGGAAAGCGAGGCGGAAAGCAGCGCGAACAACAGAACCTTTGCCGGATGGCGGCAGATGAAGGCGATGTACCTGTTCAGAAAGCGGTCTAGGGCGGCTCTGGTCTCGGCCTTCACGGTGCATTCCTCGAGTGAATCGCGCACATCCAGGATATGGAAATATCCCCGTAAACCACTGGGGTGTCAACCACTAAAACAGCGAGTGCAACGGGGCTTGAGGACTACGGCGAAAGGCGTTTTTCTTTGACTTATACCGCGCGCGACCTTACATATGCTGGACCCGTTTTTTAATTCGAAATTACCGGAAAAAAACGCGAAAGCCGTTCTCCGCCCACTACATTCTCCGCCCACTCCATGGCCTCAGTACAGCAAAGTGTTTCCGCCTCCGCTGTCCGCGCGACCGCGACCCGGATCATTACGCCTCGTTCCATTCTCCTGGGCCTGCTGAGCGTCGTCCTGATCTCCCTCATCGTCCCCTATTTCCAGTACACCATGGCCTCGTCCCAGCTCGGCGCTGATCATCTACACATCGGCGCGCTGTTTCTGGCCTTTGGGTACCTGGTCGTATTCAACGTGGTGCTGGCCAGGTGGAAGAAGGACTGGGCCCTCACGCCCCACGAGTTCGTCATCCCCCTGGTCATGGGCATGGCGGCATCGGGGCTGACGACCAACGGCATGGGCGCCCCGTTCATCTCCACGCTGATGGCCCCCTATCTGCTGGCGACGCCCGAGAACCAGTGGGCCGAGTACTTCTACCCGTACCTGCAGCCCTGGGCGAACGTCACGAACCAGGGCAACGCCCTCACCTGGCTGGTGGACGGCATACCGCCCGGCGCGTCCATTCCCTGGAGCGTGTGGGGCATCCCGCTGTTCTGGTGGCTGACCTTCATCGTCCCGATCATCTTCATGGGCCTGTGTCTCGTGGTCATCCTCAGGCGGCAGTGGGTCGAACACGAGAAACTCGTCTTTCCCATGATGCAGATCCCCCTCGCCTTCACCCGGGGCATGGAATCGCCGAGCCGTATCCCGGCCTTTCTCTCGGAGAAGCGGTTCTGGATCGGCTTTTCGATCCCGTTCTGCGTGATGATGTACAACATCGTCGGGTTCTTCACCCCGGTCGTGCCCCAGTTCCCCTATTTCGGGTCGGCCCCGCCCATCGTGTTCGGCGAAGGGTTTCCCCCGCTGGAAATCAACTTCCGCCCGGCCATCCTGGGCATTTCCTATTTCGTCAACCTGGACGTCCTCGCCGGTTTCTGGGTGTTCTACATGATCGGGATCATCCAGGTGGGCATCGCCCACCGGATCGGGTACGACATCCCGGGACGGGATAACTACACCTCGATCCATCCCATGCTGGACTGGCAGAACATGGGCGCGTTCATCCTCTTCGTGGGATGGGGGCTCTGGCGGGCGCGGTTTCACATCCGCGCCGTGTGCTCCCAGGCCTTCGGCCGCAGGTCGGACCTGGACGATTCGGAGGAAATGCTGCCCTACCGGGTCGCGGTCTTCGGGTTCATCGGAGGTTTCGTCTACGGGGTGGTCTGGCTGAACCAGCTGGGTATGAGCGTGCCCATCGCCGTGTTCCTCCTCGCCGGCGTATTCATCATCTACATCGGGGTGTCCCGCATCATCGCCGAGGCCGGGCTGCCCTATGTGCGTTCGCCCATGATCGCCCAGGTGCTCGTGTTCTATTCGGTGGGGTCGGCCAACCTGTCCATGTCTACCATGACGGCCATGGCCCAGACGTACGGACCCGTCAGCGAGATCAAGTCGACCTTCATGCCCGCCTTCATGCAGGCGGCCAAGCTGTCCGAGATCGGCACGCGCTGGCAGCGCGGCCTGGGTTGGTCGCTTCTGACCGCCGCGGTGATCGGCGTGGTGATCTCGCTGGTCTGGACGATCTACCTGGGGTTCGACCAGGGCACGCGCCAGTTCACCAACGGCTGGTGGTTCGGCCGGATCGGATCGACCATCCCCTACAACGAAACGCTCACCAAGATGCGGGATCCCTTCGGACCGGACACGTCGCGGCTGATGTTCTTCATGGTGGGCGGTGCACTCATGTTTCTGCTCATGACGCTGAGGGCCCGGCTGCCGGGTTGGCCGCTGCATCCCCTCGGCTTCTTCCTTTCATACTCCTGGCCCGCCAGGGCGATCGTCTCGTCCATGTTCGTGTGCTGGGTCATCAAGAGCATCATGATGTGGGTCGGCGGCATCGAACTGTACCGGAAGGGACAGCCCTTCTTCCTGGGCCTGATCTTCGGCGTGGTCACCGGCGTGGTCATCTCCATGTTCGTCGACTACGTGTGGTTTCCCCATGCGGGCCATCATATCTACGGGATAGACTAGCGTGTATTCTCGGATATTCGGTTACTTTTTCCTCGCCGTGGGCGTCCTGTTGTTCCTCGCCGTGGCCGTTGCCGGCCCGGCCTGGGTGACGGAGCACGTGATACTGAGGATCGTCTCCCTTCCCGAGGACGTGCCGCCCAGGCCCCTCGAGAAAGCGCCGGTGTCCTGGGAAGATGTTGCCGAAATCGTCACCCTGGAACAAGTGGAGGCCCATGTCCGGGCGATGAGCGAAAACCCGTCGCGCGTCGTCGGATATCCGGGAAACCGGGCGGCCATGGAATACGTGGCCGATGCCTTCCATGCCGGCGGCCTGGCCGATGTCGCCGTCGACACCTTCACGGTCTCCTCTCCCGTCGACCATGGTTTCACGCTGACCGTGCACGACTCCGTGGAGACCGAGATACCGGTGTACCAGTTCTGGCCCAACCTGGTGCGGCTGAATTCCTTTCCGGATGGGATCCGGGGCCCCCTGCACTACGGCCGGCGGGGCGAATTCCAGGCCTTCAACGGGAAAGAGATCGAGGGGAGCATCGTCCTGGTCGATTTCGACGGGCGCGACCAGTATCTCAACGCGCGGATGCTCGGCGCGCAGGCTGTCCTGTTCTACGACAACGGTCCCGGCGCGGTGACCAACAACCAGGCCCAGCGCAAGATCCTGGACGTGCCCGCCGACGTGCCGCGTTTCTGGGTCCCGGACCAGCATGCGGCGATGGTCCTGGCGGCCGCGCGGTCCGGCGAGGCCGAAGTGACGATCCGGGGACGCATGACGTGGGAACGGGCCGAGACCTGGAACGTCATGGGTTGGATACCGGGACGCGACGAACCGCTGCCGGGGGGCGACGGCACGGAGAAATGGAAAGACCGGATCGTGGTGCTGTCGGCGTTTTACGACGCCATGTCGGTCGTGCCCGGACTGGCGCCGGGCGCCGAGAGCGCGGGGGGCATCGCCGCCATGCTGGAGCTGATGGAAGTGCTCCGGGCCCATCCGCCGGGATACACCGTACTGTTTCTGGCCACGTCCGCTCATTTCCACGGGCTGCAGGGCATAAACGACTTCCTGGACCGCCACCAGCGGAAGGACGATTTCTTCCTGGAACGGATCCCCGAAGCGGACCGGATTCCCTTCGCCCTGTTCCTTGGCCTGGACCTCACAAGCAGGTCGGACCAGGTCGGCCTGTTCAGCTATGGCGATTACATCTTCTTCACTTCGAACCTGGACCTCCTGTATGAACCCTACGCGGACCGGTACCTGAATTACGCGCGCAAGGCCGGGGTCCACGATGAAGAGGAAAGCCGAACGCCCTACCTCAACACGCTGACGCACCCGCTCCGTTCGCAGGAAAGCTACATGCCCGCGGGTCCCGCCTTCGACCACGAGATGGTCACGCTCGCCGGACTCCACGGCATGACCTTCGCCACGGCGAACGACAACAGGCTCCTCATCGATACCCCGAAGGACCGGATCGAGTACGTGGATTTTCCGAACCTGGTCCGGCAGGTCCGGACCCTCGGCACCCTGCTCCCAGCCATGCTTTCCGACCCCGAGGCCTTCGACGTCGACGATTCGATACGGCTCAAGGACGAGGGCCGCGACATCGAAGGCCGGGTCCTCGAATTCGACCGCACGGTGGATTTCTTCAAGCCCAATACCCCGGTATCCGATGCCCTGGTCGTCTACGAGCCCGGATACCAGAGCCACAGCGGCGTGCGGGGGTTCATGGTTACCCACGCCGACTCGATGGGGCATTTCCGGATGTCCATGATCCGGTTCCCCCAAGGACCGACGGAACTGCGCAGCTACGGCTTAGGCGCCGACGGACGGATCGTGTACGCCCCGGACCTGGGCGAAGAGGGCGACGCCACCTTCCCCCTGGCCGTGCCGAACGCCGCAAAGGTGAACAATACCATCCAGGTCCTCTTCCCCTGCGAGGAGATCAACCTCTTCGATATCGTGGACCCCGGCGTTTTCGTCGCCCTCGACAACCTGACCGTGCTCGGCCGGGACAACAGTCCGCTGCGCAAGTACGGCGCGGCCTTCGTGGAAGACCAGAGTTTCTTCGGTAACTGGATGACCAACGCCGCGGTGGTCTTCGCCCGGCCCGAGGACCGGGTCAAGATGTTCATGAGCTCGGGTCCGCGGGGCGTCAAGTACCTGTTGACCAACACGCCGGAGTCCTGGCTCGACGATCCGCCGGAAAGTATCTCCGACGAGGCCATGGCCCAGGCCCAGGGACGGGGATTCACGGCGGACCAGGGCCTGATCCTCTACCCCTTCTACCAGAGCGCCCTGGACCTGTGGTCGCTGAACCGGGCCCGCCTGATGAAACTGGAGGACCACGGCGTGACCAACGCCCGGGCCGCCGAGCTCCACGAGGAAAGCACTCAGGCGCTTCGGGCCGCCCGGGAGGCCCTGGAAAGCCGCCGTTACGACGCCTTCGCCGCACGGTCGAGGGAAGCGTGGGGTTTCGAGGCGCGGGCCTATCCCGACGTGCGGTACGCCGCGGACGACACGGTGGACGGCATCGTGTTCTACTTCATGCTGCTGGTTCCCTTCTGTTTCTTCCTCGAGCGGCTTTTCTTCGGATTCACGGACATCCGGAAGCGGCTGGCCTCGGTGGGCGTCATCTTCGCGGCGGTCTTCATGCTGCTGCAGAACGTGCACCCCGCCTTTCAACTCAGCCTGACGCCGTACATGGTCTTTCTCGCCTTCATCATCCTGGCCATGGCTCTGATCATCATCACCATGATCGTCACCCGGTTCGACACCGAGATGAAGAACCTGACCCGGTCGGCGGCTGGCCTCCACGAGGCGGATATCGGCCGGCTGAGCGCTACGGCCGTGGCCATTTCCCTGGGGATATCGAACCTGCGCAAGCGGAAGATGCGCACGGCGCTGACCGCGGTCACGTTGACCCTGCTGACCTTCACCGTGCTGTCCTTCACTTCTTTCAGGACCGGTATCCAGTTCTATACGCTGGACCGCGAGAACACCCCGCCGTACGAAGGCGTCCTCATGCGCAGCCTGTCGTGGCACTCCCTGCCCACTTCATTCCTGCCCTACGTGGAGAACGCCTTCCAAGACCAGGCGGACGTGGTACCCCGGTCCTGGTACGAGCCGGAGGACATGACCAGTCCCTATATCGATCTGCGCGCGCCGGGCAAAGGGACCGCCACCACGGTACAGTCCATCCTGGGACTGCACGCCGGCGAACCGGCCGTCACCGGCCTGGACCGCTACCTGGTGCCGGGAGGACGGTGGTTCGCCCCGGACGAAAGGGCGGCCTGCCTGCTGCCCACGGAACTGGCCGAGCGGTTGAACGTGGGACCGGAGGACGTGGGTACGGCGGAGGTGGAGATCCTCGGTGGACGATATACCGTGATCGGCCTGCTCGATTCCGAAGGATTCGACGCCTACCGGGACATGGACGACGAAAGTATCATGCCCGCCAGTTTCTCCATGACCCGGGCCCTGACCGATATGGACATCGAGGTGTTCATGTCCACCATCCAGGCCTCCGAGCACCTGCCGTCCCGCAACGTGCTGGTCCTGCCCTATCGGCAGACGCTCGACCTGAACGGGTCCACGCGGTCCGTGGCCATCGCGGGGTTCGCCGGCGGCGAACAGCTCCGCGATTCCGTGGAGGCCTTCATGTCGCGGGTCCTCCTGGCCGTGTTCGTCGGCATGGAAGACGAAGTGAGGGTTTACAGCTCCCTCGGCGCCACCTCGGTTTCGGGCCTGGCCAACCTGATCATCCCGGTGCTCATCGCGGCGTTCCTGGTGTTGAACACCATGATGGGCGCCGTGTTCGAACGGTTCCGGGAAATCGGTGTCTACAGCGCGGTCGGCCTGGCGCCGAACCACGTCGCCGCCCTGTTCATCGCCGAAGCCGCCGTGTTCGCGACCCTCGGGGCCGTATTCGGATACCTTGCCGGCCAGATCATCACCATGGGGCTCTCGCAATTCGACCTGCTGGGCGGCATGTCGCTCAACTATTCCTCCCTGTCGACCGTATACGCCACGATGGTCGTCATGGCCATCGTCTTCCTGTCCACCCTCTACCCGGCAAAGAAGGCCGCGGACATGACCGTAGAGGACGTGACGCGGCGCTGGTCGCCCCCGCCGCCCGACGAAGACGACTGGCGCTTCGAGTTCCCGTTCACGGTGACCGTCCCCGAAGCGTTGCCGCTGTCGGGTTACCTGAACCACATATTCCAGACGCACGAAGACAGTTCGGCGGAGGACTTCGTCGCCGAGGGGACCACGCTCGACGCGATACCGGGGGATACCTACGACACGTATCACGTAGCGTCGACCGTCTGGCTGGCGCCGTACGACCTCGCCATCAGCCAGGACGTGCGGCTAGAACTGGAGCCCGTGCTCCACGAGAGACTGTACCGCATCCTGATCGTGATCCACCGCCGCAGCGGAGACCTGGCGCAATGGCAGACGATCAACCGGCGGTTCTTCACCGTATTGAGGAAGCGGTTTCTCGTGTGGCGGACCCTCGCCGAGCCGATCAAGGCGCGGTACCGGGACATCAGGGCTTTCGATCGCCACACGGCCCTGTAACCAGCGGAGAGGAGCGGCGATGTACGATCTGATCATCAAGGGCGGCCACGTCATCGATCCGGAGAACGGCATCAACGGCAGTCGGGACGTAGCCGTCGACGGCGGCCTGGTCGCGGCGGTGGAGCACGACATCCCGGCGGAACACGGCCGGAAGGTCGCCCGCGTCCACGGCCATTACGTCACGCCCGGGCTGATCGACATCCACATGCACGCCTACGGCGGGTACCGGGGTTGGGTGTTTCCCGACGCCCACGTGCTCCCCAACGGGGTGACCACGGTGCTGGATACGGGGGGTGCGGGCTGGAAGAAGTTCGAAGACTTCAAGGACACGGTCATCGCCGAGTCCGTTACCCGCGTGCTGGCCCTGATCAACATCGTGGGCGCCGGCATGGAAGGCGCTGTGGAGCAGGACGTTTCGGAGATGGACCCGGTGCCCTGCGCGGACATGATCAGCAGGTACCCGGAACACGTGGTGGGGTCCAAGACCGCCCATTTCGGCGGTCCGGGCTGGGAGGCGGTGGACGGCGCCGTCGAGGCGGCCCGGCGCAGCGGCACCATCGCCATGATCGATTTCGCGCCGAAGCCGACCCGCAGCTACCGGGACCTGCTGCTGAAGAAGCTGAGCCCCGGCGATATTCATACGCACCTCTACGCGCAGCACATCCCCCTGTTGGACGAGCACGGCCGGGTGAACGACTACGTCCGGGAGGCGCGGGACAAGGGCATCCTGTTCGACCTGGGCCACGGCGGCGGCAGCTTCTGGTTCCGCATCGCCGTGCCGGCCATCGAGCAGGGGTTCCTGCCGGATACCATCAGCACAGACCTCCACAAGTACAGCGCCCTGATGCCGAACGCGAGCATGAACACGACCATGTCGAAATGCCTGAACATGGGGATGACGCTGGAGGACGTGGTCATGCGCTCCACGCGCAACCCCGCCCGCGCCATCCGGCGCCCCGAACTGGGTACGCTGAGCATCGGCGCGGAGGCGGACGTCGCCGTGCTGGAGCTGGAATACGGAGAATTCGGTTTCGTGGACACGGGCCATGCGCGCATGCGCGGCGACCGGCGGCTGAGGTGCCTGCTGACGGTGCGGGCCGGCGAGGTGGTCTGGGACCTGAACGGCCTGACGCGGCCGGACTGGGACAAGGCGGGCGACTACATAAGGACCGAGTAAGCCGATGAGTGACACCAGGCGAGAAGATCAGGATCGGGGCGAGCGGTCGCGTCAGGCTGAAGCGCGGGATCAGGACGCGGTGGCCGCCGGACAGGACGACCGGTGGCAGATCGTGCCGGACAGCCTGCCCTACGAGGACGGTTTCAGCAGCCGGATCATCTGGGCCGCCTTCTTCGTCGGGCTGGTCATGCTTCCGGGGTCGATCTACCTGGAACTGGTGACCGGAAAGAGTTTCGCGGGCGCCGCGGAATGGGTCACCATCATCATGTTCATCGAGATCGGCAAGCGCCTGTTCATCAAGCTGAAGCCCCAGGAAGCCATCATCCTCTACTGGCTCGCCGCCGGCCTGGCGGCAACGGGCCTGGGCGCCAGCGGCATGGCCGCCGGATCATCGGTGCACGGCGCGCCTTTCGCCAAGATGATCTGGTTCCAGTACCTGATCCAGTCCCCCCAGGCGGACGGCCTGGCCCAGCTTCTGCCCCAGTGGGTTTCGCCGCCCCGGGGATCCGATTCCCTGATCACCCGGACCCTCTTCTCCATGGAGTGGCTGGAGCCGATTCTGCTGGCCATCCTCGTGTCCATCCTCGGCCTGGTCAACGCCCTTTCGCTGGGTTACGTGCTCTTCCGCATCACGGCGGACACCGAGCGCCTGCCCTTTCCCCTGGCGCCCGTACAGGCGGCCGGCGCCACCGCGCTGGCGGAATCGTCGGCGGGCGAGGAGACCTGGCGATGGCGCCTGTTCACCGTCGGTGCCATGATCGGCCTGGGCTGGGGCATACTCTACGTGGTCGTCCCGACGGTTTCGGGCGTGGTGCTGACCAAGGGCGTGGAGGTCTTCCCCATTCCCTTCGCGGATTTCACGCCGCGGGTAAGAGACGTGCTGCCCGCGTCGCCCATCGGCATCGGCACGGACATGGCCACGCTCCTGGTGGGGTTCGTCCTGCCCTTCTGGATCGTGGTCGGCACGTTTATCAGTTCCTTCGTGGTCACCTTCATCGCCAATCCGGCCCTCTACCACTTCGGCCTGTTGCACAGCTGGGCGCCGGGGATGAGCACCATCCCCACCTCTATCAACAATACCATCGATTTCTGGCTGAGTTTTTCCTCTATCGGTACTTCTATGGTCATCGGTCTGATCGGCCTGGTCGCCTTCGCCCGCGCCCTCAGGCGAGACCCGGACGGCGCATCCGGTGCCCGGGGACCCCGCCGGCCGCCGCCGGACCGGGGTGATTTCAGGCTGCCCATCCCCATCGCGCTCTGGGCGGTTTCGACCCTGTGCTTCATCCTCCTGGTCTATTATCTCGAACCTTCGTTCCCGGTATGGATCTCCCTGGTATTCGGGTTCCTGTGGACGCCCTTCTTTTCCTACATCGGCGCGCGCATGATCGGCCTCACGGGTTCGCCCTACGGATCATCCTTCCCCTACGCGAGGGAGGGCTCCTTCTACCTGTCGGGCTACAAGGGCGTGGCCATCTGGTTCGCCCCGGTTCCGCTCTTCGATCACAGCGGCGTCGTGTCGACCTTCCGGCAGCTGGAACTCACCCGAACGCGATTTCCAAGCCTGGTCAAACTGTATATATTGAGCCTGTTGCTGCTCATCGTTTTCAGTTTCCTGTTCTATGCCCTGATCTGGAAACTGGCGCCCATACCGTCCGCGGCCTATCCCTTCGTCGAAAAGATGTGGCCGCTGCAGGCCACGATGGAAACGATCTGGATCAAGTCGACGCTGCCGGGCGGATCGGATGTGATCGGGCAACTCATCAAGTGGGAGTACATCGGCGCCGGGATGGGGTTCACGGTGGCTCTGTACGGAGTCCTGAGCCTGCTCAAGGCGCCGCCGCTGCTGTTCTACGGCCTGGTGGCCGGACTGGGTACGGGTGCCTGGATACACTACACGCTGCCCACGTTCATCGGCGCCATGCTGGGCCGGTTCTATTTCGGCCGGCGCTACGGAGAAAAAAGATGGCGCGCCTACGCGCCCGTCATCCTCGCCGGGTACGGGTGCGGCCTGGGACTGATCGGCATGGCCGCCGTCTCGCTGGTGCTGATCGCCAAGTCCACGTCCCAGATCCTGTTCTGACGTCCCGGATCCTGGCCTGACGAATGTAAAGAGTGAACGGACAGTTTATGACCGACGAATTCCGCGTAGCCCTGGTCGCCGACCTGCTGGGTCCCGGCGGCGGGGTCGTGTTCGACGATTTCGGCGTCGATCTGCTGGATGAAGCCGGGGTCTCCCACGCCTTCCTGGAGGAGGACCTGAGTCCCGCCACTCCCGATCAGCTCGCCGGTTTCGACGCGGTGATATCCATGGGGCAATCCTACACGCCGGCGTCCTTCGCGGGCATCGAGCGCCTGTCGCTCATCGCCCGAACGGGCGTGGGCTACGATATGATCGATATGGACGCCGCGACGGAAGCGGACGTCATGGTGACGATCACCCCCGAGGCCACGCGAAGACCCGTGGCGAGCGCGACGATGGCCCTGATACTCGGTCTCTGCCACCGGGTGACGATCAAGGACGCCATCGTACGGAACGACGACTGGGACATCCGTTTCGATCACATGGGATGCGAGATCCGGGGCCGCGTGGTCGGCCTGATCGGCATGGGCATGATCGGCCGCGAGGTGGTGCGCATGCTGGCGCCCTTCGAGCCGTCCGAAATCCTGGTCTCCGATCCCGCCGTGTCTGCTGAGGAGGCCGCGCAACTGGGCGTTACGAAGGTGGACCGGGAAATGCTGCTCAAGCGCAGTACGTTCGTCACCATCCACTGTCCGTTGAACGAGCACACACGGTACCTGATCGGTCCGCGGGAGCTGCGCATGATGCGCAAGGACGCCTTCCTGATCAACACGGCCCGTGGCGCCATCGTAGACCAGAAGGCGCTGGAGCAGGCGTTGCAGGAGGGATGGATAGCAGGCGCGGCCATTGACGTTTTCGAGCAGGAACCGCCTGCCGCTGACGATCCCCTGCTGTCCCTTCCCAACGTCATCCTGGCGCCTCACGCTTCGTGCTGGACCCACGAGCTGTTTCGCGATATCGGGCACGACTGCATGAAGGCGGCCCTGGCCGTCTCCCGGGGAGAAGAACCTCCCTACGTGGTCAACCGGGCGGTGCTCGAACGTCCGGGACTGAAGAGGAAACTGGAGCGATTCAGGAGATGATCGGGCCCGATGCTGCGGCGTAATCGGGACCCGATGCGGCGAGATACCACTCGATACCCATCAGGCCGCTCACTGCGCCGGACACAGCCCGGACACACGCCGGACACAAAAAACGCGGGTAAGACCAGGAAAGGAAGACCATGCCAGTAATTTCCCCTGATAAACTGCATCGAATCGGCTGCGAAGTGATGGAGGCAGCCGGCTGCACGGCGGAAGACGCCCGCAGCGTCGTGGACCACCTCGTGGATTCCAATCTCTTCGGCCACGATTCCCACGGCGCCATTCGAATTCCGGAATACGTCAAGGCCATCATGGACGAGGGTCGATTCAAAGCGAGGGCCGAAGTGCGGGTCGTACGGGAAAGTCCCTGTACGGCGGTGGTCGACAACGGCGGCGCACTCGGCCAGGTAGGCGGTACCGTCGCCATGCAACTGGCCATGGAGAAGGCGCGCACGCACGGCACGGCCACGGTTACCCTCCGGCGCACCAGTCACGTGGGGCGCGTGGGCGCCTATCCGCTCATGGCGGCCCGGGAGGGCCTGATCGGACTGGCCTTCGTCAACGCGGGCCGGTTCGGACGCCAGATCCCGCCCTTCGGCGGCATCGACGGGCGCATCAGCACCAATCCCATCGCGTTCTCGGCCCCTCGCCGGAACGACGATCCCGTCATGGTGGACCTGACCACTTCCGTCGTCGCGGAGGGCAAGGTGCGCGTCGCCGCGAACAAGGGCGTGCGGGTTCCCGAAGGCTGGCTGATCGACCACGAAGGAAATCCCACCACGGATCCGACCGTGATAAAGGGACCGCCGCCCAACGGCGCGATCCTGCCCATGGGCGGCATCGTCGCCCACAAAGGCTACAGTCTCGGCCTGCTCGTGGAGATCCTCGGCGGCTCGCTGAGCGGCCAGGGATGCGCGCAGGGCGAGCAGACCGTATCGAGCAATGGGGTGCTCTTCACCGTCTACGACATTTCGTTCTTTTCGGACCTGGACTGGTACTACGAGGAAGTCGAGGGACTGATCCGCCACGTGAAAGCCAGCCGGACGGCACCGGGATTCGACGAGATCCTCATACCGGGCGAACCGGAGTTTCGATTGGCGGCGAAGCGCCGGGAGGAAGGGATCAGCATCGACGACACCACTTGGCAGCAGATGAAGGAGGCCGGGATCCGGGTCGGCCTGAATCCCGAGAAATGGTAACCCCGCGGAAATGAAAAAGGGACAGGAAAATCAGCTCCCCTGTCCCTTGGAAATGCCTCTTACTGGATCGCGGCGGAAACTACTTGGCCGAGAAACTGGTCGTGAGGCAGTGGGCCCCCCACGAAACGACCAATAATCCCTTGCCATCCTCGTCCCTAAGGTCCACCGTCAGGCGTTCGACCATGTCATCTTCCATCGTGTACGTCAGCGGCACTTCCAGCACGTCGTTCTCCCGGCTGGCGCCCGGTGCGCCCCAGATCCCCACTTCGCTGTTGAAGATGAGCGACCACGCATCGCCTTCCACGTGCTTGACCCAGGCGCTGTATTCGCCTTTTGCCAACGTCATATCGCCGAACATGAGATCGGCTTCCGTCGTGAAGGTGGTGGATTTGTTGCTGCCGAAGCGCCAGACGAATCCCGCCGGCGCCATGGCGAGCATGTCCCTGCCCTTCATCTCGGGACGGCCGTAGTCGATGGACACCTTGCCGCCCGACAGCATGACTTCCGCCATGCCCCGGCCGGGGTCCGATCCTTCACCGCCTGAGGGCATGGTCGTCTGGGCATCTGCGATCCCGCTGCCCAGGGAAGTTAAGGCCATGGCAAGGGCCAGGCCGCCGATCATACGGGTAATGCGAAGCATAAAAACCTCCTGAAAACGGTGCTTGTTCTGACTTGCCTTTAAAGCAGGTCGTACGAGCCCAAAATGAGAAGAACCAGCGTTGCTGTCAACGAATTTGCATTGACCCGACGATACCCGGGAAACGGACCAGGGAAGAGTCGACACACATGCCGCGACCGGCCCCGGGAGACGGCAGACCGGCGGTGTATTTCCCTTGATTTTCGGCTCATCCCGGTCGATTTTAGCCCGTGGGGCGCGACGGTTCAACAACCCTTTCCTTCTATAACGATTCTGTATACGTCTGGTAACCGCATTTCTTCAATTTAAAGGAGCTACTGGGATGACCCGTGTAGACGATGCCGTATTGAACGGTCTGGCCGGATTCGACTCGGCCACGGTTTACAACGCCGTGGAGAAAGTGCAGGGCGTTTCGAATGACGATTACACCGGACCGGAGATTGAGTACCTGACGCCTGAATTCGGTGCCGTGATCGGATATGCCGTGACATCCGAGGTCACCCCGCTGGATGCCACACCGGCCAATATGAGCTGGCCCGATTACTACGACGTGCTGAACGAGACGCCGGGGCCCATGATCGCGGTGATGAAGGACGTCGACACCCGTCCGAAGCGCGCCGCCCTTTTCGGCGATGGCATGGCGCATATTCACAGGAAGCTCGGCGTAGTGGGCGCCGTGGTCGAAGGCTGCGTCCGCGACCTCGAGGGCATCCGGGCAGCGGGCCTGCCTATATGGGGCCTCGGCACGGTATCCGGCCATGGACCCTTCAACGTGCGGGCCGTCGGCAGGCCGCTTGTGGCCGGGCAGCTGCTTGTGCACACCGGGGACCTGTTGCTCGCCGACGTGGACGGCGTGGTAAAGATCCCGCTCGACATCGCGGAAGACACCCTGAGAAAGGCGAATGAGATCAGGACCTGGGAACGGTCCCACTTCGACATGATCAACAGTCCCGAATTCACCTACGAAAAGTGGAAGAACCGGGAATCGCAGGCGTAAGCCGCCTATTGGACCAGATCGTGAAAGCACCGACGGGAACCGAACTGCATTGCAGAAACTGGCTCATCGAAGCGGCCTACCGGATGATCCAGAACAACCTGGACCCTCAGGTCGCCTTCGATCCGGACAACCTCGTCGTATACGGCGGCAGGGGCAAGGCCGCCCGGAACCGGGAAGCCCTCGAAGCCATCCTGAACACCTTGCGGAACCTGGACCCCGACGAAACCCTCATGGTGCAGTCGGGCAAGCCGGTGGCGGTGTTCCGCACCCACGAGGACGCGCCGCGCGTCCTGATCGCCAATTCGAACATGGTGCCGGCCTGGGCGACGCAGGAGAACTTCGACGCCTGGGAGCGCGAGGGCCTGACGATGTACGGCCAGATGACGGCCGGCAGCTGGATCTACATCGGCACGCAGGGCATCCTGCAGGGTACTTACGAGACTTTCGGCGCGCTCGCTCGAAAGCACGGTTGGGGCAGCCTGGCCGGAAAGCTCGTGGTTACGGCCGGACTGGGCGAGATGGGCGGCGCGCAGGCGCTGGCCGTCACCATGAACGGCGGCGTGGGACTGCTGGTGGAGGTGGATCCGTGGCGCGCGCGCCGGCGCCTGGAGCTTCGCCAGGTGGACACCGTGGCGGAGCACCTCGATCTCGCTTTGACCTGGGTGGACGAGGCGCTGGCCGCGGGCGAAGCCCGGTCGATCGCCCTGATCGGAAATGCCGCCGAGGTACTTCCCGAGCTGCTTGACCGGGGTATCGTGCCCGACGTGGTTACGGACCAGACCGCGGCTCACGATCCGCTCTACGGATACATCCCCGCCGGGCTGTCGCCTGAAGAAGCGCGCCTGTTGCGCGAGCGCGATCCGGACGCATACCAGGAGCGCTCCATCGCTTCCATGACCGTCCACGTACAGGCCATGCTCGCGTGGCAGCGGAAGGGGGCGGTGGTCTTCGACTACGGCAACAACCTGCGGCAGCGAGCCTATGACAACGGGGAGAAGCAGGCCTTCGACTATCCCGGTTTCGTCCCGGCCTACATCCGTCCGCTGTTCTGCGAAGGCAAGGGGCCCTTCCGCTGGGTCGCCCTTTCGGGAGATCCCGAGGACATCTACCGGACCGACCAGGCCATCCTCGAACTGTTTCCGGAGGACGATCACCTGTTCCGCTGGATCACGATGGCCCGGCGGCACGTGGAATTCCAGGGGCTCCCGGCCCGTATCTGCTGGCTGGGATACGGAGAACGCGCCAGGGCCGGACTGAAATTCAACGAACTGGTCGCTTCGGGCGAGATTTCCGCGCCTGTCGTCATCGGCCGCGACCACCTCGACAGCGGATCCGTCGCCAGTCCGAACCGAGAGACCGAGGCCATGAAGGACGGATCGGACGCCATCGCGGACTGGCCCGTGCTGAACGCATTGATCAACACGGCGAGCGGCGCAACCTGGGTGAGCTACCACCACGGCGGCGGCGTGGGTATCGGATACAGCCTGCACGCCGGACAGGTCATCGTCGCCGACGGCACGCCCGAAGCGGCCTCGCGCCTGGAACGCGTGCTCACCAACGACCCGGGGATGGGCGTGGCCCGGCACGTCGACGCCGGCTACGATGAAGCCCTGGCCGTGGCGAAAACCCGCGGCGTCAAGATCCCCATGATGGACTGAGTCCGGAAGCGCTGGTTGGAAAATGGCTGGTTCCCAGGATACGCTTACCCGCACGGACACCCTCCTGGCCTTAACGGGTCACGATCTCACCATCGACGACGTGGTCGCCGTCTCGCGGGGCCGGACCGTCGCCATACACCCCGATGCCCTTCCCCCCATGGCGCGGTCCCGGGAGGTCGTGGACCGGCTGGTCTCGGAGGGACGGATCGCCTACGGCATCACCACGGGGTTCGGCCGGTTCAAGGACAAGCTGATCTCGGCCGGCCAGGTCGCCGAACTGCAGTTGAACCTGATCCGGAGCCACGCGGCCGGAACCGGTCCGGAACTGGACGAGGAGACCGTGCGGGCCATGCTGGTCATCCGGGCCAATACGCTTGCCATGGGCTATTCGGGCATACGGACCGAAGTCGTGCAGCTGATGGTGGACATGCTGAACGCGGGCGTGCATCCCTGCATACCCGGACGGGGTTCCCTCGGCGCGAGCGGCGACCTGGCGACCCTGGCCCACATGTCCCTGGTGCTCATCGGCGAAGGCGAGGCCATGTACCGGTCCCGTCGGCTCGACGGCGCGTCCGCGTTGCGGGAAGCCGGACTCCGGCCCGTAACCCTGGGCGCGAAGGAAGGCCTTGCCCTGACGAACGGCACCACGCTCATGGCCGGACTCGGCGCCCTGCTGGCCCACCGGGCGACCCACCTGGCCCTCACGGCGGACATCGCCGCCGCCATGACCCTGGAAGCGCTGGCCGGAACCGACCGCGCGTACGACGCCCGGGTGCACGCCATACGGCCCCACCCCCGGCAGATCGCCTGCGCGCGATTCCTGCGGGACATCCTGAACGGCAGCCGGCTGCTGCGCGCCGACAATCCGGGCAACATCCAGGATCCCTATACCCTGCGCTGCGTCCCCCAGGTACACGGCACGGTCAGGGACACGATCGACTACGCCCGGTGGGTCGTGGGCATCGAGCTGAACGCCGCGAACGACAATCCGCTGGTCTTCGCCAGTGACGATCCCGACGACGCGGAAGTCATCAGCGCGGGCAATTTCCACGGCGAACCCATCGCCGTCGCCATGGACAGCATGAAGCTGGCACTCGCGGACATGGGCAACATGAGCGAGCGGCGTACGGCCCGGCTGGTGGACGCCGATTCCAACGAAGGCATCTTGCCCATGTTCTTAACGGACCACGGCGGCCTGGAAAGCGGCCTGATGCTCGCCCAGTACACGGCGGCGGCCCTGGCGTCCGAGAACAAGGTGCTGGCCCATCCCGCCAGCGCCGACTCCATACCTAGCGGCGCCAACACGGAAGATCACGTGAGCATGGGCGCGGCGTCGGTTCACCACACGCTGCAGGTGGTGGAGAACGTGGAGACCATCGTCGCCATCGAGTTGATCGCCGCCGCCCAGGCCATCGATTTCAGATGCAGGGAACCCGGGATCACCTCGGAAGCCATGGGAGCCGGTACCGGCCTTGCATACCGGTTGATTCGCCGGCACGTCCCGTTCCTCGACCGCGACGTCCCGCTTTCCCCGCTATTTGAAACCATACGAAAACTCGTCGCACGGGGAGATGTGACCGCCGCGGTCGGAGACAAGGTGGACGTCCCCGGACCGACGCTGGACTGATCCTTTCATCGCCACGGTTCGAACGCGTTCCGGAAGGATCGTGAACTCCGGATCGACGATCGCTTCCTGTTCAAAGATGAGAAAAATGGAACCCGTAGAACTGTATCTCCACCATGCGGAGCAGGTCGTGACCTGCGCATCCCGCGGACCAAAGCGCGGGCCCGGCATGGCGGAGGTCGGCGTGATCGAGCGCGGTGCGGTGGCGGTCAGGGACGGGCGGATCGTTGCGGTCGGGCCGACCACCCAACTGGATGGAACCTTTGCGGCGGAACGCGCGATCGACTGCTCGGGCCGGACCGTTTGTCCCGGCTTCGTGGACGCCCATACCCATGCGGTTTTCGGCGGAGACCGGGCGGCGGAATTCGAGCTTCGGATCCAGGGCGCCTCGTACCTGGAGATCATGGCGGCCGGCGGAGGTATCGTCAGTACGGTCCGGCACACGCGGGCGGCGTCCGAGGACGAGCTTGTGCGTTCCGCCTCCTGCCGGCTGGACGAGATGCTGGCGCTGGGCACCACGACCGTGGAAATCAAGACCGGTTATGGCCTGAGTGTGGAAGACGAACTGAAGATGCTCCAGGTCATCGAACGGCTCGACCGGGACCATCCCTGCGATATCGTACCCACGTTCCTGGGCGCGCACGCGGTGCCTATCGAGTTCGACGGGAATGCCGAAGCGTACACGCGGTGCGTGATCGACGAGATCCTGCCCGAAGCGGCGGCCTGGTATGCATCGTCCCGGTTCGCAGCGCAGGGCGTGCCCATGTACATCGACGTGTTCTGCGAAGACCACGCCTTCGATCTCGGCCAGTCCCGCCGCGTATTGGAGGCCGGGATCGAAGCCGGTTTAAAGGCGAAGATGCACGTGGACCAGTTCAATAATCTCGGTGGCGTTCCCATGGCACTGGAACTCGGCGCCGCTTCGGTGGACCATCTCGATGTGACGGGCCGCGCGGAAATCGAGATGCTCGGCGGATCCGGCACCATCGCCGTCCCGCTTCCGGCCGTCAACTTCAACCTGGGCATGACGGAGTATGCCGACGCCCGGGCGATGATGGACACAGGCGCCGCCGTGGCCCTCGCCACCGACCTGAACCCCGGTTCCGCGCCCTGCCCGTCCATGCCCGCGGTTATGGCCATCGCGTGCAGGTACCAGCGACTCACCCCTGCGGAAGCGCTGAATGCATCCACCATCAACGCAGCCCACGCGATCGGCGCAGGAGATGAGACGGGTTCCATTGAAGTCGGCAAGCGGGCCGACATCCTCGTATTGAAGGCGGGAGATTTTCGGCATATCCCTTATTTCTTCGGTGGAAATCCGGTGCAGACCGTGATCAAGCGGGGGCGGGTAATGAGCCTATGAACTCAGAAAACGACGCGCCCGCGATTCGATTCGAAGCCGGCCATTGGGTCCTGCCCGGCCTGGCCACGGCCCATTCCCACGCCTTCCAGCGCGCCCTCCGCGGGCGTACCCAGCGTCGCGCGACACGGGCGGGCACCTTCCGGGGCTGGCGGGACGCGATGTACCGGCTGGTCGAGGGGCTGAGTCCGGACGACCTGTACGCGATTTCGCGTTACGCCTATACCGAGCTGGCGATGTCCGGCGTCACGGCCGTCGGCGAGTTCCATTACGTGCATCACGGTCCCGGGGGGCGTCCCTATGCGGATCGCAATGAACTGGCGGACGCCGTGGTCCGCGCGGCCAGGGACACCGGCCTCCGGATCTGCCTGATCCGAACCGCCTACCTCCGGGCCGGTTACCGCCAGTCCGCGGTTCCCGCGCAGGAACGATTCATCGACCCGTCCATCGATCACGTGATGCAGGACCTCGATGACCTGCGTTCGCGTTACAGAGACGATCCACACGTAGCCGTGGCCGCGGCCGCGCATAGTGTCCGGGCGGTGCCGATATCCGATATCCGGACGCTGGCGGCCTACGTAGATGAATACGCGCTTCCTTTCCACATGCACGTCAGCGAACAACGCGGCGAACTGGAGGAATGCAGGTCGGAGCACGGGACGACGCCCGTCTCGCTGCTCTCCAATGAAGGGGTGTTGTCCCCACGTTTCGTGGCCGTCCACGCCACGCACCTGGAGGATGCGGAAGTCTCCGCACTGGGCGAGAACCACGCTTTCGTCTGCATTTGCCGTACCACGGAAAGGGACCTCGGCGACGGGCTCCCGCCCACGACCGGACTTCTGGACGCCGGCGCGCGCCTCTGCGTCGGTGTGGACAGCCACGCCTGCGAGAACGCCTTCGAAGAAGTCAGGGCCGTGGAACTCGACGAAAGATCCCGCCTTGAGATGCGACACGCGGCGGCGGAGGGATCGGATCTGTTGGACGCGGCCACCCGTCTGGGCTATGCGGCCTGCGGTCTGGATGAATCGTGGCGGGAGGATCGAATCCACCTGGACGGGAACGATCCGTCCATCGCCGCCATCAACCCGGATCTCGCTCCGGACGCGATCCTCTTCGGCGCCACGCCGCGAGCGGTGAAATCCGTCACGGTCGGGGGGAAGCAGATCGTCTCCGAGGGCCGTCACGCCCACTACGGAGAGACGCTGGCACTTTACCGCAAGTCACTGAAAAAACTGAAGTTTATTTAATTAAGGAAATCACAAACACGAGGTGGAAGGAGGTCTTGATGGCATCGGTCAAGTATGATTATGCGGAGATGATCTGGAACGAGATCAGGGACGCCGCGGCCCAGGACCGGGTCGCCCTCCTGCCGGTGGCGACCTACGAGGACCACGGACCGCATCTGCCGGTGGACGTCGACGTGGTCCTGGCGACGGAAATCTGCCGGCGCGCGGCGGCCCGCATTCCGGAAGATGTGGTGCTCGCCCCTCCAGTGACCCACGGCTACAGCCCCCATCACATGGATTTCCACGGGACGATCACCATCCGGTGGGACACCTTCATCAACTATGTCCGGGACGTGTGCTGCAGTCTGGCCTATCACGGTTTCAAGCGCATCCTGATCATCAACGGCCACGGGAGCAACACCTCGCCCCTCGACCTGGCCGCCCGTCTCACCGTGCTGGACTATGAGGGACGCGTCCTGTGCGCCAGCGCCAACCACTGGGGACTGCGTCAGGCCAGGGAAGTGGGCAATGCGCTCCGCGATTCGGACTACGGCGGGACGTCCCACGGCGGGGAATACGAGACGTCGCTCTACCTCGCCCTGAAGCCCGGCCTGGTCGAGATGGACAAGGCCGTGGACAACAGGAGCCCGTTGCCCGACAGTTTCAAGACGGACCTCCTGGCCGGCGGGCATCCCGATGCTTCCGACGCCCGCATGGTGCCCTACTGGAGCTCGATTTCACCCAGCGGGGTCATGGGGGACGCCACCAAAGCGACGAAAGAGAAGGGAGAAAAGTTCCTGGAGGCTGCCATAAACGGGGTGATCGAACTGATCCGGGAGTTGCGCGGGACGCCCATACTGGCGCGGCGCGTCCAGCACGGGGATGTGCCGGATACGAAGTGGAAGATGACCTAGGGATCAACCCCGCGACGGTTCGCTCATGGTTTCCCGGGCCTTACGGCTCAATTCCGGTAGATGATCGTCATTGGCCATGACCTGCTCCAGGTGACGCATGCGGTCGGGAGAAGCGGAACTCAGCATCGCGGGCCCGTACGCTTCTTCCAGCCAGAAGCGGGAAGCGCCGCTGATGTAATCGCGCAGTTCCGGGACGAGACGCTCGGGATAGCGCTGGCACAGGTTCATGGTGAACATCCGCCGGCGTCCGCCGCCGCCGAACGAGGCGTGCTTGGTATTGTGGTTGAAACAGACGATGTCGCCCGGCCGGGTCTCCAGCGCCATCGCCGGCACGTCCTTGGGATCCGTATCCCACAGTGACGAACTCTCACCGACGTTTTCCTGCAAGGAAGCCCCATAGACGTCATCCCGCTTGTGGCTGCCGGGAATGACCCGCAGGCAGCCGGTGTCCCGCGTCAACGTATCCAGGTAGAAGGCGATCTTGATATGCAGGATTTCGGGATGCCAGCCATCGGAGTGCCACCTCGTATCGCCGGCGTAGTAGTTGCCGTCGCTGCCCATGTAGTTGAAATCGTCGCCCAGCAGGCTGGTCGCGATCCCCCTGATCCGCTCGTCGTCCAGCAGCGAGGACAGGCGTTCGTGCTGGTCGATGAAGGGTACGATGCAGGAGCGTTCCTTGCCGTCGTGGGGCCGTCCGTTGTGCCCGCCTCCACGCCCTGCCCAGACTTCTTCGAAGTCGTTGATGATGTCGTCGATGCGATCATCCAGCAAACCCGGGAATCCCAGGTATCCGAACGTATCGAAGAAAGCGTGTTGCTGTGGTGTCAGGTAACTCATGGCCTTTTCCTCCCTAACCCGGCAAACCGGCGCGTCGCCGGTCCATGGGATTCGGTGTGTCGTAACCATCTATCGGAGTCGAGTTACGGATGTTCTTCCTCCTCGAACTCAAGGGTTCGGCGGAGAGGTGCAGATGAGCACGACCAGGGTCTCGGTACCGGTGTTTTCTATGCCATGCAGGCACCAGGGCGGCAGATAGACGAAGTCGCCCTTCTTCACATTGCGTTTGTAATTCGCGAAGGTCATTTCCCCCGAACCTTCGAGGATGACATAGGTCTCCTCGGTGGGATGCGAACCGGGCTCGAGAATGACATGGGGCGGCACGTAAAACAGCACCAGGCCCATGTTCTCCGCGGGGGCGGCGGGATTGACGGGATGTACCACTCTGACCCCAAGGCCGTTGCAGCCGGGATAGACGACCGGCACGCCGTCCTGGGCATTGACGATCATGGGGTCGGGAGGCGATTCCGGTTTGGGGATATCTGGGATCTTGGCCTGGTCTTCGCTGGTGTATCCTTTGAATTCGGTGATCTTCGCCATGCGGTTGTCGCTCCTATTGGCGCGAGCTAGTGATATACTGGCACAGGGTCAGCATTCGGCCTGTGCTGCCGCGTAATCAAAATCGAATTCCAGCGTGGCGGCCATGGGCACATAGCCGATTTTCTGATAGATGTGGTTGGAGGTCGGATTCGCCAGATCGGTAAACAGACTACAGAACCTGTACCGGCCCGCAAGCAGTTTTTTCGTCAACTCGTAAACGCACGAAGTCGCATATCCCCGGTTACGTAACGCCGGCGGAGTGTAAACCAGGGTGACATTCGTACCGTTTTTGACGGCCCGCGACTGCCTGGCGATCGACACCGGTCCATCGTGGTCCCAGATGTACAGGTTTCTCTCCGCGATGTACTTCTCCGCGTTGCGTTCCGCCTTCCCCGGATCGGATTTCTCCCCTACCGCCTCCCGGGAGAACTCCGCGATCCACTGCGCCATCAGGCGGTGGTCATCCATTACGGCCAGCCTCAGTCTGCCCGGGGCGGGAGAAACTTCGATAACACTCCGCGCCTCGAACATCCGCAGCCGCTTTTTCGGTATAACCGAAGCCCCTGGAAAAGTACTCATCCACTGATTGGAAAAGCATCGGGCTTCGGCCTCCGGTCCCACAACGCCGGGCACCCGCGCCTTCCCGCTTTGCAGGTGCTGGACAAGCCGTTCCACGGCCGCATCGATTTCCGTCTCCAATATGCTCAGGACGATTCTGTAGGGCGGTGACCGGACCGCAACGCCCACCGGGATGCCGTTCTCCAGGATACTCATGAGCAGCGGCGAATCGTCGCCGTAGTAGTGCGGATCCCTGGCCAGCGTGTGCGCCAGACCGAAAGGCAGGTTGTTCTCGCTCTCGCGCTTTTCAAGGAAGACACCGGAAAGCGCGAGGAGTTCCTCCGCGTGGTCATGTTGCACTATTTCGTACATGGCCCGCCCTCAGGGCAACTCGTACCGTATCCACCACCAGTAGTTTCCGATGTGTATGTCCAGGTTCCTGGTCATGGGTTCGAAAACGCGTCTAAAGTCATCTTCAGTCGGGTCGTTTTCCACCATTATGTACTCGGAACCATCGGATAACTGACGCGTCATGAACTGGTCCTCGTGGCCTTTGACCCTGAAAAGCCTGCTCACCGCGTCGGGGCTGGTCGGTCTGGACGATCGCATGAACACGACAGCACCCTCCTCGAGCCGGGCGTGGAAGCCGTTCAGAAACTCCGTATACCTCGAAGAAGGGCAGGTGTGCAGGAATCCTGCCGCAAAACCCCCGTCGAAACGCCTGCCCGGCGCGACGGATTCAAGGTCGAAGGCATCACCGGCCAGAAAACTGACGTTGGTCGGGTTGTCGTTTTTCGCGGCCAGTTCCAGCATGTTGGGAGCGATCTCCACCCCCGTGACAGACACGGCGGTTTCTGCGATTTCCCGGGTCGCCGACCCCGTGCCGCTCGCTACCTCGAGCACCTTCCGGCCCCGCATGGCCTCCTGCGATTCCCGGACCATCCGGGCCTGTTCGGCGGGCAGATCAGGCGCGGGCCCCCGGGGGATCTTGTGCGGCATGTCCCCGTGGACCTGGCGCAGGTCGTAATACGCGATGGTCGCCCGGTGCAGGTTGTCCGGATCCAGGTTGTCCGGATCGGGACAGGGCCCCTGGTCGCGCGAGTCCGGCGCTGGTCCCCGGTCGTGCGAATTGGGCGCGCGTCCCCGGGTGTCCGAGTCCGGCGCTGGTCCCCGGTCGCGAGTTTTCTCGCTCATTGGCGCGCCGTTCCCGTAACGCCGAGGTAGAGCTTTCCCTCGTATTGCACGGAGAAATCCATTTCGCAGGCATCAGACATCCGGTCGAAATCCGCTCCTTCGAAGTACCGCTTGTAGATCTCGTATTGCCGGCCGTCATTGAGCGTGCGTACCGTGGTGCCTTCCTTGGGCCTGGATCCGCGGTACCGAGTCCAGTTGGAGTCCATGATGAGCACGTGGCCACTCGGCTTCAGCGCGTTCCGCAGTCTGTGGAGAAATGGGCCCATCTGGCTGTCCGTTACGTGACTGAGAAAGAACCCCACCAGAACGGTATCGAAGGATCGGTCTTCCAGCGACACCTCGAGGGCGTCGGACTTCATGAAAGTTGTGATCGACTCAACGCCATACTCTTGCGCCTTCTCCCGACCCTCCCGTAGCATGTTCTCCGACTGGTCCACGAGCGTAATTGCCGAACAGTCGGCGGCGTAAAACTGAAGCCAGTAGCCTGTCCCGCAAGGGATATCCAGGATGCTGCCGCGGCAGTGTTCCCGGACGAGGTTTCCAAGGGACCGGGCCTCTTCCTTGTACAGCTCCGGATCCGTAACTGTACCGGGCGGCTTGCCCAGCGTGTAGATCTCGTCGAACTCTTCCGCCCGTTCGTTGTAATACTCGTTCATGCTCCGGCGAAGGCGTGGGTCCATGGATGGTGCTCTTTTCCGGTAGGTATTTGCTGAAGTTCTCCGCAGTCTTGAATGTTCTGGGTATCCAAAGTGTAAAACTGTAAATTGCCCAGTCAAGGATGCATTATTGCGCGATAATACGCTTTTGGACTTGTGGGTTGCCACGGGATCGCGTATCATACCAGTAGCAGGCGATCCGTTCACAACCCCAACGACTGTTGCAAGTGGTCGTCTCGGTACTGAACCCGAGTAGGAGTGCGAAACAACCGCTTGTCTTCCACGATTTCTTTGACAGTGAGCATTTGCACCCTGTCGTATATCTCGCCCTTGTAGTGCCATTTACCAGCATCATCCGCCGCCTGGCGCATGGCCTTTGTTGGTTCACGTAGCGAAATAAACCCTGCTATGTGTGCGATCCCGTCAACCGACCGCGTACCTTCCAGGTCTCGAACGTCAGACGGCCGAATGTGTCCACCCTTCACACTGAAAATCATCTTCCCCATTTCCCCATCATCCATATCGTAGTACATCACGCCGTCCACGCCCTTGTCGCCCGTCTTCTTGGTCGGAAACCCGCCTACCTGTTCAACTATCCAGTGTTCAAACTGGAACGGGTCCTGCCGGAACAGGCGTTCGGCGGATTCGACACTGTTCGGAATGCCCGTCGTCTCGTAGTCTGTTTTCCGTTCCAGGTTGTACCAGATACCTAACTGGTCTTCGATCAATCGGACGGCCAGGATTGCGATATCGCACCCGACCCATTGCCTTCCCGCTTCATGCGCCGCGTAGACGGCCGTACCGCAACCGCAAAACGGATCAAAGACAAGATCCCCTGGGTCGGTCGATAACTCGATAATACGCCTTAACAGATTCGGCGGTTTCTGCGTAGGGAATCCCAGTCGCATCTTGTCCTGCGAGTTTAACGGCGGTATGTCCGTCCATACGTCATTGATAGGAACGCCCTTCATTTGATCGAGGTATTTCTTCCACCGGAGACCGCCGGTCCTGGTTATGTGCAGGTCATCGTTTGCATCCAGTTCCTGCATCCTGGCAAGAGGGACACGCCAGTCGTCTTCTACGCCGCGGTACTCGTACCTGTATCCGCCACCGGCAAGCCCCTTGGCCGTTATCGGCGCACTCATCCACCGCCGGCCGTCCGCGTCCTTGTTCCTGTACCGCTTTTCGATGTACGAATCGGCATACGGAGCAAACAAGCGATTGCGTTTGAATCGGTCGCTTTTGGAGTAGTGAAAAATCACATCATGGACAGCACCGAGTTTCTTTGCGTCACTGTGGGCACTGGTACGTTTCCAGACGATTTCGTTCTGGTAGTTGTCATGCCCGAAAATCGCGTCCATCATCACCTTGATGTAGTGGCTGGCTTCAGGGTCACAATGAAGATATATCGATCCTGTAGGCTTCAGAATCAACTTCATGTACATCAGTCTCTGCACCATGTACACAAGGTACGCCAGCAACTTCGGTTGCGTGTTTATCAGGGCGTCCATCCAGTATTTCCAAAACCGGACGTAGTACTCATCGACTCCGTGTTTCCGCATGAATACGGGCATCTGTTTTGCGAGTTCCCGCTTCTTGGAATCCATTTCCCAGGTATCGCAAAACGCCTCTTCCTGTTCGGGTATCGGGCGTCCGATCCGGCGACTGTACATCAGGTTGTAATTACGATTCGATTTGAACGGGGGATCAAGGTATATCAGATCCACCGAAAGGCTTCCCATCAACTGATGCATAACGTGCAGGTTGTCTCCGTAGAAAAGTCGGTTCATATCGACACCGCCCTGGCCACGAAGTAGTCGAACAGGCTATGTGCTTTCCGGTGGTTGTACTTGAAGCACGATTCCGAGATATACAACCCGATCAACTTGACGCTGTACTGGTGGTGCGTTCCGTACCACGCCCGCTTGACCAACGACCAAAAGCCTTCAATCGTGTTGGTATGGATCATCCCGTCCACGTACTGCGTGCTGTGGTCGATACGGGCGGACTTGTCGAACGCCCCCAAGGGCTTGTTGTAGGCGGGCAACTGATCGGCCATCACCATCGTCCCGACCGTGTCCACCGTCTTGCTCAGAAACTCGCTGATGCTCGTGCTGTTCAGTTCGGTAACGGGTTGTGCCTTCACTTTACCGCCCCGTTCTACCGCACCGATCACGCAGGTCTTTTCCGTACCGCGTCCGCGTTTGCCCTTGCGGTCGGACTTCTTGTTCGGCTTCTTGGGTTTGCCGCCGATAAAGGCGTCGTCGGTCTCCACGATCCCGTACAACAGTTCCTGTGCCTTCTGGTCTACCGCCATCGCCACGCGGGCGCGGTGCATCATGCTCCACACGGTAGGCTGGCGAATCCCCAGGTCTCTGGAAATCTGATGGCTGGAAACGGACTTCTTGGCGTTCAGCATAAGGGCCAGTACCAGGAACCACTGTTGCAAGGGCTTGTGCGTCCGGTGGAAGATCGTCCCGACCGTAACGGCAAATGCCTTGTGGCAGTCCTGGCATTGCCAGCGTTGATTTGCACGGTCGTTTGAGGCATGACGGCATACCTTCTTGCTATCGCAGTACGGACATTGCGGCTCGCCGCGCCAGCGGATGGCTTCCAGGTAATCAAGGCATTGTTCCTGCGTCTGGAAGGTCTGAAAGAGTTCGAGGATGTTCATGGCGTATCTCCTTGTAGGTTGTCGGTTTCCTTTGCTCTTACCTACAATATACCATGAACCGGAACCCTTGTCAAGTCCAAAAGCGTATTATCGCGCATTATTGAAATAACACCGCTCTGATACCGAGGTTCCGGATAGAGGATGCCGGCAATCTCAACGACCAGGGGAGTCTTATGATGAGATCGGTAGACGATGCAAACGACCGCCCCGGCGGGCGTCCGAATACCATGGAACGGCGTCATTTCCTGAAAACGGCCGGTCTGACGGCCGGGTTGGCCACGTTCCTCGGCCCCGATTCCCTCCGGGGCGTCGAGGCGGCGGTAAATGAAGTCTCGGGTCTGACGCCACAGCAGGCCGCCCGGAACGAAGGACTCTGGAGCGAAGTAAAGCAGGCGTTTACCGTAAACCGCAGCCTGATCAACCTGGATAACGGCTATGCCAGCCCTTCGCCCCGCGTCGTCACCGAGGCGCTCGTTCGGTACATATGGGAACAGGAGCAGGTACCGTACGGGCAGGTCGTTCAAAAGGCCAGAGACCAGGTGCGTACCGTGAAGCATTCCCTGGCCCGCCTTTTCGGGAGCAGTCCCGATGAAATCGCCCTCGTACGCAACACCACCGAGGCGCTCAAGACGGTCCTGTACGGCATCCCCCTGAACCCGGGCGACGAAGTACTCACCACCACGCATGATTACTCTTCCATGGTGAGTGCCCTTCGGCACCGTGAGCGGAAGGAAGGAATCAAGCTGGTCGAGGTGCCGGCACCCTTCCCCGCCGGATCCCCGGACGAGTTGGTCGCGGTCATCGAAGGCGGCATTACGCCGAAGACCCGCGTGATCCTGGTGTCCCACATCACGTACACCACCGGCCAGGTGTACCCGGTCCGGCGGATCTGCGACCTGGCCCATCGGCACGGCATCGAAGTCGTCGTGGACGGCGCCCATGCCGTCGGCCACCTGGATTTCAAGGTCTCGGACCTGGGCTGCGACTATTACGGGACGAGTCTGCACAAGTGGCTCAGCGCGCCGAAAGGGACCGGCATGCTGTACATGAAGCGCGAGCACGTCGAGAAGATCGAACCGCTGTACGGACCGTACACGAGCCGCCGGTTCAACGCCCTGACGAGCATGCGTAAGTACGAGTCCGTCGGAACCGTGTCCCATGCGCCTTACCTCGCCATCGGCGAGGCCCTTGCCTTTCACAACGCCATCGGGCCGAAGCGGAAGGAAGAACGGCTCCGGTATCTGAAGAATCACTGGGCGGAACGACTTCGGAGGCATCCCCGGATACGGGTATACACGTCAACGGCTCCGGATATGAGTTGCTGTATTGCCGGGGTCGGGATCGAAGGGGTCGATCCGACCGGGATGCGAGACTACCTGTGGGATGAACATCAGATCCAGACCTCCCGGGGACGGTACGACCGGGAGGATCCGGGTCGCCAGTGGGTCCGTATCACGCCGAATCTCTACACCATGCTGTCCGAGCTCGATTACTTCTGCGACGTGATGGAAGAGGTGGCCGACAACGGCCTGCCGGAACCGTACAGCGAGTACGAGTTCGATCCGAGTATTATGCGCAGGTAGGACCGCTAAGCGGAAGCAGGCGATCCGTGTCCTGGCGATCCGAGACTAATGTGCAGATAGGACCGCTACTCGGAAGCAGGCGATCCGTGTCAATTTTGAAGTGGTCGAGGCTTCGCGGGTACTCACGCACGGTCACAAAAATACCTTGCAACGGGATACTCCCGGTCTTATCCTTTTGAATCATTACAACAGTTTCCAAGACGGAAACAATTGGTACATTTCCCATACCAGATATTCGTACTGCGATTCCCGGTATAGTCAATGTCCCGGCCCGGATTCGGTTGCCGGACGGCCGTGAGTTGCACGAAGAGGAACCCTCACGGCTCAATTGATGACGAGGAAGCGTATGAGTGGGCGTGACGGTAAAGGTCAATCAGGGGATAGGCCCGGGTCGCCTGCGCCGTTGTTAACGCGGAGGACCATGTTGCGCCGCGGCCTTGCCGGGCTGCTTGCGGTTTCCTTTGCGGGGAAAAAGGGCTTCGAAACCATATTCGGGGGAGCGAACATGGCGTCAGCACAGGAAACGGAAACCGGGTTCGCAGGCGCGACGGATGATGAGATCGTCCTGGGGATGTCGGCCGCGTTTTCCGGTCCGTCCAGGGGACTCGGCAGCGAGCTGTACCGCGGCGCCATGGCCTATTTCAATCATGTAAACGACAACGGCGGCGTGGCCGGGCGCAAGATCACCCTGAAGCTTTATGACGACGGTTACCAGCCTGATCCCTGTGTCCGGAACACCATGAAGCTCATGCTCGAGGACAACGTGTTCCTGCTCTTCGGGTACGTGGGCACGCCGACCGTAACACGCGTGCTGCCCCTGCTGAAGAAGTTCCAGGACGAGCAGGTCTACCTGTTCTTCCCCTTCACCGGCGCCCAGCCCCAGCGGGAGCCGCCGTACGGTGATTTCGCCTTCAACCTCAGGGCGTCCTACCGACAGGAGACGGCCGGGCTCGTGAACAATTTCCTCGCCGCGGGCAAGCGGAAAATCGGCGTGTTCTACCAGGCCGACGCCTATGGAAGAAGCGGATGGGCCGGGGTAAGGGCGGCGCTGGACCGGCACGGAGAGCGGCTCGCGGGCGAGGCGACCTACCGTCGTGGCCAGCGATTCACAGGCAGCATGCGCGAGCAGGTGGAGATCCTCAAATCCAATTCCCCGGACGCCGTCATCTGCATCGGGTCGTACGCCGCCTGTGCGGCCTTCGCCCGAGACGCCGTCGACCGCGACCTTCGCGTGCCCATTGCCAATCTTTCGTTCGTGGGCAGCGAAAACATGCTCCAGCTGCTCAGCGACCTGGGAGAGGACGTGGAGACCTACTCCCGTTATCTCGTCAACTCCCAAGTGGTCCCGAGCTACGAGGACACGTCCATACCGGCGGTTCGGGAGTACCGCGAACTGATGGAACGCTACGATCCGTCTGTTCCCGAAGAACTCGTCCAGGAGTCGTACAGCCCCTTTCCACAGAGTTTCGTGAGTCTCGAGGGTTTTCTGGACGCCAAGCTGATGACCGAGATCCTGCGGCGCCTGGGAGGAAGCCCGGACCGCGAAGGGCTGGAGGAAGCGGTGTTCTCGGTCGACAACTACGATCTCGGGATCGGCGAACGCGTCTCCTTCGGACCTGACCGCAGGCAGGGGCTGCAGACCGTCTACTACACCGTCGTCCAGGAGGGCCGGTTCGTGACCCTGGAGGACTGGCAAGGCTGGCTATCCTAGCATGAAAATACAGAAGCTCTTCCAGCGCACCCGCTTTGGGATCTTCCTGCTCTTCGGCGTCATCGTCCTCTGTACGTCCGCCCTGTGTATATACACTGTAGATACGCAGTTGACAGCGGAGTACGAGACCAACAGCCAGAACATCGCCAAGAGCGTCGCCGATGCCAGCGTCGACATCCTGCTCAACCGGAACCTGGCCACGCTGCAGTCGATGATCGATCAGTTCGTCGAGATCCAGGGCATCCGGTACATCTACATCACCAGCGAGAACGGCGAATATCTCGCCCATACCTTCGTTCCGGGGATTCCCGAGGAGATATTGGCAAGCGATCACGCGAGTACCGAACCGGTGGAGCGCAGCATCCCCGGCCTGGGTGATTTCCTGGAGGTCGGAAGTCCCATCCTGGCGGGCGTCGCGGGTACGGTGCACGTCGGCATGGACCAGGACGAGGTCGCCTTGAAAATCCAGCGCGCCATCGGCCAGCAGGTCATCCTTATATGCATATTCCTGGTCGTGGGCGTCCTCGCCTCGATCTGGCTGGTCAATCTCGCCGCCAAGCCCCTGGCGGAACTGCTCGCCTACGCCGTTAACATCGCAGGCAACAAGGAAACGGGAAACGGGACTGAGGATCTCCTTGGACGCGACGACGAAGTGGGCGATCTGGCCCGTCTCTTCCGCCACATCTCCGGACGATCACCCGATTCAGGCGCGACAGGCGCGCCGCCGGAGAACGCCCGCTAGGAGGACAAGCGATGCGCATGCCCCGAAGCGCCATCGCGCTCTTCTGCACGGCGCTGCAGATCTGCTTCGGTACCGTATACGCCTGGAGCTTCTTTCAGACCATACTGGTACGCCAGATCGGCTGGACCCACACCGAGACGGCCTGGGCCTTCAGCATTGCGATTTTCACCCTGGGCGTATCGGCGGCGTGGGCCGGAAACATGCTGCCGAAGATGGGGCCCCGCAAACTCGCGCTGATCGGCAGTTTCATGTTTGCGTGCGGGTACCTGATCTCGGGACTGGCGCTGGAGTTGGAATACATCCCGCTGTTCTATCTCGGTTACGGGGTGGTCGGCGGCGCCGGCATTGGCCTGGGTTACGTCACACCGGTTGCGACCGTTGCGAAGTGGTTTCCGGACCGCAAGGGACTGGCCACCGGGATCGTGGTCATGGGGTTCGGGGTGGGGGCGTTTCTGCTCAGCAAGGGCCTGGCGCCCTTCCTCATCGTCAGGACCGCGGGCGCCTTGCCGGAAGTCTTCATCTGGCTCGGTATCATCTTCGCCCTGATTCTCATCCCCTGCAGCCTGGCCCTTTCCGATCCGCCGCCGGATCCGTCGGGTCCGTCGACCACCGCGATCGATCCCGACGAGGCCGACGAACCGAAGTACGCCCGCACCTACCTGGGCACGACGCAGTTCGTCTTCATGTGGATCGTCTTCTTCTTCAACATCGCGGCCGGAATATCAGTGGTCAGCTTCCAGTCCGAGATCCTGCAGGAGATCTGGGGCCTGGCGGATGACAGCATCGAACCCACGGTGCTGGCCGAGTACGGGGCCACGCTCATCGCGGTGAGTTCGATTTGCAACGGCCTGGGCAGGCTGTTCTGGGGACTGCTGTCCGATCGTTTCGGCAGGGTTACGATATTCAGGGTGCTGCTCGGCAGCCAGATGGTGGTCTTCGGCATCCTGATGACCGAGACCAACCCCTGGGTCTTCTCCGCGCTGGTCTGCTACGTGCTGCTCTGCTTCGGCGGCGGGTTCGCCACCATGCCTTCCTTCGTCCTCGACGTGTTCGGCACGAAGAAGATGTCCACCATCTACGGCGCGGTGCTGACCGCGTGGGCCGCCGCGGGGATTTTCGGACCGCTGTACGTCGGTTATCTGAAAGACGTTTATCCCGACCGGGCGGTCATGTACTGCTTCCTCATCGGGATCCTCATGCTCGGCGCCGGCTACCTGTTCTCCTACCTGCTGAACGGTGACCGGATCCGCCTGGGACGTCCGACGCTCGAGACCACGCTGCAGCGGTACGGGATCGCCCTGCCGGGGCGGGGTTGAGAGGTTGAGGGTTGAGTTGAACGGGTGAGATGAGGGACATCGCAAATCCATTTTTCTTACCAATTTGAGCTAAAATCACGAGGAAAACACGATGCGAAGCCTGAAATTCGGGTTCACCGTCGCCTTGCTGCTGGGTTTGGAAACAATCCCGGCGCTTGCACAGGGGGTTACGGGATCCGTCCAGGTGGGCACGCTCGGGATCGGGGCGCAGGTCGCTACGCCACTTGCTAGCCGAATCAACTTCCGAGGGGGAATCGATTTTCAGCCGGTCGATTTCCAGGTCACTGTGGATGACGTGGAATTGGATGTGGACTTCCCCGCTGCCGCCGTGACGGCCGTGCTCGATCTGTATCCGAACGAAAGTGGTTTCCGTCTGAGTGCGGGCGTGCTCTACTTCGGGGGATCGCTTGGCGTCGAGGGTGCTCCGGCGGAAGACGTGGAGTTTGGGAACAACGTATACACCAGGGCCCAGGTGGGAACGATCCGCGGCTCGCTCGGGACCTCCAAAATCGCCCCCTATTTTGGCCTCGGTTGGGGCAACGCCGTCGATACAGGTCTCGGCTTTGCACTGGATGTCGGGGTAGCCTACCACGGCCCGCCGGAATTCAGCCTCGAGGCTACCGGTCCCGTATCCTCGGACCCGCAGTTCAGGATGGACCTGGATGCGGAGGCCGAATCGGCCAACGAAGACATCCCCGGCGTCGCATCCATGTATCCGGTCCTGAAACTGGGTCTCAGCTACGGGTTCTAGCCGGAAGGGATCCGACCTCAGATTCCTCCAGGCCCCAAGATCCCAGGCAGGTCGGTCAGCGAAGTTATTTCTGCGTCGGCCCTGATTCCAGCGTTGCTTTCCATCCCTTCGCGGTTCAGCCAAACCGTTTTCGCTCCGGCGCCATACGCTCCCAGTACGTCATTCTCGTAAGAATCCCCGACGTGCAGAAGCTCGTCCAACGGACAGCCCGCTTCCCGCGCGGCGATCTCGAAAATCCTCCGGTCGGGCTTTCGAACCCGCACATCCTGCGAGAAAACCACGAAGGCAAACCGCCCCTCGAGCCCGCATCGCTCGGGATAGCTGTTCCCATTGGACAGCAGGCCAAGCTTGAAGTGCGGCGCAAGCTGGTCGAGGGCCGGTATCACGTCCGGATACAGCTCGATGTCTTCGAAGCGATGCTTCATATACAGATTGTTCAGACGGGCAGCCAAATCGCGGTCCGGGCGACCCAGACTTTCCAGCGTGCGCTCAAACGCGAGGAGTCTCAGTTCCTCCATGTTCCAGGTCCGCCCGTGCTCGTCTTTCTCGACCTGGTTGCGGATCGCGATCATTTCTTCCACAGAGAGGTCCAAGGCGCGTTGCGTCGGCAACAGCCGGCGCAGTTCCGCCAGGGTTTTCTTCAAAGCATGCCGCATGACCTTCTGAAAGTCCCACAGCGTCATGTCGCCGTCGAAGGAGATGGCTGAAATCGGCATGTACTCGACCTCTTTGCAATGGGTTGATTGAAGGTAGCCTGATACGCCCGCCGGACCGCTTCATCGGACCGTTCACCGCACCGCTTCACCATAACGCTTCGTGGACCGGCACACATCAGGGCGCTTTCGCGACAGAGAGGATGTGCGCGCTAACGCCGATTATAGAGGTCTCCGTCTCGACCAGCTTCAGGAAGGTGAGCATGTCCTCGCGCCTGGCCTCGTCCGCCCAAAGCTCGTCGAAACTACCGAAAAGCCATGCCGGTCCTTCCAGCCCGACTGTCCTCACCAGGTCGAATCCCGCGTCTGTAATCTCTTCTTCGAGGTCCTCAGGCCGATGGAAACAGGCCGTGGTGAAGTATCGGGGATCCATGTCCGGGTTTTCGTGTTGTCCTTCGTTCAGATCCTTCAGGACGATTCTGGCGAACTCGGGATTGAAGAGGTATCCCTGTTTCATGCCGTCGAGGAACGAAGCGAACCGGGAGATGGCCGCACAGAAGAGGACTCCTCCCGGTTTAAGCACGCGAAGGGATTCCTCAAGCACCGCGATCCGATCCGGCCGGTCTTGCAGGTGATACAGGGGACCCATCAGAAGGACCGCGTCCATGGAGTCCGTCTCGAAGTCCAGGTTTCTGGCGTCTCCGACCGCCACGCTTTTGAGGATTCCGTCTTTATTTCGTTCTTTTGCCTGCTCGATGTGGCGCGGGACGATGTCCAGCAAATAGACGTCGTAGGACTGCCCGGCGAGCCAGAAGGCATAGGCGCCTGGACCACCGCCCGCATCGAGGATGCGGGCCGGCGGTGCGGGGAGATACTCCCGAAGGACTTTCCGGGTCCTTTCGGCTTCCAACCGGGCGGTTCCCTTCTCGAGTCGCTCGGATTCGTTCTCCAGCTCTTCGTAGTATCGAATTACGTCACGGTCCACCGTGAACTCCGGTCATGATTTGACGCGCTTCGAAATCCAGATCTCCTCGGGGCATCCGGGGTTGTCCGTCCTGGATCGCTTGTACACCTTGAAACCGTGCTTCCAGTAGAATCGTCTGGTCGATTCGTAGGGCTGGTACGCGACACTTTCGCCCAGCGTGTACGTCGCCAGTTCGCCTATGCCCATCCTGTGCGCTTCCGATTCAGCCGCTTTCAGTAGCCGGCTGCCGATACCACGCCCGTGCATCTGCCTTTCGACCGCGAGCCAACCGATGTGCATCCGTCCCTCTGCGACGTAAAGGGTAATAAACCCGATCACCTTTTGTTCCCTGACGGCCACAAACCCCATCTGATGTCGAATATCTACAGGCACAGACCTGGTCCTGGCGGTTTCGTCGAACCATTCGGGGAGTTGTTCTACGATTTCGAGCATCCCGGCATGGTGTTTCGTCTCAAGGGGTTCGATATGGGTACTGACCGGTTCGACCCGCATACGCCTACGACCGATTTGACAGGAAAACAGGTGATTTGAATTATACGCTGATCAGCAGCTTCATTCGCGTGTAAATTACACACCGACCCCCGGTCCGTCTAAACTAATAATCGGGCAGACCCGGAGACCGAGCCTTGTTCCGTCGGAAAATCGAAAGGAGTGTGCTGAAGTGGCACGGCGAGATTGGTACTGCGAGGATGTACTTGCCGGGAACCTTGATGTCAGGCGAGTCTATGAGGACGAGTTGGTTCTGGCGTTCCATCATCCACGTCCTGTATCCGAAGTCCACGTGGTCGTAGTGCCGAAAGCCCACGTCAAGGGATTAATGGATGAGGCTGCTCTGGATGGAGAACTGTTGTCCTCAATGATGTGCGCTGTCCAGCAAACCGCCACTTCCACCGGTCTTTTGAATGGAGAAGGCTTCTATGTTCGAGCCAACGCGGCGGCGCCTGGCGTTACGCCTCATATGCACTGGCATGTTATCGGACCGGGAGCCGGCGCGGACTGGCCGGATTCCGGATCACGATGAGCAAGCCGGTTCCTTCGCGGCGCTGTTCGAAACTTCGGTCGAATCGTTGTACGTCCTGAACCTTTCCCCCTCGAACTTCGCCCTGTTAGATGAAGGGAGAGCGATCTGATGGGGTTCCTCGATGACCAGATGCTGGTCCAACAGATCCGGGCCGGCGACGAGCAGGCCTTCGTGACCCTGATCCGTCGATACGAGCGTTCACTGGCTACACTGATCCGGGATCGTATCGGTGCCGTGGACGCGGTCGAAGACGTGCTGCAGGAGACGCTCGTACACGCCTGGTCGGGGCTGCGCGAACGGGCTCCCCGGCATGTGCGGGCCTGGCTTTACCAGGTCGCGCGCAACCGGTGCGCCGATTACCTGCGCTCCGCACAACGCAGGGAGCAATTCGTCGAGTCCGAGGCACTCTCAACCATGATAAACCGCATGGGTGTGCCAACGGCCCGCCAACACCGGGCAGCGGAGGACGTGATCGGTGCTTTCGATCACGTACCCGAAAAGGAACGGGCAGCACTCAGGTCGTTCTACCTGGATGGGTTGAGCATAGCGGAAATCGCGGCCCGGCATCGCTGTCCGCCGGGAACCATCAAACGGCGGTTGTCCCACGGCAGGGACATGGTTCGGAGTGAACTGGGCGTCACCACGAACAGAAGGAGCATGGCCATGAGCGCAGAAAGCAGACCAGGGAAGAAGGCATTTCCGGAACTTCGGCCCGACATCACTATCGAGAAAAGTACAGGCACCCCTTTCTCCATCGATTTCCGGGAGCTTGCCTGGTGGTTCATCGTTCCTGAGATCGGCGATCGGGTGCGATGGGCCGACTACGAGCCAGCCCGCGATGGAACGGCCTGGAAGTTGACCGAGGAAAAGACCGCGACCGCCTCCCGTCGCGCGATCATACACGGACGGGAGTGTGTCGAGATCGAGATCGAGGAACTTCACCATAAGGACAGGGAAGGGCTTCTTCCGCTCAACCATGATCCGGACGATATAGCCCGCCACACCAGGTTCTGGGGCCGCCTGACGGAGACGGAAGTGCAGTGGTTGGCGGTCGAAAGCATGAAGTCCGATGGCACCAGGGAGCTGCTGACTAGTCTCGATGAGGACTTTGGATGGGATTGGGGCATGTCGTCACGTCATGTCGAAGCCAAGGGCTTCCTGTCGGAGCAACCGGACGGAAGGTTGACGAAAAACCCGGATGCGCCGCAGGTGTTCTCGCACGGCCTCTACACGGTGCGTATCGGCGAGCGGACATTCGAATGCATGCGCGTGTTCGACATCGACGAAGATGCGTCCGAGCGTGCGGTGCTGGTCATGGCGTACATCACCCGCGCGGGCCGCACGATCCTGTTCCGGCGCTACAACGGCAACCTTTGGGGAAAGCGGGAGAATCCGCCCCACTCCTGGGGCGTCGAAATGACCTGGGAAGAGGATCTGCCGCACACCGACCGGCTGGTGATCGACTGCGTCAAGTACGTGCATCACTACGATGTGCTGACGGATGAGGCGTGTGGGATCAGGAAGTAAGCGGATCGGCCCGTAGAGGTTTGTGACGATCGGGTACAGTCATTATACTACCGGCATAAGTCTGAGCAGTTGTGTATTGATCAAGCACTTTCCGGTGCATGATTCATAAGTGTCCTCCACTTTCATTTCATAATAGACGGGTTGATCGGTGCCTGGACAGGATCTCAGAAACAAGCCCATCGAGGAAGTAAGGGCCTTGCTTAATGAGCGGCGTGGCCTGTTGCCGCTCGAGCTGCACTGCGACGAACGCGAGATCACGTGGCTCGACTTCGGGGACATGCATCTGCGGGAGACGTTTCTCGAGATCTCCGCGGAAGAGCTGCTGTCGCGCAATGCCGACGCATTGACCGCGGTTACCGATCTCGACGTACTCGAGGAGCCTGAACTCTACTCTGACGCGCTCTCACCCGCGGGATTCATCTTCCACGTCGGGCGATGCGGCTCGACCCTGCTTGCCAAAGTGTTGTCGAGCCTGGGCCGGAACATCGTCATCAAGGAAGCGGAACCGGTACAGCAATTACTGGACGTAGAATTCGAAGAGGTATTCAAAAACACACGCGCCCGGTATTTTCAGTCCTTGCTCAACATATATGGCCACAGGCGGCTGCCGGAACATGAACGCTTCTTCGCCAAATTCTCCAGTAACCACGTCAAACGACTCGAAATGATCCGCGGGCTATATCCAGGTGTGCCCTGGTTGTTCCTGTATCGCAATCCATACGAAACTATCCCAACCTTCCTCGACGGACCGGCGTGGTTTGTCCGCAACAAAAACTCCGCAGAGGGCGCCTTCGAAGCCGGGCTTCCGATTGAAGCCATCGAAGTGATGAGCGATCTGGAATTCTGCGTGCAAGTTGAATTATCCACCCTGCGGATCGCTATCGAAAACACCTGCGACCACTGCCTGTTCGTGGACTATACGCAGTTGAGGCCGGAAAACCTTCCCGGAATCCTTGACTTCTTCGGACTCGATGTGACCAGGGAGGAATACGACGGAATGGTCGAGCAGTTCGGATACTACTCCAAGAGCGATGGGGAGTCCGTGCCGTTTGTTCCGGACAGTGCGACAAAGCGGAATAAAGTGACGGTCGAGATCAGGGAAGCCATCGAGAAGGAACTGTGGGGCTTATATCTGTCCCTCCATAACTCGGCACGTAACCTGGACCAGGTCTCTTTCTGAAGCTATTGACGCAGGGGGATCTCGGCCATGAGGGCCAGGAGGTTCATCTCGCTGTCCCGGAAGAACGCCATCCATAGCTCGTGGTCTTCGAGATCGGCGATCTTGTGCGGCCGCCCGTTGAACCGAACGTCCCGGTCCTTCAGAATCCGGTAGGCGTCCTGGATGTCATCGACCTTGTAATACAGGATGGAAGTGTGGATATCGCCGGACCGCTCTTCAGGCATCGTCAACATGAGCCGGACGCCAGAGCAGTCGAAGAACGCCATGTTCGGGACCTGAAACAGGAACCGCATACCCAGTTGGTCGCGGTAGAAGGAGACTGCCCTGTCGAGTTCCTGCACGGTGACGGATATCTGCCCAATCGTCGAAAGGGCGAGTGCGTTATGCTGCGACATGTTGGACCTCCTCAAGATCGCTCATCTGTGTGCCCGAAACATCAGCCCTGCCTCAACGCGTTGACCGGGTTCTGCCCGTAGCATCACCCCTGCCTAAGCGCGTTCACCGGGTTCCTCCCCGCCGCGGCCAGCGCATGCGCACCGATCGTCAGCCAGGCGATGGCCAGCGCGGCGAGACCACCCGCTACAAACCACGCGAAGTTGATTCCCGCCGCATAGGCATAGTTCTGCAGCCATTGCGCCATGGCGAGGTACGCCAGCGGCCAGGCGATCACATTGGCCAGCAGGACATACTTCATGAAGTCCTTCGAGAGCAGCAGGACGATGTCCGAAACGGCGGCGCCGAGTACCTTGCGGATGCCGATCTCCCTGGTCCGCTGCTGAATCGAGAAGGAAGCCAGTCCAAGCAGACCCAGGCACGCCACGAAGATCGCGAGAAAGGCGAAGACCGCGAAGACCGTACCCAGCTGTCGTTCGGCACGGTAGAGGTTGTCGAAATCCTCGTCCAGGAACGTGTAGGCCAGGGGATAGACGGAATCGACTTCCCGCCACACCTCCTGAATCCGGGCGATGGTATCCGTCAGGTTCTCCGGCCCGATTCGAATGAGTATGTCACTGAAGTCGTAGGGATAGTGTATGAAGACGATCGGTTCGATTTCCTCATGAATCGATTGCAGGTGGAAATCCTCCATGACCCCCCGGACGCGTCCTTTCGTACCGCGGTACTCGATCCATTCCACGAGCATGCCGATCGCGTCGGGCGGAGCTTCCCAGCCCAGTTTACGGGCGGCGGTCTCATTCAGCAGGATTACCATGGTGGTATCCATGGCCAACTCGACCGGAAAGTTCCGGCCTGCCGCGAGGCCGATTTCCATGACCTCCAGGAACTGGTCATCTGATGAGAACACGGACACGATCAGGTTGTCCTCCGGGCTCATCTTATCGGAACGGACGGCCATGATCCGCGGTGATTGTTCGCCCGGGACGCCATCGGTCGTCGCCATACCGACCACGCCCGGCATTTGTGCGAGGCGTTGTCTCAGCAATTGGGTGCTTTCACGCTGAACCGCTCCGGTAATCGGGATCACCATGACATGCTCTTTGTTGAACCCGAGCCGCATGTCCTGGATGTACTCGAGCTGGTCGTAGATGACGGCGGTGCTGACCAGCAAGAAGATGGACATGGCGAACTGGATCACCACCAGGGTCCGCCGCAGTCCCATTCCTTGCGTTCCCGACTTCAAACTCCCTTTCAGTACTTCGGTGGGCAGAAACCCCGACAAGTAGACCGCGGGATAGCTGCCGGCGGCCAATGCGATCACGAGGGTACCGGCCGCGAGCGTGCCCAGCACCCAACCATTCGACAAGGCAAAGTCCAGTTGCTTGCCGGCCAGCGCGTTGACGCCGGGAAGGGCGAGATGTGCAAGCGCGACCGCCAAGATCATGGCTAGCCCCGTCATGAGGACGGCCTCACCCAGGAACTGACCGAGTAACTGAAACCGATTGGCCCCCATCACCTTGCGCACACCTACCTCCCTGGCGCGCATGGCCGACCGGGCCGTGGCCAGGTTCACGAAGTTGATGCACGCGATGAGGGGGATCAGGAACGCGATGACCAGGAAGAGCGCCACGTAGCGGAAATCCCCGTTTGGCTCGAGCTCGCTGTCCCGGTGCGAATGCAGGTGAATGTCCACCAGCGGCTGCAGAGACGGTCTCAACACTTTGCTCGAATCGCGGAAACGGCCTGTTTTATTTCGTTCCACGAAGGCGGGCAGCTGCGCTTCCAGGTCATCCGGAGCGGCATTTTCATGCAGTCTGATGTAGGTATAACGGTTCTCGTGCATTTCCCATTCATCCAGGCTATCCGGATAAAGGGCATCCCTGGTTACAAGCGACATGATCATACCCGGACGCAAATGCGAATTTGCCGGAATGTTCCGCATGACGCCGGTCACCGTAAAGTCCCAGACATTGTCTGCCCTGAGGACTTTCCCCATGGGGTCCTCTTCGCCGAAGTACTTGAAGGCCATCTCCTCCGAGATCACGATCGAATACGGTTCGGTCAGCGCGGTGCGGGGATCGCCGGCGACAAGCGGTATGGAAAATATGTCCAGCAGGGCCGGATCGGCCCAGATAACCTTTTTCTCATAGTATCGTTTTTCCTCATGCATGATGAACCACACGGACGTCGTGCCCCGCACCCGGGCGAACAGCTCGATTACAGGGAAATCACGCTTCAGGGCGGGTCCCCATCCCGAGGGCGATCCTGCCGTCCGGACCGTCTGCCCGGCGCTTTCTATGTCGTCGACGACCCGGTAGACCCGGTCGGCATGGGGATGATACCGATCGTAGCTCAACTCGTCCCAGACGTACCGCAGGATCACCATGCAGGCCGCCAGGCCGATCGCGAGCCCCACGATGTTGATCAGCGTGTAGGCGGGATACCTGAGCAGGCTGCGAATGGCTATGGTGAGGTAGTTGTGGATCATGGTATGTCTTGGTACAGGAGGCCAGGTGCTGACCCGGAATGAGACGTGTAATTCATGGAATATACATCTTTTCCATGGGTCAGTCGATTCAGTATCTTACGGTCAGTCGATTCAGTAACTTAGTTATATTGTAAATTCCTCGGAATTTGCTCGACCACGAGTCTGACGATTGGCATCCCGGCATAAACGATGCCCGACCCCACCACCATCACATCGCAACAGGTCTCGATCCCGGTAATCCGCCGCGAACGACCCCGTCTGTTCAGGCCAAGCGACGATCCGGGTTTCGAGTACAAGACACCGGCCGATCCGGTCCGCCGGCGCATCCTTTCCAACCTGCTGGATGACTGCGCGTTGTATGCCGGTCAGCGTCCGTGGAGACGGGTCCCGCGCCGGGCACACAGCCCCCACCCAAACCACCAGCTCTACCTAACCTTCTATACCGCCATGCAGGCCACGGCCCTGATCGAGAACTACGCCTTCGCCTGGCGGCTTACGGGCGACCCACGCTGGCTCGGACGGGCCCGCGCATGGCTGCGGGCCGCGGCGGCATGGGACCACGGAGACCATGTGGAGGAGCACTTCTACACGGCCAACCGCTACATGCAGGCTTTCGCGCTGGCCCTCGACCTGATGGACGAGGTATTGCCTGACGCTGAGAAGCACCAGGTCCGAAACTGCCTCGTAGCGTTGATGGAACGCTGGTGGCCGTACGTGGATAAACGGCGACACTTGACGGCAGGCGGGCATCACACCGTCGTCGACTACGGGCACTACGGGGTGGCCGCGGTGCACCTGCTGGGTGAGCACCCCCGGGCGGAAGCATGGCTGCAGGCAGTTATCGATCGCTTCCGGAGTGGCATCCTGCCCCATGGCTGCGGTCGCGGTGGAGAGCCCGTGGACGGACCCACCTTCTGGGGATTTGAAAACCTCTGGCTCCTGCACTTCGCCGATGCGCTGCGCAACGTTACCGGGATCGACCTGATGGGTGAAGTCCCCGACCGGTTTTGTCGGCCGCTTGCGTGGTTCCGCGCCCACTGGACGGCGCCTCGCGAGATCCCCGATCAGCTCTACTATCCAGCTAATTCCAACATCGTACTCGGTGGCCAGCTCGACAACTGCTCACCCGTGCTCCTGAGGCTCGCCCAGGAGGCCGGAGACGGGCGGCTGCGCGACGTGGCCCTTTCCGACCCCCGCCTGGGCAGGCTATATCGATTCGGAATGGGCGTCAAAGGATCGACTGCGGAATGTATGATCTCCTACGGGCCGTACGCCTATTGCTACTATGATCCCGCTTTCAGGTCAACCAGGGCGCGGCGTGTGACTTCGCTGGCGGGCCGTTTCGACATGTACACAGCCCGGTTTGCCATGATGCGCAGCAGCCACGAACCCGACGCGGCCATCCTGTGCGTCAGCGGGTTCGACGGCGGCCTGGCCGCCAATTTCATGAGCCTGCACGTGCAGTGGGCGGGCAGTCCCCTGTTGCGCACGATCAGTGCCTTCGAAGCCCAGCCGGTGACCTGCGGCAGCCTGCCCTGCGTGGGCGGGCAGAACGAGACCGTCGCCATGCTGGGCGGACTGAAGCGCACCAAGGACTGGCAGCGCTTGCGCGTGTCCGCCCGGCGGACCGAGCACGAATACTGGATATCTCGTGGAGATGATCCGGTCCTGCTCGTGGCACTGAGGCGTCGCCCGCGCGGCGTGCGGGTTATGGAGGACGGTAGACCGCTGATCCGGGTGCGTGGCGGCGACGCCCTGCAATGCGATGCAAAGCGCTGGTTCCGCGCCAACGGTGGACGCCTGCGTCTTCACTTCCGGTTACGGGGACAGGCTGACGATCCCCGGGTGCTGTTCAACACCGGGAACGGCGTCGGCGGGCATGCCGGGACTGGGGTCAACACTTTCGCCCTCTACGTCGATACGGACGGACGCTTACGTTTCAGCGTGCAAAGCCACAACTACAACCTGGTGACTGTACAGGCGCCTGGTTCTGTAGAGATCGGGACCTGGCACGACGTTCAGATCTCCTGGAGCGGCTTCAATCGGCGCGGCGGAAAGCCGTGGATGGAGATTGCCCTCAATGGCAAGTCGAGTCGCCTCGACGATCCGGCGGTCTTCGGCGAGATGGGACGGGACGCGCAGGGACTCGCCTCACGGAAGGAACCGCGTACGTTCTACGTCAGGCCCAATACCGCACTGGCCTTTGGCGGCTCGATACAGACGCCGGGCGTCTCCAGGGACTGCGATCTGTCCTTGATCGACCTGCGATGTAACGGCCGGCAGCGGCTCACCGTGGATCCTGCCACCGGGATGGGACCGGAGACGGGAGGCGGCGAATTGTCCTACAAGCTGAATCCCGTGGATCTGCTCGACCTGGAAGATGATCGCGCCCGCTTAGGGGCGGGGTCGCGCGAGGTGGAGGTTGTTTCAGTGTTCGGAAAGGGGCTTCAGTGGCAAACGGAGGAGGTGCCCTACGCGCCTTCCGGACTCGCAGCTGGAAGCCTTGTCAGCTTTCTTCCAAACGCAACCGACGCCTCAACACGACTGGTGGCGGGTACGGACGACGACGTCATGGTCTTCGCCTTCTGCAGCAGTTCGGCGAAGGCTCGGATATACAGGGAGGACGATGGGTTCCGGTTGAGTGTGGGTGGCCGGGTGTATGATTTTGAGGTTTCCGGGGGGAGGGGTGGCATACTGAGTCAGAATTGAGAACTTCCAGATTGCAGAAGCAAACATGACCAGGTGTATCTGACCGTCAAGTCTTCAGTTGTCATTGGAGTAAGAACGCCTACGATACCCAGCTTCACGACTCAGCCAGAAACCGATTGTACTTCCCAGAACACGTGCCAGTTTGGTGGCAATTGCTTCCGAGATTGCAGCTTTTCCGGTAATCAGTTCACTCACATGTTTGCGCGACTCACCTAACCGGTCCGCGAGTTGGGCTTGCGTCCAATTGCGCTCTTCGAGTAGATCCTTTATGGTTTGGCCTGGTGGAGAGACCCAGTCTCGCTTAATGTTATCTTCCCTTGTTTTGCTCATTGAAATCCCCCTTCGGTACGGTATATCACATGTCATGTGAGTATATTGTCAAAGTTCTTATTGGTGTAATTCAGGTCGAACACATAAGGTTCTATTTACTTTATTCCTTCCGCTGCTTTGCCAACCACTCCCATAGCTCGGGATCCCCGTATGCATTCTCCCATGCCCCAACGTGACCCGCTTCCGGGTACACGGTAAAGCGAACATCGCCTCCGGCCGCCTTGAGCGCGTCAACCATCTCCTGTGACCGCTGAAGCGGAACTGCCGTGTCTTTCGCGCCGTGGAAGACCCAGGTCGGTATGTCTTTCATCAGATGCGCTTTCTCAGGTTCCCCGCCTCCGCAGATGGGCACGGCCGCGGCGAATAGGCCAGGATAGGTACCGGCCAGCCCCCACGACCCGTATCCGCCCATGCTCAGGCCGGTTACGTAGATACGGGACCTGTCGATGCGATGGGTCTCGACGATCTCGTTGATCAGCGCGTGCAGCGTTTCTATGGACCACCAGACGTCCTCCGGACACTGAGGTGAAATGACCACGAAAGGGAAATCCCTCCCCTGGGCGATCATCTTCGGGGGACCGTGGACCTTTACCATTTCCAGGTCGTTTCCACGTTCACCCGCGCCGTGGAGGAACAGGAGCAGCGGCCATTTCTCTTCGTTACTGTCGTAGGCAGGCGGGAGGTATTTCAGGTATTTCATCTCGGTATGCTCCCCGTTCTCGATCACTAGACTTTGTGCTATTTGCCGCTCCCCGGTCTGGGCATCGCAGGGCTGGACGTTCCACAGCAGGCAGCACATCACGGCCGACAGAAAGAGACTTCTCGTTATTACCATTGGTATCCCCTGGTATCCTCGCAATTGGAAGTTTTGTTTGAGAAAGTACCCCAAGCCGTCTGGAAAATACAGCTTCAGTATTGGCTATGTCAAATCACCGCGGCCGACCAAAGAACAGGACATATCCATCGTTGTCCCGCAACTCGAAACCTCTTAGCCCATCCTCGGTATCCTCAAGCTCCCTGGCAAACCTGATGCTGGCCTCTGTGAATTCTGCTGCCAACGCATCGGGATTCTCGACGCGGATAAACGCATCCCAGCGTGCCCACGGGTGACGTGTACTATTCGGCTGCGGATTGATATCTTCGTTGATTTCCTTCAGCAGAATCTGGGTATCGTCTCGACCGACGATTGCAAAGAAGGGGTCTTCTTCCGGTGACTGGTGGCGGACTTCGAATCCCAATTGTTTGTAAAACGCGACCGAAGGCGACAATTCGCCTACGATAAAAAACGGTGAGATCTTACCCAATGACGTACGCGACAACTCTCCCTCCCATATCGGTAAATTCCATTGGTGAATGCTGGATATGCATACGCGCCAGATCCGCATACGACACATTCCGGCCGGATTCCGAGGCCAGAAGCCAAACTGCTGCCAGGGAAGTAAAGGTCAGGAATGCGGAGGGTTTCGAATCTCGACTTCGGTCCCTTTCCGCACAGGCGTAGTCACCCGTAACACGCCCGGCCGCAGGACCTCCGCAGCCAGTTCCTGCCCATCCACCGTAATGCGGGGATCGCGACACCAGGCGGCCGGGACGCTGACCTCCAACGTCAGGCTGCGGTAGGGTACCTGACCGGGCAATTCAGGCAGGGCGATGCGGTAGCGCTGCGCGTTAGGGTCGGCATCTTCAGTCCCATTCCCGCCCACCTCCTCGATCCGGGCATGCCGCCGCATCAGGTGATAACTCAGCGCCTCTTCCGGCACCGCGCACCAGACCGCGTCGCCTCCTTCGGACAGAATCGTTTCAAGGCGTTGCCTTAGCTGGGCTTCAGAGCAGTCCTTGTTGGGATGGACGGCCGTCTCCAGCGGACAGTGGCAGTAATCGATGATCCAGCCCTGCATTGTCTGGGCCTGCCGGATATTCCTGTACGGGTCGTAAGCGCTGTAGAAAGGCGGGTAGTAGTGGTCGTGCAGGGCGGTGCGGTTGATCCAGAACAGTTCGTCGCCGGGCAGATTCAGTGCGTCCGTCAGGCTCATGGCGCCCAGGTAGTTGTGGCGGCGGCAGGCCTCGAGGACGTGATCGGACATGTTCGTGTTGTCGCCGGGCGAGCAATAGAAGATGATTGGTTCGCCGAGCGCTTCCTCCAGCACTTCCTTGGCCTGGCCGATCTCCCGGTCCACCATATTCGGCGTAATCACCTCGTGGCTCCACGAATGGTTTCCCACGCCCCAGCCGCGATCGAGCAGGTCGCGCAACTCGGTCCCGTTCATGTGGCGGTAGCCGTTGAAACTGGAGTTGCCGATATGCCGGATCTCGCCCATCTGGCCGACCACGACTTCCACGTGGCCGGGGATGCCGTACTCCTCGTGCATGGGGACGGCGAAGCGGTGCAGGTCGGCCAGGGCCTCGTCGTAGGTAATCGAGTACACCCATTGCTTGCCGTATTTCCAGGGACAGATGCTCAGGCTCATTTGAGGACGGCTGCTTTCGGATTCACTGTTGCTCGGCTCATGGGTGATCGTGCTTAATCGGACGTATGATTACGCGTCGCTCAACTCCTTGACAGCCTGTTCGAACTGCGCGAAGGAACAGCCATGACCCAGGGTCCATTCGAAGATGTGGAGGCCGTAGCTTGTCGCCAAACGCTGCGGAAACGTGTCCGGCGACTCGACCCCGACGGTCGCGTCCCGCATGACCACGCAGCGATAGCCGCGCGCCAGCATGTGCCGCGCTCCGCCCTCGGCGCCGAGCAGGCACATGTCGGTCGCGAACCCCATGTAGATGAGCGTCTCGATGCCTCGGGCGCGCAGGTATTCGTCCAGCTTGTCCGAGTAGAACACGAGGGGTTCGTCTCCGACCGGGGATACGATTTCGGCGCGACGCATCTCTGCCAGGGGCGAGCGTTTCATGTAGTCGACGCCGTGGGCTCGCTCGAACAGTTCCTGCCTGACCGGATGCACGGATGCCGCCGCGTCTGACCGCCGCGATTCGATGTGGGGATACTGGTGGTCCAGCCAGTCACTTTCGACGTGACAGACCGCCATCCCGATCGAACGGGCCAGGTCCATGGCCGGACGGATGACTTCGGCCATGATGCGTCCAGCCTCCCGCGTCGGCTGCGGCCAGCCCATGCCGACGCAGTAGTCGGGGTCCGTTGCCGGACCGTCGGGGCAGCCGATGTTCCAGCAGTGGAGGCCGATTAAAGCGGTCCTGTCCACGGGCAGTGACAGGGTGACGTCTTCGTATCCCGCGCGGTCCGTCGGCACGGATCGATAGTATCGGGCGGCAAGTTGAAGTGTGCTGCCTGGGGATCTGTCGGTGCCGTTTCCAGTCATATCCTGTTCTCGTCGGCAACGCGGCGCACGATCGCGGCCGCCTGTTCGCAGTGGTGGGGCTCGTACTTGTCGCAGAACGAGCTCCAGCGGATGAATCGCTCCAGGATTCCGTGGGCATTCGGACAACTGGAAGCGTCGTAGCGGTATGTGTGTGACGCGGGAGGTTGCGAATAGGGGAAGCGCTGCTGTTTCGCCGCCTCGTCGAGGAATGGCAGGGCTAACGGCAGCAGGTAATAGCGCATAGGGCTCGCACCGGGGATACCGCCGGCCGCCACCTGCGTGCCGAACTCCTCCACGTCGCATCGGAACTGTTCCGGGTCGATGTTGAATCCCGCCATCCAGCAGGAGTACACTTCAGTCTCCGGCGGAATAGGCAATGCCGTGATGCCCGGAATCTCGTCGAGGAGTTCGCTCAACAGGCGGATCATGCGATCGCGCTTCTCCACCTGCGGCCGGATGATATCGAGCTGGGCCAGGCTGATCGCCGCGGTGGACTGGGTCATGCGATGGGCGAATCCGTTCACCGTGTGGACGCGTCCGAAGTGCTCCACCATCTCGCCGGCGCGGCTGTGGCCGACGAAACGGGCCCGTTCGGCCAGCGCATCGTCGTCGGTCAAGATGCAGCCGCCCACGTCGGAGCCCATGGTCTTCTCCGAATCGAATGAAAAGCCCCCGGCCGACGCCAGCGTGCCGGCGTAGCGGCCCTTGTACCGGCCGAAGACCGCCTGGCAGGCATCCTCGTAGACCACCAACCCGTGGCGCGTGGCGACTTCGTTGATGGCGTCCATGTCGCAGATCAGGCCGCTCAGATGCACGGCGAGGACTGCCCGCGTGCGTTCGGTGATGCACGCCTCGACGGTTTCGGCGCTCACGTTGATCGAGCCGGGCGCGGTGTCGGCGAACACGGGGATGTAGCCGGCGCTGATCAGGCCCTGCACGGTACCGAAGTCGCTGACCGAACTGACCACGATCTCGTCGCCGGGTTCGAAGTCGAAGGCCGCCGCCAGCACCGCCAGGGCCGGCGTGCAGCCCGGCGTGGCGATGCAGTGCGCGACGCCGTTGGCCTCGGCGAAAGCGCGCTCGAACCGGCCCACCATATCGCAGGTGAGCCCGGAATCGACGACCTCGGCCAGGTACTCCTTGGCGCGCGGACCGATCTCCCGGGGAAAAGGTTGCGGCAGGGGACCGTCGAATGCCTGCTGGGTGGCGGCCCCATATCGCGCGTGCTCACGCTGAGATTTGCCAGTCGCTGTTCCGGAAGTCATGCTGCCTCCATAATCGCGTCAATGTTTATCCCGCCCAGGCACCATTTGGCACCTGCAATACGAGGACCGAGAGGCAAGGTGTGACGCGCCAATTCGGCTACCCCTCCCGGAACGGCACTAACCCGCTCTCGCGCCGTCCGGCACAGGCAATTCGGGTACCAGCAGGCACGGCTTAAGACCGTCCGCATAGCCCATATCGAAGAGCATGCCCTGGGAAACTTCGCCGGCCATTTTCCGCTCGGCCAGGTTCACCACGAAGAGCGCCTGCTTCCCTTCGATTTCACGCGGGTTCGCCCGTTCTTGTTTTATCCCCGCCAGGATCGACCGGGTGTGATCGCCGAAGTCGACCGTCAATTTCATCAGCTTGTTCGATTTCGGCACGTCTTCGACGGAGACAATCGTACCGGCTCGAATGTCGAGCTTCTCGAAATCTTCGAAAGTGACGATGTCTTTGAGGGGGGCTGGGTTCATATTTTACCTGCGTGTTCCTTATCCAATCAGGTTGGTATAAAACGCACAATTCCTCGATCACACCTGCCTTGCCTTGAATTCGGTTCTCAAAATGCCGAACATAAGCCGGTCCCAACGACGATTACTCCAAAACACGGCCTCTCGTTCGGTTCCTTCCTGGACAAAACCCAGTTTCTCCAGTACCCGGATGGCACCCGCATTGTTCGAAATCGTCGCGGCCGAAACTTTGTACAGGTCCAGGTGTTCAAACCCGTACCGAAGCATGACCACCGCGGCATCCGTGCAGTATCCCTTCCCTCTTTCCGTCTTACGTGCGATTCCAGCACCGAGGCTTGCCGTGCGGTTCCTCCAGTCGACATCTGCAAGCTGTATGTCACCTACGATATTAGACTCACCATCGAAGATACCCAGGTAAATCTGAGTCTTTTCCTGCTTCTCCTGGATCTCCTCGAACCACTTGTCCGCGCCTTCAATTGAAAGACCGGGCCTGACGGGTTCAGTCGGAATAGGTTCCACGGGCTCATAGTTTTCCCACAGGATGCGGCAATGGGCACGTTCCATGGTCCGCAATACCACGTTTTTGCCACGCAGTTCAATCATGTAAGATAACCTGTCGCTGGTAATCTATCGCTATCAACTCGGCCATGCCAGGTCGACCGCGAATTCAGCGAGCGGTCCAAGAGGCAGTTCCCGGGCCTGGCTCTCGGTGAGCCATTCGCAGTGATCTGTCGATCCTTCTTGTTCAGGTCTCAGGTCGTAGGCCGCAAGAATAACCTCGTAGACGATACCTATGTGGTGTACCGGGTCGCCCTGCCAAGCCGTTCTACTTTCATAGGCATGTGAATATACCGCGGACACACGGTAACTTTCTATGTCTACAAGCCCTGTCTCTTCTTCCAATTCCCGCACCAGCGCGTCATCAGGATGCTCACCCCATTCAATACCGCCGCCGGGCATCGTCCACAGGCCGCCATCCTCCAGACCACTCGTCGCCCGAACCAGGAGAAGTCGGTTCGAAGGGTCACGGCACAAAGCGTAAGCACCGATGTGCATATGCTGTGTGTGCTGGTTATCGGATTCGGAGGTCATTGTCGCCTACTTTCGGAATGTATGTATTCGGCAATATCTGTAACAGGTGTTACGCTACGTTCGTTGTTGGAGATCAACCGACGAGCGCCATATGAATGGCATGGACGTTGTACTTTTTGATCAAATGTGTCGTCTTTCGGCTTACATCGGCCACCAGGACCGAAACTCCGACGACCTCGCCACCCAGGCGTTCGATCAACTTTATCATGGCCTTTACCTGGGCGCCGGTATCGATGACGTCGTCCATGATCAGAATGCGTTCGCCGGGTTCAATCAGGCTTCTGTTTACCTCCAGCGATTTCCTCGTGTTCGTGTAGTCTGTGAAGGAGACTCGCGACCTGTGCTGGCGGTGGACAGGGAGTAATCCGCCTTTTCGAAAAGGTATGAAGCCGCAGTTCAGCCTTTGGGCGGCCGCACTTCCCAGGATATATCCCAGCGATTCAGGACTCGCTACCTTGTCCAGGCCTACGTTTCGGAACGGACGGACCAGGTCCAGAATCAGGTTCCCGCGAACTTCCGAGTCGTTACACAGCGGAGTCAGGTCGACCTTGTTACCGGGAACTCTTCGGTCTATATGAGGACGGTAGTAGTCCCATTTCATTATCAGTTATCCTGAATCGCAGTCACAAAAATCAGTCATCCAACCGCAACCTCAACCCGTCAAAGGCCACCCGGTAACCGTGTTCCCTGATTCAACGTTCCATCGTGCCTTGTATATGTGTTCTCCCGGCAAATGAAGTTCTCGTGCCGGGTTTTCAAAACGAATGGTCTCGGACCACCATTCATTGCTGTCCGCCCGGACATAAACCAACTGGCCCGTTTCCGGATGCTCCGCAATACTCTTGACGTCTGCTTCGTCTGCAAGCACGTGGTGGGGTTTGAACTCCCTGCGATCACGATCGAACAGCCAGCAATGTTTCTCCGTGCTGATGGAAAGAAAGGACGAGCCGGCTACAGGATACATATCATGCCCCGATCCTTCCGGCAGTTTAATGGTGTCGATTCTCGAAAGCGATGGTTCAACGGTGTCCCAGCCGACCAGATGATATACCCGGATGTCCTCATCGGCTAGCGCCCATAGGATCTGACGGGTTTTGTCCCAGACTACGCCGTGCCCCCATGGAAGATCGTCGCTGTAGAATTCCTTGTCCGGAAAAACTAAGTCGAACAGAATGAGTCGGTCGCCATCCCGGGCATGTGAAGCCGCGGCGGCCAACCTGTTGTCTGGGAGCATTTCGGCTGAATGGGCGTTGGGTACGGCTGCATAGAACACCACTTCTCCGGTTGCGCGTTCGATGAGCGCGACACCACCTCCCGAGGACGTGACCAGGATGCGATGGCCGTGATCAACAGCCTTGCACTCGGCTGTGGTTTTGAATCGCGATTTCATGTAGTCAGGCAGGTCTTTTCGGTCTTCCGACCTCCAACTCCAGGTCTTCGCGGGAAGACCATGTTCTTCGCGGCTCATATCCAGGATGAATACTTCATCCCAGCCGCAAACGATGAGCTCATGCATGTTTATACCCCGCTACCCCTGCCTCAACGCGTTCACGGGATTCCGCCTCGAAGCGGCCATCGCGTGGGCTCCGATCGTCAGCCACGCGATGATCAGGGCGACGGCGCCGCCCACCAGAAACCATGCGTAATCCAGGTCCGCCGCGTAGGCGTAATTCTGCAGCCACCGCATCATGACGTAGTAGGCCAGCGGCCAGGCGATCAGGTTGCCCAGCAGGACGAATTTCATAAAATCCATCGACAGCAGCACGACAACGCTTGCGATCGACGCCCCCAGTACCTTGCGGATCCCGATCTCCCGGGTGCGCTGCTGGATCGAGTAGGAAGCCAGGCCCAGCAGTCCCAGGCAGGCCACGAAGGCGCCCAATAACGCGAAGATCGCGAATACCTCTCCAAGCCGCCGGTCATCCTGGTACAGTGCGTCGAAATCCTCGTCCAGGAACGAGTATTCCAGCGGGAACCTGGCATCGACGCTCCGCCACGTCTCCCCGATACGCGAAATGGTCTCGGCCATACCACCGGGTACGAGCCGGATAAGCACGTACTGGTGATACAGGTGAGACAGTATGACGACGGGCTCGATCTCGTCATGAACCGTTCGCAGGTGGAAATCCTTCACGACGCCGATAACCCGGCCTTTGGCGCCGCCGTGGGGGATCCACTCGAACGGCCTGCCTATCGCGTCGAGCGGCGTGCCCCAACCCAGGTAGCGAACGGCCGTCTCGTTGAGCAGGAAGCCTGTGGTCGAGTCCGTCCCCCAGTCCTGCGAGAAATTGCGGCCGGCGATGAGTTCGATTTCCATCACGTCCAGGAAGTGCTCATCCACTTCGAGCGTGGCCATCATCAGGTGGTCTTCCGGAGCCATCCCGTCGGGCCGGACCGCCATGATGGGAACCACCCGCATCCCCGGAACGCCATTTGTCGTGGCTACGCCCGATACCCCGGGTAACTGAAACAGTCGTTCTTTCAGTACGGGCGTATTCGGCCGCTGCGAGGATCCCGTGATGGGAATAACCATCACCTGTTCCTTGTTGAAACCCAGCCGCTTGGTGCTGATGTATTCGAGCTGGTCATAGATGACCGCCGTACTGACCAACAGGAATATGGACATGGCGAACTGAACGACGACCAGGATCTTGCGCAGACTCAGTCCCCGCGTTCCTGTTTCCAGGCTGCCCTTCAGTACCTCGGTGGGCAGAAACCCGGAAAGATAGATCGCCGGATAGCTGCCGGCGGCCAACCCGATCACGATCGTTCCTGACGCGAGCGCCGCCAGCACCAGTCCGTTCGAGAGCGGAAAGACAAGCTGCTTCCCGGCGATCGCATTCGCCGCGGGCAGGGCGGCCTGCACCAGGATCACCGAAATGACCATGGCGAGCGCCGCCATGACGACGGCTTCTCCCAGGAACTGCCCCAGAAGCTGTCTCCGGTCGGCGCCCACAACTTTCCGGACGCCCACCTCCCGGGCGCGCATGGCCGAACGGGCCGTGGCCAGGTTGACGAAATTGATGCACGCGATTAGCGGAATCAGTATCGCGATGAGCGTGTAGAGGACCACTAACCGTATATCGCCGTTGGGCTCGAACTCGCCCTCCCGCTGCGAATACAGGTGGATGTCGACGAGCGGCTGAAGCGACGGATGCAACACCACGCCGGTCTCTCGGTACGTGTCCCCGGCGTAGCGTTCGAGAAAGTCCGGCATTTCCGCTTCCAGGTCGGCCGGGTCCGCGTTTTCCCGCAACAGCACGTAGGTATAGAAGTTGTCATGAATCCGCCAGTTTTCCCGGTAAAAATCGCCGAGCGTGGCCAGGGAGGAATAGGAGGTGAACATGTCCGCCCGCATATGGGTATTGGCGGGTATGTCCCGCATGATCCCGGTCACCTTGAAATCATAGACGTTATCCACCCCCATGATCTGACCCATGGCGTCTTCCCGGCCGAAGTACTTGGCCGCCATCGATTCCGATATGACGATCGTAAAGGGTTCTGCCAGCGCGGTTTTCGGATCGCCGGCGACAAGCGGGAAATCAAACAGGTCGAACAGGGAAGCTTCCGCCCAGATGACCTTTTTCTCGTAAAACTGGGCTTCGCCCACTTTGAATAGCCATGCGGTAGCGGTGCCTCGCATCCGCGCGAACTGCTCGACCTCGGGATAGTCCCGCTTCAGCGCCGGCGCCCAGCTCAAGGGCGACCCCGCCGTCCTGATGGTCTGCCCGCCGCTTTCGAAATCGTCGACGATCCGGTAGATCCGGTCCGCGTTCCGGTGATACCGGTCGTAGCTGAGCTCGTCCTGGATATACAGCACGATCAGTATGCAGGCCGCCATGCCGATGGCGAGCCCGGCGATATTGATGAGCGAGTAGACGGGTTGCCGGAGGAGGTTGCGTACGGCGACCGTGAGGTAATTTCGGATCATGGGTACTACACTCGCTTCATTCTGACCGCAGGCTTTCCACCGGGTTCGTCAACGCAGTCGATACCGCCTTGAAACTGACGGTGGCCAGGGCGATAACCAGCGCGAGGAAGGCGGCGACCAGAAACCACGCAGGACCGATATCGATCCTATAGGCGAAGTTCTGCAGCCAGTTGGTCATGATCCAGTAAGCCAGGCCCCACGCGACGGGCACGGCAATCGCAACCAGTACCAGGAAATCCTTCGACAGAATGGCGACAATGCGGATCACCGAAGCGCCCATCACTTTGTGGATCCCCACTTCCTTGGTCCGCTGCTGGGTGGTGAACGCGGCCAGGCCGAACAGCCCCAGACACGCAATGAAGATGGCCAGGAAGCTGAATGCGCCGAGCAGATTGCCGGTGCGTTGCTCCGACAGGTACAGTTGCTCGAAGTCTTCATCCAGAAACGAATACGCCAGGGGATAATGGGGAAACACCGAGGCCCATGTTTCTTCAATCGCGTTAATCCCTTCTGGGATATTCTGCGCCTGTAATCGAATTGCAGCCTGTCCGCCTCCGCCACGGTTCATGAACCTCAACTGCATGGGGTCCACAGGATTATGAAAGCTCTGCATATGGAAATCCTCGACGACGCCGATGATCCTGATTGGCGGGCTCATTCTGTATCGTATCTGACGTCTTACGGCTTCCTCCGGTGTGGCCAGGCCCAAACGTTCAATCGCGGACCGATTCAGGATCACCGCGTTATTCGAATCATCGTTCAACACACTGGAAAATGGACGCCCCGCAATCAAGTCGAGGCCAAGGGTTTCTTCGAAATCTGTAGATACAAACAGGGCGGGAATTCCGACTAAGTCATCTTCCGACTGTTCTGCCAGTCGTGTCGGAAAGACAGGCATTATAGCCGCACTGAACATACGTCCCGGCATCAGCCCAGATCTAGTAACCCCCTGAACGTGAGGACTCTGAGAAAGTCGCGCCTTGAAGGTGTTGAAATCTCGCTCTGCCCCTCCGATAAGTGGGATAACGACGACCTGATCCTTGTCGAATCCCAGTTGCCTGTTTTGCATGTAATCCAGCTGTCGATACACCGTCGCCGTGCTGATGATCAAAAGGATCGACAGCGCGAACTGTGCAACCACCAGACCCTTGCGCAGCGTGGAACCAGTAACGCCGCCCGTCATTTCACCCTTGAGGATGTTCGCCGGATGAAATCGGGAGATGAACAGTGCGGGATAGCTGCCGGACAGCAGTCCCACAAGCAGCGCGATGCCCGCCAGCCACAACAACAGTTCCGGGTTCTCCAGGTAGCTGACTTGAAACGCCGTTCCCATCAGCGTGTTGAACCATGGAAGGATGGCTATAACCAGCCCCATGGCTATCACAAGGGCCAATCCGGCCGAACACATGGACTCGCCCATATACTGCAGCACCAACTCGCTTCGCGTTGCGCCGACCGTCTTCCGGATGGCCACTTCTTTCGCACGGATCGTAGACCGCGCCGTGGCGAGATTCATGAAGTTGATACAGGCGATCAGCACGACAGAAAACGCCACGACCGAAAAGACATAAACATAGCCGATGTCGCCACGACCTGCGATATCCAGTTCCAGATTAGACCGCAGATGGATGTCGGTCACCGGCTGTAGTCTGGGGCGGAAGGGCAAGCCGCGCATATTGAGTGACTCCAGCGGCTCATAGGTACTCGCCCACCTGGCAATTTTTTCCTCCAGTTCGACCGGATCTGTTCCCTCCGCCAGCAGGATATAGGTGAAATGGCTCGTACTGTACCAGTTGTTCCGGTAGTTCTCACGACGATCGTTTGCATCGAGGTTCTCACTGACCAGGTAATCGGCGGCGAAGTGGGAATTGGGCGGGACATCTTCCATCACTCCGGTTACACGAAGGTTCATCTCGTCATCGGCAAGGATCACCTTGTCCAAGGGATCTTCATCGCCGAAGAGCTTCATCGCCATGGATTCGCTTATGACGACCGTCTGTTCGGGATGCACGGCGTCGTCCAGCGCGGTACGCGGATTGCCCCGTAACAGCGGCAGGGCGAACACATTAAAGAAGTCTTTGCTAACCCTGTACACGTCGCTTTCGTAAAAACCATTCTCCTTGTATGACATCATCCAGATATTGACCGTGCCTCGCGTCCGGGCATATTCCTCCACCTCCGGGAACAGGTTTTTGAACGTCGGTCCCGCTGCCGGTGGCGTGCGCGCGGAATCGCCGTTTACCACGCGGTAGATCCTGTCGGCATGCGCGTGGAATCGGTCGTAACTCAGTTCGTTCTGGATATACAGCAGAATCAGCATGCAGCACGTGATGCCGATCGCCAGTCCGATGACATTCAGGCCGTCGTAGCCGGGTCGCCGGATCATGTTACGCAGTGCGATGCTGAGATAGTGAGATACCATCACCCTTGCCTCAGCGCGTTCACCGGATTTCTTCGCGACGCCGCCACCGCGTGGGCCCCGATCGTCAGCCAGGCAATGGCCAGCGCGAGCATGCCCGAGGCCAGGAACCACCCGTACCGGATCTCCGACATGTAAGCGTAGTTCTGCAGCCAGTTGCTCATGACGAAGTAGGCCAGCGGCCAGGCGATCACGTTCGCCCAGAGGACATACTTCATGAAGTCCTTCGATAGCAGGACCACGATGCCGGAAACCGACGAACCGACGACTTTGCGGATCCCGATCTCCCGGGTGCGTTGCTGGATCGCAAACGAGGCGAGGCCCAGGAGACCCAGGCAGGCCACGAAGACCGCGAGAAAGGCGAAGACCGCGAAAATTTCGCCAAGCAACCGGTCGGTCCGGTACAACGCGTTGAAATCCTCGTCCAGGAAGGTGAAATCCAGCGGGAACCTGGGATCCACGTCTCTCCAAATCTCCTCGATACGCCCGATGGTTTCGGAAATGCCCTCAGGCTCGATACGGATCAATACGAAAATGTGATAGGTGCTGGTCATGATCGCGGCAGGTTCGATTTCTTCGTGTATTGTCCGCAGGTGGAAATCCCGTACCACGCCGATTACACGGCCCGGAACCACCCCTTCAAAGGAAAGCCGCTCGAATCGCCTTCCGATCGCGTCGGCGGGCGCTCCCCATCCCAGGGACCGGACGGCCGTCTCGTTAAGCAGGACCCCACCGGTCGTATCCGTGCCCCAGTCCGGTGAAAAGTTCCGGCCAGCGACGACATCGATCTTCATGACGTCCAGGAAGTGCTCGTCCACGTGCAGCGTGGCCATCATCAGGTGGTCTTCGGGCGCCATGCCTTCGGGCCGAACTCCATAGGTAGGCATCGCCCGCATGCCCGGCACGCCGGTGGTCGTCGCGATACCCACCACACCGGGCAATCCCGAAAGGCGCTGCTTCAGCACGGGCGTATTCGGCAGTTGCGGGGAGCCTACGATGGGGATGACCATGACGTGTTCTTTGTCGAACCCCAGCCGCTTGGTCTGGATGTAATCGAGCTGATCGTGGATGACGGCCGTGCTGGCCAGCAGGAAGATGGACATGGAGAACTGTATCACCACCAGCACCTGACGCATCCCCAGGCCTTTCTTTCCCGTCTCGGGGCTGCCTTTCATTACTTCGGCCGGAAGAAAACCGGAGAGATACGCAGCCGGATAACTGCCGGCGGCCAATCCGATCAAGGCCGTACCGAGGACCAGCGCGGCCAGCACCATCCAGTCGGCAATCGGCAGCGCGAGTTGTTTTCCCGCGATTTCGTTCACGGCAGGCAGGGCGAGGTGGACCAGTATGACCGCCAGGACCGCAGCGAGACCCGACATGAGGACCGATTCGCCCAGGAACTGGCGGATCAGCTGCATCCGGTTCGCACCCAGCACCTTTCTCACGCCCACTTCCCTGGCGCGCATCTCGGAACGGGCCGTGGCCAGGTTAATGAAGTTGATGCAAGCGATAATCAGGACCAGGAACGCGATGGCCATGAAAAGCGCCACGTACCGTATATCGCCGTTGGGTTCGTGTTCGCTCTCCCTGTTCGAATAGAGGTGTATGTCCACGAGGGGCTGAAGCGTTGGCCGCAGGATGATGCCCGCCTCCCGGTACTGGTCTCCCGCGTGACGCTCCAGAAAGGCCGGCAATTTCGCTTCGAATTCACTCGGAGAAACGTTCTCGCGGAGCCGGACGTAGGTGTACAGGTTTCGGTGATATTCCCAGTCGTCCAGGTCCCAGCCGGACTGTATCGCAGTCATCGTGGAATAGGATACGAACATGTCCGGCCGCAAGTGGGAGTTGGTCGGAATGTTCTTCATGACGCCCGTCACCGTGAAGTCCCAGCGATTGTCGAGATTGACCGCTTTGCCGATGGCCTCTTCGTCGCCAAAGTACTTGAAGGCCAGATCCTCCGAGATCACCATCGAATACGGCTCGGCGAGCGCGACGCTTTGGTCCCCCGCGGCCAGCGGAATACTGAACATCTCGAACAGGTCGGATCCCGCCCAGATGACCTTGCGTTCATAGTAGATGGTGTTTCCGAGATCGACCAGCCACGCGGATTCGGTACCTCTCAACCGGACGACAAGCTCGATCTCGGGGAAGTCGCGCTTCAGGGCGGGTCCCCAGCCCGTGGGCGACCCGGCCGTCTGAACGGTCTGGCCCCCACTTTCGATATCGTCGACGATGCGGTATACGCGGTTGGCATGGGGATGATACCGGTCGTAGCTGAGCTCATCCTGGATGTACAGGAGGATCAGGATGCACGTGGCCATGCCGATTGCGAGTCCGGCGATATTGATGAGCGAATAGGCGGGATGCCTGCGGAGGTTGCGCAGAGCTACGCTGAGGTAATTGTGGAACACTTATGCCTCTACCAGTTGGTTGCCGTTGCTGGTGTCGCTGGTGTCGCTGGTGTCGCTGGTGTCGCTGGTGTTGCTGGTGTCGCGGTCGTCGTTCTGATTGTTCAGTCTGTCCTGCCCGGTCGGTCCGTCCTGCCCGGTCCGTCCTGCCCGGTCGGTCCGTCCAGTCTGCGGACCCGTTCCGTTATAACGATTCTCGGCCTGTCGCCGCGGTTGGGTGACGCGGCATGGATAATCCAGGGGTGCATGAAGATCACGTCACCGGGATCTCCGGTGAATTCGACGGCCTGCACGGGAATGCCGGAGACATCGACGGGATGCTCAAGGTACCGGTCCTCCCGGTTTCCACCCAGGTCGCGGGACCATAGATCACGCAGATTCGGCGCCGCCCGCTTGACCGCATTGGTGATGTCTTTGGATCGGCCCTCGCCGATCAGATCCGGTTGCCGTGCGAGGTGGCGGACGAGCCGGTGAGAACCGGCGAGGGCAACCGTCGCGCCTCCACGGGCGGCCAGCGGCTCCAATATGGCGAAGACCTGTACGCCGGGGTTTTTCTCAGACGCGGCGTCTACGGCAATCTGCAGGTCCAGGTGCCATGACTGGTTGGGCAGAAACCACGGGCCCGCAGCGGGGAAGGTCAGCAGAAGCGCCCCCCAGGGGCTCGGTTTTTCCCAGTGGCCGGGTTCCAGGAATTCGTCTATGGCGTCCTTGACGGCCTGGTTGCAGGTGGGTTCGAAGGCGCCGGACCGCATCAGCCGATTGAAACCCTTAGGTCTCGCTTCCGGCCAGGTCTCCGGGGCATCGCGAGGAATCCCGCACCTTTGCTCCAGGTCGTCCCATACGCGGTTGAGTACCGTATGAACATGCTCGTCGGGGATTGCGCCCGGCACGCGAACCCAACCGTGCTCATCGAACGCGGATTTCTGCGCGGCGGTCAACATGGTTGTCCTTCGCCAAGTCGTTTGAGCCGATCCAGCCGCTTCGGCTCGTTTTCTGCCAGCCAGCCATCTTTCGCCAGTTCCCGGTAGGCTCGGACAAAGAAGGGCCGGGCTTCATCCGGCCTGTCCAGCGCAAACAGACACTCGGCGACTTCCTCGTAGACGTAACCGTCCGTCGTCCCGGCCGCTTCGTGTTCTTCGAGCAGGGACTGCTGCATGGCCAGGGCCTCTTCCGTTCGGTTGAGCGAGCGTTTGGCACGCGCCACGGTCCACTCCGCGATCCACGTCGCCTGCTGGTCGTCCCGCTCCCTCCGCCAGGCGAGCCCCTTTTCGAAGCGTTCCAGTGCTCGTTCGTACTCGCCCGTGTCGTGGTACGTCCAACCGGTATTGTTGTACAGGGCACCGAGCCAGCCTTTTGCCCGCGGATCGCCGGATGCTTCCGCGGCTTCCATCGCCCTGTTATTCCACAAAAGGGATGCATCGCCATGCTCACAGATCCCGAGCATGTGGGCCGCGTCCACGGCATGGTAATCCTCGCGGGCGTCGCGTGCCCGTTCCCAGGCCTCCAGAAAGAGCGGGCGGGCCGCTTCGCTGTCCCCGGCGGAGTTGTGGGTGCGGCCGCGTTCGAGCAGGTAGCGGATTCGGGCGACCGGGGTTTGAATGTCGAGCGCGTTGGCAACAACGTCGATCATTTTCTCAACGTCGTCCAGGATGCGGTGGGCTTCCTCGAATTCCCGCCTGAGGCTATGGGTCCGCGCGATTTGTGTCAGTAATTGGGCCTGGTATTCACGGTCTCCGGAGTTCCGCGATTCAGCGAAAAGCTCCTTGAAGACCTTCTCGGTTTTCTCAGGGTCGCTGTAGTCCCACAACGGGTCGAAATCGGGCAGGCTGCTCATGTGGTTCGATTCCCCGCGGGATGTGTGGAAATCTCCTCCCTACCCAGCGGGGTCACCTGAACCGCGCCGTTGATCCGGCTGATCTCGAACGATCGCATTTCCTGTTCAGTCCTCGAGGCCTGGTCGAGGACACGTCCCGATGAATCGCAGGCGATGGAGCCTCCCAGCATTCGACTGCTTTCCAACATATCCTGGGCACTCAATTCAGTGGCATAAGACAGATAATTGGACTGTATCACAGCGACCTTAAAGAATCCGGCGATCTTCTGTGCCAATTCCACGTTCCAATCTCGGGTGATTTCTCTTTTTTCGTTATAATCGCATCCGATTACCCCGGGCCAGAGGATGACATCGCTACGTTCCAGGCCCTTGCCTGTTGTGTACTCGAGATGATGAGCTTCTGCACAGAAGATCGAACCCAGCGAAATCCCCTGGATTTTCACTGGAGTGCGATCATGCGGTTCTACGAATCTCCACAGATTTCTGTCCCCCACAGGCAGATGGGATCTCGCACCAGCAAGAATGGGTTGTTTGTACGGGCGGATCAGTATCAACGCGTTGAGATGCCCTTCGCCGAAAGGATATGGCAGTCCAAATAACGCGCTGGATCCGGCCGCGTCGACCACGCCTCCGAGTTCAGTCAGTGCTTCATCGACCTGCGCATGCCAATCGGGATCCTTAAAAAATCCATGTAAGTGATGGTCATAGCCCGTCAGCATCATTTCGGGGAAAACCACCACATCGCCGTCCACGTCGGCGGCCCGATGGATCCACCTGGTGATCTCGGTCACATTTGCGTCTATCGAATCCGACATTTGGGGCTGTATCGCGCAGAGCTTCATGTGGTTCTTCCCTCAAGTTCCCGTTCTGATCTGTCATGCATCCAGCCGACATCATCGGACTTTATGTAGCGTCCAAAAAAAGTCCGTACAGCGGACGGCCGCTCGACCTTGAAACCGCCCTCGAGATCACATCTGCCCGCCCACGGGCACCGGCGGTTCCTTGTATTCCACGATCAGCTCTACCTGGTGAAACACACGGACGCCGCCCATCCCGGTGAATCGGCGCTCCAGGACAACCTCGACTTCGTTCCGTCCTTCACATACCAGATTCAGCGGTAGCTCGAACGTGAACCAGAAGTGGGTCATTAGCCGCTCCGGAAGTCCGCTTCTTGCGGCCGTATAGGAGACCGTACCACTGTAGACATGATGGGTCTCAGATGGCGTGACTGTTTCGCCGTTGAATCGGAAGGAAATTCCGTCCTCCGGGCAGCAGTGGCCGATGCGCACGCCTAATGTCGTGCTCTTGAGCTCGCCGTCCTTCCGGGCCTCGTCCAACCGGTCGCCGACCAGGAACGGCACCCCGGACGGGACGCCTTCCTCGAGGTCCAATGGCAGATACCGCTCGGGCGCGTGCGGCTCGGATTCGGGTTCAACCGGCGCGGGGAAGTAGTGTTTCTTCTTCCGGAGATGGATGTCCGGATCGGCCATCTCGCGGAAGACCAGGTATTCGCGTTCGGTGTGCGGCCAGGGCAGGTCAGACAGGTAAATCCCGTCCACCCCCATGGCGTGGTAATTGGCGGCCGCGGCCCGGTACATCTCGATGGTCGGCTGATGGTGCCGGTCGTCGTAGGGTGAACGGCCCAGCATGGGGTAGACCGGCGTCTTTGTTCCGGCAGCCGCCTCGACCAGCCATCCGACAGGCATCTCCTGGTCGAACAGAAAGCTCTCGGTCCAGGGAATGACGATATCCAGGAGCCCCTCCGCCAGCCAGGCGCGCACGTCCATGCCCAGGGCGAGGTTCGCCTCCTCGGTCGCGCGCACTTTCACCGCCAGCCATAACGGCTCGCTCCGCGCTTCACCGAGGCGGTCGAGCAGGCGCCTGATCTCACGCACGAAATCCGTGAGCACGGGCGCTTTCTTCCGCGCCTCGGAAGGCTTGAAGAACACGCCCACGTACGGGTCGAATTCCAGCCCGTCCATGCCGTACCGGCCGCACACCTCCTCGATGACCGCCAGCCGCTCCGCGCGCACCTCCTCGCGGGTGTAGTCCGCGCATCCGGCCGCCCGGGGGTATTCGGGACTGTTTTCGCCGATCATGACCTCGGGGCGCTCCCGCTTGAGGCGGCCCAGCATGTAGGGGTTGTCGTCGTCGGGCGAAGTGGGTTCGGTCATCCGCAGGCTGCCCAGGATGCGCCGTCCCTTCTCGTGCGCCCGTTCCACTGCCACGGCGAGCGGATCGATACCCGCCTCGAGTGCCAGGTTCAAGTTCTTCGTCGCGCGCCACCACATCATGCTCATGTTGTGCTCTTCGACGCCTTCGCCCCACTTCAGGCCGGCTTCCGAACCGTGGAGGAAGGTCTCGCCGGAACCCAGGCCGTAGACCAGGGTGTCCACTTCGGTGCCCAGGATTTCGTCCACGGGTTGCCGCCACTGGTACAGGCTCATAGGCGGCTCGTACCGGTATATGCTGTAGTGGCGGGCGTCGTTGTAGTGGATCAGCTTCGGTTTTCGCATGGCTACCTCTCGAGTACGACGCCTTCCCGCTCGATCCGGGCAAACATCTCCCTGTAGGCGTCGGAACTGTCGTCGTCCCAGTAATCGGTGGTAAGAGGCGCGTCGTAACGCATGGGCACCATCCCCCGCCGCCGGTCGGGCCGCACCATGAAGATCGAATCCTCGGGATCGGCGATGTTGTACATGCGCGCGCCGTTCTCGTACCGCGACCGGATGATCCACTTCTCCTGCGGAGGAAGTTGCAGTTTTGCAAGGCGCTCCAGCTCACTGCGGTCCAGCGTGACGCCCAGTCCCGGCGCCTCCGGAACACGCACGAACCCGTTGACGGGATCCAGCCGTTGTGAGACCACGTCGCTCTTCCAGGTTTCAGTAGCGCTGATGAAGTGGAAGTTCGCCGACGGGAAGGCCGCCATCATGTGGGTGGTCATGGCCCGGGTGATACTGCCGCCCACGTTCTGAAGCATGAAGGGACTGTTGTCCGCGGCGAACAGGCCCGCCCGCCGCACCGCCTCGCCAATCGGCTGATGCCCCAGCATGTAGGCGTCCGCGGGTTTCATCAGGACTTCGTAGGTCGCTCCCATGGGAAAGTGGTGCAGGACGACAGGCAACCCGGTCCGCTTACGCAGCTCTATGTAGCCCTGTATGTCCCCCGGAGGCAGGGGATCTTCGAAGCAGCCGGCGACCTCGAATCGCTCCAGCTTGTCCAGGAGTTCGGGCATGTGATCATCGGTGCCGTGCATGGTGAAGTCGTAATGGATCCTGAACCCTTTCGGCGCCACGGCCTGCATGGCCTCGGTCTGGTCCATGACGTTCTCGAAGGGGGAGAGGTGGTATTTCATCCAGGTATAACCTAGCGCCGCGTACTCGCGCACCGCTTCGGCCATACGGTCCGGGTGTGTCGAGACCGTCCAACTACCAACCGGCACCCAGGACCGGACCTTCTGACCGAAGAGCTTGTAGACCGGCACGCCGGCCGCCTTGCCCATCAGGTCGTACATCGCCGTGCCCAGCGCGAGGGAGGTTTCGTCCCCGATCCAGTCGAAGGGGTTCGTGCCGACGTACTGATCTACCACCTCTTCCGGCTCGGTAGTACCACCCTCTCCCAGACCGACGAGCCCGTCGTCCGTGTGCACGACGTAGACCGTCCGCTTCGCCGGACCGTAGAAGTGGTTTAACTGGTACGCGATCCAATCCTCGTATTCCAGGGTGATCTCGTGTACTTCGATCTCTGTAATCTTCATGGGGCGGTCCTTTTTGAACGTGCGTTGCGTGCGAACGTCCGTTACGCAACTTCGACCTCAAGCGCCGAAATCAACGGATCCGCAATGCGCTTCAAGGACTGCAACGGATATTCCCGACGGGCGCGTCCGGCAGTTTCCTTCGGATACACGACCAGATGCCCATCGTCGGTGTAACGTGGGAATACATGCCAGTGAACATGAGGTACTTCCTGATATGCCGCCGGACCATTGGACTGCCAGATAGACAGCCCGTCTGGCGAATAAACACAGCGGACCGCGCGGGCGACTTTGCGGACCGTGCAGGCAAGCGCGCAGGCCGAGTCGTCATCAAGATCATAGATCTGTTCGAAATGACGTCTGGGGACGACCAGGACATGCCCCTCGTTGCTTTGGCGCAAATTAAGGAACGCCATGGTGGATTCGTCCTCGTAAATAACCGCAGCGTCCAGTTCGCCTTGTATGATGCGACAGAAGACGCAGTCGTTCTTATGTGGCGTCATGAATCTCTCCTGCATCTGCCTGGCCGCCAGTTCCTGCCTGGCGCGCTTTCTTTTTCAAGGCATTCCGTCTTGTTTTCTCCTCCGCCTTTCGCCTTTTCTCCTTCGCTTTCCGATCTCGCTCCTTGACTGCTGATGCAGCCTTTTGCCGACTCGCGCGCACCTTGTCCAGCCATTCCTGCCTGGTTGCCAGGATTTCCGGATTACTCTTGGTCCCATAGCTCAGATGATTCAGAAAATCGATGACTTCGCTGGGCTTCCCACCAATGAGATCCCGTGCACCCGGTCCGGTCAATCCGCCTTCGAGTTCCCAGTGATACCGGTGGATCAGCGTATCGATCAGGATCATTTTTTCCTGGGGTGATCTCGCGACACGGTATTTTTCCACGTATTCCTTGAGAAAGGCGGTCATACCTGAAGCCATAAGGTGTTTTCCTTTGAAAGACTTCTGGTATTCGGTCCACGGCAGTTCCCAGTTGCATGAATCGCAGCGAAGCAGGAAGGCCGGGTCGAAATCATGAGTAATCTCGCTTCGGCAGATTGGGCAACTCGCGATACCGCTGTTCGCATCCTTGGCGCGGAAGATGTGTTCGATTCTAACGAGCAGGCCGATCCCCACTTCGTCGATCAGTTCTTCGTCGCAAATACCCAGGGCGTCCTTCTTGTACAATTCGGCGATCTTGTGGCGTGGTATTCTCCCCGCCCAGGTCGGCCGGTCGTTTCGGACGCTGGTCATCATGTTTTCCCGTAATACCAGTCCAAATTCAATACGGATAATGCTTCAGGTGCCGGACGCCTGGGGCTGACCGCGACATTTCGCTCCAACCGCGACGCCTCACTCCGGCAGGTACAGGTAAAGATTATCTACAGCCTGAGGCCGCGGCGCGGTGTCTTGGAGCCAGCGGTAGGGCTTGCTTAGGATGCCGACCTTCCCGTCCAGTTCGATGACTTTGGCTTCGTGCGTGCCGATCCCGGAGTCGATGACGTGTTCTTCCATGTGGCCGCCACGACTCAGATAGAGCAGCTGACGCGGCAGGTGTGGTTTGGTCCAGTCCCCCCGGCCCATCTCGCCCACGTAGATATCGGGACGTCCGTCTCCGTCGAAGTCCGCCACTTGGAGCGTGTGCGCGTCGAGCAACCGGTCATTGAGCACCTCGGCTTCCCAGGGCTGCTCGACGTCCGGCCCCGGTCTGAACAGTGCCAGCCGGCCGTAGGTCTGGCTGATATCGAGGGCTACCTCGCAGACGGCGATTTCCGTCCGTCCATCCCCGTCGAAATCCGCCGCGCGGACCCGCACGCCCCTGTAGCCTTCGGCAAAAACGTGCCGTTCCCATTCACCGTTCGGCAGAAGGCGATACCACGAGGTTCCCGCGATGAGTTCGAGTTTGCCGTCGCCGTCCACATCGGCGGCAGCGAAATCCTGTTCGTTCACGCCCGTGGCGACCTTGCCGACACCGGGCCAGGGGGTCACGAATGGATCTTCGGGCACCGGGACCGAGAAGATCGTTTCAGCGTCGGGGTTCCAGACGTACAGCTCGTCCCGGCCGTCGCCGTCGATATCGGCCAGCATCAGGTCGTGGATCCGGTTGTCGGGAAGCTCGAAGACCACGCGCCTTGTCCACCGCCGGGTAGGGTCGTCGGGGCATTCCCACCAGAAGACGAAGTTTCCGCGATCGCTGGTACCGGATATGAAGTCGAGCTTTCCATTGCCGGTGAGGTCGACGAGGGCGGTTCCCACACTGTTGCTTGGGAACGAATCGTCCATCAGGTGCGGCACCCAGGCGCCCTGGTCCGTTCTGCCGAACCAGTGGAGTCCGTCCGGGTTGCGGGTGGCGACGACGAACTCCTGCACGCCGTCGCCGTCGAGGTCCCCCACGACGCAATCCATGCGTTCGGCGGGACCGCCTTCGTAGATGGTGTGGCGGCGAAATACGGGTACTTCAGGCATGTATCGGCTCCGGTTGCCGTCGATCGTTTCTGAAGTGCTTGAGTCGTACGGAATGGCTATTCGTTTACGTCAACCCCACGCCGTGCGCAATGTCCGTACCCAGTTGCCGTGCATGATGTCGGCGATGTCGGCCTGCGAATAACCGCGCCGCTCAAGAATGGGGGGTATCTTCCTCAGGTCGGCGATGGTCTCCATATCGGCGGGGCTCTGCTCCTTGCCGTAGCCTCCGTCCAGGTCGGTCCCGATGGCGGCGTGCCGCGCACTCCCGGTCAGCTGGCAGACATGGTCGATGTGGTCCACCACGGTTTCAAAGGTTATGGCCGAGTTGTCCATGGCGGCCGGGTCCCACAGGGGAGAGATCATCCAGACGTCCATAGCCGTGCCGATGACGCCTCCGCGTTCAGCCAGGGCCTTGATCTGATTGTCGTCGAGCTGGCGGTCGTGGTCGCAGAGAGCCCGGCAACAGTTGTGGGTGGCCAGCACGGGACCGCCGAAGATGTCCATCGCTTCCCAGAAGGCCTGCTCGGCCAGGTGGCTCACATCGAGGATGATGCCGGCCGCCTCCAGGGCTTCGAGCATGGGCCCGCCCCTGGCCGTCAGGCCGCCGGGCGCCTGGGTCCCGTGAGCGTAGGAACTGACGCCGTAGTGGCACAGGCTCACGACCCGAAGCCCTTCTTCCCACCACCCGGTCACCTGTTCGGGGTCCACGATGCCGTCCGCCCCTTCCATGCTGAGGACATACCCCAGCGGGGTCGCCTGTGGATCGGCGTCCCACTCGGCCAGGTGCGCGTCGAGTTCGGCCCGGTTACGTACCTGGCGAAAGACCCCTTTGGATTCCATCAGGCGGTAATAGGCCAGCTCGCCCATGCACCGGGCGTAGGCGATGTCCTGGGTGCGCACGCCGGAAAAACGCTTTCCCATCGAAGCAATCCGGCAGTTCACCGTGACGAACATGAGGCCGATCCCGCCGCGGCGCAATTCCTCGAAATTCACCACGCCCAGGCCGCGGCCCTTCTGCGCCATTCCGGCTTCGGATTCACGGATTTTGGCGATGGGCTGGAACAGGTCCCTGTCCCATTCGAGGGCGTTGTAGGCGATATCGAGGTGCGAATCGACGATCAGCATGGGGCCTCTCCTGATCAAGCCTTCGTGTGCACGCGCCAATAAAGCCTTCGTGTACACTAAGGGGCTTGTGAAACACAATGCCGGTGGGTTTAATTAAACTATCGGCACATTGGACGTATGTCACCAAATGAAACGCACCAGTCCACGTAGTGAATGATCCTGGTCAGGCACTGGTAGAGGGACGGTCAGGCGCGAGTTTAACGCGAGCAAAAGGAGATAGGGAATGGCACCTGGACTTTTTGCAGCGGTGGTAGTCATGCTGCTGACGCTGCTCGGTGTAAGTACTCGTTTCTATCTGATCGGGGACTTCAATATAATCCACGGCTTGTTCAGTCTGTTTTTCTCGTTCAATCTTCTGCTTTGCTACTGGGAGATGTGTTTGTTTTTCAAACGGGACTATATCGAGAGACGCACCGAATATTGGCGCGCACGGCAACGTGAATCCGGCCGAACGCCGTCGGTCGAGTTTCTCACGACCAGGGTGCCCTTGACGAAGATCCTTTCGCCAACAGTCTGGGCGGATGTCTGGGCTACGTACGCCCTCGTCGACGGATCCTTTTCAGACCGACGCTCTTTGGGATTCAACATCGACTTTGCCAACGGATTCGTTGCGGCGCTTCCGATCCTGATCCTCTACGCGGCTTTAACGGTCGATTTCATGCCGGCGGTCCTGGCCGGCATGCTCGGACTCATACTTTTCTGGCAATGGACCTACGTTACGTCGGTCTATTTGGCCAGCTTCTTCGTCGCCGGGAGACAGCGCCATATCAGCCGGGGCGAAGTGTTCACTTACATCTGGGCCATGAACGGTCCCTGGGTGCTCTTCGCCTTACTTGGACTGTACGTGTCGGCGCGCCTCATCCTGGATGGCGACTACGGCGTGCTGGGCCTTTAATCCGCTTCGTCGAATCCTCAGCCTGCAGTATGGGAGTGAGGCGCGAGGTGTGCCGTATCGATGCGAAGCACATGAACAGGGCTAGTGTATAGGCGCGCATTGCGAGACTATGGCTTGCGTGCCTTGAAGTAGTACATGGGCGTAAATATACCGAGCCGCCCGCCGGCTACAAGACTGTCCGCGGCTATGTTGAGGAAGTCCTGTACGTCGGTCGTACCCTTCGGCACGATATGCAGAGGCTCCAGGATCCGCAAGGCCCAGGTGGTGAAGAATCTGCCAATGGCTGTCCTCGGCAGGCTCTTTATCGTAAAGTCCCTTCCCTCCAGCGCCCGGTACCAGGGCGTCTCCGGATCCGAGTTATCGGCTGTATCGAATGCGTCCATCACTTCGAATCCCACGTTTTGCAAAGCTCCGGTCACGTCGTCGAAGGACGCGATATCCGGGAGACTGTTGCCCGTCTCAATGCCCTTCTTGATTTCCTGGTGACGCGGGTCCCCGGCGTTGTATAAGGACGTCATGCACCACTCGTACCCGCCGAACACGCCGCCGGGCCGCAACACGCGCCAGATCTCGGCAAAGACCCCCTCTTTATCGGGTGCATGGGGCGTGGCCTCGATCTGATAGGCGGCATCGTAGCTCGCTTCTGCCGCCGGGATTTGCATGAAGTCGCCCCGCAGGAGTGCTGTCTGATGCTCGAGGCCGGCCTCGCGGTTGTAGGTTTCGCACTTGCCCAGTTGATACGCGTTGTTGTTGAGCCCGACCACGTGGGCGCCGAACTCCCTTGCGAAGAGTCGCATTGGACCGCCTACGCCGCAGCCGACGTCCAGCACCCGCATGTCCCGGTGAAGGTTCATGGATTCGGCCAGGAACAACTCATGTCGGACGAGGGAATCTTCAAATGACTCGTTTCGCTTGCGTGGCGCAAAGTGGAAGGACTGCCCCCAGCCGTATTCATAGAAATCGGTAACCAGGTCATAGTACTGGTTGACCATTTCCATGTAGCGCTGCTTGCGAACGAGGGAACTTCCTCCCATTCCCTCGTTATGGAAGCTGCGGTACTTCTCGGCCACATGAGCGGTGTCTTCCCGCTTGACGGCCTTCGAAACCGGGTTGTGGACGGTGACGGGCATCACCTGTGTCCTCGCCAGGTCATTTCGTCGTGTAGAATGGCCTGTACCGCCTTGCCGTATTGAGCGCCGCGGTGCGTAGAGGTCAGGATCAGGAAAGGTCGAACCGATCCAGGTTCATCACCCTGGTCCAGGCGGCCACGAAGTCGTTCACGAACATGTCCCGCCCATCGTCGCTTCCGTAGACCTCCGCGTAGGCCCGGAGCTCGGAGTTCGACCCGAAGACCAGGTCCACCCGGGTGGCGGTCCACTTCACCTCGCCGGTCTGGCTGTCGCGGCCCTCGTACACGTCCTCGTCTTCGGACGAAGCGCTCCACGCGATATCCATGTCCAGGAGGTTCACGAAGAAGTCGTTGGTCAGCGTTCCCGGCCAGTCGGTGAGCACGCCGTGCCGGGACTGTCCGGTGTTCGCGTCCAGGGCGCGCAGGCCTCCGACGAGCGCCGTCATCTCGGGCGCGGTGAGGTTAAGCATGTACGACCGTTCCACCAGCAGGTCTTCCGGCTTGCCGTCCTGGCCGGCCTGGAGGTAGTTGCGGAACCCGTCCGCGGTGGGCTCGAGCACGGCGAAGGACTCCGCGTCGGTCCATTCGTCGGTCGCGTCGGTGCGTCCCGGCACAAAAGGTACCTGCACGCCATGACCGGCGTCCCGGGCAGCCTGCTCGACGCCCGCGCTTCCGGCCAGGACGATCAGGTCGGCCAGGGAGACCCGCTTGCCGCCGGACTGCGCGTTGTTGAACTCCGCCTGGATCTGCTCCAGTTTCGGTAACACCTCGCCGAGCGCGGCCGGGTCGTTCACTTCCCAGTCCTTCTGCGGGGCGAGGCGGATGCGCGCACCGTTCGCGCCGCCGCGCTTGTCGGTGCCGCGGTAGGATGACGCCGCCGCCCAGGCCGTCGAGACCAGCCGGGAGACGGACAGGCCGGAGGCCAGGACCTGCTCTTTCAGGGCGGCGATGTCCTTCTCATCGATCAATTCGTGATCCACTTCAGGGACGGGATCCTGCCAGAGCAGCGGCTCCGCGGGGACCAGCGGGCCAATATACCGGCTGCGGGGACCCATGTCGCGGTGAAGCAGCTTGAACCACGCCCTGGCGAAGGCGTCTTCCAGGTCCGCCGGACTTTCGAGGAAGCGCTGGGTGATCGCCGCGTAGTCCGGGTCCTCTTTGAGAGAAAGGTCCGTGGTGAGCATCATGGGGGCGTGCTTCTTCGACGGATCGTGCGCGTCCGGCACGTTGGCCACCTCGGCGGCGTTCCTGGGCGTATATTGCGATTTGCCCGCGGGACTCTTCGTCAGCTCCCACTCGTGGCCGTAGAGGTTCTCGACGAACTCGTTGTCCCACTTCACCGGATTGCTGGTCCACGCGCCTTCCAGGCCGCTGGTGATCGTATCGCCGGCTTTGCCGCTTCCGTGGCTGCTCTTCCAACCGAGACCCTGCTGATGAATACAGGCGCCTTCCGGCTCGGGACCGACGTGGTCCTCGGGCCCGGCGCCGTGGGCCTTGCCGAAGGTGTGACCCCCGGCGATCAACGCGACCGTCTCCTCGTCGTTCATCGCCATGTTTTTGAACGTCTGGCGGATGTACTGTGCCGCCAGGGCCGGGTCCGGATTGCCGTTCGGCCCTTCCGGGTTCACGTAGATCAGGCCCATGTGGTCCGCGCCGAGGGGGCACTTAAGCTCCCCGTCCTCGCTGTGGCGCTTATCGTCGAGCCACGTCGTCTCGGAACCCCAGTCCGTCTCGTCGGCCTCCCAGACGTCCGGACGGCCGAAGGCGAAGCCGAAGGTCTTGAACCCCATGGACTCCAGCGCGCAGTTGCCGGCGAAGATGAGCAGGTCCGCCCAGGAGAGATTCCGGCCGTATTTCTTCTTGACCGGCCAGAGCAGGCGGCGCGCCTTGTCCAGATTCCCGTTGTCGGGCCAGCTGTTGAGGGGCGCGAAGCGCTGGTGGCCGGAACCGCCGCCGCCCCGTCCATCAAAGATGCGGTACGTGCCCGCGGCGTGCCAGGTCATGCGGATGAAGAGCGGCCCGTAGTGGCCGTAGTCGGCGGGCCACCAGTCCTGCGAAGTCGTCATCACCGCTTCGATGTCCTTCCGAAGCGCATCGACGTCGAGGTCCTTGACCGCCTCGGCGTAGTCGAATTCCTCGTCCATGGGATCGGACTGGGGCGCATTCTGGCGGAGCGGTTTCAGGTCCAGTTGATCCGGCCACCAGGTCTGGTTGGTCGTCATTTCGTTCCTCCGTTAACGTGTGCTGATTGATGGTACAACCCAAGGGATTCGCTGCTTGCTTAGCCTGAGAACTTACAGCTAGGAAAAATACCGGTTTCACCCGCATGCAGGCAAGAGGAATATAGTGTAATTTGCACGCGATCAGGTGTCCGCCCCGCACAAAATGGTCTTGATGCTTCAATGGAAATTGCGCAGGTTGAATTAGAGCCCCGCTTTCCCATAGAGGCGCGCCACCATGTCACACCGGCTTACTTCAAAATACCGCTGCCCAAGCTTCTTACCCATACTCCTGCTGTCCATGGTATTCGCCGGGTGCGGCGATTCCACCGATCCGACAGGGCCTGGTCCCAATGAGCCGGAGTACATCGAGACACGGGTCGTTACCGTCGGTCCCACGCTGGCCAAGTGCTACGGCGTAGGCCTGCGGACGTGCATGGTGGTGGACGGGTTTTTGTTCTACAATGGAATCGAAGGTTTCGAGTACCAGGCCGGCTATACGTATCGCCTCCGCATCGGCAAGTATGATCCCTGGGGCGGGAGAGAGCCGCCACAGGACGCCGGCCTGTACGCCTATCGCCTGCTGGAGCAACTGGAGAAGACCGAGGCGCCTTCCACGCCGGTAACCTTGACGGTGGGTCCCGCGCGCGTCATATGCGCCGGGAGTGACGACTTCTGTCCTGTGGTGAACGGCGCCCCTTACGACGATTATATCAACGGCTTCGAATACGAGGCCGGCTATCACTATGTCCTCGAGGCCGACAGGTACAGTGATGCACGGTACATTATGACGAACGTAGTCTCGAAGACCAGGGCGGAAGGCACGGAGGAAGAGATCACTATCAACTGGGGAAGGGTCGAGTGCAACGACGGCCATCCCGGGTTCTGCAAGGTCTACAACGGCGTCCCTTACCGCGGCGAGATCGTGGGCTTCCATCCCAGGCACGAATATGGCTACCGGCTGCGCGTCGAGAAATTCAGTATGTTTCCCGACGGCATGAACCCCGGCGGCCCAACCGGATCACCTATTGTCCCGGAATACGGCTATCGCTGGCTGGAGACGCTCGAGGAAACGCAAGGCGGGAAATACAGCGGCTCATAACCGTTTCAGCGACGCTCAATCGATATCCAATCGATGATCCTGCCGTTGCCGCCATAGGCAGGAACGCGCGTTGGCAACAGTTGAAACCCGCCAATCCTGAGAGGTTCTTATGTTAACAAAAGATCAGTTGCGGCAGTACCGGGATGACGGCTTTCTCGTCTTTGAAGCGCTGATTCAAGGTGAGCGCCTGGCTTACTACAAGCAGGTGTTCGACGAGTTGGTCGCAGATGGACGCAAGTTGACCGAGCAGATACCGCACTGGTCGTTCGAGAAGGACGAACACGGCGAACCCCGGGCAGGACTCCTGCACAAGATCCAGGGGGTTTGCGTGGTCGATGACCGCGTGCTGGAACTGGCGCGTGAACCGGTGATTGTGGACCGTGTTGCCGAATTGATCGGAGAGAATCTCGACGTGTTCGGAACCAAGTTCTTTCCGAAGTTGCCCGATGGCGGCACTTCAACGAGCTGGCACCAGGACAATTACTACTTCGGCACCGACACGGACCGCATCGTCAGTTGCGGGATCTACCTGGAAGACGCGGACGTGGAGAACGGCTGCCTGCGGGTGGTGCCCGGCAGCCACCGAATGGGTGAGATCGTGGAGCACCGCAGCGAGATAAACAGGCACGGCAGCTGGACGAAGGTCGATGAAGCGCAGGCCGTGGACCTGGTCATTCCCGAAGGTACAGTTGTACTGTTTTCCGCGAACCTGCTGCACGGCGCCTATGACAACCACAGCGATCGCACGCGCTACAGCACGGCATGGCATTACATGCCCGAAGCACTCAATCCGGAAAGGTTCCAGAAGGGGATCTATGAAGACCGGCATGTGGCGAGGAAGGTTTGATGAACAGGCCGGTATGAGCCATGCTGATCAAGGTTCAGGTTACCGGGTTGGCAGCGGGCCAGGAAGCTGTATCGGTGGCCAGCTTGGGAGATGGCCGGTTACACCCCGTTCCGCTTCCTTAAAACACAGTGAAAAAGGTCACCCTCCAGGACCGGATCGACAATCTGAAACGACGAGGCCGCCAGTTCCGCCTTGAGGTCATCGACGAAGAAGAAGTGCAGATATTGCGGCGCTCCCAAAATGAACCCGTCCCCTTCTTCCAGGGTCTCGTAGCCGGGAGCAAATCGACGATGGTTGTCATCGCAAATCTCTTTGTAACTTGCCAATACGGAATCCAGGACGGTCTGCGAAAGAAAAACCTCGCCATCCGGGACCAGCACTCGCGCGACCTCATCTAAAAACGCAATACGCGCCGCGCGGTGGGGGACATAACAGTACACGTTGCCCATAAACGCTGCGGCAAAAGAGGCGTCGGGAAGAGGCAGCGTCGGCATTTCGTATTGCAGGAACGTTACATCGATGTTTTCGTCCTGCGCATGTCGCCTTGCCTGATCTATCTGCTTGCCGGCGACATCGATCCCCATGACGTAGAATCCCTGCCTTGCCAGTGCGAAGCATAGCCGTCCTGACGCACATCCAATGTCTAACAGACGGCTGCCTGGCGGGTACTTTCTTACGAACGCCTGTTCGACCTCGCGGATGCCGTTTTTCAGTTCGTCTTTTCGGATATCAAGTTCTTCAGGACCGTTGTACTTGTCCTTTACGGAGTGCAGTAACCTGCGTGACTCCTCTGTTCTATTGGCTTTCATTCGGCAACGTCCTTCTTGAATCTCACGCCGGCACCTCGCCACTTTGCCTCAATCAGCACGCAATAAACCCCCGGAACAATCCTGTACTTCACTCGCGCCTGGTATTCCACCCATTTTCGGTGCCGTATTTCTCCGCGCATAGCTGCCGGTCGTCATCCCGTTGACGGCAGGTGAACAGCGAGACGGTGTTGAACTGAACACGCTCGTAGACCATGTAGTCCTTATTTGCTATTGTCCAATAAAAGTACACGGGTCTGTCAAGACAAAACGGCATTGACAAAACCGGTGACGGCTCATATCTGAAGTCCATGTGTTACGCCCCGATTGGTGACCGAAAAACGACGAAAGGTAAACCATGAGCGCGTCTAGCCAGCTGAACGCGTCTAGCCAGTTGAGCGCCGGTGCGGCGATGGTGGACATATCCCCGCCAGCCGGGACTCATCTGGCGGGCAGCGGCGCCGGTGACCATCGCCCGACCCAGGCCGTGCTGGATCCCCTCTTCGCCAAAGCCATCGTCTTCGCGGCGGGTGGGCGGCGCGTCTGCCTGGTGATCCTGGATCTAACCATCGTCACGGGCGAGTACACGGACCGGATCCGCGCGGCCATCTGCGAGCAGACGGGCATTGAACGGGATGCCATCATGGTCCAGGCGACGCAGACGCATTCCGCCCCGAGCCTCGGTTACTTCATGCTGGATCCGGACTTTCCCCTGGAGACCACCGAGAAGACGGAGTACCTGCGCGGGGCCGAGCGTGACTATGGCGACCGGGCCGCGGCCGCCGCGGTGGAGGCCGCGGTGGAAGCGGCGGGCCGGCTGCAACCCGCGCGCATCGGCCTGGGCCGTGGCGTGCTGGGCGACCTGGCGTTCAACCGGCGCGGCATACGCAGGGACGGCACCATATTCATGCCCAGACCGTTGGGCATGGACCAGCAGCCCTTCGGGATTTCGGAGGTATGCTACCTGGAAGGGCCGATAGACCCGGAGGTAGGGGTCTGCTGCGTCCAGGACATGGATGGGAGACCGCTGGCCTTTCTCCTGCACTACACGTGCCACCCGGTCAATGCGTACGGAAATCGGGAGACCTTCCTGGCCGCGTCGGCAGACTGGCCCGGCACCTGGGCCCGGGAGATGCAGCAGACCTTCGGTGCCGACACCGTGCCGCTGGTCGTCAACGGATGCTGCGGCAATATCAACCCCTGGCACCCCTTCGACGGGGATTTCCGGCCGGACCACCAGCGGATGGGGCGCGGACTGTCCCGTCTGAGCGAACGTATCGTGCGCAACCTGACGTTCGAAGGCGATGCCGCGGTGGATACCCGGATCGAGAAAATCGGCCTGCCCTTTCGCGAGATTCCGGACGAGCGCCTGCGCGAAGTCGACATGATCCTCACCGAGCATCCGAAGCCGCCGCGCGAAGCGGACGGGCAGGTGGACCCGCGCTGGTTCCGGGCGGCATCGACACGCAGCGTCGAATTGTGCAGGCAGCGGGATGGCACGTTCAGCTACGAGATCCAGGCCTTTCGCATCGGCAATCTCGGTATTGTCGGCCTCCCCGGAGAGCCTTTCGTGGAGGGGCAACTGGCGCTCAAAGTAAACTCGGCGGCACCCTATCTCTTTCCGGCCCACCTCACCTCGCACTATGTCGGTTACCTGCCGACGCGGGATGCATACTCCCGCGGTGGGCACGAGGCCAACGACGACGTCACCTACTGGGCCAAACTTGCCCCAGGCTGTCTCGAAACCGTGATCACGCGGGCACGGGACCTGGTGAAGGAGCTGTTTGGGAAATGAAATGGCCGAGGGGCGTTCCGGATTGACGAGGTACGTCCAGTATTGCCGAGGGACGTCCAGGTTTACCGAGGTACGTCCAGACTTACCGGGGCACGTCCAGGATGTAGCGCGCCAGGGGGGAAAGCCGACGGGCCGTTTCTGGCCGCAGGTACTCCCGTTGATTGGTCTGCTGCGGGTGTTCACGGGCTATGAAGGCGCAGTGCAGGGCGCGCCGTGGGGCGTCGCTGCGGTTGGTATACGAACTGTGCCACAGGTTGCCGTTGAACACGGCCACCGAACCGGCGCGGCCCGTCAGAAATACCTGGTCCGGGTGGTCCGCCATGCGATCGGAAACATGGTCGGTAATCCTGCCGGGTGTCAGGTGGCTACCGGGCACGCAGCGCGTCGCTCCGTTGACCGTGGTGAAATCGTCGAGCATCCACATGGAATTGACGACGTGGTACGGTCCGCCGGGCGCGGCGGGCTGGCCCCAATCGGCGTGCAATATCTGCAATCCGCTGCCGGGCAGCGGGTCGTGCCCGTTGAGCGAGTGCAGCTTGAACGGCCGCTGCAGGACATGGAAGACCGCGGTCAAGAGTTCAGGCTGCAGGTAAACCGGGTCGAACACCGATCCCTTGTTGACCAGGTCGGCAAGCCGGCGCACGCCTTCCATCTGTGCGACCTCTTCGCCCGCCTTGTCGCCCTCGCGGTCATGAATCTCATCGAAAGCGTGGCACAACCCGGCGAGCCAGTCCGGCGAGATGATCTCCTCCAGCACGAGGAAACCCTCGGTGTCCAGCGCCCTGCGTTGCGCGGAGTTCAGCGGCCGGGGTACGAACCCCCGTTTCAGCAGTTCGTTATCCAAGATGGGTCTTCCTGAGGTTTGATCTCTGTAGGCTGATTACGAATTTTCGTCGTGCGCTGCGGGGTGTGCGGTGTGCCGCGCGCGAGATCGGACCCACCGTTCCGACTGCTCCCACAGGCGTTTCGAGGCGGCCGCGTCAAGGCTGTCCGCGCTCGGTTCGGCGACGTCGCAACGTTCGTAGTACCGCCCGCCCTGCAGCGGCCGCCGGCTCGCGCACATCACGATGGTCTGCGCCCCGGCATGCGGGGACAGCAGGACCAGCGAGGCCAGCGAGGAATTGATGCGATGCGCTGCCTTGCCGATCCGTCCTCGAAACGCCTGCGGCAGGGTCAGGTTGGTCATGACGACGCCCGGGTGTACGGCCACGGCGTGCAGGTTGTGCGTATCTGCGAATCGTCTCTCGATTTCAAAGGCCATGTGAATCATCGCCAGTTTCGACTTTCCGTACGCGTCCCAGGAGTGGTAGCGCGGCCTATCGCGTTGCGGGACCTCGCGGTGCGGTCTATCGCGTTGCGGGACCTCACGGTGCGGTACCTCGTCAAACAGGTCCGTGTTACCGACCCGGTCGTGCAGGCCGGAGGACACGTTGACCACCCGCGCGTCGCCGCTTTCGACACCGGCTCGCCGCAGAAGTGGCAGCAGCGCCCAGGTCAGGTGAAAGGCGCCGAGATAGTTGGTCCGCCAGTGTATCTCGAAGCCATCTTCGGACAGCGGGGCTTTCTCTCGTGGAGCAAGGGTCTTCCGGTGGATGCCCGCGTTGTTGATCAGGACATGAAGTTGCCCCTGGTGTTTATCGCGATACCAGGCGCCGAAGGCGTTGACGCTGTGCGAATCGGAGAGATCCAGTGCGTGCGCCGTGAGGTTGTCCGCGTCGGCGCCGCCGTTGCGCAGGTCGTCTTTCAACGCCGCTTCCATCAGGACCACATCGCGGACCCGCGTCGCCACGACCGTCGCGCCCCAGCCCGCGAGGATTCTCGCGGTTTCGTAACCGATCGAACCGGGCGACGCCCCGGTCACGATCACGTAACGTCCCGACATATCGACCGGTGCCGCCATCGGTTTCGGCAGGAACATCCGGACCAGGTGTGTGGCGGTCTTGATGATTGGATTGGGCATATCCAGGTGTGTCAGGGGCGGCGAGTTCTGGTACCGGGATGAGGCCTGGCACTGGCTAGTCCGGGCGCGAGCGTGACCTGGTACAGACCCCTACCGCGGCTCCCGCTTGACCACGTCCAGGTCCCAGTCCCTCCAGTAGTGCTTCACCGGATCGTCCTCGTCCCACCGTGCGTACAGCTGTTCCCACGTCAGCCAGTTCATGTGAGGCTGGAGCGAGTCTTCCCGTACCGGGTGGCTTCTCGGCTGGTAGCGGTAATCCGCCGATAGCCTGAGCCGGCCGGCGGAGAGATTGTCCCGGCCCTGGTGTATCGTCAGACTGTGCAGGATAATGACGTCGCCGCGGGCATAGTCGCCGCCGACCCAGGCGGAAGCGTCTTCGACGGGTACCTGCCGCCCGCCCGGCCCCACGCCTTCGGTCGTCTCCAGCATGCCGCTGCGGTGGGATCCCCGGTTGACGGCGAGCCCGCCGAGTTCCTCCGGACAGTCGCCGAGCGGTATCCAGGCCGTCCACGTCTCGTCCGATCCGCCGATGAAGTAGTTGTCCTGGTGAGGCGGGGTCGAGTGGGTGTTCGTGTCCGGGAATACGAGCCGGCAGATGTTCCGGCTGTGTGCCAGCACGGGTTCTCCGAACAGCACTTCGAGCATGTGGATGATCGCGGGGTCGAGAGCCAGCGCGTGGAAGTCGCGGATCCGCTGGACATCATCGTAGAAAGCGATCCAGCGCGGGTCGTCGCCTTCGAACACGCTGATGCCGGAATTCGCGATACCGTCCATGTTATCCGTTCCGGGGGCGAGCCAGCCGTGTTCCCGGCACACTTCGAGCACCTGGCGCCGGACCGCCAGCACGCGCGCCGGATCGAGCAGACGCCGAAAGAACAGGCACCCGTGCTCCGCGGCACGTTGCCGCAGTTCGTAGGGGTTTCTCAGCAGGTCCGTCGCGTCTTCCAGCGCATGGATCTGCTTCATGTCGACCATCGCCATAGGCTGTTCCTTTCCCAGAATGAACTTCAAGATCATCCTGAATCATGTCGATAACCGCATCGATGTCTCAAGGTGGTATTATGCGGGATTCGGACGCGTTATGCCAGCGTTAAGTCGATGAATACCCGTGGCGCTCCCTACCTGTGGCGATGTGCTGCCGATACCAATGCGCTACCGTTCCTCAAGAGGCGTCCACTGACTGCTCATCTCGCCCGCATAAAGGGACTCGGGACGAAAGATGCGGTCTACGGTCCGCTGTTCGATACAATGGGCGGTCCAGCCGGCGACGCGTCCCACGGCGAACATGGGGGTGAAGAGGTCCGGGTGGAGACCCAGCCCTTTGAGGAGGAGGGCGGTGTAGAACTCGACATTGGTTTGAAGGCGCCGGCCGGGCTTGTATTCTTCGAGGAGTTCGAGGGCAGTTTTCTCGACGTGCACGGCCAAGGCGTACAGGTCGTCTTCACGGCCGTTGTCTTCACGGTCGAAGAAGGCGCGCGCCGCGCGCGAAAGGACGTCGGCCCGCGGATCTCGTACGCGATACACGGCATGTCCGAAACCCATGAGCCGTTCTCCCGATTCGAGTTCTTCCCGAAGCCAGGATTCGGCGTTGTCGGCGTTGCCGATCGCTTCGAGCATGGAAATGACCGGTCCCGGCGCCCCGCCGTGCAACGGGCCTTTGAGCGCTCCGATCGCTCCCGTAACGGCGGAGATGAAGTCGGAACGCGTGGAAACGATGACCCGCGCCGTGAACGTGGACGCGTTCATGCCGTGATCAATCACCGTATTCAGGTACGTCGTGAGCGCCCGTACACGGTCCTCGCCGGGGATTTTGCCGTGCAGCATGTACAGCAGATTGGCCACATGGCCGAGACCGGGGTCCGGTTCCACTGGTTCTTCATTGTGGAAAAGGCGCCAGTAGGCCGCTACGATAGTCGGCAGCCCGGCTACCAGGGACCGGGCGTCGGTCGTGTCGTCACAGGAAGGCAGGGAGGCCGCGGCCATGCGAACCGCGTCGATGACGGGTCGGCGTTCCTTCGCCGCGCCGCGCAGCAGATCGAGGGTAACACCGGACAGTGGGCGGCTCGCGGCCAGATCCCCGGTGAGTTGATTAAGGCCGGCCCCGTCGGGCAGCGTTCCATGCCACAGCAGGTGGACCATCTCCTCGTAAGTCGCACGTTCCGCAATCTCCTCGAGTGGATATCCCCCGATGACCAGTATGCCGGCTTCCCCATCGACATGGCTCAGCCGGGTTTCCGCCGCTACGACGTCCTTGAGACCGGGTGAAAAAGACATGATGTGCTCCCAGCATTAGATGGAAGGATGGCGGGCGTGGTCATTCGTTGATCTTTGCAGCAACCAGGTCGCCCATTTCCGAGGTGGATACCCGCTGCTGACCGGGCGATCTCCGGATGTCCGCGGTCCGGTATCCGTCTTCGATCACCCTGGCGACCGCGCGATCGATTACGTCGGCGCCATCGGGACAGTCCAGGCTGTACCGGAGCATCAGGGCGGCGCTCAGGATCATTCCGATGGGATTCGCGATGCCTTTGCCTTCAATGTCGTTCGCGCTCCCGTGTATCGGCTCATACAGCGAGGTGCCGTCCAGTGAGATCTCCGCGGACGGGACCATACCGATAGACCCGGTAAGTACGGCCGCCTCGTCGCCCAGTATATCACCGAACATATTGGGCATGATGATCACGTCGTACTCGGCGGGCCGCTGGATCAGGTTCATGGCGCCCGCGTCGACGATTTCATGCCGCGTATCTACATCCGGATTCTGCCCGGCCACTTCCTCGACCACGTCGCGCCAGAGCCTGGAGGATTCCAGGGCGTTCCACTTCGACATCGAGGTCAGTTTGCCACGCCTCTGTCGCGCCAGTTCAAATCCGTAACGCGCCAGCCGTTCGACCTGAAAATCGAAGTACTCGATGGTGTCGACCGCTCTTCTGCCCCGGGGCGTTTCCTCCCTGAATTTCGGCTGTCCGTAATAAGCGCCGCTGGAGAGCTCGCGCAGTATGATGAAATCAACACCTCCGGCTATGCGATCGGATTTGACCGCGGACGCGTCTTCCAGACCCGCGTACAACCTGAACTGGCGCAGATTCGCGTAGACGGAAAGTTCCTGCCGTAAACGGATCAGGGCATGGTCCACCCGGTCCGGCATGTCCAGGTGATCCCACTTTGGGCCGCCTACCGCACCGAAGAGCACCGCGTCGCTACGCCGGCAAGCTTCCACGAGCTCATCGGTCAATGCGACGCCCTGTGCATCGAGCAGCGCTCCCCCGACCAGGTGGTGGGAGAAGACGAGATCCAGCTGGTGTCGCTCCCCCACAGCCTTCAGAACCTTGACGGCCTCGCGGGTGATTTCAGGACCAATCCCGTCTCCGGGCAATACGGCAATATGGTGCAAGGCGTTTCTCCTTTTCAGATCAATGGTCTGTCGATATGTAACAAAAAAGCGTTTTGACATATTGTCAATATTGATTAAAATATCAATCAACATATATTTTCGAAATAGGACATCCACGAGAGAGCCGTCTATACGAGTGCGCCGTCTACACGAGCGCGCCGTCTATACGAGGGGACCTTGCAATGAACAGCAGAAGATACATGACATCCACCGAAGCGGCTTCCGCGCTGAATATCAGCCTGTCGACGCTCTATGCCTATGTGAGCCGCGGCATGATCCGGTCCGAAGAAAGCGGCGACGGCAGGCGGAAGCGGTTGTACCGCAGTGAAGACATCGAGCGGTTGAAGGCCCGAAAGAGAGCCCGCCGGAATCCGGGATGGGCGGTAAAACGTGCCCTGCACACGGGGGATCCGATCCTGGAATCGGCGATTACGTTGATCACGGATGAACGGCTGTTCTACCGGGGACGCGACGCGACGATCCTGGCGGCGAACGAATCGTTCGAGCGCGTCGCGGCCCTGCTCTGGACGGGGGACAAGCGTTTCTCTTTTCCCATTTTCTCGAACACCTATCAGAGAGATTACCGCGAAAGCTGGATGAAATTGAATAAGCTCAAACCCGTCGAACGCTTTCAGACGCTGCTTCCCCTGGCAGAGGCGGATGACCTGGCCGCGCTGGACCTGCGGCGGGACACGGTCGCCGCGACGGGCATGCGGATCCTCTGGTTCATGACGGGTGTGGCCACGGGCGAAGACCCGATGGGCGGGATCGCCCAGGCCTTGCGAAGGGCCTGGGCGCCGGATATTGATGGCGCGGCGGAGCTGATCAATACGACCCTGGTGCTGTTCGCGGATCACGAATTGAATGTATCGACCTTTACCGTGCGATGCGCCGCGTCGGCCGGAACGACACCCTACAGTGCGGTCTGTGCGGGACTCGCCGCACTGCGCGGCTACAAGCACGGCGCAGCCAGCGAGCGCGTCGAAGCGCTGTTTCAGGAGGCGGAATCTATCGGCAGCGTTGAACGGGCGATTGCCAACCGGTTGCGGATCGGTGAGAAGATCCCCGGGTTCGGCCACGCCGTTTACCGCGACGTGGACCCTCGAGCGAGCCTGTTGTTGCGCAAGCTGGAGGATCGGTTTCCGGGATCGAAGGACCTGCAGCTTGCGCGGGAAATCATCGAAACGACCCATCGCCTGGTCCCGGACCGTTACAACATCGACCTGGCCCTTACGGCGCTCGTGCGCGTTATGAACATGCCCGAAGGCAGCGCCATGGCCCTGTTCGCCCTCGGCCGCACGGCCGGCTGGATCGGACACGCGATCGAACAGTACGAAAGGGACCAGCTCATCCGGCCGCGGGCCAGATATACCGGTTTGCGGCCGCCCAATGTTCCCAGTGCCTGAATGGCGGCATGAACCGACCCGTTTTCGTCCGTTCACATTTTCCGGGAACCCGTAAATTACCGCGGTGGTTAAACGGGGTAGAGACACCGTCCGTCACGACGCGTCCACGAGGAATGATCATGATCGGGACCTGGGTGTGCAAATGTTTTGCGATTGTGCAGGATAGGCTGTCTCTGGACCTGTTGGTGGATTTGTGCGGATTGCACGTAAATTCCCTTTCGCGCGAGATCCTGCTGACGGTCTCTTCATCCCCTGTCAACATTGTCGAAAACGATTCAGACATAAGTAACGGACTGCCGGATGTCATCAGCAGCAGCTGGCAGTCACGATCTCCTCCTTGACCTCATGTCCGTAGTTCCTTCCTGTTCTCTTTCACACTGCAACAAGGGAGCTACCCATGTCACGGTCAATCCTTGTTTCCTGCTTTTTGGTTCCTGTGCTCGCGGTCACGTTCGTGGTCGCCTGGATCGGATTCTCAGGTTCCACGCCGTCACCGCAGTCGAAGCAGTCGACGGAGCCAGTGCTGCACAGGCAATCGGCACCGGCCGCCTTCGACACGAAATCCCTGATTCGACCCGTGCACCACGGACCCAACCACCCTCCGGTCGTAAACGGCCCGGTCAGTAGTCGTTCACGCGTCGTCCAGTTCCCTGCGGGTCCCGGGACGGACCTGAAGTTCGAAGGGGATCCGGCGTCGGACTATGAGGAGGACATTGTTACTTACCGGTTCGGTATCGCGATTCCCGGCAGGCTGGGCATTCGATCCCCCGAGGAAGCGCTGCTCTGTGTCGATCGGTACGGCAGTCTATTCCACATCCGGCCCCGGAGTAACGTAACGCCGGCCGAATTCGCGTCTGTATACGGGAACGTCGGAATCGTTCCCGTTTTGCCGGCGGTCATCTATGCCAGTGACGGCAAATCGGAGAGCAAACCGGTGTTATTCAACCTTGGGCTGGTGTATGACGAATCCACCGTGAATTCGGAGACCTCCGAATCCATGGGAGGATATTTCGAGGAAAACACCGAGCCCGCTGACCAACTTGAAAGGGCATCGGATTCGCTTGTCATAACGCTTGCCGACCTGGAAAAAGTTTCGGCTGAATCCCGGGTGTGGCGGCTTGATCCGCCGTTACCTTTCTCCGGAACAGGCCGACCGTTCCAGACCACGAGGTAAAGGGATGCCTCGCATCGTGAACCGGCCCATCGCGGCCAGGCGTGGCCCCGTGGATGGCGCGGGGCCACGTTATCCATGACCTACACAGAAGAGAACAGTCATACTCTGTCGACGACCTCGACGGACGGCACCAGCGTCCGCTGTACCGATTTCCACGTTTCCGGGTTGTTGGCACACAGCAAGCCCTTGCGGTTATCCACCGGGGAGTACTCGGTCCCATCCAACCTGCGCACGAAGCCGCCCGCTTCCTGCGCGATCAGGACGCCCGGCGCGTGGTCCCAGACCAGGGTGCGATAGAAGAACAAAAACTGAAGTTCGTTCTTCGCGAAGGAAGGATAGTTGTACCCGGCGCACCGGGTGCGTTCGATGAACAGGAAGGTATCCAGCGCCGCATCGGCGGTGGGCTTGAGTGCGTCCGGCAGATACCACGTCATGGCCACGCCGCGGGCGCGATCCAGGGGTAGGGGCGCGGGATCCACGGTCAGGGGCGAGGGATCCACGTCCAGGCGCTTGTCTCCCTGGAAGGCCCCGGCACCCCTTTCCGCACTTGTCAACACACCGTCAATCGGGTTGAGTATCCACGCTCCGATGGTCACACCAGACTGAATAAGACAAACCATGACGGCAAACTTTGGCTCGCCTGCCGCGAAGTACCGGGTCCCGTCCAGGGGATCGATGACCCAGACCGGTGCGTCCGTGTGCAGGACCGCCAATAGGCCCGGATCGTCATAGACACTCTCTTCCCCGAGGACCAGCGAGCCTTCGATCAACCCGGGTAGATGCGACGCCAGGAACGCCTCGCACCGGGTGTCGGCCGACGTTGTCAAATCGCCCGCGCTCTTCTCGGTGACGTCGTCCCGACCCAGGTTCCGCCAGAGCGGCATGATGATTTGACCAGCCGCCTCGCGTAGGAGGGCCTCGACCTGGGCGTGGGGGATGTTCATTGACATCGCCTCCCGTCGGTGTGTCGTTTGCGAGTTTATATCCTATCGAAAGACAAATTCGAACACGCTCTGCCAGGTCTTCATTTTCTCCTGGTCGGGATGCTCGAGACCATAGGCGTTGAAGAACGGGGCGATCCATTCTTCGCCCAGGTTCCTCTGTATCGTCCAGCTCGCAGACACGAAATCCATGTACCGGTCGCCGACTCCCGCGTAACCAAGGTCTATGTATCCGGTCAGCTTGCCGTCCTGGAACATGACGTTAGGCAAGCAGTAATCACCGTGGGTGAATACCGGGTCTTCCTCCTCGGGCAGCGCGGCTCTGATCGCGTCGAGTTCTTCTCTTAGACGGTCTCTGGTCCCACCTGCCGGGATCCGATCGTCAAACACACCTCCGTTGATCAGGCCATCCGCCCACGGAAAGAACCGCGACATGCGCCAATCCATGGGACAGGAACCGACAGCCAGCGCGTGTACTTCGCGCAGGCCCTGTGCGAATTTCTCCACGAGACGCGCTGGATCCTTCGTCGCTTCCGGATGGATCCCCGTTACGCCTTCCAACTGCGTCATGAGCAGGTACTGTGTTTCGCCTTCCACGTGAAAGCACCGGTATTCGGGCACGGGCAGTTTGTCCTGCAACCAGGTCAGGGCCACGGTCTCCGCCAGCAGATCCGGTTCCTGCGGTCGCAGCCGTACGTCTCTCGTCTTCAGGATCAAACCGCTCTTCAAGGGATGCGTGTAGAGGTATACAGCTGAACTGGATTCGGTCCGAAGATTCCGGCCGTCGGAAGAATAACCCCTGAGGCGAGACTGGATGGGATCGGGAAGACTATTTGGATCGAGCGGGCGGGAGCACATGATTCACGCAAACTTCTGATACTACCTGGGTTAGTGGTTGCAGGCGGAATCTATACTGTTCTGGATCAGGGCGTCAATCAACGAAAGAGTTTACCGCGCCCGATATTTCACACACATCGGCCACGGTCGCATCGGGAATTTCATCCGGCGTGCGAGGTTCCATGACACGGTAACGCCCCCATCGTATCCAGATCGTCTTCATGCCGATTCGTTTGGCCGGTATGATGTCGTTGTTGAGCCGGTCGCCAATCATGGCCGCTTCAGACGCGCTCGTGCGCGCATTGGCAAGAATGGTCTCGAAGAATCGAGGGTCCGGCTTCTTGATTCCGATACGCCCGGATACGTCGGTATGGGTGAACCAGCGCAATACGCCGAGTTCTTCCAGTGATTTCAGCACCGACGCAGGCGCGTTACCGGCCAGGCCAAGGGTGAAATCACCGGCCAACGTTTCAAGTAGACCGTCCACGCCGGGATAGAGTCGTACTTCGATCTGCCTTATTTCATCATAGTGCGAACGTATCTTGCCGGTTATGTCGTCGTGCAGGCCTTTATCCGGCTTGGCGAAATGCCACGTAATCGCATGCATCGCACTGGGCACGAATGCCCTTATCATCCTGTCGTCCAACTGTCGATATTCTTCCTGCGCCAGAGGAAAGCCAAAGTCCTCCAGCACATTTCGGTGCACTTCCATCAACGCGTCCATCTGCGATCCGGCGTCCAGGATGGTCTCACCGATATCGAAGAACAACGTTGTAATCATGAAGTTCCAACCGTGGATCGCGTATCAGGTTTCGTCCGCCCTCCACTCCCCGTCGAAACCCGTGTATCCGTCGGTGAAATGCTTGAGGCGATCAGGAAGTCGATCGGCGAGGGCGGCGGCCGAAGAGGGCAGGGGCCACGGTGCATCGATGCGCCAGTTTTTGGGGCGGAACCCGATGCCGCAGGAGTAGCGCCGCTCGCGGGTGGCCATGTTGGCGTGCCAGGTGAGCGCGGCGAAGCAGATCAGATCGCCGGGGTCGGCGAGGACCGGGACGCAGCCGGGCACGGACATGGGGTCGTAGGGCGTGTCGGGCGTACTGCCCTCGGGGTACAGGCCGGTTCGATCCGGTCCCATGACGAACCCTTCGGGGCCTTCCCACTCCAGATGATTGGATTTCTCGATGACCGCGATGCCGCTGCGATCGGGATGGCTCCCGTTGAGGTAGAACCACGCACCGCTGGGGATGGGATACCGGTTCAGGACGTCATTGGCCCGTTGCGGATTCTCGATGTGTCCCCGGTGGTCCTGGTGCCAGCGGCCCATGCCTTCGCCCGGCGTGCGCAGGATGGCCGCGGAGCGATGCAGGCAGAGGTCGGTCGTACCGTGCACGGTGCGTATGAAATGCATGTAGGCCGGGTTGTCCACCAGGTCCCAGACGGGCTCGCTGTCCTCGGCGAAGGCCATGTGATACCGGTTGGACGCCGGGGCCAGGTCGCCCTCCGGATCCAGGTGACGATCAATGGAATCCTTCAGTGCGGAGACCATGTCCAGGCCGATCAGCTGCCGAATGACGCAGAAGCCGTATTCATCCAGGCAGGCCAGGGCCGCCTCGATATTATCATAATCGAAATGATAGTTGTAATCGGGCATGGTGCGCTACGGTATGGTATCGTCCTGCGGAAGTTTCTTCGTCGCGCTCTCCTATATAAACCGTACGACATTACCAGGATCGTCCGCGCCGGCATACGGACCGATCTCTACGGCGGCCTGCTCAAAGGCCAGGATTTCCGGTTCGGATTTTGACCAGAAGGCCGCTATGAACCCGGTGCCCGCGGCAGTCGCGGCTTCCAGGTCATCGACGGAGTCGCCGACGTAGACGGTTTCCGAAGGTGAAGCGCTCAGGTTGATCATCGCCTTTACGAGACCCTCGCAATCCGGTTTGGGAGTGGATACATCGTCATCGAAGACCATCGTATCGAATGTGCCCAACCGAACGTGTTCACGGGTGATCGTCCAGGCGCCCCGGCTCTTGCCGGTAACGATTCCCAGTTTGATACCTCGGCTGCGCAACGATTTGAGCAGTCCGTCGACGCCGGGATACACGCCATCGAAGTACCGGGCGTGCAGTCCGCGGTAGTTTTCAAGGAAGCGCTGATGGGCGCCTTCAACTTCATCCGGCGGATAGAAATGGGCCATGAGCCGCGGTTCGGAATTCAGGCGGAGCGACAGGACTTCTTCCAGGGACATCAGGTTGTGTCCGGTCGCCTGCAGCGTCCGGACTACCGCCCGAACATACAGGTTCAACGTGTCGATCAGCGTACCATCCAGGTCAAAGAGCACACATCGAATCATCGCCCGGGCGACGGCCTTTCCGAAATCACTTCCGACTTCACCCGTTCCAGCATCTGCGACATCTCCCGGACGAGTGCCGGGTGGTCGCCGTACCGGTTTATCCGTTCTGAAATGTCGACGTCGAGATTGAAGAGCTCGCCGGGGTAGTCGTGGGCGGTGTAGCCGCGCTCCTCCTTGAACCAGTCGGGTTCGCGGTTGTCGTCCCCGTCCGGGGCGTCGATGAAGACCCAATTCTCCCTGCGGATGGCGAAGGTCCCGTGGCAACTGTGGTGAACGGCGAAATCCCGCACCGGGTCACCGGTCTCCCCCTCCAACAACGGCAGCATGCTCACGCTGTCCTCGCCTTCATCCTCGCGCAGATCGACGCCAGTCAGCTCGGCGCAGGTCGCCATGAAATCGCCCAGGGTGGTGAGCTGGTCGCAGACCGAGCCTGCAGGCACAACACCCGGCCACCGGGCGAGGAAGGGGACGCGGTGTCCGCCCTCCCACACGTCGCGCTTGACGCCGCGCAGGTTCCCCATGCTGTAGTGGCCGTGAAGCCGCGCGTGCTCGTAGCTTCCGCCGTCCGCGGCCGGGGCGCATTCCGGTCCGTTGTCGCTCGTGAAGATCAGCAGCGTGTCGTCGGCGATGCCGCGGCGCTCCAGGGCCGCCATGATCTGGCCCACCACCCAGTCCACCTCGCATACGAAGTCGCCGTAGAGCCCCGAGCCGCTCCGGCCGATGAAGGGCGCGTTGGGCACGATGGGCGTGTGGGGCGACGTGAGCGGGAAGTAGAGGAAGAACGGATCGGGTCCGGAAGATTCGATGAAGTTGACCGCGCGGCGTATGAATGCGGGGATCATCTCCTCGAGGGACCAGCCCGGTTTCATGACGCCCGGCCATCCGAACATGTCGTCGGGCTTGGTTACCGTCGGCTCCCCGGCGAGGCGGTCCTGCTCGAACCAGGTGTAGGGCGGGAAATTAGGTACGTCCACGCCGAAGTACGTGTCGAATCCGCAGTCGACCGGCCCCCCGCGCATGGGCGCGCTGAAATCGACGTGCCGTTCCCGTTCCTCCCGCAGTTCCCGGTCCAGCCTGCCCACCTCCGTGCCCTCGTGGGCCGGCTTGCCGTCGCGGGTGGCCCATTCCCAACCGAGGTGCCATTTTCCGATGCACGCGGTGCGGTATCCCTGCCGGCGAAGCAATTCCGCGGCGGTGAGGCGTCCGTGCTCGATCAGGGGCGGATCGTAGGGCCACAGGACGCTGTTCTGCAAGGGCGTGCGCCAGGCGTAACGGCCGGTCAGCAGAGCGTACCGGCTCGGCGTGCACACGCTCGACGGGGCGTGGGCGTCGGTAAAACGCATGCATTCCCCGGCGAGCAGGTCCAGGTGGGGCGTCGGGATCTTCGAACCGGAGTTGTTGCACCCCATGTCGCCGTATCCCATGTCGTCGGCGAGGATGTAGATGATGTTGGGGGTGGAATCGGGCATAGTTATGTTCTTGAGGTCCGGGAAACGGTCTCGCACCACCCGTTTCCGATTGATGCGGCACCGATTGAAGTTGGCGTAGGCGATAGTGAAGATGCTTGAGCAACTGCTGGCGAATTCATCCTGTACCTAATATGCCAGACCTTTAAGTTAATGACAAGGAACATGGTCCTGCACATTACACAAATCGCATCGCCCACCGCGGCTCGGGACCCGCACATGAGACTTAAACACGATGACGGCTGGAACATGCCGGCGGGAAGCCCCTTCTACCCGCCCCTACCGGCGGTTTATCGGAACGTGCGGTTCCATTTCGTCTTCTTTCATGCCGCGCCAGACGCTGTGCAGGAGTTTCTCCCGGAGCCCCTGCAGGCGGCGGCGGACGGGTTGTGCGTGGCCTCGGGCTTGGAGGTGCCATATTGTGAGAATTACGGACCCTTCGACGAGTCGTTTATCGTGATGAAATGCCATTTCCGGGACCAGACCGGGTTCTACTGCTCCCATGTCTTCCACAACGGTCCCGCCGGCATCGCCGCGGGCCGGGAGATCTACGGGACGCCGAAGGTATACGCGGACATGAAGGTGACCCATACGGATCGGTCCATGGTCACGGAGACCTCCTATGGCGGTGGGCCGGTGTTGCGCATCGCCTCGAGCGTGGAAGCCGGTGATCCCCAGGATGCCGACCCGCCCCACGACCCGATGCCCGCCCTTACCCCGGCATGGCGCTTGAAGATCATACCCCGGGCCGACGGTCCGGGACCTGCGATAAAGCAGTTGATCGACTGCACCGAAACGACCCAGGACGTGGAAGTGCACTCCTTCGCGCAAGGGAAGGGCACCATCGAACTCGGTGCTTCACCGCGGTGCGACCTCACCCCGCTCGCGCCGCTCGAATACGGCGATGCCTTTCATATGGAGAGCAGCTATTCCGAAGGATATGCGCGGGTTGTCTACGACTATTTGCGTGAGGAACCGTAACGGATTGCGCGAGGTGCAGTCCGGTAGGCCGCAAAGGTACATGCGAGATATCTCTACCCATGGAAAACCCGCTCAAGATCGGCATCCTCTACCCCGCGTATTCCGCGGAAGACGACTATCCGCTTCTCGCCGCCGCATTGAAGCCCGCGGTGGATGTCCGGGTGGTTCATACCGAAAGTCCGAACCTGCATCGTATCGACGAGACGCAGATCACCGGCAGCCGGGAATACCTTCTCGCGGGGGCCGAGGAACTGCGTCCTCAAGACGTTGACGTCTGTATGTGGGCCTGCACCAGCGCAAGCTTTGCGTTCGGCGTGGATGGAGCGCGGCGCCAGGCACAGGACCTGGCCGACGCACTCGGCGTGCCGTCATCGAGCACGTCGCTGGCGTTCCTCAGTGCCTACAAAGCCCTCGGATTGAAGCGTGTCGCCGTGGCCTCAACGTACCCCGAAGCACTTTCCGACCTCTTTTGCGATTTTCTGGATGCAGATGGCCTTGAGGTGGTTCACATGGGATGCCTCGGAGTGTGGTCGGGGGACGATTCCGCGCTAATTGAACGCGACGAGGTGCTGCGCTTTGCCCGAGCCAACGATCATCCCGAAGCGGAAGCGGTGCTGATTCCGGACACCGCACTGCACACCGCAGGTTTACTTTCTGAACTCGAGACGGCGGTCGGTAAAACGGTGCTGACGGCGAACCAGGTGACGATGTGGGAAGCCCTGCGCCTTGCGGACCGTCTGACGCCACAGTCCGGCCTGGGACGGATGATGGCAGGCGACCCAGGAGAACTGTAAGGAGACCGGCATGGATCGATTTATCGAAGTGACCTTGCGAAAACGCGGCGTGAGCTGTATCGCGCGGTTGCTGGACGACCTTGCGCCGAAGACGTGCGAGGCGCTGTGGAATGCACTGCCGCAGGAGAATGATGCCTATCACGCCAAATACGCGAGCAATGAAGTCTATGCCCTCGTCCCACCCTTCGCACCGAGTGAGATCGGTATGGAGAATCCCACAGTTACGCCGATCACCGGGGACCTGCTTTACTTCTACTTTCCACCCGGCGCCGTCAACGTGCCGTCGTTGCGCGAGGTCGCCTTCAGCAGGGGCCTGGTCGATCTCGCGATCTTCTACGGACGGGACAATCTGATCCTGTCACCCAACATGGGCCTGGTCCCCGGTAATCGCTTCGGCGAGGTTACGGAGAATCTCGGGGAGATGGTGGAGGCGTGCACGAGCATCTGGCGCGAGGGATTCGCCGGAGAGCGGCTGGCGTTCAGCCGAGTGGGATAAACCTGATCGTCACAACCAGGATCAGCGCGCCAACCCAACTATTGTTGGTGTTGTCCGGTTACCCCAGGCCCAGAATAGCTGGCAGTTCGGTCAACGACGTGATTTCATGGTCCGGCTCGATCCCCGAATCGTTCGCCTCGCCTTCCCGGTTCAGCCAGACACCGATTGCGCCGACAGCCTGCGCGGCCGCTACGTCGGTTTCCAGCGAATCACCCACGTGCATGATCTGACTCAATTCGCACGAAGCCCGTTCCGCCGCGATGCGGAAGATCCTGGGATCGGGTTTTTCGATTCGAACGTCCTGGGCGAAGACGGCGAAGTCAAACCGTCCCGCGAGACCGAAATATCCGGGGTAGTTGTTGCCGTTGGACAGCAGGCCGAGCGTGTAACGCGGGCCAAGGACATCGAGCGCGGGCACGACATCTTCGTAAGGCTGGATATCTTTATACCGGTATTTCAGGTAGGATTCGTTGAGTTGGTGCGAGAGATCGGGCCCCGAGTAACCGACATGGTCAAGCATCTTCAGGAATGAGTTCCGCCGGATTTCGTCGTAGTCCCTCACATCGCCCGTGTACCCTTTCTCCTCCCGGTCGCGAATAGACCACATCTCCTCCACCGTAAGACTCCGCGACTGCTCACCCGGAACACACCTCATCAGTTCATCGCGCACGGACTCCATGGATCGCATGATGACCTGATCCGTGTCGATCAGGGTCTGGTCCACGTCGAAGGATACTGCGGAAATATCCACGGCATTATCCTGTACCAGTCAGCATCTATGCAAGACTTGAATGAATATGGTCTACCCGCTGTTAAGCGACAAGAGATACAGCAGTGAAAAGATCCCTGTTTCTTATCCGTATTTTAATGGCTGAGAGACTATGCACACCTCGGCCGCACACAACCCGCATGCATGTTTTCCAAACGGTTCCTCATCATGGATCGTCGTATTGAGTAGATCGACCCGGGTGATAGTAAACCGCCATCCGCGGCAGACTGCCCCATGCGGCGGGAAGTCATAAGTATAAGAACCGTTCAGGTTTCAATTGCTCACAGGTTGTGATGATCGGAAAAGCGCATGACCGTTGGTGATCTTTATGTAACGTATGCCGCTCAACTTACGCGGCACGCTCAAATTCTGAGCGCGGACGAAGACAATGCGGACGATCTGCTACAGGAAACGTTCATTCGGGCCATGAAAAACCTGAATCTGCTCAAATCGCTGTCGCCCCACAAGAGGCGTGCCTGGCTGTTCAGGACCATGGGCAATCTGTTCGTTGACAAGCAGCGTGCCCGAAGGAGAGAAAGGGCATTCCTCGGGACGTTGCATCAAATACTAAAGGAGGAGTCGATTCGCACAACTGCCGGATGGAAATCTGATACGGACCCCCATATTTTCGAAACCGTCAGCCTACCTGAGATAATGAGGTACATACCGAGGAGAGATCACGATCTTTTCCATATGCGTTTCGTAACGGGAATGACCAGCGAGGAAATCGCCTCGCGTACGGGGATTCCGGCTTCGACGGTCCGTTACCGCCTGCACGTGACCATCAGCAAACTGCGCGCGAGAAAATCCCGATTCTCCTGACGATGCGTCGGGCATCGCACGCACACCCGGCAGCACACGCCGAGGCACGACAGTCAATGTTCCCGTTTTCGGATGCATCCCAAAGGACAGGAGGAAGACAATGAATCTCGAAGACCGCGCCCCCCGATCGGTTCGAATCAACTGTGGCAACCTGGACATGCGGGAAACCACGGAACAGGTGGCGTCCAGGATCTTGCACGTCAACGCCGGCAGCGTGTTGGTGACGGCGGAAACCAGGGACTTTCTGTCGATGTTTTCCAACAACGTGGGAAACATGATCGAAGTCCCCAGGGAGGTCAGGCTGAAAACGATTCTGGCGGATGAAATACTGGGCCGGGATGCGTTTTCAGGTGAAGTAGAACCGTTTCTTATCATGAACATGAGCAACGTCACGCTGGAGCCGGATGTTACCGCCGAGGGTGTGGAAGGATCATGGTATGAAATCATCAACATGGGGGATATCCTGTATCCGGAGCACGTGGCCGGACCGATCACGAATAAACTGACGGCCAATATGGGCGGACTTACGCCGTACAGGTCCTCCGCACAGCTCATTAAAGGCGATGTCATGCTGGACGAAGTCTATCTGGCGTCGCTGGACGATGACGTGGACCTGGTCGTCACGGGGAATCTCCGGATACCGGAGCCTGTGTCGAACGACGTGCTCGACCGGAAGATCAACACGGTGCTCGTCAGAGGCGACGTCCTCTGTCGCGCGGAAAACGTGAGCATGCTACGTTCCAAGTATGATCCGAAGTCCGCTTCGCCGGACACGAACGTCGTACCGGATGAACATGAACTGGTCGAACGCGACCTGTCGATCACCGCCGCAAGCATCCGGTCCTGGAAAGGGCGGAAGATCTATGCCGCAGGCAGCGTCACCATCCATGATGACGTGGACGCGGTCACATTGGACACGGCGCTCGACAGCCTCGTCTGCACGGGCAGGGTCCTGTGCCCGGAACCGCTGAGCGAAGTCTTTTCGGGCGCATGCGATACATTGAACACCGACGTCGTATTCTACGGCGGCACGCTCTGGGTCGTGGAGACGGATCTCACGCTGCGCCAGTCCCGCCTGGACCTGATCGACGGGACCGCCACATTGTACAACAACGGAACCGTGACCATCGAAGAAGACGTGGACGCCAGGACCCTGCATGACCGTCTGTCCGCGGTCTACAATTGGGGTACGATAACCTGCTTTCCAGACCAGATGAGCGCGGTCGAGGCAAGGATGGCCGTCAATGAAGGGACCTTGCACGAAGCAAGCGAACAGGACGAAAGCGACGAAGAGGAGCAGGGAGCGCACGAAGAGCACGAAGAGCACGACGACGGAACGCTCACGATCAACGCCGGGAACTACAAGCTATAGTCCTGTCAATGCGGTGCGCGTCGGGTGAGGATGAACAGGGGTGGTTTCCGGCTACAAATGGGATTCATACAACTACGCGGAGTCTCGGTACCTCTTTCTCCGGCCGTTTCTTCGCGAGGTCATTATTCTTATCAAGCTTCAAGTACAACACCCCTAGGCTCGATGGCTTCTAACTCCCGGGCCTCTGACCGCATAGCATGATAAAGGTCCCAGCGGAGTTGTAAATTGAGCCAGAACGAGGGAGACACATCGAAGTACTTGCCCAGACGCAACGCCGTGCTTGGCGTAATGCCGCGGCGACCGTTTACCAGTTCGTTCACACGCTGGTATGGTACGTGAAGGGCATTAGCCAACTCGCGCTGCGTCAGGTTCATCGGAATCAGGAACTCCTCCAGTAGCATTTCACCCGGGTGGGTGGGAACACGATCAGTAGGGACACGCACCATAATGAACTCCTCGCTACTCATTCTAGTGATAATCGACGATTTCGACATCCCGGGGCCCAGCATCCGACCAAACGAAGCAAACGCGGTACTGGTCGTTGATTTGGATGCTGTATTGCCCGGTCCGCACACCCCGCAGAGCCTTGAGACGATTGCCTGGTGGACTATTCAGGTCGCGTAGTCTATCGACCGAATCCAACTGTTCAAGTTTTCGTGCGGCAATGGACCACAATGAGTACGGGCATGCAGAGCGTGCGGCACGTGTTTCCCGCCCGTAGAAGATATCCTCGGTGCCGCTATTCCGGAACGACATGATCATTGTAGCATAGTAGCACGGTATCCATGCTATGTCAATATGCGAAATCATATCGGAGTTCTGGCTATTCCGGCATTTGTCAATGATTGACTACTCCAGGTGACTTGATTACAGTCGGATTGCTAGCATGGATTTTAAATCCTTTGAACCGGCACACCGCTAAGTTTTGCAGACACTTCATATGTCATACCTGAAGGTTCAGGGGTTTTCCAGTCGATATCGTCACAATGTCCCTTACAGAACAATTCGAAGACGACAATGTGCTGGCCGAACGCATACGGCGCACCTTCGACCTCGGCGACTCTGCGCTTCCACTTCGTAGAATAGGTACGGGATTTAAGAGCGTCGTCATGGGAAGCCCGGCCGGCCTGGTCTTCAGGGTGGCGCTGAACGGGAAGGCTCAGACAGGGCACAGAAGGGAGTGCGATCTCCTTTCAAAGCTCAAACCACTGATGTTACCTGTTCAGGTGCCGGAAGTCCTGGGATACTGCGAGGCATCGGAAGGCTTCCCCTATGGCGTGATGATGCAGAGGAAAATAGAGGGGCCGAACCTGGACTCAATACTCAAGTGCTCGCCACGGATTCAGCCAGTCGCGGCAATGACCGGCGAGCTGGTTCTCGCCATTCAGGCCATCAGGCAACAGGACCTGCCGGGACTGATTTCAGCCGAGACTCCCCGGCCCGAGGAAACATGGTCTTACGCGCACGCCTATTTGAAAGCAGCCCTTACATCCCGCGAACTGCGCAACGCTGAAGCCTGGTGGGCGCAGTACTGCCGGGACCTGGAAGAAGGTGGACCGGACCATCGATTTCAACATGGTGACCTGTGGCATGAACACATCCTGTTCAACACGGCCGAAGAACTGCGGGTCGCAGGGGTCCTCGACTTGGAACACGCGGGATTCGGCGATCCGATCCTTGATTTCGTGCCCCTGATGCGCCTGGGCCGTAAATACATGACCTGTATGCTCGAGGCATATCAGGCGAAGGGCGGCGAATTCGGTCCCGGTGCCATCTCCCGCATTGAACTGCACCTCGCCTACAGAGAGCTCGGAGGACTGTGCTATTGCCTGGAGACCGGAGACCAGCGAGAAGCTCAGATTTGTGTAGAGAAATTCAGGACCGTGCTGAGTCTCGGCTAAACTGTCGTTCGTGACATGAACGGGCATTCAAAGGACGGGTTGATCATTCAGAACCCAATCGAGCAGTATCCAGTCGTGACAACCCGGGATGTAGAAAACCTACACGCCAGTCTGGGACTGGACCACGGCCGGGTCCATCCCATTACCGGAGGCTGGTCTTACTGGACCTTTGAAGTAGAATCGAATGGGCACGGTGAGCAGGCCGAGTTCCACAAGCACGGCGAGTTCCGCAAGCCCGGTGAGTCCCACAAGCCCGGCTGGATCTTCCGGTTTCCCAGGAATAGTGTCGTCGCAGAAAACCTGCAGAAAGAGCAGGCGGTTCTGCCCATCGTTGCCCCACGGGTTGACTTCGCCGTACCGCGTTTCGAACACGCGGGTTTCCGGAACGGCCAGCCCTTTGCAGGTTACCGGCGGATTCCCGGCCGTCCCCTTTCGGATCATCCATTTAACAACCGCGGATTGGACGACGAAACCGACGGATCCGTAGCGGCCGCGCACTCCTCTCGAGAATTACCCGCCGTGACAGCCGAAGCCATCGCGGCGACGCTCTCCTCGCTGCACAACATACCAACATCGCTGGTCGCCGAGGCCTGTGCCGTGGAACCCACGGTCGATGCGTGGCAGCAGCGGTACCACGCGCTGAGGGAAACCGTCCGTACCATGGTATCGCCCTTACTGGATTCGCGCACGATCGACGCAGTCGAACGCGGTTTCGAACGGTTTCTCGACGAAGAACTCGCGACGCTCGAAGACGTCGCCCTGGTGCACTGCGACCTGGGCTGCGAGCATGTTTTGATCCGCGATGACGGTACGACCGTGAACGGACTGATCGATTTCGAAGACGCGACCATCGGCGATCCGACAATCGATTTCGTCGGGATCTTCGTCACCTATGGCATGAAGGCCGTTGAAAGGGTTCGAGACGGCTACCACTTCGAGCTGGACGCCAATTTCGAGCGCAGGCTTCGTTTTTACACCTGGATGGCCTCCTGTCACGAGGTCATCTACGGGTTGGAGGAAGGGAAAGCGGATGTGGTAGAGGATGGTGTAGAGGGATTAAGAACACGACTCGGCAGCGCAGGGTTGTGTTGACTTGCACGCACTCCACTGGCGCAGACTCATTCATACCGCAGCGCGTCCACCGGGTTCGCCTGGGCCACGCGGACGACGCGCAGACTCACCGTCATCAAGGCGATGGCCAGGACGACCACGCCGGCGACAATGAAGGCGGCCGGTCCGACGTCCACCCGGTACGAGAACATCTGAAGCCACTGCCCCATTGCATAATAGGCGATTGGCGCGGCCAGCGCGGTCGCGATCAGCACCAGGTAGACGTACTCCTTCAGGAGCAGGCCTGCCGTTTGAAACACCGTGGCACCAAGAATCCGCCGCACGACGATTTCCCTCGTGCGCCGCTCTGTCATGAAAGATGCCAGTCCGAACAGCCCGGCGCATGCCATGAAGACCGCGATGAACGAAAAGACGCCGAATACCTCGCGCAGCGTCCGCTCGGCCGCGTAGAGCCGGTCGTAATCCTCGTCGAGAAACGAATATACCATGGGCACGTCCGGCATCAGCTGCTTCCAGGTTTCCTCGATCCGGGAGACCGTGCCATTCAGATCATCGGTGTCGATACGTATCGCGTAGAAGGGCAGGTTGTCCCTGAACCAGTGCCTGATGATCATGGGTTCGATGCGATGATGGAGCGAACGCATGTGAAAATCCGCCACCACGCCGATGATCCGACGTTCGTGCGCCCAGGGGTTTCCCATATCGACCATGATCTCCCGGTCGATGGCTTCGTCCGGCGAATCCCATCCCAGCCTGCGCATGGCGGTTTCGTTGATCAGTACGGCTTCGCGCTCGTCGGTGCCGCGCGACCTCAAGGGTGTGCGGCCGGCCAGCAGGTCCATGCCGAATACTTCGACAAAGTGGTCGGTAATGGTTAAATCCTGGAAATTCCGCACGTCTTCCTGGGGCAGATCGGTCCGTTGCACGCCCGTCGCGGGGAGCATACCCTTACGGCCCGTGCGGCCGGGCAGCATCATGGCGGTACTGACGCGTTCGATTTGCGTTAGCTGCTCCAGCGATTCCTTGAATACGGGATACTGATCCACGAAGGATGGAAAGCTGGACGGCCCGACAAGCACCTGTTCCGCCTGCAGGCCCAGCCGTTTGTTCTGTACGTAGTCCAGTTGCACGGTAAACACCCAGGTGCTGCCGATCAGCAATATCACCATCACGCACTGGCCCATGACCAGCAACCTTCTCACCATGTGGCGGGTTGCGCCCGTCGCGGATATTTCCGTCGCGGACGAGCCTTTCAAGTGCTGTATCGGCCTGAAGGCGGCGATGAAGAACGCGGGATAACTGCCGGAAACGAACCCTACCAGGAGTGTTATCGCGGCGATGCCGGCCCAGAATCGCCACGACCAAAAAACGTCGAGCGCGATCGTTTTCCCGGTGAGCTCCTGGAAGAAGGGCAGGCTGAGCGCGACGAGTATCAGCGCGGTTGCCGTTGCAACGAACGTGATGCTGAAGGATTCGCCCATGTACTGTCGGACCAGTTGTCCCCGGTTTGCGCCGAAGACCTTCCGCAGCGAGACCTCCCGGATGCGCGTCAGCGAACGGGCCGTTGCCATGTTCATGAAGTTGAAGCAGGCCTGTAGGACGACCACGACAGCCAGGGCGGCCAGCAGGAGCAGGTACATGCCGTTGCCGTTCGATCCGGCCTCGTTCTCGAGATGGGAGTTCAGGTAGATGCCGGTCAGCGGCTGCAATTGGAGGGCCATCGTGACGTTTTTCGCTTCCCACTGGGCGCCGACCCGCTCTTCGAGCACACCCGCCATTTTCTGCTGGAAGTCGCCGTGATCCGCATCCGGGGACAGCAACAGGTAGGTATAGAAAAAAGGCGCTTCCCAGCGTTCCAGGTAGTCATCGCCGAAGAACTCGGGCGCCGCGGTAATCCCAAGGAAGAAGTCCGCCTGAAAATGCGAGTGCCCGGGTATGTCGCGCATCACGCCCGTGACGGTGAAATCCCACGTATCAAGCGATATGGTCTCACCGAGGGGGTCGGCGTTGCCGAAGTACTTGCGCGACATCGATTCGGTGATGACGACCGTCCATGGATCGCGCAGCGCCAGATCGGGATTGCCCTGCACCATTGGAAACGTAAAAACGCTGAAGAGATCGGGGTCCGCCCAGAACACGCGGTCTTCGAAAAACGACCGGTCTTCGTGGCGCACGACCCATCCGCCCGACGGCGGGCTGAGGCGAACGAATGACCGGACCTCGGGCAGGAGTCTCTGCAGGGCGGGGCCGAGGGCGGACGTCGTTTTGGCATTGGACCCGTTCACGATGCGATGGATACGATCCGCGTTCGCGTGATACCGGTCGTATTGGCGTTCGTCCTGGATGTATAGCCCGATGAGGATCGCGCAGGATATGCCGACGGCCAGATTCAGGGTATTGAGCACCGCGTAGTGTTTATACCTGAGCAGATGTCTGGCGCTTATCGTGAAGTAGTGTTTCAGCAATGCGCGACTCCGTCGATATCGAAAATCACGGCGGTCTTGTTTGCATTCATACTATTTATAGGATGCAGTGTCGGGGCGACAAGGATGACGCCCCTCTTCGAGATCAATCATCCCGTATCTAAGCACTCAGGAGGATACTGCCTGCTTGGTCGCTTGAAGTGGCCGAACTTCAATCGCCAACCGATCTGATAGCTCGTCTTCGGCAACGTCGAGCGCATAGTCCATCTGTATGCCCATCCAGAACTGGGGCGACATATCGAAGTAGCGAGCCAGCCTGAGGGCCGTATCGGCGGTTATGCCTCGTTTTCCCAGGACGATTTCGTTGATGCGTCGCGGCGGTACGCCGATGGAAAGCGCCAGGCGGTTCTGGCTCAGGTTCATTGGCTTGAGAAACTCCTCCAATAAGACCTCACCTGGATGTACAGGATCTGTTTTTTTGTTACGCATGGTTGGCTCTCCTAGTGATAGTCTACGATTTCAACATCGTAGGCGTCGCCGCGGAAGATCTTCTCGGTTTCTCGATCTGCGAAAGTATGATTTGATATATAACGTCAATCGTTAAACGGAAAGGGTTATAAATGAGAACCCATATCAAGGCTTCTCTGACCCGGTGAACGTCCTGATGCTGACACACTATGCATCGGTATCTGAATCTAAATCTCCACGCCGTGATGCTTTGTTCTACGTAGAACCCACAATATAGTCTTTGTTGTGGTATTCATTGTGCTTACAATGTCGTGAGCTTCCAGAGTTTAAACTTGTCAACTACGAGACTGACAAATAGCAAGTGGAGGAGTTGGCATGTCGCTTACTATCCTTTATATCATCGCGTTGCTGGCATACAGTGTTTCCCAAATCGATCAGAATCAAACCGAGGTAAAGGACTTTGAAGAAGCAAACGCTCGCTATGCTGAACTTGTGGAGAAACTAAAGGCAGACGTAACATCAGTGGATTTCGATGAGCTACGAAGGGTATATGTGAGAACAGAATACTACGCGCCTTATGCGACAACGGAAAGAAACGACACGGCAAACATGAATGAGGGTATGAATGAAGAGGACTGGGAAAAATGTCTTGAGCATGCAACACGTATACTCTCCTACAGTTACATCAGTCTGGATGCCCATTATGGGGCTATGATTTGTTCAAGAAATAACAATGACACAACAACCGGTAATTTCCACGAATCCGTTTTGGATGGTCTGATCGAGTCGATCTGGACCAGTGGTGACGGAAAGTCGCCAGAGACAGCGTTTTTTTGCACAAGTCTTCAAGAAAGATGGGCCTTTCTCGGGATGTTTGGTCTTGTGTACAACGTTAAGGAATTGGAAGTCCATGATGGCCTGTATTACGATGTAGTGCACGTAACAAATCCCGCCGACAGCAGTCAGTTCAAACTATATTTCGATGTAACTACACCATTGAGGCGTGGTCGTCGATAGAATTGGACAATTGTGCAAGGTCGTGTTATTTTCAGGCGGCTTTTCTGTTGGATGGATCTTCGATGGAAACGCGGTGGCAATTCGAAGCAGTGAGCTTGAGAAGCGAGTTGGATCAGAAAGAGAAAGCACTAAAACAGTCAGTAAGGTCACCCAGGGAGTCGATCCCACAAGAGTCACGAGGAGCATACGGAAATGCTTGTCAAACTGGCGCTGCCCAAGGGAAGCCTGCAGGAATCCACCTTCGAACTCATGCGGAAGGCGGGGTTTCATTGCACGGTCAGCAGCCGGTCCTACTCTCCCTGGGTGGACGACGAAGAACTGGAGATCATGCTGATCCGGGCCCAGGAGATCGGCCGCTACGTCGCGGACGGAGTGTTCGACGCCGGACTGACCGGCAAGGACTGGATCACGGAGACCGGGGCGGACGTGGTGGAGGCGGCGGAACTGGTCTACGCCAAGCATACGCGACAGCCCCTTCGGTGGGTGCTGGCCGTTCCGGAAGCTTCAGACATCAAGAGCGTCGAGGATCTGGAAGGAAAACGCATCGCCACGGAAGTCGTCAACATCACGGAAAACTACCTCAAAAAACACGGCGTGACCGCGAAGGTGGAGTTCTCCTGGGGCGCCACCGAGGCCAAGGCCCCGGACCTGGCGGACGCGATCGTGGAAATCACCGAAACGGGCGGTTCGATCAGGGCCAACAAGCTTCGCATCCTCGATACTATATTGGTGTCCACCAACCGGCTCATCGCGAACAGGACGAGCTGGCAGGATCCCGACAAGCGGCGCAAGATCGAGAACATCGCCCTGCTGCTCAAAGGCGCCATGCTCGCCGAGGAAATGGTCGGCCTCAAGATGAACGTGAAGCGCGCGGACCTGGACGCCGTATCCGCCCTGCTGCCCGCGCTGCAGAACCCGACCGTGTCTCCCCTGGCCGACAGGGAGTGGGTGGCCATCGAAGTGATGATCGAGGAGCACACCATCCGGCAGTTGATCCCGGCGCTCAAGCGGGCCGGCGCCCAAGGCCTGGTAGAGTACCCGCTGAACAAGGTGATCTACTAAAGGCATGGCTGCCTCGACGCGCGATAACACCGGTGAACCCTCCCCACCCGTAAAAGCGGCCGTCCGCGCCATGTCAGGTTACACGCTGGTCCAGCCGGACTGCCCGGTCAAGCTCAACCAGAATGAATGCCCCTTCGATGTGCCCGAGGAACTCAAGCGGGAGATCGTGGACGAGGCCCTGGCGAGCAACTGGGGCCGCTATCCCGGATTCGTCCCCGGCGAGGTCAAGGCGGCCATCGGCCAGAGGCACGGACTGGGTCCCGAACACATCCTCATCGGCAATGGCTCGAACGAACTGATCCAGGCGGTCTTCCAGGCCGCGGTTGGCCGGGGAGACCGGGTGGTGCTGCCTGCGCCGACCTTTACCCTCTACGCACTCATGGGCAGGATCGCGGGCGCCGACATCAGGACGGTACACCTCAAGCGAGACCTGAGCTTCGACGTCGATCGGCTGAAGGAAGAAAGCGCCCAGCCTGGCGTGAGACTCGTGGTGCTCTGTTCACCGAACAATCCGACCGGCTCGATGATTCAGCCTGAAGAAGTGGCGGCGATCGCCGAAGCGGCCACGGGCCTGGTCGTGGTGGACGAGGCCTACTACGAGTTCTGCGGCGTGTCCTGCATCGAACTGCTGGACCGGCATCCGAACCTGGTGATCACGCGTACCTTTTCGAAAGCACTGGGCGCGGCCGGCCTTCGGCTGGGCTACCTGGCCGCCGATCCATCCGTGGCGAGAGAAATCGAGAAGGTCAAGCTTCCCTACAATGTGAACGCCATCTCGCTGATCGCCGCGCGGACGCTGATCGGGCAGGATGCCCTGATCGAGGAGCGGGCGGCGCTGATCCGGGCCGAGAGACAACGGGTCTACGAAGGCCTCCGGGAGCTGCCCGGCATCCGACCCTACCCCTCCCACGCCAACTTCATTCTCTTCGAGGCGGAACGTCCGGTCGCCGGGATCTTCCACGGACTCATCGACCGCGGCGTGCTCATCCGCGACGTGAGCCGGTATCCCATGCTGGAACGGGGCATGCGGGTCACCATCGGCCTGCCGGAAGAGAACGACGCCTTCCTCAAGGCGCTGCGGGAAGTGCTGGCCGCGTAGGGATACCTTACCGAATGCACGTCAGATTAGCCGTACCGGAAGACACCGATCGCCTGCTCGAACTCATGGAAGGGCTGGCGCGGTACGAAGACTACATCGACCAGTTCGCCGTGACGCGGGAGAGCATCCTCGAGCACGGTTTTAGCGACAATCGGTTGTTCACCGCGTTCGTCGCCGAACACGAAGACGATCTCGTCGGAATGGCGGTTACTTATCCAATCCATTGGACCTACACGCTGCGTCCGAAGCTCGTGCTCAAAGAACTGTTTGTCGTCGAGGCTGCCCGGAACATGGGTGCGGGAAAGGCCCTGATGGCGTCGGTGACTGCGCATGCACGGTCCATTGGCGCGTCGGAAGTCACCTGGACGGTCATGACCGGGAACGCCGCCGCCGAATCATTCTACCGGTCCCTAGGTGGTTTGCCGGACCGCAAGTGGAACAACTGGACGCTGAATCTCGATACCTGACGGTCGAGTGCCTGGGTAATCGTGCGAAGTACGGCTCATACCGCCGCGGCTGTTGCTCAACCCAGGCATTGTTGGTCACCTGCTTTAGCCGGACTCCAGCTCCCTCAGCCGCGCGCGCAACGCTTTCTCCAGCAACGCTACCGGAAGACCCGTTCCGGGTTTGATGTGGAACGTCGTGCCGGATATCCAGATCCCTTCCTCACCGAGTTCGTCCTTCATGGCCGCCGGAATAGCCTTGCTCATGGTGTGGAATCCGACGTGTTTCGAGGCGGCCGACATGGCCACGAAGTCTCTCTTGAGGCGGAAGATCGGAATCCGGTAGTTGACCCGTTCCGTGCAGTCCGGCGCGATTTGCCGTACGATCTCTCGCAGTTGCTGCAACGTGGCGCGAAAGTCATCCGGCAGTGCGGCCAGATACGTATCCACCTCCTCCGGGGCATGCCGGGACGGCTTCGGTCTACTCATCGCGGAAGGCCCTTTCCAATTCGGCGATGTCGAGCTTGTTCATCTTGAGGAACGACGCGGTGACCCGTTCGACCGCCGCCGTGTCAGCACTGCCCAGCATCTCGCCCAACCTCGCCGGCATGATCTGCCAGGAGACGCCGAAGCGGTCGATCAGCCAGCCGCACCGGCTTTCCTTGCCGCCATCGGATGTCAGGCCGTTCCATAGTCTGTCCACCTCCTCTTGATCGACGCAGGTGACGCAGAGCGACATGGCCGGACTGTGTTTAAAATGCGGCCCGCCATTGATGATCGTGAATGACTGCCCCGCCAGTTCGAAGTTCGCGGTCATGATGTCGCCCGGTGTGCCCATGCCGGCTTTGTTGTAACGGGTGACGCCGAGGACGCGCGAATCGGGCAGCAGCGAAGTATAGAGTTCCAGGGCCTCCTCGACACGCCCGTCGAACCACAGATTGGTGACGATCTTCTGCACGGCTTATCTCTCCTCGCTCACTGCAATCGAGTACGAGGTCATGGTTTTGATCTTCGTGCCGGACGTACTGGTAAACTGAACGACATCGCAGAAAGCGTGAGCCTGGCCCGCGTTCGATCGGATCACGCCGTTGACTGCCGCGTCCCGGCCGTGGGTGATGATGGATTCGATGACGAGATCGCTCGTTCCCGCGTTTTCCATCGATTCCAGGAGTTTGCGGACGTTTTCTTTGCCTTCGATCACGGTTTCCCCCACCAGATTCCAGACGATGTCATCGCTCATTGGGGCCAGGATGCCGTCGACGTCCGCGTGCGCGAAGGCGGAGATGAAGTCCCGCAGCAGAGCCTTTTTAGGCGAATGGCCGCAATCGGGTTTAACGGTGATGCTGGGCATGGTTTGTCCTTTCATTTCCATAATCAGTCCTAACCATTTCCAATATCGGCTTCAATCATTACCGGCTTCTATTATCACCGGCTTCCTATTTCGGCCGGAATCACGGCCGTGCTCAGGATTCAAGTAATGCATGCACGGCCCGGCATATGGCGGGCCACGTCACCGAACCCGGGACCATGAGTTCGTGGTGACCGGCGTTCGAGACGATGACGTGTTCGACAGGATCACCGGCCGCGCGGGCCGCTTCCACGTAGGCCGCACCCAGTTCGGGCGGTACGACCCAGTCATGTTCCGTGCTGATCGTGACCTGTCTCACGCCAAGCGGCAGCAATTTGACAGGGGATCCGCACCTGTACCGCGCTTCCAGACTTTCGGATGATACACCAGGCTTCCCCAGCAGTTCCGCCACGACGCCTTGCCGGCATTCCGCATCCGCGTGCGGCGCGAATGCCTTCAAATCTCCGGGACCGCCCAGTACGATTGCCCCACGCAGTCCCAGCGGATCCGCGGTCCACAGCGGGCTTTCCTCGGGTAGCCTGTGTCGCGCGGCCGTCCACAGCGCCAGGTGGCCGCCTGCCGAGTGGCCGACCGTAATCACGCGGCTCAAATCGAGGCCGTGACCCCCGGCCAGCGCGCGCAGGTGGTCTACCGCGAGCCCCGCGTCGAGAAACGTTCCCGGCCATCCGCCTCCATCCTGGTCCACGCACCGGTATTCGACGTTCCAAGTCGCGATGCCCTCGTCTCTCAGCGCGTCCGCCAGCGCATCCGCATTGTGCAGGTCCGCGTAAAGCGAGAGCCAGCAGCCACCGTGGAAGACCACGGCCACAGGATTGGGACCGTCGCCCTTCGGCAGGCGCAATTCGCCATACTGGGATGGCGCTGATCCATACGCGGACCAAACATCCGCAGGCTTGCTCGGCAGGGTGTTGACCACGTCGGGTGTAACGAAGGGATGGTTATCGGACGTATATCTGGAGGTCACGGAAGAAACCGCTCCCTTTCTTCCGGCGTGGGCAGACGGCACTCGTCGCTTTTGCCGAACCAACGGTACCGGTTACGCGCAACGAAGCGGTAGATCGAATCACGCAAAGGTCTGGGGAATACATAGAGCACGGCGATCAGTCGCCATAGCCCACCCAGGCGTCCCAGGGCATGCAGAACGGCGCTGGACTGCTCGAATCGCCTGTCATTTTCGAGGAAAACAAAGGACTGGGGCTCGCCGTTCCGGGCGCCGCCGACGGAGAGATCGGAGGCCTTGCGGTCGCCGGCCTCGTCATTCACCCCAAGCAAGCGCCTCGCGGTCTCGCCCTGCAACGGCGCGTACCGAAAGCGATCCTGGCTATCGGCCCGCAACATCAGGTCAATGAACCGGTTGCACAGGCCGCATACGCCGTCGAAGAAGAGGATGGGTCGATGCCGACCGGCCTGGTCTTCGCGCGCTCCTCGATCCGCATTACCCGCGCGCTCCGCTCCACTGTGGGCCGAGTCGTTCACCGCTCAGCGTCCTTTACCGGGCCGGGTTCGTCATGGCGCGGGTTGAATCTTCGGCCCGAGCGGATCACCGGGCCCAGGTCTTGTTCTCGAGGACCGACTGGGTCTCGTAGATCGAACCGCCTCTTACCGGCCCGGGAAGGGGCATACGTACGGGCAGGTCGGCCATACGCGGCACGTTGGTCGGTTCACCCCGGAGCAGGTTGCCGTTGAAGGCGTCCCAGTCGCCCGCTCCCGTGAGCGGCCAGGCGTCGGCGGCGACGTACTGGAACAGGAGCAGCCGCCGTGGGGCGCCGGAATAGTTCGGCGCCGATCCGTGCAGCGTCCGGACGTGATGGATCGAAATCCCACCCGCGGGCACTTCGAGTGCAACGACGTTGTCCGGGGTGAAGTCGGGATCGTTCACCGCGCCGCAGAACCGGCCGTCCTGGTGGTGGTCGTAGGTCGGCCCCTTGTGGGAACCGGGTATCACCAGCAGGGCGCCGTTGGCTTCGGTCATCTCGTCGATGCAGACGCCGACGGCCAGGATGTCGTCGTTGGTGTGTGGATAAAAAGACCAATCCTGGTGCCACTCCACCGGGCTGCCGTAGTCGGCGGACTTCATGTTCAGCTTGTTGCCGTTGGTCCGGATGTCGTCGCCGATCAGCTGTGCCACGATGTCGAGGATGCCGTCGTGTTCAATGGTGCTCCGGTACACGTCGTGGTGGTCGATCGGGCTTTTCAGGCGGCGCACCTGCGGATCGTGCGCCGTGTGACCCGGCTCAAGATCGTAGAAATCCGTATGATCGGTAAAGGCGGCAGCCTTCTGGACGAATTCGTCCGTCACCCGCTGCAGATCCGCGACTTCCGCATCCGAAAGCACTTTGTCGACGGTCAAATAACCGTTCTCGTGGTAGAACTCAACCTGCTGCTGGGTTAACATTTAAACCTCCGTAATTGGGACTGCGAGCCGTCCGCGCCTCGTAACGCCGACCAGGCATCAGCCATTCAGTCTATCGTCAATTTCCCGTCATCCATACCGCTCCTCGTTCGGCCGCGGCAGGCGTTCTTCGACCGGCAGCAGGACCGGTCCGCCTTGACGCGGTTCGGACAGGTAGTAGTAGGCCGTGCTGGCGTAATCGTTGCTCAGTTTGTTCGCATGGCCGTGCTCTATGGACATGCGGAAACTTTTCCGGAACCGGATCGGATCTTCAATATGATACCGGTACACGGTGTTCTTGCCCTTGAACCTCCATTCGGGGTTCCCGCTGTAGAGAATGATCCCGTGGTACGGGGCCTGGAACTCCGTCGTCGGACCGTAGGCGCCGTGATACCAGTCCTCGGTACCCGTGCCGTGCAGCGACGGCGGCCAGGCCTCGCCGTCGATGAACATCATGTCGTCGCCTTCGCCGTACCAGTCGTTCGGGTTCCGCTGAAAGCAGTCGATGTCCAGGTGGGCGCCGCAGTAGATGCCGTCGCCCTCGACGTCGCAGATGACGTAGTTTTCCTCGTCGCTCGTATTCTGCCAGCGCGGGTCGTTCCGGTACTCGTCGGGTTTGAGCCCTTCTTCAAAGGCCCACCCCTTCGTGTCGGCTTCCCTGCGCCACTGTACGTGAAAATAAGCCTGATCGGCCACCGCGTCAACGGTGGGATAGGTCTCGTAGTCGATGTAGAAGTAATGGAAATAGCCTTCCTCGCCCTGGTTTTCCACTTCCAGTATGGCCTTTTCCCTGAAGGGCATGGGCCACCACGAATTGAACCCCTTGCCGTCCTGCGGGCTCATCTGGAGCGGCGCGGTGATGAAGTCCTTGCGCATGCCGTGACCCAGTCCGAAGAAATCGCCGATGGGACATTCCACGCTTGGTTCCGCGCAATCGTCCCAGTACATGCGCAGCACGATGCGGCGGCAGTAGTCCTCGGACGGGATCCCGAGCGTCATCCAGATGTGCTTGATGCAGCCGGGGCTGTCGATCTGCCCGATGACGCGTTTTTCGCCGGCCTCGATCCGCCAGGCGTCGGTGTTGGCGCCGGTGGTGTCCCAGCTCGAAATCCGGTGGCTCTTGTACGTTCGCAGCGCGGGCAGCGACGCCAGGCTGGTCTGACCGATCATGATTTCTCCCTTGCGGATGTGTGGCCGTTTATCGTCTTTCACTCGCCGTACTTCGGCTCGTCCGGACGCGGCAGTCGTTCCTCGACTGGCAACAGGCCGGGGCCGCCCCGCCTCGGCTCGGAAAGGTAGTAATACGCCGTGCTCGAGTAATCGTTACTCAGCTTGTTCGCGTGACCGTGCTCGATGGAAATGTGGAAGCGCTGATGAAACCGGATCGGATCCTCGATATGGTAGCGGTAGACCGTGTTCTTGCCCTTCCACCGCCACTCGTCGTTGCCGCTGTACAGGATGATGCCGTGATAAGGCGCATTGTACTCGTCGGTCGGGCAATAGGCGCAATGATACCAGTCCTCGGTGCCGGTCCCGTGCAGCGACGGCGGCCAGGCCTCGCCGTCGATGAACATCATGTCGTCGCCTTCGCCGTACCAGTCGTTCGGGTTGCGCTGAAAGCAGTCGATGTCCAGGTGTGCGCCGCAGTAGATACCGTCGCCCTCGACGTCGCAGATGACGTAGTTTTCTTGTTCGCTCAAATTCGCCCAGCGCGGATCGTTCCGGTAGGTCTCCGGCTTGAGCCCTTCCTCGAAGGCCCATCCCTTCGTATCGGCTTCTCTGCGCCATTGCACGTGGAAATAGGCCTGGTCCGCCACCGCTTCAACCGTGGGATACGTCTCGTAGTCAATGTAGAAATAGTGGTTGTATCCCTCGGTGCCCTGGTTCTCCACCTCGATCACGGCCTTGTTCCTGAAGGGCATGGGCCACCAGGCATTGAACCCCTTGCCGTCCTGCGGGCTCATCTGCAGCGGCGCGGTGATGAAATCCTTCCGCCTGCCGTGGCCCAGCCCGAAGAAGTCGCCGATGGGGCACTCCACGCTCGGTTCCGTGCTGCCGTCCCAGTACATGCGCAGCACGATGCGGCGGCAGTAGTCCTCGGCCGGAAGCCCGAGCGTCATCCAGATATGCTTGATGCACCCCGGGCCGTCGATCTCGCCGATCACGCGTTTCTCGCCGGTTTCGATGCGCCAGAAATCGGCGTTTTCTCCGGAGGTATTCCAACTGGATATCCGGCGGCTGTCATAAGCGCGCAGCGAGGGCAGCGACGCCAGGCTGGTCTGACCGATCATGGAGGTGTCCTTTCGAGAGGCTGAAAATCCAGTGATAGATTACGTGAATAACATGTACCCCGGCCAGCTGACTTCACCACTTCGGCATCCCCACCGTCACCAGGGCCTCGGTCACCTGCCCGAAGGGCCGCCCGCCCACCGTCAGGTTCAGCGCCACGGGCTGCCGCCGGCATTGCGTGCCCTCTGGAACGTGCAGCACCAGGCGGATCTCCTTCAGTTCCCGCGGTCCCAGGGACAGGGTCACGGTCTCGCTCTGCCAGCCTTCGGGCCCCACCAGCCGGATGCGGGCCGGCTGCTCCGTGGGGAGGGGATTGAGCACCCATCCGCTGAATTCGATCGGTCCGCCCTCGGGCGCGTGGGCCCGATAGGGCACCAGCTTGCCGCCCTGGGACTCGGCGCCGAAGTGGGCGTCGTCGTCATCCAGCAGCATGAGCGTAGTGTGCACGTCGTCGAAGGCCTCCGCGGCCCGGCCGATCTCGGCATACCATTCAGGCGACGTGCGGTAGGGACGGGTATGGCCCGTGATGACCAGTTCGGGCTCGAAGCGCCTCAGGTCTTCCAGGAACCGTTTGTAACATCCCAGGTCGAGTCCGTTCTTGTAGACGTGGTTGGTGAACATGCGGGCGCCGGCCTGGTAACCCACCCCGCCTTCCGCGTCGAAGAAGGCCTGGTCGCCCGTGTGGACCACCCGGGTTCCGTCGATCTCCATGCAGATCATCGTGGCGAAGCGGGTGTGGCCCGACATGGGATACAGGGTGATGGGGATGTTCTCCCAGTGGACCGTCGTCCCGTTGGGGATGTGCCGGCCCACCCGTATCGGTTCGTGCCAGAGGCAGGGCCGGTCGTACTTCACCGGGTGTTCGAGCAGGTCGCTGAACTGTTCGCCCGCCAGGACCTCGGTCCCGTAGAGACGCTGGAGCATGGGGATGCCGTTGACGTGGTCGTCGTGGAAATGGGAGACGAGCGTCGCGTCGATCCGGTCGATCCCGAAGCGCTTCCGCAGCCCGCTGATCCCGTGGAGGATCGGCCGGCGGTTGGATATATGGGACTTGGCGGGCTGGAACCCGGTCTTCAGGTTGTAACCGTAGTCGATGGACATGACCTTGCCCGTGTCGCTGAGCACGAAATGGGTCTCGGCGCCGGCGTACTTCGAGCGGTACAGGTGGGGCAGGACCTCTTCGATATCGTCCTCGTCCGGGTCCTCCATCGGTTCGGCGACGCCGGGCTGGATCTCCTCGAGGCGCTTAAGGTTCGCCTTGAAGGCCGCGATGGCGCCGGCCGGGTCGTTCACCGGGTCTCCCAGGCTCGGAAGCAGCCGGACCGCCCCGGCAGCGAGGAGGCGGTTTACGGCGTGGTACAGGTTCCAGGCACCGGTGTAGTCATTGTAGTTGTATTGCAACGGGGCCAGGCGAGTCGTCTTACCGGTCCCGCAGATCACCTCGCCGACGAATCCGATGCGCCGGCCACCGACGGTCATCACGTAGCTGCTCGCGCCGTTGGTCATGCCGGGCGTGGGCACGACCTCCCACGACAACCCCGCGATGTCGCGCGTCTCGTAGTCCATCATCCAGCCGTCGACGGGCACGGGACGCACGGGCGAAAACCGGTCCCAACGGTTGTCGTAGGAGTTCCACTGCTGCCGCTCGCGGAAGTGCTGTTCCGGGTCGACGAGATACTCCTGGTCCCAGTATGGACCGAGAATCCTGGCCCCTTTCTCTCGCAGGCGAATGGCGCCGTCCGTATGGTCCCGGAAATGGTGGGTGAGCAGGACCGTCACCGGTCTGCCGTCCGCGATCTCGCCGAGGTGGTCCGCGGCCTCGCCGGTGCCGGCGTTGACCAGCACGACGCCTTCCGGTCCTTCGATGGCATAGACGATGCAGCTGTCCTGAAAACGGTAGATCCCTTCTTCGATTCGTTCCCAGTGGGAAGGCATGGAAATGAGGCTCCTTGGTTCGTCTCGTCCGGTGGTCTCGGTCAGTGGTCGCGATCGGTGGTTGGCCGGTTCGACAGGTCCCTGGATCGGGTGGCGGGAGCACCACGCACAACCTCGTCCATTATGCATGCGAACGGGCCCGCGGGCAACCCTTACTGAATGACGCTGGTACAAATGTATTGTAATCCGTCTCTGAAACGTATAAGTTCAATGCAGCGATTGCTTTATTCACCCGGAATCTGATGCGCGCCGTACAGATTCGGGTTCGCATTCGTACGGAAACCGATACGTGTTCTAAGCCACTGCCGGGGTCCGATCTTGGCCGACGTCGAAACCCTATACGACCGTTACTTCCTCGAATACGCCACCTACGTCGTCAAGAACCGCGCTATTCCGGAAATCGACGACGGCCTGAAGCCCGTCCAGCGCCGCATTCTGCACACCCTCTTCGAGATCGACGACGGCAAGTACCACAAGGTGGCCAACGTCGTCGGCCAGACCATGCGGTTCCATCCCCATGGCGACCAGTCCATCTTCGGCGCCCTGGTCTCGCTGGCCAACAAGGACCTGTTCATCGACAAGCAGGGCAATTTCGGCTCGGTGCTCACGGGCGGCCAGGCCTCGGCCGCGCGCTACATCGAATGCCGGCTCACGCCCCTCGCCCGGGAAGTGCTGCTCAGCCCGGAAATCACGGAGTACGTGGACTCCTACGACGGGCGCGCCCGCGAACCCGTGGTCTTCCCGGCCAAGGTGCCGGTGGCGCTCATCCTGGGCGCCGAGGGCATCGCCGTGGGCATGTCCACCCGCATCCTGCCCCACAACCCCATCGAGGTCATGGAAGCCCAGGTGTCCTGCCTCAAGGGCGAGCCCTTCCACCTCTATCCCGACTTCCCCACCGGCGGGCTCATGGACGTGAGCGAATACGAGGACGGAAACGGGCGCGTATATACCCGCGCGCGGCTGGAGCCCCGCGACGAAGGCGTGGTCATGGTCCGCGCGCTGCCCTTCGGCGAAACGACGGAAAGCCTGATGAAATCCATCGAGGAGGCGTCCCGGTCGAAGCGCATCGCCGTGCAGGGACTGACCGACTACACCACCGACGGCGTGGAGATCGAAATCCGCACGGACCCCGGCGCGGAAACCGCCGACATCCTGCAGGGCCTGTACGCCTTCACGTCCTGCGAGGTCGCCATCGCCGCCAACCTGCTGGTCATCAGCGATGGCCATCCCCGCGTGATGACCGTGTCGGACATGATCCGGCACAGCACGGACCGGCTGCTCAAGATCCTCGAAGCGGAACTGAAGATCGAGGAACGGGACCTGCGCGCCCAGCTCCGCGCCCGCAGGCTCGAACAGGTCTTCATCGAGAACCGTATATACAAGGATATCGAGGACATCGACCACATCGATGGTGTATACGCCGCAGTGCGCGAGGCTATCGCGAAGTATAGCCCGGTTTCGACTACGGCCCGCGCCGTAGACCGGGGCATGATTGAACTCAACGACGCGCCGCCGGAGATCCGCGAAGCGGCCCGCAGCCTGCTGACGACGGTCTACCGCAGCCTGGATTTCGAACACTACGGTCCGAGCCGCGAGATGATCGCCCGGAACCTGGACGCGGTCGGCCATGGACCGGAGGCGCATCGTCGCCTGGTGCGGTCGCTGCTTTCGGCGATCCGCCACGAACTGACCGCGACGCGGCGCATGGCCGCCGTGGAAGACATCATCACGGCCGACAACCTGACGAAGGAGGACCTGGACCGGCTTCTCGACATCCCGATCTACCGCATCACCCGCTACGGCATCGACCGGGCCGAAGCCGAGATGCGGGAGATCGAAGGCCAGCTCAGGACGGTGCTCCACAACCTCCATCACCTGACGGATTTCGCCATCGATTTCCTGGAACAGCTCATCCGCACCTACCGCGACGAGCATCCCCGCCGCTCGGAGGTCAAGCCCTTCACGCCCGTGCAGGAACGCGACGCCGCGGCCCGCGACCTGGCGCTCCGTTACGACACCGAATCCGGGTACATGGGCTACACCATCGAGAGCGGCCGGCCGCTCTTCAACGTCTCCCTCTACGACCGGGTCGTGATCGTGCGTTCCGGGGGCGTCGCGGGCGTCCACAATACCCTTGACAAAATGTACGTCGATCTCGATATCCTGTACTGCGCCATGGAGGAGCCGGGCCGTGTGTTCACCGTCGCCTACCGCGATCTCGAAGGCTACGCCTGCATCAAGCGCTGCACCATGGACCGCTGCCGGATCAACCAGCTCTACGAACTCGTGCCGGGGGATTCCTCGCTCCTGGCCTTCACGCCGGAGGCCGATCCGGAGATCGTGTTGGTCGTTGAGGAGGACGTGGCCGGGCAGGAGACTCGGGTATCTCACATAGCCGATGCGTTTCCCATCCGCAGCCACCGGGCCAGGGGAGATCGGATCGAACGGACCGATATCGCGCGCGTTGAGTTTGTTGTTCGGAAGAACTCGGGACAAACCGAGGGTCAAGGGCCAGTGACGGGGTAGATGGCCTTGAGTGGGATTCCCCAACAAAGTCAGGCTTAATTCCGTTCACCCAACGCCGAGTGCTTGGGATTGGACGTTTTCAGACTTGAGTGAACAGTATGTTCTGGTTAATTTGAATAGCGGTATGATGTTCGGTGTTTTTCTTGGAGCAGACTCGTTTATCTCTTCTGATCCCGATGAACGAGATTTGTACATAGAAGAGATATTTGAGATTGATGATAATGACCATTGGATAGCTAATGGCCACGGTGTATACCTTATAGGCCGAGGCATAAGTTCTATTGAGTTTTTACGAGTACAATCGACGACGAGGACCAGAATGAACAAGTCCCCCCAAATCGGCCCTAACCGTAGAGATATAGTTACAAGGGGTTATAGGCCCAAGCCATTAAAGAATAGGTCGACAAGACCCAAACCGCCCAATCAAGGCAGTTCCATAAAAGCGGCTGACATCCGTAATCGTTAAAAGAAATACCTAAGTGTTCACCAATTTGGCGACACAGCTAGCCTGTTTTGGGATTTTAAATGACAAAATCCTCCTCGGTTAAAGTGGTTGGATTAAAGTGAATCAAACCCGGCGCATTGTCAGCGTCGGGTTTTTTTGAGGAAAGCGTGTCCCGATTTAACACATGAGAAGCACCAGGCATCGGTGGGGGAATTGAAGTTGATTTCTCAGTAATCCTCTACCAATAGTTCCAGGAGCAATAAACCAGGCAATAACAGGTGGGAGAAACTGTTAAACTCCCATGAGTTAATCCAATTTAAAGGGGATTATATACGTGAGTAACAATGGGACAACAAATGATACGTAGCGAGAAGTTACGGGCTATATCCAACCTACGATTAAAATCTGTTGATCCGTTCGATCTCATCGCGTCCTGTTGTGCGGTCCATGCAACAGATTGAAAAGCAACACCTACACGTTATCGGGATTGCGTTTGGAAAACAAGAAACGAGGGTACATTTACGAATCCACCCCATAGGAGCCGGCCATGCCTAAGCGAGACAATCTCCGCAAAGGTGTTCCAACCGTCCGTATCAAACGCTCCAATTACCAACCCTCGAAGAAGGAACTGGAAGAAGAAATCAAGATAGATGCCACGCCCGGACAGTTAGCCCGTGCGGTCGGTCGCCAGGTGAATGTCGAGTACGAGGATTAAACCTAACCCGGAGGTTGATAATGGCAAAATTTGTTTGGGTTTTTGGAATGGGGGTCGGTGTCTTTGCATCAGTTGAGACATTCTTTGGATCGGAACCGGAAAGTGCGCCGCAACAAGCAGTTGTCGGTGTTTTCGCGCTATATTATCTGATCTTGCCTTATACGATATGTCGTGCCTTCGATGCAGTCATGCGGGATGGCACTTCGCCATGGTTAGCTGATGCCTTTAAGACTCGGAAGGAGTCTGATTCCAACGCAGAAACGGGCTAACGTTACTTACGTATGTAATTTCCAATTTATAACTAACCAGGAAAGGTGACCTACATGTCTTCATGGAAGCTGTTGAGCTGGAACGTGAACGGAGTGCGGGCGGTGGCGAAAAAGGGATTCATCGAGTGGCTCCAGGGGGAAGCGCCGGACATCCTGTGCATCCAGGAAACCAAGTCCCAGGAGTCTCAGCTGGACGCCAAGATCACGGAGGTCGACGGTTACCAGAGCTACTGGTCGGAAGCGGAGAAGAAGGGCTACAGCGGCGTGGGGGTATATACGCGACACGAGCCCATCAGCGTCCACAAGGGATTCGGCGAGGACCGCTTCGATTCGGAAGGCCGGACCCTGGTGCTCGAATACCCCGACTTCACACTGTTCAACGTGTACTTCCCGAACGGCAAGCAGAACGCGACTCGGCTGCAGTACAAGATGGATTTCTACGAGGCCATCCTCGCCCACTGGGAATCGCTCCGCGCCGACGGCAAGAAGCTGGTCATATGCGGCGACGTGAATACGGCCCACAAGGAAATCGACCTGGCCCGCCCCAAGGACAACGTGAAGATCTCGGGCTTTCTGCCCATGGAACGCGAGTGGATCGACAAGATCGTCGAACAGGGTTACGTAGATACGTTCAGGCAATACGACGAGGGACCGGACAACTACACCTGGTGGCATCTCATGTCCGGCGCGAGAAAGCGGAACGTGGGCTGGCGCATCGATTACTTCTACGTCACCGATGACCTGATGCCTGCGGTCTCAAACGCATGGATCATGCCGGACGTCATGGGGTCGGATCACTGTCCGATCGGGATCGAGGTGGGGGTGGGTTGAGTGCCTACGTCGTCGGTACGACAGGAAATTGATTTGGGTAGATGGGTACTCAAGCAAATACACGAAAGGCATTTCACGAATGAAAATCTCCACCATACTCGACCATATTGACAACGGTCATATCGCGTTGCCCGAGTTTCAGCGTGGATACGTCTGGAATCGAGACCAAGTCCGTGGTTTGTTTGACTCTCTGTATCGTGGCCATCCGGTCGGAGGCCTGTTGGTGTGGGTGACTGCATCCGAGGGTGCCGACCACCGTGGAGAAAGCCAATTGGCGCCGGGTGTAGTAAAGCTCCTTCTGGACGGCCAACAGCGCATGACGTCTCTATACGGCGTAGTGCGCGGACACGCCCCAGCGTTCTTCGACGGTAACGAGAAGACATTTACTGGTCTTTACTTTCATCTTGAAGACGAGATTTTCGCTTTCTATCAACCGATGAGGATGGCTGATGACGCGTTGTGGATTGACGTATCCGAGTTTATGGCGTTGATGGCAAAGAGTAATGACGGAATGGGGGAATACATCACACGTTTGTCAGCCCTTCCTGATAAGTCACAGCGGTTGGGCGACTATGTGTCTCGACTGTCCAGACTACTCTCAATCATCAATATCGAATTGCATATCGACGAAGTTACAGGTGCTGATAAGTCACTGGATGTAGTCGTCGATATCTTTAATCGGGTAAACAGCGGTGGTACTAAGTTGTCCAAGGGTGATCTGGCACTGGCCAAAATCTGTGCCGAATGGCCCGAGGCTCGAGGTGAGATGAAAAACCAACTCCAGACCTGGTCTGATGCAGGTTTCGACTTCGATCTAGATTGGCTTCTCAGGTCGGTGAATACCGTGGTCACCGGGGAAGCCAGATTCATCTACCTTCATGACAAAGGCACTCAGGAGATCAAGGATGGTCTTGCCAAGGCAACCAAGAACATAGATAAGGCCCTCAACATGATAAGCGGTCGCCTGGGTCTGGATCATGATCGTGTTTTATTCGGAAGATTCGCCATTCCCGTGATGGTCCGTTACCTGGATCAGCGTAACGAACCCCTGAATGAGTACGAGCGTGACAAACTGCTGTTCTGGTATCTACAGTCGGGCATGTGGGGTAGATTCTCTGGCTCGACAGAGTCAGTTATTGATCAAGACCTTTCCGCCATCGAGCAGATTTCTGGAGGGTTGGACAGGTTGATCGAACAGCTTCGAGTTTGGCACGGTAGTCTTGATGTAGAACCAGCACATTTTCACGGATGGAGTCTAGGAGCGCGGTTTTACCCTGTGCTTTACATGCTAACCCGCATGGGTGAGTCCAGGGACTGGGGCACCGGTTTGCCACTCAAAGCCGGCCTATTGGGGCATATGAATACCTTGGAAGTTCACCATATTTTCCCAAAATCACGTCTATATCGCGCCAATTACAACCGGCCTGAAGTCAATGCACTAGCCAATTTCTGCTTCCTGACTAAAGATACAAACCTTGCAATCAGTGACCGATTACCGGAGAACTACTTCCCGGAAGTTGAAGCAGCACAACCGGGATCGCTAGCATCGCAGTGGATCCCATCAGATCCGGATCTTTGGAAGGTGGTAAATTACCTCGATTTTCTTGAGGCGAGAAGAAGTTTGCTTGCGGAAGAAACGAATCGAAGACTTACAGACCTACTCCATGGTGATACCCGCTGGCTGGAAAGCCGGCCATCGACAGTAAGTAGTCCAGAACCCGTGAGCCAAGTCGAAGTGCTTGGTGGTATTTCTGGTGATGTGGAGGAACTGGTATTGGAAGAGCTCCAAAAGTGGGTTGAAGATCAAGGGCTTCCTCGAGGCATCCTGGCATACGACTTTGCTGATGATTCAACCGGTGAACAGAAAGCGGTATTCGACCTTGCGTGGCCCTATGGTATTCAACAGGAACTCAGCCAACGGGTGGCCGTACTCCTTAACGAGCCTACAGAGGTCGTCCTTCTTGCAAACAGGGCAGGTTTCCGATGCTTTACAGATCCCACGGATTTCAAGAAATATGTGATAGATGAGGTATTATCACAATCGACTCTGGTATATGGAGTTGACGCGGTCTAGTGGCCACGTAAGTTCTTGCGTTTCACAAAAAGCATCTTGCCCAGATCCCGCAGCAAACCATCTCCTACTGAGCATGAGCAGGAATTCAGGGATCAGAGATATCAATGGACCGCCTGACCCTGACTCCATTCGATTTCTCCAGAGTCATAACAAGAGGAACTAGATCATCTACCGTACTGCACCCTTGACCCGGCACATTGGAAACAAACTACGGCTTTGCGGTACCGTGCAACTGCAAGGCGACGTCATCGAAGGTGTATACAGCGCTCAACCCGTCGCCCTCGGCAGACTGCTTTTCGGCCTTGCACACGATCAGGGCGTCGGCGAAGTCCGCCTCCGTCCTGCGATAGGCCTGCAGGGCGCTCCAGACCGCTTCTTCATCCTCAAAGCGCAGATTCGCATCTTGCAGCAGGCTATTGATTAGTTCGATCAGGTCTGTCCGGGTCGCGCGATACCGGCGACCGGCTAACGTCCACACCGTTTCTGCCAGTACCACGTCCGTAATGAGCACGCGCTCGCCGCCTTCAATCACGCGCCGCGCACGTTCGGCCTGTCCCTCGTCGTCTCTCAGGAGATAGCGTAGCAGGACATTGGTGTCGATTGCGATCAAGGCGATTGGTCCCGCTTTCCTTCTATCGCGTCCTGGCGCGATTCCACTTCTGAAACTTTCGGATCACCTTCAAGATGCGCCAGGCATCCCCAGGCGCTGCCGGGCTCTTGACGGACTATAGTAATGCGGCCGTCGGCCACGAAGCTCTGGCACTCGTCGCCAGGTTCGATGCCAACTAAACGGCACTGATCAGCCGGAAGCGTGATCTGTCGCTTGGCGCTGACTTTTGGCACGTTACGCTCCAGTGATGTAGATCGACAAGTAGACTATCAGCTAGCAACTTTACTTTCTAGTAATTACCAAGAAAATCGTATAATGTAAAGAAAATAATAAGCAAGTAAAGAACTCTGGCAGCAAAGTCTGGTAGGAAGAATCGTGTCAGAAAGCTTGATATACGCAACTAACACAATCCCCTTGCAGAGATCGAATGGATCAGGCTAGAACTTTAAGGTGTTAGCAGACGAAGCTGATGGGATCAGTTCGGTAGATTTCCAAAAGATAACGGTGCCGAAGGATGAAACACGAGATTATCCGTTTCCCTATGACCATTTACTATAGAAGATTCGAGTTTAAGCGTGTATCGCCGCCGCGTTTTTTTCGGTGTATTTGTCCATTTAAGTTAGCACTTGTAACTCAAACTTGTAAAGGTCATGAAACATGAACACAGGTAAGTCACGAGACACAGATATGCTTCTGGATGAGGTGTTTTTCAAAGACGAGAATGTAAAAAGCAGGTTATTCGGTCTTGAGAAAACCGAAGTCAGCCTTTACAGATTGATCGACCATTCCTACAAAAGGATGTCGGAGTTTGATGCGGAGTTTCGATTCTTGCGAAGAGTTGTTTACGGACTGGGTACTGCGATTATCGGCGGATTGATTACGATCATATTTCAACTGTGGCGGGGTTAAAGGAGGCTTCGTATGGTGGATGAGAAAGGTCGGCTTATCGACCCTCGAAAGGCCGACATATTGAAAAGCAAGATTCTGGATCTATTAACCGATGAGGAGATCGAGATCCTTGGTATTGAAATCGATATCAGACTTAAGAACGGATACCGGGACAAAGTCTGGTACGGTTGGAAAAACCCTCATCCCTCGTAACTGATCCCAATATGAAAGAGGATACCAATGAACTGGTTTTCTAAGAATTTCGGTCGATCCGCAAACGTGTTCGGCAACATCCAGAATCTGTGGACCGAAACGAACAACCTTGTCAGCGAAATCAAAGGCAGCTTGGAAAAAATCGAATCCGACGTATCCGAGTTGAAGTCCGACGTGGCTGAAATCAAGGCAATCTTGCGAGAGAAGTCGTAGATCCAGAGGGTTTCAAATCAGCTGGCACTGATTGAAGGTTTTTGATCCTGGAACTACCCCGGAACTACCAGGTATGCGCGGCGCCACGAATCGTCGTCAAGATTCATCGTCACGTTTCACTCCGGTATTCATTGCGACGCTGAATTCGAGCAGTCCAACGCCTCCTGGACCGCGGCGGCCAGGACCTTGGGCTCATCCGTCCCGATGCGGCAGATCTTGCCGCTCTTCATCTTCAGTTCCACCGCCTCCAGTCCCGATACGTTGTACAGCCAGCCCCGGGGCGTAAGCCGGATCCCCCAACCATAGAGCCAGGAGTTTCTGACCGGCCCGCAGGAGTCGATCTGATCCAGGGGGAACCGCTTCCGGATCAGGCCGATGCCGAAACTGATGCGGAGGTCCTGGCCATCGATCGTGACGGTCAGGTTGTAGAACAGCATCAGGATCCCCAGCAGGAAAATCAGGATCAACCAGGCGATCGGTGCCGCTCCGGCCATCCACGCGGGCAGAAAGGTCAACGGCGCGATGGCGATAATGATGGCGACGTTGACCGTGCCGAACTGGGTATGGCGATAAGCTATCATTGCATTTGCTCCTGCCAGGGCTTGATCCACAGACCCGCCAGCTTGCCGTCCCGGTCGAGGACGACGCGCACTTCGAGCGACCGGGACGCAGCCCCGTACCGGCCTTTGAAGCGATGGATCAGCAGGTGCGGTTGGCTGTCCATGAATCGGGTTTCGATGTAGTCCAGCCCCTCGAAGGCGCCGAACAGCTGCCGTATGGTCTGATGGTTCTGGCGCTGGCTTACCGGAGTGAAACCATTGCGAAATTCCTCGGTGGCCTCCTCTGGTCCAAGGGCTTCAAAGCGGCCCTGTTCGTGGCCCTCGAGGATCCGTGTGGCCAGTTGCGCGGCCAGCTGGCGTTGATCGGACTGGACGGGCACGCTGGCAACGGTCTGAGGGGCGACGGTGCCCTGAAGAAATTGTCCCGTCGCACCGGTGGCGACCTCGCTCAAAGCGATCACGACGACAAATACGGTAATCGCCCAGCCACCGGTGACATTGCACGAAACGGCGAAGGCACGGTACATAAGGAGCACGATCCAGATCAGCAGCAACACCATCACCGTAGCTACCGCAGTGAGGGCGGCAAGCTGTGCGACCGAGAAGTGCGTGGCGCCCTGGGCGATCAATGAGTCCGTGAGATCGCGAAAGGGTGGCGACACCACGATAAGCGCCACGAGCAGACCAGGCGCCCGGGCCAGGGCCTGGGTGCCGAGGACGTCGATGAGGCGAACGCGGCTACGGCTGAGACCGTGGCCGGCAAGGTAAAGCAGGGCGCTGGGTACGATCCATGCCGTAAGGCCCTGTGTTATGGCGAGCCAGATTGGCGTCGGCGTCGAAAGCTGGAAGGAAAGCGTGCCCGTGTAACGGTAATCGAATGCGCCGCCAAGCCAGGCTGTCAAGACGATGCATGCCAGTCCCCAGGCCAGCGCCGGGCCGCCGGCCAGGTAGTGGAAAGGATTAATCAGCCACGTGCGCCACATGCGCCGGACGGGAGTCGTGCGTGTGTGGGGATCGTGGGTGTGGGAAGCGTACACGGCTGGCGTCCTTCTTTGAAATGCGCATCGAAACGTGTAACGAAGTGTGCATCACAAGCTGCTTGCTTCGCCGAGCTTTTCCTCTGGTCGGTCCGCCGCCAGCGAAACCAGATGTTCGACCAGGTCATCGAGGCGGTTCCGCAGCGTGGGGTAGGAGACGCCGTAGCGTTCGGCCATGTCCTTGAGATTACCGCCGGTCTGGAGGAAGCAGAGCACGAAGGCCTGATCCTCCGGGGCAAGCCGGGCTAACGGCGGTAGGTGAAAACCGCCGATCACGGCCGTATCGCACTCGGTGCAGTCCAGGCGGGTGACCTTCAAGGCCGCGGCACAGCCCGGGCATTGGGCAGGTAAACGCGGGTTCGGTATCCGATCAGTGTCGTTATTCAAATCGATGTCGCGGGTCATAGTATGTCCACGATTCGTTGATCTTTTTCATTATCGATTAAAAGATGAACCAATGTTAATATAAACGCAAGTAGAATTTATATTAATCAAAGTGAGATTTAAATTATAGTAAGTAAATATCGTATTTGTGATGCGAAGAGATGATCACAAACATGATTTCTGCCGAGCCAACCGCCTTTGAAGAAAGTAAAACACGAGATAACTCGAGCGCGCTACTACTTAAACAATTATAAGGCGATGATCCGGAGGATTCGCGGCTCCGAATCCCGAAGGTGGACTTCGGTACGAGCGAATCCGAGAGCAGAATGCAACCCGAAGCGTTGTCTGCGTCCCGAGTGCAAATCGGTACCATCAATGAATCTCCATCCAAATCAAAAGGACAGGTGCGATGAACAATCCAAAAAGCAAACGACCACCCGGCGGAACCGGGATGAGTTCAGGGGAAATCGAGGCGTCCATCAGGCGGATCGAAGATGATCTTTATTTCGGGTCGGACAACATCAAGATCCGCCTGACCAGGATCGAGGAGAAGCTGGAGCATGTCGTCACACGTGACGACCTGAAGGCATTTGCCACCCGTGACGACCTGAAAGCATTTGCCACCCGTGATGATCTGAAAGCGTTCGTCACGCGTGACGATCTGAAGGCATTTGCCACAAAGGACGATCTGAGGGCATTTGCCACAAAGGACGATCTGAAGGCATTTGCCACGCGGGAAGACCTTGCAGAATTGAGAACGGAAATGATCGCCCTAGTTCACACGCAATTTCGATGGACAATCGGCGTTGTTGTTTCCTGCATGGGGGTCATCTTGGCCGTATTGAAGCTAACCTGAACACACAGAGTTATTGGGAGGGCCTCTAGACGCAAATGAACCACTCAAAAAACAAACGCCGAACCGGCAATGCAGCGTCAAGTCGACGCGGAACCGCGGCGCCCATCAAGCGGATAGAAGAAAAGCTGGAGCATTTAACCACCCGAGATGACCTGAAGGCATACGCCACGCGTGATGATCTGAAGGTATTCGCCACGCGTGATGATCTGAAGGTATTCGCCACCCGAGAAGACCTTGCAGACATGAAGAACAGTATGATCAGGTGGTCTATTGGTAGTATGCTCGCACTGGCGGGGGCTACCGTTGCGGCGTTCAAATGGTTACTGCCATGAATCGTCACTTACAAACACAAATCGGAGGCTGCGTTGTATAAAAACACGGTTCCAGGCAGATACACATAGCTCAAGGATAGACATGATGAATGATCAAAAACGCAAACGCCCAACCGACAATGCCGGGATGAGTTCACGGGAAATCGCGGAATCCATCAGGCGGATCGAAGACGATCTGTACTACAGTTCGGACAATATCAAGATCCGCTTGACAAGGATCGAGGAGAAACTGGAGCATGTCGTCACCCGTGACGATCTGAAGGCATTCGCTACGCGGGATGATCTAAAGGCATTCGCAACACGGGATGATCTGGGGAGACTGAGAACGGACATGGAACGGATGAGAACGGACATTTTTGCCCACTCGAATACGCAATTTCGATGGACAATCGGCGTTGTTGTTTCCTGCATGGGGGTCATCTTGACCGTATTGAAGCTAACCTGACCGGACAAGGCTACGACACGTCACATCTCCGCCGTTCCCACGACCGTATCCGAGAACACGACGTGTCCCCACATCTCGGGGATGTGCATGTTGACTTCGCCCTGCGGCGACCAGACCCAATTGTCGCAGGGCACGCCTTCTTTCCGCAGGTATCCGTCCTTGTAGCGCTCGAACTCCCACTCGACCCGCGAGAAGTTGACCCGCCAGCTATCCCCGGGCTTCGGAGGGCAGTCCACCCCGGCGTATTCGGCCATGCTGGTCCAGGGGAAGGCGATCTCGGTGGACCAGCCGCGGTCTACGTCGTGGGAACAGTTGACGGTGCCGTCGATGTGGACGGCGTGGCGCACGCCCTCGAAGTCCCAGTCGTGGTCGGCTTTCCCGCCCTTGTTGTAGGGCTTGGGCAGGTACAGGTCCCACACGGCGTTCAGGGGGTTGATCTCGAACTCCATGTAGTGGTTGGTGTCGCCGTCGGGATCGATGAACACCTCGAAGTCGTTGTCGTGGCAGATGATGGAATCCCGTTTGGTCAGCGTGCCCCAGACGTCCGGTTCCTCCATGTCGGCCGCCACGTAGAAGTACTCGTCGTCCCACAGCATCATGGCACGCGTGCCGAAGCGCGGGATGGGCTTGAGGTCCCCTTCGATATCGACGAAGAGGTCCGTGCGGGGCGCCCGGATCCAGGACGGGTCACTCAGCTTTCCGTCGATCGTGATGGGTCCGCAGGCACGGTAACAGGTATAGGTCTTGGGGACGATATCCGGTGAAGGTGAATCGGGCATGATGGTTCTTTCTATTGAGGAATGAAGGTGGATAAAAAAGTTGCGAACGGGCCGACGGGCGAATTGCGGGTTCAGGTCGGTGGACCCAGGACCGCCGGCTCAGGTCTGCGGGCTCAGGCCAGCGGGCAAACAGCTGACTGAGGTCCGCCATTCCGGGTCCGCGGCTTACCTCCGCAAGCCCGACTGCGACTCGAATCCCAACAATCGTTTCAATGTCGGCGTCGCCCGCTCGACGACCTCGGCATCCGCCAGCCTGAACTGGTCCTGCTGCGGCTTCATGAACGAGCGGCAGAAGAACCCCAGCAGGATCATCCTATCCTCCCGGGTTCGATTGGCGCCGCTGCTGTGCCAGGTCGCGCCGTGGATGATTACGATATCGCCCCGGCGGGCGTCCAGCTGGATGACGTCGTCGTATTCCTTTTCCGGATCGGGGGTGTATCCGCGCTTGTAGCTGCCCGGAACGAGACGCGTGGCCCCGTTCTCGGGCGTGAAGTCGTCGAGCACGAAAATCGTGTTGGAGCAGAAGGCGAACGGTGGGGGCGGTTGCGGGAAACGGCCCAGCGGAAAGTCCACGTGCAGGCCGCCGGCCGGTGCGCCCGGGCCGATGAGGTTGACCGTAAAGCTGCTTAATATGCAGTCGTCACCCAGCAGGTGCTCATGGAGCGCAAGTACCTGGGGCAGTTGGATCATCTCTTCGTAGATGCGGCCCTTGTTGACCAGGTTCCACACCCGCTGCGCCTGGCCGTCGAAGTAGACGTGTTCTCCGCTTCCGGCCTTCTCCAGTGCGGCCAGCTCGGCCGAGCGATCGCGCAGGGCGCCGGCCTGCTCCGTGGTCAACGCCCCTTCGAGCACGACGTAACCGTGTTCGTCGAGATGGGCCTTGGCGTCCTCCAGCTTCATCCTAGCTACTCTCGTACGGTACGGAAATGCCTTCGACGAACTCGGGCTCGTCCATGTCGGCCGTCATGTAGACGTGGCTGCCCTTCCGCTCGCTCGTGGTCCCCGCCAGGTGGGCGCCGCTGGCGTCCAGTGAAATGATCTGCACGCCGCCCACGCGCTGGGAGTCCAGTTCATTCATGTCCCGCAGCCCCTCCGCCGTGGCTTCTTCGAGGGACATGCCCATCTTCATGTAAGTCACCACGTTCCGTGCGGCCCCGGTCCGAATGGCCAGCTCGCCCGTGCCCGTACACGCCGCGGCGCCGTAACGGTTATCCGCGAATCCGCCCGCGCTGATGACCGGCGAATCGCCCAGGCGTCCCGGGTACTTCCACCCCCAGCCGCTCGTGCTGACGCCCACGCAGATGTCGCCGTTGCCGTCCTGCGCGATGAAGTTGGTCGTGCCCCCGGCCTTCTGCGGATCGACGGCCAGGTGGCTCAGCTTCCAAAGCTCCCTGGTGTGCTGGAGTTCCTCGGGGTCGTCGATCCCGAGTTGTTCGCGCACATGCTTCGCGTAGATCTCGGGCATCTCGGGGTCCACGTAGGTGCTCTTCTCGAAACCCATTTCGCTGGCGAACCGCTCCGCGCCGTCGCCCACGAGGAAGACGTGGATCAACTTCTCCATGACGCACCGGGCGATCGAGATCGGATGGTCGTAGCCCGTCACCGCGCCCACGGCCCCCACGTCTCGGGTGCGGCCGTCCATGATGAGGGCGTCCAACTGCGGATAGCCGAGGATGTTCGGATAGCCGTGCAGGCCGACGCTGCGGTCGGGACGGTGTATCTCCACCTCCCGGATGCCGATCTCGATGGCGTCCACCGCGGTCTTGCCTTCCTTCAGCGCGGCCACCGCCTGCCGGATGCCCACGTCGCCGTTGTTCGTAGCCATGACGATCATTGCTTAGTCCTTGCTTGGAGGGTTTAAAGGTTTGATTCCAGTGCATTGTAACGAGGAGGAATTGAAATGCAAAGCGTTATTATCAGGCTGCCTTATCGAGTATGCCGGCGAGGTATTATCCCTTGATATTTCCACCGGTTTCCTTATCGTGTTATTCAGTTCGGCAAGCCCTTGACAACGCTTGTGCCCGTGGCTGGCGTTCGGATCTGCGCACATTGGAAGGCTGGTGCCGTTTGATCATCTGGATTCGCATCGGGACGCTGGAATCCTACAACAAGGACGGCCGGGATTTCTGGCTGAAGAGACGGCTTGAGGAAGTCTCCGGACAGCCGTGCCTGATGCTGCACCAGGAGCAGATGAGGCCGGAGATCGTCGAACCGCTCAAGCCCAGGGCCATGCTGCTCAGCGGCGCTGGCACCTTCTTCCAGCATTTCAAACCGGAGACGTTCTACGGCTTCGAAGACACGCTGAACGCGATGGCGGACGTGCCCACCATGGGACTGTGCGCCAGCCACCAGCTCATGGGGTTCATGTTCAACCACGGTTTTCGCAACCTGACGAAACTCGAAGACGAGATGATGCGGCCGCTACGGCCCGGCGAACCCGACGTGCTCGATCCCAATCCCGATGCGCTCGGTTATTTCTGCGAGGAGGGGTTCTACCCGGTGCGTCCGGTGAAGGCCGATCCGTTGTTCGACGAACTGCCCGATCCGGTGGTCGTCCGGCAGTCGCACTACGCGGAGATGAAGACCGTGCCGCCGGCCTTCGACCTCATCGCCTCGAACGAGAACTGCCGGATCCAGGCGATCAGGCACCGGGAGCGGCCCCTGTACGGCACGCAGTTCCACCCGGAATACTACGTCGACGTCTATCCGCACGGCCGGAAGATTTTGGAGAACTTCTTCCGCGTGGCCGGGGTGCTTTAGCGGTACGCGCGCCCGGGGATTTAGCGTTACGAGCGGCCGTTCGTCGAAACGAGGTAGAGGAGAAGCCAATGTCCAATCATCAATTCGGCATGAGCGAGCTGGCCCGGTTCGCCGAGGAAGGCTACCTGCGCCTGGGCCGGGTGGCTTCCGACGAACACCTGCAGGCCATGCGCGACCGTATCGACGACATCATGATGGGCAAGGTCCGCTACGAGGGCATGCCCATGCAGCGCGACACGGACACGGGCGAGTACGGGGAACTGCCGACGAGGACCTACGAGGAAAGCGCGGAGACGCTCGCTTACCGGCGCATCGACGACCTGCAGCTTGACCCGCTTTACCTGGGATACATGCAGCACCCGTTTTTCCGGGAGGTCACGGAAGCCCTCGTCGGTCCGAACGTCTCCATCTTCCGGGCCATGTTCATGAACAAACCGGCCGAACACGGCACCCATCTCCCCTGGCACCAGGACGTCGGAATCGGGTGGGGGCTCGATGCGAACCCGGAGACGACCGTCTGGACCGCCCTCGATGCGGCGACGGTCGAGAACGGCTGCATGGAGGTGGTGGTGGGCAGCCACATGCACGGCGTGATCAACGAGATGCACTTCCCGTCGGAGGCCGACCAGGCCCGGTACGCGCGGGAGGAGGACTGTATCTACCTCGAGGCGGAGGCGGGCGAGGCCATTCTGCTGAACAACCTGCTCCTGCACCGGTCGGCGCGGAATCCCACCGGCAACCCCCGGCGGGCGTTCAGCATCGCGTACATGGACGCGGCCACGCGGGCGGTCAAAACGGGCGAAACCTTCCCCGTCATCTTCGGTGAGGGCGCGCTGACCGGCGGCGAGCGGATCGATGGGGCGCTGGCCGAGGGCGCAATGACCAATGGCCGCTGACCGAGAACGCACTCCGGGAGAACCGGCATTGAAACTGAAAGGGCGCGTCGCGCTCATCACGGGCGGTGGAACTGGGATCGGGGCCGCTACGGCGAGGCTTTTCGCTGAAGAGGGCGCGGCCGTCTGTGTCACGGGGCGCAGGAAGGACCCGCTGGATGAAGTCGTAACCGCCATAGAGGCTACGGGCGGACGCGCTTTGGCCGTTTCCGGGGATGTGGCCATCACCGAAGATTGCCAGCGGATGGTCGACCTGACGACGGCCGCCTTTGGGAAGATCGACGTCCTGGTCAACAATGCGGGGACTGGTCCATTGATGGACGCCGAAAGAACCACAGACGAAATCTGGGACCGGATTATCGGGACCAATTTGTCGGGAGCGTTCCGGCTCATCCGCGCGGTCCTGCCGGGGATGGTTTCCCGGGGCGCCGGGAGTATCGTCAACGTAAGTTCGATCCTCGCGCAATCGGGAATGAAGAAGTCGGCGGCCTATGGCGCTTCCAAGGCGGGACTTGACCAGTTGACGCGTGTCCTGGCCGTCGAGTACGCTGATCGCGGGATACGGGTCAACGCCGTGGCGCCGGGGTGGGTGGATACCCCCATGACGGAATCCGTGCAGGCGCACACGGCCATGTACGAACGGCTGAAGAAGAAGCACCCCATGGACCGTTTCGGTGCGCCTGAAGAAGTGGCACAGGCCATCCTGTACCTGGCTTCCGACCAGGCATCCTTTACGACCGGTTCCGTGTTGATGGTCGACGGCGGTTGGAGTGCGACCTGACGGGGGCTGCAGCGTGGCCGGACGACGCGCGGAGAAAACGCGTTAGTTGTCGAAATCATGAAATTCAACGGAGAAGCGTCATGGGTTTGAGAACGGCCGAACAATACCTGGAAGGACTGCGGGACGGAAGGACGATCTACTTTCGCGGCGAGCGGGTACCGGATCTCATGGAGCACCCGGAACTGCGCGCAGGCGCCGAGCACACGGCCCTGGATTATCACCTCGCCGAAGACGAAGCGCACCGGGACCTCTTCACCGCGACCTGTCCCGATTCCGGCGATCTCGTCAGCCGTTACTTCGTACCGCCGGCCAATACCGAAGACCTGCTGAAGCGCCGGGAAATGATCGAGACGAGCACCCGCGAGGGCAGCGGGGTGGTCCTGCTCATCAAGGAGATCGGCACGGACGCCCTGTTCTCGCTCCGGCTCGTCGCGCGCCAGATCGACGAGAAGTACGGCACCGGGTACCTGGACCGCGTGAAGAACTACCACGCCGAATGCCGCGACCGAGACCTGAGCATGGCCGTGGCCCAGACCGACGCCAAGGGGGACCGCAGCCGCCTGCCGTCCCAGCAGACCCATCCCGACTACTACGTGCGCATCGTGGAGCGCCGTCCGGACGGCATCGTGGTCCGCGGGGCCAAGGCCCATACCACGGGGACCGCCTTCGTGGACGAGGTGGTCGTGCTGCCCACCCGGGCCATCTCGGAGGAAGACGAGGATTACGCCGTCGCCTTCGCCGTGCCCGTCAACACGCCGGGCGTCCGGCTCATCGCCAGTCCCTTCGGGTTCTCGGGCGAGAGCACGTATCACCACCCGGTCAGCTCGAAACACCACCTGGTGGAAACCCTGACCGTGTTCGACGACGTCTTCGTGCCGAACGAGCGCGTCTTCCTGGCCGGCGAGTGGGATTTCGCCGGGGTGCTGGCGAACGCCTTCGTGGAGTTCCACCGGTTCACGGCCGTGTCCTACAAGCCGCCGCTCCTCGACCTCTTCATCGGCGCGGCCTCGCTGATCGCCGTGTATAACGGGGTGGAGAAAGCGAGCCACATCCGCGACAAGGCCACGCGGCTCATCACCTACACGGAAACGGTCCGCGCCCTGACCCGCGCGGCCGCCATGGACTGCAAGGTGGTCGACGGCATCGCGGTGCCGGATACGCTCACGACCAACATCGCCAAGTACCATTTCGCCAACAACTACCATGAGGCCGTGCGGGACGTGCAGGACATCGCCGGTGCCCTGCTTGTCACGGGCCCGTCGGAAGCGGACTGGCACAACGAGGAGACCAGGGGCGACCTGGAGCGCTACCTGGGCGGCCGCAAGGGCGTGCCGACCATGGACCGGATGAAGGCCATCAATCTCATCCGCGACCTCACGGCTTCGGATTTCGGCGGGTACCACGAACTCCTGGCCATCCACGCCGAGGGCTCGCTCGAGGCACAGAAGATTACGATCTTCCGGGGATACGATCTGTTGCGGTGCATGGATATTGCGAAGAAAGCCGCGGGGATCGAGTAGGGAGGAAAGCCGATGGGTTCCGGTAACGGCCCGGTCATCATGAGCGGCCGCAAGCTGGCCGACGAGATGCAGGCGAGGCTAGCGAAAGAAACGGCCGAAATGCGCGAGCGGGGCGTGGTGCCCGGCCTGGCCACGATCCTGGTCGGCGACGACGGTCCCAGCGCGACTTACATCTCCATGAAGCACCGGGCGTGCGAGGAGATCGGTATCCGGTCGATCCATACCCACCTGCCCGCCTCCACTTCGCAGGAAGAACTGCTGCAGACCATCGGCCACATGAACGAGGACCCAGAGGTCGACGCGATCCTGGTACAGATCCCGCTGCCGGAAGGGCTCGACGAGGACGAGGCGCTGCTGTCCGTGGCGCCCGGCAAGGACGCGGACGGGCTCAATCCCATCAACCTGGGCCGGCTGGTGATCGGCAAGCCGGGCCCTCTGCCCTGCACGCCCAACGGCATCCTCGCCCTGCTGGTCCATTACGGCGTGCCCATCGAAGGGAAGAACGTGGCGATCGTCGGCCGCGGACTGACCATCGGCCGGCCGCTGGCGCTCCTGCTGTCGTTGAAAAAGCCCCACTGCAACGCCGCGGTCACCGTACTGCATTCGGCCGTGCCCGACATGGCCGCCCACCTGCGCGAAGCCGATATCATCATCGCCGCCGCGGGTTCGCCCGGACTGATCACGAAGGACATGGTGAAACCAGGCGCGGCCGTGGTGGCCGCGGGCATCACGCGCAAGGACAAGAAGCTCCTCAGCGACGTGGAAGACGATGTGGCCGAGATCGCCGGATGGATCACGCCCCGCATCGGGGGCGTCGGTCCCATGACCGTGGCCATGTTGATGGAGAATACGGTAAAGGCGGCGCGTCGGCGGGTGTAGTCGGCGGGTGTAGTCGGCCCGATCGCCCGACGTAAGTCCGCCCCTACGCAATCAACGCCCAGTTTTCCAGGTCCACCTCCCCCGGCACCGGTTCCCGTCCCGAGAAGAAGTGTTCCAGCGCGCCCAGCGTGATCTCGCCGATCTCGCGGTGGCCGAAAGCGCCCGTGCCCGAGCTGTGGGGGGTGATGACCACGTTGGGGAGCGCACGCAGCCGGTGGTCGGACGGCAGGGGTTCGGGCGTGGTTACGTCCAGCTGGACCTGGATCCTTCCGGTCTTTGCTTCTTCGTACAATGCGTCGTGGTCCAGGACGGAGCCCCGTGAGGTGTTGACCAGGACGCCGTCGTCCCGCAACAGCCGCAGCTGCTCCGCGCCGACCATGCGGTCCGTCTCCGGGATGGACGGTGCGTGTATGGTAACCAGGTCCGACGTCTCGAACAGCGTGTCCAGGTCCACCCGCTCCACGTTCATGCGGCCGGCGTCCCAATCGCTTAAGTAGGGATCGTGGACGAGGATGCGGACGTTGAAGGGCTGAAGCAGCCGGATCACCTCCCGTCCCACCATGCTGGCGCTGACGATACCCACCACGGCGCCGCGCAGGAACTGGTTCGACCAGTTTTTCTCCGGATCCCGCCACATGCCCCGGTTCCGGATGTTGAGCGCGTCGTGGACCCACCGGCGGCTCATCATGATCAGCGCGCCGACCGCGTGTTCCGCCACGTTGAGGGCGATGGCGCCCCGCGCGCTGACGACGCGGATCCCCCGGGGCACCAGGCAGCCGGCGACCATCTCCGGGGTGAACAGGTACTTGACCGATCCGGCGGAGTGGACGACGATCTTCAGCCTGTCCGCCCGTTCCAGCGCGGTCCCGCTGATCGGCCGGACGCCCCAGCCGGTGACCAGGCCGTCGAAGCCGGCGATCCCTTCCTCCACCTCGGCGGCGGTCATCGCGCGGTCCGTCTTGTTCTCCACCACGTCGAAGGCAGCCAGTAACCGCCGGTAGGTTTCATCCTTGAAGACCCCGGCGGTGTGGGCCGGCGTCGGCAGGTACCAGATCCGTGGTTTGCTCATGGGAAAGGTCTCGAATCCAGCCAGGCCGTGAGCTGGCCGTCCGTCGCGCCGTAGGACCAGGAGTCCCGGTCGGCGTCAATCGCGCTTCCGTACCAGGTACCGGCAGCGGTCGTCTCCGACGATCTTGTGTTCGTCCCTGCGCACTCCGGCATCGAGCGTACGTTCGAACAATTCCTGCTCGAACTGGCAGACTTTCGGGAAACGGCGCGCTATCTCGTAGATCGGGCAGTGATGTTCCACCAGGATGTACTCATCGCCGTCTGTTTGGGATTCGGCCATGTATCCCTCGCGGTCCCGGATTTCAGCGAGTACGCGCACTTGATCTGCGAGGGGCTGGCCGGCCATCTGAAGCTTGTATTCCGCTTCAAGCCGCTCCGTGCGCAAGGCGAATAGGCTGTCCACCTTTTCCGGTCCATCGGTTTCGGCGATCTGTTCGAGCAGTTCCACCGCGAGTTGGCCGTACCGTACCGGGAACAGGCGTTCCGCGGCATCCGTCAGGACGAAATAATGGGCGGGCCTTCCCCGGTCTTGCCGCACGACCCGCGTCTCGACCAGGTCGTCGCGCTCCAGGCCGCTGAGGTGCTGGCGAACGCCCATCGAAGTGATCCCTATCTCCCTGGCGAGTTGACCGGCCGTCATCTCGCCCTTGCGCTTGAGCAACTCCAGGACCTGGCGGCGGGTGGTGCCTTCCGAATGTGGCATGTTCCTTCTCCGCGAACGAAGCGGCTTGTGATCCAATGTAGATCCGATGCCTGTTACGCGTGCATTGAGTGCGCACCTGATCGAGTGTGCACCTAATCGAGTGCGCACCTGATTGATCCACGTCATTCTGCTCGCGTATCTCTTCTGTATTGTAACGCGCTATCCCAAATATGGAACAATAAAAAATAAATATATAATATAAATTATAATATTGATTTATTGCTTTGAGGTACTTATATTGAATGGTAACAGGTATATTTCATTCAGATACATCGCACGATCATCGATTTGCAGCATGAGGAGAAACATCATGAACGGCAACTCGAAAACGACCCTGCGCGATCCGATCCGGGTCGCATCGTTGGACGAACTGAAGGAGAAGGGGAGCATCGTGGTCAACGGCCACGACGGCCCGATCGCCGTGTTCCACCACGACGACGGACAGGTGCACGCCGTGGACAACCGCTGTCCCCACATGGGCTTTCCGCTGCACCGGGGCACGATCAAGGACGGCATTCTGACCTGCCACTGGCACCACGCGGACTTCGACCTGGAGAGCGGCTGCACCTTCGATCTCTTCGCGGACGACGTGCCGGTGTACGCGGTCGAGACCCGGAACGGGGATGTATGGGTTTCGGGTTCGCGGGACCAGTCGGGCGACGCCGAGTACTGGCGCAACCGCCTGAGGGAAGGCCTGGAGCAGAACATCTCGCTGGTCAATGCCAAGGCCGTGATCGCCCTGCTGAAATCGGGGGTTTCGTTCAAGGATATCGCCGCGACCGGCGGCCGGTACGGCGTGCGATACCGGTCCTCCGGATGGGGACCCGGCCTGACCATTCTGACCGCGATGACTAACCTGTGCGGCTATCTGCCCAGGGACGAGCAGATCCTTCCGCTCTACCAGGGACTGACGCACGTCGCCCGGGACAGCAACGGACAGCCGCCGAGGTTCGACCTGCAACCCCTGGATACGGAGAACCTGTCCTTCGAACAGTTGAAGCGCTGGTTCCGCCGCTTCGTCGAGGTGCGCGACTCCGAAGGCGCCACGCGGTGCCTGCTCACCGCCGTGTCCATGGACAGCGATCCCGCGCTGCTGGTGGACATGATGATGAGCGCCGCGACGGATCACGTGTTCCTGGACGGCGGTCACGTAGCGGATTTCATCAACAAGTCCACGGAACTGCTGGATCACATCGGCTGGGAGCACGCCGATGAAGTATTGCCCAGCACGGTCGGTCAGCTTTGTGCCGCGGCGCGCAGCGAAGAGCGCAACGCCTGGCGCCATCCCGTCGACCTGGCCGCCATTCTTCGCGGGGCGAATGCCGCGTTGCCCGACGCGCTGGCATCGACGTCCAATGGTCATGCGTGGGACGGCCCCGCTGAACTGGCCGAAGTGATCCTCGGGGACGATCCCCAGGCAACGGTAGACACCATGCTGTCCCGCCTCCGCGACGGCATGACGCCGGTGCAGCTTAGCCAGGCGGTCACCTATGCCGCCGCGCTGCGCATCGCACGGTTCCACACGCAGAACGAGTTCGGCGACTGGATCACGGTGCTGCACACCTTCACCTACGCCAACGCCCTACACCAGGCCCTGAAGCGGACGGGTTCGCCGGAACTGGTCCGCGGGGTCTTCCACGGCGCCATGGCCGTGTACCTGGACCGTTTCCTCAACGTGCCGCCCGCGCGATTACCGGGCGAACGGGCTACGGCCGGCCTGGCCGGCGGGACCGACGAGATACTCGACGGGTTTCTGACCGAACTGGACACGCAGCAGCAGGTGGAACCGGCCGCCAGGCTGGTCTATCGCTACCTGGCCGAAGGGCACCCGGTGGACCGCCTGTTCCGCACGCTCGCGATCTCGCTGCTGCGGGAGGATGCCGAGTTCCACAGCTTCCAGATGCTCGAGGCCGGCATCCGGCAGTATGAGGAATTGAAGGGAATGGAGGAAAGCGCCGCGGCCGGCCACGTGCTGATCGCCGCGGCCCGTTATCTCGCCGCCCACGCGCCGACGCAGCGGGCGCTCAACCAGACCGCGCAGATCGCGCTGCGGCTGAGCCGTGGTGAAGCGATTTACGAGGAGGAATAAGTAAAAGGCGCGGTCCGTGGGATCTGTATCGACCCACTTACCGCGCCTTTTGATTTAGATTGGGTCTACCTGGTCGGATAGACGCTCACCAGCCGCCTATTCCCCGGTGATGACGTACTTCCGTAACATGCGAGGTCCGACCTCCGCACCGTACACGTTGCCCATGGCGTCCACGGCGACGCCCTCCGCGCCGGTCGTCCCGGCGTTATCGGCGTCTACCACGGGATCGGGGATGAAGGCCGATATGAATCCGCCGTCCCGGATGCTGCCGATGCGGATGCCCCGTTTCCAGCCGGGGTTGGCTCCCCAGGTCGCGTTCGACTCCGAGTCGGCGCTGTAGAGCACGTCGTTGGCATCGATGAAAAGGCCGCTCGGCCGGCCGAACTGGGTCCAGGTGGCGATGTATTCGCCTTCCTGGTCGAAGATCTGGAGCCGGGCGTTGCCCCGGTCGCCGACGTACAGCCGGCCCTGGGAGTCCATGGCCAACGCGTGGGGATCCCGGAACTCGCCGGCCGCCTGTCCCGTTTCGCCCCAGGCCTTGATGAACGATCCGTTGGGCGCCAGCTTGACGATGCGGTTGTTGCCGCGGGAACCGTGACCGTCCGCCACGAAAATGCTGCCGTCAGGCGCCACCAGGACGTCGGAGGGCTGGTTGAAGATGCCGTCCCCTTCGCCCGCGACTCCGGCAATGCCCAGGCTCATCAGCAACTCCCCATCCTCGCTGAACTTGTGGACCTGGTGGCCGATACCTACGCCACCCCGGGCGTCCGTCACCCAGACGTTGTTCTCCGAGTCCACGAAGATGCCGTGGGGCCATACGAACATGCCCGCACCGAAGCTCTTCAGCAGGTTGCCGTCGCTGTCGAAGAGCAGGATCGGCGGCACGTCCTCCCTGCCGACGCAGGAGTTCTGGCCGCATCTCTCCGCCACCCAGATGTTCCCGCTGCCGTCCTGGGCCGGGAAGACCGCGCTCGTGGAGCCCCAGGTCCTGTCCCCGCCCAGCTTGCCCCATATGCCTTCTACAGTGGTGTATGGATTCGGCGCGTGGTTCTGGGCCGTGGCGGGGCTGTTCAACAGCGCAATCGAAATTCCAACGGCCGAAAAAACGACCCACCGGATCCAGGTCGATGATCTCATGAGTATCCTCACTTTACTTGGTGAATAGGGACAGTCCTGTCCCGGACCAGGCGGACCTTCCGTGCCGGTCAAGACCAATCGTGCCGGTCGGCCTGTCGTGCTTGTCAAGACCAGCCGGACCGGTCGGCCGCGCAGCCATCCGGACCACATTATCCCCGGGATTTACGATTTATGATATAATAAAATCCAAGCACGATTACGCAACGGTTTTTCGAATGCCGTAATGATGTCCAACGACCGCCGAGGGCCGCGCCAACCGGCTTGACAACCGGAGGACGGCGGGTCATATTCCAGCAGCGAATTCTTCGATCGAGATGACCTGGTGGCAAGTGACACAACCAGCCGCGCGAGGCCGCACTGTCGTGTTATCGGGATTCCATACCACACAGGACCGCCGGATCATCGGGCTGATGTCGGGCACGTCCGCCGATGGGATCGACGCGGCCGTGATACGGCTGGGCGAAAAGGACGACGGGCTTTCTCTGGACGTGCTGGGCTTCGATACGGTGGCCTTCCCTACCGGCCTGCGCCACGGGCTGATGGAAGTATCCGATTCGAAGACCGGCAGGATCGACGAGCTGAGCCGGCTGCATTTCGAACTGGGGGAACTCTTTGCCAGGGCGGCTTACATCGCAGCGGATTCCGCCGGGCTGACCATGGAGGAGATCGATCTGATCGGTTCCCACGGCCAGACCGTCCATCATCTCCCCGAGCGGGTCGGGCGATTCGGCGTGGAAACCGGGGCGACGCTGCAGATCGGCGATCCTTCGGTGATCGCACAGCGAACCGGCGTGGTGACCGTCGGCGACTTCCGGGCGGCGGACGTGGCCCGGGGCGGACAGGGCGCTCCGCTCGTGCCCTATGTGGACTTCCTGCTCTTCCGGCATCCTGAAAAGGTCCGGGCACTCCTGAACCTGGGCGGCATCGCGAATCTCACCGTGCTGCCCGCGGACCCGAAACCCGAAGATGTGCTGGCTTTCGATACGGGCCCGGCCAACATGCTCATCGATGCCGTTGCCCGCGCGGAACTGGAAAGCGACATGGATGCGGACGGCGCGACTGCCAGGCTTGGCAGGCCCGCTGAATACCTGGTGGCGGACGTGCTGGCCATACCCTACTTCGAGCGGCCTCCGCCCAAGTCCACGGGCAGGGAACTGTTCGGAGACCGCTGCGCGTCGGATCTGGTCCGTGCGGGGCGGGAGGCCGGACTCAGTAGCGCGGATTTGCTTGCGACCGCCACGGAAATCACCGTTCGTTCCATTGAGGACGCCTGTCGACGGTTCGTCATGCCCGTCGTCACGCGCCTGGACGAATTAATCGTGAGTGGAGGCGGCGCCAGGAACGGATTCCTGCTCGAGCGACTCGCCCGGGTGCTGGCGCCTGCCGAGGTATCCACATCGGATGATCACGGCCTGTCTTCGGACGCCAAGGAAGCCGTGGCCTTTGCCGTACTCGCCGACCGGACGGTCCGCGGCCTGCCGGGCAGTCTACCGGGAGCGACGGGCGCGGATCGGCCTGCTGTACTGGGCAAGATCTGCCTGCCCGGTTGATGTAGCACGGAGAGGGCAGTACACGATGCGCATCAGCACGTCAAACAAGCGGAACACCAAAAACCGGGTCGCGGCCGGCGCCATGGCCGGCTCCACGGCCGGCTCCACGGCCGGCGCCAGGCCTGACCACGTGCATCGCCGTGTTCCGATCCGCGTACGGTCCGCGTGGTGGCCGGCCCTTCTATTGGTCCTTTTGATCCTGGGATGCGCCGGGAGGCCGCTCCCATCCGATCGCACCGCACGACCGGCCCCTTCCGAGACCGCGCCGACAACTGGGGCGTTCAAGCCCGGCCAGCTCCCGGTGATCAGGATCGGCTTGCTGGTGAACCGGGATTCGGCCAGCCTGACCGGAACAGGCCGCTTTCGCGTCGTGGACCGGGCCAGCGGCGAAGTGATCGGCACATCGTCTTCCGGACAAATCTGGAACATGCAGGCCAAAGGCGCGTGGATCGACGTGACCGCTCCGGGAGGCGCGGTCCAGGGACTCTATACCGGTCCGATCGACGTGGGCCCGCTCGCGCGGGAAGGCCGAATCAAAGCCGCGGACCGGGAGTACCGTGGATCGATGGAGGTGGTTTCGAACAAGAACGGCAAATTGACCGTCGTGAATATCCTCGACGTGGAGAACTACCTGCGCGGGGTCGTGCCCCCGGAAATCGGCAAGCTCAAGGAAGACCGCATCGAGGCGCTGAAGGCCCAGGCCATAGCGGCCCGAACGTACACCGTGTCGAACCTGGGCAGACGCAAGGCCCTGGGATTCGATCTGTACGGTACCGTGGCCGACCAGGTATACCACGGCTACGGCGCGGAATGGCCCGTCGCCGACCGGGCGATCTCGGAAACCCGCGGCATGATAGCTACCTACGAAGGCAAGCCGATCGCCGCCCAGTACTCCTCGACCTGCGCGGGCGAAACCGAATCCATCGAGGACGCCTGGGGGGGCGATCCCATTCCGTACCTGCGCTCCGTGCGGGACCGGGACCGCGGAAGCGACGACTTCTGCAGCCATTCGCCGGTCTATACATGGCGCGTGGAATGGAACAAGGATACGCTGGAGAACATCCTGTCGACGAGGCTTCCCGGCCTGGACCCACGCAAGCGGGGTGAGTTTGATCTACGCGGTATTTCCATCAAAAGTCGATCATCGACCGGACGAGTTCAACTGCTCGAGATCAAATCGAATCACGGGACGGCGACGCTGCGCAGCGGGCAGATACGTTCCGCATTGCGCCGGCCTGTCCGGGGCCAGCCGATGCTCCGCAGCACGAAGTTCGACCTGCGGTTCAGGCAAAACACCGTCGTGGCGGAAGGCGGCGGCTATGGCCATGGCATCGGCATGTGCCAGTTCGGCGCCATCGGGATGGCCGGCCAGGGATACAAGTACGACCGGATCCTGAAACACTACTATCGCGGCATCGACCTCGACCGCGTGTACAACTGAATGCGCGTACGATCGGGCCGCGTCGCGCGTCTCGTCGCGCGTCCCATGATGAACCGCGCTCGACTTGACACGTGTGAACAAGTGGAGAAGGACATGATGAATTTAAATTCCCGCCGAAGCCCCGCCGTCTTCCTGATCCCGTTGATTGCCGCCTGCATGATGGTTACGGCGTGCTACTATTCCACGTCGCAGGGATCGCGCGCCGGGGACATTCGAAACATCGTCATACCGCTGTTCGACAACACCACCGTGGAGACCGGCATTCAGGAGTCGCTGACGGACGAAGTAATCGAACGGTTTCTCACCAACGGCGAATTCAGGATCGTGGATCTTCGGCAGGCGGACGCGGCGATCATCGGCGTAATCACCGCCGTGCAGCAGGAGTCCGTGGCGTTCTCCGCGGGAACGCTGGCCCGGGAAGTCCGCCTCTGGATCGTCGTGGACGTCCGTTTTGAGACCGTGGACAAGAAGGAAGTAATCTGGGAGGAGAGACAGCTGCGTACCTTCGGTGACTACGCCGTCGATACCGGTACGGATTCCGACCGCGAGCCGGCCCTCGAGACCGCCATCGAGAAAATGGCCGACGAAATCCTGAACCAGTCCATATCGGGGTGGTAGGTGGGCGCCGCACCCGGTTAGCACCGCACCTGGCTAGCACCGCGCACGGAGCGCTTGTCGGTGTCACGAGTTCTACCGCGCCCGGAGCGCCTGGCGGTCGGGACCGTCCGATCCGTTCTGCAGATTCCACTGACAACGGTCTATCCAGGCTTGCGCCGTCCGGGCCACTCCGTCTGAATCGGCCAGCGCCGCCATGCGCCCGAAGGCTTCGGCCGACGCTTCGTAGCGCTCCAGGTAGAAATGAGACATGGCCTCCAGGCGCAGGCTTTCCTGCCGCACGACTTCGTCCTGGAGTCCGACCGCCTCCGCTTTGGCCAGGTACTCGAGCGCCTGCTCATAGGATCCTGAGAGAAACAACCAACGGCCCAGCAGGTAGTGGCCCGTCCCATAGTCGGGCGCCAGGTCGCCCGCGTCCCTGACGGACAGGACCAGGCGCCAGTGACCGGTCACGGCAGTCAGGTAAGTCATGATCGTATCCCGGATCGGCTCACGGTCGAGTACCTCCATCCGGATGGACGCGGCGCGCGACATGGCTTCCGACGCCTGCAGGTCCACGACCGCTTCGTAACTGCGCCTGGCATCGTCGATCCTCCCGGTTTTCCACGCCGTATCTCCGCGGAACAAATGGGCGTCCGCCAGCAGCCCGACGGTCTGGTCCGGCCGTTCGATCCGCCGGGCGACCGCCTCGACCCTTTCGTAATCCCCCTGACGGAAGGTCCCGTACAGCAGACCTCTCAGGGCCGATGGATTCTCGGGCTCCAGTTCGAGCACGCGGTCGAAATCGCGCACGGCGTCTCGGTAGCGTTGCGCATTGTAGGCCTGCCAGGCGCGGTCGTTCAGTGCGGCCACCTCGTGCGGACAGTGCCGTCTGAAGATGGCGGGACGAATGAACCGCGCTCGGGCGATTCGGAGCTGGTCTTCACGCAGCGTGATGCCGTCCACGAAGGTCTCCCACTCGGCGATCAGTTCCGCCGGCGACCGGCCGTAGGACGCCTCCACGGCGCCGTCGGGAAAGGCCAGTTTGAACGCGGGCAGTCCGTAGCGTTCGATCAGGAAGCGGACGAAAGACCCGCACAATGTGTAACTGCGCGAGGACGCGGCCGTCCAGAATCCCGTCATGCTCAGCAGGTTCTCCAGGGGAGGCGCGAGCCCGAGTTCGCGCATGGCCCGGCTCCACTCGTGCGGGTTCATGGGGGCGTCCTGCCAGTCCACCGCCTCGGCCAGGCCTTCGTGGAACCCGATCCAGTAGCTGCCTCCGAAAAGCCTGTTCCCGAAAGCGGCGGACATGACGTGCACCAGTTCATGCTTCAGCACCGGATGGGGAAACGACGCGTTGTTGAGGTGCATTTCATCCGCCCCGGGGCGTTCGATGGACGTATGCCGGGCGCCCATGAGCCGTTTCTTCTGGTCCGCGCTCCCATAGATGTACGACGCGATACGTGTCGATGGGGGCGGCACGTCCAGGTAGGAAATGACCCGGTCGAGCTGGTACTCGTGATCCCGGGCGATGAGATCGATGTTCCAGGCCGAAATGGTGTTTGAATCGTAATAGATGTCGAAGTGGGCGGTCTGCCGGTGGCCCCCCAGAGTCTGCTGGATATGGGCCCGGTCGATCACGATGCCCAGGGGCGCCCGGTAGACGTAGGCCGCCGCCAGCACGGCCACCGAAACCAGGAACAGCACCCGCATGGCCACACCGGTCGCGGCACTGGTCGCGCCCCCTGAGATCGTGGCGCTCCCGGCATTCGTGACGCTCCCGGCATGCACAGCGCTTCCGCCGTCCGGACCGCCATCCGGACCGCCGTCCGGACTTCCTCTATGGATCTTCAGTAACAGCGAGGGACGAATCTTCCGGGCTGATGGATCGAAACAGACACAAAGGCCGGCGAGCATTGCAACGACGCTGACGAGCACGATCGCCCGCGCCGCAAGAAGCGTCGAGGTGATGACCACCACTTCATCGTAAATCGGCCCGGGAAAATACCCGATGATCGGGTTGTAGGCGAAAACAGGCGGCTGGGTGGCCAGGCGAAAGACGCTGATGCCGACGGAAATGAGCATGACGCCGAAAAAAAGAAGCGTGGCGTGCCGTCTTCGCTCCGTTGCGAGCGCGCAGAGTAACGCGACGGCGGTGGCCCACAGGACGCTGATGCCGGGAAGCAGCAGGTAGAACGCAAGCCCTTCGGGCACGTTGCAGAAACCGCTGATCCAGCTCTTGACGAACATCACGGCCATCGGCAGCAGGAGCGTCGAGAGGGAAAGCCCGAAGAGCAGGGCGAGCAGCGCCAAATGGCGGGCGTTGCGCGGGCCGTCCGATCGCCAGCCGTTCACGAGATGGACGGTCATCACGCCCGTGGCGAAGGTGGCGATGGCGGCGGTGAAAAACGCGAATTCGAACCCGAGGTCATCCACGAGGGGCAACTGCGTCATCGCCGCCGCGGCTGCCGTGAGGACCGCGGTCGCGGCCAGGTACGGCTTGCGGCGCAAGACGCTCGTTATGAAGTGCTTGGCCAGGCTCATGAAAAGATCTGTGGTGGTTAAAACTAGTGGTGGTGAAAAGGCGCCAGGACGGTCAGGTATTGTAATGTGTTCCGGATCCGCGAGTCTTCCGGAATCCGTGGATGTGCATGATACACCGGCAGGCGTTTCGGGGCCAGATGATTCGACGCGTTTTTCCTGTCCGGCCCGCCCGCGCGGCGGTATAATGACTGCGTTTCCGATGAACCTGAAGCAAGGAGGTATGCGAGATGAATATGGACCTGGATTACCGCCCCGTACTGGGCACGAAACTGGACTACGGAATCGGCATCATCGGGGCGGGCGGGATCGTAAACGCCGCGCACCTGCCCGCCTACCGCAAGGCGGGGTTCAACGTGATCGGCTTGACGGACATGGACGTCGACAAGGCCAACCGGACCGCCCGGGATTTCGAGGTGCCGAGGGTATATCCTACCGTGGATTCGCTGCTCGACGACCCCGCTGTGGAGATCGTGGACATCGCCGTCCCGCCCTGGCACCAGAAGGAACTCGTACGGAAGGCGACGGCGGCCGGCAAGCATCTGCTATGCCAGAAACCGCTTTCAAACGTATACGCCGAAGCCGTCGAGATCGTTGAAATGGCGGAGGAGCGCGGCGTTAAGCTGGCCGTGAACCAGCAGATGCGGTGGGACCAGGCCGTAAGGGCGTCCAGGACGCTGCTGAACCGCGGGTTGCTCGGCGAATCCGCTTCGGCCGTAATCGATGTGAGCATCCTGACTGAATGGCGGGCCTGGCCCTGGGTCCTCGAGGCCGATGGGCTCGACCTGATGTTCCACAGCATACATTACTTCGACAGCATGCGTTCTCTATTCGGAGATCCCGATCGCGTGTGGTCGTCCGGCGCATCCTATCCCGGGCATGTGGCGACCGGTGAAACCCGGACGATCACGGTGTTCGAGTACTCGGACACCTTCCGCGCCCTGGTGTCCGTCAACCACAACAACTGGACGGAAGAGTGCTTCGCGACGTTGCGTATTGACGGAACGGAAGGATACGCCGCCGGCACGTTCGGCCTGCTCTACGACTATCCTCACGGCCGCCCGGACACGTTAGCCTGGTCCAGCCGGAAGGTCGATGCCGGCAGGACCATCAATCAACGGTTCGAAGAGCGGTGGATACCCGACTCCTTCATCGGCCCCATGGGCGAGCTGATGGCTTCCATCGAACAGGACCGGCTTCCCGAGACCAACGGGCGGGACAACCTGAAGACGCTTCAACTGGTCAACGCCGGCTATCTTTCCATGGCGGAACACCGTGCCGTGGCTCCGGGCGAAATAGGATAGCGGCGGGCGAATTTGTTTGAAAGCGGTTTTAATGTATTGTCAATGTTGATTGAAATAAAAATCAACATGAGTTTTTGAATTGGGATACCCACCGGATCCTTCCCCATGAAAACAGACGTTGTCATCGTTGGCGCGGGCGTGATCGGACTTTCCATCGCCCGTGAACTGCTGTGTCGCGGGACACGCGTAACCCTCGTGGATCCGGGCGACCCGGGCAAGGAAGCTTCCTGGGCCGCCGCCGGTGTGCTTGCGCCGCAGGGCGCACACCCCTTTAACCGGGACTATCTTGATTTGTGCCTGGCGGGGCTGGATATGTACGCCGACTGGTCCGCCGCGCTGCGCGAGGAAACCGGCATCGACGTCGAGTACCGCACCGAGGCCGGGCTGCAGGTCGCCTTCGACGACGAGGAATCCGAAGAACTGGCCCGGCGGTTCCGCCATCAGCAGGAACTGGGCCTCCCGGTCGAACGGCTCACCGGCGAAGAAGTCCGCGCGCTCGAACCCATGCTGTCGCCCGAATCACGGTGCGGCCTGCTCTTTGAAAAGATGCACCAGGTGGAGAACCGGCGGTTGGTCCAGGCCCTGGTCGCCGCCGTCCGGGCCCGAGGCGGGGTATTCCGCATCGGGGACCCGGTCGTCGACCTGATCGTGCGGAGGAACCGGGCGGCCGGTGTCGTCGTCCCCGGTGAACGCATCGGAGCGGAACGCGTGGTGGTCGCGGCCGGCGCCTGGTCCGGCCTGCTGAAGTGGATCCCGGGCACGCCGCCTCCGGTCCAGCCCGTACGGGGCCAGATGGTCTGCGTCGACGGGCGCGGCGTCCCGCCCCTGGGCCGCGTCGTCTACGGCCCGGAACAGTACCTCGTACCCCGCCGGGACGGACGCGTGCTGATGGGCGCCACGGTGGAGAAGACCGGGTTCGACGCCAGCGTGACCGCGGGCGGCGTGTCCGATGTGATCAGGGAGGGGTTGCGCATGGCGCCCGGACTGGCGGAAGCGCCGGTCGTAGAGACCTGGGCCGGGCTGCGCCCCATGTCGAAGGACGGCAAGCCCATACTGGGCCCCACGAACCTGGAACGCCTCGTCCTCGCCACGGGCCACTTCCGCAACGGCATTCTCCTCGCCCCGATAACCGGCCGGCTCATCGCGGATCACCTGGAGCACGGCGCGGTGCCCGCGGCCATGGCTCCGTTCCTGGCGGATCGTTTCGACCGGTAGGACACGCGGCGCGCCAGGGCTCGGCGGCACCAGGCCACGCGGCGCACCAGGACTCGGCGGCACCAAGACGCGGCGTGCCAGGACTCGGCGGCACCCAGCCATTAGAAGAACGAGAAGTCGATTTCCTTGCTGGTCATGAATTCCAGCAGCGCCGGCACCCCCTCCTCCGTCTTCCTGATCCCCCGCTTGAGCGCCGGGATGATCTCGTCGGGAGACTCGACCCGCTCGCCATAGCCGCCGAAGGCCTCCGCCATCATGGCATAGTTCCCCGATATATCGGTCGCGCCGTACTTCGCCTGCGACGTGGGCATGACGGGAATTTCGATAGCCATGGAGTGGTTGTTGAACAGGACGGAGAGAATGGGGATGCGCTCGCGCACGGCCGTCTCGAAGTCCATGCCCGTGAACCCGATGGCCGCGTCGCCCCACACGTTGATGCAGAGCCTGTCCGGGTGCGCCAGCTTCGCGCCCATGGCCAGCCCGAGCCCGTAGCCCAACTGGGTGGTCTTGCCCCAGCCGATATAACTCAGGGGCGTGGTCGAAGGCCAGAAGGGCGTGAGCTGGTCGCGAGGACTGCCCGCGTCGTGGGTGATGATCGTCCGATCGATGTCGACGGTGTCAATCATGTCGCTGATGACCCGGTAGGGAGAGAAGGGCGTGGAAGCATCCTTCAGTTTCGGCGTCCAGGCGTTCATCCAGCGTTGCCGGATCGACTGGATCTCGGTCACGATCCCTTCGTACCTGCCGCGCGGCTTGTTTTTGAGCCGGTCCGAAACCTCGTCGATGAGGGCCCGCAGTATGAGCGCGGCGTCGCCCACGATGGGATAGTGGCACGCCACGTCCTTGTTGATGTCGCCGGGATCCAGCGTGGCGTGGATGTAGGTCTTCCCCTCGGGCATGGTCAGGCCGAAATTCGTCCGGGTGAAGCTGCACCCGATACCGAAGATCACGTCGGCGTTCTGCACGAAGACGTGCACGGGCTCGGGCATCGACCGGCCCCCGTTTCCCAGGGAAAGGGGATGGTTTTCCGGGAAGGCGCTCTTGCCGTCCAGGCTGGTCGTAACCGGCGCCTCGAGCAGCTCGGCCAACTGTTGCAGCTCGGACCATGCCTCTGCGTAGTGCACCCCCTGCCCGGCGTAGATGACCGGTCTTTCCGCCGCGACCAGGGCCTCGGCGGCGTCGCGCACCGCGTCCGGATCGGGTCCGACGCGTACAGACGGAGTCGGCCGGTAGTCAAAGGGCCCGGGCACCTCTTCGCCGAGCAGGTCGGTCGGGAACTCCACCAGCGCCGGGCCGGGCCGCCCGTTCCTTACCTGCGTGAAGGCCCGTCGCATGACCTCCGATACGGTCTCGGGGAGCACCAGGTATTCGCAGGACTTGGTGATGTGCTGGAAGTTGAGATAGGCGTGGAAGTTCGGCGGCAACTGGGCGACCGTCCTCCGGTACCCCATGGGAAGCACCACGATCGGCACCGATTCCCCGAAGGCCTGGGCCACGCCGCCGTAGGCGTTCTCCGTGCCCGGCCCGCTCTGCATGCAGAACACCCCGATCTTGCGGCCGGACGTCAGCCGGCTCATCGCGTCCGCCATGTGGAGGCCGATCCGCTCCTGGCGGACGATCACCGTGCGGATGTCCAGTTCCGCGGCGCTTTCGATCAGTGGATTGACCGGGTACGCGAAGAGGTATTCGACGCCTTCCTTCTTCAATACGTGGGCAACCGCTTGCGCAACGTTCATAGCTTCAATACTCCTCTTACATCGGCTAGCTGGATGCTATTCGTTCAGGTAGTGGGATGCTTAGCTGGATTCCGTTCGTTCAAGGTGCGGACCATCTCGCGCACGCCGTCCATTCCCAGGTTGCCGCCGCTGAACAGCGCGGCGACGCGCCGGCCCCGCCACGACGCCGCCTCGCGCATGCACAGGGCGAATACCGCCGCGGCCGCGCCTTCCGCGATGAACCCGGTGTGTTCGAGGACGACGGGGATCGCTTGCTTCATCTCTTCTTCGGTGACAAGATGCATTTCGTCGACCAGGTCTTTCAGGACATCGAAGGCCAGGCCGCCCGGATAGGTCGTCGCCAGTCCTCCGGCGAAGGTGTCGCAGGTCGCCGTGGTCACCGTCCGGCCTTCCTGCCAGGACCGGTAAACCGACGGCGCGTTGGACGCCTGGACGCCGATGAGGCGAACGTCCGGATGGGTGGCCTTGATGGCCGTGCCCACGCCCGCGATCAGGTTCCCGCCGCCCACGGGCAGCACCACCGCGTCCGCGTCCGGCATGTCCTCCACGATCTCCAGGCCGATGGTGCCCGCGCCCGCCATGAGGCCGAAGTCTTCCCCGTCTTCGATGTACACCATGCCGGTCTCCTCCGCGATCTCCCGCGACCGCGCGAATCCGTCGGCGATCGTCTCCCCGTGGACGACCAACTCAGCGCCCAGGCGGCGGATGGCGTCGCTCTTCACCTCCGGCGTTCCATGGGGCACGACCACCGTGACGGGAACCCCCATCACGCCCCCGCCGTAGGCAATGCCCTGGCCATGGTTGCCGGTGGACGCCGTGGTGACCCCCCTGGCGCGCTGCGCCTCGTCGAGCAGGGACATGGTGTACAACCCGCCCCTCACCTTGAACGAGCGGATAGGCTGGAAATTCTCGTACTTCACGTGGAGTTCCAGCCCCAGTGTCTCACTGAACCCGGCGGAACGGTACATGGGCGTCGGAGCCAGGTACTGGTTGAGGAAACGGCGTGCTTTTAAGAGGTCGGCTGGCGTGGGGTGGGTGGGCATGGGGTTCCTGGGTGTTGGATGAGGGTGTTACGCGAAAACGTACAACTCTTTGTGATCTGGTACGGGAACTGTGACGGTTCTGCCGCTTTGGTCAACCTTCTGCATCAGTATGTGACTACCCCTTCTCCTAACCTCGACAAACCCGTTCTCCGACAGGATACCGCAGACTTCACGGCCGGATAGCACACGGAGTTTAGCCAACGGGTACCTCAACTTGCGTTATTTATATTTCGGCATGGAGACGGCGTTCCAGCTCGTCACCCGAAGCGGTTTCACAGAACAAACCCAGGGCTTCCTTCAGGTTGTCACGGGCTTCGGCCACACTAGAACCCTGACTGGCGATGTCCAATTCGGGACACAAAGCGACATATCCATCGCCTTCTCGTTCAATAATTGCCGTCCACACTCTTGTCATCAGGACCTCCAGGCTGCTATTTCGTATATCACAGTTTCAGGAGCCGGTCCGATCGGTATCGTAAGGCGAAGATAGGCCGTCTTGTATATCTCTGGATCAAGTTAATGGGGTGTTCGGTGGGTGTCAACGGCGGCCCATATTACGGTCCATATTACGGCCCGTATTACATAGTGCCTGGTGCTAATCCGTGGCAATGAGCAGGTCACTTCGGTATCTTAGTAGATCGTGTTATGTGACGTCCTGACGCTAGTTCACTTTATGCGTGCTGATGCCAACTCGGCGATTTACTTAATCCACGTGGATGGGAAACATGCACAGACACACATGCAAGCGCATCACTGCCGCGGAAGTCGCCGCGAAGATCCCCGCGCCCAACGGGGACCGGTTCCACGTCGCCCTTGAGCGCGGCGAACTGCAGATCGAGTTGTACATACCCCGGGACGTGGACGACCAGACGCCACACAGCCGTGACGAGTGCTACGTGATCGTGGAAGGGAAGGGGAAGTTCGAAATGGGAGGAGAGGTCGTGCCTTTCGAGGCCGGAGACTTCTTCTTCGTGCCTGCGGGCGTCGAACACCGGTTTCTGGACTTCGGCGAGTCGATGAAGACGTGGGTCATCTTCTACGGACCTGAAGGCGGCGAGCAGATCTGAATGCCGGGCATCCCCGGCACGAGTCACCCTTCCTCGGCGCGAGTCAACCCTCGCCAGCACGAGTCACCCGTCTCCGCTTTCCGCATCCGCCCGACCGCGCAGGGATTTAAGCCGCCTCGAGAGCTTCTGGATCTCTTCCTCGATCAACCCGATTTCATCCCCCACGCTGATCCGGCCGTCCCGTTCCAGGTGCCTGCGCCTTTCCTCGGACTCCCGGTCGGCCTGGGCCTCGGACATGGAGTTGATGATCACCCCGATGAAGAGGTTCAGCATGATCATGGTGCCGAGCATCACGAAGGAAACGAAGAAAGCGGCGCCGAGGACGGGCATGGCCCGGGAGGCTTCGCGCAGGTGGGCCTGGGTAAATGCGGCGTAGTTCGGATAGGCTTCGCTGCCGTACATCTGGATATACATCACGTCGGTCCAGTCCTCCAGGGTCACGACCCGGAACAGGGTCAGCAGCGCGGTCGACAGGTCCTGGAAGTGCACGGGGTCGTTGCCGCGGAAAAGGTAGACGCCCAGCACCGCGTAGACGTAGAACAGCACGGCCAGCAGCAGGCCGACGTATCCCAGCGACGTGACCGACTTGAGCAGCGAGTTGACCAGCAACTGCAGTTTCGGCACCGCGGTCACGAGCCGCAGCGCCCGGAGCACCCGGGCCAGGCGCAACACCGCCGCGTACTGCCCTCCGGCGGGCAGCAGGCAGGCCACCACGATGAGGAAATCGAACACGTTCCAGCGGTCGCCGAAATACCGGTACCAGTGACGGCCGTGGCGCGCCATCTTCAGCAGGGCTTCCACGATGAAGAACAGCAGGACCAACTGGTCGAGCCGGTGCAGCCAGTCGCCGTACCGGGCTACCATTTCCCGCGAGGTTTCCAGCCCCACCAGGACGGCGGCCGCCGTGATCACCCCGAGTACGGTGTGCTGAAACACCTTCGAATCGACCAGCCTGCCTAGCCTGCCTAGTCTGCCTAGCCCGCCTAGTCTGCCGATTTGCGCCTGCAACGGTTACCTCGCACGCAGTATCTGGTAGTAGAAGGTGCCGGTGATTTCAAGGAATGGGTGGAGGAAGTCGGCGGGAAGGGGCGGGAAGGGGCTCGCCGATTCGATGGCGTTGCGGCTCGAAGCCACGAGGGACTGGTAGGGGATGTCGTTGTCCCGGTAGGACAGGACCTCGAGGTCGCGCAGCGCGCCGTCGGGCATGATCTTGAACCGTATGATGACCCGCCCGCTCACCAGGCCGAGGTTGAAGGCCTCCGGGGCGAACCAGCGCCGTCTCACCCTTTCGCGGAGTATATACAGGTAAGGCGCGTAGTCCCAGGCGTAGGTACTGAGCGAGAAATCTCCGTAATCCCTGACCGAGGTGTGGCGGTTGTCCGTCCTGGGCACCCGAGGCCCGGTGCTCCCGAATCCGAATCCGAAACGCCTGTGCCGCTCGTACGCGGGTTGCCGGGATTCCTGGGCCAGTTCGTTCAGATCGTCCTGGGGGATGAAGACCGGGGCTTCCGGTCCGGTAGGCCGGGGCGCCGAAGCAATGATCTCCCCTTCCATCCCGCCTTCACCGCGGCCTGCGCGCCCGCCCCTGCCCCGGTATTCGGGCCGGATGATCATGTCCGAGGTCCACATGGGCGGGTCTTCCAACTCCTGGAAATCCTCGATGCCACCCTGACGGGGCGTGAGCGGGACGCCGCCGGCGAAGGGGTCGTGCTGTTGATCTTCCTCTTCCTCGGAATCCTCCATCGTCCTGATCTCCAGGTCGCCCTCTGAATAAGCCAAACCTTCGGGCAGTTCCGTATCCTCAAGCAGGTCGCTCGCGAGGGCATTTTTGTCCGCCACGTCGGCATCGGGGTCGTCCGGTGGCTCCTCCACGCGGGCTTCTTCCGGCACGTCGACGAGGGTCGGCGGGTTCTGCATTTCCATGTAGGCCCGTTCGAGTTCCTCCAGGCGTTCGTACGGCACCAGGGTGAGATCGATCATGGACTTGTCTTCAAGCAGGCCGGTGGCCAGGAGGACCAGCAGGGAGAACCCATGGAGCAGTCCGGCAATCACGAAGGCGATCAGGAGGTATTTGGCCGTATTGCGGCGAAAGGATACAGTCCGTCCCAGGGGCCGGGACTGGTGGGTATATTCTTTCGAGTAAATATCCATGCATGATTCTTAAGGACGGGGAGGAGATTCAATCACGTTGTAAAGAACGCGGTGAAGGCCAGGGGGTTCCATTCGTCCTACCTCAAACCCAGGTTCTCCCGGACCTGGCACATGGTGTCCGACGTCAGCGTCCTTACGCGGTCCGCGCCCGCGGCGAGGGCGTCCCGCACGTCGTCGGGCCGGCCGGTCAGGTCTTCGTACTTGTCCTGGATCGGCGACATCGCGGTTTCCATGTTGTCACCCAGCTTCTTCTTGCAGTCGACGCAGCCGATCCCCGCGCTCCGGCATTCCGTATCGATGGTCGCCACTTCGTCGGGACTGGAAAAGGATTTGTGCAGTGTGAAGATGTTGCAGACGTCCGGGTTGCCGGGGTCCGATCTCCGCAGCCGGTTCGGATCGGTATAGGCGGTGCTGAGCTTCTTCCTGACCGTATCGCTCCGGTCCTTCATCGCGATGTAGTTCCCCTGGCTCTTGCTCATCTTGGACTGGCCGTCCAGGCCGAGTATGCGCGGCGCGGGGCTGTAGAGCGTCCTGGCCTCGGGAAACACCGGCCCGTACAGGTGGTTGAACCGCCTAGCGATTTCGCGCGTCAGTTCGAGGTGCTGGGACTGATCGTCGCCCACGGGCACGCCGTCGGCCTTGACGCCCAGGATGTCCGCCGCCTGGAGCACGGGGTAGGTGAACAGGCCCGCGTTGATATTCTGCTTGTGCTGGGCGGCCTTGTCCTTGAACTGGGTCATTCGTTCCAGGGCGCCCAGCGCGGTCACGGTGCTGAAGATCCAGGCCAGCTCCATGGTTTCGGACACGTGGGACTGCACGAAGAAGGTGCAGCGGTCCGGGTCGAGGCCGCAGGCGATGCCCATCGTGGCCGTGTCCAGCACGGCGTCCCGCATGGTGTCCGGGTCGTACTCGATGGTGATGGCGTGGTAGTCCACGACGCAATAGATGCAGTCGTACCGCGGGATGAGCCTGGCCCAGTTGGCCACGGCGCCGAGATAGTTCCCGATGTGGATGTCGCCGGTGGGCTGGATGCCGCTGTAGAGCCGGGTCGGTTCGCTCGATCCGTTTTCCGAACCATTGCCCGCCGATGCGATGGATTGCGTCCTATCGTCCAGGTTCATGCCCGATCGTACTCCTTCGCTTACCTTATCGATCGCGTGCCCGCGAGGGCCTTTTTAAAGGTCTCCGGCCCCTTCGTTCACGGCGAATTACCGCAAAAAACCGTTGTCTCGAATCCGTGTCCGCCGTATCTTTAACCCACTTGAAACAGACGTGTTAAATTGCGGCGGAACCCCCCTTCTGTCAAGCGAAATCATGGTGGGCGTTCCCCTGCCTGCGAGCGCCGTGACGGCGTTTCCGCCGAGATCGATGCCGGTGCTCGCCTTCCGTGAAACCGGGTTCGATCGGGAGCAGGACGTGAGCCGGAACCAGTCCTCCACACTGGATGAAAAGTACCAATCACTCCGGGATGATCTGCGCGCCATGGGCAGCGTCCTGGTGGCCTTTTCCGCCGGCGTGGACAGCACGCTGCTGCTTAAGGTAGCCTCCGACGTACTGGAAGACAGTGCCCTGGGCGTGACCGGCGTGTCCGAATCGCTGCCCGAGGAAGAGAAGGACGAGGCCGCCGAACTGGCCGAATGGATGGGCGCCCGGCACCGCTACGTGGACACGGAGGAAATCCACAACGCGGAGTACATGCAGAACAACCCGAGAAGGTGCTATTTCTGCCGGGACGAACTGTATACGCACCTCGAGAAGATCGCCCGGGAGGAAGGCGCCGCCTTCATCTGCGAAGGCAGCATCCTGGACGACATCAGCGACTTTCGCCCCGGCATGCTGGCGATTCGGGAACACGGCGTGCGCAGTCCGCTGAAGGACGCCGGGTTCACCAAGGCCGACGTCCGCGCGCTGTCGGAGCGCCTTGGCCTGCCCACGGCGGACAAGCCTTCCCTGGCCTGCCTGTCGTCCCGCTTTCCCTACGGCGACCCGATCACGATCGAAGCCCTCGAACAGGTCGGCCGGGCCGAAGCCTTCATCCGCGGCCTGGGCCTGAGGCAGTTTCGGGTGCGGCACCACAGGAACATGGCCCGCATCGAGACGGAGCCCGCCGACCTCCCGAAGGTCGTCGAACACCACGACGAGATCGCGGCCTATTTAAAGGAAATCGGCTACGACTACGTCACGCTGGACCTGGAAGGATACCGCACCGGGAGCATGAACGAGGTGCTCAAGAAAGGGAAAGCGGCGCCCGCCGATGCCCCGTGATCTCGGGATCTGCCCCCGCCGTGCCCTCGTGACCACGGGATCCGCGCTCGCCAAAGCCAACCGAAACCCGTGACCTGAAAAGCGCCTGAATCACGAAAGGACCGATCATGTCTGCCTTCGACCCCACCGCCTATGGATCCGCATTCGCGGAACTGCTCAATACGCCCCGCATCATGGCGCTGGACCCGGGCGAGGAAAACGGACCGGCGAAGGCCGGCCTGGAAGCCCTGGACCTGGACGCGGCTTTCGCGCCGAACCGCATCAGTGACCGGATGATGGCCGAGGGATGCCGATCCGCCCTGTGGCTCTACCACGATTTCCTGGTCACCTCGCACACCATCAGCCAGCAGATCACGACGCCCACGGGCAGTTACTGGCACGGCATCATGCACCGCCGCGAACCGGATTATCCCAACGGGAAGCACTGGTTCGGCCGCGTCGGCGACCACGACATCTACCCCGAATTGAGGGACGAAGCGGCGACCATCGCTTCCGGTACGGACAACCTGCCCGACGAGGCGGCGTACCTCATGTCCCAGTCGTCCTGGGATCCCTTTGCATTCATCGATCTGTGTGAAGGCGCCAACGTGGGCGGCGTCCCGGCCGGCGATCTCTGCCGCGGCATCCAGCAGCGCGAGTGGGAACTGCTCTTCGACTACTGTTACCGCAAGGCGACGGCGTAAAAGAGGTTGTACCGATCGCACGGAGCCGGGCAGACCGGTCAAACCGCAAGGCGACTGCGTGACCGGCACGGACCTCCCCGGCACCCACGGCCTGATTCGGCGCGAGCACGGTGCCCGGTCCGCGGACGTCGCGACCGGTCAACCCCCGTCCCTGGTCTTCCGCATCTTCTCCATCCAAACGCGGATCTTCTCTTCGCGGCCCCGGTCGGTGGGTTCGTAGTAGCGGTGCCCCTTGATGGATTCGGGCAGATGCTCCTGGTCCACGGACGCCCCGTCGTAGTCGTGGGCGTACTTGTATCCCTTGCCGTGTCCCATCTCCTTCATCAGGCGGGTCGGCGCGTTGCGCAGGTGCATGGGCACGGGCTCGTCGCTCGTCTGCTCCGCGTCCTGCCGCGCCTTCGAAAAGGCCGCGTAGACCGCGTTGCTCTTCGGCGCGGTGGCCAGGTACACGACCGCGTGGGCGAGCATCAGGTCGCCTTCGGGCTGGCCCACGAAATGGACGGCCTGCTGGGCCGACGTGGACAGGGTCAGGGCGAAGGGGTCGGCCAGTCCGATATCCTCCACGGACATGCGGATGATCCGGCGCGCGATGTAGAGCGGATCGTCACCGGCGATGAGCATCCGGGCCAGCCAGTACAGGGCGCCGTCGGGATCGGAATCCCGCACGCTCTTGTGCAGGGCCGAAATGGCGTCGAAGTGCCAGTCCCCGCCCTTGTCGTACTGCGGCGACCGGTGCTGCAGGGCTTCGTCGATCTCCTTCACGGTCAGCCGGATCCGGTCCCCGTCGCCGCGCGGCGTGGTCATGGCCGCCACTTCGAGGGTATTCAGGGCGATTCTCGCGTCGCCGCCGGCCACGGCCGCCAGGTGCGCGGCCGCCTCGTCATCCATCTCGATGTTCCGCCCGCCCAGTCCGCGATCTTCGTCCTCCAGCGCGTTACGGACGATCCTTTGCAGATCCTCCTCCGAAAGCGGCTCCAGGCGGAGTACCCGGCAGCGGGACAGCAGGGCGTTGTTGACCTCGAAGGACGGGTTCTCCGTGGTCGCGCCGATGAGGGTCAGCGTGCCGTTCTCGACGGTCGGCAGCACGGCGTCCTGCTGCAGTTTGTTGAAGCGATGGATCTCGTCGATGAAAAGGATGGTCCGCTTGCCGTGCATGCCCAGCCGGTCGCGGGCCTCGGAAGTCGCCTTGTGCAGGTCCTTCACGCCGGCGCTCACGGCGCTCAACGCGACGAAATGCGAATCCGTGGAACGGGCGATGATGAAGCCGAGGGTGGTCTTGCCCGATCCCGGCGGCCCCCACAGGATCATCGAAAAGGGCGTGTCCCGCTCGATGGACTCGTTCAGGAGGCGTCCCTGGCCGACCAGCCCCTGTTGGCCCAGGAAGCCTTCCAGCGACTCCGGCCGCATGCGGGACGCGAGCGGCGCTTCCCGCCGCAGTTGTTTTTCGGCCTGGTCGGAGAAGAGATCGGTCATGGCAGGACGTCCAAAGGCTACTCGGTCAGGTTCATTTGAATATACCGGGATAATGGATCATGATTACCAGAATATACGGGTGTCGAGCGCGTAATGGGAGTATATTAGGACAGTACGTCCTGATAGACAATGAATCAGGTTCCGGTGCATCCGAAACGGTGAAATACCGGGTCCGTTGACGCGGCCGATCAGGCGCATCCGACCCGTAAACCGACGTGCATGTACCGGCGTAGAGGTTTTCATGTTCCGCAACTACTTCACCGTGGCCCTCCGCCACCTGAACCGCCAGAAGGGCTACTCGCTCATCAACGTGACGAGCCTGGCGCTCGGGATCGCGTGCTGCCTCCTCATCGTGCTCTTCATCCGCGACGAGTTGAGCTATGACCGGTTCCACGACAAGGCGGACCGCATCTACCGCGTGACCGCCGAGCACCGGCAGGGGAACCAGGTCTCGCGAAACGCCGACGTCCTGATCCCGATCGCCAAGTTCATCCGGGCCGACTTCCCCGAAGTGGAGGACATGGTCCGTTTCGTGCCCCCGGGTAACGCCTGGATGGTCAAGTACGGCGACAAGGGGTTCTACGAGCGCGACTTCTACCTGGCCGACAGTTCGGTCTTCAATGTCTTCAATGTGCCTCTTATAACGGGCAATCCCAGGACGGCGCTCGACGGCAACGACAAGATCGTGCTGTCGGAGACCATCGCGCGGAAGTACTTCGGCGACGAGAATCCCATCGGGAAGATTCTGGACGCCGAGGGGTCGTTTCACCTGGTGGTGACCGGCGTCATGGAGGATCTGCCCTCTAATTCGCACCTGGGATTCGACATCCTCGCGTCGTTTCGGATCCAGGAAGCCTACACCGAAGTGCCCCTCGACGAGTTCGGCTGGCGGGCGTCCTACAGCTACCTCCTGCTGCGGGAGGGAACCGACCCCGCCGAGCTGGAAGCCAAGCTCCCCGCTTTCGTGGACAAGTACCTGGGAGACCGTTACCGCAACGAGGAAGAGTCGCTGACCCTCAGGTTGCAGCCGCTCACCGACATCCATCTCCATTCCCATCTCGAGCGGGAGATCACCCCGAACAGCGATATCGCGTACGTCTACCTTTTCACCGCCATCGCCGTGTTCATCATCGTCATCGCCTGCATCAACTTCATGAACCTGGCCACCGCGAGATCCGCGGGCCGCGCCAGGGAGATCGGCCTGAGAAAGGTCTTCGGCGCCGGCCGGGGGCAGGTCATGCGGCAGTTCATCAGCGAATCCATGATCATGAGCGGCCTGGCGGTCTGCGTCGCCCTCGTGCTCGCCATGGTGAGCCTGCCCTGGTTCAATCTGCTGACCGGCAAGTCCATGGCGTTGGACGCGGACACGATATGGTTCGCCCTTGGCGCCGTGGTGGTGATCGGCGTCGTCGTCGGCTTTGCCGCCGGAAGCTATCCCGCGCTCTACCTGTCGGGACTCGCGCCGATCCAGACCCTCAAGGGCTCGCTGGGAACCGGAACCAGCAACGCGGGCATGCGCAGGATACTGGTCGTGGGCCAGTTCGCCATATCGATCGCACTGATCATCTGTACCGGTGTCGTCTTCAACCAGGTGGAGTACATCCGCGCGAAGAACATGGGACTCAACACGGACCAACTCGTCGCGGTTCCGTTGACCTTTGTCCCGGTCATGGAAACGTCTCCCGTGTTCAAGGCGCGCATCATGGAAAGTCCGTACGTGCAGAAAGCCACCCTGGCCTATATCCTGCCGGGACACAAGAACGCGGTGATCCCGCTCGCGGTAAGCCGCCCGGAAGACAGCTTCGCATCGAAATACGATATGCACGCGGCTTGGACCGACGAGGACTACATCGACCTCTTTGGGATCGAATTGGTCGCGGGCCGGTATTTCGACCGCGCGTTTCCCGGTGACTGGACGGGCACGGGCGCGGTGGTCATGAACGAAGCGGCCGCGGAGAGACTGGGATTCGACCCGGCCGAAGCCGCAGTAGGCGAGACGATCCTGTGGCTTCATGAACGCCGCCTTGGATACGAGGAAGATCGCCAGGTGCCCCGCGAGGTCGTCGGCGTGATGAAGGACTTCCATTTCCGGTCATTGCACGAGCCCATCGAACCCCTGATGCTCTTCCCGGATCGCGAGGGCGGTCACGCGATGATCAAGATCGATTCCGGAAACCTGATGGAAGCCATCGCCTTTATCGAAGAAACGTGGAACGAGGTGAATCCTGATTTCGCCTTCGAGTACTTCTTCGTGGAAGACACCTTCGCGCGTCTCTACGAAGCCGAACAGCGTTTCGGCAGGATCTTCGTCAGTTTCGCCGCGCTGGCCGTAGTCATCGCCTGCCTGGGTCTCTTCGGCCTCTCCTCCTTCACCGCGGAAAGGCGCACGAAGGAAATCGGTGTGCGCAAGGTCCTCGGCGCGACCATACCCAACCTCTTCGGGATGCTGTCCAGCGAATTCGTCCGCCTCGTGATCGTGGCCAACGTGCTGGCCTGGCCGGTCGCCTACGCCGCGATGAACAACTGGCTGGGCGGCTTCGCCTACCGCGTCGAACTGGGCTGGACGACCTTCATCCTCGCCGGCGTCCTCGCCATGGCGATCGCCCTGCTCACCGTCGGCTTCCAGGCCGTGCGGGCGGCCACGGCCAATCCCGTCGAATCCCTTCGGACCGAGTAGGACGGGGTAGATCCCGACGCAGGCCGCGGTCCATTCCGACGCAGGCCGCGGCAGAACGCGTATTTCCGTTTATGCGCCTATCTGAATCGAGTGTGCCGTGTTCCGTAACTACCTGACGGTGGCCGTGCGCCATCTGAACCGCCGGAAGGGATACGCGTTCATCAACATGATGAGTCTGGCGCTCGGGATCGCGTGCGCCCTCCTCATCCTGCTGTACATCCGCGATGAACTCAGCTACGACCGCTATCATGAGAAGGCGGACCGTATCTACCGTGTGATCTCGGAAGAGCGCGATCGCGACCAGGTGATCCGGACGGCCGAAGTCATGATGCCCACGGTCAAGTTCATGCGCGAAGACTTCCCCGAAGTGGAAGAAATGGTCCGGTTCAACCCGCCCGGCAACGCCTGGATGATCAAGTACGGGGACCGGGGATTCTACGAACGGGATTTCTACCTGGCCGACTCGTCGGTCTTCAACGTGTTCGACGTGCCACTTCTGGTGGGCGATCCCCGGACCGCCCTGGCCGGTATCGACAAAGTCGTGCTGTCGGAGTCCATTGCCCGGAAGTACTTCGGCGACGAGAACCCCATGGGGAAGATCCTGGATGCCGAGGGGTCCTTCCATTTCGAGGTGACCGGCGTCATGCGGGACCTGCCCGCCAACACGCACCTCGGATTCGACATACTCGCGGCGTTCCGGATCCAGGAGCACTATGCGGACAAACCGGCCGACGTGTGGGACTGGCGCAAGTCATACAGTTACGTCCTGCTTCGCGAGGGCAGCGATCCCGATGAACTTGAAGCCAAGCTGCCCGCCTTCGTGGAGAAGTACGTGGGCGAACAATACAACGGTGAATCGTCGTCATTGACCTTCAGGCTGCAGCCGGTCACGGATATCCATCTTCACTCTCATCTCGAGCGGGAACTGACCCCGAACAGCGATATCCGGTACGTCTATCTCTTCGGCGCAATCGCCGTGTTCATCATCCTCATCGCGTGTATCAACTTCATGAACCTGGCCACCGCGCGGTCCGCGGGAAGGGCCGGGGAAATCGGCCTGAGAAAGACCTTCGGCGCGGCCAGAGGCCAGGTGATCCGGCAGTACATCAGCGAGTCCATGATCATGACCGGGCTTGCGGTGTGCGGTGCCCTCCTGCTTGCCATGCTCAGCCTGCCGTGGTTCAACCTGCTTACGGGCAAGTCCATGTTCCTGGACGTCGATACCGCCTGGTTCGTCCTGGGCGCCGTCGTGGCGATCGGCGCCGTGGTGGGTTTCGCCGCGGGCAGCTATCCGGCCCTTTACCTGTCCGGAATCGCACCGGTCCAGGCGCTTAGCAGCCTGCGATCCCCGGGCGCCGGAAACGTGACCATCCGCCGGGTCCTGGTCGTGGGGCAGTTCGTGATCTCGATCGCCCTGATCATCTGCACCGGCGTGGTCTACAGCCAGCTCGATTTCATACGCGCACGGAACATGGGGCTCAATACCGACCAGATCGTCGCAGTGCCGCAGACGTTTGCGCCGGTTGTCGTAAAATCCAGCGTCTTCAAGGCACGGCTGAAGGAGATACCGGCGGTGACGAACGTCTCGATGAATTTCCTTCTTCCCGGGCACAAGAACGCCGCGGCGCCGATCAAGGCGCGCAGACGGGGCCAGGACGGATCATCGACGGTCGATATGAACCAGGCCTGGGTGGACGATGATTACATCGGGATTTTCGGCATCGAACTGGTGGCGGGACGTAACTTCGATTCCGCGCTCCCGGGCGACTGGACGGCGACGGGTGCGGTCGTCATCAATGAAGCGGCCGTTGCCAGGCTGGGCTATACATCCGCCGGCGAAGCATTGGGCAAGGAGATCGAAGGGCTGCAGGAACTGATTACGGATTCCGATGAGCGCGGTGAATTGCGGCCGTCGATCGTCGGCGTGGTCAGGGATTTCCACTACGCCACCTTGCACGAACCCATCGAGCCCCTGGTGCTGTTTCCGAATTATCCGGGCGGTTACGCCATGATTAAAATCGATGCCGGTCGCATGCAGGAAGGGCTTTCGGCGATCGAGGATGCATGGTATGAAGTAAATCCTGATTGGGCATTCGAGTATTTCTTCGTGGAGGACACCTTCGCACGTCTGTATGACGCCGAACTGCGGTTCGGGAGGATCTTCATCAGTTTCTCCGCGCTGGCCATAGTCATCGCCTGCCTGGGTCTCGTCGGCCTGTCCTCCTTCACCGCGGAAAGGCGCAGGAAGGAGATCGGGGTCCGCAAGGTCCTCGGCGCATCCCCCGCGGGTATGGTCGCGCTGTTGTCCCGGGAATACTTCCGGCTCGTGATCGCGGCCATCGTGGTGGCCTGGCCCGTCGCCTACATCGCGATGAACGCCTGGCTGGAAGGTTTCGCCTACCGCATCGACCTGGACTGGACCACCTTCATCCTCGCCGGCGCCCTCGCCATGGCGATCGCCCTGCTGACGGTGAGCTACCAGGCCGTGCGGGCGGCCACGGCCAATCCGATCGACTCCCTGCGGACCGAGTAGAAGCCAAATACACATACGCGATACACATACGCGCCTTACGCCTGCTTTGGTTACCAGATGCCGGCCCTGGTTTCCCGGGAAATATGATTGACATTTATTGGTTTGTTCAGGATAAATAATCCATGAACTGGTAAATACCCACTCACCACACCTTTCAAAATTCTCTTCAACCTAGGAGCAGCCTCATGAGACGGTTAGCGATAACCTTGCTGGCTGGGTTTGTGCTGGTGTCGATATCAGCTCGTGACACCATTCATGCCCAGGAGATTTCGCCGTCGATTATAGTAGGAGGCGGACTTGGTATTCCCATAGACGCCGAGGGTATAAATAATGGGCCGGCGATTCGCGGCGGAGTGTCAGTGCCAGTTTATCAGAACTTGCATGCTGTACTAGAAGGTCACTATAGCAAGTATAGCCCGGACGATAGCGAGTTACCCCAGGGTGTGAGTGCAGATGTAAAACTCGCCGGTGCGAATCTCGGAGTAATGCTACGTTCCTCTACTACCCCCATAGGTGTGTATGGGCAGGGAGGAATAGGGTTGACGCGAGGGGAGGGGAAGGTTTCTGGCTCCCTCCTTGGCGAAACTTTCAGTATCAGTGATACGGAAACAGTTTTCAGCTTTACCGTAGGTGGCGGTGTTCATATTCCCATAAATCCGTCTATCGGCATCGCTGTTGATGCGCGATACAGTCACGCAGCGACGGAAGGCGAGGCCACAAAATGGATGCCGATCACCGTATCTATTGTGTTTAGTCCCTAGTTTTATGATCTGAAAATCCGGCTTCAAACACTAGAATACCGTTTGCATACGCCCTCCGGCAGATAATACCGGGGGGCGTTTTTATATGGTCACGGGTGACGTAAACGACTTAAAATGACCATACGAAAATAGTTGAAAAAAGATACTTGCCATGCCCCGTGCAATACTATATCTTGGTTGTCACGTCGTTTTGCACCACAATACCTAGTGATTCTTAATTCTTAAATTATCAATCAATTACAATCGGAGATCCGCCGCAGATGCGATGTCCTGCGTGTGGCACGCTGAATAGCCACGTTGTAGATTCCCGAACCATCCAGAGCGGAAGAACGATCCGCCGCCGCCGCGAGTGCCTGTCCTGCACCAAGCGGTTTACGACCTACGAGGCCATCGAGGAAGAGGAACTGATGGTGGTGAAATCTGATGGCCGGCGGGAGGTCTTCGACCGCGGAAAGATCATGCAAGGGCTGAAGCTGGCCTGTACGAAACGCATGATTTCCGCCGATCAACTCCACGAGCTCGTAGACCGCGTGGTGTACTACGTAAGTAACCTCAACGAACGCGAGATTCCTTCGGATCGGATCGGCGAATTCATCATCCGGGAACTGCGCAAGATCGATGAAGTGGCCTACGTGCGTTTCGCATCGGTCTACCGGGATTTCAAGGACAGGAGCGAGTTCGCGGAAGAGCTCGAACAACTGGAGAAGCAGGAGCTGGCTGCGGTCGTCAAGGACCAGCCCGATCAGGGCTGATCCAGGTATTTGGATACCTGGTCTGCGTTTTGTGGGATCAGGTATTTTTATTGACTCATATTTCACATTGATCGAATGTTACAGTTCGAGGATTTGTCTTATTCAGGGGGCGCGTATGGCTACAGAAAGACTCGGTTTGAATATAAAGGATGACCCCGGTCTCGTGATGGAGGACTCGGAGGAATCCACCGGCGAAGTGTCTGTCGATGACACGACCGCCGTCGACGCGCCTATCGATGCGCCTGCCGTAACCGGCGGACTTACCGTCGAACGCCTGTACAGCAATCCCGGCCACGATCCCTACGACGGCGTGGAATGGGAGAAGCGGACGGCCACCATCTCCGGGGACGGCGGCGATGTCGTCTTCGAACAGAAGGACGTGGAGATCCCGGCCGACTGGTCGCAGCTGGCCACCAACGTCGTCGTGTCCAAGTACTTCCGCGGACCTCTCGGCACGCCGAAGCGCGAAAACAGCGTCAAGCACATGATCGACCGCGTGGCGGACACGATTGCGGGCTGGGGACGCGCCCAGGGTTACTTCGCCTCGGAGGAAGACGCCGACACGTTTCATAACGAGCTGAAACAGATCATCCTCCACCAGCGGGCCACGTTCAACAGCCCGGTCTGGTTCAACGCGGGCGTCGAAGACAAGCCGCAGTGCTCGGCGTGCTTCATCCTGTCGGTCGACGACTCCATGGAGTCCATCCTCGAGTGGTGCAAGGTCGAAGGCATGATCTTCAAGGGCGGGTCGGGCGCCGGCGTGAACCTGTCCCGGATCCGCTCGTCCAAGGAGATCCTCTCTTCAGGGGGCCAGGCTTCCGGGCCGGTCTCCTTCATGCGGGCGGCCGATTCGGTGGCCGGGTCCATCAAGTCGGGCGGCAAGACCCGCAGGGCCGCCAAGATGGTCGTCCTGGACATCGACCATCCGGACGTGGTGGAGTTCATCTGGTGCAAGGCGAACGAGGAGCGCAAGGCCTACGCCCTCGGCGACGCCGGCTGGGACATGACCCTCAACGGCGACGCCTGGAGCTCCATCCAGTTCCAGAACGCCAATAACTCCGTGCGCGTGACGGAGGACTTCCTGGACGCGGTGAAAGAGGACGGTGACTGGGCGCTGCAGTCGATCACCACGAAGAAGCCGATCGAGAGCCTGAAGGCGAAGGAGGTCATGTCCTGGATCGCGGAAGCCGCGTGGCAGTGCGGCGACCCCGGCATGCAGTACGATACGACCATCAACGATTGGCACACCTGCGCCAACACGGACCGCATCAACGCGAGCAATCCCTGTTCCGAATACATGCACCTGGACAACAGCGCGTGCAACCTGGCCTCGATCAACCTGCTCAAGTACCTGACCGACGAAGGCACCTTCGACGTGGTGGGGTTCATCCACACGGTCAACATCATGATCATGGCGCAGGACATCATCGTCGACAACGCGAGCTATCCCACGGAGAAGATCGGTGAGAACGCCCGCGCCTTCCGCCAGCTGGGACTGGGCTACGCCAATCTCGGCGCGCTGCTCATGGCCATGGGCCTGCCCTACGACAGCGACGGGGGCCGCGCCTACGCCGGCGCCATTACGGCGCTGATGACCGGCCAGGGCTACTACCGGTCGTCGGAACTCGCCGAGCACCTGGGTACCTTCGACGGCTACGACGTCAACAGCGAGCCCATGCTGCGGGTCATGCAGAAGCACCGGGACGCCGTGGACGACATCCAGGCGGAGATGGTGGACAAGAACCTGCTGAATGCCGCGCGTACCGCGTGGGACAACGCGCTCGCCCATGGCAAGATGCACGGGTACAAGAACAGCCAGGCCACGGTGCTCGCGCCCACGGGGACGATCGCCTTCATGATGGATTGCGACACAACCGGCATCGAACCCGACATCGCCCTGGTCAAGTACAAGCGCCTGGTGGGCGGCGGGACCATGAAGATCGTGAACCGCACCGTGTATTCCGCCCTGGAGAAGCTGGGTTACTCGAAACCGCAAATCGAACGGATCGTCCATTACATCGACGAGCACGGCACCATCGAGGGGGCGCCGCATCTGCTCCAGGAACACCTACCGGTCTTCGACTGCGCGTTCCGCGCCGAGAAGGGCAGCCGTTCCATCCACCACATGGGCCACGTGAAGATGATGGCGGCCGCGCAGCCCTTCATTTCCGGCGCCATATCCAAGACCGTCAACCTGCCCAATGAGGCGACCGTCGAAGACGTCATGAACGTGTACATGAAGGGCGGGGAACTGGGCCTCAAGGCCCTGGCCATCTACCGCGACGGGTCGAAGCGCACCCAGCCGCTCAGTACCAAGGCGTCGGAGGAGGAGGACGCGGCCGAGGTCCAGCCGGTTCGCCGCCGGCTGCCGGACGAGCGGGAGGCGATTACGCACAAGTTCAGCATTGCCGGCCACGAGGGCTACCTGACCGTCGGTCTCTTCGAAGACGGCCAGCCGGGCGAGATCTTCCTGCGCATGTCCAAGGAAGGCAGCACGGTGTCCGGCATGATGGACGCCTTCGCCACGGCCATCTCCGTGTCGCTGCAGTACGGCGTGCCCCTGGAGAGCCTGATCCGCAAGTTCAGCCACATGCGGTTCGAACCGGCCGGGTTCACGGGCAACAAGGACGTGCCCATCGCCAAGTCCATCACCGATTACATCTTCCGGTGGCTCGCGGTGAAGTTCCTGCCCGAGGACAGCCACTCCGATATCGTGGCGGACCAGGACATGGACAACACCATGCATTCGAACGCCATGGACCAGACGATGACCGCGCAGGAGAACCAGGAGCACGAAGTCTATACCACCCAGGCCGACGCGCCATCCTGTTCGGACTGCGGCAGCCTGATGACCCGCAACGGTTCGTGCTACGTGTGCCGTGAGTGTGGATCGACGAGTGGGTGTTCGTAAAGTACCTGCATTGAACCTGCATTAAACCGCCGGACACCGGGGAATCGAGTACCCGGGGTTCGGCCCTGACCGGGTGCGGGGATACGCCGGGGAGACCCGGCACCTTCTCCGTGCCCGTACGGTCAGGCCCGGTCAGGCCTCTTCCAGCCCCAACCTTTCCTTCCAGTTTCTATCCGAAACCATGTAGTACAGGGCGCCCACGGCGGCGACGGTGACCCGCACGATACGGTACGTCAGGGCGGCGGCCAGTCCCGTGGCCTGGGCGACCGTGCCCGGGACCGATCCATCGGCGGTCGTGCTGACGAGGTGGTAGATGTAGATGACCGCGCCTTCCAGGGCGCCGACACCCCCCGGCACCGGCGCGAAGGTGCCGATGATCTCCGCCGCGGGGATCAACATGAGGTGGGCCCAGTAATCCGGCGCGGCCGGTCCGGGCAGGAGCGCCATCGCGCAACAATAGAAGGCCGACAACATGAAGAACTGGCCGGCCAAACCGATGAGTAGCGCCTCGGTCAGCGCGCTGCGACGCGTCTGGTAGAGCGCCAGGCTGCCCGCCAGTTCGGCGAAGAACGGCCCGACGTACCGGATACGGGTAAGCCGCTGGAAGAAGGTCCAGTTCAGTAGACGAAACCGCAGTGAAACCGCCACGCAGATCAATCCGGTCAGGGCGCCGCCCCAGAATACCAGGACGGCGATCATGATCTCCCGGTGATGCCAGAGGTCCTGGTTCAGCAGCGCGGCCGCCGATCCGACGATCAGCAGTGCCAGCATGCCGATCAACCGGTCGAGCAGCACCGTGGCCGCGGCGACGGTCCGCCTCGATTTCTGGCGCCGCGCGATGCCCACGGCGCGGACGATGTCGCCGCCCGCGGTCCCGGGCGCCAGGTAGTTGAAGAGGTTGCTGACGAAGCCAAGGCGCACGGCCTCGCGGAATCCCAGCACCAGCTTCTGGCCCCGGGCGAGAAGGAACCAGCGGAAGAAGGCCAGCACGGTCGCCGTCGTGGCCAGCACGACGCCGATGCCCAGGAAGGTAAAGTCGATTTCGCGGCGGATGAAATCGGCGTACTGTTCGCGGTAGAGATAGATCAGGTAGGCGAGGACGCCCAGCGCGATCAGCCACCGGAGCCATCCCCAGGCCTTCTTGAGAAGGTTCAGTTCCCCTCCTCCTCGGCCTGTCTGACCTGGGCCGGCGACTGTAGCCGGACGCAATGCGTGCCCGTGTACGGCGCGCGTTTTCGGAACAGGCCGTAGTCTTCCCGGCAGGATTTGCAGCTATACCGGGCGCCCCGGATGTGACACAGTTGTCCTCCGCAGGATGGGCAGGGAGGGACTTTTCTTTGCATTCGGTGGAGTATACCGTAATCAATATGGGTCGTCAAGTTGTGCCCCGCCGTGCGGTGTTATTCAGGTATAAGGTATACATCGTCGAACATCGCACGGTATAAACCTGTACATTATATAGGCGCGTCGGTAACTTGATGGTTCGTAGTGCATCGTTCGACAGGTATCGAAAGGACTGCGGTAAGCACAGTCGTGAAAGGTGAGTCCATGCCAAAAAACATAGCCATCGTAGGCGCGCTGGATACGAAGGGAGATGAATTCGCCTTCGTCAAAAGCGAGATTGAACGGCGGGGACACGGGACGCTGGTTATCGATACGGGCGTCATCGGTGATTCAACCGTCGAAGCGGACGTGTCCCGGGACCAGGTCGCGGAGGCCGCAGGCACGACGATCGACGCGTTGAAGAAGCGCGGCGACCGCGGCGAGGCCATCGACGCCATGGCGGCCGGTGTCGCGGAGATCGTGCAGGGCCTGTATGAGGCCGGCGTGTTCGACGGGATCATCAGCATGGGCGGTTCGGCCGGCACCGCGGTGGGGACGAGCGCCATGCGGGCGTTGCCCGTGGGCGTGCCCAAGGTGATGGTGTCCACCGTGGCCGCGGGCGACACGACCAACTACGTGGGGATCAAGGACGTGTCGATGATCCCCTCCGTCGTGGACGTGGCCGGCATCAACCGCATCAGCCGCAGGATCTTCGCCAATGCCGCGGGCGCGATCGTGGGCATGGTGGAGACCGAGGTGCAGGAAGCGGCGGCGGACAAGCCGCTCATAACCGCCAGCATGTTCGGCAACACCACCGAAGCCGTGGACCAGGCCCGGTCCATCATGGAAGAAGCGGGCTACGAGGTGCTGGTCTTCCACTGCACCGGCGCCGGCGGACGGACCATGGAGGGCCTGATCGACGAGGGCCTGATCGAGGGCGTGCTCGACATCACCACGACGGAGTGGGCCGACGAGCTGGCCGGCGGCGTGCTGACCGCGGGCCCCGAACGCATGGACGCGGCCGGCAGGGCGGGCATACCCCAGGTGATCGTGCCGGGCTGCCTGGACATGGTGAACTTCTGGGCGCCGGACACGGTACCGGAGAAGTACCGGGACCGATTACTGCACAAGTGGAATCCGAACATCACGCTCATGCGGACCAACGTGGAGGAGAATGCCCGGCTCGGTGAGATCATCGCGCAGAAGGCCAACGCCTCCAGTGGGCCGGTGTCGATCTTCCTGCCCCTGAAGGGCGTGTCTATTCTGGATAGCCCGGGGAACGAGTTCTGGTGGCCGGAAGCCGATCAGGCACTCTACGACGCCATCAAGTCCAACGTGTCCGCAGATGTGTCGGTGACGGAAATGGACTGCAACATCAACGATCCGGCCTTCGCTGAGGCGGTGACCGGCCGGTTGCTGTCCAATCTGAGGGGGTAGGGCGCCATGCCCGTCATCGACGCGGTCGAGCTCTATCACGTCGCCATGCCCCTGATCTATCCGTGGCGCACGGCCTACGGCAGCGACGACGTCATCGAAAGCGTCATCGTGAAGATGCATGCCGGCGATGCCGTGGGCTGGGGAGAGACGACCCCGCTCGCGAAGCCGACCTACAGCCCGGAATACACGGCCGGCGTGTTCGCCGTGACGCGGGACGTCCTCGCACCCCTGCTGGTCGGCAGGCGGATCGACAGCGGCGGTGACCTGCACGAGGCGTGCGCCTGGGTTGCCGGCAACTTCTTCGCCAAGGGCGGCCTTGACGCGGCATGGTGGGACCTGCACGCCCGGCTGGAGGGCAAGCCGCTCTGGCGTGTGATCGGCGGCAAGGGACCGGTCATCGACGTGGGCGCAGACTACGGGGTGCAGGACAGCATCGACATGCTGCTGGGCAACATCGAAGGGGCCGTGGAGGCGGGTTTCAAGCGGATCAAGCTGAAGTACAGCCGGGGATGGGACCTCGGCATGATCTCCGCGGTCCGTTCGGCCTTTCCCGACCCGGTCTTCCATGTTGACTGCAACAGCGGCTACACGCTGGACGACCTGCCCATGTTTAAGAAACTGGACCGCTACAACCTGGCCATGATCGAGCAGCCCCTGATGCGCGACGACCTGGTCGACCACGCCGAACTGCAACGTCAGATCGAGACCCCGGTCTGCCTGGACGAAAGCATCACGTCCCCCGCGAAGGCCCGCAAGGCGATACGCATAGGCGCGGCACGCTGGATCAACATCAAGCCCGCGCGGGTCGGAGGCTTTACGCAGGCGCTGGAAACGAACCGGGTCTGCGAGGAGGAAGGCGTCCCCTGCTGGACGGGCGGCATGCTGGAATCGGCCCTCGGCGCGTCGTTCTGCATGGCGCTGGCGACCTTGCCCAATATGAAGTACCCGTCGGATGTCTTCCCGAGCACGCGGTTCTACGAACGGGACCTGAGCGCGCCTCCGCTGGAACTCTCGGGTCCGTCGCAGATGGTCTTAAGCGATACCCCCGGGGCCGGCGCGGAACCCGTGCCCGAACTGCTCGAACAGCAAACGATCGACCGGGCGGTGATCGACGGATCTGCCGGCCAGCCATGACGGTCCGCTTGACTGGCCGTAATCGATGGATCGTGAAAGGCGTCCTTAGCGCGCCGGTCTCGACGGAACAGAAGAACCAGGCGGAACGACACCCATGTCCCCATCTTCATCCCTTTCCCCCTTCAACTACCTGTCCCGCGAAGCGTGGTCGCAACTGCGCGCCGCGACGCCGTTGACACTGTCCGAAGAAGACCTGCAGGAACTGCACGGCATCAACGAGATGGTCTCCCTCGACGAGGTAGCCGAAGTATACCTGCCCATGTCGCGGTTCATCAATCTGCACGTGGGCGCGGCGCAGCACCTGTACCGGGTCATGGACATGTTTCTCGGCAAGCCGGCCGCCAAGGTGCCCTACGTCATCGGCATCGGCGGCAGCGTCGCGGTGGGTAAAAGCACGACGGCCCGGATCCTGCAGGCCCTGCTCAGCCGGTGGCCGAATCACCCACGGGTAGACCTGGTCACGACGGACGGATTCCTGTTTTCCAACCGGGTCCTGGAGGAAAGAGGGCTCATGCAGCGGAAGGGATTTCCGGAAAGCTATGATCTGAGGCGGCTGGTGCAGACGATGGCGGACGTGAAATCGGGCCGCGAATCGGTTACCGTTCCGGTGTACCGGCACCTGATCTACGATATCGTGCCGGGCGTCGAAAAGACGATCACGCAGCCGGACATCATCATCCTGGAGGGGCTGAACATCCTGCAGACCGGCCATCACCTGGCCGGCGACGCGTCGCCCCGCGTCTTCGTCTCCGATTTCATCGATTTCTCGATATACGTGGAGGCGGAGGAACACGACCTGGAGCAGTGGTACGTCGATCGCTTCCTGAGGCTGCGGGACACCGCGTTCCGGAACCCGGAATCCTACTTCCACCACTATGCGGACCTGAGCAAGGAAGAGGCCGTGGAGACGGCGAAAGGCATCTGGCGGGACATCAACCTGGTGAACCTGCGCGAGAACATCATTCCGACGCGCGAGCGGGCGGACCTCATCCTCGAGAAGGGCACGAACCACCGGGTGACGGGGGTTTACCAGCGGAAGTTGTAGTCAGTCCTCCAAAAACCGCTTCAGCACGTTGGACGTGACCCTGGACACCACGTCGTCCACGAGTATCGACGACGGATAGGTGATCGATCCCACCGAGAACACCTTCCCGCCGCTGTCCGTCTCATGGACGACCATCTCGGCCCCTCCGTCGTCCACGTTGTTGCCCTTGGCGAGCAGGTGGGTGTTTGCCGGCGAATTAGGCGTGATCTTGTCGGTCTCGTGCCCCGACGCGCCGCCCGGTACCCGTTCGTGCAGGCTCGCCTCCCCGAAGATATCACCGTCCGCGACGCCCGTGCCCTCGAAGGCCCAGTGGCCCGCGTCGATCACGCGGTACGGCGCGCTGGTCATGATGCCCGTCCGGGTGAAGGCCACGCCGAGGAGGTTGGCCTCGGATTCGTTGTAGATGTTGAACCGGCTTTCGATGCCCTCCCCGGGCCGGTCGAGCGAATCGATATTGCCGTTCCTGACCTTCATCGTGTATTCGTCGACGAACTCGACCTCGCAGTTCAGGCCGTTACCGCCCAGGTACATGAGCCGGCCGCCGGATTCGAACACCCAGTCCTTGAGCCGGTAGTACATGTCCCGCGACCAGTATTCCGGATGGGTGGTGGTGATGAGCACCTTGTACTCGTCAAGGGGCAGCGTGCCGTCATGGAACTGCGTCTCGGCGTAGAGATCGTAGCCGAATCCCTCCCGCTCCATCCACGCCAGGAACCGCCACTCGGCAGGCGCCACGTGGCAGGCCGCGCGGCCCCGGATCATGTCGGTGGCTTCCGTGCCCGCGGGGATATGATTGATGGGTTCCGGCCGGTCGAAGGAAAGCGGCGCGTAGTCGTCGGCGCTGTACATCCGGTGCGAAGGGTCGGTGTAACGCGTCAAGTCGTACCGGGCGTTGACCGTGGGTTTCGGCGGAAACTCGTCGGTGTGGATGTAGTTGCTGCGGCCCCCGAAGTTGTTGTAGGCGTTCCAGTTGATATTGGCGGCCAGCACGGCGACGTCGGTCGTCGGCTCGGCGGGCGCGACGATCCAGGGGAAGGAAAAGAACCCGCCCGCCTCCGTGGACGCGTGGAGGTAGTACAGGCCGGACTGTCCCGGCGCTTCGATGTACTGTTTGTGGGCGGGATTCGTATAGCCCTGGGTATTCCACTTCACCCCGGTCCGGGTGTAGTCGCCGTCGGGCGTGATCTGCATGGTGGCGCGGGGGCCGTGCTCGTCGTACCAGCCGATGTTCCGGACGAACTCCTTCTTCCATCCGTAGCGGTACAGTTCGAGCTGGTAAGCCTCCACCGCGTGCACGCGGAACTCCGATCTCTCTCCGGACCGGACCCACTTGGGCCACATGTACCCCAGCAGGCTGTCCCGCAGCAGCCGGAAATGGTACGGCTCGTCTTCACGCGGGGTCATGTACACGCTCTTGTATCCGAAATCCCTGCCCGCCAGCGTGACCTTGTACTCCCGGTCTGGCGTCACGTCCGCGTAGACCGCCCCCGTGGCCCGTGAGCGCGCTTCGATGGATGCTCCGCCGGATTCGAATTCCAGCAGGACATCGGGGATAGCGACGTAGCGTTCGTCACTCACATATCCGACAAGCATCTTGAACCTCCGCTACCGGATGATCTGAAACGAATTCTGGCCGTTGTGCGCACTGCTGGCTTGCATGGTGTCCGGCCGTGCTGAGGACCAGACCCGGAAGACAATGTACACCGAACCTAGGCGTCGTCAACCGTGCCGCTCGCGGCAGGCGTCCGACCGGCGGACAAGTCGGGCCGGCGGATCGGTCTTCGCGCGTGCCTGCGAGTGGGCTCGCGGGCCGGCGGATCGGTCTACGCGCGTGCCGGCGAGTCGGCACGCGACCGCCGAATTACCTTTGACACGGAATCGGGACGAATGTTACCTTGCCTTTCCGTGTAGTGAGACGAATCCCTCGTTTGTTTTCTATTCGACAAGGATCCTGGCATCGTGCCCGCCTGCCGGTTGAAAGACATCGCGCGCCTGGCCGAACCCGGCGACAACGTGGCCATCGTCTCCCGGCGGCTGGAAGCCGGAACGGACGTGATCGGCGACGCCGGCACGACCTTCGTCCTCGCCCATACCCTGCTGGAAGGGCACCGGTTCGCCGTCCAGCCCATACCCGCCGGGAAGCCGGTCCTGTCCTGGGGCCTGCCCTTCGGCCGGGCGACCCGGGACATCGCACCCGGCGATTATATCTGCAACGTCGATATCCTCGACGCGCTTCGCGTCCGCCAGGTCGATTTCGCCCTCCCGGACCAGCCCAATTTCGAAGACCGCGTGGTACCCTACGAACTGAACGAATCCACCTTCAAACCGGGTGTGCAGGTACCGCTCAGCGACAATCCGCCGGCGTTCGACGGTTTCGACCGTGGTGCGTCGCGGGGCGTCGGGACCCGGAATTTCATCATCCTGCTGGGCATCACGTCGCAGACGGCGGGTTTCGTGCGGCGCCTGGAATCGATGCTGAAGGACCAGGCGGACCGGTACCCGAACATCGACGGCGTGGTGGCGGTGGCGCATACCGAGGGCGGCTCGGGCGTGGATCCCAACAACCGGGAACTGGTGCTGCGGACGCTGGCGGGTTTCATGGTCCATGCCAACGTCGGGGCGGTGCTCGCGGTGGACCGAGGTACCGAAGTCGTCACGGACCGGATGCTGGAAAACTACATGCGGCTCAACCGCTATCCGCTGAACGACGTGCCGCACCGGTTCGAGACGCTCGAGGGCGGGTTCGAAGAGGACCTGGAGCGCTGCGCAGGGATCGTCACCGGGTGGTTCGAGACGGTCGACCGCGTTTCGCGGAAACCGGTCTCCGCGGCTCATCTCAACATCGTGCTTCAATGCGGCGGATCTGATTCCTTTTCGGGCATATCGGGCAATCCCCTGGCCGCGCTCGTGGCCCGGGAGATCATTCGATTCGGCGGGAAGGCCAATCTCGCGGAGACGGACGAGCTCATCGGGGGCGAGCCCTACGTGCTGGACAACGTGCGGGACATCGAGACGGCGCGCACCTTCCTCCACATGATCGAGCGGTTCCAGGAACGCACGGCTTGGCACGGCCAGTCGGTGGACGCCAATCCGTCCGGCGGCAACAAGCTCCGGGGGATCTACAACATCGTGCTGAAGTCCATCGGCGCGGCCCGGAAGCGCCATCCCGACGTACGCCTCGACTACGCCATCGACTACGCGGTCCCGATGAAGGATCCGGGGTACTACTTCATGGACAGCCCGGGCAACGACCTGGAAGCCATCGCGGGGCAGGTGGCGTCCGGCGGCAATCTCATCTTCTTCATCACAGGGAATGGATCCATCACCAACTTCCCCTTCGTGCCGACGATCAAGTTCGTGACGACCACGAAACGGTACGAGATGCTCTCGGGTGAAATGGACGTAAACGCCGGAGCCTACCTGGACGGCGTGTCCATGGAAGAACTGGGCCGGCAGACGCTCGACCTGACACTGCGCGCGGCATCGGGCGAATTGACCCGCGGTGAGCGGGCAGGCCACAGCCAGACTCAGATCTGGCGCGACTGGCGGCAGACCGACAGTGGCCAGTTGCAGGACCTGCGCGACCGTCCCGCGCCGGCGGGTCGGCCGATGGAGGTGCGGTTGAACGGGGAATCGACGCCCCCGCCGGCTTTCAGTCTGCCCGTGTTCGAATCGAACGGTTCGCGCGCCACCGACCGGATCGGCCTCATACTGCCCACCAGCCTGTGCTCCGGCCAGATCGCCCGCATGGCCGCGGAACGGCTGAGCGCCAAAGGCATGGGGCGCGGCGCCGGCATATCCCGTTTCGTCGCCCTGGTACACACCGAGGGGTGCGGCGTATCCGGCGGCGTGTCGGAGGAAATGTACATCCGCACCATGGCCGGCTACCTGACCCACCCGATGACGGCGGCCGCCCTGCTTCTGGAACATGGTTGCGAACGCACGCACAACGATTTCTACCGCCAGCAACTGGTCGACCGCGGACTGGATCCCGCGAGATTCGGCTGGGCCAGCGTGCAGCTCGACGGCGGCATCGAGAAGGTCATCGATCGTATCGAGACATGGTTCAACGAGACCCTGGTCGATAGCGAGGGGCCGGTCGCGGTCGAAGCCGGCCTGTCGACGCTCAGGCTGGGGGTGTCCACGGTTGGTCCGGATTCCACGGCCGGTCCGGCTGCGACCCTGTGCCCGGCAACCACGGCCGATCCGGTTTCCGATGACGTTACCGAAGCGCTGTCGCAACTGATCCTCGATGTCGTCGAGGGGGGTGGTACGGTCGTGGTGCCGGACAACGCCACACTCCTCGGCCACCCGGCTTTCCTGCGGTGCCTGGTGGACGGAGACGCATCCCCGACATTGAGTTACGGCCAGCCCGCTTCGGTACCCGGACTGCACGTCATGGAGACGCAAACGGCTCACTGGGTGGAGACCCTGACCGGACTGGGCGCGGCCGGCGTGGAACTGGTCGTCGCCGGCGTCGGCGGCCACCCTCTTCCCGGCCATCCCATGATCCCGGTGCTGCAGGTCGGCGGGGACGACCTGCCCGGGCCTTTCCGTGAAGACGTGGATCTCATCCTGACCGGGGGAACGGCGGATTGGCGACGCGGCGTGCTGGACCTGATCCGGAATACGGCCGCCGGGCGGCACGCGCCGCGGGCCGCGGTCGTCGGCAACACGGATTTCCAGATAACGCGAGGATTGCTCGGTGTTTCGGTGTGACGCTCGGCACCTCCGAACGGACCCGGCGTCCAGGAGTGACGGAGACTGACATGCCCCGTGAAATCGTTCGGCCCGAAAAACTGGATCTCGATTCACCCGGGCGACGGGACTACTGGGTCGCCCTCGAACACGATTCGCTCTGGGCGGACCATCTCATCCCGCTGACGGTCATGGCCGGACCCGATGTACGCGAGGGTCAGGGTCTTCTGGCCAGCGGGTCCAATCACGGCAACGAATACGAAGGGCCGGTGGCGATCAAGGGATTGCTCCAGGAGATCGAGCTGGAGGCGGTCAAGGGTCGGCTGATCTTCATTCCCGTGCTCAACCCCGCGGCGTTCCACGTGGGCCGCCGGGCCAGCGACGCCGATGACGGGGTCAACCTGAACCGGGCTTTCGTGGACGGCGCCGGCACGTCGCCGGCCCTTGCGGGCATCACCCACCGGATCGCCCGGTTCGTGCGGGAATATCTGTGGCCCCGCGTGCATGTCGTGACGGACATCCATTCCGGTGGAGCCGAGCTCGATTTCGCCCTGTGTTCGAGTTATCACGAGGTGGACGACCCGGGCCAGGCGGCCGTCATCGAAGACACGGCACGCTGGTTCGGCACGCCCTTCGTGATGGCTTACCAGAACGAGACGCCCGGGCTGATGGTCAGCGAAGCGGAGCGGCTGGGAAAGATCACGATCGGAACCGAACTGGGCTGGGGAGAATCGGTCAATCCGGACGGCGTACGGTACGCGCGGCACGGCATTCGGGCCGCGGCCATCCATCACGGCCAGCTAGACGGCGAAATTCAACCCATCGCCCATCACGCCGACGGCACCCAGAGACTGACGGCCATCATCGACCGGGCATGCTACGTACCGGCGCCCTTCCCGGGTCACTACGAACCGCTCATGGCCTGCGGCGCGCCCGTGGCGGCGGGACAGGTCGTGGGCAACCTGCACGACTTCTATCGCGTGGACGATCCGCCGTGGCCGGTGCGGGCGGGGGTGGACGGCTACGTACTGTCGCAAGCGTTCCGCCAGCCGGTCAGGCAGGGCAGCCATATCCTCGTCGTGGCCCAGGAATACCAGGCGCGGTCGAATCCAAGGTAATCGAATTGAAGAACACGGAGCCCCGCACGCAACGACTCGAAGACCATCCCGACCGGCTGAAGTGGAACGCAAGGTATCTGGCGCCGAAGCGCCTGGCGCCCAAGGGTTTCTGCCCGCTATACGACCGGGCGTCGGCCCTGGGATATCCGGACGGTCCCGTGCTGGAACTCGCCTGCGGCCTATCGGACCAGGCCCTCTCCCTGGCCGGAGATGGACGCGAGGTGCTTGCCGTCGACATATCGAACGTGGCCCTGGACCGGTTGCGTACGGAGGCGGCGGAACGGGGCATCGGGTCCCGCCTGACCTGCGTGGATGCCGACCTGGTTTCTTGGCGTCCGCCCGCCGGCCGGAGATTCGCGCTCGTGATCTGCGTGATGTACTGGGAAGAGGCCGTGTTCGACTATGCCTGGCCCGTGATCGCCGATGGCGGGCTCATCGCCTGGCAGGGCTTTACGATGGACCACCTGCGGTACCGGCCCGCGCAGAATCCGGACTGGTGCCTCAAGGCGGACGAGCCGGCGAGCCGGCTTCCCGCCGACCGCTTTACCGTGCTGCACGAAGAGGACGTGGACGAAGGTCACCGGGTGATCCGGCGCATGGTGGCCAGGAGGAACCGGAACTGACATCCGGCAGGGAGACGCGCATGCAGGTACAACGAATCGCCATATTGAGCCCGGGAGAGATGGGCCATTCCGTGGGGCGATGCCTCCTGGCGGGCGGCTTTGACGTGGCCACCTGCCTGACGGGCCGAAGCGAACGGACCCGCACGCTGACGGCGGCCGCGGGCATCCGGGACGTGCCGGACCTGGACGCACTGGTGCGGGACACGGACCTGATCCTGGCCATCCTGGTGCCCGACCAGGCCCGGGCGCTCGCCGGCCAGGTGGCGGAGGTGATGAAACGGACCGCGTCCTCGAGACGGACCGGATCCTCGCCGGCCTATGCCGACTGCAACGCCATCTCCCCGGATTCGGCGCGGGGGATCGACCGGGTCGTCACCGCCGCCGGAGGCCGCTTCATCGACGCCGGCATCATCGGCGGACCGCCCGGCGGAGGCGAGAAGACGCGATTCTACGCTTCCGGACCCCACGAGGCCGTACTCACGCAACTGGATGGCCACGGCATCCTCGTCCGGCCGCTGGGCGGCGAGGTGGGCAGGGCGTCTGGCATCAAGATGTGCTATGCCTCGGTCACCAAGGGGACCTCCGCCCTCCATGCCGCGGCGCTCACCGCCGCCGAAGTCATGGGCCTGAGCGAGGAACTGCTGGCGGAGTTCGCCGAAAGCCAGGCGCAGCGGCTCAAGGCGATGGGCGGCGTAAACAGCCTGTCGGCCAAGGCCTTCCGCTGGATCGGCGAAATGCAGGAGATCGCGGCGACGTACGAACGTGCCGGGGTATCGCCCGGTTTTCACGAAGGCGCCGAGCACATCTTCCGCCTCATCGCCGAAAGTCCCATCGGCCATGAAAGGCCCGAGACCGTGGACCACAACCGCACCCTCGAGGAAACGGTGGCCATCTTCGCTGAAGCCGCGCGCCGCCGGTCCCCCGATTCCGGGAAAGGATAAGCGCCATCCCATCGATCCAGACCATCGGCATACCGGTACGCAGCGTCAACTGGGTCCGGGTCTTCCCCACGCTGGACGGGGCCGGCCGGGACTGCCTGGTGGCCGTAATGGGTCAGCAGGCGGCGGGCTTCACCGTCGTGAAGATCGATCCGGCCACCGGCGCGACGTCCCAGGCGACTTCGCCCGATCCCACCGCCAATTTCCCCACGGGCGCGTTGCGCACACGCGACGGCCTCATCTACGTCGGCGCCGCCTACGCCGGGCATCTATACCGTTACGATCCCAAAACGGAACGGCTGGACGACCTCGGCGCCATCAACCTGCCCAACGATACCTTTCCCTGCAACATGGATGAAGACGCCGACGGCGTGATTTGGATCGGGTGCTACGGTTTGGCCGGCCTGACGAGCTACGACCCGGCTGCCGGTGCGTTCACCCGCCACGGGCGGATGGACGAGACCGACATGTACTGCTACCCATACGTGGGCGCGGGAGGCACGATCGCCTGCAACATCAAGATGACCCGGCCGCACGTGGTCGTCTACGATCCGGCATCGGGCCGGCGCGAGACCGTGGGACCCGTGGTGGTCACGGAAGACGGGGGATCGCTGAACCTGTACCGTGCGGTTGACGGGCAACTCTACATCAGGTCGACCGCGGGCGATTTCAGACTGAACGGCTTCGAAGCCGAACCCGTTGCAGCCCTCCCCGACCCAGCGCCACCGCTGTCGATGTCCGACGGATCCACGGCGGATTTTGCGGACCGGGAAATCCAGATGTTCCGCGAGATGGCCATTACCCAGCCGGGATCCGGCGAGGCGCGCACCCTGCCCGTAGCCTACGAATCCGCGGGCAGCGAGATCTTCCTGGTGCATCGCGGTCCCGACGACAACCTGTACGGTTCGAGCATCCTGCCTCTGCACCTGTTTCGCCACGATCCGGCCACCGGCGCAATGGACGACCTGGGCATCTGTACCACCGCCACCGGGGAAGCCTATTCCATGGCCAACATGGACGGAAAGCTCTATATCTGCTCCTACCCGGGCGCCGTGCTGTCCGTCTACGATCCCGCCCGGCCCTATCACTTCGGGAAAGACACCGGCAGCAACCCCCGCGATCTCGGCCGCATGGACGAGATCTCCTATCGACCGCGCTCCATGGTCGCCGGTCCCCTGGGCCGCGTGTGGACGGCCTCCGTGCCGAACTACGGCATGTGGGGCGGACCGCTTTCCTGGTACGATCCGGCCGCGGACACCTTCGGCACCTATCGCGATATCGCCGGAGAGGCCAGTTGCTGGTCGCTGGCCTGGCTGGAAGCCCATGGCCTGCTGGCCGTCGGGACGACGATCGACGGCGGCACCGGAACGCAGCCGCGGGTAGACCAGGCATCGCTGTTCCTCTGGGATTACGAGGCGGAGGAAAAGGTGTGGGAAGGCCGGCTTCCGGTCGAGGTTACGGCCGTCGACGCGCTGGCCGTCATGGAGGACGGAATGCTATGCGGGACGGCCCGCACGGGGTCGGGGTCCATCCTCTTCGTTTTCGATCCCGGTGAGCGTCGGTTTGTGCACCTGGTTCCCCTGCCGGGCGGCCGGTCGCTGGAAGGTGGCCTCCAGATCGGTCCGGACGGTAGTATATACGGATTCACGATCGACTGTTTCTACCGTTTCGATGCCGCCTCCGGCGTCGTGACCACGATACACGAAGCGCCGTCCGCATTCCAGAATCCCGGTCCGATGTACGGGGACGGCGCCTACTTCACGAAGAAACACGAGCTGAAGAAACTGGTGTTCTGAAAAACGAAGACTCGTAAATGCCGAAGCCGACAGGTAAAGATTATAAACTATTGAAAATATGAATTATAGGTAAATGAAAATCGGGTCATCATTGACCTTGACAGGCCCGGCCGCATGCGGTAAATATGCATTGGTTTTAGTAGAGCATCGCCAACTAATCACAAGGATCCGTCAAATGAAAAACCCGTTCAGGTCGGGGAGAAATTCCGTGTTTCTTGCCGGTCTGGTCTCGCTGTTGCTGATCCGGCCGTGCCCGGTCGCCGCGCTGGATGTCCCGCAATCCTGGGAACTGCGTAAATCCACGATTATCGACCTGCCCCGGGCCCATCCGGCAGCGTCGTACGTGCCGGACCTGATCAAGCGTCTCGCGTCCGGCCAGGGCGGTGGATCGCCCGTGTCCGAAGCGGAGTTCCTGGCCCTCTTCGACCGGCCCGAAAGCCGCACGGTCTACAACAACCAACTGATCAAGGTGGCCACGCCCCGGAGCGTCGCGATTCAGAACAAGGCCCACGAGGATTTCTCGCGCGTCTTCCTGACTGAAAAGCGGGTGAAACGAGGCGTTGCGTTCCTCGAGGAGAAGAAAGATCTGCTGGGTCAGGCAGAGCGGACCTACGGGGTGGCCCCGAAGGACATCGTGTCCATCCTGATGTGGGAATCCGGCCTGGGCGAGTTCACGGGCAACTACCGCGTGTTCAATGTCCTGGTCGCCCAGCTGTTATACCTGGAGGAAGCCCAGCAGGCGGCCGTGCGACGCATTACGGCCGGAGGTGAAGCCGATCCGCTCGCCTCGGCCGCGGTAGCCGAAAGACAGAAGGAACGATTCGCGAAAATCCGCCGCAGGTGCGTCGGCAACCTGGTGGCGCTCCTGCGCCAGAGCAAGGCCGCTGGCGTGGACCCGCTTTCGCTCCACGGATCCTGGGCTGGCGCCATCGGATACCCGCAGTTCATGCCGGCCAGCATGCCCCATGCCGCCGATGGAGACGGGGACGGCGAAATCAACCTGCATTCGTGGCCGGATGCCATCATGAGCGTGGCCAAGTATCTCCACGAACGGGGAAAGTACGACACAGCCGACGCCGCGCGCCGCAGGGCTATCTTCAGCTACAACCCCATCGACTCCTACGTAAACGGCGTGATCAAGTACGCCGAAGCCATCTCGAAGGCGCGCTGAACCAGGATCCGTATCTACAAGGCGATGATCCGCCGGATGCGCTCGGCGGTTTCCCGCATGGTGTCGTCGTCGCCGCCGACCTCGCTCACCAGCGCTCCGTCGAACCCGATGCCGCGCAGTTCGGCCATGACCGCGGGCCAATCCGTGTCGCCGTCCATCAACTGGCCCCAGTTGCCTTCTCCGCGCCGGAAATCCTTCACGTGCACCTTGAAGATCCGGCGGCCCAGTTCCCTGATCCACATGTCCGGGTAGCCGTAGAGGATCATGTTGGCCGTGTCCAGGTAGATCCCGACGGCGGGCGATCCCACCTCGTCGACGAGCTGGCGGGCTTCCCGGGGACTCAGCATGAACTGGTTCCAGACGTTCTCGATGCCGATCCGGGTGCCGCGCCGTTCCGCTTCAGGGGCGAGATCGCGCAGGGCGTCGCGAAAGTTGTCCCAGGTCGTCCCGTAGGAACTCGCCGGATCGAGCGCTCCGGGATGCAGAAGCAGGGCGTCCACGCCCAGGATCTCGGCGATTTCGAAACCTCGCTCAAGGATGGCAACCCGCTTCGACCGTTCTTCCGCGGACGGCGACAGCAGGGACCCGGCATCGCCGCGGATGGCGATCATGGAACACAGTTCGAGATCGTGGCTCCTGCAGGCATCCCCCACGGCGGAGATCTCCGAGGCAGAGGCGTCGATGTCCGGGGAACCCTCGTCGGAGAATACCAGTTCGATGGCCTCGTAGCCCAGGGACCGGGCCTTCGAGAGATCCGCTTCGAGATCCTGGCGGGCGAGACAGAGTTGCGTGATGCCTGGTTTCATGGGGAGGCGGCTCCTTGGAATCGTTACGGGCACGTGAAATCGTTGCGTTCGAGTTAATTCATTGCGGGCGATTTAAATCGTTGCGGGCAACAGTAATTTTGAAGTTAACAGTCGCGTCGGGGTAGGTTATATTAAAGGGTACAAAACGCAAGCGAATTGCGCTGCATCTGAAACGAGGAGGAAGACCATGATACGTACACTGGCGCGGTGGTGCTTCGCCCTGGCCCTGGTCGGCCTGGTGGCGGAATCCGCCGACGCGCAACCCCGTAACCTGGCGCCGAGGCTGAGCGAGGCCGCACCGGAGTTCAGCCTGCAGGACGTCAACGGCGAGACCGTCAACTTCGCCGATTACAAGGGCAGCAAGAACCTGCTGGTGGTCGTCGACCGCGGCTGGATTGGCTACTGGTGACCCCTTTGCTTACGGCAACTGGGGCAGTTGCAATCCGATTACGAACGCATAGCGGCACTCGACACCGAACTACTCTTCATCAATCCCGAAGATCTCGACCAGACCAGGGACTTCGTCGCCAAGTCGAAAGTCACGCGGGAAGCGCTTTCCTTTCGCGTTCTCGCCGATCCGGACCGGGCCATTCCGACCAAGTTTAAGATTCAGAAAGAGACTGACAAGGGTACGGAAGTGGTTCCCACCGCCTTCATCATCGACAAGGAAGGCGTGCTACGGTTCAAGTACGTGGGTTCGGACCCCTTCGACCGGCCTTCAACCGACAATCTGGTGGAGATCCTGGCGATGATATCGGGGTAGTAAGCCGGTATTGACGTTGTAAAGAAATAAGGACTGAGGTCAGGGCTCCAGGTTTCTGATCTCGTCGGACACGAATTCGACCAGGATCTGGGATTCCAGCCAGACCTCGTAGAGCGGTCCGCCTAGCCTCGGCCGAAAGCGATGGTGAAGTCCATGCGACTCCGCCACCGCTTTCAAGTGGTCGAGGCTTTTCGCTGTTTCCAGTAGAAAATGGGTTGAATTGAAATTTTGTACTTCCTCGAACAGCCTGAATTCCGCGGCATGTTTCCCGGGGCAGAGCAGGTAGTTGTTCGGGATAAACTCGATCATTTCGCCGGACCGACGGTCCCAGGCGCATACCCAGGCGCCTTCCATGGTACTGGAAGTGAATGGATATACTGAGCCATCCGTCAATTCTGCCAGAATTCCCGCCGCTCTTTCCGGGTTCGATGCCGTAATGGAAAGGTGTTTGATCTGCATTTGCTGATCCGTGTTTAATGATGGCGTGTGATCTGGATGGCGCTCACATGCATTGCGTTATTCACGCGGTTCAGTATGGATAAGAAAGACCTTCGTTTCAAATCCTCCTCTATTCTCCTTCTTCGCGTTTCTCATTTTCTCGAGTTGTATCGGATCAATTCCCATTCGAGACGCAATAGCGTATACCACCTCCAGGATATCAACCAATTCCTCGGTGTCATTGGAAGTGTTGAATTCCCCGACTTCCTCCACAAGTTTGCGTCTTAGTTCATGAATATACTCGGCCCTGTCGAGAACTCGGGTCGTCGGACGATCGCCCGCAGCAGCAATGATATCGGGTATCCTGTCCCGCACAAGCTTGTTGTGGTCAACTCGTTTCATTGCTGCACCCCCCACGGCGTAGTTGTCAAAATCGAACCTGCCCTGCAGGTGTCACGTCTGCGAAGTCACCAAGGATATCATTGGGAATTATATACGTAAGTAACAATGGCGGCGAATAAAAACCCCCGGCAAGCCTGTATACCAGGGGTTCGGGAAGTTTTACGGTTGGTGGCCTACTGCTATGTTCCCCCTTCCAATTTATCCAACCTTCTTTCTTTGACATTGAGTTGCCGAAGAACTTCCTTCATATCGCCCCGAAGATCGTGCATGTCTTTCTTCAATTCCAAATGCTCTTTCCTTGAAGATTGCATAAAACCGTCCAGTTTGTCTTCAAGGCTTTCAAAATCCCGCCCTATTTTCTCCATGGCGGAATTGAATTCGCCCTTCGTTACGTTTTCCACTTTGTTCCCCTTGTTTACTGGTTCCCCATTCCGGTTTAAAACCGCCCCCGCCCCCCGGCCCAATTCCTGTACGCTAATACCACGATAAATGAAGGTTGCCGGGGGATCGAAGGACGTATGTTCCATGCATACCCCCTTCGTTAAGTCTGTAAATCCCGATTGTGGAAAACCTTGTGGATAAGCCCTTAGTCTTCGTACTCGATATTGACTTTCCGGCCCAATATCTTCGCCAGTTTTTCAGGCGTAGTCGGAATGTGGATTTCTTCTTCCAGTTCCGCCTTCGTGGGATTGTACGTAGGCCGCTTTATGCGGAGCGTAGGCGGCATCGTTCCCGTCTTTGCCGATTTAGCCTTGCCGCGCTTAATGCGTTTCCCCTTTGCCATGTGGCACCCCCTTAGTGTGATTCAACGACCTGCCTTTGTTCTTCCTCTACAACATAGCCCGACGATGGATAGTGCGGGAATCCCGGCTTGTAGTACGGATGGCTTGATCCACTTCCCAATTTCCACAATAGATACTCCATGCCGAATGATCCCTTGACGCTGTTACAGTGTCCGCAAAGCAGTTGCAGATTGCTTATATGGTCCGTTCCGCCCACCTTCCGGGCAATGATATGATCGACGGTCAGATTGACGGATTTGAAGTGTTCGCGGCACCCGTTGCAGTTCCCATCCTGTTCGCCGTACAGTTTCTGCTTGTTCTCTTTGCAGTTGTACCTTGGCAGTCTTCCAAGATCGGTACGGGCGGGTATGTCGAAACGCTGGTTCAGGCTGTAAAACATCCCCCCCCCCGTCTCTATCCTCTCTTGTACCAAGGTATACGCTTTTGACGATATGTCAATCCCGGCCCATTGCCTGTTATGGTTGTGCGCTGAAACACAGGCCGTCGCGCATCCGCAGAACGGATCGAGAATCATATCCCCTTCGTTGCTACTGGCTTTGATGATCCGGTCGAGTAGCGCAAGCGGCTTTTGGGTTGGGTAGCCTATGCGTTCACGTAGCAAACGACCGACAGGACTCATTTTGTCGCGGTCTTCAAGCCAGTAGTCTTCCGGTATCTTACCAGCATCCAAGTAACGACTCATATTGTCCGGGGTCAGTTTTCCGCCAATACCCGTATTCGATTCATGCTTGTGTTGATAAGACAGTTTATTGTACGGAATACGTACAGAATCGACGTTGAACGTCCAGGCATCTTCCTTAGAGTAAGACAGTATAACGTCATGCTTACGCGGGAACCACCGCTTGGCATTGCCCGGCCCGGTGTAGCACCAAACAATCTCGTTACGAAAGTTCTTGCGCCCGAATACCGCATCCATGAGCAATTTCAGGTAGTGACTCATAGTAGGATCGCAGTGAAGGTATATCGATCCCGTAGACTTCAAAATGCGCCGCATTTCAAGCAGACGCGGGGCCATGTAGATCAGATATGCCTTGTCCGAATCGACAAGTGTAGCATTGATAATCTTGACGATATCGGGATGGTTCTTTTCGAAGTCAAGAAGCCATGCCAGGTCTACGTCGCTCAAATCCCACGTGTCTTTGAACGCGGCACCCGCCGCCTTGCTACCGATAGGCGCGGAATAGTCATGCTTGGAATTGAATGGCGGATCGAGATAAATCAGGTCTACGGATGCGGTATTCATCCCCCGCATGATAGGCAGATTATCCCCCGTCCACATGGTCTGATTAGACCAGTTAGGCGTTCCCACTGCATCCCCCTTGCGTTTTTCCCTTACGCTACCAGATCGTTGTACTTCAACCGCTTGCCGCCCATCCCCATGGCGATCAGTCTCATTTGGTCTATCGTGTCCAGTGACCGCGAATTGTAACGGCCTTCGAATTCGTCAATGTAGCGTTCCATATGCTTGGCGGACCAGTGATGGTAAATGCCGTGATAACCGCGCTTCATCAACGCCCAGAACGACTCCATGCCGTTGATCGTCGCTTGCTCGTTCACGTATTCCCCGACACTGTGCTTAACGGTCTGATGCTTCACGCCCTTCATGTTGTTGTACGCCTTGTGATCGTCGGTATAGACCGTTACGCCTTCCGCCGTGTGCTTGTGTATGAAGCCTTGCAGGGCTTCGGAACCGATTGACGGCGTTACTTCGGCGTGTACCTGTCCGGTCTCTTGATCCTTGATCCCGACTACCGCCGTTTTGCCGCCTACGCCGCCGCCCGGATGCGTCTTCTTGTTCGCATGCTTGTTGCCTTCCAGTCCGCCGAAAAAGGCTTCGTCCACTTCCACAGGTCCGGCGAATTCCGGCGTTTCCATTTCGAAGGCCTTGCGCATTCTGTGTGCCAGGTGCCAGGCCGATTTGTACGTGATTTCAAGGTCGCGGTGCAACTTCATGGCCGCCGTACCCTTGATACCCGTAGTGAACAGATAGATGGCAATGACCCATACCTTGAAGGACAGTTTGGAAGACTGCAATACCGTGCCAGTCCGCACACTGAACATCTTCCGCTTCGGGCATTCCCGGCACCTGTGCGTCATTGTCGGGTGCTTGATTCCGCACTGTACGTTGAACGTCCCGCAATGCGGGCAGTACGGGCCTTTGGGCCATACCTGCTTTTCGAACCACTCGCGGGCCGTCTCATCATCGGGGAACATGTTGAACAGTTCCATGAGCGACAAGCCCTTGCGAAACGCTTTTCCCGGTCCTGACTTAGCCATTTCCATTCTCCCTTGAACGTTGCCATCGTTACCCTTACCTAACTAACATCAATATAATACAGTAACAATGACAAGTCAAGAAAAAATGTTACTTTATTTTATTTCTGCCTTTCGCCTGTCGATTGCCGCGTTGATTCGAGCAACGAACAGGATACGCCCTGGGTTTACGGTATGGGTTGAACGCTTGCGTACTGACCGATTAAGGTCTAATGGCGAATCCATCATCAAACGGGCCAACGGGGATATAAGTGCGTCGGATTTCGCGGCCAAAACGTCGATTGGAGAAACAACATCGGCCAGCCCGCCTATCCTGTCAGCTGATGCGAGCAACTTTCTTGTTGATTCAGTGATCAAATTATCATATAATGTGCGCATAGCCCTTTCCTTTCGAGAGGTTGCGGGTTATGAATTGTCGGGCGGATGGCCCCGCCCTTCATACAAAACGGCCCTACAGAGTAGCCGCTCTGTTGACTTGCAAAATCTCACAAACAAGTTAACCCGGTTTTCCGTTTCGGTCAATCGGGTTTCTTGTTGTCCCGCCTAATGATTGCAGGTCCAATAACCAGTGTGATTAACATGGCCGATTCTTCGTGCGAACACAGACGAAGGTTGACCACTGTGTATATCAGCGATCCGGTTCCAGTTGTATTCTGATAGCCATGAATTATCCCACGAACTTGAACCCATTAACGGCGGTGCTTCCTGCCAAGGTATACGAATAATCCTTCTTGGTATTTCGTCGATCAAAAATGCGTCCATGTTGATCCTGCCTGGATAACCTGGATAATTCGGATCGTCGGTTGTATGTGGCAATCCAAGATTATGGCCTATTTCATGAATCAACGTTGTTTCTTCCGGGCCGAAAGAAGACCCGTTAAGGGGCTTGTACCTGAAGACACTCCACGGGCCGCCTATATACCCACGCCCCACAGCGGATACATCCTGGCAATAGTGTTTTGCAACATCCCTTGTACCTGCTTCGTCACCTAAAATACCAACATGAAGATGAATTGTAGACGAAGATGAATTATCGTTGGGATATTCTCCCTTCAATTGCTCAATAGCCCGCCACATGATTCCGCTTTCATCATCTTCGCAAATGGGCCTGGCCCTGTATGGATCGTAGGGCGGTGTATCGGGCAACGGCGGCACGACCAAAGACGGACCCACTTCCACATGGTTCAATGCGTCCAGATACACGGGTAGCATCCCGTTTATTCTGTCTGCAAATGCGAAGCGATCAGCGATTATGTACGAAAGCCATCTTCTTTGCTCCGACGCCATGGAAGAATCTGGCACAATAGCATGGTATGTTATGTCGATTTTGGGTGGTTGGAAGAAGGCCGTCTCCGGCATGGGAAAAACTGTGTTTTCTGCAATTACAACGGATTCAGTCCTTCGACCTGCTTCCACCATTAAACGTGCCTGTAAATCGGTACAATTCATAAAATGCACTGCCGTATGGGGCATCCCGCCCGTCCACTCGTTCCCTTCATGATCATCCCATGCAATACGCCACCTTGAAGCCCTTAATCTTGTGTTGTTGATAAAGTGATAGGCCCCATACGATGGCGTTAACGTCCACCGGATATTCTTGGCGGTTCTTTCACCAAAATGCGGGTTGTTTGTGTAGGTATAGGATTGTTGGCCGGATGCGCATTCTATGTGCATATCCGCCCATACCCAAAGATCGTCCGGCCAGTCATCAAGGGAAACATCTGCCCCGTCTGGATTGATCAGTCTTACGTTCCAATCAGTCTCTATCACAACAGGCTTACCAACGCCCAACAAAGTGCCACCGCTGGTATTCATCAGTTTGATTTCAGTGTCTTCAAATGAAACAGTGAAGGTATCCCCCGGCGTTGAAACAGGACTTTCAACTTGCCCCGTAATTCCAACCGGCGTACTGGCTGACGGTTCGATTTCAACGATGGAATTGGTAGGAGACTGATTGCGGCAACTCAATACCGAGACGATACAGGCGAACCCCAACATGATCCTGAGCATAGGATCAACCCCCGCTTTCTGCCGTGTGGCAGTATGATTGTGTCCGGCACCCGGTATTGGGTGCCGGGTCGTTGCTCACAATCACGCGATAAAGCGGGAAGGTTCTGCCTATTCGCCATCCCTTTCGGGAGCGACCCGAAGGGTGGGTATAGTGGCTATTGTATTCAGCAGACGACCCGACTTGCAGGTCGCATGACTGTGAGCATTGGTCAATGTACGGGATGTAACACAAGGGTCAAGGGGACAATGGAACAATAACAAGGAAACTTACTTGACAGCGGGGGCCAGAAACCGCTACCGTGTAATACGACAAAACCCCCTGACCACTTGGGCCAGGGGGCCACTAAGCAAAAACCGGAGAGAGTTAGCAGCTCGTCTTCGGTCTGTCCACGGTACACGCCGTGGGGCAAGGGGTATTGCTTTGTCTAATCTAAACCCATCCGCCGATCCTGTCAAGCAGGATTCGGCAAGCGAAGGTTCGATGTACTTACAACTGGCAGCCGAGACGTTACTACGCCAATGCGTTGCGTACTACCAACAGGCCAATAACTATCACGGCGACGTGCATTTTCACTTCCATTGGAAGTCGGGCGGAGACACAACCACGTCACTCGGCCCGTTCAACCATGCCGATAGGGCCGAGATGGAAAACGCCGTACTGAAAGAGAAGAACGAACATTTAGAGGCGGAAAATGCAAGGTTGCAGGCGGAAAATGCCAAGTTGGAAGCGGCGATCCCGGAAGCCGAGATAATCGCAAGGGAATACCATGCCGAAATCTAACCCCCGTCCCGGCAAAAGCAGTCAAAAACCGACAGTGCGCAATCTTCCATCGAAGACGGGCAACAAGTCCGGCCCACGGCGCAGTAACGCTACAACACATCCATCCCGGAAACGGTAATAGACAAACGGGGGTGCAGTTCCTGACGCATATCCAGTGAGATACTTCGCGGCCATGGACGCGCCCACGGGTATGTATAGCAGGGCATAGGCACCCCCGTTTAACTGGAAAGGATCACAAATGCCATCCTACATTCTCAACAAGAAAGAGTATGAAGGTCATCACGAATTCCACGAATCAGACTGCCCTCTGTGCCCTGATTATGAAAACCAAGAACGTTTGGGGTGGTTTTCCGACTGTCATGGCGCGTTGTCAGAGGCAGAAGACCGCCATCCGTCATGGGTCATTGATGGGTGCAAACACTGCTCGGAGCCGTGCCATATCAAGTAATTGACTTTCCAAAGCGTGGATTTCCTTCGCCTTTCTGTAACGGTCGAGAAACTTCATGAGAAAACCGTGCCAACGTTCAAGCGGTACATGTAGAAGAAGGTGACCACGTAGAAATGCCTCTGTTTCTTCCCATTCTTCAAAAGTCTCAATTGTAATCACGCGATCATCTTCAAGAACGATGTTCCCCGGTCTTCGCCCGTGTCCGCAACAGGAAGCGACTGTCTGAAATCCGCCATCGTTCAACGCCTGTACCAATGGGGCGATGCAAGGGTCCGCCGATCCCTGCGTAAAGCCCCGTTGCGTAGGGTGATGGAGATTGATCGGAATGTCCGGCAGTGATTGATCACACATAGGCATTGTTACTTACGTATATAATTCCCATATCATTATAGTGAGCGATAATCTGCTCTGCTGTAAGTACATCGGAATCGAAAGTACTGTGTCCATCTTTGACTAGCGTTATCGAATATCCCGCAATTCGAGCATGATGGCATGTCGAGCTGATACAGTTTTCGGTTTGAACGCCCGTAATGATTAACCTGCCGATCTCCTTTTCATTCAAAATAGATGCTAACTGAGTTTCGTAAAACGCATCCGGTGTTCGTTTCTGAACGACAATATCTCCCTCCTGCGGGGAAACCCGTTCGTGTATTTGCCATCCTGGTGAATCCGGCTCATCCGGGTCGCCCGGTTTTCCGTTGTGTTGTACGTAAATGACGGGAATCCGTTCATCCCGCGCCCGGGTAACCATGCGTCCGATAGTTTCCAGGAGATGATGGGAGTTTTGCACCTCTGATCCCTCTTCGAACATGTTTACCTGGGCATCAACAACCAACAGAGCCGACCTCATGGGTAAACTCCCTTGGAAGTTGTGTATGCTGCCTCAATGTCGATTCCCATATGCATTCAACGATCCGGTCTTCAATCTCAGCCAGCGCTTCGAACAGACCTTTTGTGCGATTCCAGTCTTCCTGCGTCGCATAATACTGCGCCAGTCCGTATGACTCGGCTTTTTTGACCAACCATTCTGCGGCTTCAGCCTGGCCTGCCGACTTCATGAAATCGGCCGCATCGAGGCTGCGCCGGGCACCGATCGGCAGGCCGACGTGAACCAGAAACCCCGCGAATGCCTTCGGAAGGCCACCACGAATCACCTCGGCAGCCTGCCGGAACGCCTGCGAACCGCCAAAAACGACCGGGCCGGAGGGGGCGGCATGGATCAGTTCTCGTGCGTTTTCCAGTGTAGTCTTCAGCATGTCTCCGGTCGAAACCCAATGGTCTTCCCGGAAATCGCCGCGCAGGGTGTATGCACATGTTGCGTAGCCGAGATCAGTGGCATTCCACGCACGCATAAGGTCATCGACCGGCAGTACCGGACCGTTCTTCAGGTTAGCCTCTAATGCTTCAAGCGCCGATTCAACATTGTCATCCTCCCACTGTGTACACGTCCAACCCAGAATGCTGAGCGCACGGGACATCCCGCTGTTTGGATTCAGGTCGGCGTGGCTTGGGAAGAACAGGGGAGTTTCAAACTGCAGGAACAGCGCGCCGAACGGCATACCTGTCATGCATTCCAGCAGGCCGGGTTCCGGAAGATCGGCCATGCCGGCGTGCTGCAGACACATGTGAAGGCTGTTGCTGTAACAGTAATGGCTGTTCCCGGTGTAAGCGGTGTGCATTCATTGCTCCTCTCGTCCAAATATCGCAATGGATCGAAGAAACCCTTTTTGTTTAAATGGGATTCATCCAGGCCATTATGCTATATATTTGTTTAGTATATGTCAAGAAATACGAGAGGAAACATCCCGGTTTTTGCAGAAAAAAACTAGGACATTCCGAGCGCCCGCCCAATCCTGTCCACCGTCTCGTCGACCCTTCCCAGGTACTGCATGGCCGCCTCGTAGGTGGGCATGAGTACGCGCTCCTCATCCACCTCGCCATCCAGGTACTGGTCGGCCATCCATAGGTAGATGGAAAGCTCGTAGATCGTCCATTCAGGATCTTTCGGGGCGTCGCCATATCCTTCAAAGAAAGCGGCCGGTGTGGGGCCGATCGGCTTCAGCCGGAAGATCCCCAGCCTGGCAAGGTCCCAGGTAGGATCGCCGGACCAGGCGTACTCCCAGTCGAGCCAGGCGGTACAACACCATTGGCCGGCTTCCTCGTGAACCAGCACGTTCCATGGATGAGGATCGTTGTGTAGCAGCACCAGGGGTTTTTCGTTCAGCAGGGGTATCGCTCGCTTCAACACGCGCTTCATCGACGCCAGGTCGAAACGAAGTTCCAGTTCCCGCTTCAGGAGGTTCTCCGCATGCCGTACGGCCTGGTGGAAATGAAACTCGCCCCAGGATCCTTCTTCGAAAGGCTGAACGTGTTGTCCGGCGATCAGTCCCGCGCGGTGGTCGGGAAGCTGGATGGCATGCACATTTCGTAACGCGGCGCCGACGGCCTGCCAGGCTTGTGCGCGTTGTCCATCGGTCAGAGAACCGACAACATCACCCAGAAGTTGCCCCGGTTTGAACTCCATCAGAACGGCGCGTCCGCTTTCCTCATCGTGATGGGCGACAATGGCCGGCACGGGTACGTCATGCCTCGATAGCAAATCGTGTAGATATAGTTCTTTTTCGACCCTTTGCAAGTCGTCTTCTGTAGCGTAAGGCCATTCGTATTCACGGAGGATGTAGCGTGTGTCGTCCCGGAGCTTTACGAGGGAAGTACGGTTGGTGACGCCGGTATGGAGCGGTTCGACAGATCGGATGGAATCACGGCTTTGCCCGGCCTCGGCTAGTAGTCCTGGAAGGAATGCGGGAAGCTGGGACATGGGGTCTGCACGCTTTCAGTTCGATCGGTTCAGCGCGCGTTTCGGTGGGGTTGGAAGATCCGGACGACATCATTGCCGACCTGGATCAGGCGCTGGACGTGGCGTAGAGAGGCCGTTCGTTTTCGGTATCGGCAAGACGGTGTCGAAACTGCGGCCTCTTGTACGTGAATGATCTCACCCCAGATAGCCTTTGTCAATCAAGCGCGAGCGACTTCTCCACCTCATCCGGTACGGAAATGGTGACGAACCTGGCTGCAGGATAAAGATAGTCCTCTCCACTCTCGTCTATAACCCGTAGGTCGCCATCATCCCTTGCCGCCTCGTCGCGGACAACCCGGTAGATCTTGTGTTTTTCCAAAGATGCGGTGTAATCCGTGTTGTCGATGCAAACGACGTAGAAACATGCGTCCAACCTCACACCACCTTCTCGACCTCTTCCTCGACAGGCTCGACCCGTTCTACCGCCGGCGGCAGGCTGTATCGCAGGACGATGTAGCCCAGCACTCCCGACAGCAGCGAACCCGCCATGATCCCCAGTCTTTCGTCGAATACCCCGTACGTGTCGATGTCTGCGAAGGCCAGCGACCCGATGAAGAGGCTCATGGTAAACCCGATGCCGCACAGCGCGCTGGCGCCGTAGAGGCCCGACCATGACATGCCGGAGGGCAGGCTGGCCCATTTGAGTTTGATGAACAACCAGCAGAGGCCGAAGATACCGATCTGTTTTCCCAGGAACAGGCCCAGCGCCACGCCGATGGGCACGCCGTGAAGGACCTGTTCGAGCGTCATGCCCTCGAAACTGATCCCGGCGTTGGCGAAAGCGAACACGGGCAGAATGACGAAGGCGACGACCGTATGCAGATCGTGCTCCAGGACCTTGAGGGGCGAGACGTCGGGGTCGGTCCTGGACCGCATGGGAATGAATATGGCCAGGATCACGCCCGCCAGCGTCGCGTGGACGCCGGACTTCACCAGGGCGATCCACAGGACTACGCCGACCATCATGTAGGAACTGTGAGAGACCCAGTTCCGGTTGTTCAGGAAGAACAGCACCAGCACGCAGCCCGCGGCCACCAGCAGGGCGGTTATCGATATTTCCGCGGCGTAGAACACCGCGATGATCGCGATGGCCCCGATGTCGTCCAATATGGCCAGGGAGGTGAGGAAGACCTTGATCGAAATGGGTACGCGGGAGCCCAGGAGGGCCAGTACGCCCAGGGCGAATGCGATATCCGTGGCCACCGGAACGGCCCAGCCCCGCAAGGCGTCAGGATCGCCGCTATTGAAGAGGAAATAGATCAGCGCGGGAACGACCATTCCGCCTAAGGCGCCCACGCCGGGCAGGATGATATTTCGCCGGTCCGACAGCTCGCCCTCGAGGAATTCGCGCTTCAGTTCCAGGCCGACGAGGAAGAAGAAGATGGCCATCAGGCCGTCGTTGATCCAGAGCTGCAGCGGCTTGTGGATATCCAGCGCGGCAATGTGAATCTGAATCGGGATATTCAGCAGGAAGTGGTAGAGCGGCTCAAGGAACGAGTTCGCGAAAATCAAGGCCAGCGCGGTCGCGAGCATCAGGAGGATGCCGCTGGCGGATTCCAGGCGCAAAAAGGCGTCGATGAACGGTAGTTTCTGATTCGACATAAGCTGTGTTACCCGTACCTCCCTCAGGCTGAGACCACCATCCGCTCCTCAGGCCGAGCCCGCCACCTGCCCGACCATCGCCTCCACGTCGACGGACCGGCTGCTGCTTGAGGCCTCTATGGCGGCGAAGACCATGGCCACGCTCCGGATGTTGTGTTCCAGCCGCGTATCCGGCGCGGGTCCGCCGTCGATCCAGTCCAGGAACTCGTCGATCTGCCACTGGTGCCCGTCGTATTCCGGAACGACCGGACGGACGTCTTCGACGCGCATGCCCTGGCCGGGCGTGTGCCGGAACATGCGCGTGACCCCGTCGCTTCCGATGGCGACGGCGCCTTCTTCGCATTCGGCCCGGTAGTACTCCTGGTGCCAGCTGTTCTGCTCGGCGGCGCCCAGGCACGAACCCTCGTAGGCCGCCTTCACCCCGTTGGTCATGTCCATCACGTACATTGCACAGCAATCCCCCTGGAAGGTGCTCCACGGCCGGTTCCACTCCCATCCGGCGATCGTCTTGCAGTCTCCCCCCGAGAGATTCCGCATCATGTCAAAGTGATGCACCGCGCCTTCCACGAGCAGGGTGTGCGGTATTTCGTAGCGGAAGGCGCCCCAGGCGCCGTGCTTCCGGTAGTCCGCGGCAAAGCGGCCCTGGATGTGGTTGATTCGTCCCAGTTCTCCGTCCCGCAATACCTGACGCATGGTCAGCATGCGGCTGGAATAGCGGTAGTTCTGAATCACGTGCATCTTCAGGCCGGCTTCCGTGACCGCCCTGTATATATCTACGCATGCGGGCCACGTGTCGGCAATCGGTTTTTCACTCAGGATGTCCAGCCTGTGTTCCACCGCCTGTATCACGGCGTCCCGGTGGACGGCCGGAGGGATCACGATCGTGCAGTAGTCCGCGTCCACCTCCCCGAAGGCGGTTGCCATGTCCGTGTACCGACGGCTGCGGGGCAGCCCCAGGAAATCCCCTGAATCGTGGAGGATATCCGCATTGATGTCCACCAGGCCGACGATTTGGTGCCGGTCGTCGAACCGGGGATAGAAACGGCGTATCCACGCGCCGGCCATGCCGCCGGCGCCGATCATCAGGCATTTCTTTTTATTAGACACTCGATGCTCCATTCTCTTGTTGGAAAACGCCTCGCTATATCACCATCCTCTTCCAGGCGCCCTGCCGGAACCGGTAGACGCACGCGATGCCGAGCAGGCAGATGTAGATGGTCGCGCTCAGCCAGGCGCCCCAGAAGTCCAGTTCCAGGGTGAAGGCGAGCAGGAAGGTCATGGGAAGGAAGATCACCCAGGCGCCGATGAAAGCGGCCACGGCGGACCACCGGGTGTCGCCGGCGCCGCGGAGAGCGCCGATGAATATGACCGCGAGGGCGTCGAAGGCCTGGAACAGCGCCGCGTACAGCAGTCCCTGCCTGCCGTAGCGGATGACGGCGGGATCGTCGTTGAACAGGCTGACCAGCGGTTCGGGAAACAACAGGAACGCCAGGCCGACAAACACCATGATGCCCATCGCAAGCTTCAGGGCGCTGTAAGCGCTCCGTTCGGCCAGCGCGATACGTTTGGCCCCGATGTACTGTCCCACGAGGGTGGAAGCGGCCATGCCGATGCCCAGGCCGATCATGTAGGAGATGGACATCAGCTGGATGGCGATCTGGTTCGCGGCCAGCTGGGCATTCCCCAGCCTTCCGATGATGGCGGCGAAAATGACGAAGCTGCCGATGTCGAGGAAACGTTGCAGGCCGATCGGGGCCCCTACTTTCAAGAGCCGGACCTGGTCCAGCCACCGGGGCCGCGGCACAGTCCGGTTGTCGTAGTGACGAAGCCGGCGGGACAGGAACAGGACGAGGTAGATCCCCCCGCCCAGAATGCCGGCCAGCGCCGATCCCATGGCCGACCCCTGCACCTCGAGGCGGGGCAGGCCGAAATGGCCGTAGATCAGCCCGTAATTCAGAAAGACATTTATGATGTTGATGGTTATGCCGATCTTCATCGGCGTCTTCGTGTCGCCGATACCGCGGAAGAAGCTGGCCGCGGTCATGGCGACCATGAAGGCCGGACCGTCGATCAGTCGCCATTGCAGGTAGGTGACCCCCAGGCGCCGCACTTCGGCGGAGGGCCCCGCGAGGTCGAACAGCAGGGGAACGAAGGGGATGACGAGCAGGATCAGCACGCCGCTGGCCACGGCCATGTACAGCCCCTGCCACGTCATGTAGCCGCAGTCCTTGCGGTTGCCGGCGCCGTAGCTCTGGGCGACGAAGGTGTTCAACCCCATCGCCAGCCCCAGGAACGGAAGGTAGAAGAGCCAGGCAAGCATGGATCCGAGGCCCACGGCGCCGATCTCGGCCACGCCCAGCTGGCCGACCATATACGTGTCGACCACGCCCAGCAGCGTTTCGGACATGTTGGCCAGGATGATCGGATAGGCCAGCAGCCACACCTGGTTCACGCTTCCCCCGGAGGGATGGATGGCAGGTGCCGTGTCCTGGGCCGAAGGTTTCGATGTATCGGAAACGCTCATTTTCTTCGGAAGGTTGTGGCTTGATCACATGGAATAACGCCGTTCCGGACGCTTCGCTTACTAACGATTCAGTCGAAATGGGTCATGCGATTCTTGCAGAAAAGTGAGTAGTACTACGCGTCCCCGACGATGGTCAGACCGCCGTCGACCACGAGGCTGGCGCCGGTGATGAAGGACGCCTCGTCGGAGGCGAGAAACACCACCGCGGACGCGATGTCTTCCGGAAGGCCCAGCCGCTTCATGGGCGGCCGTTCGACATAGGGCCTGCGTACCGACTCGTCGAGACCGTCCCAGGCATTCGTCAGTATGGCGCCGGGCAGCACGGCGTTGCTGCGGATTTCGGGTCCGTAGTCCACGGCGACGGACCGCGTGATCCCGATGACCCCGCCCTTGGCGGCGTCGTATGCGGCGTAGTCCCGGAACCCTGCCAGGCTGTGCACCGACGCCGTGTTGACGACGGCGCCACCACCGGATTCCCGCATGAACGGGATGGCGTGCCTGCAGCCCAGGTAGATCGCTTTAAGGCACACGTCGATCGTATGGTCCCAATCGGCTTCCGCCAGGTCGCATACCGGTCCGGGCGCGTGCCAGTACGCGTTGTTGTGCAGAATCTGCAGTCCGCCATAGGTGTCGACCGCGCACTGGACCATCTGCCTGACCTGTTCGTCCCGGCCCACGTCGGCGACACAGGCCGTGGCCGCCCATCCGTCCCGGCGGATCGATTCGACCGTCTGTTCCAGCCCCACTTCGTTGATGTCCACGGCCACGACCCGGGCGCCTTCCCGCGCCATCCTCTCCGCGGTACCGCGCCCAATGCCCGAGGCCGCGCCGGTTACGATCGCCGTCTTGTCTGCCAGTCTCATGGTTCTGCTCCAATGCTATGCCGCTGAATCCAGGTTATGTCGCTGAATCCAGGCTGTGTCGCGGTATTCAAGCCGTGCCCCGGTTCCGGGTCAACGCTCGGATACGGGTGACTCCCGGGTGCGGCGCCACAGGTCCTCGAACTCCGCGGTGCCGTCCTCCCGCCAGTATTCGGTTCGTATGCCGGGCGTATAGGCTTCCAGTTCCCAGCCATGGCGGATATTCCCGAAATGGACGCGATGCCCGTCGGGAAACACCGCCGTGCGGATGAAGCGCGGGCGCGGAAAATCGTAGGGTTCGTCCCGGTCGCGAAAGGGTCTCATCACGTCATCCGGTACGAGGAAGCCGTGCATGGCCTCTTCATCCACTTCGACGCCCAGCCCGGGTCCGTCGGGGACGCGGTGGAAGCCGCCGACGACCTCGATGGGGTCTTTCAGCAGGTGGTGGCGGTACAGGTTGATGCAGGTGATGGCGGGCCAGGTGGCGTGGGTGAGCACGGCGCCGAGATGGGCGGCCCAGGTGGTGGTGAGTCCGTTGCCGACCATCTGGAGCCAGAAGGGCATGTTGGCCTCCGCGCTGAGGATGCCCTGGTACATCACCCGCGTGGCGCCGCCGCTGACGACGAAACCGTCACAGACCGCCTCGCGGATCGCGGTGGTGTAGGGGGGCGAACCGAAATGCATGGCGATGGGGCGGGCGATGACCTGCCGCAACTGGCGGTTCCCCAGGATGTCGGTCTGCGGAATGGGCGTCTCGAACATGGCCACGATGTCGAACCGCTCCAGGCCGCGCATGACGGGCATGGCCGCCGCGGCGTTGTGCATGGAACCGTTGGCGTCGAGGTCCACCCGGAAGTGCCGCGGCACGTTGGCGTCGATCTCCGACATCTGTTCGTTGATGTCGTGCCAGGGCCGTTGCTTCAGTTTGATGGTCGTGTACCCGTTGTCCACGGCGTCCCGTACCTGGCGGACCCAGTCGTCCGGCGGTCCCTCGTTGGACCACCAGGAAACGGGCACCCAGTCCCGCGCCTTGCTGCCCAGCAGTTTGTGACAGGGGACCTCGAGCGCCTTGCCCACCACGTCGTACAGGGCCATCTGCAGCCCGGCGCCGATCGTATCGTCCTGCATGAAGTCCGCCGGGCTCTTCCCCATGACGCGCTGCACGCTCTGGTCGGTCACCCGCGAATGGATGTAGTGGACGATGGTCTCGCCCCAGCCTACGAGACCGGCGTCGGTGGTGACCTTGCACAGTTCGAAGACGGACCAGTTGTATACCGTCCGCTCCGCCATGGGCCGCTGTCCCTGCGTGAACGGCACGTTGACGGTGAAGCGTTCCACGTTGGTGACTTTCAAAGGCATGGAGTTGCTCGGCTCCTCTCGGTTACTCCGGCTTTTCCAGGTAGGCCGCCAGCAGGGCGGCGCACCGGACCAGACTGTTGCGGGGGATGATCTCGAATCCGTGGGTGTTCTCCGTGGGGATGCACAGCAGGCCGGCCTGGGGCGTCTGCCCCACGGACTTGGCCATGGTGGCGTCCGAGGCGTAGCTCTGCCAGTACGCGCACTGAGGCTCCATGTCCAGCGCGCGTCCGCACGCCAGCAGGCGGTCCGCGACGGCCTTGTCGTAGAGACCGCGCCCGTCGCCGTAGACCACGATGGGTTCGTCGGAGAGCGCCACGCCGTATTCCTCGCAGGCCGGCCCGGAGTCCACGGCCAGGGATATCTCTCCCGGCAGGGACCGTGCGGCGTAGGCGGCGCCGTGGCCGCCGATCTCCTCGCAGGTGGTCATCACCAGGTAGGCATCGCCCGCGGGCCGGACGCCCTGATCTTTCATGCGCGCGGCCGCACCGATGGCGATGGCGATGGCCGCCCGGTTGTCCATGAAATACCCGCCGATGCAGTCTTCGATGTCCCAGAAAGCGCGCCGCGATTGGGCGATGACGACACGCGTACCTGCGTGAACCCCCGCCTCCCGGAGCTGCTCCGCCGTCCGGCGCGTGAAGACGTACACGTGATTCCAGTCCATGGCCACGTTGCCGCCCCTGGCCTTGGTCTCCCAGATCCGCGCGGAATCGGCCGTCGTATGCTGCGGACCGACGGACAGGACGCCCGGAACGATGCCGCCGTCCGCGAGGATCTCCACGGGACCCTGCCCGTAGTTGGCGGGATAGATGCCCCCGAGGGGATTGACCCGGAGCGTGCCGTCCTCGTTGACGCGCTTGACGACCAGGGCCAGTTCGTCCAGGTGGGCCATCACACGGATCACCGGGGCGTCCGGCGAGGCGCCCTTCAGCAGGCCGATGACGTTGCCGGCGGCGTCGACCCGGGTCTCATCGCACAGGGAATGCAGTTCCCGTTCGCAGAGCACCCGCACCTCGTCTTCCTGGCCTGACGGCCCCCGGGCGTAAACGAGTTCCTGGAGCAGCGAAACGAGGTGGTCGTCGGCGGACATGGATTGCTCCTTGCGGGTTGAAGTGACGGGTCGCGGCCGTACTGCGTTTGTCGATGATGTATGCGTGAAATAGTACTTTTCGATCGGCTTCAGATCAAGGGTAAAGACTTGACAGAGGGTATGTTATGTATAAACTCCAGATATCGACGTCGTGGTGTCCGGAGACGCCGCCGTCATGTAACCGGAGATTGCCGGCTGGGCGAGACGCGGGTGCCTCCGCCGCGCTACCCGGAGCGGTTTCCGGAGCAAATCGCCGTCCAGATTTCGGGCGTGGTCTCAGGAGCGGAGATTGGTTCAAGCCTCTCAACTGAAGCTGGCGGCAATCGTCACGAAAACGACGGTCGTGCACACCGTTACCTATTTCGTCGCCGGTGCGCTGGCCTACGCGTTTTTTGACTACAAGGCGCTTTGGGACGAACCGGTATTCAACGTTTACATGAGACGCATGGACGATCCGGTCTTGATGGCCGGACCGCTCTTTCAGCCCATACGAGGCGTGTTGTTCGGTGTGGTGTTCTACCTGCTGCGCCGTGAGTTCTTCGGCCGGGCATACGGCTGGCTGACCATCTGGGTGGTGCTGGTCGTGATGGGGATGTTGAGTACGTTCGGTCCGGCACCGGGTTCAATTGAAGGCCTGATCTACACTACGATTCCCTTCGGCGCCCAATTCGGCGGCGGCAGCATCGAGACCTTGGCACAAGCGCTTTCCTTCTCCTCTATCGTCTTCTTCTGGGTAAGCCGGCCCGGCAAGCGGTGGTTGACCTGGGTGATGACGGCTGCGTTTCTCCTCGTCCTGGCGTTTTCAATCATCGGGATGCTCCAGTGATCCTTCCTGATTTACAATCTTTACAGGAGTCATTATGTACCGGAATCTAATGGCAATACTCGTAAGTGGCACATTGGTGACCATGTTGTCGGCTTGTTCGGCCACGGAGGAGGAAACGGCTTCGCCGCCATCGGACGCCGAAACCGCGGCCGACGCCGAAACCGCGGCCGACGCCGACGTCCTCACCTCGTCCCTGACGCCCGACTCCGACCGGGCCGCCATCGTCGCCCACCTGCTGGAGGCGGAGCGGAAGAAGATCAACACCGAGGCCATGGCGGTCAACTTCCCCGATCTGGACCGTCAGACTGCCTACGACATCCAGGCGGACATCCTGGCCGAGAAGCTGAAGACCGGGGAACGGGTCGGCTGGAAGATCGGGTTCTCCCGCATGCCCGAGGACCCGGCCACGCTGGATCCCATCTACGGCCACATCATGGCGTCGAACGTGTTCGAGCCCGGGACACCCGTGGAAGCCGCATCCTTCGTGGCGGACACGGCGGTCGTCGAGGGCGAGTTCGTCTTCTGGATCGGCGAGGATCTACCCGGTCCCGGGTTGACCCGCGAGCAGGTCGGCAATGCGGTCAGCGCGGTCGGCGGGGTGATCGAGCTGCTTTCCACATGGACGAACGGTACAGACGAGAATCCGTCCACCCGTGACCATGACGTCACGGGCAACGTCTTCCACGTGGGTATCATCCTGGGCGATACGCGTGTGCCCCTCGCCGAGATGGATTTCACGAAGGAAACCGCGACCGTGGAGATCGACGGAGAGGAAAGGGCCTCCGCGCTGGCCACCATGAACATGGGCGTGGACCCCCTGGAGGCGCTGACCTGGCTGGCCAACGAGTTGACCACCTACAGCGACGAGTACCTCCGGGCGGGAGACATTGTAATCACCGGGACGGTCTTCCCGCCGCCCCGCATGGGCGCCGGCAGCAGGGCCGTGATGAGCTACACGACGCTCGGTACGATAGAGGTGGAGTTAAAATAAAGGACCGCTACGTCATCGTCGGCCTGGGCGAACTGTTGTGGGACCTGCTGCCGTCGGGTCCCCAGCTCGGCGGCGCCACGGCGAACTTCGCGTACTTCGCGTCTCTCCTGGGTGAAGAGGGCGTCGTCGCGAGCCGGGTCGGCCGGGACGAACTCGGGGACCGGGCCGTGGACCGCATCTCGGGTCTCGGCCTGTCCACCGACGCGATCCAGCGGGACGAGGTCTATCCCACCGGAACGGTCGACGTGGCCATCGGACCGGACGGTCAGCCCGATTTCATCATAAACGGCGATGTCGCGTGGGAGCACATGGCTTGGACGGCCGGTTGGTCGGCGCTGGCTGCGCGGACGGACGCCGTGTGCTTCGGGACCGTGTCCCGTCACCAGGCGGGTTCCATCGGCGCGGTCACGGCGTTTCTCGAAGCCTTGAGACCCTCCGCCATATGTATCTTCGATGTAAACCTGCGGCAGGACCGCTACTCCGCAACGCTTCTGCACGAATCCTTCCAGCACGCCCACATCGTCAAGCTGAACGACGAGGAACTGCGCACGGTCTGTCCCCTGCTGGACCTTGGGGGAGAGGATCTCGAGTCCATGGCGCGACAGCTATGCGAGCATTATGAGCTGGAAGTGGTCTGCGTCACCCGCGGCGCGGAGGGCAGCCTGGTGGTCACCTCGACGGAGACGGTGGCCCACCCGGGCGTGCCGGTCGACGTAGTGGATACCATCGGCGCCGGCGACGCCTTCACCGCGGTCCTGGCCAGCGGGTACCTGCGCGGCGTGCCGCTGGAACGCGTGAGCGAAGCCGCCAACCGGCTCGGCGCCTGGGTGGCGTCACAGACCGGCGCCATGCCGTCGGCCGACGAAGCGGTGTGCTCCGCGGTCCGGAATACCCTCCGGGAAGCATAAAGGAAGCGTAAGGGAAACGCGGGGTTATTCAGGCAGGTAGTACGTCTCTTCGGCCGGGCGCAGGGGGCGGTTGAGCCAGAGCGGCCGGCGCAGTCCGCCCGGACCGGGCGCGGGGCGCGTCTGGGCCAGCCATTCGCGGTACACCTCGAAGGATTTCTCCGTATCCACCATCACGTCTCCGTAGGCGTCCTCCTCACGGGCCTTTTCGATCCTGACCTTCTGGTGCCAGCAGTGCATGCCGCTCACGGGGTCGGGGTGCACGGGGAAGGTGATGTTCTGGTGCACGCCGCCGTCCCGCCAGAAGATGCGGGAGGAGTCGCGGTCAGCGCTTTCGTAGGGCCGGATGCCGTCCATCACCTTCATGCGCCACTTGCCGCCGTCCGCCTCCTGTATGTCCACCAGGTTAACCGACCAGCGGTTGCCGTCCGCATCCTGCTTGCGCCGCCAGCGGCCCAGGTGGTGGGAGCAGGCGACCACGCCGGGCTTCATGGCCTCGGTGACCCATACGCGGTCCACGAAATGGCCGATCTCGGTGGTCACCCGGACCAGGTCACCCGTGGTGATGCCCATGCGGTCGGCGTCCTGCCGGTGCATCCACACGGGGTTGCGGTTGGAGATCTCGTTGAGCCACTTGGCGTTGCCCGACCTCGAGTGGATCAGCGTGGGCAGCCGGAAGGTGGGTACCAGCGGGAACTCGCCATTGTCGCGGTCGAGCTCGTCGGGGTGCACGTGGCTCTTGATGTAGGTGGGTATGGCGTACTCCGGCCAGCCCCAGTCCACCATGGTCTGGGAGTAGAATTCCTGCTTGAGCGAGGGCGTAGGGAAGCCCGCGCGCGGCGTCCCGTCCACCATGACGCCCACGGTCTTGCCATCGGCGACCAGGGTATTCGTCTCCGTATCGACCTCGGCGCCCGCGGCCGTCTCGTCATCCAGTTTCTTGAGGTGCTTCGCGTAGGCCGTCTTCTCCACCTCGAAGGCCCCGTACTTGCGCATGTAGTCCAGCGTGGACAGCCCCTCTTCGGCGGCGGCCTCGGGCAGCCCGTCCACGTGGTCGAAGATGTACCGGTAGTATTCGTCGACGGTGATCTTCTCGCCGGGACGGTAGGGTGAAATGAAATGGTCCCTGATCCCCAGGCTGCCGTCGGGATCGATGCGCCAGGACAGCTCGATCCAGAATTCGTCTTCCTCCCACACCTCGCCCGGGTTGGCCTCGTAGGTGAAGGTCACGGGATCGCCCATGCGCCGCCGCGCCTCGCGCAGGACGGGCTGGCGGAACCCGATCCAGGTGCCCGAGTGGGTCTCGTAGCTGATGATGTCGTGGCGCTCGCTGGCGTGGCCCATGGGCAGCACGTAGTCGGCGAAATAAGCCGTCTCGTTCCACGTGGGGGTCAACGCCGCGTGGAGCCCCACCTTCTCCTCGTCGCGCAGCGCCTCGACCCAGGTGAATCCGTCGGGGTATGTCCATACGGGATTGAACACCCGGGTGAAGTAGACGGCCAGCTTTCCCCGTCCCTCTTTCAGGAAGTGGGGCAGGAGGAAGCTCATCTCGTAATGGGAGAGCGGATATTCCTTCGGGAAATGCAGTTCGTTCCAGAACTTCTGGTCCGGGGGATGGTCGAAGACGTTGGGCTTGAACTTGTTCCACCCGCTCGGTGAAGTCCCGCCTTCCGTGCCGACGCTGCCGGTGAGTACGTTCAGGAAGTGGAGGCACCGCGCCACGGCCCAGCCGCCGGCGTTGCCGCTGCCCGCGCTGCGCCAGTTGTGGGTGGCGAACTGCGACCCCGCCCGGCCGATCTCGCGGGCGATCTCCACGACCTGCGCCGCCGGCACGCCGCTCTCCTGCTCGGCGAACTCGGGGGTGTATTCGCTGTAGACGGCCTTGAGCGCCTCGATGAACCGCTCGAAGGTGCGCGGCACGTCCGGGTGTTCCTTCTCCAGGTAGGTCTGCCAGTTCACCCATGTCTTCATGAACTCGCCGTCGTAGAGGCCGTCCTGCAGGATGACGTTGGCCATGGCCAGCAGCACCGCGGCCTCGCTGCCCGGATAGGTCGGCATCCAGTGATCGGCCATGCTGGCCGTGTTGGACAGCCTCGGGTCCATGACGGCGAGCTTCGCGCCCTTCATCATGCCCTCGATGATGCGCTGGGCATGGGGATTGAAGTAGTGCCCCGATTCCAGGTGGGCGCTGATAAGGAGGATGAACCGCGCGTTGGCGTGGTCCGGCGACGGCCGGTCGAAGAAGTGCCAGAGGGCGTAGCCGAAGCGGGCGCCCGACGAGCAGATGTTGGTGTGGCTGTTGTGCCCATCGACGCCCCAGGCCTTGAGCACGCGGTCGATGTAGCCTTCGGCGCCGGGCCGGCCCACGTGGTAGGCGATTTCGTTATTGGCGCCTTGCTTCAGCCGGTCGCGGATACGGGCGGCGATATCGTCCAGCGCGTCGTCCCAGGATACCCGTTCCCACTCGCCGCTTCCCCGGGTGCCCGACCGGCGCACGGGATAGAGGATGCGGTCGGTGTCGCGGATCTGGTTGATGGTCGCCGGGCCCTTGGCGCAGTTCCGTCCCCGGCTGGCCGGGTGGTAGGGATTGCCCTCGAACTTGCGGACCTCCATCGTCTCCTTGTCGACGTAGCTCAGCATACCGCATCCGGCTTCGCAGTTGAAGCAGGCCGTCGGAACCACCATGTAGCGTTTCGGTTTCTGCCGCGGCCAGTCCTGGGCCTCGTACTCCACCCAGTCGTCCCACTGGTCCGGCGGCGGATAGTCCGTGAGCGCGCCGCCTTCGGTCAGACTCGGCAGATCCGGTCCGTCCTCTTCGTGCAGGTTGGGGATCAGGCCGATCTTTTCGGCCAGCGATTCGATCAATCCCGGTTTATGGCGTATGGACATGCGGTTTTTCCATCCTCGATTATCGGCGCGTCAACTCAGCGGGATGTCCTGCGGCGCCCTGACCCAGACGTACTCCGTCGCGTAGAGGCCGATCAGCACGCCCGCGCCCGCCGCTGCGAGCATCGGGCCGCCGCCGATCCAGGCGAGGACGACCGGCGCCAGGTTGCCGACGGCGATGCCAAGTACCCAGAAATACCCTCTGTACCTGCCCCCCACGATGGCCTGAACGGCTTTCCGGGCGTCGGCCGTGGGATGGGGTGTCAGCATCTCGGACGCGATGACCAGCAGGTTCAGGATGATGGCGGCGATCAACGTATACCGGACGAAGGCGGTCCACGACTCGCCGGGCAGTCCGATCAGCAGGATCAGGGCGAATACCGCCGCGCCGGCCAGCACCGCGTGGAGCAGCATGTGCAGGACCAGCGTCGGGCTCTGCCAGAAATCCCGTCCCTTGGCCTGGGCGAAGAGAAAAGCGGTGTACACCGCCGTGACGACCGCCAGCGCCGCCGTGATCCAGCCGATGATTTCGGCCGCCCCGGTTCGGCCGGTCCACATGGCCACGGCCCAGAGCGTGAGGGCCAGCCCGTAGAGGGTCAAGGCGTAGCCGCCGAGTACGAGCCAGGATTTCCACTGGGGACGGAGCAGCACGTAGAGAAAGCGTTTGGGTTGGGTCAGGTCGCTGACGAGCAGGATCGTCGTGGCCAGGAGAAACGTCAAGGCGACGGTGCATCCTGCCCACGCAAGCACGGGATCGACGTCGTACCCGAAGACCGAGGCCGCGAAGGGAAGGAGGAAGGCCCCCGCCGAAATGGCCTTGGTCCACACGTAGGCCGCCACGTCGTTGCCCCACAGGACGCCCTTGTCCGGCGCGTCGTAGACCCGGCGCGCCGCGGCGTCTTTTCCATTTTCCCGTTCGCTTCCGGTTTTTTCTGCCGCCTGGTCGCCGGCGCCAGTCTGTCCGCCGGCGCCAGTCTGCCCGGCTGCCCCTTTTTTCCCGTCGCTGATCTGTCTGTCCTGTCCCGTCCCGCCAAGCTGCCTGATCATGTCCTCCGGGTCCGCCTTGGCGGTCCGTTCCTCGATATACCGGGCGAAATGGCCGACGCCGTCCGACTGCGAACTCCACATGTAGTTGTCCGACGTCGCGGTTTCCCCGGGCGTCAAAGAGGCCTCGTCGCCGTCGATGTAGTACAGTCGCGGCTTCGTGTCTTTCTCGATCTTGCGGACCGTTACCTGTTCCTTCGCGAGCAACTGGGCGATCTCCGTCGAACCATCGTCCATGTCGCCGGAGATGATGGCGTGTTCCGGGCAGACGTTCACGCAGGCTGGTTCGAGACCGATATCCACCCGGTGGGCACAGTAGTTGCACTTGGCTGCCGTATGGGTGTCCGGATCGATGTACAGGGCGTCGTAGGGACAGGCCTGCATGCAGCCCTTGCATCCGATGCAGCGCCGGGGATCGAAATCGACGATGCCGTCCTTGCGGGTGTATAGCGCGGTAACCGGGCAGATCTCCACGCAGGGGGCGTCCTCGCAGTGGTTGCACCGCATGACGGAGAAATGCCTTGCCGTGTTCGGATACGTCCCCTTCTCGATGTACTTCACCCAGGTCCGGTTGACGCCGAGGGGCACCTCGTGCTCGGACTTGCACGCGACGGTGCAGGCGTGGCACCCGATACACTTCCTGTTGTCTATGATGAAGCCGTATTGCATGGATGCTCCGCAATAACGATCAGCCGGATAGCGTTCCGTACTGGCCGCCGTAGAAGACCAGCGGGCGCCCTTGCCCGGCGCCTCCCGCTACGATCTCGCCGATGAATATGTCGTGATCCCCGCCCTGCAGGATCTCGGTGACGCGGCAGTCTACGTAGGCAAGCGCTTGCTCGAGAACGGGCGAACCCGTGGCCTCGGTCCGGTACGCGATGCCTGAGAAGTCCTTTGGACCGTGCCTGGCGAATCGCACGGAGATTTCTTCCTGTTCTTCGGTCAGAATGTTGACGGCGAAGCAGTCGCTGGCCTTGAGGCAGGCGTTCATCTGTGCCTTGACGTCCACCGATACGAGGATGAGCGGGGGATCCAGCGAGAGGGAAGCCACCGCATTGGCGGTCATGCCCTGCGGTTGGTCCTCGTAGCAGGTGGTTACGACGGTCACGCCGGTCGCGAAATGCCCCATGATCCGCCGTTGTTCCATTTGATCGAAAGCCATTTTACCACGCTTTTCAGGGTGTATTCCGCGAACGGGCAACTGTCTCCCACTGTGATACAACGCCCCGCCAAAGTCAATGTATTTAAAGACCGTCCTGGTGTTTCATCCTGGCAGGCACCCCGGGCCTACAGGCGTATTACCGCGGAGACGGTAACGGGTGTCCACTGGGCTCGATCATCGAATATGTCGCGCGCATGGTTGTACCGGACGTTAATTGTCAACCCCAGGTTGTCATTGATGGATACGTTGACCCCCAGACCGATCACGAACGTGAACGAATGGTCGTCCGTACCGGTCCGCGCGTCTTCACCTTCGACAGAGCGTCCGGCCTTGACGGTGCTTCTGGTGCCTCTGGTGCCTCTGGTCCATCCCACGCCCCCGTGGCCATAGAATCCCACGGGATCCGCGACCCCCTCAATCAACAGACCCACGTTGCCGCCTGTCAGCTTTGTGGCGGCATCTGATTTCACCCCTTCATTCGGATCCAGCATCGCTTCCTCGTCGATACCGAACCGACTGTGATGTCCCTCAATCAACAGGAAGTATCCTATATCGACGGGAATTGCCAGGCCAGCCAGAAACGAAGGGCCGACGGTTTCCAGACCATCCGCCAGGTCACCGATCGGCATGCCGGGCCCACCGCCCAGCCTGACGTTCGCCTGCCCTTCGGCCCATAGCGGCGAACAGAAACACGCGATCGCTAAACATAGACCTCGCACCGGAAGTCTCCTTACCTGTCGCAGTTTCGAATGTTCGGGCGAGAACAGCCTGGTTCTTCAGCCTCTTCGTGTAAGAAGTAACATGGGTTTTTGATTTTATGGGAATAAAATCGGCGCCGGTGGGGTCTAATCTTTAGGCAGCGGCATCGGTCTGGACCGCCATACGGCCATTCGAGGAAAGCGGAATGAGGGAAGACGCCTTGACGGACGAAGCACTGGTCGACGCCGCCCGCAGTGGCAGCGAGGACGCCTTTCGCACCCTGGTGGAACGATACGAAGGCCGCGTGGCGTCCGTCGTCATCCGCATGCTGGGGAACACCCCCGAAGCGGAGGACGCGGGTCAGGAGACTTTCATCCGATTCTATCGAGCCTTACGTGGATTCCGCGGTCAGGCGTCGGTGGGTACCTACCTGACCCGGATCGCCATCAACCTGTCGCTCACCGAGCTGAGAAAACGCCGGCGCCGTTCGATCTTCGTCCCCTTCACGCCGCCGGGCAGGGAAAACGACGCACCTGAACTGGATTATGCCGACCCGGCGGCCAGCGCCGAATACGACGACACGGCCGACCGGATTCAGGCGGCGCTGAACCGTCTGAAGCCCGAATTCCGTTCCGTGATCGTACTCCGGCTGATGGAGGGCTACTCGACGAAAGAAACCGCCGAGATCCTGGGCTTGCCATTAGGGACGGTATTGTCCCGCCTGAGGAGGTCCCAGGAGAAACTGAAACATATGATACTATCCACCAACAGGGAGCTTGTCCATGAAACGGTCTGAACTGGATCTGCTTTACCGGTCGCTGGATTCGTCCCTGACGCCCGGTGAACAAAGCCGTCTGGATGCGGCTTTGCGGCGTAACCCCGGCCTGCGCGACGAATACGAACGGCTGGTCCGAATGCGCGGCCTGGTCGAAAACCAGGAGTCGCCCTCGTTCCGGGCGGATTTCTCCCAGCGCGTCATGGAACGCCTGGCATCGGAATCAGCGACCTTGAAGGCGTCGAACTCCGATGTCGAAGCAACGCCTGGCTTCGAGGACGCGCTGTCCCTCATGTTCCGCAGAGTGGCGATGGCCGCTTCGGTCGCCGCCGTCCTGCTGTTGACCTACAACCTGGCCACGTCCGATAGCGTCTCAATCAACACGTCGTTCGGACTGACCGAGGAACTTTACCCTGAAGACCTGTACGACGCGCGGTTCGCGCTGGAATCGGAGGGCGAATTATGAACATCCACCTGAAGACCGCGGCCATTCTGCTGGCCACGTTGATCATCGGCATGGTCTGTGGGGCGCTCATCCTGGGCGCTTTTGCCCGGGACCGCCTGCAGCCGCCGCCCCAGGTGACCCGGGAACGTTTTGTGGAACGGTGGGTCAGGATGGTGCGGCCGGACCAGGAACAGCTGCAGCGGATCAGGGAAGTGGTGGGCGAGCATGAACCCGGGTTCCGGGAGAATTACATGCGACACCGGCAGGAGATGCAGGTCCTGGTCGATTCGCTGCACCGGGACCTGGAACCCATCCTTACTGAAACGCAACTCGAGCGGATCAAACAGATACGCGAGCGCCGCGAACGCATCCGTGAGTTCCGCCGGGATGGCGATCGCGAACCACGCCGCGGGCGCAACGGGCCGGGCGGCCGAGGTGGGCCGGGCGGGCGCGGTGGACCGGATGGCCGCAGTGGCCAGGGTGAAGGCGACCGCGCCGACCGACAGGACGGCGATCGTTCAGAGGAGCGTCGGAACAGAGGCGTAAACTGACCCGTCGTTCCGGCGGCTCGCCAGCGGGTACGTGGCCGGACGTTGGTTGACTGCTCCGGTGATGGGCGAATGTCAAATCGCAGGGCGAATGTCATGCCACAAGGTGTATGTAGGTTGTAAAGAAAGTTGGAATATACCTCACCCGGCCCCCGTCTAATCTGGTAGAGCAGCACGAAAACGATCTCCGGAGATCGCGGTCCACAAATCCGCCAGTCTTACCACGAAGGGAGCTACAAAATGAAAAAGATGATATCAGGGATCTTCGCCGGCGCGTTGAGTATCGTCGTACTGGCCTGGGGGTTCGATGCGATGGGCAGAACCGGGCATGAAAGCAGTGGACACCAGGAGACGGCTTCCGCGGATGCCGAACACACGCAGCCCGATCCTGCGGCCGAGATCGCCGAAAACTCCGACGACGACTTCGCCGGAAGGGGCTTCGCACGGACGCGTCTGTCCCGGAGAGCAATGTCTGGACTCGAACTCACAGACGAGCAGCAAGAGAAGATCAAGACGCTGCGTTCCGCCTACACGCGGGAAATGATACAGCTTCGTGCCGACTCGAGGCTCGCGCGGGTAGAACTTCGCGAACTGATGAATGAGACCAGCCCGGACGTCAACAGGGTGAAAGAGCTGGCCGCGGCCGTATCGGCGGCCCAGGGCAGCGTGTTCGAGCGGAGCGCGCTCTTCCGTGCCGAGTTCAAGAACGTCCTGACCCCGGAACAGCAGGAGAACCTGCGTGAGTCCTTCCGCGACCGTCGCGACGGCCGCCGGGATGCCGGGATGCGTGGGCGGCGCGGCAACCGCGAATCTCGCGACCGCCGTTGAGCAAGTGTTGCAGTCTGAAGCAATCTGACGAGCGTTTAATGGTTTGACGCAGTTATCGTAGACGATCACATGCCGCGGAAGGATCCAGGTCCGACCGCGGCATTTAACTGGGTTTTAAACCGCGACGTTCTCACATTTTGAAGGGAGTAAAAAATGAAATACCGTCTCCACCTGGCCATACTCTGCCTGATCATGACCGCATTCATCGTAAACGACGCGGACGCCCAGCGACGCGGATTAGGCCGGATGGGCGGCCGTGGCCAGAACAGCGCCATGATGGAACAAATGAGGGCGGTGAGCACCTTCCCCGTCGCCCAGATCTGGCACGCGCTGAGCATCCGGATGGATACGACAGACGACCAGGTATTGCAGCTGCGTGCCGTGGTCAAGGAAGCCTCTTCTCAGAAGGTCGCGCTGGTCGAACAGGCCACGAAGACCGAAGATTGGAGCTGGCTGCGTGAACAACTGGAAGAAAGAGAGAAGCAGTTCAAGGAAAGCCTGAAGGGCATGCTCTCTGCAGACGACTTCAAGGCATTCGAGAAGCTGGCGGAGGAAGCTTCGAGCATCGCGCCGGGCAGAACCAGGCGGTGACACAGGCGCTGATACGGGTGTTACATTTCGAACGACGGCGACGTGAAACGGTCACCGGGGACGTCGCCGGCTCGTTCGTGCCAGTGAGCCCGTCCAGATGCACCTAGCCCGACCACCGTTTCATTTTCTCTTCATCCAGATCCATGCCCAGCCCCGGACCCTCGAAAGGCGCGAGTTCACCTCCCTTGAGGTTGAAGGGAACGGCGCATACATCGTCCTGAAGCAGCCCTGGTCCCACCAGGTCCGAGGGCACCTCGACGCTCGCCGATGAAACCGCGAGATGCACCGACGCCGCGGTGCCGGGTCCCAGTTCGATGGTGCTGCCCAGCAGAGCGGGCATGCCAGCCGTCTCCGCGGTGTGGAGCAGGCGCCCCGCGCGGCGGATGCCACCGGCCTGGCAAGGGACGACGTTGACGATGTCCACGGCGCGGTGGCGGATCAGGGCCGTCAGGAAGACGTCCCCGAGGTCGGCGACATGTTCGATGATGGGTATGGGGGAACGGCCGCGGACTTTCGCCAGCGCTTCGGCAATGCCATCCGCATCCGCTTCGATCCGGGCGGGGTCCTCCCGCGACATGGGCCGTGAAAGCGCGCGAATCGGCGTCTCGCACGCGTCGGCCCCTGCCGCCGCCATGTCGCGCAGCCCGGACGGGGCCTCCTCCTCCTCCCAGTAGCCGCTGGCATCCACCTTGATGTAGGCTTCGGGTCCCGCGATCCTGCGGGCGAGCCTCACGCGCTCGAGGTCCCTTTCGTGGTCCTCGCCCACCTTGAGCTTGAAGGCCTTCATGCCCGATCCCACCTGGTCGGCAACCTCCCGCTCAAGGGCATGCAGTTCTTCCTCGAGCGTGGCGTCGCCGCGCAGATAGGCCACCCAGGAAACGGCTGCGGCGCGCCGGCAACGGCCGCCCAGGAGTTCGTAGACCGGAAGGCCGTGCGCTTTGCCGACCAGGTCGAGCAACGCACATTCGACGCCGAAGCGTATCAACTGCCGGAGTTCGGGATACCAGTCGCCGGGAAGTGCTTCGTCGACCCCGTCACAGAGGCCGCGCCACGCGCCCGTGTCGCCAGTGCCGGCCAGCACGCCAGTGCCGGCCAGCACGCCCGCGCCGGCCAGCACGCCGGACAACAGGTCCCGCAGCGTAGCGGGTGAAGGGGCGTCCATCCGCGGCGCGATATCGGAGACCTCGCCGATACCGGTCAGGCCGCCAGGAGTCTCCAGTTCGATGATCTGGTAGGTGGATCGCCCGTGGTCGATGGTGGCCTTCAATTGCTTCGGGTCCGCGCAGTAGGTGTCGTAGATGCGCGGGACGGCCACCTGGCGCACGCGGACGTCGGAGATTCGCATTTCAGTTCGCATTTCCGTATGTTACCGTCGTCATGTTCCGGGGTCAATGGCATCTTCATGCGCCGTTCGCGCGGTTTCCCCGCCGGTAAGCAACTTGCTTCTAAGGTACTTTGTCTGTATCTTTAGAGAGCCAGAATCCGATCACATAACTCGAATACACAGGGGAAGTACCTCATGTCTCGACATTTGAAACTGGTCATGATGACCGGCCTGATCGTGCTGATGGGTGGATTTATGCAGATCGGACCGGGTGCGGAGCGTTCGGTGGCGACCGACCGCTTGCGCTCGGCCGATGACTCGGCGCGGATCACAAAAGGCGCGGATAGCGCGTTAAACGCTGAGAATGCTGAACGAACGATCCGGGAGATCACAGGACTGTTCGGTCCATTCGGACTGGAGGAAGCCTACGCCCGCCGCGGTTTCGGCGGATTCCGGAGTTCGCGGTCCCTATGGAATCGCCGCAGTTCCTTTGGCCGCCGCAGCCCCTTCTCCCGAAGGAGCACGCCCGCCGCCACGCGCCAGACGCCGGCCCGCACAACGGGGCAATCCGCCACGCCGGCGCGCAGCACGTCGGCCGGGCAGCCCTCGGCCACCGCGGCGCGGTCGACCCGGGCAGGTGCCGCATCCACCGGCCGGGCGACGGCGCGGTCTTCGGTCATGGGCAGGCGGGTCCAGAGCGAAACGGCGCGCCGGTCGCTGGCCACGCACCAGTCCAGGCAGGCCGGTTTCGCCGGTTCGTCCAACTCGGCCGCCAATACGAGCACCTACCGGGACAACGCCCTCTATAGCCGGGGCTCGCAGAACCGTACGTCCTACGACAACTACTACGCGGGCCGGGACAGTTATTACGGGGGCATGGGCTGGAGGACGCCGGGATACGCCTTCATGTCCTATCCCAGTTTCGGCATGTGGGACGCCCTTTTCATGTGGTCCATGCTGGACATGATGAGCAGCCGCCGTCACTACGCTGTAGCCCATCACCACGCCAATGACCCGGGATACCAGGAGTGGCGCGGAGAGGCCGAACGCCTGGCCGAAGATAATGCGGAACTGCGCGCGAAGCTGGACGAGCTGGACCGGCAGGTCGCCACGCTGGAAGGCACGCCGAGGGATCCCGAATACCTGCCGCCCGGCGTCACCCCGGCGATCGCCCTGGCCGCCGAAGTCGTGGCCACCGCCGATCCGAACCAACCCCGCATCACGGTGAATACGGGGGTGGAGAACGGCAATTACCATCGATTCGGCCAGATCCTTCAGTCGCACCTGCCGGATTTCGACGTAATGCTCGAGACGTCGGCCGGTTCGGAGGAGAACCTGAACAACCTGGTCCAGAACCAGGTCGACGCGATCCTCGTGCAAAGCGACATCCTGAACTCCTACCTGCGCAAGAATCCTGAAGCGGAAGACCGGCTGGTCGGACTGCAGTCGACCCTGTACACCGAGTACGTGCAGCTGATCGTCAACGAGGACGGCGGCATCGCGAGCGTCTCCGACCTCGAGCCGAATACCCATATCGTGTACGTCGGACCGCGGGGTTCGGGTACGCACAGGGCCTGGGAGGGCTTCGTCCTGCAGGATCCGAGGTACGGGGAATTCAATACGCGGTTCGCCAGCTACGAGGAAGCGTTGAGCCAGGTGGCGGCAAACGCCAACGCGGTCATGCTGTTCGTCGCCGGCCTCAACTCGGAATTGCTCAAGGAGGCGGACCGGCAGCATGGACTGCAATTGAGCATGGTCGCCGTGGACGAGCACTATTTCAGCACGGCCGTGGACCAGTTCGGCAACACGATCTACGAGGTGGCGACGATCCCCCACGAGACCTATCCGGAACTGCAGGAAGGCTGGCTCTTCGGCTATTTCGACAGCAGCGTGGAGACGCTGACGGTGGACGCCATCCTGATCCTCTCCAAGCAGTGGGTGGATACCTACGGCAGCAAGCCGATGACCCTCTTCGAAGACGCCCTGTGGAGGTCCATCGACGACATCAAGCCCATCGTGGGCGAGGAGTAGCGCTAAGGCCCGATGAGCTTTCACATCATTCGTTCCGTAGCGAAGAAGCAGGCGAAAGAGGCGGCAGGTTTCTTTCGGAAGAAACCCGTGCGGGTCGACCAGGGCCTGCCCCTGGGCGTCGCCATCGACCGGCTGGTCGACATCGACGCCGTCGCGTCGTCCACCGTTACCGGCCTCGTTCATTTCGATTTTCCCTCTTTTCCCCTGGCCATCGAGGCGATCGGAAAGATCGACCTCGGCGAGGGGGCCATGGCCTATCGGTGCTATCTCCGGGATACCTCGGCGTTTCTCCAGGTGGTGTCGGACCACGGGGAGCCCGTGGAATGCCGCCTTTATGTGCTCGACCGGGACCTGTATCCCCATTCCGAGGAAGTCTGGGAACAGTGGCTGAACGACGAGAACGGCATCATCGGATCCCCGGAGGTGCTGCACGGCAACGGGGAGGAACGGAGCTACCAGCGGGAATGGATGGACGGCGACGGGCAGTCGGCGCCGGTCCAGGTCGGCGAACGGATCATCCGCGACGCGTACGGAGAGCAGGTCTTCGAGGAGACCCAGCAGGCCATGTCCTACTTCCGCGTGGCGAGCGGAGATCCCCAGAACCCGGAAGATCCCGAGCGCGTGGACGAATTCCTGTTGATCAGCGCGGGTGACGGCGTTATAGAACTGTATTTGGGCGTGGAATTGATGCTCGAGGAAGTCACGGTTATTTAAACGCGAAAGGATAAAGACATGATCTGGAAGTTTCTCTCCCGCGTCGGCAAGAAACAGGCCGGCAACGCCCTGGAGTCCTTCACCCAGGCCGTGGTGGCCTTCGATCCGGAAACCGCCTCCGAGGCGCAGATTTCCCTCATGGAAGAGGAACTCGACAAATTGGGGAAGCGGGTCGGCAAGGCCGAGATGGACGTGAAGAAGGACCATGACGAGACGCAGGCGCTGTTGACGCAGTACGACCGGTACCTGGCCGCCGCAGAACGGATCGAAGGCCAGCTCGAAGGGGCGGAAGAGGGCCAGCGTTCCAAGCTGGAAGAGAGCCTGGAAAAGCTGGTCTCGGAACTGGAGCGTCTGAACCCGGAGATCGAACGGGAGCGCCGGGAGGACCAGGAAGCGGAGGCCTTCGCGACCGAGTTGCGCCAGGCCTACGATGTGGCGGCGGAGAAGCTCAAGAAGGCGCAGGTCCAGCTGAAACAGGCCCAGCGCCGCATGGAGCAGGCCCGGATGAAGAAGGAACGGGCCCTCGAACGCGCCGAGGGCGTGCGGCAGGCCGCGGGGCTGAGCAGTTCAATGGGCGGACTCGACACGGCCCTGAACGCCATGGACAAGGAGACGGAGAAGGCGGAGACGACCTCCCGTGCCGCGGAGCTGAAGATCGGCGCCTTCGGACAAACCGAAATCACTGACGATCCGAACATCGCGGCGGCCCTGGAAGCGGCCGACAAACCCGCGCTGCCCGCTTCTTCGACGCGGGACCGGCTTTCGGCCCTGCGTTCCAGGAAGTCCTGAGACCGCCACAGGACCTGAATTCAAAGGCTCACTCGATGCGACAACGCGGACGGTGGGCCTTTCGCATATGAGCCTGACGCCATCAGGAAAGCCCACCGCATTCTCCCAGGAGGCAAACCATGCCGGGAATCCTGTCCTCCCTCCTTGCGGCCGTACACCGTTTCGGTCCCTACGTACTGGCCGTCAACATGATCCTCTATTTCATCGAGTTGCAGTATACCCAGACGCGCAGCAGCCTGGACGCCGGCGCCTGGGCGGGGTTCATCTGGATCGAACGGGTCATCGCCGGGTTCTTCACCCTGGAATACGCGCTGCGCATCAAGCTGGCGCCGCACAAGGGGAAGTACCTGCGCAGTGGGCTCGGGTTGATCGACCTGGTCAGCATCCTGCCCTTCTGGATCGGATTCTATCCCGGCCTGACCCAGGAGCAACTCGGCCTGGTGCGCGGCGCGCGGACGCTCCGTCTGCTCAAGATGTTCCGGTACAGCCCCAAACTGGCGGAGTTCGCCCGGTCCATGTATACCAATCGCGTCCGGGTCATTCCCATCTTCCTAATCACCATCATGTACCTGATGATCAGTTCCACCGTGATCTACGAGGTGGAGCGCCGTGCCCAGCCGGAGGTATTCAATGTCTACGGCGACAGCATCTGGTGGGCCGTGGTGACCTCCACCACGGTGGGGTACGGGGACAAGTACCCGGTCACTCCCCTGGGTCAGGGGGCCACCGTCCTGATGATGATGGTGGGCATCGGTATCGTAGGCATGATCTTCGGGTTTTTCGCGGACAGCTTCCATGACTCGCGGCAGCCGCTGGACCCGTCGCTCATGGAGGCGTACTGCAGGGGGTTTCACGATGAAGGGCCGGAAGGTCGCACGGTGCAGGCCCTGCGGGAGACCCATCGAAACAACCCGCAGTTCCTGATCTTCGCCGATACGGTGGACCGGTATATCGGTTCAGCGGAAGGAGCGAACCAGGCGGAAGGAGCGAACTAGCGGGATGAGGTCTCTTCGGACTCGGGATCAATCTCGGGTTCGGGCTCGAACGTCCCGATGGATTCCTTGAGGGAAACCAGCCGTCGGAGCCGTCTTCTGTCCTTGGGCGTGAAACGATCCGTGTAGGCGTCGTAGATGGGTTGCTCGGGCGCGCCGTCGATTCGCGTGACGATCACGTACAGAAAGAGGTTGTCCACGTCCTCCGGAGCCTTCTTCCAGACGGGCGAAAGCAGGGCGAAATTCCAGACGGCCCGTTCGTCCGGTCCAAGATCCTTGCCCTCCGTGTGCCGGATGTTGTAGTTGAAGTCGTCGTCCAGGATCCACTTCCGGGGTTCCCTTCTCATAAGCGATCCACGGAAGTACACCTTGGAGATCCGGTGTTCCGTCCGGTTGTGAATGGATAGTTTCACGACGTTCTGGCCCCGCTGCACGTAGTATTCGACCCCCCGTACCCGCACGTCCTTCAGACTCGCCATGGCGGTATCCGTGTTCTCCTGCTTCTCCTCGAGGGCCTCGATGGCCTTGTTCACCCGCTCGTTCCACTCCGCGAAGATGTCCCCCGCGTCCATGCCGTCCAACCGGCCGCGGATCCGGTTCCGGATGGCGTCCGAAGCGTTCAGCGAGCTGATCACGTTGTCGCTGTAAAGATACTCGAACGCATCCAGCACGTCGTCGAGTCTTGCCTGGTCCTCCTCGGAGAGGGTGGCCTTGACCTCGGCGATGGAGGCGTCGAAGGTCTCGGCGTCCGTGCCGTCTATGGTCGGACCGGACTTGCAGGCCATCGCGACCAGCGCGATACCCGCGGCAAACAGACTCAAGCGTATCATTGTTCGTCTCCTGCCCGTTCGTCTCCTGGCCGTTCGTCTCCTGCCGAACACGCTGACGTATGCTTTCACGCTTATGTAAATACTATCCGCTTTTTGTTGAATGTACAAGGTTTTACGTCCCGGCCCGCACGAAGTTCCGCGCCACGAAATCGTGCAGTTCGCGCCGGGAAAGGACGGACGTGGCCGGTTTCTGCACGATGACGGCCGCCGCGTCGTTGGCGAGCACTCCCGACTCCTCGAGGGTAAGTCCCAGCGCCGCGCCGATGGCGAGTGCCGCCCGTACCGTGTCGCCGCAGCCGACCTTGTCCACGGGCTTTACCCGATGCCCGGGTGCGTGGAAGAACCCGTCTGTGCCCACGCCGCAGAGTCCGTCCTCGCCGAGGGTGACGACCGTGTTCCGGCAGCCCAGCGCGGCGTGCAGGCGCCGGCAGTCGGTTTCCAGCCGGTCCATGGAAAATCCGCCGATGAGCGCGGCGGCCTCGGCGGCGTTCGGCGCGATGATGTCCACGCCGGAGAAGGCTTCCCGGTTGCCCGGCTTGAAATCGACCACGACGGGGATTTCGTGGAGGCGGCATTCGCGGATGATCTGGCCGGCGTTCTCCGCGGTAAAGACGCCCTTGTCGTAGTCGCTCAGGACCACCACGTCGGTTTCCGGAAGCACGCGAAGGACTTCTTTCACCAGCGCGGCCGAGATCCTTCCGTCCACACGGTCGGTGCACTCGGAATCGCGGCGCAGCAGGTAGTCGTCGTCCAGGTACAGCCGGACCTTGGTCGTGGTAGGCCGGCCGCCGTCCCGGATCAGGCCGTGGCGGATGGATAAACCGTCGGCGAGCTCCCTTATCTTGAAGTAATGTTCGTCGTCGCCGGTCACGCCCACGAGGGTGGTGCGTACGTCCAGGGAAGCCAGGTTGGCGGCCACGTTGCCCGCGCCGCCCAGCACCTTGATCGTCTCCTGCGCCTGGTAGGCCCGCTTTCCCGCCTTCTCCGAATCGATGGGCTTGCTGTCCTCGGTGCGGCAGAACTCGTACACGTCGAGCATGACGTCCCCGACAACGAGGGCGCGCAGTTCCGGTAGACGATCGATGACCTCGAGCGCACTGCCGGGGTTGCTGTCCGGTCCGCGGTTCATGGGCTTTCCATTTCGACGCCCTTCATCGATGCGATGCGGGCGATGAGGCCGGCCTGGTCGAGGATGGCGTACCCTGCGCGGCGGGCCAGTGCGTGGTCGTCCGGTCCGATGTACCCCCAGGAAGCCAGCATCAGTTCGAGCATGGGCCCACCGGCGTTACCGGGCTCCCCGGCGTTACCGGGCTCCCCGGCGTTGAAACGGGCGTCGAGCTCCTCCAGGTTGCCGATGGAATCGTCGACGAACCCGTACCGCTCCCGGCCGAACCGAGCATCGATCGCCTCCAGGTTCTCGATCTTGGTGGCCCCGTGATCGCCCGCGTACACGTTCTCCGGAGGGACGGGCAGGCCAAAGTGGTGACACAGGGTCACGGTGGCCTCCCGGTTCTTGTTGGTCAGGATCACGATCCCCTCGGCGTCCAGCCCCCTCAGTTCGTCCCAGACCGGCTGGTACACGGTGTTGAGCGACGCCCACTCGACGGGGTCATGGGCGACGAACCGCTTGCGGGCCGCGAAGAACCGTACCGTGCGCTCCTTCAGGGGAACGTCCGACGCTTCGCGGATCGCCCGGTATTCCGCCGGATCCAGCCGGTGATTGCCGGGCAGGCCGGCGTTTTCCACGCACCAGGCCATCAGGTTGATCGCGTCGCCGGCCGGCTGGACGTGGTACCGGTTGGTCACGAAGAGCGCCGCCGCGTTGCCGGGAAGGTCGTCCGGCGATGTGGCCAGTCCGCCGGTGACCGTATTGTAGGCCGTGATCGACATCTCCACGACGGAGTTCAGCAGGACCCCGTCGAAATCGAATATGAGCATGGACCCGTTATCGGGGGCGTGTAGACACGTCATGGCCACTGCACCCCCTGGGCTTCGACGTAGAGGGCCTACAGCGACTGGCTGGCGGCCATAAAGAGGCGGTTCTTCTTCACGCCGCCGAAGCACAGGTTGGCGCAGGGCTCGGGCAGGTGGATCATGCCCAGTCTTTCGCCTTCCGGAGAGAAGCAGACCACGCCGTTCGTGTCCGGTCCGCCCCAGCCGGAGGCGGCCCACAGGTTGCCGTCCACGTCGGTCCGGATGCCGTCGGAAGAGGCCGGTTTCATGTCGGTGAATACGCGGGAGCTCGTGGCGCGGGTACCTTCAATATCCAGTATCCTGATATGGGCGGGTCCGTTGGGGTCGTGTGATGCGCCTGTATCTACAACGTATAGACGTGATTCATCGGGCGAGAAACAGAGCCCATTCGGTCGCAGGAAGTCGTCGGCAATGACGGTCGCGCCGCCCGTGACCGGGTCTAGTCGATACACCCGGGTGGGCTGTTCGAATTCGGCTTTGTGCCCTTCGTAATTCATCAGGATGCCGTACCCCGGGTCGGTGAACCAGACCGAGCCGTCGGAGTGCACCACCACGTCGTTCGGCGCGTTGAGCTGCTTGCCGTCGAACCGGTCGATCAGCACGGTGATCGTGCCGTCGTGTTCCGTGCGGGTCACCCGCCGGGTGTCGTGCTCGCAGGAGACCAGCCGGCCCTCGCGGTCCCGCGTGTTGCCGTTGGTGTTGTTGGACGGCTTGCGAAAGACGGTCACCGCGCCGGTCTCTTCGTCCCACCGCAGCAGGCGGTTGTTGGGGATGTCGCTCCAGACCAGGCAGCGTGCGTCGCCGATCCAGACGGGGCTTTCCGACCACCGCGTCCCGGTGAACAGCCGCTCGATCCCGGCCGTGTGCAGCACGTAGGGCTTGAACCGGTCGTCGATCGTTTCGACATCGGGATCGGGATAACTCACGAGTCCCCGGTCCCAGTCCCTGTCATGGTCGTTCATATCCGCTCCGAGATGAGGCGTGTAGTATCCATTCGATCGGCTTCGACGCAACGGCACAAGATATGGCGCAGACGGCCCGCAGGCAAGCGAGAAACAGGCTGGCGTCTATGTCGCAGACGGCTCGCGGACAAGGGAGAAACAGGCGGACGTCAGGTCCCGCGGGTGTCCCCGTAGAGGTCGATATGCACTCGCGGGCAGTACCGGAACCCGTGGGATTTGCAGGCCTCGGCGACCCACGCGCCTTTGCTGCTCAACTCCCCGGCCGTGCGCCCCTGGGGCATGAGGAGCACCCGGGTCCGGTCGACCTCGTCCAGGTCCGCGAGGAGCGATTCGACTTCGTCCAGGTCTTCCTGGCGGTCGACCACGAACTTCAACTGGTAGGGATAGGCCGCCATGAAGTTGCCGAGGACGGGCAGGTTGATCCGCAGTTTTTCGTGGTTCCGGGCATACTTCCCGTCTTCTTCAGTCCAGGGCGTGGAATTGGACAGCTTGGGACTGAGGGAGGCCAGGTCGCAGCGCAGGTCGGCGTACACGGTACCCGCGGTCTCGATGGTCACATGATATCCCGCGTCGGCGAGTTTTTCGGTCAGGTCGGGCAGATCCTTCATGAGCAGTGGTTCGCCGCCCGTAATCACCGCGTGGCGGGAGGGAAAACCGGCAATGTCCGCCATGATTTCGTCCACGGAGCGCTCATCGCCCTCGGGCGACCAGGACGTGTAGGGCGTGTCGCACCAGCGGCACCGAAGGTTGCATCCGGAGGTACGGATGAAGACGGAGGGAACGCCGGTCAGCAGGCCCTCGCCCTGAATGGAATGAAAGATCTCGGAAATGAACATGATCTGTACGCCGCGTCTATACGCCGCGTTTATATGCCGCCTCGTGCTTGACACCCTATTCTATCGGGAATATATAGAGCGTGGACTGGTTTTCAAAGCGCCGCGGGCAGGCCAGGACGGCCCTGGTGCGTAACCGGCAGGCCGGGACCGCCCTGGTGCGCCGCGGGCAGGTCAGGTCCGGTCCTCGAGCGTAGCAGCGGAGTTAACCGGAGGAGTCGGCCATATGGAAGGCCCGAGAGGATTGAAGGCGCAGGAGTTCGCTTCACTCTGCACGCTGGTCAACACCGTTTTCCGTAGCGACGGCGTGGGACGCATGGAGGAGCAGTATCCGCTGCTCTTTGCACCGGAGAACTATGATCACCTTTTCGTCATGGTCGACGACGGCGTCGTGGTCTCCCACGTGGGTGCATTGACGCGGGACATCTCCGTGCTCGGGTGCCGGATGTCCACGATGAGCATCGGCGCGGTGGCGACCTATGAATCGCACAGGGGGCAGGGACTGGCGACGCAGTTGATGGAAGCGGCGGTCCTGAAGGCCGTCGAACAGGACGCCGTGCTCATGCCCATATCGGGCGGAAGGGGACTGTACACTCGCCTGGGCGCAAAGCGCATCGGCCAATATGCCCTTTTTTCGGTCCCCCGGGATACGCTGCCCGCCGGTGATGGTTCGGCCGCGGGTGATTCGGACGCGGATGATAGGCATATCTGTCGCGCCGAAACGGAGGACCTGCACGGAATGACCCGGCTGTACGCGGAAGAGCCCAGCCGATACGTACGATCTACGACCGACCTCCGGATGGCGGTCGACGCCGCATGGATCTGCGACCGGGACGGGGAGACGTTGGTGATTCGCGAGGAAGGCCGCCCGGTGGCCTACGCGGGCATCCAGAAACGCCGGCCCGACCGGGAAGACGAAGCGAGCAGGGCCAGGCTGGCCGAAATAGCCGGTTCCCGGTCCGCGCTGGTGCGCGCGCTGCCGTGCCTGTACGACCGCTACGGCGTGGACTGCATCGAGATCGTCACCACGTCATCCGACCATGAACTGGCCTCCATGCTCCGGCCCCACGGCGTGACCGCGTCGCCCCAGGGATTCACGGGCACGGTACTCGTTCTCCAACCGGAACAGCTGCTGCAGGTATTCGAGGACTACATCACGGACGTGCTGGGACAGGGCGTATTGACGTGGGAGGTTTCAGCGGACTCGGTAGTATTTCGATGCGGCGGCAAGGATCATACCGTGGCGTCGTGCGACCTTGGCGCCCTCGTCTTCGGCGTGGCGCCGCCCGATCCGGACCCCATCGAGAAGTTACCCACCGGGCTGCTCCGGACCGCGCTGGAGCGCGTATTCCCCATCCAGCTACCCTGGTATGGATTCAACTTCGTCTGATCCTCATTCCAGCAGCTTCATCTTCAGGTGTGAAGGCGCGCTCCGCGAGAAGTACACGCGGTGCGTGGCCGCCTGGTAGTCCTCTTCTTTCGCTTCGTAGATACTCGGTACCCAGGTCTGGGGATTGCGGTCCACCATGGGGAACCACGTGCTCTGCACCTGCACCATCATGCGGTGCCCCGCCTTGAAGGTGTGTGCGACGTCCTGCATGTCGAATTCGATTTGCGTGACGCTGCCCGGCTCCATCGGCTCGGGATAGGTGAAACTGTTCCGGTAACGCGCCCGCATGACCTCACCCCGAACCATGAGCTGGAACCCGCCCATCTTCACGTTCATGGGGTTCTCGCCCGCGTAGCTCGCCGTATCGGGATACACGTCGATCAGCTTGACGATGAAATCCGCGTCCTCCCCCGTCGTGGTCACGTACAGATTGGCGAACAGATCGCCGGCCACGGTGACGTCCTCCCGCAGCACATCGGACTCGAAAACCAGCACGTCGGTCCGTGATTCCGCGAACCGCTGGTCCTGGATGAGGTACCGGTCGTCCCGGTTGATGACGATCTGGGAGGTGTGGGGCACGGGTTTCGCGGGATCGCTGACGTACTCGGCGTAGTCGTCCGCGCCCGTTGGCCGGTCGAAGGACAGGCCGCCGTCGGGCGCCAGGTAGAGGTTCGCCTCGCGCGCCTCCCCGGGCGGCCAGTGGTCGAAGGCGTGCCACTGGTTCGAACCCGTGATGAAGATGCTGGCTTCAGGCAGCAGCGGATCGGGGCCGTCCTTCAGGTAGTGGTTGAAAAAGGGCAGTTCGATGGCTTCCCGGTAATGCGCCGCCGTGGGCTGTCCGAAATAGATGTCCTGGTACCGCAGGCCGCTGCCCCGCGCCCACCCGCCGTGCCACCACGGTCCCATGACGAGGTGGTTCACGACGCCCGGGTTGTTGTTTTCCACGGCGGCGTACGTCTTCAGCGGGCCGTACAGGTCCTGGGCGTCGAAGAACCCGCCCACCACGAGCACCGCCGGCTTCACGCCTTTCAGGTGGGGCAGCGGCGTGCGGGCCTGCCAGAACGCGTCGTAGTCCGGATGCTCCATCATGGCGTTCCAGATCTTGTTCTCCCCGTGCAGGTATTTCTCGTTGACGTTCGACAGAGGCCCGAGATCCAGGTACCAGCGGTATCCGTCCGGCGTGCCGTAGTCCCGGAAGCCCGTGGCCCGCCGGGTCGTGGGCGCGGGACGCGGTGCGCCGTAGAAGGACAGGAAACTGAAGCTCGCCTGCAGCTGGAACGCGCCGTTGTGGTGGCGATCGTCGCCGATCCACCAGTCGGTCACCGGCGCCTGGGGGGAAACGATCTTGACGGCGGGATGAGCGTCGATCAGGGCGTGGGTGGCGTAGAAGCCCGGCGCCGAAATGCCCCATACGCCCACGCGGCCGTTGTGATTGGGTACGTTTTCGAGCAGCCAGGAGACCGTATCGTAGGTATCGGTGCTCTCGTCGATGTCGGTGTCCGACGCCTTGTCCGGATCGTGGGGACGCACGGCCTCGAATTCCCCTTCCGACATCATGCGGCCGCGCACGTCCTGGTAGACGATGATGTACCCGTCGCGGGCGAACAGCATGGACGGCCCGATCCGCGTCCTGTACGCCGCCCCGTAGGGCGCCACGCTGTAGGGCGTGCGCTGCAGCAGGATGGGATAGGTCCGTGAATCGTCCTTCGGCACGTAGATGGAGGTGAACAGCCTGGATCCGTCGCGCATCGGCACGTACCGCTCCTTCTTCTCATAGTGCTCGACGATGTAACGGGCGTCGGCGTTGGACTGGCCGAGGACCGTCGCGGGCATAAGGAGCAGGGCCAGGATTCCGAAGAGCAAGACGGGACAGGGTACGGTTTTCATTAGGGAAACTCCTGTGGGAAGATCAAGGACGGCCCTTGTCCGTCAACCGTTCGTAGGCGTCCACGACCTCGATGAAGGCGTCGTGGTCGCCGCCGTGGTCGGGGTGGTGGACCTGGGCCAGTTCCCGGTACCGCCGCTTGATGTCCTGGAAGTTCGCGTCGGGCGGCAGGCCGAGGAGGGACAGCAATCCCGGGTCATAGGCGTCGGCCATGGAGAGGCCGTGTTCCTTGAAGTACTGGAAATAGACGCGGTAGAAGAAGGCCTCGTAGACTTTTTTGATCTCTTCGTGGTCCATGTTCACCAGCCGGTTCAGGGGATACGAGACCCGGTCGTCGTTCGCGGTACGCGTGGAGAAGAAGGCGTCCCAGACCAGCGTCTGGTGCGCTTCCTGCGGGCGGGTCCGGAACCGGATGCGGCACTCGGTCTGCTTGAGTTGACGCAGCTTGCGCTTCAGCTGGGGAATGGTCATGGGGTGGTCCGGCAATGGACGCGGCGACGGACTCGAAGTTGGACGCGACGATGGACTGGGCGCGGCCATCCAGCCCAATGTGTGCTAATTCAACATGGACGGCAACTCTTCCAGGGAGTCCGCACGGGGCAACGGATGGTTCCAGGTCCACGCCACTTCCTGCCGCAGGTACCAGGCCGCCTGGATCGCCTTCATGCCGGCGGCTGCCGCGCCGCGCAGTTCGTCAAAGCCACCATCCCCGACGAAATACGCATCGAACGGCCGGACACCCATGCGCGCACAGGCAAGATCGTAGATCTCCCTGTCCGGCTTCATCAATCCGACTTCACAGGAAAAAACGACCTCGTCCACGTGATCCCGTAGCGGACAGGCGTTCCATGCCAACGCTTCCCAGGGCATGGCGTTGCTGATGATTCCGATGCCGAGCCCCAGGGCCCTGACCTCGCCCAGCATCTCCAATACTCCGGGATCCACCTCGGTTATGACTCGGCTCTTCCACTGTTCGTACTCCCGGGCGATTTCGCCGAGTTCCCGGTCCGAGACCAGCGAGCCGACTTCATCACGCATGTGCACGAACTTGGCGAGGCAGTTCGAAAACCCGCCGGTCATCACACGCCCGCCGAAATCCTCCCACCACTGCACCACCCGGTCCCGCGTGGTACGCAGTTTCACGTAGTTCGGGGATCTCGACTGGAAGGCGCTCTTTGTCTTCTCGGTGATCAGCGTCTCGAACAAATCGAAGAAAACGACTTTCATCGCGCTCCGCTATCAGGTGATCCCGAACTCCTGGATGGACTGGATGGCGGACATGTCGTGCACGCCGCTGTCGTCGAGGGACACGTTGGACTGCAGTTCCAGGACGGCGTCCCGGTGCAGCGCCTCGATGGTCGCGCATCCCGCCGTGGCCATGCCCGACTTGAGCATCTGCATGACGATGGGCAGCTTGTCGTAGACCGACCCCGCGTGGGGCACCTGGCCCACGATGCCTTCCTCGAAGAACGTGCTGGCGAGCTGTGCGTAGCGCCGGTTGTTGAAGGCTTTCCGGCTGCCTTCCATCCAGTATTCCTTGACCAGGTCACCGGCGGCGTTGCGGACCAGTTCGCCGTGGCTCTCGGTAAACCGCGCCAGGAGATTGCCCATCATGAGCGTGTCGGCGCCCAGCGACAGCGCGACGAGCATGTCCGCGGGACCCTGGATGCTGCCGTCCGCCACCAGGGGCAGATAGTCGCCCGTGGCCTGCAACCACGCGTCCCGGGCCGCGGAGACTTCCAGGATGGAGGTGGCCTGGCCGCGGCCGGTGGCCTTCACCATCTGCGTCGTGCAGCCCGACGCGATCCCCATGCCGATCTTGACGGCGTCCGCGCCGCAGCCGGCCAGGTAGTCGAACCCCTCCCGCGTCACCACGTTCCCGGCGATCACCGGGATGTCGTAGTGGGACTTGATCCATTTCAGGGTCTCGCCCTGGTACTCGGTATGGCCGTCGGAAGCGTCGATGACGATCACGTCGGCCTGGTGCTCGATCAGCGCTTCCACCCGGTCCCGGTCCTCGGGATGAGTCGATACGGCCGCGCCGACCACGAGGCGCTTCTGGGCGTCCTCCGTGGAATGGGGATGGCGGATATGCTTGTCGAGGTCGCGCTTGAACACCACCGACACCAGCGTCCCTTCGGAGGAAACCATGGGCAGAAACCCGCGGCCGTACTCGATCATCCGCGTGTTCGCCGTCTTCAGGTCGTCCTCCTCGGCGCCGGTCTGCACGTCGGTCTTCATGCGGTCGCCCACCCGCAGTTCATGATCGTACCGCTCGTCAAAGTCCTTGTCTGTGATCACGCCCACCAGCTTGCCGTGGAAGACGCCGGTATCCGTCACCGGGAAGGTGTGGTAGCCCGTATCGTTCATGATACCGATCACATCGCCGATGGACTGCTCCGGGGACAGCGTGACGATATCGGTCTGAAACCCGGCCTTGAACCGTTTCACCGCGTCGATCTTGCCGCACTGCTCCTCGATGGTCTGGCTCACGGCGAACACGCCCATGCCGCCCAGCTGGGCCATGGCGATGGCCATCTCCACGCTGGTGACCGCCTGCATGGCCGCGCTGAGGAAGGGCGTGCGCAGCGCCAGGTAGCCGCCTCCCTGCCGGCAGAGGCGCGTCTCCAGCGACACGTGCTGGGCGTTCGCGTCGGCCTGGGTCAGGCGGGGCAAAAGACGGTATTCCTTGAGACTGTGAGAAACGGTTGAGGCTATGTGCGCCATTTATGTCCTCCGAGGGAAGCCGTTTGAGGATCCATTTCCCCGTTCGGATTCCCGATACGGTGATCCGAGGTTGTACTGATCCATTTACACGTCAATCGACAGCTCGACATACGAGTCCACCAATATACATCATTCCACCGATTTTGCCTTGACATAATACCGGGTTTGATATATTAGTCAAATTAATAATTTAAATACGCGCTATTACGTGAATGAATAAATGAACCTGTCCTATGATCAGGCTGTCGCCTTTCACGCCGTGGCCCGTCACGGGAGCTTTTCTCTTGCGGCGAAAGCCCTTTTCCGGTCCCAGTCCGCCGTGAGCATCCAGGTGGCCAAGCTCGAGGGCGAAATCGGCCAGCCGCTCTTCCACAGGACGACCCGGCATCTCGCGCTCACCGAGGCGGGCAAGGTGCTGCTCAAGTACGTGAGCGAGATGGAAGGGCTGATGAAGGAGGCCGTGCAGGAACTGGAAGACCTTGACCGTCTCGAGGCCGGCCGTCTCGTGCTCTGCACGTCCGACACCACGGGCTGCTACCGCCTGCCGGCCATCCTCAAGTCCTTCCAGGACCGCTATCCCGGCATCGACATCGTCGTGAAGAACGCCACGTCGCTGCGGACCATCCAGGCCGTGGTCGACGGGGAGGTGGATCTCGGCGTGGTCACGCTGGCCTACCTGCCCCGGGAGATCGAGACGATCCCGCTGTTCTCCCGCCACGACGTGCTGATCACGCCGCCGGGTCATCCCCTGGCGAAACGCCGGACGGTGCATCTCAAGGATATGGAGCAGTATCCGCTGATCCTGCTCGACCAGCACTGTGCCTCGCGGCGCCTCATCGACGATCTGTGCGAGAAGTCGCGGGTACAACTCGACGTCGCCATGGAGCTCAGTTCTATCGAAGTCATCAAGCACTTCGTGCGAATCGAGGCGGGCCTGTCCATCGTTCCCTCCATAGCCATCCAGGAGGAACTGGAAAACGGCACGCTCGCGCAGGTCACGATCGGAGACTTCCGAAACCGTCCCCACCAGAAAATGGGCGCGATCTACCTCAAGGGGCGGTATCTTTCCCGGGCGGCCCGGAGTTTTCTGGAGGCCCTGCAGGCGTACTTCAGGCCGGGGCGCAGGAAGATCGCGGAGGACCGGGGCAAGCCGGCGGCGTGATAGGGCAGGCCGAAACAGTTTGAAACGGTTCGATTTGGCGTCGCAGTCCGGCGGTAATCGGGAACAGTTCTTGTGTTTGGACGTATACCTGTATAGATATTTGTTATTCTCCGGAAAACGTAGTGCACGCCAGGAGGTGGATCGTGAAACGACGCAACCTGACCCTCTTCGTAGTTTCCGCCGTGATGCTGTCTTTCGTCCTGGTTTCTGTCGTCGGATGCGCCGCCCGCAGGCCGTCACTCGTGGAGTCCAAGGACCTGGTCGCGGTGACGGTCATGCCGGCCGGTCCCAAGAATTGGTTATATACCGTCGAGACGAAAAACGCCGAGTACCTGACGAGCGTGGAGTTCATCTCCCCGGACCTGGAGGGATGCAAGGTGCTCGCGCTGCCCGAAGAAATCAAAATCACCCAGCAGGCAACGCCCGATGGCATCAAGGTAAACCTGTGGGGAAGCATCTATGGCGACCGGTTCACCCAGTTCCGAAGCCTGCAATTGGTGCTGACCACCGACACGCCGAAGAGTCGGGGTGAGATAAACATCCGCGTCACCGATTTTCGCGGCAACACCACGATGATTGAATCCATCGCGGGCCCGGTCGCCGCCAGGATCGGCACACCGAGATACGCCTGGCAACGTGACTGGCGATCTTACGAGGTCATTCCCCAGCATTTCGGTCGGTTTCCGGATAATCTTGGGCGCATCAGTTTTATAGGGAATTGATGTTCGCTGTCGGTGACTGGAGGTTCAACTCACCTCCAGCACGCTGACCCCAGGAAGCACTTTACCCTCCAGCAACTCAAGCGAAGCGCCCCCACCTGTGGATACGTGGCTCATGCGGCCGGCGAGACCGAGGGCGTTGACGGCCGCCGCCGTATCACCTCCCCCGATGATGGACACGGCTCCCCGGCTGGTTGCCTCCGCGATGGCGAGCGCGACCTCCCGCGTGCCCCCCGCGAACGCCTCCATTTCAAAGACACCCATGGGGCCATTCCACAGGATGGTACCCGCGTCACCAATGGCTTCGGCGAACTGACGCCGGGTTTCAGGCCCGATATCGAGGCCCATTGATCCTATGGGAATCTGGTCGACATGCATCGCAGTCGCACTGGCGTCGATTGAGTCGGCCACAATATGGTCCGCGGGCAGCAGGATTGGTTTACCCTGGTCGGTCGCCCGGGCAAGGATCTCTGCCGCGAAACCCAGTCGATCTTCCTCCAACAGGCTTCTTCCGATCGGCTCGCGCCGGCTTGCGAGAAAAGTATAGGCCATGCCGCCGCCGATGATCAGCCCGTCGGCGATCTCGATGAACCGGCGCGTCGCTTCGATCTTGTCCGACACCTTGGCCCCGCCGAGAATAACGACCAACCTCCCTTTCGGGTTTTCGATCGCACCCGAGAGGTATTCCAGTTCCTTCTGCATGAGGAAACCGGCCGCGCGCTCGGGCAGCAGTCGTGCCACGCCCTCGGTGGACGCGTGGGCGCGATGGGCCGTTCCGAAGGCATCGTTCACATAGATCTCCCCCAGCGCAGCGAGTTCGCGTGCGAAATCCGGATCGTTCCGGGTCTCCCCGCCATAGAACCGGACGTTCTCCAGCAGGAGGCATTCGCCGTTCTCCATATCTGCTGCGGCGCGTTCCGCGGCCGGCCCGACGGTCTCCCGCACGTAGCCGACAGGTTGGCCCAGGAGTTCGGATAGCCGGTCCGCCACCGGTTTCAGGCGCAGGCCTTCCCTGACCCCTATCGGCCGTCCGAGATGCGTCATCAGGATGGCCCTGCCACCGTGGTCCAGGATATGCCGCAGCGTGGGGAGCGACGCCCGGATGCGCGTGTCGTCGGTGATGTGCCCCGCATCGTCGAGGGGGACGTTGTAGTCCACGCGGACGAGTACGCGCCGGCCGCGCAGTTCGAGGTCGGTAAAGGGGCGGATTTTCATGGGGCTGCCCCTGCGAATTTATCGCGCAATGACAAGATTTGTACTTTTACGATTGACAAGATAACCGCGAACGATTATCTTGCAAGGCATGTAGTAGGAAAGTAATCGCAGGTTGCGGACAGGCAACCTGTTTTAAAACAGGCCCGCAGGGTCAGGGGCCACTTGCGTTCATGCCGGGGGTCAACCGGCAATCAATAACCACTCCACCCGGAGGGTATAATCATGAAGATAGGCGAAATGGATAATATTGCAAGAGGTTTTCAGCCGCCCCGTATCGACCTGGTGAGTTCCGAAACGAAATCACTGTTCAGGATTGAAGCCTTGCTCGAAGAAATCCTGCGGAGGCTTCCCGAACCTCCGGAGGACAAGGAACCGAACGACAAGGAGATCGGGTTCTGATGGCACAACCTAACTGGTCGAATCAAACGATGTGGACGGGCGACAACCTGCCGATCATGCGGGGGATGAACAGCGAAAGCGTGGATCTGATTTACCTGGATCCGCCGTTCAACAGCAAGGCCGACTATGCCGCGCCGGTGGGAAGCATGGCGGCCGGGGCCGAGTTTAAGGACACGTGGACGTTGCAGGACGTGGATATTGCATGGCTCGACCTGATCCAGTTGAAACACCCGAAGTTGAACCGGGTTATTGACGCGGCCATGACGGATTCGGATAAGTCCTACCTGATCTACATGGCGCCGCGCCTGTTGGAGATGCACAGACTGTTGAAGCCTACGGGAAGCATCTACCTGCATTGCAACCAGCATGCAAGCCACTACCTGAAACTGCTCATGGATGCCGTATTCGGAAGGGGTAACTTCCTCAACGAAATCGTATGGAATTACGGTACGCCATCGGGCGGGCGAACTGGCGGCCAGAAACCTGTCAAGGTCCACGATGTGTTACTGGTTTACGCGGTCGATTACGGCAAGCATTTGTACGTCCGGCAATACACGCCATACAGCACGGAGTATGTCAAAAAATGGTTCCGGCATGAGGATGAACAGGGAAGGGCATACCAGACACGTAGTCGGGGGGGGGTTATCATCAGGCAGTACTTGGATGAAAGCCCGGGAATGCCGCTTTCAACCGTATGGTCAGACATCATGCAATTGTCCAGTCGCCGGGGTTGGTTTCCGACTACGGAAAGAGAGGAAACCGGCTACCCGACCCAAAAACCCTTGTCCCTGCTACAACGCATTATCAAAGCATCCAGTAACGAGGGCGATATGGTGCTTGATCCGTTTGCGGGTTGTGCGACCGCGTGCGTGGCCGCTAACGACCTTAACAGGCAATGGGCTGGCATTGACGTGTCTCCGGTGGCGTTCGACCTTGTACGGCGGCGTATCGAAGCGGTAGGCGGTCTTTTCTACGACATCGTAAACAGGAAGGACGTGCCGAAGCGCGAGGATCTGGGGAAAGTGCCGCCGTACAACGCGCCGGAGAACAAAACCCGACTGTACGGCGAGCAAGGCGGCGAGTGCGCCGGGTGCGACGTGCTGTTCCCGATCCGCAACATGACGATTGACCATATCATCGGCCGCAAGCAGGGCGGGACTGATCACATCGACAACCTGCAATTGTTGTGCGGCGCTTGCAACGCGGTCAAAGGGGACCGGGGCATGGAGTACCTGATCGCCCGACTACGCGAATAAGCCGTTGAGGAACGAATCCCACGGGCAAGCGTCTTCGCGGTGGTTGTACTTCCACGCGGCTTCCGCAACAAACAAAGGCATACGCCCCACCGTGTATTTGTGATGGCTGCCGTACCACGCCCGCTTCAAGAGCGACCAAAAGCCCTCGATCGTGTTGGTATGGACCGGGCCGTTGACGTACTGGCGACTGTGGTTGATGACCGAATGCGGCCACAGACCGCGCACGCCATGATACGCGGAGCTCTCGTCGGTAACGACGAACCGGGCGGCGGGGCTTACGTTCGACCGGATGAAGTTCAGGATGGTCTTGGCTTTCGTGTCGTTCGCGACTTTCGCAACGACCTTGCCGCCTCGTGATACCGCACCGACTACGGGCGTTTTGTCCGACTTGCCTTGTCCGCCGTGCGGGAAGTCGTCCCGCTTGTTCTTCTTACGGCGCTTGGCTCCCACGTAGGTTTCGTCCGCTTCCACGATGCCGCCCAGCAGACCGGCCTGATCCGACGCCATGACCGCCCGCAGGCGTTCCTGCATGAAAAGGGCGGTCGGTTGCGTCAATCCCAGGTCCCGGGCGATCTGGTGGGACGATAACGACTTCTTGGCATTGACCATGAGGGCCAGCACCGCGAACCATCGGGGCAGGGGAATGTGTGTTCCGGAGAGCGGCGTTTTCGACAGGACGTTAAACGAGGATTTACAGTCGTGGCAGTTCCACCGACCGACACGGCTTTTCAGGTTTGAACGGCGTACCTTGTCGGGATCGGCGCAACCGCATTGCGGGCAGTAAGGGCCATTCTTGAACCGGATCGCTTCAAGGTGGTCGATGCAGGATTGTTGGTCTGGGAAGCGGGTAAACACTTCGTGCAAGTTCATGGCGGTATCTCCTTGTAAGTAGTGCGTTTATCATCCTTAACTACTCACAATATACATGATACCGGCCCACCTGTCAAGTACAAATCTTGTCATTTGGATTTATCGATGCGGCGTTGCATTTTCTACTTTACTTTGTTGATCGCGCGGGTTATATACAGGGTTTCAACCGGAATTTGGTACAAGTGCGAATAACGGACTATCCTCTCTTTTTCCTCCTTCAAGAAACCGTGTCTGTTATTGCGAATCAACGGTATTCCAGTACTCCGGTTTGAATTGAGAAACTGGAAATCGCGTTCCCGTATTCGATTTTCGCAACCGAAAGGATGCGAATGAGGGGCGATCCTTATATGAAAAAACCCCGGGGTCTCTACGATCCGGCCTATGAGCACGACGCGTGCGGCGTGGGTGTCGTGGCGAATCTGAGCGGCGAGAAATCGTACGCCATCATTCGCAACGCCATCCGGGTGCTGGTCAACCTGGAGCATCGCGGCGCGTGCGGATGCGATCCCCACACGGGTGACGGCGCGGGCCTGCTGTTCCAGCTTCCCCATGACTTCTTCAAGCGGCAGTGCGGGCTTTCCGGCATTTCGCTGCCGGAAGCGGGCCAGTACGCCGTGGGCATGGTGTTCCTGCCCAGGGGCGCCGAACACCGCCGCTGGTGCGAACGGGCGATCGAGAAGACCGTCTGGGAGGAAGACCAGGTGTTCCTGGGGTGGCGCGACGTGCCGGTGGATTTCTCACAGGCCGGGGAACTGGCGACCCAGGTGTCCCCGCTGATCCGGCAGTTCTTCATCGGAAGCGGCGAACAGGTGTCCGATCAGGACCGTTTCGAGCGCAAGCTGTACGTCATCCGCAAGGTCATTGAAAACGCGGTCGACGCGAAGCTTCCCGAGGACAACCGCGACGACTTCTACATCGCCAGCCTTTCAAGCAAGACCATCGTCTACAAGGGCCTGCTTCGGGCGGATCAGCTGGACTCCTTCTACCGCGACCTGTCCGACGAGTCCATTGTCACGTCCCTGGCCCTGGTGCATTCCAGGTACAGCACGAACACGCTGGGGTCGTGGCGCCTGGCCCATCCCTACCGGCTGCTCTGCCACAACGGCGAAATCAATACGATCCGGGGGAACCAGAACTGGATGCGCGCCCGGGAGGCGCTCTTCGCGTCACCGCTGTTCGGCGACGACATGGCCAAGTTGAGTCCGATCATTCGCGAGGGCGCGAGCGACACGGCGGGGTTCGACAACGCGTTGGAACTGCTGGTCTCCACGGGACGGTCGCTGCCCCACGCCCTCATGATGATGATCCCGGAAGCCTGGGAAAACCACGAGTCCATGACGGACGAGAAGAAGGCCTTCTACGAATACCACGCCTGCCTCATGGAACCGTGGGACGGTCCCGCCCTCATCGCGGCGTGCGACGGGGACCGCATCTGCACGACCCTGGACCGCAACGGACTGCGGCCCTTCCGGTACGTGGTGACGAAGGATGATTTCGTCGTCGGTGCGTCGGAAGCCGGCGTGCTGGATATCCCGCCCGAACGGATCCTCACGCGGGGCCGGCTGCAGCCCGGACGCCTGTTCCTGATCGACACGATCCGCGGCCGCATCGTCACCGACGACGAGATCAAGCACGAGATCAGTTCGCGCAAGCCCTATCGCGCCTGGCTGGACGAGCACATGGCGAACCTGGACGACCTGCCGGAGCCGGACGACGTGCCCGCGCTCGACCTGGCGACGCTGGAAGAACGGCAGCGGGCCTTCGGATACACCAGCGAGGAGCTCAAGATCCTCATCGGCCCCATGGCGGCGACGGGGTACGAACCCGTGGGTTCCATGGGCAACGACGCGCCGATCGCCGTCCTGTCCAACAAGCCGCAACTGCTGTTCCACTACTTCAAGCAGCTGTTCGCCCAGGTCACCAATCCCCCACTGGACGCCATCCGCGAAGAACTGGTCACGTCCGTGGATACGTCGATCGGGTCCGAGCAGGACCTCTTTGCCGAAACGCCCGATCACTGCCGGCAACTCCGGATCCCCCGCCCCGTGTTGTCCAACGGGGAACTCGCCCGCATCCGGGAGCTCGACCTTCCCGGACTGAAATCGGAGACGCTTCCGGCCGTGTTCCGGCGGTCGACCGGAACCCTCGAGGAAGCCGTGGACGCGCTCTGTCGCGAAGCGGGTAGGGCCATCCGGGAACGGGGCGCGACGCTGCTCATCCTGTCGGACCGGAAAGTCGGACCGGAATGGGTCCAGATCCCGAGCCTGATCGCCACCGCCGCCGTGCATCATTATCTCATACGGGAAGGGCTGCGGACCAGCGCGGCCATCGTCGTGGAATCGGGCGAGCCGCGGGAGGTCATGCACTTCTGCCTGCTCATTGGGTACGGGGCCAACGCCATCAATCCCTACCTGACCCTCGAAACGGTCGAATGGATGAGCATCGACGGCCTGATCGAACCTCCGGCCAGCCTGGTCAGCCCGGTCGGCCCGGCCGGCGCGGTCAGCCCGGCGGGCTCGGCCGGTGCGGACAAGGCGCGGGAGAACCTGATCAATGCCCTGTGCAAGGGCGTCCTGAAGACCATGTCCAAGATGGGCATCTCCACCATCAAGTCCTATCACGGTGCGCAGATCTTCGAGGCCATCGGCCTGAAGCAGTCGGTCATCGACAAGTACTTCACGTGGACCGCGTCCCGCATCGAGGGTATCGGGCTGCCCGAGATTGAGGCGGAGTACCGCCAGCACCACCACCACGGCTATCCCGATCGTCCCGTGGCGAACGGCCATACGCTGGACGTTGGGGGCTACTACCAGTGGCGGAGCGACGGCGAGCACCACCTCTTCAACCCCCAGACCATCGCGCTCCTGCAGTCGTCGACGCGCACCGGCGATTATGAACTCTTCCGCCAGTACACGGACCAGATCGACGATCAGACGCGCCTTCTGGGCACACTGCGCGGCCTGTTCGACTACAGGCAGGTGCAGCCTCCGGTGCCCATCGAGGAGGTGGAGCCGGCCTCGGAGATCGTCAAGCGCTTCTCCACAGGCGCCATGTCCTACGGCTCCATCAGCAAGGAGGCCCACGAGACGCTGGCCATCGCCATGAACCGCATCGGCGGCCGGAGCAATTCGGGCGAGGGGGGCGAGGACCCGGACCGCTACTACCCGGACGAGAACGGCGACTGGCGGAACAGCGCCATCAAGCAGGTGGCCTCGGGCCGGTTCGGGGTGACGAGCAACTACCTGGTGAACGCCACGGACCTGCAGATCAAGATGGCCCAGGGCGCGAAGCCCGGGGAAGGCGGTCAGCTGCCGGGCCACAAGGTCTTCGAAGAGATCGCGCGCGTGCGCAAGTCGACCCCCGGCGTGGGTCTCATCTCGCCGCCGCCCCACCACGACATCTATTCCATCGAGGACCTGGCGCAGCTGATTCACGATCTGAAGAGCGCCAACGACCGGGCCCGCATCCACGTCAAGCTGGTGGCCGAAGTCGGCGTGGGCACCGTGGCGGCCGGCGTGTCCAAGGGCAAGGCCGACGTGGTCCTCATCAGCGGGTACGACGGCGGTACCGGCGCTTCGCCGGAATCGTCCATGAAGCACGCGGGCGTGCCCTGGGAACTGGGCGTCGCCGAGACCCAGCAGGTGCTGGTCCAGAACGACCTTCGGGGCCGCATCGTGGTGCAGACCGACGGCCAGCTCAAGACGGGCCGCGACGTGGTCATCGCCTGCATGCTGGGCGCCGAGGAGTTCGGCTTCGCCACGGCCGCCCTGGTGGTGAGCGGCTGCATCATGCTCCGCAAGTGCCACCTGAACACCTGCTCCGTGGGCGTGGCCACGCAGGACGAGGAGCTCCGCAAGCGCTTCACGGGCAAGCCCGAACACGTCATCAACTTCATGATGTTCATCGCCGAGCAGATGCGCGAGCAGATGGCCCGGCTGGGCTTCCGGACGGTGAACGAGATGGTGGGCCGTACCGACTGCCTCGACACGCGCAAGGCCGTCGACCACTGGAAGGCGAAGGGCCTGGACTTCACCCGGATGCTCGCGCCCGTCGAAGCGCCCGACCGTGTCGCCCGCTACTGCTGCCAGAGCCAGGACCACGGCCTGGAGAAGAAGCTCGACCAGCGGCTCATCGAATTATCTACAGAGGCCCTGGAGGACCGCCAGCCGGTCGTGCTTCGGCACGCGATCCACAACATCGACCGGACGGCCGGCGCCATGCTCAGCGCGGAGGTGTCGCGGAGGCACGGCGAGGAAGGCCTTCCGGAAAACACGATCCGGGCCAGGCTGCATGGGTCGGCCGGACAGAGTTTCGGCGCCTTCCTGGCACCGGGCATCACCTTCCTCCTGGAAGGCGAATCCAACGACTATACGGGCAAGGGACTCTCCGGCGGCATCATGGCCGTTTTCCCGCCCGAGAACGCAAGCTTTGAGCCCACCGAGAACGTGATCATCGGCAACGTGGCCCTCTACGGCGCCACCGGAGGGCAGGCCTACTTCCGCGGCCGGGCCGGGGAACGGTTCGCCGTGCGGAACAGCGGCGCCGAGACCGTGATCGAAGGCGTCGGCGACCACGGCTGCGAGTACATGACCGGCGGCCGCGTGGTCGTCATCGGTCCGGTGGGCCGCAACTTCGCCGCGGGCATGAGCGGTGGCGTGGCCTACGTCCTCGATGAAAAGGGCGTCTTCCCCGCGCTGTGCAACCAGGAGATGGTGGACCTGGAACCGCTGATCGAGGAAGAGGACGTCGCCGAGGTGCGGCGGCTGATCGAAGCCCACGTGCGGTATACCGGCAGCGACCGCGGCGAGGACGTGCTGGTCCGGTGGCCCGAACTCAGGGACGCCTTCGTCAAGGTCATGCCCGTGGACTACCGCCGCGCGCTCAAGGAAATGGCGGAACGGGCGGCGCAGGAGGCCGAGACCAACGGACATCCCGCCGAGACGGTGCCCGAAGTGGTCCCCGTGGGCGTGAACGGCGGCAAGGGATAGCGCGCGGACGTCGCGACCGGGATCTGGACGGATTAACGGATTTATGGGTAAAACAACCGGCTTCATGGAGTACGAGCGGGGAACGGCAGGTTATCGTGACCCCCTCGAACGCGTCGGCGACTGGGAAGAGTTCGTCCTGCCCATGGCGGAAGATTCGCTTCAGGAGCAGGGCGCCCGCTGCATGGACTGCGGCATCCCCTTCTGCCACACCGGGGTTCCGATGGGCAAGGGTCCCGGTGCGTCGGGCTGCCCCCTGAACAACCTCATTCCCGACTGGAACGACCTGGTCTACCGGAACCACTGGAAGGAAGCCCTCCAGCAACTCCACAAGACCAATAATTTCCCCGAGTTCACCGGACGGGTCTGCCCCGCGCCTTGCGAGGGCTCCTGCGTCCTGGGCATCAACGCCGATCCGGTTACTATCAAGAGCATCGAGTGCGCCATCGTCGACCGCGGTTTCGAGGAAGGCTGGATCCAGCCCGAGCCGCCGCCGAAGCGGACCGGCAAGAAGGTGGCCGTCATCGGATCCGGTCCCGCCGGCCTGGCCTGCGCCGCCCAGCTCAACCGCGCCGGCCACCACGTGACGGTCTACGAACGGGCCGACCGGCCCGGCGGACTGCTCATGTACGGCATCCCCAACATGAAGCTCGACAAGGAAAAGGTCGTCCGGCGCCGCCTCGACCAGATGACGGCCGAGGGCGTCGAGTTCGTGACCGGCGTCGAGATCGGCAGGGACGTGCCCGCGGCGGACCTGCGGAACGAAAACGACGCCGTGGTGATCTGCACCGGCGCCACCAAGCCCAACGACTTCGTCCGCAACGCGCCGGGCCGCGGCCTGGACGGCGTCCATTTCGCCATGGATTTCCTCCACGCGAACACGAAGAGCCTGCTGGACTCGGGCCACGAGGACGGGAATTACATTTCGGCTAAGGACAAGCACGTGATCGTACTGGGCGGCGGCGATACGGGGACGGACTGCGTGGGTACGGCTATCCGCCACGGCTGCAAGACGATGAACCAGTTCGACGTGATCCCCAAACCGCCTCCCGAACGCGCACCGAGCAATCCCTGGCCCCAGTGGCCCGTGGTCTACAAGCTCGACTACGGCCAGGAAGAAGGCAAGGCCCTCTTCGGCGCCGACCCCCGGCGCTACGACACCAGCACCGTCGAGTTCATCGACGACGGCCAGGGCCGGGTCAAGGCCCTGCGCACCATCGACCTCGACTGGTCGGTCCCCAGCAACGGAGCGCCCTTCAGCCCCAAGAAGGGCACGGAGCAGGAGTGGCCCGCCGACCTCGTCCTCCTGGCGATGGGCTTCTCCGGTCCGGAGGATCCGGTGATCGAGCAGCTTGAAGTGGAACGAGACGCCCGGTCAAACGCCCAGGCCGAATACGGGAAGTACGCCACGAGCGTGGAGAACGTCTTCGCGGCCGGCGATGCCCGCCGCGGCCAGAGCCTCGTGGTCTGGGCCATCCACGAAGGCCGGGGCGCCGCCCGGGAAGTGGACCGCTACCTCATGGGGAGCACGGACCTGCCGTAGTAGCATCCGATGGAACCTCTAGCACACTTTGCACTCTAACTCATTAATACAGTTGGAATTGGCGACAGGTGAAGGGTGTATGTTTTATTGGGTTGTATTGTACTTGAAGAGATGTGATACCAAGTAAATCAGTGAAATATCGTCAAATCATCGCATCTTTAGTGTTAGGCCAGTACATCGAGATGTTTTCGCGATGAATTTAATACCAAACGTTGTAAATTACGATATTACATTGACATTCTCCGGCTATTGCCTACATAACTGTGTTTGCGCACTCTTGAATTTCGCCAATCTCACCTTAGAGAAACTAAACTTGAAACTACAAACTCGTAAGTTGATTCGATCCAGTGGTGTTATGGACGAGTAATTTAGTAAACAAGGGATTACTGTCATGGCTGGGATAGAAAAACAGAGCACGGTTTCCGAAGATTATCTGGAGACGTTGGAAAAAGTAAAAAAGCAATATGTGCAGTATGTAGAAGTAAGCAAACTCTATGACTTACCTACCGAGAAGCATCAAGAGCCCAATCAAAATCTGCCCGCCAGTCCAGAAAACCCCCTCACGACAAACTCGTTTCGTATTAAATAAGTATTAAGATGGAGTCAGCATGGCTTCTTGGAGTGACCTGCTGGATGAATTCCAACGGAATTTCCAGTCAGATCCAAATTGGCTTAGTACAAAGTTACAAGAGCATCTTGGTGCGATCTCCCAAATTCGCAATAATACTTCTGTTATGTTTTATGCGTCTGCTTTTCTACAAAAAGCATTTGGAGATGTGTCAATAACCCGAGAAGATATCAATGGATTTATGAACGCACTTTATGAAGCACCAACGGGCAATGGGCTTACTTTGATACTTCATACGCCTGGTGGAGACCCAAATGCTGTTGAAAGCATAGTCGAGTACTTACATTCCAAGTATTCTAAGCTAGAAGTGATTGTACCGTATTTAGCTATGTCGGGCGGTGCAATGATCAGTTTAGCGGGAGATTTGTTAATACTAGGCAGACAGAGTCAACTAGGCCCAATTGATCCGCACTTTAGTATCGGTAATCAAATGCATTCAGCAAGGGCAATTCAGGAAGGTTTTGAAAAGGCAAGAGAAGATATAACGAGCGATATCAAACTTGCGCATCTCTGGGCGCCCATATTGCAGAATATGGGACCATCTCTGGTGTTGGAGGCCGACAAGGCCTTGGCATACAGTAAGGAACTTGTCGTAAAGTGGTTGAGTAGCAGGAAACTTGTATGTGCCGATGAAGATTCTGAAAGAAGGGCAATTGTTGAAACTGTTGCTGCGTATTTTAATGCTGAGGATACGGAGAGTCACGGACAGATACATGTCCATGGCCAAAGGATAGGCACTGATAAAGTAAGAGAATTGGGTCTAAATGTAGTTAATCTTGAGAATGATCAGAACCTACAGAACCACGTACTTACAGCCTACCACTTAATGACTCTACTATTTGAGCACGGCCCTGGGTTGAAATTCATCGCTAGCGATAGAGGAAAGTGGTGGATCAAGCAACAACAGCCAGTTCCTGTTCAAGGACCTTTACCTTTACAGCAGAATCTACCCTGTTAGTGGAAATACAACCTTGTAGACACCTACATGCGGATACAGCAGATGTAGGTGTTTACCTCTACGCAGACTTCCTCGACCTTTCCTGCAGATCGTACAGCGACGCGACCTCGTCTTCATAGCGCGGAATTGGGAAATCCGTCATGGTAAAACGGGCCTGTGAAGCCCGTTCGCCGCGGACCAGCCGGCTGTGCGCCTCGACCTTGTCCGACATGACCCCGCAGTGGATGGGGAAGGCGTCTGCCGCGCGGTAACTGAGGATGAGCGTCTTCCGCGGCCGATCCGACGAGTTGATGGCCGATGCGTGGGGTGTCATGGCGCTCATGAAGATCGCCGTGCCCCCGGTGCCTTCCAGCAGCACAGCCTCGGAGTCGTCCACCTCCTCCGTGACCTTGCCCCGGAAGAAACCCTCGGTGCTGTGGCTCATCAACGCTTTCGTGTGGCGCCGCGGAATGACCTTCAGGCAGCCGTTCTCCTCGGACGTGTCGTCGAGGTAGAAGAGGATGGACACCGAATCCCGGTTGGTCAGAGGGTAGTAGGACAGGTCCTGGTGCCACTCCACGATGGACCCGATGTTCTGGGGCTTCATGTTGATCTTGCTGTAATGGAAGAGCAGGTTCGGGCCGAAAAGTTGTTCGACACAGTCCAGCAGGGCGGTCGATTCCGAAAAATCCCGGAAGGCGTCGTAATACGTACACGGTTCATAGATACGCCGCACCAACGTGCCATCCGGCCCCTGGTTCGGTTCCATCTCCATGCGCGCGGCGTCGTGATTTGCCTTCGTGTTACCTTCCGATACCCGGTCTATTGCTGACTTCAGCGCCGCGAGGTCTTCACCGGATATGAAATCCGGGTAGACGACATAGCCTTCGCGGTTGTAGTGATCGATTTGATCCGGGGTGAACATGCTGAGCCTCCGGGGGCTTCGTGGGGTTTTGGCTGTTCGGCTATGGGGAGGAAGGTAGGCGGACGGGAGCGGAGCGTCAAGGCTCAAACGGTTCAGGGCACCAGCCACCCCGGCATGTTCGGGATGCCCGCGATACGGCGCACCATCTGCCGCCGCGAGATCACCACGGTCGCGCGGGAGCGCTCCTCGGTGACCGACCCATCGATCTCCCTGGCAGCCCGCAGGCCCGACTCGAGGGCGCCCTGCATCCACCCCCGATGCCCCGAAGCGTGCTCGCCGGCGAAGTGAATGGGGCCCTCGGGCGATGCCAGTTCCGGATGCTCCGAGAACGGAGGATTGTAATTGGCGAAGGCCGCCCCTATCCAGGGCTGATGCTCCCACGCGAAGTGGGTTCCGTGTTCCGCGACTTCGCGTGTGCCGGGGAACAGGGCATTGAACCGACCGATGAAACCGGGCACGATGGCGCTGGGAGACGTCGCCGCGATCCTGCGTGCCAATTCTCCGAACATGTAGGACATCAGAATACCCCGAGGCCCTTCCTGGTTCCAGGTGGGATGCCAGATCTCCGAGTACCCCTCCGCGAACGTCAACCCCCATCCGTTCAAGCCGTCGTCCTCCCAGATTCGCTGCGCATACTGGACGTAAACCCGGGTGACGTCCTGGTAGGATGTGGCTTCGAAGGCCGCTTGCTTCGAGGCCGAGAGGACGGGGTCGAACTCGATCTTGCCAATGACGGGGAGGGGGACCGTGCAGATGAGTTTGCTGCCCCTCAGTTCCTTCGCGGCGGGTCCGTAGGTGGCCGCCACCCCGTTCTCGTCCCGCACCACTTTCGTCACCGGCAAGCCGGTCTGCACTCGGTCTCCGAGCGCTTCGGCGAAGGCCATTGGCAAAGCATCGATCCCGGCCGGGATCTTGAGCCACGCGTCCCGCCCGCCACTGAGGAACACGCCCGGTGACTGCCGTTGGCGGACTCCCTGATCGTTAACGACGAGGTACTCACCCTCCTGCGTATAGAAGGGCGATGTCTCGATGCCGAAGTGGTCGATGTAACCGAGCGTCAGATCATGCGAGGGCGGGATGCGGGCCGGGCCGGTTTCGGCGATGAGCCCGTCGTCGAAGGGCTCGCGTAACGTCTGTGCACGGCCCCCGATCGTGTTTGATGCTTCCAGGACCCGGACGTCGTGCCCCGCCCGGACCAACTCGTATGCGGAGACCAGCCCGGACAGACCGGCGCCCACCACGATCACGTCGACCCGGTCTTCAGGTGGTGTCGGTGTCGGTTCGGGTGTCGTCGGCTCGGTCGAGTCACTTTCGTCCGGACCCATGACGTTGTCCGAGCAACCGGTGCCCAGGAACAGAGGAACCAGGGCGGTACCTCCCCGGGCGAGAAAGATCCGGCGGCTGAGCGTGGTCTTTTTCTTGTGGGCGGTCATTCTATGTAGTTTAAACGATTGATTCAGTATACTTCAATGTTAAAAGTAAGATATCCACAATAAAGTTGCGGCAGGGATGACGCTTGCCGTCAACGCGTCATTCAGTTTCAATATAGTGCAAGGGGGTCTCAACAAAACTGATGGCATTCGTATCCAACGCCCGCATGTACGCCGTGAGTCCCGAAGCCGAGACGGCCTGGAAGGATCTCATCGCTTGCGTCGCCGAGGATGCCGGTACGGCGTTCGAATACGTCACCTACCCGGCACCGAAGCCGCTCGAGAGCCTATGGCGCCGCGCCGACCTCGGTTGCGTGCAGATGTGCGGTTACCCGATCGCACTCGACCTCGCCTACGTCGTGCCCCTGGCATCGCCCATCCCCGCCGCGGCCTGGGCCGGTGGCAAAGCGCTCTCCCGGACCGACCTGATCGTGCGCGACGATGCGCCCTTTCGCTCGCTGTCCGACACCTTTGGCGGGACCGTGGGCTGGACGGTCGCACACTCGCAGTCGGGCTTCAATGCGCTGCGCTATCATCTGTTGCCCTACCGCAGCGACGACCGCCCGTGCCTGTTTCGCCGCTCCGTCGGCCATCTCGTTACGGCACGGCGGATCATCGACAGCGTGGCGGACGGCAGTATTGACGTAGGGCCGCTGGATGCCTACTGGCACATGCTGGTCAGGAAGTACCTGCCGGAGCTTACTGAGAAAGTCCGCATACTCGAATCGACAGAGACCGTACCGATGCCGGCATTCGTAGCTGCGCCCGCGGTGCCCGAACATACGGTCGATCGTCTTCGCGAAGCTTTCGCGGCAGCCCATACGCGGCCCTGGTTCGTCCCGTTCCGGGCATCGCTCCTGATCGAGGGATTTGAGCTGGTGACGCGCGGGGCGTTTCTTCGTACTTTGGAATGGGCGCGGGCCGCCGAGGCCGCGGGTTACCTGGAACCTGCCTGAAGCCGCTAATCAACCACGAGCAATCCACCATGAACTATCCATTCGATTTAGGAAACTGGTCCCGGAAGGTCACGACGGATTCGGATGCCGCCCAACGCTGGTTCGACCGCGGGTTGAACTGGACCTACGGTTTCAATCACGAAGAAGCGGTGGACTGCTTCAGGCGTGCGGCCGACGCGGACCCGGCCTGCGCCATGGCTTGGTGGGGGATCGCCTATGCGAACGGACCGCACTACAACCGGGCGTGGATCAGATTCACCGAAGCCGAGATCGCCAGGGTCCTGCCGGTCTGCCACGACGCGGTGACGACCGCTATCTCGCTCGCCGGTGACGGCACGGCGGCCGAACAGGCCCTCATCGAGGCGCTGGCGAAGCGGTACCGGAATGGCGATGAGCGCGACACCGGGGTGCTGGACGCCTGGCACCGGGATTTCGCCGACGCGATGCGCGACGCGTACCAGGCACATGAGGACGATCCCGACATTGCCGCCTTCTATTTCGACGCGGCGCTGAACTGCACACCCCGTCAGCTCTGGAATCTACAGACCGGGCTGCCCAACCCGCGCGGCCACACGGCCGAGGTGTTGCCGGTGATGGAATCCTGGATGGAACGGATCGCGCGTGACGGACCCGTCCATCCGGGGATCTGCCACCTGTATATCCATATGCTGGAAATGTCGCCCATGCCGGAACGCGGGCTCAACGCGGCCGACCTGTTGCGCGGGCTGCTGCCCGACGCCGGTCACCTGGAGCACATGTCGGCGCACTTCTACGTGCTCTGCGGCGACTGGGCGCAGTCGGTGGTCCAGAGCGAACGCGCGGTCGCTGCCGACGACAGGTACCTCGACTACGCCGGAGACCAGAACTTCTACACCACCATGCGGTGTCACGACCTCCACCTCTACATGTACGTGGCCATGTTTCTCGGGCAGTACGGCAAGGCCACCCATGCCGCGGACCGGATCCGCGCGATGGCCACGCCCGAATTGATCGCCGGGAGCGCGCCATTCATGGCCGCCATCCTCGACGGCTACTCCGCCATGAGCATCCACGTTTCGGTTCGCTTCGGCCGCTGGCACGACCTGATCGCATCGCCCGTACCCGAAGAGCGCACGCTGCGCCCGATCGAAACCGCCATGCACGCCTACGGACAGGGCGTGGCGCACGCCGCCCTCGGTCGGATCGAAGCGGCCGAAGCCGCCCGTGACGCGTTCGAACTAGCGGCGGCCGCAATCCCCGAGGACGCGATCTTTCTCAGCAACACGGTGCGCGACATGCTCCGCATCGGCGAGGCCATGCTCGATGGCGAACTCGAATACCGCAAGGGGAATTACGACCGGGCGTTCGACAGCCTGCGTCTCGCCGTCTCGCGGGACGACGCGCTCAACTACACCGAACCCTGGGCGTGGATGCATCCCCCGCGTCACGCCCTCGGCGCGCTGCTTGCCGAACAGGGCGAGTTCGATGAAGCCGAAGCCGTGTTTCGCGCCGACCTCGGCTACGACGAAAGCCTGCCCCGCTGCTGCCAGCATCCCGATAACGTGTGGGCACTCCAGGGGCTGGTAGAATGCGTCGAACACGCGGGAGACGCGAACGAGCTTCACGTCCTGCGACAGCGGCTGGCGTTCGCGAAAGCCCGCGCCGACATCCCCATTGAGACGTCCTGCTTCTGCCGGTAGGCGGTGTCAAAATGAGACGGACGCGACCATGAAGAACATCACATTCAGTGCAGATGAGCACCTGATTGAATCCGCGCGGCGTAGGGCGTCTTTGGAATATACGACTTTGAACGAGCAGTTCCGACTATGGCTGGAGCGTTATGTTCAACGGGAAGAACGATCAAACGTAGCCATGGAAACCATCAATCACGGGTGCTGGCTCGTCTCACTGTTATTTGGACGTTACCGACCTGCATCCTCGCAAAATCCTTCTTCAGCCAGTTCCCGTTCCTCTACCGGGTCCAGTTTCGCACATTCCCGCGCCAGCCGTCCCCGCTTGAGACGATCCAGCTTTTCCGACACAGCTTCCTCAATCGCCTGACTTCTGTTACTGTATGACTGCTGCATGATTAGAATGTCGAGTTGCTTGACGATTTCCTCGTCCAGCGTAATCAAGATTTTGGATTTCATAACATAATCCTCCTGGTATGATAATACGTCATACTTCAAGATTGTCGAGTGCGATACCTGGTTTGTTCACCGGATGTCGGGCTGATTTCCAGACGTCCCAATTGTGTCGACATCCGCATATCAGACTAAGACGTGTGATTGTGGAATGCTTGCCCAGGTTATCGAAATCGGTGTAGGTTTCAGAAGGAAAGACGATTGGTCCATTCTGGAGACTGATGTTATGCGAATCTGGGACCTTCCTCCTGAAATCCTGTGCCGGCAGCACCTACTGGGTGAGCACCGGGAGTTGCACGGGCTCTGGAACGTTATTACGCTTGGGAAAACAGGATACCGGGAGCATCCGGAGACGAAACGTTGGGTCGGTCGGCTGGCGGCGTTGTACGGCCGGCACGAGGCCTTAGTCGCGGAGATGCATCGGCGTGGCTACCGGCACAAGACGCCGCTCGATGATTCACTTACCGATGGGCTCGAAGAGCAGAATATCCTGATTGATAGCCTGGATGAACAGGTCAGGATGTTGACGGAGAAGCCTTGTCCGTGTCTGATCGCGCCGTGGCCTTAGGATCATCCATCTCCTCGTTGTCCAACGCCCTTCGCACCGCATCGGCCATACTCCGGGGCCGAATTGGAAACGCGTCCAACGCAGACTCATCGACAACGACTGTTTCGTTTCGGAGGCTCTCGACGAGCTTTCGTCCGATCCGTGCGTAGACGGGCGTGAACAGGTTGAGCCACAGGCTGGAAAGACGGGGTGAAAGGAGCGGTACAGAGATCAGCATACGCTTCAGGCCGCGCTGCCGGGCATATTCCAACATCAGATCCCGATAGGAGGCACGGTCCGGACCACCGATTTCGAAGATCTGGCCGTGGTCGGATACCGAGCTGGGCAAATCGAGGGCGTTGACCAGGTAGTCGAGTACGTCATCGACGGCGATGGGTTGACACTGGGTGTGTACCCATTTCGGCGTCAACATCACCGGGAGCTTCTCGACAAGGGCGCGGATCATTTCAAAAGAAAGACTGCCCGAGCCGATAATGATGGATGCCCTGAACTCGATCGTAGGCACGCCGGAGTTCCTGAGGATTTCCCCGACTTCCCGCCGGCTTTCAAGGTGGCCGGACAGTTGTCGTCCATTACCCAGGCCTCCCAGGTAGACGATACGCTGTAGCCCTGCCGCGCGCGCTGCCTCCGCGAAGTTTGTCGCAGCCTTACGATCTTCCAGTTCGAAGTCGCCGCCGGACGCCATGGAATGGACCAGATAACAGGCTGTTGATATACCTCGCATGGCAGCCGGAAGCGTTTCCGGTCGCAGCAGGTCGCCTTCCGCTACCTCGACATCGGTCGATTCCACCGATGACAGTGCATCCGGATGCCGAACAAGGCATCGCACCCGGTGCGACCCTGCTTCCAGGCGCTTAAGCAGCCGGCTCCCAATGTATCCCGTGGCCCCGGTCAGCAGGACGGTTTCTGGTGTCGATGGATGCGACGGCCGCGATTCGATCATGAAACCCTCAGAACCCTCGCCAACCGGGTATGTCGGCCGCCTGCCGGATCCAACGCTCCATCTGCTCCTCGTCGAATTCATCCTCGTAGATGTCGATCCAGCGCTAGTCCTTGTCCTTTCCCGAACCGGGGGGCACGGGCATCAGCGCCGCGCCCTGGAAGAACGTCACCTTCACATAGCGCGTGAAAACGTGGTAACTCAGGAACCAGCCCTGGTCCTCAACGCCATAGAAGGGCGAGTTCCACCGCACGGCTTTGCGCACGTCGGGCACGGTGCGGACGATGAGCGCGTCGAGGCGGCGTCCCAAATCGCTCTTCCAGCCCGGCATGGCGGCGATGTAGGCCTGCACGGGAGCGTCGCCGTCAGCCTTGGCGATCTGCGGGTTGCCGCCTGACAGGAGGACCGGCTTCACGCCAGCCCCTTTGGGGGCGGCCCTTGCGCCGGTCTTTTTCGAGGTGGTCATAACGCCGGCCTTTCCCGAAGCGGCCTTCGCTGTCGGCTTCGTTGGCTTTCCGGACGATTTGCCTGCCATTGGTTCACTCCATGCTGCGCATGCCGGCCGTGGTTTTGCGTTCACTCAACTACGCGCCATGCCGGCCGTGGTTTTGCGTTGACACCGGTAGTGCGCGGCGGATAATTGTTGTACGAGCGTGGACGGACGATACGATCTCTGACGTTACATTCTCTAACGATACGTTCTCTAAAGATAACGAGTTGTAGAAAAGAGTGGTTGCATAATGGATTTCGAACAGATCGCTTTTGCCTTCGGAGACCTGGCCTGGCTCGTCATAGCGTTCGCGCTGGGACTGCTGTCCAGGGCCGTAGGGCTGCCGCCCCTGGTCGGATTCCTCTGCGCGGGATTCGTGCTCAACCTGTACGGAATCGGCGGCGGCGAAGTGCTCCGGAGGCTGTCGGACCTCGGCATCACCCTTCTACTGTTCATCGTCGGCCTCAAGCTGAACCTCCGCACCTTCGCGCGGCCGCAGGTCTGGGCCGTCACGGGACTGCATATGGCCATCGTCGCCCTGGTCTTCGGAACGGCCATCTTCGCCTTTGCCCTTTGGGGGACGTCGCTCTTCTCCGGTCTCGATATCGGCCGGTCATTGCTGATCGCTTTTGCATTGAGTTTTTCGAGCACGGTGTTTGTCGTGAAGGTACTGGAAGAAAAGGGGGAGACGGCTTCGCTGCATGGCCGGATCGCCGTGGGCATACTCATCGTACAGGACCTGGTCGCCGTCGTCTTCATCGCGCTCTCGACGGGCCTGAGTCCGTCTTTCACGGCACTGCTGGTGCTGCTCCTCATACCGATGCGGCCGCTGCTGATTTTCGTGCTACTGCGCGTCGGCCACGGCGAACTCCTGGTCCTCTACGGCTTTCTGCTCGCGCTGGGCGGCGCGGAGATATTCGAGCTGGTCGGCCTGAAGGGCGACCTGGGCGCCCTCGCCCTGGGCGTGCTGATCGCCAACAACAGCAAGGCCGACGAAATGGCCAAGACCATGCTCGGCTTCAAAGATCTCTTCCTGCTCGCCTTCTTCCTCTCCGTCGGCTTGTCCGGCCCGCTGACGCTGGACGCAGTGCTCGTCGGCGCGGCCATCACGCCGCTGGTGCTGCTCAAGGCCGCGTTCTTCTACGCCCTGCTGACGGGATTCAAGTTGCGGGCCCGGACCGCGCTCATGGCGTCGCTCAACCTGACCAACTTCAGTGAATTCGGCCTCATCGTCGCGGCCATCGGCGTCGGCAACGGCTGGCTCGACGGGAGCTGGCTGATCGCCATCGCGATCGCCCTGGCCCTGTCCTGCGTCGTCGCGGCGGGCCTCAACGTCTGGTCCCAGCAGATCCACTCCCGCTACCGGACGTGGTGGAACCGCCTTCAACGGCCCGAGCGTCTCGCCGATGACCGGCTGTTCGATATCGGTGGGTCCAAAATCGCGGTGATCGGCATGGGCCGCGTGGGCACCTCCGCTTACGACAACATGCATCAACTCCACGGCGGGACCGTCGTCGGCGTGGACACCGACGCGGTAAAGGTGGATCGTCAGCAGTCGAATGGCCGCCACGTGCTTCTGGGCGACGCCAGTGACGCGGACTTCTGGGATCGCGTGCAGGCCGCCCACACCCTTGAACTGGTCATGCTGACGCTGCCGAACCTGGCCGCCAACCTCGCCGTCCTCGATCAGCTCAAGGCGGCCTCGTTCAGTGGACGGGTCGCCGCCACCGCCCGATTCCCCGATGAGATCGAGCCGCTCAGAGCAGCCGGTGCATCAAGCGTGTACTACATCTACGCCGAGGCGGGATCCGGTTTCGCCGCGCACGTGACCGAGCAGACGAGTGCGGAAGTGCCGTGAGTTGAGCGGACTGGCCGCAAGAGATACACGAACTGCCGTGTAGTACTCGGAATATCATGAGATACGCGCTCACGTGATGCGCGGACTGCCGCCGACAGGGGAGTGAGTTGGTTCTGGTTAGAACGTTTCACCAGGTGCCAACCCCAAAAAAGACGCTTTGAGTAATTTAACTCAATATCGTAAATCCGAGATACTCTGGTTGAGTGCGAGCGTTTGAGTTTGAGCATACCGTCTTGACTCAACAGTGAGGTTGTAGTGTATGTCGAAAAGACTTGTGCAGTGAACGGTGTTACCGTACACTAAGGTATGGTAATACGCTCAGTAAGTCATAGAGGACTACGCAGATTATTGGAGAGTGACGATTCCAGATTTGTTAGGCCAGACCTGATCGGTCGAGTTCGGAGGGTTTTGACGCTACTTGTACTATCCAAGGACCTTGATGATTTTGTGGCCGATGCGGCTCGCGGATGGCGGATTCACCGTCTCACAGGTGACCGTAAACAGGTATGGAGCGTCTCCGTTTCCGCCAACTGGCGAATTACATTTGAAGAAGCGGACGGCTATATCGACCGCTTGAACCTGGAGGATTACCACTGATGGCCGCTGTTGGGATCAATGTTAAAATGACCCCTTCCCACCCGGGAGACTTTATTCGCGCTGAGATTATCGAGGAATTTGATCTCAGCGTCACGAAGGCTGCCGGGATTCTACGCGTCCGCCGGGCAACACTCTCCGCTTTGCTCAACGGCAATGCGTCTCTGTCTGCGGAGATGGCCTTGCGTATCGAAAAGGCCTTTGCCGTAAACATGGACATGCTATTGAGGATGCAGGCGTGGTATGACGCCTCTCAGATGCGTGCACGTGCAGGTGAGATTGAAGTTCAGCGTTACGAGCACCTTCCGGCCTGACCCAGTTCGTTCTTTGCTCAATGCTTGTATTGAACGTGTATTGAAATTGTAGAAAGAGGGTATCCCCAATATGCAATTCAACTGTCAATCCACCCGCGAATCGCCTCCGCCTTCTTCCACCCGTACGACTCCACCCCCTAAAAAGCCTACCCGACGAAATCCGCTCCGCCCCCTCTTCTGCTCTCTCGCTCTCGCACCGATTACAGTCGCGCTACTTGCCCTGGCCTCCTGCGGAAAGGACAGTCCCACCGGACCCACCGGACCGGCAAACGTGGTCGTGACGCCAGAATCGGTTACGTTGAACGCGATCGGCCAGACCGTGCAGCTCGACGCGCAGGTGCAGTACGAGGCCGGCGCGACATCATCGGGGCACACGGTGGTCTGGTTGAGCCGGAATCCGTCCGTGGCATCCGTGAGCGCTGGTGGGCTCGTCACCGCACTCGGCAACGGTACGGCGGATATCACGGCCACCGCGGGACAGAAACAGGGTAGGTCCACGGTTACGGTATCCCAGGCTGCGCGAACGATCACCATCGAACCGTCGTCGGTAATGCTGACAAAAGCCGACGAGACCGCCAGGCTGAAGGCCTCGGTGCTGGACGTAAACGGCCAGGTCGTCGATGGCGCGGTAGTAAGTTGGGCGATCAGCGACGAATCCGTGGCTACGGTGAGCGACGACGGCACGGTCACGGCCGTGCGAAGCGGCAGCGCGACCGTTACCGCGACCTCCGGAGTGATTTCGGCCAGTGTGTCCGTAACGGTGTCCATCGATATCAGCGATCGCACCACGCTGATCGATTTCTACCACGCCATGGACGGTGCGAACTGGGATGACAGCGAGCACTGGCTGAGTGAAGAACCCCTGACCGAGTGGCACGGCGTGACGACCGACGCCAACGGCAGGGTGATCCGGCTGGAACTGCGCGCGAACAACCTGTCGGGCCGGTTGCCCGAAAACCTCGTCAATCTTGCGTTGCTGAGGGAACTGGATCTGGCGGGCAACCGGGTATCGGGGGTCATCCCGGCCGTACTGACTCAATTCGAAGCGCTCAGGATCCTCGATCTGGGTGGCAACGAAATGTCGGGCGCCGTACCCGGTGAGCTCGCATCGCTCGCCAACCTGGAAACACTAAATCTCGGCAACAACCACCTGACGGAATCGATCCCCGCGGAACTGGGACAGGTGGCCAGCCTCAAGCGACTGGACCTGGGCGGCAACGATCTGACCGGTTCGATCCCGGCGGAACTGGGTCAACTCGCCGATCTCGAGTTCCTGAACCTGGACCGAAACGAACTCACCGGATCGATACCCGCCGAACTGGGGGACCTGTCGAGTCTGGAGTTAATGCACCTGGACACGAACAAGCTGACCGGTCCGATCCCCCCGGAACTGGGTAATATGACCGCCATGGAGGATCTGGTGCTCTGGCGAAACGAGTTGTCAGGCACGATTCCGGTCGAGTTGAGTCAACTGACGAACCTGCAACGCATAGACCTCGATGAGAACCAGTTGACCGGGCCGGTTCCTGCCGAACTGGGACTGCTCCATAATCTCGAGATACTCTATCTCAACTCCAACAAGCTCTCGGGCGAAATCCCGCCGGTGTTGGGCGATCTTCCCAGGTTACGCCTGCTGAGTCTCTATGGAAACGAACTGACGGGACCCATTCCCATGGAACTGGGTCAACTCCCCAATCTCGAATTCCTCTACCTCCATAGAAACCAGTTGTCCGGACCTATTCCATCCGAGTTAGGACGGCTCCAGGACCTCGAAGCGCTGTACCTTTTTGGCAACGAACTGTCCGGACCCGTGCCATCCGAGCTGGGCCAGCTCGACGATCTGGAAGTCATTTACCTTCATGAAAACCAGCTCACCGGCATGATACCGGACACGTTTTCGAGCCTTTCGGACGTCACCCACTTTTTATTTCACGAAAATGACGGGCTGTGCCTGCCGAGTACCCCGGCCTTGCTGACCTGGGTCGATGGCCTGGACGAATGGACGGGGTCGCGGTGCGACGAAGCCGGTTTCGCCGAAGGACTGCTCATGGTGGGCGAAGGCGCGGACCGGCTGTACAGGCTGAATCCGAATACGGGGGAAGCCAAACCCGTGGGCGAAGCCGTGCGGTTCGACGTGGACGAGTATCAGCCCTACGGACTGGCCGCGCATCACGGCGAGTTGTACATGACGGGCGGATGGAACGCGGCGCTGTACACGCTGGATCCGGAGACCGGCGTGGCCACGCGCGTCGGCGACGCCGTGGAATTCGGGGTCGGCGAATCCCAGCCCATGGGCCTGGCCTCCCACAACGGAACGCTGTACATGGCTGGCGGAACGATTACGAGGCTTTTCGCGCTGGACACCGTGACGGGGGAAGCGACCCCGGTTGGTAATGCCGTGGAATTCGGGATAGGTGAAGACCATCCCTTCGGCCTCGCGTCCCACATGGGCGATCTGTTCATGGTCGGCTACAACTCGGCCAGGCTGTACATACTCGATCCCGCCACGGGGACCGCGACACCCGTGGGCGACGCGGCCGACTTCGGCGTCGGAGAAGACCTGCCGACGGGACTGACTTCTCACCGAGGCGTGTTGTACATGGCCGGCGGATGGACGGCGAAACTGTATACGCTGGACGCGACGACGGGGATCGCATCGCCAGTCGGGAACGAAGATGAGGAGGTGAGCCAATTCGGCGTTGAGGAGGACGCCCCGACGGGACTGGCTTCGCTGGCGCGGGAAGTGTCGGCGCGGAAAGTTGTGCCTGTGGTGAGGGTGATAAAGGAGTGAAGGACCGGACGATGAAGAGAAAGTGGGTCTGGCGGGCGGGCGGCGCTGTGCTGGCAGCGCTTGTTTCTCTCATCACGCACATTTACTGGTTCGATCCGGCGCGGCGCACGACCGAGCCCGTATATTCCGAATTGAGCCGATCCGTTACCGGAAACACGCTCTTCTCACAGAACGATCCGCCGGTACGGATGACATTTGACGAGGGATTCGAGTACATCGGTGGGCAGAAGTTCATTCTTTATGGCACCGCCGCCGTCGAGCAACACTTCTTCGTCGAAGAACATCCGGACGGAACCCTGAAAAGCTTCTTCTGGTTGCAGTTCGAAGGCTTCCTGCCCGATAACGACTACACCTACGACTATTCCAGCTCTCCCTTGCGATTGCAGATCGGGGACTTCGATTTCTATACCGACACTGCGGCCGGAGTAACGAACAGGTTAATGCCACTCGGCTGGCCAGGAACCGACGGTTATCTCGCCCGCAAGCTTGCGGCGGATAAAGGGTATGCCATGCCGGCCGACTACGCCTACGCGCGGCTTGTGCACATTCCGGACGACGCCAGCCGCAAGGAACTGCTCATCATCTTCATGGAAGATCTGGCGCCAACGGGCTGGACCGGCGAATCATTGCGCGAAGGTGGGGAGCACGAAGGTCGATGGCCCGAGGTCGAGGCCGCTCATCTTGACCGGATCAAGCGGGTGATGACGTTGACTCGGGCTGGGTAATGCTGCGGTTGGACAAGTGACGAGTTCCGGGCCTTTGGGTATTTAAGTAAGCGTTCGAAGACGGTATTTATTGTATTGATCCCAGGAAGGAGCCGGGCCGTGCGTTCACTGAGTCTTCAGGGCTTGCCTGACAAGAGAAGGCAGAAGGTACTCGTGCCGGATTGGCCGGACCCGGAAGGGCCAACGGGCAACGAAGTAAAGACCAGAACGATCTACACGGGAGTGACAAACGGAACGGAACGCAATCAGCTGACCGGCGGCAATTACGCGCCCGCCGATAGCGAACTGCCCACCGGGGGCAACGGCTACCAGAACGTGGGGAAAGTCATCGAGGTCGGGCCGGACGTCTGCGAACTGAAGATCGGCGACGTGCTGTTCATGAGCGCGGTCCATGCCGAGTATGCCGTGATGCCGGAAGACGGCCTGCTCGTGAGGCTGCCCGATTCGATGGATCGTACAGAGGCCGCCCTGCTGGGCATATGCAGTGTCGCCATGCGTACCTGCCGCAACGCGGAACTAAGCATGGGCGAACGCGTGTTGATCGTAGGCGCGGGTATCCTCGGACAAGTCGCCGTGCAGGTCGCCGCCGGCATGGGCGCGCGCGCTACGATCTGCGACATCGATGGGACGCGGCTGGCGATCGCCAGGGAGATCGGCGCGGCGGAAGCCTTGCTGGATGTTACGGGGGAGCAATGGAAGCAGCAAGTCGGTGAGGCTTCATTTGACGTCGTGATCGATTTTGCCGGCGTTCCTGGAATGGAAGACCAGCTGATTTCCGCGTTGCGTCCGCAAGGCAGGGTGCTGTTCATCGCCGGCCGGGACAAAGTGACTTATTCCTTCAATCTGGGACAGGGCCGGGAGGTCCGGATCAGGCAGAACAGCCATTTTGATCGAGACGACTTGCACAACACCTGCCGCCTGGTCGCCAGGGGGTTGATAGAGATCGGACCTTTGATCCGCGATGTCGTCCCGGTCAGCGAAGCCAAGAGGATTTACGACACATTGCGGGACGCCCCCGATCAGCTGATGGGAACGGTGTTTGCCTGGTAGGTGTGGGAATACCTGCGGACCTGACGGCAGGTCAAGGGCTCATACGGTATCCGGCGGGAGGGTGACTAAGGAATGAGGGATTCTTAGGTAGCGGTGGATTTCTCCTGAATTACCGTTGTACGGCAATACCAGTAAGCAGGAATGTGGGTCTTAAACAGACTTAGTATTTGTTGATAGTGGATGATCTTTCCTTCGAATAGTTCCCCGGGTGTTGTCCGGCTTTGGGATTCGTTGAGTGTGATTACAGTCAGGCCAATTTGAGCAACCCAGAAACGGACCATGTTTACCGGTCCGCACTTTCAGCCATCCGTCGCAAGCCGGGCATTTTCTGACTTGTTGCCCACAGTGTTGACAACAGTAGTAATCCTTTAATCTAACTGGAAATCCAATCCCGCAGTTGGGACAAGCGGACAGTATGTAGTTACAATATGGCTGGTGCGAACAGTCATAATACTTGAAACCGGTTTTTAAGCTAGTCCGACACCTGAGACGTCCCGTTGTACATTTTGGGCACGCCGCGACACGCTCTTCCGATGATTGACCAATAACAGAAACATCATAACCATCACGTAGCAATTCTGTGACGAACGTAGAATGCGTCTCACCATCTGCAATAAGATAGACACCGTACCTGGCACGAGTCATGGCAACATAGAACAGACGTCGCTCCTCTGCATTTGGATGCTGTTCGGAATCAGCAAGTACGAGCGCAAGCAGTGGTTCATCTACGATCTCGCTCGGAAAGCCATACTTCCCCGCACTCAAATTTAGCACAACGACGTAGTCAGCCTCCATGCCCTTCGAGGCGTGCACAGTTTTGAAGTTTAATTGTAAGCTGGGAAATTTTCTCGAAAGTTTGTCTAGATTATCGGGGTGATTGTGCCGGTATCGTCCAAGCATCAGGACTGTAGATTGGAGATTTCGTTCAGATGTATCGGTGGATATTTGATCCAGGGCTTCTTCAAGTAGATTAACTTGATCCGTACCGGAAATACCGACATGCACACATAGCTTGTCGGTCTTCAGTACTGAGAAGACATTCTTGCGAATTTGAGCCGGGTTTTTTAAAACAAACTGAGTGGCAACGTTTGCTATGCTTTCGGCACAGCGGAATGTCGTTCCTAGTTCAATAAGTTCTGATTCGCCGAAGCGTTGTTGAAACTCACGCATGATAGCGATATCCGCACCGGCAAATCGATAGATCGCCTGCCAATCGTCACCAACCGCGAACAGTTGCGTCGATTCGGATTGATCAGTCAAAGCTTGTAGGAGCCGAGCTCTTCCCGGCGAAATGTCTTGGAATTCGTCTACAAGGATATAGCGGTATGGAGACTGATAGCGTCCGCACTCCGTGTGGGCCGTCGCTTTGTTGATCATGTCGTGGAAATCGATCTGTCCCTCATCGTCCAGGAATGCTTGATACTGCTCAAATATCGGTAGGAAGACAGAAACAAATGCCTTGGATCTTTGGACATCAGACGCTGTTGCTACCCGTCTGGTAAGTTCTTCGATTGTAAGATTTGCTCCCTTGAAGTGTTCTATGAAGGTGCCAACTACGCGTGTAAACGGATCGATACGGCCTTGCTGTTCCAGGAGAGCAAACACATCGTCCTGAGGTATCGGAGATAATGAAATTCCGTGAGAAGCTAGTTTACCAGCTAAGTTCTCGGTCAGTTTGCCGGAAGCCTTTTCATGACTATAGGTTTCTATGAGTACGGTTCCGTTTTTTACGTGCTGTTGCCGTTTCCAGTTTCTCCCCTCGAGGTATTCCTTACGGTCAATAAACGGCGGCGTGTCTCCCGAAGCAGATATCGCGAAATGCTCTATGTATACTGCTGCATCTGTAAGAAAGAAATCAGGTTGGTACTGACGTTTTTCGGATGTCGCAGTATTGTGCTCGTATGGAGGTTCGTACTCGTAGGGTATGCCGTTGAGATAGAGGAAATTCGCGATCTCGCATTCCTCGTAACTCTTCACCAGATCGCCTTTCAATGACCGGATCTCTTGTGATTGGATGTAATCCCAATAGTCTCCCATGGATTCAAAGTCGTGCTCGCTATGGTATGGTGCGAAATGCTCCCGAAACCACCTTAGCATTGTTTTTGAGAATCTGGGGTCGGTGACTAAATCGGCAATGATGGCTTTCAACTGATCAAACAGAGCCTTTCTATCCTCTGCAACCTTTGAAAGAGTCGGACGTTTACCCTCGACGTCTCCTATAATGGTTGTCCCCAAACTATGGAACGTTCGTACCGTTACGCTGCTCCCATCGCTATCGGCGAGATAGGCTTTAACTCTTTCCTCCATTTCCTGTTGAGCGTCTCTTGCGAAAGCTAGAACGAGTATTTCAGATGGCTGACTATAGTTCTTATGGATCAACCAGGCGGTCTTGGCTGCCGCGACGGAGGTCTTTCCACTGCCGGCAGCGGCAACAACCAGATTGCAGTCTTCATCAACAACGACTGCTCGCCTTTGTTCGTCGGTGAGAGGGTTTGTCCCGATTTGGTCGAAGAACTCCTTTGACCGACTGAGCTCGTTCTCTACATAGGTCTTGTTGGCCTCTATCCTTCGTTTATCGGGATCAGACAAGAAGGTTCTGATCTCCTGATACTTGCGGATTGCAGAACTACCAGTTAAAACGTCTGGCCAGTTAGCTGGGAAACCAGCCGATACATCTTTGGCTTCGTTTTCAATAGTTTTGAAGATCCTTCTAGATACGTACCTGGGAGGGTCTGAGAGTTCCATTAGGCGGTGGCAGGTAGAACGAAGTTTATCTTCGTGTGAGGCTAACATCATCCGCCACCAGTCAATCCGCGCACTCTCGAGTGCATTAGTAAACGCGAATGCTGGTCGACGTGCCAATCCAGAGATGGTTATGTTTCCTGAGCAAAAATGGATCCGTATTTTGGTCCAGATCCACCCGGATATTACCTCTGTTTTTTCTATTTTTTGAAAGGAGATTTTTGTTGATATGAACCTTTGCTGTAGTATCAAGCCGTCCACTGATACCACAGCACCATTTGCGTCTTGTGGGCAAAAGATCGCGAAAACGAAAGTAGCAAGTCCTTTACGACCAACTTGTTGAGGCACACCTCGACTTAAATTGGAACCGTTCAACATTGTTTTCACCACCTTCTGCCGGTTTGATATGATTCCTTACTATCAACCCAAAACTTGCCGAATGATTAAATCAAACAGTGATTTGGAAGTCGAGAGGGAAAGAAAATGAAATCGCCAGAAATGACAAAACCCCGATTTTTGGAAAGTCGGGGTTCGGCGTTAGTCGTCGAGGTACGTTTACTACACTCGAATGCAACTCCTCGGGTTGGATTCGAACCAACAACCTAGTGGTTAACAGCCACCCGCTCTGCCATTGAGCTACCGAGGAAAATGCTGTCCGCGCAATGCTAAAATGGCGGTCACAACAGCAACCAAATATAGAGCGTAGACGCCTCTGTGTCAAGCGATATGTAAGCTGTCCGACGGCCGACGAATCAGAAGCTATACATCATATTCAGGCTGGCGCCGATCATCGAGAGCTCGTTGGTCGAAACGCCGTATATGACGTCGAACCCCCGGCCCACCGACGAGGCGTGGCTCCGAAGCTGCGTCCACCGTTCCTCGCCATCGAATTCGCTGAATCTCGTCCAGCGGACCTTTGCCCCGATCCCCATGTTGTCGCTGAGCGCGTAATCCACGCCCACGACAGCCTGGTAGGCGGTCAGGAGATCGTTCAATTTGCTCCGGCCGATGGTCGTGGTTCCGGCAAGCCGCGCTTTTCGCTCCGGATGAAGGAAGGTCGTGATCGCGGCCGGGTCGTCATTGCGTTTGAATCGTCCGTAATAATCGAGCGAGGTGCTGGAGAGCCCCACTCCGACCCCGAAATAGGGCGTGTAAGGCGAGTTGCTTTTGAACTCGTAATACACGTTGGCAAAGACGCTATGCGCCAGCAAGTCTTCCAACCCGCCATCGATGATTTCAATTTCCTGTTGCTGCTTTTCCTGGGTCACCGCATCCAGGACCTGGCTTCCGCCCTCGCCGCGTGTATAGGTCGTGGTCCGGTAGAGGTATTCGCCCTCGAAACGCAGGCCTTTCCAGGTGTATCCCAGAGCCAGCACGCTCTGCACGCCGTCGCCAGCTCCGACTTCGTGGCTCCACCCCGTGATCGGCGGCGCGCTCGCGCATTCTTCCGCGCTCGTCTCGGCGAGGCCGGGGTTGGAAAGCTTGTCGCACCGGGTGCTCCAGTCATTGTCCCGGGCATTGACGGTCAGGCCCGGGGCCACCGCGAAACCCAGGTTGGTCCGCAGGTACCAGCCGTCCTGCGCGTATGCCGAAGTGGCGGTCTGTGCGGATGCCGGCGTGGTTGCCTGCGCGGTCGCCCGTCCGGTGACGGCCGCCACTGCCAGGCACAGAGTCAAAATACCGATTCTGTGTATCATGATTCGGTCTCCTTTCGATGCGAGAAGAGGATCCCCGGTTGGTCTGGTGCTCTTCGGCTGGGTCGCGAAGAACGGAAGGATACCATAGGTGGACTCGCGAGGTCGTCGCAATGATCTTAGCCGATGGGCCATACTACAACGACGGTGTGATGGTTGCAATATTTAATAGTACTAGTACGATGATATTTAAGGCGAGATATTGCGAAGAAGTGCAGTGTTTACGCCGCGGTCGGCGCATCCAGGCCGCTGCCGGTTTCCTCGACCACGAGATCCACCACGGCCCGCAGGGCCTCCTCTTCCGTGTCCCCTTCGAGGCGGCGCAACCGGTAGTGGTCGATCTGGCGGTCCGACCCGGTGCCGTAGCGGATAAGGTCCAGGATGTGGCGCAACTGATCCTCGCACCCCAGGGCGCGCGCGTCGTCTGACAGTGTTTCGACCAGGGCTTCGGCGTACTCGTCGATATCGAGCCGGCCCGACCCCTCCGTATCCCCCAGGAACGCGACCACGCCGTAACGCTGGGCGAGCCAGCAGTTCTCCTTGATCAGTTCCGTCGGCGGTTCCGGTGGCAGCCGTCCTTCCAGGTCGAGACGCAGCAGGTACCGTACGAGGCAGGCATATAGCGCCACCACGCCCATGGCGTCGGCAACGGTCTGGCAGATGTCGCAGATGCGCAGTTCCAGGGTGGGGAAGGCCCGGGAGGGGCGGATGTCCCACCAGAGCTCGCTGCTGTCCTGGATGAACTCCATCCGCTGGTAGTCTTCGACCAGCTTCTCGAATTCCTCCCAGGAGTGCAGCGGCCCGGGCAGCCCCGTGCGCGGCATGCTGCCGAAGAGGGTCAGGCGGTAGGACTTGAAGCCGGTCTCCCGCCCGCTGCTGAAGGGCGAGGAAGCCGAGAGCGCGTGGAGCAGCGGCAGGTAGCGGCGCATGGCCGTCATCACCCGGACGCGGCTGCCGCCGTCCCCGAATCCCGCGTGGATGTGCATCCCGCCCACGAGCAGTTCCCTTACGGCCTGCTGGTAGGTCATGGCGAACTGTTCGTAGCGCCGTCCGGCCGTGACGACCTGGCTGTGCCAGGCCGCGAAGGGATGGGTGGAGGCGGCCAGCACCCCGGCGCCGTGCTGCGCGGCCGCGTCGATGACGAGGCGGCGGGTCTCGATGAGGGCCGAATGGACGTCCGCCACCGACGTGCAGACCCGGGTGGTGGTCTCGATCTGAGACCGGAGGAACTCGGCCACGACCTTGTGTTCCCCACGGTTGCTGTCGCACGCCTCGAAGATGCGTGGATCGGGATCGGGCAGCAGGTCGCGCGATACCGGGTCGACCAGAAAGAACTCTTCCTCGACGCCGAGTGTGATGGAGAGGGGATCCGCGATTTTGCCTTCCGTCATGGTACCTCCCGGGCTGGTTTCCGGGGAGATTTTACATGGCGGGGATGGCATAGTCAACGCGTATCTTGGTTGGAGATTCGACGGGAACGGCTAAGCTCATCGACCCCGGTATGCTTCCTCACGAGTGGCTACACGTATTACGAGTATGATGAGGTCTTCGTCGCTGACTTCGTAAAGCACACGATAATCGCCCACACGGATTCGCCGGATGCCGCGATACTCACCCTTTAAAGAACCGCCGGAGTGAGGATGGTCTTTTAGGTGATCGATCGCACGAATGACACGAACACGGTCGTTCGAAGGAATACGAGCCAGCTCTTTGACCGCGCTTTTCTTAATGCGAATCGAGTAGCTCATTTCTGACCTTGTCCCAGTCTAGCACGGGATCGGAAGGGTCACGTAGTCGTTCGATCGCTACGCTGAGGTCGTTATAGTCCTCTAGATACCGCTCCAGCGCCTGGCGTACGAGGGCAGCTCTACTTCGTTTGAGTTCCGCGGCCGCTGCATCAAGTGCTTCGACGAGGTTGTCCGGAACCCTTGCAGAAATTTGACTCATGGCAGTACCCTGATTACAAGTGAACTGAAATAATGTCAGTTAATTGCATTCGCATTATAGTACGTTAATTCCCTGGGAATGTCAACAAATCGCCAACCTGGTTTTACTTGCCTATCGGTTTGACATAGCGAGGTCCAACAAGTAAATTGAATTGGCCCACCAGAGTCGAAGGAGGTCGCTTTATGATTGAGAAAAAAGTACGAAAACGTCCTCTGAATGACAAAACCGCTGCGGCGGACGATCTTGCCTACTGGATGAGTAAAACACCAGAAGAGCGGGTCGCCGCGGTCGAATACCTCCGAAACCAGTTCTATGGCAATGAAGGCAGACCCCGATTTCAGCGCGTTGCTCGCTTTGTTAAACGCTCATCACGTTGAGTACATGATCGTTGGTGGACATGCTTTGGCCCTTCACGGTTCGCCACGGTTCACCGGGGATCTGGATGTATATTACAAAGCGGACGCTGTGAACGCCAAGCGCATGGCCACAGTTATTGCGGAGTTCGGTTTTGGTGATATGGGATTAACCGCGGATGATTTCCTGACAGCCGAATCGGTTCTGCAATTAGGTGTGCCTCCACGGCGATTGGATTTCTTAAACTCACTGACGGGCGTTTCGTGGAACGAAGCGTACACTGGGCGAGTGAAGGGTACATATGGTGATATCCAGGTTCATTACATCGGTCGTGACCAACTTATCAAAAACAAGCGGGCAACGGGGAGGCAACGGGATTTGGCGGACCTGGAGATGCTGGAAGGGAACCGAAGTGGTCTGAAGTCGTCTCGATAGACGCTTAGTAATCCAATAAAGGAAACCACCATGCGACGTTTATTCTTCCTGCTGGCGATGCCCTGTATGCTGGCGATGCCTTTTATGACGGCCGGCAAAGCCCAAGCCCAGGTATCACTTGAAATCGAGGGGCATGCGACTTTCGCCCTGGAAGAACTGAGCAGGCTGGCGGACGGACAGGGGGTCGGAGGACTTGTGGCGGTCGTCTATCCGGTTCAGCCTTCGAGTATGTTCAACATCATCGGCAAGGTTGGATTCAATCAATACGGCACCAAGTCTGGCGAGGTTGAGCGACGCGAAATCGTGAGAATCGTCGACTCGGTGTACCAGGGCATTCCGATCACCGCGGGCGCCAGGTTGTATTACGATCAGGACCGGTTATTCTACACCGAAGGACATTTTGGCCTGGAGATCAAGCGGGGCGACCTGGACCCATTCGACGATAAAGACCAGACTTTAACGATCCATCCAGTGCTGGCCATAGGCGCCGGTTTCTCCGTCTCCCCGAGACTGGCCCTGGTCGCATCGCTCGGCTTGAGCAATGATCTTTGGAGATATGCGAATCTAGGGGTCTCGTATCGGTTCAGGGTATGACTGACTTTCGGGATTCAGGCACGCTATTGCGGTAGTGTGCTGTTGCGGCAGTGTGCCGCCGAGTGTGCCGCCGGCATTCGCGCGCGCCATTTGATTAAACACAAAAAAACGCGGGACTCACTTCGAGCCCCGCGTTTTTAGTTTCATCCAGGTTGATGAACTTCGGCCCGACCTGGGCCCTCCCTCAGTTCACCACCTCGTAATCCGCGTCGATAGCGCCGTCTTTCTTCTTCTTCTTCTGCGCCTGCGGATCGTCGCCCTGCTGGGCGCCCGGCGGCGGTCCCTGCGGACCGTCCTGCGGCCCCTCGGGACCGGCCGCGCCCGCCTGGGCTGCCTGGGCGGCGGCCTGCTCGGCCTGGGCCTGCTGGTAGAGGACCTCCGCGAGCTTCTGGGAAGCCTGGGCCAGTTTATCGGTGCCCGCCTTGATGGCCGCCGGGTCGCTGCCCTCCAGGGCCGTCTTCAACTCGGCCAGGGCCGAATCGATGGCGCCACGGTCCTCCGCGGAGAGCTTATCGCCGTGTTCCTCCAGCGACTTCTCCGTCGAGTACACGAGCTGGTCGGCCTGGTTGCGGGCTTCCACCTCTTCCTTCTTCTTCGAGTCCTCGTCCGCGTGCGCCTCGGCGTCCTTCACCATCTTGTCGATCTCGGATTCCGACAGGCCGCTGGACGCCTCGATGCGGATCTGCTGCTCCTTGCCCGTGCCCATGTCCTTGGCCGAGACGTGGAGGATGCCGTTCGCGTCTATGTCGAAGGTCACCTCGATCTGGGGCATGCCCCGGGGCGCCGGCGGGATGCCGTCCAGGTGGAACTTGCCGAGCGTCCGGTTGTAGAGGGCCATGTCGCGCTCGCCCTGGAGGACGTGCACCTCCACCGACGGCTGGTTGTCCGCCGCGGTAGAGAAGACCTGGCTCTTCTTCGTGGGAATCGTCGTGTTCCGGTCGATGAGCCGCGTGAAGACGCCGCCCAGGGTCTCGATGCCGAGGGAAAGCGGCGTGACGTCGAGCAGGAGCACGTCCTTCACTTCGCCGGACAGCACCGCGCCCTGGATCGCCGCGCCGATGGCCACGACTTCGTCCGGGTTCACGCCCCGGTTGGGGTCCTTGCCGAAGAGTTCCTTGACGATTTCCTGTACCTTCGGCATGCGTGTCGAGCCGCCCACGAGCACCACCTCGTCGATGTCGGAAGCGGACAGTCCGGCGTCTGAAATCGCCTGCCGGCACGGCGCCACCACCCGCTGGATCAGCGGATCCACGAGCTGCTCGAGCTGGGCCCGCGTCATGGTGCGGTTCAGGTGCTTGGGACCGGAGGCGTCCGCCGTGATGAAGGGCAGGGCCACTTCGGTCTGTCCCGCGGTCGACAGCTCGCACTTGGCCTTCTCGGCCGCTTCCTTGAGCCGCTGGAGGGCCATGGCGTCGTTGCGGAGGTCGATACCGGCCTCCTTATTGAACTCGTCCGCCAGGTAGTCCACCACCGCATCGTCCAGATCGTCGCCGCCCAGGTGGGTGTCGCCGTTGGTCGCCATGACCTCGAAGACGCCGTCGCCGATTTCGAGGATCGAAATGTCGAAGGTGCCGCCGCCGAGGTCGAAGACCGCGATCTTCTCGTTGCTCTTCTTGTCGAGCCCGTAGGCCAGCGACGCGGCCGTCGGCTCGTTGATGATGCGCTTGACGTCCAGGCCCGCGATGCGTCCCGCGTCCTTGGTGGCCTGGCGCTGGCTGTCGTTGAAATATGCCGGTACGGTAATCACGGCCTCGTCCACCGTCTCGCCCAGGTAGTCCTCGGCCGTCTGCTTCATCTTCTGCAGGACCGCCGCGGAGATCTCCGGGGGCGAGTACGTCTTGTCGCTGATCTGTATGCTGACCTGGCCGTTCGATCCTTCCACCACGCTGTAGGGCATGCGGGTGCGCTCGTCGGGCACCTCTTCGAAGCGGCGTCCCATGAACCGCTTGACGGAGTAGACCGTCGCGTCGGGATTGGTTACCGCCTGGCGCTTCGCCGTCGCGCCGACGAGCCGCTCGCCGTCTTTCGAAAAGCCCACGACGGAGGAAGTGGTCCGGCTGCCTTCCGCGTTCGGCACCACGGTCGGCTCGCCGCCCTCCACCACCGCCACGCAGGAGTTGGTCGTGCCCAGGTCGATTCCAATGATCTTGCCCATGTGTCTTGCTCCTTATTTGCTCCTTAGAAACGGGTAAAGCCCGCCTCCGCGTGGAGACGAGCCGTGCCCGCTTTCGTGATGAGGCGGGTGCTCCCGCCCCGGGTTTTGCCGGACTGGCCTGGACCTGCCTGGACCCTTCCAGCCCCCCCGGTTGGAGGGCCGGCCGGGTTCGTCCGGATCTCAACCAACGTTGATCGGAATCTGCCTGGGCTGCGATTCCTTCGACTTCCGCAGCGTGATCGTCATGACGCCGTCCTTGTACGTGGCGTCGATCGATTCGGTATCCACCGCGTCCGGCACCGGAAACGCGTGCTCGAACTTTCCGAGGGGCCGTTGCTCCGCCTCGCCGTTGAGACCGAAGGGGCTCTTGCGCTCGCCGCTTACGGTCAGCACGCCCTTGTCCAGGTTGATCGACACGTCCTCCGAAGCCACGCCCGGGAGGTCGACCGCGACCAGAAAAGCGTCCTCGGTCTTGTGGGTGTCCACGCGAGGCGACCAGCGGCCCGGGAATCCGGACCGCAGCGGGAACGGCCGGAACAAGCCGTCGAGTTCGGTCCGCAGGTTATGCAGGTTCGCCAGCGGGAAAATGGTCGTCGCTCTCATGATGCTCCTCCGTTTTAAAGTTACCACTAAAGTTACAAACTGTCCTCTTCACAATCTCTTTGCCGCCTTTCGGAACCGAATGGCCATCGCCGGCGTACATTAGTTTAGAACGCGGGCGATACGGCAGCTCCGTCATCTGCGATATAGTTAGCGCAAAGAGCGTGCCAGTTCGAATGGATGCATCCGAAAGAAAGTAAGGGGAGCACCGTAAGTCGTTGATAATGAGCTGGTTAGTCTATTTTAAAAAAAGCGCAAGATTTGCGTGGTGATATTTGACTAATCTGAGTAAGCGCATATAGAATATGCCAAATTGGCAGAACATGACAAATTGGCATATCGTGACTGCCAACACAAAAACGTGCAACAGGGCTGGCAGGGAGGTGATACGGAATGAAACTGACCACGAAGATCCAGGTCAGAGATGACGAGTCGCTCGACCTATACCTGAAAGAGATCGGCGATACGGAACTGCTCACGCCCGAGGATGAGGAGGAACTGGCCCGCCGCATCCGGGACGGCGACGAGAAGGCGCTGGAGACCATGATTCACGCGAACCTTCGTTTCGTCGTCGTGGTCGCAAAGCAGTACCAGAACCAGGGCCTGGCCCTTTCCGATCTGATCAGCGAGGGGAACATCGGCCTGATGAAAGCCGCGCGCCGTTTCGACGAGAAAAAGGGGTTCAAGTTTATCTCCTACGCGGTCTGGTGGATCCGGCAGGCGATCCTCCACGCGCTGGCCGAGCAGGCCCGGCTGATCCGGCTGCCCGTCAACAAGATCGAGGAACTGCGCCGGATCGAGCGTTCCATCAAGAAGCGCGAAGCCGAAATGGCCCAGGCCGGGGAAGCTTCCGGTGACGGCGGTGACGAGGGCGAAGCGCGGAGTTACGGCAAGGGCCGCCATCCCGCCCTGCCGGAGTGGGCAAGCACGCCGCTTTCGCTGGACGCGCCGGTTGGCGACCAGGATGCCTATACCCTGATGGACCGGCTCCGGGACCAGGACAGCAAGATGCCTGACGATGCACTGCAGGAAGAGCTGCTGCGGACGGAAGTGCGGCGTGCGGTATCGAACCTGACCGATCGCGAGAGCGAGGTGTTGAACCTGTACTTCGGTCTGAATTCGGACCGGGCGTACACGCTGGAAGAGATCGGGGTTCGGTTCGGCCTGACGCGGGAACGGATCCGCCAGATCAAGCAGAAGGCCATCAACAAGCTTCGCCATACCCGTCACGGCAGCCGCCTGGCCGCCTACGCGGACTAAAGGGAGTTAGGAAGGTAAGATCCGGTGGGCTCGGGATGTGGCCGACAGGGCCGGCCGGCGAAAGACATAGCGGTCGGCTGCGAAGAAACTGCGGCGTCACGTGAACTCTTGAACGGACTTGACACAGTCCGTCTGCCATTGCCCCGGCGGGAGTTCACCGGCGCCGCTTTTTTGTTTATTTAAGATAGCAGACCGGATGACTGCATGCTCTTTACAAGGCTCTAAGTCGGGGAATCAGACCGATCGATCTGAACGTCGAGATCGGGGTACCTTGATGACAGAGAATCAGCAGCATTTATTGCATCTTCTGTCGTCCACTGATTAGTCAATGCGTAAGTTTTACCATCTACTTCGAACAACTCACCTTTGTCTATAAAGAATCGTCTTGGCCTGTCTTTAGTTATTGCTCGCAGTTCACGCCTGAACTCCACCGAACTAACATTTCTTCCGATTACGTGAAACGGGTTGGCTTTCACCTTTTCTATCGTGGAAACCACCTCTTCAATGGGCTTACCCTTCGAAATAACGTACCGTGTGACATGATGTATCATCTTACGACTGCTCAGGTTAGGCTGCTGATTCCCTTCCGTTGTAACCTCAAAACGTACCGTATCCCTCGATCTTTTTCTAATCTCCCGCTCTTTCATCGTTTTCTCCCGGATTCTCACCTGGTATTCCTCTGCTTCCGGCAACGGTATGACCGTTTGGATATCGAGAAATGTACCATCCTTGTTCGCATACGGTTTCATACGTACGCAACGGATATCCAGTCCAAGGTTGTTCAGCCACATTACCGATGTATAGAGTTCCTTTGAGAATTCCGCGGAGGCAAGCACGATTCTAACATCCTGAGCGAATTCTTCTTCACGCTGATCTTCCCAACCCAGGAAATCCAGCAATCCTTCTTCTGGATTGATCCTACTGCCGTTTTTGCTCAGGTAGTTTCCGTAGATTTCCACCAGCTTGTCGAAGGTCAGCGCAGAGATCATTGCTGAATATCTCAGCGCCTGAAGTTCCATGTAACCGCCATCGGTTGTGCGTTTGAGTTCAATCACAACCAGACTGGCGTCTTTGTCGATTCCCAACAGATCTATCCGGTTCCTGTTATCTTCCCAGTCACTGAATTCCTCGGATACGATCAGTGTATCTGGAGAAATCGCGCTGATCTGGGACTTAAGCATATTCTGCAGGTCTCTTTCTTTAAGATCCTGGTCTCTGAATGTAGTCTCATCGAGTTTTACGAGCTGTTTATCGTTTATTTTATAAATCGGCATGGACACCTCAATGACATGGACACTTCAATGACGGGAAATCGAAACAGTCCGGCGGATTTGCGTCACCGCTTCAGGTTTTAAGTATAGGGTTGAATTAAGAATCCAGGCTTTGCTTACTTCTTCTTCTCCCGCTCCATGTACATGTCGAAGTCCATCTTCTCGTACCATCCGCCTTCGACGAAACGCAACATGGGCGCGAAGAGATCGGGACCGTAGTATCCCTTGACGGGCAGGAGGGGGCGGCCTTCCGAGGTAAGAAACCACGTGGTGGGATAGCTGCCCACCCGGAACATCAGGGCCACCTGGTATTCCGTTACGGTCTGGCCTTCGATGATCAGCGGGCGGGAGGACTCCGCGTTCAGCTTTACCGGGATGAAGGATTTGCTCAGTTGCTTCAGGACAACCTCGTCGCGGTAGGTCTTCTCGTTCATCCTTCTGCAGTTGGGGCACCAGTCGGTGTAGAAGTTGACGATGATGAGCTTGCCGGATTCCTTGGCCAGCGCCAGGGCCTTGTCGAGCCGCTGCCAGTCGGGTTCGGCCGGCTTTTTCTCATTGACTTCGCCAGCCGTGGCGACCGGAACGCCAATGGTCGTGCCGGCACCGATCGCCATGCAGCATATGGCCACGAGGAAGGCCGCAAGGGCGACACCTGGCCGTCGTCCTGTGCATCTTTCCTCGGGCTGCATTTCGATTCCTGCAGATTGCCTGGACAGCATAGATTGGAAATCCGGTTGGGCAGGTCGTGATCGTCTTGTTTCTTGGGTTTGCCTTTTTATTTAACCTACCGTTTACACACTGCATGTCAAGCCGAAACCCCCGCACCGCACCGTTTAGATAGGCCTTGTCATCCCCTTCTTATCCCTCCATATTGTAGGGATTCGGCAGACTTCAATAAGTGCGGCACGCCATTCAGTTGCAGCGATATTTACGCACTTCCGAAACCCGGTACATCCGGCGGTTTCGGTGTAATATGGTATCGGTGCATGGCGGTATCTGCGGGAAGCTTCCATGACGACGCTCGAATCAACCTATCGGCAGGCCTTCGCCCAGTCGGCCGCGCTGTATGAGCGCGCCCTCGAGCGGTTCCCCAACGGAGTGACCCACGACGGCCGTTTCATGCGCCCCTTCCCGGTGTATATCGACCGCGCCCAGGGATCGCGCAAGTGGTCGGTGGAGGGCCGGGAGATCATCGACTACTGGATGGGGCACGGATCCCTGATCCTGGGCCACAGCCATCCGGTGATCGTCGAGGCGATCGCGGAGCAGGCGGCCCGGGGCACCCACTACGGCGCCTGCCACGAACTCGAGATCGAATGGGCGGACATGATCCGGCAGCTCATGCCCTCGGCGGAGACGGTCCGATTCGTTTCTTCCGGCACGGAAGCCACGCTCATGGCCATCCGGCTGGCGCGGACCTTCACGGGTCGGCGCAAGGTCATCAAGTTCCGCGGTCATTACCACGGCTGGCACGACCAGGTGCTGGACGGGGTGGGACCGGGGAACAAGCAACCCATGCCGGGTGTGCTGCGGGAGGTGTTCGATACGCTGATCAGCCTGCCGGAGGTCAACCTGGACCGCGTGGCGAACATCCTCAGGCGCGACAACGATGTCGCCTGTCTCATCCTGGAACCCACGGGGGCCATGTTCGGGGGCGTGGAACTGTCCGACGACATCGTCCCGGGCCTGCGGGAGCTTACCGAGCGGCACGGCGTGATCTTCGTCATGGACGAGGTGGTCACGGGGTTCCGGTGCGCGCCGGGCGGTGCGCAGGAACATTACGGAGTCCGGCCGGACCTGAGCACGCTGGCCAAGATCGTGGCCGCGGGATTGAACGGCGGCGCTCTTGTGGGTCGCGCGGACATCCTTGAACTGTTGGAACTCCGGGACGACGCAGAGTGGCAGGCGGACAAGAAGATGCTGCACTACGGGACCTTCAACGCGAACCCCCTTTCCGCGGCCGCGGGGATCGCCATGCTCAGGCGTATCGCCGACGGACGTGACATCGCCGTGGCCAACGAACGGGCGGCGGATCTGCGTAAGCGCATGTCTGAGGTGCTGACCGCCAACAGGCTGGACGGCTGGCGGGTCTACGGTTCCTTCTCCGGGTTCAAGATCCTGTCGGCGGGCACGGCCACCGCGGACCGCCGCGGCGACGCGGACATGTTGCACGCCATCCGCCAGGCGCTGCTCCTGAACGGCGTGGACTGCATGGGTGTCGACGGGCTCACTTCGTCGGTCCATACCACCGAGGACGTGGAGCGTACGGCCGAGGCCTTTGACGGGGCGATTTCGCTGTTGAAAAGGGACGGGATAATCCCTTGACAGCGGGGGTGTGCGCGCGTAGGTTGCGCCGGTGTTGAGCACGACTATTCCATCATAACGATTCGATCAAGGAGAGCAGATATCATGGCGACAGAAAGAGCCGGTGCGGCGACCTTTCAAGGCAATGGTTTGACCCTGGTGGGCGACGAGGTGAAGGTGGGAGACGCGGCGCCGGACTTCTCCGTACTGGGCGACGATCTCTCCGCCGTTACCCTGGCGGATTACGCGGGCAAGGTGAAGGTCATCTGCCTCGTGCCGTCCCTCGACACACCGGTCTGCGACACCGAAATCCGCCGGTTCAACCAGGAAGCCGCGGGCCTCGGCGACAACGTCGCGGTGCTGGCGGTCAGCGCGGACCTGCCCTTCGCCCAGAAGCGCTGGTGCGGCGACGCGGGGGCCGACAACGTCAGGGCGCTGTCCGACCACCGCGACACTTCCCTGGGTGTGGCCTACGGCGCCGTGATCAAGGAACTGCGCCTGCTGTCGCGCGCCGTCTTCGTCATCGACGCTTCCGACACCGTGCGTTACGTGGAGTACGTGACGGAAATCACCGAGGAACCGGATTACGACGCCGCCCTGGCGGCCGCCCGCGCCGCCGTCTGATCGAGGTACATAAGCTATGGCCGAACTCACCTATCACGCCCACGCCAGTTACTCGCTGTCGGACGGCAGCCACGACCTGCTGTTCGATCCCTTCATTACGGGCAACCCACTGGCGACGATTTCAGCGGACGACCTGAATCCCGACTACATCCTGCTGACCCACGGGCACGGCGACCATATCGGCGACGCAGTGCCCATCGCCACGCGCTGCGACGCGACGATCATCGCCTCCTTCGAACTCGCCAACTACTGCGAGGCCCAGGGCGCCGAGACGCACGACCTGGGGATCGGCGGTTCGTACACCTTTCCCTTCGGACGGGTCAAGCTCACGCAGGCGACCCACAGTTCGTCGGTCACCACGGACGACGGGACCATCGTGTACCTGGGCAATCCGGCGGGCATCATCGTGCGATTCGACGGGAAGACGATCTACAACACGGGCGACACGGGGCTCTTCGGCGACATGGCCCTGATCGGCCGGCTGGAGAAGCCGGACGTGGTGATCATGCCCATCGGGGACAACTACACCATGGGGATCGACGACGCCGTGGAAGCGGTGCGGATGATCGGCGCAGGAACCGTGATCCCGGTCCACTACAACACCTTCCCGGTGATCGAGCAGGACCCGGCTGAATTCGTCGACAAGGTGGGCGACCTGGCCCGCTGCGTCGTGCTGAAGCCTGGCGAGTCGGTCCGGATTTAGTCCATCCGCCGCAGCCGCACGGCCATCATGGGCGGAGTTTCCCTGAAGTTCGCCCAGGAAAGCTCGCGGTCGGCTTCCACGCTTTCGTCGAAGGCCCGTTCCTCCAGGCCGTCCAGCACGAACCCCGCTTCGAAACACGAGGCCAGCAGTGCGGACAGGGGCCGGTGAAAGATCAAGTTGGGCACGGGCTGGCCCACGATGGCCAATCCCTCGAAGGGCTGCGGCGTCAGATAACGGTCGATCTTGATCCCGACTTTCTGGATCATTCTCCCATCCTGGTCTACCTGTTCCGCATACCGAACGGCGTACGGCGCCTGGAAGCACGGGTGCGTGAGGCTGAAGACGAAAACGCCGGCAGGTTTGAGCAGGCCGTGAACGGCGGTGAACATCGGTCCGACCTCGGCCATGTCCATGACGGCCATATTGGACACCACCGCATCGAAGCTATTCGCCCCCAGTCTTTCCAACTCCTTCGTATCCGTCACGTCGATTACGCGGTAATCGATTTCGCCCGCGGTTTCATTTTCTGATGCGCCGGTCCCATGGCCTTCCGAACGATTCCGCGCCTTTTCGATCATCCCGGCGCTTCCGTCGATCGCCGTAACCCGGGCACCCAGCCCGGCAAGATACCGCGAGAAGTTCCCGTTCCCGCAAGCAATGTCCAGCACTTCGTCCCCGGCTTCAACGGCCAGCAGCCGATCCATGGCGGGCCTCACCAGCAGGTTGTGGAAATCGTTGCTGTGTTCGCCCATGTAGTCGTCCCAGAACCCGGCGTTCAGGTTCCATCTACTCTGCGCGTCTTCGGCCAGTTCCGGCCAGTCTAACGTGGGCATGTTGGCTCCTTTACACAAACACCCGCATGGGCGGATCTTCCACCGGAAGGCCGTGTTCCGCCGCCCAGGCGCGCAGGGGTACGTCGTCCCCTTCCCAGGGCTGGCAGAAGAGCTGCGCCGTGATGGGATCCATGGATTCGAGCACGTCGTCGGGTGGCGTGGGATGCTGCTGGGCCCACCAGCGGTAGGCGTAGCTGACCAGCAGGGCCTTGGTGGTATCGCGGGTGAAGTTGACGGCGGGCGTGTGATAAGTGCTGGTGCTGAAGAGGTAGGCGTCGCCCGCCTCGAGCGCCGGCTCGACGAATTCCGGGGGGTCGAGGGCGCCCTGCTTGAAGCGCAGGGCCTCGTTCAGCCTGTGGCTGCCGGGGACGAGCATGGTTACTCCCGCGTCGGGCGATGGGAAATCCGTCAAGCAGTAGCCGACGCGGATCGCCACGGTGCCCCGGATGGGGTGGTCCGGCGTGAAGTTGTTCAGATCGCGATGCCAGTTGCGGAAGGACCGGCCGTCGCCGTCGGGATAGAGCGGCTCGTCAGAGGCAGGCTGGGGATACTTGTAAATGAGGTGTCCCCGCATGAGGTGGATGTTGTAGGACAGCAGTTGTACGACCAGGGGCACCGTGCGGCTGTTGGTGGTGAGTTCGACCAGGGCGTCGTCCAGGGCGAGGTCGATGTAGCGGTTGGCGTAGTAGTTGTGTATGGGCCCGGCGGTCTCCATGAACCGGTCGCCGACGGCCACCACACGGCTGCGCAGCTCCTCGTCGAGGGCGTTCTTGACGATCAGGTAGCCGTGCTCCCTGAAGTGTTCGTGCTGCTCGGGGGTAAGGGGCGTGAACTCCATGTTGTTTCATTCCTGTTAAGAAGATGGCAAGCGTCCGACTCCAGGAGCTTGGGCGCAGGTACGGACTCAAGCGTGAAAAGAGTCTGCCCCGGACGGGGATTGCGCAAATATAGATATCCGCACACGGCCCGTCAATATACTGCGTCCCGCGACGCTCCACACCGGTTGCGCTGCTTCGATCAGCGCCGGGCGTTATTTCACATTTCATCGCATTTTACAAGGATTTAACCTCCGGGAAATATCCCTGTAACAGATGGGGACTATATTAGGAGCTCAGTTTTACAGGTTAGTTTCCAATCCATCACAACAGGGAGGTTTTCCGTATGTCCCTTAGCGGCATATTACGTATCACTGCGTGCCTGGCGCTTGCTGTTCCCGCCGCGGCCTTCGCGCAGGAAGAGGCGGCGGCCCCGGCGGCCGTGCTGAACTCCGGAGATACCGCCTGGATGCTCGTCAGCTGCGCCCTGGTGCTGCTCATGTTGCCCGGTCTGGCCATGTTCTACGGCGGGCTCACGCGCACCCGGAACGTGCTGGGCACCATGATGCACAGTTTCGCGGCCATGGGCATCATGGGCGTGCAATGGGTGATCTTCGGATTCGCCCTGGCCTTCGGCGCGAGCACGATCATTCCGGGCGTCCTCGGCTGGAGTTCCGACTATTTCCTGCTGGGTGGCGTCGATCCCGGAACCCTCTGGGACGGAACGAACATCCCCACTTACCTGTTCGCCATGTTCCAGGGCATGTTCGCCATCATCACCCCCGCCCTGATCGCCGGGGCCATCGCCGAACGCGTGAAATTCGGCGCCTACTGCCTGCTGATCCTGCTCTGGGGTTTCGTGGTGTATGAACCCCTGTGCTACATGGTGTGGAACGCGGACGGCATGCTCTTCAAGGACGGCGCCATCGACTTCGCCGGCGGCACGGTGGTGCACATATCTTCCGGCGTGGCGGGCCTGGTGGCCGCCATGGTACTCGGCCCCCGGCTCGGCTATCCCTCGCGGGCCATGAAGCCCAACAACCTGACCATGACCCTCATCGGCGCGGGCCTGCTCTGGATCGGCTGGTTCGGCTTCAACGCCGGTTCCGCCGTGTCCGCGGGTGAAACGGCCGTCCAGGCCCTGACGGTGACCCAGATCTCCGCCGCGGCGGGGGCCGTGGGCTGGATCGTAACGGAGCTGATCCACCACGGCAGGGCCTCGAGCCTCGGTATCGTCTCCGGCATCCTGGCCGGCCTGGTCGCCATCACGCCGGCCGCCGGCAGTGTGACCCCGGCCTGGGCCCTGGTGTTCGGTTTCGGCGCGGCCGTAGTGTGCTTCCTGATGGTGCAGCTCAAGGGCAAGCTGGGCTACGACGATACGCTCGACGTCTTTGCCATCCACGGCATCGGCGGCATGTTCGGCGCCCTGCTCGTCGGCCTGGTCGCCACCGACGTCGGCGGTTGGTCGCAGTTCCTGATCCAGATCAAGGGCGTGGTCATCGCCATCGCGCTGTCGGCCGTCGGTACGGGCGTCCTCGTATGGTTGATCGATCGGACGATCGGGCTCCGCGCCACGGAAGAAGAGCAGCAGGTCGGCCTGGACCACTCCCAGCACGGAGAGGATGGTTACGGTCTGACTCACCTGTAGTCGGCCTCGGAATCAGCGCAGTGCACGGGCAGTTCGAAGCGGCCCGATGCTACCTAAAGGACTATTACTTCAGGAGACGTCAGACCCATGAAACTGATCATAGCCATCATCAGACCGGAGAAACTCGACGACGTCAGAAACGCGCTCGTCGAGAAAGGCATCCCCGGCATGACCCTGTCCAGGGTGTCGGGGCATGGCCGCACCGCACACCGCAGGGGTCTCTACCGGGGGCAGGAAGTCGATATCCCCCTCGCGGCCAAGATCCGCATGGAAATCGCCGTCACCAACGATCAGAAGGACGAGATCGTCGACGTGATCTGGAAGGCCGCCCAGTCCGGAGGCGACCGGACGGGAGACGGAAAGATCTTCGTCGTTCCCGTGGAAGAGAGCGTCCGCATCAGCAGTGGGGAACGAGGCGAGGAAGCGGTGTAGGAGAGTATAATTGATTCCGCCGGTCCGGCGGAGTTTGTCGGGCCGGCGGATTTCATAAGAGCCTACGCGTTGCCTGTCAGATCGCCTCCGCCCACGCCCGTAGTTCGTCGACGCCAGCCGTCATCGCCCGCAGGCGCGGACTTTCAGACTGAACGATCCGCTCGTGGGGCGTCAACGTATAGGGACTATGGCGCTTGATCGACGCCAGGTGGGCGTCCGAGGTGGGCCGGGCCGCGTATTTCAGCGCGATGTAACGCCGCCGGCCGGCCTTGCCGTATACGGCGTGATATAGACTCTGGTTGAAGACCAACGCATCTCCCGGGTCCGTCTCCACGGCGTGACAGGGTACCTCGCTGCCGGGAGAGCCAAAGAACGCCGGGTCATCGAGTCCGTGCCGCTGCTGGAACGGCGCGAGCTCCTCGTGGAACGGCGACCGGTGTGACCCGGGGATGACGCGCAGGGCGCCCCCGTCCTTCCGCATCGGATCCAGGTACATCATGATCTTGATACGCAGGTAGCCGAGTTCCTGCGGACCGGGACGATCCGCGTGCCAGTGATGGTAGGGCCGCCGGGTCATGGTGCCCTGCACCCCTTCCGATCCGGACCAGATCATGTCCTGTCCCAGCAACTGCACCATGGGCGTGTAGATCCGGTCGTCCTCGATCAGCGCAAGGGTGTCGGGGCGCAGTTCGAGAAAAGGTGCAACGGAGACCTGCTCCCCGGCGTCGGGCGTGTGCCCCAGTTCGGCCGTCCAGATTTCGTCCGCGTGTCGACCGAGCGCGTCGATCTCCCCTGCATCGAAAGCCTGCCGGAGCACGATGAATCCAAACACCCGGAAGTGATGTATCTGGTCTTCCGTCAGCATGGCGGCATCCCTGTCGTGTGGCGGTTCATGCGGTCGTGCGATGTCGCAGGCGCGAAGTCGCAAGAAGGTCTTGAATAAACGTTGTATCCTTAATAACATGAGTGCATCTCGCACCGCAAGATTAATCCGAAAACGGCTGTACGCAGTTATCCAGCTACAGGATGCATCGACCATGGCCCTTACCGAAGGCAAAACCGTAAACGGTAAAAAACACGGCTACTGGATCACCTACTTCGCCAACGGGAACAAGCGCAGCGAGGGCAATTACGAGATGGGCGTGAAGAACGGTAACTGGATCCAGTATTTCAGCAACGGCAACAAGAAGAGCGAGGGGAGGTTCAAGAACGGCCTCAACGAAGGCTGGTACACCTGCTGGCACGAGAACGGGACCAAACAGTGGGAAGGCGACTACGGTCCCCACGTGGGCAAGTCCTACGACGGCAAGAAGGAAGGCCGTTGGATGTGCTACTCGGCGAAGGATGGCGAGACGGTCTGGCGGACCATTGAATACAAGCACGGCACCCGCACCCGACCCGACGAGCATCCCCTTGGACCGTGCTCCGCCTGCGGCGATCCCATCCACGATCCCGATACGGACCGCTGTCCGGCATGCGCATGATGACGCGCCGCGCATTCCTGCAGTCGTCGACCGCCGCGGGCCTGGGCCTGGCGGCCGGCTGCAGCCCGGCGCCGTCGCCCGGCGTCATCTTCAAGGGATGGGTGTACGAACCTGACCTGGTCCGGGAGAACCTCGACTACTTCGAGCGCCAGACTGGTATTCGGGTAGACTACAACGCGGTGTCGGGCAACTACCACGACAAGATGGTGGCGCTGCACGTGGGCGGAGCGCCCATGGAATGCTGCTACGTCCGCGATGACGACTTCGCGGAATGGGTCGAGGCCGGCTGGCTGCGTCCCTGCGACGACCTCCTGGCCGCCGATCCCGATACGTCGGCGACGACGGCGGATCTCTTCTCCTACAACCTCTCGTCCATGACCTACGGCGGCAAACGCTACGGGCTGCCGTACTACACCGACTTCAACATCTGGATCTACAACGCGCCCATGCTCGAGGCGGCGGGATTCGACGCGCCGGCCCGCACGCTGGACGAACTGACCGAGCAGGCCGTCAAGGTCCGGGAGGCCCGGATCCGCACGCCGGACGGGGACGTCATCGAGTATCCGATCATGCTGAACTTCCGGCAGAGCGTACTCGGGTTCGCCGACTGGTGGACCCTCAATTACGCGAGCGAGATTTCGCTGTTTGACGACGACCTCAACCCCACGTTTCCCGATGATGAAGGCCGCCGGGCCGAAACAGTGCTCCAATGGCTCACAGACGGCATCCACCGGCACCGCATCATCTCTCCCTCATCGCTGACCGTGGGGCAAATGCGGGATCATGTCGCCGGCGGCCGCCAGGTGTACGGCATCCTCAACAAATACGACCTGGAGTACGCCAACAACCGCCGGAATTCGGTCGCCACGGACGAGGAACTGAAGCGAAGAGGATCCGACGCGTTGCACGCCAAGGTGTACCGCATGGCGCCGGTTCCCTCGATCTCACCGGAGCAGAACGGCACCCTGGGCTGGACGCGCATGTACAGCCTGACGTCCCGGTGCCGGGAAGACCGGATGCAGGACGCGTGGGCCCTGATGAAGTTCCTTGGCGCGAAGGACGCGGAAGGCGAGTACTACACGGCGCGGCGCTGGTTCCGTCTGCGTGGCCTGGGATTCGCCTACCGGTCGCTGCTGGACGATCCGGACGTGATCGCCCAGACCGAGCAGTGGGGCGAGATCGACAAGATTCGGGAACAGGCCCGGCACGTCCGGCCAAGGGAGAACATCAAGGCGCCGTGGTTCCCCGATTTCAAGATCTACTACCAGCCGGAGATCCAGAAGGTCCTACTGGGGCAGCAGTCCCCCCGCGACGGCCTCGCCCGGATCGCGCGGCGCTGCCGCCAACTGATCGCGGAATGGACCTGAGTTGCGCTGCCGTCAACTGATCGCGGAATGGAGCTGAGTTGCGCTGCCGCCAGCTGATCGCGGAACAGAGCGGAACACGCATATATGACCGTATTGAGACCCTCCCTTTTCATGTCGCGGACGCGGGATCTCCTTCCCCTGCTGCTGAACCTGCCGGCGGTGATCCTGCTCCTCGCCTTCATCGCCTACCCCATCGGCATCTCCTTCTGGATGAGCCTGCACCGGTACAACCTGCGGCGGCCCGACCAGGTGTACTTTCACGGCCTGGAGAACTACGCGACCATCCTGGCGAGCTCAGAATTCTGGAACGCTCTGTGGATCTCGCTGTACTTCACCTTCATGGCGGTCCTCCTGGTAATCGTGATCGCCATGGCCATCGCTCTGTTACTCCACGAATCCTTCCGAGGCCGCGGCGTCGTGCGCGCCCTGCTGCTCATACCCTGGGCCATACCGGGCGTGGTCAACGGCCTGATGTGGGTGGGCCTGCTCGGCGACTACGGTGCCTTCAACGCCATGCTGGAGGATACGGTCGCCGCTGTCAACTACCTGTTCGGTATCAACATTGTATATACAGGCATGGCCTCGCCCTTCGTCGCGCTGAACGCCGCCATCGGCGCCCACGTGTGGCGCAGCGTGCCCTTCGCCTGCATCATTTTCCTGGCGGCCATCCAGGCCATTCCGACGGAACAGTACCGGGCCGCGCGGGTGGACGGCGCCACGTCGTGGAACCGCTTCCGGTTCATTACCCTGCCCTGGCTGTACCACGCCGTGCTCGTCGTGGCTATCTTCGAGACCATGAACGGCTTCCGTGCCTTCGACCTGATCTACGCGCTCACCGGCGGCGGCCCCGGCGACGCGACTCACGTGATCGCCTGGCAGACCTACAAGGAGGCCTTCGCTCGGCTCGATTTCGGCGGTGCCAACGCCTATTCCTACCTGATCACGCTGATTACCATGACCCTGGCCATCATCTACATCCGGCTGCTGTACCGCCGCGGACTCGTACAGGGATAGGGGACCATCATGTGGCGACGCGCATCGCTCTACATTTACGCCCTGGCGGCCGTGATCTACCTGACCCTGCCCTTTGCCTGGGTGGCGGCCGTCAGCTTCATGCCCGAACGGGAGGTGACGCAGCAGCGTTGGTGGCCCGAGGAACCCACCATCGGGAATTACAGCCTCTATTTCGACGTGGAAGGCCAGTCGGCGGACGTGGGCGCCGCCATCGCCCGGCAGTTCCCCCGGGCCATCGTCAACAGCCTGATCATCGGCACGGCAGTGATGCTGCTCAACCTGACCTGCGGTTCCCTGGCGGCCTACGCCCTGGCGCGCCTGCCGTTCCGGGGCAACCTGTTGCTCCTGCTCTTCTACCTGGGCTCTCGCAGCGTGCCCGGCGTGGCCATCATGATCCCCATGTACCTGCTCATGCGAAGCTACGGACTGCTGGACACGCACCTGTCGGTGATCCTGTCCCACACGACCTTCACCCTGCCCTTCACCATCTGGATCCTGAAGGGCTACTTCCAGACCGTGCCGCTGGACCTGGAACGGGCCGCAAGGGTCGACGGCTGCACGCCACTGGGCGCGCTCGTGCGGGTCTTTCTGCCCGTGACGACGCCGGGACTGGTGGCCGTGGGCATTTTCGCCTTCATCGCATCCTGGGGTGAATTTCTCTTCGCCCTGCTTTTCACCACCACCATCGCCTCCCGGCCGGTGACAGTGCTGGCGTCGGACTTCGCACAGGAACTGCAGGTGCCTTTCACCGTAATCGCGGCGGGCGGCGTGCTGGTCATCCTGCTGCCCCTGGTGCTGTCCTTCCTGTTCCAGCGGCTCATCATCCAGGGTATAGGTGGTTCGGTGACGGGGTGAGCGGTAGGCGGGGTAGTGTGGTGAACAGGTAATCCCGCGGGAGGATCATCGTCTAATTTTGGAGGATTCATTGGCACGAGTCCGTTTGAAAAACCTAACGAAGCACTTCGGCGACGTAGTGGCCGTGGACAACGTGACGCTCGACATCGCCGACCGCGAGTTCCTGACGCTCCTTGGACCTTCGGGTTGCGGCAAGACCACCCTGCTCAACATGATCGCCGGGCTGGAATCGCCGACGGCAGGCGAGGTGTGGTTCGACGACCGGAACGTCACGGCCGTGCCGCCCGAGCGGCGAGACATCGCCATGGTCTTCCAGACTTACGCCCTCTATCCCCACATGAGCGTCTTCGACAACGTCGCCTTCGGACTCAAGATGCGCGGCGTGCCCGCGGAGGATCGCAAAAGGCTCGTGCTGGCGGCGTCAAAGACCATGGAGATCGAACACCTGCTGGATCGCAAGCCCCGGGCACTCAGCGGCGGGCAGCGCCAGCGGGTCGCCCTGGCCCGCGCCATCGTCCGCGATCCGGGCGTGTTCCTCCTCGACGAACCGCTATCCAACCTGGACGCGCAGTTGCGGGTCGTGATGCGCACCGAACTGAAGCGCCTTCACGGCGAACTGGAAATGACCTTCGTCTACGTCACGCACGACCAGGCCGAATCGCTCATCCTCGCCGACCGGATCGTGGTGATGCAGGACGGGCAGATCCAGCAGATCGGCACACCCGAGTCCATCTACGACTGCCCGGCCAACACCTTCGTGGCCGGATTCGTAGGGAGTCCGCCCATCAATCTGCTGCGAGGCACACTGGAGCAGTCGGCCGAAGGTGCCTGGCGGGTGGTCGGCGAGGGTTACGCGTGTGGAGTGCCGGTCTCCATGATCGAGCGGATGAAACCGCCGGAAGGGCGGGAGGTGTTTCTGGGCGTTCGGGCGGAGGATATCGGGATTGGCGAGGCGACGTCATCAATCGAACCGGACGCCGCGGCGGGCAATTTTGATCCAACCGGAGTTCGGGCAAAGGTCGTGGTACGCGAGCCCATGGGCAGTGATCTGTACCTGACGGTGGATGTCGGAGGCACCAACGTCAAGGTTCGTACGCGGCCGGAAAACCTGTTGGACCGGGGTGACAATGTGGGACTTTACTTTGACCCGGGGAAGATTCACCTATTTAATGGAGAGAGTGGTGAGTCTCTGATTTCCGAATCTTAAGACCGGCACGTCCTTTCTCGTATAAACTAACTCATCCTGCAAATTACCTACTGCACTTTTGCTGATCCGAAAGCAATTCTGCAATCTTCGGGTCAAATACCTTCTTGAGCTTGGGAAGAAGGTCCAGCATCCACGCCCTGGTATCTTCGAGTTTGTCCGCTGGGTCGTCAATGCTGCCGTCCTTTCTTATGTTTATGCTGGAAAACGTGTGTCTTTCATGAGGACGCCAGTGCCATTCGGGTTCGGGATGGGCTTGAACCTCTGATTCGAGCTGATCTTTTGCAGCTTCCAATTGACAGTAGATTTGTTTCGTCTTCTCGTTGTTATCGGTTTGGATATATACGGTTACCCACGCCTCGTTTTTACCCTCAAGGGACCCAGCATACCAAATTCCGTCATTCACCATGGAAGGAAAGTATCGTCCAGAGTTGCCAAACATCTTTCTGGGTGGTCTGTGAGCAAATCCATTCTTGAGAAATTCCGTAATTAAAGGCTCGAAGAAGTCGGTGTATTTCTGGATATGGGGTGGAGTTGGTGGATCAACCGGTAGGGTAATATCCCGATCCCAACAACCCGGGTAAACCACCTTCAGTAAACTGGGTTCGGGCTCCGAGCCAGCGGATTTTATTATAACTTCGAGTTTTAGTCCATAGAACTCAATATCTTTAATTGACCACTCGTTGAGACGATTCAGGACTTCAGCGTGCTCGTACGTGAACTCAGGTGCAACCCAGATTGCGGTACGAGCATTGAGAAGTGTTGAATAGGCAATGAGGCGGCCCAGATGATCGGTATCTGACCGCTCCAGCTGGTTCTCGATCGCGACCAACGTGTCAGTATCGGTCTCTTTGGCCAAGATATCGAGTTTAAAAAATGAGCCGACTTGCTTCTCCTGTCCAACAAGTTCTAGGTTTTTGCCAATAAGATTTCCGACAAGGTCGAGTTTTCCCGCCAACCACGGTGTGAAATCCAAGTCTTCGCGCGGCCACCTGGAGCGAACATCCAATCGTTTAAACGGTTCCTTCTCCGGTCCCATTTTCCCTCCCTTCTTCCTCACAAATGATCGCTAATAAAAGATAACTGTTCAATACTTCTGTTCATCCGGCGCATTGGGCTGCCCCGGATGCGATCCGCCCGCGTTCTTGGCCGTGTTGCCGCCGTCGAGCGGCATCAACGCCCCGGTGACCCAGCTGGAGGCGTCAGAGGCGAGGAAGATGGCCAGGCCCTGGATGTCTTCCGATTTACCCAACCGGCCGATGGGGATGCCGCGCAGGTAGGTATCGCCCAGCTTGGAATCGGCGTCGATGCGCTTGCGCAGGCCCTCGTTCATGATCTGGGCGCATACGATGGCGTTGACGCGCACGCCCTTGCCGCTCCACTCCGTGCTCATCTCCCGCGTCATCTGGGCCACGCCGCCCATGGCGATGCTGTAGGCCATGTGGCCGCGGCCGAGGGCCGACAGCCCGGCGATGGACACGATGTTGAAGATGCTGCCCCGGCCGGCCTCGATCATGCGCTTCGCCGCTTCCTGGCAGCAGACGTACCGTCCAACGACCAGGTTGTTCAGGGTCTGTATGAGCCCGGCTTCCGTGATCTCCAGCGGTAACTCGTTGATACCGCCTTCCCCGGCGATGTTGGCCAGTACGTCGATACGTCCGTAGGTTTCGTCCAGTTGCGCGAACATCGCTCGTATCTGCGCGCCGTTGGAGACGTCGCACACCACCGGTTCGGCGCGGCGGCCCCGGCGCTCGATCTCCCGGACCGTATCCTCCAGGCCTTCTTCATTGATATCGGCCAGCATGAGATCCGCGCCTGCCTCGGCATAGCCGATAGATGTCGCCCTGCCCATGCCGGCGGCCGCGCCGGAGACCAGGGCCACGCGTCCGCTCAGGTCGAAAATTGGATGAGACATTGCCACTCCCCCTTTGCATTTGAGGCTTCTTCGGCATATATTATATGGGTCTTTGCACCCATTTATCCAGTCGTATTTACGGCTGTCTTCTCGACGGACTATCGAATGCCTCCCTTCACCGTCGTCTCCGATTACGAACCCCGGGGTGACCAGCCCAGGGCGATCGAGGAACTCGTCCAGGGCGTGCACCGGGGGGACAGGCACCAGTGCCTCCTCGGCATTACGGGCAGCGGCAAGACCTACACCATGGCCCAGGTCATTGCCGAGCTGCAGAAGCCGGCCCTGGTCATTTCGCCCAACAAGACCCTGGCCGCCCAGCTTTACGGCGAGTTCAAGGGGTTCTTCCCGAAAAACGCCGTCGAATACTTCATCAGTTACTACGACTACTACCAGCCCGAAGCGTACATGCCGGTGACCGATACGTATATCGAGAAGGATTCGTCGGTCAACGAGGACCTGGACAAGCTTCGGCTGCGGGCGACGAGCGCGCTGCTGGAACGGCGGGACGTGGTGATCGTGGCGTCCGTGTCGTCCATCTACAGCCTGGGATCGACCGACGAGTGGAAGGAGTTCATCCTCCTCGTGGACCGGGGCGAGGCGTACGAGCGGGACCAGATCATGCGCAAGCTGATCGACATGCACTACAACCGGAACGATTACGATTTCGCGCGCGGCACGTTCCGCGTGCGGGGCGACACCCTCGACATCCTGCCCGCGGACCAGGAAAAGGGCATCCGCATCGAGATGTTCGGCGACGAAGTCGATCGCATCACCGAATTCGATCCACTTACGGGCGAGGTGCTGGCCGAACGGGATCGCATCGCCGTCTACCCGGCACGCCACTTCGTCACCACGGCGCCGCGCCTGGATCAGGCCATGAAGGCCATCGAGGAGGAACTGGACGAACGGCTTCGGGTGCTGTACGACGAGAACAAGCTCCTCGAGGCCCAGCGGCTGGAACAGCGCACGCGGTTCGACCTGGAGATGATGCGGGAGATCGGGTTCTGCGCCGGCATCGAGAACTACTCCATGCACCTGTCGGGCCGGTCGCCCGGTGATCGCCCCTTCTGCCTCTTCGACTTCTTTCCCAACGATTTCCTGCTGGTCATCGACGAGTCCCACGTCTCCCTGCCCCAGCTCCGGGCGATGTACAACGGCGACCGTTCGCGGAAGACCACGCTGGTGGAGCACGGCTTCCGCCTGCCGTCGGCGCTGGACAACCGGCCGTTGACCTTCGAGGAATTCGAGACGATGGTCAACCAGGTGATCTACGTGTCGGCCACGCCGGCCGACTACGAACTGAACCAGTGCCAGGGCGTCGTGGTCGAACAGATCATCCGGCCGACGGGGCTGATGGACCCGGAGATCAGCGTGCAGTCCGTGGAAAACCAGATGGACGATCTCCTGACCCGGATCCGGGAGCGCGCGGACCGTCAGGAGCGGGTGCTCGTGACGACGCTGACCAAGCGGATGGCCGAGGATCTGACCGACTATCTCAGGCAGTTGAATGTGCGGGTGCGCTATCTTCATTCCACCATCGATTCCATCGAACGCGTGGAGATCCTGCGCGACCTGCGCCTCGGCAAGTTCGACGTGCTCGTGGGCATCAACCTCCTCCGCGAGGGGCTCGACCTGCCCGAGGTTTCCCTGGTGGCCATCCTGGACGCGGACAAGGAGGGGTTCCTGCGGTCGGAGCGGTCGCTGATCCAGACGGCGGGACGGGCGGCGCGGAACGTGCGCGGCGAGGTGATCTTCTACGCCGACAACATCACCGATTCCATGCGCCGGGCTATGGAGGAGACGAACCGCCGGCGAACGCTGCAGCAGGAGTATAACGAACTGAACGGGATCGAACCCGAGACCGTGTACAAGTCCATCGAGGAGATCATCAAGACCACGGCCGTGGCCGACGTGAAGGCGGTCGACGACGACATGCCGATCCTCAATACTATCGCGAAGATGGACCAGAGCACCGTCGTGGATGAACTCAAGCACGCCATGTACGAGGCCGCCGCGAACCTGGAGTTCGAGAAGGCGGCCAGGCTGCGCGACGAGATCAACCGGCTGGAGTCCCAACCCACGAAATGAGACGGGCCGTCGCCTGCCGGGTCGGTTCGCTCCCTCCCGGACCGGCCGCGATCCGTCCGACTTCCCATGCTCCTACCTCTCCAGGCTGAAAGCCCGTCCTATGGCCGGCCCGTGATCACCTACGGGCTGCTCGCGGCCAATGTGGCCGTCTTCCTCTTCCAGTTCGTCCTGGGACCGGTGGGCGAACAGATCTTCATCTTCAAGACCGCGGCCATTCCCTACGAACTGACCCATTTCGTCGAACGGGGCGAGATACCCATTCCCGGCACCTCCCTGCTCTACCCGGACGCCCTCGTGCCCTTCCCCCTGACCCTGTTCACGGCCATGTTCGTCCACGGGGGCTTCATGCACCTCGCCGGCAACATGCTTTATTTGTGGATCTTCGGCAACAGCGTGGAAAGCGCCATGGGTGCGGGACGCTACCTGCTCTTCTACCTCCTGACCGGCCTGTGCGCCACCATGGTCCACGTGATATCCGAGCCCGATTCCGCCATCCCGATGATCGGCGCCAGCGGGGCGATCGCGGGCATCCTGGGCGCTTACTTCATCCTGTATCCCAAGGCCTACATCAAGACCTTCGTCCTGCTGTTCATCTTCATCCAGATCATCCACGTGCCCGCGATCATCGTACTCGGGATCTGGTTCCTGCGGCAGATCCTGGGGATCGGCAGCGACGGCGTGGCCTGGTACGCCCACATCGGGGGATTCCTCGTCGGCATGGTCCTCGTGCGGCGCTTCCTGCAACGCCGGCCCCGAACGATTCATATCAGTCCGGGGGGCGAGTGGTGAGCGGACCAGGTGGACCAGGCGGACCAGGCGGACCAGGCGGACCAGGCGGACCAGGCGGACCGGCGGCGGAATCACCCTTTCTCGATACGCTCGGCGTCAACCGGGGCGATTGCGTGGCCATCGTCGGCAGCGGCGGAAAGGCCACGCTGATGTACCGGCTGGCCGGCGAGGCCGTCGATCGGGGTTACGCCGTCATCACGACGTCCACCACGCACCTGCATCCGCCGACGTCGAAGCAGACGCGCGGATTCTACGTGACCGCTGAAACGCCGGACTGGCCAACGCTTGTCCCTCCTGAACTGAAGAGGCGCCGCCACGTGACCGTCCTGGGCGCCCGGCCCCGGCCCGACAAGCTCAAGGGGCTGGACGCGGACGAACTGGAGCGCTTGAGAAAAGTCTGCGCGCCCGACCTGCTGCTCATCAAGGCCGACGGCGCCCGCGCCCGGTTGTTCAAGGCGCCCGGGGACCACGAGCCCGTGGTATCGGCAGGAACGACACGGGGCGTGATCGTCGCCAGCCTGAGGGCCGTCGGCATCCCCCTGGTCGAAAGACAGGTGCACCGGCCCGAGCGCGTAGGCAGGCTTACCGGGCTGGGAGAGGGCGAACCGGTGACGCCCGAAGTCATCGCCGGGGTCGTGAGTCATCCTGAAGCGTACAGGCGGGCGTTTCCGGAATCCGTACCCCTTTCTCTATACCTTTCCTGTGCCGAAGACGCGGAAAGTCGTGCGCTGGCGCGGCGAATCCTCGCGGCCGTGCCCGGCTCGGTTTTCGAAGGCGTCTACTGCGGGGATATACAGCGGTCGGCGGCAGTGATAACGCAGTTGGCCTGAGTCGGCTCACGCGACACCGGGCAGCCGTGCTCTTGCGGTCCCGCGCGGCCCGGCATTTCACTAAATCCGCGTTGACACTCGACGCGCTCCGTGGTAATATCTACCCACGCCGCGGACCTTCCCGGATCCGAAGAAACGGTGTGTCGCGGCGGGGATTACACAGGATTATCCAGGAATTCGGAGGATCGAAATATTGACCTGTCTGCGCCTTCCAAAAATCGCGCTCTGCACGGCTGTTTTGGTGTGCACGACCGTCCTGGCCTGGGGCTGCGCCGGCGGTGATCCGGACAGACGCGTCGTGACGGTCTATTCGCCCCACGGCAAGCCGATCCTGCCCGAATTCGAGAAGCTCTTCGAGGCCGCCCATCCCGATGTGGACGTCCGGTGGCTCGACATGGGCTCGCAGGACGTGCTCGACCGGGTGCGCTCGGAGCGTGCCAATCCCCAGGGCGACGTCTGGTGGGGCGCACCGGCGACCAACTTCATCCAGGCCGCCGACGAGGGCCTGCTGAGCCCTTACCGGCCGACCTGGGCGGACGCCCTGCTTCCCGAATTCAGGGACGAGGAAGACCGGTGGTACGGCACAGCGCAATTGATTCCGGTCATCGCCTTCAACAATCTCGAGCTGACGAAGGAGACGGCGCCCGGGGACTGGGACGAACTCCTCGATCCCCGCTGGCGGGACCTGATCGTGATCCGGTACCCGCTCGCATCCGGCACGATGCGGACGGTCTATTCGGGGATGATCTGGCGCACGTACCGGGACACCCGGGACCCCGACGCGGGGTATGAATGGCTCACGCGGCTCGATGCCAACACCAAGGACTACGCCGCCGATCCGAACATGATGTTCCAGAAGCTCGCCCGGAAGGAAGGGCTGGTCTCCATCTGGCTGATGAGCGACATCATGCTGCAGGTGGACCGCTACGGCTATCCCTTCGATTTCGTGGTGCCGAGGAGCGGCGCGCCCGTGCTGACCGACGGCATTGCGCTGATCGCCAACAGCAAGAACCCCGACGACGCCCGGCTCTTCTATGAATTCGTCACCAATGTGGACCACACCGTCCTGCAGGCCACGGAGTACTACCGGATCCCGACTCGCGGCGATATCCCGAAGGACCGCCTGCCCGCGTGGATGGCCGATCTTTCCGTCGCTCCCTTCGACATCGACTGGAAGGTCTTCTCCGAACAGTCCAGAACCTGGATGAAGTACTGGGACGACAACATCAAGGACCGGGGATAGCTCTTTTCGCCTGCCGCGCTCCCGGCATCCCGGCGCTTCGTTACCAATCTCCGCCCCATTCTGATCTCCGCCCATGGCCCAGGTCACCCTCAATCGCCTCACCAAGCATTTCGATGACAACCCGGTCGTGAAGGGCATCAGCCTGACCGTGGCCGACGGCGAGTTCTTCAGTCTGCTTGGACCGAGCGGATGCGGCAAGACGACCATTCTCCGCATGATCGCCGGGTTTATCTTTCCCACTTCCGGTTCCGTGCTCTTTAACGACCAGGACGTCACCCACGTGCCCGCCAACCGGCGGAACACCGGGATGGTGTTTCAGAACTACGCCCTTTTCCCCCACATGACCGTCTTCGAGAACGTGGCCTTCGGCCTGCGCACCCGGAAGGTGGCGGCGGCCGAGACTTCGGACCGCGTCGCGCGAGCGCTCGACCTGGTGGGACTGGCCGGTCTGGAACAGCGTCCCGTGCCGCAGTTGTCCGGTGGTCAGCAGCAGCGGGTGGCCCTCGCCCGGGCCGTGGTCATCGAACCCGACCTGCTGTTGCTCGACGAGCCGCTGTCCAACCTGGACGCCAAGCTGCGGGAAGAAACCCGGGACCAGATCCGGGAGCTGCAGACCAAGCTGGGCATCACGGCCATCTACGTCACCCACGACCAGGAGGAGGCGCTGGCCGTTTCCGATCGGATCGCGGTGATGGAGGAGGGCGAGTGCCGGCAGCTGGACCGCCCCGACGCGATCTACCGCAGGCCGGCCAACCGCTTCGTGGCCGCCTTCATGGGCAACATGAACCTCTGGGAAGGCGTGCTCAAGACGGAAGAGGGAAGGCCGGTGTTCAGGCATGCCGGCGGATTGACCGTGGTCTTGCCCGCGCCACGCTCGTCATCTGCGCCACGCTCGTCACCCGCGCTGGCCGAGGACGCTGTGCCGGCCGATGTCGAAGCCACGTCGGCCGATATTACCGCGCCGACCGATGGCACCGCGCCAGCCGATAGCGACGCGCCGGCCGTTGGCCCCGTTCACCTGGCCCTCCATCCCCAGGCCGCGCGGTTGACGGACGAGGACTCTGAAGGCACGGTGAGCGGCGTCGTAGTCACCCGGCGTTACAAGGGCGCGACGGTCGAGTTCACCGTCGATGCGGCAGGCGTCTCCATCCAGGTCGTGGAGCACGCGGAAGGCCCGATGGCCGAGCGTCAACCCGGCGACGCCGTGCGCGTCTGCATCCCCGGCGACCAGGCGATCATCCTGAGGGATTGAACCGGACCATGAACCTGTACGCCGTCCTCCGGCAACCCCGCGCCCTCGTCTTCGTCCCCCTGGGATTCATCCTGCTCGGCTACATCGTCTATCCCGCCGCGCTCGTCCTGTGGGAGAGCCTGTTCCGGGACGGACAGTTCGGTTTCGGTAACTACGGGGAGTTCTTCGATCCGGACAGCCCGTCCTACATGGAAGGTCTCTTCAACAGCGTCATGGTCTCCGTGGGGAGCGTCCTGCTCTCGGCCCTGATCGGCGTCCCCCTGGCCCTCATCTTCACCCATTACGAGTTTCCCGGCCGGTCCGTATTCTCCGCGCTGGCCATCCTGCCCATCGTACTCCCGCCCCTGGTGGGCGTGCTTGCCTTCCTTTTTCTCTACAGCGAAAGCGGCATGATTCCGCGCCTCATCCAGGCCGCCCTGGGTCTCGAGCGCCCGCCCTTTTCGCTGAATGGGGTGTGGGCCGTGCTGCTCGTCCACGGCTACACCATGTACGTCTTCTTCTACCTCTTCACGTCGGCCGCGCTGAGAGGCATCGACCCGGCGGTCATGGAGGCGGCCCGCAACCTGGGCGCGTCGTCCTGGTTCAGCTTCCGGACCGTCACCCTGCCCCTGCTCACGCCCGCCATGGTGGGGGCGACGCTCCTGGTCTTCATGACGTCCATGAACTCCTTCAGCGCGCCCTTCATCTTCGCGGGCGGATTCCGCTTCCTGAGCCTCAACATCTACACGTCCAAGCTGAACGGCGACATGGCCATGGCCGTCACGCAGACGGTGGTCCTCTCCGCCTTCTCCATCGCCTTTCTGTTCTGGATGCGCCGGTACGAGGGGCGGCGGCAGTACGCCATGAGCACCAAGGGCACGGCGAACGTCCGCCGCGAGATCCGGGGACGCTGGGCGCGCCTGCTCGCGGGCGCCGCCGGGATCGTCATGGTGGTGGTGCTCCTGCTGCCCCACCTGACCATCCTCCTGCTGTCTTTCGTGCAGGACGGCACGTGGACGCACCAGATCCTGCCCCAGGTATATACATCGGACAACTACGGCCGCCTCTTCCAGGATCCCACCTTCTGGGAGCCGATCCGGAACAGCCTGAACATGGCGGTGGTCTCCACGGCGGCCGACGTGGCGATCGGCGTCACCGCGGCCTACCTGGTCGTCAAGGGCACGTTCCGGGGGCGCAAGTTGCTCGATGCCCTCGTGATGGTGCCGTGGGCCCTGCCGGGCACGGTGGTGGCCATCAACCTGATTGTCGCCTTCAGCCAGGGCACGCCCTTCAGCTTCGGACAGGTGCTGGTGGGTTCCTTCTGGCTCCTGCCCATCGCGTACTTCGTCCGCCACCTGCCCATCGTGTTCCGGGCTTCCTCGGCGGCCTTCAGGCAGCTGGACGACTCCCTGGAGGAGGCTGCGCGCAACCTGGGCGCGGGGTGGTTCTACGCCTTCCGCCGGGTCACCCTGCCCCTCATCGGCCCGGGCGTGCTCGCCGGTACGCTGCTGGCCTTCGTCACCGCCCTGGGCGAATTCGTGGCCTCCATATTGCTCTACGTCTACGACAACCGGCCCATCGCCATGGAGATCCTGTCCCACCTGCGCCAGTTCAACATCGGCAGCGCCGCGGCCTACGCCGTCCTGCTCCTGCTTCTCGTGTCCGTCGTGCTGCTGGGTTCCAATTACTTCTCGCGCGGCACGGCTCAGCGAAGCCTGTCGTAGTCCGGCATGCCGGCGCCCGCCATGACCCTGCCATCCGGAGTATTACGTAACCCGTGCTGAAGCGTTCCGACTACTTCCTCTTCATCGCCGCCTTTGTCATGGACTTCTGCACGGGCCTGGTGTCCTTCGCCGTGCCTCTCAGGGCCCTCGACCTGGGCGCTTCCGTGGTGGAACTCGGGTTCATCGGCACCGCGGGCTCCCTCAGCTTCACCCTGGCCTGCACCTTCACGGGGAAGCTCGCCGACCGGTTCGATCGTCGCCGGCTCCTAGCCATCGCCTCCGGCCTGACCGCGCTGGTGTTCGGGATGCTTTTCTTCGCGGTGAACTACTGGATGCTCCTCGTCGGCACGGCACTGGGATGGGGACTGCTGGCCCTCTTCTGGCCGTCGGTGCAGGCGATGCTGGCCGAGGGCCGCAGCCGAACCCAGATGGTAAGGACGCTCGGTACCTTCAACATGTTCTGGACCCTGGGGTTCATGCTGGGCCCGTTGGCGGGGGGCTATCTCTACCTCGTGGGTCCGCAGGTGCCTTTTGCCACCGGCACGATCGGCATGGTCGTGCTCACGGTGGCGATCGTATTTCTGCGCTTCAGGGCCGTCACCGCGCAGGAAGAGGATCCGCCGGAGGAGGCGCGGGGACACGCGCGCGAGGACACCACGCGCTTCCGCTGGATCGCCTGGACGGCCAATTTCACGGCATTCTTCATGATCGGCATGCTCAACAACCAGTTTCCCAAGCTCGCCACCGAGCTCCTCATCCGGCCCGATACACTCGGCATACTGCTCGCCATCCCCCGGCTCCTGCAAATGACGGTCTTCCTCATCGCGCGGTACACGACGTGGTGGCAGTTCCGGCTCAGGCCCCTCGTCATTCCCCAGATCGCCGCCGTGATCGGCATGTTGGTCGTCGCGACGCAGGATGCCACCGTGGTGCTGGCCTTCGCCTTCGGGACGGTCGGATTGCTGGTCGGTGCCGCCTTTTCGGCCAGCCAGTTCTATTCTTTTTTCCAGGAGGAACGCAAAGGGGAAAAAGGCGCACGCAACGAGATGATCGTCGGCATGGGCATGGTATCTGGACCCCTGGTCGGGGGTCTGCTGGCGCAGCTCATCGGACTGCGCATGCCCTACGTGCTGTGCTGCATCGTACTGATCGCGGGAATGATCGTCGAATACCGGTGGTACCGGAAGCGGGATTAGGGATTGGGGATCAGGGCCTGGGGATCAGGGCCTGGGGATTGATCGAACACAGCAGTCACGATTAATAAAAAAAGATGCCGAGATGGCTACGATGAAATCTGACTAATCCGTAAACAGTCCGATTTACCACATTCACCAGATGCAGGTGACGCCGTGTCCTATTATCCCATTGATACCCACGCCACGGTCCGCGAATTCGAAGCCGCGGGCATCGAGACGAGGCAGGCGGAAGCCATCGTCAAGGCGATGACGTGGAGCCGGAACGACCTTGTGACGAAGACAGATCTGGCGGAATTCGCGACGAAAAGAGACTTTGAGCGTTTCGCGACGAAGGAAGACCTGGAGCGGCTTAATTCCCGTCTGGATTCGCTAAGTGCGAAAATGGAGCGGTTTGCAACGAAGGCTTACCTGGAGAAATTCGCCACAAAGGAAGATCTGAATCGGTTCGCGACCAAGGAAGACCTGGAGCGATTTGCCACGAAGGAAGACTTGGTTGTTTTGAGAGCCGAGATGGCTGCGATGAAGTCGGACCTGGAGAAGCAGATCGGCAGCGCCGTCAACAAGATGCTGGTCTGTATGATCAGCATGTCCGCACTGATCGTTGGCTTGATGAAGTACCTTTGACCAGCACTTCGCGTGCAGGCGGAGTTGTTGGGTTCCGCACGACCCGATCATTCCGCCTCGGCGACTTCCTTGACCACCAACAGCGCCTTGGGCCACGTTTCGTTGAAATACTCCACGAAATCGTTAAACGTGTCCGTTTCCACGGTCAAATGGGTACCCCCGCCGGAGTCCTTCAGCGTGTAGTTCTCAAAGGCCGGCGTCCACGACTTCACCTCGTCGCTTTCCGTGTCCTCCACGCCCTGCCGGATGTATCCGATATGGCGGATCGACATGAATGCATGCGGGCGGTTCTCGTCAATCATGCTGACCATGCCGTCATTGTCCTTTGTCAGGAACCGTATCTCGCTGCCCTCGCTCCAGTCACCCACGAAGTGAGATCCCTCGGCGAAAACACTCGACCACTTCCTGAACGGTTCGTCATCGAACAGGGCATGCCAGACCCGTTCCCGTGAAGCGTTTATGGTAATCGAGTAGGTGAGTTTTTCAGTGGCATTGGACTTGGTCATCGTTCTTTCCTTTCACTTCGATACATCATGATTACAACTCACTCAGCCCTCGCTCACCGCCGACTGCTCGACAACGTCCGGCAGGCGCACCAGTGCCTTTTCCAGACGGTCGACACACGCCTCTTTCCCCAGGACGACGATCAAATGGAACAGGGACGGTCCGGCCATTTCTCCGGTCAGCGCCACGCGGCAGGGATGGATGAACTGGGCCGCCTTCAATCCTTCCCGATCCGACAGGTTCCGGACGACCTCCTCCACCGCCTCCGTGTCGAATGATGCTAGCGCGGTAAATTCATCACGAAGCCATCCGATACGCACCGCCACGGCATCCGGTTCTTTCGACCAGTGCTTCCGGACGGCCTTGGGATTGTAGTCGAAGTCGTCCGTGAAGAAGAACCTGCCCTGTACCGCGAAGTCCGCCAGCGTGCGGCACCGTTCCCGCAGCAGGCCGACGACTTCCATCGCGTAGTCGTGGTCTACGTCCTGTCCGCCTGGCAGTCCGTCCTCGATCAGGCCGGCGCGCATCAGAAACGGCTTCGCCAGCGTCCACAGTTCCTCGTTGGACAGGGCCATGATGTGCTGGCCGTTGAGCCACTCGAATTTGCGCAGGTCGAAGACGGTGTCCCGCTTGTGGACTTGGTCCAGGGAGAACCGCTCCATGAGCTCGGCGCGGGTGAAGAACTCCTGGTCGTCGCCCGTCTGCCAACCGAGCAGCGAGAGGAAGTTGACCACGGCGTCGGGCAGGTAGCCGGCGTCGCGGTACTCGGAGACGGACACGGCGCCGTGACGCTTCGACAGCTTCTTCTTGTCCTCCCCCAGGATGCTGGGCAGATGGGCGAACTCGGGCAGCTCGGCGCCCAGGGCCTGGAACAGGTGAATATGTTTGGTGGTGTTGGTGACGTGGTCGATGCCGCGGATGACGTGAGTCACGTTCATGTCCACGTCGTCGGACACCACGGCCAGGTGGTACAGGGGCGTGCCGTTGGACCGTACAATGACGAAATCATCGATGGTCTCGTTCTCTACCGCGATCTCACCCAGGATCCGGTCCTGGAATACGGTTTTCCCTTCGGGGATCTTGAGCCGGATGACCGGCTTGCGGCCCTCGGCCTCGAGGGCTTCGGCCTCGGCATCCGTGAGGTCCGCGTACCGGCGGTCGTTCCGCCAGTACCGGCCCTCCGCGAGGGCTTCCTTCTTTTTCGCTTCGAGCTCTTCGGGCAGATAGTAGCACCGGTAGGCTTGGCCGCTATCGACCAGGGCACGGGCCCTGGCGACATGCCGGTCGAACCGCTGGGACTGATAGACTACCTTTTCGTCCCAGTCCATGCCCATCCACTCCAGCACCTCGAATATGGCATCGACCCACTCCGGACGGGAGCGGGCGGTGTCGGTGTCTTCGATGCGCAGGAGGAAACGGCCCTTCTCCCTGCGGGCGAAGAGCCAGTTGAACAGGCCCGTGTGGGCGCTGCCGATGTGGAGCAACCCGGTGGGACTGGGGGCGAAGCGAACGCGTACGGGCCGGGACATGGGTCGTCAGGATGCCTGGTGGGGATCTTGGCCGCCGGCGTCTGCCGCCGGGGTCGAGGCATCGGAGGCGGGTGGCGTGGCAGCAGGTGCGACGTCCACCGGTGCGGTCGCTGTTGCTGGCAAGACGGAAGTCTCGGTCTCCAGGGTCATGGTCACTCCGCCCATGGCGCCGGCCAGCAGATTGTACAGCCAGGTGCCCAACGCGACCACCAGGGCACCGAGCACGGCGTACAGGACAGTCAGCACGATCCAGGCCACGACCGCGATGAATCCCGTGGCCCCCACGATATAACCCATCTCGTCGGGCATGCCTTCGGACATCCCCACCATGCCCATGAAACTGGCCATGAGCGTGATCAGCACGGCGTACAGAGCGCCGACCACAAACCCCAGCACGCCGGCAATGAGAAAGGTAATCTTGACCGCCGACCAAGTGTCGATACGCTTCAGCTGGTATCTCATAATGGTGCTCCAGGTGGCATTACGTGGAAGAGGCTCCCGGGACTACCTGTTCGGTCGGGAACCCGGTAGCGGCCGCCATTCGGTCGAAGAAGAACAGCGGCTTGACTACGAACGGAGAGGGAGGGATTCGAACCCTCGGTAGGTTTTTGACCCACAATCGCTTAGCAGGCGATCCGATTCAGCCACTCTCGCACCTCTCCCAAGAGATTTCCGTATCGCTGGACGGTGGGGGTGGGATTCGAACCCACGGTACCTGCAAAGGTACAACGGTTTTCAAGACCGTCTCTTTCGGCCACTCAGACACCCCACCCGACAAGCTGAAAATATAGGCTGACGCCGCGCTGGGTGTCAATGTAATTCACCGGACCGTTTGGACAGTTCGGTTCACCCGAAGTCGACCCTGGAGCGCCCTACACCCGCACCGTCAGCCCGTCGTGGAGGGCGGTGCGGTAGGCTTTGAGGGCGGGGACGAAGCCCATCAGGAACCCGGCCGTCACCACGGCGCCCATGAAGAGCAGCTCGACGAAGCCGGGGGGCCGGATTGGGATGAAGAGTCCCACCTGCGCCTCGACGATGGATTGTCCGACTGAGAGCAGCACATACACCAGGGCGAGTCCGGCGAGCGCCCCCGCCGCGGCCAGGCACACCGACTCGAGCACCAGCAGGGCGACGATCCGTCTGGGTCCGGCACCGACGGCGCGAAGGATCGCCATCTCCCGGCGGCGCTCGTCGAGCGAGGTGTAGAGTGAGACCAGCATGCCCAGCAGCCCCACCATTACGACGAAGATGGTCACCAGCCGGAGGCCGGTCTCGGCGTAGCCCAGGCTTCGCCACATCTCGTTCAGGGCGACACCGGGGATCACCGCCATCATCGGCTCGTCCTCGAAGTCGTTGATCTCGCGCTGCAGCATGAGTACGTCCCGGCGGTCGGTCGTGCCCACGAAGAACGAGGTCACCTGGGTGACTTCGACATCTTCAATCGAGAGATCCGCTTCGCTGTGTACGTGTCCGTCGTCCGCGGCAGCCACCTCCGTCTCTACCTCGTGAGCGTGGTCGTCGTCCGCGTGTCCATCGTCGTCGGCAACCTCTTCATCTTCCTCGTCGTGGACGTGCCCGTTATCCACGGAGGCCGCCTCCGCCTCCTCGTCGTGGACGTGCCCGTCATCCGAGGCCGGCGGCGCACCGCCCTCCCAATGGATGGCCTCCATGCCCTCGAGGGTCACGTAGATTGCACGGTCGACGGGGGTGAACGTCTTGGCGAGGACGCCTACTACCGTGAAGGGCATGTGGTCGTGGACCAGGAAGCCCACTTCGCCGATTCCGTGCGTCACCGCGATCTCGTCGCCCATTGTGTAATTCAGTTCGGATGCCACGTCCGCGCCCAGGGTCACGTCGTACAGGTTCTCGCTCGCCCGTCCCTCCGCCAGCGCGATTTCCTGACCTCCGCGGTAGCGGTAGTGGCGATAGAAGTCGTCGTTCGTGCCGATCACCCGGAATCCTCTGTGGCTGTCCCCCAGGCTGTAGGGGATGGTCCACGCGACGGCGGGGTGCTCCGCCCACTGCCGGTAGGCCTCCCACGAAACGTTCTCCGTCGGTGCGCCCATGCCGAAGACCGAATACAGCAGCAACTGGATCGTGCCGCCCTTGGTACCCACGATCAGGTCGGTCTGGCTGATGGTGTTGGAGAAGCTCTCTCGCATGCCTACGCGCACGTTCTCAACGCCGATCAGAAGGGCGACGCTGAGGGCGATGGAGCCCACCGTGAGCGAGGTGCTGAAGGCGCGGTTACGTAGCGACTTGAGCGCGAGGTCCAAAACCAGCATCAGTGCACCGCCGTGTTGACGTCGGGGAGCGAGATCGTGCGGGAGAACATGCCCTCCAGGGTGCGGTCGTGGCTCACGAACACCAGTGTTGCGCCGGCGCGCTCGCATTCCTGGAAGAGCAGCTCGAGGAAGTCCTCGCGGCGGTCGAAGTCCAGGGAGGAGGTCGGCTCATCGGCGACGATGAGCTCCGGCGCCCCGATGAGTGCGCGGCAGGCCGCCACCCGCTGTTGCTGGCCTACCGAGAGTTCGGTCACCGGCTTCTTCAGTAGATCGCCGATGTGGAGTTGACCGGCCAGCAGCGCGGCGGACTCCTTCACGCCCGCGCCGTCCAGCCGGGCCCGGCGCCCCGCGTGCATGCGCACTGGAAGGGTGATGTTGTCGAGCACCGACAGGTAGGGGATGAGGTTGAACATCTGGAAGACATAGCCGATGTGCTCCGCCCGGAAGGCGTCCCGCCGCGCGCCTGAAAGCGAGCCGAGGTCCTCGCCCAGCACCGTGACCTCGCCTTCGTTCGCTTCAAGGACCCCCGCGAGCACGCCGAGCAGCGTCGTCTTGCCGCTCCCGCTGGGGCCGAACAGGAACGCGCGCGTCCCCCGTTCGAGAGTAAGCTCGGGGATGTCCAGCACCCAGGGGCCGCCGCCGTAGCGGTAGCGAAGGTTCCGGATGTCGATGGCGAGGCTCATCTGTGACCTATTCCTGCGAAACGCAGCTTTACAAAAATCGCGCGTCCCCGGTCAAAGCGAGTGCGCGCGCTGAGTGGATACAGGTGTCCGCATCGCGGCTCAGTATTCGTACGGATAGACCCGCTTGCCGGTGATGGTGAAGCCGACGTAGCCGTACACGCTCTTGGTCATCTCGATCTTGAGTTTGCCTTCGACCCATACCGGGTTCCACCCGTTTAAAAAGGCCCATTTATCCTTTTCCATCTCGATGTAGATGAGCTGATTGGGCGGGGGAGGCGGCGTGTGGATGCAGGCGCCGACATAGGGAACGAGGAGGAACTCCGTCACCGAGGACGCCCAGTCTTCAAGCGGTACCGCGAATCCGGGGACCTTGACGAGTTTGCCGTCGAGTTCCGCCAACTCCTTGCCCGGCTTGCCGGAACGGTAGTCGAGGCTGGCCAGGAGGTGCCAGCCTACTTTGATGGGTTCGTTGGCCGGCGCGTCCGGCGGTGCGTCGATCACGGGCTCCGGAGCGGGCTTCGGGGCGGCCGCTGGGGGCTTCGGGGCGGCCTCCGGGGATTCGCGCACAACACTGAGGCTCACCACGACCAGCAGGGCGGCGAAAGTAAAGAGTATTTTGCGACTGACGCCGATCATTGAAAAACTCCGGTTGTGAGGTCGTCCGTTCGATATATATAGCATACGGCCAACTGTTGGCAATATAAATGTATATGCTCCGTTCAACCTCTTCAGTGCTTGAAATGAAAATGGGAACCTGTCATTACCAACTGATCCCTCTTCTGGTGATCACGCTCCTGGCGATGGCGTTCCTGGCGATCGTGACCGCCGGATGCGACAAGCCGACGTCCAGCGTCTTCAGCGAACTGCAGATCCGGCTGGCGGCGCAATCACCGAACCAGCAACACGTCGGGTCCGTCGTCGTGCAATTCTCCGAGATGGCCGTACGCTCCTCCGCGAACAGCGAGTACGGAACCCCCGGCACCGTGCCGCACACGATCGACCTGGCCGAACTAGGCGGGAGCGCAACCCGAATCCTGGATGTATTCTCCGTGGCTGAAGGCAGATACGACGCGGCACGGCTCAAACTCGACGGCGTAACCGTGACGCTGACGAACGGTGCGCAGTTCAGCGAGGTGTTCTCGCCACCGCTCAGCATGGAGATCGTCGTCCAGGGATCGACACCCGTAGTCGTCGAGCGAAATCGAAAAGCCGATGCGGTCATCGATTTCGACCCGATGCGATCGATCACCCTCGAAGGGAACACGCGGCTGGTCCACGCCGTAACCGGTTTCAGGTTCCGGCCCGAGGCCCGGCTGGTCGACCTGGCGAGTTCGGGCCAGGTCTCCGGTACCGTCAAGCACGATAACGGCACGCCTGCGGTCCTCCGGGACGACGTGCTTTTGTCCGGTTATCCGGTTACCCTTTTTCAGCCCGGCGGGACGGATTCGGTGACGGTCCGTTCCAATGACGCGGGCCGGTACTCCGCTTTCTTCATGCCGGCCGGATCATACGCCCTGTACGTCCCGCAGACCGAAGAAACCGAGACCTGGTCATCGGAAAACATCGAGGTGACGACCGCCAGCACCACCCGCCAGGACATCGTCCTCACCAGTCGCTGATGTCGCGGCCGGGCGGCTGATCTCGCAGCCAGGCGCGGATGCCGCGACCAGGCGGTTGATGTCGCGGCCGGGCGGCTGATCTCGCGGGAAATGAAGCCTTGACGGTACCGGGACCGGCCTGCACATTGTTTTCTGTTTTTCAAGTGGGCCGACGGGCCCGATTGCCAGCGATTCCGATGCCGCGGATCGGTACCGCGGTCCTGTGCGTTTCCACTGTGTGAGAAGGGGCGCCGGATGGCGTTTTACATGTACCTGTCCATCACCGGCGAGGGCAAAATCGCCCTTTACGAAATGGACCCGGATGACGGTGGGCTGACCTTCAGGCAAGATGTCGCAGCGGGCGCCGGCGTGATGCCCCTGGTCGTGGATGACGGCCTCAGACGTCTGTACGCAGGATTGCGCGGCGAGCCGTCGGTACAGACCTACAGCCTGGACCGCAAGACGGGCGGCATTACGCTGCTGGGTACCACGCCTTTCGACTGGGACACGACGTACATGTCCCTGGACAACACCGGCCGTTTCCTGCTGTCGGCTTCCAACGGGCACGCCGTGGCGGGCGTCCATGCCATCGGTGACGACGGCATCGTCCGGAAGGCGCCGGTGGACCGGCAGGAGACGGCGCGGGGCGCCCACTACATTCAGACCGACCGGTCGAACCGTTTCGCCTTCGTGCCCCACGTGTCCGAATCGAACACGATTTGCCAGTTCAAGTTCGACGAGCACACCGGCAGGCTGATACCGAACGATCCGCCCCGGGTGGCGCAGCCCCCGGATACCGAGCCGCGGCACTACTGCCACCACCCCACGCTGGATGTCCTTTACGTCGACAATGAGAAGGCAAGCAGCGTGACGGCCTACCGGATCGATCCGGACCGGGGAACGTTGGATGCGATGCAGACCGTATCCACGTTACCCGCGGAATTCACCGGCGAGAACACCTGCGCGCAGTTCCACATGCACCCGTCGGGCCGGTTCGTGTACGCGAGCAACCGGGGCCATGACAGCATTGCCGGATTCGCGATCGACCCGGACACCGGGCTGCTGCGTACCATCGGGCAGACACCGACTGAGAAGACGCCCCGCGCCTTCAACCTGGACCCGCAGGGCCGGTTTCTCTACGCCGCGGGGCAGGAAGAAGGAAGACTGGCGTCCTACGGGATCGACCAGGACTCGGGCGCGCTTGCGCCGCTCGGCGTGTACGACGTGGGGCCTACGCCGGCCTGGGTGATGGTCCTGGACATGGATGCGTAATGAATGACCGGAGTAAGCCATGGCTTCCACCTTTGATCTCCTCGTAACCGACGGCCTGGTCGTCAACCAGGACGGCGTGACCCCCGCGACGATCGCCGTGCGGGACGGACGAATCGCGGGCGTGCTCGAACCCGACGCCCGGCCCGATAGCGCACGGCAGATTTCCGCGAAGGGTCTGCACGTACTGCCCGGCCTGATCGATCCCCACGTACACCTCCGGTCGCCCGGCCACGAAGAGCGGGAAGACCCCGTCTCCGGCACGAGCGCCGCGGCCGCCGGCGGCATCACGACCCTTCTGGAGATGCCCATCTCTCCGGTTGCCGCCAGTTCCGCCGAGGGACTCCGCACGCGGGGCGAGGCCATTGGCGCGCATGCGCTGATCGATTTCGGTCTCTACGGCGCGGCCGGCCATGAGAACGTGGAACTCATCGCCGAAGTGGCCGAAGCGGGCGCCGTGGCCTTCAAGACCTTCCTGACCGCGCCGCCGACCCATCGCGAGGGCGAGTTCTTCGGCCTCTGGTGCCTGGACTACTCGCTGCTGAGGGACGTCATGGCCGCCACGGCCGCCACGGGCCTGCGCCACAGCTTCCACTGCGAGAACTGGCCCATGATCGAGACGCTCATCGCCCGGCTGTCCGCCCAGGGCCGCAACGACGGTCTGGCCCACGCGGAAAGCCGGCCCTCCATCGTGGAAGACACCTCGGTCGCCGTCATGATGAGCCTGGCCGCCGAAGCGGGCGGTCCCGTAGAGGTCGTGCACCTCTCAAGCCCCCGGGCCGCGCAGATGGTGAAGGAGGCGAAGGCGCGGGGCCTCGACGTCATCGCCGAGACCTGTCCCCAGTACCTCTTCCTGACCGATCAGGTCCTGTCCGCGCACCGCGGCTTCGCCAAGTGCAACCCGGCCCTGCGGCCGGCCGAAGAGGTCGAAGCGCTCTGGTCCTACCTTCAAGACGGCACCCTGGAATTCGTCGGCAGCGACCATTCCCCCTTCCGGCCGGAAGAGAAGGAAGGGGACGATATCTTCGCCATACCGCCCGGCCTGCCCGGCCTGGAATCAATGGCGCCCCTGATGATGACCGCGGTCAACGACGGCAGGCTGTCGATCACCGACCTGGTACGGCTGATGTCGACCCGCCAGGCCGAGATCTTCCGGCTTCCAGGCAAGGGACGCATCGCCATCGGAAACGACGCCGATCTGACTTTCGTGGATCTGGACGCGCGGTGGACCTTCGACCGGAACCAATGCTTCACCAAGGCCAGGGACGTCATGCGCATCGTGCACGGCATGCCCATGAAGGGCCGTGTCCAGCGTACCATGGTGCGCGGGGAGACGGTATACGAGGACGGCAGGATCACGGGCCGGCCCGGTTACGGCCGGTGGCTGAAACCTAACTGACTTCGGAAACCCATCTGACCGCTCAAACCCGGCCGATTGAAAGGACTAAGCATGGCAGTTCCAGATCCCAGGGGCGTGTATACCATTGCGCCGACGCCCTTCGAAGAAGACGGCAGCCTGGATACGGGCAGCCTCTCGACCCTGACCACCTTCCTCATCGACCTGGGGATCGACGGGATCACCGTCCTGGGCGTCATGGGCGAGACCAGCAAACTGGTGGAAGCCGAACGGGACCGGGTCATCGCCGGCGTGGTCGAAGCCGCCGCGGGAAGGATTCCGGTCTGCGCCGGAACCAGCCACACGGGAACGGACGGATGCGTCGCACTCAGCCGGCGGGCCGAGGAACTGGGCGCTTCCTCACTCATGGTGGCGCCGCCGAAGCTGGCCAAGGGCACGGACGAGGCCCTGCTCGCCCACTACCTCAAGGTGGCCGACGCCGTATCGATACCCCTCGTGATCCAGGACCATCCCACCAGCAGCGGCGTCCAGATGAGCATCGAGTTCATCGCAACGGTGGCCGACCGGTCTCCGCAATGCCGTTTTCTCAAGCTGGAAGAAGAGCCGTCGCCGCGGAAGGCCAGCCAGGTGCTCGCGGCCAACCCCGACGTGGAGATCTTCGGCGGCCTGGGCGGCGTCATGCTCCTGGAAGAACTGCGCCACGGGTGCATGGGCACCATGACCGGCTTCGCCTACCCCGATATCCTGAAGGACATCCACACGAAGTACATGTCCGGGGACATCGACGGCGCCACCGAGACCTTCTATAAGTACTGTCCCCTGATCCGCTTCGAAGGCCAGCCCGGCATCGGGTTGTCTATCCGAAAGAACGTCTACCAGCGTCGCGGCGCCATCAAGACCGCCCGGGCGCGCCAACCCTATGTCCCCCTGGACGAAGGGACCCTGGCCGACCTGAACGATCTGCTGACGAGGCTCGGATTGGCGTGATCACAGGGGTACGCGGGGGGCGGTGGTGCGGACAGCGACGTGGACGCTCAATCGTGCCAGTCGAGCAGGACCCCCAGCGCTTCACCTGGTTTCTGATACAGCAGCGCGAAGGCGTCCGCCGCCTGGCGCCAGGGGAAACGGTGCGTGGTCATTCGATCGGTCCGGATCGCGCCCGAGACGAGGAGTTCCATGGCGCGGCGGGACTGGCGGGCGCCCGCGCATGTCCGAAAGTACCCGCCCAGCATTTTGCGTCCCTGAATCTTGTTCGATGGCAGTGAAAGCGGCTGGTCCTCGTACAGCCCGATCAGGTGGATCAGCCCGCCAAGGGCCAGCATGTCGAGTCCCTGCCCGAAGGCGGCCGGACCCGCGGGACCGCCCACGGCGTAGACCACGATGTCGGCACCGAGGCCGTTGGTCAGGCGCTTCACGGCCCGGACGGGATCTTTCTCGCGGGCGTTGATCACCGTGTCGGCGCCACATTCCGCCGCCATGGCGCACCGGTTGGCCAGCGCGTCCACGGCCACCACCCTGCCCACGCCATTTGCCTTGATGACCTGAAGGATCAGGTTGCCCACGAGACCCTGTCCAAGCACGACCACGGTGTCCTGGGGCTGGATGTCCTCCACTTCCACCCAGGTGACCGCGCCCGCCGTCAGCGGGTAGTACGGGGCGCGGTCGAAGGAAAGGTCCGCCGGCATGGGCATGACGACGGTCTGGTCCCATGGAAAGACGAGACGGGCCGGCCGGACCACGTACTGGGCGTGGGGCGCCAGGGCGACGACGCGGTCGCCGGTTTCAAGGTGTTCGACCCCTTCCCCCAGCGCATCCACCGTCCCCGCCATGGAATAACCCATGATGTCCGGGCTCACCGCGTGTTCCCGCGTGTACCGTCCGCCGAGTTCGGAACCCCGGCTGATGAGGCTGCACGCCGCCTTGATCCGGATCTCACCAGGACCGGGTTCGGGTATCGGCACCTCCTCGAGTTCGATCCGGTGGAGCCCTTCGGGCTTGATGACGCGTTTCATGGTTGAGGTTTTCATTCCGTCATACCCCAAAATCAATCCAACGTGAACTTCGCCAGGGTTCTTTGAACGTCGGTGACATCAATACCCTTTTTGAACTCTTTCTTGATGGGCAGTTCATTTCCTGAAATCCATACTTTCATTTCGGAATCAAGATCGATCCGCCCGGCCGTCTCAAACGAAAAATGGGTGATCGACTTATACGGAATCGAGCGGTACTCGGTCTTTTTCCCGGATATCCCCTGTTTATCCACCAGGATCAGCCGCCTGTCCGTGAAAGCGAACAGGTCTCTGACTAGCTTGAAGACCCTGACCAGTTTCTCTTCCTCGATCAGTATCTGCGAGAACTCCTTTTCCATCTCTTCAACTTCGACCTCCGAAGCGTTGCCCATGACGGCGTTCAGAATCGACACAATGCCTCCTTATGGTTTCTCCACGTGGTTTTTCCCTGTGGTTTCTCCCCGAACAGTCCTGGTTCTACCTGAACAGTAATGCCGGTTAAGCAGCAGTCCGTCAAGACCGGTCTTCCGCGTCCAGCAGCGCCGCGGCCTTTCGCAGGACGTCTTCCATGGTCTCGGCAGGCAGTGCGCAGATCCGCACCACCGCGCCGGACCGCCAGTCCACGCTTTCCACCTGGTCGGCCAGGATGATCCCGGTTGCCGGGAGCCCCCCGGGGATCGCGACTTCGAACGGATACCCCTTCTCCTCGTCGGTAATAGGACAGAAAAGGGCCAGGCCGGCCCTGCGGTTATAGGTCTCGGGCGAAACCGTGACGGCGGGTCTCCCGGAAGGCAGGTAGGTGCCCTTCCCCGACCTCGAATAGATCCACACAATCTCACCCCGAACCGGTACGTAGCTTGATGTAGCCATTGTTCGTCTCCTTTTATCTCGCCTTCAGCCGTGGCTGCCGATGCTGATTCTGCCGTGCAGGTTGCGTTTCGAGATGCCTGGAAGCAGGTCGGGAAGTTTGTACCGGGTTCGTTCCAGCGGGACCAGGGTCAATTCCTTGCCCCGGAGCACGAGGACCACCGGCGAATCGTCCCGGACGCCCATCTGGACGGCGACCGGTTTCGGGATGCGCAGCGCCAGGCTGTTGCCCCATTTCTTTACGCGGGATTTCATGCGAGCCTCCTGTGTAAACGATGAAGATGCCTTGTTTAGACACACCGCCAAGGGGTGTATCTACCCTGGTTCGTTAATTGATTAGTCGAGGTTACGTGGGGGGTCTCGACTGAATAGATAACGGTTACAAGAATCTCCGATATTGACATGGAACCAGTAATGTGCATATATTTGCACATTACACTGTAGTCAAATGGAACTCGACCCAATCAAAATCAGTCGTCGGTTGAAGAAGGAAGGTTGGTACCTGTCCAGACATGGGGCCCGGCATGATATCTACCGGCATCCGGTTTTGCGGGGGATCATCACCATTCCGAGGCACAGGAAGGTATCGATGACGGTAGCACGGTCAATCGCATCGAAGGCAAATTGGCAGAAATAGACTTCAGGAGGAATGGATATGCTAAAATACGACTCAGTGCGGTATCCAGCGTTGATCGATGGTGAAAAAGGGGCTTATGGTGTGTCCTTCCCCGATCTCCCCGGCATCGTTGCCATGGGAGACACCATAGACGAGGCCCTGATAAACGCTGAAGAAGCACTCAGGGACTATGTGATCGAAACGGAAATGGACGGCGATGCGATCGCTCGGCCATGCGAACTGGACGAAGTCCTGGTTGAACCGGGCCAGATACTGACGGCCGTTCCACTAATCCGTCAATCCGGTCGTAGTGTACGCATACATATGGCCATCAACGAGGGCGTGGCTGTTTTCATAGACAGCGAGGCGAATCGGCGAGGAATGACACGTACGGCTTACGTGGAATGGATGGCGCGGCGTATCGCCATGATGGGTGGATAAGGCAGGTTACTTTATCGTCTTCCGAAGCGTATACCGTCCCGGTTCGGGGACGTACCCCAGTTTCCGGTTGAGCGCCAGCATGGGGCCGTTCATCGAATCGTTGTGCGTACTGAGCGACCGTACGCCCTTACCGCGGTCATAGCGTATCGCGGCGAGCTTCAGTGCCAGTGCGATGCGTCGCCTGCGGTATGTCCGGATCACCCCGGTATGCACGTTGAAAGCCTGGCGCGCCTCCGGGTAGAGCCGAACGGCGCAGATCCCAACCCAACGATCGCCATCGGCCGCGAGTAACTGGCCGTCCGGACGGTACCAGCCCGATTCGTAGACCCACTCGTTGAATTCCTCGAAGGACAGTCCGGGCCTGGACCAACCCGGCACGTCCCTGTCGGTGATCGCATTGACTTCGTAGAGTTTCCTGCGTGCCTCCGGCGTATCTCCGAAATCCGCGAGAGAGTGTATCCGTATACCCGAAGCCGCGTTGTCCTCGATGGTCTGCGCATAGGGTGAATCGTCGAAGTGCTCCAGGTTAAGGCTCGACTGAAACAGATGCCGGTCGTGCTCGAATCCCCTCCGACTTGCGAAGGCCTGCGAAACGGCACAATCGTCCCGGACCTCGCTGGTGACCGTGCCGGCGTTGTGGTGCTTCAGAAACTCGCACATGTCCGAATACAATGCCGCGCCGATACCCCGTCCGCGCCATGCCGGTGCCACCCCTGCCCAGGCGTAGAACTGTCCTTCCGGGTCCCAGGTCTCGTGGACCGACACCGCGTAACCCACCACGGCATCCTCCTTATTAACGGCTACCCGGCGATAGCTGATTCTGCCCGGTGCATCGTGGGTCAGCCACTCGCGCACGGTCTCTACGGATACGGGATTCTGCTCGAATGCGTTGACGACGGAAGCGATGCCGGGTTCATCGGTGGCGGGAAGGGCAGGGCGGAGGTGGAACATGAGGTGAATAGTGTGTTGGACTCCGAATGCCAAAGGCCTTTTTCGGGACACCCTACACCAACACCCCGGGCATGGGCTTGAACTGGCAGGCTTCGACGAAGACCTCGAAGAAGTCGGGGGTGGTCTCGAGTTCGATGTGTTCGATGTCCTTGACCAGCGCTTCCATTTCCTGGCGTCGCGTGCGGGACAGGAGGACCTCCCGGGCGCCCTGGACGGCGGCGTTTCCGACCTTGACGATGCGGTCTTCGGGCACGGGGGCCAGGAACCCGATGTCGATGGCGTTGCGAACGTCCACGTAGTTGGCGAAACCCCCCGCCAGGAAGAGGCGGTCCACGTCGCCGGGCGCGACGCCGAACGTCCGCAGCACGATGTACTGCCCGCAGTAGTTGGCGGCCTTGGCCTGGGCCAGGTTGCTGGCGTCCTGCCGGGAGAGGGTGATGCCGGACTCGGGCTCGACGGCCACTTCGAACTGCTTCCGGTCGGAAAACACGCCCTTCGGGCTCATCATGCCGTGGCGGCGCAGTTCGGCGAGGAGGTCGATCAGGCCGGAGCCGCAGATGCCCTGGGGCGCGGTATCGCCGATGGTGCTCCACCCGAACCGTCCGTCTTCCCATTTCAACGTTTCGATGGCGCCTTCGTAGCCCGGCATACCGTACTGGATGCCGCCGCCCTCGAAGGCGGGACCGGCGGGGCACGAAGCCGTGACCATGCGCCCGTTGCCCGCCACGACCACCTCGGTGTTGGTGCCCACGTCCACCAGCATGGATACGCCGGGCTGCGCGGCCAGTTCGACGGTCGCCAGGTCGGCCGTCACGTCGCCGCCCACGTGGCTGGCGATGAGGGGCATACCGTAGACCCGGGCCTTCGGATTGGCCCGGAGCCCCAGGCGGCGGGTGCCGATGGTGAGCGCCGTGGTCCCCCGCTCGCCCGCGAGGTATTCGTTCTCGATCATGGATTTGTAGGGCTTCTGGCCGATGCTCTGCACGTCGAGCCGGAAGAAGAGGTCCCGCATGGTGGAATTGCCCGCCACGACGATCTCGTAGATCTCCTGCCGCGCCGTGCCCGTGCGCTCGCACCAGTCCATGATCTCGTGGTTGACGGCGTTGATGATGGCGTTCCAGAGCTCGTCCTCGTATGCGCCGTCGTAGGAGATCCGGTGCATCACGTCGCTGCCGCCGAAGCGCTGGGGGTTCTCGAAAGAGCAGACGTGTACGCTACGGCCGGTCTCGAGATCCACGAAGTCCATGACCACCGTGGTGGTGCCCAGGTCGATCGCTAGCCCGTAGACATGTCCGCGGTACTGGTCCACCTGCTCGCCGTCGTAGAAGACTTCATCGCCCCGCCGGGTGACCATGGGATCGAGCGGCGTGTCCTTTTCTTCGGTAACGGTCAGGATCTTGGGCGTGCGGCGCAGGGGTGCGAAGGCGACGTCCACGTTCGGATCGATGACGCGCGCCTGGCAAGCGAGGCGGTAGTTTTCCCGCAGGAAGGACTCCGGCTTCGTCCGGGGCGCCAGTCCTTCCATGCCCTGTTGGATTTCCACGATGCACTCGTGGCAGATGCCGTTGCGGAAACAGGACGTGGGCACCTGCACGGCGAGGTCGTCGGCGTAGTCGAAGATGGACTTGCCGATGACCGAGGGTTGGGTCGTCGTGCCGTCGGTCACCGATCCGCCGGCTGGATCCGGGGAGGTATCCATGGTCGCATCCGGCCGTTCGCGGGGCGCCTCCTCCGTCTCCCAGGCGCTGCGGTAGTCGAGCTTGTCGTCGCCGCCGCATACGAGCAGTCCGCCGGCTTCCCGGGGCTTGCGCTGGTTGCGGCATCCGAACCGGGCAGTGCATTCGTCGAAACGGTTCTTGTAGGGGCAGCGGTAGGTGGCCTGCTCGGTCGCGTGGGCCATCATGTCCTTGAAGATGGCCGTGATGCGGTCCAGCCGCTCCTGGTACGCCGCCTTGTCGATCTTTTTCATGGGAGATTCAGGGGAGGTGGCCGACCGGCCGCTCATCGGTCGTTCCGCGCTTTGGCCGGCCGATCAGGCTTCCTGTTCCTGCTTGAGCTCTACGAGGAGACGCTGGGCCAGCTCCACGCATCCCACTGCGTCCTCGGCGGTGCCGTCGGCGCCCATGTCGTCGGCGAACTCCTGGGTGACCGAGGCGCCGCCCACCATGATCTTGACGTCCTCCCGCATGTCGTTGTCGATGAAGGCGTCGATGGTCTTGCCCATGTTGGGCATGGTCGTGGTGAGCAGGGCCGACATGCCCAGCAGGGGCGCCTCGTGCTCCTCCACCGCGTCCATGAACTCGTCCTCGGAGGTGTCCACCCCCAGGTCGTGGACCACGAACCCGGCGCCGCGGAGCATCATGATGCACAGGTTCTTGCCGATGTCGTGGAGGTCGCCCTTGACCGTGCCCATGATGACGGTGCCGACGGGTTCGATGCCCGAGGCGGAGAGTATGGGCTCGATGTGCGCCATCCCGGCCTTCATGGCCCGGGCGCAGACGAGGACTTCCGGGACGAAGATGAAGTTCTCCCGGAACTTGATGCCCACGACGCTCATGCCGGCGATCAGGCCGTCGTCCATCACCTCCAGCGCTTCAGTGCCGCCGTCCAGCGCCGCCCGGGTCAGCGTGTCGACCGTCCCGTTGTCCCCGTCGATGAGGGCCGCGGAGATCTCCTGCATGGCCGGAGTCGCCCGGGCGAAAGCGTCGATGATCCGCGTCCGCTCGTTGGGTCTTTCGATGAACTCTTCGATTTCTTCCTTCAGAAATTCGTTTGCGATATCGTTTAGTGCTGCCATGCGCTCCTGTCCGGTTCTCCCGGTTTCATGCCGAAATTGAAAACTGCCGCTAGGCCGCGTGTCCGGCGTGCCAGTCCTTCACCGCCTGCGGGATCGCCTTCAGGTTCTCGACGGACGCCTGCAGGGGAACCGCGCACTCCGGCCCCACGAGGTGAATCCCGTGCTCCAGGTTCTGGTGGACTTCCGCGCTCACCTCTTCCGGTCCCCGTGCGAAAAGCGTTTCGGGATTGTTGATGTTGCCCACGAGGGCGATCTTGCCGTCGACAGCCTCCATGGATTCCTCGGGCTTGTTCTTCGAATCGTAGTGAAAGGCCGCGAAGCCGGTCTCGGCGATGTAGCCCATGCGGTCCACGGTGCGCCCGCAGATATGCATGATCAGGGGGATGGGGATCCGTTCGGCCATCTCGATGTGCAGGTCCCGCAGGAACCGGCGGTAGTATTCGCCACTCACCAGGTCGCCTGTGGCGTGGTCCGGCAGGGTCAGGGCGTCGGCTCCGGCCTCGATCTGTGCGATGCCGAACTCCACCGTGGCCTCCTTCATGCGGTCCAGGGCGAGATGCGTCCTGCCGGGATCGTCGAGGGACAAGAGCAGGAAGGGTTCCACGCCGAAGCAGTGGTATCCCAGGGACCAGGGTCCCATGGTCTTCCCGATGACCGCCACTTCGTCGCCATATTCCTTCTTGAGTTTTTTGATGGCATCGAGGACGCATTTCGTGTCCTGGTGCGTCAGGAAATCCGAAGGGATCTTGATGTCGTCCACGTCGGTCCAGATGGGCTCGCGCATCTTGACGGTGGGCCAGTTGTCCTTCTGCTCCCACTGGATCTTGCAACCCAGCGCGGAGGATTCCTGGATGATGGTAAAGACCGGCATGATGCTGTCGAAGCCCAGTTCCGTGTAACCCGTGGCCGCGAGACGGGCCATGAGTTCCGGGTCCCGGTTGGCGTCCGGAAAAGGCGCGTCGACGAGATCCATCAGTTCCACCGTGGCGACAGACGTCGGATTGCACACGGGCGTGCGGTCCACGGGCTCTCCCCGCAGGGCGGCCAGAACGCGATCCCGGCCCTTCATCGGCTTGTTGACGCTCGTTTCCATGTCGGCCTCCTTAACCTTCCTGCTGGCTGGGTGCGGCCAGGACGCCCCGGCTCGCGACGGCCTCCTGCTCGCGCAGGACGGCCCGGACGTTGGGCGCGCGGACCAGCAACAGCCCGACCAGGGCGTCGTGGACCTGCCCGCAAGGGAAGACTACCTGGTCCAGGGTGCCGCTTACTTCGTCCATCTCGGCCAGTTTCATCAGCCCGCCCGCGATGAAGGAAATACGTCGCTCGCGGTCCTTGCTTTCGCCGTGGGCCGTGACCCGGTAGACGCCGTCGCCCTCGCTCAGGACCTGGATCTGCAGGCCGGATTTCTTGTCAAGGATCTGTAGCGGCCGCGGTTCGACGGGGCCGGCCGGATCCAGTTTGCAGGCTTCGAGGAACACCCGCTTTACCGCCAGGTGATGTGCATGGCCGCAGTGAAACCGCAGGCGCCCACTGCCGGCCGGCTCCATGCCTCCGAGGACTGCCATGGCCTTCACCACGAAAGCGATCCGGTCCTCGACGCCTTCCCGCCGACTGTAAGTGAATACCTGGTAGACCGGTCCCGCATCGTCCTGCTGGCGGTACAGGCCGATCGAGATGTCGCCGAAATGGGGATCCAGCGGAACCAGTTCGATGCGCCTGCCTATGTCGACCGTCTGACCCAATGGACTACCTCGTTGATAACTGTTCGCGGAGGGCCTATCCCCTGTCGTATCCGTCTTCCAGCTGCTTCAAAACAGCTTCCGCCACCGCTTCGGCCTCTGCTTCCTCGCCCGGCCATTCCTTCTTCTCGGACCAGTGCCACTCGTCCAGGTAGGCGTCGGTGCCGGTCATCCCGTCCCGCATGGCCACCCGGTCGATTTCCTGCTGGAACCAGTCGGGCATCTGGCGCGAAAGGGGCCGGCGGCCACCACTGCGGCCTCCGTAGACGCGCACCTGCGCCGGGATGTCCCGCCAGTACAGTACCTGGTAAACCGCCATGCCGACCGATCCCGTGCTCACGCCGCCCGGTCCTGGCTCACGCCGCAGGCGCCGACGCCCGCGGGAGCATTCGCGCCGCGCGCCGCGTTCACTCGGGTGATCCCGCCTGTTCCGAACCTCACGCCGCCGCCCGGTCCATCGCGTCGCGGAAGGCGCGGATGTGGGCGACGCCCGTACCGCAGCATCCGCCGATGAAATAGGCGCCGGCCTCGAGGAGGTCCGGCACGCAGGCGGCCATCTCATCCGGGGTGTTGGCGTAGTAGGTCCGGTGCTGATCGTCCAGCCGGGCCCTGCCCGCGTTCGGATAGGCCATCATGCGTTTCCGCGCCTCTCCCCGGGCATCCAAGGCGCGCTTCAACTGTCCGATGCCGGTGATGGCGTAAGGCATCCCCGTGTGCTCGTCGCGCCGGGACTCGGCGCCGCAGTTCAGCCCGACGACCTGCACGTGCTCGAGCAGGTCGCGTCCGCCGGACTGCGCGCCGCCCAGGCCGGCCGCAAGGATCTCCAGTAGATCGGCAGCCGAATGGCCCCAGTCCGTCTTGTAGACGATCTCGCCCGTAGCCCGGTCTTTCGTATACTTGTATGTCTGGTTCACGGCGATGGGCAGATCGAACTGCCGCAACACGTCGACGGCCAGGGCCGCCTCGTTGGCGGAGAACATGGTCTCGACGCAGAAGAAATCCACGCCGCCCTCGGCAAGTGTCGTACCCACGCGCTCGTGGGCGTCCCGCGCGATGCTGTTAGCGATGCCGAACTCCGTATCGCCGCTGTCGGCCTCGATGGCGCCCGGCAGCGGACCGATGGAACCGGCCAGGTAGACGTCCTTCCCACTGCGCTCGATGGCGGTCCGGGCATGTTCCACGGACAAACGGATCAGCCCTTCGGATTCCGAGGCGTCCTTGCCGGCCATTTCGAGATGGGGAAAAGACGCCACGAACGTATTCGTCCCGACCACTTCCGAGCCTGCTTCAATATAATCGAAATGGATATCCCTGACAATGTCGGGGTACAGCTCGTTGGCCAGCGCGCTGTTGGCCAGCTCGATGCCGCGGGCGAAAAGTTCGGTGCCGAAACCGCCGTCGTAGAGGAGGGGGCGGTCGTCGGCGATGCGTTCGAGAAACGATTTCATTCGGTTTGTTCCGGAGGGATGGTCTGGTTGCCGGATGCGTCACCCGGACGCTTCGTGCCGCATCCTGTGGACGCCAACGGGCGACTGAATGGCCGCCGCCGCGCCGCCGAGCCTCAGGGCGCCGCGCCGCCGCGCCGCCGCGCCTCAGGGCGCCTCGAAGGACACCTGATCGCGCGTGCGCAGTTCCATCGGCCGAAGCGCATGGTAGATGAATTCGTTGACCGGCGTGGGCACGCCCGCTTCCCTGCCCATGCGGACCAGCGCGCCGGTCTGGGCCTCCAGTTCGGAGAAACGTCCTTCCATGATATCCCGCTGCATGGAGGCGGTACCGCCGTATTCCACGCTGTCCAGGGTGGCCAGGGTCTGCGCCACGATGTCGTCCGGGAGGTTGACCCCCAGTGCGGCGGCCACCTGGTGGATTTCCTCCATGGCCCCCTCGAGGAGCCGCCGCGTCCCGGGCTGGCTGCGGACGACGCCGATCGGCGCGCGGGTCACGCCGCCGATCCCGCTCCACGAAGCGATGAGGATGTACTTGCGCCACATGGCGGCCTGTATATCCGCCGGGGTATCGACGATGAGTCCCCGGGCGCCTTCGAAGGCCCGGCGCAGCCGGTCTACCCGATCACTGGGCCGGTTGTCCCATTCGCCGAAATTGACGAAGGGTTCGTACGCTACGTGCCGGATGAGACCCGGTTCGGCGATGAACGAGACGATCCCGCATACGCCGCCGAGCACGTGACGCCAGCCAAACTCCCTGGCGAGTTGCTCCGGGGTCTCCACCCCGTTTTCCATGGGCAGGATGCAGGTATCCGGTCCGAGCAGGGGCCGGAGTCCGTCGAGGGCGTCGGGCACCTGCCAGCACTTGACGCAGAGCATGACGACGTCCACGTCGCCGGCCTGCCTGGAATCGCCGATGGCCTCGATGGAGGGCAACGAAAAGTCGCCCTTGGTGCTCTCCACGCGGAGACCGTCCCGCCGGAGGGCTTCCAGGTGCTCGCCGCGCGCGATGAATACGACCTCTTCCCCCGCCTCGGCAAGCCGTCCGCCGTAATAACCGCCCACGCCTCCTGTACCGAATACCGCTATGCGCACATGTGCCTCCGCTGGTCCCGGAATTCCCGTTAATCAAGCTAAAGCCGTCACGACACCGGGCCGTAATCCGGACAGGCCGGGTCCCGGCGCGGCGCCGTTTCGCAAACAGGGCAATATAATGGGATTGCAATCGGAAGGGCAACAGCTTTTCGCCAGTGACGTATGTCAGGGCGGATTGGAGAAGCAATGTTGCGTAAACCAATGTGATGCAGGTTAGTCACATGGCGAAATCAAGGAGCAGATTGAGCGAACCAGAAGTGCTTTGCCTGTAATTCGCGATGTTCTGGTGGTCAATGTCTAGAGAGTACGGTCTGGTATTGTATCTCAGACACAGATCAGTCAGACGTCACGTTTCCGGCTAAATACATTGTGATTGCCGTACCGCCCAGAATGTACAGTCCCAAGAACAGTGGTTCGGTGCCTTATGAACAGTTCCTTGAATGTATCAAAAAAACTGGCTCTTGCCAAAGCAGCAAAGCGCGAAAGGTTAAATTGCGACCCCGCGTCCAGCAACTTTCGAATTAACAATATTGTATCGACGTGGCTCAAACCCTCCTTACAAATCATGCGGAACGTTTTAACATCGAATAGGTTTCTGTGTTGGTCATGGACGGCTCCTATTCTACACCCGCACATCATCCGGCCAAACGTGTTGAAGCACAACAGTACCCTTCAATGACTCATTACTCGATATGCAGCGTTGTAGGCTCAGATTTTGGTGCCGAGAATTCAAACTGTCAGTAGTTGCTGCTTCGCCCTTCATTCAGAGAAGTCAGAGATTCTCCGGATGTATGGCTACGACTCCTATTATCTCCAGAGACGACCGAACTTGACTTCTCTTCTCTATCTCATTCAACTTTGACTGGGTCTCGGCTTCGATATTACGGCGCCAGCCGTGGTACAGGTTTCTTATGTTGTTCTTGATATTGCCCCTTGCTAGCTGGCGCTCCAGCCAGTCAAGCTTGCGACTGGCGTGAGAGATTGTCGCCTGTCTTGCCTTCTCAGCTAAGAGGTTATTCCTCGAATTGAAGACTTTGCCAAGACCGTCAAACTGAGTCAGCAGCGTGTGTTCGGCTTGCGTCAGTAGATCTGCTACATCAATATCAACGCAACGTCCATCCCCGAATGGCAACAGCATGTGCGTCAACTCTTGGGCTTGGTTGCCTGTGACGGGGTGGACCGAACTTGTGGCACAGTTGACAGTTACACAAAGGATCTCGGCGCGGTTTGTGTAGCCTTCAAGCGAGCCCACGGCCCAGACTAGCATGATCGGCTCGTCCACAACACCTGCGGGAACCATACCCGAGCAGTACGGGATATCGGACAGTGTGTCGTCCACCAGATTCCTCGCTAGCAGTACCAAAGGATGTCGGGTGTGAACGAACTCGGTGTTGTCTCCATGTCCCGAGAACGAGACCCTTATCTTCTTTTGCTCGTCCAAGCGTTTACGGAAGCGAACGATCTCGGTACGTGCGTAGTGGGTGGACGAATAAGTCCTCAACAGGCCTTGTAGCGCATCCCTCATCTCCTCTGTTCCGCTGACCTCGAACTGCTCCTTTGCGAGTGTTCGCTTCACGCACTTTGGGAGATGGCTATCAAGGGAGGCGTAGACGAACTCCGCCACCTCTTCCGGGGACAAGAACTTAGCCTCGGCATCCTTGATTTCGTCCTGATCAGATTCGATTAACTGTCTACCCTGCTCTGAGATGACGCCCGACTGTGTGACCGACTCCCGCTGATGTTCCCTGTTCTCTACTGCTTGGCTAATTCTTTCGAGACGATCCAGCTGCTGCTGTGGGGACAAGCTGTGCGAGAATACCTCTCGCTCGAACGCAGCGACATGCTCCCCCAGAATGACTTCCATGTCGCCCAAAGCCCGCTCAAAGACGTTAAGCCTCTCATACAGGCGAGATAGTATCCTCTGCTCAATTGTCCCGATACTGGCGAGACTACCGACATGGACCTTGTCCGAGCGCTGGCCGATCCGATCGCATCGGCCTATCCTCTGCTCGACGCGCATCGGATTCCAAGGGAGGTCGTAGTTGATGACGATGTGGCAGTGCTCGAAGTCGAGTCCTTCGCCGGCGACTTCACTGGCGAGCAGTATTTGGAACTTGCCTCGCCGAAACTCCGCCCCGATACGTTCGCGGCTCTTCTCATCCCGTCGACAGTCCTCATCTCTCGGAGGCGTGGGACCGTACATCAGTTCATGTGAGTAGCCTCTTTCGTCCAGTTCTTTCGCGAGATAATTGAGCGTGCCCCGGAAAGTCGAGAAGACCATCACCCTGTCAGACTTCAACTCTCGAAATGAGTGCTCAAGTATCTCGCACAGCGCCTCTAACTTCCGATCTGTTGATCTCAGCGCCGCTTGCGCAAGTGGCTTCAATATCACGACTTCTTTTTGTGTGAACCGCGCTCTGGCCTCTTCGTCCTCGTCCTCTGCCGCGTATCCCAGGATCTCCGAAGCTACGGCGGGTACACAACTCGCAGTCCGTCGCTCCGGCATCTGGGTTATGAATCCAGGGGGTGCGCTTGCCGTCGATGCGCGTTCCAGGCAGAAATCATAGACTTTATCATAGAAAGCCTTTTCTTCGGGGCTGAATTCCACACTCCGGGTGATAGCCTCTCGCGTTGGTCTGTTGGCGTCTACGTCCGAGCGAAGCGTCCGTGTCATGTATGGACTCAGCGCCTGCAGGTCGCGCGCTGCTTCGACAACAATGGTTCGCTGTGCCCTGTCCTCCATGTCAGACTCGCTCACAAGCTGCCGAAATCCGATCCATCCTGGCCTGTCATGCCCGCCTTTAACTTCCAAACGGTACAAAACACGATCCATTTCTTTTTGCCAACCAGGAGGCTGGTTTCTGACCAAACGGATCCAGTCGTTCAACTCCATGTCCCAGCGCAGCTGCTCTTCAAGCAGGCGTGGGGCTGCCGCCACATCCACTCCTAACGCTTCCATCAGGTGAACGATGTCGGATAGGCTGGTCTGCAACGGGGTGGCAGATAGGAAAAGTGCGGTCTTCGACCGCTCACAGATGGAGACTGCCAAGGCATGAGACAGGGTCTCAGGGTTACGAAGGTGATGGGCTTCGTCGAAGATCACCAAGTCCCATGCGATGGCCGTCTGGCCCAACCTTGCCGCGTACTCCTCGGCTCGTATCAACTCCAGATTGACTACGGTCTTGGAAAACCTGGGCGGTAGCACACCATCTCGCTCCAGCGACACCAGCGCTTGGCGAAGATCTTGCGACGACATGGATTCAACCCGGAGATCGAACCGATGCAACATCTCGTCCTGCCACTTCCCAACGAGCGACTTGGGGCAGATTATCCAGACGTTCTCGAGGCCGTATGCTTCTCTGGACTCCAACTCCGCCCAGATCAGGCCAGCCTCAATAGTCTTACCCGTGCCCACCTCGTCCGCAATAAGGAGTCGCTGATCGGGCGACTCTAGCATCTTCTTGACAGGCAGGAACTGATGGTAGTATAGGTCGGTCCGGGAAGCCTTGTACGAAAGAAGCTGGTCCGTCAGCGGGTGCTCCAGTCTGCGTTGCGTCAGGGTATTCCTGAATTCATCGGGGTTCATTTCTACCAGACTGGGAGCCGGTTCTAGTTCTGTGACCGGCACCAGCTTGGTGGAATCGGCGATGAAAACCCTTGCACTTTCGCCTGTGACGGAAACGACCCAACCCACGGTGGAAGGATCGGCCTTGTACCTGACTTTCATGTTGGCGCGCAGATCTGCCATCGAAGATTCACTTACGTCTTGAGGAGTTTGCAAAGGTACTCCCAGTGTGGATTGCTGTAGCGGATTTCTTCGTCAACTGTCTCCGATTCGGGACACCATCCCTGATGAACATTCCAAAAACGGATTGGCAGTGCCCTGTATGAATTCCCCTCATCGTCAGTTTTCTCAGATACCCCGAACGCGACATCACACATGGCTTTCCAGTCTTTAACCGGTTTGCCATTGTCGGGATCCAACAAAACCATTTGACCGTATTGCATGAGCGCGTAATGCCATCCACATAGCCCCAAAAGATTGCCGAAGTGGTTAGTCCGGTCATCCTCACTTGGACCCACCAAGTGAACAACAAAGACCTGCGGCTCGCCGTTTGGCATTGAGAAAGTCTTGCCGCATACTTGGCACCGATTACCATAATCGCCATGAACCATATCTCTGAACTTTCCTGCGAGATCCGCGGCAGCCTTTGATGGCTTCCACTGTGTTACCAACTTGGGTGTTTTGTCACCAGAGCGACCGAATTGACTGGACTGTTGGGTATGACGTGAAGCCGACTTGCTGGTTCTTGGCCCTCCATCGGGAAGCAACACAGGCCGGTCGAGATCAACAGATGGATCTATCGTTTGTACATCGAATAGCTTCATTGCGAACAGCTCCCGAGGTTCACTTCCCCCTGAGGACGCTGGCTCGGAGGTGGTGCCCTTAGCCCCGCGGTACCTCTCGGTTCTTGGATTCACACCGGATGGACGATCAACGCTCTCAAGGCGTGGTTCAGAAAGCGCGTTTTTTCCGTCCACAGGGGATACTGGACTGATTACGTCAGATCTGTCAACAATGGAAGGAGGAAACTCGTCCGAGACACTGGCATTCGTCCTATCATGAACAGACGTCTCGTCGAAGCGATTGGATGAAGGGGTCTCTTCAAACGACTCAGCGGTATTGCCTTGGTCTTCCTGTGCATGCAGTTTTTCAGTGATAGTTATACCCAATTCTTTAAGTTCAGTTATGGCATCGACGCGAGATTCGGCTGCTATGATAGTGCGAAGTCCAGGAGAAATGGACATGACTTCTTTTCCAGGAGCGATAGCATGAGACAATTCCCTCGCAATGGCCGACCACGGATGAATTCCATCCTTCATACTGAAATAAATGGCCTTCCTAGAGTTCTCTAGGTGTGCCAAAGCTGACTCAGGTTTAGTACTTTCAGCACCTCCGAATGCTTCAGTTTTGAGGCACCAAGTAATACTGAGGCGGTCAACACGAATGAAATGGATATCGTCAAGCCACACGGAATCGTCCGATATAGTTTTGATAAGGTCGAAGCGCTGTTTGATCCGTTTCTGCAGTAAGTGATCCTCCGTCGGGTATGTAGTTTCATGTATAACGCCTTGTACTACTTCAGAGACTGGTCTGACACCGGCCTTTTCCATTGCCAACCAAACTCGCTCCTGACGCGCAATAGAATTGTCCCTGAGTTTTACGAATTTGCCAGCGAGATCAGGTATATCTTCAAAGAACATCCATGACGGGAAATACAACATATTCTGTCGGTTAGGTACGCACTTAACGTTATTCAATTCCGCATATACTTTTTTAGGACAAATCGCGTCCTCTTCAAGTGCATCGGTCAACATCGCCCAACATTGTCGTACGACTTTGTCATCTTCTGACTTCAACCGGGTATGCCCAATTTCATTAGACAACTCTTTTAATACTTGAATGGCATCCTCGTGATCTGGCGTTTCTTTTATATCAAGGGCTGAGAGCAAGTTCTGGTATGGAAGAAAAAACTCATCAAGTCGGGACCGAAACCTGCCAAAAGGATGTTTACCCCAGTAGACCTGATCCGGCCGAAGATATCTGCCTTTACTACTGTTACTACTTTTAATACGAAGACACTCGGTTTTCGATAAATTCTGAATGTCAGCTTTTTTTGCGTTATTGTTCAGCCACTGGTAGATGCCTTCAGGAGGTGCATCGTCGTGCTTGGCGCACTCAAGCAGATGTTGGACGACTAGAATTGGCGTCGGGCTGAACTTAACTCCCAAATGACAAAGAAAATCCTTTATACCTTGCTGATTAGAGTGGGAAACATCAAGGAACTGCGCTTGCGATTTGAAAAGGTTTTTGTAGTCGGCGGCATAGAGAAAGTTCGGCTTATGCCACTTGTGCGAATCACCTTCACACGGTAGCCACTCCATATATTTGAGGTCATCGTAGCCCTTCTTTTCAATTGGGATATTCGTCTTTCCAATAACCTTCAACAACATCTGAATCTGCCGTACTGACTCCTTATCTGGCAATTCATGCGTCAGCTTATTAATTAACTGGATCACATGTTTGGGTCGAGGACGGTCTTCGACGCCTAACCAACGATAGGTTTTCATTCTACTTTCCGACTTCTCAGGTAGGCTAGCATAGTGAACGAAATCTCCGAGTGTGTTCCGAACATCGTCAGAGATAAAATAGACGTCGTCAGGTAATCTGTATTCGTGGTCGGTACACTCGACTGTATTTAACGAGGCGAGTTCATTCTTGAGATCCTCATTCTCTTCGATCTCGTCTAGATGGTTCGCAAGGATATCTAGGAGGTTGTGCTTTTTCTCAGTGGCTACACCACTGTTGCGAACGAAGGCTTGAGGAATGTAATGTACTGCATATTCAAGGAAAGTGAGTTCCCGAGCGCCCAGATCCCTTAGGAACCCTGTAAGATCCTTTAGTTTTTTGGTATCCACGATGTCCGCTAATCCTAGTGGATCGTCAAAACCACCGGCCAGCCACAGTTCATTGAGAGGACGCAGTTGCTCGGTGGACGGAAACACCGGTATTTCTGCGAGTCTTACGCGTAGATCTTCGTCTTCGGTTGGGTCAGACCTATTGGCGAACCATCTCAACAATGCGCAAGGATCAAACCGCCCATCGCGCCAATTAGCCTGTAAATCAAACTCCTGAGACTCTAGGATTTCCATTTCCTTTATGGCACATAAAGGATCGAATTCCCTACAGATTTTATCTAACAGGGGTTCGCTTTTTTCAGCCAAGAACGATTTGCCATCTGGCAATAGGTTACTGAAGACGTCACAGGTTTCCTCGTCCGTCTTGTAAACAGACTTGCAGGGCCAGAGCCGTCCGTCCACAGCCGGTGCCAGAGCACACTCAGCCAGTAGTCGTAGTTCTTCATCGTATTTCTGAGACCTCTCGCTCGTTCTCTCCAACACTGCGTTGGCCCCAACCCACAGCAGTTTCAGTAGGTTGTCTTGAAGAGGACTGATATCCAGCGTCCGCCCGGTCATGTTGTTTCTATTCAGTGCCTGGAAAATGTCCTCAATGCTCAGAGTTTCTACACCTACATTCCCGTGTGTGAGCAAATTGCGGTAGCTTCCCAAGTCTTGGTGAACCGTCTCTATACCCAGAGCCTCAAACGCTGGTACAGCCTCATTCTCTTTACCGCCCGTTGTGATGCGGACCTCGGCTGGCTTTAGCCACTTTCCCGATTGAGTGTAGACGATGGGCGAATCGCCCAACAGTGAAAGCAACACCTTCCAGAATACCCCTAGGGGCTTCCGATTATTGTTCTTATATTCCTCGAATACTTTATAAAGACGATATAGGATAGCCCAGAAAGTTGATGCATCCTGTTCAAACATGTTTCTGAGCACAATCAGGTTATCTTCAACTACGGATGCAGCCGCCCTCATCGCAGACCGATTCCACTCGGACCTATCGTCGGACGAGTCTTCGAACGCAATAGACTTCCTATCCGATGCTGGGAAGAAATCCGCGTCTATGTGGAAAGGAAGTCCAGTTGACTGCTCCGTAGGTAGCGTGGCGAACAGTACCCCATCGCCATCGTCAAGGATCTCATGGGGAATCGCTAACCGAACACGATCTTCGCGATTGCTATCAATAGTAGGAAATCTGTTCCTGAGCCCTGACGCTTCATTCGCAAAACGACCTTCCATAACCCGCCAGTGCTTACATAGACTGTTGTACCCAACGGTGATGTTGTGATCTTCAATAGTCCTTTCCACGCATCTCACTAATTCACCATCGCGGCGTAGCTCGATTGCCTTCAGCATTTTCAGAAATAAAATCGCACGGGGCAGTGTGTTTTTTACCTCCTCAACATACGAAACCATGCTATCACGCTTAACCGTTGGGACCTTCAGTTTTTTGCGTAACGGTGATTCTTCGAATGCCCAGGGTAGTTTGAAGACGGTGCCAGGGGTCGACGAGCTAAGCTCCTTTATCCTCCGATCTTCTCCCTTTTCGGGACGCAGAATCCAACGACGGCCGGCCGAGTGAATTTCCGGCCTGTCTGTGACTAGGTACACGGAGATGAAGCCTACCCCGAATTCTCCCGTGGTACGGTCTCCGGCTTCACTTCGTTTTGAACCGCCGGCCACCTGCCGTATACGCTCGAAGTCGATCTCCCTGAAAACCGCGTCGTTACTGACCACCAAGGCGTCGTCTGTGAAATCGAAGATGATCCGAGTTGCTGAGAGTTCGCCGGCTTCATTCTTGGCGTCGTCTGCGTTCTGGATGAGTTCATGCGCCAGCGTTGTTATGCCACGGAGGTCGCCAACCTCCTTTGCGAGGAAGCCGAGGAAGTCCAAACCCTGAGGCAGGTATTTCGGTTGCGTCATCGTCCGGCCTCAAGCTGCAAATAGCGTCGGTTCCTGATTCCAGTGGGGTTCCAAAGTTTAAACACGCCACCTCCGCCCAAAATCTACCATGGTCCAGCAGATGCTATTTGGTTTCTTATATCAGGCTCTGGAGTTCTCGCCAAGCCATCCGAACACATCTGGGATGACTTGTTACTACGCTCAACCCCCGCCGCGCTCGAGGACGAAGGCTTCCATGGCGTAGTACTGGGGGAAGCCCAGTTTGTCGAGACGCCGGGCCGTGTGGGTGTTGCGGTCCTGCACACGCTCCCAGAATTCCCGGTCGTCGTAGGCACCGGGGAACATGGCGGTGTCCTTCTGGGATTCGTGCCGGAAGATGGCCTGGATCTTGCGCTGGAGGTCTTCGTAGGAAAGGGGAATGAACACGTCCGCCTCGTCCACTTCCCACTCCTGCCAGGCGCCCCGGTAGAGCCACACGTCCGGGTCCGTCCGGTCGTAGACGGCGAGGGCCTGGTCGATGACCTCCTTGCACATGCGATGGGTGCCATGGGGATCGGACAGGTCTCCGGCGACGAAGACGACTTCGGGGCGGATGTCGTTGAGCAGTTCGAGGACGATCCCTACGTCTTCTTCGCCGATGGGAAGCTTCTTCACCTGGCCGGTCTTGTAGAAGGGCAGGTCCAGGAACCGGGTCTTTTCCGGCGGGATGTCGAGCGTCGAAGCCGCCGCGATGGCTTCGGACCGGCGGATGTTGGTCTTGATGACCTGGACTTCGGGGATGTCCACCTGGCCGGCCTGTTTCGTCTCGATGAAGGACCGCACCTTGTCCACGATGCCGTCGAACTTCGCGTGGGCGCATCCCAGGTCCCGGAAGGTCAGGCCGATGAAATCGATGAGCCGTTTCACGTCCTCGTCGAAGACGGCGATATTGCCGCTGGTCATGTAGGCGATGGTGATGTCGTTCCCTGCGCCGGACAGGCGGTACAGCGTGCCGCCCATGGAGATGACGTCGTCGTCCGGGTGCGGCGAGAAGCAGATGCACCGCTTGTTGGAAAAGAAGTCCTCGCGGCCGTAGATCTTGGCGCGGACCGCGTCGAAGGTCTTCCGGTTGAGTTCGTCGACCGAAGGGACGGTATCGACCAGGGAGTAGAGGTCGCCGGCATTGTAGTCCCTTCGCTGCAGGTGCAGCACCGGTTTTTCCACCTGTTCGCACAGCCAGAGCACGGCCCGTTGCGAGAGCTGGTCGGTCCATTCCACCGCGTGGTTGTTCAGCCAGGGCCGCTTTACCCGGGTCAGCTCGCTGGACGCGGGCGGATCGATGAAGACCGTCGCGTTCGGGTGGTTCTGGAGGTAGCTGGCCGCCACGAGGGGACTGACCTCGCCCTCCACCGCCTGGCGGATGATGGGCGCCTTGTGCTCGCCCGTGGCCATGAGGATGATGCGTTCCGCGTCGAGGATGGTCCCCACGCCCATGGTCACCGCCTCGATGGGCACGTTGTCCTCGCCGAAGAAATCGGAAGCGGCGTCCTTGCGCGTGCTCTCGTCCAGCCGGATCAGCCGGGTGCGGGTGTTCGGCAGGGAGCCCGGCTCGTTGAATCCGATGTGGCCGGTGCGTCCGATGCCCAGGAGCTGGATCCCTATGCCGCCCACCGACCGGATCCGTTCCTCGTACCAGGCGCAGTGATCCTCAATCTCCTCCGGGGCCAGGTCGCCCAGGGGGATGTGGACCTGGTCCGCGGGTATGTCGACGTGGTCGAAGAGATACTCGTGCATGTAGCGGTGGTAGCTCTGGGCCGACTGCCGCGACATGGGGTAGTACTCGTCGAGGTTGAAGGTGACGATGTTCTCGAAACTGACGCCGCTGCGGTGAAGCGCGATCAGTTCCCCGTACACGTCGATGGGCGTGGAACCCGTGCAGAGGCCCAGCACAGCCATCTTGCCCGCCTGCGCGCGCGCCTGCGCGTACGCTGCAATCTCCCCCGCGACGGTCCGTGAAAGCGCCTTGTGGTCGGTACAGATGGCGACGTGGATGTGTTCGGTGTCGGGATGCATAAAAGTCGATACGGTCAAACGTGTGACAGTGAGTGGCGACGAATGCGCTGTGTGGCGTCGGTTACGCCGCGGGTTTCTGACCCGTGGCCAGGAATATACCGATGCGGGCGAAATCCTCACAGCAGAACGACTGCACTTCGCAGCAGGTGCCGGCGTCGTCCACGCGGACGTCTTGCAGTCCCGCGGCTTCGAACCAGGTCCCGATATCGGATCGCTTGAATCCGAGCCAGCGGTCGTGGTGCTCTTCGCGCAGGAACTCGAACTCGTGCTCGTCCGCGTCCGTGATCACCAGTGTACCTCCCGGCTTCAGGATTCTTGCCATTTCCCGGATGGCGTCCGGCGGCGATTCAACGTGATGGAGGCACATGTTGGCGAAGGCGTAGTCGACCGTATCACCGGGAATGGGTATGTCCTGGGCGTGGCCGACGCGATAGTCGATCGCCGGGTGCCGGGCGAACTTCGTCTTCATTTCGTCCAGGATGACCTCGGACTGGTCGACGGCAATCACCTGCAGTCCTTCCTCGATCAATCCCTGCGTGATAAACCCCGTGCCGGCGCCGATGTCGGCGGCGACTTTGCCCGCTTCGACCGCGGCGGCCGCCAGGGCGCTTACCCGGACGTCGTCGGAGTAATACCCTTCGCGCATTTCGTCCCAGTCCCGGGCGACGCGATCAAAGAACTCCTTGCTGCTCAATAGCCTGCTTCCTTTCCGGGCGCGTGCGCGCGTCTGCGCTTCAGCGCGGTATCGTTATATAATTGCCTATATTCAACATACCTATATTATGAAATTACACGCGAAAGTGTCAATTCCTTCACGAGCCAGTGCCCGGTCGTTCGCGTAACTGACTTAAACAACGGGAGTTAATTCATCAATTCGCATCCCTCATGAGACTCTGCCTGGATAGTTTCGTCCCGCCCCTCGACCGGATCACGAAGGGGACCGCAACCTGGGTCGGCGAGCTGGGTTTCTCCGTCGTGGGCGTGGACCTGGAACCGGCGGTGCCGGTCGATGCGAACGCCTGCCGCGCGGTCCGCGAGATCCTCGAGGGGGAAGGCGTATCCATCGGGCAGGTCTGGAGCGTGGGCACCCCGCTCGTCCGTCCGGACCGGGGTGATTCCGCTGCCCATCTCCAGGTCCTGCGCGACCGCGTGCCCCTGGCCGCGGCCCTCGGCTGCCGTGTGTTACTCACGGAGGCCGGCGGCATGCACCCGGCGAATGCCTGGTATCCCCACCCGGAGAACCACGGCGACGAAGCGCTGGCGCGCCTCGTCGCAGCACTGAAGGAAGTCGCGCCCTTCGCCGCGGACCACGGCGTATCCATCGCACCGGAAATGTCGCTGATGACGATCCTGTCCACTCCGGTCCGGACGGAGGCCATGTTAGCGGAAGTCGGCCAGCCCGGCGTCGGCATCAACTTCGATCCGGCCAACATCCTGGATCCTCTGTCCCTGTTCGATTCCGGCGCTTTCGTGGACGAGGCCTTCGACCGGCTCGGAAACCGCATCGTGAACGTCCACGCCAAGGACGCGGCCGCCCGCGATGTGCCGCTCATCGTGCACCTCGAGGAACGGCCCGCCGGACAGGGCGAACTGGACTACGAGCGCCTGCTGCGCCGTACGGCATCCCTGCCGGAGTGGACGTGCGTGGTCGTAGAGCACCTGGCCGACTACGGACAGGTGGAGGAGGTCAGGCGGTTCCTGGAGGAGACCGCCGCAAAGGCGGGCGTTCAATTCGAGTAACCGGCCGCGGGCCGCGCCGCCCCTACGCGCAGAGCTCGTGGTCCCGGCTCCTACGCGCAGAGCTCGTGGTCCCGGCTCCACCGGTTGAAGGACGGGTTGGGCAGGCCGGCGAGGGCGTCCCTGGCATCCAGCCACATCTGGTTCCAGGCGACGGGATCGGTCAGGACCCGTTCCGGATTGGCGTGGCTGCGGGCCACGAATCCCGGGAAAGCGCCCCGCCCGGAGGCCTGGCCGATCGGGTTGTAGCGCAGGTCGTAGCTCCACCGGATCTCGTTGCTCTTGTTGGGCAGCGACGAGTGGCAGGTGTGCTTGTGCAGGAAGAGGACGTCGCCGGGCTTTGTCGGCTGGGGAACGGCGGCGGACCGGTCCTTCACTTTCTCGGGGATTTCGAGGCCCCAGATATCGGGGCAGTGGTGAAGCAGGCCCTCGCGGTGGCTTTTGGGGATGACGGTCAGGCATCCCTGTTCGACCGTCGCCTCTTTCAATGAGAACCAGACCGTCAGCATGTCGGTGTCGTCGGCCTCCTTCGTGACGACCCCGTTGTCCTGGTGCCATGGAGAGATGCCCAGCTGGATGCGTCCCGTGTTGGGGTTGATGGGTGTCAGATGTTCAGGCGCTTTGATGCGCACGTGCTGGACCGGGTTGGAGTAGATTTCCGGACCGATGAAAGCCTCCACGGCGTCGAGCAGCCGGGGGTTGGTCAGGACGTTGAACACCGCGGGACCGCACCAGAAGGGCGTGTCTTCCTTGATATTCCCCTGGGGCAGGGTGAAATCGAAATACTGGGCGTGGACCACGCCGCTTTCCCCCCAGATTTTCGTGATGCGCTCGCCGAAAGGGAGGTCTTCGTACCTGGATGCTATGTTGCCGGCCAGGAAGAGTTCTTCCGCCAGTTGATCGAGCACGGTACCGTATTCTTCGATCACGGGATCGAGCACTTCCTCCTGGTCCAGCAGGCCCCGCACCATCAGGTAACCCTGGTCTTCGAAAAAGGCCATCTGTTCGTCGGAAATGGGTGACATGGCAACCTCCCTATCGCCTTTGGCAGGGGCTATGTGCGTAGTACGCGTCCGGACGCGTCAACATATTGACAAGGAATCGGCGCTTCAGCGGTATATTCTGGATGGAACCGGGTTCGACATTATGGGAATAAACTGCGCTTTTGGCCGGTCTTATTATAGTGACCGTTCGGACCTCGCGCAAGGGTAAGATGGTTCGCGGTTCCCTATAAATGTACCCGTTGTTATTGTTGGCGGCGCCCGCGTCATGCATGATCCGCCGCGTTGACTGAAAGGTGCCGTTGACCGTGGCCGAAACCCAACGATCCGGACCGGACCGGGACGATGCGCCGGATGACCGGCAGGAGGTCTTTCGAAGGCTCTTCGACGCGTGGCACGGGCGCATCTACCAGACCTGCTTCCGGCTCACTGGACACCCTCAGGAGGCGGAGGACATCACCCAGGACGTCTTCGTCCGGGCCATGCAGGCGTACGACCGGTTCCGGGGTGACGCCGATCCGGGCACATGGCTTTACCGCATCGCGGTGAACCAGTGTCTCAACGTCCGGCGCCGAAAACGACGGCTGCAGTGGCTGGCCCTGGATTTCTGGAACGAGGGCGTCGACGAGACGACAAAGCCCGGAGAACGGAGCGGCGGTGTCGAAGACGAGCTACAGCAGACGGACCGGGAGCGCATCGTCGGGAAGGCCATCGACGCGCTCCCCGAGCGACAGCGCACGGCCCTGATCCTCTCCCATTTCGAGCGCATGTCCTACAAGGCCATCGCCGAAGCCATGGACTGCACGCCTTCCGCGGTAGAGTCCCTGCTGCACCGGGCCAAGACCAATCTCGCCAGGCGCCTGCGGCCGCACCTGGACGATTTGTGATTCGTTCGCGCGGTCCCGCTGTATATCCGTGGGCCGGTCCAGCCCCATCGAGTTGCACAAAAAACGAATGGATCGGGCAAGCGGGTTGTCTAAGCGTACAGATGGGGACAGTCAGGTCAGCGACCGTACCGTCCCACGGACCCGCAAGACCATCAACTACCGGACGACCATTATGAATCATCGTCACTTCGAAGACCGGATCATCCACTATATCGACGGAGATCTTCCTCAGGAAGAACGGGTCCGGTGCGAGGAGCACCTGCGTACCTGCCCGCGATGCCGCGAGCGGGTCGACGCGCTTCGGCAGGCCTGGAATTCGGATGCCCTGCTGAACGTGACCGGACCCACCCTGCGGTTGCGTACGCGTTTCGAGGCGGCGCTTCGGGGCGAGGGCGTCATCGAACCTGGGCCAACGGTGGGAACAGGGCTCGCCTGGCTCGCCCGTCCGGCGCTGATGGCCGTTACGCTGGCCGCGGGCATCCTGATCGGGGCCTACCTCGGCAGTGGATCCAACGGAGATACGGCGGGGGTCGATCCGTTACCCGTGCAAACCGGCGTAGTGGCTTACTCTTTTACCAATGACCTGCAGGTAATCTCGTCCGAGCCGGTGGAACAGGAATTCCTGCTGCTGGACTGGGTCGAAACCGCGGATGATTGAGGATAGATCCGGAAGATGAAAAAGAAACTGATCATATGGGGCGTGGTCCTGCTGACGGTCATCAACCTGGCTTCGCTGGCGACGCGCGCATACCACCGCTGGGGCGACGACGAGCGCCGCGACCGGGAGAACCGGCGAGAGGCAAGGATGCCCATCACGGAACGGCTCGGCCTCACCGAATCCCAGGCGGAGCAGGTCAGGCAGATGCGGACCGAGCTCGGAGAACAACTTACGCCCTACCGGGATGGTTACCGTGAAAAGCGGGACCAGTTGTACGACTTGCTCATAGCGCCGGACGCCGACCGCGGGGAGGTCGACCGGGTCAAGGCGCAGATGGATTCGCTCCAGGCGGAACGGGAAGCCATCGTCTTCGACTACATCGTGGCGCACAAAGAAGTGCTTACCCCGGAACAGCAAACGATGTTTTTTACGATGATCAAGGAACGGTTCCGGAGCGGATACCGTCGGAGGTAGCGGGGCTGGCCGCGGAGCAGGTAGAAAAAGCCCGCGGGGCGGCCGGGAATACTTTGAAACCGGATTGCGAAGGATCTATCATCGGAGGAGCGGTTCATGTTCAAGCGGCTTGGGTTAAGTAAACTGGCGTACTGGCCGGTTGTGCTGGCGGTGGCGGGCGTCCTCGCCTGCGGCGGCGGCGAGGAGGAGTCGGAAGACGCGGCGCAGAATCAGCGCGGCGGCCGGCCCGGCATGGGCGCCATGGCCCGTACCGGCGCTTCCATACCGGTCGAGGTGAAGACCGTGGGCCGCGGCAACATCGCCGCGACGCTGCTGACCTACACATCGCTCGAGGCGGAGCGGCACGTGGACGTGGTCTCGCGCACGCAGGGGCTCGTGAAGTCGATCCTGGTCGAGGAGGGCGACCGGGTGACGGAGGGGCAGCCGCTGGCCCAGCTCGACACCGACGCGCTGGAATTGACGCTCAGGGAGCGGGAAGTGAACATGAACAGCCTGGAATCGAACTACAAGCGGTCCCAGGAACTGGTGGAGCAGGAGTTGCTCAGCAGCCAGGAATTCGAACAGACCAAGTTCCAGTACGAGGCCGCCGCGACCCAGTACGAGTCTGCAAAGCTTCAACTGGAATACGCCACGATCCGAAGCCCTTTCTCCGGGATCATCACGGAGCGGTTGGTCGAGGTGGGCAACCTGGTGAACGCGAATGACGTGGTATTCCGGACGGCGGATCTCGATCCGCTGCTCGCCCGCATTCACGTGCCCGAGAAGGACATCGGACAGGTCCGGCCGGGACAGTCGGTGCGCATCAACGTGGAAGGATCTGAACAGACCCACACGGGCCGGGTCTCCCTGATCAGTCCCATCGTGGATCCCGAGAGCGGCACGGTCAAGGTCACGGTGGAAATCCGGGACCGGATGGTCACGTTGAGACCGGGCATGTTCACCACGGTGAACCTGGTGATCGCGATCCAGGAGAACGTGCTGCAGGTCGAGAAGAAGGCCCTGGTAGCCGAGGCTGAGGGATCATACGCCTTCCTGTTCCAGGACGGCACGGCCGAAAAGCGGCTCCTTGAAATCGGCATCGCGGAAGGGGATTACGTGGAGGTGCTGTCGGGTCTGTCCGACGGCGACTCCATCATCACCGTGGGCCAGGAAGGACTTCGTAACGGCGCGCCCGTCCGCATCGCCGGACAGATCCCGCCCGCCGCTGAAGGCATGGGGGGTGGACCGGCGGGCATGGGCGGTGGCCCTGGCGCCATGGGCGGCCGCGGAGGATCGGGTGGTGAAGACGGCGGCAGACAGGCGGTGCAGGAAGGAACCGGCGGGTCCGGCAGGCCCGGCATGGCGGGCGCGGGCGGCGCGGGCGGCGCGAGAGAAGGTGCCGGCGGCCAACCCGGCGGGATGGGCGGTGGTCGCATGATGAACATGGACCTGGCCCAGATGAAGAAGCGGATGTTCCAGAACCCGGACATCAAGGCGGCCTATGACAAGCAGGTGGAGGAGGATCCGAGCTTCGCGGAAGACGAAGAAAGGCAACGTACGTTCCTGATCCAGCAGATGCGCCAGATGCGCGCGCAGCGCGGAGGGGGACGGCCGCAGTAACCGTCCCAGTTGGCCTGGACGCATATTCAACGTACACATTTTCGGGAGGTTCATTATGCGATGGTTGATCTCTGCACTCATATTGGTGATTGCGTTACCGGCCGCGGCCCAGGACGACCAGAAACTCGAGGAACTGATCCAGCGGTCCCTGACCATGGAAAGTCCCGATCCGGCCCAGCGCGAAGAGGTCGAAAAACGGTTTCGGACCGCGTATTCGAAACTGCACGACCTGTGCAACTGCGAACCGGCCGATATAGGCGATGTGCTGGCCAATGCATGGGACGAAGTGCGGAAGGCGGAAATCACAGACGGTTTCCTCGAGACGGTCGAGATGTTTCAATTGACGCTGGACGGCGTTCGCAGCGAGTTGGATTCGGCCGGCGCCTACACACCGTCGCTTGAGATCTGCAAGCAGTATGCAAACCTCTACGTCTCCGCCCGCCGCGAGTCGCCGACCATGGATGACGCGAGAAAGGCCCTGGTCGAGATGATTCACAATCTGATCGGCGACGAACATTAAAAGGGTAGGTACTTTGAACAGGAAGGCACCGGGGCGATTTAATCAGCCTTTTAACCCGATCGCCTGTAACACGGTAAAGGATTTATGAAAATCATCGGTTTCTCCATCGGCAGGCCCGTCACGATCATCATGCTGATGACGGCGATGCTGCTCTTCGGCACCATCGCCTTCTCGCGGCTGCCCATCAATCTGCTCCCGGACATCACGTACCCGACCCTGACGGTCCGCACCGAGTACGTCGGCGCCGCGCCGAACGAGATCGAGAACCTCGTCTCCGAGCCCATCGAAGAGGCGGTGGGCGTGGTGACCGGCGTGGTGCGCGTCAGCTCCATTTCCCGCCCCGAGCGGTCCGACGTCATCCTGGAGTTCGAGTGGGGCACCAACATGGATTTCGCCAGCCTGAACGTGCGGGAGAAGATCGACCTGCTCAACCTGCCCCAGGCGGCGGAGAAACCCATCCTGCTCCGGTTCGATCCGAGCCTCGACCCCATCCTGCGCATCGCGCTGTCCGGCAACGAAAGCCTCACGGCCCTGCGGATCATGGCGGAAGAGGAGATCAAGCGAGAGCTGGAAGCCCTCGAGGGCGTCGCCGCGGTAAAGATCAGCGGCGGCCTGGAAGAGGAAATCCACGTGGAGCTGGACGAGTCCAGGCTGGCCAGCCTCGGCATACCCATCACACAGGTGGCCACCCGGCTCGAGCAGGAGAACGTCAATCTCGCGGGCGGCACCATCAAGGACGGCGAGACGGAATACCTGGTACGCATCCTGAACGAGTTCCAGGCCGTGGACGAGATCGGCGACATCATCGTCGGCCAGGTCAACACCGTGCCCATCCTGCTCTCCGACGTCGCCTCGGTCACGAAAAGCCACAAGGAACGCAAGCTTTCCGCAGGGATCAACGGCCGGGAGAGCATCGAGATCGCCATCTACAAGGAAGCCGGGACCAATACGATCCAGGTGGGGCGCGTGGTCAAGGACCGGCTGGACTCGGTGCGGGAGACCGTGGCCGGCCTCACTTCGGGCGTAAATCTGGAGGTCGTCTTCGACCAGTCGATCTTCATCCAGCAGTCGGTGGACGAGGTGCTCAAGACGGCCATGTACGGCGGCATACTCGCCATCCTGGTCCTGTACCTGTTCCTGCGCAGTTCGAGCAGTCTCATCATCGGCGTGTCCATCCCAATCTCGGTGGTCACCACCTTCTTCTTCCTCTACGCCTTTGACGTCTCGCTGAACATCATGTCCCTCGGCGGCCTGGCCCTGGGGGTCGGGATGCTGGTGGACAACTCCATCGTGGTCCTGGAAGGCATCGACCGGCACCGAAGACGAGGGGGCGACCTGCCCGTCGCGGAACGGGTGCGCCTCGGCGCGTCCGAGGTCGGACAGGCCGTCGTGGCCGCGACGCTGACCACGGTGTGCGTGTTCGTGCCCATCGTCTTCGTGGAAGGCATCGCCGGGCAGTTGTTCCGGGACCTGGCGCTGGCCGTTACCTTTTCGCTCGTCGTGGCCACCCTGGTGGCCGTCACCCTGATCCCGGTGATATCGTCGATCCTGCACCGCGACAGGGAAGCGCTCGCGGAAGACGGGGACGACCAGTCTGCACAGGATCCGGCCACGGCGATGGGCAGGATCCGGACCGTGATCGGGACCGTCTGGAACGCATTCTCCCGGGGGCTGGGATACATCGTAACGGGTGTATTCTACCTCGTCAGGTGGGTGCTCTTCTCGGCCTGGGGACTGGTGCGCGTCGTGCTCTGGCCCGTGGGCTGGCTGTTCGACCGGATCTTCCCGGTCATCCGCCGGGCCTACCCGCCCTTCCTCCGCTGGGCCCTGGCCAACCGCGTCCTGACACTGTTCACCGGGACCGCCCTGCTGGCGGGTTCCCTCTATGTCGTTCCCACGATCGGCATCGAGCTGATCCCCCAGATGAGCCAGGGCGAGTTCTTCGTCAACGTGAAGCTGCCCGTGGGCACGCCGCTGCCCGTGACCGAGGACGCGTTGAACCGCATGTCGGCGATCGCCCGGGACTACCCTGAAGTAAGCACGGTGTACGTGCTGGCGGGAACCATGGGCCAATCCGGCGGCAACGCGGGCGAGGAGCGGGAGAACATCGGGCAGTTGCACATCCGGCTGGAACCGGGCCTTCGCGGCGCGGTGGAAGAGGACGTCATGAACCGCCTGCGGGACAGCTTCGCGCCCATTCCGGGCATCGAGGCGCCCGAGTTCGCCCGTCCCGCGCTCTTCAGCTTCAAGAACCCGGTGGAGGTGGAAGTCAGCGGGTACAACCTGACCCGGCTCACGGAAGTTTCCGAGGAACTCGCGGCGGAGATGTCCACGGTACCCGGCCTGACCGACGTGAAAGCCAGCATGGAGGGCGGGAATCCGGAAGTACAGATCCTATTCGACCGCCGGAAGCTCGCCAACCTGGGACTCAACCTGGGCACGGTCACGCAGATCGTGCAGAACAAGGTCCAGGGCAACGTGGCGACGGAGCTCACCCGCCGCGACCGGAAGATCGACATCCGCGTATGGGCGGAGGACGAAACCCGGCTGAGCCTGGACGCCATTCGGCGACTGGTGGTGAACCCGGAAGGCGCGGTGCCCGTGCCGCTGGCGGCCGTCGCGGAAGTCCGCGTCGCCCAGGGTCCGAGCGAGATACGGCGGGTCAACCAGCAGCGGGTGGCCATCGTGTCCGCGGGTCTTTCGGGCCGTTCGCTCGGTGACGCGGCCGACGACATCCAGGGGATCATTGACGGCTTCATGCTGCCCATCGATTTCATCGTGGGCATCAAGGGGCAGAACGAGGAAATGCAGGTGGCCTTCGCGAGCCTGCAGTTCGCCCTTCTGCTCTCGATCTTTCTCGTCTACCTGGTCATGGCGTCCCAGTTCGAATCGCTGCTCCATCCCTTCGTGATCATGTTTACCTTCCCCTTCTCGATCATCGGCGTCGTCGCGACGCTCGTGCTCACGGGACAGACGATCAGCGTCGTCGTGCTGATCGGGGTGATCATGCTCACCGGGATCGTGGTGAACAACGCCATCGTGCTGGTGGATTATATCAACCAGCTGCGACGCAGGGGTACGGAACTGCAGGAGGCCATCGTCGAGGCGGCGCAGACGCGCCTCTGGCCCATCATGATGACGACGGCGACCACGGTCCTCGGCCTGCTGCCGATGGCCATCGGCGTCGGTGAAGGCGCCGAGTTGCGCGCGCCCATGGCCATCACCGTGATCGGCGGCCTGATCGCCGGCACGATGGTGACGCTGGTCCTGGTGCCGCTCATCTACATGACGATCGAGTCGGCCATGGCAAGCGTGTACGGGCTGTTTACAAGAACCGCCGGGCAACCGGTGTCCCAGGAGGTGGTAGAGGCATGAGCATTGCCGAATTTTCCGTAAACCGACCGGTGACGACGATCATGATCATCGTCAGTGTCGTCACCCTGGGTATGATTTCCTATACCAAGCTGCCGCTGATGTTCCTGCCGGACATGTCCTTTCCGTCCCTGAACGTCAGCGTGCCGTATCCGTCCTCGTCGCCCGAGGAAGTGGAACGGCTGATCACGCGGCCGCTGGAGGACGCCTTCGGCACACTCAGCAACATGAAGAGCATGGAGTCCAATTCCAGCGACGACAACTCGCGGGTCCGCATCGAGTTCGAGACCGGGACGGACATGAACATGGCGGCCATGGAGGTCCGCGACCGGATCGACCAGGTGCGGGGTGAACTGCCCGCCGACGTGGAACGCATCCGCATCCGGCGCTGGAACCCGAACGATATGCCCATCTACAACTTCAGCGTGGCATGGAGCGGGGACCCCGCCGAGTTCTACAACATCGTCACCAAGGTAATCCAGCCGCGCATCCAGCGCGTGGAAGGCGTGGCGAACGTGGAAATCAGCGGGATGATCGACAAGCAGCTGCTCGTGCACGTGGACAGCGAGAAGCTGCAGTCCCACAACCTCGATCTGTTCAATCTCAGCCAGACTTTGACGCAGAACAACGTCACCATGACGGCCGGGACCGTCACCGAGGGCGGAAAGAAGTACTCGGTGCGTTCCGTGAACGAGTACCGGGCCGCCGAAGAAGTGGCGAACCTGCCCATACCGGGCACGACCCTTTCGCTCCGCGACGTGGCGGAGGTAAAGTACGACTACCCGGAAAACGACAGTTTCCAGCGGCTGAACGGGGTCGACGCGGTCACGATCCGGGTGTACAAGACGTCTACGGCCAACATCGTGGACGTGGCGCAGCGCACCCAGTCCGTGCTGGATGAACTCCAGACGCAACCCCAGTTCGCGGACCTTGAAACGCGGGTCTTCTTCGACCAGTCGCAGAGCATAACGGACCGGCTTTCGGATCTGCGGAACACGGGACTGCTGGGCGGCATGCTGGCCGTCATCGTGCTGTTCCTCTTCCTGCGGAATGTGCGGAGCACCATGATCATCGGCCTGGCGATCCCCATATCGATCATCTGCACCTTCACCTTCATGTACCTGCTTCGCCAGGGCGCCGGGTCCACGGTTTCCATCAACCTGATCTCGCTCATGGGCCTGATGCTGGCGGTGGGCATGCTCGTTGACGCCGCCGTGGTAGTGCTCGAAAGCATCTACCGGCATCGCCAGGAGGGCAACCTGCCGGCCCGGATCGCGGCCGTCGTGGGTACCCGCGAGGTGACCATGGCCATCATCGCGGCCACGGCGACGACCCTCTGCGTGTTCATGCCCCTGGTCTTCCTGGGCGGGGGCAGCCGGTTCATGCTCTTCATGAAGGACTTCGTCGTCACCTTCTGCATCGTCATGGTGGCGGCCGTCTTCATCGCGCTGACGCTCATTCCGCTGGTATCGTCGAGGCTGTTCAACCGGCCGCTGGGCAAGCCATCGGCGTTCTTCGCGAGGCTGTCGGGGCTGTATACGTCGGTCCTGGCCTGGAACCTCAAGCACCGGTTCGTCACGGTAGTCTCCTTTGCCGCGATTCTATACGGCAGCTACTGGCTGTACCAGAATATCGAGACGGAGTTCCAGCCGATGGCGCCGACACGGGATATCGCGATCGCCGCGGACCTGCCGGGCAGCTACGGCATCGAGGACGTCAAGGCCGTCTTCACGGACGTGGAGAAACTCCTCCTGGACCGCAAGGAGGACTTCCACATAGAATCCATCTCGTCCTACGGCAGCCTGCGCCGGGCAAATATCCGCATCGTGCTGACCCCGCCGGAGGAACGGCAGGAGTCGGCCACGCAGCTTCAGACCCGGATTACCCGCGCGCTGCCTGAAATCGCCGGCGTACAGTGGAGACCCGGCCGCATGCGGCGTTACGGCGGCGGGCAATCAGGTGTGGACGTCGAGCTGAAGGGCGACAACATGGCGGTGCTTTCCAATATCGCCGAGGATATCCGGACCCGGATGGAGGTCATCCCGGGCCTCAAGGACGTGGATACCAGCCTGGAGCGGGGCGACGAGGAGATCCAGGTACAGGTCGACCGGGCCGTGGCGCAAACGTACGGGATCTCGCCGAGACAGGCGGCCCGTACGGTGCAGGCGGCGCTGAGCAGCCGGGCACGGGGTAAATTCAAGGCCGACGACCGCGAGGTGGACATCCTGCTGCACCTCGAGGAAGAGGACCGTGCCAGCATGCAGAAGCTGCAGAACATGACGTTCGAGCGGGCCGAAGGCGGCATGATCCCCGTGGGGAACCTGGCCAGTTTTTCCAAGCAGAAGGGGCCCGACGCCATCGAGCGGAAGGACCGGGAATCGCAGGTGGAAGTGGGCGGAAACACGACAGGACCGGGCACACGCGCCATTAACGCCCAGGTGACGGAAATGATGCAGGGCATCGAACTGCCGCCGGGCTATTCGTGGAGCATGGGGCGCAATTTCAACATGATGCGGGAATCCCAGGGCGAGTTCCTCTTCGCCATTCTCCTGTCCGTGGTCCTCATCTACCTGATTATGGCGGCCATTTCGGAGTCCTTCATCCAGCCCTTCACGATCCTGTTGTCGGTGCTCTGCGGACTGGTGGGCGCCTTCGTCGTGTTCTACCTGTCCGGCACGACACTGAACACGAACTCCTACCTGGGGATCATCGTACTGTCGGGACTTGCGGTAAACAACGCCATTGTGCTCATCGATCACGTAAACCATTTGCGCAGGGAGGGCATGACCCGTACGGAGGCCCTCCTCCTGGGCGGCCGGCACCGGTTGCGGCCGATCCTGATGACGTCGCTGACGACCATCTTCGGCCTGCTGCCCATGGTGGCCCCGCTCCTCTTCCCCGAGTTCTTCGGTCCCGTGGAAGACCGCGGCGCGAACCAGTGGGGCCCGGTCAGCCTGGCCCTGGTGGGCGGCCTGACCACTTCCGGCATCCTGACGCTCATCCTGCTGCCGACGGTCTACACCATCTTCGAGGACCTGAGCAACTGGGTCACGTCGAGCGTCAAGCGGGCCTGGGCGTAAGCGTGGGGAGGTAGTGCGCAGCCGCGCAAGTAGAGCGCGGTTGTGAGTGAGGTAGCGCGCAGCCGCGCAAGTAGAGCGCGCAAGTGCAGTCTGAACTAGCGGTGCCCGGTCAGGTGACGAGCACTAAAAAGAAAAACGCCCGGACCTGGAATCGTTGAGACCAGGGCCGGGCGTTTTCTATGTACACCTCGAAATTACACTTACAGCACGCTGTCCGTCACGTGCCGCCCTGGTCTGGCCTCGGTCCAGGCGATCTCGCGGCAGCGCATGAAGACGATCCGCGTACCGTCACATCGCCGAATGGAAGACCCGGTCGTAGATCTGGTGGACGCGGGCGGTGTGCTTCCCGTAGGCGTTCAGCATCCTGTCGGGCGCGGCTTCCCGTTCGCCGAGCGTCGGTCCGGACAGCCCCATCATGCCGGCCAGGACGGACTGGGCGCCGCGTTCCCGGGGGATCTCGTGGGTCTGGTGGCCCGAGGTCATCTGGATCCGGTTTTCCAGGTCCCGCAGGAAGAGATAGGCTTCGTCCAGGTCGGACGCCTCCTCATCGGACAGGTACCCCTTTTCCGCCAGCGCGGCCAGCATCCTGCGGGTGCCCCGTTCCCAGGGCCAGCCCTGGATTCCGCCGTACACCAACTGGAATCCCTGGGCGATGAACTCGATCTCCCGGATGCCGCCTTTCCCCAGCTTGACGTGGTAGTCGCCGCTGCCCCGTTCGATCAGCGCCTTCGCGATGCGCTCCCGCATGTGGTTGATATCTTCCAGGATCAGCGGCTGGTCGAGGGCGGGATAGAATACGAAGGGCTGGATCGTGTCGAGGAACCGGCCGCCGACCTCCCTGCTCCCCGCCGAGCACCGGGCCTTCAGGAGCGCCTGGCGCTGCCAGGCCTGGCCCTGGATCTCGTAGTGCCAGCGGTAGCCGTCGATCGAATTGGCGATATCCCCGGCCCGTCCCTCCGGACGCAGGCGCAGATCGACGCGGAAGACCTGGCCGTCCGGCGTGAGCCGGCTGATGAGGTCGGTGATGGCCCGGGCGAGTTTCGGGTAGTACTCGTAGGTGGAGGTCCCGTCCTTGTCGGTGCGGCCGTCCGTGGCGTCGTACACGTAAAGCAGGTCGATGTCCGAACTGAAGTTCAGGTCCCTGCCGCCCAGCTTCCCCATGCCGATGACGGCGAAGCCGCTTGGTTTCGATCCCTCGAGCATCGGCCGTCCGTGCCGCGCCTGCAGTTTCGCGCCGCATACATCGTGGGCCGCCTGGAGACAGAGGTCGGCCACGTCCGTGAGCCGTTCCAGGACCGCCGGCGTGCCGGACTGCCGCATCAGGTCGCACACGGCGATGCGCAGGTAAGCCTGCTGCTTGAACGTGCGCAGGGGTTTCATGGCCTCGTCCGGCGTAGACACGCCGTCGAGCATGCCGGTCAATACCGTGTCCAGTTCCTCCGCCGGCTGCAGCGTGCGCCACGCGTCGCCCGCGAAAGTGTCGAGCAGGAATCCCACGTCCTGGACGAGCGTCGTGGTGAGGTACGGGCTGGCCGAGAGGATCGTGAGCAGCGCGTCCCGGGATTCGGACGGCGCGGCCAGCAGATCCAGCAGGGCCGGGACCTGCCCATCGCCGCCTCGCGTTATGAGCGCGTGCATGCTGATGAGCGCCCGGTCGGGCTGTAGGGAACCGCCCGCCGCATCGGCCAGCACCGGGAAGAGGTTATCCGCGCCGCCCACGCCGAGTGGGGTCAGCCGCGCATCGATCTGTCCCAGCATGCGCCATGCATCCTCCGGTTGCTCGAAACCGGAGGTGCGCAGGCGGTCGGATACCGCGGCCGGCAACGGCGAGGAAAGCGCGTCTCGGTCAAATGTGAAGGTCGTCATGGTGCAGCCTTAAAAAGACCGCGCCTCCCCGCGTCGAAACGGAGGAGGCGCGCGTTACATTGAAACGCTACTGCCCTACGAACCGGACTAGATATCGTAGTAGAGACCGAACTCCCAAGGGTGCGGACGCAGGCGGATCTGGTCCAGCTCGTTCTCCCGCTTGTAATCGAGATAGGTCTCGACCAGGTCCGGCGTGAACACGTCGCCCTTGAGGAGGTAGTCGTGATCGTCCTCCAGGGCGTCCAGCGCCTCGCCGAGGTCCTGCGGCGTGTGGGCCACTTCCGCGGCCTGTTCCGGCTCGAGATCGTAGAGGTCGAGGTCGATCGGCTCCGGCGGCTCGATCCGGTTCTCGATACCGTCCAGGCCGGCCATCATCATGGCCGTGAAGGCCAGGTAGGGATTGGCGCCCGGATCCGGCGTGCGGAACTCGATCCGCTTGGCCTTCTCGCTCTTCGAATACATGGGGATCCGCACGCAGGCGCTTCGGTTGCGCTGCGAGTAGATCAGGTTGATCGGCGCTTCGTAACCCGGGACGAGCCTCCGGTAGGAGTTCGTCGTCGGCGCGGCGAAGGCCAGCACGGAGGCGCAGTGATGGAGCAGGCCGCCGATGTAGTGCCGGGCCATATCGCTCAGGTCGGCATACGTGCCGGCCTCGAAGAAGAGATTCTTGCCGTCCTTCCAGAGGCTCTGGTGCACGTGCATGCCCGAACCGTTGTCCTCGAAGATCGGCTTCGGCATGAAGGTCACCGTCTTGCCCGCCTGCCGGGCGACGTTCTTGACGATGTACTTGTACATGAGCAGGTCGTCGGACATGCGCAGCAGCGTGTTGAAGCGGATGTCGATCTCGGCCTGACCCGCCGTGCCCACCTCATGGTGGTGCACTTCGGACTCGATGCCCATGCTCCGGAGCGTCAGCACCATGCGCGTGCGCAGGTCCTGGTGGGTGTCGGTCGGCGGCACGGGGAAATACCCGCGCTTGTACGGAATCTTGTTGCCGAGGTTGGGACTCTCGGCTTTTCCCGTGTTCCACCAGCCCTCGCCGGCGTCGATCCGGTGGAAGCTGGCGTTCGGCTTCTGGGCGAACCGCACGTCGTCGAAGATGTAGAACTCGGCTTCCGGGCCGAAGTAGGCCGTGTCCGCGATGCCCACGGACTGCATGTAAGCCTCGGCCTTCTGGGCGACGTACCGCGGGTCGCGCGTGTACATTTCAAGCGTCACCGGATCCTTGACGTTGCAGACCAGGATCAGCGTCTTCGCCTCCATGAAGGGATCGATCTTGGCTGACAGCGGATCCGGGATCAGGATCATGTCGCTCTTGTCGATGGTCTGGAAACCCCGGACGCTCGAACCGTCGAACCCGACGCCTTCTTCGAAAGTATCTTCTTCCAGCGTTTCGATCGGCGCCGAAAAATGCTGCCAGGTACCCGGTACGTCGATAAACCGGAAGTCGACCATTTCCGCGCCCTGGTCCCTTGCGAATGCGATTACATCAATTGGGGTCACGAGTATTGCTCCTCCCTGTTGATTATCCGATGAATCGATGACCGGGAAACCGGTCCCGGAAAGGACCAGGCGGGTCCAGGCTGGACCACCGGATCACCGCGTCGATTTGCGCCTCTTCGTACACGTAGTCACTGGAACAACCTAGCAAATCTAATGTATACGGTCATTGTTTCGCAAGTGTTTCCCCGAGGTTAAATCCTTGTTAATTCGCGATTTTTTTAACCATGCGGCTTGCGACCCGTTCACCGTCAGCGGCTTGCGGCCTGTTCACCGTCATCCGGCCGGTCACGGCGCGGTTGACGACACGGCCTGCGGCACGGTCACGGCGCGGTTGACGGGGCTCCGGACACCGGAAAAAGGTATTGACTCCATACCCCTCCGCGCATATAATGAGGTAACTGTTTCAGGACCCCGAAACTCGATTGGAGCATGGTGTTTCCGGGTCTTTCAGACGCACGACTTTTCCAGGCATTTCCGACTGAAATCAGCGTTGTTCAGCCCTGCATGGTTGCGGTGCGGATGCCCGGTGCCGATCGATGCAGAACTTGGGAGAACGCCATACGGGCTACGCGACGGCCAGACGGACCCCGATGGCAGTGTGGTACATCCTGGCGGCCTTCGTTGGCGCGTTGTTGGGTATCGTCTTCCTGGTCGTGGCCTATCCCGAAGCGCTGAGTTCGCTCGGCGGAGGGACGGCGACCGGGAACGCGGACTCGGCGCCCGCGTCCTTATTGGAAAGCCCGGAGTCCGGTGGTCAGCCTGGATCGGGAGGGCAGCCTGGACTGTCTGGTCAACCTGGCCAGCCCGGGCGTAGCAATGCGTTCGGAGCGCCGGGGGCCGGCGGATTCGCGGATCCCCGCGCGGAGTTCCGGCGTTCGCCATCGGGACTGATCGCCGCCAACGAAGCGATCAGCACGTCCCGGCGCACTTCCATCGTATCCGCGGTGGAGCGGGCGGGACCGGCCGTGGTGAGCATCGTCGCGACGTTCCAGATGCGACGGCGCGGATTCTCCCCGATGTTCGACGATCCCTTCTTCGGCCATTTCGTGGTACCGCGGCTGTATACCCGCGAAGAGCCGAACACGGGATCGGGCGTGATTATCGACGAAGCGGGATACATCGTCACCAACGCCCACGTGGTACAGCTTGGCGACTACACGGCCAGGCGGATCCGGGCCGTCCTGACCGACGGCCGGAGCCTGGTCTGCAACCTGGTGGGCGTGGACGTCATGTCGGACCTGGCCGTGCTCCACGTGGAAGGCCAGGACATCCCGGTGGCGGCGCTGGGCCGGTCCGACGACATCATGACCGGTGAGTGGGCCATAACCATCGGCAATCCGCTTGGCCTGGCCGTGGAGGACGCCCAGCCGGCCGTGGCCGTCGGCGTGGTCAGCGCACTGGGACGGAACTTCCGCCGGCAACAGGGGTCGAGGACGGTCTACCGGGACATGATCCAGACCGACGCGACCATCAATCCGGGCAACAGCGGCGGTCCGCTGGTCAATGCCCTCGGCGAGGTCATCGGCATCAACACGTTCATCCTCTCCGAAAGCGGCGGCTCGGAGGGTGTGGGTTTCGCCATTCCCATCGACCGGGTCCGGCGCGTCGCGGACGAACTGATCCAGTACGGCGGAACGAGACGGGGATGGACGGGCCTGTCGGTGATCGACATTACGGAATACGTGGCCCAAGAGCTGAACATCGACAACCGCCTGGGCGTGCTGGTGAACGAGATCGATCCGGACAGCCCGGCGGACGTGGCCGGCATCCTGGTCATGGACGTGATCAGGAAGATCAACGGGGAAGGGATCGCCAGCTATCCCGAAGCGCGGGAAGCGCTGTACGGCAGCCTGGTGGGCGATTCCATCGAACTGGAGGTCGAGCGGGACGGCCGCCTCATGCCCCTGGTCCTGCATATCGCCGAACTGTAAGGAAAAGGCATGGTACGCGACGGTTGGGTCATGGTCATCCCCCTGGCTGCGCTTGCGGCCGGCAGCGTGGTGATCGGCTACCTGGCCCCCGGTGCGATCTGGATCGTGCTGGCGTCGGCGTTCGGAGGCCTGGCCCTGTTCGTCGGGTTCTTCTTCCGGGACCCGGCCAGGCAGGTGCCCCCGGGCGACGGACTGGTGATTTCCGGCGGCGACGGCAAGGTAGTGACCGTCGAAGAGATTGAAAACGACGCCTTCATCGGCGGACCGGCCACACAGATCAGCGTGTTCCTGTCCATCGTGGACGTGCACGTAAACCGGATCCCCATCACCGGCGTCGTCAGGTTGCGCCGGCGGATCGAAGGGGAGTTCAAACTCGCCTTCAAGGACGAGGCCTCGGGAGACAACGCCCAGATGGTCCTCGGCATCGAAGGGGACAGGGGCCGGGTCCTGATCAAGCAAATCGTCGGGTTCGTGGCCCGGCGGATCGTCTGCAACGTCAACGAGGGCGACGAAGTGCGTATGGGCGACCGGTTCGGCCTGATACGCTTCGGATCGAGAATAGACGTCATCGTGCCGGCCGGAGCTGAAATCCGGGTGAAGAACGGAGACCGGGTCCGGGGCGGTGAAACGATACTGGGCGTGCTTAACGATACTGGGAGTGTACTTAAATGAAAAACTGGGTGCGCGTCGCGTTACCGAACGTGTTCACGCTGGGCAGCATCTTCTGCGGGGTTTCCGCCATCTTCTACTGTATCGACGGGTTTAACGCCCTGACCGGCGATCCCGGCCGCGCGCCATGGCTCATCATCGCCGCCGCCCTCCTGGACAGCATCGACGGCAAAGTCGCGCGCTACAGCCAGGGGGCGACCCGGTTCGGCATCGAGCTGGACTCCCTGGCGGACGTGATCTCCTTCGGAGTCGCGCCCATCGTCCTCGTGTATACCCTGAAGCCTTTCGGCGAGATCACCTGGGTGCTCTGCCTCCTCTTCCTGATGTGCGGCGCCATCCGCCTGGCCCGGTACAACGTGATGACGCTGCGCCGCGTCGAGCGGATCAACCAGGAAAAAGACAACTTCATGGGCCTGCCGATTCCCGTGGCAGCCATCGCCGTGGCGTCCTACGTCATCTTCTGCTGGGACCGGTGGGAGGAACTGCACCTGGAAGGCCCGTTCATGGGATTCATGCTCGTGCTGTCCATTCTCATGATCAGCCCCCTGTCCTACCGCACCCTGCCGTCCCTCGCCTTCAAGAGCAAGTGGTCCATCCTGAAGCTGATCGCCATCGCCGTGGCCCTGGTGGCCCTGGTCTGGAATCCGCAGCTCACGATCTTCCCCATCGTGCTGCTGTACATCCTCTCCGGCATCGCGGCCTGGGGCGTCCACATGGTCCGTCACGACGAGGACATGGCGCTGTCCGTGGAAGAGTAAGGGAGTCCGGTCATGGCACAGCGTAAAGGGATGGGCCTGCTGGTGTTCTACATCCTGGTAGGCGCCATCGTCGGCGGCGTAGTCGGTGAATTGATAGGACTGCTCTTCGGACACTTCATGCCCGGCAGCATGGTGGAGAAGTTCTTCCTGGAAGCCTTCGTCTACACCTTCCCGCCCGCCACCCTGCCGCTCGTCATACTCTCCGTCACCTTCGGCTTCACGGTCAAGGTGAACGTCATCAGCATCCTCGGGATCGGTTTCGCCACCTATTACTATCGCTGGTACTAGCCCCTTGATGAGATGACGAAACCACTTTCCAGCCGTATCCACTCAATCCGAAGTCCCCTACCCTCGACACACAAGCACCAGCGGCGTTCATCCCGGCGGTTCGAATGGCTGCCGATCGTGGTTGCCGTCGTGGTTGCCGTCGTCGCGGTGATGCTCTGGAGTGGCCGAGGCACCGCAGGCCTGAGTCACGCTGCCGCGAGATCTGCCGAACCGGGCCATGCCGGCATAGACCCCGGGGTACAGGACGACGCCGGCGATCTTGACCGCAATAGTGACGCTGCCGCGCAACCCGCCATTTTCGCATTCGACCGGTACGAAATCGACATCGGCCCGGCGGTCCGGCAGACTGTGCTGACGGGATACCTGCTGGGAGGTGAAGTGGCGGATTTGGCCGTGGTGATGGTCGAAGCAGACGGCGGTCGCCGCCTGCGTATCTATGCGTTCGAGGGCGGATCGGATGAAGGTGGATCTGAGACCACCGGACGAGTAGAAAAGCACGCTGCCCCGGAGGCAAAGGGAACCTGGGCGTTGCGGATGGATGCGCGGCTGCGTCCGAGCGTGACCTTCGTCGACGTTGCCCGCATCGATGGCCGCGATCGCCTGATTACCGGCGAACCGGGTCGGCTCAACGTGTGGGATCCCGGTTCGGACACGGAGGACGAACTCGTGTCCGTCCCGACCGCCACGATCGCCACGGCCGGTTTCAAGGCGCCCCGTGATAGTGAAGTGCCGCACGTGGACATCACCTGGGATGTGAACGGCGATGGCCTGATCGACCTGGTCGTTCCCGGTGATAGTGGTTTCTATGTTTTCGTCCAATTGGCAGGCGGTGTTTTCGCCAATCCGGTGGAAATGGGTCCTCCGCCCAACCTGGATCCGATCCTGGGCGCCGACGGCTACCGGTTCGACCCGTGGAGCGTGAGCCGGATCCACGAGTTCGACTGCAACGGCGACGGCCGCGTCGACCTGGTGTCCTGGAACGAAGACCGCTTCGAAGCGCACATACAGGACAGACAGGGACTCTTCGGCCCCGATCCGTTGACCTTCACCAGCGGCGTGCGTTTCGACACCGACGAGGTTACCTCGCTCGCCGTCGGGGATATGACGGGCCGGGCGCTTCATTCGTTCGGCGACCTGAATGACGACGGCATCGCCGACATGGTGGTCTATGTCCTCGAGGGAGCACGGATCAAGGACAAACGATCCGCTTACGAAGTGTATTATGGCGCGCGCGGCGTTGATGGCGCGCGCGGTGCCGACAGCCCCATCCGATTCGCGTCCATCCCGAATGTCACGATTCAGACCGACAATCACGTCCAGCTCGCCATGGCGCGCCGCGATCTCGACGGGAACGGCGAAGGCGACCTCGTCGTCACCTCGATCGAGCACAAGTATCTCGAAGGCAGCCTCTTCAAGCGGATCAAGGGCTTCATGGGCGATGACGTCTGGTTGAATCTCGCCTTCTACCGGGTGCGAGACGGCCGCATCCCGGACAGTCCCACGGCCACGCGACGCATCCAGCTGGACGGCGCGCCGAGCCCGCGGGAGCCGGGTTGGGTTCCCCTGGCTGTTGTACTGCAGGGCGGAAAACACGCACGGCGATGGGACCGCGAACAGTACTTGCGCGCGTTCAACAAGAACCTGTTCATCGGGGACGTGATGGGAGACGGCCGCGCCGACCTGCTGATCGAGTGGACCCACCGGGAACTGCATGCTTACGTCGGCGTGCCCGGGCCGGACCTGTTTGCCGAAGAGCCACAGAAGGTGGCGATCGAACTGCCCAATGACGAAGAGTTCGCCTGGATGACGGACCTCAACCGGGACGGCCGCCAGGACATCGTCATGCACCACCCGTTCACGAAACGGGACGCGCACGGGGCACCGATGGAGCTGCCGGGCGCCGAAGCCCATCGAGTGACCTTGTTGATCGCGCGGTGAAGACCCCTTGCATTTGAATCCGGAGTAACGCGTGGCGAACTTAATCGAAATGGCTGCCCACGAACTGGCGCCGCGGATCAAGTCCGGCGAAGTGAGGGCGGAAGAGGCGGCCAGGGAAGTCCTGCGCCTCATCGAAAAGAAAGACTCCGCCATCGGCGCTTATCTCGCGATCGACCCGGAGTCGGTGATTGAAGACGCGCAGGAAGTGGATCGTCGTATTGCCGCCGGCGAACCCACCGGACCGCTGGCCGGCGTGCCCATCGCCATCAAGGACGCTATCTGCACGAAGGGCCTGGAAACCACCTGCGCTTCCCGGATCCTCGAGGGGTTCGTGCCGCCCTACGACGCCACCGTCATCGCCCGGCTGCGCGCGGCGGACGCCGTGATCGTCGGCAAGACCAACATGGACCAGTTCGGTATGGGGTCCTCCAACGAGAACTCCGGGTTCGACGTCTGCCGGAACCCCCTGGACACGTCTCGCGTACCGGGCGGCTCGAGCGGCGGTTCCGCGGCGGCCCTGGCGGCGGGCACGGCGGTCCTGGCCCTGGGCGAGGACACGGGCGGTTCGATCCGCCAGCCCGCGGCCTTCTGCGGCGTCGTGGGACTGAAGCCCACCTATGGACGGGTCTCCCGCTACGGCATCATCGCCTACGGATCCTCCTTCGACCAGGTCGGCCCCATGGCCCGGAACGTGGAAGACTGCGCGCGTCTTCTGGGCATCATCGCGGGACACGACCCCATGGATACCACATCGGCCTCGGAAACGGTGCCGGACTACGCGGCAAACCTGAAGCAGGGCATCGAAGGGGTGCGCATCGGCGTTCCCGAAGAATATCTGGCCGAGGGCCTCGACCCGTCCGTGAAGGAAAGCGTCGGCCGGGCGATCGAACGCATGGAATCTCTCGGCGCCCGCGTGGAAAGCGTTCGCCTGCCCCACACCGAATATGCCGTGGCCGCGTACTATATCCTGGTAACGGCCGAAGCCTCCTCCAACCTGGCCCGATACGACGGGGTGAAATACGGGTACCGGGGCGGGGAGGGCGACGCGGCGAATAACGCGCATGGAGGGGCTGCACCGGAGGCGTCGGCCGGCAGCGGAGCCGGGGTCCGCCCGCAACCTATCGCGACCGAAGACCGGCTGGACGCCATGTACGGATCGACCCGCAGCGGAGGGTTCGGCCTGGAGGTGAAGCGCCGCATCATGCTCGGCACCTACGTGCTCAGCGCCGGCTATTACGACGCCTACTACGATAAGGCCCAGCGCGTGCGGACACTCATCAAGGGCGACTTCGACCAGGCCTTCGAGAAGGTCGATCTCCTGGTGGCGCCCACCACGCCCACCACCGCCTTCCGCATCGGCGAGAAGATCGACGATCCGCTGCAGATGTACTTGTCCGACGTATATACCGTGCCCATCAACCTCGCCGGCGTGCCGGCCATCTCCCTGCCCTGCGGAACGGACCCCGACGGCATGCCCATCGGCCTGCAGATCATCGGTCCCCATTTCGGCGAGGAGCGGATTCTTCGGGCGGCCTACGCCTTCGAGAAGGCGACGCGGTCATGAGCGATGCAGCCATTAAATATGAATCCGTGATCGGGCTGGAAGTGCACGCCCAGCTCCTGACCAACTCGAAGATCTTCTGCGGATGTCCCGTGGCCTTCGGCGGGGAGCCGAACACACGCGTCTGCCCCATCTGCCTCGGCATGCCCGGCGTCCTGCCCGTCCTGAACCGCCGCGCCGTCGAATACACTATCCGCATGGCCCTGGCCGTGGACGGCCGCGTGGCCGAAACCAGCGCCTTCGCGCGCAAGAACTACTTCTACCCGGACCTGCCCAAGGGCTACCAGATCTCGCAGTACGACCGCGCGGGCGAGCCTATTTCCCTGGCCGGCGGCATCGAGATCGAGGGGGAGGACGGCCCCCGATTCGTCCGGCTCCGGCGAATCCACCTGGAGGAAGAAGCCGGCAAGTCCATCCACAACGAACCCGGGTACGATCCCGATCTGAGCTACATCGACTTCAACCGGACGGGCGTGCCCCTCATGGAGATCGTCAGCGAACCCGACATCCGCAGCCCCCGCGAAGCCTCGGCCTATCTTGCCCGGCTGCGGCAGATCCTGCAGTACATCGGCGTCTGCGACGGCAACATGGAAGAGGGCAGCCTGCGTTGCGACGCCAACGTGTCCATCCGCAAGCCCGGCGATCCCCTGGGCGAACTCGTCGAGATCAAGAACATGAACTCCATGCGATCCATGGAACGGGCCCTGGAGTTCGAGATCGATCGGCAGACCGAGCTGCTCGATGACGGCGGCACCGTCGTGCGCCAGACCCGCCTGTGGAACGAGGAGAAGCGGAAGACCTTCCCCATGCGGTCGAAGGAGGAAGCCCACGACTACCGGTACTTCCCCGACCCGGACCTCGTTACCGTCGAGATCGCCCGTTCCTGGGTGGACGAGATCGGTGAAGACCTGCCCGAACTCCCCGACGCGCGCATGCAACGCTTCGTCGATGAATACGGACTGCCGCAGGACATGGCCCGGAAACTGACGGAGAACCGGACCCGGGCCGACTACTTCGAGGCATGTGTCAGCAAGGCGGTGGGCGACACGGCCAGGAGCGCGGCCGGCGAAGCGGCGGGCGAAGCGGCTGGCGGGACATCCAGTGAAGCACCCGGCGGAGTGGCCGGCGATGCCCGCACCGTCAGCAACTGGATGCTCAGCGAACTCCTGCGTGTCCAGCACGAGAACCACATGGACCAGGGGACCCTCGAAGCCCGCATTCCACCCGATCACCTGGCTCAGTTGCTCGGACAGATCAAGGAAGGCAAGATCAGCGGCAAGATCGGCAAGGACGTCCTGGACACCATGGCTGAAACCGGCAAATCGCCGGCCCAGGTCATCGAGGAACAGGGCCTCGTACAGATCTCGGATACCGGCGAACTCGAAGGGGTCGTCGACGGCATCCTCGCCGAACATCCCGGCGACGTCGCCGAATACCGGGCCGGCAAGACCAAGCTCCTGGGCTTCTTCATGGGCCAGGTCATGCGCGCCACCCAGGGCAAGGCGAATCCGAAGATGGTAAACGAGTTGCTCCAAAAGAAGCTGGCCGGACACTGAGCCCGTTCGCAAGAATCAACCGGAATCCGTTATCTTCAGCAGGCCCTCGACGCGGCCGAGGCGTCCATTCATGTCGTGCATTTCCTCCCGGATGGCGGTAACTTCCGTGCGCACGGACGCGATCTCATCCTTTAGCTCCTCCTTCAGTTCCTTGATATCTGACTTCAATTCGTTGCTAATGGCCTTAGTCTGCTTCCAAAAGAAGATGAAAGCCGTCAGCAGCGTAACAGGGGTTATGAGCAACTGGGCAAGTTCCATGGTCTTTCCTCCTTCGTAGATAGGTGACGCAGTCCGGCTGTCGTTCCAGGTCCTTTCGTTATACTGTTTTTGCTTTATTGGCTGTTGTTACTCCTTGCTTGATCGTCCGATGTCGGAGGTCATCAGCAAGCCCTCGACACGGCTGAGGCGTCCGTTCATGTCGTGCATTTCTTCCCGGATGGAAGCAACATCCTTGCGAATCGATATTGTTTCTTCCCTAAACGCCTCCTTCAGTACTTTCATATCTGTTTTCAGTTCTGTTTTCAATTCCCTCATATCTGACTTCAATTCCCGCCTCAGTTCTTCCCTGCCGGTTTTGGCCTGCTTCCAGAAGAAAATGAATGCCATCAACAAAGTAGTTGGTGTAACAAGAAGCTGTGCGAGTTCCATGGTCTTTCCTCCAATTTGTGAGGGACGCAATCCGGCAGTCGTTCCAGACTCGCTCGTTCCGGCCAATGCTCCAGTAGGATTCGATTACTTCTTACGTGGTTTTTCAAAGTCCAGGGTCATCAGCAGACCCTCGACGCGGCCGAGTCGTCCGTTCATGTCGTGCATTTCGCTACGAATCGATGTGAGCGACCGACGCTCCTTTACGAATCAGTCGTAGTAATCGCGGCAAATCTGGAAACAATCGTGCGTAAATGGAGTTTTTCGTGCGGGCTTGCGTATCTGAGTCGAATGTTGTGCGGATTCAGAAAACGGAAGAAGACGCGTGTTGAATTGCGGGAGAAACAGGAGAGGCACCTGTGGACCCGGCGGTGGGAATCGCCGAATGGGTCACGAGACGATCTTGTATTGTGTATACATTGTGAATACATTGCTTTCCGTATCCTTGTTTAACGCATCCTGGGTGGGATTGAACGAAAGTACCATGCTCTGATGATCGCTGGCTTCACCTCACATTAACGAGGATCTCATGACCCCCGAACAAGCCATTGAAAAACGCCAACAACTGATGCGCGACGGCTTCTGCGTGGTCGACGGAATTCTAAGCGAATCCTTCCTTAAGGAGCTGCGCATCGAAACCGAGCGCATGATGGAAGACTGGGTGCCGCCGCCCGATTACAAGTACCAGGGTCAGCACGTCACCGCGCAGGGGACGGAGAACCCCACCATCCAGAAGCTGCTCGACTGGCCCGCCACGCGGCGCGCGCTCGAACAGATGGGTCTGGGCGACTTTGCCAGCACCGGTGGTGTCATCCTCCTCACCAAAGACCCCGGTGAACCGGCACTGTACTGGCACCAGGACTGGATGCAGTGGAACGATCCGATGAGCTGCTCTCCCTGGCCGCAGATCATCTTCGTATCCTACTACCTGAGCGATACGTCGCGAGAGAACGGATGCCTCAAAATCATCCCGGGTACCCACCTCAAACGCATCCCGCTGCACGACCAATTGGTGCCGGCCCATGAACAGGGCGCCCGCTTCATTGCCGAAGACCATCCCACCATGTTCAGTAACCATCCCGACCAGGTCGAGGTCTGCGTCAAGGCCGGCGACCTGGTACTGGCCGATGCCCGCGTGCTGCACTCGGCGCATCGGAACCTGACGGACGAGCGCCGCACACTGGTACTGGCCTGGCACCGGCGCCCCGACACCGTGCCGGCCTACTGGACCGATCCGGTGCCTACCATCATTTCCGAGCGCGACCCCGAGGTGGAATATCCCGGGTCCAGGATTCCGGGTGAGCTGTTGCGGTAGGTAGGATGTAAATCAGTGGGAAAGGCGGGGAACTGGAATCAGTGAGCCGTACAACAGCGATTGGGGGGGTTGGCCGTTGTTGCGTCACGGCCAGAGGTCGTCATCGGCTAGTAGATTGGAGAAAGTTGGAAAAGGAAGGACCTCGATGCCATCCTCGGTCCGCAGCTCCGGTCCATCGGGATAGACAATGATCCGCCGGCAAAGGCCGTCCAGGTCGGCCAGTGCTCTCAAACCTGTGCACCAGGAACGTGAGAACGTGCCGCCGGATTTTGCTTCGATAGCAATAAAATCGCCCCCGCGTCTAAGCAGGAAATCCACCTTAGTTCTGTTTTGAGCAGCAGTCGCCCAGTAATACCACTCCTCACAAAGGTCCCGGTAATCCATGTATGCTCGGATCAACTGCGCGACCAATCCTTCAAACAAAGCGCCGCGTTCCTCCGGGGCAGGCGGTCCCTTCTGATTTTTAATCGCACGCACGATGCCCGGATCGCACCAGTACCATTTGGGCAGCTTCCTTTCCCGCGCACGAAGTTTCGCTTCGTAGGCCGGCAATCGAAAGCACAGCAGCGTTTCCTCGAGGATTTCCAGATAACTGGTCACTGTCGGGCGCGACACCTGGGCATCCCTGGCTATGTTGTTGGCGTTCAGAGTCTGGGCATGGAAAAGCGCCGCCACCGGTAGAAACCGTGCGAAGGCGGGGAGGTTGCGCACCAACGCTTCGGATTGGATCTCCTCCCTGAGATACATCTGCGTGTAAGCGGTGAGTGTCTCCGATCTGTCCTCCGAATCCCACACAATGGGCAACAAGCCGTTTTGCAATGCGTCTTCGAGATCGAAACGGTCACCCAGTTCCCCGGGTACGAAGGGATGCATTGCGCGGCGCGAAGCCCGTCCCGCCAACAGATTGACGCCCGCCCGTTTCAGTTTCCTCGCGCTTGATCCGCACAGGACAAAGCGCATTTTCCGTTCTTCGATGAAACGGTGCACTTCATTGAGCAGTGTGGGGAGTCGATGTATTCCGTCCAATACGACCCAGCGATCCACCGGGACGGTGCGCAGTTCTGCTGCAAAGAGCCCTGGATTCGCAAGCAGGCGGTGGTAGGTGTCCTCGGAATTTAGATCAACGATGTGCGCATCCGGAAACGCATCGCGTAGATATGTGCTTTTTCCTACGCCTCGCGGTCCAAGTAAGAAAAAGCTTTTCTGGGGCGCTTCAAATGCCCGATTGATAGTCATTTGTATATCTTGTCATTAATTTTCATAGTATTTTTATGGTAATATATACATATTTCACAAAACAACAAGATAGTTGGACTTAATTGTGGAAGAAGCCGGCGACGACTGAAGAGGTAAATGGGACATCGTACGGGGTTAAAACGATTACGATGCCGAGAGTCTTTGGGCGGGCTTATATAATACAGGTGTAACTAGGAAGGCAATCACACGGTTGTTTGTAACCGTCCATGACTAGCTCAGCTTCAGGCGACGAGTTTGCTATTAAAGCCGAGTAGATGATAAAGCATACCGACTATATCTTAAAATAGTATCCAGTTTGTTGTTCTTCATCACACCGAAGCACAACATATGTATAGTTATTTGCTTGTGGTAGTGTTTCAATCGACGTACATACTCTTAAGGATACTCAAGCGCGTTGTTTCTTCATTCCATGGAGACTCCACCACTTACGAGCTGAGGGCACTGTGTAAGTATTAGAATGAACTACAGGAATCAAAATCGTGACAGGCACATGTAGTGACGATTGCGGCCATGGCAGGTTCACACATGGTTAGGATGAAATTGACAACCATCAACACTGAATTGGAGAGTTCAGTATGTCTCTTACAATGTACAGTACCCCTATGGAGCCAGAACCGCAGATTTTAATCAGTGTGCATCCGCGCCACGCTGAAAACATATTAACCGGAACGAAAACCGTCGAATTCAGGCGTAGATTCCCTGTCGGATCGCATTTGGAGGGCGCCATCCTCTGGATTTACTCCACATCGCCTATTAAAGCAGTAACAGGTTGGGCCGAAGTGAAAGACGTAATCAATATGCCCGTGGAATCCCTCTGGACGAGCTTTCACAGTGATGGGGGTGTCAAGCGCGGGGAATTCGATCTGTACTTCGATGGGGCCAGGGACGGGTACGCTATCGTACTGTCTTCAATCACACGCTTATCGGAAGAGATTCATGCTGAAAAATTCAGTGACAATGGTTTTTCCATTCCCCAATCATACAGGTACGTGAACGAAGATATCTCATCTCTTTTTAAGAAAGTACTCCTTGAAAATCCTTCTCGATACGAACGTCGCCATCAAACTGGAAGATCCCAAACCGGTTGACCCCCAGGCGGCACTTCTAGCACAGCTGTGCCAGAAACACAACCTGACGCTCTACGTGGCTGATCCCAACTACGCAGATGTTAATCGGGACAGGGATAGTGCGCGACGTCGGTTAACGCAGAGCAAACTGGAGAAGTATGTTCGTCTTCGTGAGGTAGCACTCGACTCCGAACCCGACTTGATCTGCAGATTTGGTCCGATCAGGAATGATAATGACAGATGCGACGTGCAACTTCTTGGAATATTAGATAAGAAAGCCGTCGACCTTCTGCTCTCAGAAGATATGGGACTGATACGTCGCGCTGAACGAGGACACCTGGGAGGAAAAGTCTTAAGCATCGCCGACGCGGTCGATTTCATTCGTCGAACTTACGAATCCCATTCTGTCGAGCTACCACACATAGAGGAAGTGCCTGCCTATCAGATCGATATTGACGATGAGTTCTTCGACAGCCTCAGAGAAGACTATCCTGGTTTCAACGAGTGGTTCGAGGAGAAGTGCGTCAGCCACCATCGGCCTTGCTGGATAATCAGATTCGATGGCAAGCTTGCAGGTCTGGTGATTCGAAAACCTGAAAGTCAGGAAGAGGCCGACTGTGCGGCGAGGGCCGATAAAATACTGAAAGTGTCCACCTTCAAATTATCCTCTGAGTTTCAGGGGGAGAAACTCGGTGAGCAACTGCTCAAGCAAGTACTGTGGTGGTCCAGATCTAACGACATCGAAGTTGTCTATCTGACCACGTTTGAAAAACAGCAAGTGTTGATCGGCTTGCTGGAAACGTATGGTTTCCAAATGACACGAACGCTCGATGACGGTCAATGGGTCCTCGAGAAGGAACTGAAAAAGGATGTTCAGTCGGATATGTACCGTCAGCAGGACCCGGTATCATTTATTCGTCAGATCTATCCGGCGTACTATGATGGACCGGAATCTAAGAAGTTCGTGGTTCCGATACTTCCCAGGTTTTACCGTATACTGTTTCCTGAAGCTTTTCATGACGGCCAATTGTCGCTACTCGAAGGTTCTTTGACCGACATGAATCGTACACCGGGCAATACGATTCGGAAAATCTACATTTGTCGTGCGCCTACCACAAAACTTGAACCCGGTTCCATTATCCTGTTCTACGTCACAAAGGATGAGCGACGATTGCATGCTCAATCTATCTGTACAGTTGGTGTCGTCGAAAGGATTACAGAGGCGTCGACATTGGACGAGCTCATGTTGTTGACGACGAGGCGCTCCGCCTATACTCGTAAACAATTGGAGGAACTGGTGAACTTCGGCGAAAAACCATTGAAGGTCATCGATTTCCTTCTTACTCTACATCTGAATAAACCAATAGACCTCCATACGCTCAAAGCGAACGGGATATTAGAAGGTCCTCCGCAATCCATTACACAGATTCCGGAAGGCCGTTACCGTAAATTGAAGGATTGGCTATATAAGTGATAACGCCAAATGATATTGAGATTTTGCGTAAATCGGTCGGCATCTACCAATTTGATGATGTTTTGATGTCACTCAACTCATTTGTTGGACCTAGAATCCAAGGAATCAAGGGTCGTGTAGTAACTTAGGATCTTCGATTACAAACTCCATGGCAAGTACCGACCTCAACTGGATCACCAACTACATCTGGGGCATCGCCGACGACGTCCTTCGCGACCTCTACGTCCGGGGTAAGTATCGCGACGTCATCCTTCCCATGACGGTGCTCCGCCGGCTGGATGCGGTGTTGGAGGACACGAAAAAGGAAGTCCTCGAAACCAGGGAACTGCTCGACGAACAGGGCATCATCGATCAGGATTTTGCCCTTCGCCAGGCTGCCGGGCAGGAATTCTACAATACCTCGAAGTTCACCTTGCGCGACCTGTGCGCCCGAGCCAATCGTCAGCAGTTGACGGCCGACTTTACGGCTTACCTTGACGGGTTCTCGCCCAACGTGCAAGAAATCCTGGAGAACTTCGAGTTCCGCAACCAGATCTCTCGGCTCTCCCGCGCCGACGCCCTCGGCACATTGATCGAGAAGCTCACCGCGTCAGAGATCAACCTGAGTCCCGACCTTGTGAAGAACACCGACGGCACGGTCCGTCATCCCGGCCTGGACAACCACGGTATGGGTACGATCTTCGAGGAACTGATCCGGCGCTTCAACGAGGAGAACAACGAGGAGGCCAGGGAACACTGGACGCCACGGGACGCCGTGAAGCTGATGGCCAGGCTGGTCTTCCTTCCCATCGCGGACCAGATACAGTCGTCTACTTATCTGCTCTACGACGGTGCCTGTGGGACGGGCGGCATGCTGACCGTGGACCGCCCCCTCCGTATCAATGGTGCCGATCCTAACCGGGCCTCCTGGGCTGCTGAGATCAAGAAGATGTAAGAAGAAAGTGAGCGAAGCGAAGACGGGACACCGGTGATTCGAAAGATTCACAAGAAGGGTATCACACCTGATCCAATACGAGGCCTGTTTGAAATCGAAATGGATGGCAAACCGCCTGTCATGGAATACGAGCCGGATATCGATCTGCACGACACTGAATAGCTCCCACTTCAGGAACAGTGCGGAATTGAAGCGTTCTTAATGAGAGAGGTCTTGTCGTATTCAACAGATGCGTGGTATCGGCCTGATAATGCAAAAGATGGGTATGAAGTTAGTTTCACACGGTACTCCTATAAACCAAAGCCTATGCGTACGTTGGATGAGATCAGGGCAGACATCTTGGCAGCGGAGAATGAGTCGGAGTGGTTGTTGGAGGAAATAACAGGAGGAACCTAGAATTGAGTAAGATCGATAGCCTTCCGGAGGGACAGATTGAGGGACTTGCCAAAGTGCTGGGAGAGTGTGGATCGGGTACAGATATAACGCGAGTTCTAAATAGTCATGCACTCAGTGACAATTCGAAGGAGTCAACCAAGTGGAAGCGGCTTTATTGGGTGTTTCTTGATTTGCAAAGTCGAGACAGATGCGCTAATCGGGTTCTAGATTTCATTCGATCTTTTTTGACGCCGGCCCGTTTCGTTGGGCGCCAAGATATATTCGAACAGGGGCGAAGCGAACTGAACGCTATTCTTGCATTTTCGGGTTTGGAATTCGGCGCAGACGGCCAGTATAGACGACGAAGTATCGCACGGACACTTGATGAAGCTGAGCAACGTGTTAAGACGATTCGTGTTAAGTTTCAAGACCGACGTTTACACCCAGAAGTTTTCAAGTATTGCAAAGCAGAACTAATGCAAGAAAACTATTTCCATGCTGTATTCGAGGCTACCAAAGGATTGGCACAGAGAGTCCGTGATATGGCAGGAATTCAAAGGGATGGAACCGCTTTGGTCGACCTCGTGTTCTCAGTCGAGCGGCCGGTACTCGCGATGAATACGCTACAAACCGAAACTGAGAAGTCTGAACACAAGGGATTCGCGGCCCTGCTTAAGGGCTGTTTCGGAGCGGTTCGAAATCCATTGGCACACGAACCTAAAATCCTCTGGCAGGGAGAAGATGATGCGGCAGATTACTTGTCACTAATCTCACTACTCCACCGCAAGCTTGACGATTGTGTTTTAACGCGTAGGAGTGACCCTCAATGACCGCTCTCAAGACGGATGGTACAGTAAGAGGGAGAACGCGCCGTTCTGCATGGCAAAATGCAACGGACATGCGTTGGAATCAAGACCTCTTTAGTTACAACCCAAGCGAAGGCTGCGATTAGGAGTACTTGATGTGGAGATCAATAAGCATATAATCGGCCTTTGACCCTGTTATTTGCTTACGTACCTACATTGAAGAATCCGGATAGAGCCGAAAAAGAGGCAAATATCCTAGGTATGGAGAGCTAGGAGCTAATCACAATGCCAGCAAATACAGAGCATCCGGCAGTACGCGACAAGCAACCGGAACATCCTGCACAAATGAAGATTTGGAGGTACCTCAAACTGCCGAATTTAGTTTCTCTTCTACAGAAACGGTTTCTACACTTCACCAAGTTAGGCGTATTGCATGATGACCTCTTCGAAGGGACGTTTCCCACGATTACCCAGTTAATTACTGATCTGCAGATGCCCCAAGAACAGGGAGGGGACCTAGTTGATCATCTAACATCATACGTGCGGGAGAACACATACGTCAACTGTTGGAGCGGGAACCAAAAGGAAAGCGCTGCTATGTGGCGTCTATATGGGACTAGCCCAGGATCAGTGGCAGTCCAGTCAACGTACGAGAAGTTAGTGACGGCACTACCAAATGAGTACTACGTGGCAATGGTAAAGTACTTGGACTATGATCGTGAACATTTTCCCTCCGGGAATATCCTTTACCCAGGTTTTCATAAGCGGATCGAGTTTGAATTCGAAAGGGAAATTCGGGCACTACGTTTCAGTTTTGAAGACACCGAAAGTGATCCGGTTGTAGACCTTAATGATATCATTGAGCAGATATACATGCGAGCTACTGAAGAACAATGGATGATGGATGTTGTCAAGGGGCTGCTGGATCAACATTCTCTTGGAGACAAGCTGGTTCAATCGAATATCGATGCACCACCTGCGCGTATAAGAGCTAATCCAGAAATGAAGCAACTTTATCATCAAGTACGCAGTTCACAACATGGACCTGATCAAGAAACCTAATTCGAATGTATACCGAAGGGGATTGGTATATCTGAAAGTTCAAAAAGGTGGCAGAATTGTAATACAAGGCCTGAAATTCTATTTCGGGAGTAAAGAAACAGGCGTCGAGTGGCTAGGAAAAGTCCTGGTGCACTGGGGGGTAAGACGGCTGAAATCAATATGCTTCCGGTATGCACTTTATGGTGCAAATACAACCGCCAATTCCAACTCACCTACTGGGGTGCGATTTGTTCGAACGACGGACATTACAGAGGACGGACAGTTGAAGGCGAGAGGCGTGTTTCTGAGTCTGTAACATGTTTTGCGTCAGGGCCACAGGTCGACGTTAGCCAGTAGATTGGAGAAACTTTGAAATGGCAGGATTTCGATGTTGTCCTCGGTGCGCAGTTCCGGTCCGTCGGGGTAGACTATGATTTTCCGACGCAGGCCATCCAGGTCGGCAACGGCTCTCAATCCAGTGCACCAGGTTTTTGAAAACGTACCGCCGGATTTGACTTCGATAGCGATAAACGCTCCCCCACGTGCAAGCAGGATATCCACTTCTATCCGGTTCCGTGCGACCGTCGCCCAGTAGTACCATTTGTCGCATAGGTCCCGGTAGTCCATGTATACACGGTTCAACTGCGCGACAAATCCTTCAAACACCTCGCCACGTTCCTCCGGGGCAGGCGGTCCCTTCTAGTTTTTAATCGCGCGCACGATGCCCGGATCGCACCAGTACCACTTGGGCAGCTTCCTTTCACGTACGCGAAGTTTCGCTTCGTAGGCCGGCAATCAAAAGCACAGCAGCGTTTCCTCGAGGATTTCAAGATAACCGGTCACTGTCGGGCGCGACACCTGGGCATCCCTATATTGGGATAATGCCATCGAAACCAAGGGTATATCTGTCTATTAAGTCGCTGACGGCGTGCTTACGGGGATTTCAGCCTCTCTCCATTCACCTTTTCCGTTGTCAGTTGGTATATGTTGTGCAACATCATGCACTGATCGCACATGTAGAAATGGTGTATCTTTTGTCATATCCCACACATGAAAACAGTATGCATCACCTGACCTTTGCGCTTGCCTCCATTCATGACGTGTAACAATAAAACGGAGTGGTGATACACTCGTGGATTTTACTTCTATCAAACGATTTACTATCACGTATTGATTAACCAAATCGTACGACAATACATCGTAACCTGCATAATTGTTGTCTAGACCTGGCCATTCAGGTTGCTTGTCAATTCCAAGTTTGTTAAGACGATTTGTTTCAAGATTGAGAGTTAGCAATTCAGCAGCACGGGCTTGTTCCATTTTTTCCTGACTTTGGAGTAGTCGTGCATGGCCTGATAAGTCATCCCACCAAAAAACCACCTCCCTAGATGGGGGATCATTTAACAGTCCGGCTGCAGCAAATACATCTTTTTCATTAGGATTAAGAGATCCTATAAACCTTGTACGTCCTTGTTTAATAGATTTAGACCAGATCGGTTGGTGTCTTACAATTACTGCTTTAATGCATGCTTGATAGAATTGAATTCCATCGCTTGGACAGTTAGACCCAACAATAGAACCGAGATAAGCTGACGCGTCCAAGTCTAGACTTCTGCCGTCAGCTTCTATATTCTCGATTATTGGAATAAGTTCCGACGTACTGCGCTCAGGATACTGTGAATGATAACTACGTAGCAAACGCAGTCCTTCAAAGCACGATAGGTTAAACAAGCGTTCCGTAGAAGTAATGGTACTCATTTATTCCTCAGGAGGAACCTCACCCCCTCTGCCTTCAAGTTCCGATATTAGGTCAATGATGTCATTCAGTTCAACATCATAGTTGATGGGATCATCTGCTTGCTCTTCATCAAATGCAATTTCGTGTAAATCCGGATCGTTCAGCAATCGCTGCATGTTATGTATCTTCTCTATAAGACGTCTACTAACCGATAGATCAATACTGCCAATAACTGGCGGAGCCTTTGATCGATAGACATATACATTAGTGTCCTGATTGGGTTCTAGTCCCAGCCGATGGATTCTATCGATTGACTGGAGATAATGAGTCGACACATAACTTCTATCCGCATAGAGAGCATTATGACAAACAGTGTGAAGGCTTATCCCTTCGCCTGCTGTTGCGGGATTTGCCACCAAAACGTAGCACTCGCTATCGCTATGAAATCTCCGTAATTGGGCTTCTCGAGTATCTAGATCATTTACATCGCCTACTGGAACTCCACCATGAATGTAGACTGGATTAAGATCTGCTAGTGTAGCCACAAAATTATGTATTGTGTTAGTGAATATCGTCCAGATTACAGACTTCTCTCCCTTATGTGCAAGTTCCCGTACTTGATCGGCTATTGCGATCATCTTAGCCGAGTTTCCCTCTTCTAAGACCTGATCAACTATTGAGGATTCCACTTCAAAGTCTTCACTTGCCATAGCATTAAGAGCGAGAATGGGATCAACGGACAACTGAAGCAGCCGCATAACTGACCGACGTGCACGTAGGAACTGTGCACTTGCCAATCCCTTACTGAGCTTTCTTGAATAGTCCCGAAGAAACTCATTACGCACAATCGAATATAGTGCCAACTGTCCAGGTTGCATGTCTATGTCGATGAAGTGTTTTCTTACCGATGGCAAACCAAGTTCTGATTTTGTTGTGCGTACATATAGATTACCTAATACTGCACGAGGCGAGTTGCCATGCAATATCTCTAGTCCGAGACCATGCCCTGGCCATAGGAAATCGAGCTGAGATTCGATGTCTCGAGCATCCTGAGGCATTGGTGTACCTGTAAGGATGTCTCTTCGCTCAGGTAAGGAAGCAATGTTGAGCAAAACCGATCCTCTTTGAGACTGCCAGCCTGCTTTCATCCTATGTGACTCATCTAGAATCAGATGTGTAAGGGTTGAAGAAATATGCGAAGTAATCACGTCCTGTTGTCGAACCATAAGGTCATATGAGATGATAAAGCGAGTTGCACCTGATCTTAGTGTTTCGGATGTTTCTCTTTCTGTACCGGCAAGAACCGTGAAAGACTCATTTCCATTATTCGGAGCATGTTCTTCCATACAATCTGTGACGATATCCAACCACACTTGAGTTGCTGCTTTTGGGGCAACAATAAGTAGGTGCTGACCTGGTTTTCGAGTAAGGATATGCAGGGCAAATGTCACCGTTGTCTTCCCTGCCCCAGGTACGGAAAAATTCGCACCATTTGCCAATGACAACAAATGTATAAGATCGCGGCGTTGAAAGGGTTTGAGTCGACGCTTTGTGAATCCTAGTTCAATGAGACGACTGTCTATTTCATCTTCTGTTAACGTTAGTGTTATCTCTTTACGTTGTTGTCTCGCTTTTTTTAATTGAATTACAAAGTCCTGTATTTTAGGTACTGCTTCACCTTTAGGATGGAATCTGAAATCCAGCGACTTCTGCATCTGGCGACTGCCAAGTTCCCTAACAACCCCTAATGTGTCGGGCCACGACAGAACTATGCGCCCATCTGATATCTTATGCTCGAGACTTTTCGTCCTTATTGCAAGTTTCAGTCGGGCCCATATCGATGAGTTTAAACATTCAACTGGCACAACAAAACACCCAGTGTTTTCTGGACTATAATGGATTTCTACCGGTGTTGTCATGAAGACTACTTCACCTTTCAGTTTATTGAACCATCAGTATCAACTTCGCAAGTTTGTCTCTTCTTGATACCGTCCTCGATTTTAGATACTACGTTTCGAATGGTCGCAGTCTGATTGAGCATCGCTGACAATGTGTCTATTCCAGCAGAATCTACGTTTATGCTAGACAGCTTTGCGTTTGCCTGAGACAGTGCTTTTAACGCTGCTTTCTCATTGGTTTGCTCTTTATCAAGCTCTATCGCTGTCTCACACACCTCTATGAGAGTTTCGACAGCTTCATTTTTTGATTCTTCATTGCGCAATGCTTCAATGATAGGCGTGTAATCATCATCTTGCTCATCAGTATCTATGTCAATATCGAATCCATCACCGCTGATTTCGCCATTTATTGGTTTATTTTGGACTTCAAGTTGTTCTGCCAACATGTCTAGAACCTTTGGTGCTAATTTCCCGAAGGCGGCATTTAACCTATAAACTCGACCGGATATTTTAGCTCGGTTGTCGAAAAGCGACCATGCTATTGCACGACTAGCATTCTGCAACACTGTATTCTTGTTCTTTATGTTTTTAGGAATGTCACTGAAAATCTGCTGACCATCAGCACTTACGAGATCGTAGTTTCCAGGGCGCCCAGCCCACTCACTTAAATAGAGGTCTGCTTCATCAAGCGCCTGTAAGGTATTTTCGATATCAGATTTACTTCTGCGAAGTCTGTCTGCAACTTCTTTGGCTGATCTTCCTTTATTTATTTGCCGTCGAATAAGACGAGCATCTCCAATCCAGTCATATTCTAGTTTAGTTTGAGGTCTCGCCTGGAGATCTGCTTCAATGTCATCTATCTCATCTGGTGTTGTATCAGGCGGTAATACTGAACACTTTACATAACGAAATCGTTCATCAACTGAGCCATCACTTTCTCGGAACAATTCTCGCATAGCTGCTAATCGACGATTCCCATTGACCACTACTCCGGTATTTGTGACTAGTAGTGGTTCTCGTTGACCTTCACTCTTCAACACTTTTAAAATGGATGCGACTGAAGCTCTTTCTTCATCAGCAAGCTTAAACAGTATGCGGTGTTGTATTTGGTTAGTCTCAGATAGTTCCTGACCCTTGGAAAAAAAATCGGATTCTAAGTTTTTTGTTGCGATTTCTGTCTGCTGGGCACTGAATGCTCGGCAATTCTCCATTCGATATACTGGAACTTCGATCGGAAGTGAGATCACAGGAAGAGCTTTCGAGTCGCCTCTAAAATCGTATATGATCTCGCTGTAATCGCTTGAGTTTACGGTACGCTGTTCAATAAGTGCTTTGCGCTCAGATCGTGATTTTACCTCAATACTGAAACTCACGTTGTACCTCCTACTTAATCGAAGGCTAGGACAAGGATGGGTACCGTAATCACCTGGTTAAAGAGTTTTAACTCTCGTACTATTCGATCTGCGTTTGCTATATTATCGCCTATCAATTTAGAGGCGTTTAGTGTCGGCAACCCAATTGCAGCAACGTTTATTCTTTCTTTTTGAAAGAGGTACTGAAGTTTGAGCAGATCGTATGGTGCTCTACTCATGTTACCTGTCTGTAGTTGGAAGGCTATGTCATCCTTCTGTGCGAATATCTTCAAGCGATGGTGCTGAACTACATCAACATTAAGTGCCCAGCCATCATTGATGAGTCTAGTCTCTACATGTTGTCGTATTTTCGACGAACACTGTCTTTCGATTCTGATCATCGGAGCGTCAAAAACCCCTTTGATCCACTTTATTAACATGCGGTTTTTCCATTCAATTCCAGCGTTATGATGAGTTTCATCAGTGAAAGCAAGTTTCATGACTTGCCTTTCGCCTTAGGGCTGTAAACTGGCTTATTCATTGGCCGAGTGCGCAATTTGCCTGCATGAAGCATCCGAATACGTTCACAGGCGATATCGTAGTAGCGTTTATTGATGTCACAGCCAATGGCATTTCGGTCATGCTTTAGTGCCGCAATCATAGTTGATCCGACCCCGAGGTAAGGATCCAGTACACTGTCACCTGGATTTGTTAGTGCGAGAACCAACCGTTCAACTAAACCAACTGGAAATTGGCAAGGATGTTCAGTCTTTTCAACATGATTGGACTTAACGTTAGGTATATCCCAAACATCCGATGGGTTCTTGCCTAAAGGGTTGCCGGATAACTTCCCTTTATTCGGTCCTTTGAAGTGTTTTTTGTTTGGGTATTTGGAGGGAATACGTACAGCATCCAGATTAAATGTAAATTGGTCTGACTTCGTGAACCACAATATCGATTCGTGGCGTCCTGAGAATCTTTTTTGGCAATGTAATCCATGACCAAATGTCCATACTATTCTGTTTCGCAACTGTAGGCCGTGTGATTTAAAAAGGGGATACAACAGAATATCAAGAGGGAAAACTTCTGCAGAATCTACGTGATTACCAACCTGCCAACAAATTGAACCGGTAGGTGAAAGAAGTCTTACTGCTTCAGAAATACATGCTGCCTGCTCTTCAATATAGACATCTTGAGATCTGCGCTCTTCGTATTCCTTCTCGATGTTGTAAGGAGGCGAAGTTACGATCAGATCAACGGAACTGTCCTGAAGTTTGTTCATAAAAACAAGATTATCTTCACAGGCTATATTTACTTTCAGGTTCATTGTTGTCTCTGATCCACTTCTACATTGGTTATAGTCATTATGCTCTACTTGATAGTATACTCTCCAAATTCAGATTAAAGTTGATTTGGGTTGTAGTAGTTATTCCTTGATTTGAAGTATGTCAATCAAGACGTAAATTGTGAAGACCTTTCTCGTATAGTTTTCATTTTCATCATCAATGTTATAACGCAAAACGATTAATTGGTACTCGAGTAAATCTTGGTTATTAAACAACTATGTTTGTCAAATCCATTAGTTAGATGCACAGGAATACACAGGTGGGAACATCATGTTAGACCGATATACAACATACTTGATAACAGGACTCACACTGGTTTTGCTAAACAGTGGACACGTCGCCGCCCAGACGATCACCGTCGTCAGCTTCGGGGGCTCCTACTCCCGCGCCTGTGAGAAGGGCTACCACGAGCGGTTCGAAGCGGAAACGGGCATCAAGATCAACTTCGAGGACTACAACGGCGGGCTGGCGCAGATCCGCGCACAGGCGGACGTGGGAAATGTATACTGGGATGTAGTTGATCTGAATGTGGCCGAACTCGTCCGGGGTTGCGATGAAGGGCTGCTCGTTCCAATCAGCATCGACGCTTTTTCTCCGGGCGCTGATGGCACGCCGGCCGTGGACGACTTCGTTGAGGGCACGATCTCGGAATGCGGCGTGACGACCCTTTTCTTTTCGACGGTAATCGCGTACAACGACGAACGCATAGGCGACGTGAAGCCCGCCACTGTGGGCGACTTCTTCGACCTGGAAAAGTTCCCGGGCCGCCGGGGCATGCGTCGCGTACCGCGGGTCAATCTCGAATTCGCTCTGATGGCGGACGGTGTGCCGCTGGACGAGGTGTATGCCACGCTGGACACCGAGGAGGGCATCGCCCGGGCCTTCCGCAAACTGGATACCATCAAGGAACACATCATATGGTGGGAGACCGGGGCCCATCCGCCGCAGTTGCTGGCCGACGGCGAGGTCGTGATGACCACGGCCTACAACGGGCGCATCTTCAACGCCCAGGTGCTGGAGGATCAGCCTTTCGTCATCGTCTGGGACGGCCAGGTCCTGGATACGAGCGGGTTCGGCATCGTCGAAGGCACGCGTAACCTTGAATCCGCGCTCCGGTTCTTCGACTTCGCCGCCACGGCGGAGTCCATGGCCGGCCTCGCCCGGTACATCGCCTACAGCCCGACGCGCCGTTCCGCCATGCCCCTGATCTCGACCCACGCCGAGACGGGGGTGGACATGAGACCGCACATGCCCACCACGCCGGAGAACGCGGTCCGGGCGCTGCACAACGACTGGGAGTGGTGGAGCGACAACGGCGAAGAGATGAACGAGCGCTTCAGCACGTGGCTGGCGCGGTGAGGACCACCCCATGCCCCTCGCAATGACGCCTCAGCAAGCCAAAGACTTCGAAGAGCAGGGGTTCATTGTCCTCGAGGAGTTCTTCGATCAGTCTGAACTCGACAGGCTGCTTGCGGCCATCGACGAGGTTGGCGACCTGATTCGCACTGAGAAAAACCTCGGACCCGATGACCCCTTTGCCGTACGCAATGCACTGGCGCATCACGAGGCCTTCCTCGACCTCATCGACCATCCGCGCGTGTTGCCCCTTGTGGTGGACGCGATCGGCTGGAATATCCAGATCCGCACCACGCACCTGGACGTTCGGCCTCCGTATCCGGAGGACCTGAAGGACCGCATTACGGGCGTCGGCAAGGGCGAAGACCACCAGGCGGGATACCGCAACGTCGGCTGGCATCCCGACCTGGCGAGCGACGACCTGTTCCTGGCGCCTTCCCTCGATGGACGTCTCCCGTTCATGGAGATAAAGGTATTCTACGTGCTCTACGACATGACCGAGTCTGACTGCGGCAACCTGTGGCTGGTCCCGGGCAGTCACCGGCGCAGGCCTGCCGAACTGCGGGAACGGGGAAACGGGACGGATCCGGAAGGGGCGCTCGAGCTCAGGCTGCCCATCGGCTCGGCCGTGTTGTGGCGCACCGCGGTGTGGCACTGCGTGGGCCCCAACCTCTCGCGGAAGACGCGCAAGATCATGCACGTGGGATACCACTACCGCTGGCTCCGGCCGACCGATTACTTCGTGCAGGATCCCGGGCTCATCGAAAGAAGCTCGCCCGTCCGGCGGCAGCTGCTGGGCGCCCTGTCCCCAGAAGGCGACCCCATGGGTCCGGACCCGGATTACCATCCCGCGTCTCGGCACTGGATGTCGGAGAATCCGGACGACGTTCCCCTGCGCGAATGGGCCGAGAAAACCGCCGGAGGTTAGTTCCACTCCGCGAATGGGCGCTGGCGCGGGAGCCGGGCTGAGCGACTTGGCGCCGGCTAATACGCCCCCTTGACCTTCCCATACCACCCGCGCAACGGGTCTCCCAACTCCTCCATATAGCGTTCCATTCGCCCCTTCAAATCCTGGCGCACGGCGTCGTAGGCCGGGTCGCCGTACACGTTGTCGAGCTGGTAGGGGTCGCGCTGCAGATCATACAGTTCGCCGGGATCGGTCGAATTGAAGGTGAACTGGTGGGTGCGGGTGCGGACCATGCGCTGGTTGGCGACCGTGAAATGTCGGTCGAATACGCAATAGACTTCTTCGCGCCCGTTCGAGAACGGGCGGCCCTCGATGGCAGGGAGGAAGGAATGGCCGTCGAGATCCGCGGGCACTTCGAGACCCGCGGCGTCGAGGGACGACTGCATGATTTCGTGGAGATAGACGAACTCGTCGCAGGACGTGCCGGGAGCCTGGCAGTCGGAATGGGCGATGACGAGGGGAATGCGGTAGATCTCGTCGTACATGAACTCGCCCTTCTCGATCAGCTTGTGCGCGCCGAGACAGTCTCCGTGATCGGACGTATATACGATGATGGTGTCGTCGAGCACGCCCAGTTTCTTCAGGTGCGCCACGACGCGCCCCACCATGTCATCGATGAGCGTGCAGTGGCCGAAGTAGCGCGCCGCGATCTCCTGGAATCCCTCCCAACCATAGTCGCCCAGCCCCCACATGTGTTCGATCAGTTGCTGGCGGTAGGGCTTGTTCTCGAAGGTCTCGGCGTACCCGGGGTGTTCGGGGATAGTCTTCGGATCGTACATGGAGAAGTACGGCTCCGGGACCAGCGAAGGGCTGTGCGGACCCCAGAAATTGGCCCACAGGTAGAAGGGCTCCTCGCCGCCGGCGACCTCGTCGAGCACGCGGATGGCTTCCTCGGCCACATAATACTCGATGCACGACTCGACCGGCCCGTCGTGCAGGGCGAACATTTCCTGCCGCTGGTTCGCGGGATTGGTGCCGACGTAGCGGTGCGAGACCGTGGGCGGCGGGTCGAAACCTTGCTCCTTTAGATAGTCGGCATAATGGTTGTGGCTGCTCAGGCTGCCGCCGAACTGCAGGCCGGGCAGCAGATTCCCCCCGGGGAAGCCGTAGCCCATGAAGTCCTTGCCGGTGAACCCGTAGCCCGTCGGACCGGTCTCCTGGTCCACGTGCCACTTTCCGGCGTACCCGCAAAGGTAACCTGCATCCGAAAGGTAGTGGTTTATGCCGCGCACGCCCTCGCGCAGGCACAGGCCGTTGGCCGTCACCCCGTGATGGTGCGGATAGAGGCCCGTGTAGAAGGAGGCGCGGGCCGGCGAGCAGATCGCCGTCGGCGTGAACGCCCAGTCGAAGCGCACGCCCCGCGCGGCCAGGGCGTCGATGTGCGGCGTCCGGCACACCTCGTTCATCCCGTAGCAACTCACCGTGTCTAGCCGCTGCTGGTCGGACATCAGGACGACGATATTGGGTTGCCTGGGCAAACTGGGCTCCTCTCTGCGGCGGTGGTTGGTTTTATCCTAGACGAAGGAAGTGGTCGCCCACTAGACATAGGCATGCGGGACCATTCGACGAAGGCGGATGGCGCTTGTACACTGTCGCAATCAGTGCTCCAATTTACGCATTTCAAGCAATGAACTTAAACCTGTTGTCACGGTCAAGGATACTCCCTCATATTGGGTACCATTATGGATCAAACCTCCGACTCTTCCCCATCTGCCGGATCTTCGGAGCAGTCCTGCTCTGTCGTCGCTGCGTACCTGGTGGAGCATTACGGTCTCACACCACCCGTCGATGTGCGCGAACTGGAGCCCGGGGCCAACAGGAACTACCTCGTTTCCTCACGGGATCAGCGGTACGTCTTCAGGAACTATACGGACCACGATTTCTATATTCGCAATCCAGAGGCTTACAGGTACGAACTCGACCTGCTGGAGTACCTTCGCGAATACAAGTTGGCAGTACCCGAACCGGTCAAGCGGCTGGATGGCCATTTTCTGGGTGTTTCGGATGCTTCTACCGGACCGTGGCGTGAGGACGCTCGATGCGGTGCGCTCTTCCGCTTCTTCGAGGGCGAGGAGCACGTTACCTGGTATCCCGAGGTGAAGGAAACGGTCGTGATCTCCTTCGGTGCTGCGGTCGCAGAAATACACCAACGGGCGGACCGGTTTCCAAAACCCTACTGTCGTCATCATTTCGATCTGCAATACCTGCTGGACGGCCCGTTGCAAACCCTGGAATCCATCCTGAAGGAGCGGCGCGGCGAGGACCTGTCTTTCTTCAGGAATTACGCCGACAAAATGCGCCGGCAAATTGACGGGCTTGGCAAGGATAAGGAAATCTACGGTCTCATCCACGCCGACCTGCACGTAGGAAACATCCTGTACCATCCCGACAACGGATACTGCATCCTGGATTTCGACCAGTGTGCGATGGGATGGCGGGCGTACGACGTGGCCACCTTCAAGTACAACATTGTCGAGACGGTACCTGACCACCTGACGGACGAGATCTGGCGCTGTTTCCTGGAAGGATATAACCAGGTACGCCCACTGACGCAGGCGGAGCTGGACTGCCTGCCGGTTTTCGCAAACGCCTGGACGCTATGGGATATCGGCGAGACGCTGGTGCTGGCAACGGAGTGGGGTGGTCACAGACCGGACCTTATTGAAGGTGATCTGACCCGGGATGAGTACCTGGACGAGGCGGTTGGGGCGTTGAAGGAGATGCTTTGATTATACAGACCACTTACTTGGATGGCAGTATTAGCACTAGCTAGGAAGGATATTACGTCTCAGTTCCTCCCAATTTGACTGATTCCATTCTCGTGCTCGATTTTGCGCAGAAGCAATGTGTGACGAATCTACAAAGTTTGGAAGTACATCGATTTTCTTTTGAGTCTCGACAAGATTATATAACGTTAGCGCAAGGACTATATTCTGCGGAACGTCCTGACCCAACAAGAATATCCCTCCGAGTTCGTTTAGTGCATCTTTGTTGTGCAATTCGGCAGAACGGCATAGGTAATCCAAGGCTTTACCTATGTTCTTCTGAACACCACCTCCATTATGGTACATGCTACCTAGTCTACATAGTATCTCACCGTCATCACTTATCAGATCATAAGTCTCGATAAACACGTACCAATAGTGTTCGACATGCCAGACAAATTCGTAAAGAGGGATCTGCCCATCCTCAAGATCAACAAAAAGCTCTGGTAATGAGACAAGTTCTTCTTTAGTGCCACCATTTGTATCATACAGTCTGACAAAATCTCCTTCACCGTGCATCACACTCTTTGTCTTTGGTTTCTGTATGTCTTTATGAGTTCCTTTTCTTAACACGAGGTGTTTTGATGCATTCGCAATTTCAGAAGCGGCAACTAGTAGACTATCTTCATTCCACATGGTACGGAATGGTTGCTTATCTGCCTCTGATATTATTCCCATTTCTTCGAAGAAAAAGTCCTTCATGGAATGTGCTGTTACACAAAAATTGTAGAAGTGATCAGCTTTTTCGGTGTCATTATGTGCTTGGTATGCGCGACGACTTTCTCGGTCCAACTTTTTAATCAGATCTCTTATTGATCTTAGTGTAGGAGTTAACACGGATATACCTCTACAATTAGTTTATCAAAGTGTATAAGACTGTTATCTATAACCAGAAATCTATGGCTTGTTGATTACTACCTCTTAACCAACCCCCGCCTCGCTTCCACCACCCTTTCCACCGCCTGTTCTCTTGTATCCGCCATAGCTGTCAAATGCCCCATCTTACGTCCGGGCCGGGCTTCTTGTTTTCCGTATAGATGCAGCTTGACTTCCGGAATGGCCAGGGCCGTTGCCCAGTCCGGTTCGCCATTCTCCCACAGGTCTCCCAGCAGGTTGGCCATGGCTGCGGGCCGGGGCTGATCGGTCGACCCCAGGGGCAGTCCGCACACGGCCCTGACCTGCTGTTCGAACTGGCTGGTGACGCAGGCGTCGAAGGTGAAGTGGCCCGAATTGTGGACGCGGGGGGCGATCTCGTTGATGATGAGGTTCTCTTCGCGATCCAGGAAGTACTCGACGCAGGCAACCCCGACGACGTCGAGCGCTTCGAAGACCTTACGCGTGAGGTTCACGGCGGTTACGTTTACCGCGCCGGACACGTCGGCAGGAGCGGTCGTGATATCGAGTATGTGGCGGCTGTGCTGATTCTCGACGGTGCCGTAGTGCACGAAATCACCGTCCAATCCTCGTACGGCGACAACGGACAGTTCCAGTTCGAAGTCGATGAACGCTTCGAGCACCGCTTCCTGTCCCGCCATGGACGCCCATGCATCAGCCACGTCGTCGGCCGTTTCAATCTTAACCTGACCCTTGCCGTCATATCCGAATCCAGCCGTCTTGAGCACCGCTGGTGTGCTGATTTCCTCGACGGCCGCTGCCAGTTCTTCACTTGACTTGACATGGCGAAATGGCGCGACCGGAAACCCATGCTCCGCCAAAAAAGTCTTCTCTCTCAGGCGGTTCTGCGTCGTGTGGAGGACGCTGCCCTTTGGACGAACCGGTGTGATGAGCAATGCAGCGTCAACGCAGTCGGCCGATATGTTCTCGAACTCCAGTGTGATAATGTCCACGTCTTCGGCGAAGCGCTTCACGGCCTCTATGTCGTCATAGGCGGCCACGACTTCGCGGTCGGCGACGTGACCGGTTGGCGAGTCGGATTCAGGCGAGAGGGTGTGGATGCGGTACCCCATGCGCCGGGCGGCGATGGCGATCATGCGGCCGAGCTGTCCGCTGCCGAGGATGCCGATGATCGAACCGGGGAGAACGGGGCTGGTCATGTCGCGGCGCTTTTGGTTTCGGTCGCACGGTTCATAACGCTAGCGCCGATCGAGTCGTGTGTTCCGTTCACGTCAGCTCGTCCCCCATGACCTTCCCGGTCTGATCCTCCCGGTACTGCCTGAGCTTCTCTCGCAGGTCCGGACGCGAGTTGGCGAGGATGGCGACGGCGAGCAAGCCCGCGTTCACGGCGCCGGACTGGCCGATGGCCAGGGTACCCACGGGGATGCCGCGGGGCATCTGGACGATGGAGAGCAGGGAGTCCATGCCCTTGAGCGCCTTGCTTTCCACGGGCACGCCGAGGACGGGCAGCAGGGTCTGGGCCGCCATCATGCCGGGCAGGTGGGCCGCGCCGCCGGCGCCTGCGATGATGACTTCGAGTCCCCGACCCTCGGCCTCGGCCGCGTATTCGGCCAGCCAGAGGGGCGTGCGGTGGGCTGAGACGATCCGGCATTCGTGGGGCACGCCGAACTGCTCGAGCACCTCCTGGACGTTCCGCATGGTGTCCCAATCGGACTTGCTGCCCATGACCACGCCGACGAGGGGATCGGTAGAAGGTTGGTTTTCATTCATGAATATACCTCTTCAACGGCTTGAGCATTGGCGCGGATAACCTGAGCGACCGAATGGAAGGTCGTCACGAACGGAAAGGCACGACACGTACGGGAAAGCACGCCGTGAACAAAACCAATCGTTTCAGATCTCGCATGCGTCACCGTTGCATCCCAATTTTCTTCGTCCCGCGATCTTCAGGACGGGTGGCAGGAACAGTAGCAGACCGAAGGGAATCAACAGGGGAACTTGCAAGCACACTTTTCGTGTCGCAAAGATCCCGGTGTATATCCGGTTCGTTCTGTTTTCGACCACGACGATTTCGCCTGCGGGGACCTCTCCGATTGGCGACCGGTCTGTCCGCGGCTCGACCCGGTCCAGCCAGTCCATGCGACCCGTGCGCGCCGCCTGCCGCGCGCAGTCGGGACAGTTTGCGTTGTAATACAGGCGTATACTCACTACTTATCCCCGTCCTGCCCCAGAATATGCTCCACCACCTTCGGTCCATGCAAGCGGCTATTTTCGATGAAGATGTCGCTGCTCACGTTGCCGGCGGTGATGACGCCGATGATGTAGATACCGGGCACGTTGGATTCGAAGGTATCGGGGTCGTGTACCGGGATGGTGTTTTCGGGCTGGACTTCAACGCCCGTGCCGTTCAAGAAGGGCACGTCAGGGGTGTGGCCCGTCATGCAGAAGACGAAGTCGTTCGGGATCACGCGCTCCCTGTCCGCCGCGTCCTCGTCCCCCACCTCCAGGACCACCTCGGTCTGCCGGATCTCCTTCAGCGTGGAATCCATGATGGCCGTGATGGATCCCTCGGCGATGCGGTTCTCCAGGTCGGGCAGGACCCAGTACTTAATGCCCCGGAAGGCGCCGCGACGGTAGGACATGGTCACGCGGGCACCGGCGCGGTACAGGGTAAGGGCCGTCTCCACGGCCGAGCTCTTGCCGCCCACGACGAGGACGTCCCGGTCGAAGTAGGGGTGGCCCTCCTTGAAATAGTGGAAGACCTTGGGCAGTTCCTCGCCGGGCACGCCGACCCGGTTGGCGCTGTCGAAGGCGCCGGTGGCCAGGATGACCTTCCGCGTCCGGTAGCTCCGCTCGCCCTCCCGCTGCGATACCGATTCAATCTCGAAGTCACCGTCCTGACCCGAGATGCGGGTGACCTCCTCGTAGGTGTTCACCCTGAGCCCCTGGGACTCGACGAATTTCAGGTAGTAGTTCAGCGCCTCTTCCCGGGTGGGCTTGAGCCCCTGGACGATCATGGGCACGTCGCCCAGCGAGATGAGCTCAGGCGTCGAATAGAAGACCAGGCCCGTGGGGAACTGGTAGATGGTGTGGACGATGCACTGGCGCTCCACGACCACGTAGTTCAGGCCTGCCTGCTTGGCGGCGTAGGCCGCGGCGAGTCCGGCCGGCCCGGCCCCGATGATGACGGCGTCGTACAAGATTCCTCCGATCCTAATCTTCCAGTTCCATGGCGACGACCTCCCACTCCAGGTAGAGGTCCTCCAGTTCCTGGCGGGCGCGCATGTAGGCGCTGCCGACCCGTTCGACCTGCTCGCGGTCGGAGAAGGTCCCTTCCTCGCCCAGGTCGCCCTCGAGGCGGGCGATCTCCGCCTCCTTCTTCCGGATGGCCGCCTCCAGCGCCTCGGCCATCATCCGTTGCTCCCTGCGTTCCTTCTTCCGGGGATCGTAGGCCGTCCCGGCAGCGCTCCCGCCAGCCGTTCCGGCACCATCGCCAGCCGCCCCGGCCCTGCGGCGCGGTTTCTTCTCCTTCGCCCTGACGGCGGCGAGGCGCTGCTCCTCATTGAAGGCCCGGTATTCCGAGTAGGTGCCTTCCCAGTGGCGGACGCCGTCCTGTTCGAAGATCAGCAGCGCGCTGACCATCTGGTCGAGGAAGTACCGGTCGTGGGACGCCACCATGAGCGTGCCGGGGTAGTCGGCCAGGGCCTGTTCGAGGGCCTGCCGGGAGAGGATGTCGAGGTGGTTGGTCGGCTCGTCCAGTACAAGGAAGTTCGGTTCCTCCAGGATCAGCTTGGCCAGCGCCAGGCGTCCCTGCTCCCCGCCGCTCAGCAGGTTCACCTGCTTGAAGACATCGTCTCCCCGGAAGAGGAACCGGCCGAGGAGGTTGCGGACGGTACCCTCGTTCATGCCCGGCCTGACCGACCAGAGTTCGTTCAGCACGGACCGCTCGCCCGTCAGGCTGGCCCGTTCCTGGTCGTAGTAGCCGATGTCCACGCCCGTGCCCAGGCGGATGGTCCCGGACGAAGGCGTCTCCTGGCCCACGATCATGCGGAGCAGCGTGGTCTTGCCCGCGCCGTTGTACCCGATCAGGCCTACGCGGTCGCCCAGGTGCTGGGTGAAGTGCAGCTCCGAGAACAGCGTCCGCGTGCCGTAGCTCTTAGATACGTTATCGAGTGCGAGGACATCCCGGCCGCTGCGCCTCATCGCCCCGAAGTTCAGGGAGGCCGACCGGTGCTTCGTCCGCGGCTTCTCGAGGCGATTCAGTCGCGCCAGGTGGCTGCGGCGCCCCTGGGCCTGCTTGGTCTTGACGCCCTCGATGGTCCGGCGGATGAACTCTTCGCGCTCCTTGATGAAGGCCTGCTGCTGGTCGTACGCCCGCTGCTGCGATTTGAGGCGTTCGGCCTTGACCTCCATGGCCCGGGTGTAGTTGCCGGGGAAGTTCTGCAGCCCCAGGTCTTCCAACTCGGCGATCCGGTTCACGGTCCGGTCGAGGAAGTAGCGGTCGTGGGAAACGAGCAGGATCGCCGCCGGGTGGTCGGTGATGTACTCCTCCAGCCACTCCGTCGCGGCCACGTCCAGGTGGCTTTCAGGCTCGTCCAGCAGCAGCAGGTCCGCGTCCCCCAGCAGCAGCTTGCCCAGGCGAAGGCGCGTCTTCTGGCCGCCGCTCAGCACGTTGACCGGAAGGGGCAGGTCTTCCTCCTTGAAACCCAGGCCGTGGAGCACGGTCTTTGCGCGGTGCGCGTAGGTGTAACCGCCGGCCTGCTCGAAGGCTTCCGTCAGCCGGCCGTACTGCCCGAGCCGGCGCTCGGTTTCCTCCGCATCGCCCTTCGCCTTTTCCAGCGCGGCTTCGGCCTCGCGCAGCTGCTTTTCCAGCGCGTGAATGCGCTCGAAGCTGCTCAGCGCCTCGTCCAGAACCGAGTTGGTCGCGGTCAGGTGCGCGTCCTGGGTCAGGTAGCCGGTCCGGAGGTCCCGCCGGCGGGAGATCTCGCCCTCGTCCGGCGACAGGTCGCCGGTGATGAGCTGCAGCATGGTCGTCTTGCCGGTCCCGTTTGAACCGATCAGGCCCACGTGCTGGCCGGGGTCGATGCCCCAGCTGATGCCCTGCAGGACACACTGCGCGCCGTAGTATTTCGTGACCTTATGGAAGGATAGGAGCGGCATGGGTCAAGTCGTGTTTATGGAGATCGTGGTCGCCGAAGGTATGCGCGCGGAGTCGTGTTCACGGAGGTCGCGTCCGCGAAACAAACCCGGATATTACTAAAAAACCATGGAAGGCTGGCCGATAGCTTCCATGGTTTCGCCGAGTGGGATGCACTCAGTCGGGCATTTTGTATACGTGAGATCCGGTCAGGCACAGGCCTGTCCAGGCTTATCCGGGCCGGGTAGGTCTTTGTACGGATGCTGACTCGCCGGAGCGGCCCCTGCAAAGTGAAGGGGTCACACCGGGTCGGATCAGACCGGCCCGTGATTTAAACGGCGGCTTCCTGGGCGGTGACTTCTCCGCCCTCGTACCATTCCACGAAGTTGTATACACCCTTGCGGATGATCCCGCGCGGATTCCCGTGTATGTCCACCCGGTCGCTGCGCACCGTGACGATCTTGGAGCGGGTATCGATCTCTTCGTCCGGCACGATGACCCGGGCCACGAAGAACTTGCCGTCCTGCTCGCAGACGCCGAATTCCATGTTCTTGCTGTTCAGATCCTGAACGCAGAACTCGATGGCTTCACGCTTTTCGAATTCGCCTGTTACCTGAATGTATTCGCCCTCGGTGGGTCCCAGTAGCTGCATACGATCGCTCTCTTCCTGCCGCGTGCCCATGGTTACCGATGAAATCCAGGTCGATTATTGAGTGCGCACGCCTCGACTCAGCGACCCCGGAATGCCGCGGGACGTTTCTCGAGAAACGCCGCGATGCCTTCCGCCTTGTCCTCTGTGGAGCTCACCGCTCCGAATTCTCGGGCTTCCAGCGCCAGGGCTTCGTCCAGCCCCTGGTCCAGCCCTTCGTTGACGCAGGTCTTGATGGAAGCCAGCGCCACCCCGCCCTTGGCGGCCATGCGCCCGGCCAGTTCCCCGACCGTCTCCATCAGGTCTTCCGGCGCCGTAACGCGATTGACGAGCCCGAGGCGATGGGCCTCGGCGGCATCGAACATATCGCCCGTCAACATCAACTCGAGGGCCCGTCCCCGGCCGATGAGCCGCGGCAACCGCTGCGTGCCGCCCCATCCCGGGACCAGGCCAAGGTTGATTTCCGGCTGGCCGAACCGGGCTTTCTCCGAGGCGTAACGAATGTCGCACGCCATGGCCAGTTCGCATCCGCCTCCGAGCGCCACCCCGTTCACGGCGGCAATGACCGGCAGCCTGAATCCTTCGATCCGCCGGAAGAGACGATGCCAGCGATGGGTCATTTCCTCGGCGTCCGAACCCGACAGCCGCTGAAGTTCCCGGATGTCGGCCCCGGCGGCAAAGGCCCGGTCGCCGCTCCCCGTGAGTATCACCACGGAAGCGTCCGGGTCGTCGTCAATCCGGTCGAGCGCTTCACCGAGCTCTCGTCCGACCTGGGCGCTGAGCACGTTCAAGGGAGGGTGGTTAATCGTGATCGTGGCCACCCCGCCGTCCCGCGTGATGAGGATCTGCTCAAACGACATGCAAGCGCCTTGTCGACGTGTCCGGAAACAACCCAATCCACCGGGACGATTCCTATGGAACGCGACCCGGTTTTCGCAAAAAGCGCGAACAGTTTAAGATAATGTATTTACGTCACTTCGTCAATAGGAAAGTGAAAAATCGTAACACGTTTGTCACATAACTGAGAGGGGACTTCGGAGGAGGTTTCGCGCGTGGCGGCGGACCGGAATCGTGCTTGGCTGAACCCTATTCCCGGTCCCGCGCGTCGACCGTCCACTGCTCCCGGCAGCGGCCGTCGCCGTCGATCACGTAGACCTGTCGATGCAGCGCGGTGCAGGGGCACACGTGGGTGGGGAAGACGTATATGGGATCGCCGACCGACAGGCCGGAGCTGTCCGGGCAGTCCATGATCCAGTGTTCCTCGTTGTGCTGGCCTGGTTCGGCGCCGGGAAGGTTCCAGGCGAGGCCGCGCTGCCCGGCCGGATCCGAGGCGATGGCCTTGTTGCCCAGGTCGAGGGTCACGCGCGTCGGCGTGGGAATGCTGATGATGCGGCTGAGGAGCAGGGCCGCGGCTTCGAAGGGCAGGTCGGGAAAGCGGCTGGCGTATCCCCAGTCCCAGAACACCGAGGTACCGGGCGAGGGCTCCACGTCTTCGGCCGGGGCATAGCACGGGAAGGATATGGAACCGCCCATGACGCGGCGCGGCACGGGCAGGCCGCGGGACTCCAGCCTGGCCTGGAACGACCGTACCTGGTCCAGCGCGCCGCCGCAGGCCTGCCGGCGTTCTTCGATGTCTTCCTGGTGGTTGTGGCCGTCGTAGCCGTGCAGGCCGCCCGCCGTGACCCCGGGCAGGCGGTCGAGCAGCGCATAGAGCTCGAGCGCTTCCGGACCGGCGGCGATCCCCGTGCGGTGCTGGCCCACGTCGAAGTCCAGCAGGACGTCGATGGTCACGCCCGCGCCGGCGGCTGCCGCCGACAGCGCCTCGGCCGCGCCCGCATCGTCCACCATGCAGCGGAAGGCCGTCCCGGGAAAACGGCCGGCGAGCTCGACCAGGCGTCGGATGTTGGGCCCGATCATCTGGTAGGCGATGAAAACGTCCTCCACGCCCATTTCCGCCAGCATCCGCGCCTCGTAGATCGTGGCGCACTTGAACTTGTCGATCCCGACCTCGCGCTGCATCTCGATGACGGCCCGCATCTTGTGGGTCTTAATGTGGGGACGCAGGCGTTCCGGACCGCCCGCGATCGCCAGGGTCCGGTCGATGTTCTCCCTGAGTCGCTCGCGGTAGACCAGCATGGACGGACTGGGGATTTCATCGACGTTGGCTACGAAGTATCGGGGATCCATGGGTGCTCCTTACTGTAACTTCCCGCGCGCCGCGATGTCCCAGACGGATTCGACCGTTCCGTTGCGCACGCCGTAGAACCGGTCGTGGAGGTTGATGGTCGTGCAGCAGTGGCTCGGGACGATGTGGAACTTGTCGCCCGGCCGCAAGGTACAGGACGCGCCGGGCAGCTCGATCTTGACGTGTTCCTCGGACTGGCGCAGGATGGACGCGCCTTCCACGCCGCGGACGGTCTGCAGCCCCATGTCGTTCGTCATGGTCTTCAGGCCCGCGTCGGCGACGGCGAGTTCGTCGCCGGGTCGGCTGACGATGGTGGCGTAGATGGTGAGCGCGCAGTCGAATTCGGGAATGCGCTTCTGGTAGGTGCCGTCCATCAGGATGTAGGACCCCGCCTGCACTTCGTTCACGCCCGGAAACGTGCCGGTGACCTTGTACGTCCCCGTGCCTCCGCCGCTGACCAGGTCCACGGGAAGGCCCCGCTCGCGGATGTAATCGGCCGTCTGGGTCAGCATGGTCATGGACGCCCGGCAGCCGGCGTAGCGCTCCTCGTCGTTCGGGTTGCCGATGATGTGGCCCTCGTAGCCCATCACCCCGCGGAAGACGACGCCGGGATGCCGGTCGATGGCCTGGGCGAGTTGCCATGCGGGTTCGCCGGGCGGCACGCCGCAGCGCTCCATGCCCACGTCGACCTCGATGATCATGTTCACGCGCGTGCCGGCGGTCAGCGCCGCTTCGGAGATCTCCCGTACGTTCTCTTCGTGGTCCGAGGCGACGATGACGTCCGAATGGCGCGCGAGGGCGACCAGGCGGTCGATCTTGACGCGTCCGACGACCTGGTTGGCCACGAGGATGTCGCGTATGCCCGCCGCCGCCATGACCTCGGCCTCGCCCAGCTTGGCGCAGGTGACGCCCCGGGCGCCGGCCTCGATCTGCCGGTGGGCCAGGACCGGCGTCTTGTGCGTCTTGGTGTGGGGTCGCAGGTAGGCGTCCTTGTCGGCGAAGAACGCCGCCATGCGGGCGATGTTGCCTTCCATCCGATCCAGGTCGATCACCAGGGCCGGGGTGTCGATGTCTTCGATCGGACTGCCGGGACGGGCCATGAGGCAAACTCCAGAATACTCGATAGACGCGAGCTGGTTCGCGTATGGTCAATGTATAGACGTGCGCACAGCTTAGCGTATAGTCAATGTATAGCCGACGGATCGGCGAGGTTTAGCGTATCGTCAATGTATAGCCGACGGGACGGCGAGGTACAACGTAATCTACCTGCGAATCTCAAAAACCTACCACTCCCTCGAATCCGGCACAGGCAACGAACTGCCGTTCTCGACGATGGACTGCTGGCTGACGAGGCCGGGCAGGGTCATGTCCATGGCCTCGTGCAGGCCGATGGACGGTTTGCGCCGGCCTTCCGCGGCTTCGATGAATTCGACCAGTTCGTGATAGTCGCTCCCGCCGTGTCCGGCGCCTTTCGCGGCCGCCGCCCGCATCCAGTCCGGCAGGAATGCTGACTCCAGCTCGTGCAGATCCATCCACGTGTTTTCGTCCGCGCAACGGGACCTGAGCCAGACGCGGTAGGGCTGTCCCCGGCCCCGGGCCGACTCGTAGCAGCCGTCGGTCCCCTGGAGCTGGTAGTTGGTCAAGGCATGGGGCCGGTCGGAGGTGAGGTCCATGCGGATCTTGGCCAGGCCGCCGCCCGCCATCTTGCAGAGCATGACGCTCGTGTCCTGGGCGTAGGGTTTGCCGTCCGCGTCGAGATAGTGGTGGCCGCTGCCGTGACAGGTCACGTACGCCACGCGGTCGTCGAACCACTGGAGGATGGGGCCCAGGCTGTGGGTGCCGTAGGTGATGCCGTCGATGCCGGATTGCCAGTGGCGGCGCCAGACCTGCTCGGGCGGCAGTCCCCGGGCCGCCAGGCGATGCTCGTCGTACCCTTTGAGCTCATGGAGGTATTCCCCCTCGGCGTAGTAGGGCGTGCCGAAATGTCCCGCCTTCACGAGGGCCTTCACCAGCACGTTCTCCCGGATGTAGGTGTAGTTCTCGCCCATCATGTATACGCGGCCGGAGGCCCGGGCCGCCCGGGCCGCCCGGACGATACCCCGGCACTCCTCGACCGAAACCGCCGCCGGGACCTCGCTGAATACGTGCAGCCCCCGGTCCAGCGCGGCGATGGCCTGCGGCGCGTGGAGCGGCATGGGCGTGGCGATGATCACGCCGTCGAGGTCGGACCGCTCGAGCATTTCATTGTAGTCGGTGTACTGTTCGGAGGCGCCCAGCAGCTGCGCGGTGGCGGGCAGCGCGCCGGCGTCGACGTCGCACACGGCGTGGACGCGGACCCGCGGCAGGGCGTCGCAGGCGGCGCGGAAGCTCTTGCCCCGGCCGCATGCCCCGGCGATGGCCAGGTGGAACTTTTCTCGGGTGTTGTTCATGTCAACTCACCAGCGCGGCGATACGGCGCATGCATACGGCCAGGAAGATCTCCTGGGCGCCCGGCAGGTCCCGGTGCGCGTCGCTCTCGATGAAGTGGTTCATCGTCATGATGATAAGGTACACCGACAGCGTGTCAACCGGGCTCTGCTCGACAACGGGGTGGCTGTCGCGGATCAGCGCGGCCAGCATCCGGGCCTGTTCCATCATGGTTTCCACGTCGTTGCGCTCGTAGGCGTGTACGAAAAGGGTGAACAGGCTCTCGACACCGCGCCGCGTGTCTTCGGGAACGGCCTTCGATTCCTTGAACTGGGTGACGGTACGCTTGATCATGCCTTCCAGTTCGCCATAACGCTCGTTCTCCTCCATGGACAGCAGCTTGTAGAAACGGTCTCCGGCGCCCAGTGTGTAGCAGATGTTGTTGAGCAGTTGCAGGCGTACCGCGGGCGAGGTGAAGGATCCGAGCCGGTCGAAGGTCGGTTTGATGATGCGGTAGTCCTCGCGGTGGCTCAGGGCCTCGACCAGCGTCGGGAAGGTCAGCGGGTCGACGTTATTCGAGAAATGCCAGAACAACAGTTCCCGCACGTCGTCGCCTTCGATCTGCCCCAACCCAGAAATGGCACTGATCCGCACGCGGGGGTCCTCGTCCTCCAGGGCCTCGACCAGCGGGTCCACCGCCCGGGCGTGCTTCAATCGACCCAGCGCTTCAGCCGCTTCGCTGCGGATGTCCGAGGAAGAACTCTCGAGTTCCCGGATGAGTGTGTCGACCGCCACTTCCGAACCGGTTTCCCCCAGTGCCCGCGCGGCCTGCCGCCGCACCTTGCCGCTGGCATCGGAAAGGGCGTGGACCAGATGGTCGATGGCCATGGGATTGCGCGAACGGCCCAGCCGGAAGGCCGCCCTCGCTCGTCGGTCTTCGGCGGTGGCCACGTTGAACACGATGTAGTTTACGGCGTAGCTCAGGAGATTGCCACGGAACATGTTCGTCAGAAGCTGCTGCGAGGAAATGGACCGGGAGTCCTTAACGGGACGAAGGAGGAACAGCGGTACCAACCGCGCGACACCGCTTAGAAAGAACATCAGGTTGATATCCTGGATAAGGAAACCGCCCACCGTGAACTGAACGCCGGCGAGTGAAGCGACCAGGACACCGCCGAGGAGAGGCCCTCCGGCGTATAAGAGGTTGATGGAGGTGGACCAGGATGCAAGGTAGGCCACCCGCTCGTCCGTGTTTCCCTTAGGCAGCAATGCGTATAGAAGCGGCGTGACCGAAAGGCCGATTCCGCCCATGATCAGGCCCGATACGGCCATGGCGCCGGCGACCATGAGATGGTTTCCCGGTTGGCAGAAACCCCAGAAGAAGGCGTTCAGGGCGCCTGGCACGATGAGGATCATTGCCACGGGTTTACCCCCGAACCGGTCGATGAGTACACTCCAGGCGCGGTATCCCGCGATGGTGGCCAGGGTCCCCAGGGCGCTCAGCATGGATATGGCGGTGTACCCGAATCCCAGGCGATCGAGCATGAACACGCCGAAGAGCGGACCGGAAAGTCCCACGGCGAACTGCCAGGACGAGTAATAGAGGACCAGTTGCCGGAACCGGCGATCCTTGAAGGGCTGCGTCAGGTACCGGATCGGGTTCCGGTTTTCCGACTCGGTCGCGTGTGAAGGATGAGGGGCGCGGCTGATGACCAGGTATCCCGATATGCCGACCACCGTGCCAACCGCGAAAACTACGACAAAGGCCGTCAGCTTCTCTTCGTCCGGGAACCAGTCGACGAACCGTCCCGTGATGATACCTACCGCCATCCCCGCGAGACTGCTGACCATGGTCTGCCGGCTCGTGAACCGCGCCCGGATGTTTTCGGGGACCGTGCCGGCGACCCAGGTCGAAAAGAAGGGGGAATAGACATAACCCGATACCAGGCCTGCGATGAGGAAGATGAGCAGCATCTGTTCGTGCAGCGATTCGACAAACAGGAAGGGAATGGTGATCAACAACCCGCGGAACAGCGTCTCCAGGATGCCGTTCCACACGACCCAGCGTTTTTTATTTTCGATGGATCTGCTGAAGAGGGAGGAAAGTATCTGGACGGGAGCGAGGATCGACGCAATGGCCGAATAGAAAGCGATATCGGAGGCGTCCGCACCCAGCGAAAGGACGAAGCCGGTGAAGACGGCCGTGCCCATGCCGACCATTTGTCCCCAGGCGCCCGATAGACCGCTGGCGAATATGAACGACCGGAGGGTTCGGTTGACTTCGCCTCGTGAAAGCATGCTGGGTTGCTCCGTTGGTCTGTCCGTACTCGTGGTCTCTCAGTTTCGGCCGCGATCTACAAATCGGTTCGGCGGTCACGCAGTTACGCGACAAACAGATTGGTCGGTCATCAGTCGGGCGTCCCGCGAATTGCGCGCCGTCCATGCTCCTTGGTCCCGCAAAATGCGCCACAGAATAGGAGCGCCGTACCGGTTACGTCAAGAATATAAAAGAAAAAACAAGAATCGTGGCTTGCATTTCCACTAATCCGTTTATAATCATAATAGTATCGGATCATTTGAAAGGAGCATGGAAGTGGAAACCATATCGATCTGGATCCAGCCGGCCGTACTGGTGACGGCCTTCATCTTCTTCTGGCGGGAGGCCAAGGGGAGCAGGCGGGAAATCAAGGCTGAACTGCTTGAAATGGAGTCCAGGATGCTCAAACGGATGGACGTGAAACTGGAAGCAAAAGACGAGCGATTCGACGAGAAATTCAATATGATCAACGTGCAATTTGACGCCACAAACGAGAGATTCGACGCGCAATTTGCAGCAATGAATGATCGGTTCGACGCCCAATTTGCAGCCCAAAACAAGCGATTCGACGCCCAATTTGCAACCCAAAACGAGCGATTCGACGCCCAATTTGCAACTATGAACGATCGGTTTGATGAAGTTGGCAGGCAGTTTGCCGAAGTTGACAAACGGTTCGATGCTGTTGACCGGCGGTTTGATCGGCTGGACGAAAGAATGAACTCCGTCGAAATTCAACAGGGCAGATTGGACGAAAGGATGACGGCCCTGGATGGACGGGTGGATGAGATGGACGCCAAAATCGAGGGAATGGACGGCAGAATCCGAGGAATGGACGTTAAAATCGAGAGAATGGACGCGAAAATCGAGAGAATGGACGCAACAATAGAGGGGCTAAGCGCGGATGTCAACGAGTTGAAACAGGACAGAACGGCTTCCAGATCAGGCCGGGTCTCTGTTGGCTGATGCCGTAAGCCGATACCGCCAACTGGTTTTCAAATCAAATTGACAACCGAGCCGAATGGCGTACATTATTATTAGTAAGGAATTGCGGCCTCAACCCACAGCCAGCCCGACGGGATCCATGCGACGCACCATATTCTTCTTCATACTTCCGGTACTTGTGTTTCTGGCAACCCCCGGCACGGCCGTTTCACAGGCAGACGCGGTCGTTGACGAAGGCCGGGAACTGGTCGCCGCGTCAGTCGAGGAGTTGTTGATCGCGCCGTGCTGCTGGCGCGCCCCATTGAGCCAGCACTACTCGGGTACCGCCGAAAGGATGAAAGAGGATCTTCGGCAAATGCTTGCCAATGGAAAGACGCAAGAGGAGATCCTTGATCATTACAAGGCCATGTACGGAGAACGTATCCTTTCCTCACCGCCCAACGCCGGTTTCAACCGGATGGCCTATCTCTTTACGCCGCTCATGTTCCTCGTCGGCGGCATCATGATCTTCATCACCCTGCGCCGTTGGCGGACCGGCCGGCTCAGCCGAAGCGACGCGTCAGGCACCGCGGATCCGGGCACCGATCCCCGTCACAGAGACCGCATCGACGCGGAACTGAACGCCTACGATTGATCCCGTTTCTGTCGCTCCGCCCAGACCTCACCTTCGCCGTAACTTTCAAAGATATCCTTCAACAGCACTTCCAGCGCGGGGCTGAAGTACCGGCCGCGCCGCCAGGCCACGCCGATATCCCGGCTGAAGGCGACGCCTTCGACGGCAACCATTCGAAGCGTGCCGGCCGCGATGGACTCCTGAACCGTCAGTGAAGGCAGGAAGGAAATCCCCACCCCCGCCTCGACGAGTTTACGCATGGCCTCCGGACTGCGCATCTCCATGACGACGCGCGGCGACACGCCCACCTCGGTGAATCGTTCGTCCACGATCCGGCGGGACACGGAATCCTCGTGAAAGAGGATCAACGGCTGTTCCGCCACCTCCATCAGCGCAACCGACTTCCGGCCGGCGAAGGGATGGCCGCCGCCGACCACCAGCGGCATGTCGTCGTGGTAAATGGACATGGTCTCGATCCGGGGATGGGCGTACGGCAGCGTGATCAGGGCGAACTCGGACCGGTTGGCCAGGAGCTCCTCCACAAGGTACTGGGAGGGCGAGACGTGCACGGACAGTTCCAGTTCCGGGTATCTTTCCACGTAGCGCCTGAGGATGTCGGTGAGCAGGTAGGTCACTGCGGCGTCGGTGGCGCCGAAAGTGAATCCCTCGCCCGGCAGCACGTCCCCGCTGGCCAGGCGGTTCTCCGCCTCCTCGGCGAGGTCCTGGATGCGCACGGCGTAGTCGACCAGCGCCCGGCCTTCCATGGTCAATGAAACGTGGCGGCTTCCCCGGTTGAACAGCTTCACGCCCAGTGTCTCTTCCAGTTCACGCACGCCGTTGCTCACCGTGGGCTGCGTCACGTGCATGTCCCGGGCCGCCCGGGAGAAACTCTCGCGCCGCGCGACGGCCAGGAAATACTGCAGGTAGTACAGGTTCATGGCGTCTGCTCCTCAAACTTTGGATTTCATCTATAGATAGCGTCTATAGATAATATAACAATTATTTATTTGAGTTATATGAAAATCGAGGTTTCTTATTGCGATAGATGTTACCGAGGTCCCATTGAGCAATTCATTCATTTTCGATACTCCGGGTGTGCGTGACAGGCGCGCGTGACAGGCGCGCGTGACGCGGGCCCGGCGACGGAAGGAAAGCGGGGAAAACATGAGCAGCAAAGTCAGAGTGGCCATCGTCGGCGTGGGCAACTGCGCCTCCTCCCTGGTGCAGGGCGTGGAGTACTACCGCAGCGCCGCGCAGGACGAGTTCATACCCGGCCTGATGCACGCCAACCTGGGCGGCTACCACATCAGCGACGTCGAGTTCTCCGCCGCCTTCGACGTGGGCGCGGACAAGGTGGGCAAGGACCTCAGCGAGGCCATTTTCGCCCATCCGAACAACACGGTGAAGTTCGCCGACGTGCCGAACCTGGGCGTGCCGGTGCAGCGGGGCATGACCCACGACGGTCTCGGCAAGTACCTCAGTGAAGTCATCGAGAAGGACGCGGGCGACACCGTCGACGTGGTCGAGGTGCTGAAAGAAACGAAGACGGACGTGGTGGTGAGCTACCTGCCCGTGGGCAGCGAGGAAGCCACGAAGTGGTACGTGGAGCAGATCCTGCAGGCGGGCTGCGGCTTCGTGAACTGCGTCCCGGTCTTCATCGCCAGCACGGGCCACTGGCCGGAGCGGTTCCGCAAGCACGGCCTGCCCATCATCGGCGACGACATCAAGTCCCAGGTGGGCGCCACCATTACCCACCGCGTGCTGACGCGCCTGTTCGCGGACCGCGGCGTGAAGGTCCTGCGCTCCTACCAGCTCAACTTCGGCGGCAACACCGATTTCTACAACATGCTGGAGCGCTCGCGGCTCGAATCGAAGAAGATCAGCAAGACCAACGCGGTGACGTCCCAGCTCAGCTACGACATGGGCGAGGACAACATCCACGTCGGTCCCAGCGATCACGTGCCGTGGCTCGAAGACCGCAAGTGGTGCCACATCCGCATGGAAGGCGAGACCTTCGGCGGCGTGCCACTGAACCTCGAGCTGAAACTGGAAGTCTGGGATTCGCCCAACTCGGCCGGCGTGGTCATCGACGCGGTGCGGTGCTGCAAGCTGGCCCTGGACAACGGCCTCAGCGGCCCCCAGCTCGGTCCTTCCTCCTACTTCATGAAATCCCCGCCCGAGCAGTACGCCGACGACGTGTGCCGGCGCCTGGTGGAGGAGTTCATCGAGGAATACGGCAAGCAGACGGACCGTCCCGCGGAAGTGCCCGCAGCAGCCCCCGCGGAAGTGCCGGTCGAAGAACCCGTGCTCGGCAGCTGACGGAGCACAGAGTCTCATGGCCAAACGCCTTCGCGTCGCCGCCATCTGCACGATCTACTTCCCCGGCGCCCACGCGGACGTCATCGTCTCCAAGTTCCTGAAGGGCTGGTCGATCGACGAGGGGTACTTCGCGCCCGAAGTGGACGTCGTATCCCTCTACATCGACCATGTCCTCGAGAACGACATCGGCCTGCAGCTGGCCGAGAAGTTCGGCGTGCCCGTCTACCCGAGCATCCGCCGCGCGCTGCACGCGGGCGGCGACAGCCTGGGGGTGGACGCGGTGCTGCTCATCGGCGAGCATGGCGATTACCCGTGGAACGAACGGGGCCGCCACATGTATCCGCGGCGGTACTTCTTCGAGCAGATCGCCGGCGTCTTCGCCGAGAGCGGGCGCTCCGTACCCGTGTTCAGCGACAAGCACCTCGCCTACGATTACCGGGACGCCCAGTGGATGTGGAACCGGGCGGAGGAACTGGACATCCCCCTGATGGCCGGCTCCTCCCTGCCCCTTGCCTGGCGCGATCCGTGGATCGAGTACGACCTGGAGACCAACGTCGAGGAGGCGCTCACAGTGGGGTTCGGCGGGATCGAATCCTACGGCTACCACACCCTGGAGGCGCTGCAGTGCATGGTCGAGCGGCGCTGCGGCGGAGAGACGGGCGTGGCTTCGGTGCAGTGCCTGGAAGGCGATGAAATGTGGCGGGCCTGCGACGAGGGACGGTGGTCGCGGGACCTGATGGATGCGGCCCTCGACGCCATACCCGGCAAGCCGGGCGGTTCGGCGCGGGAACACGCGAAGGAACCGGCGGCCTTCCTGGTGGATCGGCGCGACGGGCTGCGGACGACGACCCTCATGCTCGGCGGCTACATCGAGACCTGGGCCTACGCCGCCCGGGTCGACGGCCGCGTACACGGGGCGGTCTTCAACCTGGTCCGCGAGGGCAACCACGCCCACTTCGGCTACCTGTGCGCCAATATACAGCAGTTCTTCCTGACCGGCGCCGCGCCGTATCCGCCCGAACGGACCCTGCTGGTCACGGGCATCGTCGACGCCGTGATGAACAGCCGGTACGAAGGCCACCGCCGAATCGAAACCCCGTGGCTGGACGTCGCGTATAAATCCTATACGAAAACGCCCTGCAGGCCCGTCGCCACTCAGCCGGAGGGCGGCAGCGTCGATCCGGAAGCACCGGACATAACGGGCAGGGTGTGAGGGAAGAAGCGTTTGAGGGAAGTAGCGTTTGAGGGAAGAAGCATCCGAGGGAACAGGAACCCATGAACATCGAACCCCGACAGAAGCAGTTCGACTTCGACGGCCCCGAGGCCATCAGGCCGGAGGTCCTGGAGACCTTCCCCTACGAGGCCCAGGGCGATCCCCTCGACGTGGATATCGATACGGACGAGTTTACGGCGGTCTGCCCCTGGACGGGACTGCCCGATTTCGGCGAGATCATCGTGTCCTACGTGCCGGACGAGAAAGTCCTCGAACTGCGGTCCTACAAGTACTACCTGCTCTCCTACCGGAACGTCGGCATGGTGCAGGAGCATGTCACCCGCCGGATCCTCGACGACCTTGTCGCCGCCGTACGGCCGGTCCGCATGACGGTAAGCACCGACTACCGGATCCGGGGCGGCATCCACACGACCTGCACGGCGGAGTACGAGAAGGAATAGGTCCTCGCGCGGAAGACCGGGCCCTTACGGGATGCAGTAGCTTCAGCCGTTTTTCAGCAGTGTTCGTTGAACGCCAGCATCAGCCGCTGGGCCACGTCGAGCGCCGTGCGGCCCTCGATGTCATGACGTTCCAGCATGAAAGCCACCTGGCCGTCCTTCATCAGCGCGATCTGCGGCGATGACGGGAAATACCCCTTGAAGTAATCCCGCGCCTTGCTCGTGGCTTCCAGGTCCATGCCGGCGAAGACCGTGGTGATCCGGTCCGGCTTTTTCCTGTTCTGCAGGGCCATGGCCACGCCCGGCCGGGCATTGGCCGCCGCGCAGCCGCAGACGGAGTTGACCACGACCAGCGCCGTACCTTCGTGCTCCTCCAACAGCGCGTCCACCTCGTCGGCGGTCTTCAACTCTTCCACGCCCAGGTCCGTCAGCTCCCGGCGCATGGGTTCAACGAGTACGGGATCGTACATGCTGTGATGCCTCCTCTGGTTTGATGAACGTCTCGTGCACTCAAGCGATCATCGTATATTATACCTGCACGAACTACGATTCACTTCAATTTACTTTGCAACGTTGACTTTCGCACGGCGTCCCTCCGGGCGATCCTTGGCGTCCCTCCGGGCGACCCGCGGCGTCCCTCCGGACGGTTTCCTAAGTCCGCTCCGCCTGCGACGCCCCGAAGGCCGCGTCCAGGGTCCGGTAGGCCAGGCCGGCCGCGCCTAAGGGATCGTAATCTTCCCGCTGCTGCACCATCATGCTGACTTCCACGGTGATGTAGTCGTCGTATCCCGCCGCCAGCATGGCGTCCAGGTATTGCACGTAGTCGAAATCGCCCTCGCCGGGGATCAGAAACTCGAAGTCCGGCGCCGTGCCCCGCTGGTCCTTCACGTGGGTATGTATCGTGTGAGGCGCCAGGGCCGCCACGCTTTCCGCCGTGGGCACGCCGGCCACGTCGAAGTGGCTGATGTCGTAGTTGAGCTTCAGGTACTCGGAATCGATCTGTTCGAGCAGCCACAGGGTCCGCTCCACGTCGCACAGGCAGCAGCCGATGTGGGGTTCCATGGCGATGACCACGCCGTGGCGGGCGCCGTAATCCACCAGATCGCCCGTCTCGTTGAGCAGCCGGTCCCGTACGGCGGTCCAATCTTCCGGCCGGCCGCCGGGCGTGGTATCCAGGCAGGGCACGAGATGGTCCATGGTCAGGTCCGCGCAGAGATCCACGGTATCCTTGAGCCGTTTCATGTTGGCGGCGTGCAGTCGCACATCCGGTTCGAGGAGGCTGGTGTGCCCGGCGATGGCGGGCATCTCCACGCCGTGCTTCGCGAAGAGGCCGCGGATCCGGCGCCGCTCCTCGACGTCGAGCGTGCCCAGTTCCGTCGTATAGCCCGGGATGACGGTGATTTCGATGCCGTCGTAGCCCAGGGACGCCAGGTGAGGCACCGCCTCGTCCATCTCGACGGTCGGCATGCCCCAGGTGGAATAGCCGAGTTTCATGAGCGATCGCCTCAGATACCCAGGCTTTCGTTGATTTCCTGCTGGTAGCCGTTGGTCTCGTCCGCCATGATCTCGTCCATGGTGACGGCCCTGCCCGCCTGGCCCGATTCCATGATGCCGTAGGAGACGGCGACCGAGCGCATGCCCATGTAGCCGTCGACCTCGGGCTGTCGGCCTTCATCGATGGCTTCCGCGAAATCGGCGTACTCGATGGCGATGATCTTGCGGTCCGTTTCCGGGAAGGGGAAACTGTATTTCCACATGCTGTCGCCGCCGAACAGCGCCGCGGTCGCCTCGTCCAGGGCGAAGTCCGGCACGAGGTCCAGGAGCGCGTCGCCCTCGATGGTCTTGCCTTCCAGGGCAATGGAGAACGGCTGGCCGGAACGGTCGCCGGGCAGTTCCATCGACCCGGATGAACCATAGATGCCCCGGTGCCAGAATCCCTTGCCGAAGGTCGCATGCTCTTCCAGGTACTGGCAGACCGCGCCGCTCTGGAAGGTCAGCGTGGCATAGGCCGCGTCTTCGGCGGTCACCTCGAATTCCGCGGGCATCTCCGCCTGCCAGTGCTCGTAGACCCCGGCCGGCGAGTTGCGGGAGGCCGTCGCCGGATCTTTGCCCGCCATGTCGTTGTAGCGGATTTTCTCGTGAAGGCGCGTCTGGGCGTAGATATCCGACACCGGACCCATGAAGTACTCCAGGATGTCCGCGAAATGAACGCCCACGTCGAGCAGCAGTCCGCTGACGTTCTTCAGGTGCCGCCACACGGTGATCAGCATCTTGTTGCTGCCGCCGGCCGTGTTGTGGACCATGTAGCGGGGCGTCCCGATCACGCCGGCGTCCAGCAGGGCCTTGGCGAGCCGGTTAACCGGATCCCGGCGGTAGTTCTCCGCCACCGACAGGATGCGTCCGGCGCCGTCCGTTGCCTCGCGCATGAGGCGGCAGGCGCGGATCGTGAGCCCCATGGGCTTCTCCGTCATCACGTCCCATCCCCGGGACGCCGCATCGGCGCACACCGTGTGATGGTGGCGCGGATCGGTACAGATGTCGACGGCCTGCAGGTCGCCGGCGTCCACTTCGTCCAGACTCGCGACCACCGCGGGACGGATGCCGAAATGGTCCTCAACGTGTCCGGCCAGGGATTCGGCGTTCTCCCTGCGGGGGTCGCAGGCCACCACGGGTTCGAACCGGCAGAGGCCGGTACGGTGCAGTTCGGCCAGCCCGTAAAGGTGCCGGTGCCCCATGCCTCCGCAACCCACCAGTCCCAGTCTGATCTTTGACATGATTACTCCAGTTTGTCTTAGGTAATACGTACCAAATAGCGGGTCAGTCAGAACGACTTATAATAGGGTTCGGATCGCGTGCTGTCAAGGCCCCGGAGACGGCGAAAACCCGCCTTCCCGGCGTATTCTCCGCTTGTTTATCGAGGTCGTATTCGTTATATTGGACTGTTATCCGAATCCCGGTGCCATCAACGGGCCTTCGCGGGCTTTTCCGGCGCCGGCGACGCGTCTCGCCGGCCGGACCTTATGATGAGCGACGCGTCTCGCCGGCCGGGCTTTACCATGATCGACGCGTTTCACCGGCCGGGCCGTGCAAGAAGCTGAAGACCATGAAGAAAAGGATTAGGAAACCATGATTAGACTGATCATTGCCGTGGCCGCTACGGCGGCGCTTACCGCCCTCACGTGGCACAAACGCAGACTGATCCGGGCGATGGCGGAAGAACTGCTCGAAAAGGGTATCGAACTGACCGTCAACAACCGGTTCTGGCCTTCGAAGTCAGCGGAGGATCTGGACGTACCGATCGTCTACGTCACCGATGGGGGCTCGAAGTACCACCGGTCCGACTGCCACTTCCTGAACGGCAATGCCCGGGCCATCGCCCTCGACAAGGCGGCGGAAGAATACGCCCCCTGCGGAAGCTGCCAGCCCGCAGCATAAACACGGCGAGACCGCCGGCCTCATATCCCATCGGTCCCGCTGCAACCAGTGCGGCCCGGCCTCATATCCCATCGGTCCCGCTGCAACCAGTGCGACCCGCCGACCTCACTCCAGCGCCTGAACCAGGTCGTCGATCAGGTCCTCGGCCGCTTCCAGTCCGGGAGACAGCCGGAGCAGGTTGGGCGCCGTTACCGAACCGGGCCCCTCGATGGACTGCCGGTGCTCGATCAGGCTTTCCACCCCGCCCAGGCTCGTGGCGTTCCGCATCAGCCGGACCTTGCCTGCAACCCGCAGCGCGTCCTCCCGCGTGCCCCTGATCCGCAGGGACAGCATGCCGCCGTACCCATCCATCTGCCGCGTCGCGACGGCGTGACCCGGGTGATCGGGCAGGCCGGGATAGTCGACGCCCTCGATCCCCGGATGACCGGCCATCGCCGCGGAAATGGCCTCCGCGTTGGCCACGTGGCGCGCCATGCGGCAGCCCAGTGATCGCAATCCCCGCAGGACCAGCCAGGCGTTGAAGGGCGAGAGCACGCCGCCGGTGATCGTGCGCACGCGACGAGCCCGTTCGACCCGGTCTCCGCCGTCCTTGAACACGAGCGCGCCGCCCTGCACATCGCTGTGGCCGCCCAGGTACTTGGTCATGGAATGCATGACGATGTCAGCGCCGTGCTGCAGGGGCCGCTGCATCACCGGTGTGGCGAAGGTGTTGTCCACGGCCAGCAGGGCGCCGGCGGCGTGGGCGATGCCGGCCACCGCGCCGATGTCGATGACGTCCATGGCGGGATTCGACGGAGTCTCTGCCCAGAGCAGCGCCGTTTTGGGCCGCACTGCGCGCCCGACTGCGTCCAGGTCGGTCATGTCCACGTCGCTCACCTCGATGTTCCAGTTCGGCAGGAGTTCCTTGCCGACCGCGCGGGTGACGCTGTACACGTCCCGGTGCATCAGCACGTGGGCACCTGGCTCAAGCGTCTGCACACAGCCCGTAACCGCCGCCATGCCCGATGCCCAGACGAGCGAAGCCGCGCCGTCCTCGATGGCCGACAGGGCCTCTTCCAGCCGGTCCTGGGTCGGGTTGCCCATCCGGATGTAGACGTGGTCGTTCGTCGCCTCGCCGTCCGGCGTGTGCTCGAAGGTGGTCGAGAGGTGAATGGCAGGCGCGATGGCTCCCGAGCCCGGCTCCAATCCTCCTCCCGCGTGGACCAGCAGCGTGTCCGGTTTCATGGTCTGCTCCCGTTCGGTAACAACTGGTGATCGGTCCGGCTTGCTGCCCGCGGCAGGCCGGTACATCGGTCCAACTCGCCCGGCCAGCGTGCGTTATCCGCGCCAGGCCGGATCTTGTCTAACCGCCGCAGCAGCTCGTCGCATCGGACGATCGCACCTGCTCGGTAGGGCCGCCCGGTTCAAGTTTCGCGCAACAGGCTGCTTCGCCACGCCCGCCGGATGCATCGTTCCCACCGGATACATCCAGGCCCCGCCCGCCGGGTTCGTCCAGGTCCCGGTTCAGCACGTAGATCTCCCATTCGCGGCCGTCCGGATCCTCCACCCAGAACTTGTCCTGGTTGGCGTAACAGCAGTCGCAGTCCATCTCTTCCCGGGGTTCCAGTCCGGATACCCTGATCCGCTGCAGGTGCCGCAGGACCGTCTCGTGGTCCCGGACCTCGATGCCGAAATGGTTCGCTCCGTCGCCCGCGGCCTTCCCATCCGCGTGCAGGGCCAGGTTCAGGGGGGCGATGGACGGCAGGAACTTCACGTACCCGGGATGGGTCTTCACGGGATCCTCGCCGAAGAACTTCTTGTAGAATGCGATGCTCCGGTCCAGGTCGCGGACGGGAAACGACAGATGGATCTTGGGATAAACCGACATGTCTTCCTCCTGAATGGGTATCGGCATAAGCGACAGCGTCCTTCCAGATGAACCGGTTCCTCGTTCAACGACCGGTGATTCAACAGCAGGCGGTAAGCAGGCGCACCAGGTCGCTTACCCGTTCGGGCCGCACGCGGTAGTAGATATACCGTTCCTCGCGTCGGGACGCCAGCAGGCCGGCGCGGCGCAGGACGTCCAGGTGGTGGGAGAGGGTAGCCCAGGGGACGCCGAGCGCCTCCTGCAGGTTCCCGACGGTATCGCCCCCTTCGCCCTGGCGGACAAGATGGTAGAAGATCGCCAGCCGTGTCCCGTGGCTCAGCGCCTTGAACGCTTCGGCGTGTTGCTGTTCGGCCTCGAGAGAGGCAGGGGCGAATTCCGCGTTGATCATTTCCATATTTCTAAAAATATTGTAATGGCATCCGCCCGTCAATTCTTTTTTCATGCCGCTGCCGACGCCCGATGGACGGGCGGCACATCCTGTTCAGATGCCTCCTTTGAACCTTGACAGCCCGGTGGCGCGGCTGCATTTTTTGAAATGGTGTTCCACTCCGGTTTCCCTGTACAGCAGTGCCAGTTCAAGGAAGGGCTGTAGCATGAAACTCACCCTCAGCCACGCCTTCGACGCGCCCGGTCCCCATCCCAACGGGCTGCAGGCCACTACCGAAGGCCTCTGGATACTGGACCAGGGCGACAACCGGATCAGCCTGCACGATTACCGGGACGGCAGGACGTTGCGGATCTTCGACAGCGACTCCGACCGGGGCAGCGGGATCACCCACAGCGGCGTCCACCTCTGGGTGTCGTCCACCTACAGTTGCGAGACCCTGAAGATCGATCCCGGCTCCGGCCGAACGCTGGAGCGCTTCGCCACGCCGGGCGCGAAGGATACCGGCGCCCACGGCCTGGAGTGGCGGGACGGGGAATTGTGGATGTCGTCGCCCCCGGACGCCACCATCTACCGCATGGACCCCGATACATGGACCGTGCTGCAGTCCTTCCCCGCACCGGGCGACCGGCCTCACGGCATCGCGTGGGATAACGGCAGGCTCTGGTGCGTGGAGACCAACCATCGCGCCATTTTTTTGTACGACCCCGATACGGGCGAGCAGCTGGACCGGCTGGACGTGGAGGGACCGGAACCGCACGGGTTCACGCTCTGGCAGAATGAAGTCTGGATCGTGGACGCCACGACGGGCGGCGTGTTTCGCGGCACGCGTTCATAAAAACACGGCACGGACCGAAAACAACAGGAACCCATCATGGAAAAGGCACGCATAGGATTCATCGGCACCGGGTGGTGGGCGACGGCCAATCACCTGCCAGTGCTACGCGAACGGGCAGACGAGGCCGGGGATGTGGAACTGACGGCGGTCTGCCGGCTCGGGCAGGACGAACTGCGCCAGGTGCAGGAGGCCTTCGGCGTGCCCTACGGGACGGAAGACTACCTCCGGATGCTGGACGAGGTCGAGCTCGACGGCGTGGTGGTGTCCAGTCCCCACACGCTGCACTTCGAGCACGCCGCCGCGGCCCTGGAGCGCGGGTTGCACGTCATGGTCGAAAAGCCCATGTGCACGAAGAGCGCCGACGCCAGGGAACTGGTCCGGCTGGCGGATGAGCGTGGGCTTCACCTGCTCGTTCCCTACGGGTGGCACCACAAGCCGTACATCCAGGAAGCCAAGCGGCAACTCGATGCCGGGGTCGTCGGAAACATCGAGTCCGTGCTCTGTCACATGGCCTCGCCCATCCGGGGGCTGCTCCAGGGACTGGACTTCGACCACGAGGCCAACGGCGGGGGGCTCTTCGCGCCCGATCCGGCCACCTGGGCCGATCCCGTGGTGGCCGACGGAGGCTACGGGCACGCGCAGATGTCCCACAGCCTGGGCCTCATGTCCTGGCTCACGGGCCTGATGCCCCGCGAAGTCTTCGCCATGATGACCGAGGCGGAATCCAGGGTGGAGATGTACGACGCCGTGACGGTGCGTTTCGAGGACGGCGTAATCGGAGCGCTGTCGGGCTCGGGCGATATCCCGGAGGGGCAGATGTTCCAGCTCGACATCCGGATCTTCGGCTCGGAGGGCATGTTGCTGCTCGACGTCGAACGCGCCCGCCTCGCGATCCACCGGCACGACGGGCAGGACCAGGTCCACGACGTGGCCCCCGACGCGGGCGCCTACAGCTGCGAGGGACCGCCGGAGAACTTCGTCGACCTGGTGCTCGGACGGGACGTGGAAAACTATACGCCCGGTTATGCGGCCATGCGTTCGGTCATGATCCTGGACGCCGCCTACCGGTCGGCGAAGTCCGGCGTCCTGGAACGCGTATGACTCCGGGAGCGGCCCGTGAACGGGGCGTCCTGGAACGCGTTTGACCGACGGTCGAACTTAGCACGTCCGCCGCCGCGCCGCCGCCGCGCCGCCGCACACTTGTTCTTCGTCAATCTATCCTTGCGTTCCTTTTACCGGGATGAGTTATGGCCCAATCGGATCTTCCTCGGGTATCCTTCGAGAAGTTCATCCTGCCCAACGGGTTGCAGGTCATCCTGCACGTGGACCGCAAGCTGCCCGTGGTGCATGTCAACCACTGGTTTCACGTGGGCTCCAAGGTGGAACGGCCCGGTCGGACCGGGTTCGCCCACCTCTTCGAACACCTGATGTTCGAAGGGTCGCAGAACGCGCCGGACGGGTATTTCAAATACATCGAACAGGCGGGCGGCAACCTGCGGGAAGGCGGCGTCAACGGCACCACGAGCAACGACCGCACCAACTACTTCGCCACCGTGCCCTCGGGCAACCTCGAATATGTGCTCTGGCTGGAGTCGGACCGTGTCGCCACGCTGGCGGACGCGCTCACGCGGGAGAACTTCGAGAACCAGCGCGAGGTCGTCCGCAACGAACGCCGGCAGACCACGGAGAACCAGCCCTACGGCCGCTGGTACGAGCTGGTCAACGAGCACCTCTACCCCGCCGGACATCCCTATTCCTGGCCCGTCATCGGCCGGCACGAGGACCTGGAAGCGGCCGGGGTCGACGAGGTGGCCGAGTTCTTCCGGACCTACTACACGCCGAACAACCTGTCGCTGGTCATCGCCGGCGATTTCGACAAAGACTTCGCCCGGGACCGCATAACCCACTACTACGGCGGGCTTGAACCGGGCCCGCTCCTCGAGCGGCAGCGCCGCTGGGTGCCTGCCCTGGCCGAGGGGAAGATCGTGGAGGTCACAGACCGCGTGCCCCAGGCCCGGGTCCACATGATCTGGCCGGCGCCGCAACGGTTCGAACCCGAGGAAACGGCCCTCGACGCGGCCGCGGCCGTGCTGGGCGACGGCCTCTCTTCCCGCCTCGAAAAGCTGCTGGTCTACGACCGGAGACTGTGCACCGAGGTCAGCGTTTTCAACTACGCCAGGGAGATCGCCGGTCTCTTCGGCGTCATCGCGACCGTCCGGCCGGGCTGCGACGCCCGGGAGGTAGAAGACCTGGTGAACGGCCAGATCGCGAGACTGGCGTCCGGCGGCCCGACCCGGGACGAAGTGGAGCGCGCCCGCACGGTGTGGGAGTACCAGTACGTCTCCAGCCTGGAGCGTATCGGCGGATTCGGCGGCAAGGCCGACCGGCTGAACGAATCGAATACCTACAAAAACGACCCGGGGTACTTCCACGTCGAGCACGACCGGTTCCGGAACCTGACCGGTTCGAAGATCGCCGAAACGGTCAAGCGGTGGCTGGTATCCCGCCATGGCCTGACGCTCCGGTACTTCCCCGATACGCTGCCGAAGGCGGCGGCCGGGTCAGGCCCGGCAGCGGCGCAGGCGGCAGGCGATGGACCGGCGTCCGCGCAGGCGGCAGGGGACGGGCCGGCGCAGCCTGACTCGGATGGCGTCCTCGACCGGTCCCTGGTCCCGGCGCTCGGGTCGGACACGCCCTTTCAGACGCCGGAGGTGCACGAGGACAGGCTGGACAACGGCCTGGAGGTGCTGGTCGTCGAGCACCACGATTTGCCTAAGGTCGCGGTTTCGCTGAACGTGAAGTCCGGCGGCGTACACGATCCGCCCGACCGGTGCGGGATGGCCCAGCTCATGTTGCAGACCATGGACAAGGGTACGCGCGGCTACGGTGCGCTGGACCTCGACGAGGCCCTGAGCCGGCTGGGCACGGTCATCGGCAAATCCATGTATCTCGAATCGGCCCGGATCGGACTGGACGTGTTGACCGACAAGCTCTCCGCGGCCATGTCTCTTTTCGCCGACGTCGCGCGCAATCCCCTGTTTCCCGAAGAGGAGCTGGAGCGGGAACGCCACCGCCACCTGGACCACCTCAAGCAACAGGCCTCCCATCCCCAGTCCCTCGCCCAGCGGTTGTGCCCCGGGCTGGTGTTTGGCGAGGATCATCCCTATGGCCGGCCGGTGCAGGGCTACGCGTCTTCCGTCGCCGAAATGTCGCGGTACGAGATCGCCCGGGCCTACGAGGAGAACTGGCGGCCGGACCAGTCCGCCCTGGTGTTCGTGGGCGACATTACCCGTGACCAGGCGATGAAGCTGGCGGACCAGCGTTTCGGCTCGTGGAGCGTCGACGTCCGGCCCGCGAAGGAGGTGCCGGATCCCTCCCCAGACCGGAGATCGAACCGTGTTTACCTGGTGGACCGTCCCGGCGCGCCGCAGACCGTGGTCTGCCAGTTCATCGAAGCACCGAACCGCGATACGCCCGACTACCACGCCCTCCGGCTCGTGGACGCGATCTGGGGCGGCGGATTCCAGTCCCGCCTCAACCAGAACCTGCGGGAGGAAAAGGGCTATACCTACGGCGTATCCACGTCGCTGGGCCTGCTCGGGGTCTCAGGGTACTGGAAGGTACAGACGTCGATACAGGCGGACAAGACCGGCGAGGTCGTGAAGGAACTGATGGCCGAAATGGCCGGACTGGGCGGTGACCGGCCGGTGAGCGAAGACGAACTCGAGGAAGCGCGCACCGGACGGATCCGCGGTTACGCGCAGCGGTTCGAATCCCTGAGACGCATCGCGGGCAGCATCGGCGCCCTGTGGAGTTCGGAGCGGCCCATGACGGACATGCGGGACGCGGTGGAGAACCTGCGGTCAGTCAGCCTGGAGGAGGTGCGGTACACCGCCCGCAAATACCTCGACGCCCGGCGCGCGGGCTACCTGCTCGTGGGGGACCGTGCCGGCATCGAGACCCAGCTGGCCGACCGGGGCCTTCCCATTCCGGAAGTGCTGGATCCCGAGGCGCAGCCGGCCGCCCGGTCGCCGGCCTCGTCGGAGGTGCCTGAGGCCGCGGATCCGGACGCGCTGTAGCCAGGAATCGCTGGCGCGGCGTTCCGAATATCGGGATATTGTAACGCAGGCCCGATTAAGCGCCGGCCCCGCTTACCACCCGGCACGCGGTGAGGAGATCGACAGCATGAAGGACCACCCCTTCGACGATAACATCGAGACCGCCTGGACGATTCCGTCTTCCTGGTACACCGATCCGGAATTCCTGCAGCGGGAATACAAGGACATATTCCGCAGGACGTGGCAGCTCGTGGGACGAGCGGACCAGGTGGCCCGCGTCGGGGACTACTTCACGGTGGACGTGGCGGGAGAGCCGGTGGTCATCGCCCGGGGGGCCGACGACGTGGTCCGCGCGTTCTTCAACGTCTGCAAGCACCGGGCCGGCCCCGTGGCCCTGGAGCAGGGCAACCGGCGGACCTTCGTCTGCTACTACCACGGGTGGACCTACAACCTGGACGGCTCGCTGCGCCACGCGCCGGAGTTCGAGGAGGTGCAGGCCCTGGACCGCTGCGCCATGGCGCTCGAACCGGTGCGCGTCAGCCAGTGGGGGCCCCTGCTCTTCGTCAACCTGGACCCGGCCGCCCCACCCCTGGAGGCCTTCTTGGGCGATATCGGAAAGCGCGCCGCCGCCCACAACATCGCCGAGATGAAATGGGCCAAACGCCGCGACTACGAGATGGACTGCAACTGGAAGGTGTACGTGGACAATTACCTGGAAGGCTATCACCTGCCGGTCGTGCATCCGGGACTGTACCGCGAGATCGACTACGACGCCTACCGCGTGGAGCCCTTCCGCTATTACTCCATCCAGCACGCCCCGATCTTCGGCCCGGAGAAGAAGGGGTACAAGGGACCGCGCCGCTACCTGCCGACGGAGCAGGACCAGGGCGACACGCAGTACTATTGGGTCTTCCCAACGCTCATGCTCAACATCTACCTGGGCCAGATGCAGACCAACCTGATCGTTCCGCTGGGCCACGACCGCTGTCTGACCATCTTCGAATGGTACCTGTCGCCCGACATGGAACAGGACGTGGACAACCTGGTGGACTTCGGCGACGAGATCCAGGAAGAGGACATCTTCATCTGCGAGCACGTGCAGCGCGGGCTGCGGTCCGCGTCCTACAACCAGGGCCGGTTCTCCGTCAAGCGGGAGAACGGCGTGCACCACTTCCATTCGCTGATGAACGAGTACATGAACGGCGCGGAAGCGGGCTGACCGCCAGGCCCGCGCGGCCCGGTTCGTCCGCCAGGTCTCCTACCGCGCATTCCGCCTTCTGAGCCACTCCACGGTCAACAGGAACAACACCGCGAAAACGATGAGGAAGACGGCCACGGCCAGGATGGCGGGACTGATCTCCTCGCGGATGCCCGACCACATCTGGCGCGGTATGGTCCGCTGCTCGATCCCGCCCATGAAGAGCACTACGACGACTTCGTCGAAGGACGCGGCAAAGGCGAAAATCCCCCCGGAGACGACCCCCGGCGCAATGAGCGGGAGCTGGACGCGGCGGAAGACGGTCAAGGGACCCGCGCCCATGCTCGCGGCCGCCCGTGAGAGGTTCTGGTCGTACCCGGCCAGCGTGGCGGTGACCGTGATCACGACGAACGGCGTACCCAGGGCGGCGTGGGCGAGGATCAGTCCGAGGTGGGTCTGCGCCAGGCCGAGGTTCGAGTAGAAGAAGAACATCCCCGCGGCCGATATGATGACGGGCGTGACCATGGGGGATATCAGCAATCCCGTGGCGAAGCGGCGGGCCGGCATGGCCGGATTGGACAGGCCCAGCGCCGCGAGCGTGCCGAGCGCCGTGGCGAGCACCGTGGCGGAGACCCCGATGAACAGGCTGTTCGCCAGCGCCCGCGACCACTCCTCGTCCTCCACGATCTGGCGATACCACCGCAGGGACCAGGCGTCGGCATCCAGGCGAAGCATGCCCTCGGTAAAGGTGAAGTAGGGTTCGGCATTGAAGCTCAATGGGACGATCACGAGGATCGGCGCGATCAGGAAGGCGAAGACGAGCGCGCAGAACCCAAGGTACGCGATGTGCCAGAATCCGTGGCCGGCGGTCGTTGTCGTTATCGTCGTCATCAGCCCAACCTCATCCGTTCGATGCCCACGAGCCGGTCGTAGAGCAAGTAGAGCCCCGCCACGCAGACCAGCAGGATGCCGCCCAGCGCCGCGGCGAGACTCCAGTTCAGCGAAGACTGCATGTGGAAGGCGATCAGGTTGGAGATGAGCTGTCCCGTGCTGCCGCCCACCAGGGCCGGCGTGATGTAGTACCCGATGGCGAGGATGAACACGAGCAGGCAGCCGGCGCCCACGCCGGGCAGGGTCTGCGGCCAGTACACGCGCCAGAAGGACTGCCACGGGGTCGCGCCCAGCGATTCCGCCGCGCTCGTCTGCACCCGGGGAATGGCGCTCATGACCGAGTAGAGCGGCAGTACCATGAAGGGAAGCAGCACGTGGGTCATGGCCACGAAGGTACCGGTCATGTTGTAGATCATGGCCAGCCGGCCGTCGTCCCCGATGACGCCCAGGTAGACGAGCATGTCGTTGAGGACGCCCTGGTTCTGCAGGAGCACGATCCACGAGGTCGTACGCACGAGGAGCGAGGTCCAGAACGGCACGAGGACCAGGATCAGAAGCAGGTTGGCGCGCCTGGGCGGGGCGTGAGCGATCAGCCGCGCGACGGGATAGCCGATGAGCAGGCACAGGGTGGTGACCCCCAGGCTCACGAGGAGAGTGCGCCAGAGCAGGAACAGGTAGATCTGGCGGTCCTCGGGCTGGAAGGCGATGGATCCTTCGGGATCGCGTTGCAGATCGAGGGCGTTCAGGTAGTGGCGCGCCGTATACCGGTCGCCGGCCTCGCGCAGGGCGCGCCAGGTCCCGGTCTCTCCCCAGGCCGCGTGGATGCCGATCATGGCGTCGGACCAGGGGCCTTCATCGACGTTTCGCAGCCGCCGGGCGGTGCGCGTCAGCGCGCTGCGCAGTCCGCTTTGCACCCGGTTGACGCGCGTGGCCACCTGGCCGAGGGTGCGGTCCTCGCGGGCCGCGAGCACTTCGCCGGCCAGCGCTTCGTAGACCGCTTCGTCCGGCAGGCCCTGTCCGTCCCAGGCACGCAACCGCTCGAGGGTCTCGGGGAGGGCGTCGGCGACCACCGGATCGTAGACGCTTCGGACCAGCATGTTGGCCAGGGGCGCGAGGAAGGTCACCCCGACGAAGGCCAGAAGCGGCAGCACCAGCAGTGCCGCGCGCAGGCGAGGCCCGGACCAGGGCCTGGGGCCGGGCCTGGGACCAGACCCAGGGCGGCCGGCCTCTTTCTCGGGGATCTCGCTCATCGTGCCAGCCACGTGCTGAAGCGCTCGTTCATCTCCTCGCCGTTGTCGCTCCACCATTCCCAGTCGTTGTGCAGGGCGCGAGATACGTTTTCGGGGCTGGTCGGCATGTGCGGTTTCATGTCGATGCCGGTTTCCGCGTGGGTCGAGATCAGGTCCAGGGCCGAACGGCGCGAGGGACTGTAAGAGATGTACCGGCTGACGTCCGCCATGGCCCGCGCCGTATTGGCGAAGCGGACGAACTCCTTCGCCGCCTCCAGGTTCCGCGTGCCCTCCACGATCACGAGGCCTCCCGTGTCCAGGAGCTGCCCGTCCCACACGATGACGAAGGGCTGTCCCTCCAGGACCTGGGCGTTGAAGATCCGTCCGTTATACGCCGTGGTCATCGCCACTTCGCCGTCGGCCAGCATCTGGGGCGGCTGGGCGCCGGCTTCCCACCAGACGATCCGGTCCTTGATGGAATCCAGTTTGCGGAAGGCCCGGCGCACGCCTGCTTCCGTGTCCAGCGTGGCGTAGACCTCGTCCGGCGGGATGCCGTCGGCCATCAGGGCGAACTCCAGATTCACCAGCGGGGAGCGGCGCATGCCCCGTCTTCCCGGGAACTTCTCCAGGTCGAAGAAATCGGCGATGGTAGAGGGTTTCGACGCCCCGATCCGCGCGTCGTTGTAGACGACGACCGTCGAGTAGTACAGGTTGGTCGGGCCGCATTCCGTGAGGCCGTCTTCGGGTATATCGTCCGCCGCCGGGGTCCCGTCGGCGCCGGGAGCCAGTTCGCCTGGGTCGATGGGTACGAGGAGGCCTTCGTCGCAGCCCCGAACCATGTCCGGAAGCTCCATGTCGACGACGTCCCAGTACACGTTGCCCACGTCGACCTGGGCCCGGATCTGCGCCAGGCCGCCGTTGTAGTCTTCGATCCGAACGTCGATCCCCGTTTCCCGCTCGAACCGTTCGATGTATCCCTTTTCGCAGGCGCGGGCGTATGCGCCGCCCCAGCTGACCAGCGTCAGCGTCTGCTCCTGTGCGGCGGCGCGCCCGCAAAACAGGAGGACCAGCGCGGCCGCGGCCAGCACCGGGACCAGCGCGGCCAGGCCCGGGAGCAGGATGCTTCCCATACCACCCTTTCGATTCATTCCCCTTCTCCTTCCGTTTCGGGATCGAGCACCCGGCAGTCGGTCGGCGTCCAGCAGATGAGGATCTTGTCGCCCGCGAGCAGGGCGCCGTGACCGACGGTGTTGGGTATCTTGATGATGAAATCCGACGTGCGGCACACCGTGACACGCAGGCGAAGGTAGTCGCCCAGGAAGGTGATGTCCTCGATCAGGGCCACCATTTCGTTGGTGTATAGCCCGGATTTCGGCGAGACGGCCACGCGCTCGGGGCGGATGGAAAGCGTCGCGGCGTCGCCCACCTGGCATGGGGCGATGCGGATCGCCTCGATGATCTCTCCGCCCACGAACACCTCGCAGATATCGCCCTCAATGCCCATCACCTTTCCGTGCAGCCGGTTGTTCTCCCCGATGAACCGGGCCACGAAGGAACGCTGCGGTTCCTCGTAAAGCGTCTCGGGATCGGCCACCTGTTCGACCCTGCCGTCCCGCAGCACGGCGATTCGGTCCGACATGACCATGGCCTCCTGCTGGTCATGGGTGACGTACACGACCGTGACGCCCAATGTCTTGTGGATACGACGGATCTCGTACTGCATTTCCTCGCGGAGCCGGCGGTCCAGCGCGCCGAGGGGTTCGTCCATGAGGACCAGTTCGGGATCGAATACCAGGGCGCGGGCGATGGCCACGCGCTGCTGCTGCCCGCCGGAAAGCTGCCCGGGACGCCGGTGCTCGAATCCTTCCAACTGCACGAGCTGCAGGGCCCGTTCCACCCGTTCCCGGCACTGGCCGCGGTCCATGCCGCGGACCTCGAGGGGAAAAGCGAGATTGGCCCCCACCGTCATGTGGGGGAAGAGGGCGTAGTTCTGGAACACCATGCCGATGCCGCGCTTGCGGGGCGGCAGGTTTTGGATGGAGCGGCCGTCCACGAGAATCTCGCCGGAGGTCGGCGTCTCGAAGCCGGCCAGCATCATGAGGCAGGTGGTCTTGCCCGAACCGGAGGGCCCAAGGAGGGTGAGAAACTCTCCCTTGCGTATGTCCAGGTCGACGTCGTCGACTACCGTAGTCTTTCCGTCATAGCTTTTGCTGACCTTGCGGTATTCGACATAGGGCCGGCCGGATCCTTCCATTTAGGCACGCTCCAGGGGGGAATGAGCCATACGGAATCAGGTGGAAACCTTAACCCGTATCGCCCAGCCTGTCAAACCTTTTCCTTTCAACGGCGGGGCCGGGAATATACCTTGTTTTGATTCGAGTGGACGGCGTGGACGGCGCACCCGCCGGCCGGTCCACCGACCCGTCAACCGCAACCACCGGCCCCCGGCCAGGAGAAAGAACGCCCGACCCCATGGAACTTTATATCATCCGCCACGCGGAATCCGAGAACAATGCCCGGCCGCAGGAAGAGCGCACCGACGATCCCTCCCTGTCCGCCCTCGGATACCGGCAGGCCGAATACCTCGTAAACCGCATCCGCCACCTTCGCCCCACCCGCGTTTTCGTCAGCCCGTTCCTCCGCACCCTGGAAACCATCGCCCCCTACCTCCGCGAGACAGGACAGTCCGCCGAGGCATGGATCGATCTCCACGAACAGGGCGGGGTCCAGGCCGGCGTGGGCAACGCGGACTACGAGGGCAGGCCCGGCATGACGCGCTCGGAAATCGAGCGTGGATTCCCGGGCGTTCGCCTCGGCGGCGAGTTCGACGAGGAGGGCTGGTGGAAGTGCCGTCCCTGGGAGGACTACGATGCGGCCCAGGCCCGGGCGGAGCGCGTCGCCCGGAGGATCCAAGACGAGTTCGGCCACACGGGGGAATGCGTCGTTCTGGTAAGTCACGGGGCGTTCATGCGGTTCCTCGTGGGCGTGATCCTGGACACCCCGGGCATGGGGCACGACCGGATCGACTGGTTCGCGAACACCTCTGTCACCCGGTTCATCATCACGCCCACCTATACGCACCTGGCCCTGATGAACTGCGTGCGCCACCTGCCCGAGACATGGATCACGGGGGTAGACGTCCACCCGGTCCGGACGGGTGAGTTCGTCGAAGAAGCCGGCGAACGGCCGCGTTGCGCCTGGACGCTCAAGGACCCGTTACTGGCCGCCTACCACGACGACGAGTACGGTTTTCCCCTGACCCGGGACGACGATTTCTTAGAGCGGCTGGTACTGGAGATCAACCAGGCGGGGCTCAGCTGGCTGACGGTACTGAAGAAACGAAAGGCGCTGAGGGAGGCCTTCGAGGGGTTCGACGTGGACCGTGTGGCAGCCTACGGCGACGAAGACCGAACGCGCCTGCTCGGGGACGCCGGCATCATCCGGAACCGGCTCAAGATCGACGCGGCCATCCACAACGCGCGGGTCATCCGGGAGATCCGGGCGGAACACGGATCCTTCGCGGCCTGGCTGAACGGCCAGACCTGCACTTCGCTGGACGAATGGGTGGCGGTGTTCAGGAAGACCTTCCGCTTCATGGGCCCCGAGATCGTCGGCGAGTTCCTCATGAGCACGGGGTATCTTCCCATCCACCATGACCCCGAGTGCTTTCTCGCCGGGGAAGGGCACCGGGTGGGCTAGTCAGTGCGCCCGAAGTGCCCGGAGGACCCGGGACCGCCCGGGCCAGCCAGTGTGCCGGACCGGCGGCCGCCGGTCAGCCTTCTCCTTCTTCGTCCTTGAGCAGGTTGCGCTCCCTGAGTTCCGACTCCAGCTCATCGAGACAGGACCGGAAAGATCCCCACGCCTCCGGAGAGACGGTGATCCCCTTCCTGCTGGGCCGGAAATCGCCGTCGGCCTCGTAATAGATCCGGATATCGGCGTACTCGTTGCCGCGGAAAGACGTGATGGTGAAGCGGAACTCTTCCTGGCTGTTCTTCTGGAAACTGGCTACGACCTGGCTGTCCTCGGCCATGTATATACCTCGCGAGGCGGTAGATGGGCGTGCTGTAACAGGATGAACACAGTATACACCGTTTACCCGATGTACACCATGACACAGTGTATACAATGAATATCATGTCACGATGATCAACATTGACCACCATTGGCAGGCCATGATAAGACATGTCCCCCCGCCCGTGTCAAGCAAATTTGGTCTTGTTTTCCCGCCGTCCGGACCTTAAAATAATGCACGCGCCTGGCGGCCCCCGACGGACGCCCGCGCGGTTCAGTTCGATCACGATTTTTCGATCACGATTTAATGCATGCAGTAGGTTTACGCTGGGGGTTTTTGATGGAATGGCGGGATGTATACGCGGACCGCATGGAACGCATTGGCGATACCGCGGTAATCGAGCTGCTCAAGCTGGCCGAACGGCCGGACGTGCTTTCCTTTGCCGGCGGCCTGCCGGACGACGCCACGTTTCCCATGGAGGCGATGAAGGAAGTCGCCGTCCAGGTTTTCGAAACGCACGGCAGCATGGCGCTGCAATACAGTCCCACGGCGGGCTACACGGCCCTGAGGGAGTGGATCGCAAGCCGCATGGGGCCCGTCGAGGGCGTGACCGCCACCGTGGACGACATTATCGTCACCACGGGCGGCATAGAGGCCATGGACCTCATCGCCAAGATGCTGCTCAACCCCGGCGACGTCATCGTCGTGGAAGCGCCCACGTACCTGACCGCGTTCTCGGTCTTCCGGTGCTACGACGTGGATTTCGTCGCGGTGGATATCGATGACGAAGGCATGCGCGTGGACCTCCTGGAAGATCAGTTGAGGGAGCTGGAACGCCGAGGCAAGCGGGCCAAGCTGATCTACACCATGCCGACGTTTCAGAACCCGGGCGGCGTGACCATGCCTCTGGAACGGCGGCGCAAACTGGTCGAACTCGCCGACCGGTACCACATCCCCATCCTGGAGGACCATGCCTACGCGGAACTGTACTTCGAACACGCGCCTCCGCCTTCGCTCAAGGCGCTGAATCCCGACGGCGTGCTGTTCGTCAGCACCTTCTCCAAGATTTTCGGACCGGGCATCCGCCTCGGCTGGATCGCCGCGCCGCCGCCCGTCGTCGCCCAGTTGTGCCAGGCGAAGCTGGGCAGCGACCAGTGTTCGAGCACCCTCGGGCAGCGCATCGTCCATGAATACGGCCGGCAGGGGCTGATGGACTCCCAGATCGTACTGTCCAGGGCGCTCTACCAGGCTAAGCGTGACGTCACCCTGAACGCGCTGGCGGAGCACGCCCCGCCCGGCCTGACCTGGACCCGCCCGGACGGCGGGTTCTACGTGTGGTTGACCGCGCCCGAAGGGATCGACTCCACGGCGATGCTGGCCTGGGCCGTCGAGCATGAGAAGGTGGCCTACGTGGCCGGCCCCTCGTTCTACACCGACGGTCGCGGTGCAAACCAGTTCCGCCTGTGTTACAGCTTTCTCGACCAGTCGCTCATCGGCGAGGGGATCTCCCGGGTGTGCCGCTCGGTCGCGCACCACGTCGAACGGCGTCATCGCGACCGCATCGGAGTGTAGAGGCGCCGTCCGCGCACCGGGGAAGCCGCCGCGCCGCCTGGCAGGCGCACCGGGGAGAAAATCATGTTCCGGCTCACCGAAGAACACGAGAACAGGTTCCGGGAAGACGGCTACCTGATGGTGGAGGGGCTTTACGACGAGGAGGAAATGGATCTCCTCCTCAACGTCGGCCGTCTCGACGGGGAGAAGGCCCTGCTCGTCCGTGCCGCCGAGGACACCGAGGGCCGCGAAAGCAAGCTGTGGCTGACCTCGGACACGGACCGGGAGGACATCTACAACGCCATCTGCCGCGGCCGGCGCATGGTCGATACGCTGGAGCGGCTCATGGGCGATGAGGTCTATCTGTACCACTACAAGATGATGGTCAAGGAACCCCGCGTCGGCGGCGCGTGGGAGTGGCACCAGGACTACGGATACTGGTACCACAACCAGGCGCTCTATCCCGACATGGCCAGTTGCTACATCGCAGTGGACCGGGCCCACAGGGGGAACGGTTGCCTCCAGGTCATCCGGGGATCGCACCGCCTGGGCCGGATCGAACACGGTCGGTACGGCACCCAGGTGGGGGCCGACCCGAAGCGGGTGGAACTCGCACTGGAACACCTGGACCACGTGTACTGCGAAATGTCGCCCGGCACCGCGCTGTTCTTCCACGCGAACGTGCTGCACCGATCGGACCCGAACGAGAGCGACGACCCGAGGTGGAGCCTCATCTGCTGCTACAACACCCGGCACAACCCGTGCCAGGACCGTCCCGGACACCCGTCCTACCGGCCCCTGGGCAAGTGGGACGACGGCCGGATCAAGGAGGTGGGACGCAGGCAGTGGGCGGAACTCGCGGCCACCGCCGGACCTGGCGCCTGAACTGTAGCAACCGGCCACCGCCGGACCTGGCGCCGCCGCCAACGGACCTGGCGCGTGATCCCCGGCCGCCGGTCCCGGCCGCAATTCAAGCGATTAATAGTTGCGAATTTGTGTCAATTACCCTATAAGTATAGTACGTATGGCCGACGACAAAGAAGTCAGCGCGGTACGGATCATCCTCTACATTTCATAGCGTCACTTTTTCCATTCCACCACGATGGGATTTCCACGTGAAAGGAACAAGATCATGAAGCGATATACATCATACCTGTTGGCCTGTATGGTCGGGACGTTCGGCTTGTACGGCTGTGGCGGGGCAGAAGATGCGGCCACGGAAGATGCGGCCATGGAAGAGATGGCCGCGGACGTTGCCATGATCAACGTCGAGGTCACGAGCATCAGCGAGGAATTCGCCAATATCAACACGAACGCCACGAGCGATCAGTTGATGGAAGCCGGTTTCGCCGCGGACGGCTGGATTTCAGTGCACCATAACGAGCAGGTCATGGTCATGCCCATGGTCGCGGATTACGGCGACGTGGCCGAAGGCGCCTGGCTTGCCCGGATCGACGAGGAGTCCGGCACGCTCCAGATCGCCATTAACGGCGGCAACGCCGCGACCGACATCGGTGCCGCGGTGGGCGATATGCTCCACGTCATGGCCGCCGATGCCCCGGAGATGGGCGAAGGCGAAATGGGCGAAGGCGAGATGGGCGAAGGCGAGATGGATGAAGGTGAAGGCGGCATGGACAGTGAGGGCATGGAAGAAGGCGACTCGGATGCGTCCATGGGCGGAGAGGAAGAAGCGACCACGCAGCCTGCCCAGTAAGATCTAAGGGCGGCGCGTGCACAGCGACATGCCCTTGCGCCCCAACATTCTCTGGTATTGCACGGATCAGCAGCGATTCGATACCATCGGCGCGCTCGGCAATCCCCATGTGAGCACGCCGACGCTGGACAGGCTGGTGCGGGATGGCGTCGCCTTTACGCACGCCTATTGCCAGAGCCCGATCTGCACGCCCAGCCGGTCGAGCTTCATGACGGGCATGTATCCCGGCCGGATCCACAACACCCGCAACGGCAACGGCGTCTTCGAGAATCCGCCTCCCCTGATCTCCAAACTGCTGGCGGACAGCGGGTACGACTGCGGCCTGGTGGGCAAGTTCCACCTCCAGAGCGCGGGGAAGCGCACGGAACCCCGCATGGACGACGGCTACCGGTACTGGCGCTTCAGTCACGCGCCGAGGGACGACTGGCCGGAAGGGCATGACTACGCCGACTGGGTGCGCGAGCGCGGCGGCGATCTCGACGCACTGCGGGCGAGCGAGGACCGGGTCCCCCCCGAGCTCCACCAGACGACCTGGGTCACCGAGTGCGCCCTGGAGTTCATCAACGAGCGCCGGGCGCCCGACAAGCCCTGGATGCTTACGCTCAACCCCTACGATCCCCACCCGCCGTTTATCCCACCCCGTGTCTACGCCGACCAGTTCGATCCGGCCGAAATGCCTGGTCCGCACTTCCGCCTGAGCGACCTGGACCAGCAGGCTGAGCTCCGGGACGTGTTCTTCCAGTCGGAGGCCCGGCACCCGGAAACCTTCGACGGAAAGAAGCAGCAGGCCCTCTACTACGCCATGATCAAGCAGATCGACGACCAGTTCGCCCGTATCCTGGGCGAGCTCGAACGCACCGGGCAGCGGGAGAACACCGTGATCATCTTCACCAGCGACCACGGCGAAAGCCTGGGCGACCACGGGCTCCTGTGGAAGGGCTGCCGGTTCTACGAAGGCCTGGTGCGCGTGCCCCTGATCTTCTCCCACCCCGGTCACATGGTGTCGGACTTAAGGAGCGACGCGCTGGTCGAACTGATCGACATGTCGGCGACCATGCTGGATATCGCCGACGTATCCGTGCCCAGAGATTTCCAGGGCCGCAGCCTGCTGCCCATCCTGGACGGCTCGGTGGACCCTGGCTACAACCGGTCCTTCGTCCGAAGCGAGTATTTCGACGCGGTCTCCAACGATACGCAGGACTATGCCACCATGTACCGGAACGACAGGTACAAGCTGGTGCTGTACCACAGCCACGGCAAGGGCGAGCTCTACGATCTGGACAGGGACCCCTGGGAGTTCGAGAACCTGTGGGACAATAACGACTATACAGATTTACGGGGCCATTTGTCCCTGGAGGCATTCAATGCCACCATGATCCAGGACATCGACCCGGGCGGCCCTCTGATCGCCGGCACATGACTGCCGAGCCTGGATACCGCGCCGTGCCGCGCGCACCAGATGGACTTACTCCGGAGGACACCGGATGATCGTCGACAGAAACCGGTTGGAAGAGATCGAGGAACGCACCCTCGCGCCCTATGCCGTGAAGAGCAATGCGAGCCGGGGCCGCAGGCATCCCGAGGAGGAGGCGCCGTGGCGGACGCCCTTCCAGCGGGACCGCGACCGGATCGTGCATTCGAAGTCCTTCCGACGGCTCGAATACAAGACCCAGGTCTTCGTGTACCACGAGGGCGATCACTACAGGACGCGCCTCACCCACACCATGGAGACCGCGGGCGTTTCCGAAACGATCGCGCGGAACCTCGGGGCCAACCAGGACCTGGCCGCCGCCATCGCCCTGGCCCACGACCTGGGCCATCCCCCCTTCGGCCATTGCGGCGAGGACGCCCTCGACGGCCTGATGAAGCATTGCGGGGGATTCCAGCACAACCGGCAGAGCCTGCGCATCATCGATCTGCTCGAATGGCGCTATCCGTCCTTCCAGGGTCTCAACCTGACCTGGGAGACGCGCGAAGGCATCGCGAAGCACAACGCCCCGCACGGATTCGACGAGGAGGACTTTCAGCCCGGAAAGTTCGCCTCGGTGGAGGCCCAGATCGCCAACGTCGCCGACGAGATCGCCTACAACTCGCATGACCTGGACGACGGTGTGAGCGCGGGCATACTCAGCCTGGACCAGCTCACCGACCTGGAGATATGGGACGGGGCGATCCGCGAGGAGGTGGAGAAGGTCCGGGACCTCGATCCCACGCGCAAGCGGTACCGGATCATCCGCGCGCTGATCAACCAGATGATCATGGACGTGGTCCGGACGACCCACGAGAACCTGGAACGCCACGGTGTGAAGTCGCCGGACGAAGTGCGCACGCTCGACGTCCCCGTGGTGGACTACAGCCCGTCCATGTCCGGGAAGAACCAGCAGCTCCGCGCATTCCTGATGGAGAACTTCTACCGGCACTACCGGCTGATCCGCATGTCCCGCAAGGCGACCCGGTTCATCGAGAGCCTCTTCAAGGAGTACACCGCCGATGAGCGCCAGCTTCCCCCGACCGGCGTTCCGCACGGCGAGGACGAACCGCTCGAGCGCCGGGTCTGCGACTACATCGCGGGGATGACGGACCGCTACGCCCTGCGGGAATACGAGCGCCTCTTCGATCCCTACGAGCGCGTCTGACCCTGATTTTCCTTGATTTTCGGGGTGGAATCGCTATCTTAAACGCGGCGGCAATCGGGGAATTCACCCGGTCGGCCGCCGGTCCGATTGGGGGGTCGTTCAAGGGTAGGACACATGGCTCTGGACCATGGAATCGGGGTTCGAATCCCTGCCCCCCAGTGCGCATTCCCGCCGGAGAGGATGGATGAAGACGCCGGCGGCGCGACAGACTTGCGGCGCGGTAGATCTGCAGTGTGGTGATTCGTTACATGGCGGCATCACGGCCCGATGGCTTGACGCCTGGGGGTGAAAGGCGTATATTTGCTAAATCAACGTGGCGGTATCGTCTAGTGGTTAGGACGGGTGGTTCTCAGCCATCAAACCGGGGTTCGATTCCCCGTACCGCTATCCAGGCTTGAGTCCCAGTCGATCGCCGGTAATACCGGCACTATCCCCGAAGAGCCTTAGAAGAAGGGCCTTTCGGGGTTTTTTTATTTTGAGCGGTGGTCTTTCCGGCGATGCGATGAGCATTTCAAACAGGCAGGCAGGTGCACGTGAAGAATATCGTACGAAGACCGTACGGAAACTGCGCGGAAAGCCATGCGAGGAAAGTCGTGTGGAAACTCGTGCGAGGAATGCCTGATTAATCAGTTTAAAGATACCGCAGGATGGCGAATACGATGGCGCTGAACACAACCACACCGGACAGCACCACGGTAAGGATAAAAGACTTCGTGGCGACGTGGTTCAACTTCTCCTCTACCTTCCCCAGCCGTACCCATATGCTCTCGGCTCCGTGGTACAGATCTCCTTCGATTCGATCGATGGACCGCTTGATTTCCGTTGTGGGATTCCCCTGCTTGCCACGCGATGATTTATCTGTGTTCTCGCTCATATCCTGACCTTGTCTCGATGTTTATCCGTCACATTTCACCAGGCTGCATCCATTCCGCAAACCTGGCTTCTTCGTCATACGTCTCGATGCCAGCGAAAGGCAAAACAGGCTAACGAAACGAACCGTCCGGCGCCTGTCTCCCGTGGAACTACCGGCCAGTCAAGGGCGGTCATCCTCTCGTCAAAATCTCGGCGCATAAAACGATCAGGCCAATGGTTCCCAGTAAAGTCAGAATGAGCCAGATGATGAACCAGGCCCGCAGCAGATTCCGGATGCTCTCCAGGACAGTCAGTTCCGTGTCCGGAAGCTCGAGATCCCTGCTCATCTACTTTTCTCCCCATAGTGCATACTGTAATGGAACCCGCAGCGTTTTCGAATACCAGGAGCACCGATGTTACCCGGTTTTCGTAAATCCGACGCACGCCGACCCACGCATTGAGAAATCGACAATATAAACCGGCAACACCCATAATAGTTAATTGGTTGTTGTACATACAGAGAAAATAATTCGTTATGTGATATAAACGTGAGAATTGGAGCATTTTTCCGTGAGATTTCGTGATAGTGTGCAGGAAACAGCCTACGGCAGAGGCAAACACGATCATTCGCGACGACGATCGGCCTTCGCGCAGGTTTTAAACAGGCGACGGTCCGGAGTGTATGCAATGAACCCGGGTCGGTGTGAGGCTGAGCGCGAGACGACCGCTTAGTTCAGTGCTTCCGATTCATAGGGAAGTATATTGGGCGGCGTACCATCCTCGTCACCTTCTATACCAAAGTGCTCGCCAAAAGGAGGGGTTACCCCTTCCATGAACAGATGGTCCATGGCAACCAGAATAGCTTCCGGGACCTGTTCCATTCCTTCTTCGATAGTCTTGCTTCGAATGAGTATATCAGGAAACGCAGGACATCGAATGTTGAACCCATCCCCTTCGTGTTCACACTTTACCGTTAACCTGAATCTCATTTCGACACCTCTTTGGATAGAGTGAAAAGCAGTAATGGGAATGGATCTCAAGGGCCGTCGCCTGGTCATGATCCCTCCCTGCCAGATCCATTAGTCGGCATCACGATCTGTAATCTCGTAGTTACTTATAGGTTTTTGCAGAATGTGGGCCGGGCCGTGCAGGACGCCGTGGAAGGAGGCCGGGGTGCCTGGTCCTCCGCACGGCCGACCGCACGGATGGCCGCACGGCCACCTTTGGGAAAGGACCGCGAGCTCGTACGAAAACGATCGGAGCATAGCTCCGCAATGGACCGGAGCGAATCGGGGGTAGACGGAGTGGTCAGGCTAAACGCAGGCTAGTCGAGCCTGATCGCAGGACAGATGTGGGGCAGATGCAGGATTGATGATACAGGCTACAGGAAGGGTAGATCTGAAGTATTCTGGGGAAACAAAATAGGAATTGGGTAATACGAGGTAGATCTGTGGCCTTAATGTCAACTGGAAGCGGCGGCAGACGATGCGGTGTCGTCGCTCGTGCGAAGTTCTTCTTCGGTACACCAGATCAGTTCCAGCGACTGGACCACCTTTTCGAACTGTTCCAGGTCCCACAGGTCGGAAGCCTTCAGGGCCCTGGTTTTGATGTGCTCCCAGAACATATCGGTCGCCACCCGGCCGTTCTTGGTAAGTTCACACTTTACGACTCTCCGGTCGTTCGGGTCCGAATCCCGCTGAACCAACTGCTTTTTCACCAGGCGGTCCACAATGGTCGTGGTCGTGGAAAGGCCGCTGCCCAGGGCGCCGGCCAACTGGCCCATCCTGAGCGGCCCCGCGTGCTCGAGGAGGATCAGTGTCTTGACCTGGGGCACGGTCATGTCCAGCCCCTGCCACTCATCCAGTCTTGCGATGTACGTCAAGCGGCACAGGTTTCTCACCACGGAAACGTAGCGATCGGAAAGTTCTCTCAGATTATTGATCTGCACGATCTCTCACCTTCATTAAATCACCGGCTCATACGAGGAAACAGGGAACGTCATCCGCTATCAACGCGATACGCAATTCTACGCAACAAACAGTGCTTCTGTCAAGCAATATCAGGCATTACGTGAAATCGGCAGGGCGAGTTTGTGATGGAAAAATCACACCGGATATGGAAACCTGGAGAATAACCAACAATACCAAACAAAAATATTAAACAAAATGAATGTTAATTTTAAAATCAGTATTATGTGTTAGAAAATATCATTATCGGACTTTAAATCGATACCAAATGCAATCTAAAAGTGAATTTAGCAGTTATCTGGTACCCAAAAGTCTATTTAATGTCATACTCTTGTGTCATCAATAACATTAAATTCGAAAATTTTACTTCAACCATACATTGACTGTTTATCGACTATTGACTGGTCTTTTGTTATCTTTAAAAAAATGTGTGTGAATTGTGCAATAATACTGACAGCTCGATTAAATTGGTCAATGATCCGTGGGATTTACTTCATGTAACAGTAGGATGTTTGGTTTAATGGCGGAAGTTTTGAAGTATTCTGACTTGACACATAGACGGCCGACGGCCGTGCCAGTAAGGTCAGCAATTTTGCAGCCCCGGTTCCCAATGAACAAAGATGAATCCATGCGCGCGCTGGACAAGAACCAGGATGCGATCCAGGCGCACTTGCTCAAGATCGAATGTAAGTTGAAGGACCTGGGGGCATTCTTCGTCCGCGCGCTGATGGACACTGTGGACCGGATGGAGCAGTGAAACGGCAAAGGGATTCTCGGCAAATAACCTCCTTATCCGCACCGCCGCCAGAAACGGTTAAGTACGCCTTTCCCACCTTTGTTATCCACACGTTATCCACACCTGATTCACTTTCCCTGCCGTGAGTTATCCACATGATGTACACAAGTTGGCGGCAAGTTGCTATCGCGGCCTGAACTGCGCGGCCAGCTTCTCGGCCCAGGCACGGTTCGCGTCGATCGTACGACCGGCGTTGTGCGGCGTATGGACGACGTTGTGGCGTCCGAGCAGCGGATCGCCGGGCGGCAGGGGTTCTATGTCCCAAACGTCCGCCGCCAGGCTCAGTTCGTCGGCCAGGACCCGTCGCCGGACCGCTTCCATGTCGCAGATCAGGGCCCGGGTCGCGAGCACCACGAGGCACCCGCGGGGCAGCGCGTCGATCTGTCCTGTCCCTACCAGGCCGTGCGTGGATTCGGTGAGCGGCACCATGGGCGCGAACACCTCCGCGTCCGAGACCAGCTGATCCAGGTGGTAGACCCGGCGCGCGCCGGCGCGGTGAAAGCCCGGTTCGGTGGCGTAGGGGTCCCAGGCCGCCACGTCGGCACCCAGCATGTTCGCGAAGCTCGCGTACCGGCTGGCGATGTTGCCGGCCCCCACGATCCGCACCCGCTTGCCGGACAGCGTGCCGTTGGCAAAGGCGGGATCGTCGCCGAACTGCTGGCCCCGCGCCCCGGGGCGGCCCCGGCCGCCGGGCGGCTCGTAGTCCCAGGGTGCCTGTCCGTCGATGATCTCCCGGTGCAACTGGGGGATCCGCCGCAAACCGCACAGCGTCAGCGCCAGTCCGAATTCCGCCACGGACTGCGACCAGAACCCCTCGCTCGGATGGTCGTAGACGGCGACGCCGGCTTCGGCCAGGTACGCGCCGCATTCCTCGTCCAGCCCCCGGCCATAGGCGGCCTGGAAAGTCGCTTCCTCCAGCGCATCGAACCTCCTTAGACATTCGACGGTAACCGGTATGCCGAGGGTGGCCATCCGTGTCACGCTTCCCGCGAAGTCCGCAGGCCGCGCGCGGTCCGCAAGTCCCGCGTTCCTGTGGTCTGCACCGCTTGCAGGTCCCGTGCGCGCAGATCCCGCGTCCTCCAGGACCTCGCCCAGGGGGCGGTCGTCCCCGTACGCCGGGCGTATGAGTTCGGCTTCGGGCCATAGGGCATGGAAGTGACCGGCGGCAAAGGGCCATACCCCGTCGAAGTCGGGATGAACGACGATCAGATCGCCCATGTGGATATCCCTCCGAGGTGACTAAAACGAAATAAGACACGAGAATGCGAAAACTGCGGGCGACTAATCTTATATAGCGGGCATTCATCAGGGTGGCAATGGCAAGACGACGACCACCATGGTAATCCTTGAACAATCCAAAACGGAGGTGTAAATTGAACAAACCACAAGTACCAGATCACACCAACGATTACGATCACAGGATATCGGCCCTGGAGTCGGACATGGACACGATCAAATCGAATTTCGAGGGTCTGACCGGCACGCTGCAGAAATCGTTTGCCAAGGTCGAAGAAGATATTCAGGGTATCCGGGATCTGATCGCAAAGGTAATCGTGCATACCAATGAACGATTCAGATCCATGGACGACAAGATACAGTCCATGGATGCCAGGATACAGTCCACTCGCGATGACCTGCAGAAAAGCTTCAGGGATGACCTGCGCGATTTCCGCAGGGAAATCAAAGAGGACATAAAAGAATTCAAAGAGGATGTTAAAGAGGATGTAAAGGACAGCGTCAACGGATTAAGGTGGACCATTGGAATCATCGTTGCACTTGCCGTAGCGGTGATGAAACTGTTGCCGTAAGCAGATTTGCGAACACCGGTACGGGTACGGCCCGTTCCCTTCGGAATGACTTGTAATGATGCGTGACCTGTGCTTATTTGCGGGAAGATGGCTTGCCTTCATCCTGCCTGCCCTGACGCTGTCCGGAGCCGCCTTCGCACAGCCCATAGAACAGATGCGATCCGACCACTTGCTGAAAGTAGACCTGCTCTACATAGGCGCCCATCCCGATGATGAAAGCGGGGTCACGGCCACTTTCGCCCGCGAGGTCCTCGACGGCGGCGCGAAGGCGGGCATCGTGCTCATCACGCGCGGCGAAGGCGGCGGCAACGCCATCGGCCGGGAGCTCGGGCCCTCGCTGGGCATACTCCGCGAGGCCGAGATCCGCCGGTCCGCCGCCGAGTACGGGGTGGACCTGGTCTACTTCCTGGACAAGACAGATTTCTTCTACACGCTGAGCGACCAGGCCACTTACGACGTGTGGGGCTACGAGGACACGCTGGGCAGGGTCGTGCGGATGGTCCGCCTGCTCCGTCCGGACGTCATCGTGACCATGTGGCCCGGTCCGGGCACCCACGGCCATCACCAGGTGGCGGCCCGCCTCGCCACGGAGGCCTTCACCGCCGCGGCGGACCCCGATCAGTTTCCGGAGCAGATCGAGGACGAATATCTGCGCACGTGGCAGCCGGTGAAACTATATTACAATGCCCGCCGGCTGGGTGCCATTTTCATACCTACGGGCGACATCTCGCCCAGCCGCTTCCTCAGCTACGCGGAGATCAAGTCCCTGGCCCTGCGCAACTTCCGGTCGCAGGGTTTCGACCGTAGGGCAACGGTACCGCCGCGCAGCGCAGGGGCGGAGGCGTTCATGCTGGTCAAAACCCTCGTACCGCCTTCGCCGAAAGGCCTCAAGACCCTCCTTGGCGGCCTGGAGGGGCCGCGCGACAACGGCATCGTCCTGGGGCCGCCGCCTTCGACGGAACCGCTGTCCATCGGCATGGTGCCCCGTTCGGACATTGTCCGCTACCGCCGCTGGTCCGCAGAGCACCAGGTTTCCTGGGTCGCGGATCTGTTGCCCGCCGCGCTGTCTATCGGTTCGGGCATGACTGGTACCCTGGAGGCCGAAGTCGTCAGCCGGACCCCGGACGGCGCATCGGGCCGCGTAAGGCTCGATCTACCGGAAGGGTGGGCGGACGGCCCCCTGCAGGCCGACTACGAGTTGCAGGAGCGCGGCGAGACGACGGTCTCATTCACCGTGCGCGTGCCGGATGACGTGGCGCAGGGCAGCTTTCCGGTGCGGCTGTCGGCCGTCCCGGCGAACGGCTCGAGCCAGGCTGGTCAGGCTGGCCGGACCGGACCGACCGTTGAAAACAGCGGCATGATCGACGTGCTGCCGGTCATGGATCTCGCTCCCGCGGCGGGTCCCATGGAGATCGACGGCGATCTCGCGGACTGGGCGGGGATCGAGCCCCATGCCATCCCGTCGGACCACATCTGGTCGGGTTCCCTGCCGGGCGGCGACGACGACTGCAGCGCGGTGTTCCGCGCGGCCTACGACGCGGCGAACCTGTACGTCGCCGTGGACGTGCGGGACGACGCGGTGGTCTGCAACATCGCGCCGGACGACATCAAGGGCCACTGGCGGTCCGATGCCGTGGAGATCTGCGTCGACCCCTCCGGCCGGAGCGACAACACGCTGACGGTCTTCAAGGCGGGCATCTTTCCCGGCACCACGGCTGGACCCGAACCCAGAGCGGCAAGGGACGCCGACGCGCGCCAGGGCGTGATCGAGAAGACGGCGCCGGGCATGCGGGTGGCCTCCAGGTTCACCGAAACCGGCTACGTGATCGAGACCGCCATCCCATGGGCCGACATGCCGGGCGCCGCCGCGCCGCGGGCCGGCGAGACCATTGGCTTCAACGTGGTGATCTACGACGGCGATGAGACCGATGCCGGTCCCGGGGCCAACATCGGCAAGGCCCGGCTGGCCTGGTCTTACCGACCGTCCGCCCAGGCCCTGCCCTACTACTACGGCCGGGCCGTGGTCCGGTAGGCCGCTCATTAAAACGCTTGTATATTAACGTATAGCATCGAAAGGTATAGCATTGAACCGCGACGACGCGCTCGCATTGCTGCACAAGCATACGAAGACGGACAGCCTGAGGAAGCACGCCCTAGGTGTGGAGGCCGCCATGCGCCACTACGCCAGGAAGTACGGCGAGGACGAGGAGAAATGGGGCATCGTGGGTCTGCTGCACGACTTCGACTATGAAGCCACGCCCGACCCGAAGGACCATCCCATGCGCGGGGCAAAAATTCTGCAGGAGAAAGACTATCCCGAGGACGTCATCTACGCCATCAAGTCCCACGCCACCTACCTCGGCCTCGAACGGCGCAGCCTGATGGACAAGGCGCTCTTCGCCGTGGATGAACTCGTGGGGTTCATCACCGCCGTCGCCCTCGTGCGTCCCTCCGGAAGCGTGCACGAGGTGAAGGTGAAATCCGTACGCAAGAAGATGAAGGCTGTCGCCTTCGCCCGCGCCGTTTCCCGCGAGGACATTGTCGAAGGGGCCGAAAGTCTCGGCCTCGATCTGGGCGATCACATCGCCAACGTTATCGAAGCCATGCAGGGCGAAGCCGCCGCGCTGGGTCTCGCCGGTTCCTAGCCGGCTACTGGCTGGCTACTGGCAGGCGCCTGACCCTCTCCTGGCTGGCTCCATGGCTGGCACATTTCCGGCTTCTGGCACTCCAGGCTGGCACTTGACACTCCGAAGCCCTGTCCCGCCAGCCGAGCCGACGCCCACCTTCTACTCCGAAATCCGTTCCCCGCCAGCCGGTCAGACTCCCCACATACTCACGATAGTTTTTTTCTTACGAGATATCCGAACTCGAATTCGGCTAATTCATTATATATGGGGTCTGCAACTTTAGGGATTGCACACCCGGTTCTTCTTTTTATTTACCGTCACCATCATGGAGAAACGATGGAACGTAAGAATTGGGTAATGCTCGGTGGTTTCGCCGGAACGATTTTGACGATCATAGTCGTCTTCTTTGCTGGATTGCAGACCATGACCAGTCGTTTCGTGGCGATTGAGAACCGACTGTTATCTATCGAGGAACATCTCAGGGGGCCTGATGCTACGCTGGATGATGCCGCATCGGTCAATACGGAATCAATACCGTAGTCTCATCCTGCTGATCAAGACCGTCGACAAGGAGACTAAAATTGACCACAACATCCCGTGACGACTGGACATTCGGCGCACAGATTGCCACCGCAATAGGAATGTTTCTGGTGACGCTCGGTATCCTCTTCATCGCGACGCTCACTTACCTGGATCGGGAAGACAAGGAATTCAGGGATGAGGTGAGATCGGAGTTGAAGGAGATGCGTACCGAGTTTGTTGCCCTGCGTACCGAGTTTTCATCCATGAGATCCGAGATACACGATATGAATACGCGCCTGGGACGGGTCGAAGGTTACCTGAGGGTGTCCGGAGGGGATTGACACGATTTCATATTCCGATCGTCGCGACGCAGGACAGCCGCGACGTGGTCCTGCCGCCCCAAACCCGTTGACTTCCGGGTGATTCCGGTGTAGTTTTCAGGGTCCATTCTGCCACCCTTCTACCCGTCTGAAACGCGGACTCACCGGTCATGGATGCTGGCAAGGAAGCCCTGGAAACGGCCCGGAAAGCATGGGAAGAGCAGAAGCTGAAGCCGGCGCTTGAGCGGCTGCCCGAACGCCGCGACCGATTCGAGACCGGCTCCGGTATTCCCGTGAAGCGGCTGTACACGCCCGAGGACACGGCGGACATCGATCAGGACGCCGATATCGGCATGCCGGGGGAGTATCCCTTTACGCGGGGCATCCGCCCGACCATGTACCGCGGCCGGCTCTGGACGATGCGGCAATACGCGGGATTCGGATCGGCCGAAGAGACCAATGCCCGCTACCGTTACCTCCTGTCCCAGGGGCAGACCGGACTCTCCGTGGCCTTCGACCTGCCCACCCAGATCGGCTATGATTCCGATCATCCCCTGGTGGCCGGCGAGGTGGGCCGCACGGGCGTGGCGATCTCCACGATCGACGACATGCGGACCCTCTTCGATGAAATCCCGCAGGAGTCCGTCAGCACTTCACTCACCATCAACGCCACGGCCACGGTGCTCGTGGCGCTCTACGCGGCGGTGGCCGAGGAGCGCGGCGTACCACTGGAGCGCCTCGCGGGCACGGTCCAGAACGATATCCTGAAGGAATACATCGCGCGGGGCACCTTCATCTACCCGCCCGGCCCCTCCCTGCGCCTGGCCACCGACCTGATCCGGTTCTGCGCCGGCAGCATGCCGAAATGGAACCCCATCAGCATCAGCGGGTACCACATACGCGAAGCGGGCGCCACGGCCGTGCAGGAGGTCGCCTTCACCCTCGCCAACGGGCTGGGGTACGTGAAGGCGGTGATGGACGCCGGGATGGACGTCGACGCTTTCGCGCCCCAGCTCTCATTCTTCTTCAACGCCCACAACCAGTTCTTCGAAGAGGTGGCCAAGTTCCGCGCGGCCCGGCGGCTCTGGGCCCGGCTCATGCGGGAACGGGTGGGGGCGAAGAACCCCCGGTCCTGGCAGCTCAGGTTCCACACCCAGACCGGCGGTTCGACGCTGACCGCGCAACAACCGGAAAACAACGTCGTGCGGGTGGCGCTTCAGGCCCTGGCGGCGGTGTGCGGCGGCACGCAGTCTCTCCATACCAACAGTCTCGACGAAGCGCTCGCCCTGCCGTCCGAATCGGCGGCGACCCTGGCCCTGAGGACGCAGCAGGTCATTGCCCACGAGACCGGGGTGGCCGACACGGTGGATCCCTTTGCCGGGTCCTATTACGTGGAAGCACTGACCAGCGAGATCGAGGAGGCTGCGAAGGCGCACCTGGAACGCATAGACGGTTACGGCGGCGCCCTGGGCGCTATCGAGGCGGGTTATCCCCAGGAGGAGATCAGCCGCAGCGCCTATGCCTGCCAGATGGCCGTCGAACGGGAAGAACAGGTCATCGTGGGGGTTAACCGCTTCACAGACGCGGATGAGGAGGGGCCGGCGCCTTTTCCCATCGATCCCGCCATCGAGGCCCGCCAGGTGGAACGGGTGCGCGCTTTCAAGAAGGCGCGGGACGGGCAGGCCGCGGCGCGGGCGCTCGAGTCGCTCGAGTCGGCGGCGCGCACGCAGGACAACCTGATGCCGCTGATCATCGATGCCGTGCGCGGACGGGCCACGCTGGGAGAGATCTGCGATACGCTCCGCGGCGTCTTCGGAGAATACCAGCGTCCAGAGCGGTTCTAAGGCGGCCCGGCACACTGCCGGCCGCATGAAGGAGATGTCGAATATCATGTCGAAGGATCTGCCTGAAAACACCGCCCGCGTCGCCCACATCGGGATCGCCGTGCGCGACCTGGACGAAGCGCTTCGACTGTACCACGAGGCCCTCGGCCTGCCACTGCACGGCCGGGAGTCCGTGGAGGGCGACGGCGTCAACGTGGCCTTCCTGCCCGCGGGCGACACCGAGCTGGAGCTCCTTGAAGCGACCGGCCCGGAGAGTCCGGTGGCCCGCTTCATCGAGAAGCGCGGGGAGGGCATCCACCATATCGCTCTGGAAGTCGACGACGTGGCGGAAACGCTGAAGAACCTGCGCGACCGCGGGTACCGGCTGATCGACGAGGAACCGCGCATCGGGGCGGGCGGCGTCCGGGTCGCCTTCGTGCATCCCCGTAGCACAAGCGGCGTACTGATCGAACTGTGCGAGAAGGGCGGGGACGGCAGGCCGTGACCGCCGTAACTTTTACTTGACAACGTGGGACAGCTCTTCTTATTTAGTTAGAATTGAAACTACAGTAAACCAGGACTCATGGATTCCTGCGATCTACCGCTTGGCCGCTATGGATCGAAGCCGATTCCGCGGAGGGCTGGACAAGGCGGCATTCGGCCATTGAACCAGCCGGTGAAGTTATGTACAACAATGACCGTTAGCGCCCACTCGGTGGATTCCGCTTCTCCCGCGTATGATCCGCATTACGTCATTTCGGCAGGCACTAGGCTACGTGGTCGCGCTGGCGATGTGCGTATCCGGCGTGCTGGTCCTGACCGGCTACATCCTGCGGGTGTTCATTCAGACGGAACAATTGAGACTGGTTTTCGGCAGCGTGCTCATTCTTTACGGGGTCTTCCGGTTCGTATCCGCCTATTACACGGATAAACGGAACGAAGAGACCCGCTCCATCCTTGAGGACGATTCATGGCGAGGTTCGGGGTCCACTTCCGGTTAGCGCTTTCCGGTGCGGCCCTGCTGTTTTTCATGACGGGTTGCGGCCAACCCGACGAAACGGCCACCCGGGGCTACCTCAAGGTGTCCAGCGCCGAGGTCGCCTTCCCGTACATCGAGAGTTCGGCGGTCAAGTTCGAGCAGGTCTACAACGAAGCCTTCATCGACGTGGGCAAGACGACCTCCCGTGAAGCGCTGGTCGACCTTTCCGAGAGCCGAAGCCGTCTGGCGGTGTTATCCCGCGAACCCAATGAATCCGAGGTCGAAGCGCTTTCGGCCGGCGAAGCGGACTTCATTACCCGGACCGTCGCCCACGACGCGCTGGCGGTGATCGTCCACGGCGACAATCCCGTCGAAGACCTGACGGTGGGGCAGTTGCGGGACATCTACACCGGGAAGATCACCAACTGGCGTGAACTGGGCGGGAAGGACATGGCGATCCGCCCCCTGGTCCGCGACCGGAATTCCGGTACGTACGAGGTATTCGAGGACGTCGTGCTCGAAGGCGCGGAATACGGCGCCAACGTGTATCCCTGCAGCACGATGGCCGCCCTGGCAAGCATCGCTGGCGCCTATCCAGGCACAATCGGGATCACGGGGCTTCTGATCACGAACTCGTCCCGTTCCACGGCCACGATGGCCTATTACAAAACGATCCGGATCGCCGAGGACGAAAGCGGTCCCTATCTGCTGCCCACGCAGCATAAATTGCTTCAGGAGTTGTATCCGCTCCGCCGGCCGTTGGTGTTGTGCTACTTCAAGAGGCCGTTGGAAGTCAACCTGGTCTCTGGATTCGTGACCTTTCTCACGGCGGTCAAGGGACAGCAGATCGCCATAGACGAAGGCGTCGTGCCGGCGACCATGCCGGTCCGGACGGTCAAACTGCAATAACAAGGCTCGCAAGAGCATCAGGAGGTATCCAACATGTGGATCGCAGGTGTGAACCGCAGGATAGGCAAAGGCAGCCTGTTCGTGCTCGGCGCGTTGCTGCTGGTCAGCCTGGCCGGCCTGGCCGCTACGCCGGCCGTGGCGAACGCGCAGAGCGTGGACGCCGCCCGGGCGGCCTACGATAGCGGGAATTACGACCAGACCGTTGCCATACTCCGGGACGTGCTCAGCAACGGCAAGAAGAACACGGACGCCCACTACCTGCTCGGCCTGGCGCTCAAACGGCAGGGCCACCTCGACGAGGCGTACTCGGAGTTCCTGATTTCCGTTGACCAGCAGAAGAAGAACCACGACGCCCGCTTCGAACTGAGCCTGCAGGAGATCCGCATGGGCCGGTTCGAGGACGCGCAGAAGTCGATTGAGGAAGGCCTGAAGCGCACCAAGGATAAGGACGCGCGGTTCTTCTACGCCCAGGGACAACTTGCCATCGCGCAGGAGGATCTGCGGACCGCCGAGGTGCAATTCACCCGGGCGCGCAGCATCGATGCGCAGAACCCGCTGTACGTACGGGGACTGGGTGACGTCTACGAGGCGCGGAACGTCTGGGGACTGGCGATCACCAACTACCGGCAGGCCCTCGCCATGCAGCCCGATTCCCCCGATGCGGCCATGATCCACTACCGGATCGGCCAGTTGCACTTCAAGGCGCGGCAGTGGAACGAGTCCTACGCCGCGTTCCAGAAGACGACGGAACTCGATCCCACGTTGAAGGACGCCTGGTACCAGCAGGGCTACATCCAGTACGTGGCCGAGCGGTATCCCCTCGTCGTCGAGCCGATCGAGCAATTCGTGGCGCTGGACCAGACCAATGCCGAAGCCTATTTCATGCTGGCCGAGTCCTTCAACAAGACGCAGCGGATCAAGATGGCCGTGCCCCATTACATGAAGACCATCGAGCTGGACCCGGGCCGGGTCGAAGCCTATCTGCCGATGGGGGACGGACTGGTCGCCGAGGGCCGGTACATGGAGGCGGTCGAAGCCTACAGGGAAGCCGTGACGCAGAACGCGGACAGCGCGGAGCTGCATTTCAGCCTGGGCTGGGTGCAGACGCAGCCGGAGGTGGGTCAGTACGACGAGGGCATCGTCAACCTGAAGAAGTCCATTGATCTGGACGGCTCGTCGGAGAAACCCTACATCCAGCTGGCGCTGGTCTATTTCGACCAGGAGAAGTACGGGGAAGCCATACCTTTACTCGAAGCGGCCATCAAGGTCAATCCCAACGACCAGAACCCCTACGCCTACTATGGACGCGCGTACATAGAGCAGGGACAGTACGCGCAGGCCGTGACGGCCGTCAAGACCGTGCTGGAACCGGCGATACAGGCCGCGGAGGACGATCGGGCTAGAATTACACTTAGCAACGTGTACTACAACCTCGGCAGGGAGATTTACGGTGCCTCCCGCGAGGCCGAGCGCGACCAGCGGCCGGCGATCTACGCGGCTTCGTTGGATATGTACCGGGCCAAGGTCGCCCACGACAGCACAGACTATTTCGCCTTTCTGAACATGGGCATCACGGGCCTGGTGGCCCAGAACGGCGCGGTGGCCCGGGACGCCCTGCTCAGTGCCTTGAATCTGCGGACCGCAGAGGCCGAGGAGGATCCGACGTCCATTCTGCAGCCCTTGAAATACCTGGGGACCGCCTATCTCATCCTGGAGGACTACGGCAACGCGCGCATGACGTTCCAGCGCGTGCTCGAGATCGATCCCACGGATCACGAAGCCCATTACCGGCTGGGATTCGACCGGGTGCTGAACGAAGACTGGGGCGCTGCCATCGGCCAGCTCCGGAAGGCCATCGAGTTGAAACCGGACGAGGCGTCCTACCATCTTCTGCTCGCCCAGGCCTACACGAACTCGCAACAGCTCGCTCCGGCGATCCGTCATTACCGGGAGTGCCTTAAGCTGGATCCGAATAATGGCAGGGCGCGTGAGCAGTTGAACACCGTGCAGGCGATCTACGAGCAGTTGCAGGGAGATTGAGGGGCGGAGTTTGCCAGGTGAACCATAGTCGACGAATCGAAATGGAGAATCCGGACACCGACATTTAAAAACCAGCCTGTTCTCAGGCGACACTCAGGACACGGATGGAAAGGTGGTGGTGAAGGAAGGCGTTTGTCCCGCCTGCTAAAAGAGGACGCGTCACGACACGTAGGACACAATAGTTTCTTGGTATATACGGCAGGGATTGTATCACACTAGAGATGATTGTTTCGCTGCTACGTTCACGATCGCAACTGCACAAAAGTCTAAGGAGAATCTGATATGCGGCCAGGCGCCTTTATCATGATCATCATCGTCCTTTGCTTTATTGTTTCATGGATAATCTTCGAGTTTTTTCTGCCACAGTTCGTAAAGGACGGCGGACCTGTGGTCATCGGCCTCATGGTGCTCACCATGCTGGACATCACCTTCATCATCGAGCGTTCGCTGACGCTGAAGAAAGCCCGCGGCAAACGGTCGCAGGTGGCTTTTCTCAAGGACGCCATGGGTGCGATCCGCGATAACGACATCGCCCGCGGAATCAACCTCTGCAATGCTCAACAGGGTACCATGGCCAACGTGCTGCGCGCGGGACTCGAGCGTTTTCAGAATATCTCCGAAGAGAACCTGACGAGCGATCGGCAGGTGCAGGAGATCAAGCGGGCCTTCGACGAAGCCAACGCCCTTGAGACGCCGTTGCTCGAACGCAACCTTATCGCCCTGCAGACCATCGCGACCATCGCCACCCTGGTGGGTCTGCTCGGAACGACGATCGGCATGATCCGCGCCTTTCACGCCATGTCCAACGAGGGTGCGCCGGACGCCATTCAGCTCGCGCTCGGTATCTCGGAAGCGCTGATCAACACGGCGGGTGGGCTGGCCGCGGCCATCATGGGTATCGTTGCGTATAATTACTTCGTCAACAAGGTGGACATGTTCACCTACGCCGTGGACGAAGTGGCACAGGAAGTCCTGGCCATTCTTACCGGCCGGGCCTAATTGGACGGCTTCAAGGCGTTAAGGAGTCTTTGATATGGCGCACGGAAAACACAAGCCGGTCATGATCGACATGACGCCGATGGTGGATATCGCCTTCCTGCTGCTTATCTTCTTCATGGCCACGACGCAGTTCAAGGCCCCCGAATCGATTCCCATCCTGCTTCCGGAGTCCCATTCGGCCATCAAGCTGCCCGAATCGGACGTGGTGATCCTGACCGTCGGACCGAAGCCGGAAAACGAGCTGTTCTGGCGGCTGGAACCACAGCCCGAAGTAGGGATCGAGATGTCGGAAATGGAGAACGCACTGGTGGAGGCGCGCATCAGGAACCCCCGTCTGCGTATAGCCATCAAGGCGCATAAGGACGCCGAGTTCGGCGTCATCAGCGACATGATGGAGATCCTTCAGAAAACGAACAACACCCGGTTCAATCTGGTCACGAACTTCGAGGACGATACCAAGACTTCGGACGACGAGCCGACCAGCCTGAGACCGGTCAACCACGACATGGTAAGGAGGTGATGACACATGGCTGCTGTCCAGGGCTCTCAGAAAGCCAGCGACAGAAAGAAGGAAGGCGCTAAGAAGAAAAAGACGCGCGACCAGATTTTCATCGACATGACGCCCATGGTGGACATCGCATTCCTCCTGCTCATCTTCTTCATGGTCACCACGGTATTCAGGGCGCCGCAGACCATGGAGCTCAACATTCCGCCCGACAAGGACGACAAGGTCGAAATCGCGGAATCGAACGTGCTGCTGATCTACATGCTGGACGACGACCGCATGTTCTGGCAGATCGGCCGGGACATGACGCCGGAGGAATTGACGCTGGATGACGTCCAGGAATTCATCAAGGAGAAGGAAGTGGAGAACGCCGAAATGCACGACGGCGAATCCAAGCTGGTGACCCTGGTGATGATTCAGCGCACGAGTCCCTACGAACAGATGGTCAACGTCATGGACGAACTTCAGTTGGGCGCCATCGACCGGTTCAGTATCACGGTCCTGGAGCAAGATAAGTACGAGGAGGTGTTTGGCTCATGATGGGATCGCTGCTCAGCGTCGAACATTTTCCCCTGAAGAAAGAATCCCCCATCAAGTTCTTCTACCAGAGGAATGCGAAGCGGGGCATTCTTGCCGCCGTGATCATCCATGCACTGGCCCTCGGTACCTACTGGACCGTATGGTACATCCAGGAGCAGAACCGGGTCTACGCGACGCGGATCCTGGATTACGCCGACCTCGGGCCGCCCCCGGCGCTGACCGACGCGCCGGAAATGCCGGAGGTGCCGGTGGAAGCGCCTTCCCAGCCGGTGATCGGTATTCCCGAGCCCGTGGATGACGCCGAGGTGTCCGCCGAGATGACGATCGCGACGCAGACCGAGATGAGCCAGCAGATCGCCCCGGTGATCCAGGACATCGAGGAAGAGAACATCATCATCGAGGCGCCGGAGGAAGACAACATCGTCATCGAGGACGAGGCGCTGCCTCCACCCGATGCGTTTGTGCCCTTCGAGACGGGTCCGGCAGCGGTTTACCGGACTCAACCCGAGTATCCTGAACTGGCCCGCAAGGCGGGAATCGAAGGAAGAGTCTACATCAAGATCCTGGTCGACAAGGAAGGCAAGGTCCGTGACGCCATCCTGTTGCGGGGCGTCGGCGCAGGTCTCGATGAAGCGGCGCTTAAAGCCGTGATGCAATGGGTGTACACCCCGGCCATTCAGAACAACAGGCCGGTGGCCGTTTGGGTAGCGCAGCCCATCGATTTCAGCCTTCGCTGATCTGTTGATGGCGCGGACCGGTCGAGGCTGGTCGCGGACCGATCGGGCTGGCTGCGGACCGATCGGGCTGGCTGCCGCGGTGCAGAACTGTTGAATGTTAGCTGCAGAGGGCGGGTTCCTGACCCGCCCTCTGTGTGTGTGGTCATCAGGGCAGACAGGTTTCAAGGGAGTAGGTAAAGGAACATGATCGAGAACGAATTGATGTACGGCGTGATCGTCGCGGGCCTGCTGGGATTGATCTACGCCATCTGGAGGGCGGCCTGGATCAACGGGCAGGATGAGGGGACGGACAGGATGAAAGCCATCGGCGCCAGCATTTCCGATGGCGCCATGGCCTTCCTCAAGGCGGAGTACCGGGTCCTGGCGATCTTCGTCGTGGTCGTGGCCGCGTTGCTGGCCGCAGCGAACATGGGTAAGGTCGAGTCCAGCGCCCTCATCGCCCTGTCCTTCGTCACCGGCGCCCTGGCATCGGGCCTGGCCGGCTTCCTGGGCATGCGCGTGGCCGTACGGGCCAACACGCGGACGACCCACGCGGCGCGGACGGGACTGGCCCAGGCGCTGCACGTGGCCTTCGCCGGCGGATCGGTCATGGGCCTGAACGTGGTGGGCCTGGGCGTACTCGGCCTCGGGGGCCTGTTCATCCTCTACACGGGGCTTTTCGGGATCGACGAGTCCGGCATCGGCCGGGTGCTGAACGTCATCTCCGGCTTCTCGCTCGGCGCTTCGTCCATCGCCCTCTTCGCCCGCGTGGGCGGGGGTATCTACACCAAGGCGGCCGACGTGGGCGCCGACCTGGTGGGCAAGGTGGAGGCCGGCATTCCGGAGGACCATCCCCTCAATCCCGCCTCCATCGCCGATAACGTGGGCGACAACGTGGGCGACGTGGCGGGCATGGGCGCCGACCTCTTCGAGTCCTACGTGGGCTCCATCCTCGGGTCCATGGTGCTGGGCGCCGGCATCCTCGTGGCGGGCGTATACGATCCGGTCTTCATCACCCTGCCCCTCATCATCGCGGGCGCGGGCATCATCATCTCGATCCTCGGCACCTTCATGGTATCTGTCAAGGAGGGCGGCAATCCCCAGTCCGGCCTGAACAAGGGTGAATTCGGCTCTTCCGCCATCATGGTCGCCGTCATGTACCTGCTCATCGACTATCTCCTGCCCGGCGACTTCACCCTGGGCGGCGAGACCTACACCAGCCTGGGCGTCTTCATCGCGGCTACGATCGGCCTGCTGGCCGGTCTCGGGATCGGCCTGATCACCGAACACTACACGGGCACCCATACGGGTCCGGTCACGTCCATTTCGCGGCAGTCCGTGACGGGCACCGCGACCAACATCATCGCCGGCCTGGGCATCGGCATGCGGTCCACGGCCATCCCCATCCTGATCATCGCCGCCGGCATCATCGGCGCCTATTACTTTGCCGGGCTCTACGGGATCGCCATGGCGGCCCTGGGTATGCTGTCCAACACGGGCATCCAGCTGGCGGTGGACGCCTACGGTCCCATTTCCGACAACGCGGGCGGCGTGGCCGAGATGGCGGAGCTGCCCCCCGAAGTCCGGCAGCGGACCGACAAGCTCGACGCGGTGGGCAACACGACCGCGGCCATCGGCAAGGGATTCGCCATCGGCTCCGCGGCCCTGACCGCGCTGGCGCTCTTCGCGGCCTACATGGTGCAGGTGGGCATCTCGAGCATCGACATCGCCAATCCCCGCGTCATGGCCGGGCTCTTCGTGGGCGGCATGCTGCCCTTCCTCTTCTCCGCCCTCGCCATGAACGCCGTGGGACAGGCGGCCATGGCCATGATCGAGGAGGTCCGGCGCCAGTTCAACGCCATCCCGGAACTCAAGGCCGCGCTGTCGGTCATGAAGAAGAACGACGGGGTGGACGAAGGGGACTGGTCCCGGGAGGATCGGGACGTCTTCGAGGCGGCGAGCGGCAAGCCGGAGTACGCCCGTTGCGTGGAGATATCCACCAAGGCGGCCATCCGCCGCATGGTCCTTCCCGGCCTGCTGGCCGTATTGACGCCCGTCGTCGTGGGATTCGTCTTCGGTCCGGAGACCCTGGGCGGCCTGCTGGCCGGCGTCACCGTGTCCGGCGTGCTGATGGCGATCTTCCAGGCCAACGCGGGCGGCGCGTGGGACAACGCGAAGAAGATGATCGAAGAGGGACTGACCATCGACGGCGTTCGCTACGAGAAGGGATCGGAGGCCCACAAGGCCGCCGTCGTGGGAGACACGGTCGGCGATCCCTTCAAGGACACGTCCGGCCCGTCGCTGAACATCCTGATCAAGCTGATGTCGGTGGTTTCCCTGGTCATCGCCCCGCTCATCGCGCTGTAGCGGCGTGACTGCGCTGTAGCGGCGTGACCGCGCTGTCCTGTAGCCGCGTGGCCCTTTAGCCGACTATGACCGCTTTCCTCTCCTTCCTTGGCAGACGCGTTCTCTGGGCGCTGACGAATATCGGCGACTTCGGCATGATGATGGTCGAAGTCGTCCGGAACCTGCCCCGCATCCGGACGTACTGGGGATTGATGGTCCACCAGATGTTCGCGATCGGCATCCACTCCATGCCGATCGTCCTGATCATCGCCTTCTTCGCCGGACTGGTGACCGCGGTGCAGACCGGGTACCAGTTCCAGGGATACGTGCCCGCCTACCTGGTGGGCAGCGTCGTCCTGTCATCGGTGGTCCTCGAACTCGCGCCGGTCCTGGGCGCCCTGGTGCTGTCGGGACGGGTGGGTGCCACCATCGCGGCGGAACTCGGCACGATGCGGGTGACGGAGCAGATCGACGCCTACGAGGTGATGGCCATGAACCCCATCGTCTACCTGGCGATCCCCCGCATCATCGCCGGCATGTTCATGCTGCCGGTCCTCGTGGTGTTCGCCGACCTGATCGGGACGCTTTCCGGCATGGTCGCGGCGATCGACCGGATGCAGGTGAGCATCCCCGACTTCGTGCGGGGTATGCGGGAGTTCTTCCGGACCCAGGACGCCTTTTTTGGACTGTCTAAGGCCTTCTGCTTCGGGATAACGATCACCACGGTCGCCTGTTACCAGGGTTTCAAGGTGAAACCGGGTTCGGGCGCCGAGGGTGTGGGCAAGGCGACAACCAACACCGTGGTGGTCTCGTGCATTCTGATCCTGTGCCTGGACTACCTGCTGGCCAGGACGATTCTGTAAACCGGGGGTGTGACGTGACGTACACAAAAAACAGCCTGCTGCCCGACGAGGCAAAACTGGGCATGGTCTTTCTCCTGGCGATCATCATTTTCGTCTGGGGCCTCTTCTTTCTGAAAGAGTGGCGGGTAACGGGGGATACCTACCTCGTCGACGTGCACCTGAGCAGCGCGGTCGGGGTCAAGTCCTCCGACCCGATCCTCGTGGGCGGCGTGCGCATCGGCAAGGTGGAGGCCGTGACGCTCGACAACCTGACACCCATCATCACCCTGCGCATCGACGAGCCCTTCGAGATCCCTGAAGATTCGCAGGTTGAGGTGATCTCGCGCAGCGTCATGGGCGAGAAATCCATCAACATACGCAAGGGCGTCAGCACGGTGATGGTGCCACCGGGCGGCACCATCGAAGGTACGACCGCGCCGGGGATTTCCGATATGTTCACGCAGGTCGATTCCGTCACCTTGAACATGCGCGACCTGCTTAAGAACGCCAACATCCTCCTGGACCCCGAGCGGGAGAAGTCGATCAAGAGCAGCCTGGCCGGCGTGCACGACCTGACCATCGAACTGCAGGAGACCCTGAAACGGGAGAGCGGCCAGATCAACCGGGTCGTGGCGAACATGGACTCGCTGGTGAGCAACGTGAGGGACCTGAGCGAAACCGAGCGGTCCAAGGTAACCGGCACGCTGGACAACCTGGAAAATACGTCGGGGCGGTTGCGCACCATGATGGACGATCTGCAGACCACGACTACGGCACTTGGCAATATCCTCACGCGGCTTGACCGGGGCGAAGGCACGATGGGGAAGCTGTTTCAGGATGACAGGCTGTATGAAGACGTGGTCCGCGTGGCCGGTAAGATGGACCGGCTGGTTACCAGTCTCGACGAACTCGTCGTCGATCTGAAATCCAATCCCGGCCGGTACGTGACCGTCGAGATATTCTGAAAATGGAAAACAGGAGCAATAATCCCATGCCCAATGTACTATCGGAAGCGCTGGACGGTTACCTGACGGAGTTGATGCCCGAAAGGGACGAGGTCCTGGCCGAGATGGAAGAGAAGGCACAGGCAGAACGGATCCCCATCGTCGGCCCGCTGGTCGGCCGGGTGCTGCACCAGATGGCCGTGCTGAGCGGCGCGAGACGCGTGTTCGAAATGGGCTCGGCCATCGGCTATTCGACCGTCTGGCTCGCCCGGGCGGTGGGCCCGGAAGGCCGGGTCTACTACTCCGACGGCAGCGAGCAGAATGCCGCGCAGGCCCGGAAGTTCATCGAGCGCGCCGGCGTGGCGGACCGCGTCGTGATCCAGGTAGGCGACGCGCTGGAATTGCTCGAGCAGACCGAGGGCAGCTTCGACCTGATCTTCAACGACGTGGACAAGCACGACTATCCCCGTGTATTCGACCTGGCGCTGCCGCGCATTCGGTCGGGCGGCCTGCTGATCACCGACAACGTGCTCTGGAGCGGACGCGTGACCGAGCCGTCCGACGACCGCTGGACCTCGGCTATCCAGGAATACAACCGGAAGGCCTACGGCACCGGCGAGGTCTGGACGACGATCATCCCCTTAAGGGACGGCGTGGCCGTAAGCCTGAAGAGGTAGGATCCGCCGTGCGGACATCCGAAAGGCCGCCTGGCCCGCCTGGCCAGACTGGCCCGCCTGGCCAGCCTGAACTGGACATCATCTCGATCGGCGAATGCATGATCGAGATGTTCTGCGAAGGCCCCCTCGCCACGACCGACACCTATACCCGCACTTTCGCCGGCGACACGATGAACATGCTCGTGGCGGCCTCCCGTCTCGGCGCGAAGACCGGGTACGTCACCCACGTGGGCAACGACCCCTTCCAGGACTTCCTGACCGAAGCGTGGCGGTCGGAGGGTATCGACCTGCGCTGCGCCACGCCCCTCGACCGGCCCAACGGCCTCTACTTCATCTCCATCCTGCCCGGCGGCGAACGGGAGTTCACCTACTACCGGGCGGGCAGCGCCGCGAGCTTCCTCGAACCGGCCGACATCGACCCGGATTACATCGCCAGTGCGAAAGTCGTCTATGCCAGCGGTATCACCCAGGCCATATCGAAGAGCAGTCGCGCGGCCGTGCTGGAGGCCTTCCGGATTGCGCGCAAAAACAACGTCACGACCGCCTTCGATACCAATCTGAGGCTCGGCCTGTGGTCCCTGGAGGAAGCCCGGGAGGCCCTGGAAGAGATCATTCCCCACGTGGACATCCTCCTGCCCAGCGCGCCCGAGGAGAGCGCGTCGCTCTTCGGCACGGAAGACGCCGGCGAGGTGATCGAACGGGCCCGTGAGCGGGGCGTGGGCATGGTCGCGGTGAAGTGCGGAGCGGAAGGCGCGGTGCTGGGGCTGGTCGACGGGATCCACGACATCCCGGCCTACGTCCCGGAGCGCGTGTCCGACACCTCGGGGGCCGGGGACGTGTTCAACGGCGGCCTGCTGTACGGACTGACCCATGGCATGAGCGCCGTCGAATCCGCGCGACTCGGCACCGTCATGGCGGGCCTCAAGGTCCGCGGCCGCGGGGCGACCTACTCGATTCCTTCGCGGGAAGAGGCCTTCGGCGTGTACGAGGGGTTACGGGAAACGACGTGAGGTTACGAGGGGCTACGTGAGGATTCGCGAGGTAACGGGTTGCCACGCGAGGTTTCGCGAGGCTGCGTGAGCTGATACGGACGGGTAGGCGGGATCACGTAGCATCCGGTTCGCCATCCTCATCGATCGCTTTCCCGGCCGCTGCGTTGTCCGCGGCGCTGCCCTCGTCCGCCGCGACGCCGTCCGCTTCCCCGTCCGCTTCTTCATCCGCCGGGACGTCGTTCTCCCGCATCTCGTCGATGAGGTGATTCACCTTCGCACGCAGGGCGTCGGCCTGGCGTCCCAGTTCGTCCATTTCGTCGAGCAGCTTTTCGAATTCCGCGTCGTCCGCCGCGGAACCGTTTGCCCGCTTGTCTTTGCCAGCCATGGCATGCTCCAGTCAGGGCCGGGCCGGAGTACCTGGCGCCGCGGCCGTGAGTCGACATCGTAAACTAAACGTATGAGTACCTGTTGTCAATAGAAAGCGCTACGGCACGGGCTGGAGCGGGGCGGGCCGGGCGGACCATGCGGTACGGGGCGGACCGCCATTCGCGGATTGACGGGAACCCGCTGTACTGTATATTGAAAACCTGTCGATTCAGGGACCCGAAACCCCGTGGATGACTATGGCTACTCAACGCAGTCCGGCGTCCGACTGGTACAAGACCGCCTTTCAGTATGACTACCTGCGGGTGTATCCCCACCGGAACGACGAGGAGGCGCGCCGGCAGGTCGATTTCCTCGTGGGTAGACTGGACGTGGCTCCATCGTGCGAGGTGCTGGACCTGGGTTGCGGCGACGGCCGGCACAGCCTGGAACTCACCCGGCGCGGCTTCAGGGTAACCGGGCTCGACCTGTCGGAAGAACTGCTGGAACGGGCGCGGCGCCGTACGGCGGACGAAGGGCTGGACATCACGTTCATCCAGGGCGACATGCGCGATCCGCCCGCGGCCCACGCATACGATCTCCTGGTGAACTTCTTCACCAGTTTCGGCTATTTCCGGGAGGACGGCGAGAATGCCCGGGTCCTGGAGGCCATATCGCGGGCGCTGCGTCCCGGCGGACGTTTCCTCATGGACTACCTGAACCGCGAGCACGTGATCTCCACGCTCGTTCCGTCGGACCGTCGAACCGTGGAAGGCATGGAAGTCGAGCAACGCCGCTGGATCACCGGGGACCCTTCAATGGCGGGCGGGCACGTGCGCATCAATAAACAGGTGCGGATCAGGGAAGACGGGGCGGAGAGAAGCTACGACGAGTCCGTGCGGATGTATACCCTGGAAGAGCTCGAAGCCATGATGGACCGGGCCGGACTGAAGGTCACACAGACTTACGGCGATTTCGACGGCCGCCCAGTCAGCGGCGACGCCCCCCGGAACATCCTGGTGGGCCATACGAAATCGCGCGCAGAGGCCGCATCCCGCGACGAGAAACCCGCTATGCCATGTCCGTAATCACGCTGCTTACCGACTTCGGCCACCGCGACGCTTTCGTGGGCACCATGAAGGGGGTCATCCTGGGCATCTCCCCGGAGGCCCAGATCGTGGACCTGTCTCATGAGATCGCGCCCCAGCGGATAGAAGAAGGCGCCTTCGTCCTGCGCACCGCCTATGCCTACTTCCCGGAGGGCACGGTGCACGTGGCCGTCGTCGACCCGGGCGTGGGCGGCACGCGGCGGGCCCTGATCGTGGAAACGCCCGGTTACCGGTTCGTGGGACCGGACAACGGCATCTTCGCCCACGTGTACGCGAAGGAAACGGATCTCCGGGTCGTTTCAGTGACCGAACCCCGTTTCATGCTGCCGGAAATCAGCAACACGTTCCACGGCCGGGACGTCTTCGCGCCCGTGGCCGCCCATCTCGCACTCGGCGCGTCCGTTTCCGATTTCGGTACCGAGGTCACCGACTACGAAACCGGGACGATCACCGAACCCGTGGCGCACGAAGGCGGGATCACCGGTCGCGTATTGCATATCGACCGATATGGCAATATAATAACGGATATCGGCGATTCCCTCTTCCTGGAGAGGACCCGGGAGAAGCAGTTCCGGATCCGCCTGGCCGACCTCGTACTGGACCGCGTCAGCGCATCCTACGACGAAGCCGACACCGGCGCGTATCTGGCCATCCTGGACAGCGCGGGTTTGCTCGAGATCGCAATCAACGGAGGCAGCGCGGCCGAAATCCTGGGCGTTGCGACCGGAGAACGCGTCGACGTGGAAGTGAAGTAAGGATTAATGTACAAAACCAGAAACACATACTTGTGCTCGTTTTGTTACGTGATTCTTGTTGAACATCGTTACTAATCAATAAAGTGCCCTATGGACACAGTTGATCGAAGTAAGCGCTCATGGATTATGGGACAAATAAAGTCCCACAAAAACAGGTCAACGGAGTTGGCGTTAATTGATGTTTTCAGAAGAGAGAAGATTACGGGTTGGCGTAGAAACTACGATATAGTTGGCCGCCCTGATTTTGTTTTTCGATCCAAGCGCATAGCTGTTTTTGTTGATGGTTGTTTTTGGCATGGACATCCGACACGGTGTCGTATCCCCAATTCAAACCGAGAGTATTGGGAAAGCAAGATCGAAAGAAACCGATTACGAGATAGAGAAGTGAATAGAGAATTGCGAAAACGAGGTTGGAGGGTGCTGAGAATCTGGGAGCACTTGATCAACCAACCTAGAACGCTCGCCCGTATACACAAGGCAATCAAAAATGACAGTGAGTAATGTCAGAACTGTAAATGAGTTTTTTGCCGGAATAGGATTAATGCGCCTGGGTCTTGCACGGGCGGGGTGGAAGACCGTTTGGGCGAATGACATAGACGCAGACAAACAAGTTATGTATCAGGGGCACTTTGTTGACGATCCTGGTGTTTTCGTGCTCGGAGATATACATCAATTAGATCCCGATTCGGTACCAACCGCTACACTAGCAACAGCCTCGTTCCCTTGTACTGACCTGTCCGTGGCTGGTGGGAGACGGGGTTTGGCTGGTTCTGGCTCAAGCGCCTTCTGGGGGTTCATAAAAGTAATAAAAGGAATGAATCATCGAAAACCACCTATCATTCTCTTGGAAAACGTCCTTGGCTTCATAACCTCGAATCAAGGCAACGATTTCAGATCCGCATGTAGAGCTTTGAATAGACTTGGCTATACGGTAGATGTATTCATGGTGGATGCGGTTCATTTCGTTCCTCAAAGCAGACAGCGGTTATTTGTAGTTGGAACTTTGGACGAAGAACCAACGCAGGTTTTCGATTCGACTTTTACGTTCTACGAAGGGTCTTGCAGGCCGTCTTCGATTGCTCGCTACATCCTCTCCCATTCTGACATAAGATGGAAGGTGCGAAGCCTTCCGTCGCTGCCCAAACGTACTATCGCACTACGGGATGTTCTTGATAGTTTGCCATCTGATTCAGAGTACTGGTGGAGCAATAAACGGGCGAAATACCTGGTAAATCAAATGAGCGATAGACATCGTTCGATTGCTGAATCAATGATACGTGATTCTGTAGTAAACTACGGGACAGTATTTAGAAGAGTACGCAAAGGCAAATCTATGGCAGAACTACGAGTCGATGGGATTGCAGGGTGTTTAAGAACTCCGAAAGGCGGGAGCGCTCGGCAGATTCTTTTTACCGCTGGAAACAATCATTATTCAGTAAGGCTGATTACTCCACGAGAGTGTGCTCGGTTGATGGGCGCTGGTGGATTTCGAATTGATCCGTCTATTTCGTTTAACAAAGCGCTCTTTGGATTTGGAGATGCAGTGTGTTCTAGTGTTATTGACTGGTTAGCACAGAACTATTTGAATCCACTGGTGGAAGACATGGTTTATAATACTCCTCACTACAGTCAGATGATTGCGTACGATTATGGTAACTAGGAACAAAACAAAAGAATTACCGGCCGAAGTCGCAGCGATCAGGAAGACTATAGCCAGCTTCCTTAACACCGAAGACGAACAAGGCCGGAAAATCGGAAATTCAAAATACGGTGTATATGCATTCTACGACTACGACTGTGAGCCGATTTACGTGGGACAGACATATGAAAGTTTGCGACAGAGAATTAGTCGGCATTTAACCAACCAGCGTACGGACGCAGTTGCTATGAATGTTCTTGATCCATTTGAGGTTGCTGAAATTGAAGTCTGGCCGCTTGACGATCAAATAGAAAGTATCGACAGTGGTGTTTCAGACAAAGAATACCTTGGTATGGCTGAATACACAGTGATGCAAAAGGTGCTCGCAGAATCGACACTTGGTGCAGTTCTAAACGAAAAGGTTGTACCGGAGGCACCAAATATCAACCTGCCGGAATCATTTCGTGAGAGAATCGTGCCGGAAGAGGTATACCAGTTACGCAAGCATCCGGATGTTAGGCTGGCGCGACGTGCTAGTACTATTTCGAGTCTTGCCAGAGTTATAAGTGAACGAAAGGTCTCCGAGGGACTTCGACGGACTTTGCTCACACAAGCTCGCAGGTTGGAGCTTCTGGCATGTCAAAGACTACGTGAATTGGGTATTTGTGAGAACGTATCAGAGTATCAAGCGGACAGTGAATAGTGATGTTGTTATTGTACTAGATTCCAGTTGACACCGCGCTCCTCGGTTGAACGAATCTAAGGAATGTGAATCTGAATTTGAGGAATTGAATTCAGACTGAACTGTACACCGGAGACCGAATATGTCCGACCTGTATCAGCCCAATGAAACATTTCGCAGCAAGGCGCACCTGAAGAGCCTGGAGGAATACCAGCGGGAATACGAGCGTTCCGTCGCCGACCCGGAGGCATTCTGGGCCGAGAAGGCGGAATCCTTCCACTGGTTCAGGAAATGGGACCGGATCCGGTCCTACAACTACGACATGCGGAAGGGTCCCGTGTCCATCAAGTGGTTCGAGGGCGGCAAGACCAACGTCGTGCACAACTGCATCGACCGCCATCTCGAGACGCGCGGCGACCAGACGGCCATCATCTGGGAAGGCAACGATCCGGGAGAGGACGCCCGGCTCACCTACCGGGAACTGCACGAGCAGGTCTGCAAGTTCGCCAACGTGCTCAAATCGCGGGGTGTCGGGAAGGGCGACCGGGTATCGATCTACCTCCCCATGATCCCCGAACTGGCCGTCGCCATGCTGGCCTGCGCCCGGATCGGCGCGGTCCATTCCATCGTATTCGGCGGGTTCTCGGCCGATTCGCTGTCGGACCGCATCGTGGATTCGACCTGCAAGACGGTCATCACCGCCAACGGGACCCATCGCGGCGACAAGCCGGTCTTCATGAAGCCGGTGGCGGACGAAGCCATGGCCTCGGCGGAGAAGGAGATGGGCGAGCCGGTCACCACATGTATCGTGGTCGACCGGGTCAAGGACGATCCCGATTTTCAGTTTCCCATGGAGGACGGCCGGGACTTCTGGTGGCATGACCTCATGGCCAGGGCCGACGCCGACTGCCCGTGCGAGGAGATGGATGCCGAGGATCCCCTGTTCGTTCTCTACACCTCCGGGTCCACGGGCAAGCCGAAGGGCGTGCAGCATACCGTCGGCGGATACATGGTGTACACCGGCGTCACTCACCGCTACGTCTTCGATTACCATGAAGGCGACATCTACTTCTGCGGCGCGGACATCGGCTGGGTCACGGGCCATTCCTATATCATCTACGGCCCCCTGGGCAACGGCGCCACGACGATCATGTTCGAGGGCATTCCGACCTACCCGGCGCCCGACCGGTGCTGGGAAATCATCGAGAAATACGGCGTTAACCAGTTCTATACGGCGCCGACCGCCATCCGGGCGCTGGCCCGGGAGGGCGAGGACTGGCCGGCCCGGCATCCCATGCCCACGCTCCAGCTCCTGGGCACGGTGGGCGAGCCGATCAATCCCGAGGCCTGGCGGTGGTACCACGTGAACGTGGGCAAGGAGCGGTGCCCGATCGTGGACACGTGGTGGCAGACGGAGACCGGCGGGATCATGATCACCCCGCTGCCGGGCGCCATCCCCACCAAGCCGGGATCCGCCACTCTGCCTTTCTTCGGCGTGAAGCCTGTACTGCTGGACGGCGAGAGCGGAAGAGAACTCGAAGGCAACGGCATCATGGGCGTGCTGGCCATCCGGGAGCCCTGGCCCGGGCAGATGCGGACGGTGTACGGAGACCACCAGCGGTTCGAGGAAACCTACTTTCAGCAGTACAAGGGGTATTACTTCACCGGGGACGGCTGCCGAAGGGACGAGGACGGATACTACTGGATCACGGGCCGGGTGGACGACGTCATCAACGTCTCCGGCCACCGGATGGGCACGGCCGAGGTGGAGAGCGCCCTGGTCGCCCACGGCTCGGTGGCCGAAGCGGCCGTGGTCGGGTTCCCCCACGAGATCAAGGGGCAGGGGATATACGCCTATGTCACCCTGAACGTGGGCGAGGAATACACGGAAGACCTGCGCGGCGACCTGAAGAAGCAGGTGCGCTCGATCATCGGTCCCATCGCCACGCCCGACGTGATCCACTGGGCGCCGGCCCTGCCCAAGACGCGCTCCGGCAAGATCATGCGCCGCATCCTGCGGAAGATCGCCACCAACGAACTGGACCAGATCGGCGATACGACCACGCTGGCGGACCCGGCAGTGGTGGACCAGTTGATCGAGAACAGGTAGGGGATCGTTCGCCGGTTCCAGCCATCTCGGGCAGCCGTGCGGCGGCTCCACGCCGCGGTCAGCTCGCTCAGCTTCTGCCGCCGCAGGCCGTGACCGTCTGGCCGGTCACGAAGCTGGAGTCTTCCGAGAGCAGGAACCGGATCACCGAGGCCATTTCTCCCGGCAAGGCCATGCGGCCCATGGGCGTGGAAGCGATGAGCCGGTCGATCATGCCCGGGTTGCCCGACCCGGCCAGGTCGGTATCGGTGAGCCCCGGGGCCACGCAGTTCACGCGGACGTTGTGCGTTGCGAAGGCCTCCGCGCAGTGCCGCGTAAGGGAGATGACCGCCGCCTTGGTCGTGGCGTAGTGGATCATGTCCTTCTTCAGGATGATGCCCGCGAGCGAAGCCACGTTGACGATGCGGCCGAATCCACGTTCGATCATCTCGTCCTTCACCGCCCAGGTCGCCAGGAACACCCCGTCCACGTTCACCTCGAACATGCGTTTCCAGTCGGCGAAGGAGAGTTCCCCGTGGGGCTGGTTCTTCGCGATCCCCGCGTTGTTCACCAGCAAGTCGACGGGTCCCAGGCGCGACCGCACCTCCGCGGCCATCCGGCCCACGTCGGCTTCCGATGACACATCGGCCTGTACGATCATGCCCTCGGCGCCGGCCTCCTCCACCATGGCCAGGACCGCTCTTGCCGCTTCCTCGTTTTGGGCGTAATTGATCGCGACCCAGGCGCCGTGTTCCGCCAGCATGCGGCACGTGGACCGGCCGATCCCCCGGGAACCGCCGGTCACCAGCGCAGTGCGGCCCGTAAACTCCGCAGACTTTTCGGACCGTTCCGGTCGTGTCGATGCATCAGCCATCAGCCGTACGCTCCTTTGCTGTGCCGGCCCAGCATGCGCTGCAGGCGGGGCGAAGCTTCGGCCCACACGTGGTCGGGCATGCGGTAGTCGATGAAGGGGTAGAGTTTCTGCGCGATGAACCGCTTGCTGTACGTGACGCCGGCCATCAGCCGGGTGCGGTCCGACGCGTTCGGCGACCCGCGGTGCCAGACCTGGTTGTTGAACATGTAGGCGTCACCCTTCCGGACGAGGAAGGAGTGGGGATCCCGCCCGTCGAATGTGGGCCGGTCCTGCTCCTGGGGCTGGCGTCCCGCGAAATGGCTTCCGGGGACGACCTGGGTCGGACCGTAACGCACCGCTTCCACGTCCGTCAGCGGCGTGAAGATCTGCATGACGAAACAGGGCGGGGGTACGGCCGGATCGTGGCGCGGAACGCCGTCCGGCAGGGGGAAATGGACCAGGTCGTCCAGGTGCCATCCACCGGGACCGTCCTCGACCGCCTTGGGATTGGGCGGCGTGTACAGCGCGTTCTGGGACATGCAGTGGCAGTCGTCGCCGAGAATGGCCTCCGCCAGGCTCGCGAAGGGTTCGCGGACGATCAGGTCGCGAAAGGCATAGGAATACTCGAACATGCGCATCAGGCTGGTCCCGCGGATCTGGTCCCGCGCCGGTTCGTGCATGCGGGGATCGTCCCACTTGCGTTGCAGGTCCGCCCGCAGGGCCTCCACCTCGTCGTCTTCCATCAGGCGGCCGAAGGCGTAGTAGCCGTCCCGTAGAAAGCAGCGCCGGATCTGTTCGGTCTCCTCGTCGGTGAAACGCTCGCCTTTCTGAATGGCGCTCAGTGCCATGGCATCTCCGGTTCCGTTACAGCCTGACCTTGGCCAGGTAGATGTTCGCCGGATAGAGAAAGTGCTTCTCGCCGGTCTCCACCTCGTGCTGCGAGTAGTAACTCAGCAGAAGGGCGCCGTCTTCATGGTGCACGGCGCCTACGTAGGACGTGTCGCCGCCCGAGGGCAGGTCGAGGACATGGACGACGCCGTCCTTCTCCACCCGCCAGATGCTGGTGCGCCGTTCGACGATCCGTCCGGGGTCATCCGCGTCGTCCGCATCGCCCGGTCCGCCCGGTCCGCCCGGTCCGCCCGGTCCGCCCGGTCCGCCCGGTCCGCCCGGTCCGCCCGGTCCGCCCGGTCCGCCTGGTTCGCGCAAATGCTGCCGGCCGATCACGTATTCCCGTCCGCCGGTAACCACGAGCCGGGGCGCAGGGATCACCTCGCCGAGGTCCTGGAGCCGCCAGTCCGTGTACGGTGGATTCGCGACGGCCAGCGTGAAGCGGTTATCGTCGCTGCCGCGGATGGCCACACGCATGGCGCCCTCGTCGGTAATCCGAAAGGTGGCCTCGCTCCCGTTTTTCGTAACGACGGACACGAACTCCCAGTCCAGTCCGTCGGCGGACTGCAGCAGGTGAAGCTCGGTCGGTTTCCGGTTCCATTCCGCCGGTTCGTTTCCATAAGCGAGCCCGTAGAACCGGTCGTCGGTCCGGTCATCGGCCCGGACGTCAGCCCGGTCGTCGGCGCGGCCATCGGCCCGGCCGACACCCCACAACCAGTATCCTTCCCGGTAAACCTGTCGTGGTTCCGTCCACGACGCGCCGTCCTCGCTGTAGGAACAGACGGACCGTATGAGGCGCGGTCCCTCATCGCCGTGCTGCACCGGATCCGGCCGGGTGACGTTTCCGGCGTAGACGAACAGCCGGTCTTCCGTAGCGACCAGGTGGGGATCCCGGTCGTCGCCCGTGGTATTGACCGGCACGCCCGTCCGTCGCCAGTCGACCAGGTCATCGCTGGAGATCACGACCGCCTTCCCCTCGGGGCTCACGTGGGAAAGACCGTTGCGGAAGCAGATGTAGTACCGGCCCTTGAAGAACTGGAAATCCGTAAAGGCGTTGTGCCAGCCGTCTTCGTAGATGCGCCGGACCCATTCGATTTTCGCCATGGTTCCCGTACCTTGATTCAAGCCGTATCCGGTCGGTGCGGTGGCTCGTTCGATGGCTATTATACTGCGGGGATTCGGGGGGTGCAAGAAGGAATGACAGGCCCGTCGGCGCCCCTGGCATCGCGCGGACCTGCCGCGTGAAAGGCACCCATGGCGATGGCCGGAAAACGAGCAGTTTCCGGGTAGCCTGGCCACGATCTATTGATGTTTGGATTGGGGAGTCGGAAGCTGGAAGTTGCAAGGCGGCAGCCGGATTCGAACCGGCGATCGAGGATTTGCAGTCCCGTGCCTTAGCCACTTGGCTATGCCGCCACGTCCGAAGGCGGGAGACGGGGCTTGAACCCGCGACCCTCACCTTGGCAAGGTGATGCTCTACCGCTGAGCTACTCCCGCTGATAACACGCAAACCTTCGAAGGCCGTACTGCAAACTTCCCCGAAAATATCATTATCCGGCCACCCGGTGTCAAGTGTTTTGTTCTCCCTCGAAGGCACATCGGGACTTGACCCGTGACGGCGACCGGTATATGTTACGACTCATTAAAGCGTCCTGTAACAGCGACGTGCGAGTCGGAGTCCGATCCGCGGCTTCAAAGGGAGTTTTCAGGACCGGCGGGCTACAGCGGATCGTCTTGCCTTCGTGTGCGCCATGGACAGTACGACCCTTTTGCAGGAATTCGAAGACCTGGCGGAACGGATGTCGATCCGGGTCCGCTACGGCAAGCTGGACGGCGACGGCGGGCTGTGCCGGTACCGCGGCATGTACCATATCGTCATCAACAAGCGGCTCGACACCGACGGCCGGATCAACCTCCTCGGCCGCGCCTTCTCCGAATTCCCCCTGGAAAACGTATTCCTGATTCCCGCGGTCCGGGAAGCGATCGACCGCAACCGGTCCGGGCCTGAGCACCCGCACAGGAACTGATCCACGGCGCAGTCCCTCGGCCTTCCAACGCCAACCCTATTGATCAACCGGTCAGCCTGGCCCGCCTGGTCCGATTGGTCCGCCTGTTTCGCCTGGTCCAACTGGTCCGTCATGTCCGGACCGGGTATCCTGGATGGTCCGGCCGGCCTGGCCAGGGGGCTCCTCAGGCGCCGCCGGCTCCAGCAAACCGGTCTCTTCGGGTGCGGTGCCGTCTGCTGGTCCGTCCGGCTCCAGCAAACCGGTCTCTTCGGGTGCGGCCCCGTCCGGCGGGGCCATCTCCGTCCTTACTCTGGGATTCGTGCCCCGGACGGTTACGACCAGGGAGCGCTCCAGGTCCCGGGACAGCCGGCCTGTGCGGAAGTCGACGCGGATCTTTTCGATGCCCAGCGGCATGGGGAAAGCCGGCGGAGGTTTCGCTTCCTCGTCCGCGGCCGTTTCTGCCCCGGCTTCCGGTCTGCCGCCCTCGCCGCCGCCTTCCGCCGGAAGAACGGCCAGCCGTCCGCTCGCGGAATCGGCCGCCGCCATCGACGCCTGGACTTCACGCTGCTCCTGCAGCGCCGTGGCCTGTTTCATGAAGGGTGCCCAGACGGGTATGGCGCCCGAAGCGCCGGTTATCTCCTCGTCTTCCACGATGGACAGGAGGGGCCGGGCATCGTCGTATCCCACCCAGACGGATGTCGCGAGGTCTTTTGTAAAACCATTGAACCAGACGTCCCTGGATTCGCTTGAAGTCCCCGTCTTCCCGCCGCTCGGGGCCGTGAAACCATATCTATAGCGTGCGCCGACCCCCGTGCCGCCGCTTATGACGCCGCGCAGGAGGTCGAGCATCAGGTACGCGGACTGCTCGCTGATCACGCGCCGCGATTCCGGTTCGGTTTCCGCGATCACCCTGCCCTCGGAATCTTCCACGCGGGTGATGACGTAGGGCCTGTGGTAGATCCCGCCCGTGGCGAACACGGAGTAGGCGGAAGCCATCTCCAGGGGCGAGACGCCGTTGGTGCCCAGCGCCAGGGAGAGGATGGGCTCCAGCGGGCTGGTGATGCCCAGCCGGCGGGCGTACTCGATGACCGTCGAGGGACCGACTTCGCTGACCAGCTTCGCGGAGACCACGTTGATCGACCGCATGAAGGCCCGCTTGAGGATAACGGGTCCCTCGTACTCCCGGGTGAAGTTCTGCGGTTCCCAGAGATCTCCCAGTTCGGTGGTATAGGCCACGGGCTCGTCCACCACGACCGTTTTGGCGGAATAACCCAGGTGGTCCAGCGCCGCCAGGTAGACGACCGGCTTGAAGCCGGACCCCGGTTGCCGGTTGCTCTCGACGGCCCGGTTGAATTCGCTCGCGGTGTAGTCGCGGCCCCCGGCCAGGGCCCGTACCGCCCCGGTGCGCGTGTCGACGGCGACCAGCGCCGCCTCAAGCGCCTGCTTCCGCTCGTCCGCCGTGGCCGTTTCGTAGGCCGGGTCGCCGACCAGTGAATCCACGTAGGTCATCCGGTTGCTGATGGTCTCCTCGGCGAGTTCCTGCAAGTCCAGGTCCATGGCGATGTGCACGGTAAGTCCGCCGTTGTAGACCAGGTTGCTGCCGAAGCGCCGGATCAGGAGGTCTTCGACGTAATCGAGATAATAAGGCCCTCTGGCCGGCCCGATGCTCGTTCCCTTGAGCGTGATCTCTTCCTCCCGGGCCAGGGCGGCATCTTCCTCCGTGATGTACCCGTTGTCCATCATGCGGCGGAACACGGTCTCCCTGCGGCTGAGCGCACGGTCCATGCGGTAGTAGGGGTTGTAGTCGCTCGGCCGCTGGACCAGCCCGGCGAGCAGCGCGGACTCGCCGAGCGTGAGCTCGCTCGCGCGCTTGCTGAAGAACCGTTGCGCGGCCTCTTCCACGCCGTAGGCGTCGGCGCCGAAATACATGTTGTTGCAGTAGGCGGACAGGATCTCGTCCTTGCTGAACCTCGCCTCGATCTGCATGGAGGCCATGGCTTCGCGGATCTTGCGGATCCATACCTTCTCACGGGTGAAGAAGAGGTGGCGCGCCAGCTGCTGGGTGATCGTGCTCGCGCCCTGTCCCAGGATCTGGCCCTCGCGGAGATTGGTCACGAAGGCCCGGACGATGCCGGGCTTGTCCACGCCCCGGTGATGGAAGAAATCGGCGTCCTCGGTGGCGATGATCGCGTCCCGGAACACCGGCGCGATTTCCTCCAGCGCGACCCGGCGATGGCCGCCCAGGGTATGCACCAGGCGGGGATTGCCCTCCTGGTCTTCGGCGTAGATGCGGGTCATCCGTCCGAAGATGTCGTTCAGGTCGTCCGGAAGGCGGGGAATGGACGGCACGGTGAGGTAGAACAGCACGACGGCCACGAGCGCACCGAACAGCAACACGGCCGATCCTGCGTATACCACGCGCCGGATATACCTGAATGACCGAGCGATCGGGGTTTCCCGGTATTCTGTTGAGAAGTCCATCGCCTATCCCGGTCCGTCCGCGGTGGACGGATCAAAGCGCTCCGAGCGCCACGTACAGTTCCACGAACAGGTCCGCGGACACCGGTATGGTGACCACGGCGATCTGCCCGTCGACCAGCCGTTCGATCTGGATGATCCGCTGGTTCTCCGATACGCCTACCCGCTGCGCGGTCTCTTCCAGGTCTCTGAACCTGATCGGATCGATGATCTCGTCCCGCATTTCCATGTCCAGGCTCCGCAGCGTGTCGAAGAACACCCCGGCCTCGTACACGTGCTCCATGTCCTCGTGCATCCGTCCTTCGGACGCCGAAGCATATGCGTCGATGAGATCGAATTGCCCGGCCGATATGGGCATGCGGTGCAGGATGTAGTTGTCGTCGTCCACCATGTAGACCTCGCCCCGCCGTATCCAGCCCGGGCGGATGACGACCGTGCGCGTCCAGGCGGCGAGGGAATCGGGTTCGAAGGCCGCCTGTGGCCGGGAAACTGAATCCGCCCCCGCGGCAACGGGTGCGTCCTCCGGGCTTCCCGCGCTCTCGGCGGGGGTGCCGGCGGAGGTGCCGGCCGGCTCGTCCGGCCCCGTGGCGACGGGCGTGACCACCGGCTCATATGGCCTGAAGCCGGTCCGGTCCGCGTTACCGGTCCCGGGAGGGTAGTCGGCGCCGGTCAACCATTCGGGCATGGCCAGGAAACGGTCCCGGGTCATGATCAGCTTGTGCCCGCGTTCCAGCCGGACGACGTCGGACGGCGAAGCGAACCCGGCGTCCGTCCGTCCGGGATCCTCTTCCGGGTCCAGCGCGAACTGGCTGCGCTGCTCGATCAATTCGTTCGCCGTCTCCAGCGCCTGGTTGGTCCGGCTCTCCTGGTCGACGAACCGCTCCAGCCGGTCGCGGGAATCGTTGCGGGCGTCCATGTACGCGCCGACGAACCGTTCGATGACGTGCCAGCGCAATTCGACCAGGCCCACGGCAACCAGCGCGACGGCCAGCGACGCGGTGAGCGCTGCGTGGATCACGTTCTTCATGACCATTCAACATAGCCGACAGGCCCGTCCAAGTCAAAGGAAAAGGCGGCGCGCCGGCCTCCGGGAGAAGCTAAAAAAGGGTTGACAGGACGGGCCTCGCGGGATAGAATCCGTCGACTGTCGGAAGGGAAATCCACGGCACGGATCCTCCCCTCGAATCCATCCCTTTTACGGACGCCCGGGAGCACATGGAATACACCGCTGCCACGACCATCGGTGCGCTGCGCGGCATGGGATATCCGCAACGGACCGTCAAGGACGAGATGCGGGACAACCTGATGGTCAAGCTTGCCCGCGGCGAGCAGGTCTTTCCCGGCATCGTCGGATACGATCAGACCGTCATCCCCGAACTGGTCAACGCGATCCTGTCCCGGCACGACTTCATTCTCCTCGGGCTGCGGGGCCAGGCGAAGACCCGCATCCTGAGAGCCCTGGTCACGCTGCTCGACGAGTACCTGCCCGTGATCGCGGGCTGCGAGATCAACAGTTCCCCCTACGCGCCCGTCAGCCGGCGCGCCCGGGACCTCGTGTCCGAACACGGGGACGACACCCCCATCGAATGGATCGGCAGGTCGCGGCGTTACGGCGAGAAGCTGGCCACGCCCGACGTGACCATTTCCGACCTGATCGGCGACATCGATCCCATCAAAGCGGCCTCCCAGCGGCTCCACTACGCCCACGAGGGCGTGATCCACTTCGGCATCATCCCGAGGATGAACCGGGGCATTTTCGCCGTGAACGAACTGCCCGATCTACAGCCCCGCATCCAGGTCGGCCTGCTGAACATCATGGAAGAGAAGGACATCCAGATCCGGGGATTCCCGGTGCGGATCCCCCTGGACGTGATGATCGTCTTCTCGGCGAACCCGGAAGACTATACCAACCGCGGGACCATCATCACCCCGCTCAAGGACCGGATCGATTCGCAGATTCTGACCCACTATCCCGTCAGCCGCGAATATGCCATGGCCATTACCGACCAGGAGGCCTGGACCGAACGGCCCGGCGGCGTGCGGGTCGACATGCCGTCCTTCCTGCGTGAAACCGTGGAGGAGATCGCGTTCCAGGCCCGGAGCAGCGAGTTCATCGACCAGACCTCCGGCGTAAGCACGCGCATGACCATCGCCGCCATGGAAAACCTGGTCAGCCAGGTCGAGAAGCGATGCATCCTGCACGGCAAACGGTCCGTCGTGCCCCGCATGTGCGACCTGTCCGCCGTGATCCCGGCGATGACGGGCAAGCTGGAACTCGTGTACGAGGGCGAGCAGGAAGGCGAGGTCAAAGTGGCCGAGGCGCTGATCGGACGGGCCGTGAAGGAAGTCTTCGGACACTACTTCCCCGCGGTCTACGGCGAAGACGGCGAAGTTGATGAGCGCGGCGCGTGCTACCAGGAAGTCCTCGCCTGGTTTGAAGAAGGACAGACGGTCGAGATTTCGGACACCATGGACGACAAATCCTATTATGGCGCGCTGAACGGCGTCGACGGGTTGCGGAAGCTGGCCGGCCGGCACGTCCGGACGGAAAACCGGGCGGAACTGTCCGTCGCCATGGAGTTCCTGCTCGAGGGCCTGCACCAGCATTCGAGGATCAGCAAGAACGTGGCCGACGGCCGGCGTTCCTACAGTGATATGATGGGCAGCCTGTTCGAACACTGAGGGGATTTTGGAACAAGGTAAATCTATTGACAAATCCCGGTGCGCGCTGTATTTTTTTCTGTTTGTCCGGTAGGTAGAAAGGCCTTGTGGAATCGGTCGGTCGAGCCTGGTCCAGCGTGTAAATGCAGCGGATCAACGCAGGAGTCAGTCATTGAAAAACGTCAGGATTACGCTTCCCGACGGCGGTCAGATCGAAATGGAGCAGGGATCGACGGTCATGGACGCGGTGGCGCGCATTGGTCCCGGTCTGGGCAAGGCGGCGCTCGCCGCCAAGATCGACGGTGCCCAGGTCGACCTGGACCACCGGCTTGACGGGGACGCCTCCCTGGAGGTGCTGACCTTCAGCAATCCCGAGGGCCGGGAAGTGTACTGGCACAGCACGACACACCTGATGGCCCAGGCCACCAAGGAGCTGTACCCCGAAGCGCAGCTGACCATCGGTCCTCCGATCGAAGAGGGATTCTACTATGACTTCGATATGCCGGAGCCGTTCACGACCGATGATCTCGAGCGCATCGAGGGCCGCATGGTCGAGCTGTCCCAGGCGGACATGCCCATCCGGCGCCGCGAGCTCTCCCGCGAGGATGCCCGCGCCCTTTTCAACGAGCGGGGCGAGTCCTACAAGGTCGAGATGATCGACGACCTCGCCGAGGACGAGGTGATCAGCATCTACGAACAGGGGGATTTCATCGACCTCTGCCGGGGTCCGCACATCCCGTCGACCGGAAAGATCAAGGCCTTCAAGCTGCTCAGCGTCGCGGCCGCCTACTGGCACGGGGACGAGAACAACCAGAGCCTGCAGCGGATATACGGCGTGTCCTATCCCCGCCGAAAGGACCTGGACGAGTACCTGGAACGGCGCGCAGAGGCCGAACGGCGGGACCACCGCAAGCTGGGCAGGCAGCTCGGGCTGTTCATGTTCCATCCCTATGCGCCGGCGTCGCCCTTCTTCTTCCCGAAAGGCGCCCGGGTCTACAACGCCCTGACCGACTATGTGCGCGAACTATATAACAGGTATGGGTACGACGAAGTCATCACGCCGCTGATCTACGAAGCCGGCCTGTGGAAGACCTCCGGCCACTATGAGCATTTCTGGGACGAGATGTTCACCATAAACGCCGACGACCGGGAATACGCGCCCAAGCCGATGAACTGTCCCAGCCACTGTCTCATGTATGCGGCGGGCCACCATTCCTACCGTGATCTGCCCATCCGGTACGCCGATTTCGCCCGGTTGCACCGGCACGAGCGTTCCGGGGTGACGGCCGGCCTGATGCGGGTACGCTCCTTTTCGCAGGACGATGCCCACATCTTCTGCCGGCCGGACCAGATCCGGGACGAAGTCGACGATTTCATGACAATGCTGCGGGAGGCCTATACCACGCTCGGATTCGAAGACACTGTGATCCACCTGTCCACGCGATCTGCCAAGCGCGCCGGTTCCGACGAGCTGTGGGACCAGGCGGAGGAGACCCTGGCCCGCGTGCTGGACAGCCTGGGCGTGGACTACGAGGTGGCGCCTGGAGAGGCGGCCTTTTACGGACCGAAAGTGGATTTCTTCGTGAAGGACGCCCTGCAGCGCCCCTGGCAACTGGGTACGTGCCAGCTGGATTTCAACATGCCGGAGCTCTTCGACCTGGAGTACATTACCGAATCGGGCAAGCCCGCCCGGCCCGTCATGATCCACCGCGCCATTCTCGGAAGCCTGGAACGGTTCCTCGGCGTGTACATCGAGCACTGCGCCGGTGCGTTCCCGACCTGGCTCGCGCCGGTCCAGGTGGTCGTGATCGGCATTTCGGAACACCAGGCCGACTATGTCCGCGGAGTGGCGCGCAGGCTCGAAGACGCGGGAATCCGGGTCGAGACGGACGTGAGAAACGAGAAAGTCGGATACAAGATCCGCGAGGCGGAGACGAAGAAGATCCCCTTCATGGCCATTGCCGGGGCCCGTGAGATGGCGGCCGGCGACGTGTCCGTACGCCGTCACGGCATGGGCGACCAGGGGAACATGCCGGTGGAAGGCCTGATCGGCGAGATAGAAGAAGAAATCGCCCGGATCGTCCGGTCAGACCGGACCGTCCAGGCGGCGGATTGAATCGAATTCACAAGGATCCGGGAGGAACGCCATTCAAAAGAGAACCGTCAGAGTCAACGGAATGATTCGCGTGCCCCAGGTGCGGGTGATCAGCGCGGAAGGCGAGCAGGTCGGCATCATGGAGACCAGGGAGGCCCTGCAGCTTGCGTCCGGCGCAGACCTCGACCTCGTGGAAGTGTCGCCCGATGCCCGCCCGCCCGTCTGCAAGATCATGGACTTTGGCAAGTACAAGTACGAGCAGAGCAAGCGGGTGAAGGAATCGCGCAAGAAGCAGCACGTGACGCAGTTGAAGGAAATCCGCTTCAAGACGCCCAAGATCAGCGAACACGACCTGGAGTATCGCGCCGCCCAGGCCCGCGATTTCCTGAAGCACGGGAACAAGGTCAAGGTGTCCGTGCGGTTCTGGGGCCGTGAAATGACGCACGTGGAACTGGGCCAGCGGAAACTGGAGCACATGGCGCAGATACTGGAAGACGTGGGCACCATCGAACAGCGGCCCAGGCTGGAAGGGCGCAGCATGTCGCTGGTCCTCATGCCCAGGTAGATACCAGGAGTAGATCATGCCGAAAATCAAGACGTTGAAAGCGGCGGCGAAACGCTTCAAGAAGGTCGCCTCCGGCAAGTTCAAACGCAGCCATTCCCACGCGACCCACAATAAGTTGTCCAAGAACGGCAAGCGCACGAGAGGCCTTCGCGGCACCGCCATGGCGAGCAAGGCCGACACGCCGCGCCTCAAGCGGATGATGCCGAACTAAAAAGGAATAGACATGCCACGTGCTACAAATGCCGCCGCCTCGCACAGGCGGCGCAAGAAGACCATCAAACTGGCCAGGGGATACTGGGGCCGGCGCAACCGGCTTTACAGGACGGCCCGCGAAGCCGTCAACCGGGGCTGGGCCTACGCGTACCGCGACCGCCGCCGGCGCCGGCGCGATTTCCGCCGTCTGTGGATCACCCGGATCAACGCGGCGGCAAGGCTCAACGGCCTTACGTACGGTCAACTCATACACGGCATGAAGCTGGCCCGGATCGAAATCGACCGGAAACTCCTTGCCGAACTCGCCGTCAACGATCCGCCCGCCTTCGCCGTGGTGGCAGACGCAGCCAAAGCGCAGTTTTCCTGACGCTCACCACGGAAGACCGCTGAAGGACCGGGACCGGACCATCCATGGTACAGGAAGCAGAAGCGATTGAAGCCCGGGCGCTGGAGGAAATCGCCCGCGCCGCCGACCCGTCGGACCTGGAAGATATCCGCATCCGATACATGGGGAAGAACGGCGACCTGACCCGCGTCCTGCGGTCCGTGGGCAAGGCAGATCCCAAAGATCGCCCCCGCATCGGCCAGCGGGTCAACCAGGCCAAGAAGACCATCGGAGAAGCCCTGGAGGCGCGCAGGGCGGCGTGCGAAGCGGGTGGAGAATCCGCGGCCGGCGCCCTGGACGTCACGCTGCCGGGACGCCCCCCGCCCCTGGGCAGCAAGCATCCGCTGACCCTGATCCGCGAGGAAGTCACCGAGATCTTCCGGGACATGGGTTTCTCGGTGGTGGACGGTCCCGAGGTGGAGTGGGACTACTACAACTTCGAAGCGCTGAACATCCCGCGCGACCATCCGGCCCGGGATACCCAGGACACCTTCTACCTCGGCAGCGACATCGTGCTCCGGACCCATACCTCGCCGGTGCAGGTCCGGGTCATGGAACAGCAGAAACCCCCGGTGCGGGTGATCGTGCCGGGACGCACCTACCGTCACGAGAACCCCGACGCCACCCACGCCTTCACCTTCCACCAGTGCGAGGGCCTGTACGTGGACAAAGGGGTCACGATGGCGCAGCTCAAGGGCGACATGACCTATTTCGCCCAGCGGCTTTTCGGCGGTAAGGTCAAGGTGCGTTTCCTCCCCGATTTCTTTCCCTTCACCGAACCCAGCGTACAATACGACTTCTCCTGCGTCGCGTGCGGCGGCGTCGGCTGCCGGATCTGCAAGTACTCGGGGTGGCTGGAGATCTCGGGCGCAGGCATGGTCGACCCGGCCGTCTTCGGATTCGTGGACTACGATCCGGAAGTATACACCGGCTACGCCTTCGGCATGGGACTGGACCGCCTCGCCATGTTCAAGTACGGGATCGACAGCATCCACATGTTCCTGGAGAACGACCTGCGCCAGCTCGAAGGCAACTAAGCGCGGTGCGTCCGGCAAGGAGCCAAGCGTCCCATGGTGATTAAAGTTCCCCTTTCGTGGCTGCAAGCGTACTGCGACGTCCCGTGGTCCGTCGAAGAACTGGTGGACCGGCTGGTCCTGTCCGGCCTGGAAGTCGACGGCGTCGATACGGTCGGCAGCGACTTCGAGGGGTTCGTCGTCGGGCACGTGGACCGCGTGGAGCGCCATCCCAACGCCGACCGCCTTTCCCTTTGCACCGTGGACGTGGGCGGCGAGTCCCTGCAGGTCATCTGTGGGGCGCCGAACGTGGCCGCCGGACAGAAGGTGCCGGTCGCGAGGGTCGGCGCGTCGCTGCCCGGCGGGATGGAGATCCGTAAAGCGAAGATCCGCGGGGTGGAGTCCTTCGGGATGATCTGCTCCGAGGCCGAACTGAACCTGTCCGACGACCACGAAGGCATCATGGTGCTCGAAGCCGGAATCGAGCCCGGCCGTCCTCTGCAAGATGTCCTGGGCGGACCGGAAACGGTGCTGAGCATCGACGTGGGCACCAATCGCCCCGACTGCCTCTCGCTGGTCGGCGTGGCCCGGGAGATCACGGCCCTGTCGGGCGGCGAACTGCGCCTGCCGTCCGGGGTCGTCGATGAGACGGGTCCTCCCGTCGATACCCTGGCCAGTGTCCGCGTCGACGCCCCCGATGACTGCCCCCGGTTCGTGGGCCGCGTGATCACCGGCGTCCGGATCGGGCCTTCGCCGGACTGGCTGAAGAGCCGGATCGAAGCCGCCGGGATCCGGTCCATCAGCAACGTGGTCGACGTGACGAACTACGTCATGCTCGAAATGGGACAGCCGCTGCACGCCTACGACCTGGACCGGCTTGCGGGCCAGGGCATCGTCGTCCGCCGCGCCCGGGAAGAGGAGGCCTTCACCACGTTGGACGGGGTGGAACGCACCCTCGACGGCGAGGTGCTGATGATCGCCGACCACGAGACGGGCATTGGCGTCGGCGGCGTGATGGGCGGACTGGATACCGAGATCACCCCGGAAACCGACCGGGTCTTCCTGGAAGGCGCCTGTTTCGACGCGGTGCGGGTGCGGCGGAGTTCGAAGGCGCTGCAGCTGCAGACGGACGCGTCGCGCCGGTTCGAACGGGGCATGGATCCGGAACTGCAGGGCGAGGCCGTGGTCCGGGCCGCGGGACTGATTGCCGAGGTAGCCGGGGGCGTGGTGGCGGAAGGCATGATCGACGTCCGCACACCGGCCGGACCCGACCCGGTAATCCGGTTGCGCGTGAGCCGCGTGAACGGGCTGCTGGGCACCGGCCTGGACCGGGACGAGATCGCCGCGCTGCTGCACCGGCTGCGGTTCGGCGTGCGGCCCGAAGGCGCGGACCTCGAGGTCGTCGTGCCGTCGTTCAGGCGGGACGTGTTCCGCGAAGTGGACCTGATCGAGGAGGTCGCCCGTCTATATGGCTACGACAAGATCGAACCGGCGGCTTCTGCGCCGCCCCGCGACGATTCGGCCGGGGCCCGGGAACGGGAGGAGGACCGCCGCGGCAAGCAGGACGACCAGCGGCGCGTGCGCGACGCGATGGCCGGGTTCGGCTTCACGGAGGTGGTCACCCACAGTCTGCTGCACCCGGACCTGAACCGGCTCATAGATCCATCCCGGCCCAGTGTCATGATCGACAATCCCCTGAGCCCCGAACTCTCCGCCATGCGCACGAGCCTGGCGGCCTCGGTGCTGGGCGTCGTGCGATGGAACGCCAATCGCAAGGTGAGAGACATCCGCATATTCGAGGCAGGTCGCGTGTTCCGGGCGAAAGAAGAAGGCCTTCCGGACGAACCCGAACAACTCTGTATCGCCGTCACGGGCCAGCGCCACAGCCCGCACTGGGACGGCCCTCCGGAGGCCTTCGATTTCTTCGATTTGAAGGGTCTGGCGGAAGCGCTGCTCGGCCGGTTAGGACTTGACAGGGTCGAAACCGTCCCGTATGATAAGGTCGATCCTCTGTTCGACGCGGACCGGACCGGCGAACTGCTCGCGGACGGGGTGCGGGCCGGCCGTTTCGGCGCGGTTTCGCACCGGGTTCTCGACCGTTACGAGATCCGGGAGCCCGTGTGGATGGGGGTGATCGACTGCGGCGTCCTCTTCGGCCAGGCGTCCGATCGAAGGACCTATCGTGCGCCGCCCAAGTACCCCGCGGTCGAGAGAGACCTGGCTATTGTCGTGCCCGAAGAGGTTACTCATCGGGACATTCTGAATGAAATCCGCGCGTGTAGCGGCGACCTCCTGGAATCGGTCGAACTGTTCGACGTGTACCGGGGAACGCAGATCGCGGCCCGAAGCAAGAGCATGGCCTACGCCATGCGGTTCAGGTCCGAAGAACGGACGCTGACGGACGCTGAAGTCACGCGGCTTCAGGACAAGGTGCTGCGCCGGCTGGTGAGCCGGTACCGGGCGGAACTACGCTCCTAGCGTCGTCGAGACGCGCTGGAATACACCTTTGCGGAGGGATTCATGCAAGAACAATCCATAGAGCTGCTGCTGGGCCGGATCGAAACGATGATCGACCTGATCCAGCGGCTGAAGGACGAGAACGCGGATCTGCGCGGCCGGAACGACAACCTCGAGGCGCAAGTCCAGGAATTGCAGCAGCAGCGGGAGCAGTCGGTTACTTCGAAAGAAGAACTGGAACAGGAAAACCAGGCGCTGCGCGTCAAGCAGGACGACATCAAGGCGCGCATAGACACGATGCTGTCGCGCCTGGACGTCATCGAATAAGATCAGTCCCTGTTTTGTCCGCCACCGTTCGCCTGGCGCCCGGCATGCGTTTCCAGGCCGGTTGCTCACCGGGATGGACCCATTATGGATGACGAGAAAGTCACCGTACGCGTCAACATCTGCGGGACCGAATATCCGATCCAGGCGGAAGAGGAAGCCGAGTACATCCAGCGGATCGCCGCCTATGTCGACGAACGCATGCGCGAGGTACCCGTCAGCGTGACCATGCAGTCCCTCACCAGCGTGGCGGTACTAACGGCGATCAGGATCGCCGACGAGCTGCACAAGGAACGTGAAAAACAGCAGAACCAGGTCGTATCGGAGTCCATGCATCACGATCGGATCGCGGAGATGATCCGGCGCATGGACGAGTTGCTGGAGCACCCGGTTCCTGAACAGGATGAAGAGAAGGAAGACCATGACCGATCTTGTTGAGGAACGGACCATGTATGGAACAACCGTCATAATTGAAGAAGGTGGCTGCCACTATGCTTGTGACGATCAGTCTCTACGCCGGCACCGCCCTGATCATGTTTCTCTTCGGATGGTTCATTCGAAAGCGTGTCGAAAAACGCAAGACGGACAGTATGGAGCGCTTGGCAGAGAGCATCCTCGCAGAGGCGGTGGAAGAAGCTGAAACGATAAAGAACACGGCCAGGATCGAAACGGAGGAGGAATCCTACCAGGCCAAGGCGAAATTCGAGCGGGAAAGCAACCAGACCCGCCAGGACTTCCAGCGCGTTGAAAAACGGATCTCGATCAGGGAGCAGAACCTGGAGCGCAAGGCCGACTACGTGGCCAAGCGCGAAAAGGGCATTCAGAAGCATCTTCAGTCGCTGCAGGAACGGGACGAGAAACTGGTGGAATCCGAGGAGCGGCTGGATCAGCTGATCAAACGGCAGACCGAACAACTCGAGCAGTCCGCCGGCATGACGACGGAGGAGGCGAGAAAGGCGCTGCTCAGCAACATCGACGCCCGGATACGCGCCGAAGCCGGCCAGCAAGCCCGCAGCATCATCGAAGAAGCCCGCCAGAACGCGGAGGTCGAAGCCCGGGAAATCATCACGCACGCGATGCAGAAGTACACGCTGGATCACGTGACGGAAACGACGACGTCGGTCATATCCCTGCCCGATAACGAAATGAAGGGACGCATCATCGGGCGCGACGGACGCAACATCCAGGCGTTCGAAATGTCCACGGGGATCGATGTCATCGTCGACGACACCCCCAATGCCGTCGTCCTCTCCGGGTTCAACCCCATGCGCCGCGAAATCGCGAAGCTCTCCATGGAGAAGCTCATCCAGGACGGGAGAATCCATCCCGGATTCATCGAGCAGGTCGTCTCCAAGACCCAGGAAGAAATCAGCGATCTGATCCAGGATACGGGCGACCAGGTGCTCTTCGACCTGGGCATTACCGGCGTCCGTCCCGAGCTGGCCATGCTGCTCGGACAACTGAAGTACCGGATGACCGGCGGGCAGAACGCGCTGCATCATTGCCGTGAAGTGGCCGAGCTGGCGGGAATCATGGCACAGGAACTGGACCTGGACGTGACCCTGGCCCGGCGCTGCGGACTGCTGCACGACATCGGCAAGGCCGTGGAAGGCGGTCCGGAAGGCGCGCACGGGGAACTGGGGAGATCGGTCGCCGAGAAGTTCGGAGAGCCGGCCGAAGTGCTGGAGTGTATTGACGCCATCCATGAAAATCCGGAAGAGACCACCCCCATGGCCGTGGTGGTCAGAACCGCCGACGCCCTTTCCATGTCCAGACCCGGCGCGCTCAGGGAACCGCTGGAGAAGTACGTCCGCCGGCTTCGGGAAATGGAACGGCTGGTGAGTTCCTTCGACGGCGTATCCAGGGCCTTCGTCATGAAGGCGGGAAAAGAAGTGCGGGTCATGATCGATCACGAGGAAGTCGACGACCTCCGCGCGGTCCAGCTCGCAACGGAAATCGCCCGTAAGATACAGGTCCGGATGGAATACTCGGGCCAGATCAAGGTGACGGTCATCCGACAGACCCGGGCGGTCGAAATCGCCAGGTAGGAGTATGGCCGGCAGAGCAGTATGGCCGGCAGCGCAGTATGGCCGGTATAGTGGCATTGCCGGCACAGGAGGGGAGGCAGGCCGGGTTTGGTGAACGATGGCGACATCGGCGTTCTGACCGTTACCGAACTGACCGCGGGGATCAAGACGCTCCTCGAAGAAGCGTTTCCCTACGTGTCGGTTTCCGGTGAAATTTCAAACTACAAGCGGCACTCGTCCGGCCATGCCTACTTCTCGCTGAAGGACGACCGCAGCCAGCTGCGCTGCGTCATGTGGCGGTCGGCGAACCGCAAACTGACCTTCGAACCCGAAGACGGCATGGAGGTCCTGGCCCAGGGCGCCCTTTCCGTCTACGACGTACAGGGGCAGTACCAGCTCGTCGCCCGGCAACTGAAGCCCGTGGGCGCGGGCGCGCTCCAGGCGGCCTTCGAGCGGTTGAAGGCCAAGCTCGAGAAAGAGGGCCTGTTCCGCGAGGAACATAAGCAGGCGCTGCCTTCCTTCCCGGAACGGGTGGGCGTGGTCACCTCCGGTTCCGGCGCCGCGGTACGGGACATCATTCAGGTCCTCCGCCGGCGCGCGCCGTGGGTCTCGATCATTCTCCGGCCGGCGCCCGTGCAGGGCGAAGGCGCGGCGGCGGAGATCGCTGCCGCCATAGAAGAGATGAACGACTACGGCGCGGTGGACGTGTTGATCGTCGGCCGGGGAGGCGGATCGGTTGAGGACCTTTGGGCGTTCAACGAAGAGGCGGTGGTCCGGGCGGTCTTCGAGTCCCGAATCCCGGTGGTCTCAGCCGTGGGACACGAAACCGACTATACGCTGACCGACTTCGCGGCCGATCTCCGGGCCCCCACGCCGTCGGGCGCGGCCGAAATCGTCGTCCGCGACCTGCGGGAATTGAAGGACCGGTCGGAGGCCGTGTTGAGACGGCTTTGTGGAAGCATGACGGGGTACCTGGACCTGTCCCGCCAGCGCGTCGCCACGGCACTGACCAGTTACGGACTCAGGCGGCCCGTCGACCAGATCGGCCAGTACGCCCAGTTCACCGATGAATTGACCCGCCGCCTGGCCGACCGGTGCTTCCACGACCACGAAACACGCACTCAGCTGGTCGGCGGACTGGCCGGACGGCTCCAGGCCCTCAGCCCGCTTTCGGTCCTGGAACGCGGGTACGCCGTCTGCCAGCGCGCGTCGGACGGACGCATCGTCCGCAACGCGGATGAACTCAGCGTCGACGACCGCGTGAACGTACGCCTGCGCAAGGGCGAAGCGTTCTGCCGGGTCGAGCACCTGCATGACGGGCGCGAAGGGCATGAAGGGACAGAAAAAAACGCGGCAGCCGCCCAAGGGAAACGGCGCGAGGAGGCGCCGGCCTCCTTCGGCTTGTTTGATGAATCGAATACCACCGAATCTGCCTGACCGGCGGGATACCGAGGATGAACGAAAAGGATAAGCCAACTTTCGAGGAGGCGCTGAAGCGTCTCGAGCACATCGTCGAACGCATGGAAAAGGGCGATCTCCCGCTGGATGAATCACTCGCCCTCTTCCAGGAGGGCATCGAGCTTTCCCGGATCTGCACCCGGCAGCTGAATGCGGCGGACGAACACGTGCGCAAGCTGGTGCGCGTGGAGAACGGTCGGTTCGTCATCGAGCCCTTCGAACCGGAATCGCCGCCCAGCCAGGGTAACGACCTGCAGTTCTAGATTCCGCACCAGGTGAATGGCGTCGTATATGACCGATACCCCGGGGAAGCAAGACTTCCTTGACGCGCTGGCCGTGCGCAAGGAATGGGTGCGCGAGTACCTGGAGCGGGACCGCCGCAAGGTCCTGTTCGTCCCGGAGGACATACATGACGGGGTGTTCAGTTACCTAAGGGCGTCCGGCAAGGTGCTCCGTCCCTGCGTGCTCTACTTCTCCTGCGGCGCCGTGGGCGGCCGGGAGCAGGCCGCAACGCCCGCGGCGGTCGCGGTGGAACTGTTCCACACCTGGACCATCGTGCATGACGACATCATGGACCGGGACGCGCTGCGGCGCGGCACGCCGACCGTCCACGAGGAGTTCCGGAGGCGGGCGCTGGCCGGCGGGGTCTTCGATGATAGAGAAGCCGCCCATTACGGCCTTTCCATCGGGATCATGACCGGTGAGGTCCAGCACGGGTGGGCGACCGCGCTCCTGACCGAACTGTACGACGCGGACGCGGACAACGGCGAGGTGGTGGTCGAACTCATCCGCTACCTGGAGACGGAAGTCCTCCTGACCCTCGTCGGCGGACAGGCGCTGGACATTCAGTACGCCAAGGCGCCCATGGACAGCCTGGACGAAGCGTCCGTGATCGACATGTTCTGGCGAAAAACCGGCATGCTCTACGCCTACGCGGGCGCGGCCGGCGCGATGATCGGCCTGAATACGCCGGACCGGAACCACCCCATGGTGCGGGCGATTTCATCGTTCACCGGGCAGTGCGGCGTGGCATTCCAGCTGCAGGACGACATCCTGGGCCTCACGGCCGACGAGGCCACGCTGGGGAAACCGGTGTGCTCCGACCTCCGGGAAGGGAAGCGCACCCTGCTGCTCGTCTACACCTACCAAAAGGCTTCGGCCGCAGAGCGGCGGTTTCTGCTTGACGTCGTCGGTAAACCTGAGGCTACCGACGGGCAGATCGCGGAGGTCCGTGACCTCATCCTGGCCCACGGCGGTCTCGACCACGCCCGGACGCTCATGGAACGCCGCGTGACCGATGCCATTCGAAATCTCGATGCGATTCCCGACTCTTCTTATAAGGGGTACCTGGTCAATTGGGCGGAGTACCTGATCGGAAGGACTTTTTGATGAATCGTGTGGGCGTCATCGCCAATCCGGCACGGCCCGTGATCGCCGGCCTGATACCGGAACTCGTACGCCTGGTCTCGTCGCGGTCCGGAAAGCCAACGCTCTCGGCCGACCTGGCGGCCACGGTCGGCGAGGAGGAAGGCCGCGGGGAGTGCGTGATCGTGGATTCGGACGACCGTGCCGTGGAGGACGTCGACTGGGTCATCGCCATCGGGGGCGACGGCACACTGCTCAAGACCGCGCGCCTGGTGGGCGCTTCCGGCACACCCATTCTAGGCGTCAATTCCGGCAAGCTCGGTTTCATGATGCAGACGACACCCGGCGATCTCGAAGACGCCCTCGAACGCGTCTTCGACGGGCGGTTCACGCTGGATAAGCGGCTTGTTCTGCAGGGTAGGATAGCGAACGGCACGTTTTCGGCGCTGAACGACATCGTGATCGACAAAGGCGCGATCTGCCGGGTCATCGAACTGGGCATCTACGTTAACGACGAATACGTCAACAACGTCATGGCCGACGGACTGATCGTGTCGACGCCGACCGGTTCCACGGCCTATTCGCTGGCGGCGGGAGGCCCGATTCTGGCGCCCGATATGGAGGCGATGGTCGTGTCGCCCATCTGTCCGCATACGCTTTCCAACCGTGCCATGGTGCTCGCCGCCCGGGACCGCATCCGGATCGAAGTCCGGGCGGATCATCCCGATCTCCTGCTCACCGTGGACGGTCAGGAGAACGTGGTGATCCAGTCGGGATGCACCGTCGAGCTTTGCCGGGCGGACCACACCATACACCTGATCCGGTTCACGGATCGTTCCTTTTACGATGTACTGCGCACGAAGCTGAAATGGGGGGAACGCTGAACATCCCGGACCTGCATGGTCCTGCATGGTCCCGCATGGACCAGCTTGGTCCCGCATGGACCAGCATGGTCCCGCCGTTCCTGTTGTAGCCTATGCTCGCGAACCTGAGGGTCAGAAACTACGCGCTTCTGGACGAGGTGGACATCGAGTTCACCCCCGGGCTGAACGTGCTCACCGGTGAAACCGGCTCCGGTAAATCCATCCTGATCGGTGCGCTGGGGCTCATTCTCGGCGGCCGGGCCGCGGCGGACACCATCCGGAGCGGTGCGGGGTCTGTAGTCGTCGAGGGGCTCTTCGAAGGAGCGCGCGACCCGCAACTGAGGACCCTGCTTTCGGATATCGGCGTGGACCCGGAGGAGGATGGACTGATTGTCCGTCGGGAGGTCAGCCGCGACGGGCGCAACCGGTGCACGATCAACGGCAGCCTGGTCACCGTTTCCGTCCTCAGGAAACTGGGCGTCCTGCTGGTTGACCTGCACGGACAGCACGATCACCAGACGCTGCTGAACCCGCGGACGCACCGGGACTTCCTGGATGGTTTCGAGGACGTCCGAACGCCGAAGAAACACGTCGCCGAAGCCTACCGCCGGTTCACCGAACGGTCCGGGGCCCTGCGGGAACTGGAGGAAGAACTCGCGGCCACCCGGGAACGGGAGGAACTCTACCGCTTCCAGCTCGACGAACTCGACCAGGCGGATCTTTCGCCCGGGGAGGACGAGGAACTGGAAAGGGAACGGGCCGTCCTGGAGCACGCGGAACAGTTGATCCGGGTCGCTTCCGAGGCTTACGAAGCGCTTTCCGAAGGAGAGGACGCGTTCGTCGACGGACTGGTCCGCGTCATACGCGCGCTGGAGGAAGCGGAGCGTATAGACCCCTCCCTCGGCGAGGCCGTGGAAAGCGTGCGCACCGCGCGCTACCAGCTCGACGACTGCACCGATTTCCTGGGGCGCTATCGCGACCGCGTCGAATACGACCCGGCGCGCCTGGAAGAAGTGTTGGACCGCCTTGACCTCATTGGGCGGCTCAAGCGCAAATACGGCGCCACGCTCGAGGAGGTCGCGGCCCATCGCGAACGGATAGCCGGGGAGCTGGACCGGATGGACACGGCCGACGAACGCCGGAGCGACCTGTGCGAGGAGGTGGAAGCGGCCCGGCAGGAGCTGGCCGAAAGGGCGAAGGCCCTGTCGGACCGGCGTAAACAGGTCGCCCGCAAGCTGGAAGGCCGGGTGGTGGCGGAACTGGCCGAACTGGGCATGGGGAAGACCGGTTTCCAGGTGGGGATCGAGTGGCAGGCGTCCGATGACGGACCGGTGCGGATCGACGGGCGCGGTTTCCGAGTGGACGCCCACGGGATGGACCGGATCGAGTTCCTGATATCGCCCAATGCCGGGGAGGCCCTGAAGCCGCTTGCGAGCATCGCTTCGGGCGGCGAGATCTCCCGCATCATGCTGGCGCTGAAAGTGATACTGGCCGAATCCGACCGCATGCCGACGCTGATTTTCGACGAGTTGGACATCGGGATCGGCGGCCGTATTGCCGAATCGGTCGGCCACCGCCTGAAACTGCTTGCCCGGGACCACCAGGTGCTGTGCATCACCCATCTTCACCAGGTGGCCTGCTGGGGACGCACGCATTTCACCGTGCACAAGCAATCGGCCCGCGGCAGATCGGTCACGCTGGTTGATCACCTGGACGAGAACGGCCGGGTCAGGGAGATCGCACGCATGCTGGCCGGGGAGACGGTGGACGACATGGCCCTTTCCCACGCCCGCGAGATGCTCCGGCGCACGGCGTCGGTATGAATCATTCAATCCCGCGTAGGACGGCGGCATGAGTCCGGATTCCGAAGGGAATGGAAGAACGGGACGGTTCTGGACGCCGCCCAATGTGCTTTCCCTTTCGCGCATCGCCGCCGTTCCGTTCATCTACTGGAGTATCGCCGGGGATGCGCGGCTGGTCCTGTACGTGCTGGTCGGGTGGGCCTTTCTGACGGACGCGGCCGACGGTTACCTGGCGCGCCGCTTCGGCTGGGCTTCCAGGTGGGGGCTCGTGCTCGACCCGCTGGCCGACAAGATCCTGGTCGGCAGCCTGTCGGTAATCCTGGTCCATTTCCGGGAATTCCCGCTGTGGGCGGCCGCGCTGATCATTGCCCGCGACCTGTCCATTCTGATTGCGGGTGCGTACCTTTATCTCAAGCCCGGGAACGTGGTCCTGCCGGCCGACCGGGTCGGCAAGCTGACCACCCTGGTCATGGGCGTCGCGCTGGTCCTCTTTGTTGTGGAGTGGCAGCCGTACGGAACGTGGGCCCTCTGGGCGGCCCTCTGTTGCGTGGTCGGATCGGGCCTGCATTACATCCTGGAATTCACGCGGCGGGAAAGATCGGTCACATGAATCGCGGAGCATCGAAATGGGTGGTCACCGGTTGGCATCACCTGACGTTCGAGCGGCCGGAAGACTGGAGCATCGGCGCGGTTTCGGGCGATTTCTCGACGGGCTATCTGCGGCTCGACGATTCGGAGATGCCCCGTTTCGAGTTGAGATGGGAGCGCACGCGCGGCCGGGAATCGGCCGATCAGGTGGTCGCAAGGTATCTAAAGAATCTCGCCGGGAAGGGCGGGAAGAAGGCGCCGCCCGTCAAGGTCCGGCGCGACCTGGCGCTCATCAAGGACGAGACCGTACTGGCGGACCGGACGGTGGAGGGGTTTCACTGGCGGACGGAAGGACCCGAGCCCCTGCAGGCCTACGGCTGCCTGTGGATGTGCGAGGTCAGCGGCCGCACGGTCTTCGCCCAGGTTCTTGGACGCGGGGGAGAGTCCATGATGACCCGCGCCTCGAGACTGCTGAATACCCTGGACGACCACGCGCGCGGCGACACCGCCACCTGGGCTGTGTACGGGCTGCGCATCGAGCTGCCGTCCGACTGCGCCCTGAAGCACCACTCCTTCATGACGGGCCGTATCGAGTTGACTTTCCAGCACGGCAACGCCAGATTGGAACTGTTCAGGATGAGCCTTGCCGAAATGCACCTGGAAGGCCGGACGTTCCCGGACTGGTTCCAGGATACCTATGGCAGCGAAATCGACGTCTGGGACGACGACGCCGGCCTCACGGGCGGCCATCCGTCCATCTGCGGGACCGGCCAGGGCGTGGATCCCGAGACGGTTCACAGCCGCATGGCGTGGCTGCCGTGGCGGCGGCCGCGAAAAAAACCATTGAGTTGTCGCGGCTGGCATTGTATCGATGGCAATAGGATATACGTAATGCGACACCTGGACGAATCGCTCCGGCCCGGGTATCTCGACGAGATAGCCGGTTCGGTGGTCTGCCACTGATCACGTGGAAGGGCGGGTCCGGGGGAAGCCGGGCTCGAGCGAAGCCGGGCCGGCGGGAAACCGGGCCTGCGGGAAGTCGGGCCTGCGGGAAGCCGGGCCTTCGTCCATGACCGGGAAGTTTCCCAAGGGCCGTCATCATGCCGATGTTTCGAAAGAAGCCTCCCCCGCTGCCCCGAAGGGAGTTGTTGCGCGCAAAGCCGGTTCGCAATGAGAAGCTGACCTGCGAGGAGAACTCCGACGGGGAGATCGTGCTGGGCATCCCGAGGCGCGAGACCTGGTGGATCAACACCATGTCCCGGATGTTCTACGTACCGAGCCGGCGGACGGTGGTGCTGGACCGGATCGGTTCGTTCCTCTGGGGGTTATGTGACGGACAGAACACGGTGGACCACGTCATTTCGACGATCCGGAACGAATACAAGCTGGAACGCAAGGAAGCGGAGGTCTCCACGCTGACGTACCTGAAACAACTCACGGAGAAGGGGTTGATCGGACTGGCCGTGGCAAACAGAAAAGGAGAAAGGAACGCATGACGACGGAATCGGCCGCGACGGCCGGCACGACGGAGAAACAGATATCGCTGCCCCTGTCCAAGGCGATCGAGATCAGTTTCCGCAGCCTGAAGATCCGGTTCTGGCGGTCGCTGATCACGATCGGAGGCATCTTCTTCGGCATCGCCTTTCTCATGTCCATCCTGACCAGCGCCTCCATCAACGAAGCGCTCGTGGAAGGCGGTTCCCCCCAGGTCCGGGCGTTGCTGGAACAGAAGGGCGCGGACGGCGATTCTGCGACGCAGCAGGTATGGCTTGTTTCCCTCTCTCTGCTCGTGTGCGTCGTAGGCATCACCAACGCCATGCTGATGTCGGTAACCGAAAGGTACCGTGAAATCGGAACCATGAAGTGCCTGGGGGCCCTGGACAAGTTCATCATTCAACTTTTCGTGCTGGAGTCCACCTTCCAGGGACTGGTCGGATCGGTAGGCGGGGTCATCATGGGCTGCCTGTTCATGCTGATCTCGATGATGACCTCCTATGGATGGGATCCCCTGGTGCTCTTCCCTGTACTGGAGGTGGCCCAAAGCGGCCTGTATTCGCTGGGGGCCGGACTGGGTCTGGCCATCATAGGAGCGCTGTACCCCGCGTACCGGGCATCCCAGATGCCGCCGGCCGACGCCATGCGCACGGAAGTCTGACGACGGAATATCACTGGACCAGGAATATCACCGGAACGCTTTGCCGGATGGAATCAAACCGGAAAGTCGATCTGAAAGGGGCGGGAAATGACTGAAGAGCAGACCGCGGTAATGGACGCGCCGGATACCGAAACCCAGAATATCGTGCGCACGCGCGGGGTCAAGCGGGTGTACCAGATGGGCAAGCTCTCCCTGGAGGCGCTCAAGGGCATCGACATGGAGGTCCAGCGCGGGGAGTACATCTCCATCATGGGTCCGTCGGGCTCGGGCAAGTCCACCCTGTTCAACATGATCGGCGCGCTGGACAAGCCCACGGAGGGCAAGGTCTACATCGACGAGGTCGACGTCGCCCAGCTGGACGCCTACGAACTGGCCTGGCTGCGATGCCGCAAGATCGGCTACATCTTTCAGACCTTCAACCTTATCCCGGTCATGACCGCCCTGGAGAACGTCACGTTGCCGATGATATTCGCCGGCCTGGCGACGGACGAGGCCATCGACAAGGGCGTCGACCTGCTGACGCTGGTGGGACTCGGCGAACGGGTCCAGCACAAACCGCTGGAACTGTCCGGCGGACAGCAGCAGCGCGTCGCCGTGGCCCGCGCACTGGCCAACGATCCGGCCATCGTCCTCGCGGACGAGCCCACGGGAAACCTGGACCGGAAGACGGGACGGGAGATCATCGAGCTGTTGCGGGAACTGAACCAGGAAAAGCAGGTGACGATCATTTCGGCGACCCACGATCTTAAGATGCTGGACGTTTCAGACCGCATCCTGTGGGTGCAGGACGGAAGGATCACCAAGAACCAGCGGCGCGACGAACTGGATCTGGACCTGGGCCAGATCGGCGCCGAGGAAGAGTAGGCCGGCGCCTCGGCCGGTGTCAGGCGACGCCGGCTCCACAGCACTTCTTGTACTTCTTCCCGCTGCCGCAGGGGCAGGGCGCGTTGCGGCCGATTTTCTGTTCGACCCTTACCGGACGGGCCGGGTCCCCGTCGGAATGGCCGCCGCGTCGTCCGGACTGCCTGGTCCGCCCTGACCGTCCGGCCCGCCCGCGTTGCTGGGCGCCGGCTTCCCCGTCGGGATCTTCCGTGGCCGTGCCGGCCATGCCGGCCATGGCCGGGGCTTCCTGGTGGATCGCGCGCATGTTGGTCGGGGTTTCCTGGCGCGGCATCCGCGTTTCGGCCAGTTCGGCGTTGAAGACGGTCTTGACGATCTCCTCGTCCAGCCGGTCCCACAACTCCTCGAACATAGCGTAGGCTTCTTTCTTGTACTGGATCAGGGGATCCAGCTGGCCGTACGCGCGCAGGCCGATGCCCTCCCGCATCCGGTCGATTTCGTACAGGTGTTCCTGCCAGGCGTTGTCGATGACGTGCAGGGTGGCGAAGCGCTCCAGGTCGCGCATCAGTTCCGGCGAAGGCGCCAGGGCAGATTCCTTCCGCTCGTAAGATTCGAGCATCTTCTCGTCGGCCAGTTCCACCAGTGATTCCACGTTCAGGTCCGCCATTTCGTCTTCGGCCACGGCCACGGCCACGTGGAAGTTCCGGGCCAGGTCGGCGCTCAGCCCGTCCAGGTCCCAGTCCTCGGGATAGGTCTTGGGATCGGTGTATTCCGCCACCTTCCGTTCCGCCACGCCGCGGATCATCTCGACGACGTCTTCCCTGAGGTTCTTGCGCTCCAGGGCGAGCAGACGGCGGTCGTACACGGCTTCGCGCTGCTGGTTCATGACGTTGTCGTATTCGAGCACGTGCTTCCGCATGTCGAAATGCTGGGCTTCCACCCGCTTCTGGGCGCGTTCGATGGACCGGGTTACCATGGAGTGCTCGATCACTTCACCGTCCGGAATCTTCAGGCGGTCCATGACGGAGGCGATGCGCTCGGAGCCGAAGAGCCGCATCAGGTCGTCCTCGAGCGAGAGGTAGAACCGCGAAGAACCCGGGTCCCCCTGGCGTCCGGAGCGTCCGCGGAGCTGGCGGTCGATGCGCCGGGCTTCGTGGCGTTCAGTCCCGATGATATGCAGTCCGCCGAGCTCGACTACGCCCGTGCCGAGTTTGATGTCGGTGCCCCGGCCCGCCATGTTCGTAGCGATGGTCACCGAGCCGGGTTGGCCCGCCTTCGCGATGATCTCGGATTCCTGCTGGTGGAACTTGGCGTTCAGCACGTTGTGCTTGATGCCCCGCCGCTTCAGCATGCGGCTCAGCGTTTCCGATGCGTCGACGGAGGTGGTCCCGATCAGGATGGGCTGGCGCTTTTCATTCAATTCCTCGATTTCGTCGATGACCGCGTTATACTTCTCGCGCCGGGTGCGGAAGACGACGTCGTCGTGGTCTGTGCGCCGGATCGGTTGATTGGTCGGGATCTCCACCACGTCCATCTTGTAAATCGCGAAGAACTCGCTCGCTTCCGTCACGGCCGTGCCGGTCATCCCCGCCAGCTTCTCGTACATGCGGAAGTAATTCTGTATGGTGATGGATGCGACCGTGCGCGTTTCCTGCTCGATCTTCACGCCTTCCTTGGCCTCGATGGCCTGGTGCAGGCCCTCGGCCAGCCGCCTGCCGTACATCAGCCGGCCCGTGAAGGTATCGACCAGGACGACCTTCCCGTTCTCGATGACGTAATCGATGTCTTTTTCGTAGATCGCGTAGGCCTGGAGCAGCTGATGCATGTTGTGGATGCGTTCGCTGCGTTCTGCGTAAAGTTTCTCCAGTTCGGCTTTCCGTTCGTCCCGCTGCTGCTCGCTCAGACTGGCGTCCGACTCGATTTCCACGATACCTTCGCCGAGGTCGGGTATGATGAAGAGTTCCTGCTCACCCGGCGAAAGGAGCTCCCGGCCCTTCTCGTTTATTTCGGTATGCCGGGTCTTCTCGTCGACCGTGAAGAAGAGCTCGTCGTCCAGAACCGGCATCTTCTTCTCCCGGATATAGTCCCCCTCTACCTGCTGGATCAGCTTCTTGATGCCGGGTTCCTGCTGCAGCTTCAGGAGTTTCTTGTTCTTCGGCATGCCCCGCTGCGCCTGCAGCAGCTTGATCCCGGCGTCGTAGTCGTCCTCCTCGTTCTCCAGCATCGCTTCCGCCTCCGAAACGATCTTCGCCGCGAATCGGGTCTGCGCCCGCACGAGTTTCTGCACGTCCGGCAGGGATTCGGCGTACTTGCCGGTGTTCGACTCGCTCACCTGGCCCGCGATGATGAGGGGCGTGCGCGCTTCGTCGATCAGGATGGAATCCACCTCGTCCACGATCGCGTAAGGATGACTTCGCTGCACGCGGTCCTCAATGCGCCACTTCATGTTGTCCCGAAGGTAGTCGAAACCGAATTCGTTGGTGGTCCCGTAGGTCACGTCGGCCTGGTAGCCGGCTTTCTTTCGCTCCACATCGGGATCGTTGTTCTGCAGGCACTCGACGGTGAGCCCGAGGAACTCGAAGACCGGTCCCATCCAGGCCCGGTCGCGCGTGGCGAGGAACTCGTTATGCGTCACCAGGTGGGCGCCGCGTCCGGTCAGACCGTTGAGATACATGGGAAAAAGGGCTACGAGCGTCTTGCCCTCTCCCGTTGCCATCTCGGCGATCTTGCCTTCGTGGAGCACGATCCCGCCGATGATCTGCACGTCGTAGGGCGTCATGTCCCACACCATGTCGCCCTGGCCGGGGACGAACCACGACCTGCCGATCATGCGTCTGCAGGCTTCCTTGACGAGGCCGTAGGCTTCGGGCAGGATGTCGTCCAGGTCCTCACCGTCTTCCCACCGGGCCCGGAACTCCCGCGTTTTTTCGGGAAACTGCGCCTCGTCGAGCGTCTGGTACTCGTCGGCCCATTCATTGACGGCCTCGACGAGCGGTTCCATCCGCTTGACGTCCCGGTCGTGCTTGGTCCCGAAAGCGCCGGCGATCAGGTTCTTGATCGGGGTGAGCATGTTCTTAAGGTCCTTGGTTCGGCGCCCCGCGGGCGCGCGCTACCGGCCTGTACTCCAACCATGAAACTTAAGGGAGCGGGCGGATGTGGACAACTCTTTTCTTCTCGGCGGAACGGTCGGTTCCGTGCTGCTGCCGCTCATGAAAAAACCCCGGCGGGCAGGCGTGCGCGCCGGGGTTGCGTGCGGTATTCAAGCGGCAGGACATGCCCCTGTCAGTCGTCGTCCCGGAGGTAGGGACTGAGCTTGCCGCTGCGGGTCGCGTGACGCAGTCGCTGCAGCGCCCGTTCCTTGATCTGGCGAATCCGTTCCCGCGTCAGGCCGAAACGGATGCCGATCTCCTCGAGCGTGTGGGCCCTTTCCGAACCCACGCCGAAGTACAGGCGTATCACTTCCGCCTCGCGGGGCGGAAGGGTGTCCAGCACCTTGCCGACGTCCGATTTCAGGAACTGCAGCATGGTGCTCTCGTCCGGCGCCGTCTGCATTTCGTCGGGCAGGAGGTCGAGCAGGCTGCGGTCGTCGTCGTGATTGAAGGGAACGTCAAGGGAAATGCAGTGGCTGAACGAACTTAGGGCCTCGTTGATCTCTTCGACCGAAATATCCATTTCCTCGGCGATTTCATCGATATCGGGCTTGCGGCCGAGTTCGTGCTGCAAGTGCTTTGAGGTTTGTTTGATGCGGCGAAGTTCTTCGGAGCGGTTGACGGGGACGCGAACGGTCCTCGACTGGTTGGCTATGGACTGAATGATGGCCTGGCGTATCCACCAGACGGCATAGGAAATGAACTTGTACCCCCTGGTCTCGTCGAATTTCTTGGCGGCCCGCATGAGGCCCATGTTCCCCTCGTTGATCATGTCCAGCAGGGGCAGGCCGTAGTTCTGGTACTGACGGGCCACGCTGACGACGAACCTGAGATTGGCCTTCACCAGCTTGTCCAGCGCATTCTGGTCGCCCTGCTTGATCAGACGGGCCAGCCGCACTTCCTCCTCGGCCGTGATCAAGGGATACTTGGACATTTCGGCCAGGTAGCGGTACAGCGCCTGTTCGTATCTGGCACCGTTTCCATAGGATTCCTGGTATGATGTGCCGATCTTGCCTCACCTCCCCTACGTGACATGCGCAATGCGCTTCTGTCCCGTCCGCTCCGGCCTATGCGGGCCCGTTTCCCGTTACCCCGTGATCGTTTGTGGTGTGAACGGTGAGCTGAACGATGCGTGCCATACGTGGTCCCGTAAAAGCTGTCCAGAAAAAGCGAACGGCAAAGACGCCATCGTCAGACAGACGGAAAGGACAATCCAGCGGGTGCGCGTTCGAAATCGAAATTGCGTCGTTGCTTAAGCCAGTGGAAACCGGGAAAGACCGCCGTCGTATACGACCGAAATTCAACATGCACGGTCCATGCGGACCATCGGCAAGGCCTGGCCCGGACGAACGGTCCCAGCATGGTTAAATTATACCGAAACGGCCGTCAAGTCAAGTGTTTTCCCTTTAAGATTGACAGGCGCAGGGCCGGTGGATAGATTGGGCACGCTCAAAACCGGACGCCGACCCCACGAACGGAGATCCTTCCCGCGAAGGAAACAACAGCGGATGACCGCGGAATCGAAGACCCGGCGTATTGCCGTCGTGAACAGGAAAGACGTAGTGGACGCCGTAGGCGAAGGTCTCCGCGGCGATATCCTCGACCTGGGCATCGGGGGCGTCGAGGGCGTTCGGCACGTCCGGCTCTACGCGCTCCACGGCGCCCTGTCGGCCGCCGAACTGGACCGGATCACCACCGGTCTGCTCGCCGATCCGGTCACCCAGGAACATCTCGAAATCGCCGACGCGGGCCTGCCGGTCGCTCCCGGAGAATGGGGCGTGGAAGTGTGGTTCAGGCCCGGGGTAACCGACGCTGTGGGCGAAACGGCGCTGAAAGGCAGCCTCGACCTGGGCGTTGCGGGGATTGAATCGGTGGACTCCGGGCGGGGCTACATCCTGGCGGGTCCGCTCATCCGGTCGCAGGTCGACACCATATGCCGTCGGCTGCTGGCCAACGACGTGATCGAAAGATACGCATGTTACGAAGGGGGCCAATGACCTACGAGGCCGACGACACGGTCGAGTCCTTCTCCCTGCTGAAGGCGACCGACGATGAAATGACGCGGCTGAGCCGGGACGGCATGCTGGCGCTCAACCTGGAGGAAATGCGGTCGATCCGGCGCCATTTCAGCATGCTCGGCCGCGACCCGACGGACGTCGAAATGGAGACGCTGGCCCAGACCTGGTCCGAGCACTGCAAGCACAAGGTTTTCAACGGGGTCATCGACTACGTATCGGGCCGAAAGACGGAGCGCATCGACAACCTCTTCGCCCGCACCATCAGGAAGGCGACGGAAGATATCCGCCGGGCCCGGGGGGCGGACGACCGCTGTGTATCCGTGTTCGTCGACAACGCGGGGATCATCGAATTCGACGACGACTATCATCTCGTCTTCAAGGTAGAAACGCATAACCATCCTTCGGCGCTGGATCCCTACGGCGGCGCCAACACGGGCATCGGCGGGGTCATTCGCGACCCGCTCGGGACGGGCCTGGGCGGCAAGCCCATTTTCAACACGGACGTCTTCTGCTTCGCGCCGCCCGACTTCCCCTACGAAGAACTGCCGGAAGGCGTCCTGCACCCGAAGCGCGTCTTCAAGGGTGTCGTGGCCGGCGTCCGGGACTACGGCAACCGGATGGGCATACCGACGGTCAACGGGGCCATCCTTTTCGACGAGCGGTACCTGGGCAACCCGCTGGTATACTGCGGAACGGCGGCCATCATTCCGGTCGACCGGTGCGAGAAATCGGCCGAACCGGGCGATCTCGTCGTCACCATCGGCGGGCGGACGGGCAGAGACGGGATCCACGGGGCCACTTTTTCGTCCATCGAATTGACCGACGCTTCGGAATCCACCGCCACGCAGGCCGTTCAAATCGGAAACCCCATCGAGGAGAAGAAGATCCTCGACGTCCTCATGCAGGCGCGGGACCGCGGGCTGTACCGGAACATCACCGACTGCGGCGCCGGCGGGTTCTCATCGGCCATCGGCGAGATGGGTGAGGATACGGGCGCGGAAGTGCACCTGGAGAAGGCGCCCCTGAAATACGGCGGCCTGAAACCGTGGGAGATCTTTCTCTCGGAATCCCAGGAACGCATGATTCTGGCCGTTCCCCCCGAGCACATCGAGTCCTTAAGGGACCTCTGCGCGAGCGAAGACGTCGAGGCCTCGGTGATCGGCGAATTCACCGGCGACCGGCGGCTCAGGGTCACCCATAGGCCCGTCGCGGCGGAAAGCCGGGTCACCGTCGCGGACCTGGACATGGAGTTCCTGCACAAGGGGGTGCCGCGCATCGTCCGGACGGCCCGGTGGGATCCTCCGGACCATCCCGAGCCTCCCGCGGCCGGCCGCCCCGATTCCGCGCGGAGCCTGATCCGTTTGCTGTCTTCCTGGAACGTGGCGAGCAAGGAATGGGTCGTCCGTCAGTATGATCACGAGGTACAGGGAGGTAGCGTGCTGAAGCCGCTGCAGGGCGCCCGCAACGATGGTCCGGGCGACGCCGCCATCGTGCGCCCCGTGCTTTCATCGGACCGGGGCGTCATCGTCGCCAACGGCATCAACCCCTCTTACGGCGACATCGATCCGTACTGGATGGCCGCATCCGCCATCGACGAGGCCCTCCGCCAGGTCACCTGCGTCGGGGGCCGTATCGACCGGACCGCGCTGCTGGACAACTTCTGCTGGGGCAATCCGGACAAGCCGGACCGCCTCGCCGCGCTGGTTCGCGCGGCCAAGGCCTGTTACGACATCGCGGTAGCCTACGGCACGCCTTTCATTTCGGGGAAGGACAGCTTCTACAACGAGTTCTCCGACGGCGAACGGACCATAGCCATCCCCCCCACGCTGCTCATTTCGGCGATCTGCGTGATGGACGACGTGCGAAAGGCGGTCAGCATGGACGTCAAGGCGCCGGGAAACAGCATCTACGTCGTGGGACGCACGCGCGACGAACTGGGCGGTTCCCGGTACTACCGCATGCTCGGATACATAGGCCGGAACGTGCCGACCGTGGACGCCGCCGCCGGGAGCGGGACCATGAACCGGCTGCACGAGGCCATATCGCAAGGCCTCGTGGCCGCCTGCCACGACTGCTCCGAGGGCGGCCTTGCCGTGGCCGCGGCGGAAATGGCCTTCGCGGGCGGATTCGGCATGGCCCTGGACCTGGACGCCGTGCCCCGGGACCCGGAAGCGGACCGCGACGACACCGTCCTGTTTTCCGAATCGAACAGCCGCTACGTGGTGGAGGTGCCCGCGGGCCGGGAAGCCGACTTCGAAGCCCGGATGGAAGGAAGCCCGTTCGGCCGCGCGGGGACCGTGACCGGGGAGGACCGCTTCCTGGTGCGCGGACTGGGCGGTGATGAGATCGTTTCTACGGAATTGTCCATATTGAAGGAAGCATGGCAGCGGCCCCTGCGGTGGTGATGCAGCGCGGCGGACCGTCCTGCGGCGGACCGTCCGGCGGCGGCCCTCCATGCCGATCGATTCTGAGCTGGGAGCATCCATGTACAAAGTCTCCGTACTGATATTGCGCGCCGCCGGGATCAACTGCGACGAGGAAACGGCCCACGCCTTCCGCCTCGCCGGCGCGGAGCGGGTGGATCCCGTCCACATCAATGCCTTCATCCAGGGACGCCGGCGCCTGTCCGAGTACGACGTGCTGGTCCTGTCCGGAGGGTTTTCCTACGGCGACGATCTCTCCGGCGGCAAAGTCCTCGCCAACGAGATGCAGTGCAAGCTGATGGAGGACGTGGAAGGGTTCATCGGGGCTGGAAAACTCATCCTCGGCATATGCAACGGATTCCAGGTGCTGGTCAAGATGGGGCTGCTGCCCCAGACGGAACCGGGCGGCAGGCGGCAGGAAGCAACGGTGTTCTACAACGATTCCGGCAAGTTCGAGTGCCGCTGGGTCTACCTGCGCAGGAACCCCGCCAGTCCCTGCGTCTTTACCCGGGACATGCCGGAGACCATCTACATTCCGGTCGCGAACGGGGAAGGCAAGGTCATGCTGGCGTCGGAGGACGTGCGGGCTCGGCTGGGTCCGGGCGGCCACATCGCGTTGCAGTACGTCAATCCGCCGTGGGTGGCGGCCGGAGAGGCAACGGCAGAGACGGCCTATCCCTGGAGTCCCAACGGCTCGGTGGACGCCATCGCAGGGATCTGCGACGCCACGGGAAGGATCTTCGGACTCATGCCTCATCCGGAGCGTTACACCCATCCGACCCATCATCCCCGGTGGACCCGGGAGGGACGCAGGGAGCCGGACGGCCTGCATATCTTCCGGAACGCCGTGAACTATGTCCGCGGGGCCCAGTAGCTGCCGAAGGGAGCGCACTTGAATGAGCTTCCCTCCGTTCACCCGAGCCATCGAACGCCGCATGTACGTGATCGGGATCCTCCTGGTCCCCGTCGCGCTCTTCGTGCTGCTCAGTCTCGTCTCCCACGCCGAAACCGACTACCCCAATTCGAGCCGCAGTCCGGATGAAGTCAGCAACCTGGCCGGCCTGCCCGGCGCCCTGGTGTCCTACGGCGTGATGCTCGTCCTGGGATACGGGGGATATGTAGTTCCGGTCCTCATCGGCCTGCTGGCCTGGAACCGGATCCGGGGGCAGCGTCCGGTGAGGCTGCTCGTGCAAGCCGCCTGGCTCCTGGTTCTCGTGATATCCGGGATTTCCACGGGGAGCCTGCTCCCGGTCCTTCCCGAATCCCTCAGGTTCAGAATCGGCGGGATACTGGGGTTCTATCTGGGCGGACAGATGGCGGGTGTACTGGGCGTGGACCGGTCACTGATCCTGGGCGGCGCTCTTTTTCTTGTCGTCCTGTTGACTATGTTGTACTGGTGTGTGTTCAGGCGAAGAGCCGTCCGGCTCCGTTCGCGCCAACCAGGAAGATCGCCATGAAGCGATGCTTTCCGTTGCTGCTCGTCCTCGTCGCCTCCCATGCTTTCGGCGGCCCACTGCCCGATCAGCAACCTGTACGGGGGACCGTCCCGGGCGGCGAACCGGGGATTTCCGGCGTTGAACCGGGGATTTCCGAACGCCTTCAGAACGAGCTCGCCACGCGGCTTCCCGACGAGATGCTGAAGGTTTGGGTCTACCTGGCGGACAAGGGAATTGACCCCGGGGCCGGATACGACGCCGCGCTGGCGGCCGCCGAAGACCGCCTGTCGCCCCGTACCCGCCGCCGGCTGTCGACAAGAAGCGACCGGCTGGCGGGATGGGAGGATATCCCCGTCCACGTCCCCTACCTGGAGCGCATCGAAGCGTTGGGGGGCAGGATCCTCCAGGTGTCCCGCTGGCTGAACGCGGCGAGCGTGTCCATCCCGGCCGGGAATATCGACAGTCTGGCCGGCCAGCCCTTCGTGCAGCGCATCGACGCGGTCGCCGGTCTCCGGCCTCCGCGCCCCATCCCTCTGCAACCTCCCGGCCAGGCGGAACTGGAAGCCAGGCACCGGGCGGTCCAGTCCACCCGGTTCGATTACGGTCCATCCTTCGTTCAATTGAACCAGTTGCACGTACCGGAACTTCATGATCTGGGACTTACCGGAAACGGCGTGCTCGTAGCGCTCTTCGACACGGGTTTCAGCACGGATCACGCGGCGTTCGACAGCCTGAGAACCCGGGTGGAAGCCCGACGCAATTTTCTTCGGGACGAAACAGGATTCACCGACCTGGAGGACATCGGTCACGGTACGGCAGTGCTCGGCACGATCGGCGGATACGCGCCGGGTGAGCTGGTCGGCCCGGCTTACGGCGCGCGCTACCTTCTCGCGAGCACGGAGGTCGTGGCCTTCGAGCGGGAAGTCGAGGAGGACTTCTGGGTGGCCGCCACGGAATGGGCCGACAGTCTGGGCGCGGACATAATCAGCAGTTCACTCGGATACCTGGACTGGTACACCTATGCCGACATGGACGGCGAGACGGCCGTCATCACGCGGGCGGCGGAGATTGCGGTGCGCCGCGGCATCGTGGTCGTGAATAGCATGGGCAATGAGGGCGACACACCTTATGAAAAGATGGTGGCGCCCGCCGACGCGGAGGAAGTGGTTTCCGTGGGTGGTGTCGACTCGGCAGGAAACCGGGCGGCGTTCTCCTCCATCGGCCCCACCTTCGACGGCCGCATCAAGCCGGACGTGATGGCCATGGGGGAAGGGGTCTACACGGTGCATCCGTACGACATCGAAGGTTACGTGCGCGTCGACGGCACCTCCTTCTCCGCGCCCCTGGTGGCGGGGGTCGCTGCGCTGCTGCTCGAAGCCTACCCCCACTGGACGCCCGGAAAGGTGCATAGCGTACTCCGCCGGACGGCCGGCCAGGCCGCCGCCCCCGATACCCTGAACGGTTATGGCATCGTCCACGCGCTGAACGCCCTGATGACCGAATCGCGGGGGACCGTGCGGTCCTTCACGGCCGAGGGCGGGCTGAGTGGTGTGTACCTCTCCTGGACCGCGGGGCTGGAAATCAACCTGCTGTCCTACCGGATCGAACGCCGGGCTCATCCTGACGGATCGTTTGAAGCGCTGACCTCGGTACCGGTAATCCGGTCCGGGAACGATCCCCAACGCGCAAACACCTATGAGTACACGGACACCGCCGTCCAGCCGGGAACGTCCTACGAGTACCGGTTGCAGCCGGTGGGCCGCGCGGGACTGGCACTGACGGCGGAACCCGTCCTTATCCGCATCGATTACGAGCCCGGCGCGTCCGATGGGCTGGTGGCGGTCCTCTATCCGAACGCGCCGAACCCCTTCGCCGGCAGCACGGATATACGCTTCGAACTGTCGGAGCCGTTCCACGTTACCTTGACGATTTACGATCTGCTCGGTCGAAAGATACGGGTGCTGGTCGATGCAGCACACGGGCCGGGCAGATACGCGCGGACCTGGAACGGCATGGACGGCGACGGCCGCGCCGTACCCAGCGGCGTGTACCTGTACCGCATGACCGCCGGCGGAATCGAGCGGAACGGCAAGATGCTGCTGTTGCGTTAGGGGCGCCGTGCCGCTGCATAAGGGCGGCGCGCTGCTGCCTATGGGGCGGCGCGCAGCCGGGTCGCGACACGCAGTTTCAGCCCGGCGGGTTTCGATAAAGAGGTTGACATCCAGACGGGTTCTGGTTTATATAGCCTTAGCAACAAACGGTACATGTGGCCGGTCGTGCAAGACGGATACAAGTCAGCGCAAACAAAGCTACTTACGCCATTCATTCGCAAGGGGGTTGGACAACATGGTCACCGTGACCGACGTCGCCGCCGACAAGATAAAAACCATGATCGAGGACCAGGACAATCCGGATCTCGGACTGCGCGTCATGATCTCCGGCGGGGGATGTTCCGGTTTTCAGTACAAGCTCGCCTTCGACAAGAACGCGACCGACAACGACCAGATCATCGAGCAGAACGGCATCAAGGTTCTCGTCGACAATAAGAGCGCCATCTACCTGATGGGTGCGGAACTGGACTATGTGGAAGGGCTGATGGGCGCCGGGTTCAAGGTCAGCAATCCCAATGCCAAGGGCACCTGCGGCTGCGGCGAGTCGTTTTACGTATAAGTCCGAAAGGCGCGGGATCGGAACCGTGCATCCCGGACAGTCCGGACAGTCCAGGCAGTCCAGGCTGACTGTAAACGCGGATCGAGCACTTTGGCTGCGGAAACCGAAAACCTCCGTGACGCGCTGACCGGTATCCGCCACGTCATTGCCATAGCCAGCGGCAAGGGCGGCGTGGGCAAGTCGACCGTAAGCGTCAACCTGGCCCTCGCCCTCTCGGAAGCGGGCCATGCGGTCGGCCTGCTCGACGCGGATATCTACGGCCCGAACGTGCCCCAGATGATGGGCGTTTCCGGGTCCCTCGAGAAAGATCCTTCCGGCAGTATCCAACCGATTGTCAAGCATGGTATCCGGCTGGTTTCCGTCGGTTTCGTCGCGGGGCCGTCGGACGCGGTGATCTACCGGGGGCCCCTGGTCGGCAAGATGGTGAAGAGTTTCCTCGGTAACGTATCCTGGGGGGAACTGGACTACCTGGTGGTCGATCTCCCGCCCGGCACCGGCGACGCGTCGCTGACCCTGGCCCAGTCGGTCGAACTCACCGGGGCCGTTATCGTCACGACCCCCCAGCAGGTCGCCCTGTCGGACGTGCGCAAGGCAATCACCATGTTCCAGCGGTTGCGGGTCCCCGTGCTGGGTATCGTCGAAAACATGAGTTACTTCCTCAACGCCGCGACGGGTGAACGGACCCATATCTTCGGCCGGGGCGGCGGCGCCGCGTTGAGCGATGAACTGGGCCTGCCCTTCCTGGGAGAGATCCCTCTTTCGCCGGCCGTCTGCGCGGGCGGAGACGCGGGGGAGCCGATTTTCCTCGAACCCGGGAACGCCGTCGAAACGGCGGCCTTCAAGCATGTCCGGGCGGCCGTCGAGGCCGAGATCGAGAACCAGCCGGCACCGCTGCCCGGTCCGGTCCGGACCTGATGATTCGGCTTCCCCGGACCGTCTACGAAGACATGGCCGACCACGCCGTGGCGGAGTATCCACGGGAGTGCTGCGGGTTCCTGACCGGTATTGACGATCTGGACGATCCGGTGAACCCGGCTGACCCGGCCAACCCGGCTAACCCGGCCAACCCGGTGGTCCCGGAATCCTGGCGGGTGCACCGGTGCAGGAACATCCAGGACGAGTTGCACGCGAAAGACCCGTCGGAACATCCCCGGGACGCCCGGACCGCCTATGCGTTCAGCCGGGCGGACATGGAGCGGCTGTTCTTCGGGGAGTTCGACCCTCCGGGCGCGCGGGTCCAGGGATTCTATCATTCCCATCCGGACGCGCCGGCGTATTTCTCGGAGAAGGACCGGATGGACGCCCTGACCGGCTGGCTGGACCCGGAACCCGGCTACCTGGTCCTATCCGTCACGAGGGACGCCGTAAGCGATATCAAGATGTTCCGGTGGGTGGACGATGAGACGGGTTTCGAGGAGTTGCCTGTTGAACTGGTCTGATGCTCTAGCGGAGATAGACGCATGAAAGAGGTTTTCGACGAGGTCGTGAACGTCCTGTCGCGGGGCGAAAAGGCGGCGCTTTCCACCATCGTGTCGAGCAAGGGATCGCTGCCGATGAGCAAAAAGGCGAAAATGCTCGTCAAGGGGGACGGTTCGTTCACCGGCACGGTGGGCGGCGGCTGCCTGGAAGCCGACGTCTGGGCCGAGGCCCGCGAAGTCATGGACCGGTCCGCCCCCAGGCTGCAGCACTTCATCCTGACCGAGAAACACGCCGGCGACGAGGGGCTGAATTGCGGCGGCAACGTGGAGATCTTCACGGAACCGATCCGGACGGGCCCCATGCAGGAGGTCTTCGAGGCGATTCGCGGACTTCACGACGCGCGGGGTATCGGACTCCTGGCCACGCTGGTGTCGGGCCGGGCCGGAACGGAAGCCGGCAAGTTGCTGATCAAGGATACCGGCGAAACCGTCGGCACGCTCGGAGACCCCGCCCTGGACGACCGGATCAGGCTGGATTCCGATATTGAAATCACCGAGAACCTGTTGCGGGTGGTCACGCTGGAGCACGAAGGCGTGGAGACCCGGATCTTCCTGGAGTCCATCTGGCCGGCGCCGCAGCTGTTCCTCTTCGGCGGCGGCCACGTGGCCAGGGCCATTGCCCGGATCGCCGACACCGTCGGGTTCCGCATCATCGTGGTGGACGACCGGCCGGCCTTCGCGAACCATGAGCGGTTTCCCGAAGCCGACGAGGTGGTCGTGGACGCCTTCGACGAGGTCGTGGGCAAGCTGCCCATCGACGGCTCGTCCTACCTGGTCGCGGTGACCCGCGGACACCAGTGGGACCAGCCCGTCATCGAGCAGGCGGTGTGGACCGGCGCCGCATACGTCGGCATGATCGGCAGCCGACGCAAGATCGCCCTGATGTGGAAGAACCTGGAAGGAAAAGGCGTGCCGCGGCACCTGCTCGACCAGGTGCACGCGCCGATCGGCAAGGAGATCGGCGCCGATACCCCCGAAGAGATCGCGGTAAGTATCATGGCCGAGTTGATCGAATTCCGGCGGTCCGGTGGAAAGCCGGCTCACCTGGTTTCCACGGTGAAGGATGCCACGGTGAAGACCGCCACGGTGGAGGACGCCACGGTGAAGGCCGCGGCCGGTACGGCGGGTGCGGGCAGCGCGTCGCGCTAGTCATCTGGCGCCGCGCTAGCTACACTTCCCTCAATTCGTCGCGATGTTCCCCGATCTTCGCGACCGCCCGGACGATGTCATCCATATCGTCCCGGCCCCCCAGCAACACATTCTGCGTGAACCATACGGCCTCCGAACGGCAGGCCCGCTCCGTTACCGGCAGACTCAACGCGTCGTAGTCAACGGCAGATAGCGCCGGGCTTTGATATATGCCGTAATTCCGTTCCGTGAAGACCGGTTGTTTGTACAGGGGGATGGAATAGCCCGGACTGGCGGGGATCCCCTCGGCGCGCAGGGCCTCGATGAACCGGATTTTCGGGATGCCTCCGAAGGACGCTTCGCTATACCTGAACATGTAGATGTGCCGAGCGTGGCGGTCGGCCTTCGCGGGCCTGGCCACCGGCACGATGCCCGGAATCGCCCCGAGGCGTTCGGTCAAATACTCGCCGTTCGCGTGACGCCGGTCGGCCTGGGTCTCCAGGTGATCCATCTGGACCTGGAGCAGCGCGCCCTGTACCTCGGTCATCCGGTTGTTGCCGGCCATGCGGAAGTGGTTGTAACGGGGTCCCTGTTCTGCGTGCCCGCAGTCGGCGAGGGACCGCGCCGCCGCCGCCAGGCCGTCGTCGTTGGTGAGCATGATGCCCCCCTCGCCGGCGCTTAAGTTCTTGGAGGACTGGAAGCTGAAGGCGCCGATCGAACCGATGGCGCCCACGCCCCGGCCTCCCCACCGCGCGCCGTGGGCCTGTGCCGCGTCCTCGATCACCGCGAGGCCGTGGCGGCCGGCGATTTCACCGAGCCGGTCCATGTCCGCGGGCAGGCCCGCGAAATGCACCGCCATGAGGGCCCGGGTCCGCGGCGTGACCGCCTCCTCGACCCGATCGGGGTCCAGGTTGTAGGTAAGGGGGTCGATGTCGACGAATACGGGCACGGCGTTCGACATCACGACCGAGCTGGCCGATGCAATGAAGGTATAGGCCGGCACGATGACCTCGTCGCCGGGTTCGATGCCGACCGCTTGCAGCGCGAGGCAGAGGGCCGTGGTGCCGTTGCTGACGGCAATGCCGTGGGCGGCGTGCTGGAAGGATGCGAAGCGCTGTTCGAGGCCGCGCACCTTCTCGCCCTGGATGCTTCCCCATTGCCCGGAGCGTACGGTATCGCCGGCGGCCCGGGCGCTTGCGTCCAGGTTCATGGGCCAGGTCGGAAAGGGTTCGGTCCGTACCGGCGCCGCGCCGTTTATCGCCAATCGGGGCATGGCTTACTCCCGTAATCAGTTGAAGAGGGCGTCCACGAAGGCCGGTGCGTCGAATTCCTGCAGGTCCTCGATGCCTTCGCCCACGCCGATGAATCTGACGGGGATCCCCAGGTGCACGCCGATGGCGAACACGATGCCGCCCCGGGCGGTCCCGTCCAGCTTCGTCAGCGCGATACCCGTCAGGCCGCCCAGGGCTTCGCTGAAGACCCGAGCCTGGGAGAGGGCGTTCTGGCCCGTGGTCCCGTCGAGCACGAGCAGTACCTCGTGGGGCGCGCCGTCCATTTGCTTGCCCGTGGTGCGCTTGATCTTCTTCAGTTCCTCCATCAGGTTGTCCCTGGTGTGCAGCCGGCCCGCCGTGTCGATGATGACCACGTCCGCATCCCGGGCGGTGGCGGCCTGCATGGCGTCGTAGACTACGGCCGAGGGGTCGGATCCGTGCTGGTGCCTGATGAAGTCCGCCTCCGCGCGGCGCGCCCAGACCTCCAGCTGGTCGATGGCGGCCGCGCGAAAGGTATCGGCCGCGGCGATCAGGACCTTCTTCCCTTCCCCGGCGTAACGGGCCGCCATCTTCCCTGCGGTCGTGGTCTTGCCCGATCCGTTGACCCCCACGATCATGATGACCCGGGGCCGCTGGTCCGATGCAGGGGCCGGCGCATCGCCGAGAATATCCGCCATCTCCTCGCGCAGCAGATCCATGAGGTCATCGGGATTCCGGGTCCGGCGGTCGACCGCGCGGTCCCGCAGTCCGTCGATGATCCGCAGGGTCGTTTCCACGCCCACGTCGGTCTGCAGCAGGATGGATTCGATTTCCTCCAGCAGATCCTCGTCGATCCGGTCGTACCGGCCCACGGCCTGCTGGATCCTGCGCGCAAACCCGTCCCGCGTCTTGGCCAACCCGTCTCTCAGTCTGCGTACTACCCCCAGCATGTCCTGGTCTCCGGATTCCTCAGGTGTTGCCCGCCCGGCCGGTCAGATGGTTGCCCGGTCAGACGGTTGCCCGGCTGGCCGGCCGGACCGCATACAAAAAACCGGGAGTGCGTCGATCGGCCTTCCCGGCTTTCGTTGAATATCGGTCCCACGTTCATCGAGTCGTGCCTGGCCCGCCCGGCTTCAAATGCCCTTGCCTGGCCGCCCGGCTGCGAGTGGCCTCGTTCGTTAAAGGTGGCCGTCGATCTTTTCGGCGAGTTGCTGCTTGGGGAGCGCACCGATGATCCGGTCCACCTCGGCGCCGTCCTTGAAGATCAGGAGGCTCGGAATGCTCCGGATGCCGAAGCGGGTTGCCGCTTCCCGGTTCTCGTCCACGTCGACCTTGACGACTTTCAGGCGCCCGTCGTAATCGCCCGCGAGTTCCACCAGCGTGGGGGCGACGGCCTTGCAGGGCCCGCACCACTCCGCCCAGAAATCGACCAGTACCGGCGTGTTGCTGTTAATGACCTCGGATTCGAATTGATCGTCGGTAATCGCTGTTGGCTGTCCCACTATCGCTGCTCCTTTCACGGTGATGTATGTAAATCGCTCCCAGCCAAATTCGGTGTTTCACGGGCGATTTGTCAAGCATTTTCGCAGGGCGAAACACCGGATTGGATCAGGCGTATTCGTCCAGGCCGTAGTCCCTGATCTTGCGGTAGATGGACCGCTCGCTGATGCCGAGCTCCTGCGCGGCCCTGCCCCGGTGCCCTTCGTTTCGCTCAAGCGCGCGGCGTATGGCCTCCCGCTCCCAGTCTTCCATGGAGCGCAAGCGGTCCAGTTCGCCATTTTCCGGCACCACATTGCCCGGCACCACCTCGGCCGGCCGTTCGAGGCCTGGTTCCCCTTCGCCGTGGGAAGACACGACGTCCTGTACCGCATCGTCGCGGGGCGGTTCGACGTACTGTGCCGCTTCCGCGGGGGGTGTTTCGACGTCCTGCACCGCATCCTCGGGGGGCGGCAGCTGAAAACGATCGGGAAGCGGTTCGGGACCCCTTCCGAGGGCCGCGGAGATCTTGGAAGGGAGTTCGTGGATGGCGGTCAGGATCTGCCAGAGGATCTTGTAGAACATCTCGCGGTCCATGTCCTGCGGGTCGCGGTTCTGCGGGACCGGCAGGGCCCGGTTCGCCACGGGCGGCGTGTAGATGCTGTCCGGCAGGTCTTCCGCGTCGATCCTGGCCTTGCCGGAAGTCACCACCAGCGATTCGACGAGGTGACGCAGTTCCCGTATGTTGCCCGGCCACGCGTAGTCGGAGAGGGCCGCCAGGGCTTCCTCCGTGAAGACGGGAGGCGGCGCGCCGGGTTTGCCGGGGGCGTGCCGTACGAAGTGGCCGATCAGCCTGGGGATGTCGTCGCGGCGCTCCCGCAAGGCGGGCAGATGGATGTGCACGGCGTTGAGCCGGTAGTAGAGGTCCTGGCGGAACGTACCGTCGTGGATGTCCCCGGAGAGGTCCCGGTTGGTGGACGCGATGAGGCGGACGTCCGTCTTCACCGGCGTCGATCCGCCGACGCGGATGAACTCCTGCTGCTCCAGGACGCGCAGCAGCTTTACCTGGGTCGAACGGGGCATGTCGCCGATTTCATCGAGGAGCAGCGTGCCGCCGTGGGCCTGTTCGAAGTATCCCTTCCGCTGGCCCTTGGCGTCCGTGAAGGCGCCTTTTTCGTGACCGAACAGTTCGCTTTCCAGCACGCCTTCGGCGATGGCGCCGCAGTTGATGGGTATGAAAGGGCCGTCGCGCCGGTCGCTGTAATGATGGATCGCCCGGGCGAATCCTTCCTTGCCGGTGCCGCTTTCTCCCGTGAGCAGGACCTGGATCCCCGTGGGCGCCACCTGGAGCACCGATTCCATGGCGGCGATGAATCGCTCGTTCTTGCCCAGGAGCTGAAACCGCTGGTGGAACTCGCGCCGAAGGTCCCGCATGCGCATTTTCGTGAGCAGTTCTTCGGCGTCGACGGGCTTTTCGATGTAGTCGCTGACGTCCAGTTGGCGGAACTGGCGGGGCGGCTCATGCTGCCGGGTGGTGAGCATGATGTCGGTGTCGGGGTGCTTTGCCGATATGGTGCGAATCAGCTGCTCCGGGTCCGCGTCGCTCATAGCGAGATCGACGAGAACGACATCCGGCGGATCCGTCCTCGCCGCGCGCAACGCTTCGGCCGCGGTGCCGGTCTCCAGCACGTCGTAACCCGCATTTCTCAGGATGCTCGCCGCGTGACGCCGGCTGTCCGTTTCACCGTCGACGACCAGAATCGACCGACCTTCCAAATCGGGACTCCTTGGCTGACGCTACTCCAGGTGATAGGCCTTTATTTTTCGAAAGAGGGTGCGCTGTCCGATCCGCAGGACCCGGGCGGTCCGCGCCTTGTTCCGTCCGCAGGCGGCCAGGGTCGCGGCGATCAGTCTCCGTTCGCCTTCCTTCATCGTCATGCCCACCCGGATGTCCACCCCGTCTTCGTCCTCGCCGTCCGCCGCGGATTGGCCGGACCGTTCGGGCAGGAATTCCGCGGGGATGTCCTCCACGTCCAGCCCGTCCCCGTCGGCGAGCAGTACCATGGTTTCCAGGCAGCGTCGCAGCGACGCGCCGTCCGCCGACCAGTCGACGTCGGCCAATGCGGCCAGGGCCCGGTCGGTGATAGGCCGGACGGGCACGTGGCGCTGTTCGGCGATTTTCCCGGCCAGATAGCGGATGAAGTCCGGCGACAGGTCGTCCGGCCGGTCCGGTCCTTCGTCAGGCGGGACCGCCGCCGATTCCGGCCGGGTATGCCGTATGAATTCCGGGATGTCCGCCACGGTCAGGGCCTTCCCCGTACCCATGACGATCATGCCCTCGATGCAGTTCTCCAGTTGACGCACATTCCCGGGCCAGTGATAGGTGGACAGCAGTTCCAGGGCCGCCGGGTCGATACGCTCGATCGGCTTCTTCTCCCGTTCGCCGAACCGGCGGATGCAGTGGTCGATCAGCAGCGGGAGATCCTCTTTCCGTTCCCGCAGGGGCGGCAGGGAAAGGGTCACTACGCGCAGCCGGTAATAGAGGTCCTCCCGGAAACGTCCGCTTTCGATCTCGGCTTCGAGGTCGCGGTTCGTCGCCGCGATGACCCGGGTGTCCGTCTGCAGCCAGTTTCCGCTGCCCACCCGCTGGAACTTGCGTTCCTGGAGGACGCGGAGCAACTTCACCTGGGTGGCAGGCGAGAGCTCGCCCACCTCGTCGAGGAAGAGCGTGCCCCCGTCGGCCAGTTCGAACCGGCCCCTGTAGGTCTTTACCGCGTTCGTGAAGGCGCCCTTCTCGTGGCCGAACAATTCGCTTTCGATCACCCCTTCCGAAAGGGCGTTGCAGAAGACGGGCACGAAGGACTTGTTCCTCCGGGAACTCGCGCGGTGGAGGGCGTGGGCCACCAGTTCCTTGCCCGTGCCGCTCTCGCCGAAGATGAGTACCGTGGATTGGGTATCGGCGATCTGGAGGATCTGCTCCCGGATGCGCTGCATGGACGCGGACCGCCCCACAATGTTCTCGAATCCGTAGCGGGTGTCGAGCTGGTGCAGCAGCTCCTGGTTTTCCTGCACGATGCGCTGGCGGTCCAGGATCTTCTCGATTTCCGCCGCGAGCTTCTCCACGTAGACATGTTTCTCGAGCACGTCGTACGCCCCCTCCTTCATGGCGGCCACGGCCAGGCCCATGGAACCGGGGTCCGTCATCAGGATGACGCCCACCTCGGGACTCCTGCCCAGGGCGACGCCCATCAGGCGCAGTCCGTCGATTCCGGGGGCCTTCAGGTCCGAGATGATGACGTTCGGGGCTTCCGCCGCCAGGACGTTGAGCGCCTGGTCGCTGTTCTCCACGGCGATCACGCGGTGACCTCGCTGGGTCAGTCCGTAGTGTTTCTCGTCCCTTCCGCGGGAGGAACCTTCAACCAGCAGGATGACCGATTCTGTCGGACTGTTCATGGTATGTGGGTCGGGAGGCAAGGGTCAGGTTGACGGGGCTTCAAGCCGGGCGGCAGCTTCCGATTCGGCGCCCACTCGAAATTACGCCAGGGCCCGGTCGCTGTCAAACGTTAAACCGGGCATCCGGGCGGGCCGGAGAGCGCCGCCGCCGCGCCGTGGAGCACCCGTCGCTACGCCTTGGAGCGCCGTCGCCGCGCCGTTCGGCGGCATCAGGGAAGCGGTTGGGCCGATACCTGGTAGGCGGGCATGACCCACATTTCGGGTATGACCACGCGGGCGGGCTGACACAGCACGAAAACGACGGTGTCCGCGATGTCTTCGGGGGTGAGCATCAGGGACAGGCGCTTCTCCGACACGGGTTGGGGCCGGTTCTTGAGGATGGGCGTTTTCACCTCGCCGGGCAGGATGGCGCTGGCGCGGAGCCCGAATTCGGCGGCTTCCAGGTTGATCGAATGGGTCAGCGACACCATGCCGTGCTTGGACGCGCAGTAGGCGGCCCCGCCGAGGAGGGACACCTGCCGTCCGGCCATGGACGCGACGTTGATGACGGTGCCTCCGCCCCGTGCCTTCATGGGTTCGTATACCGCGCGGAAACAGTTGAACGCGCCCGTGAGATTGATGTCCACCACGCGGTCCCAGTCCTCCACCGACATCTCGGTCGCCGTGCGCAGGGGGGTATTGACGCCCGCGTTGTTCACCAGGATCGACACGGGGCCCAACTGATCAACCGCCCGGGCAATCGCCGTATCGATCTGTTCCCGGTCGGTCACGTCCATGGGGGCAATAGCCGCACGGCGCCCCGCGGCCTCCACCTCTCCGGCGACGTCTTCAAGGGGTTCGCGCCGCCGGCTGGAAAGGATCACGTCCGCGCCTTCCCGGGCCAGGGCCAGCGCGATCCCGCGTCCGATGCCGGAACCCGCGCCGGTGATCCAGGCCACCTGTCCCTCGAGTCTGTTCATGATACGCTCCGTTCTATGCGTTATGTCCGCCGGCCTGTCGCGGTCGGTCAGGCGCCGGTCAGGTCAAGCGCGGTCGGTCAGGCGCCGCTCGAGTCAGTCTGCCGGGAAGGTCAGGCGCCGGTCCGGTCAGTCTGCCGCGCCCGGTCAGTCTGCCGCCAGCTCGTCATGTACCGACCGGGTGTCGATGCCCAGACCGCGAAGCAGGTCTTTCCTGACCTTGCACACCATGGTATAGGCGGGATCGAACACGTTGCCCATGTCGTACTCGACACACTGGCCGAGCAGCGTGTGCGCCGCCCTGGGATCGAGACCGTAGTCGGCCTGCAGCCAGCGAAGCATTTCGGTGGTCGCGTGCTGGACGCACTGGTCGAGGGGCCGGGCGTTGCCCGCCGTGAATAGGTATTCCTCGTTCTCGCCGCGGGGCCAGGCGCTTGGCTTTCCCTTGAGCACCCTGAAGGTGATCTGTACGTCGAAGGAGATCTCGACGCCCGTGCCGACGATTTCTCCGTCGCCCTGCACCGCGTGGCCGTCGCCGATGTGGAACAGGGCGCCGGGCGCGAACACGGGGAAGTACGCGGTGACGCCTTCCACGAAACCCCGGTAGTCCATGTTGCCCCCGTGGCTGGCGGACGTGGCCGTCGAAATCGCCTGGCCCTTGTCCGGCGCCACGCCGAAACATCCCGTCATGGGCGCCAGGGGCAGAGACATCCGGCCGAGCCGGGTGTCGTCCGGGTCGATCAGCGTGACCGTCCTCCGCTCCAGATCGACTTCCCAGCGGCAGAGGTCGTCCCGGCTTTCGATCTCCCCCGCGGTCTCCCGCACGTAATCGGGATCGAGCACGTTGGGCGCCACGAGCGGACGGGTCCAGCCGAACGGGCGGTTGGGCGTAAGCCGGTCCAGGTGCACGGCGAGCGTGTCTCCCGGTTCGGCGCCTTCGACGTGAAAGGGTCCCGTCTGTGGATTGCCCGGAGGCGTCACGGGCGTGTCGGATCGGTCCTTCCCCCGGGCGTCGACCGTCGACGTGACGACGGTATCCCCGTCGTTCACACGCAGGGCGGGTTCATGGGTGCCCATGGTGGTGTGATAGCGTGCGGGTTCGAAAAGGTGGACCATGATCACTCCCGGAATCCTGTGCTGCGCGAAACGACGTAAAGGGCCTGGTTCCGCCGGTTAGAATAACGATGGGCGGCGTGTATGGTCAAGGTGAATCCGGTTGTTTTTGCGCCGCGGTTCCGCGACGGGATATCCCTTGACAGGACGGCGGTCCGGATCCATAAATTACACAGCGTTCGCGTACACGGGATACACGTCCGTTTTGCACCGATTCCGGATCATCGAGCATGCCTATCCGCCCCTATGATGAGACCCTGGTCGGCCTGACGCCGGCGGGCGACAAGGTCCATCACATCCTGCCCGAGTTCCAGCGGACACGCGAGGGTTGCCCCCACGGCGTCGAATTCTGGGTGGCCATACGCACGGTTTCCCGGGATGACGATCCGGTGATCCTGCAGTGGTGCATGTCGTGCCTGCAGGTGGAGGTCCTCGGTCCGGAGGAATACGCCTGGCGGGCGCGCCTGGACGGGATGCGGAATGCCGGCGTGCGGGACCGGCCCGGACCGGACCGGGCGTAGAAAGACATCGGCGCGCGGACTGGACTTAGAGAGGCGTCGGCACGCGGACCGGACTTAGAGCCGCGTCGGCGCGTGGACCGGACTTAGAGCGGCGTCGGCACGCGGACCGGGCGGAACTGTTCGACCATTCATAAGGAGCGCGGTAATGGCCAAGAAGACGAAAATGTGGGGCGAGGATCATTCAAAGTACATCTGGCTGGACGGGGAACAGGTCCCGTGGAACCAGGGTACGGTGCATGTCACACAGGGACATATATTCGCCCACGCCATTTTCGAGGGGATCCGGGCCTACTGGAACGACGACCGGGAAAAACTCTTCGTCTTCCGTTTCAAGGAACACCTGGACCGCCTGTACAGGTCGATCAAGTTGATGCGGATGGAGACGCCGTACACGCTGGAGGACGTCTGGAACGGCTCCCTCGAGCTGTGCCGGGTCCACGGGTACCGGGAGGACGTATACATATTTCCTACCGTGTATTTTTCCCCCGACGTGTATCTCAACAAGATGGCGGGTCCGGCCCACGTCTACGTCCACACCTTTGCCTACGGCTCCAACCTGCGCAGAAAGGATGGCGCCCGGTGCTCGGTAAGCTCCTGGACGCGCATTTCGGATAACACGCTCCCGGCCCGTATCAAGTGCTGGGCCAACTACCGCAACAGCGCCATCGCGTGGACGGACGCCACGCTCAAGGGCTTCGACGAGACGATCATGCTCAACAACCGCGGCAAGGTCTGCGAAGCCCCTGGCGCCTGCCTGATGATGATCCAGGACGGCGTCCTGATCACGCCGCCGGTCACCGCCGATATCCTCGTGAGCGTCACCCGGGATACCATATTGAGGATCGGGCGGGACGTCCTTGAGATGCCGGTCGTGGAAAGGGAGATCGACCGCACCGAACTGTATACGGCCGACGAAGTTTTCCTGTGCGGAACGGGCGCGGAGGTCACCCCGGTCGCTTCGATCGACAACTACGACATAGGGAACGGGTCCATCGGCGCTGTGACCCAGCAGTTCCGCGAGGCCTACAACGGTCTCATCCGCGGGATCGACGAACGCTTCCCCGAGTGGCGCACCGACGTGCCGCTGAAACCCGCATAGCGCGAGTCGACGTGCCGCTGAAACCCGCGTAACGTGGTTCGGCGCTTGCGCGACCTCACCCTTTCGTTCCGGCCCGCCACCGATTCGACCTTCACAGCTCGTAGGAATTTCTTAGGGGTCCCGGTTTTCGGCGGCCGGCTTCGCCAGGCCGATCAGGTTGGCGAAGAGGCGTACGGCGCCGGTCACGCCCGCGGGAAGCTGCCGGAACCACGCGTAGCCTGTGTAGATATAGCGCCCCTTGCCGTAACGGGCTTCGAGGAGCCCGCCGGCCTTGGGGGGCTCACCCGGGTCCCGCGAGGCCATGAGCGGCGTGTAGCGGGGGTCCCATTCGCCCTGGAAGTACAGGCCGCGTTCCTGCACCCACCCTTCGAAGTCCGCTTCGGTGATCCGGTTGGGCCGGTTGAAGACAGGGTGATCCGGAACCAGGATCTCTACCGGCGCGTCCTCCCGGGTCACACGGTCATGGGGGCGGTTGATCTGGAAGGGGTAGGGCCCGTACTGGTCGAGGTTGAAGGCGTACTTGTTGTACTGCACGATGTAGACGCCCCCGGCCTCCACGTAGTCCAGCAGGCGCTGGTTCACGGCGATAAGATCCTCGCGGACTTCGTAGGCGCGGATGCCCGCGATGATCAGGTCGAAGGCGGCCAGATCGGCCGTGGCGAGGTCTTCCCCCGTAAGCAGCCGCACCTGCAGGCCCATCTGCTCCAGCACGAGCGGGACCTGGTCGCCTGTTCCCATGATGTAACCCACCCTGAGATCGTCCGGCAGATCGACCGGGGCCACCTGCACGACGGATGACGAACCGTGGTACAGGTGTCTCGGTTCGATGTGGGGATAGGCGATCACCTCGTATCCCTCGCGATATTCGTTTCCGCCGGCCTTCGCCACCGCCCGTACATCGTAAGCTCCGTCCGTGGCGTCCCGTGCCGGGACTACCGAGTAGTTGAACGTGGCGGCCTGTCCCCTTCCCGAGAACGACAGGGGAAATCCCCCGGGCGAGACTTCCCACCCGTCCGGCACCTCGAGGGACAATTCACCTTCGATCCCGCCTTCCACGTTGCTGACTACGGACACGCTGAACCGCAGGGGGTTTTCCCGTCCCGACGGAGCGACCACCGCCGGCGGGTCCATTGTCACCGACAACGCGGGCACGACCTGGAGTTCGCGGCGGATTTCACCGAAGGCCCGGTCGGCGAAGCGGTACTGCGCGGGCTGGCGGATTTCGATCTCGACGCCGTCCACGACAAACCGGGCCCGTCCGATAACGGGCTGCGGGCGCCAGGGAAGCCCGATCAATGCCGTGTCGTCCACTTCGACCCTCGGGTCGTTCAAGGAGCGGCGATGCCAGTAGGGCCGGGTAAGGCCGGCGTCGGGCGGTACTTCGACCCGCCAGTTCTCCGCGAAGCTCTCATTGTAACCGATGTCTGAGGCCGGTCTGGCCGGTCTGGCCGGGACAGGATCGGGGGCCGCGGTCCAACCCTGAGGTACATCCAGCGCGAGGCTGGTGACGCGGACGGGCCGCGCACTGCGGTTCAGCAACACCACGTGCACACCGAGCAGGTTGCCCGGGACGACCCGGTCGTCGCTGGTCAGCACCTCGAAGGCCATGCCGAGGGCCAGGACCGCCGCATTGGCGAAGTCTTCCTCCTTCAGATCGAGCAGAAAGCGCATATCCGCGAGGACGTCGGCCGGCAGACCGCCCTGTTCAAGGTCTTTCCGGAGCGCCCGGATCATCCGCAGGCCCTCCAACACGGGATCCAGTACGGCGGGAGGGTCGAGCGGGCGGTAGGCGTCCACGGCCTCGAGGGCCAACGCGTCCAGCCGTTCGAGCCGGCCGGCGAGTCCGGGGATCTTCCCTGCGTCCGGTCCGGCCATGGCAAGGAACCGCATGAAAGTCGTGTCCAGGCCGTCGAAGAGGTGGGCGTCTCCGTCCGTGTCCGACGCGTCCGTCATGCCCGACTCCATCATGCCTGCGCGTGCGACCAGTTTGATCTTCGTGGTGGCCGGACCCTTCGGCTGCAGGGTCCCCATGTCCTGGGAGCGATGCATGCTGCGGCCCGCCAGGCCGAGTTCGCGGTACGACCGGTCCAGCACGGGACTGTAGGTGCCTACGTCGACCACAAGGGAGTCGATGCTGTCGAAAGATGCCCGCGTGTTGTTGATGTACAGCTTGCGGGCCTGCCAGGGACGCAGGCCGTCCCGCAGGTGTTCGGGAAAGCGTTCCGGATCGGCCGCGACGAAAAAGGCTTCGCGGGTGATCCTCCCGGCCGCCTGGTGATGCCCGTGGCCGTCGCGGGGAGAATCGGCGAACACGGATACGATTACGTCGGGGCGAAAGCGGCGGATGACGCGCACCACGTCCGAAAGCAGCATTTCATCATGATTCCAGTATTCCAGGGCTTCCTCGGCCGACTTTGAAAACCCGAAGTCGTACGTCCGCGTGAAGAACTGCTCCGCGCCGTCGAATCGACGGGCCGTCAGCAGCTCTTCCGTCCGGATCACGCCGATGGCGTCGTAGAGTTCGGGACCGATGAGGTTCTGTCCGCCTTCGCCGCGGTTGAGGGAAAGGTAGGCGGTCCGCGCATGCAGCCCGCGGCTTACGTAGGCGACCAGGGCGCTGTTCTCGTCGTCGGGATGGGCGCCGGTGTGCAGCATGCTGGCCACGACGGGAAGGCGGAGCACGGCCTGGGCCAGGGTGGACGTGCCCTTGCCGTCGGGCACCGGACGGATGTCGCCGGCCGTGACGGGTATGCTGGCCGCGGCAGTCGGCGCGGATAGGGCGAGCAGGAGGCCGAGGAGAAATCGAGTGTACATGATGGGGCTCCGGTTCGATCAGGCGCCCGGCAGCGACCGGCGGTACAGCCAGATGACGCCCGCCACCAGGAGGAAGAGGCCGATGAACATCCAGCCGAACCTGCGCCGCGTGTCGACTTCGGTGCGCGCGGCATCCACTTCTTTTCTGATGTCCGGGAAGACCTGTTCCAGCGAATCGACGACGGCGACCATTTTCTCGAGTACGAAGACGTGGGAGGCCTGCTCGATATAGGCGTTCCGCGCCAGGGTGGCCTGGGCCATGATCTGGTCGACCGGGACCCCTGCCGAACGGATCTCCTCCGCCGCCCGCCGGAACTCGGCGATGGGTTCGAGACCCCGGTCGGTCAGGGCGATGAAATCGTCCATGATCGCCTGCTCGTGGCAGTCCTCGCAGTTGTCGGGTATGGAAATCAGGGACGCCTGGGGAAAGACCACTTCGTGGTTCGCGTGGCAGTCCACGCAGTTGGGCCAGAAATCCCCCTCCAGGCCATGGGGACTGGGCACGTAGTTCTCCATCTGTACCTGGTGGCACTCGCCGCACAGTTCATGGACGACGTAGGGATCAGGCAGGCCGACGAAGTCCATTTCGACGTCGTGCGCCTCGTCCTCCACCGTGGTGGCGGGGTTCCCACCGTGACAATCCTGGCAGTAGATGTCCGCCGGACGGTGCGCGCTCCGCTGCCATTCGGCCACCGGCAGGCTCATGTCTTCGTCGTCCAGGCCGGCATGGCAGCTGACGCAATTGTTGGTCGCCGCGGACAGTTGCGCTTCCGCCGAATCCGCAGTCGTCCAGGAGAGGATCAGCAGCGGAATGAGGATGAGGGCCGCCCGCGCCCGGTATGATGCCCTCGCCCGGTATGATGCCCTCGCCCGATATGCCGCCCTCGCCCGATATGCCGCCCGTGCCCGATATGCCGCCCTCGCCCGGAATGCCGCCCGCGCCCGGTATGATGCCCGTCCGCTCATTCGGTACCCTCGCCGCCGGTGTCCTGCGGGACAGCCGGTTCCTCGACCGTCCCGATGGCGTGGGGCCAGCCGTAGATGTCGAAATGATACCTCGTGCCCATGAAGGTCATCTCCGTTTCCGAGATCTTGCCGAGCAGGGCGAGGGCGATGTTCAGCACGACGAACAGGATGCCGAGGGACGTCGCGAGGGGCCGGCGTGCGGGCGTGCGGGCCGGCGTGCGGTCCCAGAAGGGCAGCAGGCAGATGGCCAGGACCACCAGGCCGGATCCAATGATGCCGATGGTTTTCGGAAGGTATTTCAGCGCCTGGTAGGAGGAAAGGAAATACCATTCGGGCTTGACGCCCACCGGCGTGTTGAAGGGATCGGCCTTTTCGTGGAGCGGCAGGGGGTAGTAGATGATCATGAAAATCATCGACGCCAGGACCAGCAAGACCACGATGGCTTCTTTCATCACGTGCTGGGGGTAGAAAGGCTTGCCGCCGGCCTGCTTCAGTTCTTCCGGCGTCTTTTCCGGCACGTCCGTTCCTTCGAGCGGCGAGATGCCCTTGTACCGGATGAGGACCAGGTGCACGGTGACCAGGGCGATGAAGGCCCACGGCAGCAGCACCACGTGCAGCACGAAGAAGCGGGTGAGCGTCACGTCGGAGATGATTTCGCCGCCCCGCATGAGGATCAGCAGATACTCGCCGATGAGCGGAGTCGCGGCGGCGATCTCCGTGCCCACCGTCGTGCCCCAGTATGAGAGCTGGTCCCAGGGCAGGAGATAGCCCGTAAAGCCGAAGGCCAGGGTCACGACCAGCAGGCCGAACCCGAAGAGCCAGGTGAGCTCCCGGGGTTTCTTGTAACCGCCGTAGAAGAACACGCGGACCGAGTGGAGCAGCAGGAAGGCGATCATGAAATTGGCGCCGTAGGTATGCACCTGGCGCATGAGCCAGCCGAAGCGCACCTGCTCCATGATGTACTTCACGCTTTCGTAGGCCGTATCGGCCGACGCCTCGTAGTAGATCATCAGGAAGACGCCCGAGACGGCCTGGGAAAGGAAGAACATCAGGGTGACCGTTCCGAAAGAGAACAGCCAGTTGAGATGACGGGGCACGGGCTTGGTCAGCTGGCGGCGGCAGAAATCGATGATGACGGAGATTTCCGTTCGATCATCGAGCCAGTTGTACACCTCGTTGGACAGGCGTCTGATCATGGTGGCTGGTTTCGTGCTCCGGGAGAAAAGGGGGCGTCCGGGCACCGGCGGTTACACGCCGACGATGATCTTGTCGTCGGTGACGGACAGTTCGACCGCGGTCAGGGGGCCGGGAATCGGTCCGCCCTGGACGCTGCCGTCTGTGCCGAATATGCCGCCGTGACAGGGACAAATCAGGTTCTGCGTTCCCCCCTCCCACTTGACGACGCAACCCAGGTGGGGACAAACGGCGTTGTAGGCGATGTAACCGTCGGAAGTGTTGACCACGATGGTCGGCCGGCCCCGGTAGATCACCGTCCTGGACGTGCCGAGAGGCAGGGACGCGCGGTCGATTTCAACCCGGTTGGCGCCTTCGGCTTCCGGCGGCGGTTCGATGTAACGGATGAGCGGATAGACGGCCATCAGGGAACCGATACCGCCCAGCGCGCCGAGACATCTCTGCAGGAATCGGCGGCGGCGGACCGGGTCGGGACGGGTCTTCCCGGGGGTTTTGCCGGACTGCTTGCCGGGTGCGGCTGGCCCGGGCGGCTTCTGTGACGAGGACATGTACGTAACCCGTAATGGCTTGGCTTCTGGTCATGCGTAGATTAAGGGCCGCCGGCCCGGTTGTCAACCTCTTTCGGGGGGTCCGGCGGACGCGCGTCCGCCCCGAATCGCCTTGACACAACGGGACAAAAGGGCGTACCTATTCAGGTACCATGACCGCTTCATTCTACAGAACGGTCCTGCCGCTCCTCGCCGCGGCAATCCTGGCGCATGTCCCCGGATGCGCGGCTTCTGCGCTTTCTGTCCGCTTCGATGTCTACCGTTCGCCCCTGCTCGGTCTCCCGGGCGAAGAAGAATCGATCGCACTGCTCGGATTCAACGGCACCGACCTGGCCCTGAACAACCTGACCGGGTTCCTGTTCGCCCGCGCCCTCGTTTCGGATTCCACGCTGACGGCCATCGAAATGAGACCGGTGCTCCGGACGCTGTCCCGCCACTCCCACGAGGCCGGCCGGATCCCCGATTCTCTCGCGCTGGTCGTTGGAAGGGAAATCAACGCCGATATCACCTTGGTCGGCGATCTCGAAAGGGCTTACACGGAAGCGTACGGAGAGGTTAAGGTCTTTCGGGAGGAGGAAGCCATGGAGGTGGGACTAGGACGAACCGATATCAAGATCGTAAACAAGTCCTATATCGTGCCGCATATCGATCAGACGGCGGTCATGACGGCTACGCTCAGGGCCTACGACGTCGGCTCGAACGAACTGCTCGGCAGCTTCTCCGTCACGGAAACCGAATCCTACCGCACGGTGCTGCCCGAACCCGTCGAGGCGCCGCCGGAAGGGACCGTCTCCGTCGAGATCGTTTCGCCGATGCTGACCGAGGTGATCGCCCGGCGCATCGTGGGCCGCCTGATGGACTCCATCGTCCGGGCGGAGGTCCAGGTTACGCGGCGGCTGGTCCCTGTCGGCAACCGAGGCGGGAGCTCGGCGGCAAGGGAAGGAAACTGGTCCGGGGCGGTGGCGATATGGGAAAGTCTCGTGGAAGTTGACCCGGACAAAGCGGGGGCGTGGAACAACCTGGCGATCGCCTATGAAAGGTCCGGCCGCCGGACTGATGCCGCGGCCGCCTACCGGAGCGCGCTCTCATCAGGACCCGGCGACCGGACGATCCAGGGCAACAGCCGGGCTTTCGGACTCCCCGAGGGCCACTAGTCGATCCGGACCATCCGGTTGCCCGCGGCCGATTCGTAGATGCCATCCAGGATCTGCATGATCTCGACACCCTGCTCGCCCGTGGACATGGGCGTGCGGCCGGCCCGGATGCAATCCACGAAATGGGCGATCTCGGCCGCGATGCAGTCCGACCATTCCCGCGGTGCGTAGGCCGGCGTGATGTCCACCTGTTCGCCGTGCAGGTCGGTATATACAGTCAACTCGTTGCCCGTGATCTCGGCGCCGCCCCGGGTGCCCATGAACTTGACGTAGGAGCCTTCCGAAGGCACGTGGGAGGCCCAGCTCGTCTCCGCGACGAGCGTGGCATCGTCCTCGAACCGGATGAAGGCCGCGGCAAGGTCTTCCACGTCGAAGGCGCCTTCCACCGAATCGCTCAGCCGGGCGTAGGTGGCGCCCACCACGGACACCGGCCGCGGGTTGCCCATGATCCAGCGCGCCAGATCGATCATGTGGACGCCGAGATCGATCAAGGGCCCGCCACCGGCCTGGGCCTTGCGCGTGAACCAGGTCCCGGCGCCCGGAATGCCGCTCCGCCTCAACCACCCGGCCTTCGCGTAGTAGATCTCGCCCAGCACGTCCTGCTCGACGAGTTTCTTCAGGATCTGCGTCTCGGCGCGGAACCGGTTGTTCAGGGCGATCATGAGGTAGCGGCCGTTGCGCCGGGCGGCGGCGGCCATGCCGCGCGCCTGGGTCGCGTTGAGCGCCATGGGCTTCTCACACAGCACGTGGACACCGGCGTCCAGGCCGTCGATGGTCACGGGCGCGTGCAGGAAATTCGGCAGGCAGACGCTGACGAGATCGGGGCCCAGGGCGAGCAGGTCCCGGTAGGCCGAGAACGCGTGGGGCACGCCGTGTTCCGACGCGGTCCGTTCGGCCAGCCCGACGTCCAGGTCGGCCAGCCCGATGACTTCCACGCGGTCGTCCTTCAAATAACCGGCGAGATGGGCTTTCCCCAGCCCCAGCCCGATCACGCCAACGGTCGTTTTTTCGTTCATTCGCCTCTGAGGGAATGATCCGGCGACAAATTGACGACTACCTGCCGACTACCTGCCGACTACTTGCCGCCTGTTCGCCGACTACTTGCCGCCTGCTCGCCGGCTACTTGCCGGCTACTTGCCGGCTACTTGCCGCCGCGGTAGGCGATCAGGTCGATCTCGATGCCGGCATTCAGCACGACACCGGACTGTATGGTGGACCGGGCAGGCGGATCGCCCGTGTAGTAGGACCGGTACACTTCGTTCATGGCGGAGAAGTCGTTCAGGTCGTTGAGAAACACCGTGGCCTTGACCACGTCGTCCATGGTCAGCCCGGACTTGGCCAGCGCCGTCTGCAGGTTGTCCATGACCATTTTCGTTTCCGCCTCGATACCGCCTGGGATGATCCGGCCCCGGACGGCCGCGATCTTGCCTGAGAGGAACACGAAATCGCCCGCCTCGATGGCCTCGCTGTAGTTCGCGCCCGGGTTAACCGCCTTTCGGCCCCGGTCGTCCTGCGACTGGGCGGGCATGACGGCGTACCCCAGCGAAACGGCGGCGACCAGCAGCGCCGTGAGGCCGGCGAACAGCCACCTGGAAATCACGATATTCAACTCGAAACTGTCTTCTTTCCTTCCGCCCCGGATTCGTATGGTCGAGCCCATGATAACCTCCCCTGATTTTGGTTGACACTACATGCCTTCGGCATTATCTTTATCGTCTATGATCAAAAAATCAAGTAGTATCGGGAAAAGGATGGATATGTCTACGTGCCCTATTGTCCGTATGGTCCGACTGCAGTTGCCTCTTCGGACCCGGGGCGCGGTAAAACCAGATTGAAACGAAAGGAAATGCACGGTCAGCGTGCATTTTTTTTTGTCCGCCTTTTCATCTCCATGGAGGGCTGAGGTCGCATGCAGGAAAGCTTGAGAGCGCTTTTGGAATTGCAGAAGACGGATCAGGACTTGCACGAACTCGAACAGTACAAGGTAGACATACCCAACCAGCTGGAGACGATGGAGACGGTCCAGTCCGAGGCGGAAACCAGACTTACGGACCAGGAAACGAAGGTCGCGGACATCGATAAGAACAGGCGTCAGTACGAACGGGACCTGCAGGCCGCACAGGAGCAGATCAAGAAGTACCAGGGTCAGCTTTACAGCGTGAAGACCAACAAGGAGTACGACGCCCTCCAGGCGGAGATCCAGGCGCATAAGAACCGTATCTCCGAACTCGAAGACGCGATACTGCAGTTGATTTCCGATGCCGAGACCGAGCAGGAGGCGCTGGAGACCATACGCGGCGAGACCGAATCGCTCATCGAACGCTTCAGCGAAGAACGCACGACGCTCCAGTCCAGGCTGTCGGCGGTGGACGAGGACGTCGCCGTAAAAATGGACGAGCGGAAGCGGATGGCCATACGCGTGGAGAACCAGGTCCTGAAGGTGTACGACCGGATACGGCGGAACCTGCGGGGGATGACCGTCGTACCGGTAAAGAAGGGGGCCTGCTCCGGCTGTTTCCACGTGATCCCGCTGCAGGTCGTCATGCAGATCCGCCAGGGGCGAAAGCTGGTGTCCTGTGAGAGTTGCGGCCGGATCCTGATCCTCGAAGAAGGTTTGGAGTATTGAACCGCGCCGGGGTTGAACCGCGGCGCGTCCTTTGTTATATTTAAAAATGTAAAACGTCCCAAGTCGACCAGGCGATCGCGTTCGCCGGCAAGGCGGACGAGGAAAGTCCGAGCACCGCAGGGCGGGATGCCTGCTAACGGCAGGGGGCAGTGATGCCACGGAAAGTGTCACAGAAAACACACGGCCGATCCCTTCGGGGAGGCAAAGGTGAAAAGGCGAGGTAAGAGCTCACCGCGGTCCGGGTAACCGGTCCGGCAGGACAAACCCCATCTGGTGCAAGACCGAATAGGAGAGGAGAGACGGCCCGTCTCGACCGCCGGGAAACCGGAGACTCTCGGGTTAGGTCGCACGAGGCGGCTGGCGACAGCCGTCCCAGATAGATGATCGCCACCTTCACCGCGAAGGCACAGAACTCGGCTTACGGTCGGCTTGGACGTTTTACCGCACCTCGCGACACGATCACCCTAAAATCCCGACAGTTTACATGAACAGCCGCTGGGTCCTACTAGACGAACATCCCCAGGTTCCCCAGATGATGGAGCTGATCAACGTCCCGCGCGTGATCGCGCAGATCCTGCTCAACCGGGGCGTTTCGACCTTTGACGACGCCCGGTATTTCCTGAAGCCCACCCTCGAAGACCTGCACAGTCCCTTTCTCATGGCGGACATGGACCTGGCCGTGGAACGGATTCACGACGCCATCCAGGGCGGGGAACACATCATGGTCTTCGGCGACTACGACGTGGACGGTACGACGGCGACCACGCTGCTGTACCTGACGATCAAGTTGCTGACGGACCGGATTTCTTCCTACATCCCCAACCGCATGACCGATGGTTACGGACTGTCCATCGAAGGACTGGAGGAAGCCAAAAGCCGCGGCGTAACGCTGATCCTGGCCGTCGACTGCGGGATAACCGCGAACGCCGAGGTGGAACAGGCCCGGGAAATGGGCATCGACGTCGTCATCATCGATCACCATGTGCCGGGCGACACCCTTCCGAACGGCGTGGCCATTCTGAATCCGAAGCGGGACGACTGCGGATACCCCTTCAAGGAGCTCTGCGGCGTCGGCCTGGCGTACAAAGTGGCGCAGGCGCTGGCCGAGCACGTGGGTCTGCCGGAGAACTCGGTGTATACGCACATGGATCTCGTGGCCCTGGGCACCACGGCGGACATCGTCCCCCTGCGCGACGAGAATCGGGTGCTGACCAAGTACGGCCTGGACATGATGCAGCAGACGCACAAGTCGGGCCTGCAGGCCCTGCTGGAAGTTGCGGGACTGCGGGAGAAGGAACTGTCCACGGGCCACATGCTCTTCCTGCTGGCGCCGCGGATAAACGCCGCCGGCCGCATGGGCGACGCCACGCGCGTGGTCGATCTACTGATAACCGAAGACCAGAGAGAAGCGGCGCAACTCGCCGAAGAGCTGAACGTGGAGAACAAGCGACGGCGTAAGGAGGATACGCTCACCTTCGAAGCGGCCCGGGACCTCGTGGAGAATGATCCGGTTCTCAGGGAGTCGAAAGGCCTCGTACTCGCTTCGGACACGTGGCATCCCGGCATCATCGGCATCGTGGCGTCCCGCATGGTGGAAGCCTTCAACCGGCCGGTCGTGATGATCTCTACCGCGGGGGAGAAGGGACGCGGCTCGGCGCGGACCGTGGGCGATTTCCACCTGTACAACGCCATCAAGGAGTGCTCCGACCTGCTGATCCAGTTCGGCGGCCATCACCACGCGGCGGGCCTGTCCATCGAAAAGGACCGCATCGAGGAATTCAGGCAGCGATTCAACGAGGTGGTCGCGGCGCGCGCGACACCGGCCGATTTCGTCCCCAAACTCGAAATCGACTCGGAAATCGAACTCGACGAGGTGACCCCGCGCATGGTCAAGCTCATGAAGATGATCGGGCCCTTCGGTCCGGCAAACCACCACCCCGTGCTCGTATCCCGAAACCTGAGCGTCGTCGGAAACCTCCGGACCATCGGGATGGAAAAGAAACACCTGAGGTTCAGGGTCAGGCAGAAAGGCCGCACCATGGACGCGATCGGTTTCGGCATGGCGCATTTCGCCGATCGCCTGAAGGAAAGCCGGGACCGGCTGGACCTGGCCTACACCCTCGAGGAAAACACCTTTCGGGGCGAAACCAGCCTCCAGTTGAGAATAAAAGACATAAAACTCGGCACGGTATAGCCTCCGATCCCGCTATGAAACTACTCGACCGTTTCCTTGCCGGCGACCGGACCGCCCTGTCCCGCGTCATCACCCTCCTCGAAAATGACAGAGACCGGCGTTCCGCCATACTGGATGTGCTGTATCCCCGTACCGGCAAGGCCCGCCGCATCGGGATCACGGGCCCGCCCGGTTCCGGCAAGAGCACCCTTACTGACCGCCTCACCGCCCGGCTTCTTCAGCGCGGCCGCACGGTCGGCATAATCGCGGTGGATCCGACCAGCCCCTTCACCGGCGGCGCGTTGCTCGGCGACCGGCTCCGCATGCAGGGCTCGTGGGACGATCCGCGGGTTTTCATGCGCAGCCAGGCCGACCGGAGCCATACCGGCGGTCTTTCGGAGGCGACGCCTTACGCGATGACGGCCCTTGACGCCTTCGGCAAAGACGTTATCATTGTGGAGACCGTAGGCGTAGGCCAGTCCACCCTCGATGTCTCCGACGTCAGCGACACGACCGTCGTCCTGCTCACACCGGAATCGGGCGACAGCATACAGGCCATGAAGGCCGGCCTGATGGAGATCGCCGACGTGCTGGTCGTCAACAAGTCCGACCGTGAAGGCGCGGATCGGTTCGCCTCGGAACTCAAGATGATCGTGGACATGGGGCGGTGGGAGGAAGGCTGGAAACCGCCCGTCCTCAGCGCCAGCGCACGGGACGATACCGGAATCGACGGCGTGTACGAGCACCTGGACGCCCACGTGGACTACCTCGCCGGAGAAGGCAGGCTGCAGGCGCGCCGGCTGCGCCAGGGGCGCTCGGCCATCGAGAAAGCGCTCGGCGAGTTGTGGCGCGGCAGGTTGACGGTACTACGGGACGCGGAAGACGCGATGGACCGTCTTGCCGAACGCGTGGCCTGCGGGGAATTGAGCCCGCTGGCGGCCGCCCGGGAGATGATGGAAGAGATGGTGGATTAACGTGGCGGTGCCGTCCCGCGGCGGCGCGGACTGAGAGAGAACAGGCGATCATGGCGGAAAACATAAGGGTTCTCGTCGCCAAACCGGGCCTGGACGGCCATGACCGCGGCGCCAAGGTGGTGGCCGCGGCCCTGCGCGACGCCGGCATGGAAGTGATCTACACCGGGCTCCGGCAGACGCCCGAAATGATCGTGGAAGCGGCCGTGCAGGAGGACGTGGACGTGGTCGCGCTGAGCATCCTCTCCGGCGCCCACATGACCATATTCCCCCGGGTCATGGAACTGCTGCGGGAAAGGGGCATCCACCACATGCTCCTCACCGGCGGCGGGATCATCCCGAAATCCGACGCGGAGGAACTCGCGGAAATCGGCGTGGGGAAGCTGTTCGGCCCCGGCACTTCGACGCGGGACATCATTGCCTATATCCACGAGGAAGTGGGCCGCCGCCGCGTGGCGGACGAGATCTAGCGCGGGCGATAACGCCAGTTAACAGGAGGAAAACATGCGAAAGTCAGTGATTGCAGCGACCATCGCGGGATTGATGTCCCTGGTTTGGGCCGCGGGCGGAGAGGCGCAGGTACGCAGGTCCACCGCGGACCTGGTACTGAAAAACGGCCTGGTCTACACGATGGACGCCGATCGGCCCAAGGCGCAGGCCGTGGCCGTCATCGGCAACCGGATCGTCGTCGTGGGCGTCGATGCGGACGTAGCGCCGTTCGTCGGTCCCGATACCCGGGTGATCGATCTCGAAGGCCAGACCATGGTGCCCGGGTTGAAGGAAAGCCACGGCCACCTCATGGGCATCGGGATTGCCAGGATGACGGTCGATCTGGTGGGCATTTCGGGTTACGACGAACTCATCGAACGGGTGCTTGCGGCGGCCGACGGTAAAGAGGAAGGCGAGTGGATCACCGGCCGCGGGTGGCACGAGGAGAAGTGGACGGACCGCAGCTCGCTCACGGTCCGCGGGTTCATGACCCACCACAGGCTGAGCGAGGCCGTGCCCGATATCCCGGTGTTCGTGCGCAGGGCCGACGGCCATGCCGCCTTTGCCAATGCCAAAGCCATGGAACTGATGGGGATCGACCGGGACACGCAGTCGCCCGAAGGCGGTGACGTCATCAAAGACGCCGACGGCAACCCCACCGGTATCCTGGTGGACAAGGCCATGGGACTGGTGAGCGTTCCCGGCCTCACCGAAAACCAGCGGCGGCAGGCCCTTGAACTCGGCATCCAGGAATGCCTGGCCAACGGCATCACCATGTTCGACGACGCCGGGGTCGGCGAGGACGGGATCGACCTGTACAAGGAGTACGCGGACGCGGGCAAGCTGGACATGCGCGTCTACGTGATGGCCTCGAATCTGCACACCATGGTCGCCTTGCAAAAGCCGTGGTCTCACCCCGACGGGTTTCTCACCGTCCGCGCCGTCAAGTTGTACGGCGACGGGGCGCTCGGCTCGCGGGGCGCCTGGCTGCTGGAGCCCTACGAGGACGACCCGGGGAATTCAGGGTTCCCCACGACCCCGCCGGAGATGATCTACGACGCCGCCCGTTATGGCCTGGAGCATGGCTGGCAGGTGTGCACCCACGCCATCGGCGACCGCGGCAATCGCATGATGCTCGACATGTACGAGAAGGCGATGGAGGAATTCCCCCACGTGAAGGACCACCGGTTCCGCGACGAGCATACCCAAATCCTGGACGAGGCGGACATCCCCCGGTTCGCCCAGCTGGGCGTTATCGCGTCGATGCAGGGTATACACGCGACCTCGGACCTTCCCTGGGCGCCGGACCGGCTCGGTAACGCTCGCACGGCGGAGGGCGGCTATGTCTGGCAGAAGCTGCTGCAGCATGGCGTGAAGATCATCAACGGAACCGATGCGCCGGTCGAAGATATCAGTCCCATTGCTTCCTTCTACGCCAGCGTGACCCGTGAGCGGCCGGACGGGACGCCCGAAGGCGGGATGTTCGGCGACCAGCGCATGTCGCGCCAGGAGGCGCTGCGGTCCTATACCCTGGACGCCGCCTACGGCTCGTTTCATGAAGACGTGCTCGGGTCCATCGAGCAAGGCAAGCTCGCCGATTTCACGGTGCTGTCGAAGGACATCATGACCGTACCCGAGAACCAGATCCTGGACACGGAAATCGTGTATACCATTGTGGACGGGAAGGTGCGGTACGAGCGAGGGCGTGCCCCGATACCGTAACGAGACCGGCCGAAGCAAGGTCAGGCAGCGCGTCGAAGTACAACCGGCAGTGCAACGAACGGGGAGGGAACCCACGGGGGCTTTCCCCGTTCTTTATATCAGGGAATCCATCCACTGTAGAACTTGACGCGAGCGCGTACAGAATGCATATTTCCAGGCTTGCGCAGGATGTGTTACGCATGGGTATTCCGCGATAGGAGGCGGCATGGCCGCGCATATCTGGGTCGGCCTGTTGTCCGGCCTGATAGCCCTGCAGGGCGTCGGAGCGCCGGGGGGCGTCGGATCGCTGCAGGGCGTCGGAGCGTCGGGGGGCGTCGAACCGCTGCAGGGCGTCGGAGCGCCGGGGGGCGTCGGACCGCAGCAGGGCGTCGGAGCGCCGGGTGCGCTTCATACGGCGGAAACCGTCACCGAAATGATGCGCCAGCGCCTTGACGGCGTGCGGTCGCTGGCGGCCCGGTATATCGTTACGACGTATGCGGCGGTGCTCGAAAGCCGGAGTGAGACCGAGGGAGACCTCTATCTGCAAAGGGACCGGAACCGCCTGCGCCTGGAAGAGGCCGGCCAGACCATCGTTTCAGACGGCGAGACGCTATGGACCTATGTGCCCGGCAACCGGCAGGTCATCGTGTCGCCGGCGGGGGAAGAGGGTTCGGAATCCGGGCCTGGGCGTACGGGCCGGCCGGACGATTTCATATTCAACTACTCGAACCGCTACCTGTATGCGCTGGAGGGCAGGGAACCGGTCGATGACATGCCGTGCTCCCGCCTCAGGCTTACCGCCGTCGAGCCGGCCGATGGCCTGCCGGATCTGCGCATCTGGGTGGACGAGGAAGAATGGCTTACGCGGAAAGTGACGTATACCGACGACATGGGGTCTGAAACCACCCTGCGTTTCATGGATTACCGACTGAACGAGAAACTCGCTCCCGGATTGTTCGAGATGACGGCGCCCGAGGGGGTCGAATGGGTCGACCTGCGCTGAGGGGCGCCGCGTAGAAGCGGAGCAAGCGGAGAAAGACATTGCCCAACATCAGTCTCGCCAGCCTGGGTTGTTCGAAGAACACGGTGGATTCCGAAGTCATGCTGGGCCAGCTCACCCGGGCAGGATATAACGTGGTGGCCGACCACGGCGACGCGGACGTCATCATCGTGAACACCTGCGCGTTCATCCGGCCCGCCAAAGAGGAGTCCATCGAGACCATCCTGGATCTCGCGCGGTTCAAGGAGGACGGCCGGTGCGATTCGCTCGTCGTCACGGGATGCATGGCGCAGCGATACGCCCACGGCCTGGTCGCCGAAATGCCGGAAGTGGACGCCGTGATCGGCGTGCATCAGTACCCTCGCATCGTCCAGCTGCTCGACCGTCTGCGGGACCGGCGCGAGACCCTGCGGGAGATACGCAGGCAGCCCCTGCCCACCGACTACTCCTATCCGAGGGTCATCACTACGCCCCGACATTCCGTCTACCTCAAGATCGCCGAGGGTTGCGACCGCCGCTGCACGTTCTGCATCATCCCGGCCATCCGGGGCAGCCAGCGGAGCCGCACCGTGGATTCACTCGTGGAAGAGGCCCGGACGCTGGCCGGCCAGGGCGCCGTCGAACTGAACCTGATCTCGCAGGACACCACCTGGTACGGCAAGGACCTGGAACAGCCGGCCCGGCTGGAGGACCTGCTCGCCGCGCTGAACGGCGTGGAGGGCGTGCGCTGGATCCGGGCGCTGTACAACCACCCCGTGCGGTTCACCGACACGCTGATCCATGCCTTCGCCGACCTGGAACGGGTCTGCGACTACATCGACATGCCGCTGCAGCACATTTCGGATCCCATGCTCGACCGAATGAACCGAGAGACTGACTCGAAGGCGACTCGTGCGCTTCTGAAGCGGATCCGCGACCGGATGCCGGAGGCGACGCTGAGAACCACCTTCATCGTGGGTTTTCCGGGAGAGACCGAGGAAGACTTCGATCAGCTTTACGACTTCGTCGAGGAGACACGGTTCGACCGCATGGGCGTGTTCATGTATTCGCAGGAGGAGCAAACGCCGGCCGCCCGGTACGACGAACAGATCCCCGAGTCCGTCAAACAGGAGCGGCACGACCGGCTCATGGCGCTGCAGCGCGAGATTTCACTCGAACGCAATCGGTCCTTCGTGGGGAGGACGGTCGACGTGCTGATCGACGAACGGGCCGATGAAGGACACTACACCGGGCGGACCGCCGCGGATGCGCCGGAGGTCGACAACGAGGTGCTGGTCACCGGCGAAGGCCTGGCGCCCGGGGACGGTCTGGCCCCCGGAGACTTCGCCTCCGTGGAAATCACCGACGCCATGGAATATGACCTGGTCGGCGTGGTCTCGACAGGTGCCCGAGAACCCGGTGGGACGAAACCGCAGCGAGGGCCTGGCCGGCAGACGTTCCCCGCCCAATTCGGAACACTGGCATGATCATCCCGCCCTTACGCCGCTACAGGATCTCCGTTACGGGGATATTCCTCGCCCTGCTCGTGCTTCCGGCGTGCAGCCCGCCCGGTTTCGAGTCCGACTGGACCGTGGAGGAACTCTACGACTACGCCATGGAGCGCGTGGAACAGGAAGACTGGCTGAATGCCCTGGACGCCTTCCGGGCCATCACCCTCGGCCATTCGGGCAGCGACATCGTGGACGATGCCCTGTACCACCAGGGGGAGATGCACATCAACCTGGAGGAATACCCCCTTGCCACGCTCGTGTTCCGCCGTCTGATCAGCGATTTCCCCCACAGCCCGTACAGCGATGAAAGCCAGTACAAACTGGCCTATGCCACGTTCCTCCAGTCCAATCCGCCCCATCTTACGCAGGACAAGACCTTCGAAGCCATCCGCGAACTCCAGTTCTTCCTCCAGGAGTACCCCGACAGCGAATGGAGCGGGGAAGTTCACGAACTGCTGCAGGAGTGTTTCGACAAAGTGGCCGAGAAGGACTATCGGATCGGCAACCTCTACTACAAGTTGAAGGACTGGGAAGCGGCCCGTCTCTATTTCGGCGAACTGCTGGAAACCTACCCCATGAGCAACTGGGCTTCCCGTGCGCAATACGAGATTGCCGATAGCTACGCCAGGGAAGGGAAACACCGGGAAGCCATCGAGCAGTTCGAGATCTTCATCCAGAGTTATCCCGAAAACGAACGGTCGGCGGAGGCCGTAGAGCGTCTTTCCGAACTGAGAAGCAGTTACGTGGCGCCATCCCTGGCCGAGGACGGCCCGGCTTCCACGGACGACACCTCTTACACGGACGATCCGGCTTCCACGGACGGATCGTCACCGGCCGAATCAGAGAGCGGCAACTCACCGTGAACATCCAACGGCTTGGCGTCTACGGGGGCACGTTCGACCCGATTCACGCCGGCCACCTGGTCATGGCCCGGGGCGTGGTCGAACGTTGTTCCCTCGACCGGCTCCTGTTCGTCCCGTCCGCCCGACCCCCGCACAAGCGGGGACACGCCGTCGCCCCGCCGGATGACCGGTACCGCATGGCGCTGCTGGCCGCGCGGAACGATCCCCGGTTCGAGGTGTCAGACCTGGAGATCAACCGGCCCGGCCTGTCCTACACCGTGGATACGCTGGAGGCGCTGCGGGAGATATACGGCGAGTCGTGTGCGTTCCATCTCGTCATCGGGGCCGACAGCCTGCTCGAGATCGACACGTGGCACGCGCCGGACCGGGTATTCGACCTGGCGACGGTCGTAACGGTCCCCAGGCCCGGTAAAGACCTCGCCGGGCTGGATCCTCGCTGGCGCGACCGGGTCGTCACCCTCCAGCTACCCGAGATCGACATCTCTTCCACGGACATCCGCCGCCGCGCCGGAGCAGGGCTTCCCATAAGTCACCTGGTCCCTGAGGAAGTGGAGGGTTACATCGAAGAACGCGGTCTTTACAGGTAACGGGAGCTTTCGTGATGTAACCCGCCGCGAGGGAAGGATGGCCGGTTCGGGGAATCCGGGCGAGGCAAAACCGGCGGGCTGTTTTCAGGAAACGATGCGCTTCCAGAGCGCTTCGGCTTTTTCGACCAGTTCGTCCTTCGTACCGTTGTTTTCCAAAATAAAATCCGCCCACCGGCCTTGTTTCGCGTCGGGCTCCTGGGCGGCGATACGCGCTTCGGCCTCGGACCCGGTCAGGCCGCGAAGGAGGATCCGTTCTTTCCGCGTGGAGGCGGGTGCGGTGACCAGGATGACCCGGTCGGCGAGGTCGGTGGGTCCGGTGTCGACCAGCAGGGGGGCGTCCACCACGACGACCCCGTCGTAGCCCTCGCCGCGCATCCCGGCGATCCGGCGGCGGATTTCCGCGCGGATGGCGGGCCGTACCAGGCGGTTCAGCCGGTGCCGGGCCTGCTCGTCGCCGAAGACCACGCGGCCGAGGGCCCGCCGGTCCACGTCCCCTTCGGCCGTCAGGACGTCCGCGCCGAAGGCCGACCGGATATCGTCGCGCATTCGCTCGGTCCGCAGCAGGTCGTGGCCGATGGCGTCGGCGTCCAGGACGCGGGCGCCGAGCCGCTCGAAAACCCGGGCCGCCGTCGACTTACCCGAGGCGATGCCGCCGGCTACTCCGATGACGATCAAGTCTCACCTATACCCCGACCGGTCCGGCGCCGTTGGCCGTTCCGGCGCCGTTGGCTTCCTCGCCCGGGGCGGCCGCAGGTTCCAGCGCGTCCGATTCGGCATCCGATTCGGCATCCTCGAGGCGCACGGAGACCATCTTGGACAGGCCGGGTTCTTCCATGGTTATGCCGTAGAGGTAATCGGCGGCTTCCATGGTCCGCTTGTTGTGGGTGACCACCAGGAATTGCGTGTCGCTGGTAAACTGGCGCAGGGCGCCGGCGAAACGCCGGACGTTGGCGTCGTCCAGCGGCGCGTCCACTTCGTCGAACACGCAGAAGGGGCTGGGTTTCACGAGGTAGATGGCGAAGAGCAGGGCGATGGCCGTGAGGGCCGTCTCGCCGCCGGACAGCAGGGCCAGGCTCTGCAACCGCTTTCCTCCCGGCCGCGCCATGATCTCGATGCCCGCTTCGAGGGGGTCCCCTTCTTCGAGCATGAGGTCGGCCTCGCCGCCTTCGAACAGCGTCTGGAACGTGGTCATGAAGTTGGTCCGGACCTCCTCGAAGGTGGTCATGAAGCGGGACCGGGCGGCCTTGTTCATCTTGACGATGGTCTTCTCCAGGTTGTCCTTGGCCTCGATGAGGTCGTTCTGCTGCTGCTGGAGGAAGTCGAGCCGCTCCTTGCCCGCCCGGTACTCTTCCACCGCCGCCATGTTGATGGGACCCAGGTCGTCCACCTTGCGCTGGATGCCGTCCCGCAGGGTCTGGGCGGCGTCTGGCGAGTATTCGTCCAGTTCCTCGATCCGCGGCAGCTCGTCCATGCCCTCGGGATCGGTGTCGTGCCGGTCCATCAACTGCCGCCGGATCTCGTTGCTCTTCATGTACAGCTCGGCGTCTTCCAGCTCCGCCTGGTGGACCTGTTCCTGCACCTGGGTCAGTTCGTTCCGGTTTTCGCCGAGGCGCTGCTGCAACTGGCGTTCGGCTTCCTGCAGGTTCTGGTGCTCTTCGAGGACGGCGTCGCGGTCCACCGCGCGCTCCCGCCGGGACGCGTAGTGCGTCTCCAGCTGCTTCTCGTTCTTTTGCTGGGTCTTCTCCAGTTCCCGGGACTGGCTGCCGGCCTCCACCGCCTCGGTCTTTCGCTGCGCCAGGAGATTGGCCAGGCGCTCGTTCTCCTGGGTGAGGAATTCATCGGTGGTGCTCAGCTCGTTGCTCCGGCTCTCCATGGACACGAGGGCGACCCGGGCTTCGTTGGCCGCTTCGGCCAGGTCCTGGCGTTCCGCTTCCATCTCGTCCAGGGTCTGCTGGTTGGTCCGCTCTTCTTCTTCGGCAGAGACCCGGTCTCGGGCGAGGGCGTCCATCGCTTTTTTACGTTTCTCGCGCTCCCCGGCCGCAGCCTTCGCGTCCGCGGCCAGGGAATCCGATTCACGGGCGAGTTCTTCGTCCTGTTCCGCCATCCGGGTCCGCTCGAAATCCAGCTGCCGTTCCCTGGACTCCGTTTCCATCAACTTGCGCCGGGACTCGCCGAGTACCTTTTCGACGGAGGCCTGCCGTTCCGCCAGCGCGGCCAGTTCCGTCTCCAGGCCTTCCAGTTCGCCGGCGACTTTTTCCCGTTGCGCCCGGCTTTCCTCCAGTTCCCCTTCGATCTCCGCGATCCGCTCCGCACGGCGCAGGAGGTCGGATTCGCCCGCCTCGGACGGTCCGGAGGAACCACCCGTCAGCACGCCGGCCGGGTCGACGACCTCGCCGCCGGCCGTCAGCAGTTTCCAGTCCTGGTCGGTGTCGAACAACGGGGACAGCCGCAGGGCCGTTTCCACGTCCTTCACGAGCACGACCCGGGAGAGCAGGTGGGTCACCGCCGGTGCCAGTGTTTTGTCGGCCGTGACCATGGTGCTCGCGCGGCCGATGATGCCGTCGTCCTCGAAGGGCAGGTCCGCGGGCGCGGGTCGGGACTTCATGCGGTCCAGGAGGATAAAGGAAGCCCGTCCGGCCTCCTGTTCCCGGAGGTAGGCCAGGCCCGCCTCGGCATTCGCTGTGCGGCCGGCCACGACATACTGCAGCATATCGTCCAGGTAGGCCGCGATCACCGTTTCGTAGGCCTTGTCGATGGTGATCCCGTCCGCCAGCACGCCGCGGAGTCCATCGACGTCCGCGCCGTTGGTGAGCAGCGTCCGGACGCCCTGGCCGTATCCCTCGTACTGCCGGTGCATGCGGTCGAGCAGGGCCCATTCCTTTTCCGCCGTCGTAATGGTCGTTTCGAGGCCGTTCAGCTCGTCCCGGGCCGAATCGATGCACTGCTGCGCGTCCTGGACGGACTCCGTGAGGTTCGCGTGCAGCGACGCGTTCTCTTCCTCCACGGCCTGGACGGCGCGCAGTTCCTTCTGTACGGCCTCGACGTCCGCCTTCTTCGAGGCCAGTTCTTCGGCGAGCTTCTTCCGGGCGGACTCGACCTCGGCGCTTCGGCCGCGAAGGGACGCTTCGCGGGCTTCGAGCGAACTGATCTCCGCCAGCTCGCTCGAATGCTGCTGAATCACCGCCATGCTGCGGTCCCGCAGCGCCTGGGTGGCTTCTTTCTGCGCGGCGATCCGGCCGGCGTAGGTCCGGGACGCCTCGTCCCGCTCCGCGAAGGAAGCGCGCGCCTGTTCCAGCGCCGTCTCCAGCGTCTTCCGGTCGTCCCCGATCCGGGCGAGCTGGGACCGGATGCCTACCAGTTCGGCCTCCGCCTGCTCGGCTTCCCCCGACGCGGACGTGGCCCGCTGCTCCAGGCCGGTACGGCGCTCCTTGCTAACCAGGAGTTCCTCTTCCAGCGCCCTGATCTGGTCATCGATCTGGTTGACGGTGTCCTGCCGCTGTTGGAGCTTTTCCTCCTTCTCCAACTGAACGGCCTTGCTCTTCTCGACCTCCGCCTCGGCGGTCCGGATGCGGGTCTGAATGGATTCTTTCCGCTCCGCGTATTCCCGGATCCGCGCGCGCACAGGCTCGGTCTGTCTACGCAGGTCCTGGAACGCGTGACAGGCGACCACGATCTCCACGTCCTTCATCTGCTGCATCAGCCGCTCGTACCGCTCGTACTTGCGCACCTGCCGCCGCAGCGTGCTCACGCTGCGTTCGACCTCGTCCAGGAGGTCGGCGATGCGGACCAGGTCGTGCTCGGTGCCTTCCAGCTTCCGCTGTGCCAGGCGCCGCCGCGTCTTGTACTTGTTGATGCCGGCGGCTTCCTCGATGAGCTGGCGCCGCTCCAGCGGACTGCCGTTCACCACCGATTCCACCATGCCCTGCTCGATGATGGAATAGGCGTGGGCGCCCATGCCCGTGTCCAGCAGGAGGTTGGTGATGTCCTTGAGGCGGCAGGGCACCTTGTTGATCTGGTATTCGCTCGCGCCCGAGCGGAAATAGCGGCGCGTAATCGTGACCTCGCTGTATTCGACGGGCAGCATCTGCTCGCTGTTGTCGATCGTCAGCGATACTTCGGCCATGCCGAGGGGCTTGCGGGCGGCCGTGCCGTTGAAGATGATGTCTTCCATCCGGTCGCCCCGCAGCGAAGTCGCGCGGTGCTCCCCCAGCGCCCAGCGGATGGCATCGACGATATTGGACTTGCCGCAGCCGTTCGGACCGACCACGGCCGTGATGCCGTCGCTGAACTTCACCTTCAGCCGGGTGGAGAATGACTTGAAACCGATCATTTCAAGATGGGAGAGACGCATCGGGCACGGATCCTGATGGCGAATACAGCCGGTTTGAAATACGGTAAAGTCAGATCGGGTTGAAAATGGGTTTCAGGAGACTATTAAGGGGATATATTAGTATATGTAGGGGGCTTGTCAAGCGAATTATACACTATGTACGGCGGTCCCGGACCGCCGGAAACCACGATAAACACGGATCGAAAGGGATTTTGAGGGGCCAGATATGGCGCGGTCGGCGGACAGTCGGAACATCGTGGTCATCATTCCGGTCCTGAACGAAGAGGAATCGATCGGCCTGGTCCTGGCGCATATCCCGTCGGGAATGGCCGCGGCCGTGATCGTGGTGGACAACGGGTCGACGGACCGGACGGCGGCAGTGGCAGAAGAGGGCGGCGCCGTCGTCGTGCGGGAACCCCGGCGCGGTTATGGAGCGGCCTGCCTTCGCGGCATGGCCGAAGCCGAACGGTTCGCCCCGGACGTCATCGTGTTCCTGGACGGCGACTTCAGCGACTACCCGGAAGAGATGGCGGACCTGGTGCGGCCGATCGCGGAAGACGGCTGCGACCTGGTGATCGGATCGCGGATGCTGGGCCGCCGTGCGCCGGGATCCATGCCGGCCCAGGCCGTCATCGGGAACGTCCTCGTACCGCGGATCATCCGGTGGCTCTACGGCCATCGGTACACCGACCTCGGACCGTTCCGGGCCATACGCTACGACCGGCTGCTCGAGCTGGAAATGGCGGATCAGAACTTCGGCTGGACCGTCGAGATGCAGATCAAGGCGGCACGGAAGCGGTATCGGACGGTTGATGTACCCGTCAGTTACCGCCGCCGGGTCGGGGTCTCCAAGATCACCGGGACCTTGTCCGGCGCGGTCCGGGCGGGCGTGAAGATCCTGTGGGTGACGTTTCGGTATGCGTTTGGGAAGTGAGGGATGGAATCACCCCTCCCCCGTCCCGATCGGCCGGTCCTCGTCCGTTATCCACTCGCTCCAGGAACCCGGGTAAAGTACGGCATTGCCCAGGCCCGCGTGGGCGATGGCGAGCAGGTTGTGACAGGCTGATACCCCCGAGCCGCAGTAGTTTATAGCCCGGTCGGTTGGCACACCGCCGAATAACCCTTCAAATCTCCGTTTCAGCTCCTCCGGCGAACGAAAGCGGCCATCGTCTCCCAGGTTCGCATCGAAAGTCGCGCATGTTGCGCCCGGGATATGGCCGGCAACGGGGTCAATGGGCTCCTGTTCACCGCGGAACCGCTCCGGCGTGCGGGCGTCCAGGACGGTCCAGGCCGCATCGTTCCGGTACCTGTTCACGCCGTCCACGTCGGTGACCAGGTGAGCCCGGACGCTGGGCACGAAGGTGCGCGCCGCCACTTCCGGCACATCCCGCGTAACCGGCAGTACCGCCCCGGACCAGGCCGGCCAGCCGCCGTCCAACACGGCGACGGCGTCGTGCCCCAGCCAGCGGAGCATCCACCATACCCGGGCGGCCACCGAACCGCCCGCACCGTCGTAAACGGCGACCTGCACGTCTCCGTCGATCCCTAACCGTGAGAATACCTCGGCGGCCCGGCCCACCGTTGGCAATGGGTGGCGGCCCGTTTCACCGCGGATAATGGGTCCGGAGAGGTCCTCGTCCAGGTGAGCGTACACGGCGCCGGGCACGTGGCCTTCGCCGTATTCCCGGGCGCCCTGGCCCGCGTCGGCCAGGGAGAACCGCGCGTCGATCACGCGCCAGTCCGGATCCTGGTGATGCCGGTACAGCGTGTGTACGTCGATCAGGGTGGTGTGCATGGCTGGTCCTCCGATCGGCGGGGTGTTCAACTGCCGCCTGCTTGCTCTTCGTGCTCGTATACGATCCGGATCGCCCGGATGTTCGCGATCTTGAAGGCGTGCACGTCGCCTTCGGGGATGCGGTGCGCCTCGACGAAGGGCGTGCCCCGGGTCCGCTCGATGCGGATGGGCTTGATCCGGTGCAGGAAGCTGCGGCTCCGGTTGCCCAGGTAGTATTCCACGACGGCCCGGTGGTTGTTCTTCACGGCCATTTCCAGGAGTTCTTCCGTCTGCCCGGGGGACAGGTACTGCATGTTGGCGGCCTGCTCGATGTGCGGCGCGTTCCTTTCGACGCCACCCGAGCCCTTGTGCAGTTGGAATCCGGGAAGACAGTCCCCAAACCCTAGAACCGGCTTTCGTTCGGATTCAGGGGGGGCAGGCTGCGCACCGTCCGCGGGAGGATCGCCTTGGTCGGGATGACCGCTTCGCTCCCGTGGATCTTTTGGATCTGTACGCAGGCCGCTCCCGTTGCCTGACCGGGGACCCTGGACCGCCTGTCCGGCGTTGGGTGCAGAATCGGCCCCCGCTGGTCCGACGATCCCCGACCTCGGCATGTAACCCTGTTTCTGCAGTAGGTCCATCAGTTCGCGGTACGTCTTTCGTTCCACGATCAGCGCGTCGGGCGACACCTCGCCCTTGATGTAGGGCGCGAGCTCCCCGTGGGCCTTGATATGGCTGGCGATCTCGGCGCTGGCGGTCCGCAGGAGGAAGGTCTCCATGAAATACACCTGGCCGTACGCATCGCCCCACGACTGGATCGAGTACGCGACGTTCTGGGGCACGTCCTTCTCGGAATGGTCCGCCAGGAAACTGTTTACGTCCGCGCCGGACATGTCCGCGTTGGCGGCCCGGTAGATGGTATCGCGGGTTACCCGGTAGGTCAGCGTGAGATCGACTTTTTCGAGGTCGGCGAAATGTTCGAGCTTTTCCCGGATCCTCAGGTCCAGGTCCCGGGGTGCGATGATCTCGAAGGTGGGCTGGACGACGAACTGCGTGCTCCAGGCCTGCTCGTCCGGCCAGTCCTGCCCGCCGAACACGTGCCGTCCCGCCGGCGTGATCACCAGGCCGTCGCCGGCCCCGTTCTTGCCGTCGTACTGCCGCAGGAGACCGATCCATTCGAGCTCGCGCAGCGCGGCGAGGATCTCCGCTTTTTCCTCTGCGCTGAAGGCATCCGTCCGTACGTGAGGAGAAGAACAGGTCAGCACGCAGCGCAGGATCTGGTCCAGGTCCACCTGCGCGAAACCCACGCACAGCCTGAGGATGCCCGGCAATGCGGACACCGCGGGGGAACGGGCCCGGTCCCCCGCGTGCCAGAAAGACAGCAGGTTCGCCAGTTTTTCGGTAGTGGGCTGCGCCAGCCACGATTCGAATTCGCAGTCGGCGCGGAGACGTCCGTCCTCAATGCGCGTCAACCCGCGCCACTGCGCATAGTCCATGACGAAGCGCATCTGATCGGGGGTTTCCTCCTCCGAATCCGGCAAGCCGTTCGTCACGGCTTCCTGCCGATCCATCATGGCATCGAGCGCCCGTTTGTAGGGCAGGCCCCGGTCCGTGAGTCGCGCCGGGTTGTGACGCAGGCCGTTTACCAGGGCGAAGACGTTTCGGACCGTGGTGAGGTCCCGGCTTTCGTCGTCTTCCGATTTCGCCGCTTCCGCCTGAAAAAACCCCGCCAACCGGTCCGTAAAATTGCGGATCAGCATGTCGCGGAGGTCTTCCGGAACGGTGAAGTCGACGGTACGGTATGCCGGTCGCCGGCCGATCACGAGTCCCCGGTTCAGTAGTCCGTGGAGATGTTCGATCAACCCCTCGTTGGAGGGTTTTCTCGTATCATAGACGCGGCCCGCGTCGCCGGCCGACAGCACGGCCAGGAGAATACCCCGGGCTTCTTCGTTCAGATCGTCCACGGACTGATCGATGTACCCCGGCTCGAAGACCTGGTCCGTGATTTCACGGATCAGCCGGGCGCGGGAGATCATGCCGGGCTGCACGCCGAGGGTGACGGCGATGGATTTCAGGTCGCCCATGGGCAGGGCAGCGAGGTAGTCCTGGAGGATCAAGGGCTCATTCCCATTCTATGGTGCCGGGTGGCTTGGAACTGAGGTCGTAGACCACGCGGTTTACGCCCCTCACTTCGTTGATGATGCGGTTCGACACGTGCGCCAGGAAATCGGCGGGCAGGCGCGCCCAGTCGGCCGTCATGAAGTCCAGCGTGGTCACGGCCCGGAGGGCGATGACGCGCTCGTAGGTGCGGGCGTCGCCCATCACGCCGACGGTCTTGACCGGAAGCAGCACGGCCAGCGCCTGGGAGACCTCGTCGTACAGGCCGGCCCGGCGCAGTTCGTCGATGAAGATCTTGTCCGCGTCCTGCAGCATGGCCACCCGCTCCCGGGTCACTTCCCCCAGTACGCGGATACCCAGGCCCGGTCCCGGGAAGGGATGGCGGTTGATGATCTCGTCGGGCAGGCCGAGTTCCCGGCCTACGGTGCGTACCTCGTCCTTGAACAGGTTCCGGACCGGTTCCAGCAGCTCCAGTTCCAGGTCGTCCGGCAGCCCGCCCACGTTGTGGTGGGTCTTGATGATGCTGGCCGGGCCCTTCACGGAGGCGCTTTCGATCACGTCGGGGTAGAGGGTGCCCTGGGCCAGGATGTGGACGCCGCGCAGCGAGGTCAGTTCGCTTTCCAGGACGCGAATGAACTCGTCCCCGATGATCTTGCGTTTCTGTTCCGGTTCCTCCACACCTTTCAGCCGGTCCAGGAACCGGTCCGAGGCGTCCACGAATCGGAACCGGGCGTTGATGGTCCGCCGGTAGGTCTCTTCGACCTGCCTGGCCTCGTCCTTCCGGAGCATGCCCGTGTCCACGAAGATGCAGGTCAGACGGTCCCCGATGGCCCGGCCGATCAGCGCCGCCACGACCGAGGAATCCACGCCGCCGCTGGCGAAGCAGGCCACGCGGCGTTCACCCACGTTCTCCCGGATTGAGGCCATGGCCTCGTCGATGAAGGTCTGCGGCGTCCAGCTTCCCTCGCAGCCGCAAAGGGCGAATACGAAATTCTCGAGGATCTCGCGGCCATGGACCGTGTGCACGACTTCCGGATGGAACTGCACGCCATAGATCCGGCGTTCCGGCTGGGCGACGGCGGCGATGTGCCCGTTGTCGGAGCGGGCGATGATGTCGAAATCCGGCGGCGGCGCCTTGAGCTCGTCGCCGTGACTCATCCAGACCGTCATGCGCTCTGGCAGGTCGCGGAACAGGGGCGTGTCTCCCGTCGTCCGGATTCCCGCGTTGCCGTACTCCCGGGTTCCGGCGTGGGCGACCTCGCCTTCGTGGTAATGCCCCATGAGCTGCAGGCCGTAGCAGATCCCGAGGATCGGTTTGCCCGTCTCGAATATGGCCGGATCCGGGTGCGGCGCGTCTTCCCCGTACACGCTGGCCGGACCGCCCGAAAGGACGATGCCGGAGACTTGGCGCGCCGAGATTTCGGACGCCGGCGTATCGTAGGGAAGTACTTCGCAATAAACGTGGCTTTCCCGTATGCGCCGCGCGATGAGCTGGGTGTACTGCGCGCCGAAATCGAGGATGGCAATCCAGTTCGAGTCAGCCATTTAATGGATTTCAGAAGGATGAAAAGCCGGGTGTCGTCAAATTAACGAACAGGTTAGTAAATATAGCCGGTTCATCGCGTGTCGTCCAGCATTGAAAGCATTTCCTCGAGTGCAGGTTCGCCCGAGGTCAACCGGAGCGCGATATCCAGGGCGACCAGGTGTTTTCTGATGGTTTGCCCCGGAGGGATCCGGACGGCGTCTTTTTCCGTGGTGACGAGGTATTCCACGCTCGATGCTGAAGCCAGGGACAGCGCCCGGTCCAGGTCGGACGGGGTGAAGGGGTGGTGATCCCGGTACGCCAGGACCCGGGTCACGCGTGCTCCGGCGTCCGTGACCGTCTGTACGAAGGAAGCCGGGTTGGCGATCCCGCAGAGAACGAGTACCTCACGGCTGGCGAGCCAATTAAGCGGAAGGCTCGTGTCGTCGTCCAGGCGCCGCAGCCTCGCGGGTTCATAGACGGCTTCGATGAGCGCCAGGTGGGGGAACGATTCTTTTATTCGCGCCGTGTCGACTGCCGCGGATTGGGCCTGGTCTGTCCGTGTCAGCACCAGTGCCCGGGCGCGGCGGAGCGAGGAGACCGGTTCTCGATAAGGTCCGGCGGGAAGCAGGCGCCCCCGGCTGGGGCGGCTGGTGGCGTCATGCACCACGATGTCCACCGCGCGGGCCGTGCGCCTGTGCTGGAATCCGTCGTCCAGCAGCAGCACGTCCGCCCCGTGACTGTCGATCGCCAGACGACCCGCCGCGGTGCGGCTCGCGCCGACAACCACTGGTACATCGGGAAGGGCCGAGGCCAGGAAGGCCGGTTCGTCGCCCGCCTCCTGCCAAAGGACGCCCGGTCTGATCGCCTGTGTCGCGCGGGAATTCCTGCCGTAACCTCGGCTCAGCACGGCGGGCCGGTAGCCGGCGTCCCGAAGGCGGCCCGCGAGGTACCGTACGACCGGGGTCTTCCCCGCGCCGCCCGCGGTCAGTGCGCCTACGCTGATCACCGGGACCGGCAATCGGTCGGAAGTCAGCAGTTTCTTGTCATACAACCCATTGCGTAACCGGATCAAAATGCCCATCAGCAGGGACGCGGGCATCAACGCAGCGTGCATGGCGCGGATGGCGGGAGCGCGTTCGTCGGGGTCCATCAACCGGGTAATGATCGGCGTGTGTTGCGTGTAGCGCCACGTCCCGGATCCGGCGGATCTGCCAGCATCCGGATCGAGGATCCACTGGTCGACAAGGTCCAATGTGCGGTCCACGGACTTCGCACATTCGAGCACGGCCTGCCGGGCGGCCGCGCCGGTCTGCGTGCACTTCCCCGGGTCGTCCAGCAGTTCGAGCCATTTCAGCGCAAGTTCGCCGCCGTCGTGCACAACCATGCCGCCCCCGGTTCGCAGCAGGGCCGCGGCGCTTGCCCGGACGTTCTCGGTGTGGGGGCCGAAGAGGACCGGTATGCCGCAAGCCGCGGGCTCGAGCAGGTTGTGGCCGCCGAGGGGAACCAGCGTGGCGCCCACGAAGGACATGTCCGCGGCGGCATACATGGATGCCAGTTCACCCATGGTGTCCAGAATGATCACGTCGAAGGGAGCGGGGGCCGTTCTGTCGGGGCCGCCCGTGCCATCGGGGTCGCCCGCGCCGTCGGGTGCCGCCGTGCGCTCCGTACCGCCTGCTCCGGCCTTGACCGATTCGCCCGCCCCATCGGGGCCGCCCAACCGCGTCCGATGGGCGAACCGAAGGCCGGCCGCCTTCAGCATCTGCTCGGCAGGGGGTATGCGCTGGAGGTGCCGGGGCGCCCAGATCAATTTGACCTCGGGATACCGTTTCCGTACGCGGACGAAGGCCGCCAGCACGGCGCGTTCCTCTTCCACCGGCCGGGGGCAACCCGCCATGATGACCGGCACGGAAGCGGACAGGCCGAGTTCACGGCGCAGCGATTCCCGCCCGGGGCCCTGCTGTTCGGCGGCCAGGTCGAACTTGACGTTGCCGGTCACCCGCACCCGGCCCGGGTCCGCGCCATAGGCGATGAACCGCTCGCCGTCGAGCGCATGCTGGACGCCCACGGCGGCCAGACGCCGCAACATGTGCCTGAACAACGGCTTCACGAATCGGTTTCGCGCGAGACTGCGATCCGACATGCGGCCGTTGACCAGGGCCACGGGGCAATCGTGGGCGGCGGCCGCCCCGAGCATGCCGGGCCAGAGTTCCCCTTCGAGCAGAACCAGAGCGCGGGGGCGTACACGCGCGAACACCCGTCGGACGATGAAGGGCGCGTCGAGGGGCGCCAGTCCGAAGTACCGGGCCCGGGGTACGTGCTTCCTGGCATAGGCCAGGCCGGTTTCGGTCATCGTGGTGACCAGCACCTGGTAACCGGGATGGCGTTCCGGGAATCCGGCGATCACGGCGGCCAGGCCGGTGGCTTCGCCCACGGACGCGCAGTGGAACCAGACGACCGGCCGGTTCTCCCCGTCGGGAACGAGCGGCAGCCGGCCGAGCCGCTGGCGCATACCGTACCGGTCCAGGATGGACAGACAGGCCAGGACCGGCGAGAGCAGCACGATCAGCGCGGAATATAGCAAGGTGTAGACAAAGACCATGTCGGGAATCTGCCGGTTCGTAGGGAATCTGCCGGTTCGTCAGGACGCATCCAGACTTCGTCCGGCGGTTTCGCGTGCATCCAACAGGCGCCGCTGGAGTTCGGCCCGGTAAGGTTCGAGGCGCTCGACCGGCGCGTCTCCGGGTATGTTCAGCGGTTCTCCGAAGGCGATCGCCGCCTTGGAAAATGGGCGCGGTACCATGAAACGGTCCCAGCTCGAAAGCAGGCACGCATTGTTCGAGGCGACTGCGAAGGGCACGATGGGCAGGCCGGACCGCCCGGCGATGATCAGCGTACCCGGCTTGACCTGTAGCCGGGGGCCGCGGGGACCGTCCACGGTTACCCCCAGGTCGTCGCCGGACGCGCCGGCCGCCGCCATGCGGAACAGGGCGCGCGTCCCACCCCGGGTGGAAGATCCGCGTATGGTCCCGTATCCCATGCTCTCGATGGCCCGGGCGATCAACTCGCCGTCACGGTGCTGGCTCACGAGTACCCGTATCCCCTGCCGGCGAAAGGCATAGGTGGCCACCAGCAGACCCTCGTGCCAGAAGGCGTACAGCACCTTCCCGCCGCCTTCCCGCGCTTGCTCAAGGTACTCCGCTCCGATCCTGCGGATGGAGAGCGACCTGCCAAGCAGGCATATCGCCCCGGCGCTCAGTTTTCCTATCAGGGCGTGTACGGGGTTTTCATTGCCCGCCATTGGCTGCCCTTTCCCCGCGCGGCCCGCTTACCCGGTCATCCACTTGATTGTTGTCGGCGCCCGCCGCCATGTCCAGGGCCAGGTCGGCGCCCGCCGCCATGTCCAGGGCCAGTTCGGCGACGCGCGACGATGCGCCCGGCGTACCCAGGCGACTCCTTACTTCCCGGAGTTCGTGGGCCATGGCCTGTCGCTTTTCCGGGTCCTTCAACAGCTCCAGGACTACGGGCGACAGCGTTTCCGGATCGACGGCGTCCTGAAGGAATTCCGGTGCGATGCGCCGGCCCGCGACCACGTTAACCAGGCCGATGTCCGGTATGCGGACCAGTCGCCGGGCGATCCACCAGGACAGGCGGGACATCCGGTAGAGGACCAGCAGGGGCGTGCCGAAACAGGCGGACTCCAGGGTCGCCGTTCCCGACGTGACCAGCAGCAGATCGGCGTGTTTCATCACCTCATAGGTGCTGTTTTCCACCACGGGCATCTTCATAACGTCTTCTTCCAGGCCAGTATTTCCCGCGAGACACGCCGCCAGGTCGGTACCGGAGACGGTCGGCGCCAGTCCGATGACGCCCTGTACCCCGGGCAGGTCGCGCTGGACATTCCGCAGGGTGCCGGCCATCGCGGGAAGCATGCGCTCCACTTCCATGGTCCGGCTGCCCGGCAGCATCCCGATGATCGGCCGGTCGGGATCGAGCCCCACGCTTTCGCAGAATTCGGTCCTGGACTGCCGGCTTTCGAGCACTTCCAGCAGGGGATGGCTGACGAAGACGACCTTTCCGCCGGCTTTCTCGTACAGTTCCACTTCAAATGGAAAGACCACGGCCATGCAGTCCACGTTTCGGACGATGGCGTGGATCCGCCGCGGCCTCCAGGCCCAGACCTGGGGACTGATGTAGTACAGGACCGGTATCCCCCGCCGGCGGGCCTTGCGGGCGAGTCGGAGATTGAAGTCGGGATAGTCGATGAGGATGACCAGGTCGGGCCGCCGGGATGCGAGGAGTCCGTCCAGCCGTCGCAACGCCCGTCGAATGAAGGGCAGGTGCCGGACGACCTCGGTGAGACCCATGACCGAGAAGCGTTCGATATGGTAGACCAGCGCGCAGCCGGCCCGTTTCATGCGTTCCCCGCCGACGCCGAATACATCGATTTCCGGGTACCTGGCCTTGAGCGCGGCCACGACTCCCGCTCCGTGCATCTCGCCCGACGCTTCTCCGGCGATGATCATAATCCGCAATGGCCCCGACTCCTTCGTTTGAACCCGCAGCGTCTTGCCCGCCGTGCGATCATCGACACGGACATCCTGAATCCAAAATACACTTTGAGGACGCAACCTCGGAGTATATTTTGAAGTCTTACCCGTTAAGGTAGTCTTTATCAAAAACAGGAGATTGGAAAAGCATGGCTGATTCCCCGTCCGGACGCACCGTTGTTTTCGTCTCGTTGACCGGCGACGAGCAGGTGAAAGCTTACGACCAGAACCGGGAGACGGGCGCACTGACCCTGCGGTCCACCAGCGACGCCCACGGTCCGTCCGGGGCGCTGTGCCTGCATCCGGTGGGCAACCTCATGTACAACGCCCACGTGGAATCCACCACGCTCGCGGCCTACCGGGTGGACACGGGCTCAGGCGAACTCTCCCTTGTCAACAAGGTGGATACCGGCATCGAGATCCCCGCGCACCTGGTTACGGACCGGCGCGGCCGGTTCCTGCTGACGGTATACTACGGGGGCGGCGGCATCACCGTGCACCGCCTGGGCGGCGACGGCGCGATCGGCGAGCTCATGCAGTACATCAACACGGGCGAAAAGGCCCATGCCGTCTACCTGGCGGTCGAGGACCGGTACGTGATCGTCCCCCACGTCTGTCCCACCAACAAGACCAACCAGTTTCGATTCGACGCGGAAACGGGGCGGCTGACCCCCAATGAACCCGCGGTACTGAACCCCCCGGACGAAGAAACGGGACCCCGGCATATCTGCTTCCGGCCCGGTGGGGACGTGGCGTACATCGTCAACGAGCAGGGCAACACGGTGACGGCCCATCACTTCGATGCGGATAGCGGTACCCTCGAGATCTTCCAGAACGTATCGACCCTGCCCGATGACTGGGAGGAGGGTGGTTTCACCGCACACGTGGAGGTGCATCGGAACGGGAAGTGGGCCTATGCCTCCAACCGGGGACATGACAGCATCGTAGGCTACGACGTGGCGGCCGACGGCGCGCTGAGCGCCTTCGGGCACGTTTCGGTGCCGGCCAGCCCACGCTCCTTCAACGTCGATCCGGACGGCCGGTTCCTCTATTGCGCCGGAGAAGCCGCGGGCATGATGACGGCATTTAGCGTGGACCAGTCAGATGGCACCCTGCATCCGCTGCGGGATTATAACGTAGGCGACAAGCCATTCTGGGTAATGGCGACGACCCTGGGCTAAAGCACATGAGCGACGAGCGTCAAAACGGTGAAGAATCCAAGGGCCTGGTGAGTATGTTCGCGGCCGAGCGGCAGCGTGAGCAGGACAACACCATGGACCGCCGGATCGAGAAGAAGCGCTTTACGCCGCGCCGGATCGCGATTTTTGGCGGGGCGGCCCTGGTGATCGCGTTCGTCGCCTGGCAACTGCTCACGATCAACCCGTCCTCGCTGAACGTGGACGCGGAGAAGCTGACCCTGGCCCCGGTGACCCACGGTCCCTTCCTCGAGTACATCGTGGAGCAGGGCGAGGTGATGCCGCTGCGGACGATCTACCTGGACGCGGTGGAAGGCGGGCGCGTGGAGGAGGTCTACGTCCTGGAAGGCTCGCCGATCGAGGAGGGCACGCCCATCCTGCGGCTGTCCAACGCCAACCTGCAGCTGAGCGTCATGCAGCGCGAGGCCGAGCTCTTCCGCGAGGTGAACCGGCTCAGGGAGACGCGGGTGACCATGGGACAGCGGCGCCTGAGCATGCGCGCCGGGCTGGTGGAAACCGAATACCAGTTGCGCCAGGCCGAGCGCGAGTACGCGCGCCAGGACGAGATGTTCAAGGCGGACCTGACCTCGCGCCAGGAATACGACGAGGCGAAGGACAACCTGGAATACCTGACGCGCAGGCGGGACGTGACCGTCGAGACGCTGCGCCAGGATTCGCTTTTCCAGACGATCCAGATCCAGCAGCTGGAGGAATCGATCGACCGGCTGCGCCTGAACCTGGAACTCATCAAGCAAAACGAGGAGAACCTGACGATCCGGGCGCCGATCACGGGGCTGCTCTCCTCGCTGATCGCCGAGGTGGGCGAGTCCAAGCCCGGCGGCGACCGGCTGGGCCAGATCGACGTGGAGGACGAGTTCAAGGTGCGGGCGGCCATCGACGAGCACTACATCGCCCGCATCCGCACGGGCCAGACCGGATCCTTCGATTTCGCGGGCGGGACCTACGACCTGGTGATCAGCCGGGTGTACCCCGAGGTGATCGAAGGGCAGTTCGAGGCGGACATGGTGTTCCCCGAAGGGATGCCGGACGGCCTCCGCCGCGGCCAGACGCTGCAGGTCCGGGTCGCGCTGGGCGAGTTGGCCGACGCCATGCAGGTGCCCCGGGGCGGTTTCTACCAGAAGACGGGCGGGCGCTGGATCTACGTGCTGGATCCCACAGGCGAGTTCGCCGTGCGGCGCCAGATCCGGCTCGGCCGGCAGAACAGCCAGTACTTCGAGGTGCTCGAAGGGCTCGAAGAGGGCGAAACGGTCATCACCTCCATGTACGACAACTTCGGTGACATGGAAAGGCTGGTATTGCAGTAATCATCACACTACGGGAGTGCACCATGATCAGGACAGAGCATCTAAAGAAACTATACGCGACGGAAGAGGTGGAGACGACGGCGCTGAACGACGTGACCATGGCCGTGGACGAAGGCGAGTTCGTGGCGGTCATGGGGCCCTCGGGCTGCGGCAAGTCCACCCTGCTCAACATCCTTGGCCTTCTCGACAACCCCTCGGGCGGGGAGTACCATTTCCTCGATCAGGAAGTGTCCGGCCACTCCGAGCGGCAGCGGGCCAACCTGCGCAAGGCCAACATCGGCTTCGTCTTCCAGAGCTTCAACCTGATCGACGAACTCACGGTCTACGAGAACATCGAACTGCCGCTGATCTACCTGGGCACTTCGAAGCAGGAGCGCAAGGAGCGGGTAGACGCGGCGATGGAGCACATGCAGATCCCCCACCGCCGGAACCACTTCCCGCAGCAGCTCTCGGGCGGCCAGCAGCAGCGCGTGGCCGTGGCGCGGGCGGTCATCGGCAACCCCAGGCTGATCCTGGCCGATGAGCCGACCGGTAACCTGGACTCGGCCAACGGCGCGGAGGTGATGGAACTGCTGAACGGTCTCAACGAGGCGGGCACGACCATCATCATGGTGACGCACGACCAGGTGCTGGCCGATCACGCCCACCGGATCATTCGCCTTTTCGACGGGCGCATCGTGCAGGAAGCCGCGGCGTAGGGGAAGCGGCCCGGCAATTTGTTGAGGACGCCACCGGTTTCTACCTCGTAGTCAACCAGTCCCAGAAGCCGGTGGATTCCTGCTCATCGGCCGATTCCAGGACCTCTTCCGAGATATACAGGGTCGGCATCAGGTTCAGCATCTGGTTGCCCCGCCACGCCTTGTATCCCCAATTGTTGGTCTCCAGCGCGGCGCCGCGCACGTAGGGCCGCCACATCTCATTGATCAGCGTGTACCAGAGGAACACGCCGCCCACGTCGCGGACGAGGATCTCCTCCGCCTCCTGGTATAGCGCGGTGCGCCGGTCCGGGTCTCCCACCAGCACATTCGCCCGGAGCACCAGGTCTTCGAATCGCTCGTTGTACCAGGGATGCCTGCCGTTCGACAGCCACAGCGTGAGCTGATTGCTCGCGTCGACGTAATCGTAACGGTAGGGAATGAGCGCCAGGGTGATTTCCCGGGCATTCATCGCCTCCGTAAACACCTTCCGCTCCACGTTTTGTACACCGATTTCGACATTCAGGTTCTGTTTGAGCATGGCCTGTACCGCCTCGGCGGCCGTGTTAATCACGATGGGTTCCCCCCGCAGCCACATGCTCACGGCGGGGAATCCCCTGCCGTCCGGGTAACCTGCTTCAGCAAGGAGCCTGCGCGCCAGATCCGGATCGTAACCTTGTATGGAGGCCAGCGCTTCTGTATTGGCCGCGGGAAACCCCGGTTGCAGCATGGACGGCGCCGGCAGTGCGATGTCCCGCAGGGCGGAGTTCATGAGCGAAGCCTGATCCACGGCATGACTGAAGGCCTGGCGGACCCTCAAGTCGTTGAAGGGTGGATTGTGAGTGTCCATCATCAGGTAATAGGTCTGAAAATCCACGTAGGTGTTCAGGTCGTCCCTCAACGAAGGGATGGACTTGACCCGGTTGATTTCAGCCTGGTTGCTCAGCACGATGTAGTCGACCTCGCCGGCCTCGTATGCGGCTAGGTAGGGCGGCTGTGCGGCGGCGTTGAAGAGCTGCGCCGTGATACGTTCCAGGTAGGGCTTGTTAGGGCCCCGGTACGTGGGACTCGGCTCGAGGACGATGTGGCCGTTGATCGTCCATTCCTTGAGACTGAATGGTCCGTTTCCCATGTGGGTCTCCGGGCGGGTCGACCAGGCCGGACCGTATTTCTCGAACAGGTGGGTGGGGGTCACCCAGCTGTAGTTGAGCAGCTCCGGCGCGTAAGGCGTCGGCTGGGTCGTGGTGAAGGCGATCGTATGCTCGTCCAGCGCTTCGACGCCTAGGGAATCCAGGGGCATGCGGCCGGCCACGACTTCGCCCCAGTTCCTGATGGGCCGGTAGTACCATTCGAAATCGAACCCGGTCTTCGGATCGGCCCAGCGAAGGAACGAAGACTCGTAGTCGTAGGCCGTGACGGGCCGGCCGTCGCCGAAGACCAGGTCCTGCTGCAGATGGAAAATCCAGGTGTGGCCGTCTTCGGTCACTTCCCAGTGTGTCGCCGCGGCGGGGAGCAGGTTGAAATCCCGGTCGACGCGGGTCAGCGGCTCGTTGGTCAACGCGAAGCCGAAGATCTTCTGGTACGATGAAGTGGCCCGGTCCATGAACCGGTTGTTCAGCTCGAAGGTGCGCAGATGCTGGTATTCCGGCGGCGCGGCGTCCGAGGGAAGGGTGACGCCGATCGAATTGACGTGGGTCGATTCACCCTGGTGGGTTGGGTCATCGCGGGGGTTGACTCCCGGCGGCTGTTCCTGGTCATCCGGCTCGCTCCCGGAAGCGCCCAACAGGGTGGCGCACATGAGCGCCATCGAACCAGTCAACATCGTCGCCAGGGCGAGGCTGCCCCATTTTCTCATGTCTATTGGCATAAGCATCGAAGGGTAAAAGGCCGAACGTTGTGGCGCGGATGCTGCAGCGAAACGCCCCTGCCGTCATCGGCCGGTCAGCAAACACCGCGGTCCCGTCATCGGCCGGTCAGCCAATTCCACCGTCCGGCCGGTTAGCGCGCGGTCGTTTCCCGGGATACGTCATCTGTAATATAAATCGTCGTCATCAGGTTCAGCATCTGGTTTCCACGCCATGCCCTGTATCCCGCGTCGTTCGGTTTGAGCGCTTCACCGCGGATGTAAGGCCGCCACATCTCGTTGACCAGGTCGTGCCAGAGGAAAACGCCGCCCACGTCGCGGACCAGGATTTCTTCCGCGTCGTGGTAGAGTTGCGCCCGGCGGCCGGGATCGCCCACCAGGTGGTTGGCGCGCTCCACAAGTTCCTCGAACCGGTCGTTGCGCCACGGATGGCGGCCCCGGGACAACCACAGGTTGAGCAGGTTGCTGGGGTCCAGGTAGTCCCATCCGTAGGCGATCATGGAAAAGGGGATCTCCTTGGCGTTCATGGCTTCCGTGTAGACCTTCCGTTCCACGTTCAGCACCTCGACCTCGATATTCAGGTTCTGTTTCAGCATGGCCTGGATGGCCTCGGCGGCCACTTTTCTCAGGTAGGCCTCTCCGCGCAGCCACATGGCCATCACCGGGAACCCTCTGCCGTCGGGATAACCTGCTTCCGCAAGCAGTCGGCGGGCCCTTTCCGGTTCGTACCGTTGTATAGGCGCGAGCGCTTCGGTATTGGCGGCGGGGAATCCGGCCGGCATCATCGAAACGGCGGGCACCGCGATGTCCTTCAGGGCGGACTTCATGATGGCCGGCTGGTCGATGGCGTGGCTTACGGCCTGGCGGACGCGGAGGTCGTTGAAGGGAGGAACGCGGGTATCCATGAACAGATAGTACGTGGTGAAATTGGTGTAGGTGTTGAGGTGGCTTCGCAGCACCGGGTCGGACCGGACACGGTTGATCTCGGCCGGGATGTTCAGCAGGACGTAGTCGACCTCGCCGGCCTCGTAGGAAGCGAGAAAGGGCGGCTGGGCCGCGGCGTTGTACAACCGGGCGATGATCCGTTCCAGGTAGGGCGTGCTGGGTCCGGGGTAGGCGGGGTTCGGTTCCAGGACGATGCGGTCATTGATGGTCCACTCCTTGAGCCGGTAGGGTCCATACCCGATGTGGGTTTCGGGTTTGGTGGACCACGCGGCCCCGTATTTCTCGAACTGGTGGGTGGGCGTCACCCAGCTGTAGTTGAGCAGATGAGGCGCGAAAGGCGCGGGCCGTGTGGTCGTGAAGGCAATGGTATGCCGGTCCAGCGCCTCGACGCCCAGCGAATCCAGCGGCATCTTCCGCGCGACGACGGCGCCCCAGTTCTTGATGGGCCGGTAATACCATTCGAAATCGAAACCGATGTCCGGGTCCGCCCAGCGCCGGAACGTGTCCGCGTAATCGTAGGCGGTAACCGGTTTGCCGTCGCCGAAAACCATGTCCTTCCGGAGGTGGAAAACCCAGGTATGGCCGTCCTCGGTCACTTCCCAGTGGGTCGCGGCGGCGGGCACCAGGTTGAAATTGCGGTCGACCCGAGTGAGGGGCTCATTCGTCAGGGCGAATCCGAAGGACTTCTGGTACGATGACGTGGCCCGGTCCATGTACCGATTGTTCAGCTCGAACGTGCGCAGGATCTGCTGGGAGGGCGGCGCGGCGTCCGGTGGCAACGTCACGCCGACGGAGTTGACCCGGGCGGCCGAACCAGGCTGATCGACCGGGTCGGAGGAACCGGGCGATTCAGGGGATCCAGAATGGCCGGGCTGCCCGGGTGACCCCGGCCCATCGGGGGAAACGTCCGACGCCAGGGCAACGGCAACCATCAGCAAGGAAGCAGGGAGCAACAGGCAGATCTTCGATCGCATGACTACCCCGTTCAGCCGTCATTCGGATTACGCACCTCGACGGGTTTCTGGTACAGCATGGCCAGGATCTCGGTGAACTGGAGCGGACTGACCCCCACGCCGTCCACGTTCACCGTCCAGTGCAGGTGCGCGGCGGTCACCCGGCCCGTGGCCCCCGACAGTCCCAGCAACTGTCCCCGGGACACCTCGTCCCCTTCTTTCACGTACAGCCGGCTCATGTGCGAATACCCGGTGTGGATGCCCATGCCGTGTTCGACGAGGACGTGGTTGCCCGAATAGAACAGGTTCTGCGCCAGTTTGACCACGCCGGACTGGGCGGCGTACAGGGGCGTGCCCTCGTAGGCCCGCAGGTCGAGGCCGCCGTGATAGCTGCGAAGCTGTCCGTTGAACACCCTGCGAGTCCCGTACGGACTGGTGATGGTCTTCTTTTCCACAGGGTAACGGAACGTGTCTTCCATCATCACCGTATCCCGTACCGCCTCGTACGCCGCGGCGATGATCCTCTGTTCCCGCGCGATGCGCCGAAAGTCCGCAACCGAGGGTGTGACCCGGCTCTGCGGCACGCCGCGGATCTGCTCCGACCGGTACGGGCCGGCGATTATGGCGAACGGGAGTTCCCGATCGAAGATCCGGTCGCTCTCGGTCCATTCCACGTACACGGTATCCGGTCCCGGCACCGCCCGATAGGGAATGCCGATCAGGGCGAATAGAACACCTTCGGGTTTGGTCGGATGAGGGTACAGGCGATGGGACCGGGCACCCGCCCAAACGGTCAGTTCAGCCGCGCGACCGGCCGGGCCAGGACCGGCCGAGCCGTCGAGATCGGCCCGCGCTGCCGGAAGGTTGGCCACGGGACCGGCTTCCTCGCCGGGGCTGCCACTGGCTTCCTGATCAGGACCACCAGGGATGTACTGCAGCAACAGGGTGTGGCCGTTCGACACCCGCTCATCGGAAAGGCGAAGCGAGAAAGCCCGCTCTCCCAGATAGTTCCGTGGTGCGTGGAAGAAGGTTTCGCCACCCAGGCAGACGGCGGTCAAAGCCAGAGTAAGAACAATATTCATGAATCAGGGCGGAATTCGGGTCGATCCGGGCTTATTCAGGGACCGGTCCGGGTGATAACTCAGGTCTCGGCGGCACCCCCGACCTGGACGACACGACCGGTCCGGGCTATACCCGGTATTATACCCCATATGCGATGCCCGGAACAGTTTTTTGAACCGGCTTATCTATCTGTCGTACGGTATCGACGGGCCGGCGTACCAGCCGCTGGGTCTCGGCATGCAACCATCGCTACCGGTGATGCTACCGTGGACGCGAGTCCGGGATGCCGCGGCTGACCAGGACTTCGTAATCCCCGTCCGGCACCACGCGACGGGCGAACGATGGAGAACCGCCCGGGTCCAGCCAGTCCCGGAGGATGCCTCGGACCGCACCGGTGGTCCGGTCCAGCATGATCGCGGCGGCCGGCCCTCCTTCCCGATCTATCGCCTTTACTCCTTCCGGCCCGGAAAATGCGATACGATCCAATCGACCGAGCCAGTCAGGACGGACGGGAAGTACGAAGGCGAAGACGCTCCCGGCCGCGTCCGCGATGTCCGCCGTGCCGAAGGACAGGTCGAACAGCGTGTTCCCCGCTTCGTCTTCACCGTTGATACGATACGGACCGCCGGTCTCCGGCAGGACGGGCGGGACGTCGACTGCGAAGGCCGGATGGATGATCAGTTCGCCCACGTCGTTCACTTCGCCCCATATCAGCAGGCTGGTCGCGGAAGCGGCGCGCGCCGCCGGGACGGGCGTTTCCTCGGACCGCCGATAGATCAGCGCCTTGGTGAAGTGGAAGTCGCTGATCCAGTCGGGGCTGCAGTAACTCATCAGGTCGTAGTTTTGCGGCGACACCAGCGATCCCGATTGAATGTCGAATCCCCATGCGCCGGTAGTCCCATCGAAATAGGGGTAGTCAGGATCCACCCCGGACGGACCGCCGCAGGGCGCGTGCCCCAGGTTCATATTGTGTCCGAGTTCATGGGCAATGATGTTTCCGTTCAGTGCCGACACGCCGTATTTTCCGGGGATGGCGGCGACGCCCACGCGTTCGCTGGCCGGGATGATGCCCATATAGTGTCCCTGGGCGCCGTCCAGGATGCGAACCACGAAGACCTCGACCAGGATCGATATGGTGTTTTTCGCCTCGGACTTGATCGAGGTCCAAACGGGTTCGCGTACGTTCAGCCGCAAGTCACCGACCGGCAGCGTCTCCCGGGTCATCCTGAACAGTTCGTCATCGGGCGACAGGCCCGCGGCGTAGTCCGTGAGTGTCCAGTCCGGATCCGGCGACCACAGGAACGGGACCAGGGTAAGATCGAGAGGCGGCACCTCCGTCACCTCGACGGCCAGCCGGCCGTCAGGCGGCAGGCGGCGACCGTCAGGCGGCAGGCCGTGTCCGGCGTCCGAAGCGGAATCCGGCATTCCGCCGGGATCGATTTCGATCACCATTTCCAGGCCCGGTCGAACGACTTCGGCCGGTACCGCGGCATTGGATGACGACGCGAGGTCGCCTTCCTCCGGGCGGTCCGGCAAAGGTTCGTCTCGACCCGGTATGTCGACCGTGTGCACCGGGCGATCGTTCCGGTAGAACGTGGTGCGTACCGCCGGCCGCCGGGCGTCGGCAACGCCGCCGTTCGTCAAGAAGACGCGCAGGAGCGCGGGCTTGCCGGCAACCAGGGGCACCGGGTTTTCGAGGGATTGCACCGCCTGCGTAAGATACGCGGACGCGACGCGCGCGATGGCGTCACCGCAGTCGGATACGCGCCTTTCATCTATTTCACGTAACCACGTCTGGGTCTCGGTGTCCATGGCCGCGCAAAGTTCCGTGCCGGCCAGCAGCAGGGAGGCCAGGTTGAGGTTGAGTAACGCGTGCGGCAGCGGCCCCGACAGCGTGGCGTTTCCGGAAAGGCTCAGCGTCCTGAGCTTTCCGAGCGTGCCCAGTTCGGGCGGCACCGACCCGCTCAGACGATTCGATGCCAGACTCAGTGTGACGAGGTTTTCCAGTCTTCCCAGTTCGGATGGAATGGGGCCCGTCAACTCGTTGGTGGAAAGGTCCAGTTCCTCAAGGTTTGCCAGCCTTCCCAGTGCGGGTGGAACGGGACCGGTAAACTCGTTGTCGGAGAGTTCCAGGTCCTCGAGGCTTGTCAATCGGCCCAGCTCCGACGGAACGGGGCCCGTCAACTCGTTGGTTGAGAGGTTTACATACTCGAGGTTTTCCAGGCGACCCAGCTCGGGTGGGACCTGGCCCGTCAGCCCGTTGTTGCGGAGGTTGAGGATGGAGAGGCTTGCCAATCTCCCCAGTTCGGGGGGAACGGGACCCGTAAATTGGTTGGAAGAGAGCGTCAGCCGCCCGAGGCTGCGGAGGTTCCCTAGTTCCGGCGGCACGGGTCCGTGGAACCGGTTGAGCCCGAGATCGAGGACGGAGAGCCGGTCGAGTCGTCCCAGTTCGGATGGAATGGACCCGGTCATCCTGTTGGCGGAGAGGTCGAGGACGGAGAGGTTTCCCAGCCGTCCCAGTTCAGGCGGAATGGGCCCCGTCAGCAGGTTCACCGAGAGATCCAACGTGGCGAGTCGGTCGAGACGTGCGAGTTCGGGTGGAATGTGCCCGGTCAGGCCGTTGCCGATGAGACGCAACGTTTCCAGCCGGTCCATCAGCGCCAATTCCGGAGGCAGCCGCCCTTTCAGGTTATTGTAACCTAGGTCGATGGAGGTCACGTATCCTTCGTCATCGGTCTCGACGCCGTGCCAGTCTCGCAGCGGCGCTTCGCTGAGCCAGTTGGCGGCCGCCTGCCAGTTCGCGCCGCCCGCTTCGCCGTATAGCGCGGTCAATGCCACCCGGTCGGGGGTGACGGCAGAGGGACAGTTGACGACCCGTATATCGCCGACGGTGGCCAGCCAGGCCTGGTAATCGGGGTCCGGCGGCGCGCAAAGACCTGTTCCGTCCAACCTGAGGACCGTCAGGCCGAGACCAGCCAGCGACGCAGGCAGCGGTCCCGCCAGCCCGGGGTTGTTCGACAGGTCCAGTACGTTTAGCGATAGGAGATCTCCCAGCCGGGACGGCAGCGTTCCCTTCAGGTTGTTGTCTTCCAGATCCAGACCCGCCACCTGGCCTGAATCATTGGTCGCAACGCCGTGCCAGGTGCCCAGGGGCGCGCCGGTAAGCCAGTTGTCCCGTTCCGTCCAGTTCAGCCCGTCCGCTGCGTTGAACAACGCGATCAGCGCGCTTCGCTCCAGGTCCTCGCAATGGTCCACTGCAACGTCGCTAATTGTACCGAGCCAGGCCTGGAAATCCGCGTCCAGCGGCGCGCAAAGGAATGTCCTGTCAAGCCTCAGCGTTTCGAGGTTGTCGAGATGGGTCATGGCAAGGGGCAACGGTCCGTGCGAGAAGTTATTGCCCCTGGCTGCGAGTACCCTGAGCCTGGTGAGCCGCCCGATTTCGGGCGGTATGCTACCCGTCAACCGGTTGAAGGAAACCTCCAGCACCTCCAGCCTGGTGAGTCGTCCGATTCCGGGGGGGATGCTGCCGGTCAAACGATTGCCCGCGAGTGAAAGAGACCGGAGCCTCTCCAGTCGGAACAATTCCGAAGAGATCGCGCCCGTCATGCCGTTCCTGTCGAGCAGCAGTTCGACCACCCTTCCTTCGGCATCGGTCACCACCCCGTGCCACTCGGCCAGAGGGGCGTCGCTCAACCAGCTTGTGGCGAGCGTCCATTCCGGTCCGCCGGTCCCGTTGTACAGCGCGACCAGGGCGGCGCGTTCCGGCGCGTCCGGTCCGAATCCCGAGACCGTGACTTCCACGCTTGCCGATACGTCCCCGGAAGAAGCGGTGATCCGGGCGTTGCCGTTCGACTGCGCCTCGAGGACGCCCAGTGCGTTCACCGAGACGACGAGGGGATCGCTGCTTGCCCAGACCAGTCGCGCGTTCGGCACCAGGTGGCCGTTCCTGTCTTTCGCCGCGGCGTCCACCCGCAGCGCCCCGTCCGTCATCGTCAATGTCACGCTTGCGGGCGCGAGCTCGATGCGGGCGACCGTCTGCGATACCGTGACGGCGGCAGTCGCATGGAATTGCCCGGAAACGGCCGTGACGACCGCGGAACCGTTTCTCAGGGCCGTGACCAGGCCGTCGTCCGTGACGGTGGCCACTTCGGTGTTTCCGCTGGTCCACGTCACGGCGGCGTTTACTATCGCCCGGTCGTTCCCGTCCCGTACCGACGCGGTGAACTGCACGGTCGCGCCGATTGCATCCAGTACGGCTTCGGTTGGCGATACCGTGATGCCTGCCGCCAGTGGCGGTTCCGTGGGGCTTTCCCTGCCGCACGTCGAAAGGACAATGACCGAGAGGACGAGTGGAACGAAACGAAACCTCATGGCAAGATTCCTTGGCAATACGTGTCGAGGATCATGCGTGTTACTGCGTTTTTGGATTGTTCCATTTCTTAACATAGCCCAATGTACACATAGCCAATGTACATATAGGCCAATGTACACCCGATCAAAGTACACTTCAGAAAAAAGTCGAATAGAAACAAGGTGAATTTCGACTACATTCTATGACAGGGCACGTCGGATCATCCGGAATGATTTGAATCATCAAATGGAATACGCAAGCAAGAGGGATGTTAGTACGGGCACCACTTATGTCGATGTGACGATCCGTAATCCCGCGGAGCCGCAGCGTAGTTGGACAGGCAAGTTCATGGTCGATACCGGGGCGTTCGACTCGCTTGTGCCAAGGGGAACCCTCGAAGCAATTGGCCTCAAACCGAGGGGAAGTCGCGACTACGTATTCGCGGACGGCAACCCGGTGACGTTGGAAGCAACGGTCGCCGAGACCGAGTTCGAAGGAGTGATCGTTGGCGGGACCTTAGCCTATGGCCCGGAAGGGACGGAACCACTATTCGGCGTGACCGCCCTGGAGTCCGGCGGATTCGAGATCGATCCTCGCAATGAAAGACTGAAACGGCTCCCGGGCATCATGCTGAAGCGTAATGCGACGCGTCGTCCGATCAACCCCAGCGGTATTCCGGCGGGTCGAAGACGAAACCGTGGAAGAAACGCCGCCGCGCCGGGGTGAGGCTGTTCAGGAAGTCCCTGTCGTACCGCCACTGTTCAGCGCACGCCAGCATCCAGGGGTGTTCGTATCCGTAGTACAGGATCACCCGCTTGCCCCCGCGGCGCGTGAACGGACCGGCCGAATGCAATACCCCGTTATGGAAGAGCACGGCCGTGCCGGGCCGCCCGCAGATCTGCACTGCGCCAGGCATGCCGTCCGCCGCGTCAGGCTCTACCAGGGACTTGTGGCTGCCGGGAACGAGGTTCAGGTTGCCCTGGTCGGGTTCGGACATGTCGCTCAAGTAATACCCGATCTTGAACTGCAATAACGGAACGTGCGGCCGGAAGTCACGGAATCCGTCCTGGATCCCGTCCGTATGCCAGCCCTGTCCGTGGTGTTCCCCAGGTTCGATCTCGTAGAAGGCATCCGTGGAATGCAGGTGGGGCATCTCGTTGAACAGGCCGTGGACGTAGGCCATCATCGGCTCGTAGTCGAGCATGTCCAGAAAGATCGGGTCTTCGGCCAGCAGGTGCATGACCCGCGCGTTGGCCCTGCCCAGCCGGTCGGCGAAGGCCGGTTCGTGCGCTCGTTTGAAATCGGGATCGCGCCGGCGGGCGATCGTCCGAGCCAGCGCGGCGTTCAGCGAATCGACCAGGGATTCCGGTAGGAAATCCTCCAGTACCAGGTAACCGTTGGTGTCGAAGAGGAAGCGTTCGGCGTCCGTGGGATGGCCGGGCGTAGCGGGGGTTTTGGTCATTGACATGAACTATCCGGCGTTTGGACGGTGTATCTTCCAGGGCTAGCAGAACAGTTGCAAGTAGTTTGCGAGCACCGAGATAGTCGGTCTGGCATCTTTGTTAAGATAGGAAAATACACTAAAGTAATCGGGTGAGCTTTCAATTACCGGGAGGGAGTATCACAGCAAACGGACTTGCTCAAGCTGTTTCGAATTCTAGTGCGGAGAGGTTCAGGTTAGCAGAGCGTTTCGAAAGCTGAAGCAATTCCACGCCCACCACTTCGTTCGACTCGTTGTAGTCGAGTACGACCCCAGGTGAGACTTCCACAGACTCGACGATGTTAGAATCGTCGAGACGCAAATAAAGAGCGTCTGCATCTTTGTCTACTTGGAGTTTCATAGTCTGATACTGCTCTATCTATCCACTCCAAGTGGATTTTTCGTTCCTTTATGACACGAAGGGCGTGTGCAGTATATTCCATCTTAATTAAATCGGGTTCTGCAATTTAAGAAGCCTGCCCTTCGCCATTTAGAACACCATAGGTATAATGAAGTATGATTGCTTAAATGTAAAGGCGATTTGTAGTCGGTTTTTGGATCAGTCTGTCAATAGGCCGCTTACTATAAAGACAAAAACATGATCTACGACGGACACGCCTACTGTTTCCCTAAGCCGCGCGATATCGGTGGTTTCGACAATCGTGCAGAATTTCGGCGCCATTTGCAGCTGTTCATGGCCCAGGCGCGCCAACAGCCCGTCTGGCGGCGCGAAGACCGCGCTCCCGCCGACGCCACGGGGCTTTACGATCCAGGCCGCCCGTGGCGTTTCGAGGGCTTGCGGGATGCGGACTTCCGCACCGGAGAACACGGCCTGGCGGAGTGGACGGTAGATGGCGAGGATTATGTAAAGCAGGCCCTGCCGCCGTGGACGGAGGATTTCTCCTTCACCGTGGAATATCTGGTGGCGGAAATGGACTACGCGGGTGTCGACCGGGCCCTCCTGCACCGCACGCCGTACATGGGACTCGACGACGAGTTCATCGCGACCTGCTGCCGGCGCTATCCGCGGCGGATCCAGGGACTGGTCCAGGTGCCCGAATGGTGGATTCCCGACCGGACCGGCGACGCGATCGAGAAACTGGAACGGGCGATCCGCGTACACGGCCTTTCGGGGCTTCAGTTCGCGCCTTTCCACCGGCCCCTCTACGACCTGTCGACCGAATGGACAGGGCCGGATTTCGACCCGTTCTGGACCGCGGTGGCCGGGCTGGACATCCCGGTGTTCTTTACCCTCGGTGCGGTCGGATCACCGTCCGCGTACATGGATGAGTTACGTTCTTTGCGATCCTGGATGGACAGGTACCCCGATGTCGACGTGATCGTGACCCACGGTTTCCCCTGGCGGATGTTTGCCGACGGCGACCGGCTCAACGTCCCCGACGAGGTCTACGAAGCTGCGCCCGCGGACCACCCGCGCTTCCACATCCAGATCCTCTTCGCCGTGTTCATGCAGTCGCGCTGGGATTACCCCATGCCCCAGATGCGGCCCGTCCTTGAAAAGATGGTCGAACGTTTCGGCGCCGATCGCATTCTGTGGGGTACGGACATACCGATTGTGCTGCTGCACTGGACCTACCGCCAGAGCCTCGATTACGTAAGGCGCTACTGCCCGTTTTTAAGCGAGGACGAGATGGCGGCGATCCTGGGCGGGAACATGGTGCGGATCATGGGAGCGGCGCCTGGCGGCTAGCTCGCACTCCGGCCCAAACGGTCGTCTTCCGCGGCGAGCCACTCCCCATAGGGGCGCGGCTTCGGATCGGGCAGACCCAGGCCGTGTTCCTCGCGCCAGCGCAGGAGCGGGTGATCGCGGTCCACTTGCGGCAGGTCCACGCGCCGGCCGCGCGCGCCCGACTCGAAAATCCCCATCAGAATCTCCAGCACGTGGCGGCCGGCGTCGCCCGAGCACTCGTGCGCACGGCCCTCGTCTAGCGCCTGTACGTACTCATCGGCGAACTGGTAGTCCTCCACGGAAGCCGGACCGGCCGGATCGTAGTGCTCCGGCACGATGGGGGCGAGCGGTTGCCACTCGGTATGGCCGGGGGCAAAGTGCGGCGTGGACAGAAACCACGGGGCGCCGCTTTTCCAGTAGAGCCTGCCCTCGGTGCCGTAGATCTCGATCATATAGGCTGTCGAATCCATCTTTGGGAAGCGGTGCTGCAAGAGGACACCAGAAATCCCGCATTCAAAGGCAAGCGCCGCGGTCACGTGCTCACCGGCAATGTAGCCCATGCCGCTCGGCGACGGCACCACATCCTCGGGCGTGATCTGGCGGCCATCGGTCAGGGCCACGGCCTGCACGCTTCGCACCGGGCCGGCCACGCCGAGCATGGCATTGAGCGAATGCGTGGCGATATTCATCAGGCCGTAGCCGCCGTAGTAGCCTTTGCCGCTGCCCTGCAGGTAACGCAGGTCGCCGATCCGGCCCTCGGCAATCGCCGCCTTGACCGCTTGCAGCGCGCCGCCGGTGCGCCCCTGGTGATGCACGGCTACCCGCACCCCTTTCTCCGCGGCCTTGGCCAGTACCGCGTCGGCCTCGGCCAGGGTCGTGCAGATCGGCTTTTCGATATCGATGTGGACTCCGTGCTCCAGCACGCGCATGGCCAGCGGATAGTGGAACTCGGTGCCAGTGGGAATGGCGACGATGTCCGGGGCCTCGGCCTCGATCATCCGGTCGAGATCGTCGTATCGTGCCTTAACCCCCAGTTCGTCGCCGAGGGTCGCCAACAGCTCGGGCACGAGATCGCATAGTGCCACTACCTCGGTGCGTGGATGCTGATGGTACGCGCGGCCCGCGGCCGTGCCCCGGCCGCGGCAGCCAAGAATAGCAACACGGTACTGTCGCATGGTGAATTCACCTTTCCTGCTACAGAACTCGATTAAAGAAGGTGTTAAGGCTACTATGTTAAGGCTACTATGTTAAGGTTACTATAGAGATAAACCAGAGGATAAACACGTGGAATCGGATGAAATACCCGCTCATCGGACAGTTGTAAAACAAAGTCGCCAGCATGGTCATTCGCCAGGCTCGAAAGAGGAACTGTTCGTGAAATGAAACGTTCCCCATTATAGGAACGATGATGCTTGTTCGACAGAAAGGAAAACCCATGCGATACCTGGTTGCGGCGGTATGGATCTCCGTCTCCCTCCTTGCCTGTGAAGACCGCGATCCCATTGTTGGACCAGACAACAATGGCGAAGAGCAACCGGTCGAGGAAGAGCAGCCGGTCGAGGAGGAGCAGCCGGTTGAGGAGGACCAGCCAGTCGAGGAGGAACAGCCGGTCGAAGAGGAGCAGCCGGTTGAGGAGGACCAGCAGCCGGAGGAAGGCGACCAGCGGACCGAGGATGGCGACCGTGCCCGGTTAATGGAGATGCGGCGGGAAATCGACGCGCTCATTGGAGACGCTGAGGGCGCGTCAATCGCCGACTGTCGTTACGCGGGTCTGGGCTCTAAACCCTGCGGCGGTCCCTGGGAGTACATCGTTTACTCCATCGCGTCAACGGATTCTACGGCGCTTGTCGAGCGGCTGACAGCGTATGACGCCTTTGAAGCTGAGATGAATGAGCTCTATGGGTATCTTTCCGACTGCTCGATACCCAACGACCCGGTTTTGGTGTTCAGAGATGGACGGTGCGGTAAAGAGTGACGCCTTGCCCTCAGGCGCGTCGCTCTACTCAGGCAGCACTGGTCAAGCCCGCGAACAGTAGACCGCAGGGAACGGAAGACCGCAGGAATCGGCCGCGGGGATAGGATCGTCTGGCCGAGATTCAGGCTTTCTCCATCAGCTCTAGCAACCGGGTCGTCGTGTTCCAGTTGCGGACGGTCACACGCTGGTACAAGGGTATCGACGCGAGACGGCTGAGATAGCTCCGCGAGGCCTGGTCGATTCGTCTTGAGAAGTAGAGCACACCACTGCCTGCCCAGGATTCATCCACCCCGGGCCTGGCAGGGACGCCCTCCATGGCGGCAGTTGCCGTAAGAGGCGCCTTCAGGAAGATGACATCGTAGCGGTACGTCTCCGGCCGTTCTCCAAACCCCGCCGGCGCATCGGAAACCACTGCCCGCATCTGCTTCCGAGGGCGCATCACGACACTCGCATCGTAGTCGAACGCCGCGGCCAGCATCTTCTCGATTCGTTTCGTCAGCGCCCTATGTCCTGTGTAAGGCGCTCGGAAGATCACGTTCCCGCTCTGGATGTAGGTGACGACATCGCGGAAGCCTTCGGCCTCGAAACATTCCCGTAGGTCCGCCATCTTGATGATGTTTTTGCCGCCGACGTTGATACCGCGCAGCAGGGCCAGGTAGGTCTCGTCCGAGGGCTTTTGTGCTGTCATGTCGTACCTCTTTCCTAATTCGAACCAGTGCATGCAATGTAATGGTTGAATTCACGGTAAGAACGCCTAAAATTGGTTGAATGTAGTGTAGGTCTATGGGTCAATGACGTTACAGCCCCAGCGGCGATATCAGCCCGTAAGAACGCATTTTATTTACAGTGAAGTCTACCAAAAATATCCAAGTTGTCACCTTCGAATCATTCCGAAACTTCTGACAACACACGCACCAGCCAAAGCGGCGGGGCACTAAGCACCAGGGCTGATCTGGCCTGGCTCGCTGGATTGAGTTCCACGCTGTTCCTCCTCCTGCTGTCCTCCTCGAGTTATGTCGCATCGCTTCCATTCATTCGAGAAGAATGGGGACTGAACAACACCCAGTCGGGCGTGATCTTTTCCTCGTACCTGGCCGGCTATGCTGTTTCGTCTCTGCTCCTCGTACCTTTCACCGATCGGTTCAATCCATTTCGGATCCTGTTTTTTGGCGTCGTATTGACGGCGTGCAGCGGATTCCTGTTTCCCATGCTGGCAGAGGGGCTTTGGACCGCCTGCCTGCTGCGATTCGCCTACGGGATCGGTCATGTATGTGTATACATCACCGGTATTCGTCTGACGTCGCACCGTTTTGCCCGCAGGGGCCGGGCCACGGCCGTCAGCGTTTTCGTGGGCTCGGGTTACGCCGGTACGACGGTATCGTACGTGTTCATGGGCACCCTCCTCGATAGGCTGGACGGATGGGAGCCGGCATTTCTGGTGACTACGTTGCCTGGCCTGGTGAGCATTGGTATCGCCGCGTTTCTTGCGTCTGGGCGAATTGCACGGTCACCGAGCGTGGTGGATAGCCTCGGACGCGGCGACGGACTCAGCAACGTAAACGATCGCGGGGACGCCGATGGCTCCGGGAAGGCCGAAGTCTCCGGGAACGGCGGCTGGCTGAGCCTGGCGCCGCTGCGTGACCGTCGGCTGGTTCTGGTAATCGTGGCGTACGCGCTGCACACGGCCGAGCTCTTCCTGGCGCGCCTGTGGCTGCCGCTGCTTCTCGGCGCCGCGCTCATGCTGGGAGGAGTCGATCCGGACAACGCGGCTTCGCGTGCCGCCACACTGGCCGGCCTGATGTTCATGACCGGCATTGTCAGCGTGCTGCTCGGCGGTTGGGCGTCGGACCGTTTCGGAAGAACCAGGACGGCGACGCTTGTCTTCGCAGTAAGCGGGATGTGTTCATTCCTGGCCGGTTGGCTTGTAGGATTACCGTTCGCGTACCTTGTCGTGCTGGGGTTTTTGTACGGATTCTTTACGGCCGCCGATTCAGCCATTTACTCGACCGCCGTCACGGAACTCGCCCCGAGAAACCTGGTGGGTTCGGCGCAGGCCCTGCAGTCCTTCATCGGATTCGTGGCGGGAACCGGCGCACCCGTTCTGGCGGGATCGATTCTCGACCATGCCGCCGTACAGTCGGCGTGGACACTGGTATTCAGTTTCAACGGGGTGCTGGCCCTGGCGGGCATAGCGTGTCTGTTACGGCTCGGGCGTGCACCGGCCTCGAGAATCGCCGTGTAAATCGCCGTGTAAATCACCAGGTAAAACGACCGTTGGAAGGCCGGATATACGCACTTAAACCACTAGGCGAACGGGCGAGGGAAATCGGGACTTCCAATCTTTATATCCGCACTGTACATTATTTGCCGACGCGCTATCCCAATGGGACGGACGCGCGGGACAGGCACGCGGGACAGGTGCTAGGAAGAGACACATCCTGGCCTCTCGGATTTTTGACCAACGACTCGAGTATATTCCAACGTTCACCGCGAATAAGATGATACCCCGACCAGACGAATTTCGCAGGTACTGCCTCTGTCTCCACGCCCGGATCCCGCTGCTCCTTTCCCTGGTCGTCCTGGTTTCCTGCGGCGGGGAAGGTCCGACCACGCCCGAACCCGCGGACCCGCCCAGAGCCGCCCAGATGCGTATCGTTTCCGGCGGCGGGCAGCGCGCGCTTGCCGGTTCGAGTCTGCGGGAACCCGTCGTAATCCAGATCCTCGACGAAGAAAGACGGCCCCTGCCCGGCGCGCTTGTCCTGTTCACGCCCAGCCACGGCGTCACGGAACCAACGACTGTTGGAACCGGCCCGGAGGGCAGAGCCGCAACGAACTGGACGCTCGGCCCGGTTGCCGGACTGCAAACGCTGACCGTTGCCGTTTCCGGCGTGACCGGCTACATCAGAGGCCACGCGGTCTCCGTGGAAGACTCGCTCGACGTCCTTTTCGCACCGCCCGAAGAGGCCGAACTGGAGGCCATCCGCGCCGACTGGGCCTCGCGGGACTTTTCGGCGGCCGGGGGGACGGTCGAGCTTGAAGAAGCGTACAACATGGGCGGTCATCCGACCAGCCTGCGGGTCGTCTCGCACCAGGTCGAAGGCATGCGCCATTACGGCGCCATCATCGTGCCTGACGGCGCCGGCGCCGGGGATCTCCCCATAATAGTATACGCCCATGGTGGCGACAACGGCGTGTCGGTGGAAAGCACGTTGTTCATATTGACCGTCGCCCTCGGCGAAATGACGGACGACTTCGTCTACGTGATTCCGTCGTTCCGGGACGAACCGCTCAGATACGATGACCGGTCCTGGCTGTCGGATGGTCCGGCCAGTCCGTGGGACCGCGACGTGGACGACGCGCTGGCCCTGGTTAACCTCACCATGGAAACGATTCCGGAAGCCCAGACCGACCGGTACTTCGCAGTGGGCGCCAGCAGAGGAGGCGGCGTGGCCATGCTGATGGGGATCCGGGACGAGCGCATCGCGGGCGTCATCACGTTCTTCGGTCCGACGGATTTCCAGAACGAATGGGCGCGGGACATCGCGAGCCTCCTGGTGAGGGGCGTGACCGTCGATCTGCCCGGCGTCGAACACCTGCGCGCCACGTACCTCGTACCGTGGTGGACCGGGGACGTTTCGCTCCAGGATGCCCGGCTGGCACTCATCCGCCGTTCTGCCGTCCTGTTTGCCGATGACTTGCCCCCATTGCAGGTCCACCACGGCGACATGGATGGCGTGGTTTCCATCACCCAGGCGGAATCCATGATCCGGGCCATGGCGGAGATCGGTCGCGGACCGCCTGAGTTCGAGACCTATATCTACCCGGGCGGAACGCACGACATCACGTCGATGCCGAGTGCGATTCCCCGTGCTGTGGCATTCTTGCGCAATCTACTTGGAACCGATGGCAATTAAGCCGGGAAACGGCTATCTTGGCGTTCAAGGCGGCGGCGCGTCGTAGCGCGGCTCGATTGGGATGTCTCCCGCAGGCGATGTCTCCGAGTCAAAAGGTGGACATGAAACTCCAGGTCGGTATTGTCGGCGCGGGTGCATTCTCACAGTCGTTCATCCCCCTGTTCAAGGCGCATCCGCAGGTCGAACGGGTGGTGCTGTGCGATCTGGACGACGAAAAAAGAACGGCTGCGGCCGCCCGGTTCCGGATCAGCGACATCAGTCCTTCCCTCGACGCCCTATGCGAATCCGGCGTAGACGCCGTGTGCCTCTTTACCCAGAACTGGCTTCACGGTCCCCAGGCCGTCCAGGCCCTGGAAGCCGGAAAACACGTGTACTCGGCCGTACCGCCCGGGATCAGTGTGGATGAAATCGAAAAATTGGTGGCCGCGGCCGCGGTCTCGGACGCCGTCTACATGCTCGGCGAGACCAGCTACTATTATCCCGGCGTGCTTTATTGCCGGGAACAGTTCGCGCGGGGCGCCTTCGGCCGCATCGTCTACGGTCAGGCGGAATACTACCACGACTGGGACCACGGCCTCTACGACGTGGCGCGCTGGCGCGGCGGCGAAAACTGGCGGGAGACGGCCGGGATACCGCCCATGTACTACCCGACGCATTCGACGAGCCAGATCATTTCCGTCACCGGCGCGCGGATGACCCGGGTCTCCTGCCAGGGATTTAGAGACATCCACGAGGACGAGATTTACGAGGCCAATGACTGGGACAATCCCTTCAGCAACCAGAGCGCGCTGTACAGCATGTCCGACGGGAGCGTCTGCCGCATCAACGAGTTCCGGCGCGTGGGCCATCCAGGATGCGTACGCATGGGTCTGCAGGGAACGGAGGGAGGTTTCGAACAGACCGCCGCCGGCGCGTCCTGGCTACGAAAGGACGGGACCCGCGTGGAACCTCTCGACGACCTGCTTGCCTGCACCGGTCGGCCTGGCCAGCCTGGTCAGCCTGGCCGGCCCGAGCCTGCAAGCGATCCGAAGGGAAGCGACCCCATGGGCAAGGTGACTGCATCCGACGGCACCCATCTCGGCGTCTCCGCCGTGCACCCGGTGGAACGACTGCCGGAGGCTTTCGCCGGGTTGCCCAACGGCCATGCGGGCAGCCACCAGTTCCTCGTGGACGACTTCGTGATGGCCTGCGTGAACGGTACGACGCCCCCCAACAACGCCTGGGCCGCGGCCAGGTACATGCTGCCCGGACTGACGGCCCATGCGTCCGCGCTCCGCGGGGGCACCCTGCTCCAGGTGCCTGATCTCGGCGATCCGCCGGGTGCAGACCGACCAGGTACCGGATCTCGACATCAGCCAGGCGTAAACTGATCCACCTGCGGAACATTGCTCGTTGCTCCGCGTTAGTATTCAGTAAGCAGTTTCCCATGGCTGCGGGATATCCAGAAACCGTCAGGCGGGATCTTGAACGAACCCTTTTTAAAAAACGCAATCGCGTGGTGGCGAACCTATGTTGAACGGCACGGATCGCTTCCGGCGTCCGAACTGGATGCGCTCGAAGTACAGCTGACGGTCCAGGCAGGCGACCTGCTGCGGCTCGGTCTCTCGGCCGAAGAAGCCTTCCAGGTCGCGATTGTGCGGATCAGCCGCAATGATGCGGCGACGCACGCTTTCGTCCTGGATCACGCAGCGCAGTTGATGGGTGCTGCAGCGGACGAGCCCGTCGAGGACGTAGCCGGTAAAATCGACCCAGGCGATAAAATCGATCCAGCCGGTGTATACAATGTAGATACGCAGGGATCTGCTTCAGAACCGGAAGCAGGCGCAACCACCGCCCCTACCCACGTCGCTACCGGGATCGCCAGGCCCAGGCCGGTGGAATTCGCCTTCATCCTATGCCTGGCCGCGGGCGCGGCGCTGGCGATCAAGGTCCCCGCGCTGTTCGGTTACGCATTCGACGACGATGACGTAAGCCAGTTCTATGCGCTGAACATCAGTTTCTTCGCATTTCCGTTTGTGACGGCGTATTTCGCGTGGAAACGAGGGATGGACTTTGCCCGGTGGGGCTGGTTGATACCGCCCTTCTTCGTGGCCATGCTGCTGTGCAATGTCTTTCCCTTCGAACCGGGCGGAGATACCGCGATACTCGCCACGCTGCATGTGCCCATCGCCCTGTGGCTCGTCGTAGGCTTCGCATACGCCGGGGGAGACTGGCGGACCCGCGGTCTGCGCATGGATTTCGTGCGGTTCAGCGGGCAGCTCTTCATCCTGTATGTGCTCATCGCCCTGGGCGGCGGCGTGCTCACCGGTATCACGCTGACGGTGTTTAACGCGCTGGGCGTGGACCTGCAATGGGCCGCCGCGTCGTGGATCATTCCGTGCGGGGCGATGGGCGCGTTTGTCGTAACGGCCTGGCTGGTGGAATCCGGGCAGGGCGCCATCGAGCAGGTGGCGCCGGTGCTCACGCGGATTTTCACGCCACTTTTCACGTTGATGCTTCTGTCCTTTCTCGCGGTCCTGGTGTGGACCGGAAGAGGGATCGACGTGCAGCGCGAGATGTTGATCGCCTTCGATGCGCTGCTCATCGTCGTTCTGGGTCTCGTGCTGTATTCGGTCTCGGCAAGAGACCCCGTGGCGCCGCCGGGCGTCTTCGACGGCCTGCAGATCGCGCTCATTTCAGCCGCACTGATCGTAGACGTCCTCGTGCTGGCGGCCATGACGGCGCGCATCGGCGAATTCGGAATCACGCCGAACCGAATGTGGGCCATGGGGCTGAACATCATCCTTTTCGTCAACCTGGCGTGGACGGCCCGACTGTACATCGGATTCCTGCGAAAGCGGGAGCCGTTCTCTGCCGTGGAACGCTGGCAGACGGACTATCTCCCCGTTTTCTCCGTGTGGGCGGCGTTCGTCGTGGCCGTTTTCCCGCTGGTCTTCGGGTATCGTTGACACGCGCACTGCGGATCAAGTCTTCGTAACAAGTATCGGAGTCATTAATGAACAACCAGACGGGTAAGCCGGCGGCCGGCACGGTCACGCCCTTCGGCACGGTCAAGCCCTTTGATAATGAAATACACTTGAATGCCCTGTATGCAAACGTCTCCGGTACGTACGCCTTCAGGGCATCGGACCCGGAAAGCCTGTCCGCATGGCAGGCCGCCTTTCGACCGAAACTGCGGGAAGCGCTCGGCCTGGACAATATGGCTTCGGACCTCTCGGGTTACGTGCCGAAGGCGGAGCGGCTCGAAACTGCCGACCTGGGCAGTCATGTCCGGGAACGCTGGTATCTCTGGGTCGAACCGACCGTACCGCTGCCATTCTACCTCCTGTTGCCGAAAGACCTGAGGCGTGTTGACGCGAGCAAAGAAGGGATGGGCCGCGACGCACGACCGAAAGAAACGGACCGCGAAGGGAAGCTGCCCCTGGTCCTCGTGCCCCATGGTCACAATCATCCCCACATCTACGTTGGCCTTGCCCGGGACGAGGCGGAGGAGGCGCACATGATGGAGGGCGAGCGCGACATCGCCCGCCAGGCGGCCGCCGAGGAAGGCTACATCGTCATCGCGCCGACCACGCGCGCCTTTGGGGAAACGCGCACCGCGAAGGACATCGAGGCCGATAAAGTGCACTCCTGCCGCGACCAGCTCGTCCACGACCTGCTGCTCGGGAGAACGCCCATCGGCGAACGCGTGTGGGACACGTCCCGCCTGATCGACTGGGCGGTCGCCAACCTGCCCATTGACGCCGGCCGCATTGCCATCACGGGCAACTCGGGCGGCGGTACGATATCGCTCTTCGCGTCGGCCTGCGATACCCGCATCGCCCTATCCATGCCGGGGTGTTATTTCTGCACGTTCGTGGGCAGCATCGGGACGATCCGCCACTGTGAATGCAACTACGTGCCCGGCCTGCTGCGGCTGGGAGAAATGTACGACGTGGCCGGTCTGATCGCCCCCCGCCCCTTCTGCGCCATCGCGGGCCGGTACGACCCCATCTTCCCCATCGACCACGTCCACGCCGCCTTCGACCGGCTCAAGGCCGTCTACGCGGTCGCCGGTGCCGAAGACAAATGCGAGTTGGCCGTCGGCGAAGGCGGACACCGGTTCTACAAGACGCCGGCCTGGGATTTCGTGCGGCGCCATTTCGGCGCGCAGGCCTGAACCGGGGAAGATCGGAATCCACATCGGCACCCGGGAAGGACGCGCGGCGGGGCAATCCCCGGGCCGGTACGCCTGTTGGTGGAGGACTGCCGGTCGCGGATCACGTGCGGAAAACGCTTGAAAACGACCGGCCGGTTCGTATAGTTTCCTCAGACATCTGTATAGAAGACGACCGGTCATCAAGGAGCGCATCATGGAAAGCGCCACGGTACAAATCGACCCCCGTGAAGAGATCGGATTCATGCACGTCGACGAGACGGACTTCGGGTCATTCACGACGGCCCAGCGCATCCGTCACCTGGAAGTGGAAGGTTACGTTTTACTTCCGGACATGCTCGACGCCGGCCACATCGCGCGGCTGAAGGCCGAACTGTCCGATGTGCCCATGGAATGCAAGGACTACAGCGACTGCCAGACTTACTGCCTGGAGGCCCAGTGGCTCAGTCCGGCCACGTGCGCCTTAATCGGGCATCCTCCCATGATCGCGTTCCTGGAAGCGCTGATGGGGCCGGATATCGTGTTTACGCGAGGCCTGTTCACGCGGACTCTTTCGGGCTCGCCACCCATTTCCATGCATACGGACGGCCAGCCCTACGGCTCCTCCATTTTCAGCTACGAGGGCAGTTCGCCGCGTCTGGTCCGCGTGCTGTACTACCTGGACGATCTGCCGCCGGAGAGGGCGCCGTTCCGGGTCGTGCCGCGTTCGCACCTGTCCTTTCACGCCCATGGCAACCCCTACGTGCGCTACAAGTCCCATCCCCAGGAGGTGACCCTCTGCGCGAAAGCGGGATCGGCCCTGGTCATACCCAAGGACGTCTTTCACGGAACCCATCCCAACCGGGATACGGTACCGCGGGAACTGATCCAGTTCGGTTACCGTCCGGCATGGTCCGGGCCCGTTCAGCCCATGGAGGAGTGGGATGCCGGAGACGTGGCCGCCGCGCCTGCACAGGCCAGGCCCTTCCTGCAAAGCCCGAACACGACCGGCCTGGAATGGCAGCAGCCGCACAAGCCGAAGGGAATGAAGAGCGAAGCGCCCGGGATAAACCCCGACCGCTGGGGAGATTGATCGAACTCGATGCTTGTTGCCCGGCAACATTCGGAACAATGGGAGGCGGACGTCTCCGGACAAGGACAAAGGGATGAGGTGTAGCACCTGTAGCGGCATTCAGCGACTCGTCTCATTGGCCCTGACCGTTGTGCTGACCGTTTTGCTGACCGCCGCGACCTCCACGGCCGCTGCCCAGACCGAATTCCACTTTCAGGCGGGCAAGCTGAGGAATCCCTTCGCACAGAAGAGCGTGCAGTCCCTGGTGCTCACCGTGCAGCAGGCCACCCAATGGAAGCTCGGAGACAGCTTTTTCTTCCTGGACTATATCGTTGACCGGGAGACAGACGGATTCAACGACCGTGATTTCTACGCCGAGTGGTATCCGACGCTCAGCATCGGCAAAATGCAACAGACCGATGCGAGCCTGGGGCTCATTTCCGACCTGGCCATCATCGCGGGTATCAACATGGGGGGCGACGCCAAGGTATTGAAGTTCCTGCCGGGGTTCCGGGCTTCCTGGGATATTCCCGGATTCCTGTTTCTGAACACCGATCTCACGGCCTATATCGACCAGAACTTCGGCGTGGCAAAGGGCGGTGCACCGAAGGAAGGGCACAGTTTCGTGTTCGACATCAACTGGGCCGCCCCTTTTGATATCGGCCAGCATTCCTTCGCAATTATGGGACACGCGGAGTATATCGGAAACCGGTCCAACGAACTCGGCGGCCGCCACGACGCTTCGATACTCGCGCAGCCGCAGTTCGTCTGGGACATCGGCCGGGCCGCGGCCGGCGAATCCAATCAGTTGCTGCTCGGATTCGAGTACCAGTACTGGAGAAACAAAATCGGCACGGACGACGACGAAAACACGATACAGTTCCTGGTGGTCTGGCGTCTTTAAGTCTGCCCGTCGTGCCTGGTCCATGGTCGACCAACCGTTCACGAGGCGGGTGTGTCCGGAGGCCCTACGGTCAACGGAACGCCCGCCAAGCCTTTGGACAGCCTGATGAAAGCCGCCGTAATGGACGCCTTCGGAGCACCCCTCGAGGTGCGGGAAGTACCCGATCCCGTGCCGTCTGAGGACGGCGTCGTGATCGAGGTGCGGGCCAACGGGATCTGCCGGAGCGACTGGCATGGATGGATGGGACACGACCCGTCGATCAAGCTGCCTCACGTGCCGGGCCACGAATTTGCCGGCGTGGTCGTCGAGAAGGGCGGCCTGGTGCGCAATTGGCGGGTCGGAGACCGGGTGACCGTGCCCTTCTGCGGTGGATGCGGCACCTGCCCGCAGTGCCTGGCCGGCCATCATCACATCTGCGACAACGAGTACCAGCCGGGGTTTACCGGCTGGGGCGCCTTCGCCGGTTACGTGGCCATGCCGTACGCCGACGTGAACCTCGTTGGCCTGCCCGATGAGCTGGACTTCGTCGAGGCAGCGAGCCTGGGTTGCCGGTTCATGACGGCGTTTCGGGGCGTGGTGGACCAGGGCCGGGTGACCGGCGGTGATTTCGTGGCTATCCACGGATGCGGCGGGGTCGGGCTGTCTGCGACCATGATCGCGGCGGCCGTGGGGGCCGAGGTGATCGCCGTGGACATCGACGAGACCCGGTTGCAGCTGGCGAAGGATCTAGGCGCGCGCATGACGGTGAACGCCCAGACGAGTCCCGACGTGGTCCGGGAGATTCGGGAGAAGACGGGCGGCGGCGCCCTGGTCTCGATCGACGCCCTCGGGAGCAAAGTCACCAGCCGCAATTCCGTCCGGTGCCTTCGCAAGCGGGGTCGCCACGTGCAGATCGGCCTGACCCTGGCGGACGAGGCCGACGTCCCGATCCCCATGAACGCGGTCATCGCCAAGGAACTCGAAATCGTGGGCAGCCACGGCATGCCGGCCCACCGGTTTGCCGACTTGCTGCGCATGGTCACCTCCGGCACGCTCCAGCCCGGACGCCTGGTCGGCAAGACCGTTGCCCTCGAAGAGGCCGGCGCCGAGCTGGAAGCCATGGGCCGGTTCAGCCAGACCGGCGTGACGGTCATCGACCGGTTCTGACGGTCATCGACCGGTTCTGACGAAAGGAATACGCATGGCCGAGAAGGACATCGTTGCGCTCGAACGGCAGATCTTCGAACTCACCGCTAAGCTGCACGAGTTGCGGCGGGACAATGCTCCCCTGCCGGTGCCGAACTACCGGTTCGCCACCCTGACCGGTGAGGTCAGCCTGCTCGACCTGTTCGCCGGCCGCGACCGCCTGCTGGCCATCCACAACATGGGACAGGGTTGCCGGTACTGTACGCTCTGGGCGGACGGATTCAACGGCATGCTGGCCCATCTCGAGGACGCCATGTCCGTCGTGCTGCTGTCCGGCGATCCCCCCGCCCTGCAACGTGACTTCGCCAATTCGCGGAACTGGCGCTTTCGCCTGGCATCCCACGGTGGCGGCACGTATATCGTAGAACAGACGGTGATGGACGGCGTGGAGAACATGCCCGGCGCGGTGCTCTACGAGCGGCAGGGCGACCAGGTGCTGCGAAAGAACAGCTGCGTATTCGGTCCCGGCGACCTGTACTGCTCCCTCTGGAATCTGCTGGGCCTCGCTGGACTGGGCGAAGCGGAATGGACCCCGCAGTACCGGTACTGGCGCCAGCCCGACAAGATGGACGACGGCGGCGAGAATTTGCTCGAATAGGGCTGGCCCAGGACTAATGGGAGGCACTGTGCTCGACAGTCCCGCAGTCAGGCTGTTCAGAAAAAACTGGTTTCTGCGTGAAGAGCAGGCACCGGACATCACGGAAGCGGAAGGGCGCCTTATCGACGCGGCCATGGGTGAGTCCCCGGGCAGGTGGGACGGCAGGCCTGACCTGTCGATGATGGAGGATATCCTTGCCGGACATCCGGCCGTGCTCGATCGCATCGGTTCCCACTTGCTTACCGTCGTTATCGGCATGCACGGCTGTGGAAGCGCTGTATCGTTTCTCCTCGATCGCGGGGTTTCTCTCAACATCGACCCAGACGCGTACAACGTATTGCACGAAGCGGCCTGGGCGGGTTCCGTGGATACGCTCGAAGCCGTTTTCTCTTCGGGTGCGGCGGACGCCACTCCGGTGTCCGTAGAAAAGCCCCACACGGGCTGGCCCGCGAACCTGTCTCTCATGTACTGGGCAGCCTGGGGCGGATTTCCCGAAGTCGCCAGGCTCCTGATCGATTTCGGCGTTGGGAAACACCACGAACTGCCTATCAAGGGCAACGGCGAGCGGGGCGTAACGTCCCTGCACGAGGCCGTGGCGCCGGGACACTGGGGCGCCGAAGACTCGCCCAGGAACCGGGGTAAACGGGAAGTCGCCCGCATCCTGATCGAGGACGGCGCGGTCTACGATGCTTGCACGGCGGCGGCATTGAACGACGAGAGTCGTCTTGAAGCGCTCCTGACCTCCGATCTCGATGCCGCCCGGGTGACAGGCGTTTACGGCATGACCCTCCTGCACTGGGCGTCAAGGGCGGATTCGCTCGCATGTGTGAAGCTGCTGCTGGACCATGGTGCGGATGCCGATGTGCGGAACGATGCGCATCGAACCCCGCTGCAGCTTGCGGCCGAACGCGGCAAGGTGGGCGCCATACAGCTTCTTGCCGGGGCCGGCGCCGGCCTGGACACGCTGGACCGCAAGGGCCGAACCCCGCTCCATCGCGCGACGTACGAGGGCCACGCCGCGGCCGCGGAAGCCCTGCTCGCCGCGGGAGCGGACCGAACCATGCGGAACAGGAAAGGCAAGACCGCCTTCGAGATCGCCCGGAAGGGCGCTTCCTACTTCAAGAAACGACGCTGATCATCGTCATCAACCTGAAGGTGAGAAAATGAACGTCCTGCTCAGGATGAATCTGATCGAACCTCTCGTCGACGAAATCCGCCAGGTCGACGAGAAGGTCCAGGTAGTAAGGGTGGATTCGGAGGAGGAGGCGCTGGCCGTCATGCCGGAGATCGAGGTGGTCTGCGGCGAAATCACGCGGGCCCTCTTCGCGCGAAGAAAGAAGCTCGCCTGGATCCAGAGCTGGGGCGCCGGAGTGGACGGACTGCTCTATCCCGAACTGGTGGAGAGCGACGTGATGTTGTGCAGCGCAAAGGGCTTCGTGGGCGTGCACCTGGCCGACCACGGCATGGCGCTGCTGCTCGCGCTGACCCGCGGCATCCACACCGCGATCCGCAATCCGGGCTGGGATCCGCGCTGGCCCATTCGCGACGCCTCGTGGGAACTGGTGGACCGGACCATGGGCATCGTGGGCCTGGGCGGAACGGGCCGTGAATTGGCCAGACGGGCGGGGGCCTTCGGCATGCGCGTCGTCGCCGTGGACCCGGAGGACGTGGAAGTGCCGACCGAAGTGGAAGCCTGCTGGGGCATGGACCGGTTCCACGCGCTCCTGGAACAGTCCGACGTCGTGGCCGTCTGCGCGCCGCTTACGACGGAGACGGAGGGGCTGTTCGACCGGGCGGCCTTCGCCCGCATGCAGAACCACGCGTTGTTGATCAACGTCACCAGGGGCAGGATCGTCGACGAAGCGGCCCTGCTGGAAGCGTTGGAAGGCAACCTGATCGGCGGCGCGGGCCTGGACGTGGTGCCGCAGGAGCCGTTGCCCGGCGACCACCCGCTGTGGAAGATGGACAAGGTGGTGATCACGCCCCACACCGCCGGGGGATCTCCCAACCGGGACGGCCGGTGCGTGGCCCTGTTCTGCGAGAACCTGCGGCGTTTCAGGGATGGCCTGCCGCTGGTGAGCGTGATCGACAAGCGCAAGGGGTACTGAAACCGCTCAGTGCCGGTGTTCCACCCCGTGGTCGTGCGCGGTGTGGTAGTGGTGGGCAAGCAGGTCCGCGCCGAAGTCGTTCGTCGGGTTGCGCCAGACCGTGTGCACGTGGTTGGCGTCGTTCTGCACGTTGTCGTATTCCACCAGGAACCGTCCGCCCTGCAGGCGGTAGTAATGGGGTTGCCGGGCTTCCAGGCCGCCCGCCCAGGCCAGGTGGACGTCGCCCACGCCGTGCTTCCTCAGCAAATCGGATTCGATCTCGGCGACGGCGTCGGGCATGCGGTGAATGTACTCGCCGATGAGGGCTTCCAGCATCTCCCGCTGACCGTCGTTCATGCCGGCCCCGGCGAGGCCGCGGGGCGTTTCCGTGTAGCGCACCGCATCATAGGGCACGTCCGTTCGGGCCAGCCGGTCCGGTTTCTCCCTGTTTTCTTCTATATGGCGCTGATTCACCGTGACGATGTCCCCCGGCGGAACCGCCGCGATCAGCGCGCTGTGCCGCTGTCCCTCGTCCAGGGCGCGCACCAGTTCCCGCGCCAGGTCTTCCACGTTGCCCAGGGGCCGGAGCGCACTGACGCCGTTGAGCGCGGCCGATGCCGGATTCGCCCCGAAGAAAAAGGGTGTGGGGGCGACGATCCGTCCCCCGGCGATGGTATAGTTGATGGAAACGTGATGCCCCTCGAATTTCCATCCCCAGGGATCCCGGTCCGAGGGCGTGCCGAAGATGGACACGTAGTAGTCGGAAGGATCCCGCCAGTTGCCCGACGACCAGCCCTCCCGGGCATCGAGCGTCGCTTCCAGGCCCATGATGGTCGTGGTGGTGGCGTATCCCGTGCCGCTCAGTCCCGAGGCCACGAGTTGCAGGGCCCGGCGCCGCTGTCCGCGGTCCATCTCCCCGAGGGGCAGGCCTTTCCTTGCCAGGGGCACGTAATCCCAGAAGGTGCGTGCATCGTCGTCTTCGAAGGGGAAGAGCGCTTTCGCCCGCTGATCCTGGGCCAGGGCGGCCGTGAAGTCGACTGCTGCTTCTCCCATCCGTTGAACCAGGCCCCGGATGTGCGCGCTGGTCAGTAAACCGTTCTGGTCCTCGCTCATTTTTTTCTCCGATTGGAACGTAGACTCATACCGTTGCGATTCGTATCACTTCAGATCCGGAAACCGCAGGAACCGCCGAGCCGTTCCACCCATGATCGCCTCGTATTCGTGAGGCTTGATGTCGGGCAAGGTCTCCCCGATCAGGCCAGCCAGCTTATCGTAGCCGGGTTCCTCGTAGATCCAGGGGAAGTCCGTGGCCCACATGAGCCGATCGGCGCCGAAGCTGCCCAGAAAATGCTTATGCCATCCGGCCAGGTCGGGGTAAGGGTACGGTTTCTTGCTGAAGGCGTAATGGCCCGACAGTTTCATCGTCACGTTTTCGTAGGTGCTCAGCCGGTGCGTGGTATGAAAGGCCGGGTTGTAGGGTACGATGTCGATCTGCGGCCGTCCCCACCTGTCCGTCCGGCCCTTGCCCAGGCCCGGACAGATGCCCAGGTGGTTGATGACGACGCGCACCTGGGGGAAGGCGTCGACGAGCCAGGCGATCAGATGAGCGTCCGCGGCCCGCACGTACAGCCAGAGGACGAGGTCTTTCTTCGCCGCGTGCCGCCAGATGGGATAGGTCGCGAACGTGCGCACGTCCACGGCATCGAAGGGATCCGGGGGGCCGCCGACCATGCCGAGCCTAAAACCCACGATCCCCGTTCCGTCGGACAGCCGGTCCATGTGCTCCTCCGGCGCGCCGTAGGCTGATTCGGGAATGAGTCCGATGCCGAGGAAACGGTCCGGATAGGTGCTGAGGCAGTGAAGCAGGTAGGCGTGCTGCGCCACGCTCGTGCCGCCGATCTGAACCAGCATGGCCTGGTCTATGTTGCTGCCGGCCATGTAGGTCATCAGCTTTTCGACCGTTTCTTCCCGTTCCGGCGGCGTGTTGCCGCCCGCTTCTCTCGGAAACTCGCGGGTTACCTTCGCGAACACGTGACCGTGGGCATCGATGCGAGGCATGCGGCTTCCTGTCTATGACATCCCGAAGAGCCGGAGCCGGTCCGGCGTATTCAGCCACGGGGCGAGGTGGGCGTACCGGCCGGGGTCTATCTTCCCCGGCGTGCGCTTTTCATAGGTGAGGATGATCGACTTCCGCGGGATTCCGGTGTGGTTTTCCATGGCCACGTGCCATCCGTAGGTATTGAACATGATGGCCGTACCCGCCCCGCCAGGGAACCGTTTGTGGCCGGGCATGGCTTCGAGGTTTTTTACGCGGGGGTAGGGCCCCGCGCCGGGCCGGTGACTGCCGGGAACGTAGGCGAATTCCCCGCCGCCGCGCTCGACGTCGTTTACGTAGACCTGCACCTTGATGTGGAGTGGATGGTCGGGCGGTACATCGGGATGCCATCCCGTGTAGCCCATGGGCCAGAGCGGCGCCGTGCGGACCTGTTCGCCGATGAAGATCATGTCGTCACCGGTAAAGGCCCTGACGTATTCGAAGTAACGCGGCTGGTCCAGGATGTCGATGAAGACCTCGTCCTTTTCCAGCACGTTCGGAATGTCGTAATAGGTCGCCGCGAGTTCGCCGCGCGCGATCTTGTCCAGCCACTCCGCTTTGCAGGCGGCTGCCCAATGGTCGAAGGCTTGCTGGAGTCGATCCAGCATCTCGCCCCCGATCGCGTTCTCGAATACGAGATAGCCCTGCTCTTCCCACTGTTTCCATTCCGCAGGCGTGGGGCCGGAAACCACGGTCATTCGAGCCATCCTTCTTCCTGTTTCAGCGGTTGTTACCGGTATATCCCGGAATCAACAGCAACGGTTCTCCGATGTCAAGCGAGACGGTTCTCCGATGTCGAGCGAGACGGCGCGCAGCGGGCGATACCGGACCATTTCGTCCTTGCCCCGGTCTTCCCCACCGGCCTATCTTCAGCGTGCGCAGGACCGTTCGCGAAAGGAGAAACGATTGAAGATCGAAGCCGTGGAAACCCTTGCGATACCCGAGTTGAAAGTGATTCGATTCGGCCGCTTCAGGGATGACCGGGGATACTTCACCGAATCCTACCGGCTGGGGGACCTATCCCGCCATCCCGATACGGCGTTTCTCCGCGAAGTCCGTTTTCTACAGATCAACGAGAGTCATTCACGCGCCGGCGTGATCCGCGGTCTTCATTTCCAGTGGAACCCCCACATGGGCAAGCTGGTCCGCGCCGTCAGGGGCCGCATCGTGGACCTGGCGCTCGATATCCGGCTGGGTTCGCCCACGCTGGGCAAGATCGTCGCATGCGATATTTCGGCGGATCCCGGCGCGGACCACGGCGAGTGGATCTGGGTGCCGCCGGGATTCGCCCACGGGTTCTTCTGCCCGACCGACGGCATCCTGGAGTACCTGTGCAGCGGGGAATACAGCCCTGGTACCGAGGCCGGCATCTCGCCGCTGGCGCCCGACCTGGACTGGTCGCTTTGCGATCGTGCGTTGAAGCGCGCGTTCGACGAGATTGCCGCGGGCGAAGCCATCCTGTCCGGGAAGGACCGGGACGCATTTTCCATGAACGGCTGGCTGGCGGATGAACGGTCCGCGAACTTTACGTACTGAACGCGCAGCGATATCGTCGTGCAGCAATACCGCGGCGCAGTGCACACTTCTATGAATGGGAGAACCTCTATGACATCGGATCAACCGTCGCTCTGGTCAGACATCCGCGGACTCGTGTTCTTCGGCTGGATCGTCGCTGCGACGCGCCTGCTGCTGGATTTCGTCGCGCCCGAACAGTCCATGTTCGTCGGCGTCTACTTCCTGATGCCGGTCGCGTACCTGTACTATGGCCTGAAAGGCAGGTGGGATCACCTGGCCTGGCGGCGGGTAGCGGGGTCGCTTATCGTCGTGGTGTTCCTGGTCTGGTTCATTCCGAACTGGTTTTCCTACTCGACCGCCGCCCTGGTCGGACTGGATCACGGTCGGTTTTCGCCAGAAGCCTACCAGACGGTGATCGAGCGCGATTCCCCGGTCAAGATCATCCTGAACGCAGGGATCGTTTCGGCGGCGACGTTTGCGGCGGGATCGGTATGGAGCGTCTCGCTGGGCACGCTGTTCATCTGGCTGCCGGGGGCGATGCGCCGTCGGCAGGCTCGAGCCGGGTAATCGGTTTTCATGGATTGAAGCGGTGGTGAATTCGCGCTTCGCGGGCCGTTGTAACGGATCGCGGAGGATGGTTACGTGCCCGCGGTCCTGGCACGCCTTTAAAACCCGATGTCCCGCAAATACTCCAGCGTCCGCTTCGCGATCGGAAAGGGTTTGTCGAAAGGCGCCGGATACATGTCCTGTTCCACGATGGCGTATCCGTCGTAGTCGATACGCTTCAGCAGCCCAAGCAAAGCCGGAAAGTCGACCAGGCCCGCCGACGGCTCGCAGAACATGTCCATGGCCACCGCGTCGGCAAAGGGAATGTTGTCGGCTTCCACCTTCCGCTGTTTTTCCGGGTCCACGCTCTTGAGATGCAGGTAGGGGATCCGGTCGCGGTGTTTTTCGAGGAAGGCTACCGGATCGCCGCCGCGGTAGGCGTGGTGGCCCACGTCGAAACACAGCGACACCCGCCCGGGGTCGGTGTCCGCCAGGAAACGCTCGATCTGTTCCTCGTACTCGACGTGGGTCTCCGCGTGGGGGTGGAACACGAGATGGAGCCCGAATGCGTTGCGGGCGAGATCGGCCACGCGGTGGGTCGTGTCGACCAGGCGGCGCCAGTTCTCGTCGTCCAGGGTCCGGGGCTCGATCAATTCGCCCGTGAACAGATCGGAGTAGGTCCCGTCGATCAGGACGAGAAAGCCGGCGCCGGTGGCGGCCAGCAGTTCTCCCGCGCCTGAAACCTGCTGCTCCAGTTCGGCCCAGCGGTCCGGGTCCTCGAGATTGCCCATGGCGAAGGCGCTCGTCACCTTCAGGTTGCGCGCCGCCAGTTCCCGTTGCAGCCGGTCGATTTCCGTGGGCAGATAACCGAAGGGCCCCAGTTCGATCCACGCGTAACCGGCTTCGGCCACCTCGTCCATGAACCGCTGCCACGGGGTCTGCTTCGGATCGTCCGGGAACCAGACGCCCCATGAATCCGGCGCGCTGCCGATTCGGATGTTCACGGAATCCTCCTCATATTCTTCTTCTCGCGAATGCGGTGTCGCGAACACGGCGTCGTGCACGCGGCAAAACGGTGTCGCGATACGTCCTCTAGTAGTGAAACCGCTGGCTCGTGCGGCGTTCGGCCTCGTATCCCTCGCGCAGCTTCCGCGTCATGGGATCGTTGGTCGCTTCGGCGGACGCGATATCCCACCATACGTCGGATGGCGGCAGGTAGCGGTGTTTCTCGGTCTCGCACACGATCACGCAGGCCCGCGTCTCCGACCGGGCTTCCCGGAGCGCCTGTCGCAACTCGTCCGGTGACTTTACGTGCCACGCCCGCGCGCCGAAACTCCGGGCGTTGGCCGCGAAATCGATGTCCAGGTACTCCCCTTCCAGGCGGTCCGAACCGGCGTCCCGTCCGCGGAACTCGTTGCCGAACGACCGGCCCGCCCGGGCCATCTGCAGGGCCCGGATGATCTGGTAACCGTGGTTCTCCGAGATGACGACGGTCACCTTGAGGCCCTCCTGCATGGCGGTCATGAGTTCGGTGGGATTCATCAGGTAGGTCCCGTCGCCGATGTAGACGAAGACCTCGTTGTGTTTCCCGGCCATGCGGGTGCCCAGTCCGGCCGGCAGCTCCCAGCCCATGCAGGAATACCCGAATTCCAGGTAGCAGGCCGCGCCGCCCGTCACGTCCCAGAGCCGGTGCAGATCGCCCGGCGGGCTGCCGGCGGCGGCGATGACGCAGTCGCCTTCCCGGGCTTCGCCGTTCAGGGTCTGGATGAGCCGGGCCTGGCTCATGGCTTCGCCGGGGTGATCGACGTACACTTCTTCTTCAAGCGACTTATGGTAGGCGTTCATGTGGCGCTGGACTTCATCCCGGTAGGACGTACTGGGACGTATGCCGGCTTCCCGTGCGGCCTCGGTCAGGGCGGTCAGCGCCTCCCGGGCGTCGGCCGTGACCGGCAGGGCGCCCTGCTTGTAGGCGTCGTGTCCGGCCACGTTGATGCCGATGAACCGGACGTCGGGATGGGAGAAGGCCGACTGCGACCCCGTGGAGAAATCGGTCAGCCGCGTTCCCACGGCGATGACCAGGTCGGCCTCGGCGGCGATCCTGGCGCCCGCCGGCGTGCCGGTCACGCCGAACCCGCCCATCGCCCAGTCCGAGGATTCGCGCATGGCGCCCTTGCCGCCGAAGGTCTCGCCCACGGGGATGCCGCAGGTCTCGGCGAAGTCCGCGAGCGCGTCCCAGGCTTCCGAGTAGTGTACGCCGCCGCCCGCGATGATCATCGGCCGTTTCGCCGCTTTCAGCATCTCGATCGCCTCCGCGATACGCGCTCCGGTCGGCGGCCTGCGCTCCACGCGCCAGACCCGTTTCTCGAAGAAGTGGGCCGGGTAGTCGTAGGCGTGGGCCTGCACGTCCTGGGGCAGCGAGATCGTCACCGCGCCCGTATCGGCCGGATCGGTAAGCACGCGCATGGCTTCCGGCAGGGCGGTCAGCAGCTGTTCGGGCCGGTTGACCCGGTCGAAGAACCGGCTGACCGGGCGAAAGCAGTCGTTGACGCTCACCTCGGCGGAAACCGGGTGCTCGAGTTCCTGCAGCACCGGGCCCTGGTACCGGGTGGCATAGTAGTCGGACGGCAGCAGGAGCACGGGCAGGCGGTTGATCGTGGCCGTGGCCGCGCCGGACAGCATGTTGGTCGAACCGGGGCCGATGGATGCCGTGCACGCGATGGTGGCCATGCGGTGGTTCACCTTGGCGTAACCCGAGGCCGTGTGCACCATGGACTGCTCGTTGCAGGGCTGATGGTAGGTCAGGTCCTGCCCGTACTCGAAAAGGGCCTGGCCCAGCCCGGCCACGTTCCCATGGCCGAATATGCCGAATATGGCGGGGATGAAACGTCGCTCCACGCCGTCGCGTTCGCTGTACTGCACGGACAGGTACTTGACCACCGCCTGCGCCGTGGTCAGGCGGACTTTGTCGTGGGGATATGCCATGGTCTGCTCCTTCGATAACGCGGCGCGGGCCTGAAGGTAATCCATGGCCGGCGCCAGGTAACTCAGCCGATTCCCTGCACCGTCTCCCAGCGGTCGGACGACCAGGAGTGTTCCACCGCGGCCAGCACCTCGGCCACGGCCTTCGCTTCACTGAAGCCGGGCTCGCCCTGCCTGCCCACCGCGATGGAACGAAGAAAGTGATTCGTTTCCAGGACTTTGAGGTCGTCGTAACCGAGGCCCAGGGCGGGACCGGGGTTGAAGTGCCCGTGGCCGGGATAGGCCGGACCGCTCTGGAGGGTGACGAACCCGTCGTGCGGGCCGCCTGCCGTGTACACCTGCAATTCGTTCATGCGTTCGAAATCCCACCGCGCCGCGCCTTTCGTACCGTGGATCTCGAAAGCCATCTGGCAGTGGGTGCCCTGGATCACGCGGCCGACTTCGAAGGTCCCCCGGGCGCCGTTTTCGAACTCCACCAGCGCCCCGGCGTAATCTTCGTTCGTCACGGGTTCGCGCTTCCCGCCGGTCCCGACGGAGAAGTGGGTACCTTCGCCGGCCGGCGCGACAGGGCGATCCTCGACGAACAGCGCCTGCTGGCCGATCACCCTGCGAACGGGTCCCGCGAGCATGTGGGCCATGTCGGCTACATGGGACATGAGGTCGCCCAGGGCCCCGCTCCCGGCGTCCTCTCTTCGGAAGCGCCACGAAAGCACACCGTCGGGATGATTCGCGTACCCGGCGAAAAAGCGGCCGCGATAATGGGTGATGTCGCCGAGTACGCCGTCGGCGACGAGACTGCGCGTATGCTGCACCAGCGGCGCCCACCGGTAATTGTAACCCACCCAGGTCAGGACGCCGGCTTCGGCGGCCGTCCGGGTGATTTCGGCCGTTTCTTCCGGGTTCCGGCCCACGGGCTTCTCGCAGAATACATGCTTGCCCGCCTTCGCCGCGGCCCGGACCATGTCCAGATGGAGACGATTGGGCGCGGTGATGTTGACCACGGATACGTCCGGGTCGTCCACGACTTCGCGCCAGTCCGTAGTGGTCCTGGTGAATCCCAGCGTGTTCCGGGCCTGTTCGCACCGCGCGGCCACGTCGTCGGCGCAGACGATCAGATCCGGTATCAGCTCGCTGTCCGGAAATCGCTGCGGAATCTGGCGGTAGGCGCGGCCGTGGACCATGCCCATCCAGCCCATGCCGATGATGCCGATGCCGATCTGCGAGGCCATTTCAGCCGCTCCGTTTCATCAATCGATTCGATCGCCAGGCCGGCCACTTAAACACCGGGCCGGCCACTTAATCGCCAGGTTGTCCGAATGATCGCCAGGTTGTCCGAATGATCGCCAGGCCAGCCGAATGATCGCCCAGGTCAACCCAGGGCGTCGATCAATTGGTTTACGCCGAGATACAAGAAGAGGACCAGCGCGAGGACGAGGAGCACGTTCAGCAACCACCCCGTCTTCAGGTCTCCGACCCAGGCCCGTTTCGAATTCATGTACAACAGGGTGCCGGCCAGGAACGGCATGAAAAAGGCGCCGACCACCGTGTAGACGATGACGACGGATACCGGCCGGTCGAAAAGCAGCAGGACCATGGTCGGAAAGGTCAGGAACAGCAGGAACCCGCGGTAGTACCGTGAATCGGTCCGGACCATGGCCGCGCGGGCCTCGCTGGACGCCTTTTTGAACAGCGCCATGAAATCGGCGAACAGGTAGGGAATGCCCTGCCATACGCCCAGCACCGAGGTGACGACCGCGGCCCAGAATCCCAGGTAGAGGGACCACCGCCCGAAGGGACCCAGCGCCGCTTCCAGCCGGTCCGCCATGCCCAGGACGATATCGATGCCCACGGCCTCGGGGCGGATCTGCGCGCCGAGGATCATGACGGCTATGCCGAAGAATCCCGTCAGGAGATAGGCCCCGCCTAGATCGATCCGTATGCCCTTGAGCCACTCGCTGCCGTTTCGCCCGGCTTCACGGATCCAGTACCCGTAGCACATGACCGACAGGCTGCCGCCCACGCCGCCCAGGACGCTCAGCACGGCGACCACCGAACCGGACGGCGCGCTCGGCAGGGCGATGCCGCGCGCGATGTCGCCGATGTCGGGGCGCAGCGCCCAGGCGCTGATCAGGAAGCTCACGAACATCAGGCCGATAAGCACCTTCATGACGGTCAGGAAGAACCCGAACCGGCCCGCCCAGACCATGACGCACGCGGCCAGGGCGTGAATGATCCCCCACTGCGCGACCGAAAGTACCGGGAAAACCGTGTGGCCGGCGATGCCGGAGGCCGAAAGCAACCCGCCGCCGACCAGGAAGGACCAGATGAGGAGATAGAGCAGGAAGAAATACTGAACGGGCCTGCCGAGGCGCTCCACCCAGCCTTCCAGGAGCGTGGTGCCCGTCGCGAGCTGCCAGCGTCCGACCCCTTCGTTCAGGGCGAACTTGAGCACGGCGCCCCAGACGATCGCCCACAGCAGCACCGTGCCGAACATCGCGCCGGCGTTGGTGGCCGAAATCATGTCCCCGGCCCCGACCCCCGTGGCCGCGACGGCGATCCCCGGCCCCATGAGGGCGATCATCTGGAAGAAGTTCAGTTTCAAATCTCGTCCCGCATCATTTCGTCCAGGTATCGCTTGCCGGACAGGATCGCGTTGAAGGGATCGGCGCCCGTGGCCAGCTCGATGCTGATATACCCGTCGAATCCGCCGTCCCGCATGATCCGGAGTGCCCGCCGGTAGTCGATCATGCCTTCGCCGAGGGGTGCGTTGATGTGCTGGGCGCGGTCTTCTTCCTGGAAGTAGATTCGCTGGATGTTCTTGACGTGCCAGAAATTGGTGTGGGGCGCGAGCATGCGGCACACGTCGTCCCAGCCGCCCCTGGGCGTCGCATAGGCGAAGTAGAAATTGCCGAGGTCCGGATTCGCCTTGATCAGCGGATGGCCGACGAGATCGATCAGGCGCAGCATGCCCTCCGGGGTGTCCACGATGCTGTTCTGGTGGAGTTCCAGCGTCAGTTCGGTGCCCTCCGGCTCGGCTTCCCGCGCCAGCGACTGCAGCACGCCGGCGGCTTCTTCGTAGTCTTCGTCCCGCGCCCGCAAGCTGCTGCCCACGGGGTCGGACTGCCCCCGGAGATCCTGCTCGCGCACGCCCACTTCCCAGGGTTGGGGCGATATGGACATGTTGACCAGCGGCGCGCCCGCGAGCTGAGCCGCCTTCACCGCACGGGACAGCAAGCCCCGGTTCGTCGCCCGGACCTCCTCGGGTGCCGGCCAGGTGATGATCTTCCGCAGCACGGTCAGTCCGCCGATTTCCAGGCCGTGGCCGCGCGCTTCCTCGCCGAGTTCGACGAGGGCTTCGTCCGGCGCGTCGTAGAAATTGAACCAGGTCTCGCCCAGGTCGATCCCGTCAAATCCGTGACGGACGAGCCAGTCCCACACCGGCTTGCGCTCTTCGGCCAGGGGATAACCCCGCTCCGCGGCTTCCGGTGAGCGATAGCCACTCAACGTGAGGGTACAGAAGACGATTTTCATGTAGTTTCTTTCCCCAGATACGCGTTAACGATGTCGCGGCACAGGGCGTGATCCTGCCGGGCGCCGTATCCGTCGGTGATGGGCTTCTTCCCGTTCACGACGCAATCGTGTAAATGGATCAGCTCCAGCTTGAAGGCATTCTGCTTGTTGACGACGAGTTCCTTCTTCCAGGGCTGTTCGCCGTCCATGCCCATCACCGTGACGGGCGATGGCAGTCCCCGGTCGAATCCCGTGGGGAAGCGGATGCCCACGCGCCGCCCCGCGCCGAAGACCTCCAGGGTTTCCCGGAAATCGTGCAGTTCGGGCAGGCTGGTCCACGTCGCCACGCACCGTGCGTCGTTCTCGTAGGCCAGCACGGTAGTCACGCTCGATCCGCCGCGCCAGACTTCGGCGCTGACCACCCGGTCCGGCGGGCCGAAGAGGCCCCGCAGGCTGCTGATGTCGTGGATCATGCTGCCTGAGAGCGAGAAGAAGATCCTTCGCGCGGCCTCCGGCACTTCGCCGATGGCGTCCCGAATGGCCTGTTCGCGCAGGGCGGCCGAGCGCTCGACCACCTCGCTCGGGATGTCGTCGAAGGTATACAGCGTGTATTCGCTCAGGTGGCGGTCATTGCCGCAGTGGAGGTGGTTGGCCTGGATGAAGCGGATATCCGGCATGGCGTGGACTTCGTTTCGCGCGAACTGGTATCCTGGATCGTGCTGCTTCATGTACCCCACCATGAGCGTCTTGCCCGAAGCCTCGGCGGCCCCGATGATCCGGTCCGCTTCCCCGACCGAGAAGCACATGGGTTTCTCGATGAATACGTGCTTGCCCGCGTCCAGCGCGGCGACGGCCGCATCGGTCTTGGGGTCGGCGAAACAGAGCAGCACGGCGTCCAGGTCGCGATCGAGGAGGTCCTCGTAGCGGGTTACGCGGCTGCGCCCGGGCACGTGATACATCTCGCCGATGAAGTCGACCAGCCTGGCGGACGCGTCGCAAAGCCCGGCCAGTTCATAGCGGTCCCGAAGCTCGGCGATATGGGGCAGGTGCTGGATCTGGGCGATCGCGCCGCAACCGACCACGCCGATCCTGATGCGGTCCATGGATATGCCTTTCCGGCAATCGATGCGCTGGAATCGATGCCCTGGAATCGATGCAAGAGATGGGGAAGTCGATGAAGAGAATACGCCCGGAGGGATTCGAACCCCCGACAAGAGACCGATATACCCATTGAACGGTTCGATGTCAACGAAATCAAGCGTCTACTCACCCGCCAAGACTGCGAAAGATGACCAGACGGAGGAAGGCGAATCGGTGATCGATGTCATAGCGGCAAGGACTCGGGAGACCGGCCGGTCCGCAGGTGCCCGCGTTGACGCCAAGCCGGTTCGGGGCCTGGTGACCGGTCTCTCCTGTATCCAAATACAGACCTTCGAACCGGATGTTCCATGCACCGGCCACCGGCATTTCGATTCCAGTGCCCACGACCCACCCGACTCGCGTCAACTGATCGTCGAACGAATCGTCGATGTCTACGTCCATTTGCCCATTTGTACCCGGATCCAGATCGATGAACGAATTCGATATTCCGGCAAACGCCACACCGCCGTCGAGAAACACGCCGACACGTCCGAGAGGTTTCCGAACGCCAATGCGCGCCGTCCCGACCCAACGCCATTCCGATGTGGCCGTTTCGTCCAGCCCCACGGGATCCATCTGTCGGGAGGCCGAAGGTAGTCCGACGAGTGCACCGTCCAATTCGACCCGGATAGGTAAATTCCCCAGTTGAAAGTGCCTTCCTGCCACGATACCAGCCGGGAATCCGGTATCGTCGTACTCGAACGACTGTCCGGGGACGCCTTGAGACCCCGTAAATCCGTCGATGTCGGTCGTTTGAACGTCCAGCACACCAGGACCCGAGAATGCACCGATGTAGAAAGCGGTCGTGTTGTCCTGGGCTTGCGCGGTACCCGATGCGGCGATAAGGGAAACGAGTGCGAGGGCAAGCACAAACCGGACACACCGCACCCTGGCTGGCCGGGGAGACGCAGACTGTGTGGCAGGTATGCCATCCGTTATCTGAGTTTTTCGTAAGCATCCCATGTTACATATAATCCTGGTTTTTGATGCCTGCCGTGAAAACCGAATGGATCAATACTACGTTTTCGAGAAGAATAGAACAACCTATACGTGAAGATCGATGTTCTTGCGGAACTTTTTTCACAAAGGGGCTTGACAGTCTTCTAAATGTGTACTATATACTATACATGACACAATTTGGCAATCACATCCGTACCCGCCGCGAAGACCTGCGGAAGCAAGACAGGCGGTTCTCCCTGCGGCAGGTGGCGCATCGCATCGAGGTCGAGCCGGCCTACCTGAGCAAGATCGAGCGTGGCGATGTGGCGCCGCCGTCCGAGGCCACGACGTTAAAGCTGGCACGGGACCTGGGGGAGGACCCGGACGTGCTGCTGGCCCTGGCGGGCAAGGTATCGAGCGATCTGCAGGAAATCATCCGCAAGCGGCCGAGGTTGTTTGCGGACATGATCCGTAAGATGAAGGAGGCGCCCGATCACGCCATACTAAGGATCGTTCGCGAAGTGCGGGACGGTGAATGGTAACAGGAGGAAAGTGATGATTTACCTTGAGCACGACCAACTGGAAATTCAATGCCCGGAAGTCCACGATCATGCACGATGTTCGATCTCGTTTCAGCGTACGCTGCGCATCCCGGACGATGGAAGAGATTACCCCTTGCCCCCGGGCCTGGGTTGTTTCCCTCTTCGTCACCTGGACGACTACGCGGATCGCCTGCCGGGCGATTGGGCCCGCAGGGGTGGTGTGATCATGCCGATGTTCCAGGCCGAGGCGATGTGGCTGAACTTCGGCGGTTACGGCAGCTATCCGTTCGCACTGAAGATCGCGACCGGGAAGGTCTGCGCGATCACCGGCGAGAACTGGATAAACCATCTGAATACCAATCCGCAGGACTACCTCGTATTGCCCGAACAGCCCTGGCTCGACGGGTACTGCATCGAAAAGGGCATGATACGCCAGTTCGTGGCCATGCCGTTGGGCAAAGGGTACACCGTCGAGGAGCAGGTGCGCGGCGCGGCGCAGCACGGCGGTCTGCAGATAACGGCCTATCCCATGAAGGCGGAGCGCTATGAAGCGATGCGGGTCAGACTATATGATGTAATGGACGCGGCGCCGATGGCGATGCAAAGTCCCCAGGAGGAAGGCATGGGCCTCGCACCTGGCGGGCGCATGCGACAGGAAATCTACGAGGACGACTATGGCCTGGATGCCTGGGACCAGCGGCATCCCGTCCGGTGTTTCATTACCATCGCCAATTCGGCCCAGTGGATGGCGATTACCGGTGAGCGTCCGCCGACAGAACCGCCTACGGCCCTGCAATACACCGAATCCGGACTGCCCTGGTACGACTATTACGACGCCGATAACGAGGCCGTTTCGGGCAGCGAAATCCTGAAGTCGGTGAAGAGCGTGGCGCAGACCGGCGAGGAGAAAGGTGAAGCGGCACTGCCGGATAACGAATCGATCAACGGAACCAAGGTCGTTTCTCTCCGGGACCCCAGAAAACGCGAGGTTCGGGAGTATTCCGACAGCGAATCGCTGGATTCGTGAGGACTGGTGTACTCAGGAGGGGCAAACGGCGGGTAGATGCGAGGTCGGTATACCCCAGGCAGGATTCGAACCTGCGACCCTCGGATTAGAAGTCCGATGCTCTGTCCAACTGAGCTACTGGGGCGCACCACCTTCAATATACGGAATCGGGGGTTGCTGTCAACACGAGAGTGGGGAGCGTCCAGGTCGACATTTTGAGGTAGAAAACGAGATTTCAAAATCGGCTTCCGACTGTTGAGGTATGCCGCTAAGAAGCGGACACTCAACAGTTCACCTTCACAAGGGAGCCGAAATGAAACGTATTCTACCGCTTTTGTTGTTACTTGCGACACCTGGTACGGCATGGAGCGCTTTCGAACCGGTCTACGCCGGTGCGAGGCCCGTCGGCATGGCGGGCGCATTCGTGGCCGTCGCGGACGACGCCGAAGCATCCTTCCTGAACCCGGGCGGTATGCCCAGAGTCGGCCGATTCACCTTGACGAGCTACTATACGCGGCTCTTCGGCATGAAAGAACTGGCCCAGGTGGCCGTCTCCGCCGTCGCGCCGACCGGCATGGGGCACTTCGGCCTGTTCTATCACGGCCTGGGCAGCTCGCTATACCGGGAGAGTGTCTTCGGTCTCTCCTACGGACGTTCCATCGGCAGGCGATTCCACGCGGGATTTGCCCTGCGCCGATTGAACCTTTCCACTAAAAACTACGAAGGCGCTTCCGCCGTTGCGATGGACGCGGGCATCCTCCTGGATCTCCCTTATGAACTTCGTCTCGGCGCGATGGTCCATGCCTTCGGCCGCTTCTCCGAATCCGGCCCCGCCGCGGAGAGCCCCAGCATCATCCAGGCAGGATTGAGCAGGACCGGAGAACGCCTGACGGTATCCTTCCAGTTCGACCGCCACCCCCGTCACGGCTACACCACGAGAGTGGGCCAGGAGTTTCGCCTGGCCGAGTCCGTTACGCTCCGGGCCGGCCTGACCACCGATCCCTCCCTGTTCTACGTCGGCCTGGGCCTGGCACGAGGCCGCGTGAAAACGGACTACGCCCTGTCGTCCCACGCCCTGCTGGGCATCACGCACCGGTTTTCCCTTACCATGGAGTTCGGTTGAAATGCGTCTGTTCATGAAACCAACCTGGCGGACGCTGGCCGCCGCGTCTCTTGCGGCGACGGCGATGATGCACCTGCCCGAAGAGCGGAAGGCCCAGGATCTCGACTACTCGATCGATGCACTGATCGACCGGGAAGCCGCCGACATCGATCCCGAGGACATCGCGCTGCTGGTCTCGCTGAGGCGCGACCCGCTCGATATCAACCGGGCGGGCCGTACCGAGTTGGAGCAGCTTCCGTGGATCACGCCCGCCCTTGCCGGCGCGATCGTGGCCTGGCGTGAAAGAAACGGCCCCTTCGGCAGCACAGGGGAGCTTGCACGAGTTCCGGGATTCACGGCGGGCCTTGTTTCCCGGATCAGTCCCTTCGTACGAGCGGAGGACGATCGCAGTATCGATACCACCGGACGCCTGCGCCTGGCACGAAGCCGTACCGACCGTCCCGACGCGCCGGGAAACGGCATCCTGGGTGTGCAGGCGGATATTGGACTGGGAAGCAAATTCATGTTGGGAGGCCGCGGCGAACACCGGGACCGAGATGGGGAAACCAGGTGGCGGTCCGGATACGTGGGATTCGGCGGCACAAGTGCTTCCCGCAGGCTGATCCTCGGATATTATGAAATGGATTTCGGCCAGGGACTGATGTGGCGCAGCCATTCGATCCGGCCTTCCACGGCCAGTCTGACTGCGTCGGTGAAACGGCGCATCCGTGGCTTGAGGCCCGTGCGGACGACCTATGCATCCGGCGCCCGGCGCGGCGTGGCGCTGCAGATCGAACGCCGGGGTTTCAGCCTGACGGGGATCCTCTCGCGGGCCGACTCGGGAAAATGGGAACCAGGCGGCCGCCTGGGCTGGAGCAGGAACAGTGGGTTGGTCGGTATCTCGGTCCTGCGATCGGAAGGTAGCCTGCGCGTTGGTACGGATCTCGACTTCCTTATCGGCGGCACGAACCTGTTCGGTGAAATGGCCATCGACGACGAGGGATACCAGACCGTACAGGGCGGCATGGTCTGGAGCATGGAGGGGGTGGAAGGCGGACTGACCTTCCACCGCCAGCCGGATGCCCGGTTCATCGAGAAGACCGAAAGGACGTGGCAGAGCCTGCTCCTGCGCTGGCGTCCGGATCGTCGGACCACGCTTCAACTGAGCGTCGAACCCCGGTTGACCTACCTGGAACTGTACCGGCGCAGCACCCTTCGATTTCGACGCAGGATGGGGAGCGGTGTCATAGCCTCCGGAGTGTGGCGCCGTGAAATGGATGAGCGACAGGCCACCGGATCGGCCCGGCTGGATACCTGGCGGGGTCAGGTGGCCTGGCGGGTGCCCGCGAGGGTCCAGTGGCGGGCCCGCTACGAGCGGCGCGGCCGGTACGGATTGAAGCCCGAACACGATCTGCGTCTGTATATGCGGTACCGGTCCAGGGACCGCTTCAGCCTATCCGCGCAGTGGGAATACACGCTGTCCGGGTTCGCCGGGCAGGAGGAAACACTGGCCGATGTTTTCGGTCTGGAGACCTCGGCATCCCTGTTCAGAACGAATCACCGCGAGAGGTGGGTTATCCTGCTATACGGACCGGTCGGACCGCGCGTCTCGACCCTGGTTCGTTACACGCGGACCCGCCAGACCCGTTATGATCAACTCAGGGTGCCCCTCGTCGAAACACGCTGGGTGCTGCAGCTTAACGCCCGGTGGTGATGAAGACATGAACTTGCCGTTTTGTCCGATATGGCAGTGCATGACCGAATTCCTCGAACTGTTACTGGAGCTTGCGAAGTATACAAAGTATGTCAAACATCTCAAGTGGTTGTGGGAACCGAATCAGGAGGCCCGGAAAATGTCGGGAAAACAAGCCCTGACCGATGATTTAGAAGCAGAATTCAGACAGGTGATTTCAGATATCAAGGACGCCGTGCTTGAAGGGAAGACCAGACTGTTTCATGATAGGACTACACTGATGACAAGCCATAGGTCGCGGCAAGATCAATCCGCTCGTCCATCGAGGATGATGCGCCCCAGTAGTTCACAGGCCAGTTTCGCGGCGACGACCGCCGTGATACCGTCCCGGTCCAGCTTCGGATTGAGTTCGACCACATCGCCGCCGACCACGTACGGCGCACGCATCGCGGCAACGACCTCGAGCACCTGGCGCACGCTCAGTCCGCCCGGCTCGGGATGGGAGACGCCCGGTGCAAATCCGGGATCGAGCGCGTCGACGTCCATCGAAATGTAGACCGGCGTGTCGAACGCGAGCTTGGGGACCGGTCCGATCGAGTAGGCGGGGATCACCTCGACGCTGTGTCGCTTGGCCGCGTCGTGCTGTGCGGGTGTGAAGCTTCGAATGCCGACCTGGACCAGCCGCTCGACGAGGCCGTCTTCCAGGATGCGGGCCATGGGACAGGCATGAGAATAGCGGTTGCCTTCGAAATCGGGGTACAGATCCGGATGGGCGTCGAAGTGCAGCAGGCTGATCCGGCCGTGCGTTGCGGCGAAAGCCCTGACCACGGGATAAGAAACCGTATGATCACCGCCCAGGACGACGAGCCGCGGTGTTTCACCCAGTGCCTGGCTCACCCCGCATTCGATGGCATCGATGGGTTCACGGGAACCTTTTTCGTCCGGTACGTCGAGATCGCCATGGTCAAGCACGCTGTCACTCGGCCACACGCGCACGCCGGTCTCGGCGTAGGGATTGCCGGACGCCGACCCTAGCGCGGCTCTGATCGCGGGCGGCGCGTCTGCCGGGCCGCGGCGAAAGGTCGAGTTTGCATCGAATCCGACGCCCAGCAGGCCGACTTTCGTGCTGTTCTTCATCATGTCAGTCCCAGCGGTGTACGAGTAGATCCTGGGATTTGTAACCCTGGACCTTACGGGATACCTGGGTATCCGGGTAGAAAACACCGGCAATTTAGCTTGCGGTAGCCGGAACCCCGTCAATTGAGATCGCGGAAATCAAGATCGCGATTACCGAGACCGTGGCGCGGTAGAATGACCGGGCTACACGCTGCTCTGCCCGATGTCCAGCTCTTCCATGATGTCCTGGATGGCAGACCAGACGGGCGGATCGATTTCGATGCCCTCCTTCATTTGACGCTGCCGCTCGCTGCGTGCTCTCTCGCCGGGCACCCGGATTTCATCGACGCCCGGTGCCTTGCGCGCCCCCTTGATACTTTCAACGAGCCGGTCCACTTCTCTGGAGAAGTCGGCCCGTGAAACGAACTTCTCCGGGTCGATGACGAGGATGAACAGGGCATTCTGGTCGAGGTCCTCCGGGGATCGGCCGCTGCAGCCCGCGCCACTCAGGCCGCCCGTCAGCACGTCGACCAGCATGCTCAGCGCAAAGCCCTTGTGTCCCGCGATCAGGCTGCCCAACGGCAGGATCGCCGCCCGTCGGGGCGTTGCGAAATAGTCCTCGGTATCTGTCGTGGTCTGCCCGTTTCCGTCGATCAGCCACCCGTCGGGCACCGCCTGGCCCTTGTTGCGCCGCATCTTTAGTCCGCCCTCGGAGGTAACGCCCGTGGAGATGTCGATGAGTACCGGGTCGCCGCTTTCCCGGGGGATCCCGACGGCCATGGGATTGGTGCTCATCAGGGGCGAGGTCGCGCCCCACGGCGCCACGCAGGGATTGCCCCCGGCGTCGTTGGCCATGATCAGCGCGATGTAACCGTCTTCCGCCGGCTGTTCCACGTATCCCGCCAGCCGGGCGATGTCGTTGGCGTTCACGACGCTCGCGCATCCGACCCCCGTCGCTCCGGCCTTGCCGACCGCGCGCTTCATGGCCTCGGTGGCCGTCCACGGCCCCATGCCCATGTTGGCGTCCAGGTGCACCGTGGAGACGGTCTCACCGAGGACGTCCAGCGGTGCGGCCGGGATCATGTTGCCCGCGCGTATACCCTCGGTGTACATGGTGATCCGCATGACGCCGTGGGAGTGGTAGCCGGAGAGCGAGGCCTCCATGAGCCGTTCCACGACCACCTGCCTTTCCTGGCCTTCCAGGCCCAGGCGCTCGAAGATCCGGTCCATGATCCGGGCCACGCGGTCCGGTTCGACGAGGACGGGACGCGGGTTCTGAGCGGGCTTGTTGTCCGATGTGGACATCTTGGACGTTTCCTCCTTCCTGTGCACTCCTTGTCGTGCTATCCGTCCAGTGCGCCGAGGAGCGCGAGTCCTTCCTCGATGCCCCGTTTCTGCTCGTCGGTCGTTTCCTGCATGGGGGCGCGGGGGAATCTGCCAGGACAGCCCTGCAAGGTCTGGGCATACTTGGTACAGGCTGGCAGGTTCGTCCCCGCCATGGCGTTCCAGAGGCGCAGGAGTTTCCGGTGCAGATCGAGGGCGCGCGCGTGATCGCCCGCCTGTACGGCGTCCCATACATCCACCGAGGCCCGGGGCGCCGCCGTCAGTATGGCCGCGATCGACCCGCGGGCGCCCAGGGTGTATGCCGAATACATCAGGGCGTCCACGGCACAGAAAAGCAAGTGTTCCGGGTCGGCCATGATCATCAGGTCGGCGAACAGCTTCAGGTCGCCGGCGCTCTGCTTGACACCGACCACACCCGGCACCTCGTCCATGATCCGGCAGAGCAGTTCCGGAGACAGGTAGCTCCAGGGCACCACGTTGTAGATGATGATGGGATGATCCACTTCCTCGCCCATCACCCTGAAATGCTCCTGCATGGCATCGTCGTCCGGACGGAAGAGGTAGTGGACCGGGGTCACCTGCAGCGCCGCCACGTCGAGGTCGGCGATGGCCTGCCCCCTTCGGACGGCGTCGCGGGTGCTGTCGACGATGATGCCGGCGACGATCGGCACGCGTCCCGCCGCCGCGTCCAGGGTCGTATCCACGAGACCCCGGAACTCATCGACGTCGATCGTATGGCCCTCCCCGGTGCTTCCGCCCACCGCGATGCCGTGCGCCCCCTGGTCGATCAACCAGTTGACCTGTTCTTTCATGGCCCCGAGATCCACGGCGCCGTCCCGGGAGAAGGGTGTGGTCGCCGGGGGGATTACGCCCCGCAGGTCGTTGAGCATGTCTTCCTCCTTCGTTGAGTTGGAGTCGATGTGGCGTTCATACCGCATGAGCCGTCCCGCGCCGGGACATCATGTGCAGCGCCATGATGAGCGCGGCCGTACCGATGCCCCAGGTTGCCGGAGAAATGCCGGCCAATCCGCTTCCGTTCGACCATAGATGCACGAGGATCATCACCAGGACGGACCCGGCGATCGTGGCCAGGGCGCCGTTCGAGTTCGGCCGGGCGGAATACAGTCCCGCGACCAGGGGTACGAAGAGCGCCACGGAGAGGATGCTGTAGAAGATGGTCAGCGCCGTGATGATGTCCGGCAGGACCGCCGCCAGGACCACGCCTGCGAGTCCCGCGACCACGGCCGTAATCCGGCTGACGGCCAGCATCCGCTCCTCGGAAGCGCCGGGTTCGATAAAGGTCTGGTACAGGTCGCGGCTAAGGGAAGTGGTCAACATGAAGAGCACGGCGTCCGCGGAACTGATTTCCGCGGAGAACACGGCGGCCAGCGTCAGACCGCCGATCCAGAAGGGCAGGGCATCCATCAGCAGGCGGGGCAGCGCCAGGTCCGGGGAATCCAGGGACGGGAAGGCGTGGTAGGCCGCCATCCCGAGCAGCGCGGGGATGAATGCGAAGAGCATCAGGGCGATGGCGTTGACGCAGACGCCTTGACGGACTGCCCGGGCGTCCCGGGCGCCATAGATCTTCTGCAACAGGCCCGGCGAAATGATAAACGCGGGCACCAGGACGATGAGGTAACCCCAGATGCGGGAAGGATCGCTTCCGAACCAGTTCGTGAAACCGGCCGCGGCCACGCCATCCCCGGCCAGGAGATTGCCCCCCGATGCGATCAGGATAAAGGCCAGGATGAAACCGGACAGTTTCACCGCAAGCTGGACCATGTTGACCCGGGCGGTGGACGTCAGCCCCCCGAAGGTGAAGTACACGACCACTACGGCGCCGCCGGCCAGGCAGGCGACGTACTTCGGTATGCCCAGCGTGAGGTTGAGAATCCAGGCCAGCGGAATGAGCTGGCCAGCCAGAATCGCCAGGGATCCGAACCACAGCAGCACGGCGATAAGGCCCCTGACTCCGCGGCTGTACCGGTGCTCCAGGTAATCCCCGACCGTGTACAGGTTCTGTTCCTTGGCCACGCGCCACATGCGGGGCCCCACGGTCAGGCCCAGGATGAGGCTCCCGATACCCGCGGACCCTACCCACCACCACGCAGAAAACCCATAGGTGTAACCGAGGCCCGTAGCGCCTACCGTGGAGCCGGCGCCCAGGTTGGCGGCAAGCAGCGTGCCGAACAGCAGCGCGGGGGAAAGCCTCCGGCCGGCCACGAAGAAGTCCTCGGCGCGGCGCACCGACCGGGACGTCCACCAGCCGATCAGCATGAGGAACAGGGAATAGACGAGGAGGGCGGTTACGTAGGGGGACATAGAGCTTCAGTGCGCGCTTCCCGTCATCCCGCGTTCAGATCCGAATAGGAGGGATACCCGGGCAGACCTTCGGCGGTGACGATGGCGCGGATGATGGCCCGCGTGACGGCTTCCGCCGCAAGGATGGACACCAGGGACAGGTTCACGTTGCCCGCCCAGGTGCCGGTCGCCATGGCGAAGAGGGTGTCCCCGTCCGCCTGCAGGTGGGCCGGATTGATGGCGCGGGCCAGCCCGTCATGGCCGACCTGGGCGATGCGGTTGGCCTGGGTCTTGGTCAGCCCGGCATTGGTTACGATAACGCCGATGGTCGTATTCCCGGGCGGCGCTTCCAGGCGAAGCGAACCGGTCTCGCGAATCCGTTTGGCCACGCGGACGAACCCGGACCCATCCGGCATCCTGGCGCCGGCGAGCACGCGCCCTGAATCCGGATCATACACGTCGCCCACGGCATTCACCGCAACGATGGCGCCGACCCTGAGCCCGTCAGGCGAGGTGAAGCAGGCGTTGCCGATGCCCGCTTTCATGGACGTGCGCGTGCCCGGTACGCCCACGGCCATCTTGCCGACCGTGGCGCCGGCTCCCGCCCCGATGCTGCCCTCGGGGACCGGATCCGGCGTCGCGGCCTGGCAGGCCCGGTAGCCGGCTTCCGCGTCGGGGCGGATCTTCGGCTTGCCGCCGATGCCGAGATCGAAGAGGATCGCGGCGGGGACGATCGGCACCCGGGCGATACGCACGTTGAAACCGATGGATCGTTCTTCGAGGTAACGCATTACGCCCGTGGCGGTGTCCAGGCCGAAGGCGCTGCCGCCCGAGAGGACGATGGCGTGGACCCGCTGCACCATGTTCACGGGATCGAGCAGGTCGGTCTCCCGGGTGCCCGGTGCGCCGCCGCGCACGTCAACGCCACCAACGGCGCCGTCTTCCGCCATGATCACGGTGCAGCCCGTGGGACGCCGCGGGTCGGTGAAGTGCCCGGCCTTGATCCCTTCGACTTCCGTGATGGATCCGGATGGACCGTAGGGGTCGGTCGTCTGTCCGACGGCGGATTCGCGCCAGCTGGCCAGTCCCGTCAGGATGCCCGCGCCGGTTACTCCGGCGGATCTACGCAAAAAGGATCGTCTGTTCATGGTGATCGGCGGCTGATGTAGCGTGGTGTCGATGGATCGCCCGCAAGACCGGTCAGGGAAGCCCCGTTTCGGTATACGGTTTCCGCCAGATCAAGATGAACAATCGGCCATCCGCAGTCAATTCAATTGTATGCGCGTGTACGCGGAGCGGAGCCAATCCCGGGGACCGGCATCACGGAGAAGGCCGGCGGGATCTCGCTGGATCCAACGCCGGCCCGGCCAGCTTCGAATGACGTGTCCGAACTCACGCGGCCGCGGACGCATCCTGCCGGACGAATTCCAGATGGTCTCCTTCGCGGATCACGCGGATCGCGTCGCCTTCCCGGAACCTGCCCTCGATCAGCGCCATGGACAGCGGGTTCTCGACGAACTTGCGGATCACCCGCTTAAGGGGCCGCGCACCGTATTGGGGTTCATAACCCTCCTCCGCAAGGAGAGACTCGGCTTCCGGGGCCAGTTCCAGCGTCAACCCCGCCTGTTCCGAAAGCCTTCCCTGCAGTTCACGCAGCTGGATACGGACGATGTCCCGGATGTGGTCCCGGTCGAGGGGATGGAAGATGATGATTTCCTCCAGGCGGTTGACGAATTCGGGGCGAAAATGGGACCGCACCGCGCGCATCACGTCCGATCGCACCTGTTCGTCGCGGGACGCGTCGTGACTCCCGATGTGCTCCGTCCCGATGTTGGAGGTCATGATGATCACGGTATTCCGGAAATCCACGGTACGGCCCTGGCCGTCCGTGAGCCGCCCGTCGTCGAGGACCTGCAGCAGGATGTTGAACACGTCGGGGTGCGCCTTTTCGATCTCGTCAAGCAGCACGATCTGGTAGGGCCTGCGCCGCACGGCTTCCGTGAGTTGCCCGCCTTCCTCGTAGCCCACGTAACCCGGAGGCGCGCCGATTAGCCGGGCGACGGCATGCCGCTCCATGTACTCGGACATGTCGACGCGCACCATGGCGCCCCGGTCGTCGAAGAGAAACTCGCCCAGCGCCCTTGCCAGCTCGGTCTTTCCCACGCCCGTGGGGCCGAGAAACAGAAAGGAGCCGATGGGCCGGTTGCCGTCACCCAGGCCGGCACGGTTCCGCCGGACGGCGTTGGACACGGCGACGATCGCTTCATCCTGGCCCACCACCTGGCGGTGCAGCCGGGATTCCATCTGGACCAGCTTCTCGACCTCGCCCTCGACCAGGCGGCTCACCGGGATGCCCGTCCACTTCGACACGACCTGGGCGATGTCCTCCTCGTCCACTTCCTCTTTCAGCATCCGGCGCTCACGCTGGAGTTCGGCGAGGGCCCGGTTCTTCTCCTCGAGCCGGCCGTCGAGTTCCAGCTGCTCGCCGTACTGGATACGGGCCACCCGCTCGTAATCGCCGATCCGCTGTGCCCGGTCGGCTTCGATTTTCAGCTGCTCGGTCTGTTCCTTGATTCCCTGGATCGTCTTTACGAGTTCCTTCTCGGCGAGCCAGTGGGCCCGCAGGACGCTGCGCAGCGCCGCAAGGTCGGCCAGCCTGCTTTCGACGGGCTTGAGGCGTTCCTCCGCGTCGGTTTCGCGCTTTACGGCTTCCCGTTCGATTTCCAGCTGGCGGATCTGCTTTTCCAGGTCGTCCAGTTCGGCCGGCATGCTGTCGATCTCCATGCGCAGGTTCGCCGCGGCTTCGTCGATCAGGTCGATGGCCTTGTCCGGCATGAACCGGTCGCTGATGTACCGCTCCGCCAGGGTCGCCGCCGTGACCAGGGCGCCGTCCCGGATGCGGATGCCGTGGTGGATCTCGTAGCGTTCCTTGAGTCCGCGCAGGATGGACACGGTGTCTTCGATGGAGGGCTCGCCGACGTATACGGGCGCGAACCGCCGTTCGAGGGCGGCGTCTTTCTCGATATGCTTGCGGTATTCGTCCAGGGTCGTCGCACCCACACAGCGCAGGGTCCCCCGCGCCAGCGCCGGCTTGAGCATGTTGGACGCGTCCACGGCACCTTCCGCGGCCCCCGCGCCGACGATGGTGTGCAGCTCGTCGATGAACAGGACGATGTCGCCCGCGGCGTCCTCCACTTCCTTCAGCACGGCCTTGAAACGTTCCTCGAATTCACCGCGGAACTTGGCCCCGGCCAGCATGGCGCCCATGTCGAGGCTGATCACTTTGCGTCCCTTGAGGGATTCCGGGACGTCCTCGGCTATGATCTTCTGGGCCAGTCCTTCCACGATGGCCGTCTTCCCCACGCCGGGTTCGCCGATGAGTACGGGATTGTTCTTGGTCCGCCGTGAAAGCACCTTGATCACCCGCCGGATCTCCTCATCCCGGCCGATGACCGGATCGAGTCCGCCCTCCCGGGCCAGGTCGGTCAGGTCCCGGCTGAACTTCTCCAGGGCCTGGTAGCCGGATTCCGGCGTCTGGCTCGTGACGCGCTGGCTTCCCCGGACCTCTTTCATGGCTTTCATGATGCCGTCACGGTTCGCGCCCGCGTCCTTCATTACGCGCTGGACCTCCCCGCCGTCATCCAGCAGGGCAAGGAGCAGATGCTCCACGCTGATGTATTCGTCTTTTAGTTTCTGCGCCTCTTTCAGTGCCCGGTCCATGACCCGTTGAAAGCTGTCGGAGGCATACAACGACGCGCCGTCGCCGGTCACCCTGGGCAGCTTGTCCAGGGCCGCTTCCAGCCCCTCCCGGACCCGGGCCGGATCCGGTCCCGCCCTTTCCAGCAGGATGGCCGCCAGGCTTTCCTCCTGTTCGAGCAGCGCCAGCGCCAGGTGCGTGGGTTCCAGCCGGTTGTGGTTGCGGCCGCGGGCGATCTCCTGGGAAACCTGGATCGCCTCCATCGATTTCTGCGTCAGTTTTTCCGTTCTCATGGGGTTCCTCCTCGCCGGTTCTATCCTGAAATGGTCCTGTTACATCGCATACCAATCCCATTAAATCGCAAAACGTGTGCCATGGCCGTTTCCGGCCCGGTTCTGGCGATTACGACCTGTTTTCGAACAAAACCGTCGGCTCTATCGGTCTAAAAAACCGAATAGGATCGGCATAACCTGCCAAAATGGCATATCTGCCAAAATGACAGGTTGCCCGATTGAACGCGACAGAGCTAGACCGTATGGGAACGCCGAAAGTAATCGGGTTGTGAAAGGAAGTATGAAACGGCGCGGAGTATCAGGCTGATCAGGCGAATCAAGCCGCTTAGGACGGTTTACGGTACCGAAAACGCAGCAACCAGCGTGGTACCTGACGGCAGTAGCGGAGGTATTCGTCGCCCAGGGTGCGACGCAGGGCCGGTTCCTCGACGAGGAACAGGTACATCGTCAGCCCGGTCCAGCACAGCGCCGCGTATACGAGCAGAGCGATCGATTCGAAGGCCAGGCATTCGCCGAACAGGATGAGGACGATACCGAGTTGAAGAGGATTGCGGGACCAGCCGTGGACGCCGGTCGACCAGACCGGTCGGGCATCTCCCGCGGGGGGCGAGCCGTTCACAGTAGTAGCGGGGAGCGAGCCGCCCGCGGCGGTCGCGGAGGTCCCCGGCGCGTCGTCGGCAGCGGTCACCAGGGCCGTCATGCGCAGTCGTTCGGCGAAGGCGCGGATGTAGAGTGCCGCGCCCAGGACGATGAGCACCGATCCGGCGGCCGGAAAGCCGGCATCAAGCCGCATTTCCTCCATGCCCGCGGTACGGTACAGGACCAGCCAGGGGAGGGCGACCGCGAAGATGGCGTGCCGTACCAGCGCCGCGACCAGCGGGGCCAGCACGATCCGGGCGCCGGACAAAGCGCTACCTCACCTTCGCGTAGCCGATGCCCCGGACATCGGGCTGGATGAGCCAGAACACGACCAGGAACGCGCCGTCCGGAAGGACCGTCACCGCGGGTTCGCCGAAGGAGTAGTCCTGCCAGTCATCGTGATCGCCGGACGTCTCGCTCTGGGTCCGGACTTCGGCCTTCCAGATTAGTTCGTCTGATTCTATGCCGAAGTCACCGTCCGTGGGCCGTGCGACGGCGAGGCGGATTCCAGGCTCGCCGTGCTGCCGCTGGTTATACGCCATCAGCGCCCGTCCATCCGCCAGGGCGGTCAGCGAGACGGACTGTCCGAGCGTGCCCGTGGAGCGGGTCGGTGTCCAGGTCAGCCCTCCGTCGTGGGACAGCGCGTATGCATTGGGATAATCCGGCTTGCCGTGGGGCGCGATATGCCAGCATGCGCCGAGAAGGCGCCCGTCGGCCAGCTCCACGACCCAGGCTTCCGCGGCCGTCGATTCGGCATCGTCGAAACGCAACATCGTACCGTGGGCCCACGTAGCGCCTTGATCGGTGCTGCGCAGGTAGACCACCCGGTTTCGATCCACCTCTACGGCGGGATCGAAGGTGTTGTAGGGCGAATAGCAGCAGATCCAGACTCCGTCGCGTGTCACGGTGAGCGCGCCGGGCGCTTCAGCCGAACCGGGAATGGGCAGGACGATGGGCGCCGGATCGGTCCAGGTCAGGCCCCGGTCCGCCGAAGACGCCCAGAACATGGCGTTCTGCTTGATGCCCTGGGTCTCGTCCCGCCAGAACGATTCGCCGGGTTCATCGATGGGAATGCGGATGCCCGTGATGAAGCAGGTGCCGTCGGGCGCCTGGCTGATCGATCCGATGTGCGCGAAATCGTCGTGCAGATGGGGCCACAGGTAGGCCGGCTTCGTCCACGTGCTGCCTCCGTCTTCCGAACGGACGATGACCTGCTTGAAGTCGTTCTGTCCGAGGGCTTCCTGTACGGCGAAGGAACAGACCAAGCCGCCGTCTCCGGTGACTACGCAGCGGGAGCAGGCCGCGACCGCGTCCGGGCCGGTAGACGGCTGGCGGGCGATCATGCCCTGGTCCAGTATTTCAAATGACATGGTGTATACCTCTTCTTATGACCGGACGTAGACGCCTCGCCGCTTCGCGCCGCCCCGGACCCGGCTAATCGAATGCATAAACAAGCGGACCGTCCGGCGCGCCATCGAGCCCGAGGACGATGGTGCCTGCCCCCGGGCCGTATGCCGCCTTATACCGCGCCTTGATTGGATCGAGGATGAAGTGGTAGTCTTCCGTAGGATAGGCCTCGCACGGGTCGCCGTCGGCGTCGTGGACGAGGGCGACATCGAGCTTTACGGGATCCGACTCCATGAAGACTTCGGCGGCAACCAGGGTGAACTTGTGCGCTCTGCATCCGCCGCTATACGACACGGTAACCGCGAGCGTGTCTCCCCTGACGGCGGCCGCGTTCAGTTCATAGTCATCCGTGCCCCACTGCGTGGCGGAACGGACGTCTCCGGGACTGAAGACCACGTTGCCGGTCCTGGGGCCGCTGACGAACGGGCCTTGATCAGGTGTCGTCGAAATGGGACTGTCTGCGTCGTTGCCGCAGGCCGCCGTGCAGGCGACTGCTAAAACCAGCAACAGTGGGCCAAGTTCCTTCATGTCGATGTTCCTTCCACTGAACCGCTGCTTATGTATGAAATCCCGTTGGGTGAAGTTCGCGATCCCACCGCAAACGCGCAGGATCGCTACACCCGCCGGAACTTCTGAATCCGGTTGTGCGCGAAGGGTACTTCGCACACGTAGACGTCCCCGTGGGAATCTACCCAGATCCCGTGGGGCGCGTCCACGAACACCCCGTCCTTTTCGTCCCGGTTACCCCATTGCGACAGGACCTCGCCGTCCAGGTTGAGGATACTGACTCTTCCCGGCGCTTCCGCGAGATATACCACATCATCCCGATCGATGTACAGGTCGTTGGCGGCCAGCAGATGGTCCCATGATTCGAGATACCGGCCTTCGGCATCGAAAACCTGCACCCGCGCGTTGCCACGGTCCACGATCAGGACCCGGCTGTCCCTGTCGACGCGGACGCAGTGGGGCGTATCGAACTTTCCCGCCTCGCTGCCGTGCCCGCCCCAGGTACAAAGCAGCTCCCCGTCTGTAGTGAAGCGATGCGCATAATGCTGGCCGTAGCCGTCGGTCACGTACAGGTCGTCGTCCAGGCCCAGCACCGCCCAGGTGGGCGAATTAAATGGCTGGCCCAATTCGCCCGCCCGGCCCGGCGTACCGAGCATGGAAAGCATCTTGCCTTCGAGGGTGAAGGTCATGACGGTATGCAGTTCTACTTCGGTAATGTAGACGATATCGTCTTCGCTGATCCAGACAGAGTGGGGCACCTTGAAGAGGTCCTGTCCCCAGTCGTACAGGAACCGGCCGTCGCGGTCGTACACGACTATGGCGGGATTGGGTTCCCGGTCGATGACGTGCACTCGGTCTTGGGAATCACAGGCCATGGAAGATACCACGCCGAGGTCCCGCCCGGCGGGTCCACCGCCCCAGCCGTCGACGAGTTCGTAGGTATAATCTCCCGATCCATATACCATGTTGAGGTCTCCCCGGTTGAGCATGGACCTGAGTCGTGTAACCGACTTCAGATCGCGTGCCGATTCAGTTGTAACCATTCGATATGAGCCCCGCGGGCCGATCTCACACGATGCCCGCCCGGGCCGTGAGTACGGGTTCCCAGCAACCGCCGGGTCGTTCCGCCCCGTCCACGTCGCGCAGCGGCGGCGCGTCTTCGTTCCAGCTCAGCACTGCCACGTCACCGCAGGCGCCGGCGCGCAGGGTGCCGATCTCGCCCTTCAGACCCAGGACTTCCGCGGGACGGTTCGTCACCCGCAGGAAGGCATCGCACTCCGACATGCCGGCCGCGATCAGCTTGGACAGCGTCCGGGGCAGGTCGTGCTGCGGGTCGCTCCCCACGTGCCTGCTGTACTGGTCGGTGGATATGGTATCGGGCAGGAATCCGTCGGCGATGGCTGCCTCGGCGACCGGGAAGCTGAAGGATCGCATGCCGTGGCCGATATCGAAGAGGACGCCCCGTTCCCTGGCGTCGCGTACACTGGGCCGGATCCTTCCGTCCTTCACCACGCTCTCGGGAAAATCGTTGAAGCAGTAGGTGACCACGTCGCCGGCGCGCAGCAGCGGCAACTGGTCGTCGAGGGACCAGTCGCTGGACAGGCGCGTGCCGACCAGGAGGGGTTTACCGGTTCGTTCGGAGGCCGCCAGCGCCCGGTTCATGATCTCCCTGGGAGGCGTGGGATTGCTGGGGCCCGTATTTGCCGCGATGCCCCAGATGGCGTCTCCCCCGGATTCGATGGCCGAAACGCAGGCCTCCACGTCTGCCGCATCCAGGTCCGGGAAGCACCCGTCGGGATGGGATTCCCCGTGCATCGAAAGATTTATGGCGAGGATCACCCGTGTCCTGCATGTCCGGATCACCCGGTCCCGGTAGGCCGGCCAGTTGTTGGCGCCGGCGTCGCCCTGGGACATGACCGTCGTGATGCCCCGGGACAGGAAGTGGGCGTCGGGATCGACGCCGTAACGCGAGCCTCCCCGGGCCGGATGGGCGTGCAGGTCCACCAGTCCCGGCATCGCCACCGCTTCGGGAAAATCGAACGTCATGGCGGCGGATCCGTCGACCCCCGGTCCCGACGCCGCGATGCGCCCGTCTTTCACCGCGACGGAGCCTGGTCCATCGAGGCCGGTCTCCGCGCAGAACACGCGGCCGGCGCGTATGAGCAGGTCGTAGTCAGGTGCGGGCATGTCGGCTCCGTTTCAGATCAAGTAGCAAAACGCGGCTGGCAGCGCGAAGGTTTCGTCAGTTTGAACCGAAAGAGTGATAATACCATCGCCCTGTCAAAGGGCCAATACAAAATGACGTTCACAACTGTCCGCGCGTCGCGTCCCGCATGCCGTCCATATCGCCGGCAGACAGCCCATCGAAACGATCGAATGAGAAGGCTTCCGCATAATCTGGCAAGGTCTCGCCGGTCAAATGGGCCGCGACCAGCTCTCCCGCCGCCTGTGAACCCATCACGCCGTAGCCGGACAGCGCCCCGGCGATGTATGCGCCTTCGACGGGCAGCGGCCCAATGAGCGGCCGGTTGTCCGGGGTTTTGCAGTAGTAGCCGCCGTCGACCGGCAATGCATCGGCCGTATCGAAATACACCCTCATGCCGGGGATCATCCGGGCGAGCCCTCGCAGGACGATCACCGGATAGGCCGGATCGAAAGTAAGCGGGAACACCGCCTCTCTAGGTGCGACGTCATAGGTCCAGATGCCCAGGAAGGTCTGTTTCCCGTCCCGGAACCGGGGACGGATATGAAGTCCCGCGGGAAAGGGTTGGGTAAGGTAGCGGGTGTCGGCGCCGGCGGAAAGTCGCCGCTTTTCTGCTTCATCCCAGACCAGATCGACCGGATCCGTCCAGATCATCATGGGGGCGTCGGGCGGCAGAATACCGGCGGCGTCCTCCACGATGATCTTGCCGTGCAACTCCATGAAGACAGGCACATCCAGGTCCAGCATCCGGCCGGCCTCCCTGGCCAGTGGTCCCGCGGCGAGGACGAGTTTGCCGGTTTCGAGGACCGATCCGGATTCCAGTCTAACGCCCGTGATCCGGTTGTTTGTCGTGTCGAGGTTCGTGATCCTGTCCCTGACGATGCTGCCGCCCCTGGAAGCGATGCGGCCGAGCATCCATCTGCCCAGCGAGGGGACGTCCATCCAGCCGCAGCGGCGCACGTGCATCATGGCGACCGCATCGTCCGTGAGAAAGGGAAACAGCCGCGCGATCGTCTCCGGGTCCAACACGAGATCTGCGCCCGTCAGATCCGGCTGCAGTCCCTCCGGCTGCAGTCCCTCCGGTCGCAGTCCCTCCGGCTGCAGTCCCTCCGGTTGCAGACCCTCCGGCCGTGAAGGTACGTAGGATTCACCGTCGCGATGAACACGCAGGGCCCCGCCACCCAGGCCGGACACCGCTTCCGCCTCTTTTTCGAGCCCCGGGATGCGGCGCCGGTCGCCGGTCAGGAAAACGTAACCCCTGCGGTTCATTCGGGCCACGTTCCCGCTTTCCGCCGCCAGCTCCTCCAACAGATCGATGCTCCGGCTGATAAACCGGAACATGGGCGCATCGGGCCACCAGTTCCGGTAAGCTTCGGTACCGTACGCGCTGGTAAGGGAGAGCGGCGGTCTTTCGTCGACGAGCACGACGTTCCGCACGCCGTGTCGAACGACCAGATGATACGCGGCGGCCACCCCGGCTATGCCCGCGCCGCAGATGACGATTTCCGCCTTGGTGGACATGGAGGCTCTCTTCAGGAAAGGGCGTCAGCCGGCGCCAACGGGCTCATGTTCCTGCCACGGGCGGGCGGCGCCGACGTGCTCATGCCTCTGCCTCGGGCGGGCGCCTCTTCCAGGTGTGGGTCGCCTGTTCGAAGGCGTGGGCGAGCTGAAGGACGCCGAGTTCGTCCTCGTGCCGGCCGACGATCTGCAGTCCCACGGGCAGGCCCGAGGAAGTGAATCCGCATGGAACGGAGATGGCGGGCAGGCCCGTGACGGTGACGTAGTAGCACGACTTCATCCAGTCGATGTAGGTCTCCATCTGTACGCCGTCGATTTCCGTGGGATAGGGCGTATTCACGTCGAAGGGCGGGACCTGGCTGACGGGGAAGACCATGAACTCGTGGTGTTCCATGAAGCTGCGGACCCGGTGGTACAGGGTGGTGCGATCCACCTCCGCGCGGGCGACCTGCGGGCCTGTAAGGGCGAATCCGGCTTCGAGGTTCCAGATGACCGTGTCCTTGATCTGATTGCGGTGGGTCTCGAGGAGGTCGCCATAACCCTGGATGAAGCTCCACGCCCGAAGCGTCTTGAACACCTCGTCGGCCTCGGCGAAATCGGGCTGGCCCGGCTTGACGGCCATGCCCAGTTCCTCGAAGACCCCGCGCTTCGCCTCGATGGCCGTGGTGACTTCCGGATCCACGGGCAGCCCGCCGAAGTCCATGCTCCAGGCGATGGCCACCCCCTTGAAGTCGCGTTCCAGCGGCATCGCGAAGGTTCGGCCCGGCTCCCGAATGGCGAGCGGCGCACGGGGATCGGGACCCGCTATGGCGCTGAGCATGAGCGCGGCGTCCGCCACCGTCCGGGCCATGGGACCCTGGACGCTGAGCCTGCCCCAGCCGTTGACGGACGGCCACCGCGGCACGCGGCCCGGCGCGGACCGCAGCCCCACCACGTTGCAGAAGTTGGCCGGGTTGCGCAGCGAGCCGCCCATGTCGCTGCCGTCGGCGATGGGCAGCATGCCGCAGGCCAGCGCCACGGCGGCGCCTCCGCTGCTGCCGCCGCAGGTCCGGGACGTGTCGTAGGGATTGAGTGTCGCGCCGAAAACCGGATTGAAGGTCTGGGAACCGGCGCCGAATTCCGGCACGTTGGTCTTGCCGAAGGAGATCGCCCCGGCTTGCTTCAGCCGCTCCACGATCAGCTCGTCCTGGCCCGGGACGAAATCGCGGAAGATCGGCGAACCGTAGGTCGTCCGGACGCCTTTGGTCAGTACCAGGTCCTTGTGGGCGATGGGCAGGCCGAAGAGGGCCCCCCGCGCCTCGTTTCGCGCGATGGCCTCGTCGGCCTGCCGGGCGCCGTCCAGCGCCTGATCGGGATGATAGGTGACGATGGCGTTCACGGCAGGATTCACCCGGTCGACCTGGGCCAGGTGGGCCTCCATGACCTCCGTCACGGACACCTCCTTGCGGCGGATCATGCGGACCAGATCGGTCGCCGAAGTGTAACACAGTTCGGATACGGACATCTTGCGCCTTTCAGTTGAGGATTTCCCGCAGGGCCTCGACGAAAATCCGGCTCTCTTCCTCGTTTCCGTAGGAGACCCTGATCATGCCCCGGATGCCCCAGGAGGCCTCGGCGTTGATGACGAGAATCTGCCGGTCGGCCAGGGCCGCCGTAACGGCGGCGGCGTCTCCCACTTCGATCAGGACGAAGGCCGCCTCGCTTCGGACATATTCGAGTCCGAGTTCCTCGCACGCCGCATAGTAAGTGGCCTTGGACGCGCTCGCCGTGCTCCGGGTGCGAATCACGTGATCCGGGTCGTCGAGGGCGGCGATGGCCGCGGTCATGACCAAGGCGCTGGGCGAGCCGCCGTGGAACGCGCGGACACGCTTCATCACCTGAGGCTGGGCCACGCCGTAGCCGAAGCGGAATCCCGCCAGGCCGTATCCTTTGGAAAAGGTGCGTACCACCAGGACGTTCTCGAATTCCCGCGCGAGCCCGGCGCCATCGGCGCAGGCCTCGTCCTCCGCCAGGTCCGCGTAGGCCTCGTCCACCAGTACCATCACCCGCTCCGGCAGGCCGGCGACGAAGCGTGAAAGCGCGTCGTGGGTGACGATGGTACCCGTGGGATTGTTGGGATTGGTAATGACGACCATGCGGGTCCGCTCGTTGACGGCCGCGGCCATGGCATCCAGATCGTACACGTAGTCGGCCGTCAACGGCGTTCGCACGGCGCGGGCGCCCAATTCCTCCGCGTACCGGGTCATCAACCCGAAGGATGGATGAGGTTCGATGAGTTCGTCTCCCGCGGAAATAAAAGCGCGGGCCATGGCATGCATCAGGTGTTCGGAACCGTCGCCCACGCGGATCCAGGCGCCATCCGATCCAACCCCGGGGAGGGCGAGCTGCTCATCGTGGGGTACGCCGTGTAGTTCGGCCAGTCTGCGGAAGAGGGCGATCTGGTCGGGGTCCTCGTACCGGTTGATCCGGTCGCACCGCGCCTTGACGGCTTCGATGACGGACGGCGAAGGGCCGATGGGGTTCTCGTTCCGGCTCAGGCGGATGATGCCGGGAGGTAGACCGACACTCCGATAGGCGTCGTTGTCCGGGCTCATAGCGGTTCTACACCATCAACTCCACGGCTTCGGCATCATTTCCAATGCTTCGAAACGCGCCGTACCTGCAGCACGCCCACCAGGATCAGCGCCACGATGATCCCGCGCGTCACCAGCAGGTACGGGATATCCACCGGGTCGACGTTGCGCAGCAGAAGTATGTCGAAACCGGCCTGGTAGGTCCATACGACGAGCAGGATCGCCAGCGAGACCGGCGTAACGTACTTGATCATGTAGTAGAAGATCCGCGGTATCCGGATGGCCGCGCCTTCATTGATCTCCTCCCAGGCCTTGTCCATGCCGAAGATCCAGGCGAAGATGATGATCTCGAAGAAGGAGAAGACCACCAGGCCCACGGTACCGATCCAGAAATCCAGCTCGTTGATGACGCCGTGCTCGATGTTGAAGACGATGAAATTGCCGAAGAGAAACAGGCAGGAGATGACGAATATCGCGGCCTTCTTGCGCGGCCACCCCATTTCATCCTGCAGGAAGGCCATGGGCGGCTGCGTCAGGGCAACCGTCGAGGTAATGCCCGCGAAGAAAAGCAGGCCGAACCACAGCGTCCCGATGAACTGGCCCAGGGGCAGCTGCTGGAAGATCAGGGGCATGGACTGGAACCCCAGGTCGTACGCCCCGCCTGTCGCGATCGCCTCGGTGGCGGTGACGCCGAAGAAGGCCACGGCGACCGGGATGGCGATGGAACTGCCGAGCACCACCTCGGCGAAGCCGTTGCTCATGGAGGTGGTAAGGCCGGTGAGGGCGACGTCCTGGCGGGCGCGTACGTAGCTCGCGTAGCACTGCATGCTGCCGATGCCGATGCCGAGGGAGAAGAAGATCTGTCCCGCGGCCGCCAGCCACACGCTGCCTTCGGAAAGGCGGCTGAGGTCCGGGTTCCAGATCCAGGCGAAACCGGCCATGACGCTCTGGTCCGGCATTGAGGGGTCGGGCGTGCCCAGGGTCAGCACCCGGGCCACGAGAACGATGGCGAAGATCAGCAGCATGGGCATGGCGAACTTGGCCAGGGTCTCGATGCCTCGTACCACGCCCCGGCTCAGTACCCAGAAGACGATGCCCAGGTTGATGAGGAAGAAGATGTAGGCCGTAGCGACGCTGCTGAAGTAGGAACTTTCGGAGACGCCTTGGAAGCTGCTCAGGAACGCGCCCATCTCCGCCTGGGAGGTAATGCCGAAGTACTGGCCGGTCAGGGAGAAGAAGCTGTAGGCCAGGGTCCACGACTGCACGTAGGAATAGTACAGGGCGAAGGCGACCGGCGCCGCGATGCCGAGCACGCCGATGTACTTGGCCGCCGGGTGTTTCCACAGGCGGTACAGGATGCCCGGCGTGGTGCCGTGGCCGTGCTTCCCGCCGAACCGCCCCACGCTCCATTCCACCCACATCATCGGGATGCCCACGACGAGGAAGGCGATGAAATAAGGGATCATGAAGGCGCCGCCGCCATTTGCGGCCGCCTGTACGGGAAACCGCAGGAAATTGCCCAGGCCGATGGCGTTGCCCGCCATGGCCATGATCAGCCCAAGGCGGCTCTTCCAGACTTCCCTTACGTTGTTTAAGGACATCCGGTGCTCCTTCCGGTAGTGCTCCTTCCAGACGGACAGTGACTATCCAGTCTGACGGTGTTTATTTGACCCGGCCCCGGCCGGCCACGGGCCAGATGACTTCCACCTGGTCGCCCCGGACGCCGTTGAGCTCGTCGTGCAGGTTGAGGGCCATTTCCTGGTGCAGGGGGATCACCGACAGGCGCTCGCCGACCCTGAACCGATGGGCGCAGCGGGATACGTCCACGTGGCCGTGCTCCACGGACATGCCGTAGATCTGCGCCTCGGGATGCTCGATGATGTGGCCGTAGGGCGTGGGCGGATAGCTGGCAAAGGTCTTCATGCCGCCGTCGATGATGATGCGGTCCGGAGTCGGTGCGCTTACCACGGTGCAGATCATGCGGCAGGGGCAGCGTTCGGGGTCGAGCATGCCCGAGTTACTGATGCGGTCCATCCCCTCCCAGATGTAGGACCCGCTGCGGGTCTCGGTGCAGCCCATGTTTTTGGATTTTTTTTCGCCGCCGGTGCCGCCGCCGCTTATGATTTCGATAGGTATGCCCTTATCCGTGATCCGTTCGATCGTTTCCGCCAGGAAATCCCTGGCCTCCGGATGGCTGGGGAAGATCATGACGCCTTTGAAAACGAGGCCGCGGTGGTCCGTGATGCGTTCGGCCAGCGCCGCCGCCGCTTCGGGTGACTGTACGCCGCAACGCTTCGTGCCGGTATCGAGTTCGATGATCACGTTGACCCGGCAGCCGTCTTTCAGCGCCTGGTCCGACATGCCCCGTGCCGTGATTTCGTCATCGGCGGCCACGATGATCTCGGTGCGTTTGGCGACACGCGTCAGGCGTTCCACCTTGCGAGGCCCGACGATGTTGTAGGGAACCAGGATGTTCTCGATGCCGGCGGCGGCCATGACTTCGGCCTCGCCGAGTTTCTGGCAGCAGATGCCGATCGCGCCGGCCTTGACCTGCCAGTGGGCGATTTCCGGGATTTTATGGCTCTTGGTATGGCATCGGAGGGCGATGTCCAGATCGCGACAGTGTTGCGCCATGGACGTGATGTTACGCTCCATCAAGTCCAGGTCGGCCACGTAGGCCGGAGTGTCCAGTTCGTCGATGTGCATGGTTATCCGCTTACGCTATGTAACGCCATTGTATATACGTCGTATACACACGTCGCCGGGCGATCGCCATCCTGCATCGGGCGGGCTAGAGACTGCCCTTGGTGGACGGTACGCCGGATACCCGGTCGTCCATGGCCACGGCCTGGCGCAGGGCCCTGGCCGCCGCCTTGAAGACCGCCTCGACCTGGTGATGGGCGTTCACGCCGGAGAGCAGGGCGACATGCAGGGTGACGCGCCCGTGATGCACGAGGGCCCCGAAGAATTCCCGCACCATTTCCGTGCTGAAATCGCCGACCGAAGAACGTGAGAAATCGGCGTCGAATTCCAGGTGTGCGCGGCCGCTTACGTCGAAGACGGCCCGTGCCAGCGCCTCGTCCAGGGGCGCGTAGGCGTGTCCGAATCGCGTAATGCCTGATCCGTCGCCGACCGCACGGGCGATGGCCTGGCCCAGGCAGATTCCCACGTCTTCCACCGTGTGATGATCGTCTATGTGCAGATCGCCGGTACAGGATAGATCGAGGTCGAACCCGCCGTGTTTGACGAAGCTGCCCAGCATGTGGTCGAAGAAACCGATGCCGGTCTCTCCGTCGAGTCGGCCTTCACCCTCGAGGGTCAGGGTCAGTTCGATGCGGGTTTCCAGGGTTTCACGCGTTACCGTGGCGGTGCGAGGCACGTATTCCTCGTTGCAATGGCGAGTCGCCGTAAGTCGTTCAAGCAGTTGGCGTCAGGTTCGACCTGTAACAGTAGACGCGGGATTCGGGATTGTCAAGAGGTTCCGGCCTGCGTGCCGGTGTGTGTTCCGGCATGCTTTACCGGGGTGTGTACGGCCGTGCGGCCCTACCCCGGCGAACCTTCATCCGGTCCCAATGATTGCCTTTTTGAACTTATGTGCATCCGTCCCGGTGAGAGGTTGGAAACGGATGCCAATATACACGTTCGCTACACGGGAACGACCCATGAAAAGAGCACACGGAATATCGAGCATAACGCGGTTTCTGCAGCGCAATCCGGCCTGGTCCCAGGTCGTATGCGTCGTAGGCGTTGCCTTGCTGATCATCCTCGGTCCCATCCTGCTTTACGGTCTGCTGTTCCAGTCCGGTCCGGACTCGGTGCGTATGCTGTCCAACGTGCCCTGGTGGCCGGTCGTCCTCCTCGTTGCACTGGTGGCGTTGCTCAGTCTTCTGCACGGGACCTCGGGCGTGAGCGTCCAGAAACGGTCCGATAAGCAGCAAGGCGCCGGCGCCGCTGCCGAAACGGCGGATCACCCGGATCACCCGGACCCCCTGGATCACCCTGACCGCGAAGACCTGACGGGCTCGACGGACCCGACAAGCTCGACGGACCCGGCATCATCCCGGTCGTCCGAGCCGCCTGAGCCACCCGAGCCGTCCGAGCCGTCCAAGCCGCCCGCACCTCCGGCGCAGCCCGGACCGTCCGGGCAGAACGGCGATCCCCTTCGGTGCTCGATGCAAGAACGGTCCCTGAACGGCATGAGCCGCGTTAAAACGAAACCGTAATGTCGGCCTGGCGGCGTGGTCCGATCCGGACTAGCCCCAGTACCAGCGCGCGGCGATGGCGGCCACAACTACGGCCGTGGACTGAAAGGTCCGTCTCTCGCTGCGCAGGGCGGCGCCGAAGTCATAAGGCGCCGGTTTCCCCGCGGTGTATTCGGTGAATCGAGGCAGGAAACGGGGTACCGCGGCGAGGTATGCTTCGTATTGCGCGCCGAAGGTTTTCCGCAGGCTTTCCTCCTCCAGCGATACGATGAGACCGTACTGTATACCGAAGGCGGCAACGAAGATTCCCAGCATGTACGGCATCCAGGCCCAGGCCATGACGCACAGGCCCAGGCTGAGCACGAAGTTGCCGACATACAGCGGATTACGTACCCGGCCATAGGGCCCGTTGGTGATGAGCGCTGGCGCTCCGACCTGGCGGGTACGGGTGGCGGAGCCCGCGTAACCGACCGCCCACAGGCGTATGGATTCCCCGATCAGCGCTAGCAGCCCGCCGGCGATAAGGGTCATCGGGCCGGGTTCGGCCATGATCAGGACCGCGATCAGGAGCGGGATGGGCGTATAGCTTCGGGCCGCGAAGACGGCGGCGCGGATATCCATGCTGTAGCAGGACCTCCATGATGTAGTTCGTCCGGTCTGCCGGCGCTACCGGCTGTCGGCTTCGATCTGTTCGATGACTGCCAGGGAGACGCGCAGGGCTTCCCGGCCGTCGATACCGGTCACCGGCGCCGGCGCGTCGCCGCGCACCGCAGCGACGAAGGAGGCGAGTTCGGATTCGAGCGGTTCGCTCCGGTCCTTCGAGGTCTTCTGCCGCGTGATATGGCGGACGCGTCCATCGCCGGTGTTTACCGGGATCTTCATTCCCCGTGTTCCGGCCCGGGCTGGATCGTCGATCAACCGGTATATCTCGCTCTCGCCCGCCAGGAAGTCCATCGAAACGTAGTGGTCGCGCAGAAAAACCCGCATTTTGCGCATTTTCTTCAGCGAGATGCGGCTGGCCGTGACGTTGGCCACGCATCCATCGGCGAATCGCATTCGGGCGTTGGCGATGTCCACCTGATCGGAAATCACGGCGACGCCCGTGGCGTCCACCGATTCCAGGTCGGATTGAACCAGCCGCAGGATGAGATCGATGTCGTGGATCATGAGGTCGTGGACGACGGAGACGTCCGTTCCCCTGGGATCGAAGGAGGCCAGGCGGTGCGCTTCGATGAATCCGGGGGCGATGTCCATGCCTTCGAGGGCCCGGAAGGCGCCGTTGAACCGTTCGATGTGTCCGACTTGAAGCACGAGGCCTTGGGATTCCGACAGCTCGATCAGCCGGTCGGCTTCCGCTACGGTCGCGGCGATCGGTTTCTCCACGAAGGTGTGCAAGCCCTGTGCAAGGGTGAACGACGCCACCTCGCAGTGCGCGGTGGTGGGCACGACCACGGTGACTGCGTCTGCTTCTTCCGCGACGCTAGACAGGCTGCCGAGGGCAGTCGTGCCGTAACGGCGGGCAACTTCTTCCGCCCGTTTTTCCCGTATGTCGTACACACCGGAAAGCCGCACGCCGGGCATGCCCGCCAGCACCCGGGCGTGGGCTTCACCGAGCCGACCAACGCCGATTACGGCCATTCGCAAGGCGTCCAAGTTTGGATTCTCCGTGCTATCCTGCCAGATGTCTACATGTCGTTTCCGGGCACGCCGCCGGACATGATGGCCAGGCCATATCGGCAGCGGCCTGTTCCGGCTGGGAGACGGCTGGAATGTAGATGCCGGCACGGCGAACGGTCAACCTCTTTGGCTCCGGCATACCGGGATTGCATCACTTCTTTACGTTGACAGTCCACCGTAATGCGTGTTGATTTCAGTCACGTAAATCGACCACTTATATCGACCTGCGCATCCCACTTGAGACGACCTCCATGGTCCTGCTGCAGCGGCTCTACGTCACATCGCCGATCGCCGGGTTCGGGCTCGCCCTCTGTTCCGCCCTGTTCATCTACCTGAGCATACCCAAGTTCGACTGGTGGCCCCTGGCCTGGATCGCTTTCGTGCCGGTCATGGTCGCGTTGCACGACGCCGGGCGAAACGGGTCCTTGTCCAGGGTGGCTTTGATCTCCCTGGTTTTCGCCTTCGTGTCGGGCGTCGCCAAGGTGTACTGGATCTGCGAAACCGTCATGAACTACGGCGGACTGAACCTGGCACTGGGCCTGGTCAGCATGGCGGGGGTGGCAGCAGTGGTCGCCCTGTACGCCTTCATTTTCGGGTTGTTTGCGGCGCGGGCCGATTGGAAGTCCCCCCTTTTCCCGTTGTTCGCGGCTGCCCTGTGGACGGCGCTGGAGTACATCCAGACCTATGTGTTCACGGGGTTCCCCTGGGAACTGCTGGGTTACTCGCAGTACCTGGTCCTTCCCGTCATACAGATTTCAAATTACACGGGTGTGTACGGCGTGAGCTTCCTGGTCATGCTGTTGAACGCGACGCTGGCCATGGTTATCATCGCCCTTCGCGAACGCACCGCCTGGCGTGCGCCGGTGTTCGCCATGGTGCTGTCCTGGCTGGTCCTGATCGGTGCGACGGGGTATGGTTGGTGGTCGATTTCACAGGCACGCGCCCTGGAGCGGATGACGCCCCCGGTTAAGGTTGCCGTGGTCCAGGGCAGTAAGGAACAGGGCATAAAGTGGTCGGAGGAGGAAGTCCAGCGGACCGTGGATGTCTATAGGGACCTGACGCGGTCGATTCTGCCCGGGGACCCCGAGTTCATCGTGTTCCCCGAGACGGCGATGACTTTCTGGCTGGAAAGCCCGGCGTATGAAGTATACAACGAACAGGTGCACGCGTTGGCCCAGGAGGCGGGGGTTCCGCTGCTTACCGGCGCACTGGGCTATCGGTCCGGTGAGGAAGACATCTACAACAGTGCCTTCCTGCTCCTGCCCGAACGAGGTATCGTGAGTTCCTACAGCAAGATGCACCTGGTGCCCTTCGGCGAGTATCTGCCGATACCGAGTCTGTTTTCCTTCCTTTCCGGGTTGACGGGCGCAATCGGCGACCTCACGCCTGGGGACGAACTGACCGTGATGCCGCTCACCGGGCAGGATATGCGAGTCGGCACAGTCATCTGCTACGAATCCATCTTCCCGGACCTGGTCCGGAGATTTCCGCTGAACGGCGCCGACGTGCTCGTGGTCATGACCAACGACGCCTGGTTCGGGACCACGTCGGCGCCCGCCCAGCACTTCTCCATGGCGGTGCTGCGCGCCGTGGAAAACGGCACGCCGATCATCCGCGCGGCCAACACCGGGATTTCCGGTTTCATTTCCGCTACCGGCGCCGTCTACGGCACCACGCCCATGATGGTCGCCACGACCACCGTCGAAAACGTGCATCCGAACCGGGGCGGCCTCACGTTCTACACCCGTTACGGCGACGTGTTTGCCCTCCTCTGCTGCGTGCTGGCCGTCGTCGCGGCGGCCCTGGCGGGCAGCGGGACCGTCAATCTCATCAAGCGCCAATCCAATTAACCGGGCCGGGCGGACTGACCAGGCCGGGCCGACTGACCGGGCCGGGCGGACTGACCAATCCGGGCCGACCGGAAGGCGGGCCGCACATCACCCCCGCGGATGGTACCGGGCGTACACGTCCTTGAGGTATTCGCGGTCCACGTGGGTGTAGATCTGCGTCGTGGCAATGTCCACGTGGCCCAGCATTTCCTGAACGGCGCGGAGATCGGCGCCCCCTTCCAGGAGATGGGTGGCGAAGGAATGGCGCAGGGTATGGGGACTGACTTTCTTTTCGAGGCCGGCCAGTTCCACGTAGGTATCCATGATCTTCCACAGGCCCATGCGGGACAGCCGGCCTCCGCGGGCGTTCAGGAAGAGCAACTCGCCGCTCTTCGATGCGGCCAGGGCGGGCCGAACCTTGTGCAGGTAGTTTCGGATCACGTTGATCGCCTGGCGGCCCACGGGGACCAGGCGCTCTTTGCCGCCCTTTCCGAAGATGCGTGCCAGACCGGTGTCGAAGAGGAGATCGGGCCGCCTGAAATCCAGCAGTTCGGACGCGCGCAGGCCGGTGGCGTACATAAACTCGAGGATCGCCCGGTCGCGCAGGCCCAGCGACGTCGTATGATCGGGTTGCTCGAGCAACGTCCTGATCTCCTCCCGGCTCAGGACGACCGGCAAGCGGCGGGGCTGCTTGGGCACCCGGACGTGCTCGGTCGGATCGGCCGTGGCCAGTCCCTCGCCGATGAGGAACCGGTGAAAGATACGTACCGCCGATACGTGCCGCGCGATACTCGAAGGCGCGAGCCCGCGACGGCGCAGGTACGCGATGAATCCCTGGACGTCCTGGCGCGTGGCGTCCGAGAAGGAAGCGATCCCCCGCCGGTCGAGGTGGTTCTTGTAGGAGGTCAGGTCGCGGCGGTACGCTTCGTGGCTGTTCGGCGACAGCCCCCGTTCGATGAGCAGGTGGGTGAGGAAATCATTCAGTTCATTCATGACGCGCACCGTCCCTACGCGTCTACGCGGCGGCGCACTCCGCCCGTGCCCGGTCGGCATGGGCTTTCATGTACGCGATCGAGTAGGCGTAGCCGATCCGGCCGTCTCCCGCCATCTCGGGGATGTGGTCGGGGATCATGACCCCGTAGAAGCCGGTTTCCTCCAGGACCCGCGCGGCCTGGTACATATCGAAGTAGCCGTTGTCGATGAAGGTCTCCACGAAATGGGGCAGGGGCTGGTCCACGTTCCGGTAGTGGACCTTGAAGACCTTGCCCTGTTCGCCGAAATGGCGCAGCGCGTCCTCCACGCCCTTGCCCATCAGCGATCCGCCCTCGAGCCAGCAACCGATGCAGAAGCAGAGCCCCACGTTCGGGCTGTCGGCGATTTCCATGGCCCGGTAGTATCCGTCGAAACTGCTGAAGATACAACGGGGGATGCCGCCGAGCTCGGGCTGGGGAGGATCGTCCGGATGGATGCCGATCCGGACGCCCGCTTCCTCCGCGACCGGCGCGACTTCCCCGATGAAATGGGCGAAATTGTCCCAGATCTCGTCCTCGCTGTACTCCCGTCCGTGGGTCAGCGGCATCTGGAACAGCCGTCCGCCCCAGTGGCCTTCCTCGGCTTTCGCCAGGTCGAATCCCCGGGCCGGCGCGCCGCCGCGGGTCGTCTCCCGCTCCGTGCTCCAGATCCCGTTCCCCATGTGGGCATAGGTCGTATAGGGAATGCCCGCCCTGCCGAGGTCGCGAATGTAGCGCTTGTACTGTTCCACCTTCGCGTCCCGGTTCGGCAGGTTGAGCACGATGGCGTCCTGGTTGTGCACGTCGCTGTTCCCGAATCCGTAGATCTTGATGCCGGCTTCCTCGTAGATCTCCCGGCGGCTCATGAAATAGTCGTAGTTGGCGTGTTCGCCGTCCGTCCAGAGACAGACGTATTCAATACCCAGTTGCCGGGCGAACTGCAGGTCCTCCTGCGTGGGTTCGGGAGACATCTGTCCCGCGATCTTGAGACCGGGTTCTACTTCCATGAGCGCCATGGCAGGCTCCTGTAATGAAAGTTTGTGTTTCGTATTTGGACTTGTGGGGTATTATATTCGACGTCCCCGGAATTGTGAAACGATTTATCGAAAAGGAGACTGCGGTCCATGTGCAACCTGAGCCGGACGGTCCCAATCCTCGCCCCATTCCTCGTCTTGATCGTCGCCCCGATCTTTGTCCTGATCCAGCCGGTCCCGGCTTACGCACAGGGTATTACGACCGCGGTGCTCTATGGCAGGATTCTGGATGACACCGGTGCACCGCTTCCCGCCGCCACCGTGGTCGCCCTGCATGGGCCCACGGGCGTCTCCTCCGGCGTGTTCTCCCGTGACGACGGGCGTTACAACATCGCGGGCTTGAGGACCGGCGGCCCGTACGAGATCCGGGTCAGCTATATTGGATATCGGCCCTCCGTCCTCCGGGACATCACCCTGACCATGGGCCAGAGCCTGCGTGCGGATTTCCGGCTGAACAGGGAGGTCATCGAGGCGGGGGAAATCACCGTTACGGCCCACCGGGACGAGGTGTTAAGCGCGTCGAACACCGGTACCGAGACCCACGTTTCGGCGATCGAGATCGCCCGGCTGCCCTCGATCGCGCGGAGCATCCAGGACTACACGAGGCTGGCGCCCGAGGCGGCGTCGAAGGCGGGCGGACAGAGTATCGCGGGCAAGAACAACCGCCTGAACAACTTCCAGGTGGACGGCGCGGTGCTGAACGACGCCTTCGGGCTGACGGGCGAGGGGCTGCCCACCGGCCAGGTGGACGCCCAGCCGATCAGCCTGGACGCTATCGAGGAATTCCAGGTGCAGGTGGCGCCCTTCGACGTGCGCTCCGGCGGTTTCGCGGGCGGGCTCATCAACGCGGTGACGCGCAGCGGCACGAACCGCTTCCGCGGGTCCCTCTACTGGTTCGGCCGGAACGAATCCCTGGTGGGCGACCTGGACGGCGACGAATTCGGGGATTTCACCGACTACCAGCTCGGATTCCGGCTCGGCGGCCCCGTGGCCAGGAACCGGGCGTTCTTCTTCGTCAACGGGGAGCTGCGGCGCCGCTCGAGCCCGTCGAGCGCGGGACCGTCGGATTCGGACCAGCCCATCCGCTTCGGGGCGGGTTCGGCCGACCTGCAGCGGATCGTGGACATCGCCCGCGACAGATACGGGTACGACGCCGGCGGATACGATCCTTTCTCAACGGATACGCGGAACGAAAAGATCTTCGCGCGGCTGGACGTCAACCTGTCGCCCGGGCACCGGCTCACCCTGCGCCACAACCTGGTGAACGGCGACCTGGACGACGGGCTGAGCCGGGGACGCACCTTATTCACGCTTACCAGCAACCAGTTCAAGCGCGACAACGTCACCCAGTCGTCGGTCGTGCAGCTCAACAGCACCTTCTCCGGCAGCCTGGCCAATGAAGCGCGGATATCCTACAGCCGCGTGCGGGACAAGCGGTCGCCGCTGTCCGCTTCCTTTCCCCAGGTCCAGATCGATCTCGAGGAACCGGGCGGCGCGTTCCTCGGCGAGGTCCGGCTCGGCGTGGAACGGTTTTCCCAGGCCAACTCGCTGGACCAGGACACCTTCGAGTTCACCAACGATCTCCATCTTTTCCGGGCGGACCACACCATAACGATCGGCACGCACAACGAATTCGTCTCCTTCGACAACCTGTTCATCCAGGACTACTACGGGGCCTACGAGTTCGACAGCATCGAGGCTTTCGAACGGGGCACCCCCACCCGCTACCTCCTGAGCCGGTCCAGCGTACCCGGCGTCGAACAACCCCGCGCCGCGTGGGACTACATGCAACTGGGGTTCTACGCCCAGGACGCCTGGAGGGTCAGTCCGCGGCTCAGCCTGAACTTCGGACTGCGGGCCGACGTGCCGGTCCTTCCGACCGAACCCCTGGCCAACGACCGTTTCGCACGCCAGTTCGACGGCCACCGGACGGACCGGACCCCGGGCGGGCAGGTGCTCTGGTCTCCCCGCTTCGGGTTCAATCTCGACGCCGGAGGAGACCGCGGGACGCAGATCCGCGGCGGCGCCGGCGTCTTCGCGGGGCTGCCGCCGGCCGTCTGGCTCTCCAACGCCTACAGCAATACCGGGGTGGACTTCACCCGCATCGATCTCGCGACCTTCCGGGACCAGGACGTCCCGGCGTTCGTGGCCGACCCCTTCGCGCAACCGCTGCCGCTGGGCGCAGGTCTCTCAGCGCCGCAGACCACGGAGGTCAACGTCATCGATCCGGCGTTTCGGCTGCCCCGGGTCTTCCGCACGAATCTCGCCCTCGACCGCCGGCTGCCCCTGGACCTCGTCGGTACCGTGGAAGTCCTGCTGGCCCGGAACCTCGACGACGTCCGGTTCCGCAACCTCAACATCGGAAACGCCGGCAGGCCGACAGGCACGACCCCGGACGGGCGTCCCGACTACGGCGGCAGGAAGGTGAGCGGGGACTTCACCAACGTCATCCTCCTGGAGAACACGGACAGGGGCCGCCAGTTCAACCTGACGCTGCGGCTGCGCAAGGGGCAGAACACGCCTTTCCTTCCCGGACTCTTCGGCAGCGTGGCGTACGTGTTCCAGGACGCGGAGGACATCAACAGCGGACGGTCGAGCCGCGCCATCTCCAACTGGCAGTACAACGAGACCGACGACCCCAACGGCGAGACGACCGCCACCTCCGATTTCGAGGTCCGGCACCGGGTCCTGGCCAGCGGGTCCTGGAAGTTCGAGGTCGGACAGGGGCTCGCAACGACGGTCTCCGTCTTCTACGAAGGCAGCGCGGGAGATCCGTACAGCTACATGTATGCCGACGACGTGAATGGCGACGGCATCCGGGGCAACGATCTCGCCTACGTCCCGGCGAGCAGGAGCGACGTGAGCGCGGAGGTCACCGGCGACGAGTGGCGGGCGATCGACGCCTTCATCGATTCCGATCCCGCGCTAAGCGCGGCCCGGGGCGGCATCGTCCGGCGCAACGCGAGCCGTTCGCCGTGGCGGAACCGCCTGGACCTGCGCCTGATCCAGCAACTTCCCTCCGTACGGAACCAGCACTTCGAATTGACGCTGGACGTGCTGAACCTGGCCAATCTGATAAACAGCGACTGGGGTCAGAGCCGCTACGTGCGGTTCGACGCCGCCGGCCTGTTCAATTTTGACGGATACGACGAACAGGGCAGGCCGGACCTTGACCTACGGGTCCGGGACGCCAACGAAGACGGGAAAGTCGACCGCGAGGACGTGTTCCAGACCACCAACCTCTCGTCCCGTTGGCAGGTGCAGGCCGGGGTCCGGTATACGTTTTAGGAGGAACTTACTACTTGCCGTGACTTGTAGTATTGTTCGATGAAGATGACTGGCCCGTTCCTCCAACAGGTGGTTTTGGAGGACTCGACTCGGACGTTGGACTTTGTTCCGATGGTGTAGTAGAAAGAGGCTGATAACCTTTCTGGTGGGGTTGATATCCGCCCCTATCCTCAGTAAATGGCTGAGCCGGTCTGTGAACGATTCCGTTCGGTTCTTTATTCTGTGCCATTGTACTAATCCTCCTGCTGCGGAATCTTAAAAAAACTCGATCAAATCGTATTGGTCTTTACGAATGATCGCTCCATCAGTGTCACTTATGGGTTCTTTAAATATCCCTTCTTCATCTACGCGGTAAACCGTTTCGACGTAGATATCACCTTCGGTCGGAAATGAGGTTGCATAGGATCTTGGTCCATAATACCCACCGATTTTGGACCCGTTTTTTAGTTGAAATAGAACAAATACAGGGATTCTACGCTCAAAGAAAAAATCCCATGCTGTGTCATATGGCAACTGGATCTTTGAAGCCAGCCAATTCCATTTGATAAGCCACCTGTAAAAGAAGGGCCATGCTACCGGAAGTACTAGAAGGACGGTCATCAAGCCAGCGGTGTAGAGGTATGGATGAGCCTCCCAGAATCCAGCTTGGTGAATTGGGATAAGAATCGGGAAACACGCAACCAGGTTGAGACTGCTGTAAAATAGCCCTTGAACCAGACCGACTTTCCACTCGATTTTTGAAGCTGCAAACAGGATTCGATACACATGCATCGAAATTAGTCCAGGTACGATTAGTACAAGGAACAGTATCCAAGTGTCCAGATCGGGTACTATTTTCATGTCTTAGAGTCTACTATCGTCAACTCGAAATCGACTAAGTGAACGGTACGGGATTGTACTAACACGACGTGATTATGGATTCTTTTCTAATATAGTAGTAATTACGGATGGATTGCTTTTTTATTTTCGACGAAACACAGTCGAGCAACTATCAAAACCACATTGGAGTTACCTATACATACATAAGAGTTGACACAAACCCAAATCTCGGCTTGATTCGACCCACTTATCATGAAATGCACTATTTGTAACAACTAACGATATTCAGGTCTCCACCGATTATCATATTTCATCCGCAGACAGGAGGATAACGTGAAGCTGGCATACTACAACGACTACACCCTGGGCGTTATCGAGAACGACACGATCACCGACGTTTCGGCCGCCGTTACAGATGCAGGGTCGTCCAGTCCCCAGGGGCAGATAGAAGCAGTCATCAGTGGTTGGGACACCTATGGCGCCCGAATCGCCGAGGCCGCGCGGAGTAAGGCCGGAACGCCCCTATCCGCGGTCATCCTGCGGGCGCCGTTACCGCGACCGGGACAATTGCTCTGCCTCGCGGGGAACTATATCGAACCCGATCATCCCACCAAGGAGACCTTCAACGCCTTCCTGAAATCCAACACTTCCGTCATGGGACAGGACGCGGTCGTGGAACTGCCCGACACGGATGCCTCGGTCTTCCACTTCGAGCCCGAACTCGCCCTCGTCATCGGCAAGCGGGCCAGCAAGCTCAGCGCGGACGAGGCCCTGGATCACATCTTCGGTTACACACATTTCATCGACGTCTCGGCCCGCGGCCTGCCCGGCGGCTTCTTCCTCGGCAAGAGCTGGCACACCTTCGGTCCGATGGGTCCGGCACTGGTCACGGCCGACGAGGTGGGTGACGCCAACGACCTGCCCGCGAAGATGTGGATCAACGGAAACCTCAAGCACGACTTCTCCACCGGCGAGATGGCCCGGCACATCCCCGAGCTCCTGGCCGAAGTGACCGCCGTGGTCACGCTCGAACCCGGCGACGTCGTCTCCACGGGCACGCACCACTATGCCCTGAGTCCCGTGCAGGACGGCGACAGTCTGCGCTTGAGCATCGACAAGCTGGGACCGGCGTTGACGATCACTTGTGCGGATGATAAGAAGCGGACGTGGGAGCGGTAGGGGGGTTCAGCGCGGGTGTTCCACACTCACCGGTAGTAACGCCAGTCGTATCCCAGGCCGACCTGCAGTTCGAACTTGACGGCGGCCCGGTCGACTTCGCTGTCCCGGTGTAGGAAAACGTTCGCGTCGAGCGTGGCGGCAAGATCGTCCAGCAGGCGGAAACGCAGGTGGTTGTAGTGCTGTACGGACATCGTCTGGCGCTGTCCGGTACCCCAGAATACGCGGGCCTGCGACGACAGTGTATTGCCTTCCAGCAGGGTGGTCCGAAACTCGGGCGCCACCTCGACGCCCACGACGTTTATCGCGGTGATCCGGTCTCTTTCCAGGGCCAGGCCGACACGCACGATCGCCTGGGAACCCAGTTCCGTCTGGAGACCTCCCTTGAACCGAAGCACGACAGGGTGTTTCTGTCCTTCGCCACCTGTCCATACCGTGTTGACGTCCAGCCCCAGGAACTGGGATAGTGGCGAGGACGGCAGCGAATAGAGCAGTTCGCCGTCGATCCGGTCCACGGCCTCCCGTTGGCTTCCGTTGTTGTTCAATCTGCCGTAGCCCGTCCTCAACTGGCCAGAAAACGATCCCACCGGGGTGTACCGGGTTGAATGGTGCTCGACGCGAACGAGCCAGGCCAGTGACTCCTCGCCGCTCAAGAACGGATCCCGGCTGTACTGGTCGGCTGGTCCTTCAAGTGTTGTCTGCGACAGGGAGCCGTTGAACCGCGTGCCGCCCTCCATCACACTTCGCGGTCCGCGCCGGATGCCCTCCCACCGGTCAAGAGTATCGTTACCCCGAACATGGGCCGTCACCAGTTCCCTCAGTCCGATACGGATACCGGTATCGCGCAATATGCGGAAACTCCTGGCCTCCCGGATCAGCGCCTGGTCCGCCAGGATCAATGGGACGGCCACCACGTACGTCCTGCCCTGATTCAGCGGCCGGCCGTCAACTGTCCGCGATTCCGCATCGTACCCCGCGAAGACCACGTCGTGTTCCCGCTGCAGCCTGCCGGCCCATGCCCGCAATTGCCGTCCCGACACGGTTACGCGGACGAGTACGTCGTTGTCGCGGACCAGCCGCGTAACCGTACGCAGGCGGACCTCTCCGTCCAGACGCATGGGCCGCAGGGCATGCCGGTCGACCGCGGCGACGTCGGCCTCCAGTTTCGTGCGCGCCAGGTCCGCGATCCAGGCCCCGGTATCTTCGATCGGTACCCGGGTCCTCCCAATCCTGACGTCATAGATCCTGCGCACGGTTTCCCTGTGCCAGGCGACGACAGCCGATACCGCGGAATCCAGCGGCGCGGTCGAACCGGCAGGTACCAGGAAGGGACGCAGACCGGTAACGGCCGTATTGCCGCCTTCCCGGCGAAAGGTGATTTCAAGCCTGCCCAGATGGGTACCCCGTCCCGGTGTGGTAACCAGGTATCTGCCGTCGACGAACCGGACCACATGCTCCGCCGGGCGCGGTTCGGGACCAGCCTGCGTGCCACCCGCGATGAACAGCTGTACCTGGGGGAAGGCCAGTGCGAGGTCCCTTGCCTCGTCCATGCTCATATTGACCAGCGCGATGCGTACGTCCGCGCGGCCCGCGGGACCGGCCAGGAGCGATTCGAGCGTCTTGCGCGGATCGCGGATATCCAGGGCCGCCGGGTCCACTGACGTAAGGTCGTCGGTCGTTCGGGACGAGACGAGCCCCATGACGGCGATCTGCAATCCGCTTCTTTCAGTCAGCAGGAACGGAGCAATGGCGTAATCGACCGCGTCGCCGGCCTCATCGACCGCGTCGCCGACCTCATCGACCGCGTCGCCGGATCCAAGGTTGGCGCCCAACACCGGGAAATCCACCTGGCCTGCGCGAGAAGCGAGCGTGTCGGGTCCGTACGTGAACTCGTGCTCGCCCACCGTCATGGCGTCATATCCCATCATGTCCATGAGTTGAAACAGCGTGCGGCAGCCATCCACGTCGCAGGCGGGCGTCGCCCCCATCGCGTTCCCGCCGTCCAGGACCAGGGTCGAATCGCCGCCAGCGCCGTCATGGGCACGGATCATCGACACGAGCGCCGCCAGGCCGGCTTGGTCCGCCGTGTTTTCCGGACCCTGATCCTCATCCTGATCCACATCGTCTAAACCTTCCTCGGAGTAGATATTTCCCCGCAGATCGTTGGTATGGAATAGGGTTAACTGGTGCTCGGTAACCTGGGCGTCGATCTGGGTGTTAGCGGTTGGCGGAGCATGAACGGCACCTGCGACCATGACCCACCACGCTGCCGCAGTGGCCATCAACAGGGTCTTTGTCATCTTTTGTTTTTCCTGAGGTACTTTACCATGAGGTCATTACTAAATCGACGACGACGTGATGCTGTCGACGACGTGATGCTGTCGACAGCGTAATATAACGGCCGCAGGCGGCACCGCAACGTAGAGTATCCTGTTTTGTAGCTACCATCGTTTTTTTGGAATGCCGATTTTGGAATAACCGCCTGAGGTGTCTTCAATTGTGTAGCAAACTACTAATTTACTACTAACAAAGACTAATTTAGTATTTACGGATAGGTTGCCGGGTGCCGAATGAGTGCATCGGACAGGTATTCGCACGCGTCGGTATCGGGGATATGCTGAACTGAGGTGATGCGATTCCTGCAACTTGTCGATATACTGGAATGTGTTCAGATCCTTTAGTTTCCCGACTCGCAGTAGCTGAACTCCTTGTTATCAATACCATCCAGCCAGGTCTGGAACGCATCGGTCCGCGGCACGCACAGTCCGGTACCGTCCAGCCTCAGGTAATCGAGGCCGGTCAGGCCGGTGAGCGCGCTGGGGAGAGGTCCGGACATCGCCTCGTTGTTCTGAAGGTATAGCCCTTTCAGGGCGGTCAGGTTGCCCAGCGAAGCGGGTATGCCGCCGCTCAGCTTGTTGTTTTCGAGCCATATCCACTCGAGGTTGTCGAGGTCGCCGAGCGACGTAGGGATACTCCCGGTCAGCGCATTGTCGTTCAGACTCAAGCCGACCAGGTTTTCGAGTCGGCCCAGCGACGATGGAATGCTGCCGCTGATTTCGTTTCGGTGGAGATACAAATCGCGCAGGCCGGTCAGATTCCCGAGCACTGCCGGAATACTGCCGGTAAGTTCATTATTGGCGAGATACAGGTTCTGGAGATTCGACAGGTCTGCCAGCAAAGACGGTAAATCGCCGCTCAAGCCCTGGGTGCGCAAGTTGAGGCTGTTGACGCGGCCCTCACCGTCCACACCGACACCGGACCATTCGTTTATGGGCCGGCTGCTCAACCAGTTTGCCTGAAATCTCCAGTTTGGCCCGTCCGTGGCGTTGTAAAAAGCCACCAGCGTTACTCGGTCATTGCTCGAGAGCTGACAGAAACCGACAGATCGGCGGCTCAGGCCGGCCAACCAGGATTTGAACTGAGCGTCCTGGGGCGCACACAGGTTTGTGCCGTCTGCATTCAGTACCTTGAGATTGGTGTTCATCAATGAACGGGGCAGCGGTCCGCTAAGGCCGGAGTTGTTCCCCAAAAGCAATGTCTCCAGTTTCGAAAGGTTGCCTAAAGTCGAAGGCAGGCCGCCTTCCAGTTCGTTGTTTGCAAGATTCAGGATTTTCAAGGCGGACAAATTGCCGAGCGACGACGGAACGCCACCCGACAGATCGTTTCTGCTCAGGTTCAGTTCCTCGAGACTGGACATGTCCCCGATGGACGATGGGATTCCGCCCGTGAAACTGTTGTCCTGGAGATTTAGCCAGGTCAGCTCGGTCAGGTCGCCCAGACTGGACGGTATGCCGCCGTCGAGACCATTGTCGCTCAAGGCCAGCCTCTGCAGGTTCGACAGGCGGCCGATCGAAGACGGTATGCCGCCATCCATATCATTTCCGTAAATGTACATCCACTTGAGGTTCGTCAGGTTTCCCAGCGAAACGGGTATCGAACCGGTCAGGTCGTTGTCACCGAGGCTCAGCAACTGAAGGCGAGACAGATCGCCGATCGCAGATGGAATGCTGCCGCTGAGTTCGTTGTTCTCCAGCTCCAGTCTCTCCAGGCTGGCGAGCCTGCCGAGTGAAGCCGGGATGTTTCCGTCCAGACCGTTTATGTAAAGGTCCAGGCTAGTAACCCGCCCGGCTGAATTGGTGGTGACACCCTCCCAATCAGAAAGGGGAAGGTCGCTCAGCCAGTTGTTCCGGCGCCGCCAGTTCGGGCCGTCTGTCGCGTTATACAGCGCAACCAGCACTTCCCGGTCACCGGAGTCTGACGGACCGCCCGGACCGCCCGGACCGCCTGGGTCGCCCGGACCGCCTGGGTCGCCCGGACCGCCTGGGTCGCCCGGAGGTGGCGCACAGTCGGACACCTGCCGATCGGAGATGCGCTGCAACCATGTCCGAATGGCCGGGTCAGCCGGCGCGCAGACCATGGTACCCTGCAGCCATAAAACGGACAGATCGAGGTCTACGAGGCTGCCGGGCAGTGTTCCGGCCAGATTGGGATTGTCGTGCAGGCGCAACTCGTTCAGGTTTTCAGCGGTGCCCAGTTCACCGGGTATGCTGCCCGACAGGTTGTTGACGCCCAGATCGAGACGTTCCAGGTGGGATAGTCCCCCCAGGGCCGGGGGAATTGCCCCGATCAGCCCATTTCCAGGCAGCTCGATGGCGACGACCCCTCCGGTGGTGTCGACCGAGACGCCGAACCATTGGTCCATCGGCTTTGCGCTCAACCAATGGTCGTTATTCGTCCAGTTTTGACCTCCCACGTCATAGTACAGCCTTTCCAGGGCGATCAGGTCGGGTCCTGGCTCGCAGTCCAGTATGTAAATGCTGTGAAACGAAAGTCGCCACTCCCGGAACGCCAGATCCCTGGGTAAACAGACCTGGGTGCCGAACATCCGCAGAGATAACAGGTTAAGGTGGAGAAAAGTTCGCGGTAGGGTTCCTCGGAGTTCAGTATTGTTCTCCAGATTCAACACTATTAGCGCTTTGAGCAGGCCCAGTTCCTCCGGTATCGTTCCACTCAGGTTGTTGTCATTCATGTACAACTCTTTCATGCTGGCAAGCCCGCCGAACTCGGATGGAATCTCGCCTTGAAGCCTGTTCCCTTCCAATCTCAGCTTCTCGAGCTTGGCGAGATTGCCGAATGTAGTTGGAATGGGACCGCTCAATTCGTTGTGCTGAAGAAAAAGCAACGTAAGCTTTATGGGACTTCCCAGGCTAGGCGGGATCTCACCGTGCAGATCGTTATCATTTAGTTCAAGCCATGTGAGTTCCGGGAGTTCGCCAAGCCACGAAGGTATCCGGCCGGTCAGGTTGTTGATCCCGAATGACAGTCCGCTCAGTTTCTTGAGTTGAGCCAGTTCCTCGGGGATTTCACCGCTCAGATGATTGTACGCAAGCGCGAGAATGGTCAGGTTGGACAGTTCACCCAGGGAAGCCGGTATTCCCCCTCGCAGACTATTGTCGACGAGCCAGATTGTCGATACACGCCCCGTCGAATCGACTTCAATACCGTGCCATTCCTCCAGGGGTTCGTCGGTAAGCCAGTTGGTATTGTCCGTCCAGTTCGGACCGTCGGTCGCGTGGTAAAAGTCGATGAGCAGTTCACGATCCGTATCGGTTTCGCTGACCGAGACGGATACACTCGACGCGACCATGCCGAAGGTAGCGGTTACGCGCGTTGTTCCGGGCATATGGGCCGTCACCACGCCCTGGCCATCCACCGAGGCCACGGCCGGATCCTCGCTGGTCCAGGTCGGTTGGGCGCCAGTGATTTCCACGTCGTTGGCATCGCGTACCGACGCGGTGAGCTCGATCATCTCTCCGATCGAAGTCAGGCGTACGACGTCCGGTGTAATCACCATGCGGTCGGCCGCCTGCGCAACCTTCACCATCGCGCTGGCCGACAGTTCCTCCCAGGTTACCGTTACGAGCGTTTGTCCGTTCATGTGCGCCGTCACCACGCCCTGGCCATCCACCGTGGCCACGGCTTCATCCTCGCTGGCCCAATTGAGATCCAGGCCCGTTATCTCCTGGTCGTTGGGGTCAAGGACCCTGGCGGTGAGTTCCGCGGTTTCTCCAATGGACACCATGTTCACGGAATCCGGGTAGACGACGAGGCGGTTCGTCGGGGTTTCAATGGCGACGGTCACCGATACGCTGGCCGACAGGTTCCCCGAGGCTACCGTGATCCGTGTTTCACCTTTCATGTGCGCCGTTACCACGCCCTGATCGTCCACCGAGGCCACCATCGGATGCTCGCTGCGCCAACTCCGCGGTGCGTCGGTTATCTCGCCGCCGTCGGCGTCCAGGACAACCGCTACGAGCCTCAGCGTTTCCCCCTCTTTCGTTAGACGTGCCGATACCGGCGTCACGACGATCCGGCTCGGAGTGCGCGCCACCGTTACCGTGATGCTGGTCCGTAACCCACCTGCGGCTACGGTGATCTGCGTAGTGCCTGCGGAGCGGGCAACGACCACGCCGTCACCACTTACGGACGCCACCGAAGCGTTGCTGCTGCTCCAGGTGATACCTATACCGGTCAGCGTATTCCCGGCCGCGTCATACAGGGTGGCGCTCAACCTCAAGATCTGGCCGGTGCCGGTGAGTAGTCCGGACGACGGTGAAATCACGATTCGGACGGGTATGGGATCGGCGGGTCGGGTCGGTTTGGACTCGTCGCCGCAGCCTGGCGAAAGGAGCAAGGGGAGGAGGAGAAGGAGGGGGACGAGATGAAGGAGGGGGGCGAGATGAAGGAGCGGACGGCGTGCCGGGAGTTTCATCGGGTGATTCATAGGGTGATTCGCAGGCGTCGAAGGACGTATCGTCAAGTATGCTTTGATTGAAATCCGGCGTTTCTTTGCCGAAGTGATCGGGGTTCTACTCCGTCGCCACGATATGCCTGCACAGCCGCTGGCCCCGCGCGGACAGCCGGTCGTAGTGCTTCCGCGGCAGAGACTTCTCTTCGACGGCCCTGTGCCACGGCGCATGGTAGCCCACGCTCGTCATAGGCCGCTTCATGTTGGAGTGATTCGCCGTGCCTCCGTGCCAGCAGCGCACGTCGCGGATGATGGCCGTATTCGCCGGCGCGCAGAGATGGTTCGTGCGCATCCATTCCGGTTCGTCCTCCAGCGAGGGGATCGGCGCGCGGGAGCGGTGGGTGCCCGGAATGAACCGGATGGCGCCGTTCTCCACGGTGAATTCCACCATAGTGAAGTTGATGACGATGAAGGGTGCCGGGACATCGTGGTGGGTTACCCGGCCCAGGGGATCGTTGAAGAGGTCGGCGTTGCGATCGGAGTGCAGGTGCTGGATCTTCGCACCGGGCAGGGAGTAGTCGCCGCCCGCGCCCGTGCAGGTGTAATCGTCGCTCCCCCAGATCGCGTCTATGATCGGCAGGATCGTGGGCAGGTCGATCAGGACGCACCATTCCCAGTTGTGCAACTGACTGCCGAAGGAGTGGCGCGCGAAACCCCGGTTCATATTGTCGCGCCCGAACTCGGCTTCCTGCTCCGCCATCACGCGCTCGGCCCCCGACCGGTTGAGGGCGAATTGCGCCTCGTCCAGGGGATTCGCCACGCAGACGAAGCCGTCCCGGTGGAAAATCGCGGCGGCACGCTCGATCTCGTTCGCTTCAAGCAGGTCGACTTTTAACATGATTCCGCCATAAAAAGGAGTGTGTCGTGGCCAGTCCAGGCAGGCCCAGCCAGTCCGCCTACGCCTTGCTGATCCGGTACCCCGGGTGTTCCGGGTCGAAGAGTTCCGGCCGCAGGCGGGTACCCAGGCCCGGTCCCTCCGGCGGCCGGGCAAATCCGCTGTCAATGACAATATTGGGCTCGATGAGCAGGTCGTAGAAGGTTCGGATGTGGGCACGGACCGACTCCTGGATGACGACATTGGGCACGGCCGTGGCGACGTGGATGCCGGCAAACAGCGTAAGCGGACCCGTGCAGTCGTGCATCGCCGCCGGAATGTTGTAACCCTGGGCCATCTCGGCCAGCCGCTGCGTCTCGCTGATGCCGCCCACCCAGGTGGGATCGACCATGAGGTAGTCGGCGGCGTTCTTCTCCAGCACGTGGCGGTAGTCCTCCCGGCTGATGTACATCTCACTCACGGCCAGGGGCACGCCCGCCTTGTCGCGAAAATCCCGGAGCGTGTCCACGTTGTCGAGCCGCATCACGTCCTCGAGCCACATCGGGTTCAGGTCGCGCACGGCCTCTGCGATGCGCAGGGCGGCGGGAAGCTGGAAGAATCCATGCCCGTCCAGGAGGATCTCGATGCGGTCGCCCACCCGCTTGCGCACTTCCTCCAGGGGCTTCACGCATGCCCTGACCGTGGACATGGGGAGATAGCTCCCGCCATGGGCGCGGTAGGCGCGGTCGAAGGTCCAGAACTTCATGCCCGTGTACCCTTCCGCCACCAGTTCCTCCGCCAGGTCGCCCGCGGCGTGGTGGGCGGCCCAGTTGTCTTCCAGTGGACCGGGTTTGCCGATGTCGCCGTGGCCGGGCCAGCCCTGTTCGGCAGGCGCTTCCGGCGGGCGGCGTCCATAGGTGGGACCGCCGCAGCTGTTGTAGACCCGGACGGTGTCGCGGGCCTTGCCGCCCAGTAGTTGCCACACGGGCCGGCCGCACGCCTGGCCCAGAATGTCCCACAGGGTCAGGTCGACGGCGCTGAGGGCCCGCATCTCCGCGCCCCGCGATCCGAATGCACTGAACCTTTCGTAGAAGAACCGCCAGTGGTGCTCGATGGACAGGGGGTCGCTGCCCAGCAGCCGGCGGGCCAGCCAGTCATGAATGACGGCGGCCACCGCCTGGGGGACGTAGTAGGACTCCCCGTGGCCGACGATGTCGGCGTCCGTGTGGATCCGAAGCAGGATCAACCCGGGCATGATGTCGTCGGGGATGAGGGTTTCCACGGCCGTGATCTTCAGGGCGGAACTTTGCGGGACGGAAGGGGGGTGAGGCGGGACGGCGTCCAGACCTCCGGGGATTTCGGTCATCTGTATGTCCTCGTCGTGCTACACCGACCGGTTGTCCGCCGAATACGAACGGTTTCCGTCACCGCCCAGTTGCCATGTGCCTCGGAAGAGCGACTGCCGATTCGGCGGCATCTTCTCGATGATCTCGTGATCCAGGTTCAGCCGGTGCCACTGCGCCCAGATCGAGTTGTAGCAGTTGAACACGGCGCAGCGCCGGTTGTCCGGATTGGTCCAGTCGTTCGCCGCGTGGATGAGGCTTTCGGTGAAGACCAGCATCGATCCCGGCGGACAACTGTAATCCTCCATGGCGGCGTAGAGACTCTCTTCCCAGGGAGATTCGCTGATGTTGGGGCGGTACCGGTCCGGGCCTCCGTAGTTGAAATGGGCCTTGTGCGAACCGCTCAGGAAGGAGGTACCGCCGTATCCCGCCCGGACCTCCTCCAGTTCCCAGACCACCCGGGTGAGTCCCGCGAAGATCTTGCCGCCCTGTACCTGGTAGCGCATGGCGTTGGCCTGCTGGGGAGGACGCACGACATGGGGCAGCCCGGTGCCCTTGACGGTCGATTCCCATCCGGATTCCCTCACCATGAGGAAGGAGTTCTCACAACGGAAACCGTAGAAGTCGTCCCCCACGAAGGGCGGCTCGGTCAGGATCTCGTTGAGAATGCCCACGACGACCGGGTGATCGAGCAGGTTGGCCAGCTTGCCCTGGAAACCCCTTTTAAAACCGCTGTTCTTGCCCTTGTTGTCCGGCTCAACCGCGGCGTACACCTCGGCCTTCATTTCCTCGATCTCGGTCTCCGACAGCACGGAGGGCACGAGGATCCAGCCCTTCAGGTCGAAGAAGAACTTCTGCTCTTCGGTCATGGGGACGGGAGCGGCGGCGGTTACGGCTGAAGTGGATGTGGTTGTGGCGGAGGACGCGGTCGCGGATGCGTCGGCGGCCTCGTTGGCCGGATCGGTTTTGGTCGACATTTTGTACTCCAATTCTCCGGACTAAGGATCTGGCATAAGGCCCGCTGTCACCGCGGATGGGCTATGCCGATGCGATATCATTACTCCTCGCACTAGCCAGGCCGGGTCCTTCACTTGGCCAGGACGTTGAGTGTGTTTCGATAGCGGTCGATGACCTCTTCGGCTTATACCATCTTCTTTACAAAAGCCGGATCGTAGGTCGTAATTGTGTAACTGCCGTCCGATCCTTCGATCAGGTACAGAAAATCCCCATCCTTCGTGCTCAGCCGACTGACGACTTCTTTGGGCAGGACGACACCGAGCGAGTTGCCGAATCTGCGGACTTTAAGTTCGACCATGAAGCACCTACTTCGGCAACGTCTGGCATTGTTGTGCGATGATGCTTAGCGATGCCCGATTTCAGAGCGATTGTCAAGGTCGAATCCTCAAATGCCTTCTTCAAGATGCGGCTCTGCAGACGATCGAAATACGGTATGACAGACACACCGACGTCTCTCCCGCTGAGGACGCCCTGTGTATGTCCTGCTGACGATGCGCCGCGCCTGTCTTACAATATCCTTTTATTCAACAAAACTGTTGACAACAAAACTGTTGACTATTATCATGGTAGCGTAAGCAATCAGTCTCAATGTCATTTTAGACCTGTTTCCAAGAAGGATATTCAAATGAAATCAGCCACAGGGCGTTGGGTAACCGGTGAAGACTTTTTTAATCGAGAAAACGAATTACAGGTGCTGGAACAGCGGGTGCGTGATGGCAATCATGTGTTGCTTTCAGGCCAGCGTCGTATGGGCAAGACAAGTATTGCGCGGGAATTAGGACATCGACTTGAGGAGGACGGATGGGTGTTTCTGTTTGCAGACGTCGAAGGTTCAACCTGTCCGGAAGACGTGATTGCGGGTATCGCGGAAGCGGCGCATTCAGTCCGTCCCCTGATGTCTCGGATTACCACAGGGACTTTAAGCCTGTTCAATCGATTATCTCACAGAATCAAGGACATAGGTCCCCGGCAATTTCGAGTGAGTTTCCGAGCGGCGCTGGATCAGGGCAACTGGCGACGATTTGGTGAAAAGCTGATTCGTGACTGTGCCGAACACGATCAACCTGTCCTGCTTGTCATTGATGAACTGCCGATCTTCCTGAAACGGATGCTCCGTGACGACGAGGGATACGAAAAGGTCGACGAGTTTCTGAGTTGGCTGCGTGGTACGCTTCAACAACTCGGCGATGGTTCCCCGGCCGTCATCATATCCGGGAGCATCGGACTTGAACCGCTGGTTCGAAGGCTGAGGATTATTGACCGGATCAACTACCTGTATAACTTTCGACTCGGACCCTGGGACCGTGGAACCTGCATCGAGTGCTTCGATCGACTTGCCAGAAGTTCTGACTTCCAGATCGAAGGCGGAGTTGGCCAGGCGGTGTATGACAAGCTTGGCATGGGCATTCCGCATCACGTGCAGTCCTTTTTCGCCCGCCTTACAGATCACGCGCTCATGCAGGGTAGGCAACGGGTGGCTGTTTCAGACGTGGATGAAGTATACCGCACCGTTCTACTGGGCCCGGCGGGACAGAACGATCTTGTCCATTACGAGACGCGACTCAAAGACGGATTGGGAGACGAACTGGATTACACCATTGCCATGGAGATCCTGGCAGAGGCCGCCACGCAGGACGTATTCGGCTTCGTCGCGCGACGAGGCCTGGAGCAGTTGTACGTTGCTAGAGTCAGCGATGCCGCCGAGCGCATTGCAGAGGTGCTCGACGTGCTTGGACATGACGGCTACCTCGAAACATGCGACGCCGGATACCGGTTTCCTTCGAATCTGCTGAAAGACTGGTGGGCCGCGCGGTTCGGTAACCATTACATACCAATCGAACAGCGCTGTCCAGTCCGAAACGAACAAAGTTTCGGTTTCGCGGTCCAGAACGATTGAGGAGACACCCATGGATTCGCCCAGAGCCAAGACCTCCACGATCCGTAAGTTCAATCCTGGCACGTTCCAGTCTAATGAAGAAGTGATCCGGCAATTCGTGGTACGGGAACACGAACTGGAAATCGTACTGAACGTGCTGCGGGACAACGTTGAAACTCCTTCGTGCCAACACATCCTGCTGGTCGCGCGAAGGGGTATGGGGAAGACAATGCTGCTGGCCCGCGTAGCGTCGGAGCTGCGCACTGATCATAAACTTTCTCGGTGTCTGGTGCCTGTGCGATTCATGGAAGAAAGCCACGAGATACTCGATATCGCCGACTTCTGGCTTGAGACGCTCTTCTATCTGTCGAAGGAGGTCGCGGGTTCCGATCCGGATTTCGGACGGGAACTTCAGGATACCCATACCGATCTGACAACCCGATGGCGGGGGGATTCTCTGGCGGAGCGGGCCAGGGCTGTGGTCTTGGACGCTTCCGATCGGTTGGGCCGGAAGCTCGTGCTCATGGTCGAAAACCTGCAGACGCTGTGCGCCGACGTGGATGACGATTTCGGATGGCAGTTGCGGAGGACGTTGCAGACCGAGCCCCAGGTCATACTGATCGGTACCGCTACAAGCCGTTTCAAAGGTCTGGACGAAGCACAAGAACCCTTCTTCGAATTGTTCCGAACCATCAATCTCGAACCATTGGACACCGAGGCATGCGGGCGGTTGTGGCAGGTGGTCAGCGGCGATGAAGTTACTGATCGCCGCATAAGACCACTGCAGATACTCACTGGCGGCAGTCCCCGCCTACTGGTTATCGTCGCGGAATTCGCGCAGCACCGGTCGTTACGCCAGTTGATAGAAGAACTGGTGACGCTCGTAGACGACCATACCGAGTATTTCCGCGGCCATTTGGAGGCCTTGGCACCAACGGAGCGTCGTGTCTATCTCGCGGTAATCGACCTCTGGCAACCTTCGACCACCGGCGAGATCGCCGCAAGGGCGCGAATGGATGTCCGAAGCGTGTCCAGCCTTCTTGGCAGATTAGTTGATCGTGGAGCCGTTACCTACGACGGAAGTCCAAGGAAACGGGAGTATGCCGCGGCGGAACGGCTGTACAGCATCTACTATAAAATGAGACGTGAACGGGATGAGGCGGCAGTCGTGCACAATTTAATCCGGTTTATGGCGGTGTTCTACAGTAAGGACGAACTGACTGCGATGTCGGAAATGTTCAGAGCGGAGGCGACGCGGTTCCAATCGATTCGTGAAGGGTTCAAGCGAGCGAGGGCGGATGTACCACAGATTGAACAGTTGTTCAGTCAGATTTCTGATTCAGGTTTGGAACCGGTAACAGTCAACCGCGAGTTTATATGTTCTGACCAGAAAGAAGCTGAACTTAGTCAAGTAGTGAAGGTCGCCGAAGACTTGATTAGTAAAGCAGATGAAAAAGTCCAAAGCAGAGAACCTGAAGCGGCCATCGAGATCTTCGATTCGGTCGTTGAACGGTTTTCAGATCAAGAGTCACCGAGAATCCAGTTTATGGTTGCTAAAGCTCAGCTTCTTAAGGGTATGGTTCTTTGCGGGATGGGTAGGCTATCTGAGGCGTATAAGGATTTCACATCGGTCGAAGAGCGATTTCATGCAAGCAGAATACCTCAGTTCGAGTCGTTACTGGCCGAGTCAATGGTAAATAAAGGTTTTGTACAGAAAGAACTTGGCCAACTCAGCGACGCGAATGCTACCTTAGAGTCTATTAGTGAACGGTTTGCAGACTCTGACAAGCCTCAGATTCAGAAAAAAGTCGCTGACGCGCTAATGCTTAAAGCGACTGTACAAGTTGAGCTAGGTAATTCATTGGCAGCTATCGGGGCCTACGATGAGATCTTAAAACGCTTCGGTGCTTTTGAAGAATTGCCATTAAAGGGATTAGTAGCCGAGGCGTTATTTAACAAAGCAGAGACGCAGTTCGAACTAGGCGATGTTGAGTCCTCGGTTAAATCCTACGATGAGTTAATTGCCTGGGTCGACGATGACCACAGATTGAACCGTCACATTCTAGTCGCCACGGCGATGATAAATCGGGGAGTTGCTCAATGGAATCTCGGTAACCTATCGGAGGCTATCTCGAGTTACGATCAGGTAATAGAGCGATTTGGAACCAGTGAATCGACCGAAATCCAAGCAATTGTCGCAAAGTCGTTTCTAAACAAGGGAATGATGCAAGGGCAACTTGGGCGTTCCGAAGCAGAGATCGCAACGTACGATGAAGTGATTGACCGCTTTGGAGATAGTACCGATTCCATGGTTCAGTTATGGATTGCCAGGACTTTGATCAATAAAGGTGTCGCGCTGGGAAACCTCGGTGACAATGAAGGGTCCATCGAAACTTATGATCTGGTTGTAGAATGTTTCGTTGACAGCAATTCAGAAGGGTTGCAGCAGGTCGTGGTGATGGCGATGGACAACAAAGCTCTTGTCCAAAGTCAACTAGGAAAATACGAGGAAAGTATAGCGACTTATGACGAATTAATTGACCGTGCAAGTGCAAGCAATAACCCATGGTTCCAAGGAGCGGTCGCCGGCGCATGGGTCAGCAAAGCCGACAACCAGATTAAAATCGGTCGGCTGTCAGAAGCACAGCGAACTTGCGATACGATTCAAGAAATGGTGGGTAATTTAGAAGCAGAACAGGCCAACGATACAAGACGCCAACTGCATTGGATCAGGATTAGGGTTTTACTGATTCAGAAGGACCACACCGCCGCTATGGATTTGTTCCGTTCCGTGTATGCTTCCGCCGATCTTGATGACCAAGCTATTTTGCAGGAGATGATCGGGAGTGTAGTTTTCATTATCACGACAGGAGCTTCAGAGAGTGATGTCCTTGATATCCTGTTAAGCGACGATAGGAAGGCTGAGGTTCTTAGCCCTCTCGTAGTAGCACTGCAAAAACGAACAGGGTTGGACGTACGTGCAACGGCTGAGGTGAATGAAGTTGCCGATGATATCTTGCGTGCTATCGATAATGGCTAGGGATAGTTCCGGTACCAAAGCACCGGAATGGCTTTCCGCACTTTCAACTGATTAGAATCTACGTCGAAGGTAACATTGTTGACACTGGGTTGTTGTCAGAATGCCAACATGTTGTTAATATACATGATGTAGTGCCTAATGTAATGCCTACAGGGACTACCAATAGACTTACAGGAGGTCATTTTTAGTAATCTGCCGACTCTAACACCAAGAAGGGGCTCATAAGGGAGGGCATAGATATGTATACTATTCATTCTTAGATATTATGAAAGGAACCCCATGGATTACCTTATTGAACTCCGTGAGTATTACGAAGAACTGTTAGAAAATAGGCGTGAATTACTAAAGGCCAAGAATCGCATCTTGAGGAAGAGAGTTGATATGAATGAGAGAATCAAGTCACTGGAATCAGAGGCTGACGCCATAAAAAGAGAAATGGTCGCAGAGTCTCAACGAATGGCGGATATAGACAGGCAGCTGAAGGAAGCAGATCAACGCTTGAATAACATTCAGAAACGGATTGAAAATGCTGGAAGGAATTCTGAGTGATGAGCACCCGCGTGACTCCCAGAGTCACGTCGAATACCTCTTCGGAGTGTCCATTTTGCCCGATAGTCTGTCCTCCTACGGCATTCCCGAGTCCGATGTGGAATTTACTAAAGGCTATTTCCCAGAATCTGGACGCTTCGTATTACCACTCGTCGTCTGATCCGCCTGAGTCTGGCCTTTTATGAAAGCCACATCCTGTTGCAGCGCCTCGATCTCCACGCGCGTCTCGGCGAACCCCTCGCGCATCTCCAGGCGCAGATCCCTGATATCCTCACTTAATCTGTCGGTCAACCTCCGCTGGCCGTGAGTAATGCCACGGCAAACGCATTTACGGCCGTCACGGCGTTCCAGTTAATCTGCATTCTCACCAGCAGTCTCCCTGTCGCATGATTCGACGGGCCGGCCCGATCCCCGATTCATCGCGTTTGAACATTTCGACTTCCTGACCTCATATCCGCCCACCAACACTTCGCTCTAATCGCTCTTTACGCTTCTCCCAATCCGGCATAGCAGTAGTCAGCAGTTCGTAGAAGTCCCTGCCATGGTGGGGTTCAGTCAAGTGACAGAGTTCATGCGTGATTACGTAGTCAATGCCGTCGACCGGCGCTTCGATCAACCGGCGATTGAGCACGAGCCGCGAAGACGCCGAAAGGGATCCCCATCGCCTGCGCATCTTCCGGACGATCAATCCACGCGGCCGGTATGAATTCGGGTCCGGGAACCTGACCAAGTTCGCTTCGAGCCGTTCCGTTAGTTTGGTGCGAGCACGCACACGGTACCAGCTTTCGACGAGACTGCGAGTCAGATCGCTCCTCCCGGGATCCCGACTGCGGACCACGATGAAACCCCGTATCATCTTGACGCTCGGCTGGTCGTCGGCCGTCCTCGATCGGTCGGCAGCAGCCCTCGGCCGGTCGACAGTCGTCACCTTGAGCCGGTACTGCCTTCCCAGATAGTGGTGGGTTTCTCCGGCGATGAATTGACGTTCGGGGATTCTGGGCAGGAACTGGGAGAAGAAACGCTGTTGACGGCGTATCCACGAAGCCCGCTTTCGGACTCTATTGAATATGTCCTGTAATGACGCGTCGCGTGGAGCGGCGACGACGACGGACGTATCCGGTTCGACACCGATCTCCAGCGTCTTCCGGTCGCGGCGCACGACGGTGAATTCAATCCGGTGTTCGCCGCATTGAATCCTGTGGCATTCGGGCGTCATGAAGGAACCCCAGGATTTACCAATTGTGCAGGGATTATTGTCGCGGTGCCGCGCCTGATACTCGCACGTCAGCCCGTCACCCGGGAAACCGGGCCTTTGCCAGATTCATGATCCTGCGCTCAAGGTCATTCATTTGTTCGTCGGAGAGGACGATGCCTTGCTGGTCGCGGAGGACGTCGAAGACGTAGTCGTCGATGGCGTTATACATGTTGTTCTGCGCGACCTCGTTGGACCAAACGTCTACGATGAGGTTTTCCCTTATAATTTCGAGGATATCCAGGGCTGCCTGGGCGATCGTCAGTGGATCGATTGCCTGGCCGTTCGAATTCGACAGCACTTCCTGGAGCACGCCGTAGAAGGCCTTGCCGTCGTCATTGCCCCGGACGGGTTCCGGTACCTCGACGTCCTGGTCTTCCTTTCGGGACACCTTCCCTGCCAGATAGATTATGCTGTTCAGGTATTCCCGCTCTGATATTCGCATTGCCCGGTAATTTCTGATCGTCTCTTCCAGCAGTTCCGAGAATCGGAGGTAGAACGTCGGGTCCTCCTCCATCTTCTCCGTGATGGTCCGGCGCGTGGCGCTGGCGATGCGGTCGGCCTTGGAGGCGTCTGTAACGGTCGTTTCCTCGACAATGGCCTTCAGGGCATCGGGGTCGTTGATGTTGACGGGCTCGACGATGGTCCTGGCGGGCGTCGCGGCCACGTGATCGTCGAGTAGCCTGCGTATCCCCGGTTCGTAATCACTGATGTCCACCGACTCCTGGTAGCGGACCCGGACCGAGCGACGGAGTTCCAGGAATCGCGCTCCGTCGCGTTTAAAGTCTTCGATCTTGTCTTCTTCGTAGACGTCGTGGATCTTGTCGGACGACAACGAGACTCGCAGACACCGAACAAATTCGCGCAGCCGTTCGTAGAAGTCCTGGCGCCTGGATTCTTCTGCCAGGAACTGCTCGAATGCTTCCATGTCAGATTTGTTCCTGATCGGCCTGAACAAGTCCCAGAGGCGGTCGTGCAGATGCTGGAGCCTACGGATCTCCTCCTTGACGTGGCTTATCGTGCCCGTAAGGTCCGATGGATCGAACCCCTCGAGTGCGCTGTACGCGGTCATCGCACCGTCCAGCTCGCCCAGTAAACCCTCGTAATCGATGATGAATCCGAACTTCTTGGTCGCGCCCTCTTTCCCGGTCCCGTCTTCTTCTTCGTAAAGCCGGTTCACCCGCATGATGGCCTGCAGGAGGTTGTGCTCGCGCAGGGACTTGCATACGTAGAGCACCGTGTTCCTGGGCGCGTCGAATCCGGTGAGGAGCTTGGAGACGACGATAAGGATTTCCGGTTTCTCCGACTGCTTGAACGCTTTGATGATCTGGCGGTTGTACTCGCCCTCCGAGCCGTACCGCTCCATCATGCGGTGCCAGAACGCGCGCACGACGTCCTGGGACGCTCCATCAGTCTCTTCGGTCCCCTCGTGGTCGTCGGGCGGGGAGATGATGATTTCGCTGGTCACGTGGCCGATCTCGTCGAGGACCTCCTTGAACCGGCAGGCGGCCGCCTTGGACGGGGCGACGAGCTGCGCCTTGAAGCCGCTGCCCCGCCAGTGCCGCCGGAAGTGTTCCGAAATGTCGAACGCCTTGGCGCGTATCACCTGGCTGGTCTTTGCCAGCGCATCCATGCGGGAATACTTTTGCTTCAGGTCCGCTTGCTGCTGTGGACTCAGGCCCTCGCTGAGCTTTTCGAACCAGCGATCTATGGTTTCGGGCGTGATCTGCTGTTCGACGATCCGGCCTTCGTAGAGCAGGGACACGACGGCCTCGTCGCTGACCGCCTGGTCGATGGCGTACTGGTGTATGAGTCCACCGAAGGTGGCGAGGGTGTTCTTCTCCCGCCGCAGGAGCGGCGTACCCGTAAAACCGAGATAGCAGGCCTTACCGAGCATGCGCCTCATCTGGGCCGCCAACTGCCCGTACCCTCCGTATTGACCCGTCTGGGTGCGGTGACTTTCGTCCACGAGCACGAAGACGTTTGAGTCTGCATCCATCGCGTCCCGGATGCGCGCCGCCCTTTCGAACTTGTTGATGATGGTGGTGATAAGCGGCGTCTTTTCGCGGATCAGCGAGACCAGGTGCGCCCCGGTCGTGGCGCGGACCGGTTCCATCTCGCAGGACTTGAAGGTGTCCTTGATCTGTCGGTCGAGATCTACCCGATCGGTGACGATGAGGATCCGCGGATTAGGGATCGTCCGATCCAGGGCCAGCGCCTTGGCCAGCATGACCATGGTCAGCGACTTACCCGTTCCCGGCGTATGCCAGATCACGCCGCCCTTTCGCACCCCCTGCGGGTCGAACTGCCTGACCCGTTCCATGGCCCGGATCACGGCGAAATACTGCTGGTGGCGCGCAACTTTCCTGATGCCGTTATCGAACACGGTGAACCGCCGCACAAGATCCAGTAGGCGGTCGCGCCGGCACAGGGCGTACAGCGCCTCATCCTGCGCCGTGATAGCTCTACCTTCCTGGACTTCCCGCGTTTCGAAGTGATCTCGCGCGGAGGCAAGGTCCCCGGAGTACACAGCCTCGGATTCGGCTACCGCGAGGGGGCGGTCCACCAAGTCCCGAAGTGGTAGATCTGTCGAATAAAACACCTCTTCTTCGATCTCAACGTCCAGCTCATCAAGATGGTTGTCCTGCTCATTGGGTTCTACGTTATCCTCCACTTGAACCGACTCGGCGTCGGAAGATTCCACCTGGTCGAAAGGCAATCCCATCTCGACTGCCTCAGCCTCCTCCCGCCAGGTCTGCCAGAACCTTCTCTGCGTACCGACCGTCGCATAACGCGCTGTCTGCCGGTTCGTGGAAAGCAGGATCTGGGCCAAATGGAACAGCTGCGGGATATTGTCTTCGGATTGATAGCTGATCAGTTGGCTGGCGGCCTTCTTCAGGTCTTCCGTCGGGCGCTTGCACTCTATGACTACGAAGGGAATGCCGTTGACGAAGGCGACGATGTCGCAACGGCGCGTTTGCGTGCTGCTAGTGCGTTCCACCGGCATTTCGGCGGTCACGTGCCAAGCGTTGTTATGCGGATTCTCCCAATCGATATACCGGAAGGAATAGGACTTCGAATCACCGTCCAGGGTCTTGGTGATCGTCGTCCCGAGCACCAGCAAGTCGTACAGGTCCTGGTTGGTCCCCCGCAATCCCCTGATCCGATCCGGCGATGGCTTTAGATGTCTAGCCGCCTCGTGGGCGTCTTCGAGGTCGAAGGGATACTCCTGGCCGCGATGGGTGAAGCGATTGATCCTTAACAGCCGATCCGTCAGTACGTCGTCGAGGATGACGTTGCGCCGCCGGTCGCCACGAAGCATCAGAGCCCTGGCCTGGGAGAGAGGCTTATAACCCATCGCGACCAGGAGCTGAAGCGCCGGTATCTGGGATTGGTGCTTCTCGGAAACGTCGAAAGTCATGGGGATGTGTGGGATCATCTGGTCAAAAATTGGCAAGTCTCGACACCAAATCAAGACTTGACTTCGTTCATGTTTTAGGATATGTTTTCATCAAGGATTGGGCATTTCCCGGTCGACATCTGGGGTCCTGAGTTTTCAGGGCCCCTTTTGTTTTTTGTGCAACGTAGAATCGGTGAAACTCCGCTTCAAGATTTCGATCAGTTTATAGAATTTTTCGCGTCATTTCGGATCAGTAAGCAGTTCAGAAGCCCCCAATTGAAGCTATCCCGCATCGGGGCGCCAGCCTACAACTTCACCGGCGTTCACGACCACGTTTGTAGTCGTATCCCTCGTCCCATTCGAGTGTGCCGAACAGATCGAGAATCCGTTTCTGCTCTCGCCGTGCGATGAATTCCCGCAAGGCCCTTTCGACCGTGGCCTGCTTCGTCTTCTCGCCTCCGACACGTTGCGCCTGTTCGAGTAGCTCGGGGTCTACTGGCAGATATACCACCATTCCACTATCCCTCGTAGAGATCGTTAGCAGAACTGTCCGGGCGGTCGCAACCATAGAGTCCCGCAGGCGGTGTTTTCCATTTACCCTTGGGTGGCTTGTCGCGAAATTCTTGGCTTGGACGCTTTATCAGTTTTAAGGGATCGATTTCGGCAAATGCTATCGAAGCCTGTGGTTGTCCGTGCAGGTGGAACACTTCTCGCTCATAGGGTTTCTTAAAAGGCATGAAGAAACTGCTTCCGCCAAACTGCCCGTTGTTTACCAAGATAACTCCCTGGAACATATGGTAATGAATCGCTTCAGCCATTCGGTCGAACGTGCCAACATCCTTGTTCAGCGCGCAGATGATAAAGAGATCGCTTCTCGTACTGAGATCCGCGGCAAGCGCCAAGTCGGTTGCGTCGTAGCAGATTGAGGCTGTCAGACGTAGTGGGCGCTCTGCCTCAGGGTCTTTGCTCCATTGGTAGTTAATCAGCCATTGCGCAGGCCGAAATCCTATTGGTGTGGGGCAAAGGCTACGTTCAGTCTCCGCAATATGGGCTTTCCCTTGTTCGATTCGCTTGATTTGGAGTCCATCTGAACTACTCTTGTCAGGAATTATCCAGAGAGCGCTGTTTACTATCGGAGAATCTGGATGAAGGTCTCTGGGGTGATAAACTTGTCCTAACAACACAATACACCGGTACTGCTGCACAAAGGGCAGTAGATACGTATCTATGTCTTGAGGATGAATGGCAAGTTCAGGGAATACAAGAAGGTTGATACCACTTTCATTAGGGCTGCTCATATGTGACTCGCGTACACGTAACTGTTGGAAGACTCCTGCCATTATCGCGGACAGATGTTCCCGGCATTTGGACCTTATCTCATCCTTACAAAGCTTTGGATCTTTACGGTGCTTTTTGTAATGCTCGAAACTGGGAACCACAGATTGAACTATCCCAATGCGGAGGGCGCGATCGCGTCTATCCTCTTGAGAGCGGTGTTGCAATGGTGCTGACTGTTCCAGAAATGTTGTGGATGTATACTGGCCCCTCTTCTTCCTGATGTGTTCCAGTTGGGATGACACGGTACTAAGTAGATCGTGGACCGGGACGATGTCTCGTCCCGCCCCCGCCCCTGGCCAGCGCAATAGATCGAAGAGTAGATTTTCCGTGAACTGCGAGATTGGCAGCCAATCTGGACCAAACGCATCTCGTCCTTGATAGCCGGCATATCTTTGCTGTTCCCAGTGCGAGACTGGCTTGGTATATCTCGGATAGCTCCTGTTGCGACTTATAGAAATATTGGATAGAAAATCGTTCGAACCTCGGAGAGCGTACCGAAGCAGAAGTCCTGTATTGATTCGTTGGCGATCTTCTGTGTTTTCACACCAATCGGGTGAATTGAAGAACGGAGTCGTATAGTCCTCAATCGACTCATGTTCAATCGAATCATCTTCGATCTTACCGAATTCAAAGCCTTTTGGTCTTGGAAGCTTCAGAGAGAACCGAATACCGGCAGGAACTATTGGCTCAGTGAAAACTGTCGAGTCTTGACTGAGTAGGTATTCCGCCAGTAGCAGGAGATTCTCCTCCTCATGAAAGGGATTTACAGCATCGGGGGTGAGGTCGGATAACGTCTGCTTCTTTGAAGATTCCTCATCAAGTGGTATTATAGACTGACCGTTGTTTCCAGACGGTTCGAGCCCAAGGCGAATGGCCAGTCGTTTAACATCCTTCCCTGATCCATAGCTGGCCGTTGTCCAAAGCTTCTTCGCGACTAAGGGTGAAATTGAATTCACTCTTAACAGGAAATTACGAGAAATCCGTTTGGTAGAGGCAAGTTTTCCTGGCTCCGGGATTCCAAATGCTGTGATAGTCTCTACCAGGAATATCGAACGCTTCTCAAGGTCGTCGGGAACGCGACCTCGAAGGAACTTGAGAAATCTCCAGTAGTCGCCCAGTAAATCTCCCCCTTTTCGGATACTCGTGGTGAGCACGGTCTCTGGAATCTGATTCCGTATGGCGAGGTAGAGTAACACCTGCTGCATTAAATACCAGGGGAATCGCGCAACAGATCTGCGTTTCGAAATGTAAGCGGAGACAATTGCCAGGGCCTCCTTAGCGAGGCTGTCATGGTATTTTTCATTTTCAACAGATATACCATTTGGCAACGATTCCGATTCAATGTCGGGCACCATACCCGTTTCTGTCGCTCCCGCCCGAAAGAGTTCCGCAAGGCAGTATAGCATGATCTCCCGTCTCGACCCCCGAGTCCCTGTCGATTCCCAGCTTTTTCGTAACAATTGTAATACTCTATCCAGGAACTGGTGGCTGGGATAGAAATCAAGAGCAATACGAAGCAAGCGCACATGCCCTGGATTCCTGATCCACTCACCAATGAGTAATGATGAAAAAGCTCTCCCCCTTTCATCCAATTGAGATTTCGTAAGTGCAAAGGTTGGAACTGATTCCGTGATATCCTGATCTTCGTCCATGGATTCAGGAATTTCCGCATTAGGCAAAAGCGGCCGCAAGGAACGAAATGTGCGTCTCATCCTCCCGGCGGCGAAGCGTGCTACCGTTTCATCCGGCATGTCGGGAACCCCGTCCAGAGTCTCATCGAATTTCCCTATTTCCGAAGTAGCGTAGTGCCGCTGTCTGTAGAAGAAGCTTTCTATGGCACCGATCAATTCGGTACCGAGGGTTGCGTCAAATACACCGGAAGCCCGTTTCTGAATCCGCGTAGCTTCTTGCGACTGTTTCACATGCAAACGATTATCTCTGGTTTCAATCGCGGCATTGGTCTTTTCGCAAGAAAGTTCGAGGCCTGGGGCGCAAGAAGAAAGGAGATCTTTTAATGTCCTGATTACAAATTCCTCTATGTTCTTCTCATCTATCGACAAATCCTTTGAAAAACTCAACGTCAGACGAAAATCGTCCACGTAGTAACAGATGTCTTCAAGAATCACTTCATCTGTCCCAAATTCGTTACCGATTCTTGTCTTAAGTTCCTTATCAAAGTCGACAAGTGCGATATTCGCGAAGAATCCACTGGCCACAAGTCCCTGTGGAAGAGCCACCTCCCTAAATTCATCATCGATATCATTCGCGTCGGCATACCGTAGAGCCCTGTCTCTATCTGAGAAGTGCCAGCGCCAATTCAAAACACGTTCAGCGAGATCGAAGAAAGGTATCTCATCTGATGATCTCTGGAACTCCCGTAGTTTTTCGTGCAACATCGAGGGACGCACCCGATCATAGAATTTCGATAAATCGGATTGAACTACGGCGACGTCCAAGTCCTTTTTTTCAAGCGACATCAATTCATTCTTTACGCGCCTTGGTCGCTTCAGAAACTTCTTATAGTCCTGGAAATAGCCACGATACAATTTAGAGCTTCCCCAGCGATGCCTCAGGCCGGATTCCCGGCTTTATCGCAGAATAGCCTGTGGCCGTACGCGAGGACCTCCTTTCGCTGATTACCCTTTTTCACATCCAAACGGGGGTCGCCAAGCTTGGATTCAACTCGATCCGCCAGACAGAGCAAAATCGCAGTCGCCACAACTTGATCTCCCAGATCAACGTGCGCGAGTGGACGGATGCGGTCCTTTTTCTTCTGGTCCTTATGTTTCATAGGTTTTGATTTCGACCTTTTCTTCTTCTGCTTCTCTGGTCCCCATCTTCCGTTCTCGTCGATCTCCCATCGCTGGTTCTTCGGAGCGGGAACGAACCTCAAAGGCTGCGGCTCCCATTGGTCTGGATTCTGCAAACGAGCCTGTAATTCACCCAAGAACGAGGATACGCGCAATGATTGCATATCGATCCCAAGGGTATCGGCGTACCAGCTATGAGACCGGAGATAGGAAGATGTTTTCTTCCAGGCCTGCATCAGGACACATTCCATGCGGAGGTCCTGAAGAGTTGGTCTTAAAGTCTGTTGCATGTAGTCATGCTTTCATGGAAACATCGCGACCAGGTACGTGAAGTCTGAATGTACGATTTTGTAGGTCCTACGGTGTGTTTAGTTGTCTTACCCTAGTCCGAATTTCCTCGTCGTCTTTGATATTGCGGCATTAACGTTTTTTAAAGGAATTGATTGTTCATTCGACGAAAGAACTTGAATTTTACCGACTGATTTGAACAGACAACCAAGTTCAATCTTTATCTTTCGAATTCCTTCATGTGCCATCTTATTTCACGGATTCTCTTGCGGTACATCAGGTCTATCAAATCAAGACATTTTACAGTCCATTGGTCCTGTTGATGCTGGTGATATACACGAAGAATCAACGTTGATACGGTGGAGAGATCGGTTGATTGACGTACACTTCGGTCGCGCCCCCCATCGTCGGGCAAGTCGAGTAACTTTGCACATACGACATACGTCATACGGGGAAGACGATGTGAAGATTTCTCTACAGCTGTGACCAGGTACCACGAGGATTCTTCAAACGCGTCGCTTTCGCAGAATCTGTTGATCAGGTCTTCGTACTGTTCCAGTGGTTCATTCTCGAGGCTGCTGAAGCAACTCGACGCTTCACGACGGACTTCCTGAGCGGTGTCATTGAAAAACCGTATCAGATACCGTACAGACCAGTCCCTGCATTCTTTGTGGCCGATGTTCCTGGCGGCCACCTCCGCCAATCCAAGCCTCTGGAACGAGTCACCTCGAAGTGCTTCTTCAACTATGCTATCGGCTGCATTGTGACGATAGAGAACAGCCAGTCCTGCGAGTCGAGCTCCTACCTGTCTTACATCAGACTTGCTCGATTCCAGCATCCGAACGATAACGGGCCGAAGTAGTTCGAAATCGTCTCTCAGACAGTAGTTGATAAACCCCTCTACGTCCCGCGTTGCCAGCAAACTGTCGGCGTCTACATCGTTATCACACGGTTCAACCACCTTTTGAAACAGGCACAACGCGTATTCCTTATCATGAAACGATATATCGACAAGTATACTAGCCGCACATGCTCGAACGGCTGAAGACCCGTCTCTGACCAGTTTCTCGATGGTGGATGCAAATCGCTCAACGTACATGGCGTCCCTTCGGATAAGGTCACCTATCACTATGGCGGAGCGTCCTCGGGTAGAGTTGACTCCTTTCGTAAGCAGATCCGTTTGTTCAGCGTTTCCATCGGGGCTGCCCAACCAGAGTCCCACATCAAACCGAGTACTTTCCGTAGCCAGCCAGTCGAGCATCTTTACCGCATCATCGGGTAGCCTTTCTTCTAGCGAACCCAGTATATCCGCAATAGATCTATCGCAGTAATCACGGGATTCTTTATATGCTTTTCGGCAAACTTCCAGTTTCAGTTCGGCAGAAACATCTGTTTCCTTAAGACCCCTGAGCACATGATCCAAATAAACCGGATTCGTTTCGGCAGGAAGTCTTAGACTCAGACGCGCGAATCGTTCCGGTTCTTTTTTGACACACGCTTCCATCCTCTGAGCAAGTTGTGTGGCTCCGCCTCTGAACGGTTTTGTGTTGTCATATGGAGTATTTTCAGATACGTATTTTCCAATTTCGCTGAGCCAATGTTCATCGGTCATCTTCTCTATCTCCGCTTCTTCAATTGGGCACTCCGCGAAGCCAGCTCCGATCGGCTTTGGCGGGGAGATGGTCAAAGGACCGAACTCATTTGCAAGCTCTTCGAAACGCCGCCTCGTATCTTCGCTACGCATTCTCACGGGTATTCCGGATAGCAGGAAGTAAGAAGTATATCCCCTAGAATTACATCCCTCAGGACTACGTTCATAATCGGGAACATAGTTCAAAATTGTCTGTTCAAGTTTTATTCGGTTTTTATCTGAACAATGAGGGGAAGTGGCTTCTATCAACTTATACGCCAGCCAATACTTTGTACCAGAATACTCACAATCGAAGCGCCACGGATTCCTGCATAGCTCGGTTACCGCGTCGTCCGCAAGATGTTCAGCACCAGCGGTGTAGGCTCGAAGGAGAAAATGGTTCGCTATAAGAGTTTCTCGACTCCTGAGTGCATTCAGGATTTCGTCTAATTCTTTTGAATTGGTCTCCGTGACTTTTTCGACCGCCGTAGCAACAGCTTCCCGAATAGCCTCGTCAAGACGAGAGTACTCGTAATTTGTTAAAATTGTCCATACTGCATCCTGGATCGGTGGTATAACTTTATGACTAAGAACGGCTGCATCGGAGATCTTCAGCACGACAGGTAGCACATGTCGTATGTATGCTTTGGGAGCAATAGAGGCGGAAGATGTAACCTCATCCGAGCCAGAACTATCCGACCCGATTAAACCAAGCCAGTTGTGCCAATCCGATTCATCACTGGTTTCTATTACTAGAGTGATTCGTCTGTTTAGCCAATGAGCGACGATTTCAGCAATCCATGAAGATTGTTCTCTAGCCCTATATCCCATTGAATCCAAAACCCTGTTGCCGGCACTATCCAAAACTCCATTGTCGATTGACTTCAGAAACAGATCGAAGAACGGCCGGCTGTTTCCATGTTCGCGCCCTCGCATTACACGATAAAGTCGCTTATGCCACTCATCCCCCTTGTCGATGAATGGTTCCAAAAGATCTGCCACCCTGTCGCCTGAGTGACTTTGATGGAATTCTACATATTCCACGCCTTTATCGATAAGACGATCATTCTCCGATTCGAGCCAACTCGTTATCAAACCTATTCTGTCTGCCAACGGAAACCAGGACTCAGAATAGAAAAAGTAGTTCCATACCGTAGAGGCGATGTCCTCTTCGTTCTTTCGGCCGCATTCGATAGCTTCTAATTCTGAACTGATCCAAGGATCAAGTACGTTCCATTCGCTTTCACTTGGATCGGAAAACCTGACAGCCAGCGCGATGGCCAGGTCTTTCAGGTGATAGCGGATCTTATCATCTCTCAATAACTCATTCAGTTCGCTACAGTAGCGTTCCAAGTCTGCATCATGAAGATACTCGAGTATCTGCCGGACCTGCGCTCTTCGAAACAAATGTTGTTCCGACGCCTTGAGGAAGTCGGTCAGAGATATACTCTTAAGGAAGTAGTCACGAGCGAAGCAGTAATCGAAAAAAGACTCGTGACTGAATCTGTAACGCCTTCCATAGTAAGACAGGACACCCTCTGAGGTCATGCTCTTGACGTATTCGACAGGGAAGCGGTCAAGTACTTCTTTCGGGACTGAAAGCTGTTGCGAAGCTGACATCTCATCGCACAATTGTTGGATTACATCGATCCAGTGATCACCGGAATCGGCACGCCTTTTGACTGACCGTCTTTTGACATCCCAGTACTCATCATATAGATCTATGGCAGAAGTGAAGGTAGACTGTATGCCTGCATCCTTTTTAATTTCGAGGAACATCGCCAGGTTCTGAGGTAATCCAAGCAACTTTAGGTTTTGTTTTCGGATCGAGTCGGGATTAAATCCGTGGTCGAGGAGTATGGTTCTGACTTCCTCCTGAGAGAAATCCGAGACAGAGATGGGTACTGGTTCCTTTGCCAGAGACTGATGAAACCGATGGTCGTTCTCCCAATCGAACTTTCTGCAGACCAATACAATATGGAACTTGACGGCGTTACGGCATGCATTCACCTCCTCCAAAAGAGCTTCAATCACGTCAAAGAAATCCGATCTGCGTCCGGAGGTTTTACTGACAGCATCGAGTTGATCGATAATGAGCACCGCTTCGCCGGATTGAACTTCCGCCGCAGCTTTCAGGACTAACGCGGGCGACTCTTCCAGTCCGAGACGTTCCCCTAATGTCTTCGTCGATGGGACAGGTTCCATTCCATCCAGACGAAAGGCAAGTACAGCAGGTGGTGCATCGTTTTGTCGGAGTAAGTTTACGAGTTCGAGTATGCTCGCGGTTTTTCCGCCTCCGGCATTTCCGGTGACAATGCAATCTGTACTAGTCTCGTTTTCCTTTAGTGCCGTAAGTAGATTCTGGAAATTGGACCGCGGTATGAGTGTCTTGTTGATCAACTGACGTCTTATCCCGTTCAGATAGTTATTGGTAACCTCGTTGGCAAGCACTGGGGCGTTCTTCGGATTAGAAAGGCGTCTTGAAATGAATCCTTTTTCTTTGAGGGTGGAATCAAGAAAGTTGTGATCAATGACTATGTGAATCGAGTCCTCGACTAAGGCTCGTATCGCATCGCAAACCTCACTCGGGTTACTGAGGAAAAGTAGCGACAGTGACCGCCGTACTTGCTCTTCGATCCCTCTTTCATCAATGGTACGGACTTCGATTCGCTGAAGTACATTGTATACAAGGGATTTGTCCGGGTTACCCCACAGTGATTCGAGTTTTGATAGATTCTGTCTGTGAGTCGTAGAACTTAGAAAATCTGACTCGTACTCCTCCAAGGACTCAGCTTGGTTTGCTCTTTCCGTCAATTCCCTCAATTCCGGTGCATCGCTACCAGATACGAAAACGAACTGTGTGTTGTGGTCGTGGGAAAGATACTCAAAAATCGCTTGCAACAGATTGTCACCTTGAAGTCCGCTCAGACTCCACTTGCCATTTGGATTGCTACGCTTTGTCTGGTGAAACTCACGACAGTTTCCTGCCGAAAGTACAAACTCAGCTTTGGGGTAGTCAGGATCCTCAATACGGAGGCTGTCTGCTTGGCCCACGATGATTCGAATGAGCTGAGAGACCGTCCACCATTTTTCGTACCGGGGCCCGTATTTGCCAGCTGGTCCACCAGGGAGTGGCATCGCTAAGTTAGTCCTTTGGTCTGGTAAGTCGAGGGCCGGTAGTATCTACCCGCCAGATTCCGGTAAGGAACTTTTGCATCAAGCCTTTTTTTTGACGATTGTACATTTCGAGTAAACTACATTGTGACGCGATTTCATCGTCAGTGGAGGCTAACGTACTGGCGATATGGTCTTGTACCCTTCGATCGGGAAGTTTTATCGGTGATGTCAGAAAATCCGCTGGTGCAATTCGACGTGCCTTGCGCTGGCCACGTGCAAGATGGAGTTGGCGCGAGTAATAGGAAGGACGGATAAGGTATTCGAGCAACCATTTTGAATTTACATGTTCGCTGATATCAAAAGCTGGTAAATCCAAGCTCGATTGGAATTCGTTAAGCGACTCAGGTACAATGGCAAACGCTCCATTAAGAAAGTCCAGCTTACTATAGATTAACTGGCCGGCGGTGCGACGATAGTATCGTGTCCTCGGACTACCGGGTCGTGTTTCAACTTTCGGCACAGCTCCTTTTCCATAGAGTTTGACCGTGATTTTCCTACCCACTTTACCTTCGGAACCAAGTAGGCGACTTTCCTTGAGAAAGTCACCGAATGAAGCTGTCTTTACAGCATATTGACGTTCAGAAAACAGCACATATCTCATTGCCTCTCGCCGAGATCTAAGCAATTTGATCAGGTTGGCTACGCCTTCGATAGCCTCGTCCCAAGTTCGTAGAACTTCAACAATCTTTCTTTGCTCTTCAAGCGGAGGTATGATAGCGGCTACATTCTCAAACGTGGACTTGTTGACAATCGGGACCGCTTGAGAACCGGCAAGACGTTGGATCCTGTCGCTATGAAACTTCAGTAGGTAGTAAAGGAACTTGTTCTCGACTTTCTCAGGATCGCAGATTACGGAGTTTATCTGTTGATTGGTAGCAAGTTGCCTCCCTGCAATCGCCGATTTACCAATGGTCCCGATACAGGTGAAGAGAACTGCACCCGGAGGTATAGGTTTCGCTTGCTCTAATCCAGCCAGAGTCAGAGTCCTTTCCGCATCAAACACAACCGCAGAATTTCCTAAATCACCAGGTGTAACGAATGGAATGTCACCTCCGAAGAATCCATTTGTCGAAGTTGGTGGTGTCTTTCCAGTAATGACAAGCCCCAGTTCGCCGACTGTTGTATTTCGCCATCCCTTAATCATTACTTTGTCCACTGCTCGCGTTCCTTCCAATATCTCTCGACTTGACGGTTGCCCTCAGTACGAACTCGTAAAAAACGCTTACAGGTTGCCCGTTCGCTCGACTCGCCTTCAGACATCTACGCCAAGCTCCTTTAGGTACCCTCGCATCTTCTTGCGCACTTCGACCAGTTCGGCCTCAATCTGGTCGATTTCCTGCTGAACGGCCGCAACATCGATCTCTTCTTCCGGTTCGAAGGTGTCGACGTACCGCGGGATGTTGAGATTGAAGTCGTTCTCGGCGATCTCCTCCGGGCCTGCGACGTGGGCGTACTTGTCTATATCGGTTCGGAATTTGTACGCCTTCAGGACCCGGTCGATGTGTCCCGTTTCCATGACGTTCTGCGCCTTGCCCGGTGTGAATTCCTTGCTTGCATCTATGAACAGTACGTTCCGGCGATCTTCATTCTTTCCACATTCCTCGCGAGAACGGTCAAAGACCAGGATGGCCACGGGTATGCCCGTCGTGGTGAAGAGGTTCGCGGGCAGGCCGACCACGGCGTCTAGCAGGTTCTCCTCAATCAGCGCCTTCCTGATCCGGCCTTCGGCGCCGCCCCGGAAGAGCACGCCGTGCGGTACGATGACCGCGACGCGTCCGCTGCCGCGGATCGCGATCTCGATCATGTGGGTGATGAAGCCATAGTCGGCCTTCGATTTCGGCGGTACGCCGCGCCAGTACCGGCCGTACGGATCGTTCATCGCGTTTTCCGCCCCCCACTTGTCCAGGGAGAACGGAGGATTCGCGACCACCACGTCGAACTTCATCAAATGATCCCCTTCCACGAGCGCCGGGCTGTTGAGGGTGTCACACCATTCGATGCGCGCCGCGTCCTTCGCGTGCAGGAACATGTTCATCCGGGCCAGGGCCCAGGTCGCGCCGTTAGATTCCTGCCCATAGAGAGCAAAATCGTCCGACCCGACTTCGTTAGCCGCCCGTATCAGCAGTGAGCCCGACCCGCAGGCCGGATCGCAGATGGTATTGCCGGGTTTCGGCGCGGCCAAGCCGGCCAGCAGCCGGGATACCGACGCGGGGGTGTAGAACTCACCGGCCTTCTTGCCGGCATCCGACGCAAAGCGCGAGATCAGATAGAGATAGCACTCGCCAATGACGTCTTCGGACACCCTGGAAGGCCGCAGGTCGAGCGCGGGACCGGCGAAATCCTCCAACAGGTTCTTCAGCCGACGGTTTCGGTCCCTGGTCCGCCCCAGGTTGGATTCCGAATTGAAGTCGATATTGCGGAACACCCCTTCGAGCTTCGCGCGGTTCCTGTCTTCGATTTGCTCGAGCGCCTGGTTGATCAGTTCACCGATGTTCGCTTCGTTGCGTTGACGGTAGAGGTCGTTGAAACTCGCCCCTTCGGGCAGAATGAAGCGCTCGCGTTCGAGCCTTCGGCGGATCCGGACGGCATCTTCACGATATTGCTCTCGATACTTCTCCACGTGGTCGTCCCAGAGATCGGAGATGTACTTGAGGAACAACATCACGAGGATGTAGTCCTTGTATTGACCGGCGTCCACGACACCCCGGAAGGTGTCGCAGGCGGCCCATGCGGTCTGGTTGACCTGCTGCTGAGTGGTCTGGTCGGTCATTTCGCGTTCCTTTCCTCCGAAGCGTCCGATTCGTCGCTTGTTGTCTGATCTCTGATAAGACTTTCGAGAAGTAGCCGGTAGAGGTACCTTCGCCTGTCCGCGGCGTGGATGGTCAATGCGCGTTCGCATTCGGCCAGATCGTCCAATGCGGTAATCATGCACTGCGATTCCAGCGATGGTATCTGGATTTCCAATGTTTCGAGACTGGAACGCGGCACCATGCGGATGGTCGTGGTCAAGGCGACGCGGTCGAAGTATCGCTGAGCTGAAGCCTGGTTGATGGCCCACGCGAGGTATTCGGGATGGATGACGTCCGTCCGTGGGCGCAGTATGAAGATTGGTAACACGGCCACCGCCCGTTCGATGAAACGGTCATCGAGCGCAACAGCTATGTTCTTCTCGCCCCTGGAGCGGAACAGAACGTCCCCCGGACCGACGAGGAACTTCTCCGGTTTCCCGTCGAAGTCCACGCGGGTCAATCTATCGGGCGCAATATGGCCGTCCAGGGGAAAGTCACCCAACTGAATTGCCAATAGACCGCCGCGGGTTGCGGACTGGAGGCGGCCACGGGCCGTGTACCCCGTTTGGATCGTGCAGACTTCTTCGATGCGCACATTTGAGAATTGCAGTTTCATATATACAGAGTATACACAAAACTCATTATAGTGTCAATAAAAATCGTAGTTTAAGTTTTACAGACAATATTTGGCAAACTGGATATCTGGCAATCTTCAACTGTTTTAGGATTTCACCCTCAAATATGTACTATAAATACCCGAGCTTCAGCATTCAGTTTTGTTAGCCCTGTTCGCGATGTCGGCGCACCGTTCCATAAGTTGGTCGAATCCTTCCTCGCCGTCCGGAATCATGCCATCGTCGGCCATGCTGGCGTAATCATCGGCTATCACCTGGTACATTTCACCCTGAGGCGTGAGTTGCAACTGTCCCGAGACCGCCTGATGGTAATCGATCCAGTTTCCTGTTTTGTCCTTCTCGCGGAAGAATAGCGATTTGTGACGGGCGACCATTATCGCAAGATCCCGGTCTGCCAATGCCTTCTCAGCGAATCCGGCATCGTCCAGTCGAACGAGGTCGTACCAGTGTCGGGAGAGACGCTCCCCCCGGCTTCTCTGCCTTCGACAAAAAACGTGTACGGCAGTGGCCTTTTCCCAGAAAGTGCGTTCGGCCAGCATAACGAATGTGTGGCACGAAGGAAACGTCACCTCGGTCAGATAGTCGGCTGCGTCGCATTCGATGACGTGTTCTTCTCGTGGTTCGCCGGTCGATCGGGCGCCGAATTCCACCATCACTTCAGGTTTCACAAAGCCATATTCATCGAACAAAGGGTCATAGGAAACATATAAGCTTTCTCCTTCTACCCGGATGTGCGCCGAAACCCCAGTTTCGTCCAGATTTGATTCCAAGACGGGCATCGCATGATCCTTCACCCAAAGCGGCAATCGCTTCCTGATTTCCCGGGTCCAGCTGTTTTCCTGACTCCGGTTCCCGGGAATGGCTTCATCATCGCTTCCGGCCACCAGGTCTGGTGCCATACGGCGTATGTCATAGGTGATGTCGAGATCTTCGGAGAAGCGGCGGATGGCTCGGTATGCTTTGGACAATGAAGTACCGCCCTTGAAAGTCAGGCTCTCGCCAAAAGGGCCTTCGAATAATGCACTTAACGTCCATACCACCCAAATGTCCTTTTCCAGCAGGTGGGCGCGGCGTCCACTGCGACTCGCGGCAATTCGAAGGGCATCCCGTTTCTCTTTGGCCGAAAGCTCGTTAAAGACCACGTCATTCATCGGCAATCATCCTACTTACGGGTTCGGCCATCCAGGTCGGCATTGAGGCGCGCAATTCCGCCAGTTCCCGGAGTTCGTCGTCCGTGAGACTGCGCCTGATCATCCCGACGTGCACGTCGATCTCCCGGGATCCCAGCCAGGCCAGGGCACGAATAGTGTCGCCGCCTTTACGGCGGGGAGCAACCAGTTGCCAACTCGGCGCGTGGCGCAATTCCACCCGCAGTTCACCCAGCTTCAGATACCGGTCCGGCCCGGATGTCAGGTAGACCGTCCGTACGGGTACCTGAGTGGTAAGTCCCAGGACGTTTGCCGAGGCGCCGCCGCTGGGTACGATCGTCTCACCGGTCAGCACCGATAGGGACGAGACCACCTTTTCGATAGTTGGCGGACGAATGCCGAAGCGCGTTTCGACAGGGTGTGCGTATATGCCCTGGCAGATGCGCATCAAGCGGCCGTTTCGCGCCAGGCGCGACAACGCCTGGTCCACGGCTGAACGGGTTCCCAGGTGAAGCAGGGCGTTCGGGCACAACAACGCGCCTTCGGGTGTTTCAGAGGCGTATTCCATGATGAGTTTTGGAAGACTACGCATTGTTAAACCCTCTTTTTCGGTAATCTCTTACTGAAAATTTGTCAGAAATATATATAATAATCTGACAAATAGCAATTGAAATAAACCCGGTCGGTTATTTAGGACTTATTCAAATGAAAACAAGGTAGTGCCCGAACCAACTGTCGCGTGTGCTAATCGTAAAACGCGTGCTGGTGACGGCAGCTGAGTGTGGATTATCGGGGTATGAAGCGCGAGATCCGACCTGGGGATTACAGCGGATCAGGGCAGGTACAACGCCCTATGTTTCGTGTCCGTCCATGGTTCGGCGCTCATCAACGCCCCGCACCTCATCGGACCAGTCACGCCAGATGTCGATGTTGGTGGGGTCCGTCATGAGCGGGTCCGGCAGGGACTCCGGCGTTTTGAGAAACCCGTAGATGGTCGCCTGGCGTATGATGTCGGCCGACCTGTTCTGTCCTGCGATATGCAGGATCTTGGTGTGCCAAAGGACCGCCGTGCCCGCGGGACCGTGGCAATCGACGGGTTGGGTGTCGCGCTTGATGCGCTGGATTACCGGATCGTTGTAGCCGGGTTTGCGTCCCGCCAGGTGTTCGTCCATATGCTTTGCGCCTTCGAGAAAGGCCTGCCACTGCGCGCGCCAGATCCGGCGGTGGCTGCCCGGCCATACCGTAAAGCCGCCGGAACCGGGAGGCAGGTCGTCGATATAGGCGGTGACCTGAAACCGGACGCGTCCGTAGCATGCGCCGTCCGTATGGGCGCCGCGGTATTCGGAACCGGGCGAAGGGCTGCCGGGCAGGGTGCAGTACAGGCCGCGCGTCCCTTGCCCGGTCGACCACACCGGACCCGTTCTGGGCAGGCGCAGCGCCTCTTCCGTGGAGAAGGATCCCTTCTCCGGCCATTGCGCGGTTTCTTTGATCCCGTGGGTGGCCAGCCCGCCCACCACGTCATCGGCCATGAAGCACGGTCCGGTCGTCATGCCGGAGTCATCCGCTCCGGCGGGCCAGACCACTGTGCCCTTGCCAAGCAATTGCTCGGCGACCCGCCACAGGGCCCTGGGGGCCAGATCGAGCATGAAGGGTTCGGTACCGTTTCGGACGTAGAAGCGGTGGCCTTCGGTAAAGAAATAGGGGTCGCCGCCGATCTCGGGCCGCTTCGCGTTCAGATGGCCGGTCTCTTCATCGTTGAACTGCCCCCAGGTGGAAGGATCGCCGCGCTTCATGGCGGGATAGTGTGTGTCCACCGCGGCCCACAGCGCTTCCCTGGCCTGGCGGCACAGTTCGGGGTCGAGCACGGCGGGCAGCACGAGGAAGCCGTCGCGCTTGAACCGGGCGATCTGGTCCGTGGTCAGGAGCGGGACTTGCTTCACGCCTGGAGTGGTTGGTGCCGGTTGCATTGGGCTGTTACCTCCCTCTACTTCCGTCATTCTCTCGAACCATGTTCACTGCCTCTCTCACCGCCTTCGCCTCCACCACCGTGCTCTCCTCCTCCCTCACCAACTTCACTACTCTCGCCGTGCTCGCCGCCGCCTTCACCGCCTTCGTGCTCGCCTTCACCTTCTCCACTACCGCCGCGCTCTCCACTACCCTCACCGCCTCCGGTACCGCTCCCGTGCTCGCCTGTTCCAACTTCGGCGTGAGGCGTCCAGCCGGTGAACGGTTCTTCCGTTGCGGCCAATGAGACCTCAACTAACTGGCCTGGAGCGAGATCGACCGGCGTCGTGGGACCGAGTTCCGTGCCGTTCGACAGATGTACTTCGACCCTGACGCTATTAAGTGCGCTTTCCGTGGTATTCCGCACGGTACCCATGAACGCATTGTTTTCGGCGTCGTAACGCAGGATGAGCCGGGCACCTTTACGAACGAAATCGTAGGTCCCGTCCAGGGCCAGAGATTCTCCCGATTCTTCCCCGTCGTCCGACCCTGATTCGGTGTTTTCGGCCCCGCCGTGCTCCGTTTGCGATTCACCGGTCACCATTTGGTCTTCACCCCGGTCGCCTGCGCATCCGGCCAGTGCGCCCAGGCCGATCATCGCAGCCAACCCGATCGCCGTGGCAAAGGCGATCAGCGGGAGGGTGATTGAACCAGGTCCGGGTGTCAAAGTCGACTTACGTGATCTAACGCTAACCATTTGACTTCTCCTCGATCACATGATCCCGCAGCATCGAAATGGCCCCTGCCGGCCGGAACGTGCGTGGTTCCAGGTCGATCTCCTCCCCGGCGATCATCTTCCGGAGCAGTTTAGCCACGCCGTCCACCGCCACGGGTGCGAGCGCTTCGCCTTTTTCCTTCGTCCCGAGTTTCGCGGAACTCTCCATTTCCATGTCCTCGGCGTGCACCCGGTGAGGAAAAAGGGCCATGGCCATGGAGGTTTCGTATTCGTCCGCGTGGCCGGGTAGCCGCTTCTCTTCCATGTACTGGTGGACGACGTCGGCCTGGTAGGTGTCCCAGTAGGAATTGAAACGCACGTTGACGCCGAGCCGTTCCCGATATTCTTCGATCCGGTTCATCATGGGGACGACGTTGCCACCGTGTCCGTTCAGTATGAGGATGTTGGTCACGCCGCCCCGCTTGAGGGCGTCGCACACGTCGTAGACGTACTCGGTGAAGACCTCCGCGCGAACGGTCAATGTGCCCTTGTGCTCCATCCAGTGTTCCGATACACCGATGGCGATGGGCGACGCGACCACGACCTGGGGATAGAGCTTCAGCGCTGCGTTTTCCGCCATGTAGGCGACGCTGGCCGTGTCGTGGATCATCTCCAGGTGTTCCAGGTGCTGCTCCGTCGCGGCCGTGGGTACGATGGCCGCCCGGATGGTGCCGCCTTCGATTCCTTCCCTGAACTCCTTGCGGGTCAGGTCTCCTATGAAAACACGCTTTCTCACCATGAAACGGCTCCTGTTGGGTACGTTCGTAGTTTACTCCAGTGCCTGTTCCAGATCCCGGATGATGTCGTCCGTATCCTCGAGTCCCACGGACATCCGGACGCGCTGGCCTTCGCGATCTCCGGTGACGAGAGAGCCCACGTCGCCAAGGCTGACCCAGGGCCGGCACAGGCGCACGCGGCCTAAGAAACGATCGATCGTTCCCTCGGCGATCTCGAAGCTCACCATGCCGCCGTATCCCGCCCACTGCGACCGCGCGATCTCGTGACCGGGCGTGGAGGGCAGGCCTGGATAGTAAGTCCGCCTTACCCGGGGGTGGGACTCCAGGAAGTCCGCAACGGCCCCGGCATTCTCGACGTGCCGGTCCATCCGGATGGACAGCGTCTTGATCCCCCTGAGCAGGAGGAAGGCGTTCAACGGGCTGAGGATGCCGCCGTAGGTGTTCCGCGTGCGCACGATTTCTTCGCCTAACGCGGGGTCGCGGGTCGTGATGATCCCGGCCAGGGCGTCGCCGTGACCGCAGAGGTACTTCGTGGCGCTGTGCAGCACGACGTCGGCGCCGTGGTCCATCGGCCGGAACAGATGGGGAGAAAGGAAGGTATTGTCGATCACGACCTTCGCGCCGGCCGCGTGGGCTTTGCGGATGACCGTGGGCGTGTCGATGATGTCCAGGGTGGGATTGGCCAGCGGCTCGAAGTAGACGACGTCGGCAGGTTTCTCGAGGGCCGCGTCGAACTGTTTCGGATCGCGCATGTCGATGATCTCGACATCGAACCCGAGGCGTGTCAACTCTTCGGACATGAAGCGCCGGGTCCAGACATAGGTCGTCTGGTGGCTGACGATCCTGGAGCCCGCACTGATGAGGGTCATCACGGCCTGGGTGACCGACGCCATGCCGCAGGCCGTGGCGATGCTGCGACCTCCGCCTTCGAGGGCGCACATCTTCTCCTCGAAAGCAGTGAAGGTGGGATTGCTTCCCCGGAGGTAGGCGCCGTCCACCGTGGTTGACTGGTAGATCGGCGTTGCCGACGTGTTCTCCGCCTCGCCCGCGTGGATGGAGCGCGTAATAAACCCCTGGTCGTCGTTCATTTCGTTCGTCCTTTTCGTCGGGGACAGTTCGTGGCCGCCTAGAGTCGCTGCTCGATGGCCCGGACCATGCGGTCGATTTCCTCCCGGCTGTTGTAGAAGTGGGTGGAAATACGGAACACGGGCACGTCATTGATGTGAAAGGCCACGGTCTCGATCTTCTCGTCGTCCCACAGTTCCTGCCGGATCTTCTGGAGATCGGCGCCTTCTATGGTGAAGGTCGTGATGAACCCTGACATCTCCGGATCCCGCGGCGTCAGGAAGCGCACGCCCCGGATGCGGCCGAGGCGTTCCCGCATGTAGTCGACCAGGCCGCGGCAGTAGGTCCGGATGTGGTCCCAGCCGATCTCCTGCTGGAAATCCAGTGCCGTGCCCAGGCCGATGAAGGGCGTCTGGTCCCGGGTGCCCATCATGTCGAAACGGCTGGCATTCGGGTTCGGATGGGCGCTGGAACCCAGTATGAGCGGCTCCACCCGGTCGTGGGCGTCGTCCGATACGAAGAGCATGCCCGTGCCCTTGGGAGACAGCGTCCACTTGTGGAGGCTCGACGCGTAGAAATGGGGATTCCATTCGTCCAGACGCAGGGGCACCATGCTCACGGCGTGGGCGCCGTCCACGACCACCCAGATTCCGCGATCCCGGCCGATCTCGGTCAGTTCCTTCACGGGGGTCACCAGCCCCGTGGACCAGTACACGTGGCCGAAGATCATGGCCGCCGTTTTTTCGTTCAGACCGCTTTTGAACACGTCGATGATCTGCTGCTGATCGGTGATCTCCATGGGGAGATGCACCCTGCGAACGGTCATGCCGTGCCGCTCGGCCACGTAGTCGAAGCAGGCGTTGACCGCCCCGTACTCCTGGTCCGTCATCAGGATTTCGCCGCCCACCTTCCAGGTCACGCCCTGGGCGAAGACGCTGAGCGCCATGGTGGTGTTCTGGACCAGCGCGATACGCTCCGGCCGCGTGCCCACGAATCTCGCCAGCTTTTCTCTTGATTCTTCGACGATCGGCCAGTACTGCGGCTGGTGTTTCAGCGGATCGCTGTCGAAGGCCCGGATGGCCTCGGTCACCCGGTCCACGACCGGCTTGGGCGACGGACCGACCGAGCCGCCCTGGAGAAAGGCCACGTCACGGTCGAGATAGAACTGGTCGCGTCTGATCGCCTTCCAGAAGGCGTCGTCCGGGGCGGGAACCGTATTGGTTACGGCCGGAGTCGAAGCTTCGCTCATGCGGGTTCTCCCGTGGCAATTACTGGTACAAGGAAAACAAAAAGGACGGCCCGCGCGACGAATCGGCCCGGCCGCATCAACTTACAGGACGGCCCGCGCGACTTTCCGGAACGCCCGGATCACGTCGTCCACATCTTCATCGGTCAACTGGGCGGGCAGCGGCAGGATACGCGCCCGGTCCAGCAGATCGTCGCTGCGCGGCAGCATGCCGGCACGGTATTCCATCGGACTTTCGGCATTGAACGGGCAGGTCCAGGGGCAGCCGGCGGTCGTCACCGGCGCCTTGTTCAAGAGGTTGGACATGTACCGGTACTGGTGTATGCCCCCGTGGGGCTCTCCGGCCGGGATGCCTTCCGCCCGTATGGCCGCGGTGAACTTGGCCGCCGCTTCCGCCGAGTCGTGGATCCAGGAGAAATACGCGCCGCTGTCGCCCTCGGGATCCACGATGCGGCGAAGCTGGATGCCCGGTGTCTTGCCGAGGGTCTCCCGCAGCCTGACCTGGTGGCGTTGCATGCCCTGCAGGATGGAAGGCAGTTTCTCCAGCTGCACGAGGCCCACCGCGCCGCGGAGTTCGTCCATGCGGACGCCCATGCCGAAGGTCTCGAACGCCGAGTCCTCCCCGGTCGACACCCCTTCGAGATCCCGCTCGAACCCCGTGTCGTGGAAGCACACCGCCCGGCGGAAGACCTCGTCGTCGTCCGTCGTGATCATCCCGCCTTCGCCGGTGGTGAAGTTCTTGTTGTACTGCAGGCTGGTCGCACCCGCCGTGCCCATGGACCCCACGGGCCGCCCACCTATGCGCGCGCCGGCGGCCTGGGAGCAGTCCTCGAGTACGGGGATCCCATGCCGGTCCACCACCTCAAGGATGGCGGGCATGTCGGCGGCCGTTCCGGCCATGTGTACGGCGATGATGACCCGCGTGCGGGGCGTGATGCAACGTTCGATGTCGCGAGGGTCGAGGTTCAGCGTCTCGTCGATGTCGGCGAGGACCGGCACGGCGCGCAGATGCACGACCGCGTTGACGTCGGCGATCCACATGAAGGCCGGCATGATGACTTCCGTACCAGGACCTACATCGAGAGCGGCCAGGGCCACGGAAAGCGCCGTGCTGCCGCTGTGGGTGGCAAGGGCGAAACGGGTGCCGACGTACCGGGCATAGGCCGCTTCGAACCGGTCTACCTTGCCCAGGGACTCGATGCCGTAGTATCGGAAGGGCGAACGGGCTTCGATGACCTCGATGGCGGCCTGTTTTTCTTCTTCCCCGTAAACCGCTCCACCGGGTATCAGCGGAGGCCAGTTTTCCGTGCGGATCGGTGTTCCGCCGTCGATTGCCAGGGATTCCGCCATGGTCGTCCTGATTCAACAATCGAGCTTAAGCTGTAGTAATGGGTATGGTTTGGAATGAGATGCAGGACTATAACACGGCACGCCGCCCCGTTCAAGTATAATTTACCGCTTTTCGAGGCTGAACCGCAGGGTGGGCAGCGGTCGATTTGTGCGGCTCGTCACCCGGTCCTGCTCGTCACCCGGTCCTGCTCGTCAACCGGTCCGCCACGTCCAGCAGGCGATCCTTCCAGGCGACCCGGCCGAGCCAGTCGTCGGGAATGCCGCCAAGGCCGTATAGCGCTCCGGCGAGCTGTCCCGCCACCGCGGCGACCGTGTCGGCGTCGTCGGCCAGGTTGGCCGCGAGCAGAACGGCACTTCGGAAATCGGAGGTGCGCGCCACCGACCAGAGGGCGGCTTCCATCGTGCTTGCCACGTAGCCGCTCGAGCTGATCTCTTCCCGGGGTTTTCCCCGCCAGCTTCCGGCCAGGATCCGGGAGATCTCCGGCGCTCCGTCGAAGGGTCGTGGGGCGAGAAGTTCCGCCCGTGACATACCGGATATGGCATCCGCCAGCAGAGCAGCGAAACCCCGGCAGGCGTCCACCGCGGTTTCGGCCCCGTGCGTCGTCCGTGACTGTTCCGCCGCCGTGGCGTCGAGCAGTGCGCGGTCGTCCCAGTAGCGCAGGGCGACGGGAGAAAGCCGCATCAGCGAGCCGTTTCCCGCGGCGCGCGGGTCCGTGGAGCCGGCGAGCGGATCGCCGTTACGCTCATACCGGGTGAGGGCCGCGCGGGTGGTATTCCCGATGTCGAAGCAATGGCCGGTGCAGGAGTATTCCCCTTTTCTCATCCAGCGGACGAACCGGTCCATCAGGTCCCGGCAGTCGAGTGCCCCACAATCGGCGAGGCTTTCGGCCAGGGCCAGCGCCATCGTGGTGTCGTCGGTCCACGCGCCGGCCGCCAGATCGAAGGGACCGCCGCCCACCATGTCTTCCAGCCGGTCCTGTGCGTCGCGTTGCCGGAACTCGAGCGTCGTGCCGACCGCGTCCCCCACCGCGAGCCCCAGGAAGGCGCCGACCGCGCGGTCCCGGATGCTTTCCGCGGTCGTCGAAGGCAGCGCCGGGACCGCCGTTTCACACCGGTGCACGTGGCGCTCCTGGTCGCGCGTTTCCAGGGCGTTTTTGGAACGGGCCTCTCGAACTCTCCGAATCGCTACGTCCGGTCGTTCGCCGAACTCCACGAGCAACCGCGCGGCGACGGTCCCCGCGCGGCCCAGGCCGCCCTTGCAATGAACGAGCACGTCGAAGCCGAGTCGCAGGCGGTCCCGGATGGCCGCGCCCGCATGTACCCAGGCCTTTTCGAATTCCGGCCCTGGCGGCTGCCCGTCCGGAATCGGCAGGTGCCACCACTCCATGTGACGGTTCGCGACCGCCCGGGAGAGGTCCTGAACCTCCAGGTCCCGGATTTCCTCCCTGGTGATCAGGCTGACGACCGCCGTGGCGCCCCACCTGCTGATCCGGTCGAGGTCCAGATCCAGGTCGCGTTCCCAGTTCCCCGCAAGCCCCCAGGGATACTTCTTGCCTGGGCACAGGGTGACGCCGATGCGGCCGTAGCCCTCCTTCGGACGTACCGGGTCGACGCGGATCGGGTGGGTCCGGCTTGTTTTTATTACATTGGACATGAACCGCTTTCCTTTCGGCAGTCATCGTGTAGGCGGCCGTTTATCGTCGCCCCGCCGCCCCGTCGTCCCGTCGCACCATCGCCTCAATGCCCGACGCCCAGACGATAACCCGGCAAACCTTCGACCGCAAGAAATATCCGTGTTTCCGATCATGTCCGCAAACGCATTCATCCACGGCAGCGGCTAAGCGCCCCGGCGGCACACATGCCCCGCACACGACACCCGTGCCCCGCACACGACACCCGCGCCACGGCGGCACCGACGCCCCACAACTTCCACCCGCGCCCCGCACACGACACCCGCGCCCCGCACACGACACCCGCGTCCCGCACACGACACCCGCGCCACGGCGGCACCGACGCCCCACAACTTCCACCCGCGCCCCGGCACCATCCGCGCAACGTTTCCCTTGACAGTCGCACTCGCCGTTCCTATTTTGTGCGGCGTCAGGGGCTGTAGCTCAGCTGGGAGAGCGCATGAATGGCATTCATGAGGTCAGCGGTTCGATCCCGCTCAGCTCCACTACCCGATGGTGGCGACCTCATCCTTAAGTGGCGGTCCCTGGTGGATTGACCGAGGTTGCGGTCAGCTCGGTCAGCCTGGTCAGCTTGGCCAGTCTGGCCAGCGCATCGATTTGCAGTGATCCATCATACACAGTCGATTACTCGTATACAGCGCGCACTATGCTCAGCACCATCTGCACAGTTAATCGCAGTATACCGACCAGCCGTTTTCGCACCCGGAGCCGGCTGACGATCTGCCTGTTTTTACTGCTCGCGTCTCCCGCATTGCTCCGGGCGGCCCCCCTTGACGCCGAGGATACACCGACCGACGCTTCTTCCATTTCAGCGTCGGTTTTTCTATTTTCGCCGTTCCATTTCCCGGATACGAGCGCGGCCACGACCACGACCACGGCCACTGCCACGACCACTGAAGGCGATCGGGGAATGTCCGCGGAAACGGTAGCGGGGGATGATGGTCTCGCAACCGGTTCCGCCGCCCCGGGCGCGGTTGCTGCGGCGGACACTTACCTCGAAGAACAGTCCGGCCCCGCCGGTTTTTCCCAGCTCGCCCCCTACCTCGATGAATTCGACCGCGTCGAGGCGCCCGATCCTCCGTGGCCCGATTTCGGCCGGTTCGACATTCCCATCAGTTACAACGACCAGGTGAAAAGGGCGATCCACGTTCTGCGGAGCGACGCTTCCGGCATTTTCGCCGGATGGCTGGACCGGACGAACCGCTACCGGGCCATGATCCAGTCGAATCTCTCCAGATCCGGTTTGCCCGGCGACCTGGTCTACGTCGCCATGGTCGAAAGCGGCTTCGATCCCAGGGCGCGCTCCCGGGAAGGCGGGGCGGGCCTTTGGCAACTTTCTCCGGCGGACGCGGAACGCTACGGCCTGACCCGGAACGATGAGGTCGACGAGCGTTACGATCCGGAGAAGTCCACCCGTGCGGCGGCGGCGAGGTTCAAGGACCTCTACCTGGAGCTAGGCAGCTGGGACCTCGTCCTGGCGGCCCATCATGCCGGATCCGAGCCCATGCAGCGGTCGGGGAGCCTGAGTCTCTGGAACATGAGGTTGCCCGGCCGTTCGATTCCCTTCGTGGCCTTCGTCATGGCATCGGCCATTATCTCCAAGTCGCCCGAAGCATACGGATTCGAACCCGTGGGCGGCCTTCCGGTGATACACGAGTCCGTCCCGGTGCAGCGCGCCATGGTACTGGAAGAAGTGGCCGAGGGCATGAAGATCGAGGTTGAAAAGCTGCGTGAACTGAATCCGGAATTGCGGCGTTGGAAGGCCGTGCCGGGGTTCGATCTCAACGTGCCGCTGGGCACCAGGCGTTCCTACGCCGCGTGGGCCGGCATCGAACCGCCTGGCCCCGATCCTTCCGAGATGACGTTCTACCGGGTCCGGCGTGGAGACACGCTGGGACGGATTTCCCGCCGGTTCGGCGTGCGTACGGGGGATATCATCACGGAGAACAACATCCGCCGCCCGAACCGGCTGCGGATCGGCCAGGTGCTCGCCATACCCCTTTTCGGCTCATCGATCCGTTCGTCGAATTCATCCATCGCCAATCGGCGGCCCCGAGACGTCCCGCCGCCCGACCCCGCGACCCATCAGGCCATCTCCTACCGGATCCGCCGGGGTGATACGCTGGCTCGAATCAGCAGGAGATACGGCGTCTCGATGGCCAACCTGCAGGACTGGAACAAGCTGAACAACCCGGGAGACATCATCGCGGGCCGCAGCCTGACCATCTATATACCGCGCCCGAGCAGCAACGCGGGTGGCAGCGGTTCGACGCCGACCGGAACGCCCGGGACGGGAAGCGGACCGAACCGCGGCGCGGGCGGAGCGGCGGCATCGGACGCCATCATCTACACCGTAAAACCGGGCGACACCCTCTGGGAAATCGCACGGGCCCACAATGTGACCGTGAGCGCACTGCGCAGGACGAACGGTTTGGGCAGGCGCACCGCCATACATCCCGGAGACCGGCTCCGCATCGACCCTTCCGACTCTTAAAAGTCATTGACATTCTTATACTAACGTGATATTTTGGTCACGGATATTCCGGTCCGGAGACGGTCCGGGATTGAACCCGAATTCGAATGTGACGCGGGATAGCGGAGCGTTGTCATGGCGCGGAAATCAGACTGGATAATCGGTGGCCTGCTCGGTGGCGGGGTACTGGTTATCGTTATCGTCATGTTGCTACTTATCGCCGGTCCCATGCTGAGCAGCGAAAGTTCCCTTTCCGGCATGGGCGGCGGCCGGGTCGCACTGGTCGAAGTCCGGGGTCCGATCACCCGGGCCGATGACACGGTCAAGCAGATCGTCAAGTACCGCGAGGACGATTCCGTGCGGGCCATCGTGCTCCGCATCGACAGCCCCGGCGGCGCCGTAGCCCCCACGCAGGAGATCTTCGACGAACTGCGAAAGACCCGGGAAGCGGGCAAGATCATCGTAGCGTCCATGGGCAGCGTGGCGGCATCGGGCGGATACTACATCGCCTGCGCGGCCGATTCCATCGTGGCCAACCCGGGCACCATAACCGGTAGTATCGGCGTAATCACCGTCGCGCCGAGTGCGGAAGACCTGTTCGAAAGGATCGGCATCGACTGGCAGGTCGTCAAAAGCGGCCGGCACAAGGACATTGGTTCGTTGAGCCGCAGCATGACCGACGAGGAGATGGGGATCGTGCAGTCCGTGGTCGACGACGTGTACGACCAGTTTGTCGGCGCGGTAGCCAGCTACAGGCCGCTTTCCCGCGAAGAGGTGGTCGAACGGGCGGACGGACGGATATACACCGGAAACCAGGCGCTGCCCCTCGGTCTCGTGGACCGCCTGGGTACCTACCAGGACGCGATCGCCCTGGCCGGCAGGATGGCCGGCCTTCCGGAAAAACCCAGCGTGGTCCGGCAGCGGCCCAAGACGTTTTTCGAGATGTTGATGGATAACATGGAGATGATGACCGGTCTGTATTCACCGGGCGTCGTCGAATACCGGTATCGATAAAGCGGCAGCATCTACGATCAAGGAGATTGGTATGACTAAGGCCGATATCGTGGCTCGCATCGCACAATCCACCGGGATGACCAAGGTGGACACCGCGGAAGTGCTGAACGCGTTGCTGGATTCGATCTCATCCGCGCTGGGAAGGGGCGAGAAGATCGAACTGCGTGGCTTCGGCATTTTCAAGGTGAAGGAAAGGAAGGCGCGCGTCGCCCGCAATCCGAAAACCGGAACGGGGATACGGATTCCACCGTGCGTGGTGCCGGTTTTCAAACCGTCAGATCATCTTAAAAACCGAGTACAGAAGGAAAACTAACCCAGGGAGACAGTCGTGCCGAGTGGTAAGAAGCGCAAGCGGTCGAAGATCGCTACCCACAAGCGCAAGAAACGCTTGCGGGCCGACAGGCATAAGAAGAAGTAACCGGGCGGCCCGGCAGTCCGGCGGCCCGGCGGCCTCAGGGCCCCTGAAGGCAGCGCGCGTCCCCTTGGGACGAGTGTCCCCTCTGGACGCTTCGCAGGTCTTGCGCCGTCACGCCCCGAAGTCCTACCTCGCACCGGGAAAATCCTCGCCGATATAGAGATCCGTGAAGATCACGGTCTTGCCGCCGAACCGGTTGGTCTTGAGTCCCCTGAGCCATGGCTTGAAGAGATGGTTCGCCATGGGATGGAAGACGAAGGCGGCCCCCGCCTCCTCGACCAGGACGCGCTCGGCCCGGCGAATGATCTCCGTCCTTCTTCCCGGATCCAGCTCCTGGTCCGCCGCGTCCAGCAACGCCTCGAATTCCGCGTGTTCGAAATCGTGGCGGCTGCGCCCGCGCGATCCGGGGCGCCAGATCATGTCCAGCATGTTCTTGGGATCCCGGTAGTCCCCGAAGAAGGGTACCAACCCCAGGTTGATGTTCCAGTTGAACATGTAGTTGGTAAATACCGGGTAATCGGCGCTGCGGAACGTGATGCCGATGCCCAGGTGTTCCCGCAGCATGCCCTGGATCACCTCCGCGACCATCCGGATATCGGGTCTCGGTTGCCTCAGCCACATCTCCATCACCGGGAATCCCCGGCCGCCGGGATACCCCGCCTCGGCCAGCAGCTGCCGCGCTTTTTCGGGATCGAAATCCTGGTAGGCTTTGTAGTCGCCGTGGGCGTCGAAGGTGACCGGCAGCATGGAATAGGCGGGAACGGCGGCGCCGTGCAGGACTACGCGGCAGATCGTTTCCCGGTCGATGGCCCGGGCGATGGCGCGCCGGACCCGGGCGTCGTCAAAGGGTGGATTCCGTGTATTGAAGAAGATGTACCACGTGCCGTCGGTCGGATTGGAGACAAGTTCCGAGCTCAGCTCCGGGTCGCGCCGCACACGGATCAACTCGTTGGCCTGTACCTCGGCGAATCCCACCTCGTCGTTTTCGTAGGGAAGCAGGTTGGCCGTGGACGGATGGCGGAAGACGCGGTGGATCTTTTCCACGTATCCCTTGATGGGGCCGTCGTAATAGGGATCGAGCTCGAAGTTCATGTGACTGCCGTGCTTCCATTCCGTCAGCCTGTAGCTTGAATTGGTCACGCAGTTCCCTTCCTCGGTCCACCGGGGTCCGTGCTTCTCCACCTGCCACCGGGGCACCGGCATGGAGGTAGGGACGGACAGAATGAGTCCCAGGTACGGCGCCGGATGGGTGGTTTCGAAGGTCAGCGTATGGTCGTCGACGGCCCTGACGCCCAGCAGTTCCGGATCGGCATTCGGGGTCTGGCTGTAGGTCGTCGCGCCCACGATGTCGCTGTAGAACGCTGCGTATGGATTGGCGGTCTCGTAGGAGAGGGACCTGCGGAACGTATAGACGAAGTCGTGGGCCGTGACGGGCCGGCCGTCGCTCCACCGTCCCGTTTTGCGCAGATAGAAGGTCCAGGTCTTGCCGTCGGGAGAAACTTCCCAGCGATCGGCCGCCGCCGGGATGAGGTCGCCGTTTTCGTCCTTGGCGACCAGGGTCTCGAAGAGGAACTCGTTCCACTGCCCCACGTAGAGATTGACGCTGACGTCCAGACTGCGGGGCTCGTCCCGCATGAACCGGTAGGTCTGGAATTCCAGGGGCGCCGCATCGGGCGGCATCCGCTTGCCGATGGCGTTGAAGACGGGGTCGGTGTCCTGGGGGATCAGCGGGACGGCTTCGGCCAGAAGCATGCCCGCGCACACCAACAGCGTGGCTGCCAGTAAGACCGGATATCGTCGCCCCGCCGATCCTTCTGCCGATCCTCCTGCCGATCCTTCTGCCGATCTTCCCGCCGATTCTCCCGCCACCCGCAGTTTCGATTTCATGACGCGCTCCGTGTTCCTTGCCCGTCTCCGATGGACCACTGTTCGCCGACAAGCTTCACGGCCATACGAAGTGCCTCGCCCAGGTTGCCCGCGTCGGCTGCGCCTCTGCCCGCAATATCGAAGGCCGTACCGTGATCCACGGAGGTTCGGATGATCGGAAGGCCGAGGGTCACGTTCACGGTGCGGTCGAAGGCGATGGCCTTGACCGGGATATGTCCCTGGTCGTGATACATGCCGATGATCCCGTCGAAATCGCCCTTCCGGGCCCGCATGAACACGGTGTCCGGCGGCAGAGGACCCGTGATCCGCCAACCCCGGGCGCCGACTTTCTCACGCACATTTTCGAGTGCAGGCGCGATGATACGGATCTCCTCGTCGCCAAAGAGACCGCCCTCGCCCGCATGGGGATTCAGTCCGCAGACGGCGATCCGCGGCGCCGCCACGCCCATGCCGGCCAGCGCGTTGCCGACCAGGTCAATGGTGATGAGGATCTCTTCCTCGGACAGCCGGTCGATGGCGTCTCGCAGGGAGACGTGGGTCGTCGCGTGAGAGACCAGGATCCCGTCGAAAGCCAGCGCGAGCCGGAAACGCTTCGTTCCGGTGATTTCGGCCAGCAATTCGGTGTGGCCGGCGTAGTCGTATCCGGCATGGCCCATGGCTTCCTTGTTGATCGGCGCAGTGACGATGGCTGCGATATCGCCGGCCATCGCCATTCGGGCGGCCCGCTTCACGGATTCCACGGCAAGGCGCCCGGCTTCGGACTGCACACGGCCCGGAACCAGTCTATCGATTTCAACTTCCGCCGTGTTTATGACGTCGATCGCGCCGTGGCGGAACAGGCCAGCATCGGGATGGTCGATCGGATGGACGTCCAGGCATGAGTCCTGACTTCGGCCGCCCTGGACTTCGGCTTCGGCGGCGGCGGCCCGGGCCAGCGGCAGGGCCTGGCGTATGACTTCATCGTGCCCGATGACCAGCGGCCGGCACCGTTCGTAGACCCATTCCTGCGACAGGATCTTTACGATGACCTCCGGCCCCACGCCGTTCGGATCGCCCATGGTGATTCCGATGACCGGGCGTTCATCTGTACCGGTTCCTTTTCGGTTGCCCGCTGCCCGTTTACCGTCGGGACCGGTGATGCCAAGCGGGGTGTCGCCGGCCTCGGTCTTCCCGGCCTCGGGGACATCGGCCTCAGTGTTCCCGGCCTTGGGGTCGCCGGCCCCGGCGTTCCGGGCAGGTGTGTCGCCGGTCTCGGGATCGCCGGCGCCGGCGTTCCGGTCAGGTGTGTCGCCGGCCTCGGTGTCGCCGGCGCCCGGGGAGAGGCGTTCCACGGCCTTCGCCAGCGTGTGTTCGTTGCCGAAGGATCCGGGCTTGATGACCAGGCCCATGCCGTCACGGGGTCCCCCCGCGACGACCGCTCGGCCAATACCCGCGTCGATTTCCTCGCATATCCAGGCGCCATCGGCATGCAATTCCTGAAAGACGCGGCCGGCGGTTTCTCCGCCCGTGAGCACGAGGCCACCCGGATTTGCCTTCGTGAACAGCCTGCGGGCGACTTCGCCCAGGTTTTCGATAACCTCCGATGCCGGATCGCGCCCGGCGGCCTTCTCGGCCAGTTTATGGATCCACACACGCCGCTCCGAACGGTCCGCTTGGTCCGGGCGCAGGGGAGTCACGACCGCGTTCCGCCCGTTTTCCATGGCCTTCGCGGCGCTTGCAGTCAGTCGATCCAACTCACCTGTCCGCTTCCGGTCGTCCACGATCGACAGCGGATCGAAGGGGCAGACGGCGTTCGATTTCCGGCCGCCAATCCGCTCGACCTGTCGGGAGGTCGCGGCGTGGAGACTGCACGCGAAGACAAGCACGGGACCATTCTTCAGCGGTGGCGAGGGTGCGGCAACGATCGGCTTCCTGGACGATGGCCGCTGTGTCCGGGTTGAGGAGGCCCGCGGCTTCCACGTGAGCGCCAACCATTCGGCGAGGGCGCCGGCCATTCCGCCGGAGCCGCAGAGCAGTACCGAACCCGCCGCAGGCGTTGAAGATCGCCTGTCCCCGGACGCTCCAAGGTGCTCAGAAACCGCGTCCAGCAGCCCCTCCCATCTCATTGGATCCGCCATATCCACCACCACCGTGGTCCCCGGCGCAGCCTTGATTTCGTCAAGCGCCCCTCCGATTGCTGCCGTACCGCCATGGACGGTTTTTAAATCGATGCGGGCTCTGGCCCTGCCGGAACCATTGCCCAGAAGATCCGGGATAAAGGCATGTTGCGGTGGGATGTCGGGGCCCGCCATGTCCGCACCGCTGATGGGCAGGCCGCCTAGCAGCTGATATCCGCCCACCGTCGTCCGTCCCAGTTCAGGAAATGCGGGAGCGCAAACCACCAGACTGAAGTCCATCAGGTCGCTGACGAGGTCGATTTCGAACCCTACATGGCCCCTGAGCGTCGAGTCGATCTTCTTGTAAATCAACGCGCCCGACCGGGCCCGTATCGCTTCGCAGGCCGCCCCCACGTGATCGGCGGCTTTCGTCTCGCTGCAGGAACGGGTGTCCGTGTTCAGCACGACCAGGTCCGCCGAATCGAATTGATCCAGCCGGTCCGGACAGGTCGGCACGGCTACGGCGAAGCCCCGTTTCGCGAAAGGGACCGCCACGTCGTGAGCGCCGGCGAGGTCGTCGGCGAGCATGTACATGGGCGTAGTCATCAAGGTACCTTCAGGTCGTATCCCCGTCGAGGCCGGCCCGCGCCATGATCTCTACCCAGGTGGGCTCGACCGGCGCGTCGCGGTCTGCCAGCTCAGCCATGACTTCCGGCCACTTTGCGCCCGATCCGGTGACCAGGCACACGACGGTTTCATCAGATGCGAGCCGACCTGCCCTGGCAGCCTTGATCGCCCCGGCAACGGACGCCGCCGATGACGGCTCGACCAGGTAGCCGCTCCGCGCGAGCAGGCGCACCGCCTCGATGATCTCGTCCTCGGTGACGTCGGCGGCATCGCCGCCGGAATCGTAGATCGCCTGCAACGCCGCGGGACCCCCGGTGTCGTCACGGATGGACAGGGCGATGGAACTCGGATCGGGATGGACGACCACGTCGCCGCGTCCCTGTTGGAACGACTGCACGTAAGGGTTGCATCCGGCCGGCTGTACGCCATGCATGACCGGGTTCCGATCAACGAGATCCAGCGTGTGCATCTCGTTGAATCCCTTCCACGGACCGAACAGGGCGTCGCCCGCGGCGATGGGGCAGAACATCCGATCGGGGATCCGGCCGCCGAGTTGCACGAAGATCTCGAAGGCGATGGTCTTGTAGCCCTCGATGCCGAAGGGCGTGCCCGTGGGCATGGGCGTCATGGTGGTCGAAGGGTAATAGCCGTGGTCCCGGATCAACGTGTCCAGGTACTGAAAGCGGTCTTCCAGCACGAAAGCGTGGCCGCCGTACAGGGCGATCATGTCCCGCTGCAGCATGGAAGATTCGGGATGGCAGAGGATGATACAGGAGTCCATCTTCGCAGCGGCGCAATAGGCCGCGGCCGAAGCGCCGTGATTACCCGTGGTGCTGGCCGTGACCCGGCTGTAGCCCAGGGATCTCGCCATGGAAACCGAAGACGCGTGGAACCGGTCCTTGAAGGCCCATGTGGGATTGGTCGTCTCGTTCTTGATGTACAGGTTCGATAAACCGGTAGCCTCGCACAACGCACGGGGCCGCACGAGGGCCGTGTTCCCCTCGCCCAGGGAGATCTGCGCCGCCGGATCCCGCAGCGGCAGCAAGGCGTCGAATCGCCAGATACCGTGGCCGGACCGGCCCCATTCCTCCACGTTCAGTTCGGACGCGATCGCAGGGTAGTCGTATGCCACGGTCAACGCCGCCGCGCCGCCCCCTGGCTCGTCCGCGCCGCCCACTGCCTCGTCCGCGCCGCCCCCTGGCTCGTCCGCGCAGGCGGGACAGCCGAAGAACATGGGTTCCAGGGGATACTGGGCGTTGCAGCGAGTACAGGTGAGGCCGAGAACGGACATGGTTTGCCTTTGGGGTTAAGCTGGGACGAGCCGGACCGGACCGTGTGAAAGGGGCTGGGATCGCCTTATGCGAGACCGGGATTACTACTCGAAAATATATCCGGAGTGACGTTGGGTGTAAAGGACTACGCAGTGCACCGTGACAGTCCATGCCGACGCTTGAGCCTCCGGCCGTTACGATTCGGAATCGACCCGGATATCCTTGACACCGGTGAGGATGCGGGGCTATGATCCCTCGACCTGGAACATGCGTCAGCCCATCTTATCATGCCCTGACTCCATAGGATGCGACGCCATGTCAACTCGAACGCTGGCCCACGGCCTCTGGCCGGTGATGCTCAACGCCTTTCACGAGGACGGATCCATCGACTGGCCCGGGGTAGACGCCCTGACCGACTGGTACATCGAAAGGGGGTCGGCGGGTCTCTTCGCCTGCTGCGGTTCCAGTGAGATGTTTCACCTGGATGACGTAGAGCGCCTGGCCTTAGTGCGACGCGTCGTTAGCCGGGCCGGCGGAAGCGTGCCCGTAGTCGCCACCGGGACCTTCGGTGGCCCCATAGAGGATCAGGCCGGGTTTGTCAGGCAAATGGCCGATATGGGAGTGGACGCGGTGGTCGTCATCGTTTGCCTGATGGCTGAAAGTGGCGAGGACGAGGAAGTGCTGAAGCAGAACATGGAGCGACTGCTCGCGTTGACGGATCCCGTTCCCCTGGGTCTCTACGAATGCCCTACGCCCTATCACCGGAAACTATCGCCCGAACTCTTCGGTCATCTCGGCGCTACCGGCAGGTTCCTCTACCACAAGGATACCGTCTGCGACATCGATCTGCTCCAACTGAAGATCGACGCCGTGCGCAACACCCCGCTGGGCGTCTACAACGCCCACTTCGAGACGGGTCTCGCGGGGCTTCGCTACGGAGCCGCCGGGATATCTCCCGTTGCCGGCAATGTATTCCCGGAGCTGTTTGCCTGGTTGTGTTCCGAGTATGACGACCAGCCGGAAGCAGCGGAGGAGGTGCAGCGGATGATGACGTCCCTGGCGCCGGTCGTCAACAACAAGTACCTCGTAACCTGCAAAAGGTACCTTCAGCGCATCGGACTGCCCATCACGACGCGCTGCCGTTCAACAGACGCCAGGCTGACCGCCTTCGACGAGGGACTGATCGATGGACTGCAGACATCGGTCGAACGTTTCGGAGTAGCCCTGGGAATCAGCCGGACTGTACCGGCCTGATCATCATTCCGCCTCATCCAGCCGCTCCACGTCCACGTAGTACGCCCCCTGTATTTCGCCTTCCTCATCGATGAAAGAAGCATGCAGGAACGTCGTTCCCGTGCTCTGGATCTCGAGGGTGAACTCGGCGGTTTTATCGCCGGACTCAAGGGGTACGCTCCGTTCCTCGTCGAAAAGCGACAGGCGCGCTTCGACGGCCCGGATCGCCTCGGAACGGGCATCCACCGAGGCATAGATGAGGGTCCCCGCCTCCTCGGGCGGGATCGTTCCGTCAATGGCCAGGTCGCGCTCGGCGGGCCAGCGGCGCAGGGAGAACCGGTAGCGGCCCGGCCGCGCGATCTCGACGGCCCAGGTCCCGGTACTTCGCTTGGCCTGGGTGATGTGGGTCTGGTGCCAGGCCACGTCGCCGAGCACGTCCATGGCGCAAAGGCGCGCGGGATTCTCGGCGGGATCGCCGAGCGTGATGGGACAGTACGCTTCGAGTACGGGAGAGATCTCGTCCCACCAGGCGTCATGGGCGCCGCGCAGCCGCTCCACTTCGCCCGGATGGTCGGCGGCCACGTCGTTGCGCTGTCCCGGATCGGACTTGATGTCGTACAGTTCCTGGCCGCGCACCAGCCGCCAGCGGCACGTCATCACGGCATTGGTCCATTTCTCCGGCGGCAGGGTATCCTGGCGATACTGAAGGAAGTGGACCCTGTCGCCGGGCAAGCCGACCTGGTCGCCATGCAGCAGCGGTGCAATGCTCCGGCCATCGAAATCCACGTCCGGCGCATCGAGACCGCAAAGGTCGATGAAGGTCGGCAGCACGTCGATATGGAGACTCATTTCGTCGATGTTCCGTCCCCCCTCGAGACCGCCGCCGGGCCACCGGAGGAAGAAGGGAACGCGGTGACCGCCGTCGTAATAGGATCCCTTCTTCCCCCGCATTCCCGCGTTGTAACCCCGTACCGCGTACTGGTTCTCATCGAGTTCGCTGCCCCCCGAACTCCCGTTGTCGGTCATGAAGACCAGGATCGTGTTTTCTTCCAGGTCCCGTTCGGCAAGCGTCCTTCGCAGGCGGCCGAAGTTCTCGTCGATGTTCGCGATCATGCCGCAGAATTCGGGCTCAGGAACGTCGGGGTTGCCGCGGTAGGGCCGGGCGTATTCCTCGGAGACGAGATAGGGGGAGTGCGGGGCGTTGGTGGCGAGATAGACGAAGAAGGGGGTGTCCGTTCCGGCCTGCCGGTCCGCGCACCCCTCGATAAACCGGATCGCCTCGTCGAACCAGACGTCCGTGCAGTAGCCCGCGTGCTCCACGGGCGCACCGTTGTGGAAATAGGTGTCGTCGAAGTAGTTGTTTCCCCAGAAATCCGGGGTCTGCCCCACGCCACCGCCCTTGTGGGCCACCACGTGCTGGAATCCCCGGTCCTGGGGACGATAGGGATAGTTGTCGCCCAGGTGCCACTTGCCGAACATGGCGGAGCGGTAGCCGGCCGCGCCGAATACGTCCGCCATCGTCGTCTCCGACTTACGCAGGATGGACCGGCCCCAGCAGGTCGCCCATGCGCCGTTGCGCACGGGACGCCGGCCAGTCATCAAGGCGCCGCGCGTCGGAGTGCACAGGGGCGACACGTGGAAGTCGGTGAGACGGACCGCGCCGTCGTGGAAGGCGTCGATACGGGGCGTCTTCAGCCACGGGTGTCCGGTGCATCCCAGGTCGCCGTAGCCCTGGTCGTCCGTGATGACCAGGATGACATTGGGTCTTTGGGTAGTCATCCTGTATTCTACTCCTCAGGGTTACGAAAACGTTGCGAAAAAACGCATTTGATCACTAATGTACCGGGGCTCCCTGATCATTACTATTTAACAACACCTGCGTCAATAGGTTAAGGAAAACCACATGGTTGCCATTGTCGCCCATCGTGGCGCATCGGGAAACAACCCCGAAAACACGTTACGCGCGTTTCAGATGGCGCTGGATATCGGCGTGGATGAGATTGAGCTCGATCTTCGTTCTACCAGGGACGGGCATCTCGTCGTAATGCACGATGCCACCGTAGACCGAACAACCGACGGTACGGGCGCGATTGGCGAGCTCACGTTCGACGAGATCAAGGCGCTCGACGCCGGAAGGGTGTTTGGCGAAAGGTTTCGGGGTGAACGCGTGCCGACCTGGGAGGAAGCGCTGGATCTCGTTCGGGGTAAAGTGAGGCTCAATGTACACCTCAAAGAGGGTGGAAACCCCGATGGCGAATATGAACGCAAGGTGGTGAAAGCGCTGCGCGCGTTCCGCATGATCGACGATTCCATTCTGGCCTGCAACGATGACAGCGTGGGGATATTCGCCGAGATCGACCCTGGAATAGCTTGCCGGATCTTTCCGAACAACCGCTCCCCCGAGGATTACATTCGGTCATCAGAGGAATTGGGGCTTCGGACGACGCAGCCCGGACGGGACATGACCACGCCGGATTTTGTTCAGCTGGCGCACGGATCCGGACTGGGTGTTCATGTATTCTACGCGGATACTCCCGAAGACATGCGGACATACATCGGGATGGGCGTGGACGGAATCCTGACAAACTACCCGGAACGGATGAAAGCGATAATCGCGGAAACCGTGTAGCGGGAACGATCGGCGACCATGCTAGTGTAGAAACAACCGAATGCCGGTATGGGCCATGACCATGCCGTATTCGTCGGCCGCTTCCGTTACGCCTTTGTCCGCCGTTGACCCGCCCGTCTGTGCCAGGTACCGTACGTTGCTTCGGGCGGCCCGGTCGATATTGTCGCGGAAGGGGATGTAGGCGTCCGAAGTAAGGCAGATCCCGTCGAATCGGGCGATATAATCCCGCCGTTCTTCCGGCGAGATCGATGCGGGGCGTCCTTCGAGGTCGCCCAGCATGCGGGCCTCTTCCGTGTTGGAGAGCTGATCCCACAGGAAGTACTGGTCGACGATGTTGGTCTTCTCGGTGCGCTTGAGCCCTTCGCGGAACGGGAGGTCGAGCGTCCGGGGATGCTGTTGCAGCAACCACTTGTCGGCCTTGTCGCAGGCCAGCCGGGTGCAGTGGATGCGGGACTGCTGGCCGGCGCCCATGCCGATCACCTGGCCGTCAAAAGCCACGCAGACGGAATTGGACTGGGTGTACTTGAGGGCGATCGTCGCCACGACGAGGGTGTCGAGCGCGGAATCCGGTACGTCCCGTTTGTCCGTGACGATGTTGGAAAAGGTCTGCCGCGTGATGGCAGCGTCGTTGCGGGGTTGTTCCAGCTGAAGGCCGAACATTGTTCTCTGCTCGACCTCGGGCGGTTCGAAGTCCGGATCGATCTCCAGGACGAGGTACCCGCCGCCCTTCTTCGCTTTGAGGATATCCAGCGCGTCAGGTTCGTAACCCGGCGCGATGATCAGGTCCGACACTTCCCGCCTGAGCACGTTGGCCAGGGACCGGTCCACCACCTCGCTCACGGCCGCCGCGTCCCCGAAGGAGCACATGCGGTCGCCACCGCGGGCACGAATGTAGGCGGCAGCGCCGGGTGAGTACGACTTCGCGGCCAGGAACTGCGAGGCCAGGTATGTTTCACCGAGGTCGGCGGCGATCGCCGCTCCGGCCGGACTGGCGTGCTTGAAGGACGCCGCTCCGGCTGCCCCGGTAGCCTGTTTCAATTCCCGTGCCAACTGCCATGCGCCCATGGCGTCGATGATATTGACGTAGCCCGGTGTTCCGTTCAGGACGCGCAGCGGCGATTCGGGCGGCAGGGTCACCCTGGCGGGATGTTGATGGGGATTGATTCCGTATTTGAGTGACATGTCCATTTGCGCGGACAATATAAACGCCATTGCGTTGACGAGCAAACGTTCAGAAGGTAATCTCTTGTTTCATATGGTTCCTTCCATGCCTTCCGCGTCTTCCCGCGGCGGGCATGTTCGTGCTGGCGCTTGGTGAAGAGACGAAAACCGAGTTGGTCGTCCGGTTTGTTCACCACGATCCAATATGATCCGCGATGAGATGCAGGGGAACCGCCTCAATGCTTCCGTCGAGCGGAAATGAGGCTTCTCCCGCAGTCACGATGTATCCCCGTGAAATCCCAAGATCGGCCATGGCGGTTCTGAATGCTTTGCTGACGCGGGGCGATGTCGTGTATTTGACATCCACCGCAATACGACGGCCGCCAGGCAGCGATACGACCAGATCGATCTCATCGCCCGTATGAGAACGGTAAAACGTCACGTCGGCAAACGGTGGTAATAAGTTGATGATGTTCTCGATGGCGAATCCCTCGAACGACGCACCAAGGCAAGGATGGCCGTAGATGGATTCCAGGTCGGTCAGGCGCAGTAGGGCGTGCAGAAGTCCGGAGTCGCGGAGATACACTTTGGGAGATTTCACCAGGCGTTTTTTTAAATTGGCGTGCAAAGGCTGCAACTGGCGTACGAGCAGCAGGTCGGTAAGCAGGTCCAGGTGGCGTCGGACCGTAGGGGCGGAGGTGTCGAGGCTGTTGGCGAATCGACTCGCGTTCCACACTTGACCATGTACGTGGGCCAGCATCTCCCAGAATCGTCGAATGTGTACAGACGAAACCCGGATTCCCCACTGTGGCATGTCCCGCTCGAGCAGGGTCGTAATGAATGCGTGACGCCAGGTCATGCTCCCGGCGTCGTCACTGGACAGATAGCTTTCCGGATAGCCGCCTCGAAACCAGAGCCTGCGTGTCGTTTCGCGCGTGTCATCGTCCGACCGCATCACCTCGGAAAGAAGAAACGGTGTCAATTCCACAAACGAAATACGTCCCGCCAGACTCTCGGAGCTTTGCCGGAGCATGTGCGGAGAGGCGGAGCCGAGTACCAGGAAGCGACCCGGTCGGCGGTCCCGGTCTATCAGTCCCCTTAGTGTGGGAAACAACTCAGGATGCCTTTGAATCTCATCGAGTACGACCAGCCTGTCGACGTGCCGATCCAGGTACAGTTCCGGTTCGGTCAGCGCGGCCTGGTCCGAGGGAAGTTCCAGATCCAGATAGACGGCGCCCTCGTTACGCCGGCTCGCGACATCCTTGGCCAGCGTGGTCTTACCGCATTGGCGGCTGCCGATAAGGCCCACTGCAGGGAACCGGTCCAATGCCGATTCGATGGGCTGAGTTTCCTGACGGTAAATCATCATTTTTGAAAATTAAACGACAAGTGTTCAATTTTCAAGAGTTTTCTCAATAAGCGCTTTTCCGGGTCGTCAGCGGGCACCAGCGAGCGGCGAGCATGGCATCCATGAAACCGTCCCGGTCCGAGCCGGCGGTCATGCGAGCCGCGGCCTCCAGGGCGTAGTAGCGGACGTAGCGTCCTTCGTCTTCCACCGAGCGCGCGACCAGGTCATCGACCAGTTCCGCGTCCCGTATCGGGTGTCTGGCCAGGGCGAAGGCAGTGTTGCGCCGCACCCGTTCGTCTTCATCCCCGAGCGCGCCCCGAAGCGCAGGAGCGTCTCCGTCACTGAAACCGCCCTGGACCGCCATGGCTTCGGAGGCGTTCCTCCGTACCCACGCTTCTTCGTCGCCTAATGCACGCAACAGCGCCGGACGGGCCGATGACGCCGGCAGGCCGATATCGCCCAGAACATCCGCGGCGGCGGCCCGCACCCACCAGGCATCGTCCTCGAGCAGTGCTTCCAGGCGCTTGACCGCTGGACGTCCCACGGCCGACAGCGCATAGGCGGCGGGCAGTTCCGACGGATTGCCGCCCGCGGGATTCGCCGGGTTCCTGGGCACGCTTGCCAGGGCTTCCTCTTCACCGGTCGCGCACAATCGTTCCACCAACGGCTCCACCGCTTCTTCACCCTTCCTTCCAAACGTGTATGCCGCCTGCAGCCGTACCCGCTCGTCCCCATCGTCCAGGGCGGACAGGCTTCGATCGATGGATACCCCCTTTGCGTTCGCCTCGCCGCACGCTCCCCCCGCAAACCAGTTCCATACCGCCTCGGAAACAGCAGGAAGCCTGTCGCCCGGCTGAGGCTTCCAGCCGCCGTTCCCGCTTTCCCATGTGGGTCCGGCCGGTTCGCGCGTACGGGTGAACTGGAACTTCAGCATGTACCGGTTCTTTTCGCTGACGTTCGGCGTGGCCCGGTGCCAGGAGTCGAAGTTGACGATGGAAACCGTCCCGGCGGGGCCGCACAGCCCCAATGCGGACTCCGTGGTTTTGGCCGCGTCACAATCGGTGACCGTGTTGTGGTGCTGCGTGCCGGGAAGGATGCCCGTGGGCCCCATGTCCGCGCTCACGTCCTGGGGATAGTAGAAGGCCATCACCCATCGGCAGCGCGCATGCCGCACGTTGTGGTCGAAGACGTAATCGTCCTTGTGCCACTGCTGGCCGGAGCTGCCCGGCTTGTTCAGGTGGCAGTAGCGGTGGGGATGCATGAGGTAACCGGGTCCGAGCAGGCTCGTCAGCGCTCCCCGCACGGCGGGTTGGTCGAAGACCCGCCGGATCTCGGGAATCCTGGGCAGGATGTTGTTGCCGGGATTGCCTTCCTCCTCGAGCACGGTCTCGATCTTGCCGTACAGGTCCCGGTGAAACTCCGCGGGTAGCCCGGCGTTGACCTGCACGTACCCGTCCGTGATGAACCGGCGGATGTGGTCGTCCCGAAGGAGATAGGAATTACGTTCAGTCATGACGGGCCTCTCAGATAGTTTTAGGATGATATTCGTTTCAGCAGACCCTGAAGACAGGCCGCCTTACAATATAAAGTCGTAACTTGATTTCTACAATCAAGATAGGTAAATTACGGGGCGAAACACGAAGGCCAGGAAACCGGTAACCTCCGGACCGCAGGGGATCCGGGGACAAAGTTCGGAAATGAAACCCGGGGAAGAAATGAACGGCGACAAATACGATCACGGGGCGGTCGAGGCACGGTGGATCGAGCGCTGGGAAGCGGAAGGGACCTACGAGGTCGACCTGGAGGCGGCACGAAACCCCTACTACAACCTCATGATGTTCCCCTATCCCTCCGCCGAGGGTATGCACGTGGGCAACGTGTTCGCCTACACGGGCGCGGATATCCACGGAAGGTACATGCGCGCAAAGGGATACGACGTGTTCGAGCCCATGGGCTTCGACGCCTTCGGGATCCATTCCGAGAATTTCGCTCTCAAGATCAACACCCATCCAGGCCGGTTGATCCCGGAGAACATCGCCAACTTCACCCGTCAGTTCAAGCGCCTGGGCGCCATGTTCGACTGGCGTCACGAGGTACAGTCCACCGATCCGGATTACTACCGGTGGACGCAGTGGATTTTCATCCAGCTCTTCAAGGCCGGGCTGGCCTATCAGAAGGAAGCGCCGGTCACCTGGTGTCCGTCCTGCAACACGGTCCTGGCGGCGGAACAGGCCGAGGGCGGGGTGTGCGAGCGATGCGACGCGCAGGTGGAGCAGCGGAACATGCGCCAGTGGTTTTTCCGGATCACGGCCTATGCCAGGCAGTTGCTGGAGAACCTGGAGACCATCGACTGGTCCGAGACGACCAAGACCGCGCAGCGCAGGTGGATCGGCCGAAGCGAAGGGGCCGAAGTGGACTTCCCGCTGGCGGATCACGAAGAGAAGCTCAGCGTGTTCACCACGCGGCCGGATACGCTCTGGGGCGCCACCTACATGGTCCTGGCGCCGGAACACCCCTTTGTCGACGTCGTGACCACGGAAACACAGCGCGCGGCCGTCCGTGAATACGTGAAGGAAAGCGGCCGGAAGACGGCCATCGAGCGCGAGGACGTTACTCGCGAGAAGACCGGGGTGTTCACGGGCGGTTACGCCGTCAATCCCGTCAACGACACCCGGATTCCGATCTGGATATCCGATTACGTGCTGATGACCTACGGCACGGGGGCCATCATGGCGGTGCCGGCTCATGATCAGCGGGACTTCGAGTTTGCCCGGGCCTTCGATCTGCCCATCGTGCAGGTGATCAGCGGATCGGAAGACACGACGAACGGTTACGACGAGGCGTCCGCCTCCGTCCTCGAGGAAGCCTATACCGGCGAGGGGACCATGATCAACAGCGGACCCTTCGACGGGACCCACAGCACCGCCGGCGTGGGCGCGGTCACGGACTGGCTGGAAGAACGCGGTGTCGGGAAACGGCAGGTCAACTACCGGCTGAGGGACTGGTGCATCAGCCGCCAGCGGTACTGGGGGCCTCCCATTCCCATGATCCACTGCGGTGAATGCGGCGTGGTGCCCGTTCCCGAGGACCAGTTGCCCGTGATCCTGCCCCACGTGGAGGACTTCAGGCCGGACGGCACCGGACGAAGCCCGCTGGCGCGCGACCCGTCCTTCCTGAACACCACATGCCCCGCCTGCGGCGGTCCCGCCACCCGGGAGACCGACGTCAACGACAACTTCCTCGATTCGGCGTGGTACTTCTTCCGGTACCCCAGCTCGGAACGCGCGGACGTGGTCTTCGACCCGGAAATGACGGAGCGGTGGCTTCCCGTGGACATGTACGTGGGAGGCAACGAGCACGCGGTGCTGCACCTCATGTATACCCGCTTCATTACAATGGCGATGCACGACATCGGCCTGGTCTCCTTCTCCGAACCGTTTAAGAAGTTCCGGGCTCACGGCACCATCATCCGTTCCGGCGCGAAGATGAGCAAGTCCAGGGGGAACGTGGTCAATCCCGACGATTACCTGGACCGTTTCGGCGCGGACGCCTTCCGCACCTATCTCATGTTCCTGGGCCCTTACCAGGTGGGCGGTGATTTCCAGGACGCGGGCATCAACGGTGTGCGGCGGTTCTACGACCGGCTCTGGCGCTACGCCACCGGGACCGATTTCAGTGAAACGCCGGTCGACGACCCCGAATTGCTCGCCCTGCTGCACGGCAGGACCCGGGACGTCACCGGGGACATGGCGTCGTTCCAGTACAACACGGCCATCGCGCGCCTTATGGAACTGCTCAACGGCCTGCAGAACGCGTCATCGCATCATCTTGACGCCATCTGCAGGCTGCTGCAACTGGCCGCGCCTTTCGCGCCTTTCATCTCCCAGGAACTGTGGACCCGCCTGGGCCGCGAGGGCATGGTCTGCGACACGCCCTGGCCGGAATACGACCCTTCGCTGATCGTTTCCGCCACGATCGAGTACGTCATCCAGATCAACGGCCGGGTACGCGACCGGCTCGAACGGCCGCCCGGTACGCCCCGTGAAGAAATCGAGCAGGCCGCCTTCGCCAGCGAACGCGTGCGCCAGTGGACCGACGGCAAGGAATCGGTCCGCAACATCTTCGTGCCGGACAAGCTGCTCAATATCGTGGTCAAGGGGTAGGGCTGCTTCGCCCATGTCCACGCCGCGCATATCCGTCCTGATGCCGGTCTACAACGCCGCCGGCACGCTCCCCGAATCCCTGCAGAGCATCGCCGGACAGACGCTGGGCGACTTTGAAGTCATTGCCGTCGATGACGGGTCGGACGACGACAGCGGGAAGATCCTGGAGGCCTGGGCTCGCGGGGACCGGAGAATCCAGCCGGTCCGGGCCGGCCGCGTCGGCCTGGTGGAGGCGCTGAATCTCGGACTGTCGCGGTGCCGGGGCGCGTGGGTCGCCCGCATGGACGCCGACGACCGGATGCGCCCGGACCGTCTCGCCCTGCAGGCGGCACTGCTGGACGCCCGGCCGGATATCAGCGTAGCCGGGTCGCTCGTGGAAATCTTCGCCGAAGGCGCGGTGGGCGAGGGCATGAAGGTTTACGAAGCCTGGCTCAACAGCCTCGTCGAGCCCGGGGACATCGCCCGGGAGATTTACATCGAGAGTCCGATCGCCCATCCGTCGGCGATGGTGCGCCGGGACGAACTCCTGGAACTCGGCGGATACCGGGATGCCGGATGGCCGGAAGATTACGACCTGTGGCTCCGCTATCACGCCGCAGGACGGCGGTTCGCCAAGGTGCCTGAAGTCCTGCTGTACTGGCGGGAGCACGCGGAACGGCTTACGCGAACGGACTCCCGGTACTCGGTGGAGAACTTCCTCCGCGTCAAGGCCCATTTCCTCGTCGACGGCCCGTTGCAGGATAGGGACGGGCTGATCGTCTGGGGCGCGGGGCAGACCGGCCGCAGGTTGTCAAAGCACCTCGTCCGCATGGGCCGTCCGGTGGATGCCTTCGTGGACATTTCTCCCCGGAAGATCGGCGGCCGTATGCGCGACGCGCCTATCGTCGCTCCCAATGAACTGACCTCGATCTGGAACCGCTACCGCCAACCGGTGCTCATCGTCGCCGTGTCCTCGCGGGGCGCACGAAAGTTGATCCGGCAGGCACTCACGGACACAGGCCTTACTGAGGTGGAAGACTACCTGTGCGCGGCGTGAAAGCGGACCGGGTGGGCGGAAATTACCGGTCTGGTCTGGTCAGGCCCGGACTGGCCCGGAGAACCACGCGGGATGACTGAACCAGGCGAACGACACGATTCTGAATACCGATGGCCCCGAAGTTGTATAACTTTCACAATACCTTTGTCATTCCATACGTTACGTATTACATTGACCGATCAGCGGATTCATATTTCAGGAATCGAAACTGATGCGGCCGCGCCTTCACGTGGCGTCACGCACGCATTCTATAGGGCAGATCCCAAGGGCCTGCACCACAATCCTTCAAGGAGTGCATCATGGTAGACAGGGCGGAAAGGATACAGGAAGCTCCTTCCGGTTTTTCGAGGCGAGGCTTTCTAAGAGGCATGATGGTCGGCGCAGGTGCATTGTCGCTGGGCAGTTACGAGGCCGTGGCGCAGATGATCTCCGGACCCAACGCGAGACCCGTTCGCGGGTGGGGCGTGCCCGAAGGACTCGTGCGTCTGAGCGGCAACGAAATGCCGATCGGTCCGTCGCCACGGGCGGTTGAAGCGGTCCTGGAGAACGTGTATTCCTTCAACCGGTACAACCGGAACAGGGACATCTATACCAGTATCGCGGAGCGGCACGGGTTGCCCGTGGTGGAGTGGCCCCCCAATACCTTCTCGCCTCCGGACGCCTGGGTCACCCTGGGCTGCGGTTCGTCGGAGGTGCTGTTCGCCGTGGCGTCCGCCTATCTCAGAGACGGGGCCGAAGTGGTCGAGGCGTCGCCCGGTTACGCCGGCGTTTTCCGCACGGCCGAAGCATACGGCGCTACGGCGAAGTGGGTCCCCCTGACCAGCGGCTTTCAGCAGGACCTGGACGCCATGAAGGCGGCCATAAGCGAGAATACCCGCGTGGTGGTCGTGACCAATCCGGGCAACCCGACGGGCGTGCTCGTCCCGCCGGATGCCCTGAAGAAGTTCGTCCAGGAGGTCCCGTCCGACGTGATCGTCTTCGTGGACGAGGCCTACATCGAGTTTTCGAAGAACCCGGATGACCGGATCGGTGCCGCGCCGCTGATCCTGGACCACCCGAACGTGATCGTGGCCCGCACGTTCTCCAAGATCATGGGCATGGCGGGACTCGGCGTCGGCTACGGTCTGGCCCGGCCGGAGGTTATCGAGAAGCTGAACCAGAACAAGGGCGGCAGGCCGAGCATGCTTTCCACCAACGCCGCGGTGGCCGGGATCGATGACCATGACTACCAGGACCGTGCGCGCAAGGTGACATGGGACGGACAGGAGTTCTTCGCCAGCAATTTCGACGAGATGGGCATCGAGTACGTGCCCAGCCAGTCCAGTTTCATGCTGATCAACGTGAAAAAAGACGCCGATGAGGTCGTCCGCAAGTTGAGGGAAGAATACAACGTGATGGTCGGCAACGGGAAGCGCCGCTGGGAGATGGATACATGGCTGCGTGTCACCTCGGGGCTGCAGGAAGAGAATGAGGCCTTCATGGCCGCACTCAGGAAAGTGCTGGTAAGCAGCTGACCAGTTGGCTGAACCGATCGTTCAAAAGGACGGTGATATGTCGAACATGTTAAAGGCGATGAACCTGGCGGCGCCCGGGTTCACAAGGCGCAAGTTCCTCAAGGGTCTCGCAGTTGGCGCCGGGGTGGCTTCCCTGGGCAGCTACGAAGCCGCGGCGCAGTTGGTGGCGGGACCCCGCGTCCGGCCCGTGCGGGGCTGGGGCGTACCCGAGGGACTTATCCGCCTGAGCAGCAACGAGAATCCCATCGGTCCGTCGCCCCGCGCCGTCGAGGCGATCATGCAGTATGTCTACAAGTTTAACCGGTACTATCGTGGCCGCGGGCTCTACGGCCAGATCGCGGAACGCCACGGGCTGCCGGTCGTCATACCCTCGAACAATAACGAGGACCGGGCCGAGCCCTGGGTGACCCTGGGGTGCGGTTCATCGGAAGTACTCTTCGCCATCGCCTCGGCTTACCTGCGCGACGGCGGCCAGATGATCGAGGCGGCACCCGGATACGGCGGCGTGGTCCGCACGGCCCGGAGTTACGGCGCCCGGGCGCGCCTGGTCCGCACGACCCCGGATTTCCACCAGGACCTCGATGCCATGAAGGCGGCCATCACCGAGGACACGCGCGTCGTCGTCATCACTTCCCCGGGTAATCCGACGGGCATCATCGCGCCCTTCGACGACCTCAAGAAGTTTGTCAGCGACATACCCTCCGACGTCATGGTCTTCGTCGACGAGGCCTATATCGAGTTCGCGAGGAATCCGGCGGATCGCATCGGAGCCGCTCCGCTGATCCTGGACCACGAGAACGTCATCGTGACGCGCACCTTCTCGAAGATCATGGGCATGGCCGGCTTGCGTATCGGCTATGGGCTGGCCCGACCTCATGTCATCGAGAAGCTCGAAGACAACAAGGGCGGGCGGGTCAGTTCGCTCTCCGTGGTCGCCGCGGAGGCCTGCATAGAGGACGACGACTACCAGGACCGGGCGAGAGAGGCGGCCTGGGCCGGGCATGACTATCTCACCGGCCAGTTCGAGGAAATGGGACTCGAATACGTGCCCAGCCAGTCCAGCTTCATGCTGGTGAACGTGCGCACGGACGCGGACGAGGTCACCCGTAAGCTGTTCGAAGAGTACAATGTGCTCGTGGGCAACGGGAAGCGCCGCTGGCGGATGAACAACTGGCTGCGCGTCACCACCGGCCTGCAGGAAGAGAACGAAGCCTTCATCGCCGCGTTGAAGAAGGTCCTCGTCAGCAGTTGACGGCGCCGGATCGATCTCCGCACTATATCCTCGATCTCCGCACTATGTCCTACCCATGAAGTGACGGTTTCCGAGACCGGGCGAGAACATCGGGCCCGGTTCGGGAGCCGCTTATCCCGCCTTAACGGGTCCGGATGGGGCGCGTGGCCGCGTCTTGAAGGAGGGTTTCGAGCATTTCGGCGGCCCTCTTCTTCACCCTGAGCACCGAGCGGTGCTTGACCTGCTCGTACCCGCGGATCTCGTCGGGAAGCCGCAGCAATTCCGATATTTCGGGGTAGTTTTCCGGGGTGAGTACGGCGAGAGCCTGTTCCAGCAGCGATTCGTACCAGGTTACAAGTTCACGTTCCTCCCGCCGGGCCGCGGTGTATCCGAAGGGGTCGAAGGGGGTTCCGCGAAGGAACCGGCATCGGGCCATGATCCTTAAGACCGGCCTGAACCAGGGCCCCAGCCGCAGCTTGCGATCGAGTCCCCACGCCCGCAGCAGCGGCGGATGCAGATGGTAGGATACCCGGACCGGTCCGTCGAACCGTTCCGCGACGCCAGGTTCGGCCGGGTCGGTCAGCAGCCGGGCCACTTCGTACTCGTCCTTGTAGGCCATGAGCTTGTGCAGCATGAATGCCGCGTGCGTGGTCAGCAGGTATCCGCGGTCCGGTCCGCCGGTCCGCTCATCCCCATCGTAAACCCGCGCGATCCGGTCGACGAATCGCTCGGCGAGCTTTGCGTCCTGGAAGGCGATCAGTTCGCCTACGCGGATGACCCAGCTCCTTCGGAACGATTCCTGGCGGACAGGGATCCTCCCAATCAGCGTCTTGAAGGCTTGCGCCCGCTTTCGGCCGAGTAACCGCGCATAGCGGCGGACCAACTCATCCGAATCGGGTTCGGGTTCCTCCAGGACCCCGTCCAGCCGGGCTCGGTCGCGCACGGCCATGCGTCCCCATCGGAAGGCCTGGATGTTGGCATCAACGGCCTGTCCGTTCAACCGGATGGCGCGTTCGATACTCTCAGACCGCAGCGGTACATAACCGGCCTGGTAGGCGACGCCCAGGAGAAACACGTTGGCCACGATGTGATTCCCGAAGAGCTTCATCGCGTAGTCCTGTGCGTCGATGAAGACATTGTCCTCCGACCGGGTGTGTGCCTCGATCTGCGCTTCCATGGCCGGGACGTCGGCGCCGGGCACCTGGGGGTCGTACACCATCTGCGCCGTCGGGACGCCGGACCGGCTCACCACGGCCACGGTCCGGTGGGCGGCGGCGGCCTGAAGGTTGAGGGGGTTCACCGCACCGGCGATATCCGCCGACAGGTAGAGATCGCACCGTCCGGCGGGAATAGAGCTGGAAGGAGGGACCTCGCCATCTCCCAGGACGATGGGCGATTCCACGGGACCGCCCTTCTGCGCCAGTCCCGTGCGGTTCATCTCGCTCACCTGCTTCCCGTCGAAAAGCGCCGCGACGGCCAGCAGGTGGGCCACGGTCACGACGCCCGTGCCGCCGATCCCGATGAGGTGAATCGCGTATTCTCCATCAATCGTTGCCCTGGCTGTCGGTTCTTCCAAATCCGATTCGCCCAGTAACGGGCATTCCGGTTGTAAAGGCCTGCTGTCCCCGACCGGTTCGACGGAGATGAAGGAAGGGCAATCCCCCTTCAGGCAGGACAGGTCCTGGTTACAGGCCGACTGGAGTATGGCGGTCTTGGGTCCGAATTCCGTTTCCCTTGGTTCGAGCGCGAGGCACATGGACTGCTGCCCGCAGTCTCCGCACCCTTCGCACACCCGTTCGTGAATGAAGACGTAACGGTCGGGTGCGAGATGCTGGCGCTTGCGGCGCCGCCGGTGTTCCGTGGCGCACTCCTGGTCGTAGATCAGCACCTTGACACCGGGCTTTCGCGACAGGCTCTCCTGGGCGGATTCGAGCCGGTCCCGCGGTTCGAGCAGCAGGTGCTGGCCCGGTTTCACCGCCGCCCGGGCGCGTTTGAGCGATACCTGCTGAGGAAACTTGCTGACGACCGTTACATCCTGCACGCCCATGCCCAGCAGGATCAGCGCGAAGTCGTCCAGCGTGGGCTGCCCGGTAATGTCCTGCCCGCCGGTCATGGCCACCACGTGGTTCCACAGGACTTTATAGGTGATATTGGCGCCATGGGAAATGGAGCTGAAGATGGTGATCAGGCCGCTGTGGAGCACCGTGCCGTCGCCGATGTTCTGGAACAGGTGGCGGTTCCCGTTGAACGGAAACATGCCGTTGTAGATGGCGCCGCCCAGGCCCATGGTGGGTATCCACCGCACGCCCCGGCCGTCCGCCTCGATATATGCGTCCAGTGAAGAGCATCCGATTTCGCCGCCGGCGACTTCCCCTTCCGGCGCGCGGGCCGATACGCTGTGGGGACATCCGGGACAATAGTGGGCGGTGCGACGGGCGAAGGAACCCGGGTCTCTCTCCGCGATGGCGTTCAATTCCTCCATGCGATCGTAAATAGGAGCCGACGGATAGATCTCCTGCAGCATCGGCCCGAGACACAGGGTGAGCAGGTCGGGGTTCAACTCTCCGAAAGCGGGAATGAGCGGGCGGTCATCCGGACCCCGCTTTCCGTAGACGTGGTCTACGCCGGTGCCCAGGAGCGCATGGGCCACCGCTTCTTCCACGAAGGGACCTTTCTCCTCGACGACCACCACGGTCTTAAGGCGCCCTGCGAACTCCCGGATCGTCCGCGGATTTACCGGATAGATCACTCCCAGCTTCAGGACCGGTACCTGGTCCTCCAGGTTCAGCAGCCGAAGCGCCTGGACGATGTCGGCATAGCTCTTGCCCGTCGCGACGATGCCGAGGGGACAATCCGAGTCCGGGTTGCGTGCCGTGTCGATTCCGTTCGCCCGGGCGTACTCGACGGCGATTCCAAGGCGCACCGTCGCAAGTTCTTCTTCGAAGGGGATGGACTGGGTGGAAATGACCACCTGGTGGAAGCGTTTTTCGTAGGGCTGTCCAGACGGTCCGGGCTGGCCCTCGGACGCGCGGGGCGGCAGTACCACGCCGGGAAGATCGGGGTTTACGTCCACCGTTTCGGCGCCGTCGCAGATGGGTGTGACGAGTTTCAGACCGCAGAGAACCCCGGCGTACCTGCTGAGCGCCAGCGCATGGTGGCCGTAGGTGATGACCTCAGAGACCGACGAAGGGTAGAAGACGGGAATGCGCGCGTCGCGCAGGGCCTGTTCGCTGCTGGCGGGATATCCGGAACTCTTCGCCATGTGGTCGTCCCCGCAGAACAGGACGACGCCGCTGTCCTTTCCCGTCCCCGCGATGTTGGCCAGGCTGAATTCGTCCAGGGCCCACTTCACGCCGTGGGCCTTGCCGTACCAGAACCCGTCCACGTTGCCTTCGTACTGGCTGCCGTGCACCGCCGCCGCCGCCGTCTTCTCGTTGACTGCCGCCTGGTGCACGAAAGGCGCCGCTTCGTTGAGCAGGGCTGCCTGTTGCCGGAGTTCGAGGTCGAGGCCGCCGAGGGGCGAACCTTCGTAACCGGCTATGAAACTGCGCCTTATCGTGCCGCCGGAAAGGGCGTCGCGCCGTTGCTTGTCCAGCAGGAAGCGGACGATGGCATGTATGCCGGTGAGAAAGACCGGTCCGTGGGATTTGAGGTATCGGTCCTGCAGCGAAGGCGCTGTTATGGAGTCGGTGGTCAAGGCCGGACCTGCCTGGTCGCGAGGCATCTGAATACAGGTGTATTGCACTTCCGGATCATGGCATCAGTATACTCGGTGGGGTGTATCGTGTCAACCGACGCGGGCTCCTGCCGCGCCCGTGGAAGACGGTGAAACGGATTGCCTTGCAGCGGGCCTTCCTGTAAGTTTCAAGGAGCGATCCAGGAACGAAAAGCACCCCGGAAAGACATGAGGCTGACATGTCAGATGCTCCTGCCGAGATACCATATATCCCGGCCCTGTATGCGTCGAGTCGCGAAGACGCGCCGATCGATATGCTGGTGCTTCACTATACGGACGGCCCTTCGCTGGAAGAATGCGTCGCGATCTTCCAGGACCCGGAACGGCGCGTAAGCTGCCACTACATCGTGGGGCTCGACGGCGCCGTGCTGCAGATGGTCCGCGATGAAGACTGCGCCTGGCACTGCGGGACCAGCGCGTGGCGGGGGCGGGAAGGCTGCAATCGGTGGTCGCTGGGCATCGAGATCGTGAACTGGGGGCGACTGAAGAAAAAAAGCGGAAGTTTCTACTGCTGGCCGGAGGACTACGGGACGCCATACTGCGGACCCTCGCCCGTCCCGGCCGGGGGAGACTGGTGGGCGCCGTATCCGTCCGGACAGATCGAACAGGTCGAAGTGCTGTCCGGGCTGCTCGTCGAGCGCTACCGGATCCCCCTGGACAACATCGTGCGCCACAGCGACATCGCACCCGATCGCAAGATCGACCCCGGACCCGCGTTCCCCTGGGAGGGATTCAAGGCGCGGATGACCGAAGTGATCGCGGGCCGGTGGTAACCACGAATGCCTACCACGATATCCTATGCCAGACCAGCTTAATTCATCATCAGCACGACCTCCGGCCGGCGCGTTGACACCCGCCGTGAACGGAACGGGCGTGATTCTCCATACCGGGCTGGGGCGGGCCGTGCTGTCCGAGGTGGCGCAGCGGGCCTTGGCCGACGCGGTCGAGGGATACTGCACGTTGGAGATCGATGCCGGGACGGGCAAGCGAGGTTCGCGCCACGACCTGGTTTCCGGGCTGCTGTGCGCCTTGACCGGAGCGGAATCGGCCATCGTGGCGAACAACAACGCCGCCGCGGTCATGCTGATCCTGCACGCCCTGGCGCAGGACCGCGAAGTCATTGTCTCCCGGGGACAACTGGTGGAAATCGGCGGGTCCTTTCGCATGCCGGACGTCATGGCCGCGGGAGGGGCCCGGCTCGTTGGCGTGGGGGCAACCAACCATACCGAACTGGAAGACTACCGCGCGGCCATCACGGACCGGACGGCCCTCATCATGGCCGTCCACCGGAGTAATTTCGACCTCGCCGGCATGGACGTTTCCGTGCCCCTTGATGAACTGGCGGCACTCGGACGCGAAAGCGGAATTCCCGTCGTGTACGACCAGGGAAGCGGCGCCCTGGTCGACCTGGAAGCGTACGCGCAGCACGGTCTGGACAGCGGATACACGGTGCGGGAAGCGCTCGACCGGGGCGTCGACGTGGTCTGCTTCAGCGGCGACAAGCTGCTGGGCGGGCCGCAGGCCGGGATCATCGCGGGCCGGAGGGATCTACTCGGTAAAATGAAACAGGATCCGCTGATGCGGGCATTTCGCGCGGACAAGATGGTCTATGCCGCCCTGCAGGCCACCCTGGAGCTGTTTTCCGATCCGGACAGGCTCGCCGATTGTCACGCGGTTACGGGTATGATCGCCGCATCGGCCGGGGAGCTCGAATCCAGGGCGCATCGACTCGCGGAAGGTCTCGCGGGCCGTTTCGCGCACCGCGTCGATGTGACCGTGGAGGAATCTTACGCTGAAATCGGAGGCGGCGCCTTGCCGGTCCAGCAACTCCCCTCCCGCGTCGTGGCGCTTCGGCCCGAGGGATGGACGAACAGGCAATTCGCCGCCGCGTTCAGGCGGCAGTCGCCCCCCGTATTCGGCCGGCTGTCGGGAGACCGTTTTCTGCTCGACCTGCGTACGCTGGAGGAACGGGCGTTCCCGGTGGTCGAAGCCGCGGCCGGAGAAATCGTGCGTTTGATGGACGAAGACGCGTCACGGAGCAAGGACGCGTCACGGAAAGAGGATTGAAGCGCGTATGAGCGAGCGGTTGAAAGGCAAAGTCGTAGTCGTCACCGGCGGCGGCACCGGTATCGGCCTCGGCATCACCAGATGCTGTCTTGATGCAGGAGCTGCCGTAATGATCGCCCAGCGCCGGATCGAGATCGCCGAACGCGAGGCCGCACGGTTCCGGAAGCAGGGTTACGCCGCCCAGGCGCAACGATGCGACGTGCGCCGACGGGAGGATGTCGCGGCCCTGCTGGACCGGGCGGAGTCCCTACTCGGCCCCGTGGACGTGATGATCAACAACGCCGCGTTGACGGGGAAGTCCCTGGAGCTTCGGCCCTTCATGGAAGAGACGGACGAGCACTGGCGCAACGTCCTCGACATCAATCTGACCGGCGCGTTTATCGCGACGCAGGAAGCGGCCCGCCGCATGATCGACAGCGGAGCGGGCGGCTCCATCATCAACATCTCGTCGGTCGCCCAGTTCGCCGCGCAGGAAGGCGCATCCGCCTACTGTGCCGGCAAGGCGGGCCTGGACGGCCTCACCAAGTCCGCGGCCATCGAACTGTCGGCGCACGGCATCCGGGTGAACAGCATCGCGCCGGGCGATATTCACACGGAGCAGAGCGACCAGCCAAGGGAGGACGCGGTAGAGCGGGGCGCTACGGGAAAGTTCTTCAGGGACACGCCGCTCAATCGCCGTGGAACACCGGAGGAAATCGGCCGGGTGGCCGTGTTCCTGGCCAGCGACGAGGCGAGTTTCGTTACCGGGGCTACGTGGCTGGTGGACGGGGGATTCCTGAGCTACTAGTGAGTTTCACCACCTGATCCCCTTCTGCACCGGCCCCGTGTGCTGATCGCTTCGCTCCTCGATCGGCCAATCCCGGATATCGTCGATCAGTTCGACCAGGCCGTCCACGGACGCGTTGAAGATGATTTCGCCCTTCCCGGCCGTGGCCGGCGTCGGGTCTCCGTGGACCCCCAGGCCCGTCCACCGGCCCCAGAAATCGTTAAAGCGCACGGTACCCGTGCTGTCCGACGAGCAGTACTTCCCCACCCGGTCCATGTCCGGCGCGGCCTTGTCCATCTTTACGCGTTCGCCGGCAAGATGGAGGTAGAGGGACGTTTCCAGTTCGTCGGCGTGGGCCAACACCTCCGATTCCCTAACTTCGTTGAAGGCGTCAATCAGGAAGGTGAAGTAGTTGGCGGCGAAACAGAGCGACTCCGTAGAAAGCACGGTCTTCCGGGCGATCAGATCGATCATCGGTGCGTTGGAACCATGGCCGTTTACAATCAGGATCTTTTCAAAGCCGTGGTAGGCCACGCTTTTGGTAATGTTCAGGCAGAATGCGATGAATACCTCGGGCTCGATGTGGATCGTGCCCGGAAAGTCGATGTGGTGCAGGTTCAGGCCGTAGCTGACCGTGGGAAGGACGAGGACGCGGTCTGGGATGCGGCGCCCCAGTTCGTGGCAGACGGATTCGACGAGAAAAGCGTCCGTGTCGAGGGGCAGGTGTTTGCCGTGCTGCTCGGTGGAACCCGTGGGCAGGACCACCACCTTCTGCATGGCGATAGCCTCGTTCATATCCTCCCAGGTCAACCGGTTGTAGCGGTATTCATCCCGCACGTTCATTTCCAGGTCTCCTCTCCAGCATCACCGGGCCACTTCACAACCTTACGGCCCGCGCTCATGCTGTTGCGGGTCTACTTTCACCCATCGGGGATTTCCAAAGGCGTCCGCCTGCCCACGCTTGGTGGACGGAGCAAGTCGCGCTGCAGGTCATTGGAGGCCAGGGCCCGGGCGTCGTCCAGATTGTCGGCGGAGGCCCAGGCGGAATAACCGGGCGAATACTTGTACAGCAAGGCGCGCCGCTGCTGATCGGACGTCCACGTGGTGGTGCCGTGGACCAGCGCTTCCGTGAAGATGAGCATATCTCCGGCCATGAACGACGGGTTCGCGACCAGGTGGGAATCCACGGGCGGACGGAAACGGAAGTTCGACTTGTGGCTTCCGGGAACGCAGATGAGCCCGCCGTCGCCGGGGTTGATGTCCTTGAGAGCGTACATGACCACGATCAGTCCGTTGTACATGTTCCCGTCGAACCACTCGTACTGATGTTCGCCGTGGTCGTGCCGCAGGCCGCCATGCAGGTTCGGCTTCACATGGCCCCGCTCCACGGTATGCCGGTCCATCTGCAGCCCGTAGGCGTGGTCCAGCCGCAGCCATTCCCCGATCATCGTTCGGATGATCCGAAGCGTACGGGGATGGGCCATGAGTTCCATGAACACCGGATCGAGCGTGAGGAACTGGAAACCGTGGGCATCGTCGGCGAGATGTTCGTCCAGGATCCCGTTCATGCGATCGACCTGTTCCCGGGTCAGCATGTCCTTATAAACAATGTAACCGTTGAGGTCGAATTCGAAGATTTCGGCTTCGGTCATGGTTGCCTCCGGGATGTCCGTTCGGCTTCTTCAGCTGTGCGGCCGTCGGTGGACTTGTGGCCCTGTCGCCGGTCTCACGCTTCAGGTATGTCCACCGGCGTCCGGCCTTCGATGCTGGGCGCCCTGAGCAGGTCGCGCTGAAGGTCGTTGGCGGCGAGAGCCTTAAGTTTTTCCCAGTTCTCCGGTATTGCCCACGTGGAATGACCGGGCGAATACTTGTAGAGCAGGGAGCGCCGCTTGTTCGGCGAGGACCAGGTGTCCGAACCGTGTACAAGCGCCTCGGTGAAGATGAGCATGTCGCCGGCCTTTAAGGATGGATTCACCACGAGGTGGGAATCCGGCGGCGGCTTGAAGTCCACGTTGGTCTTGTGGCTACCCGGGACGCAGATGAATCCGCCGTTGCCGGGGTTGACATCCGTGAGCGCGTACATGACCACCGTCAGGCCGTTGTACATCTTTCCGTTGAACCACTGGTAATGGTGCTCGCCGTTGTCTTCCAGCGGTCCGCCGTGGAGGTTGGGCCGGATATCGCCCCGCTCCACCGTGTGTGTGTCCATCTGGAGCCCGTAGGCATGGTCCAGGCGCATCCAGTCCCCGATCATCGTCTTCAGGACATTCAGTGTCCGGGGCAGGGCCATGACTTCCATGAACACAGGGTCCAGGTCCAGGAAGGGGAAATTGTAGGATTCATCCGTGAGGTGTTCGTCGAGCACCCCGTTCATGTAATCGACCTGGTCCCGGGTCAGCATGTTCCGGTAGATAATGACGCCATTCAGGTCGAATTCGAAGATTTCCGCTTCGGTCATGGTGTCGGCTCCGCCGGTGCGCCCACGGCGTATGGAGGCAGGGTATTTGTTTTTTTCCATCGCCTCCATTCCTTCTGCATCCTCTTATGTCGCTGCTTCTCGGCCCACGCTTCAAGGGGCACGTCCCCGGGTTCAGGGCGCCAGAACCTGGAAGCCGGATGGGCCGGGTCGCCGTCCTGGTAGACTACGCCGTCCTCAGTCGTGTTGGAGCCCAGCAACTGGCGCTGTACGAGCGTGCATCGCGCCAGCAGTCTGGCGTCCTGGCGGTCGTAGTCCCCCGGGCGCGCCCACCGGTAGTTGTACCCGTAGTAAAGACACTTGCGCGTGCGGTCGGACAGGTTGGGCGTCAGGCAGTGCCACAGGGCCGTCCGCCAGACCATGGCGGTTCCGGGCTTTACGTTTACCTCCACGATATCCTCCGGTTCGATTCGGTAGTCCGGATCGTGGATCAGTTCGGGCGAAAGCCGATGACTGCCGCGCACCACGCAGATGGCCCCGCTGTTGAGCTCGGTGAGGTCGGTCAGGTAGTACCCGACCTTCACCTCCAAGAAGGGGATGGCGCCGTTGGTGATGGGGTAACCGTAATTAGGTGCGTCTGAGTGCCAGGGGAAGAAGCTGCCGCTGGCTCCAAGTTCTCCTACCGCGTGATCTTTCATGGGCGGCCGTACGTCCACGTGGGAAGTGCGGATCTGGATGTTTACCCCCATGACGTCCACGACCAGCCGGAGGATCTTCCGGTAATCGATCAATCTGAAAAGCTCTTTGTGGTGCGCCAGGGCGTTGCGAATCTGGTATGGTGCGTCGGCAGGCGTGCCATGGGCCTTGCGGAATCTGTCGCTGAGCTTGTCGACGACTTCGAGCAGCCGCTCGACGCGCTTCGGCTTGAGGGCGTTTTCTATCAGAAAGAACCCGTCTTCGTCGAATTGTCGCCTTTGCGCTTCGGTAATGGCCAGGTGAGAGTCCGGTTCGAACGGTTCCGGCTGAGCCTGGGCAGCGGATATAGACATGGTATCACTCCTTCAGCAGATCAATTCCGCGGGCGGTCATGGGCGCGGATCTCATTCCATGGGCAGACAGGTCAGCTCCACAGGCGGTCGTGGGATCGCAAGTCGTTCCACGCATCGGTGGGTTCGAAGAATCCGGGGTCCTTACTGCTGATGTGCTCCCGTATGGCCTCTTCGTTCAGTTCGATGCCCAGTCCGGGCGCATCGGGCACGGTCATGAACCCGTCCTGGATCACCGGATCCGGCAGGCCGGTGACCAGGTCACCCCACCAGGGCACGTCCACGTGATGGTGCTCGAGGGCGATGAAGTTCTCCGTGGCCGCGGCGCAGTGCACGCTGGCCATCTGGGCGACCGGCATGGCGGACATGTGCAGCGCCATGGATATGCCGTATTCCTGGGCCGTATCGCCGATCTTCTTGGTTTCCAGGATGCCGCCCGACGTGGCCAGGTCGGGATGGCACACGGATATGGCCCGGTTTTCGAAGAGCTCCATGAACCCTTCCCTGAGATAGATGTCCTCCCCCGTGCAGATCGGCGTGTCGCAGGCGTCGCGCAGCCGGACGTACTGCTCGGTGAACTGCCAGGGCACCATGTCCTCGTACCAGGCCAGGTTGTACCGGTCCAGCGCCTTTCCCAGACGGATGCAGTCCTCCACGCCGATGTGGCCGAAGTGGTCGACGGCCAGCGGAATCTCGTAACCGACGATGTCGCGAACGCCCGCCACGTAGTCCGACAGCAGGCCGATGCCCTTGTCCGTCAACCTGATGCCCGTGAACGGATGCATGATGTGCAGGGTATCCAGCATCCCGGAAGGGGCGGAGAGGGTACCGGGTATATCCTTCAACAGGCCGATGCCCACGTCCATCTTCAGAAAGGTGAATCCCCGGTCCATGCGTTCCTTCAGGCGCCGGCCCATCTCGCCGGGGTCCGGGGACGTGGTGGTGTCGCAGTAAATGCGCACCGAGTCCCTGAACTTCCCGCCCGCCAACTGATAGGCGGGCACGCCGTAGGCCTTGCCCGCGAGATCCATCAGAGCCATCTCGATGGCGCAGACGCCGCCGGCCTGCCGGGCGTGATGGCCGAACTGGCGGATCTTCCGGAAGATCCGGTCGACGTCGCAGGGGTTCTCGCCCAGGATGCGCGACTTGAGTGCGAGCGCATAGGTCTTGCTGGCGCCGTCCCGCACTTCTCCCAGGCCGTGGATATCCTGGTTGGTATCGAGCCGGATGATCGTCGACGCACCGATCGTCACCGTGCGCATGTCGGTGATGCGCAGATCGCCGGGGCGGGAAGCGGTATTGACGTGGCCGGTGATTTCTGTAGTTGCTGGCACGGATTCAACCTGTTGCTGGATTCCGACCGTCCGTCGGTGCCCGCGCGGACCAGTGCTCCGGCGGTTCGACAGGACCGTGGTCCCAAACGGTAGGGAAGTAATGGCCGGTCAGGAGTTCTCCGGGTTCGACATCTACCCGGCGCTCCATGATGTGGGACCTGGAAGGTTCGTACCTCGTCCACCCCGGCATGTAATGCACCGCGATCGCCGGGCGGCCGTTGTCGGACGGATTGGGCGGACTGCCGTGCCAGGTCAGGCAGTGGTGGAACATGCATTCGCCTTTCTTGACCTCGCAGGGGACAATTTCCACCTCTTCGTCATCCGGGATGAGGGAAAGATCGGGATCCGGCGTGAAACCGTCTTCATTCGTCCCGATCGTCCCGCCCTTGTGGGGTCCCCAGTGGTGGCTGCGCGGCACCATGCGCATGCAGCCGTTCTCGATGGTGGCGTCGTCCAGGGCCACCCAGGCGCTCACCAGGTCGGCCGGCTGGATGATCGGCCAGTAGGGATGGTCCTGGTGCCAGTCCGTCGCCCCGCCGCGGCGGGGCGGCTTGTACTGGATCTGGTCGTGCCACACCCGCAGCACGTCGGTGCCGATCAGTTCGCAGGCCATGCGGCAGATCTCCGGCTGGTACAGGTGAGCGCGGAATCCGTCATCGGCCTGCCAGGTGTTTACGACCTGGATCACGACGTCCCGATCCGCTTCCAGTTCCTCGCCGGCTATGTTCCGAACCGCCTCGGCCTTTCCCCGCGATGTGCCCGCGATAACCGTCATCAGGCGATCCCTCAACGCGTCGGCCTCATCATCGCTGTATACACGGCCCACGTTGAGGAAACCAACCTCCCTGAATGTGTCGATCTGCGCCTGGGTCAGGGTCATCCTGCGGCTCCTGGTTATAGCGATCATTGCCGGTCGGCCGGTACGTTGTAAGATTGGAGCGAACGTAGCGGTAACCGCGTCTGATGTCAAGCCTGATGTCCACCCGAATTCGCTTGACGATGCCACGACCGTTGTTTACTTCCCGGAAACACCGGCACCATACGTTTTCATATGATCAGAGGAATCCAAAAATGGCGATTCGCATGGCGCAGTACGGCACCGGTCACGGGCATGCCGCCGGCAAGCTTCAATCCATGTTGACCCATCCCGATGTCCAGTGCGTCGGGGTCTATGAGCCGGATTCGGCGCGAAGGTCCGCCTTGGAGCACGCCGACCGGCCGTATGCGGGCATTCGATGGTTCGACCGTGTGGAGGACATGCTGGGCGATCCGGCCGTCGTTGCCGTGGCTTCGGAAGGCCGCAACGACGAAAGCCTGGCCCAGACCGAAGAGATTGTCCGCGCCGGCAAGCATGCGTGGTACGACAAGCCCGCCGGCGACGACTGGCCGGCCTGGCAGCGGGTGGCCGGCCTGGCCGATCAGGCGAACCTGCAAGTACAGATGGGATACATGTTCCGCTATCACGACGGGTTCTGCAAGATCGCCGAATGGGCCCGGTCCGGCATGCTGGGCAGCGTGTTTTCGATTCGGGCACACATGTCGACCAACGTCCCCGTTTCGTCCCGCGAAGTGATCAGCGGCCACCGGGGAGGCATATTCTACGACCTGGCCGGCCACATGCTCGACCAGGTGGTCTGGATCCTCGGCCGTCCGTCCAGGGTGACCGCCTTCCTCCGCAACGAAACCGGGGAGGTCCCCTCGTTCACGGACAACGGACTGGGCGTATTCGAATACGAGCGCGCCATGGCCACGGTCGATATCGCCGCCATGGAACCGTCTCCGCCCGCCCGGCGCTTCGAGGTGTACGGGACAGAGGGCAGCGCCATCCTCCTGGAACCCTTCGAACCGGGCACGGAGATCCGGCTGGTCCTGGCCGAAGCCCGGGACGGATATCCCGCCGGTGAATCCCGGGTCCCCGTGGCGGGCCGCAGCCGCCAGGCCCTGTATGACCTCGAACTGAAATCGTTCCTGAAGACGATTTCCGGTGAACAACCACCGGACCGTCCCCTGACTCACGAACTGCTCGTACAGGAAACGCTTCTCCGCGCGACACGGGGCCTGTCTTGAGTCCGCAGGCAACCCATTACGACGCGATCATTGTCGGCGGCGGGATCGTCGGCGTTTCTACAGCCTGCGTGCTCGCCGGGCGCGGACTGCGCGTCCTCCTGCTCGAGCGGTACACACCCGCCCACGAGCACGGCAGTTCCCACGGCGACAGCCGGATGATCCGTTTCGACTATGAAGACGCCGTGTACGTCGAAATGGCAGCGCGCGCTTTCCGGGCCTGGGAAGATCTCGCGAAACGACTGGGCAGGCCGGTGTTCAGGCGTTCCGGCATCTGCAACCTGGCGCCTGCCGGCGCGGAGGTGCTTGAGACGCTGGAAACCCGGTTGCGCGACTGCGAACTCCCCTTCGAGCGGCTGGCCGGTCATACCTTCGCACAACGTTTCCCCCAGCTAAGCCTGGCGAGCACGAGCGAAGCCATTTACCAGCCCGACAGCGCGGTGCTTTTCGCGGACGAGGTAGTCCGGAGCCTGTGGGATTGTGCCCGGGAAGACGGCGTGGACGCGCGGACGGAAACGGAAGTCGTCTCGATTGTCCCGGGTGCCGATAACGTGGAGGTCAAGGCTTCGGACGGACAGTCCTGGTCAGGTACCCGTCTCGTGCTGGCGACAGGCGGCTGGACGGGCCGGTGGCTCGACGCACTGGGGCTCGATGCGCTGGGGCTCGACGCTTCGCTGGTGGTCACTCGCGAGTTGCTGGCCTATTTTCCGCAGGCGGGGCCGGTTCCCCACGAGGCGGGCGCCATGCCTAACGTGATCGATTACCACACGCCTGATCCTTTCTATTGCGTACCCCAGGTAAGGGTGCCTGGCGTGAAAGCCGGTTGTCACCGAACCGGCCGGATCGTTGAAGCCGACGATCCCGAAGAAGTGGACCGCGCGAATCTCGTCGCTGTACAGGAATTCATCGGCCGGAGATGTCCCCACCTGTCGAGGGATCCCGTCGCCGTGAAGCACTGCCTGTACACGAATTCGGCAGACTACCATTTCATCCTGGACCGCCATCCGGAACATGACAACGTGGTCCTGGCGGCGGGTTTTTCCGGCCACGGGTTCAAGTTCGGCCCGGTGCTGGGCGAGATCCTGGCCGCCCGGCTGTTCGACGAAACGCCGCCGTTCGACACGAGCCTGTTCGGCCTCGAGCGATTCAACCGGCCGGGCGCGTTGAAACCCCGGACGCTCGCGTAGAACCAGCGAATCACACGAACCGGCGGCCGTCCTTGAACACGCCGACGATACGGCGGATGGCACTGATGTCCTGCAACGGATCTCCATCGACGGCAAGGATATCCGCGAGTTTTCCGGGTTCCAGGGTTCCGACCCGGTCCGCCATCCCCAGCATCTCGGCGGCCCGGCTCGTGGAAGCGATGATGGCGCCCATGGGGGAGAAGCCGCAGCACTTGACGGCGATTACCAGGCTTCCGCCGAAATCCTCGAAGCGCGTGTCCGGGACGCCCGCGTCGCTGGATATGACCATGCGGACACCTTCCTCCATCGTGCGGCGCAGCAGGGCGAACCGCTCGCCATACTCGCTCTCGCGCAGTTCTTCAAGTTCTTCCGGTGAACCCGTCCGCAGCCCCGTGATCGTGTGGCTGACGTACAGCCCTTTCTTCCGGATCAGATCGACGGCATCCTCGTCGTAGCGGTGGCCTTCTTCCTCCTCCATCCACGAACAGTGCTCGATGCTGTCCGTGCCGGCGATGGCGCAGTTCATAATGCCCTCGGTCCCGTGGGCGTGGGCGGCGACCCTTCTGCCCAGGCGGTGGGCGTCCCGGACGAGGGCCGTCAGCGTCTCGGCCGAATACTGGGCGCGCCGCACGTTGCTGTCCGGGGTCAGTCCGCCGCCGGTCGCGCAGACCTTGACCCAGTCCACACCCATCGTGACCACCGTGCGCACGGCCTTCAGCACCTCCTCCGTGCTGTCCGCGCTGATCCCCATGTAGTGGAGGTGCCCCGCCGTCGTGGTGATGGGCAGGCCGCAGGCAAGTATGCGCGGCCCGTCCAGGTGGCCCCCGTCGATGGCCCGCTTCAGCGTCAGGGTCACGCCGAACACGTCGGCGCAGTCCCGAACGGTCGTCACCCCGCCCCGCAAGGCGCGTCGGGCGTTCCCGGCGGCCTCGACGACGGACTCGACGGCGCTCTTGCCCGCCAGGGACGTGACGCAGTCCTCCCGCGCGTTCATGACGAGATGTACGTGGGTGTCGATGAGGCCGGGGAGCAGCGTGGCCGTACCCAGGTCGACGACCTCCGCGTCACCGGGAATGGAAAGGTGCTCGCGGGAACCGACGGCCTGGATCCGGTGGCCGTCCACCAGAATCAGTCCTTCGGGAATCGGCGCCTCGCCCTTCCCGTTGATGATCGAGCCGCCTGTGATGGCCTTTAGCAAGAATCCCGCTCCCGGGTTCCGGCTTACGACGGGTCGTCCGCGGCAGGTACTACATCGAATGCGCCCATGCTGCTGTACTTCTCCAGCCGGGCTTCCAGGCGTTCCTCGACGGACTGCGCACCCGCCTCGTGCAGCGCCTTGAGGATGGATTTCCTGACGTTCGCGATGGCCGTTTCGTGGTCGCGGTGCGCGCCCCCGAAGGGTTCAGGCACGATTTCGTCGATGACGCCGAACTGGAGCAGGTCGGTGGCGGAAAGGCGCAGGGCCTCCGCGCAGTCGGCCTTGCGGGCGGCCGCCTTCTCCTGGTCCTTCCACAGGATGGTGGAACAGGGTTCGGGGCTGATGACCGAGTACCAGGCGTTTTCCATCATGATGACGCGGTCGCCCACACCGATGCCCAGGGCGCCTCCGCTGGCGCCTTCGCCGATCACCATGACGATGATCGGCACGCGCAGGCGTCCCATCTCGTAGATATTCCTGGCGATGGCTTCTGCCTGGCCACGCTCCTCGGCGCCCGCGCCGGGATAGGCGCCGGGCGTATCGACCAGGGACAGGACCGGCATGTCGAACTTCTCGGCCAGCTTCATGATGCGCAGGGCCTTGCGGTATCCCTCGGGACCCGCCATGCCGAAGTTGCGCATCACGTTCTCCTTCGTGTTCTTCCCCTTCTGGTGTCCCACCACGGCGATCGGCCGGCCGTCCAACTTCGCCAGCCCTGAGACCATGGCCTTGTCATCCCCGAAGGACCGGTCCCCGTGCAACTCGACGAAATCCTCCATCATCCCGTTGATGTAGTCGAGCGTGTGGGGGCGGTTGGGATGGCGGGCGATGAGCACGCGCTGCCACCGGGTCAGGTTGGAATAGGTCTTCCGACGCTGGCGCGCCACTTCCTCTTCCAGGCGCTGGATCTCGTCGGCCAGGGCGTCGAGGTTCTCGGTCACCGCATAGTTCCTCATTTCCTCTATGCGCTTCTCGAGTTCGTAGATCGGTTTTTCAAATTCGAGGATCGGGCCGTTCTCTTCCATGGCATGCTCCGTGCGTTGCATTCCGGCCAATCAAACCGCAATCGCGGCGGAATCATAACGATCGAGTGGTCCCGCCGCGTTCTTTCAAATAAAGATCAACCGGTACGGACTGTCAAGGGCGGGGCGCTGACGGGCCAAACCCCTTGACATCCAGGTTGGTGTCTGTTAGTTGACCGGTGCCCGGACCGGGTTGGAACGTACCGCTGGAAACGTCCCGGCCGGCGTATCATTCCGCGCGAAAGGATCTACTGCCATGACAGCGGGTAATCGCACCGAGGTTGGTGGACTTGCGTCACCCTACCCTCTGTCCGAGGAACACGTGCGGCAGTACCGGGAAAACGGCCACGTGCATCTTCGGGGCGTCTGTTCCAGGGAAGAGGTCGCCGAGTACCGCGGGGTGTTGAAGTCGGTCACGGCCGAACGGTTCGCGGGAACGAGCAGAATGAGCGATCGCCCGGAGGACGACTTCTCCCGCGTATTCATGCAGACGTTCAACCTGAGGGAGGCGGACGAGCGCGCGGCCCGGTTCATCCAGTCACCCCGATTCGGCCAGATAGCCGCCGACCTCATGGGCGTGGACGCGGTCCGCATCTACTATGACAAGGCCATGTTCAAGGAACCCGAAAGCTGGATCACGCCCTGGCACCAGGACGGTCCGCACTGGCCGTTGTGCTCGGACCACGTCCTTACCATGTGGATCCCTCTCGTGGACGCCACCATCGACATGGGGCCGCCTCGTTTCGCGAGCGGTACCCACAGCGAAAGAGTCTTGGGCCCCAGGGGGATACACCGCGAATCGGAAACGTATTTCAAGGACTACATCCGCGCGAACCGGGTTCCGGTCGTGGAAGAGGAGATTCCCGCCGGAGACGCGACCCTGCACAGCCACTGGGTGGTTCATGGTGCGCGGGCCAACACGTCGGGCCGTGTCCGTGAAGCGCTGGGTATCACGTTTTACGCGGACGGTATCGTCATCGACGATTCCGCGTGCAGCGCGGAGAACCGGCCCGTCATCGATGCGAACCTTGGAAACCGGCGTCCCGGCCAGCGGGCCGACCATCCGCGCAACCAGGTCGTGTTCTCCCGGTCCTGGGCGGTGCGTTGATGCAGTCAGATAACCTGGTGGAAAAGCTGCGAAACCGGCGGACCAGGCTGCTCGATCCCGAAGCGGGCGCGCTTACGGCGGCCGTTGCGGTCCTTCTCCGCGGCGCGGTTGGGGGAACGGAATTGCTCTTCCTCCAGCGTGCGCGACGCGAGGGCGACCCCTGGTCCGGCCATATCGGCTTTCCCGGCGGGAAGATCGATGCGTCCGATGAAAACCCGCGCCATACGGCCATCCGGGAAACGCGGGAAGAAACGGCCATCGATCTCAGGCATGCGGATTACCTCTGCCGCCTCGACGACCAGGCTACCCATCTCAGCAAGGTGCACGTCGCCGGCTTCGTGTTCTACCTGGCGAACGGGTTCGATATGACCCTCAACCACGAGATCAGTAAGGTATTCTGGTTCCCGCTCGCTGATCTATTGGATGAAACCCGGTACGTCACGGCCACGGTCGCGGGCGAATGGGGAGAAAGGGAGGTAAGCGCCATCGATCTCCTCAATGGCGAAGGCCCCGTGCTGTGGGGCCTCACGTATCGTTTTACCGCCCAGGTGCTGGCCTGTGCCGGCCACGAGTTGCCGGGCGGATCCGAAGTACAGTTGCGTTAGACCACAAGGGTCGCCACGTCACCCTTCAACATGCAGAGGTTCACGACTATGGAACTCTCGTTGTCCGTACGGGTCGCCGAGTCCGTTTTGAACAAGGAAGAAGCCAACCGATCCATGGAACACCTGGCCGACCTGGCGCGGGAGATCGGTTTTTCCGCCATGTGCATGAGGGCGTCCCAGGCGGGCATAAAGTCTCCGCTGGAACAGATCACCGCGGTACGGAAGGTACTCGACGACCGGGGTCTGCCCGTTTCCATGATCACGGGAGACATCCCCATCCCCGCGAACGACGAACACGCCCCGGACGCCCTGCGGAATATCACGCCCTACCTGGACCTGGCCGAACTGCTGGACGCCGACCTGATCCGGATCGGCATGAAGACGGAGGAAGATATCGCCTGGGCGCGGTGGGCCTCGGACGAGGCGGAAGAACGGGACATCCGGCTGGCCCACCAGTCCCACACCCGCAGCCTGTTCGAAACCGTGGAGGAGTCCGTCTCCGTGCTGAAGCAAGTGGGGCGCGAGAACTTCGGCATTATTTATGAACCGGCCAATCTCGACCTGTGCGGCCAGGACTACGGGCCGGAAACGATCAAGCGGTTCGAGCCCTGGCTCTTCAACGTCTATCTGCAGAATCACCGGTTGAACCCCGAAGGATCCATGACCCTGAACACCTGGGTTCGGGGACCCGCGCCCCACGACCCGGTGCCCCTTCAGGAAACGGGCGGGATCGACTTTCCCATCATCATGCGGACGCTCGAAGAGATCGGATACGAAGGCTACGTCACCGTGCACCAGGCCTTTGCCGAGCTCATGGAGCCCGAAGACGCCGCCCGCCAGAGCTACGACTACCTGACTTCCATAGCCGACTTCTGATGAACATGAATGGTCGTCTTGGAAACGTCGAAGGGATTTTGACGACCCTGGGCCGTTAGCGGCACGCTCGGTGTCGATCCGTCCAGACCCCGTTCAGTTATCGAGCTTCAAACCAGGTAGACCAGTACGTAGAGGATGGGCCAGATGAGGACGACGAAGAGCCAGAACATGTAGCCCAGCACCACGCCGGTGTGCTTTTCGGCGGTATATACGCCGGCGGAGGACCGGACCCAGAGGTAGAGCAGTGCAAGGACGGTTACGAACACGTGGACGGCATGGAGCCCGATGATTGTATAGAACATGGCGCCGTACAGGCTCGAGGTCATACTCAACCCGAAGCGGATCAGCCGGATCCATTCGAACCCCTGCACCGTGAGGAAGACGACGCCCAGCACGCACGTGATCATCAGCCAACGCGTCAGCAGGCGGGATACATTCTGTTTCACGGCCCGGTACGCCCGGTGCATGGTGTAGCCGCTCACCAGCAGAAACACGGTGTTTATGCCCGTGATCCCGATGGGCAGGCGAGGCTGGTCTGGCGGGGGCCAGTCCGCCACGAGACCGGACCGCAGCCAGAACAGGATGAAAAGCAGCGTGATGAAAATGATCAGTTCGCTGGCGATGAAGAGGTACATGCCCAGGATTTCCATGGGCATGCCCGGCTGCGTTTCCGGTCCGGCTGATCGGGCCGGCGGTTGACCGTGCTGCTGGGTCAAGGGTTACTCCTTGTTTTGTGCTTGTGCTGGTTTGGCCATACGGTAACCGACGCGGGATTCCGTGAAGATGTACCGGGGGTTACCTGCTTCGTCGCCCAGTTTGCGCCTGAGATTCTTGACGATGGATCGCACAACCCTCAGGTCTCCTGAATTCCGCGACTGCCAGACGTTCCTCAGGAGTTGGTCGTAGCTGACCACTTTGCCTGCATGGTTCGAAAGCACCCGGAGCAGATCGTACTCGGTAGCCGTCAGGATCAACGGCCTGCCCTCCAGGACCACCCTTCGTTCATCGTAATCGATGACCAGATCGTCCACCTGGAACGGTGCGGGCGGTCCGGCGTTTTTGCGCAGCGCGGCCTGGATCCTCGCGATCAGTTCCGTCGGCGAGAACGGTTTTACCACGTAATCCGCCGCGCCGATCTCCAGTGCCTTGGCGATCGTCTCGTCCCTGCCGTACGCCGACAGGAAAATCACCGGACGTTCCGAAAGCGCCGTCACGTTCTGCATCAGTTCGATGCCGTCAGTACCGGGCAACAGCAGATCGAGCAGGACAAGGTCCGGCTGTCGGTCGTCGACCAGGTTCTCGACCTGTTCGGGTTCTCCGGTCAGAATCGGACTGTAACCCGCGTTCACCAGAATACCCCTGATGTACCCCAATGCCTGTGGGTCGTCATCCACGACGAGTATCCGCGGTGGTTGATCACCGGAGGGCGAGGAGCCGGCAAGCCTGCTGTCGGGCGCGGCCGCGGCACTCGCCGGGATCTCCTCGGCCACCGGTATCGTAAAAACAAACCGCGTACCGAGCTCTATACCCTCGCTTTCGGCCCAGATGCGCCCGCCATGGGCTTCCACCAGGCCCTTGCAGATGGACAGGCCCAGGCCCGACCCCAGGCCCGCTTCGTCACGGCCGGTCCGGGCATACTTCCTGAAAAGGTGGGGCAGCCGATCCGCAGGGATGCCCCTGCCTTCGTCCACAACCGACACCTCCACGTGGTAGTCCTTCAACTCGGCCTGTATCATGATGGTGGACGAATCGGGCGAGTGACGCGCAGCGTTGGACAGGAGATTGCACAGCACCTGTACAACCCGCTGCTGGTCCGCCCGCACTCTCGGCAGATCCGGCGGCAGGTCAATCTGGACGGTCTGCCGATGCTCGCCGCTGAGGAACGCGCTTCGGGCCTGGTCCACGATCACGGCCAGATTCGTCGGTTCAGGTGATACGGAGAGCGAACCCGTCTCGATCTGCGCCGCATCCATCAGATTGCCGATCAACTCGCTCAGATTGTCGACCTGCGCGTCGATGATTCGGAAGAACTGTTGAGATACGGCAGGCTGCAGTACGGAGGCGTTTCCGAGGGCCGTGGCCGCGCATCCCTTGATGGAGGCAAGCGGGGCCCTCATTTCGTGGCTCACCGTGCTCAGGAACTCGGCCCTTTGACGTTCCAGATCTTCCAGCGGCGTCATATCCTGCATGGTGACGACGACCGACTGTACCTCGCCCTGCTCCGATACGATGGGCGTGGCGTTGATCAGCGTCGTGACTTTTCTGCCATCGGGCACCTCAAGCACGATTTCCTCGGCGCGCACCGGAGTAGCCTCGCGCAGCAGCCGTACCAGCGTGTATTCCTCCAGTTCGATTTCACGCCCATCCGCGCGCTTGATGTTGATCACGTCGAGCAGGTCCACAATCGAAGTTCCCGGTTTCTGCAGATCGCCCACGATCCGGCGCGACTCCTGGTTGAACGACACGGCCTTCCCGGTCCGCGCGTCGAACACGGCGACGCCGACGGGTGATGTGTCGATCAGCGCCTCCAGGTCTGCCCGGGCCTGTTGTTCGTTACGGTGCTTCTTGGCGTTGGCTATCGCCGCGCCGGCCTGGGAAATGAACATTGAAATGATCCGCTCGTCTTCCTCGGTGAACAGCTGTCCTGTTTCCTTGTCGAGCAGGTAGAAAAACCCTACCTGGGTACCCTGGTGGCGAATCGGCACGCCCAGAAGGCCATGGTCCATCACCGGATGAAGGGCAAGATCGAGCGCCTTGAAGTGAGCCGACATGTTCTTTAACCGAAGCGGCTGCGTGATTCCTTTTAAATAACCCCAGATTTCAGACCCACGCGGCAGATCCAGGAGCTCCCGACGCTCGCGATCAGTCAGGCCGTGGGCGACGAAGTCCAGTAACTGTCCCGATTCGTCAACCATGGTGATTCCGCCTATCCTTGCACCGGTCAGCGCGCAGGCTCCCGCTACGACCTCCTGCAGGACCGTGTTGACGTCAAGGCTTTCGCTGATACGCAGGCTGGCCTCGCTCAGTTTTGTGAGCTGCTCATGCAACTTCTGGTTTGCTTCCTCTAACCTGTCAGCGTCCGGCATCGATCTGCTCCTCTGTATGCACGATCTTCGAAGACGCACTCCCGACCGGCTGAACCGGCATCGCGCGCGGCCCGCCGAATACGACCATCCTGTCCCTTATCGGATAGATGATCACATTGAATTTACACGATATGAATAGATCATCATATTAAATTCACAAACCTTTACGTTATATTCACAATCTTTCCATTACCCGCTTGTTGTCACCATTACAACAACACCGGAAATAGCACAGGAAAGGCCGTTGAGACGAGCGTTCCGGTTTGCGACGGATACCTGTGGGGGACGAGACGTTGGCGGCGAGCAAAGAGAGGGTGGAGCGGAAGGCGGGAGCGGCCGGTTTCCAGCTTGCAGGATACGCAAGCGTTATCCGGATGGCTAAATACATTGTTCGGGGTGTCGTGGTCGCTTTCCTGCAGGCGCGGCGGAGGTTCGGTATTCGACCGTCATTCGTGAGAAGGATGCTGGGGGGAGCGTGTGGGAATCGAACCCACCACGGACCTGTTTAGGGCCCGCCATCGGATTTGAAGTCCGTGAGGCGCACCAGCAACCCATACACTCCCCTGTATGCTGTTTCCGCTGTCTTTTTCAGTCCGCTTCAGCCAGCCTGTGCGTGCCGGACTCCCGGTTGGTGACGCCCAGGTCGCAGAAGTAGTCCAGCAACGCGGTGGCGTGCGCCCGGGAAATGCCCAGGTGGTCGCGGAACTCGGACGCGCGCACGGTGCCGTGGGATTCCAGGTAGGCCACCAGCCGCTGCCTGACCGACTCGAGCGCCCGGTGATGCATGATCTGCCGGTCCGCGAATTCGACGAAGAGTTCCCGGTCCATGGCATACCCGGCCATGCTCCTAATCATATCCGCGTCCGCTTTCAGATCAACCTGTAATTCCTTCGAGATCATCGACCGATCCTCCATGACTTGCGACAGATCGTTCATGTTGAATACGGCCGGAGGTTCGGCGTCGCCGAGTTCCTCGAACGCCTCGAGCATGCGTTTTTCCCGGGCGTTCAGCTTGACCGTGTGGGTGGCCAGCCGGACCGACCGGCCGGACCGCACGATCCGGCCCTCCGCGTCGAGTTCGTTCAACAGCGCGTCATAGACGGTGTCGGGAGGATCCCAGGACAGCTGCAGCCTCGGGGCGTCCTTGGGCAGCGAATCCTTCAGGCGCTGGGTGCGGTGCATCTTTTCGAGCAGTTTGACCAGTTCGTCCTTCAGGCCCGCGTAACCTTCCCTGTGCAGGTACCTGTGGTCCGGGAAAGGGACGAGTTTACCCTTTTCCACCAGCCCTGTCACGCTCTGTTCCAGCACTTCGGCATTCAGGTTCGTGGATCGAACGAGGTCCTGCATGGACTTGAGCCGCTGTGCGCCGTGCGCGTGTCGCATGACCCGTTCGACCAGTACATCCGGCGCTGCGCCGGTCACCGCTTCCAGGTAGTCCAGCACGGGCTGGCGGAACCGGCGGTTCTTCTGAGGATAGACCTCCACGAACCGGCCGCCGCCGAGCAGCCGCATGGATGAAAACCCCCGGATGATGAAGCGCTCGTTTCGTTCGGCCACGATGGGTTTCTCCAGGCGAAGCTGCACGTAACCCGTCTCGCCCGGTGCGAGTTCGTCCCGGTCGAGCAGGATCAGCCGGCCGATGGTCTCGCTGGTTCCCTTGTGCAGGCGAACGCGCTGCCGGTTCTTCAATGGCTCTTCCAGCGACTCCAGGCACTGCAGCGTGGCATCGGTCATCGACGTCGGGAGCAGGTAACCCGGCGCGCTCAGCTCATCGCCCCGCTGGATTTCGGCCGTCTTGATATTCGAGACGTTCAGCGCGACCCGCTGTCCTTTGACGGCACGGTCGACGGTGTCGTTGTGGGTCTGCATGCCCCTGATCCGGAGCGGCGTCCCGGCCGGAAGCAGTTCCGCGTTCGAATCCCGCGTCAGGCTTCCTGAAAGGACGGTACCGGCAATGACCGTGCCGAAGCCCTTCATGCTGAACACCCGGTCCACGGGCATGCGGAAGTATCCGGCGTCCTCTTCGACCGACAGCCCGGCCAGCCGGTCTTCGATGGTCTCCTTCAGCCGGCCGATCCCCTGGCCTGTTGTCGACGAAACCCGGACGGCCGGCGCGTTCTCCAGGAACGAGCCGGTCACGAGCGATTTCACGTCGTCCTCCACGAGCATCAGCCACTCTTCGTCGACCAGGTCGCATTTCGTGAGGACGACGATGCCCGCGTCGACCCCCATGTATCTCACCGTGCCCAGGTGTTCGACGGTCTGGGGCATGACGCCCTCGTCGGCGGCCACGACGAAGAGGACGAGGTGTATGCCGCTCACCCCCGCGACCATGGTCTTGAGAAACCGTTCGTGGCCCGGGACGTCGACGATGGGGACTTCCCGGCCGTCGCCCAGGGACATGAACGCGAAACCGAGGTCGATCGTCATGCCCCGGTCCCGTTCCTCCTTGAGGCGATCGGGATGAACGCCGGTCAGCGCTTCCACCAGGGCGCTCTTGCCGTGGTCGACGTGGCCTGCCGTGCCTATGGTCAGATGGGACATGGTCGAAAGGGGATCGCGGTTGTGCGAGCAGGTGAATGCGCGTTCGACGAGCGCCGGCACATTGCGCGGGCACGGAACGGGCGGATTCGATTTAATCGGTCCGGACGACGATCACGCGGACTGGATAACGATCACGCGGACTGGACAACGATCACGCGGACTGGACGACGATCACGTGGTCCGCCCTTCCATGCAGGATGGACCGGTTTTCGATGCCGGCGTTTTTGCCGACGACCGCATAGGAGATCGATGCGCCGTCGCCGATATCGGCGCCCGACATGATCACGCTGTGTTCGATGGCCGCGCCGTGTCCGATGCGTACACCGGGTCCGATGCAGACACCCGGTCCGATACGGCACCGTTCGAGTTCGGCCGTGTCATCGACGACCACCGGCGCGCGCATCACGAGATTCGGAGACGAGAAGTTGTCGTCCATGATAGCCGGAAATTCCGTCTCCGCGCTTGCCGATCCTGATGCAAGCAGCCGTTCGTTCGATGCCAGGTACGCCTCGGGCGAACGCACGTCGAAAGGCGGATGGCCGGGCTCCAGGTCCAGGTTCAGCACGGTTTCGCCGCGGCCGGAGAGATCATCCAGCACCGCGTCGAGCAGGCCATTTAGCGTATGACCATGGGTGCTTGTTTTTTCCAGGGCATCGCAGGACCGGTGCGTTATCAAGTAGACACTGGAGTCCACTGCGGCATCACCGGATGTGCAGGAGGTGGATCGAGCATTTCGCCCCGCACGGATCCCGCAAGGACGGTGCTCCCTGGACGACTGGACCAGGCGCGCGTAAACCTCGGATTCCAGCAGCAGGGGGCCGGGGGTAACCAGGAACGGCGCATCTTTCGCAAACGCCGCCAACTCCCTGACCCGTTCATGCAGGTGCTGTCCAACGGGTGCGTCCGGTGCGTTCGGTGCGTCCCGTGCGTCCCCGTAGGTGAGGATCATGTCCCACCGCGCGCCGTTCCCGCACAGCGATGCGATCTCCCTGGTGTCCCGCCCGGCCGAGATCAGCGTTTCCCGAACCCCGGCCCGTGCGTATTCCGACAGTATCCGTTCGACAAGCGGCTTGTTGGCCAGGGGAAGGAGCAGATCCGGACAGCCATCCCATACGGCCGGCTCGGCCACGTCGCGAACCTCGGTCAGAATGACGCCTCTAACCAATCCTTTGTCGTCCATGCCCAGGCGGCTCCCGGCGGCAGGTAGTGACCTGACGGAATCCATGCTCCGCAACACGGGGCCGCAACACGCTGCAACCCTTTCGGAATCCACTGAAACGACTCGATTAAACTAAGTTCGGAACCGTCCTGCGTCAAGGCCATTGGAGGCGGAGGATACGGGGGATTTGCTTGACATGAACCACGGTCCGGGCTTACTTACCGCGCGTTATCGCACGTACTTGCCGGCGAGAGGATCAGCCATGTCCCCAGCGAAAATCCGCAGCGGAGAGATGTCCTTTCTGGAACATCTCGAAGAGCTTCGCAGGGCCATACTGAAATCCGTCCTCGCCATCCTGGTCGGCATGGTCCTCTGCTTTACCTTCGCCGACTACATCATCAATTTCCTGCTCTCGCCGACCTTCCAGGAAAACCTCAAGACCGAGATCGAGATCCAGGCCATCCGGCCGGCCGGCATGTTCACGGCCAGGGTGAATATCTCGCTGCTGCTGGGATTCGCCCTCGTGCTGCCCTACGTCCTCTACCAGCTCTGGACATTCATATCCCCCGGCCTGCTCGACAAGGAGAAGAAGTACGTTCCCCTCGTCATCTTCTTCTGCTGCGTGCTGTTCCTCGTCGGCGCGGCCTTTGCGTTCTACGTCCTGATCCCGGTCATGGTCAGGTTTTTCGTGCAGCTCCATGTACCGGACATCAAGCCCCAGTGGGACATCGGGTTCTATATCGGACTCGTGAACAAGATGGTACTCATCATGGGCGTCGTGTTCCAGATGCCGGCCGTGGTGGCCTTTCTGACCTGGCTTCGCATCCTGAACGCCGGCGTGCTCAAACGGGTGTGGCGCATCGCCCTGGTCGTCATATTCATCGCCGCCGCCGTCATTACGCCCACGGGCGATCCCTACACGCAGACCCTCGTGGCGATTCCGCTGGTGGTGCTGTATTTCATCAGCATGGGGATCGCCGCGCTGATCGGCCGGAGCCGGAGGAAAGCCGAAGAGGCCGAAGAAGAAGATGATGATGACGGCGATGACGGTGGTGGAGAGGGCGGCGGTGATGAAGGCGACGGGGAACAGCCGGCACTGACCACCGGCGAACCCGATACCCCGACCCTTCCCCGGGATTCGTCGACCCCGGCCGGCGAGCAGCGCACCGGCCGAGACTTCTGGCCCGATGACGACGAGTTCATCTACGACTACGAGGCGGAGATGGAGTACTCGGAAGAACCGAAGGATAAAGCCGACAGGCCGGACACGGACGACCGTAAAGGCGATGGTGATCCTGCGGATAGTGACGCGGGAGATCAGGATAAGGCGGAATCGGACGAGGCAGGCGAAATGGACGAGGCCGGCGGGGAGGACTCCAGCGGATCGGACGGGTCCGGCGGAGAGGAGGCCAGCGGAGAGGACGGGTCCGATAACGCCGGCAAAGAAGGTCAGCAGGATGCTTCGGATTCAGACGATGCAAATGATGACAAGAAAGATCCGAAGCCCTAGGCATCAGAAAGGCCGTGCGCTGAACCCGGTCGGCACGCCCGCTGCTCACAGAAAGTGCGACACCCGCAGGTACAAGTATCGGCCCATGTAGTCGTAGGTTGAGAAATCCGAGGTTCCCAGCAGCCCGTTGAAGATCACCGCGGGCGGCTGGTTGAACACGTTGTTCATCCCCAGGGTCAGCACGGTACCGCCCGCCCCGGAAAATAGCCGGTACGTACCTCGAAGGCCGAGCACGCTGTTGGACGCCACGTCCCTGTAGGCCGGCGTCCCGACGACGTCGGACCGGTACAGGCCCTTGCAGTCGTTGTCCTCGCATTCCACGAAACCACCGATGTATTCCCACGTGAGTCCCGCCGAGGCGCGCCGCCACTTGAGGTCCAGCGCGGCGCTGTGGCGCCACCGGGGGAACACGCCCACGTCGTAGTATCCCATGGCCTTGATCACTTCCGTGCCGCCGGCCGCGGGAATAAACTGGTCGTACCGGAACAGCAGGTTGGCCTCCAGCCGCGCCGAAAGGATGCCCCAGGGGGTGTTGCCGTTGTATGCGGCCTCCAGGTCCAACCCGGCGGTCTCGGTCTCGCCGACGTTGGTATTGGTCTGCACGATATGGGAGATCAGCTTCGTATCGGCGTCCCGGACGATCTGGCCGCAACTGGTGGGGTTGTCCTGCGAGTAGCAATTGCTCAGGATGACGCCCGCGGGGAGTGATCCGATCTCGTCCTCGATACGGTTCCGGTAGTAGTTCAGGTCGAGCTGAAGGTTCGTTGCGAAACCGGGTCGGTAGCGCATGCCTGCCGTGATCATCCCCGCGCGCTCCGGCTCGAGGCCGGTCGACCCGCCCTCCCGTGCCCGCAACTGGGCGCGGGTGTCCCTGAACCCGGACGGGATGCCCGCTGCGGCGCAGTTCCGCCGCTGCTGCGCGGTGAGTTCCCGCGGGTTGCCCGCTTCGTCCACCGTGCTGCAGGGATCGCTCACCAGGGGAAACACGTCGTTCGCACCGAGGAACATCTCGGCGATGCCGGGGGCACGGAAGGCGTTGGAGTAGGTGGCCCGCAGCGTCAGGCCCCGGGGCAGTTCCACCCCGGCCCCGGTCTCGTAGGTCAGCCCGGCACCGAAGGTGTCGTAGTGAAACGCCCTTCCCGCCGCGGTCAGGTGGAACCCGACGCCGTTCCCGTGGTAAACCGGCAGCCGGGTCTCGCCGTACAGAGCGCGGACCGAAAAGCCTCCCACGGTCGCTTCGGTTCGAAACCCCGTCGTGTTGCCCGAAGCCGTAATGGGGTCGGGCGTATAGGCGCCGGACTCCCAGCGCGAGGACACGCCCGCGGCCACGGATAGCGGTCCGTGCGAAAGATCCGCCAAATCGCCCGTCAGGTTCCACTGCAGGATCTTCTGCTGCGTGTAGCCCCGGGCAACGCCGGTGTACTGGATGTAGGCCAGCATCTCGGGCGTGATGGTCCCGGCGCCGTGCAGGATATCGAGGGGGACGCAGCTCCCCGTGCATTCATCGTCCGGACCCAGCGCGCTGGCGAGGTTGCTCCGGATGAACCGGCCCCGGTTGACCGTGGTTCCGGATGTCCGTCCGAAAGCATAGAAGACGTCCGAATCGAAGTCTGCGAGGCGGCTCTTGAGACCCAGCACGATACGGAAGGTGCTGAGATCCTGGTTGAAGATCCGGTTGCCGGCTTCCACGAAGCGGCGCCGCACATCCACGAAGTCGCGCCCGAACGGGTTGTGCCGGTTGTCCGCCGTGACCGGGGTGCCTTCTTCGATGGTGAAGAGCGGGGTCGGCGCGAGTTTCTGCTCGGACTGCCGGTTAGTGTACACGACCTCGAAGAAGGGACGCAGCCGGTCGCTCAACCGGTGCGTGCCGCCGAGGAACGTGGTATACCGCTTCTGTGGCGTGAAGATGTAGTTTTTGGGCTGGTAGTTGTAGAGGTCGCCGGTGCCGTCCAGCGAGTTCCCCGCGTAATCGAAGGGCCGCCAGCCCATGGACGGGTCCAGATTGTAGTCGCCGGCTTCGTCGCCCGCCGCCGCGTTGACCGCCTGCCAGGCGTCGTTCCCCGCCGCCCCCGATCGGTCGACGATATGGCCCTCCGGCGTCGCCGAGCTGCCGCTCGTCGTAAAGGATCCGTCGTTCCTCGCCCAGTTGTAGCTTTTGTCGGATTCGCTGAAACCGCGCTCGTAGGTCCAGACCGGCCGCTGGTCGTGGTATCCGGCGGAGAACAGGATATTGCCCCGGTCTCTTACGAGGCCCGCGGAAAAGGCCAGGTCTATGGCCGCGCCGTCTCCGGCGCCCGATATGCCCTGGTAGGCCTCGAACTCCACGCCGTCGAGGTCCGACCGCGTGATGACGTTAACAACGCCGCCCACGGCGTCGGAACCGTAGACCGCGGAGGCGCCGTCCTTGAGCACTTCAATCCGTTCAATAATGGTGGATGGGAGGGAATTCAGATCGACCGCGGCGTCGGCGCCGAGGCCGCCGGGCACGAACCTGCGGCCGTTGACCAGGACCAGGGTGCGTTGGGCGCCCAGCCCGCGCAGGCTGATGCGGGTGGCCCCGTCGCCGCTGTAATTCGCCTGGGTATTGGTGGCGTTGGACTGTACCGTGAGCGACTGGAGGACGTCCCCCACGGAAGCGAGCCCCCTGGCCCGGATCTCCTCGCGGGCCAGGATGACCACCGGGGCCGTCGAGCCTTCCGCCTCGCCCCGGATCCGGGACCCGGTCACCGTCAATTCGTCGAAGACGTAGTCGATCTTGACGGAGTCCGGGAACTCAGCGTTCTGGGCGTAGGTCCCGGTACTGGTTGGCGCTGCGAATAAACACGCCGCCAACAGCCATGTTCGTCCATCGATCAATGCAGGACCCGTCAGCTTACCGTAGGTTCAGCCTGGTACGTTCAGCTTACCGTAGGTTCAGCCTGGTACGTTCCGCCTATAGGTAGTGGGACAGCCTGATGTACAAGTACCTGCCCAGGTAGTCGTACGTCGATGCGTCCGACGTCCCCAGGAACCCATTGAAGATCACCGCGGGGGCCTGGTCGAAGACGTTGTTGATGCCCACAGAGATCACGGAACTGCCAGCCCCGGAAAACAGCCGGTAGGATCCCTGGATGCCGAAGAGGTGGTTCGCATCCACGTCCCGGACCGCCGGGGTCCCTTCGATATCGTCCCGGTACAGGCCTTTGCAGTCGTCGTCCTCGCACTCCTGGAAGCCGCCGATATACTGCCAGTTCACGCCTGCCGATGCCCGCCCCCACTTCAATCCGACGCTGGCATTGTGCCGCCAGTCGGGAAACACGCCCAGGTCGTAGTACCCCTTGCCCTGGATCTGTTCAAAACCGCCGGGTATGGGCAGGTACGTGTCGTAGGCGAAGAGCAGGTTGGATTCGAGCCGCGCCGAGAGCAGGCCGAGGGGCGTGTCGTTGATGTAGTTCAGTTCGACGTCGAGCCCGTTGGTTTCCGTCTCGCCGATGTTCGTGGCGGTCGAGAAGATGTTCTTTATCAGACCGAACCGGTCCCGATCTATCAGATCGCAATGCGTCGGGTTGTCCTGAGAGTAGCAGTTGCTCAGGATGAGCCCCGCGCCGAGGGCCCCGATTTCATCCTCGATCCTGGTGGCGTAATAGGTGACCGCGATATCGAGGTCCGGCAGGAATTCGGGCTGGTACACCATGCCGGCCGTCACCGTGTTTGCCCGCTCCGGATCGAGCTCGGTGGATCCACCTACCCTGGTCCGTATCTGTGCGCGGGTATCCTCGAAACCGGACGGCACGCCCCCGGAAGCACAGTTGCGCATCTGCTGCGAGGTCAGCTGGCGGGGGTTGCCGGCTTCGTCCACGACGCTGCAGGGATCGCTGACCAGCGGGAAGCTGTCGCTCTGGCCGAGGAACATCTCGGCAATGCTTGGGGCCCGAAAGGCCTTCGAGTAGGTCGTACGGAAGGCGAGACCCCGCGGCAACTCGAGCCGGGCGCCGGCTTCGTATGTGAAATCCGTTCCGAAGGTGTCGTAGCTGAAGAGCCGGCCGGCGGCCGTTATATCCAGGCCGCTCTGTTTACCCTGGAAGACTGGAATACTGGTCTCGGCGTACACCGCGTGGACGGAGTAGTCGCCCTCGGTCGCTTCCTCCTTGTTGCCCGTGGTATTGCCCGTGGCGGTAATGGGATCGGGGATGGCGCCGCCCGCTTCCCACCTGGACGACGCACCCACGGCGACGGCGAGGTTGCCTGCCGGCAGTTCGGCCAGGTCGCCGGTCAGGTTGTACTGCAGTATCTTCTGGCTCGTATAGCCCCTGGCGATACCGGTGTACTGGATGTAATTCAGCATGTCGTCCGTGATGGTACCGGCACCGTGAAGGAGGTCCAGGGGAACGCAGGGCGCCACACACTCCGAATCGGGTCCCAGCGCCTTCCTCACATTGCTCAGGATGAACCGGCCCTCGTTGATGTTGGTACCGCTGGTCCGACCGTACGAAAAGGCCAGGTCCCCGGCGAAGCCCATGTACTCGTGCTCCATCCCCAGGACGATCCGGTAGGTGTCGAGGTCCTGCAGGAAGTTCCTGTTACTCGCTTCGACGATGCGGCGTTGGACATCGAGGAAATCACGGCCATATTCGTTGTATCGGTTTTCGTCTGATAGCACGAGATCATCTTCATAGTAGATAAACAGTGGGGTAGGCGCCAGTTTCTGGTCCGACTGCCGGTTGGTATACGATACCTCGAAGAACCCGCTCAGGTTATCGCTGAACAGGTAGTTGCCGCTAAGGAAAGCGGAGTACCTGGTCTGCGGCGTGTACAGGTAATTCTCCGGCTGGTAATTGTACAGGTCGCCGGTGCCATCCAGGGTGTTACCGGCGGAATTGAAAGGACGCCAGCCAACAGATGGATCGTTAAAATAGGCTCCGGCTTCTTCCCCGGCTCTTTCAACGATAGCTTGCCAGGCCGTGTTGCCTTCCGTCTCGAGCCGGTCGACGATGGTTCCTTCGGGCGTCGCCGGACTGCCGCCCGTGGTGAAGGTGCCGTCGTTCGTCCCCCAGTCGTAGTTCTTGTCCGCCTCGCTGAAACTTCGGTCTCCGGTCCAGACCGGCTTGCGGTTGTGGTAACCAGCGGAGAACAGGATACTGCCCCTGCCGCTTCGCAGTCCGGTGGTTATGCTGGCGTCGATCACGTCACCGTCGCCCGCGCCCGCAACACCCTGGTAGTACTCGAACTCCACGCCTTCCAGGTCCGACCTTGTGATGACGTTCACGACGCCTCCGACGGCATCGGAACCGTACACGGCCGAAGCGCCGTCCTTGAGCACCTCGACCCGCTCGATGACGGAAGCTGGTATGGAGTTCAGGTCGACGGACGAGTTCGCCCCGGTGCCACCCGGTACGAAACGGCGGCCGTTGACCAGTACGAGCGTACGGCCTGAACCCAGTCCGCGAAGGCTGATCCGGGTGGATCCGTCACCGCCGTTGTTGGCCTGGGTATTGATGGCGTTCGATTGGACGGTCAGGGTCTGGAGCACGTCGCCGATGGACGCTAGCCCCTTCTCCTGGATCTGGGTTTTGGCGAGGATGATGACGGGGGCGGTGGATTCGGCCGCCTCGCCCCTGATCCGGGACCCGGTCACGGTCACCTCTTCAGCGACGAAATCGACGCCTTCCAATTCCTGGTCCTGCTGGGCGAAGGCGTCGACTGCGACGAAGGCGAATATCGCAAGAAAGGGGATTAATCCGGCAGGTCTCATAAAATATCCTCCATAACAGTTAATGAGGTAATCTTATAGAAAGCTCCCTCCCTTGTTTGCGGGTGTTTGTACATGCAATGTGGACCTTCAGTGTGGTGAATTGTTCAGTGATTACAATAAGTCGTACAATGTCGTCTGTAAACACAAATTGTTGAGAAAGAAGTCGATCTCCGTCGAATGACCCCCTGACTAGCAACGTCATGCACTGCGGGAATCTCGGGTGCGTTCCCGTTGCAGTACGGAAGCATCGTAGTTTCGGGGTTCAAAAGACGCGCTGTACCTCCGAAAGGAAACCATGACCCGGGGCGCGAGTCGCAGGGCGGAAGTCATGGTCGGAATCGCCATGAGGGCAAACAGGCCATCGGCGAAACTGATCACCGCGTCGATCGAGGCAACGGACGCCACCACGACGAAAACCACGTAGGCCGCGTTGTAATAGGCCGCATACCTTGCGCCGATCAGAAACCCCAGGCACTTGGCGCCGTAGTAGGAGTAGGTCAACAGCGTGGTCACGGCGAAGAAAAACACGCACACCGCAAGGATGTACGCGCCGTATCCGGGCATGGCCGCTTCGAACGCGCTCGCGGTCAGCGTCACCCCGTTGTCCGACGTTGTCTGCCAGACTCCGGTCATGAGGATCACGAGCGCCGTGCAGGTACAGACGATCATCGTATCGATGACGGGGCCCATCATGGCGACCAGGCCTTCCCGAACCGGCTCGCCGGTCTTCGCGGCGCCGTGGGCCAGTGCTTCCGTACCGATACCGGCTTCATTGGAAAAGGCCGCGCGCCGGACCCCGGTGACGATCGTCGTGCCGACCACGCCTCCCGCCACCGCGGCCCCGTTGAAGGCGTCCGTGACGATCAGTGCGAGGTATCCGGGTACCTCCGCCACGTTGTACAGGATGATCCAGAGCGTCGCGACCATGTACAGCACCACCATGGCCGGAACGGCCCGGGAAGCCACTTCGGCGATACGGGTGATCCCGCCGAAAATTACGGTGGCCACGAGACCGGACAGGATCAGCCCGGCGACGAGATCGAACCGGAAATGGCCGTTTTCGAAGGACAGGTACGGCGCGAACACGACGTCCCGGACGATCTGGATCAACTGGTTGGGCTGCAAGAGCGGCAGGCAGCCGATGACGCCGGCGATGGCGAAGAGGACGGCCAGCGGTTTCCAAAGGCCCCCCAGCCCTTCGGAAATCACGTACATCGGCCCGCCCTGGATGCGACCCGCGGTATCGCGACCACGGAACATGACGGCCAGCGAGCAGGTGAAGAACTTGGTCGCCATGCCGACGAACGCGCTGACCCACATCCAGAAGATCGCCCCGGGGCCGCCCGTGGTGATGGCGATGGCCACGCCGGATATGTTCCCCATGCCGATCGTGGCGGAGAGGGCGCTGACCAGTGCCTTGAAATGGGAGACGTCGCCGGGATCGTCGGGATCGTCGTATCTGCCGCGTACCAGGTCGATGGCGTGCTTCACGTACCGGAACGGCGTGAAGCGGCTATAGAGCAGCAGGAGGGCTCCACCGCCGATGACCAGGTAGAATACGTAGGACCAGGCCAGGTCGGAAAAGGCGACTACGTAGGGTTCTATGAAGTCCACGGCCTGGCACTCCGGGCTTGCGCGACCATGTGGGGGTTACGCTTGCTGGACGCTGGCTCAACCCGTGGGCGCGTCCTGCCTGAAGCTGCGTACCATCTCGATATAGTCGCGGGAGAATAACTGGTCCGGACGTTTGTCGTAGCTGAAGATCGCGATGATCCGTGGCCGTTTCGTCGGGCCGACCGGAGACACCCGGTGCAGGGCGTACTTGCCGTTGAACAGCACCAGCGTTCCCGGCCGGATGTCCGTGCGGCGAACGCGTTTTCCAGGCGTTTCGAAGACGGCGCGCACGTCGTCGTAATGCTCGTCGTGGTCCGCTCTGAGGTCCGGCACGTATTCGAATACCCCTCCGGAATCGGGTGCCTGGATCAACAGCGTGATATTGCCGTTATTCGAATCGAAGTGCCATCCGTTGCTGTCGCCCTCGTGACCGATCTGCAGGGTCAGGGCGAGATGGGGGCAGGCGCTCGTGTACAGGGTGTCGAACCCAAGCATGCTTCGCACGAATTCGGTCAGGGCCGGCCAGTGGAATACACTGCGCACGAGGCTGTCGTTGGGGATCTGGTAGTTGAGGACCTGCCGGTAGCGATTGACGTGCTCGATGGTTCGGGGATGGCCGGCGGGCCAGTTCCGGTCGACGTAGTCGTTTCCCTCGTAGCTGGTGCGCGGCCGGTCGTAGTAGTAGCCGAGCGGGATTAAAGCGCTGGTTTCCCGCACCATGCCGGCCAGCGCCCGGGGATGCACAAATCCTTCGAGTACGCAGATGGACTGCTCCTCGAGCTCGGATCGGCAGGATGAGAGGAATGCCTGGCCGTCGCGGCTGTCGAGGTTCTCGAGCGGATACCGGTCGACATCCACCAGGGTGGCGGGACTTGCGGGTTTCACAGGCTGCGGATCTCCCAGAGTTCCACCACCATTTCCGATGGATATCCGATGGGATCGAAGTCGTCCGTCTCCCGCGCGTCGTATCCCACTTCGCCGAACAGGTTCTCGATGGTTCGGGAAGAATGATGCTGCGCTTCTCCGATCGTGTGGTAGAGGTAGACCGCGGAGGGGAGTATGACGGGATAGCCCATCTCGTACAGCGCGTAGGCCAGCTCGCCTTTCCCAAGACGGGAGACGACATCATCGACATGCTGCGTAATTCGAGATGCTCCCTGATCGATGTCCACGTCGAATCTGAAGGCGAAATGACTGCGGAGATATCCCTGGTCGTGCAGAAAACGGCCCACGCGATCGATGGCGGCGGACAATTCTTCGAGCCGGTCCGGCGTGTTCAGGCCGTCGGGCAGGTCCAGCGCGAGGTGACGATTCAGGCGGTCGAAGAACAACTTGCCCACCCGGATGGTAAACAGCCGGCGTTCCCGTTCCAGTCCCTCATCGAAGCGATCCGGATGCCTTTCGATGTGCCGGAAGGCCGACCTGTAGAACGCATAGGAAAGGGCGTCGAATTCACCCGACTGCAGCGTCGTTTCACCGTCCGGGTGAATGAAGGCTTCCAGCAACCCACGCCTGGCCGGCCTGTCGTAGACCGTCCGGATGTACCTCTCGGCGTCTACCCGGACCTCGTTCAGCGCATCGCCGTCGGGGTCCAGCGCGCCGCTGCCTGGGACCAGCGCCCTCCATTCGCCGACGATGGCATCGGACATGAACGCGGAGAACGCGCCGCCTACCGGCCACCATGCGGCATATTCGGGAAACGGTCTTTCCCCGACGACCTGTTCGAGCGTTTTTTCCGTTGATTGCATGCGGTATGCTCTTCCTGGGAGGCCGCGGCGCCGGCTATCCCGATCTGTTCAGAAAAGTCTCCACCTGGGGGAGCAGCATGGGGTCCGCGGAGAGACGTATATACTCGCGCAGCGAATCCCGGGCCTGCTCGAAATCGCCGATCCGGAAGTAAGCGATCCCCAGGCGGAAATGCCCGGCGCCGAGTTCCGGTGCGAGGCGGACGACTTCCCGGTAGCTCCGTATGGCCTGATGGTATCGACGTAGCATATCGTTTACAAGGCCAATATTGAAATGCGCGGTCGTAAACCGCGGTCGCAGTGCCACCGCCTTGTCCAGGGCGCGCAACACCCGTCCCGCGGCTTCGGTCTTCGTACGCATCGCCGTCAGTGCCTCCAATGAAGCCGTACCGTCAGGTTCGCCGGTCAGGCGTACCAGGCTGACCGCACCCTCCCATGCTTCGAGCGCCGACTCGTAGTCGCCGCCGGATACCCTCGCGATGGCCAGGACGGCGTTGGGCAGCGGGTCCGCGGTTTCCGGGTCAATCGCTTGCTCGACCGCTGTCGCCGCCTCCTCCCACTTCCCCTGGGCCAGCAACACGGCGGCCACGGCCAGCCGCGCGGCGTTCCAGTCCGGCCGCGCCGCAAGGGATGCCCGGAAGTGTGCGAGCGCGGCGTCAAGATCGTACCCGTAGGCGGCTTCGACCCCGTCCCGGTAAGCCGACCGCGCTTCACCGCCCACGGCGGAGGAACGGGCGGCCACCCGCCGGAGCGGCATCCAGTCGAAGGCCACGCGGTCCGTGGAATCATGGCCCGCCCATCGGGCCGCGAGTCCGCGCCAGGTTTCGATCACGTCGTCCACGGCGGCGTCCCGGCTGTAGGAGAGTGCGAGGTTGTTGTAGGCTTCCGGGAAATCCTCGCGAAGCGCGATAGCCCTGTTGAACTGTTCGCTGGCCTCTTCATCCTTCCCCTGTCTGAGATAAACGATGCCGAGGTTGTTGTGGACCTCGGCAATGCCTACTTCGGCGCGGATGACCTTCTTGAATTCCTCGACCGCTTCGTCCAGTCTGCCCGCCTCCGCGTACAGCAGTCCGAGGTTGGTGCGGGCGTCGTAGAAACGGTCGTTCAACGCGAGCGCCTTCCCGTAGGCGTCCATGGCGTCTTCGGTCCGGTCCATGTTGGCATACATGGTGCCCAGGTTATTGTAGGCTTCGAAGAACTGCCCGTCGACGGCGATCGCCGTTTCATAGGATTCGACCGCCTCCGCGTGGCGGTCCTGAAGTGCAAAGATGTTTCCGATATACAGATGCGCCTCCGCAAGCCCGGGGTCCTCGGCCAGGGCCTGCTCGAAGGCCTGCTTCGCCTCCGCGTATGCGCCTTGTTCGTAATAGGTCAACCCCCTCACATGGACATAGGGCGGCGGCCGGCGTCCCTGCCGGCTGCCGGGAGACGGGGGACCGCCCATCCTCCCGAACCTGGCGCGGTAGGCCGCGATGCTCTGGGTCTTCGACCGGTCCACGGCGCTTACGGTACTGCCTTCCAATGCGCTCTCGAGCCGCCTGTCCAACACGGGGTTGTCCGCCAGCAGCCTGAACGCCTCGTCGTGTCTCCCGGTCCTGGAGTAGACCAGCGCCATATTGTACCTGGCCACGGCGTGCGTGGAATCCTGTGCCAGAGTCCGGTGATACGACGCCTCGGCCTCGTCCAGCCGTCCCTGTCGGAAGTATATGTTGCCGACTCCGGTCAGCATAGCCACGTCATCGGGTGCGAAGACCAGCGCTTCCTCGTAAGCGTCCAGCGCCTGGTCGTACGAACCGGACAGTTCGCTGGACCGGCCCAGGCCCATCAGGGCGTTCCGGAGTTGATAGCGGTTCTGCTCCGGCAGGCCACGGGCGATATCGACGGCCGCGCCATAAGCTCTCGCCGCTCCTTCGTGGTTCCCCTTGCGGGTATAAATCGCACCCAGGTTGAGCCGCCAGTTGATCTCGTCGGGCGAAAGAACGACGGCCTGCAGCGCTTCCCGCAACGCCTCGTCGTATCTGCCCAGGTAGTAGTACGCCACGCTCAGGTTTCCGAAGGCCTCGGAATCCGTCAGGTCCAGGGCCAGCGCCCGGCGGTAGTAGGCGATGGCGCCTTCGTAGTCGCCTTCGTTCATCAAAGCGAGACCGGATGCTTTCACGGTCGCGCTGTCGGCGTCGTCGGAAATGGTCCTCGGCGCACCCGATCCCCCACAGCCCGATGAGGCCCAATGGAGACAGACGGCGACCGCTCCTAGGCAGATGATCTTCCTGAAGGCACTCATTTCACGCTCCGCTCCAGTCGACTGGTCCAGCGGCGGCGACAGGGGTATATAGTCACAATATACGGCTTTCGAAGCCCATTCTCTTCCGTTTTTTTCCATGCGCGCGGCAACAGGCCGGATCGGCGCGAAATTACTTTACTTTCAGGTTATTCGGGAATACTTTTTTTCAAGTTTCCTCGCCCGGTTTACGACCATTTCATTTAGTCAAACGAAATTCGCTTGACACTACACAAATGTTTGGCATATTGGACAGGGTATGCCAAAAAGACGTTCACATGCATCAACGAAGGGGAGATCGCGGACATGAATGATAACGATCCGGGAAGGGAGAAGGCGCTGAGCGGCGCCATATCGCAGATAGAGCGGCAGTTCGGCAAGGGTTCCATCATCAGGATGGGAGACGAGAACCCCCAACTGTCCGTCGAGTCCATACCAACGGGATCCCTGACCCTCGATCTGGCGTTGGGCATCGGCGGCGTGCCGCGTGGGCGCGTGGTAGAGATATACGGCAACGAGTCCTCCGGCAAGACCACGCTGGCCAAGCATATCGTGGCCGAGGCGCAGAAACTGGGCGGGATGGCCGCCTTCATCGATGCGGAACATGCGCTGGACATCCGCTACGCGCGGGCCCTCGGCGTGGACATGGACAAACTGCTCATCCATCAGCCGGACACGGGCGAGCAGGCCCTCGACGTGGCCGAGATCCTGGTCCGCAGCGGTGGTGTGGACGTGATCGTCATCGACTCGGTCGCCGCGCTTGTCCCGAGGGCCGAAATAGAAGGGGAAATGGGTGATTCCCATGTCGGCCTGCAGGCCCGACTGATGTCGCAGGCGCTGCGTAAGCTGACCTCGGTGATCAACCGGTCCAGGACCTGCCTGATCTTCATCAACCAGATCCGTCAGAAAATCGGGGTAATGTACGGCAATCCGGAAACGACGACCGGAGGACTTGCCCTGAAGTTCTACTCCTCGGTTCGGATCGAGGTGCGCAGGATCGGGAACATCAAGGGGGACGACGCCTCGGCGGGCATCCAGGTACGGGGTACCGTTAAGAAGAACAAGCTGGCGGCGCCCTTTCGCGAGGCGCAGTTCGATATCATCTACGGGGAAGGGATCTCAAAAGAGAGCGATCTGATCGAACTCGGGGTCAATAACGGCATCATAGAAAAGAGCGGGACCTGGTTTTCCTACAATGACGAAAGGCTGGGGCAGGGCCGCGAGAACGTGCGGCAGTTGCTCAGGGAACAGCAGGATCTCGCCGGGGAGATCGAAGAGAAGGTCCGTGCGATATTCGCGCCTCCGGGCCAGGACGAATCCGTCGAGAACAACGGCGTCGCGGGGAAACCGGCCGCCCGTCCCGAGCCGTCGGGGAAGCGGCGCTGACACCCGGCCAATGGCCGCGCCGGATGGGGTTGCGCCCGTCCGGCGCGCGCTATGCGAAACCGGCGGGCCGCGGGCCTTCATTTCGTTCTGCCGCGGCTTCGATCAGGCGCTGATAGGCCCTGGGGAAAGCGAAACGGCCGAGATCTTCGAATCGAACCCATCGGCATTCGTTTCCGTCGCGATGGAGGGCTACCCCTTCAAGGTATGAACAGCTATAGCCCTGCAACGTCATCTCGAAATGGGTAAAGGCATGTCTCAGGGTGGCAACGGCGTGGTCGACGCGGACGTCGATACCCAGCGAGTTTTTCATTTCCTCTGCCAGAAACGTTTCCTCTTCGACCCCTTTACTGACAACCCCTCCCGGGAACTCCCACAATCCACCCAGCAGTCCGTCCGTCGGCCGACGGACGATCAGCACCTCCTCCTTCCGGCGAATGATGCCGGCGGCAACATGATGATGAGGCCGTTGCTTGCGCGGCCGTTTACGCGGCAGCACTGAAGGGTCCGGCAGCATTTTGCGGGCTTCGCAATACGGGCTCACGGGACAATCACCGCAGCGGGGCTGGCGTGGCGTGCAAACCGTGGCCCCCAGTTCCATCATGGCCTGGTTGAAGTCGCCTGCCCGGCCCCGGGCGAGGAGTCGCCCGGCGAGGCCATCGATTCTCTTTCTGGCCGCTGAGGAAGCCGGGTTGTCGGTCAGGTGGAACAGGCGGCTCAACACGCGAACGACATTGCCGTCGACGACCGGACAATCCCTCCCGAAGGCAATGCTCAATATGGCGGCCGCCGTGTAGGGTCCGATCCCCGGCAGGTCCGAGATCCGCGCGGCATCATCGGGTATCTGCCCGCCGTGTTCGCCGACGACCCGTTGGGCGGCGCGATGCAGGTTCCTCGCCCGGGCGTAGTACCCCATGCCTTCCCATGCCTTCAGGACGTCCTCGAGCGGGGCCTTGCCGAGGTGCTCTGCCGTGGGGAAACGTACCATGAACCGGTCGTAGTAGGGCCGTACCTGGTCTACCCGCGTCTGCTGGAGCATGATTTCCGATATCCAGACCGCGTAGGGGTCACGAGCCCTCCGCCACGGCAAATCCCGCCGGTTCTCGCCGTACCAGTCGAGCAGGGCGCGGCGGAACGCGTTGGTCTGATGAGCGTCCAGGCGGTTTACCGCGTTCGCGTCCATGGTCAGGCGGCTTCCTTTACTTTCAGTGCCGGCGGGATTGGCCGGGCAGGCTGTATTCACTGTGGGTGATCCGGGTCCGGTTGTAGGCCTCCGTTTCCTGGGGATCGAACCGGTTCGGCGAGAAATCCCCGATATCCATTTCGGGCCGCCCGTCTGCGACGCATCCCGCCAGCAATACGCCGGACGCCGGATTGTAGGCGAAGCCACCGGAATGAAAGGCGACGCCCACATACAGCCCAGGAAAGCGTTCGACGGGACCGAGCACCGGTTCGCCGTCCGCGGAAAAGGACAACAGGCCCGCCTTCTCGATTTCCCAGCCGGTATCGCCGTCCCGTCCCGCCCGGTCGGCCCGCCCGGCGGTGGGAACGAGCGGGAGCAGGTTTTTCCGGGCGGCCTCGCCGAGTCCGGGCGGCGGGGTGATCGTCGACATCAGGAAATCGCGGCCGGGTACGCGAAACTCCGGCGCCTCGGGATTCTCGATGCCCGCCAGCACGCGCTGTCCGTAATGCGGCCGGAGATATCCCCCGTAGGGATTGGCGTTGACCGCGGGGATCCGGACCGGGGCGGGCAGCGGCGCCGTGACGTAACGCTGGTGCACGAAGGACTTCAGGGGCAGCTGCAGTCCGATGGTCTCCAGTACCTTCAGGGTCCATACGTGAACGGTACTCACCACGGCATCTGCTTCGATGCGCCTTCCATCGGCGACGACGCCCGCCATGCGTCCCCCGTCCACGATGAAGTCGGAGACCATGCAGCCTTCCCTGATCTCCACGCCCAGGGCGCGGCAACCGTCCGCCAGTGCCGGTAGGTAGTGATCCGGTTCGCTGTAGCCGCCCAGGGGATCGAAGAGCCCGACCGGCTCACCGGTCAGCGCCAGGTCCGGCCAGGCCGCGGCCATCTCGGCCCGGTCCAAGACGGTATATTCCACGCCCAGGCGGTCGTACAGGGGCAACAGCCGTTCCCGTTCCGGCCAGCTCGCCGCATCGAACAGGTTCAGGCAACCCACGTCCCGATACCGGTAGCCGTCCAGTTCTTCGGACAGTTCCCTGAACCGACTCAGGCTGATCTTGCGGGCCAGGACGCCGGTCTCCGACCACAGCAGCCCGGTAATGATCCCGGCGGCCCGGCTGCTGGCGCCGTCTCCCACGCGTCCCTTCTCGACGACCGTGATGCTACCGTACGACTTGCGGGCCAGATGATAGGCCGTGCTGAGGCCGGTCACCCCCGCCCCAACGATGACGGCACGTCTCGACATGGCTCAGGCCTCCAGCGCCGATTTCATGCTCTTCCCGGATATGGAAAAATGGGAAGCGTGCCAGGCCACCTTCCCGTCCCGGAGCAGCAGCAACTGCGGAGACTCGTGCCTGATACCCAGGCGGGATTCGATCTCGTTGGAGAGATCCCGGTTCTCGATGACCATGACCTGGGTGAATAGCGGCGTTAGCGTGGACGCGTCCTCGTCCGAGTTCCCGCCGCTGTTCCCGTCCGCGTCCCCTTCCCCGTCCGCGAAATCGTGGTAATGATCGGCGGCCCGGGCGCTCACCGGGCATACCGTACTGTGCTTGTAGACGAAAACGGGACGTTCGGCCGACGAGGCGATGGCCTCGTCCAGCGCTGCAAGATCGGTCAGGCGCACGACTCGGTCAGACATTAAAGCCTCCTTGAAACCATGGGGTACAACCTTTCATCCCCGGATTCGATTTCGATGCAACCTCTGCTCCACAACGATCCCGGCTTCCGCAACTTCCAGGGATCAGGTCACTTCTCCTACGGCCGCGGCCGCCTTGCGCGCGCGGGTAGCGGCCCTTCGGAATTCACGGTCCCGAGGCAGCATCAGGGCCAGCGCCACGGCGGCGAGCGGGATCAGAGCCAGCACTTCCAGCGTTGCCACCACGCCGATGCGGTCCGCGATACCGCCGAAGACGATCAGCGCGCCACCCGCCGCGCCCCAGCTGAAGCCCATGGGAAAACTGGAGGCCGTTCCCGCGCTGTCCGGGACGAGTTCCTGGGCCATGGCCACGGAAACGGAATTGGAGGCCATGTTCATGAAGCCGGCCAGGAACAGCCAGGCGGGAAGCAACGGTCCGGTGTCGTAGAGCGAAACGAGCAGAAAGGGGGTGGAAAGCAGGATCGTCGTCCAGATCACGCGCCCTCGTCCCAACCGGTCCGAAAGCCAGCCGCCGACGAACCCGCCAATCACCGCGCCGCCCTGAAAGACGAAGAGCAGATCGCCCCCCTGCTGAAGGGTAAGGCCCCGGTCCTTGAGCAGCAACACGAAAAAGGTGGCGAAACCGACTCCAGAGATGGTCCGGATGATGCCCACCACCGTTAGATTGACCATGGGCCACAAGTTGGGCCGGAATGAAGCGCCCACATCGGCCAGGCGGGTCACCCGCCGGTCCTCGTTCCGGATGGGGATGACCCTGGCCATCGCCAGTACGGCGATCACCGTTGGAACCGCGAGCCAGACCAGGCTTTCGAGACCGAAGCGCTCCACGATGCGGGGTACGACAAAGGGACTTGCCGCCAGCCCGGCGGTTCCGCCGACGATGAAGAGCGACACGCCGTATCCCCGTCTCGAACCGCTGACGTCGCCGGCCATGGACACGCTCTGCGGGTGGAAGCTGGCGGTGCCGAACCCGCCCAGAATGATGAACAGCAGCAGCACGAGAAAGGAGGGCGCCAGGCCCACAGCGGACATGAAGACGGCGCAGAACACCGGACCGAGGATGATGAAATAGCGTTTCTCCATCCGGTCCCCCAGGATGCCCATCAGGGGCTGGACCAGGGAGGAGGTCATGGCCGGCAGGCCGGCGAGCAGGCCGGCTTGCGTGAGGGAGAGCTGCAGTCGCGACACGAGCGCGGGAAGAATCGGCGTCAGCAGGGAGGAAAAGAGGTCCACCAGGAAGTGAACCACGGTCAGCAGCACGAGCTTGGCGCGCTGCATGTCGGACTTCATGGATTGAGCCTTCCATGGAGCAGGTACAGGCGCTTCAGTTCCTCGATGGGATCGTCATGGTCGTCGACCCGAAGGTCCACGAGGTAGTCGGAGGTGCCGCCGCAACCCCCGCCTTCCCGCGCCACGAGCAGGGCGGCCGACTGCATGCCCCGCCGGTCGCCGCCGGCTTCCTGCCCGGCCGTGAGCACGGCGAGCAGTTTCGCCTCGAAAACCTCCTCGCCGGGCGCCTCGAAGGCTTCCGCCATGGCGGTGACCACCTCTTCACCCGCGAGGATGTTACCCAGGCAGACGTAGCCCGGACCGGTCACGTGCCCCGCCCACTCCTGGCATGCCGTACCCGTGAAGGCCGCCGCCGTGCCGTCGAGATCCACCACGCCGACCTGGCGGGTCTGCCGGCCGGCATCCGATTCGATCAGGCGTTCGAGTGTGTCGATGGCGCCGGTGTCCTGCGCGAGCAGGTCGAGCCCCCTGGGGCCGAAGGACGCGTTGGCCCAGGCCTGCGTGGCGATGGCGCCGGCGTTGAATCTCGCCCAGGGAACCACGGATCCCACGGCGAGATACTTCGACTGGGTCGCCACGCCGAGATCCCCCGTATCGGGATCCAGGGCGACGATGGAAAAGGTGGAAAAACAGGGGGCGCGGTTCAACGGTCGGTACCCCGTCCGTTGCCGACGGCCTCCCTGATCAGTTCGATCGGGTGGCGCGCGGCCCTTCCCGTGCCGTCGGCGATCTGGTGCCGGCAGGAGGTCCCCGTCGCAGCGAATTCCGTCCCCTCATCGGCGGCGCGGATGGCGGGGAATAGCCGGTCTTCGCCGATTTTCATGGACAGGTCGTAGTGCTCCCGTTCGTAGCCGAAGCTGCCGGCCATGCCGCAGCATCCGGTATTCAACGTCGAAACCTCGTATCCGGGCACCAGTTCCAGGGCGGCCACCGTGGATCCCGTGCCGGCGATGGCCTTCTGCTGACAGTGTCCGTGCAGACTGATCGACCGGTCGGTGGGCCTGGCCGGCAGCGAAAGGCGGCCGGCCCCGTGTTCCCTCGCCAGGAACTCGTCGATCATGAGCATGCCGTCTGCCAGCCGATCGGCCCGCGGGTCATCCACGAGATCGCGGTAGTCGTCCCGAAACGTCATGACGCAGCTGGGTTCACAGCCCACGATGGTCCATCCGCGGTCCACGTACCGGACAAGCTGGGCGATGTTGTATTCTGCGGCCGCCCGGGCCTGGCGCAGCATGCCCTTCGAGATCAGCGGCCTGCCGCAGCAGGCGCGGGGTTCGGCCAGCACCACGCGGTAACCGGCACTTTCGAGTACCTCCACGGCGGCCATGCCGATGTGGGGCTCGCTGTAGTTGACGAAGGTGTCCGGGAAGAAGACGACGGTCGGTTGCTCTGGTCCGCCTGGCCCGCCTGGTCCGCCTGTTCTGCCTGGTCCGCCGGGAGAAACCGGGCCGCGCTGATAGAACCACTGTTCGAACGATACCTCGGCAAACTCCGGAAGGGACCGCCGCCTGTCCACGCCGACCGTCCTTTCCAGCAACCGCTTATGCCAGGGATGGTTCACGATCCGGTTGCTCAGCGGCGCAAAGGCGGAACCGAGCCGATTGAGCGTTTCGATACGGCCGAACAGGCGGTTGCGCAGGGGCAGCCCGTGTTTCTCGTAGTAGTGGGCGAGGAATTCGTACTTCATTTTGGCCATGTCGACGTTGGAGGGGCACTCGCCCTTGCAGCCCTTGCATTCCAGGCAGAGGTCGAGGGCTTCGTAGACCCGCCGGCTCGTGAACCCCTCGCCGTCCAGCTTGCCCGACAGGGCGGCCCGGAGCACGTTCGCGCGGCCCCGGGTGCTGTGCTCCTCATCGAGCGTGGCGATATAGGACGGGCACATCGTCCCCACCAGCTTCTTGCGGCAGGCGCCGACCCCGTTGCAAAGCTCGATGGAGCGCGAGAACCCGCCGTCGCCCGAGAAATCGAAGTAGGTATTGATCTCCTCAGCCTGGTATGCCGGACCGAACCGCAGGTTGTCCGTCATCTTCTGGTTTGCGATGATCTTGCCCGGATTCATGATGCCGTTCGGGTCGAACACGGCCTTGACCGCCTTGAAGGCCTCGTACAACCGCGGGCCGAAAACCTTCTCGTTCCACTCGCTCCGCACGAGCCCGTCGCCGTGCTCGGAACTGACCGCGCCGCCGTAGGCCATGACCAGGTCGCGGATTTCTTCGGCGATGGACCGCATGCGCGCGATGCCCTCGGCTTCCTTGAGGTTGATGAGCGGCCGGATGTGGATCGTCCCCACACTGGCGTGGGCGTAGTAGGACGCCACCGTGCCGTGCTTGTGGACGATATCGCGGAAGTCGCGGATATAGTCCGGAAGCTTCTCCGGCGATACCGCAGTGTCCTCCACGAAAGTCGCCGGCTTGGTATCCCCTTTCATGCCCATGAGCAACCCGAGTCCCGCCTTCCGGATAGCCCAGGCGTTCGACTGGGCGGCGGGGGATGTGGCGCGGACGCAGGCATAGCCCAGGTTCTTCTCCCTGAGCAGGGATTCGAGCGCGTCCAGGCGGTCCGTGACCTCGCCGTCCGTTTCCCCGTAGTACTCGACCATGAGGATGGCTTCCGGGTCGCCTTCGATGAAGTCCCGCTGATGGGCGGCCGCGGGAGAGGCTTTGGCCAGGTCCAGTATGGTCTTGTCGGTGAGTTCCACGGCGGAGGGATCGGTCTTCAGGACCTCGACCGTCGCTTCCATGGATTCGATCAGGTCCGAGAAATGACAAATCCCGAGGGCCTTGTGAGCAGGCAGCGGCACCAGGTTGACGCGCGCCTCGGTCACCGCGACCAGGGTGCCCTCGGACCCGACGACCATCTTGCAGGGATCGAAGGGACCGTCACCGATGAATTCGTCCAGGTTGTATCCGCCCACGCGCCGCATGATCCGGGGATACCTGGCCTCGATCTCGTCCCGGTTCTCGTGGGCGATGCGGCGGATTTCGCGAAAGATCCGGCCCTCCAGGCCGCCGAGTGCGGCCTTCTCACCGTATTCGCGGTCGCCGGCCGGCTTGAAGACCGTCCGCGTGCCGTCGCTCAAGACCACGTCGAGTTCCAGCACGTGGTCGATCGTCTTCCCGTAGATGATGGAATGGGAACCGCAGGAGTTGTTGCCGATCATGCCGCCGACGTTCGCCCGGTTGCTCGGGGAAACGTCCGGGGCGAAGAGCAGTCCCATCGGTTTCAGGTGGGCGTTGAGTTCGTCGAGCACCACGCCGGGCTGGATCCTGGCCCACTGCTCCTCGACGTTGACCTCTAGGATCCGGTTCATGTGCCGGGAGAAGTCGACCTGGATGCTGCGGCCTACCGCCTGGCCGCCCAGGCTGGTTCCTCCGCCGCGGGGCGTGACGGAAATGCCTCTTTCGTAGGCGAAACGGAGGATGCGGGCGACGTGGTCCGCGTGGGCGGGATACGCGACGCCCAGCGGCTCGATTTCGTAGATGCTGGCGTCCGTACTGTACAGGACCCTGGCCGTTTCGTCGAATCGGAACGCGCAGTCGATCTCTTTCCCGATCTGTTCCTGCCAGGCTGTGTCCATGTACCTTGCCTTTGCGCCAGTCCGGGCGATGCCGGGTCAGTCCCGCTGTCGGGTCAGTCCCGCCGCCGGGTCAGTCCCGCCGCCGGCGAACCGAACGGATCAAACGGTTAACGTGACCACTTCCCTCTGGGCGACGTCCTTGACCTCCGTGAAGGAGGCCAGGGCCATCAGTTCATTGGTCTCGGGCGAAAGCCTGGCCTTGAGCGTATCCGTCGTCCACGGTCCGCCGCCGCTGTACTGGGGCGCGTACCGCAGCACGAGCACGATACGCTTCCGGTCGGTCGGCTTCCACCGCAGGGTACCGTGCGTGAGCAACTCGGAGATGATCACCGCGTCGCCCGCCCTGGGCGTGACGTTTATCGTGCCGGGCGGGGCGTCGTCTTCCAGGTCGCCTCCGTCAAAGACCGAATCGGGGCGGTCGAAATTGCACTTGTGGGACCCGGGTACGACCACAAGCCCGCCGTCACCGGGATTCACGTCGGTGAGATAGGTAAAAACGACGAAATCATCGCAGTAAATACGGCCGTCCCGGCACTCGTAGCGCGTGCTCTGCCATCCGTAGGCCTCGCGCGCACAGTGGAGCGACCCCGCATCGACGACTCCGCCGGGCTGGTTCACGAGCATGGATCCCCGGACGAAACGGGGTTTGCCGGACGTGAGCTCCTTTATGATGGGCCAGTAGCTCGGCTGGAAGACCAGCCGCTCCAGTGACTTGTCGAAGGCGAATCCGTTGTCGTAAATGCGGCCGTCCCTGCTTCCGAAGTCCGGCGGGAGATCTTCGGCAGGCGTCTCGATATACCGTTCCGCGGCGTCAAGCGCCTTGGCGAGCACCTTTTCTTCGAGGGCGCCTTCCAGGTGCAGAAAGCCGGTCAGGTCGAACAAATACCTCTGCGCTTCGGTCATCATGGTCGTTCCCAGCCTTAATCGTCCTCAACCGACGAGCAACAGACGCAGGTCCATGACATTGGTATGGGTAGGGCCCGTCACGACGAGGTCGCCCAGCGGTTCAAAAAAGTGATAGGCGTCGCTGCGGTCCATGCAGGCGCCGGCGTCCAGTCCCATTTCGGCGGCCCGGGCAAGCGTATGTCCGTCCGCCACCGCGCCTGCGGCGTCGGTCGGGCCGTCCGTCCCGTCCGTTCCGGCGCTGAACACGACGGTCCGTTCCAGTCCCCCGATGCCCGATACGGTGGCCAGTACGAATTCCTGGTTCCGTCCGCCCTTTCCGCCGCCCTTGAGCGTGACCGTGGTCTCGCCGCCTGAAATAACGCACGCCGGGCGCCGCACCGGATCGCCATACCCTTCGATCTCACGGGCCATGGCGGCATAGACACGGGCGATTTCGCGGGTCTCGCCGTCGATCGAACTGGACAGCACGAGCGGGTTGTACCCTCTCTGTTTCGCCTCGATCCGGGCGGCATCGAGTGCCTGCCGGTTGTTGGCGACCATAACCGTCTGCGTACGACAGAAGACCGGATCCCCGGTCCCCGGCGTATCGGGTACGGTTCCCTTCGACCCTGCATCCAGGTGGCGAATCACCGCGGCAGGCAGACTATCGCGCAGATCGTACTTGTCAATGACAGACCGGCAATCGGCAAAGGTGCTTACATCCGGCACCGTGGGTCCCGACGCGATGATGTCGCGCGGGTCCCCGATGACATCCGAAAGGACCAGGCTCACCATCCGCGCGGGCGAGGCCAGCCTGGCCAACTGTCCACCCTTCACCCGCGAGATATGCTTGCGAACCGTGTTGGTCTCGTTGATCGACGCGCCGCACTGCAGCAGTAATTCCGTGACCGCCTGCTTCTCCTGTAGCGTCACCCCATCCGCAGGTAACGGCAGGAGCGCGGATCCCCCGCCTGAAAGCAGGCAGAACACCAGGTCGCCTTCGCCGAGGGGCGCCAGAAGCTCAACGATTTTCTCCGTTCCGGCCACACCCGCCGCGTCGGGTATGGGATGGCCCGCTTCGACCACTTCCACGCGCCGCAACGGCGTCGAATGACCGTACTTCACGTTGACTCTGCCACCGGTAAGCAGGTCGCCGAGTATCGACTCCATGGCGCCGGCCATCACGGAACCCGCCTTGCCGGCACCAACGACGTAGACGTTTTCGAACTGCTCCAGATCGTAGCCGCAGCCGTCGATAGTCAGCAGGTTCCCTTCAAGTACGACATGGCGCCGGATAGCCGCCGCTGGATCTACGGCTTGAAGAGCTGCGTCAAATATGCGCCTTGCGTCTTTGCGAAGGGCGGCAGTGGACATGTCCTGTAGTCGTGGAATGCGCTGCGGGCTCCGGATCATGCAAAACGGGCGCACCGTCCACCGGCCGGCACGCCCATTCGTCAAGCCTGCTGTTCCGTTGTCCTATGACCGGTCCAATTCCTTTGTCGGCGGTGGCTTTCGCGGGGGTGGTTCCTTCTCGTCGATGTCGATGGCGCGCTGGATTTCCGTATTCGCATTGTTCACGACCCGCTTGAACTCCCGCACGCCCTTGCCCAGTCCTCTTGCCAGGGCCGGAATCCGGTCCGCACCGAACAGGAGCAGGACGATCAGGAAGATCACCATCAGTTCCTGCATGCCGATATCACCGATCATGCCGCTAAACTCCGGGACTGAGAGAAAGAATGCCCGCTTGCCCGGTCAGACCGCGTTGCGCGGCTTCCCGATAGAAAGACCTGATGCGGAAAATGTACAGGACGGGTCGAAACCGGGCAAGCGATTTATGAGGAAGGGCCGTGAGGAAGTGTCGCGCGCAAAGGCCTCTCCGGCCGTCTCCCAGTCGGTCCTTGACGTCCAGTCCCGTGCGGATCAGTTTACATGGATTCCGAACGTGGGCCGGCTACGCGGATCGCGGACCGGTTACGCGGACCATGGACATACGCATCGGAGGGATCGGATGGACAGGCCGATCGTCAACCCGGGCAGGCTGTACTGGACGGGACAACACTGGATCAACTACCTGCGGCCCCCGGATGCCGGGGAGAACTGCGCGATGGTCAGCCTCTGGCATACGCACTACAGTTCGGCCGGCGAAGGGACCGTGGCCTATGTCCTGATCGAGCATGGATCCTCGTACCACAGGATCTGCACCGACAATCCGGAACTGGCGGTGTTCATTCAGCATTGGATGAGCGGCCGGGGCGGCATGTACGACATGGAACTGGAGGTGACGCCGGCCGTTTTCACGCGGAGCGGCAACGTACTTGACGCGCCCGCGTGGACGATCGAAACGGCGGATGACCTGGTCATCGCACGCTGGGACGGCTTGCAGCTTCCCGAACTGCTCGAAGCGCCCGGCCCGGGACTCAGGGAAGGATGGGACGTCTTCTCCTGCCTGTTCTTTGCCCGGACCGCACAGATCAATTTCAACGGTCACATGATTCCGGGCGAACCCTATCCGGTCGATATCTGGAAGCCCACTCTCGGCGGCGAGCGCAGCTCCTGCGTGTTCGCCCTGTCCGAGACTTTCATTCAAGCGGCCCGCTAGGCCGGTCTGTCCGGTCCGTCTGCCCGAACCGCCTGGTCTGCCCGAGCCGCCTGGTCTGCCTGAACCGTCCGGTCCGTCCGGTCCGTCCGGTCCGTTTCATCCGTCCAGTCAGGACGGCCCGGACGGGTAAGCGCCCATCCCGCTAAGGCGGCAATGATCAACATCAGTACCAGGAGTCCCGCCACCCCGTACAGCGCGGCGTCCGGCGTTGTGGCCAACACGTCGAATTCCCACAGGACGGCGCCCCGTTCCACCAGCCAGTGCCAGGCCGTGTGACCCGCAAGGACCGAGAGGATGACCGCACCGATCCGCCGGGATTGTCCGGCCTGCCCGGCCTGCCCGATCCGCCCGGTCTTCCCGATCTGCCCACCCGGTATGAACCTGAAGAGCATTCGAAGCACCGGGACGCAGACCAGAACCACGAGCAACTGACCGATCTCGACCCCCACGTTGAACGCCAGAAGCGAGACTACCAGGTGATCTCCTCCGAAAGGCAGCATGTCCCGCAGTGCGTAGGCGAAACCGAACCCGTGCACGAGTCCGAACCCGAATACGGCCATCCAGCGCCGGCGCAGGCCGGGGGACACGATGTTCTCCAGTGCCATATAGACGATGGAGGCGGCGATCACCGTTTCCACGAGGGGAACGAACCAGAGGGCGGTGGGCGTCAGACCCAGGGTGGCGGCGACCAGCGTGACTGAGTGCGCGACGGTAAAGGCGGTAACGAGGATCACGAGCACGCGCAGGCGTTGAAAGGGGATGATGAGGCACAGCAGGAACAGGAGATGGTCCATGCCGTCGAGGATGTGGGTGAAACCGAGCCGCACGAAACGATACGCGGCCTGATGCCAGCGGGGATCGAGTACGACACGGCCCGGATTCCCGGTATACTGGTAGAGGCGTTCGCCCCCCGTAGCAGGCAGGAAGCGGAGCACGGTCGAGACCCGCATTCCCAGCCTTTCGAGTCCGGGGAGGATCGCAAACTCCGAACGGTCCGAGGTGATCCGGTACTCGAACAGCACGTCCAGCATCACCTGCTGCCAGAAGATCTGTGTACTGGCCGGGAGCGGCGGCCCCCGGGTGGAAGCCAGCGCGGTATCGTACGCGCCAAAGGATCGATCGGAAGGCAGGGAGGCCCTGGCGGCCACCAGTTCGGGCACGGCCAGGCGCGTGCCGTCTTCATAGATCGACACCTCCTGTCCGAGCCACAGCATGGCGGCGTCCCTCAGGGATTCGTCGGCGCGGGACAGGTCGAGATAGCCCGGGCCGGTCAGGGGAAAGGTGACGTCGAGCATGGCCTCGAGCGGGACCCGCACGAGCATGCTGAGGCGCTGGCCTTCCGGCTTGATGAACGCGCGAACCGTGATGTCGGAGGGGATGTCGTGGCCGAATGCGCCGGTTGACGGCACGGCCGCCGTGAGTCCGGCTATGGCCAGGAAAAGCAGGACGCGGACGGCAACCCGGCCGGTCGCCGCCCGTCGTCCCGTAAGAGGAGAGACCCGATCCGTCGTGCCTACCGGGAGGCAGAGGGCCATATCACGCCCTGGTCCTGCTGCTCGACCGGGCCCTCACCCATGTAGGTGAACTTCTGCACGCGCTTGCCTTCGTAGGTCTCCGTGGTGTAGATATTGCCCTTCGAATCGGTCGCGATGCTGTGGGTGCCGAAGAACTGGCCCGGCTGGCGGCCGCCGTCTCCGAAAGTGGTCAGCACTTCCAGCGTTTCCCGCAACAGCACGTACACCTTCATGTTCTGGCCGTCCGCCACGTACACGTATTTCTGGTCCGGATCCTTCGAAAAGGCGACGTCCCAGGTAGACCCGGCGCCCAGCGTGTTGCCGGAGAGGACTTTCTCCATCACGAAGGTACCGTCCGTCCGGAAAACCTGGATTCGGTTGTTGGGCCGGTCGCAGACGTATACATGACCGTCGTTCGAGGGATCGGCCGCGTGGACGGGATTTCGGAATTGCTGGGCCGGCGGCGCTTCCGGATCATATCTCCCGATATTGGCGTCATCCGGCTCGTTGCCGTAGGCGCCCCAGTACCGCTTCAGGGCCCCGGTCTCGATATCGAGGACCGCGACGCGCTTGTTCAGGTAGCCGTCGGCCACATAGGCCTCGTTCGCGGAAGCGTCGAAGGAGATCTTGGCCACCCGCCCGAAATTCCCCGGGTCCATGCTGTTGCCGGTCCACTCCGGATCCGCCTCGTCGAAGGATTCGGCTCTCCGCGCGCCGGGTTCGCCGAACTGCTTCAGGAAGGTGCCGTCCTGGGCGAATACCAGGATATGGGCGTCGTCGCCCCCGTTGCCGCCGATCCAGAGATTACCCATAGGGTCGACGGTGATCCCGTGATTCGAACCCGGCCAGTCGTATCCTTCACCCGGTCCGCCCCAATGGTTCAACAGATCGCCCTCGGGACTGAACTGGAGTACCGGCGGGGCGGGTATGCAGCATTCGGCCACGGGCGGGTCCTGCGCGGCGCCCAGTTCCGTACTCGGGTTGCCGTTTCCGCGGTGGATGATCCAGATGTTGTCGTTGGCGTCGACGGTTACGCCGATGGCGGAACCCAGGATCCAGTGGTTGGGCAGCGGCTTGGGCCACAGGGGGTCCACTTCGAACATCGGCGCCATCACGGCGTCGGCGTCAGCGGTCTGCTCGGCCACTTCCATGTCCGCACACGCGACCGCCAGGAACGCTATCCCTGCCGCGGTCAGGGCGGCCGTGGCCATGGGTATGAAGGACCTTCGAATCATGATTCCTCCCGGGTATCTCCTGCGCTCGCTCCGCGTATAGCCAACACACGCCCGTCTCCGGTCATTCGCTTGAAGTCCGGCCGCATGGCCGGCGCGAGACGATGGGCGGTATGGTATGGCGGCAGTCCGCCTGCAGGCGAAGATGGAAAGTTCGTACCTTTCACGGTCTGCATAGGGTTCGGTATAGGGCGAAGTTACCCCGTGCCCAAAGGGCGGTCAAGCAATTATTCGCCGAATGCGATCGCGGGGGGCGGACATTTATACATCGACAAACACGCAGAGGGATTCTATAATCTAAGTGAATCTGAAAACACAACCCACCGGAACCGGGAACCATGCGCGTCAAAGCACCCTGGGACATGACGGTCAACCGCAGGATACTCGAAATGGAGTACGCCGTGCGGGGGCCGATTCCCCGGCGGGCGGCCGAACTGAAGCAGCGTGGAAGACGCATCATCCCGTGCAATCTCGGCAACCCCCAGGCACTTGGCCAGCAGCCCATCTCCTTCTACCGGGAGGTGCTGAGCCTGGTCGAACATCCCGTTCGCATCGAGCGCGAACACCGGCTCAAAGCGTTGTTTAACGGCGGCGCCCTGGACGGACCGGGAGGACCAGGCGGACCAGGCGGACCAGGCGGACCAGGCGGACCAGGCGGACCAGCCGGCCTGGATCATGACGATTTTTGCTCCGACTACGTGCTCGATCTCAGCGAACGCTACCTGTCGCAGATGGAGACCGGCATGGGCGCGTACTCGGACAGCAGCGGTCCGCGGTTCATCCGGGAAGCCGTGGCGGATTTCATAGACCGCAGGGACGGTGCGGACGGCGGCGACGTTCCCCGTTCCGACCCGGAGCAGATATTCATCACCAACGGCGCCAGCGAAGCCGTGCGGTACGTCATCGACCTGTTGATCGACGACGCGTCGGACGGCATCATGATCCCCATTCCCCAGTATCCGCTGTACTCGGCGGCCATCAAGCGTTGCGGCGGCGTGCAGGTCGACTATTTCCTCGACGAGGAGTCGGGTTGGGCCCTGGACCGGGACCTGCTGGAATCTTCCCTGGAAGAAGCCCGCGGGCGCGGCGTGGACGTCAAGGCCATCGTGGTCATCAACCCGGGCAACCCGACCGGCGCGGTACTGAACGAAGAGACCGTCAGGGAGGTGGTTGCCTTTGCCGGCGACAACGGCCTGGCCATCATCGCCGACGAGGTCTACCAGGAGAACGTCTACGGCGGGGACGCGGGGTTCGTGTCCTTCGCCCGGGCGCTGGGTCGCAGCGATGTTCCGCTGTTCAGCGTGCACAGTACCTCGAAGGGGTTCTACGGCGAGTGCGGCCACCGGGGCGGATACCTCGAGATCAGAAACGCGCCGCGCATCCGGGACACCGATTTGTCGTTTACCGATCTCGTGCTCAAGCAGGCGTCGGTGAACATCTGTTCGAACACGGTCGGTCAGCTGATGATGTACCTGCTTGTCAATCCGCCGCCCGAGAACGCCGAGCCCTACCGACGCTTCACGAATGAGCGCAGGACCATCCTCGAAGACCTCCACGACAAGGCGGTCATGATCAGGTCGGGATTCGACCACATGGAAGGCGTTTCCTGTTTCGGGCGGACCGGGGCTATGTACCTGTTCCCCAGGCTGGACAGGCTGCCGGAAGGAACGAACGACTTCGATTACTGCATGGAACTCCTGGAGCGGACCGGGCTGGTCACGGTCAACGGCGAGGGGTTCGGACAGCGGCCGGGAACCAGTCATCTGAGGATCGCGTTCCTGCCGCCCCGGGAGGTGATCGAGGAAGTCCTTCCCAAGTGGATTGCGTTCCATAACGCCTATGTGAATTGACGGGGCGAGTTACATGCTATCCAATAGAGAGAAGTGGCTTTTCGATCTGCACGGCTATCTCGTCCTTCGCCAGGTCGTCACGCCCGAGGACCTGGATCACATGATCGCGCGGTGCGACGAATGGCACGGGATGGAAGAGGAGGCACTGCCGCCGCCGCTCTGTTCCTATGAAGACCCCGGCAAAAAACCGACGGCCGCACGGGCCATTCTCCACGCCGAGTACGTAGATCCGGTCTTCGACCGGTTGATCCTCAACCTGCCGATCATGCGCGTCGTGCTCGCCCTGACGCGGCAGCGGCCCCAGCATCTGCTGTCGGCCCTCACGGTGAACCGGCCGGACAGCGACGAGATCACGCTGCACAACGGCGCATCCGGGGCGTGGAGGAACCCGGCCAACGATTACCAGGCCGCGGACGGCGAAGTGTTCGCCACCTTCCTCAACGCGGCCGTTTCCCTGGTGGACGTGCCCGAGGGGGCCGGTTTCGTGTGCATTCCCGGCAGCCACAAGACCTATTTCGAACGGCCGGAACACATCGACATCCGATCCGGCCTGCCGACGGTCGTCAACGTGCCCGTCAACGCCGGGGACGCCGTCGTGTTTACCGAAGCGCTTTGTCACGGTGCGCTGCCCTGGCCCTTGCACGACCCGCCGCGGCGCACCATGTTTCAAAGGTACTGCACGTCCTACGCGTCCTGGACGCCCGGTGCGGGTCCCATCGAGGAACACCGGAACCTGTTGTCGGAAGGCGTACGCGAGATGAAGCGACAGGGAGGATTCCAGGGACCGAAGGACATCGTCGAACGCCTGCTGGACGAAATGACCGCCTGGGAGGCGGCCGGTCGGCCGGCGGGATGGGAGAGCCGGCTGCAACAGAACACAGGGAGTCCCGCATGAAGATCACCGACCTGAAATGTGCCGTGATCGGCCAGAACCCCGTGGTACGGATCACGACGGACGAGGGGATCCACGGGCTGGGGCAGATCGAAAACTCCAAGCCCTACATGAAGCCCCATGTCCTGTTCTACCGTGATCACATCATCGGCCAGGATCCCACGGACGTGAACCGCGTTGTCGCGAGCATACGGCGGCTGGGCAGTTTCAAGCCCTGGGGCAGCGCGGTAAGCGCCATCGAGATGGCCCTGTGGGATATCGCGGGCAAGGCGGCCGGACTGCCGGTGTACAAGCTGCTGGGCGGCAAGATGCGGGACCGGGTCCGGGTCTACAACGGCGCCGTGCGGTTTCCCATGAAGGGCGCCACCGTGGAGGACTACGCGGAGGACATGGCCCGGATGAAGGCGGCGCCCGAGGGGTTCACCATCATCAAGCAGGGCATCAGCTTCCATAGCCAGATGCCGTCGCAGGTCCCAGATTTCTTCTACGGCGACCTGCAGCAGCACGGCTTTCACGGTAACCGCGGCCCGCTTACCGAGAAGGGCCTGAAGCACCTGGTGGCCTGCATCGAAGCCATGAAGGCGGTCCTCGGCGATGAGGTCGGCCTGGCCCTCGACTGCGGTCCCGGCATGCTCGTGCCGGACGCCCTGCGGCTGGCGAAAGCCGTGGAACACCTGCATATCATGTGGCTGGAAGACATGATCACCGGCGACTATACGCCCTTCGTCCTGGCGGACCTCTACCGGGAAGTGAATTCGAGGACTTCCACGCCGATACACACGGGGGAACAGATCTATCTCCGGGAGAACTTCGTCGATCTCATCGAGAAAAGGGCCGTGGACGTGGTGGGCCCCGACCCGGCCGACGTGGGCGGGATCGCGGAACTGAAGTGGATCGCGGAATACGCCGACCTCCACGGCGTGCTCATGGCGCCCCACGGCGTCATAGACGGCCTGATCGGCCTCGCCGCCCTGGTGCACGCCTCGGCCGCCATGCCGCCCAACTACATCGCCTTCGAATACCCCGTCGGCAACCCGTCCTGGTGGTACGACATCGTGGAGGGTTTGCCGGAAACGATCGTGAAAGACGGCTTCATCGACGTGTGGGACAGCCCCGGCCTGGGGGTCGACCTGGTGCCGGACAGGGCGCTGGCCTACCTGAAGGAAGACGACCAGGGCTTTTTCGACTAGTACACCGTGGATCGCAGGAGCGGCCCATGTATGTGCGTCATCTGAAAGTCAGAAACTGGCGGAATTTCCCGCGGATCAACGTCGATCTGCAGAAGCGGCAGTTCGTCGTAGGCCCCAACGCGTCCGGGAAGTCCAACCTGATGGACGTGTTCCGGTTTCTCCGGGATATAGCCAAGGAGGAGAGCGGGGGACTTCAGAAGGCCGTCGCGGACCGAGGCGGCATGACCAAGATCCGGAATCTCGCCGCGCGCAGGGATCCGGATATCGCGATCGAGGTGCGGTTCTGCGACCCGTTGAACGGACGTGAGACCTGGCGTTATGAGCTCGGACTGAAGCAGCAGGCCCGGGGGAACCGGCATACGCTGATTACCTATGAACGGGTGAGCAAAGACGAGGCCGTCATACTCGACCGGCCGAACGATGAGGACCGGGAAGACATCGTACGGCTTACCCAGACCTACCTGGAACAGATCACCGCCAACCGGGCGTTCCGGGAGATCGCCCGGTACTTTCAGGCCATCACCTACCATCACCTGGTTCCACCGCTGCTCCGCCACGCGGACCTGATCGGCGGCAGGACGCTCGAGGGCGACCCGTACGGGCAGGACTTCCTGGACCGCATCGCCCGGGAATACGACCGGACCCGAAGAGCCCGCCTGTCCCGGATCGAAGCGGTGCTCAAGGCGGCCGTGCCGCGGCTCGAGCAGCTCGAGTTCATTCGGGACCCGGAGACCGGACGTCCCCATCTCCAGGCCCTGTACGCCCACTGGCGGCCCAGGGCGGGTATCCAGCGGGAGGACCAATTCTCCGACGGGACACTTCGGCTCATCGGCATGTTGTGGGCGCTGCTCGAAGGGGAATCCATGCTGTTCCTGGAGGAACCCGAGCTCTGCCTGCATCCGGGCATCGTCAACCGGCTGGCCGCCCTGATCCTGCGCATGCAGCGGAACACGGACCGGCAGGTGTTGGTCAGTACGCACAGCGCGGCGCTGTTGTCCGACCCCGATATCGAACCGGAGGAAGTCCTTCTGCTTAAACCTGTCCACGAAGGTTCGGAAGCGGAAGTGGCCGGCGACGTGGCGGACGCACTGCTTCTCCTCGACCGCGACGTCGACGAGGAAAGGGCGCCCCGGGAAAGAACCCTGGAAAAGGACCCGAATCAGTTGAGCCTGTTCGAATGAAGGGATCGGTCCAGGATCGCCCAATGAACGACACCCGGATCGCGGTACAGAACTTCGCACGGCATATCGCCTCGAACCGCTATCCGGGGCGGGGACTGGTCATCGGCCGGTCGGCCGGCGTCGACGCCTGGCTCCTGCTCTACTGGATCATGGGCCGCAGCGACAGCAGCCGGAACCGGCGGTTCGCGATCGAGGGACCGGTGCTCCGCACGGAACCGGTCGATCCCGCGAAGTTGGACGCGCCGGAACTGATCATCTATCCGGCCATGCTCGAACTGCCGGGGACCTACATCGTTGCCAACGGAGACCAGTCGCGTACGGTTTACGACGCGTTGCGCGGCGGCGGGACCTTCGAGTCCGCCCTGGCCACCCGGGAACGGGAGCCTGACGCGCCGAACTACACGCCCCGCATCAGCGGCATGCTGGACCTGAACGGACCGCCCGCCGTGTCCCTGAGCGTACTCCGGGCGAATCCGGCCGATCCCGCCCGTACCGACCGGCTGACTTACCGGCCGGACCCGCCTCCGCCCGGGCTGGGACTGTGCCTGACGACCTACATGGGCGACGGCGATCCGCTTCCGGGGTTCTCGGGCGATCCGCTGCTCATGCCCCTGGAAGGCGGGGTGGAAGAGGTCATGGGGACGTACTGGGACGCCCTCGACGAAGAAAACCGGGTGGCCATCGCCCTGAAAAGCGTGACGCGGGACGGCGTCAGCGAACTGAAGTCCATCAACCGGTTCTAGTCCTTTCCCATCAGAGGTGACGCTCAATGCGGATGGTTAACGCCATTACGGGTATATCGATGGCCGCGTGCCTGCTCGCGGGCTGTGGCGAGTCCGCCCCTTCCCGCGAAGTGTGGGAGGAAGCCCTTTCCGCGAAGCACACCGGGCTGGCCTACCTGTACCGGAACGACCTGGAAGGCGCGGCAGGTTCCTTCGAGTCGGTGGCCCGGCTGGTCCCCCGCGAACCGCTGGGTCACGCGAACCGGGCCCTGGCGTTGCTGAAACTTCAGGACTTCGAGCGCGCCGCCGAGGCGATAGACCGGGCCGCGGATCTCGCTCCCGAGGATGGAGAAGTGCTTTCCATCAAATCCGATATCGTGGCGGCGCGTGGAGACCGCGAAGCCGCCCTTGGCCTGCTGGCCCATGCCGTGGGACATAACGCGTCCGACGTGGTGCTCCGGTACAAGTACCTCACCGAGATGAGAAGGTTGCGGGGTCCGGATCTCCAGGAAGAGGATGCCCTGGACGAACTGCAGGCCATGCTCGAATTTGAACCGGATAACCTGGCCGTGCTCGTCGAGTTGAACGCAATCCTGGTCCGGTTGGGGCGGTCGCGGGAAGCAACGGCCGGGTACCGGAGGATGTCCCGGTTGCTCGAGCCCGTTCCCGGCGACATTCAGACCTGGCTGGACCGGACCCTGGACGCATTGAACCGCGGGGATGGCGCAGCAGCCGAGTCCAGCGCGGGCGTCCTGGGCAACCTGCTGGTGGTGGACCCGGCCTACCGGGCATCGCGGGACCGCCTGGGGGATCCTTCGCAGCAGTCACCCCCGCTCTACGATTTCCGGACGGCGCCGCCCGACCTGGCCGTTGTGGCGGCGGACTCCCTGGTCGACATGCGCTTCGTGGATGCGGGCGACGCAATGGTTGGTGAGTCGCTTCAGGCACCGGGGACGTGGTCGGACCTGGCGCTGGCTGACACGGACGGGGACGGACGGCTGGATCTGGCGCTGGCGGGCCCGGACGGGCTGACCGTGTTGCGCAACCGCGTGGACGGTTGGGAGACCGTTTGGAGTTCATGGGCGCTGGGGGCGGTTGGTGTAGAAAGAGATTGGTTATTTCGACTGGTCCCGGGAGACTTCAACAATGACGGCGATATGGATTTCCTCAAATCGGGTTCGAGATCGCCACAGGTGTACCGTAACGAAGGGGATGGAAAATACAGTGACACGCGGCCCCTCGGACTGATGACCGCGTTGGGATTCTCCACCGTCTCCAGGACGGATTTCGACCACGACGGGGACCTGGATATCCTGGAGTCCAATACGGGCGCGCTTCGGTTCTATCGACATACGGAGGGAGGTTCTTTTGAAGAGGCCACCTCCTCGTCGGGTTTCCTCGAAACGGGTAGTAATGTCGATGGTGCAGCCCCTCGCCAGCCGCTGGCCTGGGGCGACTTCGACCTGGACGGCGCCGTGGACGTGGTCGCGCTGTTCGACGATGGCGCGCACCGGTTCTACCGGAATCTGCGGCAGGGCAGGTGGGTGGACTGGACGGAACGATTCGGCGGGATCCGGTGGGGCAGAGCGAATACGGTGGCCGCGGCCGATTTCAACAACGACGGCGCGCTGGACCTTTTCATGTCGGGGACCGGCGGTGTCGGTTGCCGGCTGTTGTGGAACGACGGCGGCAGTGGATTCGACGGGGAGGACACGCCCCCGGCGTTCCGCGACGCGTGTGACCGCCTCGATGTCGCCGCCGTCCGGCCCTTCGATTTCGACAATGACGGATTCATTGATCTCGCGCTTGCCGGTGCTTCGGTTCCAGGCCTGTCGGGACTCAGGCTGATCAGGAACCTGGGCAACGGTACATTCGAGGAACGGGCCGACCTGCTGCCCGGCCTGCCTCCGGCCATCGAAGATTTGGAGGTCGGCGACCTGGACGACGACGGCGACCTGGATCTCGCAGTGCTTTCCGCCGGCCGTCCCCTGGTGTTGCGGAACGACGGCGGCAACGCGAACGGCTGGCTCAAGGTGCAGCTCGCCGCGGCCCTGGAAGGAAGCGGGAAGAACAATTTCTACGGCATAGGTTCCACGATCGAGGTAAATGCCGGAGCGCACTACCAGTCACTGCGGGTCGACGCTTCCGTCACCCACGTCGGACTCGGCAGCCGGGATAAGGCCGATGTGATCCGGGTCGTCTGGAGCAACGGCGTCCCCCAGAACCGGATCGATCCGGAATCCCGCACGCTCATCGTCGAACCGCAGCGGCTCAAGGGATCATGCCCCTCGCTTTACACGTGGAACGGCGACCGGTATGTTTTCGTCACCCACTTGATGACCAGAAGCGCCATCGGCGCCCTGACGGAGACCGGCGCGCCGGCCTGGCCGGACGCGGCGAAGGACTACGTGAAGATCCGGGGCGACCAGTTGCGGATGCGGGACGGGAAGTACGAGGTCCGGGTCGTGGAGGAATTGTGGGACGCCGTGTACATGGACAAAATGGAACTGCTGGTCGTCGACCATCCGGCGGAGACGGACATCTTCGTGGATGAAAAGTACCTCCCGCCGCCCTACCCGGATCTCGAGATCCATACGGTGACCGAACCGCGCCTGCCCGTGGCAGCCCGCGACCACCACGGCAACGACATTCTGCCCGCGCTCGCCGGACGGGACAACCTGTACGTCGGTGATTACAGACTCGGTGACTACCAGGGCGTTCCCGAAATGCACTCCATCACGCTGGACCTGGGCGATCTGAAGGGCGCGGAACGGATCCACCTGTATCTGTGCGGCTGGATCATGCCGGTCGAGCCGAGTTCCAACCTGGCCCTGTCCCAGCGCAGCAACGCCGCCGTGGTCCCGCCTTACCTGGAAACGCCGGACGGCACGGGGCAGTGGCGGACCGTGCTACCGTACACCGGCTTCCCATCGGGGGAACACAAGACCGTTTTCATTGACTTGACGGACCGTTTTCCCGCCGCCGACTACCGGGTAAGGCTCACCACGAACCTGGAATTGTACTGGAGCGAGGCCTTCTTTACCGTCGACGAACCCGTGCGGGCCGAAAGGCGCATCACCCGGCTGTCGCCCGATACCGCGGATCTGCACTACCGCGGCTACTCCCGGGAGTACCGGACCGCGCCCTATGGCCCGTTTGTCCGGGATTACCAGGTGCTGAGCGGCGAACCCCAGTGGCTTCCCTTCGAGGGATACCGGACGCGGTACGGCGACGTGACGCCCCTGCTGCGGGCATCCGACAACCGTTATGTCATCTACAGTTCGGGTGAGGAAATCAAGGTGACCTTCGATGCGGCGGACCTGCCCGAACCACCGCCCGGCTGGACGAGGGATTTCGTCCTGCATACCGACGGCTGGCTGAAGGAGGGCGACCTGAACACGGCGACGGCCGCCACGATCGAACCGCTGCCCTTCCACGGGATGACCGGCTACCCCTACGGTCCGGAATCCCTTTACCCGGACGCAGCCGGCCTACGAGCGTACCGAAGCGCCTACAACACGCGCTGGGTCTCCCAGGAACGCTTCAGAAAAGCCCTGCGGCTGCACGGTCCTGGGCGCTGATCCATCTTCCGGCTCCGGCGCCGCGCCGCGGTGCCGCAAGGAGGCCGCGTCACGAACCCGGCACCAGCGCCACCTTGATCAGGTCGCCCGGGTCGTCCACCAGTTTCGCGAAAATGCCCGGCCCCTGCTCCAGGTCTCTTTCGACGACCATGGAGGCGACGTCGATCCTGCCCGTGGAGATGAGTTCGAGAGAATAGGCGAAGTCCAGGCTCGTATAGGCATACGAACCGCGAACGACCAGTTCCCTGTTGACCATGGCCACGCCGTCTATGGCCATGGGCGCTTCGGCGCCGAGACCGAGCAGCACGGCCTCGCCGCCCTGCCGCAGCATCCGCACGGCTTGTTCCTGCGTCGCTGTGTGGCCCACCGCTTCGACCGCCAGGTCCACCCCCTGGCCGTCCGTCATGTCGAAAACGGCTTCCACCGGACCGTCTGGGTCGTCCGACCGGACGTCGATAGCGTGGGTCGCGCCCATCGAAGTGGCCAGCGCCAGGCGCGAGGGCATCCTGTCCGTCACCGCGATGCGGGTCGCCCCGATGTGCCGGGCCACCTGCAGGGCGAGGAGCCCCTGCGTGCCCGCGCCGATGACGGCCACGCTCCGGATGAATCCGTGCAGGCTCCGGTCGAAGATATGCAGCGCGTTCGAGAGGGATTCGACCATGCTGCCCTCGAGGTCGCCCACGTGGTCAGGCAGCCTGAAGCAGGACGCCACAGGCACGGAAACGTAATTGGCGAAGGCCCCGGGATGCTCGATGCCGATGACCGTTCGATGGGGGCAGATGCTGGTGCGTCCCCGGAGGCACTCGTCGCACCGGCCGCAGGAGAGGATCGGGTTGATCGTGACCCGGTCGCCGACGGACAGCCCTTCCGCGCCGCGGCCCAGGTCCACCACCTCGCCGGTGAATTCGTGTCCCATGATCAGCGGCGGGACCCGCTTCGCGCTCTTGCCCAGAAAGCCGTGCAGGTCCGAGCCGCATATGCTCGCCGCACCCACCTTCAGCACGGCGTGGCCGGGTGTGACCCGTGGTTCTTCAACCTCCTGCATTTCCATCTGGCGCGTTCCCAGGTACATCAGTGCCCGCATGCCTTCCTCCTTAAGAACGGCCGGTGTGTTTCATAAAGAACGGCCGGTGTGTATTCATCGTTGTCTCGGTCAGAAATCCCTGAACGTGATCACGGGATCGATCGTTTCGACGTCGGCGAACAACATCGCCAGCCGGTCCAGGCCGATGGCGATTCCGCCCGACGGAGGCATCCCGTATTCGAGGGCCGCCAGCAGCGCTTCGTCCACCCCGCCGTCGTAGTGGTCCGGGCCTTTCTTCGTTCGCTTTACCTCCAGGTCCGCCTCGAATCGGGCTCGTTGCTCCACCGGATCGTTCAGCTCCGTGAAGGCGTTGGCCAGTTCCAGCCCGCCCATGTACAGTTCGAATCGTTCCACGTACCGGGGGTTGTCCGGAACCCGGCGCGCCAGCGACGGCAACCGGGCGGGATACTCGGTCAAAAAGACCGGCCGGTCCGCGGGCAGCGCGGGTTCCACGGCCGTCAGGAAAACGCGGTGGAACAGGTCGTCCCAGTCGTCGTCTTCCCGAATTTCGTAACCCCTGTCTTTGGCCGCGGACGAGAAATCCTTCAGGTCGTCGCAGGCATCCAGGTCGATTCCCGTCCGGTCCAGGAAGCAGTCCCGCACCCTGTACCGTGGCCAGGGAGGCCGAAGGTCGATCGTGGTACCCCGGTAGGTCAGTTCACCCGCATGGCCGAGGGCCTCGGCCAGCGAGGTCACGTATTCCTCCGTGGTGACCATGACCGTCTCGTAATCGGCGTAGGCCTCGTACCACTCCAGTCCGGTAAACTCGGGATGGTGGGTGTCGAACCGTTCCCCGTTGCGGTAGAACCGGCAGATCTGGTACATCCGTTCGCAGCCCGCCGCCAGCAGGCGTTTCATGTAGTGTTCGGGCGAGGTCTGCAAATACAGGGTCCGCATTCCGCCGTCGCCGTCCACGTATTCCGTTCGAAAGGAACTAAGGGCCGGCGTCAGGTCCGGAACGGTCATGAAGGTTGGCGTGTCCACGGCCATGAAGCCGCGGGATTCGAAGAAAGAACGGGTCGCGGCCATGAGACGCGCCCTGATACGTACGGCGCCGGCCGCGTCCGGTTCAGGCGCGCCGCGCAGGCAGGGCGCCAGGAGCTTGAGTCCGGTAACGGTGTAGGCGTCGTTTTTCCATGTACCCGCGCATTCCACGAGGTCGCCGGCACAGACCCGCGTCAGCATGCCGGCCAGGGCCGGATCGTCCAGGACGAGGTCGATCGTGCCCGTCCAGTCCTCGAGCGCGCCGCCCCGGGTCCGTGTATCCAGCCGGACCAACCGGCCGGCAATGACGGTCGCATTGCCGGCAATTCCGGATTCCCGCGCCTGCCGCACCGTGTGCGTCCTGCCGGACCGGGCGGGATACGGTCGAATTCCCTGGCTGTGGAGGCGTTCGATACGCGACATGGCCCGCCTTCTACTGGTATCCAGCTGACAAACTCGTGGTAAACATTAACGGTCGATTTCATCAAAAGCAAGCATCAGTTTGTCCTTGATTTGCATCCCCCGGATCATTACCATGTGGGGGAACCGTAACGTACTTCAGGACCCTGGCGCGCTTCGCGCGTCTCCGGCCGTAATAAACGCCTGCAACGATCACCGCCGACTCGTTCCAATGACCGCAATCCGACGCTGGACACCACGTCTGTTCCTGTTGGGCTTCCTGTTGGTCGCCGCATGCGGGTCGGCCCCCGCGCCCGGTGACGAATCCCCGGAGTCCGATCCGATCCTGTCCCGCATCCAGTTGCCGGAAGGCTTCCGGATCTCCGTCTACGCCAGCGGCGTCCGCAACGCGCGGGCCATGGCGATGGGGCCGAGCGGCACCCTCTTCGTGGGTTCCCGGCGCGCAGGGAACGTGTACGCCGTCAGGGACATGGACGGGGATTTCGTCGCCGACGAGGTGCTGACCCTCGACAGCGGGCTCAGGATGCCGAGCGGCATCGCTTTTCGGGATGGAGCGCTCTACGTCGCCGATATCAACGTGGTGCTCCGGTACGACGACATCGAAAACAGGCTCTATGATCCCCCCGAGCCGGTCGTGGTCAGCCGGGGTTTCCCGACCGACCGTCATCACGGCTGGAAGTTCATCCGGTTCGGGCCCGACGGCAAGCTCTACGTTCCCGTGGGGGCGCCGTGCAACGTCTGCGAACGGGCCGATCCTCGATACGCGACCATCATGCGCATGAACCCGGACGGAACGGAACTGGAAGTCTACGTAAGCGGCGTGCGCAATACCGTGGGCTTCGACTGGCACCCGGACACGGGCGAACTGTGGTTCTCCGACAACGGGCGGGACCTCATGGGCAATGACATCCCGCCTGACGAGCTGAACCGCGTGACCGAAGCCGGACAGCATTTCGGCTTCCCGTATCACCACGGCACGGACATTCCGGATCCCGAATTCGGCGGCAGGCGTCCACAGGATTCCCTGGTGCCCCCCGTGCAGGACCTCGGTCCGCACGTGGCCGCGGTGGGCATGCGGTTCTACACCGGCGACATGTTCCCGCCCGAGTACCGCAACCAGGTATTCATCGCCGAACACGGGTCCTGGAACCGGGACAATCGGATCGGGTACCGGATCACCCTGGTGCGCCTGGACGGCGACGTGGCCGTGAGTTACGAGGATTTTGCCTCGGGCTGGCTCGTGGACGAGGAGTATTCCGGCCGCCCGGCCGACGTGGAGGTCATGCCGGATGGCTCCCTGCTCGTTTCTGATGATTACGCCGGGGTAATCTACCGGATCACGTACGGGGAATAGCGTTGGATACTCAGGTGACGCATGGCTGACCAGATCAGGGTGTTGTCCGAGAAGCTGGCGAACATGATCGCCGCGGGCGAGGTGATCGAACGCCCCGCCTCGGTCGTGAAGGAACTGGTCGAGAACGCGATCGACGCCGGCGGCGAGCGCATTTCCGTGGAGATCAAGGCGGGCGGAAAGCAGCTCATGCGCGTCATGGACGACGGCGGAGGCATGTCCCGGGAGGACGCGGTGCTGGCCTTCGAGCGGCATGCGACCAGCAAGATCGCCGGCGAAGACGACCTCTACCGCATCGGTACCTTCGGATTTCGGGGCGAGGCGCTGGCCAGCATCGCCTCGGTGGCCCGGGTGGACCTGACGACGAATACGAAAGGCGAAGCGGCCGGGACCCGCGTCCGCATCGACGGAGGTTCGGCGCCAAAGGTTACGGACGCCGGGCGGGCACCGGGCACGACGGTCGCCGTATCGCAGTTGTTCTACAACGTGCCCGCCCGCCGGAAGTTCCTCCGGACGACAGGTACGGAGACGCGCCATGTCGTATCCGTGGTCTCCTCCATCGCCATGGCCTATCCCGCGATCGCCTTCACGCTGACGGTCGACGGCCGGGATACCCTTTCCCTGCCCGCCGTGTCCAACACCTATACCCGGGCGCAAGCCGTCATGGGCAACACGCTCATGAACCAGATGATCCCGGTCACGTTCGACGACGACCTCGTCAAGATACACGGATTCATCAGCCGGCCCGACGCCGCCAGGGTTTCCCGTACCCACCAGCATTTGTACATCAACCTCAGGCCGGTATCCAGCCGCGCCCTGAACCGCGCCGTTTTCGAAGGATATGGATCGATTCTGCCCAAAGAACGGTTTCCCGTATCCATCGTTTTCCTGAATATCGATCTCGACCAGGTGGACGTCAATGTCCACCCCGCGAAGCGAGAGGTCAGGTTCTCCGACGAGTCCATGGTATATGAGCGGCTCCTGCGGGCCATTCGGCTGGCGCTGCAGAACTCTGACGTGGTACCCGTTTTCGAAACGGATACGCCGGACATCTCCGGAATGGCGCCGGCCGCGGCGCCCGGTGGCGAGCGCGCACCCGAACTCGAACTCGATCCGGCCATGGCGCGCAGGAGCCAGATAGACCTGTTCGGCCCCGCGCGCGGAAACGGCGGCGATCCTCCGGGGGAGTGGACCTACACCCCGGCGGGATCGGAGGGCGGGACGCGTGACGAAGGGGAACCGGGAACGGTCAGAGAGCACGGCGATGCGGAAATGGTATCGCTCTGGCAACTGCACAACGCCTACATTCTGGCCCAGGTCAAAGGGGGATTCATGCTCATCGACCAGCACGCCGCCCACGAACGCGTGCTGTTCGAACGGGCGCTGAAGACTTTGGGCGACGAATCCGCCCCCTCACGGCAGTTGCTGTTTCCGGTAACCCTCGATCTCATGGCGCCGCAGATCGCGCTGGTCCGGGAACATTTCGATCACTTCGCCCGGTTGGGATTCAATGTGAAACTGTTCGGCGAGAAGACCGTGGTCGTCGACGCCGTCCCCTGCATGGCGAGCAACCAGGACGTAGACACATTGTTTCACCGGATGATTGAAAACCTGCAGGAAATGCCGGAAAAGAACCTCAAGATGGAAGAACGTCTCGCCCTTACATTCTCCGGCCACGCCGGGATAAGGAAGGGCGACCCCTTGTCCCAGCAGGAGATGAACGGGCTTGTCAACGATCTGTTCGCCACGGAAATGCCCTATGTGACACCCCGTGGGCGTCCAACCGTGGTCCGCATGCCCCTCGAAGAGATCGAACGCAGATTCAACAGGCCCTCGTAGGTCTCTCCCCGCCTCCCCGAACTTGACACGGAAACATCCACTCCATACTTTGATTGAGTTCGATCAGGTAGATACCGTGTATCCCGGATCATGCAAAGGCACGCATGGTCCCGGCAGGATCCGGGCCGCATGCCGGCCGTTCGCGCGGCGCGCACGCCGGCCGTTCGCGTGGCGGATTCATGGAGCTTCTTGCATGGGCGAATCTCGGCAGGACGGGGCTGAAAGTGGCGTGACGCTGGAACTGACGATCCCGAGCAATCCCGATCTGACCGCGGAAGTGGACCGCCGCATAGAGGAGCTTACCGAGCAGACCGGCTTCGACCAGGGAACGCGCGGCGACATCATGATCGCTGTGAACGAAGCGGTCAAGAACGCGATTCTGCATGGAAACCGGTGCGACGAGTCCAAGCAGGTCATCATATCCTGCAAATGCAGTTCCGCGTTGTTCCGTATACACATATGCGACTGCGGCAGTGGTTTCGATCCCGACGCCCTGCCGGACCCGCGAAACCCGGACAACCTGCTCAAGGAGAATGGCCGGGGCATCCTGATGATCAAGGCTCTCATGGACGAAGTCGAATTCGATATCACGGAGCACGGCACCAGCGTGACCCTGATCAAGTACGGCCACTGAGGAGCGTCCATGCAGATCGTCGAACTTCGCAGCGACACCATGACCCGGCCGACACCGGCCATGCGACGCGCCATGGCGAACGCCGAGGTCGGCGACGACTGTTTCGGCGAAGACCCATCGGTCAACCGGCTCGAAGAAGCCATGGCCGCCCTACTCGGCAAGGAAGCCGGCCTCTTCGTCACGAGCGGCACGCAGGGCAACCAGCTCGCTGTCCGGTCGCAGACCCACCACGGCAACGACGTTATCGCGGAAAGATACTGCCACCTGTTCAACGCGGAAGCCGGCGCCGCCGGCGCGCTGTCGGGCGTGCAGGTCCGCCTGCTGACGGGAGAACGGGGCGTTTTCACGCCGGTGCAGATGGAGGAAGTGATCCAGCGGGGCGACAACGTGCATTACGGCAGGACGGCGCTGGTCGCCGTGGAGAACACCCACAACAAGTCCGCCGGATACCCGTGGCCGGTGGAAGCGCTGTCCCGGGTCAGCGATTGCGCGCGGTCAAACAACCTGCGCGTTCACATGGATGGCGCCCGGCTGTTCAACGCCTGTGCGGCGACGGGCCTGACCGCACAGACCTATACGCGGCACGTCGATACGGTATCCGTGTGCCTGTCCAAGGGCCTGGGCGCGCCGGTCGGCAGCGTGCTGGCGGGCGACCAGGCCACGATTGACGCGGCGCGCTACTATCGGAAGATGCTCGGCGGCGGGATGCGCCAGGCGGGCGTCCTGGCGGCAGCCGGTCTTTACGCCATGGAGCACAACATCTCCCGGCTGCCCGAGGACCACGGCCATGCCACCCGGCTGGCGGAGGCGCTCGCCGACCTGGAGAACGTCGAGATCGACCTGGACGAGATCCACAGCAACATGATCTTCTTCAGCCTGCGGAACGGCCTGGATCCCTTCGAGGCCGTCGATCGCCTGTCGGAAGAAGGCGTCCGGATGCTCGCCATGAAACCCGGCGTCATCCGCGCCGTTACGCACCTGGACGTAAGCGGCGATCAGATCGACCGGGCCATCGAAGTCTGCAGGGAAGTGCTGACCCGCGTTTCGTGACGCGCGTGTCCTGACCCGCCATGGCCGCTATCCTTCAACTCCATCCCGAACACCCCCAGAAGCGGCATGTAGACCGGGTCGTCGAAGCGCTGCACCGCGGTGGCGTGATCGTCTATCCGACCGACACGGTCTATGGACTGGGCTGCGATATCTTCAACCGCAAGGCCATCAACCGGATCTACCAGATCAAGCAGGCCCCCGCCGGGAAACCGCTCAGTTTCGTATGTTCGGATTTGAAGGATCTCGCCCGGTACGCGAAGGACATTTCCAACGCGGCGTACCGCATGATGAAGCGCCTGCTGCCCGGCCCCTATACCTTCATCCTGGAGGCTTCGAGAGACGTGCCGAAGTTCATGATCGGCAAGCGACGGACGGTGGGTATCCGTGTGCCGGACAATCCCATCTGCCTCGAGATCGTGCAAGCGCTCGGCCGGCCCGTGCTGAGCACCAGTGTCGCGCCTTCCGGCATCGCGGCTTCGGCCAACGGAAACGACTTGAACGACGCCGATTCCATCGCAGCCCGGTACGGCAAGGTCGTGGACGTCATCGTGGACGGCGGCGTCATCGTCCCGGAACCTTCGACTGTGGTCGATCTGACGGGCGAGGAGCCCGAGATCCTGCGGGCGAGTGCCGGTGAAGCCGATCTGTACTGAACCTGACCGGGGGTCGCCTGGATCAGAACGAATAGGTCATCTCGAAGGCGAAATTGACCATCGACTTTTTCAACTCGTCGGTTTCAGGATGCTCGAAAATTTCTTCGTCAGAGAAATCCCGGCGGAGTTCCATGAGGAACCCCAGGCCATCGGTCAGCGCGAACGTCGGTGCTATGGTGAGGGCGTGCTGATCTACCCCGCGGCTAAGCTGTTCTCTCGTTGCAGATATTGGAAAATCCCACCAGAACTCAATGTACAGAGGATCATGGGTGAAAGAGACGTTGAAGTAGTCGTACCTGCCCGTTAAACCGACAACATCGTTTAAACGGTAGTGCGCCATCACCATGTAGCCGTTCCAACTGAACTTCCTTCTGTGTTCGTCTTTCTCCTGCTTGCCCTTGTTGTACTCTCCGCCGATAATGAGTTCCGGTGTCGGCGTCAGCGTCAGGTCGATGTCGTAGACTGTCTGATTGCCCGTGAGTTCAGTTTGTTTGCCATGCATCGCGGAGAATCCAATACCGCCCATTTCTTCGTGGTTGTATCCGAGCCGGCCGCCGATCGTCTTTTCCTTATTCCTGTCTACATTCTGGTCCCATCCGTTGGTCAGGTGGACCGCCACGTCGATACCCCCGCCCAGATTCATGGATAGCATGGCGCCGGTCAGGTTGGTCGGCAACCCCCTATCGAAGACCAACGCATGGGAGTACTGGTACATGTCGGGGGCGTCCAGGAGCTCGAACCCGATGGGCGCGTTGAACTTGCCGAAGGTCAGGGTCGGGTAGTTCCCCTCTCCGCGGCCCAGTCCGAGATCGAGTGTCACGTACCCCTGCTCCGCGTCGAGGTTGAAGCCGCCTCTGCCGTCGCTCACCCATTCCAGGTCCGCGCGCAGCGTGCCGATCTCGCCCAGGTTTCTCGACAGGTCGATCTCCACCTGGTCGAGCCCGAAGGTATTCGAGTCATCGAGGTTGGTGTAGGTGTAGCTGGCGTCTACGAACCCCGAAACTTCGACCAGTCCGGGGAAGGCCGAATCTTCATTCTCCTGTGCGGCGACCGGGTAGGCTGCGAATATCACGACCGTAAGCCAGGCAGGGAACCTACGAAGCACAAAAGTACCCATATTCACGATCCCAAGATGGATGATAAAAACCTACGGATCAGTAAACGACTCAGAACGAATAGGTCATCTCGAAGGCGAGGTTGACCATCGACTCCTCATCCTCACGTTCGCCGGAACCCCGAATTCTCTCATAGACGGAGAAATCCCGGCGGAGTTCCATCAGGAACCCCAGGCCGTCGGTCAGCGCGAAGGTCGGGGCGATGGTGAGGGCCTGACGGGTTGTTGTATGTACTTTCGCTCTGCCCGTTCGTAATGTAGCGCTGGAGTAGGTGGTGAAGTAGTCGTACCTGCCCGTTAACCCCATGACGTCGGTGAGACGGTAGTGTGCCATCACCATGTAGCCGTTCCAGTTGATATCACTGTCAGAAACCTTCGGTTCTGTTTTACCGTTGTTGTACTCCCCGCCGATGATGAGTCCAGGTGCCGGTGTCAAGGTCAGGTCGATGTCGTAAACGGTCAGGTTGCTGACCAGTTCGAAGTCCGTACCCAATAACGGCTCCACATGGTCGCCGCGCATGGCCGAGAAGCCGATCCCGCCCAGTTTCTCGTGGCTGTAACCGAGCCTGCCGCCGATCATCTTGTTGGTATTGGTGTCGACGTTCTGGTCCCACCCGTTCGTAAGATGAACCACCACGTCGATGCCGCCGCCGAGGTCCATGGCCAGCATGGCACCGGTCAGATTGGTGGGCAATCCATCACTGAAGATCAGCGAGTGGGAGTACTGGTACATGTCCGGGGCGTCCAGAAGCTCGAACCCGATCGGCGCGTTGAACTTGCCAAAGGTCAGGGTCGGGTAGTTCCCCTCCCCTCGGCCCAGGCCGAGATCCAGGGTCATGTACCCCTGCTCGGCGTCGAGCGTGAAGCCGCCCTCACCGTCGCTGACCCATTCCAGGTCCGCGCGCAACGAGCCGATATCGCCCAGGTTCCTCGAAAGATCGATCTCTACCTGGTCGAGGCCGAAGGTATTCGCATCATCCGTATTGTTGTAGGTATAGCTGGCGTCGACGAAACCCGAGATTTCGACCAGGCCGGAAACGGGCGAGTCTCCACCTGGGTCCGTGCCGCCCCCGCCATTCTCCTGCGCGGCGGCCGGGAAGGCCGCAATCATCAGGACCACCAGCCATGCGGGCATTCTGCGTAACATACGTAACAAATAGGTACACATTTTCACGCTCCGATGATGTGATGGTGAATCTGACGGAACTGTTTCGACGTACCTATTTAAACGCAAACAGCGTGCCAGATTACGAAATCACCGCGGGCGCGCACGACACCCTGCCCGAAACCCCTTGGGACTCTAGGTGAAACAAGTCCATGGGTCGATTTTGGCCACCTGTATGGGGTCGTTCCGGACGACACGTAACACGAAGTAAACTTCATCTCAGAACGAGTAGGTCATCTCGAAGGCGAAGTTGACCATCGACTTCTCACGTTTGCCGGAACCCGGATCCCCGAAGAGCTCATCGTCCGAGAAATCCCGGCGGAGTTCCATGAGGAACCCCAGGCCGTCGGTCAACGCGAAGGTCGGGGCGATGGTGAGGGCCTGCTGGGTCACTTCCAGGTTGCCCGGTGGATGATCCTGCGCACCGCTTCGACGTGCCGCGATTCGTGAGAAAACGATCGGTGAATATTCCCAGGTGAAGCGGTCGTACCTGCCTGTCAGTCCCATGACGTCCGTAAGACTGTAATGCGCCATCACCATGTAGCCGTTCCAGCTGTTTTCAACATTAACCTCGTTCAGATCCGTCTTGCCGTAGTTGTACTCCCCGCCTATGAGGAGTTTCGGCGCAGGCGTCAGGGTCAGATCGACATCGTAGACAGTCAGATTGCCGACCAGCCCCTTTTCGTCGCCGCGCATGGCCGAGAACCCGATTCCGCCCAATTCTTCGTGGCTGTAACCGAGTCTTCCGCCGATCATCTTGTCGGTGTTCGTATCGACGTTCTGGTCCCATCCGTTCGAAAGATGAACCACCACGTCGATGCCGCCGCCCAGGTCCATGGACAGCATGGCGCCGGTCAGGTTGGTCGGCAGTCCGTTATCGAAGACCAGCGCGTGGGAATACTGGTACATGTCCGGGGCGTCCAGGAGCTCAAACCCAATGGGCGCGTTGAACTTCCCGAAGGTCAGGGTCGGGTAGTTCCCCTCTCCCCGGCCCATCCCGAGATCCAGGGTCACGTAGCCCTGCTCCGCGTCGAGGGTGAATCCGCCCTCTCCGTCGCTTACCCATTCCAGATCCGCGCGCAACGAGCCTATATCGCCCAGGTTCCTCGACAGATCGATCTCTACCTGGTCGAGGCCGAAGGTATTCGAATCGTCGAGGTTGTTGAAGGTGTAGCTGGCGTCTACGAATCCCGTAATTTCGACCAGGCCTGAAACGGCCGGTTCTGCGTTCTCCTGCGCGGCGGCCGGGAAGGCCGCAATCTTCAGGACCACCAGCCATGCGGGCATTCTGCGTAACATACGTAACATAAAGGTACCCATTTTCACGCTCCCATGATGTGATAGAAAGGAACCTCTTGATGTTAACGATTCATCGCTATTACACGATCCGTATAATAGAACGTAATAGTATGGTGTCAACTAAACATTAAGCAACTTAACATTACAGGTTGACAATACGATCTATGGATTCGCGCTCTCCGGCGACGAGCAGGACATCCTCCTCCTTGATCACATAGTCCGGCTTAGGAACGAAGTGCGCCCGGGCGGCCTGGTTCACCTGGTCAGCCTGGTTCACCTGGTCAGCCCGATTCGCCTGGCCGGTCCGATTCACCTGGCCGGCTTGATTCGCCTGGCCGGTCCGTTGCTCCCGTTTCCTGATGAGCAGGATCTGAACTCCGTAGCGGCTGCGGATCTGCAAGCGCCGAATGGTGCTGCCGGTGAACCGCCGGGGTGCGTTGATTTCCACCATGGCGTATGAGTCGCCCAGTTGCACGACCTGCCCGTCGCTCAGTGTGTCGACCATGTTCCCGAATTCACCGGCCAGGTCCCTTCTGGCCGTCTCCCGGTTGTAGGCGTCCATGACGTGCTCGCGGCTTATGACGCCGACGAGGCGCTGCGAGTCCGGCTCGACGACAGGGAAGGCGTTTACCTGGTGACGGCTGAACAACAGCATGACCCGGTCCAGCGTGTCGCCGTCGGAGACCGTCGGCAGGTCGAACTGGGCGATGTCGTGGGCCACGATGACGCCTTCGAGGTCCTCGCCGTACGCGACGAGACTGCGGATGCGGTCGAAGGTGACCGTTCCCTGGTAACGCTCCTCGTCGTCCGTGATATAGAACTCCGTGTCCGTACTCTCGGCCAGGCGGGACATCAGGTCGTCGAGCGGCGCCTGGGGCGGTATCGTCTCGAAGGAGGCCACCCGGGCCTGCCCCACGTTCAGCGACCTGAGGACGTTCGTCTCCTGGCCCTTTTCCAGGTCCACGTTTCTCCTCAGGAGGCGCATGGTATACACGGAAGGCTTGAGCAGATAGGCGGACAGCGCCGTACTGACGATGACGGAGATCGCCAGCGGCAGGATCAGCTCGTAATTGCCGGTCATTTCGAAGATCATCAGGATCGAGGTCATGGGGGTCCGGATGGTCGAAGACACCAGCGCGCCCATGGCCACCAGCGCGTAGGCGCCCCCGGTGGCGCTCGTACCGGGCAGCAGGTGGTTGACCAGGGCGCCGTAAGCGCCGCCCAGCATGCAGCCGACGAACAGGGAAGGGGCGATTACCCCGCCGGAGGCGCCCGAACCCAGGGTGAAGGAGGTGGCGGCGATTTTCATGAAGACCAGGATGAGCAGGAGCTGCCACTCCAGTTCGGAGAAAAGGGCCCGATCCATGGTTTCGTATCCCACGCCGAGGATCTGGGGATAGAGCAGGGCCAGGGCGCCGACGAGCAGTCCTCCGGTCATGGGCTTCAGGTAATCCGGAAGCGGTACCTTTCCGTAGAGGTCCTCCACGCCGTAAAGCGCCCGGACGAAGAGGGTGCCCACGATGGCGGCCAGGATACCCAATATGGCGTACAGGGCGAATTCCAACGGGTGGTTCACGCCGTGCGGGGGCACGATGATGGCCGGCTGGTTGCCAAGAAAGTGGCGGGATATGGCGGTCGCCACCACCGAGGAGATCACGATGGGACTGAACCGGCTGAAGGAGAAATTGCCCAGGATGACTTCGAGGGAGAACAGCGCGCCGGCGATCGGCGTGTTGAAGGTCGCCGCGATGCCCGCGGCCGCGCCGCAGCCCACGAAGGTCCGCATGCGATGGACGTTGACGTGCGACAGCCGTCCGAAGGTGGAGCCGATGGCGGCCCCTATGTGGGCGATGGGGCCCTCGCGGCCCACCGACAGCCCCGTGCCTATGCTGATGGCCGTGGCCAGTGAGGTCTCCACCGCGACCCGGGGTCTTATGCGTCCGCCGCGAAGGGCCACGGCTTCCATCACATCGGGCAGGCCGCGGGCTTCCCGGGTGCTGAAGTAGATCAGGATGCCGACGATCAACCCGCCGGCAGTGGGTACCGTGAGCACCGTCAGCGTGGTGAGCGAAACACGGCCGGACAATCCGCCGCCCCAGGCCACGGACTCGATGAACATGATCAGCTCGCGGAATGCGATGGCGCCTCCCGCCCCCAGCACGCCGATCAGTACCGCGGCGCTGATCATGAAGACCTGGTCGGTCGTCCGCATGCGTTCGATATTGGCGTGCAGGCGCTGCCTGAAGCGCCTCGCCATCACGCGCCAGAGGCGGAAAACACGGAGCCTCGACAGATTCATGTAACGCCCTTCCTACCTTCATCTTGTCATCGAACGGTAAACCCAGTATCATACATATACTTGACGGGGATCATTAAGTCAATTTTCGCTCTGGAACAGACCTGAACATGTCCAGGAACAACGAGTCCAAAGACCCCATGTCCGAAGGATCCAGGTCCGACGAACCCGAGTCTGCCGACTTCGCTATTCCATTGCCCGATACCACCGCCTGGGGCGAGCCCGACCGGGGCATCCGCGTGAAACCCGTGGACGGCCGCGGCATCCTCATGCGGGACTGCCAGGTCGGCAAGGCGGGCGAAGTGCCGGAATTGGCGCTCGACGGCCACGGCCTGGCGCAGCGGGGTTCGGTCGTCGATCCCGGGACGCCGGATTTCGGGTTTGCCATCCGGGAGAAGAAGCTGGTATGGGCCGATAACATCGCGGATTTGTACGAGCAGGGCAAGGCGGGGCAGTGGGACGCCACGACGGACATCCCCTGGGAAGACTTGCCCGTATTGCCGGACGACCTGGAGCAGGCGGTGTGCCAGGTCATGACCTTCCTGATCCAGAACGAATACCTGGCCATGTACCTGCCGGCCAAGTTCATGAACCGCATCGATCCGCAGTTTTCCGAAGTGGTCCTCTTCCTGGCCACGCAGGTCATGGACGAGGCCCGTCACGCGGAGGTATTCACCAAGCGCGCCCTTGCCAACGGCGGCGGCCTGCAGTACGTTTCGGCCGCGACCGAATGGTCCCTCCGCAGTCTGCTGGCGCAGGACGACTACTCGAACGGTTCCTTCCTCATGCACGTCCTGGGCGAGGGTACCTTCATGGAACTCCTCATGTTCCTGGAGCAGGTCGCGCCCGATCCGGTGACCGCCCGGACCTTCAAGCTGGCGCGACAGGACGAGGGCCGGCACGTCGGGTACGGCATATCCCATTTCGCCTACCACATCGAGCAGGATCCGTCGATAAAGGACGATTTGATGCGGGCGGCCGAGGAACGGACCCTGTTCCTCCAGCAGGCGTCGGGATCCAGTCCCTTCGTGCTGAAAGCCATGATGACACTGGCCGGCGGCGGCTCCCACCCGGAGCAACTGGCCCGGGGCCGGGACGCGGTAATGGGACTTTACGAAGAGATGCACCGAAAGCGGGTACGCGAACTCGTATCCATCGAATTCGACCGCAAGGACGCCGAGCGCATATCGGAACTGCACGGCAGCGGCGTTCGGAACTTCATGTAATCCAGTAACTTAAGCGTGAGATGGATGACGTCGTGAAAGGCTCGCCATGGGCGTAGTACACAAACACCGCGGCCAGCATGGCGCGAACGACTGGTCCGGCGTGGAGAAGCAGCCCTACAGCAAGGGCGGGGCGGTGGGCGGATCGGTGCGGGTGGTCATCGGTCCCGAAGACGGGGCGAACAATTTCTCCGTCCGCTACTTCGAAATCGAACCGGGCGGGCAGTCTTCCTTCGACCGCCATCCTCACGACCACGGCATCTACATCCTCCGGGGGCGGGCGAAGGTGCTCATCGGGTGGGACGTGCACGACGTGGGCCCGGGCGACGTGGTGTACATCGCCCCCGACGAACAGCACCAGTTCGAGAGCATCGGCGAGGAACCGCTCGGGTTCCTGTGCGTCGTGCCGCCCAAAGAGGATTCCCCGGAACCGGCCGACGGCTAGCCCCCGGTCAGCCCCTGTCAGCCGCCCTTCGCGGCGCTGTTTTTCATCCCGTTCGACATCAGGTGCAGCTGCGTATTCACGTAACCCGGACGAACTTCTTCGAAGTGGGGGCCCATGATCCGATGCAGGTCACCCAGGGCGTGGAAGGGCACGGTGGGAATGGCGTGGTGTTCGGCGTGATACGCGTTGTTCCAGTTCAGCCACCGGACCAGGGGGATGGTCAGCACGGTGCGTGTGTTGAGCAGGATATGGCGGACCCGGGGGCAGCCGGTGTGCTCGGACATGCGGATGAGACGCATGGCGGGCTCGCCCAGGAAACGGGGCGCCAGCCAGTACAGGACCACGGCCATCGTGTCGAACCAGACCGATACGGCCGCCAGCGCGCCGTAGGCCAGGACCATGCTCCAGGCCTCCATCACCACATTGCTCCGGCCCCGCCGCGGAAGGAACTTACGCTCGACCGCGTTAAACCTCCCGAAGAGCATCCGCGCCAGGGCGCTCAGATTACTGTAGAAATAGGGAATGCCCGTCGCGTACCAGAGATAGCCGCCCAGGCTTTCCGCCATGGGGATCATCTCGGGATCGTCCCCCGTGATCTGCGTGTGGGAATGATGAGCCAGGTGCTCGTAGCGAAAGTACGCGGGGATGAGAAACAGCCCGGTGCCGGTGATCCAGCCGACGATCCGGTTCATCGCCGTGCTTCTGAACGCCGTTCCGTGGGAGCATTCGTGGAAGGGCGCGAACCAGTGCACCACGATGGCGCCATGGACCAGCAGGGCCGGCGCCAGCCACCAGGTGCCCAAAGAGCGCGCCACCAGGTATCCGGTGAGCAAGGTGGCCGCCAGATGCCCGGCCAGGAATACGAAGCCCGGCAGGTTCCGTCGACGCAGCAATTCGTTCAGCCGATCCGGCGGAACGATATCCGTGGGCTTTACCGGGGCTTGTTTAAATCTGTGTTCGAGGACTGACATTGGTCAAAGTGGTTTATACTGGAATTCTGGATCTGATCTGGAAGTTGATTACAATAGTTACTTTCCAGTTAACAAGTTACAAGTCACTAGCTTCAGATGCTGCCGCTGCTGATTCCGCAGCATCCTTATACTCATTCGAAGTATAAGTTATAAAGACATTGATCTTGTAGTTTTCTCCCCCAATCGCCAACCGAATAGTTGTTTTATCTGTCTTAAAATCAACCCACCTCGCTACATGCCCTAGTGAAACTGCAAATCCGTGGCGTTCCGGATCATCTTGATAAAGGGTCTGATTCCATTGCCAACCTGGATCAAACGAAGCGGAACCATATTTCAACTTCAGTTTTTCGAACAATTCAGAAAAGTCACGTATATAGTTGTTGTCATTACGATATTCATCCATCAGAATATACTGAGCTTTCCACAACTTGCTTTGACTCCCACTTGGAAAAAACATATACCATAACACAGCCCTTTTCCCCACAACAGAAGTTAAATACGCCATATCTCCCTCATCATCTATCTTATCTGGCGGTTTAGCTTCTGTCGCCTTAACCTCTTCCGGCCCCATACCCCAGTTAATTCTTCGAAAATCATACTCAGTCTGCGCTTCTACATAATCCGCACAACATGATATAGCTAAGCATGCAATAACAAACAACAGGCCCTTCATTATACTCTCCTTCGGTTCATAACAAGACCGGGCAGTTACTGTACACAATTTCTACATAACAGTATACTGGTACAGGCCGTAGACTGGCGATCCGCTAGCCCGTCCGTGCCGACCGGTCGTCAATCTCCACGATCCCTCGTTCGAGATCGAAACGGCGCGTCTTCTGCTTTTCCACGTCCCCCACGGTCACCCTGACGAAGAAGGCACCGTCGGGATAGTCTATGGAGTGGATATCCCCTTCGGCGAAGGCGGTCGCCTGCCCGGCGCCCACGGTGTACTCCCGCGCCACCTCGAGACGGGCTGGCCCCAACGAACCGCCATTGTCCAGCCGGTTCCACCGCCGCATAACGGTGTGTCCGGTATAGTTCCCATAAATCACGCTGCAGGGACCGTGATCGTGGGGCGGGGAAGTACCGCCCTTGCGTCCGCCATGGACGATGACATGGATGTCTGTCTCCGGATCATGGCCGATTACCGTATGCCCACTGTACTCGTCCATGTCTACGTATGTTTCCAGCAGGTCGGATTGGCCCAGCAGCTTTTCCGTGTTCTTCCGGATCGATTCCAGCCCGCGCCTGATCCCGTTCTCCCGCACGATCCGCCGGGCGTCTCCTAGAAAATCATCGACGGTGTACCTGGTCATCAATAGCCTCCTTGATGCTTCGATTCCGTCTCGCACGCATGAAAGTCGAGAATTTAACTTGCATATTCGTGCTAAATGGCGTATCTTCTCTATCTTAGGTACAATATACGCCGAAAACCACGATTTGTCCATAATTACCCAGAGTCCTGCAACGCTCAGTTATCCAACGGAGGAATGAGGATGACACGCATCAAGAAGTTAAACTGTCTTCTCGTTTTTGCTCTTCTGGTTGCAGTGGTCGCCCCACCGGTTGTGCAGGCCCAGACCCAGGCGATCACGGATGCGAAGAAAGCAGTAGAAGACATGCCAGACGATCCACCGCGTCACTACAATCTCGGCATCGCATATCTTAATGCAGATCAGGTTACGAACGCCATCGGCGCCTTTCAGAAAGCAATCGAACTGAAGGCAGACTACAAGCAGGCCTACTATAATCTGGGCCTGGCCCAGCAGAAGGCGGGCCAGACTTCCAACGCGATCAAGTCTTTACAAAAAGCGGTGGAGATTGATGTTAATTTCGCTGACGCTCATTACGCGCTGGGCGGCGCTTACCGGAAGCTGAAGCGAAACAGCAACGCGATCAGGTCCTACCGGACCGCGATCCGCATCAATGATAAGAAGCCGAACTGGCACTATAATCTGGGTATTCAGTATCAGACAATAGAGGACTATCCGAACGCGATCAGGTCCTACGAGAACTACCTGAGACTGGCACCCAGGGCCCGTAACGCCCAGTCGATTAGGGACCTCGTCGCCCAGTTGAAGGACGCGATCCGGTAATCGACGTCCGAATTGATCCGGCTGATGATCTGACCGAAGTAAACGGACGGAAACAGACTGAAATTCGAAAGGCCTCCGTGTGACAAAGATTGCGCGGAGGCCTTTTTATTTGCGTTCGTTCTTATAATGGATCAGTACCGCCCTGTACCGCCGGATTATCGCACCTGAAGCGGTGCCACGGGCGGTTTTCAACGGGCGGTTTTCAACGGGCGGATTTCACCGGGAGATGTAGACCCGCGTATAGTCCATGGCGCCGACCGTTCCGTCGGGGTTTTCGTCGATCCCCTTGACCCAGGGCTTTCTGAGTTCCAGGTTCACCGGATGGAACAGAAAGGACCCGGCGTAGTCCGACACCATGATCTCCTCTGCCTCCGCGTAAAGCGCGCGCCGCCTGTCCCTGTCCAGTTCGGCGGCCGCCTGCTCCACGAGGCGGTCGAACTCGGCGTTCGTCCAGTCCGACCGGCCGTATCCTTGCGGCTGCGAGTGCCAGATCATGTCGAGCATGTTGCGGGGATCCAGGTAATCCGCGTAGAACACGATGAGCCCAAGATTCATGCGCCAGTTATACATGTTGTTCATGTACATGGTACGGTCGGCGCTCCGGATCGTGACGTCGACGCCGATGTTCTCCTTCAGCATGGCCATGATGGCCTCGCTGATGCGCTTGATGGTGGGATTCGGCGCCCGCAGCCACATTTCCTGGCGGGGGAACCCCCGCCCGCGGGGATAGCCGGCCTCCCGAATGAGCTCCCGGGCCTTTGCCGGATCGTAGGCCTGATGGGGCTTCATGGCCGGTCCGTTGTACTCCGCGAACTCGGGCGGGATCATGGAGTAGGCGGGGACGGCGGTGCCGCCGAGCAGGATGTTCGTGATGACCTCCCGGTCGATCGCCCGCGTGAAGGCCTCCCGGACACGCACGTCGTCGAAGGGCGGCTGCCGGGTGCGGTAGAAGAGGTACCATGAGGCCCGGGCGGCCACCTTGACCAGGTCCGGCGCGAGTTCGGGATCGGCCAGGATGCGGGGCATGTCGGTCACGTCGACGAGTTCGCGGTCCACCTCGTCGTTCTCGTAGGCGAGGGCCGTGGCCACCGCCGCGTTGCGGAAGGGATGGATGACCTTCTCCAGGTAGGGCTTGTGGGGACCGTTGTACATGGGATCCGGAACCAGGGTCATGTGGCTTCCGGTGACCCATTCCGACACCTTGAATCCCGAGTTCGAAACGATGTTTTCCAGCCGGGTCCATTTACGCTCGTACTTTTCGACCTGCCATGGCGGTACGGGCAGCGCGTTGCCATAGGATACGATATAGGGAAGGTACGGCGCGGACTTCTCCGTCTCGATGACCAGCGTGAGATCGTCGGCGGCGCGGACGCCCAGTTGGGTCAGGTCCTTGATCTCGCCGCGGTTGATGGGCCTGGCGTTCTTGAAGTCGTGGTAGAAGAACCCGTAGGGGTTGGCCTCCTCCGGGTCCAGCATGCGGCGGAAGGAATAGACGAAGTCATGGGCCGTGACGGGCCGGCCGTCGCTCCACCTCGCGCCGCTCCGAAGGTGGAAGGTCCAGGTCTTGCCGTCCGGGGAGGATTCATAGCTGTCGGCGGCCGCGGGTTCCGGATTCCAGTTCGGATCGCGCCGGAGCAGAGGCTCGAAGGGAATGATGGTGTCTTCTGTGTCGTAATCGTTTATCGCGGAATCGAGCGTGCGGGGCTCCGGGCTCATGTACCGGAAGACCTGCTGGTCCCGCGGGGAGGCGTCCGGCGGAAGGGGCCGCGCGGCCGATTCCCCGGAACCGCCTTGCGCCGCGATCAGCAAGGGAGCCAGGAAGAAGGCGGCAATGGCGCCGAGCAGGACGGCAGCGCACTTGATAGGATGGGGCATGGTTCGGTTCCTGTGTGGTGTGGATGTTGTGTGAATTACGATCGGGTCTCTTCCAGCGTACCGGCCACCGCCTCGACGAGGCCGTCGATATGCGATTCGTCCATGGCCGCGGAAAGGCAGTTCATGGCGAGACCGTTCGACAGGTAGTAACCGCGGTTCAACAGGCCGAGATACACCGCGGATACGGGACCCTTGTCCGCCGCCGCCACGGCGCGGTAGGTTCGGACCGGTCCCCCGGTGAAATAGATGCTGAAGGTGGAACCGGACGTGGCCGCCGTCGCCACGGTACCCGTGCGGGCGAACACGTCCTCGAGACCATGCACGAGACGATCGGTGAGTCGGTCGAGCCCTGCATACACGTCGGGCGTCAGCACTTCCAGCATGGCGAGGCCCGCGGCCATGGTGACGGGGTGGGCGCTGAATGAACCGCTCTGGAATACCCGGGCCTTGCCCAGGGTGGGATCCAGCAGGGACATCAGTTCCCTGCGGCCGCCGAAAGCGCCCGCGGGAAAACCACCGCCCACGATCTTGCCGTAGGTGCTCAGGTCGGGCAGGATGCCGCACTGGGCCTGGACCCCGCCCGGCGACGCGCGGAATCCCACGATTTCGTCCAGGATCAGGAGCACGCCGTAACGCGCGGTGATCTCGCGCACCGCCCTCACGAAGTCCATGCGCTGGGGGATGACACCCGTCTTCGGGTCCAGGATCACGGCCGCCAGTTCGTCGCGCTTCTCCGCGACAATCGCCTCGACGGCCGCCTCGTCGTCGAAGGGCAGGATGACGACGTTGTCGGTGGCGTTGGGAGGCATGCCCCCCGCGCTGGCCACGGGCACCGGCCGGTCCGCGGGACCCGCCTTCGCCGGATCGGGCGAAGTGCTGATTTCGACGGCGTCGTGGCTGCCGTGGTAGCCCCCTTCGAACTTGGCGATGAGGTGCCGGCCCGTGTACTCCCGCGCCAGCCGGATCGCGTGGAGCGTCGCCTCCGTCCCGGAGTTGCAGAACCGGACCATCTCCAGGGATTCCACTCTCCGGCACAATTCATCCGCCAGCGCCGTTTCGATCCCCATGGGGGCGGCCACGGCAATCCCCTGCGCCAGCTGTCGCTCCACGGCTTGGACGACGGCCGGGTGATTGTGCCCCAGGATCTGCGTCGTGTGGTGATTGGCGAAATCCACGTACCGGTTGCCGTCCACGTCGTACAGGTGGCAGCCTTCGGCCCGCGCGATGGTGACCGGGTACGGCGCGTAGTAGTAGGCGCCCTTGGCGACGCCGGGCATGACTTCACCCGCACGTTTGAACGCTTCAAAGGATCCCGGCGTCCTTTCGCGGTAGATGGATTCCTGGGATATCTTCTGTGCCGTAGTCATTAACTGATGCTCCTTGCTCTCGCCTGCCGCTTACGCCTGGTACGCTTCCCAGAGGGCCTTGTAGTAGCCCATCAGCCGTTCGGGTTCCGGGCTGTGGGCGATTTCCGCAAGCGTGTAACCATCGTAACCGTCCGCCTTGAGCAGCCTGAACAGCTCCCGCCACGGGTATTCCGGGCGATAGATCTCGGTAATGTGCACCAGGCCGATCTTGTGGGCCAGCAGCCGGTAGTTCGCCTCGACGGATCCGTCCTGCACTTCGCCGAAATTCGAGTTCCAGCAGATATACGCGTTGGGATGGTCCGCATGGTCCATGATGGCGCGCATGCGCCGCGGCTCCTGGGTGTCCTTCCCGTGCACCTCGACCCGGATCTGCACGCCGAGACCGCCGGCCGCTTCCGCGCATTCCCCAACTGCTTTTCCGATCTGCTCCAGGGTCGCTTCTTCCGGAATGCCCGCTTCGGTCTGCAGGCCGTTGGGGCGCACCTTGACGCCCGGACAACCGAGGTCGGCCGCCAGCTTCGCGTACTCGACGGTTCCGTCCACGTTCGTCCGGACCTCGTCCGGATCGGTCGAATGATACTCGAAAGCTGTTCCGAGTCCCACCAGGTCCACGCCGCCGTCCTCGAACCGCCGTCTTACCTCTGTACGCTCACCCGCACTCAGCGAGGCTTCCACGCCGTGGGCGTGGGTCGTGCGGAGTTCCACGCCCGTGAAACCCGTCCTGCCGCACATGTCGATGATGGCCGGCACATCCCAGTCCCGGCCGATCTGGTAGGTCACGAATCCCAGCTTCATCCGGTCTCCTAACCCTGCAGGCGCCGGACCCGCGCCGGTACCTCGTCCTGGTGTATTTCGGCGGAAAGGATGCCCGAATCCCGATCCGGCACGGGCAGATGGACCTTTTGCCCGCCCCTGCGATGGGACTCCCGCAGGGCGATGGCCACTTCCAGGGCCTCGCGTCCGTCCACCCCCGAACATTTCGGCGGATGGCCGTTTTCGATGGCCGAAATCAGGTCTTCGACGATGGTCAGCCCCATGGAGGGATAGTGCGCGGGCCAGGGGAATGGCATGCGGGCCGGCACGCCTCTGCCACGCGGACCGCCGGGATGCAGCTTCACGAGTTCGGCGTCCTGGCCGTTCGCGATCGAGCGGAAGCGGCCCTTCGTGCACAGGACGTCGATTTCCCAGTTCGCGATCCCACAGGGCATGCCACGGACATAGGCCCGGACCCCGTTGTCGAAGGCCAGGTACCCGTTGCCCATCAGATCATTTTCACCCGCCGCGGCCTCGTCGGATTCCATTTCGCCGTACACCCATTCGACCCTTCCGCCCGCCATGTACCGGACGATGTCGATGAGATGGCTGCCGTTGTGGGAAAGACCGCACTGGCCGTAGCCCGTCACCTGGACGACTTCGCCGAGCTCGTCCTCTTCGATCATGGTCCTTGCATGGGAGAAGAACGGATGCCAACGGCGTGCGCAGTTGATGGCCAGTGCGACGCCGTGTTCCGCGCAGGTATCCACCATGGTGTCGGCCTCGGCCAGGGTCAGGGCAATGGGCTTTTCGGCCCAGATGGCCTTCACGCCGGCCCGGGCGGCGTCCTGAACGATCTGTGATCGGATCCGGGCGGTAGTGCATACGCTGAGTAGATCGATGCGCTCCTTCTCGAGCATATCGCGGTAGTCGGCGTGAAGATGACCGGCTTCGATACCCCAGCGCTCGCCGAATATCGAACGTTGCTCGTCGTGGGGGTCCGCCCCGGCTACCAGGTCCACGTCGGGTGCGGCCTGGTAGGAAGGGGCATGGCAGTAGGGCAGGAAGATGGATCCGCCCTGGTCGATCTCGTCGTCGAAGGTGCTGCCCATGCGGCCAAGGCCGATCACGGCGGCGCGATATCTGCTGGCCATCTTTTCCTCCGGGGCATCCGGGAGCAACAGGTGTGATCCTCCCGGCCTCGGCGTATATACGGCACATCTTTGGTGCATATACGACGTATATACGGCGCTTAGATTAACTACGGGTTGACCACGCGTTCACAAAGGGATGCGGCAGTTCTCGTGTAACGGGATTATAAGACGGCACCGGTCGCCGGACAAGCATCAAATCCAACATTCCGCCTCTACCCGCGGCTGGTGCGATCGGCCCAGAATCGTCCCCACGATTCCAGGTAGTCGGAACTGCTCCAGGCCTTGTCCATCCCCACCCCCGAAACGACTTCGATGCCGAGTTCCTCGCAAACGCTCCACTCGGGGATGTTGGACATGTCGGTCCGGTCTCCGCCCTTGGTGAACACGCGCGGCCGGATCACCCTCAGGGCCTCGCGGACCGTATCGTCGTCTTCTATTTCAAAAGGTATGACGTAGTCCACGCCGCGGATTCCGGAGACGACCTGGCAACGGGCCTTCAGATCCATGAAGGGTTTGCCCTTCTTGCGGCGAAGAAAACCGTCGCCGTTGACGATGACGACCAGGGTATCGCCATAAGAGGATGATTCCAGCAGGCAGGAGACATGGCCGGGATGGAGCGGATCGTACCCGCCGGAGGTGGCCACGATGGCGCCCAGGCCGGATCTCAGGTCCGGAAACGATTCCAGGTCGACGATGCGGGCTGCGCTTCTTGTACGTTGCGTCATGGTCCGGGATGAGGGTTGTGGCAGGAGACCTGTAATCCTGTTCAGAAGTCCAGGGTCTGCGTGATCTGCTGGATGTCGAACACCAGGCTCTTCTTCTGGCCGTTGGCGTTGACATGCACGAGATTGACCTGGTCTTCGTAAGTCTCGAGGAGCAGCGTATTCGTCATGGTCATCGATTCCAGCTCCGGGATGTTCTCGACTTCCATGTAACACCAGATCGCGTCCGGATCCACTTCCTTTCCGAGAAAGGCGGGGCTGACGCGACGGCTGTTAATTTCGATGACGACGTGGCGTGCGAGATATCGGCCGATGTAGAGATCCGCCTTCTCGGTCTCGCGCTCCGTGCCCAGGTGCAGCCGTTCCGTGCCCATCGTTTCAAGCGCCAGTTCCAGGTCGTCCATGAAGATGCGAAAAGACATCTCCAGCGCAGCGGCATCGGGGTTGTGATCGATCTGGCAGACGCTGATGTAGAATGGGTGAGGTGCGTGGCGCGTTGCGCCAAAGGAACGGGTTGCGCCTTCCTCGTCGACCGCCATCAGGAGTCCACTGGCCAGTAGCGTACCTGATATGGCCATCCAGGTGTATCCCCTATTCATTCGGCTCCTCCTATATGCCGGCGCAACACGACATCCGGGCCGTCCCCGAGCACCGAAGTTATCCGAAATCCAAAAGGCAGGCAACTCGAATCTTCCGTCGGATCCTGCCCGCTGTCAGCCTCAGTGCACGTCGATGTTCGCCTTTGCGTTTCTACCGTGGACGCGAACAGTCGTCGTCCAGCCAGTGGAAAATCACCCTGAATCATCAATTTCCGGGTAAATATCACGGCATTGTCATATTCAAAGACGAAAAATAGTAGATTTCACATGCATAAATCCCTTATACTTCCTGTAGATAACTACCTGGACGACTTCAGTGGCCTGGCAGTACCCCCTGGGAACCTGCGTATTTTGGGAATTGGGGGCGAAATGCCGGATCGTAAGATCCGCTTTATACGGGCAAGCACGGCGGGGACTTCCCGCAGGAGAAATGACATGCGCATTCCACTTATGCTGACCGTCCTGTTTGCTATGGCATGTGGCGACGACAGCAAGCCAACCGCCCCGGCGCCGACGCCGGAACCGGATCCCGCCGCCAGACTGATTGGCACCTGGAGATACACGGGCAACGATTTCTATACCAGGGTGGCATCCAACCTGAGAACGCACCTGCTCGGGCAGGGCCTGACGGCGAGCCAGGCCGACATGGTGGTATCCGACATGATTGGCGATCCCAACGAGACGTTTTCCCTTACGCTTAACTTCCGGACAGACGGCACGGTGATTGTCGACAATCAGCAGACTGACCGGTACGAGGTGTCCGGCAATCGAATCACCATCACTTCATCGGGCGATGCGCCTTTTACCGTGAATTACGAAGTTACGGACACCACACTTACACTGCGTTATCCTGTAGCGCCACTGCTGGCGACAGTAGGACTCGAAGCGGAGGACGAGGAGGAAGCCGAACTGCTGAGGGCCATGCTGAAGGATATAGAGTTCATGACCATGTTTTTCTCGAGATAGAAACGCATACCGCCCCGCATGCGATTCACGCGTCCCGGATGTTTCTTTACACAGGGCTGCCTGCGCCGTATATTCCCCGTATTATTGTCCATCCTTAAGTCATTACGTGAACACTGACGACAGACTGACGATCAGCAGCAGGAGACCGATCCATGGCTAAGCGCCTATTGTACTTTCTATGCGCAGTGACCGTCGTGTGCGCCACAACCGCCGCTACCGCCCAGAAGGGCCCGGAGTCGATCAACCGCAGCAAGTTCCGCCAGATCAAGCAGGAAGCCCCGACGCCGAACGTGTACCGGACGGCTTCCGGCGCGCCGGGCCACCAGTACTGGCAGAACGAGGCGGACTACGAGATGGAGATCGAGCTCGACGACGAGACGCAGCGCCTCTACGGCACCGAGACGATCACCTACCACAACAACTCGCCCGACGAACTGGCCTACCTTTGGGTGCAGCTCGACCAGAACGTGCGGGCACTGGACTCGGACACGCGCAAGATCGCGGGCAGCCGGGTCTCGGGACAGATGAGCTTCGCCCAGTTGCGCAGGCTGCTGAACGACTTCGACGGCGGCTTCAAGATCGAGTGGGTGCGGGACCGGCGGGACAACCCGCTGCCCCATACCATCAACAATACGATGATGCGCGTGGACATCCCCGAGCCGCTCCGTCCCGGGCGGTCTTTCACGTTCAAGATCAAATGGTGGTACAACATCAACGACCGGATGAAGATCGGCGGCCGTTCCGGATACGAGTACTTCGAGGAAGACGATAACTACCTCTATGCCATCGCCCAGTACTTCCCCCGCATGGCGGTGTATAACGAGGTCGAAGGATGGCAGAACAAGCAGTTCCTCGGCCGGGGCGAGTTCACCCTGCCCTTCGGCGACTACAAGGTCAGCATTACCGTGCCGGCCGACCATATCGTCGCGGCGACCGGCGTGCTCCAGAACCCGAAGGACGTGCTGACCGACGAGCAACAGGCGCGCTTCGAGCGGTCCAGGACCGCGGACGAGCCCGTAATGATCGTGACCGAAGCGGAGGCTATCGAAGCGGAGAAGAGCCGCGCTACCGAAAAGAAGACCTGGGTTTTCCACGGGGACAACGTACGCGACTTCGCTTTCGCCAGTTCCCGTAAGTTCATCTGGGACGCCATGGGCGTCATGTCCGGACCCCAGCACGTCATGGCCATGTCCTTCTATCCCAAGGAAGGCAACCCCCTGTGGGAACGGTATTCCACGAAGGTGGTCGCCCACACGATGGACGTCTATTCGAAGTACACCTTCTACTATCCCTATCCCACGTCCATTTCCGTGCACACGAACCGCATCGGCATGGAATACCCGATGATCTGCTTCAACGGCGGCCGGCCGGAACCGGACGGCACCTACAGCGAACGGACGAAGTACGGCATGATCAGCGTGATTATTCACGAAGTCGGGCACAACTACTTCCCCATGATCGTCAATTCGGACGAGCGGCAGTGGACGTGGATGGACGAGGGACTGAACACCTTTCTCCAGTACCTGGCCGAACAGGAATGGGACACCGAGTATCCTTCCCGCCGCGGCCCCGCCCACCAGATCGTGAATTACATGAAGGGCGACGTGGAGCGCATATCCCCCATCATGACCAATTCGGAGTCCGTGTTCCAGCTCGGGCCCAACGCCTATGGCAAGCCCGCCACCGCGCTGAATATCCTCCGGGAGACGGTCATGGGGCGTGAACTCTTCGACCATGCATTCCGCAGCTATTCCCAGCGCTGGATGTTCAAGCATCCTTCCCCCGAGGATTTCTTCCGCAGCATGGAAGACGCGTCCGCGGTGGACCTGGACTGGTTCTGGCGCGGGTGGTTCTACAGCACGGACCACGTGGATCTCGGGTTGGGCGACGTAAAGTGGTTCCAGATCAATACGCGAAACCCGGAAGTGGAGAAGGAGATCGCCCGGTCGGACCGGGCGGAGGAAAACCGCGGAATCAGCTACGCGCGCAACCAGTCCGACATCACGGACCCGATGGTTGCGCAGGACTCGACGCTGGTCGATTTCTACAACAGGTACGATCCCTTCGAAGTTTCCATCCTCGACCAGGACGAGTATGAAAGCTACCTGGCGGGCCTGTCGTCCGAGGACCTGGCCATCCTGGAAAGCGGCAAGCACTTCTACGAACTGACTTTCGAGAACGTCGGCGGGCTGGTCATGCCGGTGATCCTGGAGTTCGAGCTCGAGGACGGCACGAAGGAAGTGCAGCGGATACCGGCGGAGATCTGGCGGTACCGGGACGACCGCGTGACCAAGGTGTTCGTCATGGATCAGCCGGTGGAGAGGATCACCCTGGATCCCTTCCTGGAGACCGCGGATACCGACCTGAGCAACAACGTCTGGCCGCCGCAGTCGAAACCGACGCGTTTCCAGCTGTTCAAGCAGCGTATCCGGACGCCGGAAAACCCGATGCAGCGCCAGCAGCGCGCGGATGAGAGAGAGCAGGAAGAGGCAGAAGAAACGAAGACCGAAACGCGGTAGGACCCACGGTCAGCCGGGGCCGGCGCTTGCCCGGTTCCGGTGCGGTGCTCACCCGGCTTCGCGTTACGGCTACAGCTTCAGCCAGCAGAGACCTTCGTTGCTGCGGTAGTAGACGGACACTGCCCGGCCGTAGACCGCGTCCTTTGAGATGAAACCGAAGACCCGTCCGTCCTTGCTGTTCCCCCGGGCGTCTCCGATGGCCAGGAGATACCCGGGGGGAATGATTTCCGGACCGTAGTCCTCCCCCCCGCTGTAACTGAGGTTCAGGCGGACCCGGCGTTCGCCGTAGTGCTCCTCCCGCATGTCCGTGTAGGAACTCATCGGCGCGCCGTTGATGGAAACCTGGCCGCCGCGGACCGACACGGTGTCGCCTCCCACGGCAACGATCCGCTTCACCAGGCGGATGTCTTCCACGGGCGAATCGAAAACCACCACCTCGCCCCGTACCACTTCACGCCCCTCGGTAATCTTCCAGTCCGTGAAAGGAAACCGGAAGCCATAGGTGTACTTGGCCACGAAGATCCGGTCTCCCGGCAGGAGCGTATATTCCATGGAACCGGAAGGAACGGTGTAGTGATCGGCCAAAGTCGACCGGGCCGCCAGCAGGACCAGCGCGATGAGCCCGAAGGAAACGATTTCCCTGCCGATCGTCCTGATTCTGGGGTGCATGAGTCCCTTATTCCCGTTCGAAGAAGTAGCTGATCCCGCCATTTTCCCCGAACACGATGTCGAAGAACATCAGCTCTTCCGGCGTCGGGGGTTCTTCGGAATCGGCCTGGATCAACTGCAACAAATGGGCCTTGGTCAGCGTCAGTGTCAGGCGGTCGTCCTCGACCACGTAATTCCCGAGAAAAACGACGGTGTCGTCCTGTCTCAGGACCAGTATACTGCCGTTGGCCGACCATACGGCGGATTCATCCAGGTTGTTGGTGGCGGTGGCGTCGGCATTCAGGGTCAATGTCCCGAGGGACGAGTTCGCCAGGTCTGCTTCGATTTCTCCCAGGAACTCCGCGACGATGGCATCGGCGGTCGCCTCGTCCAACCCCCCGATGTTCAACAGGAAATCCCGCAAATTCTGTGCAAGGGTTTGAGCGATGTCCGTACCCACGGCTCGCCACGAACCGACCAGGTCGAGATCGATGACCCGTACCTCGCCGGGCGGTCCCTGCGGTCCCGCCGGTCCAGCCGGTCCCGTACTACCGTCCGTGCCCGGCGGCCCCTGTGTACCCGCCGGTCCCGCCGGTCCCGCCGGTCCTGCCGGTCCCGCCGGCCCGGTCGGTCCCACCTTCCCTTCGCACGCCATCGCGAACAGTGCCGGCACGAGGGCCGTCAGGCCTATGGACAACGTGGTCTTGAAACGCTTGTAGCCTAACATCAAGGTACCTCCCGGATTGGTGGAATGGCGTGCCACTTAAGGACGTTTCAGTCTCTCGAGGACAGGAAGAACTGCAGAATGTACCAGAACAACAGCGCCACGGAGGCGAAGAGTTGAAGCGCCGCGCCTACGTGCCGGTCCTCGGGATAGTGATGCAGGACGTTCGATGTGTCGTAGAGGATCGCGCCGCCGGCCAGAACGATCATGGCCACGGTAAAGATCGTCCCCAGGTGGAACCCAAAAAGCACGCTGGCCACGATCAGCACGAGCGCGCAGATGAACCCCCACCGCAGCAGTCCGCCGAGGAAGGAAAAGTCCTTCCGGGTATGAAAGGCCACGATCGTCAGTCCGAGAAAACCGAGGAGCGTGACCGTGGCGGCGCTGTTGATCACGCCCGGCGCCATGGAATCGGCAACGTAGAGCAACGGCGTGAAGATAATGGCCTCGCCCACGACGAACAGCCCCAGCGCGCCGTACTGACCGCCCCTGGTCTGTGCACTGTGTGCGAAATGGGACGCGATCCAGCTCAGGATGATGAACCCGCCCAGCACGATGAGCCAGGACCCGCCGAGCAACACGCGGGCGATCGACTCCGCCATGCCGGTCTGAAACAGGTAGATCTCGATCAGGGCGAATGCCAGGATCGCCCCGAGAAGATGAGTGTAGGTACGGGTTATGAACGCCCCGCGCGCGTCGACGCCCAGCTGCGCGACGGGTATGCCTTGCTGTGCCCTGTAGGCCGCCGTCCTGTTCATTGGCTCACGCTCCTTGTTACGGGTTAACCACGGGTTTTGTGAGGGTTGCGGGCTTTGCCGAGGGACATCGGTCTCCCGCGATGGTCCCGTTCTCGCTGTCGGTCGCGCTACTCTTCTCCGAGCAGGTCCTCGAGGTCCTGCAGCACGTTGCCGTCGGATCGCACCAGCGCCAGGATGGCGTTGTGCGGGACGATGATGTAGGTTTTCTCCTGGTAATTGATCTCGATGGACTCCTTGCGCAGGTAGAAGGCGAAATCGCCCGGTTGGGCCTGCAGCGGCAGATAGCGCACCGATTCGGCGGGCCTCGTGACCGGATCGCCTTCGTTGTAGTCCGGATTGGGCATCAGGTGCCCCGGTCCCACGCGGACGACCTTTCCGGTGCCCACCTTCTCCTTCTCGGTCACCGTGGCGGGCAGGTAAAGTCCCGAATGGGTGAGCTGCTCGCCGTCATGCTGCTCGACGAGCACCCGGTCTCCCACAATGATTAATTCGCTCATAACCTTTCGCATTTCGATGATTTCGTGTGACGGCCGAACCCCGGCACCTCTCCTGATCCCGGTTCAGGGCTCGATTCCGAAGCGCTCCCGCAACAACTGGAGAAACTCCGTCTCGTCCGCCAGGTCCCGTTCCCGGCGTTGGACGTTTCCCGATTCAGTGACAGCGGCGATAGTCCGTGACGGGAACCCTTCCGTCTGGATCAGCCTCTGGTCGCTCAGCGTGATGCGCCCGGTCTTCGTGGCGAGCGAACACACGCGCTGCTGGGTAAAATGGGACTCCGGCGAGTGTTGGTGATGCTCGCAACCGGGCACAAAGTCCGTCAACCGGCATGGCCGCAACCGGAAGCGATACTCGGGTTTCCAGTCACCGGCTGTCGTTCGGCTCGAATGCAGACCCTCACAGCCATCGTGCTCAACACGCCAGGTGCCTTCTGTGCGCGCCTGCGAGCCCGCCTCGTCCAGTAACAGCGGCTCGCGGAAACCGTCGCCGAAGCCCACATCCGCCAGCCAGCGTTCCTTCAGGGTGACCTGCAGCGTCATGTGGTCCCAGGGGAGGCTGTCCTCCCAGGGGTTCGCGCCCACGCGCGCCTCAAGCAGGTCGACCGAAAAGCCGAGTTCACGCAGCACCATGGCAAACAGGCCGTTCTGTTCGTAGCAGAATCCGCCGCGGCCCTGCGTCACGAGCTTCTCGAAGAGCCGTGCTTCCTCCAGCACAATCGGGCGGCCCCAATGGATGTCCAGGTTCTCGAATGGCACGGCCAGCATGTGCGCGTGGTGCAGGCGGCGCAGTGTCGCCGCCGTTGGCGGCAACGGGCCGCTGACTCCGATGCGCGCGCAGTAGGCTGCGATATCAACATCCATCCGGCTTCCCTGTGCATTCCGTTGGCGCGTAAGGGATTATGCCATTGCAGTGCACAGTGCGCTTCGCGCCCTCAAGCCTCAAACCCGTGTTAATATACGGCATTTTACCTTGAGCCAGCAACCGAAATCCGGTCATTGGAACAGTGGCTGTTCCACCTGAAACGCGCAGGCCGGATACGAAATGACGGGTTGGGTACGGGACAACGTCCGGGTAACGGACGGCCGGGCCGGCCCCGCCCCCGCGCTCACCGGACCGCCCCCGCGTTCACCGGACCGCCCCCGCGTTCTTCAGCTGCTGAATCCGTTCTTCCGTGTATCCCAGCATGCCGGCGAGTACAAACCGGCGGTCGGTATTAAATGCCGGAGGCGCATCCAGCGTGGAAGGGGGAGACACTGCGTCGCTTTCGAAGGCGATCGTGCGAAGGCCGCGGATCGGTGCGCCGTCGGTTCGCTTTCCATGAAGCAGCAGCGGTTCCGCGGACTCGTGGGAAAGAACCTCGTCCAGACTCCGGACCGCGCCGGCCGGTACCTTGCGCGCCCGCAGCTGTTCCAGCAACGCGTCTCGCTCCAGACCGGCGATGCGTTGCGACAGCAGCGCGTTCAGCGCCTCACGGTGGACGACGCGTTGCCGGTTGGTGGCGAACCGCGCGTCCTCGGCGGATTCGGGTATGCCCAGCACCTCGCACAGCGCATCGAACTGGCTGTCGGTGCCGACGGCCAGCACGACGGGGTCCCCGTTCCGTGTCTGGAACACCGTCCCGTAGGGTGCGATGTTCGGGTGATCGGAACCCGTGCGGCCCGGTACGGATCCGCCTACCAGGTAGTTCGCGGCCTGGTTGGCGAGGGACGCGACGCCGGACCGGAACAGCGAAACCGTATTGTACGAGCCCCGTCCCGACTGCATCCGTTCGATGAGGGCGATCAGCAGGGCTTCTTTCAACTGATGGGCCAGCAGCAGGTCGATGAGGGCCACCGGCATCTTGACCGGGCCGCTCGCTTCGGTACCGTTCATGCCCATGAAGCCGGTTTCCGCCTGCAGGACGGCATCGAACCCCGGCCGCTCGTCCTCCTCTCCAAAGGCGGTGATATCCGCGTAGATGAGCCGGTCGTTTACGTTGCGCAGGGCTGCGTAGTCGAGCCCGAACTTCCTGGCGTCACCCGGTTTGAAGCTCTGCAGAAAGACGTCGGCGCGCCGTATCAGGTCCAGGAGCACCTCGTATCCCGCCGTTATCGAGAAATCGACGCCGATAGACCGCTTGCCCCAGTTCACCGAAGAGAAATAGGCGGACACATCGGAGTTCCCGTCCTCGGACGGAAGCTTCCACTGACGAGTCGTGTCGCCGCCGGTCTTGATGTTCTCCACCTTGATCACCGTGGCGCCGAGTTCGGCGAAGAACATGCCCACGGCGGGACCGGCGAGCACATTCGCGGCCTCGATGACGATCAGGTCTTTGAAGAGGGTATCGGTGGAAGACAAGGCAGGACTCGCCAGTCAGCAGGATCGCAGTCAGCCGGAAAGCCGGCCGGCCCGACCGCGGTCAGCAGGATCGCCGGTCAGTCGGTCAGCCGGTCAGGATCTCGAAGAGGCCCATGCACAGGGACCGGCTGCGGCCGTCCTCGTCCATGTTGGAACGCCAGGTCGAAATGGAAAGCGCGGCGACGTCGCAGTGTTCCGCAAGGTGGCGGAACACGCGCTCCAGGTCGGTGGACGGCGGTCCGCCCGGCGCCGGATAGCCCATGGCGGGCGCCTCCGAAGGATCCAGGATGTCCGTGTCGAAATGGATGTAGACCGGTCTGCCGGACAGGTCGCACCCGAGGAGTTTGAGCACGTCCGGGACATGCCGCAAACGGGACGCTTCGACCAGTTTCCGCTCACCGGGGTCCAGGTCGCGGCCGTCCGACATGATGACGTCCCCGTCGGGAATCGGATCCATGCGCACGTTCTCGACCATCGTCTGCTCGCCCAGGCCGACCATCATGGCCAGCGGCATGCCGCCCAGGAACCCGCTCGGCGTCGTGTCCCAGGTGTTGAAGTCGCCGTGGGCGTCGAGCCACAGGAAGAGGGGATGCACTCCGGCGCGCTGCAGCCCGGCCATGACCGGAATGGTCGCGCAACAGTCGCCCGCGACGCTTACCGGCCGCCTGCCGGCCTCCGCGGCTTCGGCGACCCGGTCGGCCAGGGGACGGTGCACGCACAGGGTGCGGGCCATCTCGCTGTCGCCCAGCAGCGCCGTTTCGTTTACGGTCCAGTCGTCCCGCGCCAGGTCGAGGAGCGCCGGGTCATGCCGGTCCAGGAAGTACGGCGTGAGTATATACTGATTACGCATGGTCACACCTGTGTCGATGGTAGTCTCTGGTAGTTGTCAGGTGAAATCCAGCCAGCGGTCCTGCTCTTCCGGCATCCAGCAGGTCTCGGTTACGGTTTCCAGGTCGAAGAACTGGTAGGGATCCACCTTCTTGTATTCCGCATAGGGTCCCGACCAGTCCTTGCGTCTCGCCTTGTACGCGAGGAACCCTTCGTGGGACACGTACTCGAAAACCATCACGTAGCGGCCCGTGGCCCGGCCGGAGTTGCGTTCCACCTCGCGAAAGTAGCGGGCGGAACGCCATTCGGGGAAGAGGTTGTCTTTATGGGTCTCCACGAAGGCGAACCAGGTCCGGATCATTTCATCGTGATCGACTTTCCGGTCGGGCTTGGGTACCCAGGTTTCCACTTCGAAGAAAGACATGGCCCGTCCGTTCCGTCAAGGCGGCCGCGGCGGCGCTCGGCCTGTGGGCCGCGGCGGCGCTCGGCCTGTGACAGCGAACAGGGGCAGCAGGATTCGAACCCGCGACCTACGGTTTTGGAGACCGCCGCTCTACCAGCTGAGCTATACCCCTTGAAAACCCGCCTCGAACTGCAGGGCACAAGATACATCGACGAGGCCGGAATGGCAACCGAATTTCCGCTTTCGGGCCTGTCGTTCGACGCCCGATATCCCTTGCCGAAATAGACTCGGCGGTCTATGATGCCCAATCATGAACGCCTTTCAGAAAACGGCCCTCGCTACCCTGGCGGCCACGATACTCCTGATCACCGTAGGCAGCCTGGTACGGATAACGGGCGCGGGCCTGGGTTGTCCCGACTGGCCCAGGTGCTGGGGTTCCTGGCTGCCGCCGGCGAGCGTGGAAGAACTGGACATGGCCTATGTCCGGGGAAAGGGCTACGATCCCGCGGACTTCAACCCGGTCAAGATGTGGACCGAATACGCCAACCGGCTCGTGGGCGTCGTAATCGGGATCCTCGTCTTCGTGACCTTCCTGCGTTCGTTCAGGTATCGAAGGACGCAACCGGTGATCTTCTACTGCGCGGGCCTGTGTTTCGTGCTGGTCGGCTTCCAGGGCTGGCTGGGCGGCCAGGTGGTCAGATCCGGCCTTCAGCCCGGGATCATTACGCTCCACATGGCCCTGGCGGTCATCCTGCTGTGCCTGTTGCTCTTCGTGACTTTCCAATCCCTTGAACAGCGCCTGCGCGTCGAACTCACCGGGCGGGGGCGGTCCGTACTGATGCGGCTGGGGTTTGTGCTCCTGGCCGTAACGGCGATCCAGGTCCTCATCGGCACGCAGGTACGGGAGGGCATCGATCCCTTCATCAAGGACGACGGCGGCTTGCCCCGGGGCGAATGGCTGGCCCAGGTGGGCCTCGTCGACCACGTGCACCGGTTTTCTTCCTGGCTGGTCCTGATTGCCGGCGTGCTCCTCTACCGGGCGGTCCGGCGGCACGGCATGGTCGGGCGGCTTCATGCGGCCGCCCGGTTCATCATGGCCGCCATCCTGCTGCAGATCGCGCTGGGGGTCGTCCTGGCCTACGGCGGCCTGCCCCCGGGCGCGCAGGTCCTCCACCTCACCCTGGCCACGCTGCTGGTCTGCGGAGAATGCACGTTTCTGCTCATGGTAAGGGCGTCGCGACGGTAATTTGGCAAATCAAGGATTTCCTCTTTTCACATTTCCGCCGTCCGGTTATGTTTGCTCATGTTTCTCCTTTAGATCCTACGGATAAATCCCGCGGCTGTTCCCGGCCGCCTCGTCCAGGCCCGGCCGCCTCGTCCAGGGAAGGATAGATGGACCCACTAACCGCCCAGTTGAAAAGGATCAGGGAACGCTTCGAAGACGGCGTGCTGACCCGCGAGGACATCGACGAAGCGATCGCCCTGGTAAATAACGCCGAAGCGAAGCACGGTCCGGGGACCGGGCGCCAGAGCCTGCTCTACCTGCAGGCGCCCACGACCAACCCCCATTCGGCGGTGGTCGGCATCAGTATCTACGAAGACGGGACGGACGCTGACGGGCTCGACGACAACGGCGAGTTCCGGTACCGGTCGATCAAGGAGGCCCTGGACGACGGGTGGCGCATCATCAAGTTCCCCGAAGCGTCCCTCGCCATGCGAGAACAGGATACCTACGGGCTCGGATACGAGTTCGTGCTGGAGCGATGGAGATAGATAATGGAGACTGCGACGACCTGCACGCCTTACGGAAAAGAAATGGACTGCAAGCCGACGCTGACGGACCGCGAGGTGGTCGATTTCTGCCGGAACGGTTACCTCATGCTCCCCGGCGTCGTGCCGGACGACGTAAACAGGCAGGTTATCGACTACCTGGACCGCGTCGACAGTACCTACGAGCCCACGCCCATCATGGAGGAATCCTTTTTCGTGGACGGCGTGCTCATGAACCCGCAGGCGGCGGGCGCCGTCCGGTCGCTCCTGGGAAGCGGCTTCACCCTGCCGCTCATCATCAGCAATCACCGGGGTCCCCTGCCTTTCGACCAGCCCCAGAACTGGCACCGGGACGGCGGCACGATCTACACGGATCGGCTGGATTACCTGCAGGTCTTCTACTACCCCGAGGAATGCACCGAAGACATGGGGCCGACCGTGGTGCTGCCCGGGTCGCACTTCATGCGGAACAAGGCGCCCATGATGGCCCATCTCGGTTCCATACGGGGGACCGTATCGTCGGCCGGTCCGGCCGGCACGATCTTTCTCACCGTCTACGGGATCTGGCACCGCAGGTCGCGGGCCACCTCGCATCCGAAGGGAAAGAGCAAGTACCGCAACCTGCTCAAGTACAACTACTGGCGGACCGTGCCGCCGAGGAGAGACTGGATCACGCAGGAAGACATCGATTTCAACACGATCAAATTCGATCCGCCGGCGGGCGTGTTCGAGCAGTTCCAGGGCGCCATCGCGGCCGCGCGGATGTTCACCTGGCTTTGCGGCGCGGAGGACGAGTACCGGAAGAGGGGCGGTCAGTGCTGGCCCATCGCCACCACCGTTCGGGACGGCGTGAACCAGGAGGGCACGCCCGGGTCGCTGGCGAACCGTTAATTTACCCATCGCGTAAAATGGTGCGCTCACCAGCACGGTGAATGCCGCACGGAAAGAAGCAGGCCATGAAAATCACCGACATCGCAATAACGCATATCAATCCGAAACTCGCGGAACGGAACGTCGACAAGATGGTCCAGTTCAGGACCATAGATACCCAGACGATCTTCAAAGTAACCGCGGACAACGGCGTGGTGGGCTACGGAGACAGCCGGGGACACGTTACCATGGACATCGGGGACGTGGAACGATTGACGGGCAGTAGCCCTTTCGACCACATCAACGCCAGTCATCCGGTTGGACTCATGGGTGCGCTTTACGACCTTATGGGCAAATATCTCGAGGAACCCGCCTACAAGCTCATGGGACAGAAAGTGCGGGATCGGGTGCCCGTCGCGGCATGGACCCGCGTGGCGTCGCCCGAAGAACTGGCCGCCGAGGTGGTGCGCGCGGTGGACGAGGGGTACATGATCTTCAAGATGCACACCGGCGAGTACTATGATGTATACGAACAGAACAGCGCCGTGGAAGATGTCGCCCCGTCCGGATTCAGGATGCACTACGACTTCAACCACAACCGGTCGTTTGCCGACGTAACGCGCATCATTGAACGCCTGGAGAAATCGCCGGTCGTCGGCTTAATCGAGGACCCGCTGGTCTGGCGGGACGTGGACGGTTGGCGCCGTCTGCGCGAACAGACGTCGATCCCCCTGCTGATGCACGTGCCGCAACTCGGCGGCGGTCCGGAGATCGCACTTGGATGCGCCGACGCCTACATGGTCGGCGAGCACGGCATCGGCATGAGCCTGAAGCGGGGGTTCGCCTGTGCCGAGGCGAACGTCTCCACTGTGATCCAGTTGACCGGGGGCACGCTCAGCAAGGCAATGGCGCTCCATCTCGGCGCGGTGATACCCAATGTGCTGTATACGGTCAACCTGGACGACCAGTACGGCGAGGACGTCACCGGCGGCCGGATCGAGGTGGCGGACGGAAGCTCACCGGTGCCTGAAGGCCCCGGTCTCGGGGTGGAAGTCGACGAGAAGGAACTGGTGCGTATCGCGGGAAACCCCGTAACCGAGCTTCCCAGGTACATCGGAAAGACCCGCCTGCCCAGCGGCAACATCTACTATACCATCGGGTATCCCTCGGTCCACCGACTGACAGGTTTTACCGAAGGCAACATCCGGGGAATCCGGCTGGACATCTGGGAAGAAGACGGCAGTGCATCCTGGCAGGAGACCTACGACTGGATCGAACGCCGTGGACCCTTCATGCGCAAGGAGTCTGAATGAACGAAACACCCCGTATACTCGTCACCGGTTCCGCCGGCGTCATCGGAACGACCATCGTAAACGGACTTAAAGACAAATATCCCCTTCGCTGTTTCGACCGGGTGTCTACACCGGGACAGCATGACGAGGTCGTCGGTGATATCACCGATATGGACGCGGTGCTCCAGGCCACCGAAGGCATGGACGCGATTATCCACCTGGCCGGCAATCCGTCCGGCGGCGCGTCGTGGGAGGAAATCCTGCAAGCCAACTTCATCGGGACCTATACGCTGTTCGAAGCGGCCAACCGCAATGGCGTGCGCCGGGTCGCCTTCGCCAGCAGGGCCGGATTGCTGGCGCCCTATCCGCAGGACGTGCATCGAACGATCGACATGACGCCGCGACCGGAAAGCTACTATTCCATCAGCAAGGTCTTCGGGGAAAGCCTGGGGTACATGTACGCGACGAGGTTCGACATGGAAGTGGTGTGCGTGCGCATCGGAAACTTTCAGGCGCAGCGGGATCTGCCCGGCCATCCCCACCACCTCAGTCACGGTGACGCGGTTCGAGTGTTCGAACGGGCGGTCATCCACCCCGGCATCCGGTTCGAGGTCGTTTTCGGTGTGTCTGACAGCACGTGGGACCTGTACGACCTGGATCACGGCCGCCGGGCGATCGATTATTTCCCCCAGGACAAATCAGTCATCGATCCGGAAGCCTGATTCTTCTGCCGCGTCCGTCCGCCAATGGCCGCCAATGACCGCGGCGCGGCTAGAGCGAAGTCCAGCCGCCGTCGACCATGAGCGCGACCCCGGTAACGTACCGGGACGCGTCGGAGGCCAGGAAGACCACGGCGCCCTTGAGGTCGTCGTTATCCAGCATGCGTCCCAGCGGCACGCGATGTTCATACCGTCGCACGAAGGGTCCGGGTTGTTCGTTGAAATACCCGCCCGGGCAGATGCAGTTGGCCCGTACGCCCTGCTTCCCGTAGTAGTTCGCGATGTACCGGGTGAAATTGATCATGCCCCCCTTGACGAAGGTGTAGTCGGGCGGTTGCTTCATGCCGGTTTCTTCGTAGAGGCCGGGGTCGTTGGCCACGACGCCGTAGATACTCGAGATATTGATGATGCTTCCGCTGCCCTGGCCGGCCATGGCGGGGACGAAGGCCTTGCAAAGGGCGAAGAGCCCCACCATGTTCCCCTGGGCACTGGCGGCCCAGTAGTCCGGCGTCTGCTCTTCGAAACCACCTCCGCGGCCGACCACCGCGCTGTTGACCAGGATGTCCACGCGGCCGAAGCGGTCCATTACGCGTTGTTTCAGGGTGTCGATCGTTTCGGTATTCGTGATGTCGAGCGCTTCGGGGTGGGTATCGAATCCCCGTTCGTTCAGTCCGTCGACGAACTGCCGGTTGTTGTCCAGGTCCCGGGAAGCGACTACCACCGTGGCGCCGGCCTCGGCCAGGGCCTCGGAGATGCTGCTGCCGAACTGCGGACCGGCGCCGCCGGTTACGACGGCGATGCGACCCTGCAGAGAAAAGCTGTCGAGTACACCCATGCAATGACTCCTGTCGTTAGGGAAATTGGATAGACAAAGTATATACCGCATGATCATGGGGGACAAAGTCTTTGTACCCACGGGATTCGACAGGGAAGCCCCGGCGCCTTGCCGGGCCTGGAGGACCCGGGGTAGCGGTCTGAAATCTTTTCACCGGAGGAGTGGATCATGATCTGGGGATCGGGAGATTACTGTTACGAAAAGGTGCCCGGTTGGGGATCCGAGCGTACGCTGGGTATCGCCACGGCCGTGGCCGTGGATTCGCGGGACCGGGTCTACGTCGTCGACCGGGAGCCGAGTCCCGCCGTGGTGGTCTACGACCGGGACGGCCGCCTGCTGGACGAATGGGGTCACGACATACTGGCCCTGCCCCACGAGATATGGATCGACGGGGAGGACAGGATCTTCATCCCGGACTGCCGGGACCATACCGTCCGGGTGTTCGCGACCGACGGCACACTGCTGCAGACGCTGGGTAGGCCGAACCAGGCGGGCGAACCAGGCAAACCGTTCAATATGCCGACGCGCGCCGTCAAGGGGGCTTCCGGGGACCTGTACGTCTCCGATGGGTACGGACAGTGTTACGTGCACCGGATGACACCGTCGGGAGACCTGGTCCACACCTGGGGCGGCAAGGGCGCCGCGCCCGGCCGGTTCACCCTGCCCCATAACATCTTCCCCGTGTCCGACGGCCGTCTGCTCGTGGCCGACCGGGAGACCAACAACCGGATCCAGGTCTTCGATTCCGAGGGGAGCTTCCTCGCGGAATGGCCTGGGCGCCCGGCGCCCTGCGGCCTGTTCGTCGATGACGAGGATACGGTCTTCCTGGGGGAGGGCGGCGGGGTCACCGTCATGAACATGGACGGAAGGCTCATCGCCCAGTGGGTCGTCCGGGGCGGACCGGTCGACCGGGCCCACGGCGCCCACAGCGTATGGGTCGACCGCCACGGCGATATCTACGTAGGCGAGGTGGGCGTGGAGAACCTCGTGCACAAGTACGTTCGCGTGTGACGGCCGGGTTTACCCGTATACATCCATGACACCTTTCCCTTTATGACTCTTTTTCCTTCCGATCACCATTTTCCCCGATGGATCTGGGCCGTCTACGCGGCTCTCTTCGCCCTTTCCATACCGTGGTACCTCCCGGAGATCGATCCGGTCCCCATCTGGCTGGGCGTGCCGTACTGGGTGGTGATCTGCCTGGTTGCCTGCCTGGCCGTCGCGTGCTTCACCGCATTCGTGATACACCGGTACTGGCGGGAGGACGTCTGACCCATGGCGGATCAGCCTTACGGCCCCGGCGCCTTCGCCTTCCTGGCCGCCTATCTCGTCTTCATGATTGTCCTGGGATACGTGGCCCGGGCCCGCCGCCGGGACGATTCCATGTCCTCCTTCTACCTGGCGGGCAAGAACCTGGGCGCCCTGGTCCTCTTCTTCACGCTCTACGCGACCCAGTACAGCGGAAACACGCTCATCGGTTATCCCGGCGAGGCCTACCGGCTTGGATACGCCTGGATCATGAGCGTCGGGTTCATGATGGCCATCGTGGTGGCCTACCTGCTCTTCGCGCCGCCGCTCTACCGCGCGTCGCGCCAGGAACACTTCGTGACGCCGGGTGACTGGATCACCCATCGATTCGGTGCGAACGGAAGATCAAGCCTGACCCTCTTCGCCGGCGTGCTTTTCGTGGTCGCCATCGCCAACTACCTCCTCGCGCAGCTCCTGGCGGTGGGGCATATCGTTTCCGGTCTTTCCGGCGGCGCCATACCGTTCTGGGCGGGCGTGGTGGTCCTCGCGGTCATCATCCTGTTCTACGAGACCCTCGGCGGGATGCAGGCCGTGGCGTGGACCGACTGCATCCAGGGCCTGCTCCTCTTCGTTGGGTTGCTGGGCATGCTGGCCGCCGTTGTCGCGGGCAGCGACCGCCTCGGCGAAGCGACGGCGTGGATCATCGCCCACCAGCCGGCGAAAGCCGCGCTTCCCGGTGGAGAGACGATCCGTACCTGGATCAGCACCATCCTGCTGGTGGGTTTCGCCGCGGCCGTCTATCCCCAGGCCATTCAGCGCATCTTCGCTGCCCGGAGCACCCGAAGCCTGAAGCGGTCGTTCACCTTCATGGCCTTCATGCCCCTGGCCACGATCTCGGCGGTCGTGCTCGTCGGGATCCTCGCCATTCCGCAGCTATCGGGTCTCGAAGGCGTCGAAACCGACCAGGTCATGCCCCGCCTGCTCCGGGTCTGGGCCGCCGAATCGCTCTGGCTCTACGTCATGACCGTACTCGTCCTCACCGGCATCGTCGCGGCGATCATGTCGACGGCCGACTCCGTCCTGCTCAGCCTCTCTTCCCTGCTCGTGAAGGACGTACTGGGCCGATTCCGGATGGGGTCGCTCCCGGAAGCAAGCCTTACCTCGTGGGGGAAGCGCCTGTCCTGGATCATCATGGCCATCCTGGTCCTCATTGCCCTGACGCCGGATCTCACCCTGTGGGGACTCATAGAGCTCAAGATGGAGGTGCTGATCCAGACCGCCCCGCTGTTTGTCCTGGGGGTGCTCTGGCCCCGTTTCAGCGCGGCGGGCGCGGCCGCGGGCATGGCCGCGGGCACATTGCTTGCAGCCGGATTGACCCTCTCAGGGCTGGGCAAGGTCTGGGGTTGGCACGCCGGCGTGCTCGGCCTGGCGCTGAACGTGATCGTGGGGGTGGCGGTGAGTTGGGCTATGCAATTCCATCGGCCCAAGTCATCGAAAACACTTGACTTTTGTAACTAAATGACATATACTATTCGCTACGTATGAACCTTGTCGGAAGTCAATCTTCGAAAGGAGTGAAATCATGAGAAGTGGCGATGAAATGTTAAAGCAGATTGTGGAGAAGTCCTCTCTGGACGCAGATTTCAGGCAGAAGCTGATCGCGGACCCGAAGTCGACCATCTGTGAAGAACTGGACATTACGATGCCGGAAAACATGTCGATCCAGGTTCACGAAAGCGATATGCAGACGGTGCACATTGCACTGCCCCCGGATGCGAATATCACCGAGGAGCAGCTCGAAGCCGTCTCGGCCGGCCTTTGCTGCTGCTGGTAAACTGAAATCTACGCACAGGTGATCATGTGGGTGCCTTGCAGTCGCGTGATCAAGTAAATCAAGAAAAGTCCTCCCCGATCAATCTGGTCGAGGAGGACTTTTGCTTTTGATGGCCTGCCGTGGCGCTCGGTTCGAGTGCGTGACGCTCGGTTCGCGTGCATGACGTTCAGTTCGCGTGCATGACGTTCAGTTCGCGTGCGCGCCGGAAAGCACCATGTAAAGATAGGCCTTGGCCTGCTCCAATCGGTTTCCCCTGATGACCAGCTTGATGTGATGTATGCCGCGCAACATGAGAAAAGGCCCGGTCCTGCCAAACAGCGTCGTGGGTTTGGAAGCCCAGTCCGCAAGGGCCGCCAGCTTCTCCGGAACGACATCGTCCTCATAGCCCAACGCATCCAGAACAGGGTCCCAGTCGGTCATGCCGTCGATCCAGTAACGGGAATCCTGTGTGTATCTCTGCTTGACGATGGGTGTCAGTCCGAGTGTTGGCCCCAGCCCGTCTGCCCGTACGTCTACGTTTAAGCCCGCGCTCACGATGTCTGCCCTTTCCCTCAAGCGCTCGAGCACGGATTCGACCGCGGAAACCTGTCCCGGCCATCCGGTTGTTTCGAGATAGGGGCCGATTCCGTCCTCCGCGTTGAAGCCCATGATCGCCAGGCGGATCGTACGTTTCCTGGACGGGAATACGCCGAAGGAGTCCAGGCGCGTGTCTTCCGGTTGCGCCAGGTATACTCGTTCCGCGTTTTCCCGTTCGGCGGCAATCCTCTTCCAGCCGACGCAGGAAACAAGAGCGTCAACCACGGTTCCGACGTCATGCTGGAGTCCGGCGCCGCCGAACAGCGTGCGTTCGTTGGGCCGCAGAAACAGACCCGGCAGCGACTTGCTACCGCCTGACACCGAGCCTACATCATACTCCAGCATCAGTTTTCGCCCCACGATCTCCCTCAGCGACGAGTGCTGACCTTCCATTTCCACGAACAACCGCTTTACCGCATCAGCCGTCTCATCCGTCTCGTCTGTCCGCGCCAGTGCTTCAAAAAACTCGCCCGAACGGTTTCCGCTTGCCAGCGAGACGCCGAAGTCCGCCACGGGCCGGCTATCGTGCAGCGGAAGTTCGAAACCGAAGGGCTGGGCGCCCATCGTAATGGGGAGTTGCCTCGCGCATTTCAGTACGAGGTCCCACTCCCGCGCTCCGATCAGAACTGGAGATACCCTATTCCGCAACTGTGCCAGCAACTCGGCCATCGTTTCGCCTTCTTCGGCGAGACGATCCTGGGTGTGCAGGACGGCATCGTCGATATTCACCTTGCCTCCTTACGCGATGACCGGCGTGGGATTCAAGTCGGCTTCGGCCAGGGGTTGATCGCGAAAACCCATGTCGACCGGCACGTCGTACAGGCGCCCGGGGGCGAATCTTGCCCAGAAATGGCGCATGCCCGGTACGATGACCCGCACAACCGGCATGCCGATGTCCGGCCGGGTCTGGTCCAGCACGAGGAACTCCATGCCCCTGGCTTCGACCAGCGCGCGGCAGCATTCCACGTCTTCGCGTGTATCCGCGGTTTCGACCACCGGATACTGCGCGCCCTGCCTGGGCGGTGCGTCCGTCGAAGGTACCAGCCACGTACAATCGGCGATTCGAGCCGTCTTCCACCAGTTGAGCGCCATGGGATCGTCGATCATGGGCCGGTTGGGCCGGCCAGGCTGTTCGGTTCGGTCGGATGGTCCAACCCCGCCAGACTGGCCGGGCCGACCGGATTGCCTGTCCGGACCCGAATGACCGCCGCCTTCGCGTCCACCGCCTTCGTGCCCGCCGCCTTCGCGTCCACCGGGATGGGGAAGCCACGTCAGGCACTGGTTCAACTCGCACAGGGCGCGCAGCGCCGCCAGCCGCGGGTCGGTATGGGCGCCGGCGCCGTATATGATGTCCTCGGTTTCCGCGTCCGGCCTGCGGGAAAGCGCAACGAAGGACGGAATGCCCAAATCGGACGTCACGTCGAGCATCCACACCTCCCGCTCGCAGCGTCCGTAGTAGTCCGCGGCCGAAGCGAGGAATTCGTCGTCAAAGCTGGAGAGATCCACCCCGGGAACGCTCAGCCGGTTATACCACCAGATGGCGAAGGCATCGCGCTCGACCAGTTCATAGAAACCCTGCAGGATGGCCTCCTCCAGGGTGTTCCCCGCGGCGCAGCCGTTGGAATCGGCGATCAGGTCGGCGGGGCCGCGCTGTTCGGGCGCCATGCTGTAGAGCATCGACGCCGGCAGGTATCGATGCCGGCCTTGCGTGAACGACCACACGGGCGTCCAGTCGATTTCGGCGACGGGATCGAAACGCGGCGGGACGATGTTGTAGGGATGGCCTGCCGCGTTGATGCTTGCCGCGTTGTCGAGCTGGTCGTCGCTGAAAAGCTGAACTTCATTGGGGTGGATCGCCCCGTCTTCCGCGGCGAAATCGTTGAAACGGCCGCGGGTACGGATTTCGTCTCCGCTCCAGGCGCCGGAATGACGTTCGATCGCCTCGCAGAGAGCGCTGGTCTCGGACTGTTCCCGCGTACTGCCCTTGCCCGCGCTCTTGCTGCGCAGGCTGCGCCGGAGCGAACTCAGGCTCCGGCTTCTCATGCCGGGATTGCTCCCCGCCCAGTAGACGTGCAGCCAGTCGTCGTGCTCATCAGTCGTGCGCGCCAGCCAGGTGACGATTCCGCTGACCGGGCTCACCAGGTGGCGGTATCTCGCCAGGGTGGCTTCCGGCGTCACGGCCCGCGCGCCGCCGCTGTTCCGATGGAGTTTGGGGCTGGCCGTCAGACGGACCGGCAACGGCGGCCGATCAGGCCGGTGCAGCGTTTCGTCGCCGCAGACCGGACACTGCGGCCTGCGCAGGACCGTATGCTTCGAGCTCGCAAGTGTTCCGACGTGTAACGAGATCGCCTGTCCGTCGACCGGCGCCGCTTCGTCCAGCACCAGCCATTTGACGATCTCAGCCGAAACCAGCCCGTATACCGCCTCGAGCGCGACGGGTTCAGCGGCGAACGGCTTGAATGCGGCATCCTCGCCGGCAACGTGCCTGAGGAACTGGTGGGCCTCCTTGTGACCGCGCAGCCGGTGGGCCAGGCAATCCCAGCAAGGGCCTTGCCGGTCCGCGTGATAGACGGGTCCGAACAGCGCTTCCATGCCGCGCGGCCGCACCAGCATCCACGGCGCTCCCGCCTCGAGCCGGCGCCGATTCACCGCTGCAAATCGCCCGTCGAGGTAATCGTCGCATACGATGACCTTGAGCCGGGCGTCGTCGTCGGCCGCCGCGCCGGCCTTCACGCCGGCCACCACGCCGGCTCCGCTCCTCTCCAGATGGCTGGACAGCATTCCGTCGTCGCCTTCGACCGCGACGCGCGATTCCGCAAGCCGTTGTTCCACCCATCGGGGCGATGCGCCGAGGGACGTCCAGTAAGCCGCCCGGGACCGGTCCATGCCGTGATCGGCGGAGATGACATAGCCCCGGTCGGAGAGCGTAACGACTGCCGCGCGCACATCGGCCGCGGCATGGCGGTCCTCGAGGTCGGCGACGATGCCGTCCAGCGGACGCCGGCCGTCGAGAAGCGGCAGCAGATCGCGGAGCAGGCCGCCGTGCAGCAATGTATCGAAGGACTCGGATACCAGCAGCGTCTGCTGCGGGCCGATGACGTGGGATTGCAAGTGCGGGGTAAGCGCGGGAAGTTCGACGAGGCCCCGGTCCGCGGGGGTCGTTCTCATGAGTTTCCCCTGGCGGGCATGCTTGCTCGTCGGCCCAGGCGTCGGGGGTTTCCGCGTCTTTTCGGCAGGCGCTTTCATGCGTGTGCGGCGAGCGTTTCGATCCGGGTGGCGGCGCGGGAGGCGGTTTCATCGACCGCCGCCGCCAGCGCATTGAAGTCCTCCTGCCCGCAGGCGTTCGCCATCAGGGATCTGACCTTCGCCCCCGCCGTCGACGCGTCAAATCCGTCCTCACCGACCAGCCGCATGACCCCCTGCAAGTCACGCCACAGGTTGGCGGCTTGCGCCAGCGGCTCGTCGCCGGCGGTGTCGAACACCGCCGCGGCGGACGGCGCCGGATCGTCTAGAAAGTCACCGGCACGGGTCGACTGCAGGAAGCGCGCGGCCTGTTCGACGTCGTTCAGCCCGCCGCGCATGTGGATGTACGCGGACACACCGGTCTCGGGCCGTTCTTCCGGCTGTTCTCCCGACCCGGTGTACACCGCCGCGTTCGCGCCGTTTTCCACGAGGAACCGGCGCCGCGCCTCGTCGAAGCGGCTTCCAATGCCGGAACCCTCAGGCTCGAAGACACATCGGGCCCGTGTGAGGACGGGGAACCCACCGGAAGCCGGGTCACGAGCCTGGTCGGCCAATTCGGAAAGCGGCAACGCGGGGATGGCATCCGCGTCGGCGGAGACCGGGGAGAACAACAGGTTGTCCTGCGCCAGGTCGGCCAGGGCCTTTCGGAAACTCCGGAACAGGCGTTCATTCGCGCCGGACTGCGAGCCGTCATGGACGAACAGCATGTCGACCTCGATGCCGGGATAGGCTTCCCGGCTGGCCAGATCGCCCAGGAAGACGGCGGCGACCTCGCCCACGCTGTCCGTGCCGTACCGCTCGCCGAAATCCGCGACCACGGAGGCAAGCACCGTCGAAACCGACGCTTCGGAGAGATTGGAGAGCGCCGTTCTCGCCTCCGCCGGCAACAGGTTTCCGCGCACCACGTGCATGCCAATCTGAAAGGCCTTGTCGTTCGACCAGTTCCGCACGATTTCGGCCGTTTCCCTCGCATCGACCACGGGCAACTCGACGATCAGGTCCTTCATTTCCTGAACGCCCATTTCGTAGGTCCAGTAGACCCGGGCAAGGCCGCGCCGCGCGATCGACTCGAATTCCTCGTCCTGCTCGAACCCCTTGGGCAGGTCGAGATCGAGGAACTCCTGTTCCTGGAGGTTATCCAGGAGCTCCGGGTTCCGCTCGATCCATTTCGCGAGCCGCGGTGCGGCGCCGAAGATCTCGACGATCGTGTCGAATGCGTCGGGCCGCTTCGTGGCGAGCGGACTGTCGTAGACGCTCCAGTCCTCGATCTCCGGGTAGAAATGCTTGCGCCACTGGTCCACCAGCGGGTCCATCTTCTCAAACCATTTCTTCGGCTTCAGGACGATGTTCATCATATCGGAATACGTACCCGGCAGCTCCGGCGATTCGTCGAGACTGACCTGCAGCAGGGGATACTGGCGGGATGCGACCGCGTGATGGTCGGCATGACGCTGCGCATTGAAGAGCATCCAGTTGCTGAACTTCCAGTCGGCGCTCCAGGAATGGCGGGGCATGATCTTCTCCCACCGGCCGTTTTCCAGTCGAACGCGGCGCAGGCCGTAGTGCTGGAAGTAGTTGCTGATCTTCATCGAAAAGACGCAGGACAGGCCGAGGAATGCGAAGACCGGGACCGCCCAGATACCGCCCATCCAGATCACCAGTACATACCAGAACGCGACGCCGAAGCCGTAGCGCCAGAAGGGATTGCTGTAATGCCACATGGTCCGGCGCCGCCGCGCCAGCCGTTCTCTCGCCACTTCCCAGGAATTGACGAGGTTGCTGACGATTTCCTTGGGCATGTAACGCCAGAAGCTCTCCCCCTTCGGCGCGGACCCCACGTCGTAGGGCGTGCCGACCAGGGCGTGGTGGATGTAGACGTGCTCGGTGGCATACTGAGGATAGGAGGCAGAGGAAAGCAGGAACTCGCCGATCCGGCGTTCCCAGGTCGTGCGCCGGTGAATCAATTCGTGGCCGACGACGAACACGGCCTGCGCTTCCATCGTCAGAATGATGGCCAGCACTACGTCCTGCCACCAGACGAAGGGATCCGCCACCAGGATCTGCCACAGGCCGAAAAACAGGGTGGGCGGCCACAGAAACGCCCACGACCAGACCGGCAGATTGTGCCAGATCAGGCGGTGTTTCGGCGTCTTCCAAGGATCCATGATACGTCCGTCGCGTCCGAACACCCGGTCGAAGGACCAGGAGAGACTCATGAAGACCATGGGCGGCAGGAGCCACCATCCGCCCCACAGCGCGGCGAGCAGGATCAACGGGAAAACGCCCAGCGGCAGGTAATGCGGAAGGGCGGTCAGGATGGACGGTTCGATCTCCTGCGTCGCGTCGGCCGGGCCCGGCCCGGCGCCATTGGTTTCAGCGCTGTCGATTTCAACTGGATTCTGTGACATGGCTACACCTCCTTGGTCAGCATAACCTGGCACCTGCGCGGCAGTATTCTCGTCGCCGCATACCTGGGACCGGCTGCCCGGAACCCATTACCCGGAACCGCTGGACTCAGGTTCGCAGGAAGGCGGCCAGACGCTCGAGCGCTTCGATGCAGAACGCGGTGGTCACGGCTTCGGAGCCATGGCCTATTTGACCTACCGCGCCGAACTTCAGCGTCTGATCGCCGAATGCGAGCAGTTCCGGCCAACTGCCGTCCTCGCGCTGCGCACTCAAGATGCTCCTCAACTGCCGCTTTACGTCGGTTCTTTCCAGGCATCCCGCGTCACTGAGCGCCGACACGGCCTGGGCGGTCTGAAGGACGTTGCCGAAACCGCCCTGCTCGTCCCGCAAGCCCAGGACACGGTCCGCGAGGACCGGACGCAGCCGATCCATAGCGGGCGTCACGCGTCTCACGGCACGGGCGACCGCATAGCAGATCGCGATCTCGTCGGGGTACCACTTGGACGCGTCCTTGAGATTGCCTTCGGCGATCAGTGCCTCCAGCCATCGCTGGGCATCCGAGGTTTCCGGGCAGTCGCCGAGATAGGCGATGACGTTCGCGTTGACCACGGGGTCGGCTTCGATGCGAAAACGCGACACGACATCGGGTTCGTCGCCCTCCAGCATCCAGGTCATGAAGCGGCCGTCCCCATCGCGGTTCGCCAGCATCCGCGGTATGTTCCTTCCGAGCAGGACCCAGGGATGCGTTCCGATCACCAGGGAACAAAGCGTGGTGCTGTCGAGATCCTGGGGCAGATGGCGATAATAACGCCAGAATCCGGGATACTCGATGGTGTCGACCAGATAAGCCCTGGTCGCGGCGCAGATGGATCTGGCCTTCGCTTCCCGGCTACTTTCCAGGGCAAGGGCGCAGAATGCCGAAATGAAGGGAGGCCTTTCGAAATGCCGCGGCACTTTCGGATCGGCCACGTTGAACCGGATGCAGTGCCAGGCGCCCTGCTCGTCTATCGTCGACTCCAGGAAATCAAGGCCGCGGCGGATGCTGTCTCTGGCCGCTTCCGCAAGGACCTCGGCGCCGGCATCGCTACCGGGGACGCGTCCCGCCCCGTCACCCGGCGGACGCAGGGGCGGCGCGGGATCGTACATGGTCTTGCGCAGAAACGCGAGGGACGACGCGCCCGTTCGTGCCTCGTCCCGTTCCTCCCGGGTATACCGGTTGCGCGGGGGCAGGACGATATGGGTCGCGGCGGCCGTTTCTTCGTGGACGTGAATCTCATGGTCTTCAGCCATCGTCACGCCGAGTTCCTGCTCGATGGTCTCTTTGGGGCTGGCGAGGAGACGTTTCCTCAATTCGTCGTCGTCACCCGCTCTCAAGATAAGTAATCGGCCGCGGTGGGGGACTTCTTCATGAACGTCTGCTCCGTCCAACCGGATCAGGCGATTTGCCGCCTGATCAATTCCTTGAATACCCCATCGGACTCCTTCAGTTCGTTGAAGGAGCCGCTTTGCACGACTTTGCCGCCTTTCAGCACGTAGATGCGATCGGCCTGCTCGAGCGTGGACAGGCGATGGGCGATGACGAGGCGGGTGGAAGTCAGCGCGGCCAGGTTCCGCATCACGCTGGCCTGGTTCTCGTTGTCCAGCCAGTTCGTCGCCTCGTCGAACAGCATGATGCGCGGGCTGCCGATCACCGAGCGGGCGATCGTGATGCGCTGGCTTTCGCCGCCCGACAGGACGGAACCGCTGGTGCCCACCATGGTCATCATGCCCATGGGCATGGCCTTGATCTGGTCTTCGACTTCAGCGGTCCGGACCGCCGCCCATACTTCATCGGTCGACACGCCTACATGGTGGCTGACGAGGTTGTCCCAGAGATCCTGCGGATGGAGTCCGACGGACTGAGGTACCGCACCGATCTTCCGGCGCACCTGTTTCAGATTCAGGTGCCTCAGGTCGCGCCCGTCGTAGTATACCGCTCCGGCGGTCGGCCAGTCGATGCCGAGCGCGAGCCGGTACAGGGTGCTCTTGCCGGCGCCGGATTCCCCGGCGATCGCGACGAATTCGCCGGGATAGGCACGAATCGTGACGTCGTCCAGGATCATTGGCCCGTCGGCGTCGTAGCGGAAGGAAACATGGTCGAACAGGATGTCTCCGCCCAGGTATTCGACCGGTTCGCCTTCCGTTCCCGTTTCAGGCGCCGCCGAAAGCAGCGGGCGCATCTGTTCGAAGGCCGGCAGCATGGAGGCCAGGGCGCCGATGGACTCGCCGAGCCGGGCGATGGTGGACTGAAATACGATGAAGACCGTGTAGACGACGAGAAAATCGCCGACGGGCATATTGCGGTCTCCCGCCTCCATCACCGTGAAAAGAAGCACGCCGGCGGCAAGGAAGGGCAGTGCGGCGCCAAAGGCCCGTGAATGCCCCTCCAGTGCGCCCAGTTCGATCTCCGCGCGCTTCTGTGCGCGATAGTCCCGCGCCCAGATGGCGTACGCCGATCCTTCCGCGTTGTCCATGCGCAGCTTGGAAATGCCTCCCACGATCTGGAAGAGCCGGCCGGCTACCCGGCGGGCCGTCCTGATCATCCACCCGTACGGAGAGATCTGGCGCAATCCCAGCACCAGGGTGACCAGCAGCGAAACCAGGCTGAAGAGCAGGGCGACGACTCCGAGGGTTGCATCGTAGAGGAAGATGACACCAAAAACCGGAAGCAGGAAAACCAGCGCGAGGAAACAGTTGGCGACGACGCCCCGCAATCCATCGCGGAGTTGTTGAAAAGTCATGCCGGACATGGCCAGGTCGCCGGCCGGATTGCGGTGCAGCATACCGGACGGAAGGCGCATGAGACGGTCCCAGAAGGCGGCTTCGACCCGGGAGGCCGAGCGCCCCTCCAGTCGCATCATCGCCGTGCTCTGGAGGAGGTGCAGCAATGCGCCGAGCAGGCCGAAGGCCGCAATCGCCACGGCGACCGCGTAAAGCATTCCCGCGCTTCCGCCCGCCGTGATGTGGTTCGCGACGAACCCGAGGGCGAGGGCCGGCAGCAGCCGGATCACGCCGTACGGAAGTCCGGCGATCACCATCCGCACCCAGTCCGAGGCCGAACCGCGCAGGGCGATGCGCAGCAGGTCCGAAGGTTTCACGCCCCTTGCCGGCAAGGGCTGATAGAACATCCAGGCTTCTTCCGCCAGCGCGTCCGTTCCGGCCAGGCGGGCCGCCGAGACCTTTGTGCGGCGATTGCCGGCCGGGTCGATCTGCCGGTATCGTCCGAACATGCCCGGCAGCAGCGCCACAGGCCGCCCGTCGTCGGCGCGATAGGCCAGCAGCGCGTTGCTGTCGCCGTGCCACCAGCGGTCCTCGGCGTTGAAACGAACGCGCCGGGCACACGCACGCCGGAAGCGTCAAGAATGTCCACGAGACCGATGGGGGCTTCGGATTGGCCCGATCGCGCCGGGATCTTGAAATCGATGCCTTCATGGCGGCCGATCAGCTGCAGGGCATCCGCCAGTGCCGTATCCACACCACCGGCGTCCCGGTCGATCGGAAGGTCGTAGATGTTGTAGAGTCGCTGGCGCGCGGTGTTCTCGGCCGTTCGGCGGCTTGCGGTCCGCGCCCGTTCGAGGTTGACGGCATCGACCACGACCAGCCGGCGGTTCAGGCGTTCCAGGGTGAATGCGACCGCGTGAAACGAGGCGAGCGCAGCCAGCAGTCTGCCCTGCCGTGCCAGCGTTTCCGTCGACTGGCCGGTCAGTGTCGCCTCGTCGACCAGGGTGAGCCAGCTGGTCCGGGCCAGCGGGATGACCCCCTCGTGGGGGCTGCCCGTCTCCGCAAGTTCCGCCGTATCGACGATCCCCATGAACAGGCCCGCGCCGGACGGCGGTTCGGAGACCCACACGACGCCGCGCCTTACGGACAGCGTACACGGCGCCAGGGTCTGGGTCAGACCGGGTTCGGCCAGCGCGGTCGGACGGGGAGGAGGGATGGCGAAACGTGCCAGCGTCTCTGTAATGGCGGTCAGCCACGTATCGGTCTGTTCCGCCAGTTCCGCTGGATCCACCCGGGACAGCAGGGAAGCCGGCAGCCGTTTGAGCAGGGAGCCCGGCAGTCCCCGGGCGATGATACTGAGCGTGGTGTCTGTTTCACTGCCCAGCCGGTGCGGCGCGACCCCCGGCAGCAGCCAGCCCGATTCCCGGCGGAGCAGGTGCTGCGGCGCTGACTGCTCCATACCGCTCTTTAGCTCGACGAGGAACAGATTGACGACGCCCTGGTCGATGAACCAGACGCTGTCCGGGTCGTCGAGACTGACGGGCAGGTTGCCCGCGCAGGGCACGGCTTCGCCGAAGCGATCGGCGAGTTCGGCCAATGACGAGTATTTCGGTTCGTTGTGCTGCATCAGTTCGACCTGACCAGTTTGTAGTACGCGCCGTCCCGGTCGGCGATCAGTTCCTCGTGCGTGCCCCGCTGCACCGTAACGCCTCCGTCCAGCACGATGATCTCATCGCAGTCCCGCACGGTGCTCAGGCGGTGCGCCACGATCAGGCAGGTGACCCCGCGCCGCCGCAGCGCATCATCTACATATTCCTCCGTGGCCGCGTCGAGGGCGCTGGTGGCTTCGTCCAGGATGAGCACCGTGGGGTTGCCTACCAGCGCGCGGGCGATTTCCAGCCGTTGGCGCTGGCCGCCGCTGAAGTTCGTCCCGCCTTCTTCGACGAGCGTGGCATATCCCTGGGGCCTGAGCAGGACTTCGTCGTGAATCTGGGCGTCCCGTGTCGCGGCGAAGAGGACTTCGTCCGGGATGGCCGGGTTCCACAGCGTGATATTGTCCCGCAGGGACGCGGAGAAGAGCACGATCTCCTGGTCCACCATGGAGATGGATTGCCGCAGCACTTCCTCGGGGATCTGGTCCCGCAGATGATCGTCGAACATGATCTCGCCGGACCAGGGCTGGTAGACCCCCGAGACCAGCCGCGCGAGGGTCGATTTTCCGGAACCGCTGGGACCGACCACGGCAATCCGCTGGCCCGGTTTGATCACGAGGTTGAAGTCCTTGATCAGGGGCGGCCGGCTCCGGTTGTAACCAAAGGTGACGTCGCGCAGTTCCAACTGGCCGGCGAGCTGGAGCCGGCCGTTGAACGTGTGGATCGCGTCCGATTCCGGGTTTCTGCGGCGAAAGACCGGATCCTCGTCGGTTTTGGAAATGTCTTCGAGCCGTTGCAGATCGGTTTCGAGGGCCTGGCGGTTTTCGGCGAACTCCAGGAAGCGCTCGACGGGGGCCAGGAACATCTCCGCCAGGATATAGAATCCGACCAGCATGCCCAGCGACAATTCTCCTTGCATGACCATCATGCCGCCGATGCCCAGGATTGCGGCACTGCGCAGCGCGTCGACCAGCCCCGGCAGGGAGGAGTTGACGGAGCCCAGTTCTGAATACAACTGCCGCGCGCGCAACTCGCGGGCCTGTTGCCCACTCCATCGCGAGAAAAACCGGTCGTCCGCGCCCGTCATCCGCAGATTGTCGGCATGGCTCAACATCTGCATGCCGAGACCGATCAGCAATCCCTGCTCCCTTCTCATCGTCTGGCTGCGGACGGCCCTGAGGTTGTTGAGAAAACGGGCCAGCAGCGCGTGCAGCAGCGCCAGCACGAGGACGATCAGCGTGAGTACGGTGTCGAAGGCGAACATCGCAACGAGGAACACTGCGCTCATGGCCATGTCGATCACGAGCACCAGGAACTGGTCCGCCAGGTTTTTGGCGATTCGGTCGGTGGACGACACCCGGTCCGTAACGTCGCCGGCCAGCCTGTTTTCAAAGAACTCCACCGGCAGTCGAAGCAGCCGTGACATCCCGTTGCTGTAGCCGGCTACCGATACCCGGACCGCGAGCCGCTTGAGGAACCGGTGCTTGAGCAGGGAAAGGACATACACCAGCACGCCGCCGCCCAGCAAGGCGGTTACCAATCCGCCCCAGGTTCCGTGCTTGGCCATGACGTCGTCGACGAAGACGCCGAGCGAAGCCGGAACGACGAGGGTCAACAACGTCAACATGAGTCCACAGGCGACCACGCCGGTCAACAGGCGCCATGACCCGGCGATCAGGCCGTTCAGTTGCCTGAACAGGTCGGGCTGTTCGCCGCCGGGCGTGAAGTCCTCACCGCGCTTGAAGCGAAGCGCTATACCGCTGTAGCCCTTCTCGAACTCTTCGGCGGAGATCCTGCGCCGCCCCGTGGAAGGGTCGTTGAGGTAGTAGTAACGGCTGTCGATGCCTTCGAGGACGAGAAAATGGCTGAACTGCCAGAACAGCACCAGCGGAAACTCCAGCATTTTCAGCTGCTCGGCGCGCACGCTGAGGCCGTTGCACTCGAGACCGTAGTGCCGGGAGGCGCGCAGGATGCTCGCGGCGCTGCTTCCGTCCCGGCTCACCTCGCATTTTTCCCGCAATTCGGTAAGCGGCACCCATTTCCCGAAGTAACCCAGCACGATGCCGAGACAGGCGGCGCCGCACTCCGATGCGTGCATCTGCAGCAGCACGGGCGTGGATATCCGCTGTGCCGAATCGTTCGAAGCGTTTTTATTGCCGGCTTGTTTGGCCGTGCTTGACGTCATCCTGCGGTCACCTCATGAGAAACAGCCCGATCGGAGGCTGCCTGCCCAGCTCGATGACGATCCGGCATTTCATGCCCGCAATGGAATCCGGATCCAGGTCTTCCGGGAATGCGGTCTCGAGCGCTATCTCGATGCGGTGAACGGACACCGGCGCCGCGGTTTCAAACGCGGCCGGTCCACCTGAGACGGGTTCCGCGGCGATGGTCCTGACCGTTCCGCCCGGCGCATCTGTTTCTCCATTCGCCGATTCCGGTTCGATCAATACCGGCATCCCGGCCGCGATCTGTGGCGCGATTTCGCTGTTGATCCAGGCGAGGGCCTCCACCGTGATGCTGCCGTCGGGAAGGGTTTCCCCCTGCGCCACGATGACGCCGTCCACCACGATACTGCGCGCCACGTTGCCGAAGAAAAACCACGCCAGGAGGGCACACAGAAAAACGGCGATCGCGGCAACCAGCAATCGTTCCCGCGGCGTGGAAATTGTCAGAAGCCGGTCCAGTTGCTCGCGGTCTTCCTTCGCCTCCGCAACGGTTTCATGAAATGAGTTCAGCAGATTGTTGAACACGGGCGTTTATGGGTCTCCTCATGGCAGTCGAGCGGGTCAGCGCGCTTATGGCAGTCGAGCGGGTCAGCGCGCTTATGAAAGGTAAATTCAACCAGTACGATGCATATATTATGAAGTTTTATATGGTTCAAATCAAGAAATGTCACGATGCAGACGTTGCGACCCGCCGTTGCACGTCGACAGTCCCGTCCGGTCCGAAGCCTGTCGGATGGTCCGGGATCCAGCCTAGGACGGCGCCTGTCGGCCGGTCCAGCCGAGTCCCTGGGACATCTGGGCGTAACTGGTGAGCGGCACCGCACACATCCGGTGCCAGTCGGCCTTGTCGATGACCGGCCGGTCCAGCAGTTCGAGCATTCCGTCAAATTTGACGAGTGCATCGCAATCCACCGCCTCGGGGGCCATGGCCTTGCGGTGCCGGGGCCAGGCTCGTTCTCGCGCGTGACGCCAGAATGCACTGTCGTAGATTGAACCGCAGGCATAATGCCAGCCGACGAACAGGCCGTAGCAGAGCATGTTGTTGATCAGAAACCGGTTGACCGCGGGCGCGTCGCGCTCGAGATGCGCCACCGGCCGGTTGAGACGCGTCTGGAGTACCATTCCGACCTGAAGCTGGGCGGATACGATCGCCGTCGCCTCGAGGGGTTCCATGAAGGCCGCCGCGTTGCCGATGCGGGCTACCGCGCCGTCGTAGATCAGGCGATGGACGAAGTTCGGAAACGGAATGACGGCCCGTTGCTCGAATTCGGCTACGCCGTCGGCTTCCAGAAACGCGTCAAAGTCCGTTTCGACTTCCGCCAGGTCGGTAACTTCGCGGTTGAAGATGTACCCGTAGGACGTATGAACCGTCAGAGGAATGACGAATATCCAGCCGTGGGGACGGGCAACCGCCCGGGTGTAGGTATGTTGCAGCACCGGTCCGGTCCGCCCTTCTTCGATGACTGCCGGGCAGCGCCGGATGACGGCGGTATTGGTGGGGATGAAGGAAATGTCGATGTGCTGTTCGGCGTGGAGTTCTTTCGGAAACCCGCGGGCATCGAAGACCAGGTCGTAGCGTTCCGGCGCCCGCCCCTCGAATTCCACCTGTGCGCCGCCTTCCACCCTGGTGATGCCCAGCACTTTCGCGTCAATGTGGCGCGCACGCGTGCCTTCGCGCAGCAGGTCCGCCATCAGGTCGGCGGACAGGTGGTACGCGTAGGACACCTGCTGTGGGGTAAAGTAGTGGGTGAAATCGCGGTCGCGCCGACCCCAGCCTTCGAAGGCGACACCGTACTTGCGTGTACCCTTCAGGCGCTGTTGAACGGTCTCATGGGGCAGCCCCGACAACTTCTGCAGTTCCTGCACCAGGCTCGGCCAGCTGCCTTCGCCTACCCCGATGACCGGAATGCGCGAGTCATAGATGTGGTGCAACTCGTGGTCGCCATCGGGGTGCAGACGCGTTACGCTGGCGGCCGCCAGGGACCCCGCGGTCCCCTTCCCGATCACCGCGATCTTCCGTAGGGATTCGGCGCCTGGCTGGATCATGCCGCGTCCTTTCACACATATCGCCATCGTAATCGACACGAAACAGAATAGTTAAGAATTGTAACTAAGAAGATACAAAATGCCGGTGGGATGACAACAGTTGTATCTAACCGTCGCATTGCATGAACATCGGGGGATTTACCGGGAGAGCTTATAGAGAAAGGGGCACTGTCCTATTCACATTACACGGTTTCTGGGAACATCATTGTATCGAGAGCAAATCATGGATTTCAGGCCGCTTCGACCAGTTGGCCAAGCTTCTCAAACAACAGGCGGCAATGACGACAGCGTCCCTTCACACTTTCCGTATCGATCCGGCGCATTAGATCGCCTGCGTGATTGATCTTGTGATAAGGTCCTTTCTGGGTCTTCTTTGTCGCCTCTCTCAATCCGCGTGCTATTTCATTCTTGGAAACGGTCTCAAGGTTCTGCGCTCTGGATAGCGAACTTTTCCTGAATCCCTGACCGTAGTAAACGCCTAACGTAAGCGGATCCGCCACGATCCAGGTTTCCATCGTCTGGACCATTAGATGGACTACTTCGTCAAGGTGAACTCCGGTTTCGGTCGCAAAGCTGAAATCCCAGTCATCCCGATTTCGCAGGTGTTCGGAGGCCGATTGATTTACATCCTCTTCCGCGTCCACCAGTAAGACGATCACCCCATCAGCATTACCTTTGTCAACGGCGTTTCGAAACCCGTTGTATGCTTCCCCGCGCGAGCCGCAGGCGACAAGTTTCCACCGCAGGGACTTGTCTCTGGCTGCTTGTTTCAGTGGCTGCAGGAACGCATCCATTCCCTGGCGGAGTGCCGCCCTGGATCCGGCAGTATCACCTCCGCCTTCAAGGTAGATGCTTATACTCCTCAAGGGTTCGCCCCGATCTCGCCCATGCGCCACAAGTCACCGAGTCGATAGTCCTTGAGCCAATCGGCCAGACGTTCTGAATCGAGGCGGCGCAACTCGGTGGCGGCCCCGGGACGTTCACAGGCGACAACGGATTCTGGATGACTGGTCAGCGCCGACACCAGGGCATCGGAATGTGTGGTGACCACAAGTTGCATACGGTCAGAAGCATCAACCAGCAGATCGGCGAGCAGCGCCACCGAGTCGGGATGCAGTCCGAGTTCAGGTTCCTCGATGCATACCAGTGATGGGGGCGTCGGGGTGAGTAGAATCGCTAGAAGCGCGATGAATCTGATAGTGCCGTCGGACAGACGGGTCGCGGGGATTGGCCTGCCGAAGCCGGATTCGTGAAGATAGAATTGCACGGTGCCCCCCGAGATCGACGTGGACATACGCTCGAATCGGGGGAAGAACTGTTTCAGGTACTCATTGAAGACCAGTCCCGAGTGATGTTCAATGTAGTTGAGTACCATAGGGAGATTGCTGGAATCGGGAAGCAGCCAGTTCTCCGGAAGATCGGCTCGTTGCGGCCATCGAAGTGAGCCGTAGCGACCGAACGTCCATTCCCGGAACGTCTGGATCGACTGGAATCTCAAACCAAGCCAGTAAAGTTCCGGATAGTGATAAGCATCTTTTCTTTGTGCTAGAACGGACTGATCCAGCGAAGGATTATCCCACTGTACCTGTCTCTCGGATACTTGTCCTCCTGGGACCTGAACATTGATCACAGGGTGTCCTTGTTGAAACGTATAGTAGAAGTAGGGATCGACTCCCCGCTTAGTATATGCTTCCTCGATAGCCTCGTCGAGGATCTGAACCCGCTGGCGCACCGCAGTGAACGATAGACGATACCGCAACGGTCGACCGGTTTCCATGCCAGGACCGGTCTCGACTTCTAATGTCGCCGGAGCCGGCGGTTTACAGCCCTTCCACAGCCATTCCTCGGCACCTCCCCCGTCCCGGATCGCAGCGGAGAAATCCACCGGAAGCGCGCGTAAGAGTTCCAGTGCTTCTACGAAGTTGGATTTACCTGACGTGTTCGGACCTATCAGGACATTCAGAGGGTGTAGCTCGAAGAACCCCATGTCTGGAGGAAAAGACAGCAGTCCGCCAAAGCGCAGGCGTTGTATGAATGGCATTGGACCGCCCCTTTGAGCTGAAAGCGCGTTTCTTCAGGTGACCCAACGGGCCTTACGTTGTTTTGGATGAATGATCAAACACAACCCGCATCAGCCTAACCTTGCGAATTCATTCTAGTTTTAACTCGTAGGAAATCTCCGTCAGAATCTCGTTCAGTTCATCCACGGTCTCCGATTATCTACGTTCTCCGAGTCCGAGGGAATTGTCAAGATATACCGAGTGGAATCGAATCGACAGCAAAACATATATAGTATCGGGGCATTTGGTAGTATCGGTTTCGCACACTGGAGACCATCCCGGCAATGAATTCCAGGACGACATCGACAAGCCCACAGGTAGAAAATACTTATATACAACCGGGGACTATGTACAGACGGCAGATCTCGGACGGGCCCGTGTATCAGCCATAGCCCCAGCTTGATTTTCGTCCCGATTTCCAGTGCGGTACGTCTTGACTGAAACCGTCGCTGTGTGTTTACTTCGTTTTCGAAAACATTAAGGTCTTCCCCGTAACCTGGATCGGATTGAGATGCCGGAGTTCACGTTGTTCGCCTGATTACTACGCGTTCAGTACGCCGCGTCAGTTGGTTGCCGCAACTTCATGACACGTTTAGGTCTGATAGACGGCCCTTTCGAATATAGCTCTACAATGAAATCGAGTTGAGATTGGCCATTACACAACAGACGAAAATGGAACATGCCTGATCGTATTCCTCAACCCATTCGAGACCTGATCGAAGTTCCCCGGAAGCTAAACTCCAATCGACTGTGGCAGACGCTGGCGGACGACGAGAAGCGGTCTGCTTTGTCGTATGCAGTGGGATCGGAACGTACCCGTGATGCAATGGTGGGCATCGTCGCCGACGCGCATCGGTTTCGCAAAAAAACTGTGGATGGCTGGGACAACGAAAAGATCGTCGAAGCCCTCCGTCGCCTGTCGATGCCACTACCGATCCCGAATTGGCTATTCTATGGTCTATGGATTGGGCAAGAAGGCGCATCGCGAGTCTTTCTAGATGCGTTGGGCGTCCCGAACGAGGACGGACTGGCTGGGGATGGCCTGGAACAGGTTGCATCCGAGAAGTCTATCCACACTGCGGCAGACCGGGTTCGGAGGGTCTTCGGTATTCGTTCTGCGGTCCTGTTCATCCTTACGCTGATATGCCAGGGAAACTTACCCAAAGCCCCTCTCTGGCAGTGGACGAGAAATGCCGTGAAGGCCGACGCGGATGACAGGAACGACGGAGAGGAATCAACCGGGGTGAAGTATACGACGGGCGATGTATCTGGCGACCTTGCAAGTTCAAACACCACCAATCCTACCCGTGGGATCGTCGCTGAAGGAGACGGTGTTGCTGAACGGCTTTTAGACGCCGAAAAGGATGCCGGCACGGAAAAGGATGCCGTCGCTGAAATGGAAGGTGACACCGAAGGGGACGCCGGCACAGGTCAGGCTGAATCAATCGAAAACGATACGGATCGGGCGAAAAAGGTTGAGAACGGTGCGCACGAAGGCCGCGAAGACGGTAACTCGGACGATACAAGCGGTGGAGTTTCCCCAACTCCACACCGGGCCGAGTTCGAAATACGTCCCGTCCGCCTGTCTGGGCTTGACCGTCTCGTTCATAAGGCGATAATCGACGCGCGTAACAGGGTCACCGGTAGTCTACAGGCCGAACAAACCGACGAGATAGTGAATGAACTCGCGGCACTGAACTCGGACCGACCTCAGTCCTATTTTAGTAGGGGATTCGCTGACTCGGTGTTTGGACGAAGTCCTAATTACAGTGCTGGACCGGAAGCCATCCGTTGGTACTGGGCGGGCGTCATTCGAGGCAGGGTATATCTGTCGGATTTCGCTGGTATTGTACGGCACTATGACGACGAACCGATCGTACGGAGTCTAGGCGACGGCACAGACGCGGCTTCGGATGAAGCGGTCGAACACGTCGTACAGGCGTTGAGGGATGCAGACCGTCATACCGAAACGGCCGATTTCGTGAAGACCGCTGCACTACGGGACCCGGAAAGCAAGCTTTTCGAGGTTCTGCTGGATACCGGCACGGATTTGCTTCGAAGGGAGCGTCCCGGCGAAGCGCGGGTGGTCTTTGCCCTGTTGATGGACGCTGAGTACATGCTTCGGAACCTCGGATTCCCGCAGGGGAATGACCGGTTTCTTACGGTACGGCGGAGACAGGCGCACACGTTGCGCAAGTTGAACGAGCACGAACAGGCCGAGAAACTCCTGAGGGATATACTCGAAATGAACCCGAATCCGGAAATCCGGGCCATGATTTGCGCGGATCTCGGGTTGCTTGAAGGCGGATTCGCCGAGTTGGAGGAGGTATGCCTTCCCCTTGAGCAGGATGCGGCAGGTGATTTCATAGAGCGACTTCGGGCGGGTGAAGAAATGTTTCAGGAGTCCATTGGCAATGACGTACACTACTCGGGCCATGGCCACTACTGCCTCGGGGTACTCGCTCTCGCAGACGGAGACTATTCCTCGGCAGCTTTTCATCTCGAACGGGCTCGCGGTCTCTTCAACAGTCGAAAGCCGTCCTATGGATCGCCCCTTGCGAGCAGAGCGGATTTGTACGCCGGTATCTCCAAGGCAGCGCAGGTGGAATCCGTTGGAGACCTGTCCTACGCCGCACGCATAATTTCGAATGCCGTGGCTGCAGGTACACCCATTCCCGCCTACCTGATCAAGCCGGCCGCAGAGGGGTTCGAGCTACTGGGAACCGCTGACGTGCAGTCGGATTTCTGCGCGACCGTTCTCGAATCGGATCAAGGTGCGGCGCTGGACGTCCTCGCGGACCTCGACTCGGCCCAATCCACCGAACCGGTTACAAAGGCGCTTCGCCGTCGGGCCCAAAAACTCGGAAAGACTGAAGCTGCAGCAGCGGACCTGCAAAGGTGTTTCGAGGGTTGCATGAAGGCCAGACGCCACGAGGACGCCCGGAACGCCCTTGACGAGTTGGAAATGCTGGCTATAGGTGGAGTCGGAGAGGAGACCTTCCACGACCTGCTGATGGATATCGAGAAACTCCAACCAGCCTGGGAAAAGAATGAGGCGGTGGTTGCCCAGGTCCGTTGCCTCGAAGCGAGGGGAGACCTTGAAAACGCCATGGCGAAAGCGGTTCCGCTGTTCCATGAAGCGCTGACGATGGGCAACGTCGACGAGGCGAAGAGTATCTACGAGAACATGTGCGCCTACGGGCTTCCTGATTCGCTGTACCAGGATGTGAAGAGCCGTCTGGACGGGGTGATAAGTCAGTACGAATCAGTCGAGTCCGGAAAGGTTGGCAGCACCCCGAGGCGGAGGACGCGGCAGGTACGGGTACTTTTCGTCGGTGGAAACGAAAACCAGGAGAAGATGGAGCCAGCGATCCGGGAGCAGCTCAAGGAACGCGCACCCCACGTGGAAGTGAAATTCATCTTCTCGGGTTGGAGCGGCAACTGGCCGCCGCACCTTGAGAGGGTTAGAAGGGAGCTGGAAGGGCACGACGTGTTGGTGCTGATGCGCTTCATGCGTACGCATCTGGGCCGCGAGATACGGAAGGCCTGCGATGGCAAGCCCTGGCGGTCCTGCTGGCCGTCAGGCGTAGGTGGAATAACAGAATCCATCATCTCAGCTGCGGATTCGGTGTAACCGCCGCTCACCAGTTCGGTAATTAATCAACGCAGCTTCGTCTCCAGCCCCTTCACCGCCGCCTCGATCCTTTCCAGCGCTTCAGCGAGGATCGACCGGGGGCAGGCGATGTTGATCCGCTCGAAGCCCTCGCCTTCCGGGCCGAAGATATACCCTTCATCGAGAAAGACGCGCGCCTCCTCCATCATGAGACACTGCAGGGCATCCTTGTCCAGCCCCAGGCTCGTGAAATCCACCCACACGAGATAGGTGCCTTCCGTTTCGATGACGGGTATGCCGGGCAGCCGATCGCGGAAGAAGGACTCGAGAAACCGGTAGTTCCCCTCCAGGTAGGACAGCAGTTGCTCCAGCCATTCCTCGCCGTGATCGTAGGCGGCCTCAACGGCCGCGATGCCGAAGGGGTTCAGCGTGAAGATGCCGGCATTGCGGACGGTCAGCTGGAAGGGCTCCCGGAGTTCCGGGTCCTGAATCATCATGTTCGACGCCTGCAGCGCGGCGAGGTTGAAGGTCTTGCTGGGCGAGGTGCAGATGATCGACCGTTCCTCGTATTCCGCACCCAGCGTGGCGTACGGCGTAAAGTCCCGGTTGCCCAGGATCAGGTCGCCGTGGATCTCGTCGGACACGACCAGCACGTCGTTGTCCATGCAGATTCGCCCAAAGCGACGCAACTCCTCCCGGGTCCAGATCCGCCCGACCGGGTTGTGGGGATGGCAGAGGATGGCCATCCTGACCTCCGGATCAGCGCATTTTCTTTCGAGATCGTCGAAGTCCATGTAGTAGCGGCCGTCCCGGTATTGGAGCGGGTTCAGCGCCGGGCGCGCCTGCAGGTGCTCGATGGCATGGTAGAAGGGATAGTACACCGGCGGCTGCACCAGCACCTTGTCGCCGGGTTTCGTGTAAGCCGAGACCAGCATGTGGAGGGCGGGTACGATGCCCGGGGTAAAGCAGATGGTGTCGGGATCGACGGACCAGTCATGGCGCCGTTTCATCCACCGCACCACGGCATCGTAGTAGGACGGCGGCGGGAATGCGTACCCGTAGACGCCCAGGTTTGCGATTTCTTTCACGGCGTCCACCACCGGCTGCGGGCACGGAAAGTCCATGTCCGCTACCCACAGCGGAAGCACGGGCCGCTCGTGACGGCTGGCGTCGGTCTCGTCCCACGGGACAATGGCTCCGTCCCGCTTGACATAGTCCCACTTGTACGAATTGGTTCCGTTGCGATTGATGCGCTGGTCGAAATCATAGTTCATCGGGAAGGGATTCTCCATCGGTTCGGGGAGGTGTAAAGGCTGTACTAAAGTCGTGTAGAAGGCGGCCGTTCGGCGTCGTATGTTAACCGGTCGCGGTGGCGCTGTCAAATTGCATTTAACGGTTGCCTTGCGTAGTCGGAGTCAGTACCATGTTGACTCGGCGGCCGCCTGTCCGTTCCGCCGTCTTCACTGCCTTGGATGCCGCGTAAGAATACGCAATCGCCGGATCGCTATCGTCTGTCGCACGGGTAATTTGGACACCCTTCACGCGGGCACGTCGGAAAGGCGCCGGGTTACGCCCACACACATGCGCATTGTTGATCGGTTTAAGAACCTGCCTGCCGGAGAAACCATTGTTATCGCCGGCGTGGGCCAGCGCGCGGGTGTTCCGGCAAAGGAGGCCGACGCCGGCTGGCCCATGGGCGTGGTGCGGCGGCCCGACGGCGACCTGGTCGTGATCGACTACCAATGGCACCGCATCTGGCGCATCGATCGCGACGGGATCCTCCACGCCTTTGCCGGGGACGGCGTCGCGGGCGACTCGGGCGACGGCGGCCCGGCCGCCGAAGCACGGTTCCGTCATCCCCATGACCTGTACCAGGACCGCCACGGCAACCTGTATCTCTCCGACCTGGGCAACCACACGATCCGCCGCATCGACTACGAAACCGGCATCGTCTCCCGCGTCGCCGGCAACGGGAAGATTGGCCGGGGCGGCGACGGCGGCCCGGCGCTGGATGCGGAACTCGACTGCACCTGTGGCGTGGCCGTGGACCGGGGTGGCAACGTGTTCCTGTCCAGCGAGTGGACGAACAACATCCGGCGTATCGACGCGGACACCGGGATCGTCGAGACCGTCTTCGGCCATCACGCCCGGCATTACCCCTCCGAGCGGGGAGAGAGCCGGCCGTACGGGGGGCCCGGACTGAGCCTGGGCGGGTATCACGGCGACGGCGGCCCGGCCCGCGACGCGGGGTTCTATCATCCTGAACACCTCGCCTTCGATTCCCGGGGCGACCTGTACGTGTGCGACAATTCCAACGACCGAGTGCGCAGGATCGACATGCAGTCGGGGATCATCGACACGGTACTGGGCAACGGCCAGCGCGCGTCCAACGGCGACGGCGGTCCGGCCGCGGAGGCGAGCACGCTCATGCCGGACGCCATCTGCCTGGACGCCCTCGACAACTTATACGTCGGCGAGAAATACGGATTCCGGGTGCGCAAGGTGGAGCGCGAGACCGGTATCGTGCGGACGCTGGCCGGCACCGGTGAACCGGGGTTCGGCGAGGAGGGCCTGCACGGTTCCGTCACCCGGTGCAATTCCGTGGAAGCGGGGATCTTCGCGGACCCGGACGGCACGGTGTTCTGGGGCGATTGCTCCGGCCGGCTCCGACGCTGCGACGGCGATACGGGGATCGTCACTACGGTCCTGGGCGGCACGGGTGTGCACGACGGCGAGGCTGCCACCGCGGGATTCCTGAACGGGCCCGGCGGCCTGTCGGTCGGCCCGGACGGCACATTGTTCGTCGCGGACGTCTGGAACCAGCGCATCCGGGCCATCGACCCGGAAACCGGGGTGATCCGGACGATCGCGGGTACGGGCGCGCGGGCCTACGGCGGCGACGGCGGTCCGGCGGTCGATGCCCATCTCGGCAACCCTCACGACGTGTCCGTGGACCGCTCGGGCCGGGTGGTCATTGCCGATACCCGCCACGGCCACGTGCGTCGCGTGGATCGGGACGGCGTGATCCGCAACGTCGCGGGCGCGGCCTTCAAGTGGGACAAGGGCGACGGCGGACCTGCCCTGAGCGCGTGCCTGATGCACGTCCTCGCGGTGGCCCACGGCCCCGGCGACGACATTTTCATCGGCGACGCCGGCTGCGGGCGCATCAGGCGCCTCGACGTCCGAACCGGTATCATCACCACCGTTGCGGGCATCGGCCTGCAGGGATATTCGGGAGACGGCGGTCCGGCGATCCAGGCGCGAATAGGTTCGCCGACGGCCATCAGCGTCGATGGATCCGGGCACCTGTACTTCGCGGATGACCGGTACCATGTGATCCGGCGGGTGGATGGGGATACCGGGATCATTTCCACCGTTGCGGGCACGGGAGACGAGGGTTTCTCGCCGGACGGGTCGCGGGCTTCACAGGCCGCGATCTCGACGCCCCGGGGACTGGCCCTGGACGCACGGGGACGCGTGTACATCTCCGATTCAGGCAATAACCGGGTGCGTCGCATAGCGGAGAGCGGCGACCTCGAGACCGTTTTCGGCAGCGGTGAATACGGCGACCGTGACCGGCCGGTGGCCGCGAAGCGCGCACCGCTGAACGAGCCCCATGGCCTTTGCTTTTACGGAGAGGATGTGCTCGTCGTCAGCGACCATGGCAACAACCGGTTGAAGGCCGTCCGGATAGGCGATTGAGCAGGGAGGCCAGCGGGGTTCCGGCCGCTGTGCATGCGATGCCGGCATGGAATACGGCCGACGGAGCACGCGACCGGAAGCCCCTATGAATCCAGAACCAGACAGGAGAAGGAATGAAGATTACCGAAATCAAAACCGCTGATGTGAAGGTGCCGTCCGGATACACGTACCACTACGTCCGTGTATACACCGATGAGGGCGTGTACGGTACGGGGGAAACCAGTCACGTCGACGGCGGCTGGCGGGATTCGACCCGCCACATGGCGAAGATGATCATCGGCATGGACCCCCGCGACGTCGACGCCTGCTTCGAACACATCCGCCGGAGGTACATTTTCATGGGCGGCGCGGGCGGCACCGCCATATCGGCGCTGACCGGGATCGAAGTGGCCCTGTGGGATCTGGCCGGAAAAGCCCAGGGCGTGCCGGTATACCGTCTCCTGGGCGGCAAGTTCAGGGACCGGGTCAGACTGTACGTGGACAGCGCCCACGCCGACTACAATGAGCGCGCCGCGGAGGTGAAGGAACGGGGTTTTACGGCGATCAAGTTCGATCTCGACGATGCCGAGAACCCCCACAAGCTGGACCCCTGGAACTGGTCGGTCACGCCCGACGAGTTGAAATCGCTCGTGGACCAGGCCTACGCGATCCGGGAGGGCATCGGTCCGTCCCTCGACCTGGCCATAGACCTCCACGGCCGGTACGACGCGACGGCCGGGATGAAGATGGCCCATGAATTCGAGCCGCTGAACCTCCTGTGGCTCGAGGAACCGGTGCCGCCGGAGAATATAGATGCGCTGGCCAAGATCACCCAGGCCACGGGGACGCCCATCTGCGTCGGTGAAAATCTATATCTCCGCCATGGATTCAGGGACCTGCTTCAGCAGCAGGCCGCCGACATCATCATGCCGGATATCTCGAAGTGCGGGGGCCTGTCGGAATGCCGCAAGATCGCCAACATGGCCGAGATGTACTACGTGCCCTTCGCCCCGCACAACAACTCCAGCGCGTTGAGCACGGTCGGCGACGCCCATGTCTGCGCGAGCGTACCGAATTTTCTCGTGCTCGAGTTTCATCGTTTCGACGATCCGACGTGGGACGACGTGCTGGCGACGGAGGAGTCGGTCATCCAGGATGGACACGTGGTACTGACGGAAGCGCCCGGGCTGGGCGTGGAACTGAACGAGGCGTTTCTCGCGTCGCAGATGCCGGACGGAGAAGCTTTGTGGCAGTGAGACGATCTTCCAGGGAAACCTGGTACAAAATACCGTTCTAATTGGAGATACGCACTGCAGGGAGGAAACATGCACTGGTACATCGATGTACTAAGGAAGTACTGGGTTTTCGAAGGCAGGGCGAGGAGGAAGGAATACTGGATCTTCGCGCTGATCTCGGCGCTCATACTGATATTCCTCAGCTTGATCGACGAAATGACCGGTTGGAAGGTCTGGGACGAAGGGGTTCTCAGCCTGGTTTACAGCATCGCCGTATTCGTACCCACCCTTGCCGTGCTGGTCCGCCGTCTTCACGACACGGACCGCAGCGGTTGGTGGGTTCTTATCGCGTTGATACCATTAGTTGGCGCAATAGTGTTGCTCGTGTTTTTAGTCCTGAAGGGCAACGAAGGCGACAACCGTTTCGGACCCGATCCGAAGGCGGAGACGGCCACGTGGTAAGCGGTCGGCGGGACCCGTTGAGAACGGTCTGGATTGCCGTTCGGCTCAGGCTCTCGACTGGACAATGCTGTCCCGGACCTGACGCATGAGTTCGCTGTTATTGAGCCGGGCCGCATCCATGATCAGGAACCAGTCGATGATCGTCCAGATGAATAGTCCGCCGAGGGTCAGCAGTTTGGCTATGCCGAGGCCGATATCGCCGATATAGAATCGGTCGACGCCGAGTGAACCGCCGATGATACTGATCGCGAGGGCGGTTCTGGGATCTTTCCGCCGGGCTGCGAACTGCACGTCGAACTGCAACTGTTCTCCGTTCGCCAGATCCTGTTTTGCCAGGTTCGCTTCCCGCAACTCCTGTGCATGGGACATTGCATGATCTCCCGTGGTTTGTGGTACGGTGTCGAAGACGGATTGCATAAGGTCTTGAATACTTGACCATCGTGTAGTTATAGTACCTGACATATTGGACAAGCGAATTCCCATTAAAGTTTCCTTCTGTTTGATCGACACGGGTTCGAAAACTCATTGGTGATTTGCAGGATTCTGTATTGCCAACATAGATCCAGCGTCATCCCACGAAAGGACAGACCATGATCAGGGTGGGTTCAATCGGACTTGGCGGCATGGGGTCGCACCAGGCCAGGGCCTTTAACGGGGTTGAGGGTTGCAAGCTGGTCGCGGGCGCGGACCCGTCCCCGGAAATGCGCGCTCGTTTTACCGAGACCTTCCCGGGCGTGAAGCTGTATGATTCCACGGAAGCCATCGTCAACAGCGGGGAGGTGGACGCCGTCGTGGTCGCCGTGCCGACCGGACTGCACTGCGCCGCAGCCTTGACGGCCCTCGATGCGGGCATCCCGGTGCTGGTGGAAAAGCCCATGGCGCGCACGGTGGAGGAATGCCGGCGGCTTAACGAGGCGGCGGATCGCAACCACACCTTCATCATGGTCGCCCACTGCCGCCGTTTCGATCCCTACTGGAAGTCCTGGGGCGCGTACGTGGCCTCGGGAAAGCTGGGGTCGCCCATCCTCTGGCGCAACGCCATGGCCGGGTTCGGTCCGGGACGCTGGTACATGGACCACGACATGGGGGGCGGACCCCTGATGGACGGCGCCGTGCACAACTACGACTTCGCCAATTTCCTCTTCGGAGATCCCGTTAGCGTCCTGTCCAGTTCGATCAACTTTGAACCCGAGTCATCGGCCCTGGACACCTGCTCCGCCATCGTACGCTACGGGAACGGCAACCAGTTGCTCATGTCCTGGAGCTGGGCGGCCCGGGGCAACGGGCTGCACGACATCATCGGACCGCAGGGTTTCATTCAGTTCGGAACCGGGGATCTGCCCGAACCGGAAGACGCCGAACCCCACCAGTACTGCTGCTTTACGGACCGGGAGGGCGAACAAACCCTGATCAAGTCGAAATCGGAACCCGACATGTACGCCCTTCAGGCGGCGCATTTTCTGTCGTGCGTTCGCGGAGACGTCACCTGCCTGTCACCGGGCACGGAAGCCATCAAGGCCATTGCGGTGGCGGATGCGATCTTGCAGGCCGGGCCCGGAGGAGAAGCACGGGAGGTGGTCTGGACGTGACGGCCTGACTCTGCCGGTCCGGATAGAGCGTTCACACCATCCCGCTCGACGTTGTGTATACTCGCTTGCCTTTCATAATCTGTACGCCATGATTTCACCCAACCAACGAGGATAACAACATGAACAGACTGGTATGCTTCTTTACGAAGAATCTCGGCATGACCGACCTCGGCCTGCTCATCATCCGCATCGTGATCGGCTTCAGCATGGCGGCCTTTCACGGATGGGGCAAGATTTTCAATCCCGGGCGCTGGGCCGCCATCGGCGGCAACATGGAACTGGTCGGCATCAGCTTCCTCCCGGCGTTCTGGGGCTTCATGGCCGGATTCGCGGAATTCTTCTGCTCGATCCTCGTAATCCTCGGCGTGTTCTTCCGGCCCGCGACGACGCTGCTTGCGCTTACGATGCTTCTGGCCATGCTGCGTCATCTGTCGCTGCCGGCGGACGACCCGGCTTCGGGACTCAGTGGCGCATCGCACGCCATGGAGCTCTGCGCCGTATACATCGCCCTCTGGTTTGCCGGTCCGGGCAAGTACAGCCTGATGCCGGGCGCCGCGAAAGACCAGTCCTAGCGGCCCAGGTGGAATAGAAGCGGGCGCGGAGGCCTATGAGACAGACCGTCGAGATCGGGGTGATTTCAGATACCCACGGCCTGTTGCGGCCGGAGGCCCTGGTCGCGCTGGATGGGGTGGATCGGATCATTCACGGCGGGGACGTGGGCGGCGAAGATATCCTGGACGACCTGTCGTCGATCGCGCCGGTAACGGTCGTGCGGGGGAACACGGACTACGAGCCCTGGGCGGCGCGCCTGCCGGTGACCGAGCTGCTGGAGGCTGGCGGCCGGTCGATTTACGTGGTGCACGATATTGCGGATCTGAACGTGGATCCGGCCGCAGCAGGTATCGACGTGGTTGTTTACGGTCATTCCCACCGGCCGGTATGGGACCGGCGAGGCAACGGTGTATGGCAGCTCAATCCCGGCTCCGCGGGACCCCGCCGTTTCAGCCTTCCGGTCACGGTTGCTCGCTTGCAGGTATCTACAACGTATATACACGGTGAGATCAAGTACCTGGAAGTCTAGTGCGCGGGTCGTCGTTTTTTGCGACGGTTGACGGTGCGTTCGGAATCAATACTCCGCCGCGGTCATGGCTTCGAAGCGCTCGGTATCCCACTCCGCGCCCCAGCCCGGGCCGTCGGGCGGTACGATGTGGCCGTCCGCTACGAGCGGCTTGTTGACCATGCCCCAGGTGCTGGCCGTGTCTACGAACCCATGGGCTCCCGTTTCGTAGAAGCCCGTGTTGTCGATACAACATCCGAGATGGGCGTGGACGAGTCCGAATAGGCCGCCCTCGGCGTTCAATTCGATGTTGGTGTCGTACATCTCGGCGAAATGGGCCATCTTGAGCACCTGCGTGGTCCCGTGCCGTGCGTTGGCGCGCAACAGGTCGGTCGCCCCTGAAATCAGCCGCTGGGTCGAAATGCCCAGGTCGTGCATCAGCGTTTCGTTCCCCATCACAGGTATGGTCAACTCCCGGCACAGTTCACGGTACTGATGCTCCTTGTGTTCGTGCATCGGTTCTTCCAGCCAGACGAAATCCAGTTCCTCCATGACCCGGCCCACCTCGATGGCTTCCTGCAGCGTGTAGGAACAGACCGGGTCGTTCAGCAGCAGGTAGTCGGGACCGACGATCCTCCGGACTTCCCTGAAGATCGGGATGTCCGCCTTGCCGCCCTTGTAAGTGTGGAACTTGTAGGCGTTTACGCCGTACTCCCTGCCGTCCTCTATCATCTGCAGGTAGGTCCCGATATCGGCGTCTCCACCGGTAAGATACACCGGAAACCGGTCCCGGACCCGGCCGACCAGGGCGTGGACCGGCAGGCCCGCCTTCTTGCCCGCGATGTCCCACAGGCAATTGTCGAAGTCCCCGAACCAACCGGGTCTCTGGTAGAGCCATCGCGTGCCCTTGTGGAGCAGCTGGAACAGCTCTTCGCGGTTCAGCGGGTTCTTGCCCATCACCTGCGTCCGCAGGATCTCCACCTGTTCGCGGTCCATCGTGGTCGTGCACGTGCCCTCGATGCCCTCGTCGGTCTCGACCCGGATGAAGTGCTGCCGCAGCTTTCCGGATTTGGGATGGGACCTGCTGCCGTGGGTATACTGCGTGCGCCTCAGGCCGGGGACCTGCTTCAATACGTGATAGTACTGCGGCTGGTCGGGATCTTCGAGGACGAACAGCCTGATACCGGTGATTCTCATGTGGAATTCCGGGGTGCGGAAGGGCTCGCGGGTGCGGAAGGGCTCGCCGGTGCGGAAGGGCTCGCCGGTGCGGTTGCCGTCGCGGTCTCCGGGAGTTCGGCGATGAACTGGTAATCGGGTTCTACTTCCTGGCGGTCCATGATCTGGATGATCTGCTTCCAGGTTTCCCATAACCCGCTGGTGCAGTAAGGCATTTCGTGCTTGATGAGCCGGTGCAGCCTGCCCAGTTTGTAGCAGGGGACCGCGGCGTACATGTGGTGCTCGGTATGGTAGTTCATGTGCCAGTACAGGAACTGCAGCACGGGGTTGATATAGAAGGTCCTGCAGCACAGGCGGAAGTCGGGGATTTCATCCTGCAGGCCCACGTGCTGGGTCGCGTTGCACAGGAACTGCAGCCAGGATCCGAACATCTTCGGGAAGGTGATGACCAGGAGCACGACCCACAGCCCGTAGACCAGCGAGACGCCCGCGATCAACACATGGCCGGTGAACATGATCCGTTCCCAGCTGGTATAGGCCTTTCGCCGCTCCGGGTCGCTTTCGGGGAAGAGCTCCTGTGACCACTTATCGTCCGGTATCTTGCCCGCGACGGCCGCCAGTTTTCCCTTCACCAGGTCGTAGGGATAACGGTAGTTGACGATCGACGTCTTCCACAGGCCCCGCATGTCGAATTTCGCGGGAAGGACCACCTCCTGGTCGTCCGGATGGTGCAGCGTATACTTGTGATGTTCGGTGTGACTCGCCCAGAAGTGGTGGTGGTTGTGCCATCCCAGGAAGGAATACACGCGGAGGAAGAAGCGGTTAAGCCAGCGGGTCCTGAAGACGGAATCATGGACCAGTTCGTGAAAGCCGTTGACCAGGAAATGCCAGAAGTGGCCGTTGATGAACACCAGGAGCAGCGTAACGTACCACGGCCAGTAGAGGGAGGAGTAGATGGCGGCGCCGGCGCCCAGGGCCAGGACGGCGAGATAGCCCAGGGTCTGTACGAATCCCAGGAAATCGCTGCGTTTGTTGAGTTTCGCGAGTTGTTCCCGCGTCACACGGCACCGGTACCACTTCACGCGCGTCTTCGGGGGCGGCGCGTTATACTGCGGTCCCTCGGTCAGCACTTCCTCGTCGGAAAGCACGGAATGATCCGGACCGACTACTTCGGGGGATTCACCCGATCCGCGGGCTTCTCCGGCAGATTTGCTCACGATTCCATCCCGCCTGCAACATGTTGAAGGGAACGTAGTTAAAGTAAGGTCGATTTACCATGATCGTCAAGCGGAATCTCCCTTTAGAAAGCGGTCGAACCAGTCCACCATCCATTCGAAATACTCGAACCGGAAGACGTGGTTGCCTTTGGGCTGGTAGACGCGGAAGTGGTCGGCGGCACCGGCGTCGCGGTATACCGGCGCCACCGTGCGTATGAGCTCGTCGACACCGGACTTCGGCATGTCCTCGTCCGACGTGGGGGCCACCATCATGAAGGGGCGCGGCGCGATGCAGTTCGCGACGATTTCGGGGTGGTCGAAGTAGCGGAGGATATGGGGCACGTAGAAGTAGGCGCTGTGGCGGTACAGGTCTCCTCCCTGTATGACACTCTCCAACTGACCCACGCCGCCGCATACGGGCACGCCGGCCGCCAGCCACGGCGCGCAGGCCATGGCGTACCACGTCGCGTTTCCTCCCAGGGACATGCCCGTCAATCCCACTTTGTTGGGCCCGATCCGGTCCTGGACCTGGAGTACGCGGACACCCCGAAGCGCTTCCTCCACGAGCAGTCCCATCTGCGAGATGCCGTAGGCGAGCAGATGCTTGAGCTCGATGTACCAGGACACCTCGTTCGTACCCCGGCCGTGACAGCCCTTGGGCGAGATGGCCAGCGTGACGTAGCCCCGTCGTGCCAGTTCCCGGGCCCAGCCGTAGAGCGGCGGCTCATTCGGATCGTCCTTGTAGAACCGCTGGAGGGCCATGCGCTCGGCCGATCCGCCCGTGCCCGGTACGCAGACCACGCCCGGCAGGTATTCGGCCGGGTTCTCCAGCGGTTCGATCAGGATGGACGGGACCGTCTCCTCGTGGGAATTGGCGTAGGCAAGGTCCGTGAGCCGGATGCCGTCTTCCACCCGGGAATGGCCCACGGAATAATCGACCTGTTCCGGGATGTCCGCCATGCCGAACAGCTCGAGCAGCTTCTCGCGGATCTTCCCGGGCGGAATCGATTCGGGATACCGGGGACGCAGCCCCTTGCGGTCATAGGTGGGTTCGAACGGCTTTTCCATTCCGCGCCTCACGATGGATACAGCGAACGGGCCAGTAACCTCGCAGGGTCTGGCCGGCTCCGGCTAAACGGGTCAGCTATCCCTACACGGCGTAGGGCGGGAACTCGTGCGTGTGGCGCTGTGCGACTTCGTTGCTCAATTCCCCGTCGCGCATGAATTCACCCTCACGGCCCTGGTCCACGATCAGGCTCCGCAGCTGGTCGCGAAGGGCCCGTGCCCGGGGATGGTCATCGCCGTACAGGTTCCGGCATTCGAGGGGGTCTTCCTGGAGGTCGTAGTACTCGAACCGCCCGGTCCGGTAATGCCAGATGAACTTATCCCTGTGGCCGACCAGGTAATGGCCGAATTCAAGGTGTTCGGCGTGCAGTCGCTCCCGGTCCAGCCGGTCCGCTTCACCCCGCACGAGCGGCATGAGCGAACGGCCGTCCATGCGGCCGGGCGGGGGCAGGCCGCACACGTCGAGCAGCGTGGGCATCAGGTCGGCCAGGCCCACGGTCGTTTCGGGGTGCCGGACGCCCGAGGGGAGCTCCATCTGCGCGGGGAAGTTCAGGACGAAGGGCACGCGGATCGAACCCTCGTACCCGTACGACTTGGCCCAGTAATGGTGATCGCCCAGCATGTCGCCGTGGTCGCCGACGAAGGCGAAGACGAGATTGCGCAGTTGCAGCATGCGCCACATGTGATAGGTGAACCGCGTGATCTGGGTGTCCACGTGATCGATGCATCCGTAGTAGCCCGCCCTGGCCCGCCGGACGTTCTTGAGGGACAGGGGGAGATATTCCGCTTCCGGGAAGGGGCCGTGGGCCTTTACGAAGGACATGCGTCCACCCACGTAGCGCGAGGGATCGCCCATGGCCGGATCGGGCAGGTCGGGGTCGTTGGCGTAGCGCTCGTAGAAGAACGCGGGCGGGTCCCAGGGCGGATGGGGCTTGCTGAAGGACACGAACAGGAAGAAGGGCGTGTCCCGGCCGTGGTCCCGGACGTGCTCGTCCATGACGCGGATGGCCTGCGTGGCCGTCCAGGTGGTCACGTGGAATTCCTCGGGAAAGACGCAGGGACGGGCCGTGTAGCCGTTGTTGGTCACGCCCGCGTTGAACAGGCCGAAGTCGCCCCAGCCCTGTTCGGCAAGCCAGTCCAAATAGTCGTCGCGGTATCCGGGAGACAGGAACCGGCCTTCCTCGTGGGCGACGATGCGGTCGAAGCCGTAGGGTTCGTCCTGGGGGTACACATGCCTCTTCCCGATGCAGTAGGTCTTGTAGCCGTTGCGCTGGAATACCCTGCAGAGCGTGTCCGGTTCGTCCCACGAAACCATGTCGTCGAAACCGACCATGCCGTGGGTGACCGGCCACTGCCCGCTGAAGAGCGTCCGGCGGGCGCCCACGCAGGAGGGGACTTCCGTGACCGCGCGGGGGAAGTAGTGTCCGGTATGGGCGAGGGCGTCGATGCCGGGCGTATGGACGACGGGGTGGCCGGCGATGCCCAGGGTGTCGCCTCGGAGCTGGTCGGCGCAGATGAGAACGACGTTGGGGCGGTTGCTGCGTTTCATGGATTCCTCATGCCGGGGGCGTGGACCTTTCCAACGGCCTGAGCCTGGATTGCGGACCGGTCCAGCGTACGGCGCCCGGGACGGCAGGCCTAGGACGGAAGGACCTGCTGCCCGATGACGATGTGGTGGAACAGGGGCCTGGTGCGTTCGGGCAGCGCGTCGTATTGTTCCGGGGTCAGCGGCACGACGTCGTCGGGCCTGAACCCCCGGTTGGCCGCATCGCGTTCGAAGTCCGAAAGGCCGGGAATAATCGGGTTGAGGTTGAACCACCACGCCGCGTAACGGGCGATGATGGCCATGCGGGTCTCGTCGCTGTTGTTGTGTCCGTTTATGTGCCAGGTCCGGCTGTCGAAGAGCAGCACGCTTCCCGGCTTTCCTTCGGCCTGGATCTCCGACGGGTGGCTCGTTCCCGGCACCAGGCTGTTGTCGCCCGTGGGATTGTTGCCCGCCTTGTGGCTTCCGGGCACCAGTACCGTGCCGCCGTTCTCCCTGGTGAATGGCGTGAGCATCCAGAGGCTGGTCAGCAGCAGCGGTGCGTCGGGATAGGGCGCAGGGACGCGATAGTCGTAGCCCTGTCCGAAGGGCCAGTCCGAGTGCAGGCCCCCGCCCGGGTCGTCCGTCCGGGGATATCCGGGGTGGAGGATGACGCCCGTGGTCATGGAGATACGGACGTGCTTGCCGAAAAACGCTTCGGTGACGCCCATGATGCGATCATCGGACAGGTACGGGGCGATCGCCTGGTCGTAAGCGATGATTCCACGAAGGGCATGCCGGCCGTTTTCCAGATCCTCGGGCCGGCTATCCGCCGTGGCGACCAGGCTCTCGCGGACCGTCACCACTTCACCTGGGGGTATCACACCGTCTACGACGCACCAGCCCTCGATCCTGACCCGTTTAACAAGGTCTTCGACGGTTGACATGCCCGTTCCTTCCGCTTAGAGTGTGTCAGTGTATCGATGAACGCGGTTTCCGACGGCGGGTTCGCGGTTCAGGATCGATACCCAAATCCGCCGGTTTTGTAAAGGCGATTCTTACCACATTTGACATCGGCAGGCGTTGCTATGATTTCCTACCGCCCCCTCGGTCGAACCGGCTTGAATGTCTCTACGCTGAGCATGGGATCCGGCGGATTCAACCGGCTGGGCCAGACCAGCGATCCCCCGTTGACCGAACCGGAAATGCACCGGCTCGTCCACGGGGTCCTGGACCTGGGCATCAATCTCTTCGATACGTCTCCGGGCTATCTTGAAGCCGAGGCGATCCTCGGCCGGGCCTTTAAAGGCATACCGCGCGACCGGTACTACGTCGCCACAAGGGTCGTTCTTTCGCAGTTCGACGAAGACGAGGGTCCGGTCCTGATGACTCCGGAGCATATCACGGAATCCATCGAGACCAGCCTGTGCCGCCTCGGCGTGGACGCGATCGACGTGGCACTGATCGCCGCGACGGAGAAAGCGGATTTCGATTACATGATCTACGAGCAGTTCCCCGTACTCGAACGACTTTGCCGTCAGGGCAAGATCCGCTTCCTCGGATCCAGCGAAACCGCGTTGACGGACGGCGCCCATGCCTGGCTGCAGGCCGCGGTCCCGACCGGAAAGCTGGACGTCATCATGATCGCCTACAGCATGCTCAACCAGTCGGCCCGGCGTACGGTCTTTCCATACTGCATAGAACACGATGTCGGCGTCATGAACATCTTCTCGGTGCGCAACATCTTCAAAGACCAGGCGCGGCTCGCCGCGACGATCGAAGACCTGCAGCGGCAGGAGTTGCTCGACGAATCTGTCGACCCCCATACACCGTACGACTTCCTGCTCGAAGATCCCGATATAGCATCGCTGGTCGAAGCGGCGTACCGGTTCGTCGTCTACACCGAAGGCGTCACCACCGCCGTCTGCAGCGCAGTGACCCTGGACAAGATCGAACAGAACATCAAGAGCATCGCAAAGGGACCGCTTCCCGAAATGTACGTGAAGCGCATTCAGCGGCTCTTCGGCCACATCAGCGAACCCGTCGGCAACTAATGGTCGCCGCTGCTACCCATGACTGACCTGGCTGGCCTGGCTGACCTGGCTGACCTGGCTGGCCTGGCTGACCTGGCTGGCCTGGTTGGCCTGGCTGGCAGGGCCGTGTCAGGACGATGATTCGTCTTTCAACTTGCGTTCGACGCTTTCAATCTTCTCTTCCATGGTCTGCGCACGGTCGGTTCGCGTACCCAGGCGGATGGTCGTGGAAATCCGCGGAGCGCCCATTTCGTGCACTGTCTCGTGGCATCGCTTCACGGCTTCGAACACTTCCTCCCACTCGCCTTCGATGTTGGTCCCGTAAGCGTGCATGAACGTCTTTAGTTCCGCCTTCCGCAATACCTTCTCACAGGCCGTTACGTACGCTGAGACCGATACGCCGACCCCGATAGGCACGACGCACAGATCGACGATGACTTTCATGGCGTCCTCTCCCTGTTTCACTTACGCCGCGGTTCCAGGATTTCCCTGAGTCGTGCGGCCACCAGGGCATCCTCGCCGGGCTCCATCATATAGGGCATGATGGACAGGCCGGCGCCTCCGCCCATTTCGACGCGGGGTTCCCCTTCGGACAAGAGGTGCACGACTTCGTCCGGATCGATGCCGATCGCCGACGTGTCCCAGTTCATATGCAAGACCGGCGCAACGTTGGACCGGCCAGGTTGCCGGATCGACATCCGCATGGACGGAAGGGTCCCGACCGCATCGACCACGGTCTGAAGGTATCCTTCCCATGCCTTCCATTCCGCTTCGTGATCTCTCTGAACCCACTGCTCCACGGCGGCCAGCAGCCCCATGACCTCCTCCTTGCCAGCCTTCATCGGGCGCGCGATGGAGTGGTGCGGCGCACCGTTCATGAAGGCCGCCCACAGCAGGTCGCGCCGGCCGAGGACCAGCCCGGAGGCCTGCGGCCCCCGGAGGCACTTCCCGCCGCTGTAGGCCACGGCGTCCACGCCGTCCGCCAGGTACGGATTGGGCACATCCGGCCGTTCCGCGGCCGCGTCCACGAAAACGGGAACGCCATGACCATGGGCGATGTCGACGATCTCGGCCACGGTCATGGCGCCGTCGCCCGCGCGGTCGCCGAACAGGGCGACCATGACCGTGCGTTCGTTGAAGGCGGCCCGCAGGCTATCCGGGTCGTCGTCCACTTCCACGAGCGAGATCCCCACCATGCGTATTGCGTGGTCGTAGACATGGCGGTGCGTCCTGAGCGTGATGACCTCGTTCTTCATGCCCGAGGTGTCCGGCAGCCTGGCGATCCGGTCAGGGTCCATTCCGGCCACACAGGCGGCGGTAACCTGGCAGAGCGCAGCCGCGCACCCATTTGTCACGAGTCCGAATTCCGCCTGCATGACTTCAGCTATTCGCCGGCCGACGCCTTCCATGAGTTCTTCCATATGCACGTACTTCCTGGACGCTTCGGCCATGGTACGGCGGACTTCAGGCAGCATGACCGACCCGCTGTACATGGTCAGCGTGCCCTTGCAGTTGATCAGGGGCCGGACGCCTACGCTGTCGTAAGTGGGGTAATCCGGAGTAGCCATTGAGGAGTTCCTCAGTAAAGGTTCAGTGATCCACTACGGCCGTGATTGGCCGCGTGGCACATGTGTCGCCGGTATCATGCACGAGCTTCAGGTTCTGGATAATCTATCCTCACCGTGCTACGTGTCTAACAGAATATCGCCGGGCACACGGTTATTCATTGCAATAACCAGGAATTGTTGTAAAATCCAACTGTTTGAATATCAAAAAAGCAGCCGGCTTTAGAAAGCGGTCGGCTTTAAGAAAAGCGGCCGGCTCTTGTCACTTGCAGACGTGACATTTTTCGAACAATCTACTTCAATCAGAAAGGATGGTTTCGTGCGGATTTCAATGATATTGGCGTTCGCATTCGTCCTGGTTGCATGCAAAGGCGATCAAGGGCCGCTGGGTCCACGGGGCGACCAGGGCGTTCAGGGGGCCCAGGGCGTCCAGGGTGTCCAGGGTGTCCAGGGCGTGCAGGGTTCCCAGGGACCTCAGGGTGAGCAAGGCGAACAGGGCGATCCCGGTGAGACGCTCAACTGGGCGGATGTCATCGAGACGGGCGAACTTCAGGATGCCGTTTACGTCGTCGGCATTTTGACTGACGAAGGACCGTTTACGGGAGGAACCGCTTTCAGCGCGTATTTCACCGACAAGCTGTGGACGAATGCCCACGTGGTCACAGCAGTCCTGGACGCTATTGCAGACCCTGAATTTGCGGAACTGAATCCGGTCCCCTTCGTCACCCGTTCGGGTACGCTCATTGGCGGAGATGAAACTTATTTCTGGAGGCCGTACATCATTCACCCCGAGTACGACGGTACCCCAATGTCCGCGGATATCGCACTCATAGAAATCAGTGGTACGATCACCCATGCCATGCCGTCTTTTCTGCCCAGGGAGTTCACCGGCGATTTGCGCGTCGGACAGCCGGTGGGAACGCTCGGTTTTCCGGATTTGCCCAGGATTTTCGACGCCCTGCTTCCCCTGGCCAGTTTCAAGGAAGGGACGATCAGCGCGCTTCGACCGTTCTACAACGAGTCCTTTATTAACTTCCCCGTTAACACCGGCCATCTGGTCCACTATAACCTGGGGACGCGACGTGGAACGAGCGGCAGCCCGGTCTTCGATCACCAGGGGCTCATCATCGCGATAAACCACGCCGGGATCAACAAGTTGATTCCTTATCCCGAAGACGAGGAAGAGGGTGAGAACCCAGGCGGGGAAGAAGGTGGGGGTGAGGGAGAAGAGGACGAGGGAGAAGGTGAAGGCGAAGGTGAGGGTGAAGGCGAAGGTGAAGGCGAAGGCGAAGAAGAGGAGGATTACCTGGCGGCTGTAGAAACGATTGAGAACTTCGGTATCAACATTTCGGTCGCGTGGGCTCTGCTGGATTTTCTTGCCAGCGTGGACGCTACCGTTACCTACGGCGGGCTGAACGATACCGATACCGTCGAAGCGGGCGCGCAGTCTCCACATACGGAGTACCAGGCCTTCCCCAGGAACTGGAACGGGGAAACGTGGCTTCCGTAACGCGGTGCACCAGGACGAAACAAGGGAAACCGGTTATCGCTTAGAGCGTTCCTATTGACGGCGTTACTTCTGGCCGTCGCATGCCAGGGTGAACAGGGTCCGGTCGGTCCGGGGGGCGTACAGGGTCCACCGGGTCCGCAGGGCATTTCGGGTCCGCAGGGGATCGCGGGACCCCAGGGCGAACCGGGCATCCAGGGCGAACCGGGTATTCCCGGACCCCAGGGAGCACGTGGCGAAACGGGCGCACCGGGCGCGCCGGGCGAACAGGGCCCGGTTGGTCCACAGGGCGATCAGGGCGAGCCGGGTCCCGTCGGCCCGCAGGGAGAGACGCTGAACTGGGCGGACGTGATCGAAGGAGGTAACCTCTACGACGCGATATACGCCGTCGGCATCATGATGAACGACGGAAACAGGGTGCTCGGAACAGCCTTCCGCGCTTACTACACGGACAGGCTGTGGACCGCAGCGCACGTGGCCGAACGGATCGACGAGTTGCTCTCCGACCCCAGGCTGCGGAGTCGTAATCCACGGCCCTTCGCCACCAGGACCGGTACTTTGGTCGGCGGAAGCGAAACCTACACCTGGAGCCGGCACTTCACCCACCCTGAATACGATGGCTCGCTCGAATCGCCCGACGTTGCGTTGATCGTCCTCGAAGAAGAACCGCCTCATGATCTCCCCGCGTTCCTGCCGAGAGACCTGGCCGCAGGATTGCGCGTCGGTCAACCCCTTGGAACGCTCGGTTTTCCGGGTTATGCCCCCTTGCAGAATGACGTTTTGCCGCTGGCGACCTTCCGGGAAGGCACGCTCAGTTCACTCCGGCCCTTCTACGATGCGGCGTTTGATCGAGATCCCCGGAACACCGGCCGCGTCGTACATTACAACATGGCGCTTCCCGGGGGGACGAGCGGCAGTCCGGTATTCGACCACCACGGCTACATCGTGGCCGTCCAATATGCCGGACTCACGGTGGAGATCAGCGACGACGAGGTGCTCATCGGCAGGATCGACACGCACGAAGACTATGGCATCCACGTTCAGGCCGTATGGGATTTCATCGACTGGCTGGAACAGGCGGACCGGACCGCGACCATCGCGGAAAGTGGTTCATCGTGGTTTGACGGTGTTTCCGCGCTACAGCTGGATGCTGACAGCTATTACCAACCGAACCTGATTCTTGAGCAATGAACCGATTACTCCCTGTCGTACTGCTCCTGTTCATCTGCTTCTGCATCGTCGCTATGCTGGCACTGCCGGGGACGTTTTGGGGACTGATCCTGAAAGGTTTCTTCGGGTTGTGCGTCCTCGTCCTGTTCAAGGTCGCGTACAACAAGATGGTACTTCCCGGCACTTGCATAAGCGCGGTCTTCTTCACGCTGGCGTGGTGGTTCGCTCCGTCGTGGCCGATGTACCTCTTTCTTGCCCTGATGTTAGGCGCCTTATTTGTAACCTGTAAGACCGCGGAGACATTCTACCGAGGGACAGGTTAGGGGATCACGTTATTCCGTGACAACCTGTCCGAATGCCCTTACCCTTATTATCGAATAGATGGCGTCCATATACAGACGTCCATGCGACACGGATCCGGACACTTTCCGGGATATACGAGCGCGCTCACAAGGAGTAAGGACATGAAACCATTACTCGGGTGTTTTCCGGTGTTGTTCTTCGTTTTGGCATTGTCAGGCCCGGCCGATGCACAGCAGAATTGGGATGAGGTGAACGTCGAAGCCCATCCCGTCGTCGGAAACATCTACATGCTGACCGGCAGCGGCGGAAACATCGGCGTTTCGGTCGGGGACGACGGCATATTGATCATCGATGACCAGTACGCGCCGCTGGCCGACAAGATCAAGTCGGCTCTCCGGGGCCTGCACGCAGGGCCCCTCAAGTTCGTCCTGAACACCCACTTCCACGGCGATCATGTCGGCGGCAACCCCATCTTCGGCCTGGAAGCGACCATCATCGCCCATACGAACGTCCGCAAACGGGTCTCCACGCCGCAGCAGCGGGGCGTCCAGACCATACCGGCCATGGTGGAGGAGGGCTGGCCGGTGATCACCTTCGACGAGGAGGTTTCGGTCCACTTCAACGGAGAAGAGATCAGGCTGGTGCATATGCCCGGTGCCCACACGGATAACGACAGTTACGTTCACTTCACGGGATCGGACGTGGTGCACATGGGGGATACCTTCTTCAATGGACGGTTCCCCTTCGTAGACCTGCGCAGCGGCGGCACGGTGGACGGACTGATCCACAATATCGCCGGGGTGCTGGAATTGATCGGACCGGACACCCGGGTCATTCCGGGACACGGCGATCTGGGCGGCCGGGCCGACCTGCAGTCGTACCACGGCATGCTCGTTGCGACCACGGAGGCCGTCCGTGCGATGATGGCGGAGGGGAAAACCCTCGACGAGATCAAGGCGGCGGGCCTGCCGGATGAGTGGTCCGGCTACGCGAGCGACTTCGTCCCGGAGGCGCGCTGGATCGAGACGATATTCAACAGTTACGGATCGGCGGAGTAACGGGATTGGTCCGACGACCGGCGGCAAATGCGGCCGGAAACAGCCACGACGGGAGGTGTTAATTGCAGATCATCGATGCGCATCAGCATCTCTGGGATACGGCCGAACTGAGCTATCCCTGGCTGGCTGGATTTGACGCCCTGCGTCAGCGTTACGGTCCGGAAGACTACCGGGCGGCCATCGATGGCATCGACGTCGTTAAGTCCGTTCATATCGAAGCGGACCCCGCGCCGGGCGCGGAGGTGGCCGAGGTGGATCGGCTCGTGCGCATCGCCGCCGAGGACGGCATGATCGGCGCGATCGTCCCCACTGCGCCGCTGGAATCGGATGACCGCGAAGCTACGCTGGACCGGCTTGCCGCAGACTATCCCATGGTAGTCGGTATCCGCCGCATGGCCTGGCACCACGAAGACCCGGCGTTCTACAGCTGGCCGTCACTGATCGAAGGCGTCAGGACCCTGCCACGGTACGGATTCACCTTCGAGTTGTGTGCCAATATCACGCAACTTGACGCCGCGGTGACCCTGGTTGGTGCGACCCCCGAGGTGACCCACGCCATCAACCACTGCGGGGGGCCCGATATCGCGGCGGGCGGTTTCGCGCCGTGGGCGGACTACATGAACCAGCTGGCCGGGTTTCCCAACACGGTATGCAAGATTTCCGGACTCGTGACCCGGGCGAAGGAGAACTGGACCAGGGACGATCTGAGACCCTACATCGATCACCTGATCGAAATCTTCGGATTCGACCGGGTGATGTACGGCAGCGACTGGCCGGTATGTACGCTGGCGGCGACCTACCGGGCGTGGTTCGATACGCTCGTCGACGCGGTGGAGGGCGTCTCCGCGGAGGACCGCCGCAAGTTGTTTCACGACAATGCCAGCCGCTTTTACCGCCTGGGGTGAATGACGCCGGGAAAGGCAGGAGGCCGGAAACATGTCTGTCGTGACGCAGCCCGGTACGCAGCCCGATACGCAGACTGAACTGCTCGAACCGAAAGTCAGGGATCTGGAGTGGGTACGTGTCCCGGGCTCCGGCGGCGGGCATACCGGATCGGACCGACGCGACACCGGAAACGGCGGCGATGGCGGCCGGGAAGGCGACGGCCGGGGCGGTAGCGGCCGGGGCGATGGCGACCGGGGTGACGAAGGTCCGCCCGGTTCCCCTCCCGCGGCACCATCGGCCATGGGGACCAACGTACTGGGCATGCTGGTGTTCATAGCCAGCGAGGCCGTTCTCTTCCTGACGCTCATCGTCACGTTCGCCGTGGTACGGGCGGGTTACCCGGAATGGCCGCCATCGGACCAGCCCAGGCTACCCGTGATGGTGTCCTTCCTCAACACCTTTGTCCTGCTGGGTAGCGGCGCCGCCATGTTCGGCGCGTGGCGGTCCATCCGGCGCGGACATGTGCCGTCCTCCAGGCGTCTGCTGAACGCGGCCACGCTGCTCGGTATCCTGTTCCTGGTGGTGCAGGGCGTGGAATGGGTCCGGTTGATTGATTTCGGCCTGGCCGTCTCCCGGAACATTTACGGCGCGGTTTTCTACGTTATGGTCGGGATGCATGCGCTGCACGTCTTCATCGCCGTCCTGGGACTGCTCTACGTGTCCCGCAGGTTCGGCAAAGGCGCGTACACCCGCGAAACACACGACGGATTGACCATGGGCGGGATGTTCTGGGGATTCGTCGTGCTCGTCTGGCCCTTGCTGTTTGTTTTCGTCTACCTGCTGTGAGCCTTTCCCACTGAGTTTTTCCATCCCGGAATTGAAACGGAGCGAGCATGAAACCGTCCTTCGGCGCCGACGTACAACGAACGGCGGAAGCGTTGAGCGCACAGGGCAAGGACGCCAACCAGATCGCGAAGATCGTATGCGACCAGGACCCCGATGGGTACAACTACGGCATCGGCATCGTCGTGGACGGGAAGGGACGGGCGTGGCCGACCTCCGAGACGCTGCTCGAATACACCCGGGCCGAAATAGACCACAGCCTGTCCGGCGAATACATGAGCACCGCCGCCTTCGCTGCTCCGCTAAAGGAATCCGTGCTGCGCTGGCAGCGCATCCCCGAGGACTACTGGGACCGCTTCTCCCTGCTGATACCTTCCGACGCCGGCACCGGCGCGGTGAAGACCGCGGTCGAGATGGCCCTGCAACTCTATCCGGACCTGCAGGCGATCGGCGTGGAAGAACTGTCCTGGCCCGCATACAAGGCCATCGCCCGGATGAGCAGGATCGCGTGCCGCGAGTTTCCCATCAGTGACGTGATGGACGCCCCGGATCTCCTCCGGATCTACCAGGCGGGCCCGATGAACACGACCGGCCGTGTACAGTCCCTGGAGACCATGCGCGACCGGGCCGCCGCGGCGAAGGGCCGCCCTGTGTTGCTGGACCGGGCCTACTCCGGATTCGAGTATGCCCGTCTCCTGGAGTCCCGCGGATACGACGAGATCATGACAAAAAGTTACGACGGCCAGATCCGGCCCTTCATCGAAAACGACGTGCCGTTCTGGGTGTCCGTCAGTCCTACCAAGTCCTTCGGCACTTTCGCCCTGCGTCCCTGCGGGATGCTCCTGGTGCACCTGCCGGACGCGTCCCGATCGGGAGAAGTGGCGGCACTGGCCAATACAGTGACGCGCGCCCGAGGTTCGTCTTTCGAACATCCGGTAACGCGGGCATTCGTCTCCGCGCTGGTCAACGACCTGGAATCCCTGGAGCGTGAACACGCCGACATACTGCGGCGGGTCGCCACGGCGGAGAAAGCCTGGAAGGACCTGTGCGCCGGGTCACCGCTCTCCGAGCTGTTCACGGACCGCTATGCCGGCCTGTTTCGCAATCCCCGCGTCGGAGACGAGGCCCGGGCGGCCATCTACGACGATCACCTGTATCCTGTCTTTACGCCCGGACGCTGCAGGCTGAACGTCACCGGTCTTCCGGAGGATCGCGAAGTCGCCCGCGTACACGTTGCAGTCTTTGCAAGGCATTACCTCGGATAATGGTATGGCCTTGGAAAAAGGATGAACGTCCTCCTGTTTTTCACACTTGTTTATACCGATAAATGGATGTAGTTTCTACGGCCTGAATGAACAGAAAGCCGTCCCTGGTTTCGGCCCTGGCGGCGACGAACGCTCCAGCACGTCTTACCCCCCGATCCGAAAGGACATCACCACATGGCACAGGTCAGCATCGTCAGGCATAATCCCATCGCCATCTTTTCCAATCCCACGGAAGTGCTCGTCAAGGACGATCATGACCAGGTGTTCCGCCTGATCGAACCGAGCGGGAATGTCGGTACGCAGTATCCCAACGACGTGGGCTCCGAATGGTTCGGCACGATCGAGAACCTGAACAAGAACCTGGCGATCTGTGGCGTGAACTGGTCCGACGTCTACAAGACGGACGTGCTGTGGACGACCCCGTCCGGCGACCGCGAAGAATGCGACCGGCTCAAGGACGACTACAATGCCGTGTACGCCCCGATGATCGAGGCGGTGACCGGCGGCCCGCTGCGTTCCAACCGCATGGCGCGGTTTACGCACCCCGAGGGTTTCCCGGACCCCGTGGCGCTGTTCGAGGTCCAGATCAAGGCGGTGGCCGGCGAAAACGTCACCATCGGCGACGGCGTGATCGACTATGGATACTGGCGGGACCACCAGCCGAGCGGTGCGTCGGTCATGCACACCCGCGACGGCGAGGTCATCACGTCCCTCGGCGGCGACCTGGCGGAGGAAACAGCCTTCGTGCTGGACGAGCATTACGCAAAGCCCTTTGCCGAAGCGGGCGTCGATTTCCGGAAGCAGACCGTTTGGATGGAAATCCTGGTCGCCGTCGACGACGCGCCCGGGAAGGCCTGGGAGAGGATCGATACGGTACGGCGGGTCTTCGAGGACTACTTCGGCGACGACCGGCCGGCCGGGCTTATCTACCCGGTCTCCCGCATCCCTAACCTCGACGGCATCGTAGAACCCCAGCCCCGCGTGGTCTCGGGCGACGTAAGCATAACGCGTTCGGGGGCCCTGGAGGACGGATTCAGCACCTGGACCTCCATTCACTATGGCGGCGTGACCGAAGTCATGACCAGCGCCGTTGGTGGCGACGACGCGGGCCGGCAGCTCTCCACGCTGGACGCGCGCATCCAGGCGGCGGGCGGAACCGGGCTCAAAGAGGACGGCATTTTCAACAACGCTTACGTCGTGGCCGGCGACGACACCAGGGCGAACCGGGCCTGGATACAGGAATTCAACGCGTCGTTCAGCGCGTGGTACGAAGGTTCGGCGCCGGCGGGCCGCACCGCGCAGTTCATCGGCGGCATCCAGCAGGCGTCTTACCGCTCGGGCATCTCCAACCGCGCCATTTTTGCCGGATAGCCCGGGAATGGCCAGGTCAGGAATGGTCAGGACGGGAGTGTCCAGATCGGGAATGGTCAGGTCGGGAGTGGCGTTTCAGACTTGCAGAGCCACGGGGAGATACGTATGAACCCGCGCCTTCTGCTGTGTATTCTACTGCTTTTCCTTCCGGTTTTACAAGGCGCTCAAGACGGTACAGGCCTGTCCGCGGCCACGGTGCAGCCCGTGCAGCCCGTCAATTCGGTGGGCAAGGCCATGCCGCCGGACGCGGCGCCTCTCGCGCGGCAGGTGTATACCTTCCACCTGCCGGAACCCACGACGCTCGATATCGGTATCGCCGTCTACGAGGCGACCGGGGCGGTGTTTTCCTTCGAAGGCCTGACCCGGCTGGATCACAACAACGAACTCACGCCGGCCGCGGCCGAACGATGGGAGGCGTCCGCCGACGGCACGCGCTGGACCTTTCACCTGCGACGCGGCGCGAAGTGGAGCGACGGCCGGCCCGTCACGGCCCACGATTTCGAGTATGCCTTCAAGCGGATGGTCGACCCGGCCAGCGCGAATCGAAACGCTTCCTTCTACTACGAAATCGAGGGCGCGAAGGCCTTTAACCAGGGACAGACCCGGGACGCGGATTCCGTCGGCGTCCGGGCCATCGACGACCACACGCTGGAAATCCGGACCACGCTGCCCTGTCCCTATCTGCCCTACATCGCCTCTTTCCCCACTTCCGTTCCGGTACCCCGCTGGCAGGTGGAGAAATACGGTCCGGGCTGGTCCGAACCCGGCCGCTTCGTCACCAATTCCTCCTTCAAACTGGCGGCCTGGGATCACGGCGCCCGCTTCGAATTCGTGCTGGACCCGAACTATAACGGCCCCCACAAGGGATACGTGGAGCGGATCATCGGGAAATTCCTGGATACGCGCATGATGGCGGGCGGTACGCTGGCCTACGAAAACGACGAAATCGACCAGCAGGACGTGACCCCCATCGACCTGCCGCGCATCCGGAGCCATCCGGAGCTTTCCAGGGAACTGCACGTCAGCAAGGATTTCATGACCCATTTCCTCTTCTTCAATGCGGATTTCCCACCCTTCGACAACCTGAAGGTGCGTCAGGCGATCAGCCACGCCATCGACCGGGAGGCCATCTGCCGCGTACTGCTCCAGGGCATGGGCATGCCGGCCTGGTCGATGCTGCCGCCGGGTTTTCCCGGTTACGCGGGCGGCAAGTACCGGGATATTCAGCGCTTCGACCCGGAACGGGCGAGACAGCGCCTCCGAGAGGCGGGATACCCGGAGGGACGCGGGTTTCCCAGGATCGAGATGTGGATCAACAACATGGCCCGGCAGCAGGTCGGACAGGCCATCCAGGAGATGCTCAAGTCCCATCTTGGGATCGATATGACGATTCGCGTCGTGGAGAACATCTCCTACCGGACCGCCCAGTACCAGCGAAAGATCCCCTTCAGCCTCATCCAGTATCACTACGACTATCCCGATCCGAACAACATGCTCGCCATGGTATGGCGGTCCCAGCCGGCCGGATACAGCCGCCATCCCTGGATCAACGACGAATTCGACCGCCTGGTCGACGAGGCGGCATCGGAAATGGACGCGGGCCGGCGGTTCCGGTTGTACGACCAGGCCCAGCGGATTCTCGCCGAGGACGTGGGCGCCGTGTTCCTCTACTACGGCATGAAGGCTTCGCTGCGGAAACCCTGGCTCAAGGGTATCAAGCGCGACCGTGACGGCGAATACCCCTTCTGGGGCAACAACACGGGCTATTTCGACATCTATATCGGCGATGGCAAACCATAACGGGCCACCTTGCATCGTCACGGGCCACCTCGCGTCGTCCCGTCCATTTCGGTTTGACAATACCCGCCGGTCGGGTACATTCAGGAAGATGCGTCTGTCATGCCGCCACCAGGTTGCATCACGCCGGAGGCCAGAAAGGAATTCCTATGAAAGCGGGACAGGTGGTCGCGCAGGAACAAATCGAAATCGTGGAAGCGGAACGGCCGGACCTCGCGCTGGAAAAAGCCGATCCGGGGGGGCTGAAGGACCTGGTGCTCGTGCGTACCGTAAACGCCGCGATCTGCGGAAGCGACCATCCGGTTTTCACGGGGCCGGCGAACTTTCCCATGCCGCCGGGAGTTTCCCTCCATGAAAGCATAGGCGTCATCGAAAAGTCGTGGTCGAACGGTTGCCGGGAAGGGGACCTCGTCCTGGCCCTGCCATCGGGCTCGAGCGCCATGGCCGAGTATTTCCTTGGTCTCGGCGATTCCGTGACTCCCCTGCCGGAGGGACTGCCCCAGGAGCAGCTGTTGATGGCCCAGCCCCTGGGTACTGTGATCTACTGTCTGCGGAAGCTGGGCCACTTCTTCAATGCCGAGGTCGCCGTGGTCGGCCAGGGGCCCATGGGGCTGCTGTTCACCACCATGATGCGGAACCTGGGCGCCGCGCTGATCATCGGCATCGACCAGTACGACAACCGTCTTGCCGCCGCGAAGGAGATGGGGGCGACCCACACGGTGAACACGGCAGATGCCGATCCGGTGGAGGCCGTGAACGAGATTACCGGCGGGCGGATGGCCGACGTGGTGATCGAAGTCGTCGGCGTGGAAGAGACGTTCAACCTGTGCGTGAAACTGGCCCGTCGCAATGCGCGGTTCATCAACTTCGGCGTCCCTAAGACTTCGCAGTACACGGCCGATATCTTCGATCTCTTTCGCAAGAACATCCAGTTGACGACTTCGGTGGGGCCGGACATCCATATCGATTTTGCCAGTGCCATGCGCATGATCGGCGAAGGCCGCGTCGACGTTTCGTCCATGATCTCTCACAAACTGCCCTTCGCCAGGGTCCAGGACGGTTTCGAAATGGCCACGAAGCGCAAGGGAGAATGCATCAAGATCGTCATCGATTTCGAGGAAAAGGGCCTGGGCAGGTAGCCGCCCGGAGGACCACCGGACCGTGTGCGGGTTGTTCATCGTGCACCGGACACGCTTGGAGGTATCACGTCATGCATATGGCCATGGGTACTGCGGCAACGGCCGCAGTCACTTTTCTGTTTGCCACCCAATTCGCCTGCGGCGGCGGCGAAACGACGGAAGATCCATGGAACAGGGTCCAGACGATCCTGGCGGAATCGAAGGATATCGTCGTGCTTGACGGCACGGAAAGGGCGGCGCTCAAGTACGATGGGATGGACCATCCCGTATTCGGCGACTGGATGGTGCGCCACGCGCTGTCCGACCCCGAGAATTTCAACCCCTATACTTCCAGCGACCAGGGCGCTACCCAGGTACACACCTACGTCTTCGAGTCCCTGCTGGAGCCGGACTATGATCCGCCTTACGCGCAGCAGGGATACATCGCCGTCGACTATCCCGTTGTGTCGGACGATTACCTCACCTATACCTTCACGCTGCGCCAGAATGTCCGGTTCGCCGATGACGTACCTCTCACGGCGGACGACGTACTCTTCAGCATGAAGGTCATCCAGGCACCGACCGTCCGCGCGCCACACCTGCGAAACTACTACGCTTCCATCGTCAACGTCCGGAAACTGGGCGACTACGAGATCAGTTTCGAATGTAATGAACCCTATATACTGAACGATCTCTTCCTGGGCGGATTCGACATCCTGCCCCGTCATTTCTACGACCCGGACGGACTGCTGGACCCGGTGCCGATCGAGAGCCTGATTGACGGCAGCTGGGAATCGGGGGAACACGCGGACCGCGTGCGGCTCTTCGGAGAGCGCTTCAACCAGGATTTCAACCGCCGCATGCTCGGTTCGGGTCCCTATTTCGTGGCGGACTGGGAGGATGACGTGGTCACGGGACAGCGGGTCGTGCTCAGCCGCAATGAAAACTACTGGGGCCGGGACGTAGACGGACTTCCCGCCTCCGGCAACATGGACAAGGTCGTTTTCAAGATCATAAACAACCAGGACGCCGCCTTCATCGAACTGACCAACGGCAACCTGGATATCCATAGCCTGAAGCCGCTGGAGTTCAAGGAGAAAAGCTGGTCGCCCGGCTTCGTGGACCGGTTCATGAAGGGCATTCAATACGCGGGTGGCTACACATACATAGGATGGAACAACGAACATCCCATTTTCAGGGACCGGCGGGTCCGCCAGGCGATGACCCAACTGACCGACCGGGAAGCCATGGTGAGCAACCTGCTTTTCGGGCTCGCGGAGACGGTCGAAAGTCCCATTCACAAGTTCCGCCCCGAGTACAATCACGACCTGCAGCCCTACGCCTACGACCCGGACCGGGCCCTGGCCCTGCTAAACGAAGCCGGATGGTCGGATACGGACAACGACGGGATTCTCGACAGGGAGATCGACGGCGTCAGGACCCCCTTCCGCTTCGAGTTTCTCGTCAACTCGGGCAATCAGCTCAGGAAGGATATCGCGCTGACCCTGCAGAGCGCCCTGGAGGACCTCGGCATCGACTGCCAGGTACGCGAACTGGACTGGTCAATCTTCCTGGAAAGGGTCAAGAACAAGGATTTCGCGGCCGTCACCCTCGGCTGGACCGGCGGAACGGGCCTGCGCTTCCCGCCCGACGCTTACCAGATCTGGCACTCGTCGCAGATCGAGGGGAACGGATCGAACTTCATCAGTTTCCGGAACGATGAATCGGATGCGATCCTTACCGCCTACCGGAAGGAATTCGACATGGACAAGCGGATCGAAATGTACCGCCGATTCCAGGAGATCCTCCACGAGGAGCAGCCCTATACCTTTCTGTGGAAATCGCGGGTAGCCAGCGCGTACAGCAAGCGGTATCAAGGCGTCAACTGGTATCCCGCCGGCGCCGTGACGCAGGAGTGGTGGGTCGAGCCCACCGACCAGATGTACCAGTAAGGCACCGCGTTTCCGGCCAGCACCCGGCGGGAGTCCACGTTCTCCTATGCTCGGTTACATCCTTCAACGTTCTCTGCTCATGGTCCCCACGCTCGTGGGGATCACGGTGATCTCCTTTTTCATCATGCACCTGGCCCCCGGCGATCCCGTGGACCTTTTCCTGGGCGGCGTGGCCGGCGGCGAAGGGCTGGCGTCCGACCGGCAGCGGGATATCGAGAAAACCCGTGAGGAGCTGCGCAGGCAGTTGGGCCTGGACCGGCCGGTCCAGGTTCAGTACTTCAACTGGGTCACGGCGCTGTTCCTGAAAGTCGAATCCATTAACACCTTCGACCGAAGCGCCTTGCTGGCGGACGGGTTGCTGGGACGGCTCGAGGCGTCGGAACGCGAGGCGTTGACGGCGCTGGACAGAGCGGACCAGAAGGAACGGTTTCTTGCCCTCGTGCGCGACGACGCGCCGAGGGAGGCGGGCGAGCTGGAACAGTCCTCTTTCTGGGAAGGCAGGACCTTCAGCGCGGCGGGCAACTACAGTTACCGGGGCGCTGGGATCGAACTCTTCAAGCTGTCAGGCTATCGATTCGTCACGCTGGATTTCGGCCGTTCCTTCAAGGACAACCAGCCCGTCATCGGCCGGATCATGGAGCGGTTGCCCGTCACGCTCGAAATCAATATCATCGCGATCATCATCGCCTACCTGGTCGGACTGCCGCTCGGGGTCTGGCTCGCGGTCAAGCAGAATACCCTCACGGACAGGATGCTGACCACCGGTACCTTCGTCCTCTGGTCCATGCCCTCCTTCTGGGTGGGGATGCTGCTGATCATCTTCCTGTGCAACCGGGAGTTCTTCTACTGGTTCCCGGCCTCGGGCATACAATCGCTGGAAGCCTCCAGCGACTGGAGTACCTGGCGGATCCTCACGGACCACATGTATCACATGTTCCTTCCCGTGCTGACCTCCGCCTACATCAGCTTCGCGACCATATCCCGGTTCATGCGGACGAGCATGCTGGAGAACCTGCGCCAGGATTACGTGCGGACCGCGCGGGCCAAGGGTTTGACGGAAAAAGTCGTCATCCTGCGGCACGTGTACCGGAACTCCCTGATCCCGATCGTAACCACCTCCGCCGGACTGCTGCCGGCGCTGATCGCGGGTTCCGTGTTCGTCGAAACGATATTCACCATTCCCGGGATGGGACTGCTCGCCTTTGAATCCGTACTGACCCGGGACTACCCGATGGTCATGGCGATATTCACCATCGGCTCCCTGCTTTCGCTTCTGGGCATCCTGGTTGCGGACATTCTGCTTAAGGTGGTCGATCCAAGAATCACCTTCGATCAGTTGCATGGTTAGGAGATCGGCAGTGGGATCGAACCCGGCCGCGGAAAACGCGAAATCGACGGTGAACGGCACGCCGTTCGAAGCGGGAATGGACGAGGGTGGAGAGAGCTTCTGGCGTCTTACGCGCAAGGAGTTCCGCAAGAACCGGCCCGCGCTGTACAGCCTGTACGTCCTCGTGGCCATGGCCGTCCTCGCGCTTACCGCCGACCTGATCGCCGGCAACAAGCCGTACTACATGGTCTACGAGGGAGAAACCTACTTCCCGGCGTTCCGCCAGTACGCTGTTTACACCGGGTTGATGGACTGGCCGGAGGAGCTGCGCACGCGGAGGAACTTCAAACGATACGATGCCAGCGCGGCGGTCTTTCCGCCCATCCCCTACGCGCCGGACGAGATCCAGCTCGAAGCCCGTTACGAGCGGCCGGGCGGCGCCCATCTCTTCGGAACGGACCGGTTGGGCCGCGACGTGCTGGCCGGACTCATTCACGGCACGCGGTATTCGCTGACCATCGGGCTGGTTTCGGTGGGCATATCCCTGCTCATCGGCGTGGGGCTCGGTGCGCTGGCCGGTTACCTGGGCGGGTGGACGGACCTGATCCTGTCCCGCGTATTCGAGCTCTGGGCCGCGATCCCGCCCTTCTTCCTGATCATCACCGCCGCGGCCTTCTTCCCGCCGAGCCTGTTCTGGATCATGATCATCATCGGGTTCACGGGATGGGTGGGCATCGCCCGGCTGACCCGGTCCCAGTTCCTCCAGGTCCGGGCTTTCGATTACATCGCGGCCGCCCGGGCCCTGGGCTGTTCGAACCTGCGCATCATGGCGGTGCACATCCTGCCCAATGCCATCGCGCCCGTCCTGATACCCGCGGCATTCGGCGTGGCCGGCGCCATCCTGGCCGAATCCGGTTTGAGTTTCCTGGGCATCGGCGTACCCGCCGAAGCCATCACCTGGGGATCGCTGCTGGCCGGTGCGCGCAGCAACATCGCGGCATGGTGGCTTGTGATCGTGCCCGGATTCGCTATCTTTATCACGGTAACCCTGTACAACCTGCTGGGCGACGGGCTGCGCGACGCGCTCGACCCCAGGCAGCGCGGCAGCGCATAAGATACATCGTGGACACGCTACGGGAAGGGCCGTGGAGATTCATGAGAGGCCGGATTTGAATACGATCCTGCGCGTAAATGACCTGAAGACCTGGTTCGATACCGAGGGCGGCGTGGTACGGGCTGTCGACGGCGTGAGTTTCGAGCTGGAAGCCGGTAAGACGCTGGGTATCGTGGGAGAGTCGGGCTGCGGCAAGAGCATGACCGCCTACTCCATACTGGGCCTGGTCCCTCAACCACCGGGCCGAATTGCCGGTGGAGAGATTTTCTTCGAGGACAGGGACCTGCTGCAGCTCTCGCCCCGCCAGATCCGCGCGATTCGGGGCAACGACATCGCCATGATCTTCCAGGAACCCATGACGTCCCTGAACCCCGTGTTCACCGTCGGCGAACAGATCGCCGAGGCCGTCCGCCTGCACCGTGGCGCGGACCGGAAGGACGCCTGGCGGCGGGCCGTCGAACTGCTGGACCTGGTGGACATCCCGCTGCCGGAAGAACGGGCCGAAAGCTATCCCCACGAACTCAGCGGCGGCATGCGCCAGCGCGCGATGATCGCCATGGCGATCTCCTGCGACCCGAAGCTGTTGATCGCCGACGAACCGACCACGGCGCTGGACGTCACCATCCAGGCGCAGATTCTCGATGTGCTGCGCCGCCTGCAGGAAGAACTGGGCATGGGCCTCATGTTGATTACCCATGACCTGGGCATCGTGGCCGAAATGGCCCACGAGGTACTGGTCATGTACGCCGGCCAGGTCGTGGAACAGGCCGATGTGAAGACGCTCTTCGACCATCCCCGCCATCCCTACACCCGTGGGCTGCTCGCATCCGTTCCCACCATGAGTTCGGGCATGGAGGAGCTTTCTACCATAGAAGGCACGGTACCGGATCCGGTGCGCTTCCCGCCGGGATGCCGCTTCGCGCCGCGATGCGATTTCGCTGTGGAAGCATGCGGCCGGCCGCAGGCGCTGGAGGACGCGGGAGGTCGCCACCTCGTCCGTTGCGGCGAGTGGCAGCGGCTCGCGCAGGCGGAAACGGTCTGACGGAGTGAGACGTATGACTGAAGCAAATGAAAAGCTTTTGCAGGTCCAGGGCCTGAAGAAACACTTCCCCGTGGGTGGCGGACTGCTGCGGCGCCACCGGGCGGTCATCAAAGCCGTCGACGGGGTCGACCTGACCCTGGAACGGGGCGAAACGCTGGGCCTGGTGGGCGAAAGCGGGTGCGGAAAAACGACGATCGGACGGGCGATTCTGCGCCTGGTCGATCCCTCCGCGGGATCGGCCACGTTTCATACGGCCCTCGATGAAGGGGAAGCGCGCAGGCCGCACGCCGTCTTCGACATGAAGAAGGGCGATCTCCGGCGGCTGCGGCGCCAGATGCAGATCGTGTTCCAGGACCCCTACGGCTCCCTCAACCCGCGCATGACCGTGGGCGCCTTGCTCAGGGAACCGCTGACCGTGCACGGCCTGAGCACCCGCGCGGAAGCCGGGAACCGCGTGACCGATCTGCTCGAAACGGTCGGCCTGAATCCCGCGCACGCCCGGCGGTATCCCCACGAGTTCAGCGGTGGCCAGCGGCAGCGCATCGGCATTGCCCGGGCCCTGGCCGTCCGGCCCGAACTGATCATCGCCGACGAACCCGTCTCGGCGCTCGACGTATCGATCCAGGCACAGATCATCAACCTGCTCAAGGTACTGCAGGACCGGTTCCGGCTCAGCTACCTGTTCATCTCCCACGACCTCCGCGTGGTGCGCCACATCAGCGACCGGGTGGCCGTCATGTATCTTGGCAAGATCGTCGAAACGGCCACGCGGGACCAGTTGTATGCGAAGCCGCTGCACCCCTACACCAGGGCGCTGCTCTCGGCCGTGCCCCTTCCCGATCCCACGCTAGGACGTGAACGGATCATCCTCAAGGGCGACGTCCCCAACCCGGCAAACCTGCCCCCGGGGTGTCCCTTCCATCCCCGGTGCCCCCTGGCGGAGGCCCGTTGCAAGACCGAAGTCCCCGTGCTGGAAGACAAGGGTAACGGCCACAGGGCGGCGTGCCACTTGGTCTGACGTCCGACGGCAGGCGATCTGCAGTCGGACCGGTCAGTTGGCCGCATCGTCCTGCAACGCGCGCATTTCCTCAAGAAATACCGCTTCCATGCTACGCTGCTGCTCTTCCGGCAGGAAGCTGAAACGAATCCCGTTCAGCAAAATTTCGTCGATGGTTTCCCTGGAAAAACCCCAGGGGTCGACGAGCAGGCAGGCTTCGTCGGTAAGCGTGGTGTTGAACAGGGGCGGATCGTCCGAATTGACGGTGACGGCTACCCCGGCCTCGTGAAGCCGTTTCAAGGGATGCGACGCCGCGTCAGGGTAGAGTCCCAGGCTGATGTTGCTCGTGGGACTGATTTCAAGCGGTATCCGTTGTTCCGCCAGCATTGCGACGAGTTCGAGATCCTCGATGGCCCGCACCCCGTGGCCGATACGTTCGGCGTCCAGATACTTTATTGCGTCCCGGATACTCTCCGGCCCGACGTGTTCACCCGCGTGGGGCGCGCTGTGCAGTCCGGCCGCCCTGGCCCGGTCGAACCACGGCGCGAACGGAGCAGGCGGATACCCGGTTTCCAGCCCGCCCAGACCCAGGGCGACTACGCCGTCTTTCATCCCCTCGATGGCCACTTCCGTCGTATAGTCGAACCGTGCCAGTTCGGGGTAGTCGTTGCGCACCAGGTCGAAGACCCAGTTGATCTCGCACCCGAAGGACGCCTTTACCCGGCGACGCCCTTCCGTGAGGCCCGTGAACCACACGTCCTGGTCGACCCCGTTGATCCAGAGGTGGGTGCTCGGCGAAAAGGTAACCTCGGCGTACCTGATGTTCTGGCGGGCCATGTCGGCGCCGAATTCGTAGACAATCAGCTCGAAATCCTCAACGGTGCGAAGGCACTTCGTGATGGCGACGTACACCTCGATGAAATGGTGGAAGTCTCTGAACCGGTACCAGTTGCGCAGTCCCTCCTCGGTATGGGCCGGCAGGTCCACGCGGTGTCGCTTCGCAAGCATCAGCAGCGTGGCCGGCGCGATGGACCCTTCAAGATGCACGTGCAATTCCGCCTTGGGCACGGCGGCGATGTAGTCGTGGAGAGACATGGCGTAAACCTGCGGGCTCACTCTGCGTTTCAATTAGTATAAAGACGTTGTATAAGGACGACGGGAACGCGAAAGGTCAGGAAGTGCCAGGCGTGCCTGAAGGCTCTTCCGGTCCCGCTTCTACAGCATATTGGATTCGCTCGATCGCGTCCTGGATTCCGTCCCACTCTTCCCCTTTTTCACGAAGGTCGTGCGCGATATTTTCCAAAATGGGGATGGCACGGGATTCCCGGAGGCGCTCAAGTTCGTCTACCACTTCGCGCACCAGGTCCTTTCCGTAAAAGGGGTAGGCGTCGGAGAGCAGCTCAGGCACCTTCAGAAAACGAAGTAGCTGGGCGCGGACTTCCTCGGTGTCCGGGGCGTCGACCCACGGGCGCCGGTTCGATACGGGACCCTGGTTTCCAGTTTCCGGGTTCACCACGGATACCCACTCGTGGACGTACACCGGGCCCAGCGGTACGGCGACCCCCCGTTTCAGCCGTGTCGTGTTATTGGCGCAGTAGGTATAGAATGGATCTGCAATATCCAGACCCCTGATCTCGCAGTAGCTTTCATTGCGGAAGCTATCGAAGTCTTTACTCGGCAGGAGGCCGAGATGCCGCCGACCGGCATTGGCCGCATTGAACCGGCAGGTGCCGCAACAGTCCGAACCGCCATTGGGCATGGGTCTGACACCTTTCCGAATCGACCGAATCTGGCATCGCGGCTGCTTCGGGCCGCCAACCGGATACCGGGGTTTGCGATTTTCTTCTTTCCCGTGAATGTAACGGTAATCGCGGCGGAGGTAAAGCGAGAGCACATTTGCCATGACATTCACCCGGACGGCAACTATTTTCTGAGGGCATGTAAACAGCGAATGGCGTAAAAAAAGGAGCACGAAGTGGAACTGTCAGTCGTCAGCGGCGGCGTGTTCAAACTGGACGGCGGGAGCATGTTCGGGATCGTTCCGAAACCGCTCTGGGAGAAAGTCTGTCCCCCGGACGAGAACAACCGGATCACCAACGACACGAACTGCCTTCTGATCCAAAAGGACGGCCGGCTCATCCTGGTCGACACGGGCTACGGCGACAAGATGACCGACCGGGACCAGAGTATCTACGGGATGTCGGGTACTACCATCCTGGAATCTCTGTCGGCCCGGGGCGTATCCGCGGAGGACATCGATCTCGTCATCCTGAGCCACCTCCATTTCGACCACGCGGGCGGCGCGACCCGGATGGACGGGGAGGGCCGGGCCGTACCCGCGTTTCCCAATGCGCAATACGTGGTACAGAAAGGTGAATGGGAGGACGCCCTGAACGATTATGGCACCATGAAGACCACCTATCGCTCCGAAAACTACGAGCCGTTGATGGACCGGGGCGTGCTGACCCTGGTGGAGGGCGACGTGGAGATCGAGGAAGGGATCCGCGTAGAGGTGACCGGCGGCCATACCCGGTACCATCAGTTGGTGAAGGTGGAGTCCGGCGACACCCGGGCGGTCTACTCGGGCGACATCCTGCCCATGACGACCCACCTGCGCGCTCCGTACAACATGGCCTACGACCTGTTCCCCTACGATACCATGGTCGCCAAGATGCGCCTGCTGCGGCAAGCAGCCGACGAGGGCTGGCTCATCGCCCTGGACCACGATGCGAAGGTCTCTGCGGGCAGGATTTCTCGCGAGGGAGAAGACCGGTACGTCATCGAACCGGTGACGCTGGATCCGCAGTCTGCGTGATCCGGGACGTCCGGGGCGAGGTACCACGACGTCTATCTCGTACCCGCTCCGAATACCTGCGTGCGCCACATGAACCGGCGCTGCCGATCGTCGAAGGGCGTGCGGCGGTGCATGGTGCATCGGTTGTCCCACATGAGCAGGTCGCCGACCTGCCAGCGGTGTTTCCATACGAACCGTGCGTCGGTTGCATGGGCGATCAACTCGTCCAGCAGGGCCCTGCCGCCTTCCCGTTCCATGTCCGCGATGTGATGCGTCAGGTGGGGACTGACATAGATCACCTTGCGTCCCGTTTCCGGGTGGGTGCGGACGACCGGATGCATCGTGGGCTCCGGCGTATTCAGCGCGTCGATGGGATGGCGGTGGACTGCGCTCAGGCCGTCGATCCGGGCCTTCGTGCCGGGGTCCAGCGCATCGTAGGACGCATAACCGTTGGCCCACATCGTCTCGCCGCCCCGTTCCGGAATTTCCAGCGCGTACAGCAATGAAATCGTACCGGGTTCCGGCAGGTAGGACAGGTCCGAATGGAAGGGGATCTCCTCGCTGCCGAGGGCCCCGATGGGTTGGCCGTCCTCGGTCACGTTCGAGATGACGAAAATCTCATCGATCGGCCGGTCCGGCTGCGGCCTAACATGCGGTACCGGCTTGCCGAAATACCGCGTAAACCTAACCAGGTCCTCCTGGCTGATCTCCTGCCCGCGAAAGAACAGCACGCAGTGATCGAGAAAGGCGCCGCGCAGCACACGTACGGTCTCCCCGCCCAGTTCTTCGCGCAGATCCAGGCCACGCACTTCCGCGCCGAGCGCACCGCCGGTCGGTATGACTTCAAACGAATCCATCATGCCTCTAAATCACGAATCCCGCGTCCAACCCCGTTCTGCATTATTGCGAATCCGCCTCGATGCGGGATGACTAGATGTTCGTCGCGTCCGGATCGTCCCAGAAAGCTTCCAGTTCCACGCCCAGGCCGTCCACCGTCCGGTTGCACCAGGCGAAGAAACCCGTGATCTGGTTGATCTCCAGGATCGCTTTGTCGACGAAACCGGCCTCCCTCAACGCAATGATATCCGCCTCCGATGTGGAAGCCGGCGCCAGGGTCAGCTTGCGCACGTAGTCCAGCATGGCGCGGTCGGCGGCGTCCAGATCCGCCTCGCGGTAGTCCTTCTTGATCGCGTCCACCAGTTCCTGGTCGTTAATCTCTCTGAGGAGCCCCTCCCCATGATGGCGGATTCAGTACTCGCACTCGTTCAGGGCCGAAACGGTCGTCGCGATCATCTCCCGCTGCCCCAGCGTCAGGTCGCAGTCTCCGTGCATGAGGCCCTTGTAGAAAGTCATCACTGCCCGCAGTGCCTGGACGTTCAGGCTGTGAGATTTGATGATGTTGTCTACGCCGCCCCACGAGCGCATCGAGCCCTCGTATATCCTTTTCAGCGGTCCTTCCGCTTCCGATTCGTCAATGGTGCGTATCCACGCCATAGAAGTCTCCCTGATTGGATTACAGATCGAAGTGTTGCCGCATCCGGGTCACTGCGGCTTTCTCTTCCTTGCTCAATGACTCCAGTTCGTATTCCTCTTCGGTTATCTGATCGCGGTAGTCCTCGAAGGGCAGCCCGCTTTTTCCGGTCTCGTTGAAGTAGGCGCTGAGTTGATAGCGCTGGAAGATGTTCAACCTGGGATAGTCCCGGGTCCAGACCGCGGCGTCGTGGAGCACATGCGTCGAAAACACGAGGACATCGCCGGCGTCCATGGGCACGGTGATGGATACGGGCGGGTGGTGGCCGACTTTCAGCCCATCGGGCGTGGCGAAGGCCGACTTGTGGCTGCCGGGCACCAGGCTGAACCCCGTCCCCTCGGGCACGTCGGCCAGCGCGACCCAGGTGGCCAGGTGGCTGCAGTAGATCTCGCCGCCCGCCGCCTGATAGTCGTTATGGGGGTTGCGAAATCCCGGTGGGAACTTGAACCCGCTGTCGTCCCGGTGGTAGCCCTGGTGATCATCGTCGCCCGGCGCCGCCCGGTCCATTTTGGTGAAGTTGCAGTGAAACAGCCGGGGCATGCCCATGGTCAGCCCCGCGACCACGCGGATGATCTCCGGGTCCGCGTTCAGTTCCTGGAACAGCCGGTGGCCGTACTGGATGTGGTCCAGGTGCGTCTTGTACGGCTCCTGGCGGTGCCTGAACACCGGCGCGGGGACCTCGGACTCGTCGACGGTCAGCCACCGATCGGCGACTTCCAGGATGCGGGACAGGCGGTTCGGCGCGATCACGGCGCGCAGGTGCAGGTAGCCGCGCAGGTCGAAATGCCACTTCTCTTCTTCCGTCAACAAATGGGCATATGGCGACCGCATGGACGGCCCTCTGACGATTCAGTCGACAAACAACGCGGGCGCTGTGGTACCGTTTCGGTTTCAGCAGCCCTACCGGCCCAGCCAACCCCCATCGACGGCCAGGATCGCACCGTGGACGTAGTTGGAAGCGTCCGAACTGAGGTAGACGACGGCGCCGCCCAGGTCGCTCGGCGCACCCCACCGGCCGGCGGGGATACGTTCGGATATGGACCTGGAACGCTCCGGATCATGCTGCAGGGCCGACGTGAGGTCGGTGGCGATATAGCCCGGCGCGATGGCGTTGATGTTGACGCCTTTTGAGGCCCATTCGTTGGAAAGCGCCATGACCAGCTGCCCGACGGCGCCCTTGGACGCCGCGTAACTGGGCACGGTGATGCCGCCCTGGAAGGACAGTACGGAAGCGGTGAACACGATCTTGCCGCGGCCACGGGCGACCATGTCCCGTCCGATTTCCCGGCTCAGGATGAACGGCGCGTTGAGGTTCACGTTCATGACCGTGTCCCAGTATTCGTCGGAATGCTCCTCGGCGGGCGCCCGCAACGTTAGCCCTGCATTGTTGACGAGGATATCGATGACCGGGAAATCGGTCTTGACCGTGTGTATGAAACCATACAGTGCGTCCCGGTCGTTCAGGTCGACGCTGTAACCGGTAAACCGGCGGCCCATTGCCGCGACGGCCCCTTCGATTTCGCTGCCGGATGACTCCATCGACGCGCTTACGCCCACGATATCGGCGCCTGCTTCGGCGAGCGCTTCGGCCAGTCCCCTTCCGATCCCCCGGCGGCAGCCGGTTACGAGGGCGGTTTTGCCGTCCAGTTTGAATGCGTCCAGTATGGACATGAAGTCTCCGTTCTACAGCGTGAGCCGTTGAGGCCGGCGATACCCGGAACGCGGTCAGCGGACCGCAAATTGACGATTAGAAAAAGTCTCGGCGCGCGTGGTTTGTCAACCGGGAAAGTGCGCAGCCCGGTGGGAACAGCCGGCTATTTCAGGTCGGGGAAAAGATGCTCGACGATCTTCAGAAGGATGATCGTGATGATGGGAATCGCACCGATAAGCAGGTTCAATTTGACTTCTATGGATTTAAGCCGATCCCGGATGCTATGATCCTTTGTGTACACTTCTGAAAACAGCAGATTGAGCATCTCCGTTTCCGTAACAATCGAATCTGTCTGTTTACCCCCTGGATGGTCTGCCACTGGTCAATCTCCGATCCGAGTGGGTGGACGCGATTACCTCACAGCCCCCGGGTAAGACCGACGGCCTTCTCGACGATCGAATGTACGACAGGGTGAATACTGGGTGAGCGTCGGGATGAGCGCCGGGAACCAAATTCGGCGAAGCCGTCACATGCGCGTCGGCGCCAGGTTCCAGGCCTGCAGCGACTTGAACCGTGCCGCGCCTCCGCGTGCGAACAGGCTGACGCCCATGCTGTCGGTCCGCGTAGGATAGATGCGCTGGGTCACGCATTGCCGGCGGTTGGCAAAGACCTCGAGGATCGATCGGTCCAGGAAGATGCGCAGGGTCAGCGGTTCGCCCGGCGCCAGATCGAAGGGACCCTCCTGGGCGGTGACGTACTGCTCGCTCTCAGACAGGTGCGGCTGGAGATTGCGGTATCGCGTGTAGCGGATTTCGTGGTCGAGCGACGACCGGCTGACGTCGACGCGCAGGACGGCGGTCGCCAGGTCGCAGGAGACCGCGGTTTCCTCCTCGCCCCCCGGGGAGCGCCGCAATTTGATGCCTGCTTCCCGCGCATCCAGGGGGTCGATCTCGATGGCCAGTTCCAGGCAATCGCCGTCAATGCCTTCGATCACCACCTCCGAATCGGCGGCAAGGTCGATGGGGCCTTGCCGGCGGGCATCCAGCCGCAATGCTTCCAGCTCCGGGACGGGATCGATCTGCAGGTGTCCGCCGGGCCCCGTCGACAACAGGCGCGGAACGGTCATCACACCGGACCATCCGGATTCGCGCTCGCGTTCGTTGCCGCGCAGCTCGCGGATCCAGTCGAAGAAGATACGCCGTCCATTCGGGTCCAGCAGGGTCCGCGGGCCGCCGAGGTGGCCCCCTTCCCAGCTCATGCGACCGTGAATCTCGGGAGAGAACCGCTCGTCCCGGATCTGGCCGAGGTAGTACTGGCTTCCCTGCAGATGGCTGCAGAAGAGCAGCATGTGCCGGTCGCCCAGCGGGAAGAAATCCGGCACGGCGCAGTCTTCGGCCCCTTCGGTCCATGCCCGCCTTGACTCATAGAACAAATCGACGAACTCCCAGGTGCGCAGGTCCGGCGATTTGAACAGGTAGGCCGCATCGCCCCGGCCCTGCGGGTCGCTCTTGTTGACAGCGGCGTAATACATGCCGTCCGCCAGCCACCCGCAGGGATCGTGGATGGTGTAGCGGCCATAGTCGGCGCTGCCCGCTTCCGGCTGGGGGATCACCGGGTTGTCCGGGTCTTTCGTCCACTCGATCAGCAGGTCGTCGCTGCTGCGGGCGAGGCAGAGGCCGTCGGGGTTGCCGTAGTAGATCAGCACCGGGATCCCTTCCTTGCTGATCAGGGCGCCCCCGCTGTAGCAGCCCTTCCGGTCCGGTCCGTCCGCTTCCGGTGTCAGCGCTACCGGGTGGTGGACCCAGTGCACGAGGTCGGTGCTGGAGGCATGGCCCCACTGGATGAGATGCCAGTAGGCGCCGTGCGGATTGTACTGGTAGAATATGTGGTACCGGCCCTTCCAGTACAGGGTGCCGTTGATATCGTTCATCCAGGCCGCCGGCGGCGTGAAGTGCCAGGCCGGCCGGTGCGGGTCCCGGGCAAAGGTGTCGGCGAGGCCGCCGGCTTCCCGGATCCGCGTTTCCATCCGTTCTATGGCATGGTCTGTACTGTCGGCGGTCATGCTTGCGCTCGCAGGTTGACGTTAATTGGTGGAAGCGGCAAAGATGTGCTTGATTTGCCAGAGACCGTCGGACGTAATTTACATGCAAGAGATCGGCAGCGCCAGATTGCAGAAAGACGAGGAATCATGATCATAGACGACCCCCGATACATGATACGTTCGCTCAATTCGAACCAGACTTACTGGGAGCAGGGCGTGTTTCCGGAATGGACCGCCCTGAACTGTTACCGGCACTATCCGGACGGCGGGATCGGGACCGGCGTCGAACCCCATTACCACGACAACGACGAGCTCTGGCTGTTCACGACGGGCCGCGGGGAGGTTCGGCTGGACGGCGTAAGACACGAAATCACGCCCAATACCCTGGTCTATACGCCCATGGGTTGCGTGCACCAGTTCCAGATGTTCACGCCCTACGAGAACAACGCCATCGTGACGCGTATAGAGCGGGCGGGCAGGCCGCTGCACCTCACCGTCGAGGAATACGGACCACCGGAGCCCACCGTGCCCGGATTCGTCGTTCCAGGAGCTACGAATACCGGCCCAATTCGGGATCCCGGCCCGCGATGCCCCCTCTCCGAATGGCGGCTGCAGCATTATGAAGAGGTGAACGGCCAGGAGAACGCCGCGCTGATCTGCAACGAACACTGGATGGTACTGAGCGGGGCCGTGCGACTGACCCTGGACAGACGGGAAGTTTTGCTCGAACCCGGGGATATCGCGCTGATCAGGGCTGGAACCACTCGCAGGTTATCCGCGGAAGACCGAAGCACGCGGGCGGTGGTCGCGCGGGAGCATCCCGTGGACGCGGCCTAGTCTTCGCCGACCGCCTGGTGGATCTCGTCGAGCCACACGACCATCTCGGCTGTGATGTCGTTGTGGGGGTCCGGAAAGCCCATCTCCGGCCAGGCCCAGGCCCCGTTCTCCAGCTGGGTTTCGACCAGGTTGTTTCCGACCCTGATCGCCATGTCGCGGTACTTCGCTTCGCCGGTGAGCGTGTAGAGCATCGCACCGGCCCAACCGACCTTGCCGGCGCGCAGCAGGCTGAAGTGGTAATCCCCTACGTGCTCGCAGAACCGCATGTACGCCCTCGCCAGGTCCAGCCATTCCTCCTCGCCTGTCGCCATGTACAGCCGGCACAGGAAACCCGCCGCGATGCCGGGATGGTAGAAGGACTGGTCCCGCGTCTCGTCCCGCGTCAGCACGTACCTGAAGTCGTCGCCGTCCATTACTTCGGTGATCAACCCGCGTTCGCCGCTGTAGACCGTCCACAGCGCGTTCGGGTAATCGGGCTGTTCCTCCATCATGCGCCGCATCCAGGCGCCCACTCCCCTGGCCACGTCCAACCTGCCGGTGTATACGGCGCACCATCCGCAACCGCTCACGACCCATAGATCCTGTTCGGTGCCACTGCCGCGTGCCGTCGGATGGGAGTAGAAACCTCCGCTGGAGGGGTCACGGAACCCGAGGAGAAAGTCCATGCCGCGCCGGGCCAGGTCGAAGGCGCCCATGCGGTGGGCCGCCTTGATGACCCAGGCGTTGTGGTAGGTGTAGTAGTAGCTGTTGAGCTCGTCGGCGGGACGCGGACCGAAGTCGCCGTCGGGAAGGAACCCGTTGTGCCTGCTCCACCGGAGCAGGCGGCTTGCCGCGTGGGACAGGCCGCACACGAGAAACGCGGCGGGGACCTTGTAATACTCGGTTATGCCGAGACCGGGGTCGCCGAAACTGCCGTCCGCGTGCAACTGACCGAGCAGGTAGCGACCGCCGCGGTCTCTCGCTTCCCTGAACTGGTTCATTCAGTACTCCGTCGCGGAGCGGCTGACGGTCAAGTCCATCAGACCCGTACCCATTCTCCAATTCGTTTTGATTCGTGTTGAAACAACCCGAACCCGCTTCCTGATTGGATTCTACACCGGATCCATTACATTGTAAACCCGAACAGGGCGTGATGCGCGGCAACAAGACCCTTCAGAGAGTTCAGCGTGCAGTCTCGCACTCGGTGTTACAATTTCATACAAAACGCCTCTGCCTTTATTGCGAACGGAACCCGACATGAAGAAAACCAGTGTTACGCGGTTATGTATGTTTTGGATGCTTTCGACGTTAGTGGCTGGTTGTTCGAACGTCCTCTATATCGAGTCGGCGAACCAGAGCAGCCGGGTCGACTACGTGGTGATTCACGCCACGTCGGCGAATTTCGCGGAATCGGTAAGATTGCTCACCACCCGGACCGGGTATCCGGTCAGCGCGCACTACCTGATTCCCGACGAAAACGACCCTACCTACGGTCACCGCCGGTTGCGTTTGCACCAATTCGTGAAGGAAAGCCAAAGGGCATGGCACGCCGGCGTCAGCTACTGGGCCGGTGATACGGGGCTTAACGCCCGATCCATCGGGATCGAGATAGTAAATGAGTTTAGTTGCGAGGCGGTTCCGGACGCTGCCGGGGATATCGGCCAGGACGCTGTTGAAGATTACGGCCCGGATGCGCTCGTCTGTGATTTCCCGCCTTTCAGTGAAGCGCAGATCGAGATGCTGATCGAATTGCTTCGGGACATTCAGCAAAGGCACCCCCGCATTGGGCCGCTCGATTTCGTCGCTCATTCCGATATTGCGGTCCCACACAGGCGCCGGTCGGACCCGGGCCCTCTCTTTCCCTGGCGACGGCTGTACGACGAAGGCATAGGCGCCTGGTATGATGAGGAAACCATGCTGCGATACATGGAGCAATTCGAGGACCAACTGCCTACGGTCGAAAGACTGCAGGCCGCGCTGCTTAGGCTCGGATACCTGGTCGAACCAACCGGCGAACTGGACCACCAGACGCGCTTCGCCGTACGCGCGTTTCAAATGCACTTTCGCCCCTCGGACTATGGCGGCGTGCCCGACGTCGAGACCGCGGCCATTCTCTGGAGCCTGATCGACAAATACCGCGGCGGGTACCAGCCTTGATTGCACGGTACATGGTGCACGGTGCATGGCAAAAACCATCGCAGTTCGAAAAAACGTCGAGAATCCGAATTCGGAACGCGACCAATCCATAAACCAGCATAAGTGCACGACCAATAACTTCGAGTAAGGAGGATTGGAAATGAATCGGGAGTCCTGGTTCCAACGAAATGGGGCTGTATTCACCGGTGCAGTCGCGTTAATCGCTTTATTGACTTATTTGCATGTTACTTTGGGTGAGTTAAGAGCTGAATTCAGGGATGAATTAAGAAACATAACAAATTCGTTAGACAGAGTAGAAACCAAAATCGACGAGGTAAGCGGATTCCTCAAATACAGTGCAGATTCTACGGAGAATGACACCCCACTGGCTGATCTGAAATAGTGATACGTTTATCTGGAGGTAACGCACGGCGGACTAAGCCGCGAACGAACAGAAGGAGAGTGGCATGACAATGGTTGATTATCTAATGCCGGCGGCCGTGATTTTGGTGGCGGTGTTAGGTTGGATTTTCAGTTGGATTTTCTTTCTACGAGGCAAGATGGTTGAAAAACGTGAGTTGGATACTGTCAAGACCGACCTGGTCAGGGAGATCGGAACACTACAAGAAAGGACGGCGGCAGATATCGCCGAACTGAGAGCCGATGTAAGAGAAATCAGGCATGACGTAAAGACCTTGTTGTCACGCTAAAATGTGTTGGCAACCTACAGCTTCCCGAAGATCATCGACACGCCCAGACTCATCCACTTCCAGTCCTCACCGGACACGTTGTACTGCGCCTGGAGGCTGAAACGGCCGAGCAGGAGTCCGATCCCGGGGGACACGACCAGGTCTCTTTCGGTAACGAAGCCCTCTTTCGTATTCGCATTGCCCATCTGCCGCGTTCGCTTGTACACCACGCCGGCGGCGCCCTGCACGAACAGCCGTTCCGCCGGGTAGAATCGCAGGCCGGCGGTCACCGGAATGCTGGAGTAGTTGCCCTCGATCCTGTCGACGATGGCGTCGAGACCCTGGTCGACCAGATCCTCCGCTTCAGTGCGGGATTTGATCTTCTCGCTGCCGTAGGTGACGTATCCGCCCGTGCAGACCAACTGGACGCGATAGCTGAACCAGTATGTCAGGGCGGCATGGGCGCCGTAACCGTAGTCCTCTTCGACCAGATCGGCAAGACCCGAGGAGGGGCGGGCCACTTCGCCGCCCAGGTTGAAATTGAACTGGCCGGATGCCGCAGGGGTGAAAGCGCCGAGTACGGCCAGGACGACCAGCGTACGTAGAGCCTGTGTCATTTTGCCTATCTCTTCTCTTTGTCTACTCGCTTAACCTTGATTCAGAACATCCTCGAGTTGTGTTGCTTAGCAATCTGTCATTTTAGAGGCAATTTCAACCGTGCCTACCCCATTCATTAATCTCAATGGCTGAAAATTGCTATAGTCTTAGCAAGAACTAGCTGGCTATTCTCCAACATATTTACAAGGCAAAGATTAAGCTCCATAATATTGGCACTAATCGTTTACAATTTTATCTAGAACCACTTTCATTCCTTCTGGTTGATAGCTAGCATTTACCATCTGGCTTATAATTATGTCACGAAAGTACTCATATCTCATGCCGCGGACGTACTTTCCAACAAAAGCACGCAGAATGTCTCGCCCTTTATAATGTCTTTTCCAATCACCTTCGCTTAGCGACCTACTAAGGACTTCACATTCGTTACTTACTCGATCTCGAATGTCATCAATACTGAACTTAGTTTTTACTCGATGGTCCACCCTTTCAATGGACTTCACCACAGATTTATGGAGATCGGCACCGATATCATCTGAACGAGGATTGGTGTTCAAGTTTAGTTCCTCTACTAATTCTGCTCCTATTTCACCTCTGATTTTATGACTGATGAGTTCTCCAATCTGGCCCTCTGCAATCTGCGTCAAACAGGTCTCTATCTCCTCAATTGAAGATAGGTCGTTGTGATAAACATTGACTTGCTTTAGTGCTTCATCGATAAACCGAGCCTCCAGCAGGTAGTTTTCTATATGGTAAACATCCCAAGAATAATGACGGTTGAACTCTCTGCTTGAGTCACTCTCTGTACCGGAGTCTTTGTCGACTACAGAATATACCTTGATTGGAATATCTCCCGCTTGGACGCTTTGTTCCAAGGTCCGGTGGAGTGTTTCGACCCTGAAGCGATTACCACCAGAAACTAGGTTCATTTCATTCTTAACGGTAGGGAATAGACGCGACACCATATTAAGATCAAATTCAGAGTCTTCACCTTCAAAGAAAACTACCTTCGCCCCCGGACGATAGGCTGCTAAGTCCCCGACCATTTCCAGTATAATCGCTTCTACTTCTTCGCCTGGTTGAATCTCATGAATTTGATTCTCAGTGCCCCCTGAACTGGCTGCATATTGCATATGAAAGACGCGCAATCCCTGATGGCCCATAGCCTCTCGCAGGAAGGCATCCGAGTGAGTCACCAACCAAATCTGGTTTTCTAAGTCAATTCCCAGATGTTTGTGATAGAACTGAGGCAAACCACGTACCAAAGCTGGATTCAGGTGCAGTTCAGGTTCGTCCAAGAGGATGACCGAATATCTAGGTGCGGAGTTTCTCAACCGAAGATAGCCGAAGAGGACTTCCTTTTCTCCGGATGATAGGTCATTGATATCGTGGGTTGCACCACCTTCTAATTCCACAGGAAAATTCAAGTTTCCATCCTTAGTTGGCACAGGTCCAAGAAACCTTTTGCCAGGAAAGAATATCTTGAATAGCTCCTGAAGAGTTTCCGCGAGCGGTTGAGTGTTTTCATTAAAATCTGCTCCATTCTGAGTCCGCTCCCTGAGAGCCTGCCTTACGTAGTCAGCAGCCATTTCGCTCTTAATATTGGCGTACTTGCTTGCATAATTGTATAAGGATGCGGTTCTAAACCTGTCTTCTTCTTGATCGAGATTTAAGTTGATTCCGCCGAGTTCCTCGCGGCCGTAGTTTCTATGCGAACCGTGATAATCTATGACCCCAATTCGCTTAGGATGAAATGACGAGAACACCAATTCCAATAGTATGTTGTTTTTTGTTGATGCGTTACCATTAGGCTGAATCTCTAATCTTCCGTAGAGTGGATTTTGCTGCAATAATCCAAGGACAACTGGCATTAGTTCTTGAACCCTCTTATCAACAGTTGGTTTGTGAGCTCTTAGCTCGGCAGCTAATGCCCCTCGAGCTCGTGTCCAGGGGTCTTGCAGACCGGGAACTACAGTTTTCCAAACTAAATCTTCAAGCATTGATCCGATTTCTTGCCTAATGAAACTCACTTCTTCGTCATCCAGTTCAATTCCTGCCTGAATTATAGAGGATCGTGAACGATTCCTAAGTAAGGAGGCCATTTGCTGTGGGTTTCTTTGGAAGTTGATTTGAAATTCACCAAACCATTGCTGCCACTCGTTTGGTTGATAGCCACCATAAACAGACTTGAAAAGACGAATGGAATCGAGAATGCAGGATTTACCGCAACCGTTAGGGCCAGCGATGACAACCATGTCTTGAAGATCCGTCAGTTCAACGCGGTTAATTGCACGGAAGTTTTCAACTAGCAGACTGACAATTTTCATGCGAAGCACTCCTAAGAACACCTGTCATGTTTGATGAGTGGTGTTAGTTGTTTAAACATCTAATCTGGATTAGAGAATAACCTGCGTCGGATTCAATTCTAAACAATACGCCACAATCTTGAATATGTTTCAATTCGTGGATAATACTGACTTTTAGTAATAAAATGTCACTAAAATAAGTGCTACTACAACAATCGATCAGATTGTTCCTGCAACTAACTGTAACACGGATATTATGATATCTAGAGTCCGTAAATAGTGGAAAGAAGGGAGAGGGCTTATGGTCGCACGTCAATGTGGATTCTGCTGTCGGCGTCCTAGTGTTATCTAGATGGTGTCAGAATGTGCTGACAGAATCCGGCAGTGGAGGCCGTAATATCCATTTGGTTTCTCGCGGTCAGGCGGGGCGGACGTCCATGGGAACGTACCGCGCTTCGGTCGGTCCGGTATACTCGCCCACCGGGCGGATGATCCGGTTGTCGGTGTACTGTTCCAGGAGATGGGCGGTCCATCCGGTGATACGGCTGCAGGCAAAAACGGGCGTGAACAACCCAGCCGGAATCCCCATGCTGGCGTAGACCGAACCGGAATAGAAATCTACGTTGCAGGCGATACCCTTCTGGTCCATCATGGCCTGCTCGATCACGCGGGACATCTCATACCACTTCAGGTCGCCCGCCTTCCTGCCCAGTTCCTCCGAGAGGCGGCGCAGGTGCGTTGCCCGGGGATCCTCCGTCTTGTATACACGGTGGCCGAACCCGGGGATCTTCTCCCGCGCGGCCAGCTTCTCGCTGACGTAGTCCGCGGCCAGGGAGATCTCCCCGATCTCGTTGAGCATGTCCATCACGTCCTTGTTGGCGCCGCCGTGCAGCGGTCCCTTGAGCGTGCCGACGGCCGACGTGACCGCCGAGTGCATATCCGAAAGCGTGGCCGCGGTGACCCGGGCGGCGAAGGTCGACGCGTTCAGTTCGTGGTCGGCATGCAGGATCAGGGCGATGTCGAAGGCCTTCGCGTGCTCGGGATCCGGTATCGAACCGTTCAGCATGTACAGGAAATTCGCGGCGTGGCCCAGGTCCGGATTCGGCGCGATGGGATCGGCGCCGTTCGAGATCCGGTGCCAGGCGGCCGTAACGGTCGCGAACTGGGCGGTCAGCCGGACGGCTTTGCGCAGGTTCGCTTCGCGGGTGTGGGACGCCGTGTCCGGGTCGTAGGCGGCAAGGAACGAAACGGCCGAGCGGAGCACGTCCATGGGCGCCGCGCGGCGCGGGAATGCCCGCAGCAGATCCTGGATGTCTTCCGGCAAAGTCCTGCCGGCGCAGAGTCGCGCGTTGAGTTCCGCCAGCTTGCCAGGCCCGGGCAGGTCGCCGTGCCACAGCAGGTAGGCGGTTTCCTCGAAATTGGAATGGGCGGCGAGGTCGTGAATGTCGTGGCCCCGGTAGAGCATTCTGCCCTGCAGGCCATCGATGAAACAGACGGCCGTCTGCGCGGCTACGACGCCTTCAAGGCCTGGATTGACCATGCCGTGTCTTCCCCGGTGGATACGGTTTTGTGCCGTGCACAGGATAGAGATGAGGCCCCGGGGTGTCAAGGTGTTTTTGGTCCGGATTCCGCCGCCGGGGACGACGTTTCCTTCGGTTTTTTGTTTGTCGATGAAGCCCCCCGTATTTATCTTATACACCTTCGATTTTCCGAGCCGATTCCACGGAGCAACGCGATGCCGACACCGCTGAATTCCGATACGGTCACCCATGGCATACGGATCCAGGTATACCCGGGCTATCTGCCCGATCATTCCGATCCCGGCCAGAGCCAGTACGTGTTCGCGTACCGTATCGTCATCACCAATGACAGCGAGCGGTGGGTGAAGCTGATCAACCGTCACTGGGTCATCATCAACGCCGACGGCAAGCGCAGCGAAGTCAGAGGTCCGGGCGTCGTGGGGTTGCAGCCCGAACTCGAGCCCGGAGAAAACCACGAATACCAGAGCCTCTGCCCCCTGGACACGGAGTGGGGCACCATGGAAGGCGAATATGAAATGCAGGACGCGGAAGGCCGTAACTTCGAAGTGGAGATCGGCCGGTTCTATCTCGCGATATCGTCGGAAGAAAAGGTGGAGTCATGGCAAAAAAACTGACCGCGCAGGCGGACGATTTCTCAGCCTGGTACAATGAAGTGATCGCGAAAGCCGAACTGGCCGACAACGCGCCGACCCGCGGCTGCATGGTCATCCGGCCATACGGCTTCGCACTCTGGGAGAACATGGTGGCGGTGCTGGACCGGATGTTCAAGGACACCGGTCATGTTAACGCCTATTTTCCCCTGCTGATACCCGACAGCTTCTTCCAGAAAGAAGCGGAGCACGTTGAGGGATTCTCGCCCGAATGCGCCGTGGTCACGCACGGCGGGGGCAAGAAGCTCGAAGAAAGCCTCATGGTCCGCCCGACTTCCGAGACCATCATAGCCGACATGTACGCAAAATGGATCCAGTCCTATCGCGACCTGCCGCTGCTGATCAACCAGTGGGCCAACGTCTTCCGGTGGGAACTGCGGCCGAGAGCCTTCCTGCGGACGACGGAATTCCTCTGGCAGGAAGGCCACACGGCCCATGCCACGGCGGCGGAGGCCGAAGAGGAGACCCTGCGCATCCTGGACATTTACCGGACCTTCGCGGAAGATTACATGGCGATTCCGGTGCTGTACGGTCCCAAAACCGATGCCGAGAAGTTCCCAGGCGCCCTGCAGACCTACGCCATCGAAGGCATGATGAAGGACGGCAAGGCCCTGCAGATGGGCACATCGCACGACCTGGGGCAGAACTTCTCCCGTGCCTTCAACATCGATTTTCAGACGCGGGACGGGTCGCGCGAACACGTCTACCAGACGAGCTGGGGCATGAGCACACGGACTGTCGGCGCCATCATCATGGCCCATGGCGACGACAGGGGGCTGGTACTGCCACCCCGCCTGGCGCCTCACCAGGTCGTCGTCATACCCATTGCGAAGTCCGATGAGGAACAGCCTGTCGTGCGGGAAGCCGTCGACAAGCTGCTTGCGTCGCTGGAAGGCGTGCGGGTAAAGGTCGACGACCGCGAGCAGTTCGGCCTGGGTTGGAAGTTCACCGAGTGGGAAACGAAGGGCGTTCCGCTGCGCGTGGAACTCGGTCCGCGGGATATCGCGGCCGGCCAGGCGGTGGTCGTTCGCAGGGATACGGGGGAGAAGGAATTCGTTTCCCTCGAGTCCCTGGGCAAGCGGGTCGGGGACCTGCTGGAGACCGTGCAACGAGATATGTTTCAGCGCGCCCTGGATTTTCGCGAAGCCCGTTCCCGGGAGATCCTGGACCGGGAGTCCTTTGTCACGGCCGCAAACGGCGACGGCGGGTTCATCCACGCGCACTGGTGCGGCGATCCTACGTGCGAAGCCGCGATCAAAGACGAAACGCGGAACACGATCCGGTGCGTGCCCATGCACTGGGAAGCCGAAGAAGGCACCTGCGCCTATTGCGGCGGCGCCTCGGAACGCATGGTCGCTTTCGCCCAGGCCTACTAAGAACCACAAAACGGAATTATGAGTTTATTCCCCTCGTTATTCTCGGCGGTTTTTTCTCGACCATACTGGAATTTCGTCCCGAATCAGTGCTTGCTCCAAAACGGCTTTGAGGAGTGTACTCTTAGAGATAGCAAATTTGCCTATTTGTTTTGATGAATGCAGTTCTCGGATATAGAAATGGACTAGATTCATAGAAATAGAACGGGGCGACCCGTCGATGTAGTTTGTGCGACCCCATAAACTTTAAATCGAGACTTAGGATAGACGCATCAATGGTTGGATTCGACAGAACTTTATTATCTCGGATTAACGCCGAGAAGGTGTTAGAAGACATAAAATCCGATGTCCGAACTGATTTCATATTTGCACCGCACCTTAACGCGATATTTGTGCATGCTGGTGACGAGGTATGGAATAGGTCAGCCGAACTGTTAAAAAACGGAAGTTATCAACCGAGCTTACCTTATACCATAAGCGTACCTAAAGGTCGTGGGTTTACCCGTCCAGGAAGCATACTCTCACCAGTAGACCGGTTTGTCTATCAAGCACTCATCGATATTATGTATCCGGTGATAGAAGCGGAGCTTGATAGGACACGAGTTTTTAGTCGTGTGGTATTGCATAATGACCAAGAGAAGTCTCAATCCGCACATGAATGCTGGCAGAACTTTCAAGTCGCCATTCAAGAGTTATGTCATGCTGGCGGTCACATTGTTAAGGCAGACATTGCAAATTACTTTAAACGCATACCTCAGCATCAACTTATTAACCTGTCACGGGCTGCTGGCTGTCTCCCCGAGGCTGTTAATCTTTTGGAAGAAATGCTACTAGCCTTCCAAGGACGTAAATCCTTTGGCATCGTTCAAGGTCTTTTCCCATCGGATATACTTGGTGATTTTTATATGTCGAATTTGGACGCGTACTTTGAGATAAAGCAGATACGCTCAGCACGGTACAATGATGATATATACCTCCAGTATTCGTCCTATCTAGAAGCGCAAAGAGGGTTTGTCGACCTTATTGAACGTCTCCGTAAAGATGGTTTACATTTGAACGAATACAAGAGTGTTATTTGGGCAGCACAGGACACCATGCGAGAAGAAACGGAGGTGGAAACTCTTTTTGCCGCTGCGCGAGAGGAAATCCGTGAAGAACTGACATTCCAGTTAGACGACTACGGGTTCGAAGTCGAATGGGAATTGGAGGACGAGGAGGAGCTAGACGAAGAAACCCGTCTTGCTGCCGTGGAACAACTATATGGGGCCATCGAGGACTATCCAAATCAAACTGAAAAGATCGAGAAATTCTGTCTACCTCTTCTTCGATCTGCTGGATCAGATAAAGCTATCGAGGGTGTTCTAAGGCGGCTTACCCAAAATGGTCATATGGCTCGATATTACCACGCTTACCTGTCACGCTTCGTAAAACACGAACAAGAACTTAAAAACCAACTCGAGGACATCGTAAATGGTGACGATATCGTAACGGACTATGAGAAAATGTACCTTTTGGGATCCCTATTTAATGCAGAGAGCATTCGCCGTGAAACTGTTAATAAAGCACTTCGGTGGTTAACTAGCACTAATCAGATTGCTGAGGAGACGAGGGCAGTCGCGGCAGTTTTTGCTGCAAAGCACGGCACAGCTTCACAAAAGCACACCGTCCGTGTAGCCTACGAGGACGAACCATCGGAATATGTCCGTAGTGCTATTCTCTATTCCTCAAAACACATGACAGCAGTAGAACGAAAAACGTGTAAGCGTGCTTGGGGCGGACATAGCATGTTAAACGCGTTAACCGCACAGGCAATGTAGTCCGTTTTCTGAATAAGAATCGCTGCCTAGGGTCCGTGATTAGTTATCAATCCAATCACCTCTGAATGCTATATCAGGTATTTGATTTCAATATAGAAACCGTAAATTGGTGTTTTCATTCTTGTTGGAAAGGTGAACAAGATTAACCACTCACCTGTTTCGTTAGTGTAGTCTCAGTCCCCGTACATCCCGAGCACTTCCATCGCCGCGTTGCGCCCGTTGACGGCAATCACGCTGCCGCCCGGGTGGGTGCATGCCCCGCACAGGTAGACCCCGGGCATGGGCGTCCTCGGTTCGAGCCGTTTCTCCCACATGTAGGCCGGCAGGATTTCGCCCTGGAAGATATGGCCGCCGGTCAGCCCCACCTTTTTTTCGATATCCGGCGGACCCATGACGTCCATGTGCAGGACGGCTTCGGGTATATTGCTGCAGAAGCGACCGAGCGATGCCAGGGCCAGCCTCCCCACCTCTTCTCTTCGGGAATCCCAGTCGCCTTCGGCGAACGCGTAGGGGACGAACTGGGCGAAGATGCTCATGGTGTGACGGCCCGCCGGCGCTACGCTCGGATCGTGGGCGGTGTGGTAGTAAAGTTCTTCCCAGAGGCGCGGGGGAAGCTCGCCCGCATTGGCCATGGCGTGGAATTCGTGCCATTGCCGCGCGGTAATCGGGATGTTGACCTGGCCCCGGTGGTGGTCTTCATTGGTCCCTGGGCGGCTGGTAAAATCCGGTAACTCGCCGAGAGCCACGTTGATCTTGACGGTCGCGCTGGTCTGGGGAACCGATTCCACGTGCTGCTTCCAAGCTTCATCGGCCGCGTCGCCAAGGAGTCGCAGCGTGACCCGGGGATCGGCGTTCGATACGACGGCCTCCGCCCGGACAAGCTCGCCGCCCTCCAGTTCCACGCCCTCTCCGGGCAGGATGCGGGCGACGGGCACGCCCGCGGCCACCACGGCACCCGAGTCGCGCGCAATGTCGCACAGAATGAAGGAGACCATGCCCATGCCGCCCCGCACGTACCCCCACATGCCGGGCATGCCGGCCATCGTCCCCGTGGAGTGGAAAACGTGCACGGATGCGGTCCCGGGCTCGCAGGGGCTGGCGTTCGTCCCGATCACGCCCTGACCGGTCAGGGCCATGCGCAGCCGCTCGTCTTCAAGGTACCGCTCGACGTACTCGACCATGGACCATTCGAAGAGCAGGCCGATGGCTTCCCGGTCGCCCTTGAGACGTTCTTCGATCTGATCCCGGGTCGGCGCCCGTCCGATCCAGATGTCGTCCTCTCCCGGCGGCCGCAGGGCCTCCCGTATGCGCCGCATGGGCGCGTACATGGCCTCGAAGCCCCTCACGTCCCGGGGCGACAGGCGTCGGATTTCCTCCCTGCAGCGGTCGTCATCCTCCCACAACTGTACGCTCGACCCATCCTCGAAGGGTACGAACATGCCCGCTTCGGCCGGCGTCCATCGGTAACCGTAACGTGCGAAATCCAATTCCTCGATCACCAGGGGATGGAGCAGGCCGGCGAGGTAGGCGCAGGGCGAAACGCGGTAACCCGGCCAGGTTTCTTCGAGGGTGCAGGCACCGCCCACGCGTTCCCGGGCTTCCAGGACCAGCACCCGCTTCCCGGCGCGGGCGAGGTAGGCCGCGCAGGCCAGGCCGTTGTGGCCGGCGCCCACGACGATCGCGTCCCAGTCGCGCCGGGCGAGCGAAGACACGGGTTCGGGCAGGCCGATGCGGCCAAGCTGGTCGCGGCAGGTCCCTTCCGGTGTAGAAGCCATCGCGTCTTTCCTAGATCAGGTTCGGCAACAGCGGGTGGTTACGGTTTTCCAGTGGCAGGGCGATGCGGCTCTCCGCCAGGTGGGCGGCAAAGACGCCGTGGATCATCTCCAGTGCCCAGCGCCCGTCGTATCCGCTGTTTACCGGCCTGCGCCCGTACCGCCTCGCCTCGAACACGTCGCGGACAATGGCGGCGTTGGCCGCCGCCTGAAGCGTGCTCATGGCGGGTTGCGCGCCAGGCGCAAGCTCAAGGGCTTCCGCGGTAACGTCGCGGACCGTTGCGTCGTCGTCCGGATGCCAGACCGGGGAATCGTAGATCCGGATCTGCTGGGATCCCTCGTGGACGGTCATGATGCCCTCCGACCCGTATACCCACATCCCGTACCTCCGGGGGTGGGGGGCCTGGTTACGGCGCGTTTCGAAAGTGGCCGTCACGCCGTGACCGAATCCGTACATCGCGTGGATGACGTCGCCCGTGATGAGGCCCAGTTCTTCCGGACCCTCCACGGCGTCTTCCAGGGTCGCGGGCCGGCCTCCGGCCATGGTCACCGACGCCTGCGTCCAGGCCGGGTTTCTGCCCAGGAGGAACCGGAGCATGTCGAATAGGTGGGTACCCAGCACCATGAGGTCCTCGCCGCCCCCGCGATGATCCTCCTTTCCGTTCATGCGGACGTGGAGAATATCCCCAATGGCGCCGTCGGCGAGCAGTTGGCGGGCGTGCCACGCGGCCGCGTGCATGCGGCCCTGGTGGGCGATGCCCATCATCACACCGGCCTTCTCACAGGCTTCGATCATGGCGTCGGCCTCGGACAGCGTGCGGGCCATGGGTTTTTCGAGGAAGATGCACGCGCCCGCTTCCGCGACGGCCAGGGTCATGGCGGCGTGCTGGTCGAGCCAGCGGGGACAGATGCTGACGATATCGAACCACTCGTTGCGCAGCATTTCGCGGTAATCCGTATACAGGTTCCGCACGCCCAGCCGCCTGCCCGCTTCCCTCAGGCCGTCCGGATCGTCGTCGGCCACGGCGATGATGTCCACGTCATCCATGCCGAGATACACCGTGTCCAGACCGTGGCCGTAGTTGCCCCTGCCGGTGCGTCCGATGACCCCCGCCCTGTATCGTCGGTCCATTCGATGCTCCTCCGGTATCAGCGTCTCTCCGGTAGCCTGGCCATGAGGATCGTTCACGGGACCGGCATCAGCCAGCCCGCGATATTCAGGATCAGCAGCAACCCCAGAATGGCGTAATCACGCCAGACGAAGGGGAAAGAAAGGTATTCCGTCCTCCGGCCCCGCATGCCGAAACCCTTGGATTCGAGGGCCATGGAGAGCAGGTCGGTATCCCGGATCGCGTACACGAATATGGGGACCAGCAGCGGCACGTACTTTCGTGCCCGCTGCAATACGTTCCCGCTTTTGAGATCGAGGCCCCGTGCCTGCTGGGCCTGGACGACCGTGCCGATACGCGTAAAAAACAGGGGAACGAGCCGAAAGGCAAGGGAGAGCGCGAAACTGACCGCGAAGGGCAGCCCGATGGACCGGAGTCCGTAGGCGAATTCCTCCACTTTCGTGCAGGAAACGAAGACCATGCCGGAAACGAGCATCGCCTCGAGCCTGAACCCCATGGCGAACCCGAACCGTATGGACTCCGCCGAGAGCGTAAACAGGCCGAAGGACCAGAACGGATCGCCGACGCGCCTGAACAGCGACCACGACACGACGCTGAACACGAGCACGGTGATCATGAGCGGCAGGATCCGGCGGAGGTTCCTGAACGCGCCGGCCGACCGGGCCAGCAACAGCACACCCGACAGGATGACCAGCTGATACCAGGGAGACTGGAAGGCCACCGTGAGGATCAGCAACAGGGCCAGTCCCACGATCTTCGTCGAGGGATGGAGCCGATGAAGCAGGGAATCGGAGGGTATGTAGAGTACCATGGGCGGTCCGGTCCGCAGGCCGTGTTCCTTTGCGACCGGGAACTATTCCTCCACGCGTTCCAGGCAGTCGGCGATCTCTTTGACGGAACGCGCCACGAGTCCGAATTCATAACCGAGACGCACGGCTTCGGGCGCTTCCAGGTAAAGTGATTCCAGCAGTTCGGGATTGCTGAAACACGTCCGCACGTCTGCGTCCTGGACGACGCGCCCGCCCGACATGATGATGCACCGGTCGGCGTATTCGGCGACAACCCACATGGAATGAGTGATCATGACCACGGTACGGCCGGATTCGTTGAGCCGCCGGACCAGGTTCAGGATGGCGACCTGGCCGTGATAGTCCAGCCCGGTGGTCGGTTCGTCCAGGACGAGGACCTCGGGGTCCGTGGCCAGCACCGACGCCACGGCGAGCTGCTGCCTTTCTCCCCGGGTCAGGTTGAAGGGGTCCTCGAGGTCCCGGCCGGACAGGCCGGTTTCGGCCAGGGCCGCGTCCACTTTCTCCCCGACCTCTTCTTCGGAGAACCCGTAGTTCCGGGCGCCGAAGGCGACTTCGTCCCGCACGGTATTGGCGAAGATCTGATGGTCCGGATTCTGGAATACGTATCCGACGCGGCGTCCCAGTTCGGGCAGGGTCCAGTCGGCGGTGGACCTGCCCAGGACCCGGACCTCGCCCTCCGTCGGGGCGTGCAGTCCGTTGAGATGCTTGGCGAGCGTCGTCTTGCCGCAACCGTTCTGGCCCACCAGCGCGACGAATTCGCCGGCCGCGATGTCCAGGCTGACCCCGTCCACGGCCGGTGGGGCCTCGCCATATCTGAAGACCAGGTCTTCGATGCGGACGACGGACTGGCGCGGTTCACCCGATGGTTCACTCGGCGTTTCGTGCGGCGGTTCACCCCGTGGTTCATCCAGTGGCTCGCGCCGCCGCGCACTGTTCAGGATTTCCCCGGCGGAATCCCTGACGCGCCATCCGGCCGAACGGATTCGGGTAGCCGCGTCCTGTATGGTCAGGGCATCGGTTTCCAGGCCCAGTTCGGACAGCAGCACCGTGGTCTGGAGCGGCCGGACACCATGCCGTTCCACGTTCCGGGGATCGGCCAGGATCTCTCCGGGCGGCCCCTCCTGGACGATACGACCCTCGTGCATCAACAGGATCCGGTCCGCACTCAGGACGTGTTCGGTCTCGTGCTCCACCAGGATGATGCCCTCGATCTCGTTCCGCATGTCCTGGGCGAGCCTGAAGATGTCTCGCTTGCCGACGGGATCCAGGTCGGTCGTCGGTTCGTCCATGACGACCACCGAGGGACTGCCCGCAAGCACCGAGGCGATGGCCAGCCGCTGCTTCTCGCCCCCCGACAGGCTGGATGGGTCCCGATGTTCGAAGCCCGACAGGCCGACGCGGTTCAGCGCCTGTTCGACGCGGGTTTTCATCTGGTCCCTGTCTACGGCGAAGTTCTCGAGCGCGAAAGCCGTCTCGAGTTCCACGTTGGTGGAGAACAGCTGCGCCTCGAAGTCCTGGAAGACCAGGCCGACGATCCGGGCCAGTTCGTAGACTTGAGGCCGTCCGGATTCCCGGTGGCCGGCTACCCGCAGGCTTCCGTCGAGCCTGCCCTTCGTAAAGGAAGGTATCAATCCGTTCAGGCAGCGGCACAGGGTGGATTTGCCCGCGCCGGTCTCGCCGACGATTACGGTGAATTCGCTGCTGCGATGACGGTAGTTGATCTGGTCGAGCGCGGGTTTCGGCGCGTCGCGGTAGGTGAACGCGAGGTCGCTGAGTGTGAGGATCGGCTGGTTCAAGAGACCTGATTCATGGAGGGATTGCACCGTATATGGCCGTGTCGGGAAACCGCGGGATGTTAGCGGATGATCGGGTATTTGTCAATAACGGCATGGAACCGGCGGGTAGACCGTTCCTCCGGTCGGCCCGCGCAAATTATGGAGCCTTCGGCGAAAGCGCTGTCGAACCTTTCTCCTTGTTAAATCGCTACAGTATAGTAAGTTAACAAGGCTTCCGGGATCTGTCAGATTTATTCGAATACCACATGCGGGTTTTCATTGCAGGGGTCAGGTAGTCGATCTTGGGCCCCGGGCATGGAATCGACATGGTACGTTGTTCCGTCCTTGCCTCCATCTTGCTCCTCTCGGCCTGTTCCCTGGCGCCGAACCGGAACCTTCCGGTGCTCGAATCGGTGCCGGAGACACCCGGCGCGTTTGCCGCCGGCGTGGCTGATTCCGGTGCGTACCGGCCCCTGGCATGGTGGAAGTCATTTGAAGATCCGGTCCTCGACCGGGTAATCGAGGAAGTGCTTTCTTCGAATTTCGACCTGGCCGGAGCGGTCGCCCGGGTACAGCAGGCCCGGAGCCGGGCGGGCGTCGCCCGGGCTTCGGCGTTTCCCCTCCTTCAGCCTTCGGTAAGCGTGAACGACTTCGACGGTCCGACGAACGCGGGCATCGGCGCGCAGCTGGAGGAAGTCGGGCTGGACCCGGAAGCCCTGAGCGCGGCGGGCGTGGAGATCCCGGACCGGCTGGGGCTCACCACGTATACCCTGAGCATGGAATTTGCCTACGAACTCGATTTCTGGGGCCGAAACCGCAACGATACGCGATCCGCCGAGGCTGAACTGGCAGCCACCGAGGCGGACTATCTCAGCGCACGCATGGGGGTGCTGGCCGAAACCGTCCGTACTTATCTGGAGATTGCAAGCCTGCGCCGGCAACAGATGCTTGCAGGCGAGATCGTGGCCGTCCTGCAACAACAGGAATCGCTTGCCGAGTCGCGGTACGAGCGGGGATTGACCGAATTGGAGGACCTCCACGCGGCCAGGCGCAGGCTGCGCGAAGCCCAGGCTGAACTACCGCAGATCGAAGCGCTGAGCGCGGACGCCGAGGGCCGGCTATGGATACTCATGGGCGGCTTTCGTGCCGACCTGGCGCACACGCTGTCCGACTACACCGGTCCATCACCGTCACTCGATCCCGTCCCCACGGGCATCCCGGCCGATCTCATGGTCCAGCGGCCCGATGTGCTCGCGGCATTGCAGCGGGTGGAAGCGGCGCGGTTTTCGGTCGGCGCGCGCCGGGCCGAACAACTGCCGAGGTTGTCTCTGCAGGGCGCGATCGGCCTGCAAAGCACGGATTCAAACGAATGGTTCGACCCGGATCAATGGTTCCGGAACCTCACCGCGAACCTGCTGGGTCCCGTATTCCAGGGCGCCCGGATCCAAAACAATATTGCGATCGCGGAGGCGCGGCTGAACGAGGCCGCGGCCGCTTACGGACGCTCCGTGGTCACGGCGGTAAACGAAGTCGAATCGGCCCTGGCGGGACTCGACGCCAGCCGCCGCAGACATGCGCTGCTGGCCGCTGTCTCCGATGAATCCCGGGCCGAATCTGCGCTGCAGGAGCAGCGATACGTATCGGGTGTTGGCGCTTACGAATCGTTCCTGGCGGCGGAACAATCCCGACTGGCCGCGCAGTCCATGCTTGCGGCGGCGGAACGGGACCTGGGTTACGCCCGTCTCGCCCTGCATCGCGCACTGGGCGGTACCTGGACCGCCACCGACAGTGAGCGTCTTATGCTTCAGCAGACCCGGCCGGACGGGCGTCTGCCTGTCCGTCCTCCAACGGAGTGAAAGCCATGTCGCGTTTAACCGGTTTTATCGTCGCCGCCGGCATTCTCGTCGTTTCCGCGGCATTGGCCGCCCTGTTGATTTCGCTGGCCCCGGAACCGACCCGCACGGAACAGCCGCCACAGATACCCTTTGTCCAGACGGGCGTGGTCACCGCCGGTTCGGGCCCCATTCCCGTCCACGGATCGGGCACCGTGAGACCGAGTGCGGAGGTTGAAATCGTTCCCCAGGTGGGCGGCAAAGTCGTCTGGGTGGCCCCGGGGTTCCTGAGCGGCGGCCGGATCGCGGCGGGGGATACGCTCTTCCGCATCGAGGAGGTGGACTACAGGTACCGGGTGCGGGATGCGGAGGCCAATCTGGCGGCCAGCCGGGTTGCCCTGCTAAAAGAAACGGAACAGGCGGCGATCGCCAGGGCACAACGCGAACTCTATGCCGCGGGGCGAGACCGTGAGACCTCACCCGGGGAGGCGAACCCGCTCGCGCTGAGAGCACCGCAACTGAAGGCGGCCCAGGCCGCCCTGGACCGCGACGAGGCCCGGGTTGCCGACGCCAGGCTGGCCTTGTCCAGGACCAGCGTAACCGCGCCTTTCGACGGCTATGTAATGGAAGAATCCGTGGCCGTGGGACAGGTCGTGGCGCCCGCCCGGCCCGTTGCGCGCGTCTTCTCGGCGGACGCCGTGGAGATCCTCGTCCCCCTGTCCGATGCAGACGCCGACCTGATCCCTGGACTGTGGTCGCTTAAGGCCGGGGACGGTAACCGGCGCGTGACGGCGCGCGTCGTCGGCCGATTCGGCGAAGGATCCTATACCTGGGGCGGTTACGTGGACCGGGGCGAGGCCTACCTCGACCGGCAGACGCGCACCGTCGACGTGATCGTACGGGTGCCGGACCCGGCCGGAACCGGACGCCCGGCGGACGGCACGGCCCCGTCCGGCAGTCCCCCGCTTCTGATCGGCAAGTTCGTGGACGTGGAAATCGAAGGTCGTGAACCCGATGACTATTTCCTGGTCCCGCGGGCGGCGCTGCGAGCCGGAAACGTAGTGTGGACCGTGCGCGACGGAGGCGTAGTGCATATCGTGCCGGTTACGGTTCTGCAGCGTTCCGGCGACGCGGCCTATGTGACCGGTATGCTTGAAGGCGGCCGGTCCGTCGTCACGGGCGGAATCCAGTTTGCCACGGAAGGCATGCGCGTCCAGTCAGAAGCAGAACCGACCCCATGACTACAGACCAAGGCAGTCCAAGAGAACCGGCCGGCCCGATCGCCTACATGGCGGGCAACAGCGTGGCCGCTAATCTGCTGATGTTGGCGATCGTCGCCTTCGGACTCGTGTCGCTTACCGGCCTGGAGCGCGAAGCGTGGCCGACCGTTCCCTTCTACCATGTCGAAGTCTCGATGACCTACCCCGGCGCCACACCGGAGGAGGTAGAGGAATCGATCGTCGTCAAAATCGAGGACCAGGTCAGCGGGCTGGACGACGTGAAGGCGGTCAAATCCGTGGCCGCGCCGGGTATCGCGTCCGTCCGGGTTCAAATGGATTCCGGCACGGACATGGCCCGGGCGTTGAACGACATCGAGTCCGCGGTAAATCGCATACAGTCTTTCCCGGGCGGCGCCGAACGCCCCCGGTTCAGGGAGATGACCAACCGCCAGAGCATGATGCGGCTCATCGTCTACGGCGATGTGCCCGAACGCTCGCTGAAGGAACTGGCCTACCAGGTCGAGGATGAGCTCACGACGCTTCAGTCCGTGTCCCAGGTCGAGGTCAGCGGTGTCCGGAATTACGAAATCTCCATCGAGGTGCCGCTGCAGCGGCTGAGTGCCCTCGGACTTACCCTCGACGGAATCGCGAACACCATTCGCAACAGTTCCCTGGAGCTGTCTTCCGGCAGCATCAACACGCGTGAATCCCAGGTACGGGTCCGGACCCTGGGCCAGAATTACGACCAGCAGGATTTCGAGGAGATCGTCCTGCTCAGCGGCAGCGACGGGACGGTCGTGCGGCTCGGCGATATCGCGGAGGTGGACGACGGTTTCCAGGAATCCGATCTGATCGTCCGCCATCAGAACCATCCCGCCGCCTTCGTCGAGGTCTACCGGGCCGGCGGCGAGCACGTGACAGAGGTCGCCACGGCTGTCCGGGAGCACCTGGCGAACGAGGTAATCCCGTCCCTGCCGGACGGCGTGGGCATTACCATCTGGAACGACGAATCCCAGGACTACGCGGAACGCGTGGATATCCTCGTCAAGAACGGAATCCTGGGACTGCTGCTGGTCTTGATCGCCCTCAGCCTGTTTCTCGAAATCCGGCTCGCGGTCTGGGTCGCCGCGGGCCTGGCCGTCTCGGGCATCGGCGCCCTCGCGGTCATGCTGATCCTCGACGTGGCGATCAATGCCCAGAGCCTGTTCTCCTTTGTCCTTGCCATCGGTATCGTCGTCGACGACGCCATCGTCGTAGCCGAGCACATCCAGTACGAAAGGAAGCGGGGAACCCCCGGACTCCAGGCCGCAATTCGCGGCGTACGTCGAATCAAGACGCCGTTGACGTTCGCGGTCCTCACTTCCGTGGTGGCCTTCGTCCCGCTGCTGTTCATCCCCGGCGGCGTAGGCGAGGTGTGGCGGGCGCTGCCGATCATCATGATCGCCATCCTGCTGGTTTCCCTGATCGAATCGGTGTTGATCCTGCCGAACCACCTCTCCCACCTGCCCGGCCCGGAATGGACGCCGAAGAACCCCATCGACCGGTTCTTCGCACGACTTCAGGGCGGCGTGAACGCATGGCTGGACCGTTTCGTGCAGGGCCCCCTGGACCGGGCGCTGCGTTTCGCGACGGACCAGCCCGTGGTGACGATGGCGGGGGCCGTCGGCCTGCTCGTGCTGAGTATCTCCCTGATACCGGCGGGGATCGTTCCCACCACGCTGGCCGCCGACGTGGAGGGCGATTACGCGACGGTCACCCTGGACATGCCCGACGGTACGACCGCCCAGAGGACGTACGAGGTTGCGCGGGAACTGGAAGAAGCCGGGCACCGTGTCATTGAACGGCTCTCCCGCGACCGGCCCGTGGACGCGCCTCCGCTGCTGTCCGGCGTAGTCGTAATCGTGGGCCAGCGGCCGCGGGTACAGGGCGGCGGACTGAATCCCGCCCCGACCCTGAACCCGGAAGCCAACATAGCCACCATAGAGTTCAAGCTGCTCGGCGCCCAGCATAGAGAGATCTCCACGGTCGATTTCGCGCAGGCCTGGCGCGAGGAGGTGGGCGTGCTTGCCTACGTGCGGGGCATTACCTTCAGCGGCGAGCTCATCGACCTCGGAAATCCGGTCGAGGCCGTCCTGTCCCATCCGGACCCGGACCGCCTCGTTCAGATCGCGAATTCCGTCGTCGGCGGTCTACGTGAAGTGGGCGGCGTCTACGACGTACGCTCGGATCACACCCCGGGCATACCGGAAATCCAGCTCGAGTTGCGGCCGGAAGCGAGGACGCTGGGGCTGACGCTGGACGCCCTGGCCGGACAGGCGCGGGCCGCGTTTTTCGGCGCCGAGGCGGTTCGCGTACAGCGTGGCCGGGAAGAGGTCCGCGTCTACGCCAGGCTCCCGGACGACGAACGGAATTCCATTACGGATATCGAAAGGTACCTGGTCCGTACGCCGGGAGGCGCGGAGGTCCCGGTGACCAGCATAGCATCGCTGAAATCCGGCATGTCGCCGCCGGCCATCCGAAGGAAGGACGGCCAGCGGATCGTCACGGTCACCGCGGACGTGGACGCCGCGGTGATTACCGGCAACGAAGCCAATGACGTCCTGGCCAATTCGATCCTGGCGGACCTGACCGCCGCCTATCCGGACCTGGCCTACACGTTTGGCGGCGAGCAGCAGGAGCAGCTCGAATCGCTGGACGCGCTGTATCGCGGATTTGCCGTCGCCCTGATCATGATCTTCACGCTGCTTGCCATCCCGCTTCGCTCGTATACCAAACCGTTCATCATCATGGCCGTCATCCCCTTCGGGTTCATAGGCGTGATCCTGGGCCACTGGGTCCTGGGGCTGGCCCTGAGCGCGGTATCTTTCATGGGCATCTTCGGCCTCAGCGGCGTCGTGGTGAACGATTCCCTGGTAATGATCGATTTCATCGACCAGAAACTCAAGGAAGGCAACCCCGCACGGACGGCGATCATAGAAGGCGCCAAGGGTCGTTTTCGTCCGATCATGCTTACGTCCCTGACCACGTTTCTGGGTTTCATGCCCCTCATCCTGGAACCCGCCATTCAGGCCCAGTTCCTGATCCCCTTCGCCGCGTCGCTCGGCTGCGGGATTCTCTTCACCACGGTCATCCTGATGGTGGTCGTCCCCGCCTTGTCCTCCATACATCAGCGGTTGATCGCATTGCGCGGCGGACCCGTGGACCTTGCCGAAGTGCAGGCACAGATTCCGGCGCGTGGATGAAGGCCAATGCCTCGTATGATGCGTTCGTAATACGTCACTCGGACCGACCTCGTCCCTGAGAATAGACTTGCGTAACCCCCTTTCGCCACATACATTTACAGCTGTGAACCCGCATCGCCGAATCATCGGGAAAATGCCCGCCACCTGATTTGGTCCGGATGTCCAGATGACCCATATCCGATTTGCCCTAGTCGCGGCAGCCTGGAAATTCGCGCTCCTGGCGGCCGGCCAGGCCGGCCTGGTTGGGGCAGTCAGCCTTGTTGAGGCGGCCGCCCTGGTCGGCGGGACGGGCGTGGCCGGCCTGGCCGGCGGGACCGGCGTGGCCGGCCTGGCCGGCGCGGCCGGCGAGAATGCCCAGTCGATTGATGAAGTGCGGACCGCATTCGAGGAAGGCCGCTTGCTCGAGGTTGACGAAGCGCGGACCGCATTCGAGGAAGGCCGCTTTCTCGAGGCGGCGAGTCTCGCGGAAGCGCTGGGCACCTCCGAGGGCTACACCCTGGCAGCGCAATCGCTTGCGGTGTACGGTCACCACGTGGCGGTCGGGGATGACCGGAAGGAGTTCCTGGAACGCGCAATGAAACTGGGAGAGGAGGCGGTGCGTGCAGATTCGGCCAATGCCGAAGCGTATTACCGGTCCGCGCATGCCGCTGGACGATACGCCCAGAGCGTTGGAAAGATCACGGCGCTTCGTCGGGGCCTGGCGGGCAAGATTCGGGGTCTGCTCGAAGACACGCTGGCCATCAGTCCCGACTTCGCCGAGGCGCACATGGCGCTGGGGAGCTGGCACGCCGGCATCGCCAGTGCCGGGCGCATAGCCCGTTTCCTGTACAAGGGAAACCGGAATGACGCCGTCATCCACTTCGAGCGGGCGTTGGAACTCGAACCGGATTCGAGGGTCATACTGTTGGAGTTTGCACTCTGTCTTCCTGAACTCGACCGAGAAGGCGGCCGGGAACGGGCCGTAGGGTTGTTGTCGAAGGCGGCCGGACTTCCAGTGCGGGACGCCTATGACGGATTCATCCAGCGAGACGTTCTTAAAACCCTGGCGGAGCTGGAGGAAGGAGGTTAGACCCTCGGTCCACCGGCGCAGGCCGGGCTCCGCACGTCTTCAACTTACAGACCTGCGCTTTCTCGTGCAGCCGCTGTGTATCCGGTCGTCGCACCGGTCAGTCCATGGATGATACGGGATAGAATTGCCGGCAATACCGGCGAAACAGTCCGATTGGTCCATCTGACTTGCACAGCCGGGGAGGCGTCCTGAACCGCTTCCTTTCCCAGATCACCACGTCCTGCAGCACATCCCTTTTCTGCTGTGCAAGCAGAATCCGGTTCATCAATCTCTGGCGCAGCTTCGACGGCAGGAAACCCAGGCCCGAAATGAACCGCCGGGGCTTTCGGATTTCCTGCAACTGGCTTGCCAATACGAGATCTATGTGGGTGCCGTCGACAGCGGTAGTAAGGACCCAGAGTCTCGCGTGCATATCGATGGTTTTTTCGTGGATTTCGACAAAGGAATAGCCCAGTCCGTAAAGATGTGCGGTGGCGGAGACTTCGTAGACCATGTCGGTCAGTCCCAGGATCCTGCGGACGCGCTTGAATTCGAAACCACTTCTCAGGTACGCGCCTTCCACCTCAACCGATCCGACCGGATTCACATTGTCGTAACCGTGCACGTAACGCAGGTGCCCTAAGTCCACCGAGTTTTCCGCGGTTTCCTGGGGATGGCTGCGGAACCGGAGGTTTATAAATCCCAGTTCGCCCCAGTCCGTGTCGGAGGGCGGTTCGCCGGGCAGGTGCCATTGCGGCGGCCTTCCGCCGATACCGTACCAGGCGAAGACCAGGCCGAAGAGCTCCTGGGTCTCGTATACGCTCAGTTTGGCGGCTTTTGGGGCCGGCGCGTTCGGCGTCGCTACGCACTGGCCGGTCGAATCGAACTCGAATCCGTGGAACGGGCAGACGAGGCGGCCGTTGCAAATCCGCCCGCCAACGGCCGGACCCAGGTGCGAGCCCATGTGCGGACAGACGGCGTCGGCCACGCAGACCCGGTCCTGCTCGTCACACCAGGCGACGATATCCTCACCCATCCACATCTTCTCGATCAGTTTCTCGCGCAACAGGATCTTGCGGGATGTGACCAGGTACCAGCCTTCGGGGAAGGGAGGCAGCCGGTCCGGCATGTCGGTGGCTGGACGGCTGGCGGCTTTGCCTGCGACAGGTTCGGCGATCCGATCGGTAGTGTTCCTGTTCATACGCATACATCCGTAAAGGCGCCATGGCCGTCTGCAGGTGCAGCGAAGGATCCTGTGATTATATGCCCGGGCGATAGGCCTGATTGCAAGTAGAATTTGCACGCGGCGACGGTGGGCCGCGACAGAACATGCGTGAAGCAACAGCGGCCGGAAGCCGTTGCCGTTTCCCCAAGCGGTATTCAGACGCGCGCCATCGCACGCCATCCGGTAACGCCGGCAGGGCGGGAAGCTTCCCTGGATGAGGATGCTCGCGCAGGGATGGGCCATTCGGTCGCCGACAGGCCTTCAGCAGGCCATTTCCAGACGCCGTCCCGAGCCTTTACCTGATCAAAATATGACTTGCCGCCCCCGGGCCCGAGTATTACCTTAACTACAAGTGCAACAAGGGCGATTGGCCGATGGTTTGCGGATCATGCAGGGAGACTGAGGCTGATGGCTACTCCTACAGAAGCATCGAAGACCCAACCGTTAACGTTGACCCAAGAATTCATCCTGATGCTCCTCAACGAGGAGACGGGCTACTTCCATCAGGTGCCCGGCTGGAATCTGAACTGTGCCGTGGTCGGCGCGGTGCTCGGGGAACTTTCGCTGCAATCTCGCATCGATACGGACATGGAGTCCCTGTTCCTGGTGGACCGGACGGAAACGGGCAACTCCACCCTGGACTTCATACTGGAAGAAGTCGCTAGCGAACCCGTCCAACATAACACGCAGTACTGGATAGAAAAACTCGCGCCCCGCTCGGAATCGATTATAGATTCGGTGCTGGATCGCATGGTTGACCAGAAGATCCTGGAACATCACGAGGGCGACTTCTGGACGCTGGCTCCTTCTGTCTGGCACGCGGACCAGTCCAGCGACTCCCAGGAAGGCACCGCAGGCCAGTTTATCAAAACGCGCATCAGCAAGGCGATCTTCCTGAACGAAATCCCCGATCCCAGAGACATCATCGTTATTTGCCTGTTAAATACCTGCGACGTCATGCGCTTCATATTCCAACTGGATGAGGAGGCGGAAGAGCGCGTAGAGTTTATCTGCAAGATGGACCTGATCGGGCGGGCGATTGCGGCGGCGGTGGGCCAGAGCATCGTCGCGCCCTCGCTTCGCCAGCCTTCGCTGACCAAGCCGATTCCAGCCGTGGCCCTGCGCGACCTGGTATTCAACCGCGAACTGATAGCGGGCAGGCTGCCGGCAGCGTTCGCCATTTTGGCCGAAAAGTATGGTCCGGTGTTCGAGCTGCGGATTCCCTTCCGCCAGAACATCATCTTCCTGGCCGGGGTAAAGACGAACGAATGGGCCCAACGCATGGGGCGCGTGTTCTTGCGGTCCAAGGAGTACTTCGAGGAGGTCGACAAGGCGTACGGCGTGTCGCGCTCGATGCATTCGGTTGACGGGGCCGATCACTTTCGCTTTCGCAAGTCGCTTCAGCCCGCCTACTCCCGCAAGACCCTGACTGACCGCCTGGATGAGGTCTATGACCTGACCCGCGCACATATGGCGAACTGGGATGTCGGCAGCACGATGCCGGCCCAGGTGATGCTCCGACCCTTGCTGAACGCGCAGTCTTCGCCGCTGTTTGCCAGCATTGACACGCAAGCCGAGATCGTCGACGCGCTCAAATACAAGGCACGGGTGCTCAATGTAGGCATCATGAAGATGCTGCCGCGTTTCATGCTCAAAACCCCGTCGATGCGCCGCCGGGCGAAAACCATGAAAAGGATCATGGAACGTATGCAAAGGACGCATACGGCCGCGCAGCGGGTCGGGATGCATAAGGACGTGGTGGACGCGTATCTGGCCCTGCATGCGACGGATCCCCAGTTCCTTCCCGAATCGGACCTTTCGCTTCCGCTGGGGGCGATCCTGATGACCGCCATGTACCTGGGCGACCAGGTTGGCTTCGCCCTTTACTGGATGCTGCAGAATCCCGATCTGTACGAGCGGGTCACGGCCGAAGCGGACGCGCTGTGGGCTAAGGGCGATCCCGGCGAGGACGACTTCAGGCCGGACCGGATCGACGTGACCCACCGGGTGTTGATGGAGACGCTGCGTATGAGTCCGATCGCGCCCATGGCCATGCGCACGGTGATGAATACCTGCGTGGTGGAGGGTTTCGAATTACCGGTCGGGACGCAACTCGTGATCGCGTAGACGGCCCCGCACTACCTGGCAGAGGCGTTTCCCGATCCACAGAAGTTCGACATCGACCGCTACGTACCGCCGCGAAACGAGCACCTCGGCAGAGGCTACGCCCCCTTCGGACTGGGCACGCACTCCTGTCTCGGGCACCGCTGGGCCAACATGCACATGGCGATCAACCTGCTGATGCTCGCGCATTACTTCAAGCTCGAGCTGGCCCGCCCCTACAAGCGGTTGCCGATGGACCCCTTTCCCTCACAGTCGCCCAGCAACAAACTCAAGTTCAGGATCGCCGAGCAGCGGCACGAATTGCGAACCTGAGTTCGCTGCGCCCGCTTCTCCAGCGCCTGGTCCGGCCTGCGATTCGCGGATCGAGTCATTCGCAATGAGATCATCTGACGACGGACGACCTCACACCGTACGGGTGATTACGGGAGCGAGCGGGCAGATCGGCGGGGTATTGGCGCGGGCTCTTGCCGACAGGTACGGGCCGCGTCAGGTCCGCGCGATCTTTCGGAATCGTCGAGGGACAGCGGCGGATCTCGACATCGCATGGGTCAAGGGCGACATACTCGACAAGGAATCGCTGATCGCCGCCTTTGCGGGCGCGGAAACCGTGTTCCATCTGGCCGCATTGGTCTCGATCGGTAGCGTCAGGGCGCAGGAATTCCATCGTACGAATGTCCTGGGCACCCGCAATGTCGTGGAAGCGGCCCTTGCATGCGGTGTGCGGCGTCTGGTTCACGTTTCCTCGATCCACGCATACGACCAGCACCCGCTGGACGAAATGCTCGACGAGAGCCGCGGTCCGGCGGACAACCGGCGCGCCGCGCCCTACGACCGTTCGAAGGCCGCCGGCGAAGTGGAAGTCCGCCGTGGCATCGACCGCGGTCTGGACGCCGTGATCCTTAATCCGACCAGCGTACTCGGACCCTATGACGGCGCTCCGTCGCCTATGGGGCAGTTGTTTCTCGACCTCCGCCGCAGGCGGCTTCCCGCGCTGATCGCTGGTGGCTACGACTGGGTCGATGTGCGCGATGTCGTGGCCGCCACGATGGCCGCGGAGGCACAGGCGAGATGTGGCGAGAACTACCTCGTCTCCGGTCACTGGCACACCGTGCGCGAACTGGCTGACCTTTGCCAGCAGGCCACCGGGGTAGCCGCACCCCGCCTCCAGTTCCCGATGTTCGCCGCCCGGTTGTGGGCACCCTGCCAGGTCGTCCTGGATAGGTGCCGCGGACGTCCTCAGCTCTACACGCCGGCATCCGTCCGCGTCATGGCCCATGCCAATCGGCGGATATCCAGCGCCAAGGCGCAGGCGGAACTCGGGTACCACCCGCGCTCGCTCGCGGAATCGATAGAGGACACGTACCGCTGGTTCGACGAACACGGCATGATGAGCGAAGAGGCGTGAATGACCGAAGAACGTCTGCACGGGATACTGATATGGGCGATCATTGCGTCGGCACCCGTGACATTCCTGTACCTGCTACGCAGGACCGCGCCTTACGGACGCCACTACGCGGGTACGGGCTGGGGGCCACACGTTTCCGCCAGGTTCGCATGGATCGTCATGGAGCTGCCGGCGCCCGCGCTCTTCCTGGCCGTCTATCTCAACGGCAAGAGCGCTTTCCAGGTCGTGCCGCTGCTGTTCCTGGTTATGTGGCAGGGCCACTATGTGAACCGGACCTTCGTCTATCCGTTCCGAGTCCGGTCAAGCGGCCGGAAGACCCCCCTTATGGTGGTCGGATCCGGCTTTCTCTTCAATGCGGTCAACGCGTACATCAACGCTCGCTTCATATCGGAGTTCGGCGACTATGCCACTGAATGGCTCGCCGACCCCCGCTTCCTGATCGGCGTCGGGATATTTCTCGCCGGGCTCGCGCTCAATCTCCACGCCGACCACATCCTCATGCGCCTGCGTCGGCCCGGCGAGACAGGCTATGCGATACCGCAGGGCGGCGTGTTCCGCTTCGTCTCGTGTCCGAACTACCTGGGGGAAATCCTCGAATGGACGGGCTGGGCGGTCGCCACCTGGTCGCCGTGCGGCCTTGCATTCATGCTGTTCGCCGTCGCCAATCTCGCCCCGCGGGCGCGGAGCAACCACCGATGGTACCGGGAAACGTTCAGCGATTATCCGGCAGACCGCCGGGCCCTGATACCGGGCATCTACTGACGCCTCTGGCGATCGCGCGCATGCCGGAACGAGATGGAGGTCAAGTGGAATATTGCCAATTACGGCACTTGAATACATAATCCCCTCCGGACATACCACCGCCGATAATGGCGATTCGCCGCGGTTTTGTTTCTGTCTCACTGGTCGCCATAGCCTCACAATCCAGGTTTTCGCGTTTGCTCCTGCCATCGGTACATCGTCCACCACGGGTTGGCACCTGGAGAAGTCGATCTCCTCTACCCGCTTCATGAAGCCGATATCATAGCAGATCCAGTATTCGAATCAGCATCATTTCCAATAAACGTCATTTCCCTTTGACAACTACAATACATATGTTTAGTATTGATGTTCGAGTGTTTCATTTAATCACATACATTTCGAAAAGGAAACAAGTCATGAAGGTGTTTTTTGCCATTTTAATGATCATCAGCACGAATTGTGGAAGCTTATAGGCGCAAGCGCGTAACACGGGACAGACAATCGAGCAGATCCTCGAACTGCCGGAAGAAGAAATCGACTTGGGGATAGCGTGCCTGGTGCTTGCAAAAGATGCTTATCCCCGGCTGAATATCGCGAGGTTCGATTACATCCTGGACTATATGGCCGACCGGATCGACAGGCTGATGAAGGGCTCGGTCGATCCGGAGTCACGTATCGGCATGATGAATACGTATCTCTATCGATCTGGATGGTGGAACGATTCTCTGGCTTTTACTTATGACCTGAATGACATGGAAGGCGCACGGAAAGAGAACCAGTTCTTAAACGGCTACCTGTCGAGCAGGACCGGGTCGTGCGTGACCATGCCGATGTTGCACCTTGTACTGGCGGACAGGCTGGGCTGGCCGATGAAAGCATCGCGCGGCGTCCGGCATTTCTTCCTGCGATACGTCGCCGATGGCTTCGAGAAGAGCAACACCGATGCAATGGTGGGAGGAGGTTACCGCCCTGACGAATTGTATAAGGAAGAAGCGGGTATTCCCGGGAAAGCCATCGAAAACGGAGTGTACCTGCGCACTTTGTCCAAAAAGGAGTATATCGCTTCCTTGCTCCTGAATCAAGCAAGGCATTTTCACGAGCGTGAAGCGGATTTGCACAAAGCAGTCCGTTTATTAAAGTTAGCCCTGGCAACTGACCCGACGTTTTCCAGCGCTCATTGGAATCTCGGTCATTACTATTATCTGCTGGCACAGCAGTTGGAACGAGGGATGGAAGTTGAGTTAATGGCGGCCAAAGATTCGTATGGCAACAAAAGGAGGGCTATGGAAGATGCGTATGTTCCCGATTTGAGTACTCAGAACAGATCAACGGGATCACATAGACCGGAGGAATCACATACGACTGATCCTGTTTCCGGGATGATGTCACCCTTGAGTGTATTCCCGACCATTTCACCTCAATCCCTGCTGGCGTCCGAATCGACCTGGCCAACCTATCGACCTATCCGATCCGAAACTGGCCATATCGGGATTGGAATATCAAGCCGAACTGCAACGGATCATAGCGGGTTACCTGCCAAAACTCGAAGAAATGATGCGAACTTCTCGTTGGCATAGAAACAAGGCAAGGGAACTAGGAATAGTGCTTAAATTACCGGACACCTTTTATCGTCGTCAGGCGGAGAGTATCGAACAGTTTCGCCGTACAGGAAAGTACTGATATATACACACCTCTTCAGAAAGGAGTGCTAACGTTGCGACGCATTGCATTTTTCTTGTTGATCGTTTTATCATCCGGTATTGAATCTCAAATACACGCCGAGCGCATGTATAACAGCGGGGTTGGCCGCTTCACCACACCCGACCCGGTGCTCAATACGCTCGACCCAGGCAAGTTGTTAAGGATTAGCATGCGCACCGATAAAGGGAGGATGTTCAGTACTTCTCCTTACGCATATGGTTTTAATAACCCCCACCGATACGTCGATCCTGATGGTAGATGGCCTTTCTGGACTCACAATAGCATCCTGACCGGCGCATTCGAAGGACTATTAAATAGTCGTCAAATAATGATCCTGCAGTCGGCAAGTGCTTATGTCGACAAGGATCAAAGCAGGGAGGGCGCATTTAAGCATGCGATGAGAAGTCCGGGCCAAAGTGCCGAGGAAGCCGAGCGACTCATGAATGATTTTCTGAATGAAAAGGTGAATGAGTTCATAGAAAAAGACGGGGACGAGGCCCTGAGTGCCATAGGCGAGGCTTTGCATGCAATCATGGATTCTACTTCATCTTCTCACGAGGGATTTCAAAAATGGGAGGGAATTGACTCCATACCTAGGCTTTTAAAAAGCCGGGGTTCATTTCTTACGAGAGGCTAGAATGTCAGACGAGAAGCAGGAGGAGACAGAAGCATTGGTTCGGCAGTTCTATATAGAGGCTGCAAAAAAGAAAAGAGAGGCAGGAAAAACAGGTGAACCACTAGATGATTCTTCTTAGAAAAACTCTGCTTTGGTCGCTTCCGATTTGGTGCCTTCTGGTCTGGGTGGTTTACCCTCTGGTAGAATCGAACGACATTATACATCAAATCAAAAGTATGTTGGTTGTGTTGATCGCTCCAGGACTTGCGCTGGTCTTACTTTGGACGCGGAACATACATAACACCGACATAGACTTGGTCGTAATTGTCAATTGTCTTGTGTATTCCGGTTTGTTGTATCTGTTTTTCTTGTTAAAAGAGAGATTCAACGTCTATAAATCAAAGAAGGATACTCTGAAATAGGCTAAATTCCCTGCGCTTGACCCTCCTCATATTCATATCGATCGATCGCCCTTTCCGGGCTTACGAGTCCGTTCCGGACGTCCTCCTGCACCATGGTGCGGTCTCGCCTCACCGGATCCCCCCAGCCGCCGCCACCCGGCGTCTCGATCCGCAGGATTTCGTTCCTGTACAGCTCGGTATGGGTCTTGGTGGGAATTTCCCTTTCGCGGCCTTCGGTGTCGATGACGTAACAGTGGGCGCCCGTCGCGTTGCCGCCGCCTTCGAGGCCCCAGGGCGTGAACTTCCTGCGGTCGGAGCCCAGGGTGATGATGGTGCGTTCACCCAGGCACTTGAGTTCCCGCATCATGCCGCAGCCGCCCCGCCGGCGTCCGGGACCCTCCGTGTCCGGAATCAGGCCGTAGCGCTCGACCTGCAAAGGGTAGGTGCGTTCCATGATTTCGACGGGCGCGTTCCGCGTATTGGTAAGGTGGGTATGTACGCCGTCTTCTCCGTCGAGGTCGTACATGGCGCCCTGGCCGCCCGCGTAGGTCTCCACGTAGTTGTAGTAGTCCCCGGAAGCGGGATCGATCCCGCCGATGTTGACCAGGTTCATCTCACCGCTGCAGGCCGCGCACACCCGCTCGGGCGCGGCCTGGTACAGCGCCCCCATCAGCACGTCCACGACGCGCTGGTCCGTCAGGATGTTGGCATTGCCGATGGCTGCCGGGTAGGTGGCCTGGAGGATGGAACCCTCGGGAGCGAAGATGTCCAGGGGCCGGTACGCCCCGGCGCAGGCGGGCAGGTCCGGGTCGATCACCGCCTTGCAGACGTAGCTGATGCAGGAATGGGCCGCCGGCAGCCGCGCGTTCAGCGGTCCCAGGACCTGGTCGCTGCACCCCGAGAAATCCGCGCGCAACTCGTCCCCCGAGATGGTCAGGGTGACCTTGATCCTGACCGGCTCATCGGTGACGCCGTCGTCGTCCAGGTAGTCCTCGAAGGTATACTCGCCATCCGGCAGGGTCCCTATCCCCGCCCGCATCCGGCGTTCCGCGTAGTCCTGGATCTCGTCCATGTATCGAATGACTTCATCCGGAGACTCCCGGGACATGAGTTCGCTTACCCTCAGCTGGCCGATCTGGGCGCAGGCGAACTGGGCCATGAGGTCGCCCCGGACTTCGTACTGCGTCCGCACGTTCTGGTTGATCAGTTTGTAGATCTCTTCGTCGAGCCGTCCCTCTTTGAAGATGGGAAGCGGGGGGATCTGGAGTCCCTCCTGGTAGATTTCCGTCACCCCGAAGGGCATGCTGCCGGGCGCGAACCCGCCCATGTCCACGTGATGGGCGGTGGATGCCGCAAGGGCGATGGGCTGTCCCTCGTGAAATATGGCGGATACCAGGGAGACGTCCGGCAGATGCCCCGGTCCTTCCGGATACGGCAGGTTCGTGATATAGACGTCGCCGGGCCGCATGACCGACACGGGGTAGGCTTCCAGGATGGACCTGACTACCCCGGGCATCACGCCGAGATGGAGCGGCACGCCCGATTCGGCCTGGGCCAGGATCTCCCCCGTGGGCTGTACGATGGCCGCGGAGCAGTCCCGGCGGTCCTTGATGTTGGTGGAGTAACTGGTGCGGATCAGGGCGGCGCACATTTCTTCCGCGATGCCCGTCCAACGGTTGCGCATCAGCTCCAGGGTGATGGGGTCGGTCTTCATGGCGTCTCCACACCTGCGATAACGATCTGTTCCCAGGCATCGATGCGCGCATGCTCGCCGGGCCAGATCAACGTCGTCGAATCGAGTTGTTCTATAATGGCCGGTCCTTCGATACGCTGGCCCGGACGCAGCCGGGACCGTTCATAGACCGCCGTGTCCTGCCACTCGCCGGAGAGGTAGACGGGGCGCGTGGTACGCGGCGCGGGCCGTTTCGATTCGGACCGTTCCGAGGGGCTTCGCGGGTCGTCCGAGATCGGAAACTCCGCGGAAACCCATATGTTGACCAGCTGCACCTGCTGATCTCGGCGCGCGAAGCCGTACTGCCTTTCGTGTTCGAAGTGAAAGGCGGATTCGAGGGCAGGAAGGTCAACCGGTCCGGCCGGCAGATCGATCGGAATGTCGTAGCCCTGTCCCGCGTACCTGAGGCCTACGCGCCGGCTGATGACAGGTTCCTGTCCCGCCATCGAAGTGGACAGGTCTCCCACGGTCTGCCCGGTCAGGTCTTCCAGCATCTGCTCGAACGCCGTTTCCTCGAGCCTTTCCAGCATTACCACGTGCGTCTGGATCCTATCCGATCGCAAATTCGAGAAGACCAGGCCCTCGGCCGAGGCGACGCCGGGAGCAAGGGGAACGACCACGTCGATTACGCCCAGTTCCCGGGCGAGTTCGACGCCGTGGAGCGGTCCCGCGCCGCCGAAGGGCACCAGCGTGAACCGGCGCGGATCGTATCCCCGTTCCACGGTGAGCTTGCGGATGGCCGCCGTCATGGAGGCGTTGATCACCCGGATGATGCCTTCGGCGGCTTCCTCCACAGTACAGTTCAACCTGGTGGCTATCTTATCCTCGATCACACACCGGGCAGCGGACGGATCCAGGGTGATGGCGCCGCCCAGCAGGCTGCGTGTCGAGAGCCGGCCCAACACCAGGTTCGCGTCCGTCACCGTGGGTTCGGCGCCGCCGTTCGGGTAGCAGGCGGGGCCCGGCCTGGCCCCCGCGGACTGCGGTCCCACCCGCAGGGCACCGCCGGAATCGATCCATGCGATGCTTCCGCCCCCCGCGCCGATCGTGTGGATATCCATCATGGGCGCCTTCAAGGCCAGGCCGTCTATTTCCGCGTTCTTCGCGAAGGCTATATTCCGTTCATGGATCATGGCCACGTCGAAGCTGGTTCCGCCCATGTCGGCCGTAATGAGGTTTGGGCGATCGAGCCGACGGCCGATCTCCGCGCCGGCCACCACGCCGCCGGCCGGGCCCGACAGGAATGTATGAACGCATTGATCGGCGGCGTGGTCGGCCGACGTGACGCCGCCGTTGGATTTCATGACGTAAAGCGGTGCGTCGACGGCGGCGTCCTCGAGTGCGTCGTTCACCCGTTTCAGGTAGTTCGTCATCACTGGCTGCACATAGGCGTTCATGGCACAGGTGCTGAACCGCTCGTATTCGCCCTCCTCCCGGCTCAGGTCGGAAGAAAGGCAGACCGTGGCGTCGGGAAGCGTCCTCCTCAGCATTTCGCCGACGGACCGCTCGTGCCCGGGATTGATGTGGCTGTGCAGCAATCCGACGCCGATCGCTTCGACACCTTCCGCCCTGAGCGATAACACCAGTTCATCCAGTCGATTCGTGTCAATGGGATGCGCTTCCGATCCGTCGTGCAGGATGCGCTCCGGAAGCTCGTAACGCAGGTGCCGGGGCACGAGCGCCGGTGTTCGACGAACGCGCATGTTGTACAGGTGGGGGCGGTCCTGCCGCTGAATATGAAGCACGTCCCGAAAGCCCTCGGTGGTAATGAAGGCCGTGCGGGCGCCTCGCCGCTGCAGGATGGTATTGGTAGCCACCGTGGTGCCGTGTATGAGGAACAGGATTTCCGCGTTCGCGACGCCGGCCCGGGCGACGAGTTCCCTGACGCCCTCGACCAGCGCCCGGCTCGGATCGGCCGGCGTACTCGGCACCTTGTGAAACACCAGGCGGCCCGTGTCCGGATCGGACAGGACGAGATCGGTAAACGTGCCGCCCGTGTCTATGGCGATGCGAACGCTCATGGCAGGTTGTCGCTTACGGTGGGTTATACGGTGGTCTCGTCCAGGGGAAAATCGATACGAACGTTGCCGTGCTTCTGCGACGCGAGGAACCCCAGGATGATCTCCAGGGTGTCGCGCGCCGCGCGCGGCGGAGAAACGGTCTCGCCGCCGTTTTCCATGACGTGGACCAGGTCCCGGATGGCCGCCGCGGAATAGTAATGGGTCGGTCCCTTCGGCGCGACGGTCTGGATTCCGTCTCCCGTATCGAGTTCGTAGTAGTCCTCATGTACGAACATCCATCCGTCGGTGCCGTCCAGCTGGTATCCTCCACGGCATTCCCGTCCCTTGGAACCGTTGTAGAAGGCCCGCACGCCGTTCCTGAAGTGGATGAAGCCGGAGCAGCCCGGTTCCAGGTCCGCGTTCCTGCCGCCGTCGCCCTGGTAGGGCCAGTAGTCCTCGTAGCCTTCGTCAAGTTCGGCGAATACCCACGCGGGTTCCGATCCCGCCAGAAAACAGGTCATGTCGATCATGTGGGTGCCGTTGCGGAACAGTATGGCCCGTGGTCCGCCGAAGTTCAGCACGATGCGTTTCAACGCGCCGATCGCGCCATCGTCGAGCAGCTTCTTGACTTCACGGTAGACCGCACCCCAGCGGCGCGTGTGGTTGATGGTCATGGGCACGTTCCGGCTTTCCACCGCGGCGATCATGCGGTCGGCATCCGCCAGCGAGGTCGCAATCGGTTTTTCGCAATATATGCCACGAACGCCCGCGGAAACGCCGTCCACGACGATGTCGGCGTGGCGGTGGTCCGATGTGACCACGCTCAGGATATCGGGCCTGCAGGCTTCCAGCATCTCCCGGTAGTCCGTGAATCCCCGCAGACCCGGAAAGGTACCCGACCAATCCCTCAGGGTGTCCTGCAGGAGGTCTTCCTTCAGGTCGCAGACGCCGACCACCTCGGTAAACGGCAGGAGGGCATAGGCCGGCATGTGGCGGTTGGGCATCTCATGGCCCATTCCGTGTTCACCGTCGAACGGGGGGCTTCCCGCCCCGATGCCGCTCAAGCCCACCACGCAGGCCCTGTATATACGATCGTCAGTCATGGCTTTCCTTTCTGCGGTTGGGTGTGTCTATCTGTCCTTCCAGCGCTCGATCTGTTCTTCATCCAGGTTGACGCCAAGTCCCGGGCCTTCGGGTACCCTGGCGTTGACCGGTCCAAGCTCCAGCGGCGATTCGATCATATCGCCTTCGTGGTACAATGGTCCGAGCAGGTCGCCGGGATAGGTTTCACTGTCGATGGCTTCCACGGCGGCCGCCACGTGGAGCATGGCCGCCGTGCCGATCCCCAGTTCGAGATTACTGCCCATGTGACAACGCAGTCCCGCCGCCCGGGCCACGTGCGAGATGCCCAGCGTCTGGACGATGCCTCCGTTCTTCCCCGGATAAACGCTGATGATGTCCGCGGACCGTCTCTGGGCCGTCTGCATGGCGTCGTGCACGGTGAATACGCTCTCGTCGGCCATGATGGGGATGGACGTGCCCGTGCGGATCAGGGCCGCTTCGTCGTCGAACTGCGGCGCCGAGGGCTGTTCCGCGAACAGGATGTCCAACGGCTCCAGGAGGCGCAGCATGCGGCGGGCCACCGCCGGCGGCCACCCGCAGTTCGCGTCGATGCTCATCCGGATGCCGGGACCGGCCAGGGCGCGGACCGCGCGGACGCGTTCGAGGTCCTCTTCGGGGTCCAGTCCGACCTTGACCTTGAGACATTGTACGCCCCATTGGAGGAACTTCTCCGCCAGCGCAACGGAAGTCGGAACGTCGAAGGCGCCGACCACCATCTTCATGGGGATCTCCTGCCGTACCTTGCCGCCCAGCACCTGGTAGAGCGGCATACCCGCGCGCTTCCCGGCCAGGTCCCACAACGCCATCTCCACGCCCGCCTTGGTAAAGGGGTTCAGCTTGATGACCTCGTCCATCACCCCGCAGAGCCGGTTCACGTCCGCCGGGTCTTCGCCCTTGAGCGCGGGGTCCACCAGGTTCCGGACCGCGGCGGTGCACGAGGCGGACGTTTCTCCGCTCCATCGCGGCGCGACCGTGGCCTCCCCCAACCCGGTCAGCCCCTCGTCCGTGTGGATCCGGAGGATGACATAGGGGGAGACGATATGTTCGCCATGGGCGGTTTTCGTGGTCATGCCCTGCTTCAGCGGCACTTCGATGGGGATGGCTTCGATGCGGGTGATCTTCATGTGCTGCTCCGTTTCCGGTTGATCAACATACCTTGATGCTCCGGGGGTATGGCTTCTCCGTCACGATTGATCTCTTCCGGCAATTTGGATCGGCTCCGCCACGTTTATCGGAGCCACTCGTCCCGGTGCTCGGCGACGAAACGATCGTCGTTGAGATGGGGATAGGCCTGGTATACCCGGCTGATTTCGTCGTACTGACCGGGCGACAGCTTCTCATCCGGATTGAGACACCAGGTACCTTCGAGCAGTCCCTGTCGTCGCAGCACCTCGTGAATGCCCGGGATGCATCCGGCAAATCCGTGGGCCGGATCGAAGAAGGCCGCGTTGCAGTCCGTGACCTCGATCGAGCGGGTCAACAGGTGCTGGGCTACGGGTTCGCAGGCCGAGGAGGCGCCCTGGCATTCCTGCAGCAACGCGACCGCGCCCCGGGTCCATACCGCCCAGTGACCGAGCAGCCCGCCTTTGAACCGCACCGACCTGCGCGAATCGCCGCATTGAAACGCGTGCTCCGTCAGGAGATCCATGACGATGTTGTCGTCGTTGCCGGTATAGAGCGTGATGTCGTCGTGTCTGTCCGATTCGGCCAGCGCCCGAATGACGTCCAGCGTGTGGTACCGGTTGAACGCCGCGATCTTGATGGCTACGACGCCTTCCAGCTCGACGAACCGCCGCCAGAATCCGTAACTCAGCAGGAGCCCGCCTACGGCGGGCTGCAGGTAGAAGCCCATGACGGGGATGATATCCGCTACGGCCCGGCAGTGCGCGATGAGTGCGTCGTCTGTCGCGCCCTTCATGGCGGTCAGGCTGAGCAGGCCGGCATGGTAGCCGAGAGATCGAGCCGTCCCGGCCTCCCCGGTCGCCTGCGCTGTCCGGCCGCAGATCCCCGCGATCCGGATGAAGTCCGGCGGCGCCTCACGGTTCATGACTTCCGCGGCCAGCCCGAGCACGGGTTCGTAGAGTCCATACGCCGGATCCCGGATTTCGAACTGGGTCGTGTGGACGCCCACGGCGAGACCCCCGGCGCCTGCCGCGATGTAGTACCGCGAAAGCGCTCGTTGCCGGCGTTCATCCAGCCGTCTCTCCTCCGTGACCGCCAGGGGATGGGCGGGGATTACCACGCCCCGCCGAAGGGCGTTTCTGACGGAGCGCGGCATCACCTCATGCATGTTGGACTCCTGTAACGGTTCCCGCGTTGAACTGCGAAGAATGATCCAGCCGTCGAGCGTTCATGTAGTCCGACATCAATCCGAAGGATCGCCGTCCCGGACGGCCGGTTTCCGTGCTCAGAAGCTCCCGGTGCGCGATTCGTATCCCGTGGGCTTGTCCAGGCTGCGTTCCCCGATGCGGATCCAGTGGGCGACCCAGTCCACGATCTGTTCGACGGGGGTTTGCGGTCTGCCCAGTTTGTCGAACAACCTGGCGGCGCTGCCCAGCAGGGCGGTGTCGCTTTCCCTGCCCTCGAAAAGAGGCGTCCGGCCCAGGTTTCTGCCCAGTGAAGCAGCCAGTTCCCGGACGGAGAGGACATCCGGTCCTGTCAAGTTGAGGACCGTGGCGGGACTGCTGCAAAGACGAAACATGCGCGCCAGGTAACCGTTGGCGTCTCCCTGCCAGATCTGGTTCACATGGCCCATGGTCAGGTCGATCGGCACGCCGTCGTGGACCTTTCTGCCGAGGTCGTGGATGATGCCGTACCGCAGTTCCGTGGCGTAAAACAGCCGGACGATCAACAGGGGCGTTCCCTGTTCGAGGCAAAGGTGTTCCGCGATGCGTTCCCCGCCGAGACGAGACTGGGCATACTCGCCCACCGGTCCGATTTCGCCGTCCTCGTCCGCGCCGCCCTCCGCGACCGGGGTATAGGCATACACGTTGCCCGAGCTTACATAGATGACGCGGGACCCGGCGTACTTTTGCATGATCCGGCCCGGCAGCCAGGCGTTCATCGCCCAGGTCATCGGCGCGTTGCCCGTGGCGCCGAACTTGAACCCCGCGAGAAAGAGGACATTCGGCGCATCCGGCAGGCGGGCCAGTTCCTTTTCGTCGAGCAGGTCCGCCCGAACGGTTTCCACGCCCACGCTTTCGAGGTGCGTCCTGACCTGCGCGTCACCGAACCGGGACACCCCGATCACGCGCCGTGCGCCGGCCCGTACGAGGAGTTCCGCCAGGGTCGGACCCATCTTCCCGCCGGCCCCCAGGATCACCACGTCGCCTTCCAGTTCCGTTACGGCCTCGACGACGGCCTGCGACGGGGCCGTCATCCGGTCGATCAGCATCTCCTCGCTCGTGATCGGATCAGGCATAGGCCGCCCCGTCGGGTGGCGCCGTAAAGTATGCGGCCGGCGCGAAGTACTTGAACATGCCGAAACCCGTCTCCCGGTCCGATTCCGACCAGACCAGGTCGGTCTCGCAGTAGGACACGGAACCGTGCCCCGGCGGCGTCAGTTCGGGACGGGACAAGAAGTCGGTACGTGGCCAGATACTCCTGTGGCGGAAGCACACGCCCCGCAGCAGGCTGTTTCGTATGAAGTCCCGCATGTGGGAGAACGTCCGCTGGTATCTCGACCCCCTGCCCCATTCGACATAGGGGGCCAGTCCGCCGTCCAGTCCCTGTATCTCCTCGATTGAAAGGGGTTGCCCGTTACGAAACAGGATCGCATCGATGTTCGGGTCGACCATCACCCATTTCCCGTATTCCTCGAACCAGACTTCGGCCACGAAATGGCCTTCATAGCTGTTCGGCGTACCCATCAGCGCCGCGCAGCGCGCCGGGATACCAAGCGCCTGGCAGGCACTGACAAAGGCCACCGCGTAATGGACGCACATGGTGATGGGACTTTCACCGTTGTGACCTTGCCGGGTTCCACCCCATGCGAGTATGGTCTCCGCGTCCCACGGCGCGTATACCGTCGCACGGCGGGATCCCGAATGTTCCCAGCCTGTCGCCAGCCACGCGGACAGCTCCCGCACCTGGCTCAATCGATCGCCGCCGTTCACGATGCGGCGGGGAACCCGGTCACGCATCGACTGCGCCCTGGGGTGGCCGGCGGATTCCCAGGCCATGTCCGGCGGCGGGTCGTCCCGGCCTTCCCGCAACCGGAAGCGGACGCAGTAGTTTCCCTGAACCGCGTTCAGGTAGCCCATGCGGTCCGAACGCCAGCTTGCGCCGCCGTCGTCGGTCAGCGCGCTGTTCGACGGACCACCGCCCGCCTCCAGCGCGAGCGACCATCCCGTCATCGCGGTGTCATCGGCCCACAGTTCCACCGTGTTGTCCCCGTCGCGCAGGTCGCCGGACTTCACGGTACGTTCGTACCATCGGTAGTAGAGATCCTCCCCCGGCTGTATAGCTTCCTGGCCGATCCCGTTGACCGACCATAGCAGTGGATTGCCGCCGACCCGGTGGGACCGGGCAAGCAGGTAAAGGGTTGCGTCGGATCCGGTGACCGGCAGATTGAGGATGACGCGGCCGCGCCGGAACCGCGTAAGTTCCTCGCACAGTGAAGGGATGACACGACCGGATTCATTGTGGTAGAGTCTGCTCATTGACTTACCAAGTAACAGCCTGCGGTATGTTGCGTCAAGATCGGACGGACGTTATATTCCGGCTTGGAAACAGCATGCCCGGCTCGAAGCCGTACTTCAGCCTGAACAAAGATCGTGGCTTCAGTAATCCCCTTCAGGAATCCCCCTATGAAGCGGGCAGTGATACTCGGTCGCAACCAGGGCGGCGTCGTGGAAGCCGACGTTCCGAAGCCACGGGAAAACTGGGCACTGATCAAGATCCACGCTTCGCCGCTCTGCAACGAATTCAAGGGATTTGCGGCCGGCCGCAAGGAAGGCTACCTTGGCCACGAGGCCTCCGGCGAGGTGGTCGAGGTCGCGCAGCCCTGCCGGGTCGAAGTAGGAGACCGGGTTGCGGTCATGCCCGGGTATCCCTGCGGCTGTTGCGCCCTGTGCCGGTCCGGGGACTACATCCACTGCGAAAACAACGTGGACTTCGAGGCATTCACCGGATCGGCCGAAGGCAGGGCGACCGTGGCGCAGTACATGCTTAAGCCGGACTGGCTGCTGACCCCCATTCCCGAGGGCATGTCCTATGAGCACGGAGCCATGGCCTGTTGTGGACTGGGACCGACCTACGGCGCGTTCGACCGCCTCCGGGTCCGGGGCGGAGAGACCGTCTTGATCACCGGCATGGGGCCGGTGGGCCTGGGCGGGGTGATCGGCGCGTCCCATCTTGGCGCCGAGGTCATCGCCGTGGAATCCCATCCCTACCGCAAGGCGAAGTCCCTGGAACTGGGTGCCGCACACGTCATCGATCCGGGAGATGACAGCGCGCTGGAGCGGATATGCGACCTGACCGGTGGAATCGGCGTGGACCGGGCCGTGGACTGCTCGGGGTCGCCGGCGGCCCACAGGCTCTGCATCGATGCACTCCGCCGGAGGGGGAGCCTCGCCTTCGTCGGCGAGAGCGGAGCGGAGACGCGGCTGGTCGTGAGTCCCGACATGTTACGCAAAGGCATCGATCTGAAGGGATCCTGGCATTACAACATGAAGGGCGCCCTCGATATCATGGGCGTCATCGCGAAAAACCGGGAGAAACTGGACCGGTTCATCACCCACCTGTATCCCATAGATGAAATCCAGCAGGCATGGGAAACGCAGGTATCGGGCGCATGTGCGAAGGTCGTCATCCAGCCCTGGGCATCAACATGATCAAATGCGCGATCATCGGGGTTGGCGGCGGAAGGGCTCGTGGGCTGGCCGAGGCGTATGGATATGTAACCCGGGGCCGGCTTGCCGCCGTTTCGACCCGCCGCCGGGACAAGCTCGACGCCTTCGCGGACGAATTCGACGTACCTGCGCGGTACACGGACTACCGCGAGATGTTCGAGCGGGAGAAACCCGACCTGGTCCACGTGAATACGCCGCCGTCAGTACGCCTGGAGATCTTCGAAGCGGCGGAGTCGGCGGGTGTCCCGGCCGTGCTGGTCGAAAAGCCCCTGGCCATTCAGGGAGAGGACTTTCTCGCGATCCGGGCCTTTGCACGAACCGCCCGGGTCAAGATCGCGGTCAACCACCAGTTGCACTTCCATCCGCGTCGCGGCAGGCTGCAACAGCAGGTGCGCGATGGCGCGATCGGGAACCTGCGCTTCATCGAGGCCAGTGCGGGCATGAACCCGGCCTACCAGGGGACGCACGCGCTGCAGGCCATCGGCGCTTTCAATCCCGGTGCGACGCCGGTCGCCGTCTTCGGGCAGGTCTCGGGCGCGGACGGACTGGCTGAAACGCCCCGGCATCACTATGCGCCGGACGAGTGTACAGGGATCATCGACTACGACAACGGCGTGAGCGCCCTGTTGCGGTGCGGCGCCGTCGCCCCCCGCGTCATCCCGGGCGGTTCCATTAACGTCCACAAGCGGATCGCGGTGTACGGGGACCGGGGCTTCGTGCACTGGACCATGCACGGCTGGGAATCCAGGATCGACAATGTCCACGAGCGCGAGGAACACGTCTATGCCGAGGAGGACATCCTGGGCCAGGCAGCGATGACCGAGGCCATGGTCGACTGGCTGGAAGACGACGCGGCCGTTCACCCGCTGAACATCGACTCGGCGCTGAGCGACTTCAGCGTGATACTGGGAATTTACGAAAGCGCGTTGAACCGGGCGGTCGTTTCGCTGCCCTTCGCGCCGTCCCCGGATCTGGTGGGAAGACTACGCCGCGCGCTGGAACAGCCAGTCGCAACGCGCTGTCGTGGCCGGCCGCGCTGACTCAGCCGGCCGCGCTGGCCTGTCCGTGCCTGCTCTGGCCGGCCGCGCCGTCGTTCACCTGCATGTACATGAAGGGCGGGATGGTCAGGGCCACCACGTCGTTTCCGCCGGTGACTTCGCGGGCCTGTCCCAGGGCGTGCTCCAGGTCCGGCGCCCAGGAAACCCCCAGTCTTTTGGCGGCGAAATCGGTCTTCGGTCCGGCCAGGATAACCCTGGACAGGTACTTCAGCGGGTAGGTCGCCCAGTACCAGACGGTAAAGGGATGGAATCCGTGGTGGGCGAAGCGGTTCCGGTAGCAGTCGACCAGGTGCGGGTCCCGGGCGAACTGCTCCTGGAACCCCGATTGCATTTCGAAGGGGTCCTGGGTCTCGGGCAGCACCTCGTTCCAGAATTTCTCGTAGGCGACGTGATACTCCGGGTGGAAGAATTCGAAGACCGGATTGAGGATGATCACCACGCCCCCCGGCTTGACGAAGGGCTTGTTGTAGAACCAGTTGAAGACGTAACCGAGCACGTCGCTCAGGACCAGGACGGGGTTGATCCGGGTGCCGACGGAGTAGGGGCTGAGATCGGGCAGGCCGAAGACCAGCGTATCGTGCTGGTGGTCGGTCGTGACCAGCAACTGGTCTTTCAGGGTCTGCAGGGTCGGTTCGTGGACGGCGTCGATGGATCCGGCGTTGATATCGACGGGCAGGTAAGCGCTCTGAATGCCCTTGAAGACCCGGAAGCGCAATGACTCGGGAAGCAGGCTCATGGAAGTCGGGGTCGTCGCCTTAAGGATTTTCTCGAAAAGGTTGCACCGCTCGGCCGGTTTGCTGAGATAGCGCATCATGGGCGGATAGGACGCGTTGTTCATGGCGGCCTCGAGGACCATGATGCGGGTGTGCTGCAGGATGACGCGGCTGATACGCTCGATCGATCCGTGCATGTCCGAACCTTCGGGCTGCATCACGTGGGGTTTCTCCGCGGTCATCTGGGGCGCGTGGTGCGGCGCGATGCTGTTGTAGGTGCCCAGGCCGACGGCCACGGACTTGTGCCCGCCGTTCAGGGGGATCTGGATGGAGTCCACGTAGATCACCAGGTCGCTCTCGATGACCTTGCGGCTGGTCTCCACCGGTTCGCCCTCTTCGGTGGTGCCCAGCACGACGATGTCGTCCGGGTCCTCGGCATCGAAATTGACCAGTTGGCCAGGATGGAAGGCCTTCATGATCCGCTTGCCCAGCATGGCGGCCATTTCGTGCGTCTTCATCTTGCGGTGCAGGGCGACTGCGCACATGAGTTCGATGTTCTCCTGCTTCACCCCGTAGCTGTCGAGCAGGTCCAGCAGCGCCTCGATGGCGAGCTGGCGGATATCGGGCGGTGCGGTGGCCGGGAAGGGCTGGCAGTTGTCATCGAAGGCGATGAGTATCCGGCTCTTTTCGTCGACCAGTTCTTCCAGGGGCGGCATGTCCAGGGGGGATTCGAAGGCCGCCCTGACCCGGTCCGGGATGTCTTTATTCGGGATGCCCGGCAGCGGCGGCGGCGGAAAGAACACCGATGCTTCTTCCGGCAGTTCGGCGTGAATGATGTTGTTGCCGGAATAGGTAAGGTATTTCATCGCACACCTCGTGTTACGGGAAGGCACCGTGCAACGTAAAGGAATGAAGCGAGCGGATTTCAGACAGGTATCGTAATTATAGACGGGTAGTACCGCCGTATCAATAGATTATTCGCCAGGTGGGGAGGTAGCCGGTTGACAGCCGGTACCGATGCCGGTGCGGACCTTGCACCTCAACAACCAGGGGGAGTGGATCATGACCTCAGAAGACCGGAACCTGTCTCGCAGAGGGTTTCTGAAGACCGGGATGGCCGTAACCGCCGCGGGCAGTCTGGCCAGCCTGTCCACGGCACAAGGCGCACAGGATATGGATCGCGATGCATCGGCGTCAGCAGACAGGACGCTGTTCAATGCGCTTGGAGACGCACCTACGCCACTGATCATGGACGCGCTGGTCCGGCTGGGCCACGACCGCGCAAGCCTGGCCATGTCCCGCGACGTACGTCCGATGATCCCTGCCCGGGGTACGATCGTGGGCCCGGCCGTGACGACGAAGTACGAAGAGAGCGGCACCCCGACCACGCGGGACGATATCCGTGCCTTCGTCTTTCGTCCCGTGGACGAAGCGGAACCCGGCTCGATCTGGGTGACCGCCAGCGGTACCGGCGAGATACTCAGCATGTTCGGAGACGTGATCGTACTGGCCTGCCGCCGGAAAGGCCTGTCCGGCCTGGTGACCGACGGCGGCTGCCGGGATATCGAGGGCATGGAAGAAGTCGGACTGCCGGTCTACGCGGCGGGGATCTGCCTCTACGGACCCGGTTCGGTGATCCGTCCGGTGGCCGCCAACGTGCCGGTAGTCTGCGGAGGGATCGAAATCGCCCCGGGTGACGTGGTCGCCGCGGACGTAAACGGTGTGATGGCCTTTCCGAGGGAGGCGTTGCCGGACGTCATCCGGCAGATCGGGGAACTGGTGGAGAAAGAATCAAGGTCGCGACGGGCCATCGAGGAAGGGCAGCCGCTGGAGACCGCATACGAGTTTTAGGCATAGGTGCGGCTATTCTGTAAACGCCCATTCAAACGACGCGAAGCATCAGGACGAGCCCGGCTCGTCGTCCGACGGGTGCTGCCCGTCCAGCAGGTACCGGTACAGACCGAGGGTCAGTTGCTGCCTGTTCTGTTCCAGCCACTCACGGGCATCCGGGGTCAGCGCCATCGTCCGGCAGGGCTCGTCCGCGACCACGCGAATCGCTTTCCGTGCAGGGGCGTCATTCGGCCATATGCCGTCTCCCGGAACGCATTGAAACAGACGCACCTCCGATGGATCATACCCTGAAGCCCTTCCCGCCAGCAGGAGTTGGAGGTTTTTCCCGGGCGTATCCGGTCCCACGAGCACTTCGCCGGTGGCATACTGTTGTGGAATCAGCCACTGCTGCAACGATTCCACCAGGTTTTCAAAGACGATCAGGCGATCCAGGTGGTGCTCTAGATCGTCAGCGGTGTGCTCCAGTAACGAGAACCGCCGTTCAGCCGACGGATTGCCGTCCGGATTCCAGCCCTGCAGGACGACCTCCTCGCAGCGTTCGATGGCGTGGTCCAGGTCCTGTTCAAACATGAGATGATCGAACACGGGGCGTGGAAGGTCCCGTTCGAGGCCTTCACCCAGACCCTCCGGCAACGCGCACAGCACCACCTGCGTCCCCGCTGCGTGGGCTGTCCTCAAAAACCTGCCCAGGACACTTACGGCCGAGAAGTCGTAACCGGAAACGGCGGCGAAGTCCACCAGGATGCAAACGGGCCTGGCTTCGCCGCTCAGGGTCTGTTTCAGCCGATCGGCCAGCGGGTAGACGCTGCCGAAGAAAAGATAGCCCCGCAACCGGAACCCCCGAACCCGCTGACCTTCCCGAAGCAGAATGGTGCGGTCGGGAACGGGGCGAACCTTGGTGCTTTTGCGATCCTGCAGGGAAAACCGCGATGCGATGGGTTCCACGCGACTGAGGCGCACTGCGAAGAATACGAGGGTAACGAGCATTCCGATGCCAACCCCCTCGAGCAATCCCCATGTTGTGACTGAAATGAAAATCAGTAGAATGATACCGTATTCCAGCCTGGGGAGGCGCCGCCAGCATTTGACCAGCCCCTCATCCAGCATGCCCAGGCCCGCAAAGACCAGGATGCCTCCCACCAGCGGCGCGGGCACGTATTCCAGCATGCCGTCACCCAGGACCAGCGCGAAGCCAATGACCAGCGCAGCGACTACGCCGGTCATCCTGGTCATGGCCCCGAACAACTTGCTGCGCAGGGACGCGGGTACGATATAGGTGACGACCGTGCAGCCGCCCAGGCCCGCGGCCAGGCTTGCATAGCCGGTCACTCTGAACTCCCTGTCCCAGTCCAGCTCCTCGTTCGTGGCCAGCTCGAGTCCCGCGTAATTCATGACGACGCTGATGAAGGCGACGACGATCAGCATGACCATGTGGTGCGCCTGCGAAGCCATCAGAGTCCATTCCACCCCGAGCAGGTCGGCGGGCCACAGAGAAGGCCACAGGTTCCCCTCCGCTGTACTCGTGAGCAGGAGTCCGGCCGCCCTCGCCTCGTCACCGGTAATGCCGAGTGTTTCAAGCACCAGGTGATAGACAACGACGGCCACCAGGACGCTGACGGGCAGGATAAGCGGATTGCCCCACCTCTTGATGGCGAAATACAGTGCGGCGCCATAGACCACGCCGGGAACCCACTTCCAGAGTATATCCGGTTCCAGGATCGTGAGGATCGTCCGCCAGTGCGGGTCCGCGCCCATCAGGGCCATGGCCGCCAGACAAACCGCGCCGCCGATACCCGCGACGAAACCGCCCGTCACGGGATAGGGAATGAAGCGTACCAGGTTGGCAAGCCGCAGTCTGCCGATGGCGAGGCAGCAAAATCCGGTGACCACGGCGCAAATGATCAGGGCGCTTGCGGTAGTGACGTACAACACCTCGCCTTCCGCGTCCAGCGAGGAACCAATGACGGCCATGGCGATGACCAGCGCGGGTGAAAGGCCGGCAATCGCCCCGCGGTAGCCGCCCGCCAGGGCGATGATCAGACAGGCCGCGAAGTTTCCGAACAACACCAGCCCCACCCCCTGGGAAGCATATGGAGCCAGTGGACCCGAAAAGATGTAGCTGCCATAGGCAACCTGTGCGACAAGGAGGCCCAGGCCGGAGGTGAAGCCGGTGGATATCGCCGGGATGCTTTGTCCGGAGAAGAGGCTCGGCGTTCGCGGGGTGGTATGTTCGGTTGCTCTGGAACTCATACGTTTTCAGCCGGGAAAGTGGTGGTCTGCAGTTGTGAGCAGTTGACCCGCGGGTTGGATTACAGGACTCAATATCTACTTTATATGCGGCCGACTGCAAACAGGTTTCGTTGTACGTATGAAGAAAGTAATGGACGGAATCCACTGGCTCGGGCTATCATCATTACCGGATCGTAACACTCGATGCCTGTCGTATTGCCTGATCGGGGATCCGGCTGATCGCTTTGCCCTTCATCCGGACCCGACGCTAGGGAGGTCCATGCCCGGGACCAGGTTGGCCCATCGGATCTTTTTTATTGTTACTCTATTCGCTTTCCCGTCCGCGGAAGCGGCCCATGCCCAGGGCGCGGAGTTCAGCTTTCACGGCGGACAAGCCCTGAACGAATATGAGCGAGGCGGGGGCGGCGGCGTGATTCTGAACCTGCCGTCCGGCATCCGGACCATTCACGTCGGGGCGAGGGCGACTTATCACCTTTCGACAATAGAAGGCGACGGCGAGAAATCCCTGCTGCTGTACGGGGTGGACGCGGGCGTGACGCTGGTATCCTCTCCCATTCTCGTGCGCGCCATGATGGGCATAGGACGGGCACAGGACTCGGAGGAGACGGTGATACGGGAAGACGATACCAGGACGGTCATTACCAGGACGACCGATACCTACTACGCGCATCCGGGCGTTATGATCGGCATGTCGCTGGGTATCGTGTTCGTGGGCCTGGAAGGAAGATACATCAGCCTGGACAAGGGCGTCAGCACGAGCGCGGTCTACGCCACGGTGGGCTTCAAGGTGGGCCGCTGAATCCCTAACGGTCTCGTTAACGACTTACTTCATTAATTACAGTTACTTAAACAGATTCGAACACCTGTACATCGCAACCGGAAACAGGGTTCATCCATGCAGATTCATGAAGCATGCCGCAACGAAATCGACACGTTGCACCGGTGTTTCGAAGACTGGTTCAACGGTCGCGTCCCCAGGACCTCGGAGGCCTTCAACCGAATCGATACCGCCCTCGCCGAAACCTTCGTGATTGTCATGCCACAGGGCAGCAAGGTGGAGCGTGCGCCGCTGCTGAAGAGTCTCTATGAAGCCCACACCGGCCGCCAGGGCATCCGTATCTGGATCGAGCACGTCCGGGTACTGGAAGAAGACCAGGCGCTTGTGGTTGCGGAATACGAGGAATGGCAGGAGGAAGGCGGGGAGACCACTTCGAGGCACAGCACCGCGGTCTTCCGCCGCAATGAGGAGAAGCCGAACGGCCTGGAGTGGCTGCGTGTGCACGAGACCTGGTTCGACCGGCCGCCTTCCTGATCTTGTTCGAGGATTCGGACCACGCAGGCCCCGTGCAGGTCCCGCGTGATATCGTTTCGAATGCCTTTCGGCACCGCGTCGGCTTCGCGACGGCACCGCGTCGTACCCGCGTCGGCTCCGCTTCGGACCCGCGTGGAATCGTCGCGAATCGGGCTCAGAATCGCGTGGATTCGAACGCCCCGTAGGGCGGCTCTACGTTAAACGTGTGCGCGATTTCCTCCAGCTTCGCGCGGTGTTCGTCGCTCAGCGGTACGCCCTTCTCGTCGTTTTCCCTTTCCCACCGCCACTCCATGCCGCCGGGCAGTTCCGCGTAGGGCATGCCCGGAAACGGCCTCATCGCCCTTGCCTTCGATACGAAATCGTCCAGCGACCGCTCGAACTCGTCCAGGTCCATGAAGTGATCGATCTTCATGGCCAGCAGAAACGCGCCCTGGTTGGATTCCCATTTCGCCTGCGGTGGCTGGAATTCCGGTCTCCAGATGCCGGCCAGGATGCCGCCGAGCGCCTGCAGGGCGACCGCGAGTCCCAGGCTCTTGGCGAACAGGGCATAGAATTCCTGGAACAGTTCGTCCTTGTATCCCATGAAAACCGCGGCCATGTCGAGCACCAGGGGAGGCTGGCTGCGCGTCGGGAAGGCCAGGCTCATGGGAGAACCGCCGCTTGCGGACATGATCACGTTATTCGGATCGAGGGCGATGCGGTGGGTGGACAGCGCCCAGCCCACGCACCCGTGTTCGAGGGCCATGCGGGAGTAGTTTCCGGCCGCTCCGAAGTGATAGTGATTTCGGGTAGTGGCCGCTCCGAGGCCATGAGCCAGCGCCTTCTCGATGGCGGTCTCCATGCCCCGGTGGGAGGGCCCGTAACCCATGCCGCCGTCCCCGTCCAGGACCACGACGGTTTCCGATTCGCGAACCACGGTCACGTCGGGGCACGGATTGACCTCGCCGTCGCGTAGCTTCGGCAGGTACCCCAGCGCCTGCTGCGTGCCGTGACTGTACACGCAGCGCTTGTCGGCCGTGGCGAGGATCCTGCCCATCAGTTCCGCTTCATCGACGCCCATGCCGGCCGAATCGAAAAGCGCCCGGATAAACGCCGAATGGGTTTCGTACGGTACCCTGATGCCATGGTCCGGGGGGGTATTGCGCATGGGAATGGTGGACATCCTTCGCACCGCCTTTCTTTTGCGTTGAGGCTTGCCGGGCAAACGCCGCACAGTGCTCACCGGCGCCGCTGTCGTCCCCGTCGTGCTACTCCGTCACCGCCGCTCCCGCATGGGCCGGCCCGCGGAAAATCGCATTCATGAACAAGATGTTCAGGCCGTCCATGTAAGCCCTGAAGTTCGGGTCGGCCGTGAATCCGATGGCCAGGCCGCGGCCGTGCCGCTCTTCCATGAGCAGGGGCTTGTAGGCCAGTTGTTTCGTGCTTCCTTCCCAGGCGAACCCGCTGGCGAGGACTTCGTCGGGACCCAGGAAGACCGCCACGTTGTTGCCTGCGTCCAGCTTGAGCGGCTTGAAGATCGAGCTGCCGCTGACCAGGGCGTTCACGGTGCGGTCCCTGCCCGCCGCCAGCCAGTGGTCCGGATCGAGCCCGGCCTTGAGGAGCACGCCCTGCGTGGACGGCGGTGCGGAGTCTTCGGGATTCAATGACTGGAGGTACTCATCTTCCGTCTCGAAAATGCGTCCGGAAGCGCTTCCATCGTCGGAATCGCCATCACCGCCGTCGCCGGCTTCTTCGGCCTCGTCTTCCCTGGTCGTCGAAAGCAGGCCGGTCGATTCTGACGCCAGGAAAGCCGTGGCGCCGGCGCCCAGTCCGACCACCGTGCCGCCGCCGCGCACCCAGTCCCGGATTCGCCGGGTTCCCCGATCACCGAGCATGGCGCCGTAGGTGCCGCCGAATCCGGGATCCGGCAGCAACAGCACGTCGAAGTCTCGCAGGTCGGCCGTGGCAAGCTGGCGCGTCCGGATGGGCGTTACCGGGTACCCGATCTGACGTTCGACGATGAAACGGGTGGCGCCCGCATTGTAGGCGCGGGTGGGCCGGTCCCACGCGAGGGCGATTCGCGGCTTGCGCATGAAGACTACGTTGTTGCTGCCGAAGTTGGGTCCTTCATCGACCCAGCCGGTGTCCGTCGCGATGACCTCCGCGCCCGAGGCAGCGGCGATGCCCTCCAGGGTTTCGTGCAGGTGATCCGGGTTGTCCTTGACCTTGAAGATCAACGTGCCGGACGGATAACGCCGGTCTCCCTGCACGAAGGCCAGGTCGGTGCTGAATACCCGGAGTCCGGCCCTGTGCGAAGCAGCCAGCAGGCGTCCCGCGGCCTGGGTGCCCCAGGGCACCAGGTAGGCGACTTCCGCCCGTCCTCCCTGGATCGAACCCGGGGGGATCATGACGGGATCGACCCGGGTGAGGTCTCCCTCGACCGCCCGGTCCACGGCCACGGCCTCCACATTGTACATCAGTGGGAACGACCACGCGGTCACGTCGTAGATCTGGTCGCCCATGCCTTTGCTCCGCCTGCGCTCCTGTTCTTCGATGAAGTCGTCGCTCATGGGTACGTGCTTGTCCAGGAGCGTGCGTGCCAGGCGCTTGGCCGGCTGGGCGAGGGAAATGACGTAACTGCCGGCGGGATAGGTCTCGCCGCCGGACCGGAAGTCCGATCCGGCCTGCTGCACCTCCACGCCGTGATAGGCCATGAGCCAGGCGAGCTTGTCCACGCCCGAGGTGTTGCCGTCCGGCCTGCGTGGCATGATGTAGGCCCTGATCTCCTCGCTGCGGCCTTCCTCGATCGCCGACAGCCGGTAGGCGTAGAAGTCCGCCAGGAGCTTCTCCCTGTTGATCGCGGCCGTTTCGCTGGTGGCGATGGACGCGACGAAGTGGTGCCGGACCGTGTCCCTGTAGTGCATGGCCGACTCGTCGCTTCGTCGGACGACGAGTCCCCGGGCCGACGCCTGTTCGTACGTCATGGCCACGCTGCCGTAATAGGACGGCCAGCTGGCGCCGTAACCCGGGTAGAAGGCGTCGAATATCTCCCGGGTGAAGTAGGAGAACCCGTAGTGATCGAACCACTTCGCGTTGTTCCGTCCGAAGAGCTGGAGACTCTCGCGCTGGTCCCTGGCCAGATGCGGATTGTAGGGAATCGCCTCGGGTGCGAAGTAATAGGTGGCATTGGAACCCATCTCGTGGAGGTCGACGAACACGGGCGGGTAGTAGTCCTGCAGGACCTTCACCCGGCCCAGGGTCTCGGGATGGTTCAGCGAAATCCAGTCGCGGTTCAGGTCGAAGTAGTAGTGGTTGGTCCGCCCCCCGGGCCACGGTTCGTTGTGCTCGGCCGCCAGCGGACTGGCGTTCGGTTCCAGGCCTTCGGCGATCTCGAAATTATGGACGAACCGGTCCCGTCCGTCGGGATTCTGGACCGGGTCGATCATCACGATCGTCTCTTCGAGGATATGGTCCACGACCGGATCGTTACGGGCCGCCAGCAGGTGATAGGCCGTGAGCAGCGCCGCATCGCCGGGGGAGATCTCGTTGCCGTGGACGGCATAGCTCAGGTTGACGATCACCGGCAGCGAGGCGATCAGGCTGTCGGCGCTTGCACGGGGGGTTATTCTCGGGTCGGCCAGCCGTTTCATGCCCGCGCTGACTTCCGCCAGTGCACCGATCCGTTCCGGCGACCCTACGAAAGCGTACACCAGCTTTCGCCCTTCCCAGGACCGGGCGTACTCCAGTATGTGCACCTGGCCGGGCAAGGCCGACTCGAGCGCTTCCAGGTATTTCATCAATCCCGCATGGGGCGTGATCCGGTCTCCGATCCGGTAGCCAAGGATCTCCTCCGCGGTCGGCACCGCAGGATCGTACTCGGTACCTGGCCAGTATTCGAAGTCCTGCGCTCCTGCTGCCCGGGGGATCATCCCGGCGAGAAGCACCAGGCAAAAAAGCGGCAGGACGGTGAACCTGTTCATCGAAATACCTCCTCATACACGGTCAGGGCGGTTCTTTCAGGAAACTTCATTGGAGTAAACAAGCGGGTTCTGTGCATCGTCATCCAGCGGGTCGCCGATTTCGATCGTATCCAGGATACGGTTCGGAAGCACGTTGTGGGTGCCGTTGAACGTGCTGTGGTCGGGCATGTAGGCGCAGGTGAAGGCTCGCCGCGGATGGGGCGTCATGTTCGCGTTGGCGGCGTGAACCATCAGTCCGTTGTGGAAGGAACATCCGCCCGCGGGCATGACGACGGGCACGGGGTCCATCCGGCCGAGTTCGGGGTAGCCCTCGAACATGGCGCCTACGTGGTTTCCCGCCGCCGGGTAGTCGTCAAGCCGCTTCTTGTGGGATCCGGGCATGAAGAACATGCAGCCGTTCTGAACGGTGACTTCATCCAGGGCGACCCAGATGGTAATGGCGTGCTGCGACGCGAAGGACCACTTGGTATTGTCCTGGTGCCAGGTGGTGGGATTCGCCCAGGGCAGCTTGATCAGGGCCTGGTCGTGCCAGATCCGGATCCCGTCGATCCCCTCCAGGTCGGCCGCCATCTTGCCCAGCCGGCGGTCCAGCATCAGCGCGCGGACGCCTTCGTGATCCATCCACAGGTTAAGCCGTTGCCGAAATACGGCTTCGTCCTTCTCCGTTACCTTCCGGACCAGGCGGTAGTTCCCCTCGGGCAGCCGGTTCCGGTCCCTTTGCGAGACCGCTTCATCCACCGCGGACCGCCAGGTCTCCAGTTCTGTGTCGTTCAGAAAATCTTCTATGATGAGAAAGCCGTTTTCCCGGTAGGCGGTGATCTGTTCGCTCGTCAATCGATGGTTCATTTCGGTCTCTCCGTCATGCGGGCCAGACCCGGGGGAACAGGTCGCAGGCCATGGGGTCCCCCGGGGCGAGCCCGCCGGTTTCCGTGGGGGAAATCTCCCAGGGCCGGGTCGCGAACCGGGCGTCGTCTCCGAGCCAGCGGGTGGCCAGGACCCGGCGCGCAACGGTGAGAGACTGGTTGCCCGCCGCGCCGTGCAGCGTACACATGTGAAATGCGATGACGTCACCGGGTTCCATGTCCCACGCCAGGATCTCGTAGTCTTCCGGGTATTCGTCGATGGGCGGCACGTTCTCGAAGGGCCGGTCATCGAGCATGGCCTTGGCGGATGCGTCCTCGATGGCGTAATTGCGCTCGGTGGCGAACTTGCGGGGTACGAACCAGCGGCCCCAATCGTGGGATCCCCGGACGAACTGTACGCACGACGCTTTCGAAACCGGGTCCAGCGGCATCCACAGGGATACGTTCTGGCGGCCGTTTACCGGGTAATATGGCTGGTCGTGGTGCCAGGGCGTCTTCTTGAGCGTGCCGGGCCACTTGACCAGCAGGTGTTCGTGATAGAAAACGGAACTCCGCGATCCCATGAGCCGCGCCGTCATCGCGCCCGCGGGCGCGTGGTACACGAAGTCGCGGTACTCGGGAATCCGCTGCCAGTTGCAGTAATCGTCTACGAATCCGCCCCGGTCTTCCTCGCCCGCCTTCAGGGTGCCCGCGTAATCGCTGGGTTCGGCGAGGTTGCGCGACACGCCGGCTTCCACGACGGACACCCAGTGCGGATCGAAGGCTTGCCGTATGCATACCGCGCCGTCTTCCCGGTAACGACGTATAATGTCTTCGGTTACGGCCCCATTCCCGTTCAAGTGCCGAACGCTCCTTCCGATCGACCCTCTTCACCCCGATCGACCGTCTTCAGTGCCGTCGTCTTCAGTGCCATCGTCTTCAGTGCCGGGCGATGTACATCTCGGTGTGCATAATGCCGATCCACGAGAACATCGCGTATCCGAACTTGTTGACTTCGAGTCCTTTCAGGTACGGTTTCCGCAGATCCACCGTCAGATTGTGGTACAGAAACGCGCCGCCCACGTCTTCCACAAGGATCCGTTCCGCTTCCTGGTACATGTTCATGCGTTTGTCGTGATCCATCTCGTCCGCGGCCGCGTCGATCAGCCGGTCGAAATCGTCGTTGCGCCAGTCCTGCCGACCGAATCCCCTCGGCTGCGATCTCCACACCATGCCGAGCAGGTTGTTTGGGTCGGGATAGTCGGCATTGAACCCTCCCAGGCCCATGGGAATGTTCCACTCGTACATATTGTCCCGGTATACCTTGTCTTCCGACCCCCGCATACGAAGCCGCAGGCCCAGGGTATTGCCGAGCATCGCCTGAATGGCCTGGGCGGTGTAGCTGATCTGGGGGTTGGCCTTGCCGATCCAGAAATCGATCGGTGGCAGGCCCTTGCCGCCCGGATATCCCGCTTCGGCCAGCAGGGCCCTGGCGCGGTCCGGATCGTAGGCCTGAACGGACTGTATGGACGAGTCCGCGCTACCGGGGAAATTGGGCGGCAGCATGGAGTACGCGGGCACGCCCGTATTGCGCAGGACGACGCTGCACAACGCCTCGCGGTCGATGGACTGGCTGATGGCGCGCCGCACGCGGACATCGTCGAAGGGCGGTTCGCGGGTCTTGAAAAAGAGGTACCAGGTCTCGGGAAAGGCGTAGTACGATAGTTCGTTCTTCAACATCGGATGATTTTCGATAAAAGGCAGGTCGGTCAGCAGGACCCTGAGATAGTCGATCTCGTCGTTCTCGTACGGCGGGGTGCCCGGATGGCCCGTAGTGAAGATCTGGACGATTTTCTCGAGATACCCCTTGTGGGGGCCGGTATAGTAGGGATTGAGCGTCAGCGTGGCCTGCCGGCCCTTCTGCCATTCGGAGAGGGTGTAGCTCGCGCTGGCTACCAGGTTCCCCGCCTCGCTCCATCGTGCCCCGTGTTTTTCCACCTGCCACCGGGGTACCGGTCCCGACCCTGTGAACGCCACGATGAAAGGCAGGTAGGGACAGGGCTTCTCCGTCTCGATCTCCAGCGTGAAGTCGTCCAGGGCCCGCACGCCCACGGTGGACGGGTCGGTCACGCTGCCCTGGTTGTATGGGCGGGCGCCCTTGATTTCGTAGTAGAAGAAGGCGTAGGGACTTGCGACGGCCGGATCGAGGAATCGCTTGTAGGTGTATTCGAAGTCGTGGGCAGTTACGGTGCGTCCGTCGCTCCACTTCCCGTCGGGACGGAGTTTGAACGTCCACCGCAGCCCGTCCGCCGACTGCTCCCACGACGATGCCGCGGCCCCGACCAGTTCCAGGTTCTTGTCGAGCATGACCAGGCGTTCGAACAGGGTCAGCGCCCCCTGGCCTTCGTATATGTTGATACTGACATCGAAGGTCAGCGGCTCGACCAGCGTGTAGCGGAACACCTGCTGGTCCAGAGGCGCCGCGTCCGGCGGCATCTCCTTGCCTATGGAGTTGACCAGGGGAACGGCGCCGGTCAAAACGGCGGCCGGCAGGAAACAGCCGATGAACCCGGCAAGGACGGCCGCGACGGCGACGGTGCGTCCCCGTGCGGACAGGGCCGCGCCGAGCGCGCCGCGCGCACTTGCGGATCGGAACGATCGTGTCCACTGATTCATATCCGTTCCTTTGGCTGTCGTGTGCATGATGGGATCGGCGCGGTTCGCGGGATCCCGGCAGACTAAAGACTATACAATATGGAAAATGGCGTGTCAACAGGAGGCGACGGTGTCCGGTATGTACAGACAAGTGCGTACGCTGTCAGGTTTTTTGGAAGGCTCACGGGTTTTCCAGTCGGACATACTTCGAGAGCGTCCGGGCGACGCACACCGCCAGGACGAGCTTGACCAGGCCGAAGGGGAGGAAGGGGATCAGGCCGACGGCCAGCGTGGCAGGCCAGGTGGTCTCCACGCCCGCATAGAAGTTGAAATAGGCGTACAGGTACAGCAGGCCACAACCGAAGATGGCGACATGGCCGAGTAGCATACCGGCGACGAGATGGGGGATGCTGCTCCGGGTGAAACGGTCCAGGTAACTTCCGGTCAGGAAGGCGCAAAGAACGAACCCCACAAGGTAGCCGAAGGTGGGCGAGAGCACGACCGCCGGGCCGGTCATACCGCCGGCGAATACCGGGATGCCGGCCAGGCCGAGGCATACGTAGACGGCCTGGCTGCCGGCGCCCCAGCGGCCACCGAGCACGGCGCCGGAAAGCAGGACAAAGAAGGTCTGCATCGTAATCGGCACGGGGCCGATCGGTATGTTGATATAGGCGCTCACTGCCGTCAGCGCCGCCATCAGGGAGGCCGTGGCCAATCGCACGTTCCTGGACAAATCAACCTTTCCTGTCGTTCCGGCCGGACCCGTTTACGTTCGCATGCCCGATAGGGCTGCTTTGCCTTGCCACCTCATGCAGGTTCATATACATTGGCGGGCGATTGTGTCAACGACGTTTTCCACCTGTAAAGGAGTGACGTGATGAAAGTGGGGATCCGTACTACGGGCCGTTTGAACGCCATGCCCTTCGAAGCGGTGTGCGCATGGATGGCCGAAAAGGGGTTCGATACGATCGACGTGTCCCGGATCGACGGCGACATGGTCCGGACCGCCGAAGCGCACGGCGTGGCGATCGGCCAGGTGGACCTGGTCGCGGGCACGGAACTGCTGAGCGATGACGCGGGTCAGCGGACAAAGGCGCTGGACGCCTCCAGGGATTCCATTCAACGCGCGGTCGACCACGGGGTTTCCAATATGTTTTACGTGGCGCCGGCGCCCGAGGATCCCTCCCAGGGCCGCGAGGCGACTTTCCAGCAGTGGAAGCGCACCATGCCGGACATCGTGAATTTCGCCGAGTCCCGCGGGGCGACCATCGCCCTCGAAGGATGGCCCGGGGGGTCGACCCACCATGAGCGGATCGGCGCCACGCCCGAGATGCTTCGTGCCATGTTCGAGGCCTGCCCGTCACCCGCCTTCGGCATCAACTACGACCCCTCGCACCTGATCCGCCTCGGCGTCGATCCGATGCGCTTCCTGAAGGAATTCGGCCACCGGGCCCACCACGTGCACGCCAAGGACACCGTGTTCGACGAGGAAGCCCTTTATCTGCACGGCAGAATCAAGCCCTCTTTCGAATCCCCGGTCGCCTTCGGCGAAGGCTACTGGCGTTACTGCATCCCCGGCGAGGGCCTGGCCGACTGGGCGCTCATCGTGAAACGGCTCGAGGACTTCGGCTACGACGGAATTCTGAGCATCGAGCACGAGGACGGGCGGTATTTTGGTTCGTGGGCGCTGGAAGAAGAAGGCTTCGTCCGGGCGCGGGCGCACCTGAAACGATATATGGTGTAGGACCGTGTAGCGGCGCACCCTTCAGCCGGACACTTCGTCCAGTACCTTCTCGACGTGGCCGTCCACCTTCACATTGCGAAAGATCCTTGAGATCCGGCCGTCGCCGTCGATAACGAAGGTCGATCGCTCGATCCCCATGTACTTCCGGCCGTAGTTCGTCTTCTCCTTGTACACTCCGTACGCCGTGGATACGGAGGTGTCCGGGTCGCTCAGCAGCGGGAAGGGCAGGTCGTACTTCGCCGCGAACTTCTCGTGAGAAGGAATATCGTCGCAACTGACGCCGTAGACCTGTACATCCTGGCCCTGAAACGACGGGTAGAGGTCCCTGAAGGCGCAGGACTCCCGGGTGCAGCCGGGCGTGTCGTCCCTGGGGTAGAAATAAAGCACCACCGTCTTGCCCTTAAGGTCCTTGAGCGAAACGCTTCCGCCCTTGTCCGCTTCCATCGTGAAGTCGGGTGCCGGATCGCCAGCCTGTAGCATAATGGTTTCCTCTCTATGTGCGTCGTACCGGTCAGGGTTTCACGTATGCCCCGCGGTGAATCGCCCGGCCCTCCGCGGTGTACTTGGTCTCGAAATTGGTCAGATCACGGCCCAGTTCCCTGACCCTCTCCGGGATCTCCCCCAGCACGTCCAATCGGTCCGACGCTTCGAGCAGGGACTGGATCTCCTCGAAGTATTCGACGTAGTCCGTGGCGAAGTCGAGCGTACCTCCCGCCGCCAGCGTGCGTTCGATCTCTTCCAGGAACCGGGTGTTGAACAAACGGCGTTTCCGGTGCCGTTTCTTCGGCCAGGGGTCGGGAAAGTAGATATGATAGGCCGAGACCGCCCCGTCGGGTATGAATCTTTCCACGAAATACACGGCGTCGTCGCGCAGCAGGCGGACATTGGCCAGGTCCCGCCTGACCACCCGTTCCTTCATGATGCGGAAATATCGCAACGCTCTTTCGATGCCGATGTAGTTGATCTCCGGATAGGCCATGGCCGAGTTGATCAGGAAGCGGCCCTTGCCGCAACCGATCTCGACTTCCACGGGTTTTTCATTATCGAACAACCGGTCCCATCGGGCCTGGTCCTCGTTTTCGCGTATGCGGAATTCCACGTCCTGTGCGCCGGTCGAGGCTCGACTTGGTTCGGGGGAAAGGGTCATTTGTTCCTTAAAGAAAGGCGATGGGGAACGGGGTGGACGACAAAACGCTCCACCGGGCAAATTAGAACGCCGGGGGTGCCCTGTCAAGCCATACACCGTACCCAGAATTGGTTTGATTTTGCACCGGCAACTGGTTATCATTAGCAGCATTCACGGCCGGCATCCGGGCGGCTGATTCCTCCCGCGGCAAGAGGCTGATCCATGCTCGACTACCACATGCACGTGGAGAATTACTATCCCTTCGGCAGGACGGAGGACACCCGGCCGGACGGCACGGATCCGATGGAGACCATGCGCCTTTTCGCCGCCTCGGCAGCCGAACACGGTGTAAGGGAGATCGCCATTACCGAGCACGTGTACCACTTCGTCCAGGCACGGGAAATCGTGGACAAACCCTGGGCCGTGGACAAGTGCTTCTACGATATGGACGAATACGTAGACCTGCTCCAGTCCGCGCGCCGGGAGGGACTGCCCATCAAGACCGGCATCGAGATGGATTACATCGAAGGCAAGGAACCGGTCATCGAGCGGATCGTCGAGGGGTATCCCTGGGATTTCGTCCTGGGTTCGGTGCACTGGATCGGGGACTGGGGATTCGACATGCCCCGCTTCGCGGACGAGTGGGACCGGCGGTCGGTGGATCAGGCCTACCGGGACTACTTCCGCCTGCTGGGACAGGCCGTGCAGACCGGATGTTTCAACTCCATGTCCCATCCGGACCTGATCAAGGTGATGGGACATATGCCCGAAGGCGACATCTCGGATCTGTATGAAACCTTCGCAGAGCAGGTGAGCGGCCAGGACGGCCTCTGCGTGGAGATCAGTTCGGCCGGCTATCGTAAGCCGGTCGGCAGGATCTACCCGGAGGGCCCCCTGCTGGAGGCGTGCGCCCGTCGTGGGATCTCCATCACGACGGCATCCGACGCGCACGTCCTGGAAGACATCGGCCGGGATTTCGACCGGGTCAGGGACCACGCGGCATCCTGCGGATACCGGCAGGCCATGTCCTTCGACCGCCGGCGCGCGACGCCGGTATCCATTGAATAGGCTTTAAAAACGGGAAGGGAAACAACCTATGGCCACGGCCGTCGTCGAGCCACGTATCCGGGGCTTTATCTGTACCACGGCACATCCCGCCGGTTGTGCTTCCAACGTAAACGCCCAGATCCAGGTCGCCCGGACTGCCAGACAGAACGGCGCCGGACCGCTCCGTGTACTGGTGATCGGCGCTTCGACGGGATACGGCCTGGCGGCGCGCATCGCGGCGGGCGCGATGTACGGCGCCGGCACGGTAGGCGTTTTTTTCGAACGCGAAAGCAGCGGAACCCGATGCGGCACGCCCGGATTCTATAACACCGCGGCTTACCACAGGTACGCGACGGAAAACGGACTGGTTTCGGCCAATGTCAATGGCGATGCCTACTCCCACGAGATCAAGCGGAAGACCGTGGAACTCGTCGCGTCCCGGCTGGGCCAGGTGGACCTGGTCGTCTACAGCCTGGCCTCCCCGAAGCGCACGGATCCGGACACGGGCGAGACTTACCAGTCCGTTCTCAGTCCCATCGGGGAGACCTACGTGGGAAAGACCATCGATTTAAGCCGCGAGGTCATCAACGAGGTCACCGTGGAGCCGGCGTCGGACGAGGGCATTCGCGGGACGGTGGGCGTCATGGGCGGCGACGACCTGCGCCGGTGGAGCGAGGCGCTGCTCGACGCCGGGTTGCTGGCTGACGGCGCCCGGATCGTTCCGTTCTCGTACATCGGGCCCGCCTTGACCTGGCCCATTTACCGAAGCGGCACCATCGGTCGAGCGAAGGAACACCTGGAACAGACCGCGAAAGCGATCGACGGCGGGCTCCGATCTTCCGTAGAGGGAAGGGCCATGGTGTCGGTGAACAAGGCAGTGATCACCCAGGCTTCGGCCGCGATTCCGGTTGTCCCTCTGTACATCAGCCTGCTATACCGGATTATGCGGGAACGCGGCCTGCACGAGGATCCGATCCACCAGATGGTCCGGTTGTTCAACGAGCATATCGGCCCGGGCAGGACGCCGGCGCTCGACGGGGAAGACCGGATCCGGCTCGATGACCTGGAACTGGGCGGGCCGGTCCAGCGGGAAATCGATTCGGTGTGGCCGACGATTACGACGGACAACTTCCGCGCCCTGACCGACTACGATGCCTACAAGCGGGGTTTCCGACAATTGTTCGGTTTCGAAGTGGACGGCGTGGCGTACGACGAACCGGTGGAACTGGAAGCGGAGATATAACAGTCAGCCTGGCCGGCCGCGTCGATCGTGACGGCCAGGTCGGCGACGGAAGCAGCGTCGGGTTTCCCTGGGGCGGATCTGCATGGGCCAGAAAGGTTCCTGCCCGATTCACTGGTCGCCTTCGCTGGCAACCGATCTGTACGAACTCACGATGGCGGCCGGCTATTTCGTGAACGAACGGCGGGAAACAGCCACCTTCGAGTTGTTCGTCAGGGACCTGCCGGAGCGGCGGTCCTGGCTCGTCGCCGCCGGGCTGCGGCAGGCCGTCGATTACCTGTCCGCGCTCAGGTTTTCCGCGGACGACGTCGCCCATCTGAAGTCGTTGCCGCCGTTTCAACATATTCCGGACGCGTTTTTCGATTTCCTGTCTTCGTTCCGGTTTACGGGAGATCTCTGGGCCGTACCCGAAGGGACCGTGGTTTTCGCCGGCGAGCCGCTAATTCGGATTACGGCGCCGATCGTCGAAGCCCAGATCGTCGAGACTTTCCTGCTGGCCACGGTAAACCACCAGACCCTGGTGGCCACGAAAGCGGCGCGTATCGTCGAAGCCGCGGCGGGCAGGGGCGTGGTGGAATTCGGCAGTCGCCGGGCCCACGGTCCCGAGGCGGGACTGCTGGCGGCCCGGGCCGCGGTCATCGGAGGGTGCATCGGGACGTCCAACGTGGAGGCGGGGCGGCAGTTCGGCATCAACGTCTACGGGACCGCCGCCCACTCCTGGATCATGACCTTCGAAAGCGAGTTGGAGGCCTTCCGCGCCTATCATCGCGTTTTCCCCGAGAGCACCACGCTGTTGCTGGACACCTTCGACCCCGTCGAGGCCGCCAGGCTGGCGACCAGGATAGGTCCGACCCTGAAGGGCGTGCGGCTCGACAGCGGCGACCTGGCCGGGCAGTCGAAGCGGGTCCGCGGCATCCTGGACGAGGCCGGAATGAAGGAAACGAAGATCATGCTCAGCGGGGACCTGAACGAATTACTCATCGCTGCGCTGGTTGAAAACGGGGTGCCCGTGGATCTCTTCGGCGTCGGCAACGAACTGGTCAACTCGCCGGACGCGCCGTCCCTGAGCGGCGTTTACAAGCTGTGCGCGCTGGAATCGCCAGGCGGTACGCGGCCGGTTTTCAAGCTGAGCGAGGGGAAGCAGACCCGGCCCTATGCCAAGCAGGTGTGGCGGCGGCGCGACGGGCACGGGGAGTTCGTGGAGGACCGGGTAACCCGGGACGGCGAACCGGCCGGATCCCCGGAGTGGGAACCCCTGCTCGCCCGAGTCATGCGCAGCGGCCGCCTCGACGGACCGATGCCGGACCTGTCCGCGGCCGGCCGCAGGAGGTCGTCGCAACTGGACAGCCTGCCGGCGCGCTACAAACAATGGGATGATCCGGCGGCCTATCCCGTCCGGTTCAGCGCCCAACTTTCCGCAAATCGATAAGGAGGACCCGTGCGTTACAAACGAGTATTGGTCAAACTCAGCGGCGGTGCGCTTTCGGGTCAAAGCCCCTGGGGATTCGATCCTTCCGCCATTGAGTATATTGCCAGCGAGGTCATGAAGCTGCACGCCGCGGGGGTCGAGGTGGGTATTGTGGCGGGTGGAGGCAACATATTCAAGGGCGAACTGGGACAGGACTGGGGCATCGAGCGGGCGGAGGCCGACAACATCGGCATGATCGCGACCGTGATCAACAGCATGATGCTCCGGGGCGCACTGACTTCACGCGGGGCGGGTGACGTCCGGGTCATGACGGCCATCCCCATCAATACCGTGGCCGAACCCTATATCCGGCTCCGGGCCGTCCGGCACCTGGAGCACGGCTGCATCGTCCTTCTCGCCGCCGGTACCGGGAATCCGTACGTGACCACGGACTATCCTTCGGTATTGCGCGCCCTGGAACTTCGGACCGAAGTCCTGCTTTCGGCCAAAAACGGCACCGACGGAATCTATACGAGCGATCCCCGGGAAAACCCGGACGCCCGCAGGTACAAGGTCATCAGCTACGATTCGGTCATCCAGCACGATCTCAAGGTCATGGACCAGACGGCCGTGCTGCTTGCCCGGGACAACCAGCTGCCGATTCACGTATTCGACTTCAACTCGCCCGGCGCCATGGAACGGATCTGCCGGGGCGAAGACCTCGGCAGCCTCATCACCAAAGGAGCGGACCAGTTTGCCTGACCGCGGCCTTTTCGTCGACATGACGCCACTCCGTTAACATGACGCCAATCCGTTGCCTCGGTTTCTTATTGTTGGTGTGCGCCGTCCTGTGGTGCGACAGCCTAGCGGCACAGGGACTGCCCACGGAACAGGACCGCCTTGCGGCACAGGGACCGCCCGCGGAACAGGACCGCCTTGCGGCACAGGGACTGCCCGCGGAACAGGACCGCCTTGCGGAACAGGGACTGCCCGCGGAACAGGACCGCCTTGCGGAACAGGACCGCTTTGCGGCACAAGAACCGCCCTACGCGCTGAAGGATGTCTACAAGGGCGTATCCTGGGTGGGCGGCCGTTGGGAGATGCCGGAAGACGCCCTGCCCGAGGCGCGCGAACTGGGCATCGAATGGCTGGCACTTACGCCCTTCGGATGGATGGAGAACCACACCACGCCGTCCGTGCGGTTGAACCGGCGCGGGCGTTTCTGGGGGGAGACCGACCAGGGACTGCGGACGACGGCCAGGAAGGCCAGGGATCTGGGATTCCGGTTGATGCTCAAGCCCCACCTCTGGCTGACCCGGCCCGTGGACGACGGCTGGATCGGCATGATCGATTTCACGACGGAGGCGGAGTGGCGGCGGTGGGAGGCGGATTACCGGACGTTCATCCTGCACTACGCCGAACTGGCGCAGGCGGAAGACATGGACATCCTCTGCATTGCCACGGAACTTTCCAATCCGGTGCGGTCCCGTCCACGATTCTGGAAGTCGCTCATAGCGGAAATCAGGACAGTCTACAACGGGAAGCTCACCTACGCGGCGAACTGGCACGGGGACTACGACGTGGTCGAGTTGTGGCCCCACCTCGACTACATCGGCGTCAACGCCTATTTCCCCCTGACCGACCGGCATGGACCGAGCATCACCGAAATCATGTCCGGGTGGGAACCCCATATCGAAAACATCGGCCGGCTGGCCGATACGCACGGAAAACCCGTACTTTTCACGGAAGTAGGTTACAAGAACTCACCCGGGTCTACCATCCGGCCCTGGGAATGGCCGCCGAGAAGGCGAAACCGGCGCGGGGAAGCCAACCCGGAAGTCCATCGGGTCGATCCGGACGAGCAGGTCAACGCCTACGAAGCCCTGTTCCGGTCCGTTGGTAAAGTGCCCTGGTTCCGGGGACTGTTCATCTGGAAATGGTACCCGGACGCGAGCCGCATCACCGAGGACAGGATTGAATTCAGTCCCCAGAACAAGGAAGCGGAACGGGTGCTGCGTCGATGGTACGCCGTCCCGTGAACATCGCATGACGAACGTAATCGGCGGCCGGCGCGCCGCGTGACGCCCAGGAATTCAACCAGCACAGGATGACGACATGCCGAAGCACTTTCGCTACCGTTCGCTCGACGATCTGCATCAGGATATCGACCGCCTCGGTCTGAACGAAGATATCCCGCTGACCGAGGACCTCGAACCGCTCTGGCGCCCCGTCCGGTTCGGGAACCGCACGATCGGCAATTCCATGGCCGTACACCCCATGGAGGGATGCGACGGACACCTGGACGGCTCACCCGACGAACTGGTATTCCGCCGGTGGCGGCTCTTCGGCGAGGGCGGCGCCAAACTGATCTGGGGCGAGGCCACGGCCGTGACGGAGGAAGCCCGGGCGAATACCCGCCAACTCTGGCTTCACGAGGGCAACGCCGCGTCCTTCGAAGCACTGCTCGCGCAGACCCGCAAGGCCCACCGGGCCGTCCATGGCCGCGATGACGACCTCGTGGTCGGGCTGCAGCTGACCCACTCGGGCCGGTACAGTTACCGGAAACCGCTGATCGCCTTTCACGATCCCGCCGCCGATCCGGTTACCCTCGTGGACAAGAAGCGCAAGATACCGGTTACCCCGGACTACCCGATGCTGACGGACGCCGAACTCGGCCGGGTGGAAGATGCCCTCGTGGATACCGCGGTCCTGGCCTGGAAACTGGGGTTCGACTTCGTAGACATCAAGCAGTGCCATCGCTACCTGCTCTCCGAACTCCTGGCCGCGCGGCTCCGGGAAGGCGCTTACGGCGGGAGTCTCGAGAACCGGACGCGGCTGGTCCGGAACGTGATCGGACGCATTCGCGAAGAAACGAAGGACGAATTGCCGCTGGCTACCCGGATGAACGTATACGACGGTATCCCGTATGCCACTGACCCGGATACCGGAACGGGGATGCCCCGTGCGCCGTACCCCGTACCTTACCTCTCCGGATTCGGCGTGGATGTGGACGATCCGCTGCGGGAAGACCTGTCGGAACCGGTCGCGGCGGCCGGCCTGCTCAAGGAGGCCGGGATCCGGATGATCAACGCCACCATGGGAAGCCCCTACTACAATCCCCACGTGGGACGTCCCGCCGAGCGGTCCCCGGTGGACGGTTACGATGCCCCGGAACACCCCCTGTTCGGCGTTGCGCGGCACTTCCGCGCCGCCGCAGCCCTCTGTTCGGCGCATCCCGATCTCCACATCGTGGGCACCGGGTACAGCTGGCTGCAGAAGTACATGGTCAACGCGGGCGCGGCGAATATCCGGGACGGCCGGGTGACCGTCATGGGATCGGGCAGGGGCGCGTTGGCCTATCCCGATTTCGCGAAGGACGTGGCCGAGCACGGCGAAATGATCCGCAAGAAGAGCTGTATCACGGTCAGTTACTGCACCGCCCTGATGCGCGGGAAGCATAACGAACTCGGCCAGTTCGCCGTCGGATGCGTGCCGCGGGACAAGATCTACGCGGACATCTACAAGGAGATGCTGGATACAGCGCCTGAACCCTAGGGGTGGCGAATCCGCGAATCTCCCGGACGGCCCGGACCGCCCGGACGGCCCGGACCGCCCGGACCGCCCGGACCGCCCGGACCGCCAGCCCGTAACGCTGAGGGCGGCCGGCATCGGCCTCCTCCTGTCGGGCCTCATCGGGCTCGGCACGCAATACCTGGCCGATCGGGGCGGTTACGACTTCATGCTGTTCGCCCACCTGCCCTCCGGCTTCCTGATCCCCTTTCTGGCCCTCGTTCTGCTGCCCAACCTGCTCTGCCGGGCCTGCTGCCCGGGCAAAGCGCTAACCCGGACCGAGCTGTTCACGATCTTCGCCATGGGCTGGGCGGCGTCCATGATGCCCGACCTGGGGGTCACCCGCTACATGGTTTCCGCCATCGCGGCGCCCGCCTACTTCGCCTCGCCCGAGAACCGGTGGGACGAACTCATCCTGCCCCACCTGCCCCACTGGGTCTACCTGAGCGATTACGAATCGGCCCGACGATTCTACGAAGGCCTGCAGCCGGGCCAGGGGATCCCGTGGACGGTCTGGATGACGCCCGTGTTCTGGTGGCTTTGCCTGTTCGCCGCGCTCCTGCTGATCGGCGCCTGCATCGTGGTGATCTTCCGCAGGCAGTGGATGGAGTACGAACGTCTTCGATTCCCCCTGGCGGAAGCGGCCCTGCGGCTCATCGGGGAATCCGAAGAGGACCGAGCCCAGTCGCGCCCCGGACGCGGCGGCAACCGGCTGTTTCTTGCGGGGCTGATCCTCACCTTCGCCGCCATGGCCTGGAATTGCGCGGCCTACTCGGGCGCGCTGCCCATGCTGCCCATTCATCCGGGGGCAGCGGCCACCCTGGAAATCGCCCCTTACTTCCCGGGCATACCCCTGTACCTGAACATCTACGCCCTGTGCTTCGCTTTCTTCGCGCCCGCGGAGATCCTCTTCAGCCTCTGGTTCTTCCAGCTGTTCGGCGTGCTCGAACAGGGGCTGCTGAGCCGCATGGGCATGTTCTCCACGAGCGGCAGCGTGGTGCAGGGGGGACTGACCGGCATGCAGTACATGGGCGGCGTCATCGTCTTTGCCGCATGGCTGGTCTGGATCGCCAGGCGCCACCTGGCTTCGGTGTGGCGCGCTGCCTGGCGGCCCGTCCGGGACGACGGCGAGGCGCGGGAACTGTTCTCCTACCGGTGGGCGCTCATCGGGCTTGCGGGCGGCTCGGCGTTCGCGGTGCTGTGGCTGTACAGCGCAGGGCTCTCCATTGCGGTGGGCGTGCTCTTTCTGGCCGTCATGTTCACCTTCTACCTGGTACTCGCCCGGGTGGTGGCCGAATCGGGCCTGGTGATGGCGGAACTCACCGTGAAGCCCAATTACTTCACGGTCGGGCTGGTCGGAACGGCCTCCCTGTCGATGCGGGATATCAACGTAATGGGCATGGCCAACGGTTTCGCCCGGAACTGGCGGACCTTCACGCTGGTCGGATTCTCCCACATCGCGTGGCTGAAAAGCCGGCTGAAAGGCCGTGGCCGCGGTTTGTTCGGCTGGATATGCCTGGCGATCGGCGTCAGCGCCGTCCTCTCGGTGGTCTCCCTGGTCCATTCCGGCCATGCGGTGGGCGCCAACAATCTCCATACCCAGCCCGGCGGCCTGGGTACGTTCTTCTTCGGACGCACCATCGTCTGGGCGACGAACGCCGCCCAGATCGGGGTCCTCGAAGCCCTGTTCCTGCTGTCCGGCATGTTGATCAACGGCCTGGTCATCGCCGGCAGGGCGTTTTTCACGTGGTGGCCCCTGCATCCCGTCGGCATGGCCGTCGGGGACGTGGGCGGCGTGGTGAGGAACGCCTTTCTGCCGATTTTCCTCGCCTGGCTCCTGCAGATCATTTTGATTCGCATCGGCGGCGTACGCATGTACCGCGCCGCGCAACCGTTTTTCACCGGGGCGATCCTCGGGTTTCTCCTTGGCGTCGTCCTGTCCCTGGCGGTCGACGCGGTTTTCTTCCCGGGGACCCCCCACAGGACGGAATGGTACTAGCCGTCACGAAAGACAGGGAAGACCGATGAACGAACTGATCCCGGTCGGCGTATCTGAAGTCGACGTCACCCCCGACTATCCGGTGCGCCTGAGCGGTTACGGCGCGCGCCGGGAAGAAACGGCGAAAATCAAGTCAACTCTGTACGCCCGCGCCCTGGCCATCGGTGCGGAGCGGCCGGTCCTGATGCTGGCCCTGGAGAACTGCGGCGTGACCGAATCCATTACGGCGTCCGTCGCACGGGAACTGGGTCGGCGGGCGGGGATTGACAGGGAACGCGTCGTCCTGTGCTATACCCACACCCACAACGCGCCCATGCTCTCCGGTGCGGCGCCCATGCTGTTCAGCACGGATATCCCGGCGGCTCATCAGCGGCATATCGACCGATATACCGGTGAAGTCGCGGGACTGCTCGTGGAGGCGGGACTGCGTGCGTTGTCGAACCGGAAACCGGCCTGCCTGAGTTACAGCGAGGGACACGCCGGGTTCGCGGTGAACCGGCGCGCGCAGATCGGGCCCGTGGATCACGTGATGCCCATGATCAGGGTCGATGACCCGGATGGAAACCTGAGGGCGGTATGGGTCAGCTATGCCTGCCACTGCACGACGTTCGGCCCCGCGGACAACTTCATGTGCGGCGACTGGGCGGGATTCGCAGCCGACCGGATCAGGCGGAAACACCCGGGGGCCGTTGCCCTGGTCACCATCGGGTGCGCCGCCAACGCGAATCCCTTTCCCCGCACGGGCCTTTCCTTTTCCAGGCGTCACGGTGGCGATATCGCGTGGGAGGTGGACCGCCTGCTCGGGATTCCCGGACGCCCCCTGACGGGACCTGTCCGGTGCCGCCTGGTCCACGCCTCGCTGCCCTACGACACCATGCCTTCCCGCGAGGCCTGGACGGCCGCGGCGGAGGGTTCAGACGCCGCGGGCTACCACGCCCGGAAGTGGATCGCTCGCATGGAGGACGGCGTGGCCGTCCCGGAAGCACTCAGCTACCCGGTCCAGGGCTGGTCGTTCGGAGATGGCCTCGCTATCTGTTTCCTGGCCGGGGAGGTGGTGGCGGACTACGCCTTCAGGCTGCGGCGCATGTACGATCCCGCAAGGTTGTGGGTAGGCGCGTATGCCAACGACTTTCCCGGCTACATACCCTCCCGGCGGATCTGGGAGGAGGGCGGGTACGAAGGCGGCGACGCCACGGTGTATTTCGGATTGCCCAATCGCTTCGCCGGCGATGTGGAAGACCACGTCGTCGAAGCGGCGCAGCGGGTGATTCCGGAGACGTTCAGGCGGTCAGGGTGAAGGCTAGATCCCCTTGGGCGCCCGGGCCACGGCAGCCTCCCGCCGCGCCAGTTCCGCGTGCCTCTTCTCGAAGGCCGGACTGTGGTCGTCTTCGATCACCTCGAGGTGCACCCCCGTTTCGAATCCCGGCAGATTCCCCTTGTAGAATTCGGGTTGGTAGATGCTCTCGTCGGTGAATTCCCACACGCGCTGATTTCCGGCCAAACCGGGCCAGACCACGCGCAGGATCCGCTTCTTGCTCCGGTAGCGCTGCACCGCCGTGGGTTCGTCATCGTCGACGGCGTAGGTTTCGATGGCCTTCTCGTCGACTTCAACGCCGAGACCGGGCTTGTCCGGCACCTCCATGTACCCGTCCACCACCTCGATCCGTTCGGTCAGCAGGTCGGTCTGCCAGAGTTCGTGGCAGGTGATGTAGGGCAGCTGGGCATGTGACAGCACCGAACCGATGTGGGCGGCGAAAGTCGTGGTCAGCCCGGCCCCCACCATCTGGAGCCAGAAGGGCTTGTTCAATGCGGCCGCCATGATGCCCTGCCTCATCGTCCCCGAGGCGCCGCCGCCCACCACGAACCCGTCGCTGACCTCCGCCTGCCACACGTCGTCGCCGAAGTGTTCCACGATGGGTTTCTGGATGCGTTCCCGCAGCATCTGCGCGCCTTTGAGGTCTTTCCGCAGGTAGAAGGGACTCTCGTACATGCCCACGTTCACCCGCTGGTCGAGCTGGGACAGGATCTGTTCCGCTTTCGCCTGGGTGAGGAGAAAACCGTTGAAGTCCACGTCGAACCGATAATCGGCCGGGACGACCTCGCTCACCGCGTCGATCTGGGCGACGATGTCGCGCCAGGGCCGCGCCTTCATCTTGAAGGACGTGTAGCCGCGGCGAAGGGACTCCTCCGCCTCCTTGACCCAGTCTTCGGGCGCCATGTCGATGTCCCACCACGAAAGGGGGCAGCGGTCCCGCAGCTTGTTGCCCAGCAAGGCGTGCACGGGCACCCCAGCGTCCTTCCCGCACAGGTCGAAGGCGGCGATCTGCGGACCGAAACCGATATCGTCGTCCCACATGATGGTCCAGGGGTCCTTGCCGACCAGGCCGGCGGTATCCGAGGCGCCGTGGCCGTCGGTGATGCTGACCAGGCCGTTGTCGGTCTCCAGCCGGTACACCCAGACGCGCTCGTTGTGGGTATTCGCCCGGGCCATCGCGTGATCGACGTGCGGGGCGTAGAACGGCACGTTCAGGGCCGTTCGTTCGGCGTGCGTGATCTTCATGGAATCCTCCTGCGGTGGTAAGGGACGGTATAATCGGGACGGGCATGAAGACTATATTACTAAGGCGGGTTCCGAAAAACGCAATCCATTTATAAACACTTGCCTTGCCTCGGTTTTTCGATCTGGTTATAATCCATTCAGGACGGCTCCACTTCGCATACCGGGTTAAACAGAGGACATCTTGAAACTCGAAAGTCGGGTCGCTATCGTCACGGGCGGCAGTTCCGGTATTGGCCGGGGCATATCCATCGAACTGGCCAGGGAAGGAGCCCGCGTCGTGGTCACCGACCTCGTCGAACGGCCGAAACCGGGCAAGTACCATGACCAGGACGTGACGACGCCCACCGTGGCGGCCTTGAACGAGCTGGGTGCCGACGGCCTCTTCGTGCAGGCCGACGTGTCGGACGAAGCGGCCGTCAACAGGCTGGTCGACCGGACGCTGGAGGCTTTTGGCGGCCTGGACATCCTGGTCAACAACGCGGGTATTTTCGCCCTGGGCGACAGCCAGACGACCCCGGTAGAGACGTGGGACCGCATCATGGGCGTGAACCTGCGGGCCCTGTTTCTGACTACGCGCGCGGCCGTGCCGCACCTGAAGGAATCCCGCGCGGGACGGATCATCAACATCGCGTCCGTACACGCCTTTCACGGCGGTGGCGGTCCGGCGTACGCACCCGCCAAGGCCGGCGTCGTCAATCTCACGCGGGACACGGCGGTCGAGCTGGCGTCGCACGGGATAACCGCCAATACCATCTGCCCGGGCTATATCGAGACGCCCATCCAGGACTACCTGACCGAGGACCAGGTCGCTGAGGCGCTGGAGAAGACCCCCCTGCCCCGGCTGGGACTGCCGAAGGATATCGGCCGGGCCTGCGTGTTCTTCGCGTCGGACGACGCAGAGTGGATCACCGGAACGGCCCTGCCCGTGGACGGCGGCTGGCTGGCCCCGATCTGGTAGGATATGGAAAAGCTCTTTGCCATAACCGGCGGTATCTCGGCGCTCCTGGGCGTGGTCGCCGGGGCCTTCGGCGCCCATGGACTGAAGGACCGGATCTCGCCGGAGATGCTGGAGATCTTCGAGACCGCCGTCCGGTACCAGATGTATCACGCCTTCGCCCTGTTCTTCGCGGCCTGGGCAGTCTCGCGCTGGCCGGGTGCGATACCGCCCGCGGCGGGATGGTCGTTCATCGTCGGCACGGTGCTGTTCTCCGGCAGCCTGTACGTATTGAGTCTCACGGGCGTCCGGTGGCTGGGCGCCGTGACCCCGCTTGGCGGCGTGGCGTTCATCGTCGGCTGGCTTCTACTGGTCTACGGCATATATCGAGCTTGAAACGGTAGGCAATCGAATGCGCGTCGTAACCGGAATCATCGCCCACGAGACGAGCACGTTCACGACCGTGGAAACCACCCGGAGGAACTACCAGGAACGGTACGGCGGCCTGCGGGGCAGCGAGGTCCTCAAGGCGTTCAGGGGCGCAAACAAGCCCACGGGCGGTTTCATCGAAGGGGCGGAAGCACACGGGTTCGAATTGATCCCCACGATCGTGGCCGAACCCCATCCGAGCGGTCCAACGCCGCGGGCACTTTTCGACGAGATTCTCGACGAGATGCTGGAGGGCTTTCGCAACGCGGGTCCAATAGACGGCGTGCTGCTCGAACTGCACGGCGCCATGGTGGCCGAAGGCATCGACGATGGCGAAGGATACATCCTTTCCGCCGTCCGGGACCTCGTCGGGGACGTGCCCATCGTAGGGCAGCTCGATATCCACTCCAACATGACCCCGCTGATGATCGAGCAGGCCGACGTGCTGATCGGCCGGGAGTCCTACCCGGAGGTGGACATGGCGCCCCGGGGGCGGGAATGTGCCGACGTGCTCGTACGGATCCTGAGGGAGGGCTTGCGGCCCACCATGGCACTGCACCAGATCCCCATGGTCTGGGGCATGAACCAGGTGACGGCCCATTCGCCCATGAAGGAGGCGATCGACTACCTGCATGAAATCGAATCGCGGCCAGGGGTCGTCTGCGGATCGATCGCCACCTGTTTCCCGCTGGCGGACATACCCCACATGGGCGCGTCCGTGTACATCGTGACGGACGACGATCATGGGATGGCCCAGCGGTACGCGGACGAACTCGGCGCCTGGCTGTACGACCGGCGGGCCGACTGGCATTTCTCCATGCCGTCGACGAAGGAGACGCTGGAACGGGTCCACGAGGAGGGCCTGTTCCCCGTCGTGCTGGCGGACCGCAACGACAACACGGGCGGCGGCTCGCCGGGTGACAGCACGGCCATGCTGCGCACGTTCATCGACGCCGGACTCGAAGATGCCTGTGTCCTGTACATCGTCGATCCCGAGGCGGTGGACCGGTGCATGGACGCCGGCGTGGGTGCCACGGTTACACTGGACGTCGGGGGCAAGTCCACGCCGGTGCAGGGCGAATCAGTGACCATGACGGCGGAGGTGCTGGCCCTTTCGGACGGCAGGTTCCGGTACCACGGCCCCATGCTCGCGGGCCTGGAGGGTACGATGGGACCGTCGGCCCATATCCGGCAGGAAGGCATACACGTCATTCTCGTGAACGAACGCGAGCAGCCTTTCGATACGGCGTTTTCGGAATCTCTCGGGCTGGACCCCAGGGAGATGCGCTATGTCGGCGTCAAGTCATCGGCCCACTTCCGGGCCGGATTCGAACCGTGGGCGGGTGCGATCCACGTGGTCACGGAACCGGGCGTCCATGACGCCGGCGTGGTCACCTATCACCGCCTCGGCAGGAAACTCTATCCGCTCGACGGCGCGCAGAGCTGACCGGAACCCTTCATGAACACCGCGACCCAGAAAATCGATCCCGCTTCGATCTGGTTCGATCACCAGACGCTGATCAGGAACGTGGACGTCCTGCTCACGGTCTACGACCAGGCCGCGCAGGGTGTGCTGGACCTGGCGAACAGCGAGGGTTATTTCGAAGGCGTCGATCCGGAACTGCTGAAGTGGCCGCCCTCGCGGACGCCCGGTGGATCGATCGGTCTGGAGGGACTGGGCTACCGCGCGAAGCTGATCGGCGCGATATACGAAGGGGTTCCCCTCCTTCGCGACCAGCGGATGGGCGAGGCCTACGACCAGTTCCGGCGAGTCGCTCCCGACTACTATCAGTCGGTCCAGTTGTACGCCCGCGTCAGAGAGCAGTTCCTGCAGCAGGACCCGGGTGCCACCGCCCAGTTCCTCGAACTGTACCAGACCGTCTATGTCGAAGCGCTCCGGGCGAGCAACGTGTTTACCCCCGACGAAGGCGAGGCCGCCCTGGCCGGGGCCAGGCTGTCCCGCGTGCCCCTGTCTCACGCCCAGCCGGTCGCCGAGAAGCTCAAGGACATCGTGCCGGAGGACGACCCCATCTGGCAGGCTACCTATCCATGTACGCTCGACGGCAAGGAAACCCGCTCCACGCTGCGGGACATATTCCACAACACCGCGCAGAAAACGCTCGATTACCTGGCCGCCGGCGAATTGCTCGCCGTTCGCTACAATACCTATACCAACTTCGCATGGTTCGGCTGCGCGGTATGGAAGATCATCAGCGACGCCGAACTGCTGGCCGAGTTCTGCCGCCGGCACGTCCCGAGCAAGTACATCCAGCGCAAGATCGACGGCATTCAGGAGGATATCCTGCTCGGCCAGGCCATGATGGTGGAGTTCTTCCAGGCGCACCAGGAGAACCCCGCGCAGCTCAAGCCTACCGGATACTGGTACGGCCATCACTATACGAGCCTGACCCGGGACATGATCGACCTGACCCATGGCCTGATGGACAAGTGCAACCTGGTCATCTACCGGATCAACCAGCACATGAAGGATAATGAGGAGGAGAAGGCGAAAATCCCCGACGAGCTCGCCTCCATGCTGGAACCCATGGTGGTGCCGCCCCTGCTGGACCGGACTGCTGCCGGCCATTTCCTGGAGTATCCGCACGTGGGGCGCAACGCCCGGTATTCTCCCGTCAAGCGCGCCACAAAGCTCACCCGATGGATCGGCGCCTCATGGCGGTATGTCAGGAACAAGCTCGCCATCGAGGAGGAGATCCTGGACGAGCGGGAGCGGCTCGACGCAGCATGGCACAACAGTCTAACGTGGGCCGACAGGACCCTGAAGATCTTCGGCATAACGGTCAAGGTCCACGTCGATCCGATGGTCGGCGAACTGGCCCGCGTGCTCAAGCTGCACGAGGGGCGGTACAAGGTCCTCTTCTTCCCGACCCACCAGAGCGTCTTCGACCATCCCGTCATGTACAAGGTGCTTCAGTCCCGCGTCCTGCTGGACGCCCTGGGCTGGGAGGACTCCCGTCCCTGCACCATCCTGTCCCGGTCGGGACTGACGGAGTACGTCACGTTGCGCCTGGGATCCTGGAGCACGACCCTGTTCGGCGTGAACGCCGCGGAATTCGACCGCCTGCTCGAGGAGGTCGACGGTTACGTGGTCTTGCCCCGCGCGGGCGATACCAATAACGCGACCCAGCGATTCGCCGGACTGCTCGAAAAGCGGCCGGGCATCATCTACGCCGCGGGGACCACGGCGGCCTTCGACATCCAGTCCATACCCCTGCAGCACGGACTGTTCAGCAAGATTCCGCCCGACGTGGTGATCATTCCCATGGCCTTCAGGGGCATTCATTCCATCTGGCCCAAGTGTCCCCAGCGGAACATTCGCATAAACCCGGGCCAGGTCGAAGTCGTGGTGGCGCCGCCCATGATGGGAGAGACCACGCTGTTCCCGCGGCGCCGATCCCTCAGGCCCCAGATCGAACCGGCGGCGCTGTTCCAGGCCGTGCAACTCGTTCACCTGCTCAATCCGAATCACCGGCCTTAACCGCCGCTCAAATCCTATCACGAACCAACCGGGCAAACCCATCATGAACCCGATACGAACTCTTAAATGCATCCTGATGGTCTTCGCGCTTTCCTGGCCGGGAGCGGACGCCGCGGCATCCCGGGTCGACGTCATCAGGCTGACCGGCCCGATCGGACCGATCAGCGTCCAGCACGTTACCGCCGCGATCGAAAGGGCGGAAGACGACCGGTCGGAATGCCTGGTGATCCTGCTCGACACCCCCGGCGGGCTGCTCCAGTCCACGCAGATGATGATAAAGGACATGCTCGCGTCCAACGTGCCCGTCGTGGTCTACGTGTCGCCCAGCGGCGCTGGCGCCGGATCGGCGGGCGTGTTCATCACCATGAGCGCCCACGTCGCCGCCATGGCGCCGGGCACGAGCATCGGCGCGGCCAGCCCGGTGGGCATCGGCGGCGCGGTCGCGGACTCGACCATGCAGGAGAAAGTCGAGAACTTCTCCGTGAGCTATATCCGGTCCATCGCCGACAAGCATGGCCGGAACGCGGACTGGGCGGAACAGGCGGTGCGGAAGGCCGAAGCCCTGACCGACCGGGAAGCCGTGGAGCAGAACGTCGTGGACCTCAGCGTCGCCACGCTGGACTCCCTGCTCATACGGATCGACGGAACCGTGGTGGAAGTCCGGGAAGGCAGCCGGGTATTGCGCACGAAGGACGCCGAGGTGAGCATTCGTGAAATGAGCTGGCATCACCGGGTACTGAACGTGCTCTCCAATCCCAACATCGCCTATCTCCTGATGATGCTCGGGTTCTACGGGCTCATCTACGAGTTCATCAACCCCGGGGCCATTTTCCCCGGCGTCGTGGGCGGCATGTGCATCGTCATCGGGCTTTTCGCCCTGCAGACGCTGCCCATAAACTACGCCGGACTGCTGCTCATCCTGCTCGGACTCGGGCTGTTCGTGGCGGAACTGTTCGTGGCCAGCGGTGGCCTCCTGACCCTCGGCGGCGCCGTTTCCTTCACGATCGGTTCGATGATGCTCATCGATTCGCCCGATCCCTATCTGCGCATTTCCCTGTATGCCATCATTCCGGCCGTGATCGCGACCGCGGCCTTCACGCTCTTCGCCGTGGGCTACGCGCTGAAAGCCCAGAAGCGGCGCACGACCACCGGCAGCCAGGGACTGATCGGCGAGACGGGCCGCGCGCACACGGCCGTGGACGACCGGAACGGCAAAGTGTTCGTCCACGGCGAATACTGGTTCGCCACGAGCGAAACGCCCATCGAGCCCGATACGCCGATTCGGGTAGTGGAGGTCAATGGCCTGCGACTCAAGGTGGAAAGCCTGGAATCAGGTACGGACGCAACGTAATAAGGGGAGGACGCCCATGTTCTTTGACGGATTTCAGCTATCGACGATCGTAATCATCCTGATCCTCATCGTTCTTTTCACCAACGCGGTCAAGATACTCCGCGAATACGAGCGGGGCGTGATATTCCGGCTGGGCCGGCTTTCCAAGGCCCTCATCGGGAAGAACGGCCCCGGTATCATTATCCTGATCCCCGGCATCGATAAAATGGAAAAGGTCAGCCTGCGCACCGTGACCAAGGACGTGCCGGCCCAGGACGTAATCACCCGGGACAACGTGTCCATCAAGGTCAACGCGGTGATATACTTCCGGGTCATCGACCCCGAACGGGCGATCACCGAGGTGGAGGATTTCCTGCAGGCGACCCACCAACTGGCCCAGACCTCGCTGCGGAGCGTGCTCGGGCAGGTGGAACTGGACGATTTGCTGTCCAACCGGGACAAGATCAACGAGGACCTGCAGATCCTGCTGGACCAGCAGACCGAACCCTGGGGCATCAAGGTGTCCATGGTCGTCATCAAGAACGTCGACCTGCCCATCGAGATGCAGCGCGCCATGGCCAAGCAGGCGGAAGCGGAGCGGGAACGCCGGGCCAAGGTCATCAACGCCCTGGGAGAGCAGCAGGCCGCGGAAAAACTCTCCGAGGCCGCCCATGTCATGGGCACCCATCCCGTCGCCGTGCAGTTGCGTTACCTCCAGACCCTGTCGGTCGTGGCGGCGGAGAACAACTCCACCACGCTGTTCCCGGTCCCTATCGACCTCTTCAAGCCTTTCGTGGACGCGATGAAACCGGCGGTTTCGGGTGGATCGCCGGATACGGGGCCTGCCGCGGCGAATCCGGGTTCCGGCGCGGCAGAGCGTGCGGGCGAGGAGGCGCAATAGCTTACGAGATCGCCTGATCGAAATCCGACTGAATCGGTCAACACGCAATGTTTCCAATGACCCGCAGAAAGGATGATGCGATGACCGATTTACAGGGAGTAACACCGATCAGGGACTGGCCGGAGGACGAAAAGCCCAGGGAGCGTCTGCTTAAGTACGGCATACACACGCTGTCGGACACGGAATTGATCGCGCTGCTGCTGCGCACGGGAAACGGCGCGGGAGGCAGGGACGTCATTGAAATCTCACGGGAACTCCTGCAGCACTTCGGCGGTCTGCGCCACCTCGCCACCCGGGAACTGAGCGAGTTGTGCCAGGTGTCGGGCGTGGGGCCCGTCAAGGCCGCCCAGATCGCCTCCGCCATCGAAATCGGCCGCCGGCTCGAAGCGCAGGAAATGGAACAGAAGTCCTTCGTTTCGAGCACGGACGTGGCGCGCTACTTCATGCCGAGACTTCGGGACCTGCGCAAGGAGATTTTCATGGTCCTGATGCTCGACGCACGCAACTGCCTGATCCGCGGCGTGACCGTATCTGTGGGCAGTCTTACGGCGAGCATCGTCCATCCCCGCGAAGTGTTCAAACCCGCCATCCTCGACTCGGCCGCGTCGGTAATCTTCGTACATAACCATCCCAGCGGCGATCCCACACCGAGCCAGGACGACCTCAAGATCACGGCCCAGCTCGTCGACGCGGGCCAGATGATCGACATCAAGGTGCTGGATCACATCATCATCGGCCGAAAGTCCTTTACCAGCCTGGCCGGCAAGGGTTTAATATAGCGGCCGCCTGCCGGCCAGCTTGGTCCGCCTGGTCAGCTTTGTCAACCCGACGGCCCGGCGCAAGGCGTATCGGGCGGAAGCGGCGCGCTATTCAGGCACAGGCGCGCATATCACCCGGAGGATGGCGTGGGACCTACGAACAACGACCGGATCAGGATCGGCTTCGTCGGCGCGGGATTCATGGGACAACTGGTCCACTTGCCCAATTTCACGGGGATGGATGGTTGCGAGGTGGTTGCCCTGGCCGACCGCAGGCCCCGGCTCGCGCGTTTGGTGGCCGACCGTTTCGGGGTCGCGAGGACCTGCGACTCCCACGAGGAGCTCTGCGCCGATCCCGCGATAGACGCCATCGTGCAGATCACTTCGGACGACGCCCACGCGCCTGTTTCCATCGACGCGTTGAACGCGGGCAAGCACGTATATCTCGAGAAACCCATGGCGACCAACCTGTCCGATGCCCGCCGCATGGTCGAGGCCGCCGAGCGTAACGAGCGCCAACTGATGGTCGGGTACATGAAACGCTTCGATACCGGCGTGGAACTGGCCCGCTCGATCATCGAAGAACTGTCGTCATCCGGCGAACTCGGGGCGATCACCCACGCCAGGGGCCATTGCTTCGCCGGAGACTGGGTCTGCAACGCCGGGACGCCGATCCGGACGGACGAAACCTACCCGGAAATCGAGCCCCGTCCTCCGGAGTGGCTGGAGAAGGAACGCGTCCGCGAGCTCTACAGCCTGAACAACCTGTATTGCCATAACATCAATCTGATGCGCCACCTGCTGGGCGAGGTCCAGTCACTGGAATTCGCGGTCCTCGACGCCCCGACCAAACTGATGGTCTTCGCCATGGACGGCTTCGACGCGGTGCTGGAACTGGGAAGGCTGTCGGCGAATTTCTGGGACGAGGGCGTCAAGGTGTATTTCGAAGACGGATGGGTGGAGGTCCTTACGCCGCCCCCGCTGCTCAGGAACGTGCCGGCCCGGGTCTCGGTCTACCGGGCGGGCGACATACAGGAACACGCCCAGCCGCAGGCGCCGAGGGACTGGGCGTTCCGTCGGGCGAACGCCCACTTCCTGGCCTGCATACGGTCCGGCGACCCGGCCCGTTCTGCCGGAGCGGACTCCATCCGCGACCAGGAATTGCTGGAAGAAGCGTTCAGGCGTTTCTAGAAAGGAGCACTTGCCCAAGATGATGGAACCATCCGAAATCAAGAACGCGCTGGAAGCCTGCCGGAGCCAGTTGTCCTATCTCTGGAGGGGTCTTTGACATAGAGAAACGGCAGGCGGAGACGGCCCGGCTCGAAGGCGTCACGGGCGAACCGGACTTCTGGAACAACCAGGCCAGGGCCCAGACGATCAGCCGGCAGATCAGCGATCACAAGAAGATCATCGATGGCTGGAACGAGATGGGCAGCCAGGCCGAGGACCTGGAGACCCTCTTTGAAATGGCCGTAGAGGAGGATGACCGGGACGCTTTCGACGAGATCGAAGAAGGAGTCCGGTCGCTGCAGGGCCTCCTGGAGGCGGCGACGCTGCAGAGCATGCTGTCGGCCCCCGACGACACGAAGAACGCCATCGTTTCCATTCACCCCGGGGCGGGCGGTACCGAGTCCCAGGACTGGGCGGAAATGCTCATGCGCATGTACCTGCGCTGGATGGAATCCCGGGACTACGCCTTCGATACCCTGGACCTGCAGCCGGGCGAGGAAGCCGGCATCAAGAGCGTATCCATCGAGGTCTCGGGCGAATACGCCTACGGGTACCTCAAGGCGGAAGCCGGGGTCCACCGCCTCGTGCGCATCTCCCCATTCGACTCCAACCACCGGCGGCACACCTCCTTCGCCTCGGTTTCCGTGCTGCCTGAAATCGACGATCCGGGCGATATCGATCTAAGCGAATCGGACCTGGAGATCGACGTCTACCGGGCGAGCGGCGCCGGAGGCCAGCACGTGAACAAGACCTCTTCGGCCGTGCGCATCACCCACCGGCCCTCCGGCATCGTCGTGCAGTGCCAGTCCGAGCGCTCCCAGCACCGCAACCGGGAAAGCGCCATGAAGGTGCTCATGTCCCGCCTCTACCAGCAACGGCAGGATGAGATCCGGGAGAAAAGGGAACGTCTCGAAGGCGACAAGAAGGACATCGCGTGGGGCAGCCAGATCCGTTCCTACGTCTTCCATCCCTACACCATGGTAAAGGACCACCGGACCGGAACGGAAATCGGCAACATCCAGTCCGTGATGAACGGTGGAATCGATGCCTTCATCGAGGCCTATCTCCGTCGTGGAGATTCAGCAGAAAGCGACTAGATCCTCATCCCTCACGCCCGCGCGCGCGTCCCCGCACGCCAGCCGCCCGCGCCCATCCCTCAACGTCCCGAAAACGCCGCCGGGCGTCCCCCCGGCACACGTCCCACGCACCCATCCCGCACCCATCCCGCACCCTGTTTCAGAAGTCCTTTTTCGTTGACACAACGGCCCGTCGCGCCTATATTCCGGTGCCCGTCCGGCCCGGCTGGCCGGCGGCGCATTGATCAATCCGCAGCGCGCCTCTACCGGGGTCCGCCACCAAACATGAAGTCCTTCGGAGCAAACGGGTGAGCAGCCCGATCGAATTCAACCGACAACGATACAGCAAGCTCAAAGAGATACGCGCGCGCGGCATCGATCCGTACCCCGTCCGCTACGACGTAACCCATCCTGCCGAGTCCATACTCGATCAGGCGGAAGCGCTGATCGAATCCGCCGAACCCGTCGCGGTAGCGGGCCGGATCACGTCCAAGCGGGGCCATGGCAAGTCCGGATTCGCCCACTTGCTCGACCGCACCGGCCGGATCCAGATCTACGTCCGGCTCGACCGCGTCGGACAGGACGCCTACGAGGTCTACGACCAGTTGATCGAGGTCGGGGACTACCTGGGCGTTAAAGGCGCCGTCTTCACCACCCGTACCGGTGAAACCACCGTCATGGCGGACGAACTGACGCTGCTGTCCAAGTCCCTGCGCGCTTTGCCCGAAAAGTGGCACGGCCTCCGGGATATCGAGACCAGGTACCGGCAGCGCTACGTCGACCTGATCATCAATCCCGGGGTCAAGGAGGTCTTCCTCAAGCGCTCGCGGCTCATCCGGTCCATCCAGCGGTTCATGGACGGCGAGGGCTTCATCGAAGTCGAAACGCCGATCCTCCAGCCCCTGTACGGCGGCGCGCTGGCCCGTCCCTTCAAGACCCACCATCAGGCGCTAGACATGCCGCTGTTCATGCGCATCGCCGATGAACTCTACCTCAAGCGGCTGATCGTCGGCGGCATGGAGCGCGTTTATGAAATCGGGCACGACTTCCGGAACGAAGGGATCGATCGCACGCACAATCCCGAGTTCACCATGCTGGAGTTCTATATCGCCTACGTCGACTACGAGTATATCATGGACCTGGTGGAACGCCTCTTCGTCGAGGTCTTCGAGGAGGTGAACGGCACGTTGGAGCACACCTACCAGGACCAGGCCATCGATCTGACCCCGCCGTGGCCGAGGATTCCCATGCTCGAGGCCATCCGCGCGAACAGCGGCATCGACGTCGCCGGCCTTTCGACCGGGGAGCTCGCCGCGGTCTGCGGCGAACGGGGACTGGATGTGGAGCCCGACCTGGGCCGGGGCAGGATGATCGACGGACTCTTCGAACACTTTGTGCAGGACCGCCTCGTGAATCCGACCTTCATCACGGATTACCCCGTGGAAATCTCCCCCCTGGCCAAGCGTCGCCGGGACGATCCCGACCTGACCGAGCGGTTCGAACTCTTCATCTGCGGAAGCGAATTCGCCAACGCCTTCACCGAGTTGAACGACCCGGTGGACCAGCGCCGCCGGTTCGAGGAGCAGGTGGAAATGCAGCGGAAGGGCGACGGGGAAGCCCACGCCATGGACGAAGACTTTCTGCGCGCCATGGAATACGGCATGCCGCCCACCGGGGGATGCGGCATCGGCATCGACCGGCTGGCCATGCTGGTTACCGACTCGGCCAACATCAAGGACGTGCTCCTCTTTCCCCACCTGCGCAGGGAATCCTTCGAAGACGGTCCCGGCGAACAGGATGCCGAATAGTGCCGCGCAAACGATGGTCATACGAATGGTTCATCGCCCTGAGATACCTGCGCTCCAAGCGGCAGAACCGTTTCGTCTCTCTCATTACCTACATATCCGTGGGCGGCGTGCTGGTGGGCGTTGCCGCCCTCGTCATCGTCCTTTCGCTGTTCAACGGCTTTGAAAGCGAAGTCCGGGAACGGATCATCGGAGAGCGCGCCCATATCAACGTGTATTCGCTGCTCGGAGACGGCGCTATTTCCGAATACGATCCGTTGATCGACGTCATCCTGTCGGTGGACGAGGTGGTCTCCGCCGCGCCCTACGTGCTGGAGAAAGCCGTCTGCGCACCGGTGCCCACGACGCGCAATGCGGCGGCGGGCGTCATCGTGCACGGGCTGGACATCGCATCGGGCCGACTGGCTACGGACCTCGAGCAAAACATCGCCTTCGGCGCCCTGGACCTGACGGCCGCGCCCGATCCGGCCAATCCGGACGGTAGACCGCTGCCCGGGATCGTCCTGGGCCGGGGCCTGGCGGACCAGCTGGGGATCATCGTCGGCGAACGGGTAGCCCTGGGCAACATCCAGGGCTTCTCCCTGACCTCGGCGCTCACGCCTTACATCCGGCCCTACAGGGTCACGGGCATTTCTGAAACCGGGTTCTACGAGTACGACGCCTCCTCCGCCTATGTCTCCCTGGCCGAGTCCCAGAAACTGTTCAAACTCGGTAGCGATATCAACGGCATCGCCGTCCGGGTTGCCGACCGGAACCAGGCGCGGCGAATCTCCGAAGAGATCGAGGTCGCACTGAACCGCTACGCCGAGGAGACCGCCGAATCATCAGTTGCGTCAAGCCCGCCCGTGGCGTATTTTACGGTAGACTGGATGCAGCGGCACAAGGGCCTGTTCCGGTGGATGACGCTTGAGAAATGGGGCTCCTTCGCCATACTCAACCTGATCATCCTGGTGGCCGCTTTCAACATCGCCAGCACCCTGATCATGGTCGTGCTGGAGAAGACCCGGGACATCGGTATTCTGAAGTCCATGGGAGCCACCGCCGCCAGCATCACCAGGTTATTCATCATCCAGGGATCCGTAGTCGGTATCCTGGGCACCCTGCTCGGCTGCGTGATCGGTTATGTGCTCTGCTGGACGCAGCGCACCTTCGAGTTCATCGCGCTGCCGCCGGACATCTATCTGATCGACGCGTTGCCCGTGCGGGTCGAACCGCTTGATTTCGCCAGCGTCGCCCTGGGATCCATGCTGATCTGCGTGCTGGCCGCCGTCTATCCGGCCCGGAAGGCCGCCGGCCTGGTGCCGGTCGAGGCGATCAGGCACGAATAGCGAACTCGCCGCGGGACGCGGGAGGAGAGCCGGAAGCCAGGGGTATGGCCTACGAACCGCCCATAGCGGACGACAGCCGGACCGACGAAGTGCTGAGCGCGAGGAGCCTGACCAGGGACTTCCTCTCGGGCAACGGCCGGCTCGAAATCCTGAAGGGCATCGACATCGATATCCGCCGCGGGCAGATCGTGGCGATCCACGGCGCGTCGGGCGCGGGCAAAAGCACCCTGCTGCATATCCTGGGTACGCTGGACCGGCCCACTTCCGGGCAGGTCTTCATCGGCGAAACGAACGCGTTCGACCTGCCGGACGACCGGCTGGCCGAGTTCCGCAACCGGACCGTGGGCTTCGTCTTCCAGGCCCATCACCTGCTCCCCGAGTTCTCGGCGCTGGAAAACGTGATGATGCCGTTGCTGGTCGGAAGATGCGATTGGGACTCGGCCCGCGACCGGGCCCGAGGCCTGCTCGCGGAGGTGGGACTGGAGGCGCGTCTCGAACACAAGCCGGTCGCGCTGTCCGGCGGAGAACAGCAGCGGGTCGCCGTGGCCCGGGCCCTGGTGGGCCGGCCCCATATCGTGCTGGCGGACGAACCGTCCGGCAACCTGGACCGCGGGAACGGGGAAGCGCTGCTGGACCTGATGTGGGAAATGTCCCGCAGGCACGGACAGGCCTTCGTGATCGTCACCCATGACGAGGACCTGGGCCGCCGTGCGGACCGCGCATTCATGCTGGAAGACGGTCTTTTGAACGCCGTGGCGGCTTAGGATGGCGGCAAGGGACGGTGACCAGGGTGGCGGCAAGGGACGGCGGCCGAAGTCTGCGGCCCGGAATGGCGGCCAGGGATCGGATCTGTGATGAAAAAGACGTCCTGTCCACAATGCGGCCTGTCCGCATCGGAATTCGGCGAATCGGGACAGTTGGGATGCGCCGCATGCTACCGCGCCTTCAAGGAGACGCTGGTACCGCTCTTCAAGCAGATACACGGCAATGAGTTCCACCGGGGCAAGGTCCCCGTGTCCGATCCGTCCCGGCAGAAGATGCGACGCGAACTGATCGACCTGAGGCGGGCCCTGAAGAAGGCCGTTGGCCGTGAAGCCTACGAACAGGCGGCGGATCTGCGGGACCGCATCAACGAACTCGAACGCGGCTCGGACCTGCACCAGGTGGCCCACGGATAAAGCATGGACAGGCGCATGGATACCGGAATGGAAAACCTGTACACTGAACTGCTGGTCGACGTGCCGCAATGGTGCGTACCCGAAGGCGAAACGGCGGACCTGGTGATCAGCAGCCGGGCCCGTCTTGCGCGGAACCTGACCACCCTGCCCTTCGTGCACCGTTCGATCAAGAACGAGCGGTTCCGCGTGATCGAACAGGTGGAAAACGCCGTCCAGCGTGGCGAAAACGTGGCGCGCTCGGTGTACCTTTCGCTGCTGGACACGTCGGAACTGGACCGAGGGGTACTGGTGGAAAGGCGATTGATCAGCCCGTCCCTGGCGGAGGGAACACGGCCCGCCGGCGTGTTCATTGGTCCCGGAGAATCCTTCAGCCTCATGGTGAACGAGGAAGACCACCTGCGCCTCCAGACCATCAAAGGCGGCCTGCAGGTGCGCGCCGCCTGGCAGGAAGCGGATAAAATCGATACCGAACTGAGCAAAACACTTGATTTTGCCTTCTCGGATGAGTTTGGTTACTTAACGTCCTGTCCCAGCAACACGGGCACCGGAATGCGGCTGTCGGTGTTGATGCACCTGCCGGGATTGACCCTGGCGGACCAGATGGCTTCCCTGGGATGCGCCATGGAGGAAATCGGGTTCACGGTGCGGGGACTGCACGGCGAAGGCACCGGGCGATCGGGCAACATGTACCAGGTGTCCAACCAGTGCACCCTGGGACACGCCGAGGAGGAGATCGTCGACCGGCTCGACCGCGTCACGAGGCGGCTGGCCGCCTTCGAGGAACGGGCCTGCGACGCCCTGGCAACCAGGGCGAAACGCCGGACGGAAGACAGGGTGGCCCGGGCATACGGCCTGCTTATGCATGCCAGGCTGCTTGGCGAAATGGAAGCGCTGGATGCCCTGTCCATGCTCAGGATGGGCGCGTTTATGGAGCTCTGCCAGGGCATGGAAACCAGTGCATTCAACCAGTTGATGATCGCGATACAGCCCGCGCACATCCGGATGGCCTCGGGCCGGGAAATGTCGGCGGAGGAACGGGATGAACGCCGCGCGGAACTGGTCAGGGAACACCTGAGGTTCTGAGAAAGACGGCGAACACACTCCGGCCGGGGTTTCCGGCCCCGGACCATGAAGGGAGGGATGCTCAAGATGCCCCAGGGAAACAACAACAAGTTTACGGAACGGTTCAAACGGGTGATGCACATCGCCCGGGAGGAAGCCGCCCGGCTGCAGCATGATTACATCGCCACGGAACACCTGCTGCTGGCCTTCATCCGGGACGGGGAAGGCACCGCGGCCGCCATGCTGCGCAATATGGGCATCGACCTCGAAGACCTCCGGCAGTCCATCGAGGAGGCCACGGTATCCCAGTCGAGCGCGCTCACGATCGGCCAGGTGCCCTTTACGCCAAGGGCGAAACAGGCCCTGGAGATCGCCGCGCACGAAGCCAACAACATGAAATCGAAATACGTGGGGACCGAGCACCTGCTGCTCGCGCTGGTTCGGGACAAGCAGGGGATCGCCTCCCAGATCCTGTCGACCTACGACGTGACGTTCGAGAAGATCAAGGAAGAGATCCAGAACATCCAGAGCGACCGTTCGGTGACCAAGAAGGACGCCCAGCGCAGCCGCACGCCTTTCCTGGATCACTTCGGCCGCGACCTCACCGAAATGGCGCGCGGAGGCAAACTCGATCCGGTCATCGGCCGCGACAAGGAAATCGAACGGGTCACCCAGGTCCTCAGCCGGCGGAAGAAGAACAACCCCGCGCTGATCGGCGAGCCCGGCGTGGGCAAGACCGCCATCGCCGAGGGGCTTGCGCAACGCATCGTGCAGCGCAGCGTCCCCCAGATCCTGGAGAACAAGCGCGTCGTGACGCTGGACATGGCCTCGATCGTGGCCGGGACCAAGTACCGGGGACAGTTCGAGGACCGGCTGAAATCCATTATGGCCGAGATCACCAAGTCGGACGAAGTGATCATCTTCATCGACGAGCTCCATTCGATCGTCGGGGCGGGCGGCGCCGAGGGCAGTCTCGACGCTTCCAACATCTTCAAGCCGGCCCTCGCCCGGGGCGAACTGCAGTGTATCGGCGCCACGACGCTTGACGAGTACCGCAAGCACATCGAAAAGGACGGCGCGCTCGAACGCCGGTTCCAGAAGGTGATCGTGGACCAGCCGAGCATCGATGAAACCATCGACATGCTGAAAGGGCTGCGCAGCCGATTCGAGGAATATCATCACGTCAAGTATACGGACGACGCCCTCGAATTCGCCGTAAAGCAGTCCGACCGGTACATCAAGGACCGCTTCCTCCCGGACAAGGCCATCGACATCATCGACGAGGCCGGGTCCAAGGCGCAGCTGTCCAAGATGACGGTCCCCGAGGAGATCCGGGAGATCGAGGAACAGCTCCAGGCCATCCAGGAGAAGAAGGTGGAGGCCGCCCAGCAGCAGGAGTTCGAACGCGCGGCCGCGCTGCGGGACCGCCAGGAGGAGCTGCAGCGCGAGTACGACGAGGCGTTCATGGCCTGGCGCGAAAAGGTATCCGACCAGGTGGTGACCGTTTCCGAGAACGACATGGCGCAGATCATCTCCAGCATGACGGGCATTCCCATATTCCGCCTCGAGGAACAGGAATCGAAGAGCCTCCTGCGCATGGAAGACGAGCTCAAGAAACGGGTCATCGGCCAGGACATGGCCATCCAGGTGCTGAGCAAGGCCATCCGGCGTTCGCGCTCCGGGCTGAAGAACCCCAACCGGCCCATCGGATCGTTTCTCTTCCTCGGACCGACCGGCGTAGGCAAGACGGAACTGGCCAAGATCCTGGCCTCTTTCCTCTTCCAGGACAGCGACGCCCTGATCTTCATCGACATGTCCGAGTACATGGAGAAGTTCAACGTCTCCCGCCTGATCGGCGCCCCGCCGGGTTACGTCGGATTCAACGAAGGGGGGCACCTGTCGGAGAAGGTGCGGCGCAAGCCCTATTCCGTCATTCTCCTGGACGAGGTGGAAAAGGCCCATCCGGACGTATTCAATATCCTCCTTCAGATACTGGACGAGGGCACGCTGACCGACAGCAACGGCCGCCGGGTGGACTTCCGCAACACCATCATCATCATGACGTCCAACCTCGGTACCCGGGACATCAACAAGGCCGGCGGCCTCGGCTTCCAGCAGGACGCAACGGTCGACTACGAAAAGATGGAAGCCACGGTCAAGGAAGAGGTGAAGAAACTGTTCAATCCGGAGTTTCTGAACCGCCTCGACGAATCGGTGGTCTTCCGGCAGTTGAACCCGTCCGATATCTCCCGGATCATCGATCTGCAGCTCAAGGAAATCAACGAGAGGATGAGCGAGCGGGGCATCCGCATTTCGTTGACGCAGAGCGCGCGGGAACTGTTGGCCGACAAGGGATATGACCCGGTCTACAACGCCCGGTTCATGAACCAGACCATCCAGCGCATGCTCGAGGATCCGCTTGCGGAAGAACTGCTCAAGGGCAAGTTCGGCGACGGCGATGAAATCAGGGTCGGCAAGAAGGGAGAAAACCTGACGTTCTACAAGGCCGAGACCGCTGATTCCGGTAAAGCGCCCGTCCTCACCGAGTCGGAAGCCTGAAAGCGCCCGGACGGGAACCCGCGATGCGGGATGCGCGTAGAATCGACAGCCGGCTCGCGTGCGCCATGTACACGTCGATAGCCGGCTTCTGCCGATCGATTACCCGCATGGACGGGGAAGTTGTCGCCGTGTCTTCAAAGTCATCCATGTACTACAAAACCTTCCTTGTACTGATCCTGACGGGCGGGATGCTTGCCTCCGCGTCCGTGAGTCCCCGGAAAGTCTTCGGACAACAGCAGCAGCCTTTGATCGCCGAGGTGCGTATCGAGGGCCACGCCAACGTGGATGAACCCCTCATCCGGTCGATGACCGTGCTGAAAGCGGGTAACCCGTACAATCCCCGGGACGGCGCCACCACGATCAAGCAACTGTACCGGCTGGGACTGTTCGAGGACATACGCATCTACGTCAGTGGAGGCGCGACGGGTCTGATCGTGACCGTAAACGTCAAGGAATACCCGTTGCTGGACCGCCTGGAGTTCGAAGGAAACGAAAAGATCAAGGATGACGAACTCGAGCGCATTTCGGGTATTTTCCAGGGCCAGGCCCTGTCTCCCTTCCGCAGGAAGAGCGTCGAGGACAACATCACCAGCGCCTATTACGAAAAGGGGTACCTGCTCGCCACGCTGAATGAGCGCGTCCTCGTGGAAAGAAACAACGCGATCTTGCGGATCGAAATCGATGAAGGCGAGAAGGTGGGCCTGGGGGAGATCTTTATCGAAAACAACGTGTCCGTACCTGAAAAGGAGTTGCAGAAGGCCTTTCGCAAGAAAGCGGACACGGAAGAAGAACATTTCTGGAAAGAGGGCGACCTGCGCCGGGAACGCCTGCTGGACCAGTTCGAGAAAATCGTCCAGGAATACCGCAAGCACGGGTTCCGGGACGCGGAAGTCGTCAGCGACACGCTCTGGTTCAGCGAGGACAGGAAGCGGATGTACATCAAGGTCGACGTCAAGGAGGGAAGGCGGTATTACCTCGGGGACGTCGCCTTCGAGGGGAACACGAAGTTTACCGGTGAACAACTGACCAGTCTCATCAAGATCGACGCGGGCCAGCCCTTCAACGAAGAAGAATACCAGGAAAGCGTGTCGACCATCTACGAAGCGTATGGCGAGCTGGGTTATCTGTACGCCACGCCCATCGCCCGGGAATCGGCGGCTAACGACTCCACGATCGATCTGCGCTTCGCGGTCAACGAGGGAGAACCCGCAAAGGTACACCGGATCAACATCGTCGGCAATACCAAGACGAAGGACAAGGTCATACGGCGCGAGTTGCTGATCAAGCCGGGACAGTTCTTTCGCCGGTCGGTGCTGATGAGAAGCCAGCGGGATGTCTTCCAGCTGAACTACTTCCAGGACGTGCAGCCCGGCCTGCAACCCCGTTCCAACGGAGACGTGGACATCACCTTCACCGTCCTGGAGAAACCGACGGGCACGGCGAATGCCGGCGCCGGTTACAGCGGGCTCGACGGGCTCGTGGGCACCATATCCATGATCATCCCGAATTTCCTGGGCAACGGCCAGAACGTGAACTTCAATTGGGAATTCGGCGCCCGGCGCAATTCCATTTCCACCAGTTTCGTCGAACCCTGGCTTTTCGATACACCGACCAGCGCCGGCATCGACATATTCCGTACGAACCGGCAGTGGTTCAGGGAATTCAATATCATACAGAAGGGCTTCGGGACGTCCCTGGGGCGGCGCTTCCGCGGCACGTACTGGCGCATAAACGGGGCCTACCGGTTCTTCGACCTGGCGTACACGGGTTTCAGCGAGCGTTACTACGCGGCGGCGCTGGAGGATACCACCCTGACCGAAACGCAGATCTCGGCCATCAACTCGAATATACGTCAACGGGAATCCTACGAATCCAACAGCGGCCTGACCAGCCAGGTCTCCTTCTCCGTTACGCGCGACAGCCGCGATTTCCCCCAGTTCGCCACGCGCGGCATGCGCCATACGTCCCGCAGCGACGTAGCCGGTGTCGGCGGTGACGTGAAGTTCCTCAAGCAGACCCTGGAATCCGATTACTATGTGCCCCTGTTCAAGGGCACGTCCCTGTCCCTCAGGGGGAGGTATGCCATTGCTGTAAACCCCTTCAACGACCGGGAGGTCCCGTTCTTCGAACGGTTCTTCCCGGGAGGGGTCAGTTTCGACGGCATGATCCGTGGGTACGGCAACAACTCCATCGGCCCCTATACCGATCTGGGTGACGGGACCAGCAGCCGGAACGGAGGCCGTGCGATGAGCATCATCACCCTGGAGTACCAGGTCCCGATCATCGACCAGCTCAGTTCTCAACAGCCGGTCTATGCCGTGGCGTTTGTCGAGGCCGGCAACGCCTGGGCGAAGCTCGGGGACGCCACGCCGCTGCCGGGCAATATGAAGAAATCCGTCGGCGCCGGCATCCGGGTGATCATGCCCCTGGTGGGGCTGTTGGGCTTCGACGTCGGATACGGATTCGACCAGCCCTCGGATCCTATCCAGGCCCTCCAGAAGAAGCGGAGCGGCTGGCATACCCACTTTCAGCTCGGCCAGATGTTCTGACAGGCTGGTCCAGGTTACCGGAGCGATCCGGCATTCGAGGAGGAAATCAATGCTTTCAGGAAGAGGGATGATTCGTATTGCGGCCGTGCTCGCCGTGCTGGCCATGCTGGCCGCCGTCTTGTTGATGCCGGTTGCGGCCCAGGCGCAGGAACTCAAAATCGGCTATCTCGACATGGAACGACTGCGCCAGTCCTACCAGGGATTCAGGGATGCCGAGGAGGCCTTCCAGAAGCAGGTGACGGCCATGCAGGAACAGGTCCAGAGCAGGCAGCAGGAAGTCGAAATGCTGAGGCAGCAGTATGAAGCCCGCAAGACCATGTTGACCGCGGCCAGGCGGCAGCAGGACGAGCAGAATATCATGCAGAAGGAACAGGAGCTCATGCAGTTCGCCCAGTCCCAGCAAATGCAGCTGGCGCAACAGGAAGTGGAATTGACCAGGCCGTTGCAGGAATCCATTCTCAACGTGGTGCAGACCCTGGCCAAGGCGGAGAATTACACCTATATCTTCGATGCCGGGTCGCTCATATACGTGGATCCGCTTAGAGCGCGGGACCTCACGGGGCAGGTCCTGGAGGAACTGCGGAAGGAAGCCAACTAGCCACCCATGCGACAGAAGCTGGCAGATATCGCGACGCAGGTACAGGGCGAACTCATCGGCGACGGATCATGCATCATAGAAAGCGTGGCGCCGCTGGACGAGGCCGGCAAGGGTTCGATCTCCGTCCTGATCAACGCCCGGCACAGCCGGCGCCTGGAGTCGACGGAGGCCGCGGCGGTCATCGTCTCCCGGGAAATCGATCATGCCCCGGTCCCCATCATCCGGGTGGCTTCTCCGGAGCTTGCGCTCGTCACCCTGCTGACGACCTATTTCGCCGGACACCGTCCCGCCGAAGGCGGAATCCATCCGACGGCCAGGATCGATCCTGCCGCGGAAGTGGATGAAGAAGCAGCCATCGGTCCCCACGTCTCGATCGGCCCGCACACGAAGGTTGGTCGAGGTGCCTGCATCGGCTCGAACGTGGCGATCGGCGCCCATTGCCGGGTCGGCGCGGGCACGTGGATCTTCGCCAACGCGACGCTCTACGACCGGGTATTCCTGGGAGAAGGCGTGATCGTTCACGGCGGCGTCGTGATCGGCAGCGATGGCTTCGGGTATTTCCAGGGCAGCGCGGGCGCCAGAAAAATACCGCAGGTCGGCGGCGTGGAGATCGGCGACGAGGTGGAGATCGGCGCGAATTCGACGATCGACCGCGCGACCATGGGCATGACCCGCATCGGCCGCGGCACGAAGATCGACAACCTGGTACAGATCGGCCATAACGTCGCGATCGGCGATCACGTCACCATTTGCGCCCAGGTGGGCATCGCGGGGAGCACGGTGGTTGAATCGGGGACCCTCATCGGCGGGCAGGCCGGTCTCTCCGATCACATACGCGTCGGCGCCGGTTCCAGGATCGGCGGGCAGGCGGGCGTGACCAAGTCCATTCCCGCCGGATCGACCGTATCGGGATACCCCGCCCGTCCGCACAACCAGGCCAGGAGAATCGAGGCGGCCATCAAGCGCCTGCCGGACCTGCTGCACCAGGTCCAGACCCTGGAGACGCGGATCAAGGCGCTCGAAAGCGGCGAGCTGGACGGGTCATCCAACGAAGGAAAAGAGTAGGGGCACATGCTCAAACGCCAGCGTACGATAAAATCCCCGGCGTCCATCAAGGGCATCGGCCTGCATACCGGGGGGCGGGCAACGATAACGTTCAAGCCTGGTCCCGTGAACGACGGGATCCGGTTCGTGCGTGTCGACCATCCCGACAATCTGGAAATCCCGGCGGACATAGACTACGTGATCGATACGACCAGGGGGACGAACCTCGCGCGGGACGGCGTCCGGATTCACACCGTGGAGCACGTCCTGGCCGCCGTCGCGGGCCTGGGCCTGGACAATATCCGGATCGAACTGGACGGGGACGAGCCGCCGATCTGCGACGGCAGCGCCATTCCCTTCGTGAACGCGTTGATCGAAGCGGGCATTGTCGAACAGGACGCTCCCAGGGAATATCTGGAACTTGACAACCCCGTGCTGTATTCGGAACGGGAGAACGGCCTGCTTAAGGAACTGGTCGTCATGCCCTCCGACGATTTCCATCTCACCTACATGGTCGACTACCAGAAATCCAACCTGGCCAGCCAGCACACCGTGCTCTATTCCCTGGAGGACGAGTTCGTCACCGAGTTCGCCCCGGCGCGGACGTGGACCTTCCTGAGTGACGTGAAGGCCCTGCGCGAAAGGGGACTGATCAAGGGGGGCAGCCTGGAAAGCGCGGTGGTCATCGCGGACATGGACCTGTCCGACGAGGAACTGGACGAGCTGAAAGACCTGTTCGGCGTGGAGGACAGGGTGGTGATCGGCGAGAACGGGATCGTGGGCACCCAACCGCTGCGGTTCGACAACGAACCCTGCCGGCACAAGGCCCTCGACCTGATCGGCGATCTGGCCCTGCTCGGAGCGCCGCTCAGGGCGCAGGTATTCGGCGCGCGGTCCTCCCACGCCGCCAACGTGGAACTCGTGCGACGGATCCGCGGCGCGTGCGTGAAGAAGAAGCCGGAAACCGGGAATGCCGATCCTTCCGCGCCAGCTCAGCCGGTACCTGGGCCGCCCGCGCCAGCTCAGCCCGCGCCAGCTCAGCCCGCGCCAGCTCAGCCCGCGCCTGCACCCGAAGCGGCCCTGGACATCGAGGACATCCTGCGCATCCTCCCCCACCGGTATCCCTTTCTGCTCATCGACCGGGTGATCCACATGGAACCGGGGAAACGGGTGACCGCGCTGAAGAACGTGACCATCAACGAACCATTCTTCGCGGGCCACTTCCCCGGCCATCCCGTCATGCCGGGTGTCTTGATCGTCGAGGCCATGGCCCAGGCGGGCGGCCTGCTGCTGCTCAATACGATCGATGAGCCGAAAAGCAAGATGGCGTATTTCATGGGTATCGACCATGCCCGTTTTCGGAGACTGGTAAAACCCGGCGACCAGATCCGCTTCGAGTTGGAAACGATCCGGATGCGCATGCACGCCTGCAAGATGGAGGGCAAGGCTTACGTAAACGATGAACTGGTCGCCGAAGCCACCCTCATGGCCATGATCACGGACCGGGCGGACCGGGCGGACCGTGCGGACCGTGCGGACCGGGCGGACCGGGCGGATCAAGCGGATCAGGAGACCACACAGTGACGGACATAACCGCCGAAGTCCGGATACATCCCACGGCCATCGTGCATCCCGACGCGGAGCTTGGCGCCGGATGCAGTATCGGTCCCTATACGATCGTGGAACCCAACGTGACCATCGGGGAGGGTACCGAGATCGCATCCAGCGCGCTGATCGGCGCCCATACCCGTATCGGCGCCGAATGCAGGATCTATCACGGGGCCGTCGTGGGGTCGATCCCCCAGGACCAGAAATTCATCGGCGAGCAGTCCATCCTGGAGATCGGTGACCGGACGTCCATCCGGGAGTTCACCACGCTGAATCGCGGAACGAGCGCGCTGGGAAAGACGGTGATCGGAAGCGATACCCTGGTCATGGCCTATGTGCATGTCGCCCACGACTGCGTGATCGGCAACCGGGTGATCCTCGCCAACGGCACGCAACTGGGCGGCCACGTGGAAATAGAGGACTTCGCCATCACCGGCGGACTCGTCGCCGTCCACCAGTTCGTCCGGATCGGCCGCAACGCCTTCATCAGCGGGGGCGGCATGGTGACCAAGGACATCTGTCCGTACTTCAAGTATGGCCACGATCCGCTGAAGCCCGTTTCACTCAACACCATCGGCCTGAAGCGCTGCGGGTTCTCCGAAGAAGCCATCCGTACGCTCAAGCAGGCCTATCGCATGCTCCACCGTTCATCGCTCAACATCTCCCAGGCGGTGAAAGCGGTGACGGCAGAATTGGAACATACCGACGAAGTCGAGTACCTGCTCGCGTTTATAGAGGAAAGTGCCCGGCGCAGCAAGAAATATGGCCGCGGCCTGACTTCCTGATCACGCGGAGACCGTTGGTCGACTTCCTGATCGCCCGGAGCGTCGACCGGATCATCGCTCACCAAGCCGCGTTATCCAACATTCCCGTAATCAACAGAAAGGACCTGTACCATGTCGGCCGTCTCAACAGGGGGTCGTACCGTGCAAATTGCGTCACCCATGTCGCCTCCTACGTGGGCCTTGCTCGAACTGAACCTGATCAAACAGCAGGAAGAGGCCGTGGAAGCGTTTTACGATCAGTACTTCGACGAACGCGGGTACCTGATGTGCGTGCCCCGCTGGGGCGGTGACGACGGACCGGACGACGCGGCGGAGAACTTCGCGAACTGGCCGGAGCTCTACGCGATCGGCGCTTCGGAGCGAGTATTTGACCTGTATAAAAAAGCCTGGGACGGCCACCTGCTGCAGTACACGGAGGCGAAGACCACCGAGGTGGAATTCGCCCGGGACGGCATGTATTTCAAGGAATTTCCCACGATGTTCGACTGGATGCACAACGGGGAGGGGTTTACCGCCTTCTTCCTGGAGGGCCTGTGTGATCCGAAGGACAAGAAGTTCGTGGACCGTACGCGTCGTTTCTGCGGTTTCTACATGGGCGAAGATCCCATCGCCGACAACTACATTGCAGAGCATCGCGTGATCAAGAGCATGTTCAACGGCAGTCGCGGGCCGATGTTGCGCAAGGCCACCGGGCTCGACTGGGCCGGCGACTCCATCGAGGTCGAGGGCCGTTTCAGACTGGGACACGGGGAACGGAACTACGAGGAGATGGTCGCCCATTTCAAGGACTACAACGACGTGGCCGGCGATCATCCGCTGAACATGGGCGTAACCACGATGACGCTGAACGCCTATATGATCGACGGAGACGAGAGGTACTTCGACTGGACGAAGGACTATATCGACGCCTGGGTGGAGCGTACAGAGCGGAATAACGGCATCACACCTTCCAATATCGGACTGGACGGGAGCATCGGCGGGGAGTGCGGCGGAAGATGGTACGGCGGGGCGTACGGGTGGGGGTTCTCCACCATCGTGCCCCAGACCGGCAAGACAGCGCACCGGCCCTACTTCCTGATCCGGGTCCACTGGAGTTTCGGCAACGGGCTGCTGCTGACCGGCGACCAGAAGTACGTAGATACCTGGCGCGGCGTCATCGACGCGGTCAACGCCCACAGCAAAGTCGAGAACGGCCGGACGCTCTATCCCCGCATGCACGGCGACGACGGCTGGTACGACTATCAGCCCGAGCCCTTCGATGTCGGCGCGGAGCAAATCTACTACTGGTCCATGGACCGCCGCGACCTGGATAGGCTGCCCATGGAGGGCTGGATCGCGTACCTGGAAGGGCAGAACCCGGACTATCCGGAGGAGGCGCTGCAGGAGGACATCTCGACCGTTCGCTCGAAGATGGAAAGGATGCGAAACGACCTGTCCTCGCCGGATACGCGTCTATCGGACGACATGAACGGCACGAATCCCGCGGAGGTGGACGCCCTGATCCGTCTCATGCTCGGCGGTATGCCCACCGGGCACTTCGGCCACCCACTGCACTGCCGGTTCCGGTATTTCGATCCCGCGCGTGTGCGTCCAGGGATGCCGGAAGACGTGGGCGCGCTCGTGGAAGAACTCCACGATGACAGCGCCGTGGTGACCCTGGTGAATACCAACCAGGTCTCCTCCCGTACGGTGATCGTCCAGGGAGGCGCCTACGGGGAGCACCAGATCCTGGAAGTGGATGACGGAAGCGGATCAACCCCGGTCGACGGGGCCAGCTTCACGGTAATACTCGAACCCGGGTGCGGCAGCAGGCTGCGCGTGGCCATGAACCGCTACGCCAACCGGCCGTCCTTCGCCTTCCCCTGGGAGAGATAGGAGACCAGTATGCGAAACAGAGGAACAGGGGCGCTGCTCATCCTCCTGGGCATGTTGCTTATCATGGACATGCCACGGTATGCGGCCGCCCAGCAGGATAACGTGGCGGCCCTGGTGGCAAAGCACCGGGCGGATGCCATCCGCATGCGCGAGCATATCCACCGGAACCCCGAACTGGGAAACCGGGAGTTCAATACGGCGGAGCTTGTGGCAAGCCATCTCACCGCGCTCGGCATCGAGGTCCGGACGGGGGTCGCCCATACCGGTGTGGTCGGTGTGCTGAAGGGCGGGCGACCGGGACCGGTGGTGGCCATCCGGGCGGACATGGACGCGCTGCCGGTAACGGAGGAAACGGTATTGCCCTTCAAGTCGACGGTGCGGACGACCTACCTGGGCAAGGAAGTGGGCGTGATGCACGCCTGCGGCCATGACGTGCATACCGCCGTACAGCTGGGGGTGGCTTCCATACTGGCCGACATGAAAGCCGACCTGCCCGGCACCGTCAAATTCATCTTCCAGCCCGCGGAAGAAGGCCCGCCGCCCGGTGAAGAGGGCGGCGCGGACCTGATGGTGCGTGAGAACGTCCTGCAAAACCCCGCGCCCGAGGCGATTTTCGGTCTCCACGCACTGCCCTCCCTCGAGGTGGGCACCGTCGGATACACCATCGGACCGGCCATGGCCGCCGTGGACCACTTCACGATCAAGGTCCGGGGCAGGCAGGCCCACGGCGCCCGTCCCGAAGAGGGCATCGATCCGATCGTCATGGCTTCCGAGATCGTACTCGCCCTGCAGACGATCCGGTCCCGTACCCTGTCGCCCCTGGAACCCAGCGTGGTCACGGTGGGTATTTTCCGCGGCGGGGAACGCTTCAACATCATCCCCCGGGAAGTCCATCTCGAAGGCACGGTGCGCACCTACAACCCCGAGGTCAGGGACACGGTGGAGCGCCGGATGAATTCCATATTGGAAGGCATTACCGGGGCGTATGATGGGAATTTCGAGCTGATCTACGACCGCGGCACGCCTTCGGTGATCAACGATCCGGACCTGTCCCGCGAAATGGCCGGTTATCTGGCCGGTGTGCCGGGCGTCGAGCGGGTGCTGGAACTGCCCCCGACCATGGGCGGCGAGGACTTCGCCTATTTCGCCAACGTCATTCCGGGGTTCTTCTACCGGCTCGGTACCACTCGGCCCGGCCAGCCTTCGGGCGGCCTGCATACCCCGACCATGACGGCGGACAGCGGATCCGTGGCGGTGGGCATGCGCGTGATGACCCACCTGGTGCTGGAGTTCCTGAACGCCCGGGCGCCGCGGTCCAACCCGTAGCTCGATATCCTGGCCGCCTATTAGCCCGGCAGGCGTATTAACCCGGCAGCCCAATGGCCGCGTGCCAACGGTTGCCTGCGTCTTAACGGTCCTTACGGTTCCGAGAAGCCTCCCGGTAAGCCCGTGTCTGGTCCAGGGCCGTGATGCGGGTCGCCCCCGCGATGCGTACGCCCGCTTCCGCGCTGACGTAATACTTGTCCACATCCACGAAGGCGGACGAACCGGCGAGGTTGCGCACCAGTACCTCGCCGATATCCACCACCGTGTGCAGCGCAAGCCCCCGCGCTTCGTATTCCCGCCGCCATCCCTCCCAGTTCGCCGCGTCCTTCCGGTCACGGGGATCCGATGATATCAGGTGTTCCGCCGGAAACAGGCGAGTCCATCCCAGGTGACCGACCACGCGCTCGATACGGGCCACGCTGTGACTGGACAGGATCCCCAGGGCGAACTCCTGGGCGATGACCTCGAGGTGTTCCACCGGAAATCGTCCCGATGCCTGGATCTCGTCCCGGTCGATCTGTTCGTACATGGTTTCTTTCGCGTCCAGGTGGGCCAGCGTTCTCAGGCCCATGACTACGAGGGGCTGCATGGTATTGGCTCCTTGCGGTATCCGGTTACCCGGACTTCACAGACCGCCGCAGGTTCCCCAGTATGGAACCGATGACGACGAGTACGGCGCCGGATATGCTGAGCAGATTCAGGTGCTCCGGCTGGAGCAAGCCGGGCAGGAGCGGCGCGGCGATGATCATGTCCACGACGGTGACGAGGGGCACGACCGCCAGGACCATGCTGACCCGGAACACCTCGAGGTGTTTCAGCGATTCCACCAGCGTAACGAAGGCAACGAGCGAGATCACCGCCGAAGCGTTAAGCAGAATCATTTGCTGGGCGTCCTGCGCCAGCAGCGAATCGAATCGAACGAAGGGCAGGATCAGTATCGAACCGGACAGGTAGATCAGGAACAGGATGACCGACGTGGGCAGGATCTGCAGCAGTTGCTTCTGGGTCAGCGTATACGTAGATAGCGCCAGCGCGGCCACCGTCACCCACAGGATGCCCGGGATCATGGCGCTCTCCCCGGACAGGAGTTCCGCCAGTTCTTCGTTGAAGAACAGGAAGATCCCGCCGGTGAGCAACAAGAGCCCGAAAACCTGGATCCGGTTCATCCGTTCATGAAAGAGCAACATGGCGCCCAGCAGCAGGAAGAGCAGGGAGATCTGGTTGACCACCTGGGCGGCGCTTGGCGAAATGTACTTCAGGCCCTGGGGATACAACACGTACGCGGAACTGAATGCCAGTACCGATACGAGGAAGACCAGCGCGTAACCTCCCTTCAGTTGACGGACCAGGCGGAAATGCCCCTGCCGGTACACGATCAACGCCATGAGCGTGGCCGCGACGACGAACCGGTACCACGTCATCGTGAAGGCGTCCAGGCTGATCAGCATGATTTTCAGGACGATGGGCAGTCCGCCCCAGACGAAGATCGTGAACAGGCTAAGGACCAGTCCAAGGCCCCAGCGGCCGCTGGTGACGTGCCGGTTCATGCCTTCCCCGCGGGAGTGACCGTTACATAAGGACAGCCGTGCGGCTTTATTCGTACACCTCCACTTCCGGCGTGAAGGTCATGTCGGGGTCGAGGGGGTAGATGGGCCGGGTGACATGCCGATGACCAAGCGAGGGGATGTTGGGACTCGCCGCCCCCGGCGAATCGATGGTGATGGTCCGCTCCGCCCAGTCGTCATACCACTCGTCCGGCGTATGGGGCAGTTTCTTGACCACGACGTCGAAGCGTTTCGGGTCCTGGCCGAAGGCGGGATACATCCACCGGTCGCACAGCAGCGGGCCGGAAGCCGCGACGAAGATCGTAATGTTCCGGCATTTCAGCACGGCGATCGGTACGTCGTCCCGCCGGCCCAGCACTTCGACCGCGGCGGTGACTTCCACCGGGGTGAAGCGCGGGTCCCGCGTTCCGCCCAGGGGGACGGTGATGGTCTGACCGACGCCCGCCTCCATGGCGCGCACTACAGCGGGATCGTCGCGAATGGGGAACAGCACGCTGCCCCGGTAGTCGCTCTCGAGGAACCCCTTCAGGATGGTGTTGCTCGTGCCCGGCGCGCCGGAGCTCGTGGCGTCGGCGGCGTCGGCGAAAACGACCGTTCCTTTCGCCTTCGCGGCGATCCGGATGCCCTCCTCCACGCCGTGCAGCACGCACTGCATGTGGGACCGCATGTTCCAGAAGCTCTGTCCGATATAGAGCGCTTCCCGCGCCGCCAGGTCCCGGTTGCCGTCCGTGATCACGACGACGCGGGATCCCTGCTCCGGACAGTCCGTCGGCGGATGGCCCAGCATGATCCCCCCGGCGAGCACGTCGTCCCGCTCCTCCAGGCGTTCCAGGTATCGGATGAACGTGCCGTGCACGCCGGTGGCGGTCTTGAGTTCGTCGCCCCTGACCATGGTGGGCGTGTATACGCTGGCGATCACGGGGCGGGCCCCGTCGAGTATGCGCAGCAGCACCCCGGCGGCCCTTGCGCCCGTTTCGTACCAGTCGATGTGGGGATAGGTGTGCAGGATGGCGCAGCCGTCCATGTGGGACAGCATGCGCCGGGTGATTGTGCCGTGCATGTCGAAGGAAGCGACCACGGGCACGTGGGGTCCGACGATCCGGCGCACCTCCCGCAGGACGTACCCTTCCGGATCCTTTTCGGTTTCCGAGGCCATGGCGCCGTGCAGATTCAGGTACACGCCATCGGCGCCGGCCCTATGCCGTTCGATCGCGTCGAGCAACTCCGTAGCGGTCCGCTCGAAGCAGGCCTGCGTGATCGTGCCGCCCGCCCCCATGGCGGCGCTGTAGGTGGGCACGATATCCACGTCATCCCGGGCGGTCAGCGTATCGACGGCCCCTCCGACCACGCCGCCCAGGCCGCCCTGGTCGCCCGGGTCGCCCGGGCCGTTCGGTTCCTCCCGGCTGCCTGGTTTCGCCAGCATCTCGCGGCCGCGCAGGATGCCGAAGTCCTCGTACACCGTATCGTTGGGATGGAAATCGTTCGTTTCCTGGAAGAAGGTGCCTATCAGGATCCTGGGCATGGCGCTCCTGCGGTTTTCCTTTCAATACCTCGACGTGTGCTCTTCCACCCTGGTGATCGTCTCGATGACCGCCGGCCGGCCCTCGCGGTTGGCTTCCACCGCCCGACGGATCGCCGGAGCGATCTGGTCCGGCGTCGTCACCTTCTCCGCGTAAGCGCCCAACCCGGCCCCGATGGCGGCGTAATCCCCGCCCAGCCGGTTGCTTCCCCACCGTTCCGACGCGTAGGCCATGTGGTGGTCGTAGTGGGTCATGACCCCGTTGTTCAAGATCACGGTGATGATGGGGATCTCCGAACGCACGGCGGTTTCCACGTCCAGGCCGGCCATGCCGAAGGCGGCGTCGCCCATGATGTTGACGACCTGTTTCTCCGGGTCGGCGATCTTGGCGCCGATGGCCAGTCCCAGCCCGTATCCCAGCTGCGTAGAAGCGCCCCAGCCGATGTAGCCCCGGGGCGTATCGGTCTCCCAGAAGGGCGCGAGTTGCTCCCGCGGATAGCCGGAGTCGTGGGTGATGATCGTGCGCGCCGCATCCACCACCCCCGCGATCTCCCGGAACACGCGGTACGGACTCATGGGCACCTCGTCGGAGCGGAACCGCGGTTCCCATTCGGCCAGCCACGCCGCCTTGAGCCGGGCGATCTCCTCCATGTCGCCCCGTTCATCGTCCCGGGGCCGCCCGTCGAGCTGCCGTTTCGCCTCCTCGACCATCTGCTTCAGCACCACCCGGGCGTCGCCCACCGCGCCATAGTCGACGCGGTGCTCCTTGTTCAGGTCCCCGTGGCTGACGACGCACTGGGCGAGCGCCGCGCCCGCCGGCACATCCGATTTGAACCCTGAAGTCATGCTCGTACCGATCCCGAAGAAGAAATCGGTCTTCTTCAGGTATTCCGCCACCATGAGGGAATGGGAGGCCGCTCCCGTGCCCAGGGACAGGGGATGGGTTTCGGGGAAGGCGCTCTTGCCGGCCAGCGTGGTCATGACCGGGGTTTTCGTAAATTCGGCGAACTCGATCAGCGCGTCGGTGGCCTCGGCGTACAGCACGCCCTGGCCGGCGCTGATGACCGGGCATTCGGCCCCGAGCAGGGCGGTAACCAGATCCCGGACATCCTCGGGCGAAGCGCCGCTTTTGAAAGGTTTTACGGGGGTGTAGTCAAAGGCGTCGTCAGGGATCTCCTCCTCGCCCACGTCCCCGGGGATCTCCAGCATGACCGGACCCGGCTTGCCCTGCTTCAGCAGGCTGTACGCCCGCCCCATCATCTCCGGGATCCGGGCGGCCGAGTTGATGTTCGAGACCCACTTGGTGATGCCCCGGTAGTTCTCCACCGATTCGAAGGCCAGGTCGGCGCCCGCACGGGACCGCGGCGGGCCACCGGGCAGCAGCAGGACGGGCACCGAATCCGCGTAGGCCTGGGCCACCCCGCCGAAGGCGTTCTCCGCGCCCGGTCCCATCTGCATCATGAAGACGCCGATGGTATGCCCGTTGCGTATCCGGCTGAATCCATCGGCGATATTGACGCCGGCCCGTTCCTGCCGGCAGAGGATGGGACGCAGGCCCTCGATCGCGCAGGCGTCGATGAGAGGATGGTGAGGGAAACAGCTGAACCAGTCCAGCCCTTCCGCTTTCAGGATCTTCGCAATCGCTTCGTTACCGGTCATGGGTTTCCCTTTACTCTCCTTCGCGCCGAGGGGTCGACAGCGTTCGTCCATCGTCGTCGATCAAGGGACGGTTATAGACATAAGCAGGTTCGAGCACGGCCCGCTGGGCTTCGTTAAGTTCATCCGTCCACTCCGGCAGGTCCGTTTCATACACGCCGCCTGAGTAATGCATGTACTTGGGGGTGTACCGGTAGAACAGAGAACGGCGCTCTCCTTCCCCCTTCCACGGCAGCGTGCCGTGGGTCGTCGCCTCGTTGAAGATCACCAGGTCGCCGGCCTTCATGGGCACGTGGTACACGATATCCTGGTCGGCTTCGTAGCGCGAGATGTCGTCCGGAAGGGTAAAGTTCGCCTTATGGCTGCCCGGGATGACGCACAGCCCGCCGTCGCCCGGGTTCACGTCGCTCAGCTGGTACTGGCAGTTGATCAGCCCGCAACGCATGGCGCCGTTCTGGTAGTGGTAGAACCGGGATCCGTTGAACTCGGCCTGTCCATACCCGTGGAGGCGCAGTCCCTCTGTCCCCGCCTCGGAAGTGAAGAGGAAGGGACTGTGGTCCATCTTCCACCCCCGGCCCAGCATGGTGTTCAGATAAGGGATGATCCGGGGGTTGGCCAGCACCTCGCGGAAAGGCCGGCACCAGGGCTGATCCCACGTCAGCATGCCATCGTAGAGACCGCGGAGCCGCTCGCCTTTCAGGGCCTCGCTCGTGCTACTCGCCGTATCGTCCTTCCGCTTGTCGCGATTGGCGTCCAGGGCTTCGTTCAGTGCGCCGACCTGCGCGGGCGTGAGCGCGTTGCGCACCACGATGAACCCCTGCAGATCGAAGAGGTACTGCTCATGGGGTTCCATGGCGGCAAATGGCGTGAACTGGTTCATGTGGACTGATTCATTCAGATCCCCTCCCTGCGGGGACGCGCGATCGATTCGCCGTCGTCCTCGATCAGGGGGCGGTTGTAGATATAGGGGGGTTCCAGGACCGCGCGCTGGGCTTCGGTAAGTTCCTTCGTCCACTCGGGCATGCGCGTTTCGTAAACGCCTCCCTCGTAATGCATGTATTTCGGGATGTACCGGTGAAGCACGCAGCGACGCTCGCCCTTTCCTCTCCACGGCAGGGCGCCGTGGGTCGTGGCCTCGTTGAAGATCACCAGGTCGCCGGCTTTCAAGGTGACATGATGGAAGATCTCCTGGTGGTCTTCGTAGTGCCGGACGTATCCGGGCATGGGGAAATTGGCCTTGTGGCTGCCAGGAATCACGGTCAGCCCGCCGTCGTCCGGGTTCACATCGGTCAGGTAGAACTGGCAGACGATCAGTCCGCTCCGCATGCGGCCGTCGTCGTACATGTAGTAGGTCGATCCGGCGAACATCCCCGTGCTGTTTCCGTGGAAAGGCGTGCCCTGGGCGTCCGGCTTCGACGTGAGCACGTCGATGTTGTGATCCAGCTTCCAGCCCCGGCCCATCATGGTATTGAGATAAGGAATCAGTTTCGGGTGGGCGAGCAAGTCGCGGAAGGGCTGGCACCAGGGCGGGTCCCAGGTCAGCATCCCTTCGTAATGGATGTACTGCGTGTCGGGGCCCGCCAGTGGGGTGCCGTCCAGCGCGCCGCCCGGGCCGTGTCCGGTGGTGCGGTCCGGATTGGCGTCCAGGGCGGCGTTCAGTGCCCGCACCTCATTGGCGGAAAGCAGGTTGCGCACCACGAGAAACCCCTGGAGGTCGTAGAGGTACTTCTCGCGCTCACTCATCATGGCGAAGTCTTCCGGGTCCCCGAACATGGCCATGGCGGCCTCCTGGCGGCTTCCTGGCGGCTTGGGCTTAAACGGGAATTCAGACGACGCGGACGGAAACGGTTCGTTCCGGCGTCATTGGACACTTATATCGCTTGTTCAGGAATATAGAAAACGAGGGAGTGTAGTCAAAGACAACTATGCGACACCCGGACCGCCCGGATCGCCCGGACCGCCCGGATCGCCCGGACCGCCCGGATCACCCGGACCGCCCGGATCGCCGGCCGAGTCAGCCGGCGTCCGGAGTCCTCAGCAGACCCTCCACACGTCCGAGGCGACCGTTCATGTCGTGCATTTCCGTACGGATGGCAGTGATCTCCGTTCGCAGAGGCGCGATTTCCTCCCTGATCTCAGTCTTCATTTCGTCACGAACGGCGGCGACTTCCCGGCGAACGGACATTATTTCTGCCTTCAACTCCTCCTTCAATGATCCTATATCCGTGTTGAGTTCCCGCTTGAGTTCGTCCCTTCCGATCTTCGCCTGGTTCCAGAAGAAGATGAAGGCCGTCAACAGGGTGGCCGGCGTTAACAGCAGTTGAGCAAGTTCCATGGTCGCGGTTCCTCTCTCATTCGTGCCTATGGTGCGGAGGTGCCAGAAGCGAATGACATACTTAATAGAATAGTCAGAGAAACCGGGATAACCTCGTGAACGATCGATAGATTCCAATCGTCTTCACGTACGTCCATGTGCCGAACTCATAAATACACAAAATTGCCGTTGTCGCCATACGTGCGGTGACAACGGCAATTTCGTTTGTTCCGACTTCCACAGGCCGATGACTCGGCCCGCCGAATCCCTCTAGTACTTCACTGTACAGCCGTAGGCCCGGGTCATCTCGACCGGCACTTCATTGCCGGCGAAAGCCGCGTCCAGAGCCATGACCACGTAATTGTCGGCCTTGGGAATGTCGGCGATGTTGGCCGAGTTGATACTGTCGATGGCGCCCATGTAGATCAGCGTGCCTTCCGGGTTGATGATGTACATGTGGGGCGTGTGGGTCGCGCCGTACGTCCTGCCGACCTCGCCGTTGCCATCGAGCAGATAGGCATCCACGGTCGAAGCGTGCTTCTTCAGGCGTTTGTGGATTTCTTCATTGGAGAACTGCCCCTGCTTGCCTTCGGCCGACGAGTTGACGGCCAGCCAGACCACGCCCTGCTCGCGGTACTTGTCCTGCAGGCCCTGCATGTTCTTGGCGTCGTAGTGCTTGGCCACGAAGGGACAGTCGTAATTGATCCACTCAAGGACCACGTACTTGCCGCTGTAGTCCGAGAGCGTCACGCTGTTGCCGTTCGTATCCGCCAGCGTGAAATCCGGGGCCGCGTTGCCTACCTTGGCTTCCCCGGCGGCCATCGGCGTGGAGAAGTTGACCAGCAGGAACGTGGCGGCAACGGCCACCACGGCTGCCGGAATCAAGATCCTCTTCATGAAAATTCTCCTTGTGAATAGTAACGTCAAACTACGTCGAACATGATCATTCGAATAGGGTCAGACCCGTTGCGCTGCCCATCGTACCGGCACCAACACTACCTGCTCGCCGCGCTCCCGCTTTCCACCTTCTTCAACGCGTCGAGCACCAGGCCGGGCGTGAGCAGCTCCGGCAGGATCTCCGGTTCGGCATCCGGTCCGCCCGTATACAGCACGTACAATGGGACGCTGTTGCGACCGAATTCGGCGAGCGCCCGCGTGATCTCGGGGTCCCTTGACGTCCAGTCGGCCTGTACCGGTACCACGCCCAGGTTTTCGAACTGCTCCACCACGCGGCTGTCGCTCAGCGCCACGCGCTTGTTGACCTGGCAGCTCAGGCACCAGGCCGCGGTGAAGTCCACGAAAACCGCCTTCCCGGAAGTGCGCAGGTCCTGCACCAGCTGCCGGGAGAAGGGTTCCCACGCCAGGCCCGCGCTGTACATCGGGGCCGCGGCGGTGCGTTCCGCCTTGGCCGGGGCGGGTACCTGGCTCAGTACGGCCGCCATGCTCGCGATGATGATCACCGCGGCGGCTGCACGCGCGGTCATTCGGGAACGGCTGCCGGAAGCGATGCCTCCCCAGCGGCCGAGAATCCAGCTTCCCAGGGCCACCAGCACCAGCAGGACCATCACGAGGGCGACCAGGTTGGGGTCCGTCTGGAGGTTCAGCACCCAGAGCAGCCAGACCACTGTGGCCATCATCAGGAAGCCCATGAACTGCTTGAAGGATTCCATCCACGCGCCGGGTTTCGGGACGAAGCGCAGCAGGGCGGGGACGGATGACAGGGTCAGATAGGGCAGGGCCATGCCCAGGCCGAGGAACCCGAAGATCGCCAGGGACTGGACTGCCGACTGCGTCAGGGCGTATCCCAGGGCCACGCCCATGAAGGGTGCGGTGCACGGCGTGGCCACGACCGTGGCCAGGACGCCGCTCAGGAAAGAGCCGCTGAGCCCGTTGCCCGAATCCGCCCTGCCGCCAAGCCCGACCAGCGACGTGCCGATCTCGAAGACGCCGAAGAGACTCAGACCGAACATGAAAATGATGACCGACAGGACGACGATGAAGGCCGGCGACTGGAGCTGGAATCCCCAGCCCAGCTGCTCACCTCCGGCCCGCAGGCCGATCAGGACGGCCGCCAGCGCGAGAAAGGAAACCAGGACGCCAGCGGTGAAGACCAGGCCGTGCCGGCGGGCCTTAGCCGGGTCGTCGCCCGCCTGGTGGATGAACCCGAGCACCTTGATGGACAGTACGGGGAGGACGCAGGGCATCAGGTTGAGGATCAGGCCGCCGACGAGGGCGAAGAGCAGGGCCTGCCACAGGCCGGACACGAGATCGCCGGAAGCCACCGTCGCCGCAAGGCCGGAAACCGCCGAAATGCCGGTGCCCGCCGCCGTTTCACCGGAACCAGGCGATCCGATGGCAGCGACCGCCGCCGGCAACACATCCGTATAGACGGCGTTCACAGCCAGGGCGCGCTCCGATCCGGCGCCGCGCCAACCATCCGGGGACAACAGCACGCCCGTGATCTGTTGCGGCCTGCCCGTGTAGAAGCCCGACCGGCGCATCGTCAACAGGTACCCGGTCTCCGTCTTCTCCAGTTTCTGGGGAGATATGTAGTCGATCAGGTCTGCATTGTAGGGATAGAACTCGACGCTGGTCAGGTTTCCCGGGAGCCAATCGGGCGGTTCGGCGTGCAGCGCCACGGTGGAATCGGTGATGGCGGCCTCGACGTGCCATCCCGGGACCGCGACCGGTAGGTTCTCCCGAGTACGGGCGAAAAGATCGGTCCATCGCTCATCGGCCTGGGGCGCGTCCGTGGAAACGGGTAGCGTAACCTGGTATCCGGATTCTCCCGGGAGACAGATATCCGCGCAGACCAGCCAGGAGGCATAGGCCCCGACGTCGACCGTACCGCCAGGTGCCAGGTTGGCTGGAGGCGTGATTTCCACGAGGAGGAGCGTTTCGCCCTCGTACCCGTAGCTGGCCAGGATGTCGAGCACGATCTTCTGGGGATAAGGCCAGTTGATTTCTCCGGCCTGGAACCCATCGGGCAGCGACCAGTGAATCTTCGTGGGGAGACCCGAATCGGCGGGATTGCGCCAGTAGGTGTGCCAGTGCTCGTCCATCTTCATCCGCAGTCCGGCCCAGAACGGCTGCCCGGGCTTGACGGACGTCGTCTCCACGACCAGTTCGGTCTCCATGTAATCGGTGCGGACCGCCTGTCCGTGGACGGAGAAGGCGCCGGCGCCGAAGGCGAACAGGATCGCAAGCGACAGTAAGGTCGTGCGCAATGATTTCATGGCGTGTTTCGAGTCGCGCGGATGGATGCCGCGCTATGCAGGTTCATCGATGCCGGCCGATTTATGATGACGAGCAGTGAATCCAGTTCGGCCCGCGAAGGCCGCCCGGACTTTCATTCGGTGGAATCAGATACACCAAGTACAATATGGCCCTAAAAACGTCCCCGTGTCAAGCCGCATCGGGGTGTGGGGCCGGCTGCATGTCCGCATTCACACGCCGAACCAGTAGTTGAACTTGACGATGAAGATGTTCTCCGATTCGCCGCCGAAGAGGTTGCCGAAATCCCTTCCGATGTCCAGCACCCCGTTTTCGGCCTGTTCGCTGCGGGTCTGCTGCCAGACGAGGAAGACCCGGGATCCGGGGCGGTACTCCCAGCGCAGCACCACGTTCATGCGCAGGGACTGGATGTTGAAGTCCCGGTCCGAGAAATTGATGTCCGGCATCCCGTCCCCGTCGAAGTCGAGGTAACGGTAGCCGTCCGTCGGATCGATGAAGGAACGCGTTCCCTCGTTCAGCACGTCGAAATCGAAGCTGTTCCCGCGAAGCAATTGCTTGTAGTTGAGATAATCGCCCGAGGACAGCAGGGGCTGTGCGTACAGCTGCAGGGTCATGTCGGGCGAAAAGGCCACGTTCAACCGGGTTTCGAGAGAAAAAGACCTCCGTTCCAGGTCCGAGAAAACGTACCTGTTGCCGTAGGTAGGCGCGAAGGGCAGAGCATCGGTCTGGGTAACATACTGTGCCGCGTTGCGTTCCCAGCTGAAGTTCGGCGAGATCTCCAGTTCCCAATTCGGCGTCGGACGAATCGTGGCTTCGATCCCTGCTTCCCACTCGTGGCCGCCCCGCTGAACGTTTTCGTAGTCGATTTCCGTTTCCAGGGAGATCCGTTTCCGGCGGTCCGTGCCGACTCCGATGTCGAAGGAATAGGAACCGGGATCCTCCATCACCGGCCCGCCCCGGGTCCTGGTATCGCTGTACTGTGTGGGGCTGTAACTGGAGCCCATGAAAATGTCCCAGTTGTTGTTAAATTCGATATTGGCTCCTGCGAAGAACCGGCCGTTCTTGTAATTGTTCCGCCAGGACGACCAGGACAGGGGATCGTCGAGCGCTTCGTGGTTGAAGTTGTAGAAAGTGAACATGTTGAACTCGTAGTTCCGGATGTAGCGTCCCGGCGTGATGTGCTGGTACTCGATGCGGGCGCCTCCGTCGAGCCGGGCGTTTGAGCGGGAGAATCCCAGGTCATTGATCTCGAACCCGGGCGTTATCTCGGCGAACCAGACCGCCCCGGACCAGGCGCTTCCGTCCCGCCTGGCGAACTGGAGGCGCCAGTTGTATCCGTCCATGGAGGTGGCGGTGGAATCCACGGCGAGACTCGTGGCGTCAGGCCGCTGGAAGTAATGGTTGCTGGACCGCTGAATCCGGATCATCGCATCCGTGCTTCCCTGTACGCGGCTGCCCGCCAGGTAGCCGTAGACGGCCCAGTCCCGCGAACGCGCTCCCCCCCAGTTGTGCTCGAAGTCCACCCCGCCGGAAAACGCCTCGGACGTGAGGTAGTCGAAGGCGCCGTCGTCCGGAAGGGCCCGGTGCATGAACGAACCGACGGCCCCGAACTGGCTGGCGCCGTTCCTCAAGTCCCGGCGGACTCGGAGCACGCCGAATTCCGCGCGGGGTTCGACCGTAAACTCCCTGGTGGTGCGGTCCAAAACCGAATGGGCCTTCCCGGATTCCCGGCCCGTGACCGCGGCCAGGGCGCCGAAGGACACGCCGCCCGGTGACCGGCCCGTGATCTTGGCCGCGCCGATGATGCTGGTCTCCGTGGGAATATCGGCGAAATCCGCGCCATCCGGCGTGCCGCCCCGGGGTTGCCGGCCGATCCGCCGGCTGTAGTAAAGTTCGTCCCGGCCCGACAGGCCGAATTCGAACACCTGGGCGTCTTCCACGAAAAAGGGCCGCTGTTCCCGGAAAAACGTCTCGAAGGCCGAGAGGTTTACGACGGCCGGATCCACTTCCACCTGCCCGAAGTCGGGGTTGATCGTCATGTCGAGGTGGTAGGAAGAGCCGATGCCGTACCGCACGTCAAGTCCGGCCCGCGCATTGAAGTCCGATCCGTCGAAGAAGGGGTTCCCTTGCTCGGCCTCGGCGGTCCGGGCGCTGCCGAGGGAGTACGGCCGGATCTCCAGGCGTCTGGCGTTGGACGGCAGGACCAGACCGTTCAGGCGGCCCAGGACGCTTACCCTTCCGTAACGCAGCCGGGACTGCAGGGAGAAGTCCATGGTCTCGTTCGTGGCCAGGCACCGTCGCATGAAGTTGACGCCCCAGGACTGGGGACCGTCCGTCGTCTCGTACCGCATCTGGGAAAGGGGTATTCTCATCTCGGCGACCCAGCCCAGTTCGTCGATCGTCACGGCGGATTCCCATACGGCGTCCCAGGCGTCGTCCTGTCGCACGTCGTCGTATAGGTACGCGTCCCGCTGCGCACCGGCGGCGCTCACGCGGAACTGGTATCCGGTAAGCCGGTCATTGTTCGGATCGAGGGAGACGGAGAGCAGGTCGAAGGCGCCCCGCTCGTCCCGCCGGACCAGTTGCCTTCCGATTTGCTCGGGGTGATCGTCGTACATGCGGGCGCCGATGTAGATGGCGTCGGCGTCGTAAAGCACGCGGATCTCCGTGTCTTCATCGGGTTCGGCCCCTTCGACGGGTTCCCGCTGGACAAATCGCGTCGCGGGAACGGCCGCCGCCCATGCCGCTTCATCCAGTCGTCCGTCGATCGAAATGTGCCCGGTCCGTTGCGCCGCCTCCATGGCGGGGACGGAAGGGCCGTCGGCGCTGGTCTGGGCGGTAACGGTACCGGTGGACAGCGAGCAAAAGGCCATCATGGCGAATATCGGCAGGACGGTAGATTTCAAATGCATGTCTGCAGCGGTTCCCTTCAGTGCGTAGTGCAGATCGAACAAGGAAGCTTCGACGGTCCGCGTCTTTCTTCAAGCACGTACATCATGGACGATTATCCGCTATGGCGGCGCGGCCAATCCACTTTGCCCGCCGACGCCACGACGGGAATCACCATATATTACAAATGTGCATGGCAAAACTTTAAAATATCGGCCGGAAAAACAGTGGCCGGCGCACCGCCAGTGCTAGCGGGTCCAGGTCAGGACAAAAGCCGGGGGCAGGTTCCGTACGACAAGCGATTCACACCGGTAGTCGGAGAACAGTGGGTTCATGCGGCGGCGGAACCGCACGGCCGAAGGCAGGCAGTAGGCGTGGACGTACTGAAACATGCGGAATACGGAACCGGGCCTCAGGAGCCGGTCCAGGTTGCCGATGATCTCGTCGATTACATGGGCCGGCATGGTGGATATGGACAGTCCGGAGATGACGGCCTTGACCGGTGGAACGCCCGAATCCGTGTGCACCTGGAACGCCCGGGTGACGGTGTCGTGTTCGAAGCGGAGGTCCGGGAACCGGTCCCGCAGCAGGTGAACGAACCGCAGTTCGAGTTCTATACCGATATATCCATCGTTGTCCGGGAGGATATGCCGGATCTGGTCCGTGAGCGCGCCCGTTCCCGGTCCCAGTTCCATGACGGATTCATTGGGCTTGATTTCCAGTCCCCTGGCCATTGCCCGGGCGAGCATTCTCGAACTGGGCGTCAGCGCGCAAACGCTCAGCGGGCTCTTCAGCATGACCCTGAGAAAAAGAAGAAATGGATGTTGTGCGGATCGAGACATGTACGGGAAGGATTGCAGCCGGCGTCCAAGTCAGGGCAGGAACACGGATATCGCAATTGACCGGAGCCAATATAAGGGCGCGGGCCTTGCGAGGCAATACCAATTGCTAGGGCTGCATGCGCTCGCTGGCCGGGTCTCCGCGTACCCCTTTCCTGAAGGGCAACAGGCCCGGGTAGGGCGTACGGTACCGGTACAGCAGATAGAGCGCGAAGACAAACACGGGCACGTTCAGCAGGAGCAACTCCGGGGGCCAGGTCTCGATCTCGACGCCATAACGGTAGAGGAGGAAGGCGAAGGCATTGTTGCCCGCGTGAAGCAGCATGCAAGGGAAGATCGAGCCGGAGAGGACGGCCACGGTGGTGATTACCACGCCCAGGTAGGTCGTCGGAATGATGCGGAACAGCGCCTGGTGGAACAATCCGAATATAATGCCGACTACCAGGATGAGCACGACCGGTCTCAGCCGGCGGTGCAGCCCGTGAAGCAGCAGGCCTCGAAAGGCCATCTCCTCCACGATGCCGGGCGTGAGCGCCATCATGAGCATAATCTGCCAAAGGGGAAAGTCTTCCGGAAGGAGCTCGCTGGCGAACTGCTCCAGCATTTCTTCCGGGAAGGGCAGGAATACACTGGACAGACCCACGACGAAGATCCCGGTCAACAGGGTCGACGGCACCAGGAGCAGCACCGCCAGCCATACCTGGGGCCGCACCGGGCGGATCGCCAGGGCCTGTCGCCAGTCGAGCCGGTGTACCCGGATCATGAGCAGCGAGCCCAGGAAGAAAACACCGAACATGTTGAAGGCCCACTGCCCCTCGAGCCGGGTCAGCGCGTCTATGTTCGATGGGGCGATGATGACGATGGCCCACATGCCGAGAAACCACAATAACACCCGTCTGGGAAACAGCGCGGCGCCGCCCGCCAGATCCGCCTCGTCCAGGTCCTGCGCGGTGACGAGCCTTTCCTTGTCCAGCATGCGGGACGACCATCTGAGCATCAGGAAGGCGGCAAGCAGCATGGACGCACAGGCTACAAGGAGCATGGGGATATCGTAATGGCCGACCATGATTTCCCGTACGGCCACGCTGACGTTCGCGACGGGCACGACGGCGATCAGCGACCGCAGGGATACCGCCGGGAGCAACCCCGCCGCCGTCAGGACCATGAGTCCGAGAAACACCGGCAGGAGGTAAAGCTGCGTCTCCTTGTAGGTCTTCGCATAGGCCGAGATCAGCAGCAGGAGGGACGATACCACGATGGCTACGGGGATGTACAGGGCGAACAGCACCAGCACGGCGGCGGGGGATACGTCGATGTCCATTTCCGCGGGGAGTTCGATCAACCCGAGGCCGAGGTACACGAAGAGGTTCCCCGCCTGCGCCAGGGTGATGAAGAGTGCGACGGACAGGATCGTCATCTGCTTGGCGGCAATGATCTCGATCCGGCGGACCGAAGTGGTCAGGAGGGTTTCGAGGGAACCCCGCTCCTTCTCGCCCGCGACACTGTCCATGGCGGCCACCGACGCGCCGGTGAGCGTGAGAAAGACGAGCAGCAGCGGCAGCAATCGCCCGAAGTAGAACCCCGCCGCCTGCTCCGGCGTGGCGACGTCCACCCTTGAAAGCCGGATGGCCTCATCGGGGTCCGCCTCGAAACCTCGTCCAAGCAGCGCTTCGGCGCGGTCCTGTTTCCTCGCGTCCACCATCCGGTCCACCAGCAGGGCGCTGCCCCTTCTGGATTTGTCCCGGTTGGCGCGGTAGTAGACCCTGACCACGGGGACGCCCGGATACCGCTCGTCGGCCACGGTCACGATCCCTGTAGCTTCGTCCCCGCGTACCCCGGGTTCCGTTGTGTCGGCTTCATCTCCAGGGTCGGTGGTGTCGGCCGCGGCGCGGGCAAGGTCGAGCGAATCGGCTTCGGACCCGGTCAGGGCTTCCAGGTAGAATTCCAGGTCGCCGGCTTCCAGGCTCGAATCGGGCATCGCGGCCTCCACCTCCAGAAACGAGGCCTGCCGCCGGTCGTCGTCCCCGGTCTCGGCGGAACCCGCGGCCTCGGCCAGGTCCCCGTTCTCGGCCGGACCGCCCGGACCGCTCGGACCACCGTTCCCCGCCGGGTCCCCGTTCTCGGCCGGACCGCCCGCCGCCCTCGGTTCGCCCCTTGCGATGAGCGTCCGGACGGAGTCGGCATAGGCGCCCACCACGGCGTAGCGATACGTCGTCGTATCCTGCTGTTCCTGGCGCCATTCGTTCATGAACTTGAAGCCGAAGAGGATCGCCGGCAGAACGAGGAGCGGCAGGAGAATGCTCAAAACCACCGTCCGGCGGTCCCGCAGCAGCATGCGCATTTCGTGCCTGAACAGCAGTCCGATCTTTGCGCGGTTCATGCGGCCTCTTGGATAAAGGAGACGAAGATGTCTTCGAGGTAGTGCGCGCCGGTCCGCTCGCGGAGCGCTTCAAGGGTGCCTGAGGCCAGGATCCGTCCCTCGTGGATGATGGCGATCCGGTCGCACAGTTTCTCCGCTTCGCTCATGATGTGGGTGGAGAACAGGATGGTCTTGCCCTGCGCTTTCAGTTCGGTCAATATGGCCTGCATTTCCAGGGCGTTCAGCACGTCGAGGCCGACGGTGGGCTCGTCGAAGACCAGGATCGGCGGATCATGGGCCAGGGTCCGCGCGATCGCCACCTTCTGCTTCATCCCGCTGGAGAGCTTGTCGATGCGGGCACGGGCATATTCCTCGATCCCGAAGCGCTCGACCAGTTCATCGACCCTGGCGGGCGTCCTGGAGGCGTCGTATCCGTTGATCCGGGCGAAAAACCCGATGGTTTCTCTCGCGGTCAGACGGGGGTACAGCGCGGTGGTGGCCGAATAGAACCCGATGTGCCTGCGGACTTCCACGGGTTCCTCCGCCACGTCGTATCCCATGATCTTCGCCGTGCCGGCCGAGGGCTTGAGAATCGTCGTCAGCATGCGCAGCGTCGTGGTCTTGCCGGCGCCGTTCGCGCCCAGCAACCCGAAGATCTCGCCCGGACGGCAGGTGAAGTCGATCTGCCGCACGGCGTGCACCGGACCGCGGGATTCATCGAAATAGGTCTTGCTCAGGTCCTTCACGAATACGGGATCGTTCACGGTTGCCATCCTCTTGAGGGGTTGCGGCGCAGGAGCCGGTGTTTCAGGAAACCGCCCAGCCCGCCTTCATAGCTGCCGGTCATGATGTCTTCGTAGCGCGTGATCGCCGCGGCGATCCGCAGAATGATCCAGATGTACAGGCCTTCCATCACCAGGGTGAGGCCGATCTGGGGCCAGTGATAGACGCCGCCGATGGCTTCCCGGAACACCAGGCAGACGTTTATGATGGGCACGCAGGCCAGCCAGGTCGTGAGTTCCAGTCCGGGGAACTGCATGAAGACCGCGGGTACCAGGATCATGACGGTTACGAAGGGCCCCGCCAGGGACTGGGCGTCCTTGAACGTCCGGGCGAAGCTGGCCACGACCATGAGGAAGGCGGAGACGAACAGGGCGAGGAGTACGATTACGACGAAGATCAGCGGAACGGCGGACCACGGGATCGTGAAGCTCAGGTCCTGAATACGGTCGCCCAGGAGCGGCGCCATGAGGGTGCGCATAGACAGGCTCATGGCCAGGAAATTCAGCATGCCGGCCGTGGTCGAAAGCGCGGCCACGTAGAGGTATTTCCCCGCGAGGACATTGACGCGGTCCGTCGCCGCCGTCAACGTGGTCTCCCAGGTGGAACGCTCGCGTTCTCCGGCCGTCGCGTCCAGGGCGGGATACATGCCGCCCACGATCAGCATGATGATGACGAGGATGGGAACCGCCATACCCAGGATGAAACGTCCCATGTCCCGGCTGGAGGATACGTTCTCCCGTTCAATCCAGATCATCTGGTAGGCCGGACCGGACAGCCCGCGCTCCCTGCCCGCCCTTTCCAGGTAAGCCGTCCGGTGGCGGTTGACGACGTCTTCGACCCGGCTCATGGCGATCCGGCTCCGGTCCTTCGACGAGTCACCGGTCATCCGGACTTCGACGTCGTCCGCGTTTCCCCTGTCGCGGGGCACGAGTTCGACCAGGAGATCCAGCCGGCCGTCGCGAATCGCGTCCCCGGCGGCTTCCAGGTCGGCGGCTGTCACGCGTTCCATGCGGTCCGCGGCCTCGATTTCGCGGACGAGGGCCGCCCCTTTATCCACGTCGCCCGCGATCATCACGCGGGCCGTGAAGTTCTCCGTCTGACCGATGACGAAGGACAGTCCCGTGTAGGCCAGCCAGAGGAGGACCGGGTACATGAACAGGGGCACCAGGACGACGTTGATGACGATGGAGCGTTCACGCAGGGCGCCGCGGAGTTCGCGGAGGAATACGAGACCGGTATCAGTGAGATTGAGCAATACAGCGTCCTGTTCGCGGGACGTGGACCTGCTACTGAAACGACCGGCGGACCCAGTCCCCGGCGTCGCGTACGACCTTGTCGGGATGCTGGCGGCTGCGGGCGAGGTGCCCCGTCGTGCTGCGCAGCGTCGGTTGCTGCGCATCCTGGTAACGCCAGTCCATGCTCCACCTGACCTGGTCGGAGCGGTTGGGCAGTCCCTGGTGGTAGAGCATGTTGTGGAAGAGGACGATGTCTCCCGGATCCAGTTCGATGGACACGGCCTGGTCCACGTAGGGCGCCAGGTCCTCCTGGGTGATTTCGAGGTAGAATTCGCGGTCTTCGTGCCGGGCCATGCCGATCCGGTGCGTGCCGGGGATGAACTGCATGCACCCGTTGTCCTCGCGGGCGGGCACTAGGGGAGCCCAGACATTGATCATGCGCAGGGCGTCCACCGTCTCGGCGCTGTGATCACCGTCACGGTGGACCTTGTAGGTATATCCCCCGTCCTGGTGCCAGAGGACGAGTGTCGGGGCGTGGTCGGGCAACTTGGGACGGATGGAATAATTCGGGTACAGCCGAAGCTCGTCGCCCAGGATGGTTTCCACGATATCCAGCAGCGGCGGGTGGAAGAAAATCCCGTACATGCCCGCCAGGTGGAGTTCTTTGCGGAAGATATGGGGCGCTTCGTCCGGAGCGTCCTCGCAGATCCGGGCCAAGCGCGTCTCGAAAGGCGCGTCGGCGTGGACGTTCGAGATCTTTCCCGCCGCCATCAGCCGGTCAGCGAACCGGTCCACCAGTTCGCCGGCGTCGCGCCGGGCCGCCTCCACCGCCTCGTCGGGGTAGAACCCCTTCAGGATCACGAAACCCGTTGTTTCGAACCGGTCCAGGTCTGTATTCGTCTCTACCGACAAGCCGATGGCCTCCTGGTTAACCGCGCGGCTCCACTTTCGCCATACGGGACAGCTCCCCCGGACCAGGCCGCGCTACGCGTTTCCGAAAATCTACCTGCAGATGTTTACCTGCACACGTTTCGATCCCTTCAATCTTCCCCGCGACGTCGCCGTTTCTTCCGTTTGTGCACTTCCGCCCGTAGAATATACTCGATCTGGGCATTCACGCTACGCAATTCATCCTTCGCCCAGGCGTTGAGGTCATTCCAGAGCTCGGTGTTGATTCGCAGCAGCAGGGATTTCTTCTTATCCGGCACGATAGCAAGTTTCCCTGAAGTATCGCGTCAGTACAGCGAACCGGTATTGACGATAGGCTGCGTGGACGATTCGCTGCAGAGCACGGTGAGGAGATTGCTCACCATGGCGGCCTTGCGCTCTTCGTCCAGGTCGACGACATTCTGGTCCTTCAGTCTTTCCAGGGCCATCTCCACCATGCCCACCGCGCCGTCCACGATCTTCTGACGGGCGGCGATGATGGCATCGGCCTGCTGCCGCTGCAGCATCACCTGCGCGATTTCCGGGGCGTAGGCCAGGTGGTTGATCCGCGCTTCCGATACCGAAACCCCGGCTGCACTGACGCGTTCCCGAATTTCGTTGCCGAGCGCTTCGGACACTTCTTCTATGGACGACCTCAGGCTGGCGGTCTCCCCCTCGGTCAGGTCATAGGGATAGCTTGTCGCCAGGTGGCGAATGGCCGATTCGGACTGGACCTGTATGTATTCGACAAAATCGTCCACCTCGAAACTCGCCTGGGCGGTATCTTCCACGCGCCAGACCACGACGGCCGAAATCTCGATCGGGTTGCCGTTCTTGTCGTTTACCTTCAGCCGTTCGCTGTCGAAATTCCTGGCTCGAAGGGAGATCTTCGCCTTGCTGTTCAGGGGATTCACCCACCAGAACCCCTGCTCCCTCACCGTCCCCGTGTATTTGCCGAACAACGTAAGCACACTGGCTTCGTTCGGTTCCAGCGTAAAAAACCCCTTGAAACAGAATCCCAGTACAGCGAGGGCAGGAATGAATATGAACACCAGCAGGAGCACGTCCCTGACGCTCATTTCCTGCTCCAATACGGGTGGATTGAACGTGATGACCCAATCCATGACCACAAACGTCAAAGGAAACAGGACGATCAGCCAGACCAGCGCCCTCCATCCATTGAATTTCAACGGGCTTCGTTCCGTAATCATTGCTTTCCTCCTCGAAATACCGGTCTACGGATAACATTATGATATTATTATGATATCAATTTAAGGGATAACGGAAGGCCTGTCAAGCTCATATTATCAAATAAAAAAAGCGCCCCTTTCGAGACGCCTTTTCTCTTCATGTTTTGCTTGCTGCAGCGACCGCCCGCACGTAACGGCCATCCGCATGTAACGGCCGTCCGCGGCCGCGATCAGCCCTGGGGCTGCTTCACGTAGCGCAGGTAGGGCTTCACGCGGCGGATGTCGGAGTAGGTCTGGTCCGCTTCCTCGTCCGTGACCGCCGGCACGATGATGCAGTCTTCGCCGCTGGTCCAGTTCACCGGCGTGGCGAGCTTGTGATGAGCCGTCAGCTGGAGGGAATCCACGACGCGCAGGATCTCGTCGAAATTCCGGCCCGTGGACGCGGGGTAGGTCAGCATCAGCTTGATCTTCTTGTCCGGACCGATGACGAATACCGAACGCACGGTCATCTTGTCGTCGGCGTTCGGATGGATCATGTCGTAAAGCTGGGCGACTTCCTGGTCGGGGTCCGCGATCAGCGGGTAGCTCACGTTCGCGTTCTGCGTCTCGTTGATGTCGCTGATCCAGCCGCGGTGCGAATCGAGGGGATCCACGCTGATGGCCAGGATCTTGACGTTTCGCCGGGCGAACTCGTGGGCGATGTTGGCCATGTAGCCCAGTTCCGTGGTGCAGACCGGCGTGTAATCCGCGGGATGGGAAAAGAGTATGCCCCAGCCGTCCCCGAGCCATTCGTGAAAACGAATCGTTCCCTCGGTGGTTTCAGCCGTGAAATCCGGGGCTTCGTCCATTAAACGTAACGCCATGACAATCCTCCTGCAAAGAGCTTGCTAAAGAGATATGGTGGTGAGATCAGTGGCCCGATCCTTCTTTTGGCCACGATAATATACCTATTTAGGTCAACAAAGTAAAGAATAAAATCAGCGCGTGCACCAGATCAGCCCGCGACGGACGATTTCCCGCGCCTCGGGCACGTCGAAGTCGCTGGCGACGTGTCCCAGCGAACAGTGGAACACCTTTCCCTCGCCCCACGGCCTTTTCCACGCCACGGGCATCACCGTGCCGTCGATCCAGGCGTCGTGATCCCCGCTGAAGGTCGTGGTCGCGAGTACCTTGTTGGACGGATCGACGTGCATGTAATATTGTTCCGAGTGCATGGCGAAGTCGCCTAAGCCCGCCGTCACGGGATCTTCGTGATCAATGATGTTGACTTCGTAGTCGATGATGCCGCCCGGATGGGACACCCACTGGCCGCCCACCATGTACTGGTAGTTCGTGTTGTTGCGGAAGGCGTCCGCCTGCCCGCCGTGCCAGCCGCCGAACCCGGCCCCGGCGGACACCGTATCCAGGAGCGCCTTTTCCTGCGCGCCGGTGATCGCGCTCATGGTCACGGTCTGCACGATGAGATCGTACGTGGGCATGGCTTCCGCGTCCAGGTAAGCGTCGAGCGTATCGCGCTGCGTGATATCGTAGCCTTCCGATTCGAGCAGCGGGATGAAGATGTCCTGGGACTGCCTGGGTTCGTGTCCTTCCCAGCCTCCCCAGACGAAAAGGGCCTTAGGCATGTGGTTGCTCCTGTGGTTGCAAAATGTTTACTGGTTTTTGAGAACCAAGGCGCCGCATATTCGTGGTAATCGGGTTCGCGGATTCGACCCGACAGGCCCGGTCCGTCCGGTCCGTCCGGTCGCCCGTGCCTTCCTGCCCGCCCGTTACGCCCGCCGTTCCCAACGGCTCGGGTTCATGCCGGGCGCGCTGGCCGACATGCCCTCCGGCTTGTTGCCGACGCCGAACTCGTAGGTTCGCATGCTGGGATCGCCCAGAAAGGGCCGGACGGAATCGGGCATCCGTTCCAGGTCCGATGGATTCCGCGGCTCTACGTCGACGATCGGTCCGGCCCAGGCCGGCCGGTAGGCCACCGCGAGCATGGCCCGCGACCGGTCGCCTTTGTTGGGCAGGGTGCCGTGGAACGTCCGGTGGTTCAGGAACAACGCCGATCCCGCCGTGCAGGGTACGACCACCTCCTCGGGGTGGCGCTCGTACCGCTTGTACGGGTGGGCGTCCGCGTGCATGCAGAGGTGAGACCTGGGTACGACCCGGAAGGGCGAGACGTCCAGCGTCAGGTCGTCGAGATAGTAGAGTACCCGGACGGTGATGGGGCAGCTCCCCTCGTACCCGAATATCTTCGAGCCGTAGGGCTGGCCGTCCGTATGGAGACTGATCCCCGGCGTGCCGGGTTCGGACCGGTCGTAGGTATAGTGTATGAAAACCAGGCGGTCTCCGAACAACTCCTCCAGGAACCGCACCGTGGGTTCGTAGGCGATGAGTTCGGCCAGCTTAGGACTGGCCAGGTGCGGATCCCTGCAGCCCCGCTGCCTGTCGCTGTAGTCCCGTCCGACCGTTTCGAGTCCATCGCTCTCCGCTTTCAGCTCGGCCAGGTAGTCCGGAGAGATCCAGTCCGGGATGATCAGGTAGCCCTCCTCCTCGATCATCCGGATCCGCTCGCCCCGGGTGAGGGCGCGCCAGTCCCGGTCGTCCACGTTGACCCGTTGTTCCGCTTGACTGTGCATCATCCCTCCTTTCTCCGGTGATGTGGTCGGCGCCGGCGGCGGTATCCCGCCATCTCTGCTTTGATGCCGGCGTCGCGCCGCCGGCGGTTTCCTGATTCGCCGTCGCGCTACAGTTCGCCGCCTCGCTTCAGTTCGCCGTCGCGCTACAGTTCGACGCGCACGGATTCCATGGCCCGGGCCGCTTTCGCGCGGGCCGCGTCGATGTCCGTCCCCCGGGCGACGGCCACGCCGAGGCGCCGGTGTCCGGAGACCTCGGGCTTGCCGAAGAGAAACAGGCCGGTGTCCGGTTCGGCAAGGGCCGAACCCAGGTTGCCGAACTTCATCCGGTCGGACTCGCCTTCCACCACGAGGGCCGCCGAGGCGGAAGGACCGTGCTGGCGGATCTCCGGGATTGGGAGCCCCAGCACGGCCCGCGCGTGCAGGGCGAATTCGGACAGGTCCTGCGAGATGAGCGTGACCATGCCCGTATCGTGGGGGCGGGGCGAGACTTCACTGAAAACCACTTCGTCGCCCCTGACGAACAGCTCGACCCCGAAGACCCCGCGGCCGCCCAGCGCGGTGGTGACCGCTGCAGCCGTCCGCCGGGCTTCCGCCCACGCCTTCTCGCTCATGGGCTGGGGCTGCCAGGAGAACCGGTAGTCCCCGTCGACCTGTTCGTGGCCGATGGGCGGGCAGAAACCCGTGCCGCCCGCGTGGCGTACCGTCAGGAGCGTGATTTCGTAGTCGAATTCGACGAATCCCTCCACGATCACCTTGCCCGCGCCGCCGCGGGCCTCGTCGTGGGCACGCTGCCAGGCGACGGCCGCCTCCGATGCATGGCGCACCGTGCTCTGTCCCTTGCCGGAAGAGCTCATGACCGGCTTGATGACGCAGGGCAGGCCGATCTCGCGCACCGCGCGGTCGTAGGCTTCGCGGGTCTCGGCGAAGCGATAGGGCGACGTGGGAAGGCCGAGTTCCTCCGCGGCCAGCCGCCGAATCCCTTCCCGGTTCATGGTCAGGTGGACGGCCCGTGCGGTGGGAACGACGTGATACCCTTCCGATTCCAGGTCCACCAGGGCGCCGGTGGCGATGGCTTCTATCTCGGGTACGACGAAATCGGGGTTTTCCCGCTCGATCACCGCGCGCAAGGCGGAGGGGTCCAGCATGTCCACGACGTGGGAACGGTGGGCCACCTGCATGGCCGGCGCGTTGGCATAGCGGTCCACCGCGACCACTTCCACCCCCAGGCGCTGGAACTCGATGACCACTTCCTTGCCCAGTTCGCCCGAACCGCACATCAGCACCCGGGTCGCCGAAGGGGACAGAGGCGTGCCTAGCACGGCCATCGGGTCGTCCTTCCGGTATGTGTTGCTGATTCCATCATTCCTGGTGCACCGCGGTCAGATTTCGTTCACCGCCGCCGTCAGTTGCTGCACCGCCTCCTTGCCGTCGGCGAAGAGCAGCAGGCAGTTGTCCGCGGCGAAGAGCGGATTGGGTATGCCGGCGAAGCCCGGGCTCAGGCTGCGCTTGATGACCACGACGGTCCGCGATTTGTCCACATTCAGGATCGGCATGCCGGTCAGCGGCGTGTCCGCCGCGTCGCGGGCCAGGGGATTGACCACGTCGTTGGCGCCGATGACGATGGTCACGTCGGTCTGTTCGAAACCGGTGTTGGCCTCGTCCATCTCCTTCAGGCGGTCGTAGGGGACGTCCGCTTCGGCAAGCAGCACGTTCATGTGACCGGGCATGCGGCCCGCGACGGGATGGATGGCGAACTCCACCTCGACGCCTTCGGCCTCCAGTTGATTGGCCAGGTCGCGCACGGCATGCTGCGCCTGGGCCACCGCCATGCCGTAGCCGGGGACGAAAACCACGCGTCGCGCGCTGTCGAGCACCATGGCGACCTCCTCGGCGGTGGTGGATTTCACCTTGCCTTCGTACAGATCGTCGGCAGGCCCCCCGTCGTCGCCGCCCGAATCGCCGCCGACCCCCGCGAACATCACGTTGGCGAGCGACCGGTTCATGGCCTTGCACATGATGCTCGTCAGGATGAACCCGGAAGCGCCGACCAGCGAGCCCGATATGATCAGCACGTTGTTGGACAGCACAAAGCCCGTTGCCGCGGCGGCCATGCCCGAGTAGGAGTTGAGCAGGGCGATGACGACCGGCATGTCCGCACCGCCGATGGGTACTACGAGCAGTATGCCCAGCACGGACGCGATGCCCACCATGATCCAGAAGTACTGGGTGTTCTCCGGCTGCAGGATGCCGAGGACGCCCGCCGCCAGCCCGGCCAGCAGGAAGAGCCCTTTGAGTACGTGATCTCCGGTGAAGCGAACCGCCTTTTCCGAGACGATGCCCTGCAGCTTGCCGAAGGCGATCAGGCTGCCCCAGAAGGTCACGCCGCCAATCAGGCCGGACGCCATGGTCGCGATGCCGAACTGCATCGAGATCGTGTCCGCGGACCGCAGCGCGGCTTCGACGTAGGCCGCGCCGGCCACGAGTACCGACGCCCCGCCGCCGAATCCGTTGCACAGGCCTACGAACTGCGGCATGGCGGTCATGGGCACCTTGAGCGCCCAGATGGCGCCGATGGCTCCGCCGAGGACGATACCCGCGACGATGAACTCGAATCGTACGATCTGCTGGTCGATCAGCGTCACCACGATGGCGATGAACATGCCCAGGGCGCTCAGGCGGTTGCCCCGAACCGCGGTGCGGGGATGGGAAAGACCCTTCAACCCGAAGACGAACAGGGAAGCGGCGACCAGATAGGCGAAGCGGACGAGATCGGGGGACATCCGCCTACTCCTTTCTCTTGAACATGTCCAGCATGCGGTTGGTCACGAGGTAGCCGCCGACCACGTTGATGGTGGCGAAGACTACGGCGGCGGTTCCGAGGACCGTGGTCAGCGTCGAGTACTGGGTTCCTGCCGAAAGGATGGCGCCGATGATCGTGATTCCCGATATGGCGTTCGAGCCGGACATCAACGGGGTATGCAGGATGGGCGGGACCTTGGTGATGACTTCGAATCCGACGAAAACCGCCAGGACGAATATGGTCAATATGGCAATGGTTTCACCCATGTGGCACTCCTCGATTCGTTCGCCGGTGCGGGTCCGCTCAGCCGGTACAAGCCCGTTCAGCCGGTACCGTCAAGTACGGAACGGACCATTTCGTTGACGATCTCGCCGTCTCGGGTAACGGTCGCGCCCTGCACGATATCGTCGTCCACGTTCGCGTCCAGTGCGCCGTCGTTGATCATCAGTTTCAGGAAGTTCACGATGTTGTTGGAATACATCTGGCTGGCGTGAAAGGGCACGGTCGAAGGGAGGTTCAATTCGCCCACAAGGGTCACGCCGTGCTTCACGACGGTCTTGCCCGGTTCCGTGATCTCGCAGTTTCCTCCCCGTTCGGCCGCCAGGTCGATCACGACCGATCCGGCTTTCATGCTCTTGATCATGTCTTCCGTTACCAGCACGGGCGCCGGTTTTCCGGGCACGGCGGCCGTGGTGATCACCACGTCGTTCTCGGACACGACGCGGGCCATCATCTCCCGCTGTTTCGCGTAGAACTGCTCGTCCATGGCCTGGGCGTAACCACCCGATCCTTCGGATTCCGCGGTGTCGAGTTCCAGCTCCACGAATCGCGCCCCGACGCTCTGGACCTGTTCCTTGACCGCCGGCCGCACGTCATAGGCCTGGATCACGGCGCCCAGCCGCTTGCAGGTCGCAATGGCCTGCAGGCCCGCCACGCCGACACCGACCACGAAGACGTGGGCGGGCGTGATGGTCCCGGCCGCCGTCATCATCATGGGGAACAGTTTCGGAAGGTATTCGGCCGCCATCAGCGCGGCCTTGTACCCGCCGATGTTGGCCTGGGAGGAAAGGGCGTCCATGCTCTGCGCCCGGGAGGTCCTCGGGATCAGCTCCATGGCGCAGGCGATTGCGCGCCGGTCTGCAAGCGCCCGGATCTCGGCGGCAGCGGACAACGGTTCCAGAAACCCGGCCAGTACCTGTCCCTCACGCAGCAGCTCGACGTCCGCCATGCCCGAGTCGGGGTTCGCTCCGCCCCCTCTCACCTGCACGATCACGTCTGCTTCGGCAAATACGGATTCGCGCTCCGGCACCAACAGGGCGCCGGCCGCTTCATAGTCTGCGTCCGCGATCCCCGCCTCACGGCCCGCTCCCGCGGAGACCCGGACGGCGCATCCTGCCCGTACCAGGGCGCCAACCCCGGCCGGAACGACGGATACGCGCCGTTCGCCCGGACAGGTTTCGTTAGGGACGCCGATGGTCATGTACTGCTCCGACTCCGCTGACGGTTCAAAATATGCTTACAGTTTCGAATAGGCTTACTGATTTGAACATGCTGGCTGTTCCGACGATGCGGACGACGCGGGCCAAGCGGACTGCATGCTCGCGCCGCGTCGCAGACCGAGTTCTATATATAAGGATTCCCGCCGGACGCGTCAACTCCCAGATTGGCGTCATCTTCGTCGCGGCAAAATAAACCGCGCGAACCACACACATATTGTCAGGGTCCGGGCCGCACGTTATTTTGTATGGCGTGGGTCTCGGGGATGAGATCCTAAAGCGACGGAGGGCCAGGCCGTCGTGGAACGGGCAGGTTATGTCCCACTTTGGGAAACGGGCAGGTGAGGAGCCGACATGAACGACACCGAACGTTATGAATTCGACCGCCAGGGTTATATCGTAATCGACAATATGCTGGATTCCGATACGGTGTCTTCCCTTGCCGCGGCCGTGGACGAACTGGAAGCACACGCGCTGCGGAACCTGGAAGCACCGCCCCGCAAGGTCAGCCCCTGGGGACCGGACTATCACCGGAACCCCGACCTGGGCTACCACGTCGACGGGTCGAACGCCGAAGGCAAAACCGTCATCATCGAGGACTTCTGGAACGCCGACGAGCGGTTCGACGTGCTGGTGAACGACGCGCGCACCATGGATTATATCGGCGGGATCGTCCAGGGCAGGGCCACGATCAACAACTCCGAGATCCGGATTCGGTACCGCGGCAACCAATCGGGCTCACACGGCGGCATGCGGCCCGAGAATCAGAAGTACCGGTACGGGTTCAACGCCAACGGTATCGACTGCATGATGGTGCGCATGATCTACTTCATACACGATGTTTCCCGGGACCAGGGCGCATTCAGCGTCGTTCCCGGAACCCACAAGACGAACCTGCCCTGCCCCTATGGCGGCGACCCGGACGAGGAACCCGGCATGGTCGCGCTGGAAGTCGAGGCCGGCGACGCCATCCTGTTCACGGAAAACCTGCGTCACGGCGGCGTTACCAACCGGTCCGGCCAGGTGCGAAAGACCATCCACGTGGGCTACGGGCCCTACTGGATGCTGTCGCAGAACCAGGCGACCATGGATGAACTGCCCTATGTGACCGAATCCACTTTCGCGCGCTGGGACGACGACCAGCGCGCCCTGTTCAAGCCCTGGCACAGGCCGCGTAGTTGAACCCGAAGCAGCAACACATAGCCACCAGGAAAGGATGGTCCAAATGTCCGTCACCCGTTCCGTAGAACAGTCCATGCGCATGTACCGGCGGGCCGAGGATCTGATCCCCGGCTGGACGCAATTGATCAGCCGCCGGGCAAGCCAGTTTGCCAACGGCGTCAGCCCCGTCTACGCTGAAAGCGCCAAGGGCGCCCGATTCGTGGACGTGGACGGAAACGAGTACCTGGACATGATGAACGCGGTCAGCGCCATCATCCTGGGTCACGCCGATGACGTGGTGGACGGGGCGGTGAAGGAACAGATCGACCGGGGCAGTATCTACACGCTGAATGGTCCGCTGGAAATCGAACTGGCCGAGGAACTCGTCGATACCATCCCCAGCGCCGAGATGGTGCGGTACGCCAAGGCGGGGGGAGAGACCTGCGCCCTGGCGGCGCGGATCGTGCGGGGGACGACCGGCAGGGACATCATCCTCTTCTGTGGCTACCACGGCTGGCACGACTGGTACCAGTCCGCAAACTACCTCGTCGATCCGGAGAGCGGCGAGTACCCTTTCGCCGGCATCGAGCCGATCGGCGTGCCGCGCGTCCTCGCGGGCACCGCCATCCCCTTCACATACGGCGATCTGGACATGCTGTCGGACCTGCTGAGAAAGCACGAGGGTCAGGTCGCGGCGGTCATGATGGAGCCCGCGCGGTCCGAACTCCCGCCATCCGGCTATCTGGAAGCCGTCAAGTCGCTAGCCCACGAACACGGCGCGCTGCTGGTATTCGACGAGGTGTCCTGCGGCTGGCGCTTCCGCATCGGTGGGTTCCAGGAGTATACCGGGGTGACGCCCGACGTGACCACCCTGGCCAAGGCCATGTCGAACGGATACGCCATGGGCGCCGTCGTGGGGTCCCGCGAGGCCATGGCGCCCGCCGCTTCGATGTTCGTATCCAGTTCCTACTGGAGCGACAACGTGGGCCTGGCCGCCGCGCTGACCACCATTCGCGAACTGAAGCGACGGAATTCGGAAGCCTTCTTCGCTGCCATGGGCGAACTGGTCAAGAAGACCATCAACGAAGCCTTCGCGAGCGCCGGACTGCCCGGCGCCTGCGTCGGACTTTCCTATAATCCCAGCCTCTCCTTCGACCTGCCCGATCCGGAACTCGCCCCCATCGTCTCCACGCTGTTCGTCCAGGAGATGTCCCGCCGGGGCATCTTTACCCCGACCTCGTTCCGGGTCACCATGGCCCACACGGAAGAAGACGTCCGTCAACTGGGCGAGGCGGCTGCCGAGGTCTTCGGGCTCATCAAATCAGGCTTGGAACGCGGCAACGTGGCGGAACTGCTGGAGTGCGACCTCAAGAAGGAACCCTTCAGGAGGCTGGTCAGGTGAACTGGCCGGGATCCGCTCCGCCCAGGATCCGTTCCGCCGCCTGTTCTCCCGAGCGAACGCAATCCGGCAGGCCCACGCCCCCGTAGGCATTGCCCGCCAGTGCAAGCCCGAGATGCCGTCCGAGCAGCGATTCGATCCGCTCAACGCGTCGGCCATGGCCGACCAGGTACTGGGGCATGGCGTCCGGATAGCGCGCGAGTTCGGAGTGTAGCGGCTCGTTTTCGATGCCCATCAGGTCCCGTAATTCCCCGCGTACGATCCGCAGCAGGATCTCGTCGCCGGATTGGAGCAGCTCCTGCTGGAGCATGCCACCCAAAAACACGCGCAACAGGACGAGGCCTTCCGGCGCCCGGTTCGGAAACTTCACGCTGCTGAAGGTGCAGGCGATGATTTTCCGATCCTCTACCGCGGGCACCACGAAACCGAAGCAGTCCAGCGGATGGGGCACGTCCGAACGCCGGTACGCAAGGTTCATGACGGCCGACGACGCGTGGGGGATGGCCGCCAGCTCTTCGTAAAGATCCGTGTCGGTGCCGTGCAGCAATCCCGCGGCATGTCGGGAGGGCACGGCGAGAATGACGCCGTCCGCATCGAAACGCCGCCCTTCGCCGCAGGACAGGTTCCAGCCGCTCCCGGCACGGGTCAGACGCGTCACTTCGGCCCGGGTATGCATGGCGTCCGAAGGCAGTTGCCGGAGCAGTGCCTGCACGATGATTTCCATGCCCCGGTCGAAGGAAGCCAGTTCGCCGTAACGGGCCCCGCTGCCGGCCGTCCCGCGCTGTTGCCTCGCGGCCGCGCGCCGCTGCGCGACCATGGCCTTGATGACGCTGCGGTGACGCTGTTCCATCTCGAAGAACCGCGGGATGGTGGCCTTCAGGCTGAGGGTGTCCGGGTCGCCCGCGTAGATGCCGCCGATGAGGGGCTGTACGACCCGCTCGAGCACTTCGCCGCCGAACCGCCTGCGTACGAAGGCGCCAAGACTCTCATCGCCGGTTCCGGTTCCCCGGGGCAGTACCAGGTCCAGAGCGCACCGGGCCTTGCCCTTCCACGAGAAGAGGGAAGTGGCCACCATGGGCCAGAACCGCGTGGGCGCCATCATCAGAAAACCGTCGGGCAACGGATGCAGCTTTCCGCGATGGACCACGTGGGACCTGCGATGGGTCCGCGCGGTGGGGATGATCCGGTCGGCCACACCCAGGCGGCCCGCGAGATCCGACAGCCAGGGCTTGGATGTGAGAAAGGAATCCGGTCCCAGTTCGACCAGGCAGCCGTCACGCTCGACTGTACGTATCGTTCCGCCAAAACGGCCCGACCGCTCAAGCAGCGTCACTTCCAGTCCGGGACGTCCGGATTCCGCCAGCCGGTGGGCCGCGCTCAATCCCGCGATGCCCCCGCCGACCACGACGACCTTCATCGACCGCTTCCCATTTCGTGTACGGCGTCCACCAGGGCGATCACGTGGTCTTCCGGCGTGCCGGGCAGGATGCCGTGTCCGAGATTGAATATGTGGCCGGGACGTCCGGCGGCCTTGTGCAGGATGGCCGCGGCCTGTTTCCGGATTTCATCGGGGGAGGCGAACAGGATCACGGGATCGAGGTTCCCCTGCACGGCCGTATCGTACTCGAGCCGGCGCCAGGCCTCGGCCAGGTCCACCCGCCAGTCCAGTCCGATGACGTCTCCTCCCGCTTCCCGCATCAGTTCGAGGAGGGACCCCGTTCCCACGCCGAAGTGAAGCCTGGGCACGCCCTGGCGAAGGTGGGAAAAGACGTATCCCGTATGTGGAAGTACGAACACCCGGTAATCGTCGGGTGAAAGGCAGCCGGCCCAGCTGTCGAACAGCTGCACGGCGTGGACGCCGGCCTCGATCTGTTCGTTGAGATAAGCCGTGACGGCCCGGGCCAGTTTAGACATGAAGGCATGCCATGCGCCCGGATCGTTATACATGAAGGTCTTGAGGTGCCTGAAGTCTTTCGTACTCTGGCCTTCGATGGCATAGGCCGCCAGGGTGAAGGGAGCGCCGGAAAAACCGATGAGCGGGATATGGGGCGGCAGCGCGGGCAGCACCATGCGGATGGCCTCGTAGACGAAGTGCTGGGACGCCGGTTCCCCCTCTTCGAGTTGGTCCACGGCTTCGGCCGACCGTAACGGGTTGTGAATGACCGGTCCCTGGCCCGTGACGTATTCCAGGCGGAACCCCATGGGCTGCAGCAGGGGCAGGATGTCCGCGAAGAGGATGGCGGCGTCCACCCCGAGGCGTTCCGCGGCCATCAACGTGATTTCCGCCGTGAGCTCCGGGGTCTTGCACATGTCCAGGAAATCCAGGTCGGACTTGAGTTCGCGATAGGCCCGCTGGTAGCGGCCAGCCTGGCGCAGCAGCCATATGGGCGTATAGTCCGTCGATTCTCGGCGGCACGCCCTGAGGAAGGCCGATTCACCCCGGGTGCCGTACGGATCGCTCTCGAAATGCCACCGCATGTCGATGCGATGCCAGTAGGAGGTGTCCACGCCGCCGTCCACGGCCGTGCGCTTCTTGTTGACCAGGTAGCCCGCCAGGCGCGCCATGCTTGATACGAGTGCCTCGCCTCCCGTACCGTCGGGCTCGAAGTCGACCGAGAGACGATGGTTTCTCCAGATTTCCGTGCAGGCCGGCCCGGCCGAGCCCACGGCAGTCTGCCTGACGGCATCCAGCAGGACATCGATCCGGCCCGTGGCGGCCGCCCGGCCGAGTAACGCGCGGATATGCTCAGGTTCCGTCAGCAGCAGTATGGCGATGTCGTCCCTGGCCAGGCCGTCGAGAAAGGCGTCCACGCTCTCCGATTCGTCGGCGCTGGCTACCACGGGTTTGCCGCCGCGTGCGCCAATTGCGTCCCGCAGCGACTCGTCAAGCGTCGCGACCTGCAGGCCGTTGTAGTCCATTTCATTCCCCTCCGCAGTTTGACTGATCTAACCTACAGCCGACGATAACGGGGAGCAATATAATAGTAAACTGCGGCGGTCGATCCGCCCGGTACTGGCCTGGCGTGACGGGTCCTGCCCGGGCGCGGCCGCGTTTGCCGGTCCTGTTCGGTCCTGCCCGGCCCTGTCCGGGTTCACCGGTCCTGCCCGGCCCTGACCGGGCGTGCCGGACCCTGCCAATCAGGGGTTGCGGGTTCTGCTGGCAAGTGGTACATTGCGCGGGACGGCAGGCCGCCGGAGGCGGGAAAGCACACGCAATCAAGGAGTTTACATGTCCGGGTCATATCGGGTCGGCATCATAGGCTGCGGAGGAATGGGCGGTTCACACGCGCGGCATTGGACGCAGAAGCCGCGGACCGACGTGGTGGCGGTCGCCGACGTCAGTGAGCGAAACGCCCGAAAGCTGGCTGACGAATTCGACGCGAAACCCTACACGGATCACGCGGAAATGCTGGAAGAAGAAGCCTGTGACATCGTCAGCATCACCACCTGGCAGAACGTCCGCGCCGAAATCACCGTGAAAGCCGCGGACGCGGGCGCGAAGGGCATTCTTGGCGAGAAGCCGATGGCGTCCAGCCTTCGCGAAGCCGACCTCATGCTGGCGTCCTGCGAACAACACGGCGTCAAGCTCGCCATCGGCCACCAGCGCCGGTTCACCCCGCAGAACGTGGAAGCGCGCCGCCTGGTGATGGACGGCGCGATCGGTGCGCCCACGGCCATGCTGCGCCGGGACGCCCACGGCCTGCTCAACCGGGGAACCCACGAGCTGGACGAAATGATGTACGTGCTGGGCGACCCCGCTCCGATCTGGGTGATCGGACAGGTGACCCGCAAGACGGACCGTTGGGAGCGCCGGGTGCGGTGCGAGGACCGGTGTGCGGCGATCATCGCCTTCGAAGGCGGGGTCCGGGGCACCTACGAGAGCGACCTGCCCGATCCGGGACTGCAGGGCGACGTGATTTACGGTACGGAGGGGATCCTGAAACGCGGTCCCGAGGGCGGCCTGCTCCTGCTGAACCGCCATGCCGGAGACTGGCAGTCCATCACGCCGCCGCCGGTGGAGATCGACCAGTACGACGAGTTCATTGCCTGGCTGGACGGCGGCGTCGAAGGACACCGCAACGACGGCGAAACAGCCCGACTGACCATGGAACTCATGATGGCGATCTACGAATCGGCCCGTATCCGCGACGTGGTCGAACTGCCGCTGCAGACGGGAGACAATCCGCTGGACCTGATGGTAGAGGAGGGAGCGCTTCCCGTGGAAATACACGGCCGCTACGACATACGCGCGCCGTTCCCCGAACAGACGAACTAGTCCATGCTTTACCTGGTAGCCACGCCGATCGGCCATCTGGACGACATCACGCTCCGGGCGCTGGAGATCCTGCGCAGTGTGGATATCGTACTCAGCGAAGACACGCGCAGGACCGGACGGCTGCTCAAGCATTACGGGATCAGCGCGCGGCAGATGGCCTACCACGAACACAACGAACAGCGGGCCGTGCCGAAGGCCCTGGCCGTCCTGGAACAGGGACGGGATCTCGCCCTGGTCACGGATGCGGGCACGCCCGGCATCGCCGATCCCGGCTACCGGCTCGTCCAGGCCGCGATCCAGGCCGAAATTCCCGTAAGCATGGCCCCCGGTCCGAGCGCGCCGGTCATGGCGCTCGTCCTCTCGGGCCTGCCGGTCCACCGCTTTTCGTTCTGCGGATTCCCGCCCCGCAGGCCCACGGCCCGGCGGCGGTATCTCGAAGCGGACGCGGACCGTGTGGACACGCTCATCTATTTCGAAAGCCCCCACCGGGTGCACGCGCTCATCGCCGACGCCCTGGAGGCGTTCGGGGACCGCAGGGCGGCCCTGGCGAACGACCTGACCAAACTCCACGAGAAAATCGACCGGAGTCCGCTGTCCTTGCTGTGCGAAGAGACCCGGGACCGCCGCCTGCGGGGGGAGTTCATCCTGCTGGTGGAGGGGCGGTCCGGCTAGCGCGCCTGGTCCGGCTAGCGCGCCTGGTCCGTCATGCGCTTCAGCGCGTCGTCGTAGTCCGCCCTGTCGTTGATGTTGAAGAACATGTCGGCATCGTGGAACCCACCCTCTTCCGGTACGAGGCGCAGGACGCGGACTGCGTCGAAGAACCCGGCGATCTTGTATCTTTTCGCCTGGATCCGGTCCTCGATCGCCGGGACGCAGGTCTCCCGGTAAACCGCGCACAGCGGTTCCTCGCGCCCGTCGTTCATGGGGACAACCACGTCGTAGCCGGACGACCGCTCTACCATGTATTCGAGGAACGCAGGCCTTACAAAGGGCATGTCGCAGGCGACGCACAGGCACAGAGGTGTCGGCGCGGACCTGAGTGCGGTATAGATGCCGCCGATGGGCCCGCAGCGGGGGACCAGGTCCTTCCGGCTTTCCAGCCCCAGGAAGGCGTAGTCCGCCGGGGTGTTGGTGATCAGCATCATCCGTCCGGTCACCGAGCCGACCGTCCGGCAGAGCCGTTCGATCAACCGGTCGCCATCTATCCGGCTGAGCGCTTTGTTCGAGCCGAACCGGCTGCTCTTTCCCCCTGCGAGGATGATACCCGTAACTTCTTCCCTGGCCGTCATTTATCGTGTTCTCACCATCTGATTCCGACCTCCATTTTCCACTTCCCTGGACCGTAAGTAACGGCCTGATTCCCAGTCAGTCGGGTTCGGGCAGGTCCGCTTGACACTCCAGCCTAACCGCCGTATATTCTGGGTATCGGGATGTTGGCGCCGCGTGTCCCGTTCCTCCGGAATCGAACCCTCTTCTACGGTGCCGGCCGTTCGTGAAAGAGTAGACAATATGTGGTTCTGGTCTCATAAGCTCAAGCTCCTCCTGGCGCAGAAGGACTACGAGACCATCGTGCGCCTCTGCTTCGAGCGCGTAGAGCGGAAACAGGCCGACTACTGGACCCTGCGAGGCCTGGGTCTCGGACTCATGTATACCGGCCGCACGAGCGAAGCCTTCGAATGGCTCAGCAAGTGCGCGCGGGCGTATCCGAAAAAGGTCGCGGTTCAGTATGATATCGGCCTGATCTACATGAAGCAGGAGTGCTACAGCGAAGCCCGCGGCTATATGCTGAACGCTCTCGAGGGCGGATACCGAACGGACGCCCTCTTCCAGGACCTGGGCCGTATCTACTGCTATCTCGGGGAATTCGAGAAGGCGACCAACTGCTTCCGTGAGGTCATCCGCCGTTCACCCCGGGACGGCGCCGCCTACAATCTTCTGGGCCTGGTATACAAACGGCGGACCATGTACGACGAGGCCGTCGCCGCATACCGGGAAGCCTTGCGATGGGACGGAGACAACTCGGAAATCCACATGAGTCTCGCGGAGATCTTCGTCCGGCAGGAGAAATGGGAACTGGCAGTCGAAGAGTACCAGAAGGCGCTCGAACTCGACGCCACCAATTTCGCGGCCCACTACGCGCTGGGGTCCATCTTCGAGATCATGGGCGAAAACGCCCGGGCGATCGACGAATTGCTCAAGGCTCATCGTATCGACGGTGAAGACGAACGAATCCACAAGAAACTGGAACGGTTGCTGATCAGCTGATGCCTGCCCGAAGCGCCCTGACCGCCCTGACCGCCCGCGCCGGCCCGCCCTAATCGCTTGGCCCGCCTGCACCGGCCCCCGGGACGCGTTGCATCGCGCCGCACTATAAGGCCCCGCGATCACGTAAACGAGATCGGTACCGGCATGCAGGTCAGGATGAAGACCAGGACCGAGAGCCAGCCCAGCCACTTGCTGTGCCCGGGTAGCGGCGCCGCGTCGTCCACCGGCGCGGGATGACGGAAACCGCTGAACCTGCCCATCAACAACAGCAGCACCCCGAACACCCACCACCCCGGCGAATACCACCCCAGAACGGCCAGCGCCAGAAAACTCACGAGCGCGAGGTTCTTCTGCAGGCGCCTGCCTCCGGCCGCGCCCCCCGTGAAGGCATACAGGATATGGCCGCCGTCCAGCTGGCCCACCGGCAGCAGGTTGAGCATGGTGACCAGGCAGCCGAACCATGCCGCCAGGCCCACGGAATCGAGGTAAATGGTGTAATCCTCGGGCAGCGGGCCGTGAATCAGGTAGGCGAGCGCCTGAAACACCAGGGGTTCGCCCAGGTAAAGTCCCTCCCCCTCACCGGGAATCAGATCCACCCGGGCGCCGACCAGGCTGTACGCCATGATCGGGACCGCCACGATGAATCCGGCGATGGGACCGGCGGCGCCGATGTCCATCAGGGCCTGCCGGTTCGGGTAGGGCGCCTTCGTCACGATGACAGCGCCGAAGGTACCCGGATTCGGCGTGATAAAGAAGAAGGGCGATGGAATGAAATGAGGAAGGGAGGTGTAAACGCCGTACCACCTGGCGTAGAGATAGTGGCCCATCTCGTGGGCCATGAGGATGCCGAGCACCGACAGGGAGAAGGGCAAACCGTCCAGCAGGAGCGACGGGACGGTCGCCAGGGTGAACAGCACCACCAGCGGGGGGACCGCGGGGTGCTCCATGATCGTGCCGGAGATCAGGGTGGTCAGGAAGGTACAGGCGAACAGGACGGCGGGGCGGCGCCAGTGCGTGCGGTGCCCTCCGGATTCGTCCGGCTGCAGGGCATGGGGGAGCGTATCCTTCGAGGAATGCGGCGCCGGATCCGAATCGGGTGGGTGTAGCCTGTTATCCATGGATCGTGATTCCGCCTTCCGGGGATCGCGGAAGCTCCCTCACTGGCCGGCGGTGTCCTCCGCGGGGCTTTCCTGTCCGGTCTTGAAGAGAAAACGCTTGATCTTGCGGGTGGAAGTCTTCGAGAACTCTTCCCGGCGCAGCTCCACTTCTCTGACGCGCTTGTAGTCCGCGAGGTTCCTGCAACGCTCCCGCACTTCGTGGTTCATGAGCGCGGTCAGGGTCTCGTCGTCGTCCGGCGTACCCTCCTCTTCCAGGACTTCGAAATCGGGGACCACGACCGCACGTACGTATTCCTCTCCCGACTCCGCGTTCTCGGCGCCGAAGACGAGCGCCTCCGCGATGTAGGGACTGAGGACGAGTTCACCCTCGATTTCCTCCGGATAGATGTTCTTGCCGGCCCGGGTGACGATCACGTTCTTGAGCCGGCCCGCGATGTGGATATGCCCGTCGTCGTCTATCCAACCCGAATCGCCCGAATACAGCGCGCCGTCCTTGAGCACCTCGGCCGTGGCCTCGGGATTGTTGTAATAGCCCAGCATCACGTTGTCCCCCCGCACGACGATCTCACCCACGCCCGTGTCGTCCGGGTTCACGACTTCCACGTCCACGCCGTTGATGGGCGGTCCGACGGAATCGGGTTTCGGAGGTTGCTCCACGCGGTGCACGGACACGACCGGAGAGGTTTCCGTGAGCCCGTAACCCTGCAGGATGCGCAGACCCAGCCGATCGAATCCCTCGGCCACTTCGGGCGGCAGGGCGGCGGCGCCGGACACGAAGAACCGGATGGTCCCCAGTCCGCCCTTGTCGCGCAGGCTCCGGAACAGGGCCGTGCCCATGCGCTTGTTGAACTTCTCGCCCAGTTTCACCACGCCCATCAGGAGGTTGAACACGGTCCGCGTGACCGCGGGCTGGGAGCCGACCTTGCGCATGATCCCCTGGTACATCTTCTCGTACAGCAGCGGGACCGCCAGCATGATCGTCGCCCTGGAGTCCTTCATGGTCTCGACGATGTCTCTTGAGTTGAGGCTGCCCACGTAGGACACCATGGCGCCGTTGTAGACCGGCGCGAGGAACCCGGCGGTGCACTCGAAGGTATGGTGCAGGGGGAGCACGGATACGAAACTGTCGTCGGAGGTGATGGATATGACCTGGCTGGCGGCCACCACGTTGGACATGATGTTGCGGTGGGACAGCATCACGCCCTTGGGCCGGCCGGTCGTGCCCGAGGTGTAGATCAGGACGGCGAGGTCGTCCGGGCTGACCTGGCTGTCCGGCGCTGCGGCATCGCTCTCGCTGGCCATCACCTCTTCCAGGCTCAGCACGTGCTTGAGTTCGGGCAGGGAACCGGCGATGGAATGGAAGTCGTCCCGGAAGGCGTCCGACACCACGATGGCCCTTGCACCGGAATCCTCCAGAATCCGCTGGTATTCACCGGGTTTCAACAGCCGATCGATGGGTACGGCCGTCATCCCGTGCCCCACGATCGCCAGGTAGGCGATGCCCCATTCGGGCTGGTTGGCCGCCAGCAGCGCGACCCGGTCGCCGTGCTGCAGGCCGAGGGAGGCGAGCAGTCCGGCGAGCGCGTCGGCCCGGCGGGCCGCTTCCGACCCCGTGAATTCCACGTACGCGCCGTTGCGCTTGATGCGCAGGACGACGTTCTCAGCAAACGCATCACCCAACTGTTCCTTCAGGGCCTTTATGGTAAGTGCAGTATCGGACATGGTACGTTCTCCCGCGTTATTTGCACCTGTTCGGACGACGTTAGAATGAACCCGGTTTGGTTACGCCTCTAGCACCGGTTATCCGCGATTTCTTCGACGGCGCCGGCGACTCGCTCCATTTCTTCGTAGCTGTTATGCATGGCGCAGGAAATGCGTGCGCCGTGGTAGCCCCCTTCGTACAGTCCTCGGCTGTGGACCCGGTATCTTTCCCGAAGCGGCGTGCCTACGTCGGAGGAAGTCATGCCGGCGATGGAAAAGGATACCATGGACGCGGACAGCGCGCGGTTCATCGGCGTCCAGACCCGGACACCGGGTATGTCGGAAAGGCGGGTCTTGAGCCATTTCGCCATGGCCGCGCCGCGGTCCTCGACCAGGCAGGTGCCGATGGCGTTGTGGAAATCCACGGCCACGGCGAACCCCACCAGCGGCGCGTGACTCTGGGACGCGTTGTTCTCGAACCGCCTCGCCGTCGGCCGGCCGCCGCCCGTGTAGTATCCCAGTCCGATCTTGTCCTGTGCGGCGTCATCCACGTACAGCAGGCCCGTGCCCTTGGGCGTAAACAGCCACTTGTGCGTGCTGCTCACGTAGAAGTCGCCGCCGAGATCCTTCACGTCGACCCCGATCATGCCCACCGACTGCGCCCCGTCGACGACCGTGATAAGCCCGCGCTCGCGGGCCATGGCGCAGATCTTTTTGACGGGCAGGCGCCAGGCCGTCGTGCAGGTGACGTGGCAGAAGCTGAGCACGCGGGTTTCCGGCCGGATGGCTTCCTCGAACAGCCGGACGATCTCGTCCTCGTCTTCGGGCGGATCGTACAGGTCGAGCTTACGGATCGGGTTACCGAACTGTGCGTGCCGGTGCTGCCAGCAGGACCAGCCTCCGTAGTGCTCGTGGGTCGTCGTCAGGATCTCGTCTTCCGGATTCAGGTCGAGGCCGAGGGCGATGATGTTCATGCTCTCGGTCGAATTCCGCGTGATGGCGACCTCGGAAGGGTCCGCGTTGATCAGCGCGGCCAGCTTCTCGTGGGCTTCGTGGGGGGCCGGATAGTCGACGCCCCCGGTATCCCCGTCCTGGATCTCCGTCTCCTTCAGGACCGTGATCTGGGCCTGCAGGACCATGTGGGGCAGAATGCCGATCGTCCCGTTGTTGGTGTAGTGTATGGAGCCGTTATAGGGAAACTGGGCTCTCACCGCCCGCCAGTAGTCCTCGTTGTCCGCTTCGGCCGGTCCGGCGTTGGCCAGGATCCCGTCCAGTTCCTCGATGGTGTCCGCCATGCTGACGGACCGTCTGGACCGGCCGTCGTCCGCCTTTTTCCGTCCGGATGCCTGACGCTGTTTTGCCATCTCCATTTCTCCGTCGCCCGCGTGGATCTTCAGGAGCGAAAAACGTCGAACCGAAGGACCGGCACGAACATACCGCATCGTGCGGTGTCGGTGCGCGCGATTCCTGTGCATTCGCTTCCGGTGCATGCGCTTTCGGTGCATGCGGTCCGGGTGCGATGCCTTGAAGGGAAACGCGTCAAATATAGCCGGACGGCGGAACGGTCGCAAGCGGTTTCTGGCCCGTTTACCCCGATGGATATCGCTTGACCGGCATGGGCCGCAAAACCTATATTCACGCGTTCATTCAAGCATGGTTCCGCCCTAGCGGGAGCGTTACATGGCCGGGATGCGTATCACCGGTGACCAGGCCATCGCCTACGGCGCGTTGCAGTCGGGCGTCGCGGTGGCGACGAGCTATCCTGGTTCGCCGAGCAGCAGCACCATCGAGTTTCTGCGCGGCTTTTCGGAGAGTCACGGACTGTATGTGGAATGGTCCACCAACGAGAAGGTCGCCTTCGAAACGGCGGTGGGCGCTTCCATCGGCGGCGTCCCGGCCCTGATGGGCTGCAAGGGCGTCGGGTTCAACGTCGCCCTGGATACCGTCATGGTGGCCAACCTGACGGACGCGGGCGCCGGGCTCGTCATCCTGCTTGGAGACGATCCGGGCGCCTGGGCCACCCAGAACGACCAGGACACCCGCCCGATCGCCTGGGGCAGCGAATTGCCCATGCTGGAACCGGCGACGCCCTCCGAAGGGATCACGATGACGCGGGAGGCCTTCCGGCTGTCCCGCGAGACGCAGCTGCCCGTCATCGTGCGCATCACGAAGACGTACGGCGCGCTGGAAGAAGAAGTGGAGCCCCCAGAAATCCCCCGTGCGGCCCGCGTGCGGCCCCATGCCTTCGAACGGCATCCCATGCGGTGGGTATCGGTGCCCGGAAACGCCGTCCAGCTGCATCGTCGGCTGCACGAACGCCTTGACAGGGTCGCCGAGCGGTTCGAATCCGCAGGCTTCAACCAGGTCACCGGCACGGGGAAGACCGGCATTATCGCCGCGGGCGTGATCCACACCAAGCTGATGGACGTGCTTCGAGGGGTGGATACCTCCGGCCTGTCCATCCTCAAGCTGTCCACTCTGTGGCCGCTGCCTACCGGTCAGATCACCCGCTTTCTCCGCAACACCGAGAAGGCCCTGGTCCTGGAGGAGAACGAACCCTTTCTCGAAACACTGATCAAGTCGGTTTGCTATGACGCGAAGATTTCGACGCCGATCAGCGGCAAGCACGACGGGTCCGTGTCGCGGGAAGGCGAGTTGTTCCGCGGGCAGATCGCGGAGGCCCTGGGCGGATTCGTCCCCGGATTCAAGCCGGACCGCGACTTCCCGCCGCAAGCGGAACACAAGGACCTGCCCAGTGAGGCGGGCCTGCCGGAAAACTGTCCCTATACGCCCGTGTTCGAGATCCTGCGCGAATTGAGCGGGCGATTCGGCCAGTCGCCGGTGTACGTGGTGGACCCCGGTTGCGCGATCAAGATCGCTACCCCGCCCTTCGAAATGCTCGACGTGAAGTACTCCATGGGGTCGAGCATCGGCATCGCGTCGGGACTCGTCCTGGCCGGTGTGACCGACCCGGTGATCGCCGTCGTAGGGGATTCCGACTTCTTTCACCTGAGCGCCAACGCACTCTTCAACGTGGCCCACCAGGGGTCTGATCTGCTCATCCTCATCCTGGACAACGCCACGACGGCCCTGTCCGGGTTCCAGGGCACGCCCAACCTGGGCGGATCCGAACCGGGCCGAGAGACACTGCCGCTCAGCATCGACGGCATCGTGGAAGCCTGCCCGGTCTCGCTGAACGAGACCATCGATCCCTGGGACGAGGCCCGGGCGCGCGACGTGATCGGGCGGGGCTTGCGCCAGTCGGGCGTCCGCGTGATCATCGCCCGAAGTCCCTGTCCCTACATCGAGGACGGGCACTGCCCGGGCTACAACGCCATAGAAGCCGGGGCCGCCGTTTTCACGTCGAATCCGTGACCGTCCGGCCGCCGGTGAAGCCGGCCGTAAGCCCGGTCGTCCGCACCGCTTTTCGTGCCGTCCGCGCTCCTTTCGGGCCTGCTGCGACCCGCGCAATTTATCCTTGCGGAAACCGGGTACGCGGTGTTTAATGTTACACCATCCAACGGCTGGTTTTTGTTTCAGCAGCGTATAGACGGAGGCGTGCAATGAACGAAAGCAGGATTAACGGTATACCGGTTATCGAATTGGTCGGCAGCTTTCTGGGCGATCCCGAAGTGTCCGCATTCCATGACCGCGTGAGGGCGTTGAAGGCCGAGGGCACGACCGGCGCCGTCGTCGACCTCGGCAGGTTGAACCTCATCAGCAGTTCGGGCGTCGGTGCGCTCGTGGGCAGTGCCAAGACCCTCAGAGAAGCCGGAGGCGACCTGAAATTGGCCAACCTGAGCGAACGCACGCACAACGTGCTGGTCGTCGTTACCCGCCTGGATTCCGTTTTCAACATCTTCGACTCGGCGGAGGACGCCGCGGCGAGTTTCTGATCGGACCGTCGTCGAACAGGCTGCCGTGCCGCACGTTCCGGCACCAGTCTCTACCTTGTCGAACACCGAACTCCGTCCCGTCGAACCGGACCGGCCTGAATTGAACCTGGACCGCATCCGCCAGGAATTTCCTGTCGTCCATCACTGCACCTATCTGAACCATGCGGCGGTCGGCACGTTGCCCATGCGCGCCCGCGAGGCCGTGCGCGCCTACGTGGAGGACTATAGCGAACACGCCGCCTCCAACTATCGCGACTGGGAAGCCGCCATCGAGACGGCCCGGTCGCGGTCTGCCCGCCTGATCAACGCCACACCCGAGCAGATCGCCTTCGTCAAGAATACGACCGAAGGCCTGTGTTTCGCCGCCAACGGCATCGACTGGCGTTCCGGCGACAACGTGGTCCTGAACGACCTGGAATTTCCCTCCAACGTATATCCCTGGCTAAATCTCGCGCGACACGGCGTGGAAACACGGATGGTCGAGTCCGTGGACGGCCGGCTCACCGTGGATTCGATCGCGGAGCGGATCGATGCGCGGACGCGCGCCGTCTCCATCAGCCACGTCGAGTTCGGGAACGGTTTCCGCAACGACCTTGCGGCGATCGGCGCGCTGTGCCGTGAGAAGGACATCTGTTTCGTCGTCGACGCCATACAGTCGCTCGGGCAGACGCCGGTGGACGTGGCGGAAATGTCCATCGACCTGCTCACGGCCGACGGCCACAAATGGCTACTCAGTCCGGAAGGGATCGGTATCTTCTATTGCGCGCCGCACCTGACGGAACGGCTGAGGCTCTACGAAGTGGGCTGGAATTCGGTGGCCGACGCCGGCAACTACGATGCCTACGATCCGACGCCGGCGCCGACGGCGCGGCGATTCGAGTGCGGTTCCCACAATACACTGGGTATATACGCGCTGGGCGCTTCCCTGGATTTGCTGCTGGAGGTGGGTATCGAGGTGGTGCGGGAGAGGCTGCGCCTGCTCACCGACCGGCTGGTCGACGGGCTGCGCGACGCGGGTTACCGGGTTCTGAGCCCCCGGGGCGAATCCGAGTGGTCGGGCATCGTGACGTTCGACAGTCCGGTACACGAGACCGAAATCCTGCACCGGACACTGCGGAGCCACCAGATCATCGGCGCGCGCCGCGGAGGCGGTATCCGCATATCCCCGCATTTCTACAACACGGAAGAAGAGGTGCTTCGCGTCGTGGACGCGCTTCCTGTGCACTGACCGCTTCAGCCGCCGGCCGCCGCGGATTCTCACGCGCCGGTCATCCCCCGACCGTAGTCATCCCCCGACCGCGGTCATCCCCCGACCGCCGCCGTCTCCCACGCCCCTTCGATGGCCCACTGGCGCTGCAAGTCGATGGATTCGTGGCCCTTGAAGGACAGGGCGAGCTCATCCAGCCGGCCGCCGGCGACGCGGATGCGCGCCAGGTCGCCCACGCCCAGCCCGACGGCATCCCCGTAGAAGACCGTGCCCACTTCCAGCGGCTCGAATCCCATGGCCTTCGAGATGACGGCGTCCACGGCGATGGTGTCCTCACCGGCCGCCGCCAGCCCGAGAGGCACCGTGTCGGTACCGCCCGGTCCGTTGCCCTGGATGCCCACCGTGCCGTCCACCACGCTGTAGTGCGGGTAGAGGTGGCGGGCAAGACGGATCAGGTTCCTGCTGAGGGCCCGCGCCTCCTGGGGGTGGCGCCGGTCGTGGTGGGTCGTGTAGCCGTGCACCTTGATGCGGTCCTTCTTCAGGATCGTGCCCATGATGAGGTTCTTCAGCGCCAGGGTAACCATGGCGCCGTCGTGCGTCTTGGCCACGGCGACCGAGATGACGCAGGGACAGTCCAGCACGGTACGCGGCATCCTTACCGTGGTCCATGTGCCGTCGACCATGTACACCCGGGTGTTGCGCCACCGTGTCTCCTGGTTCAGGTCCACCAGCTCGATGGGTATGTCGTATTCGTCCGGGATGTCGGCGTACCCCATGTGACGGAAGCACTCCCCGGGTACGGTCTCGTTCCCGCCCTCGGCGATCAGGACCCGCCGGGGTCTTTCGGGCAGGGTCATGATCACGTCCAGCACGCCGCGGACCGCGTCCGGATGGGTGCATACCACCGGGTTCGTGCCGGAGAGGAAATTGGGCTTGAGCATGACCTCTTCCCGCATGAGGGAGGCCAAATGCGGGGCGGAGCGTTCCACCGCCAGGCGCACGTTCTCCCGCCGGTTGCTTCCCGTACCGATTCCGACCGTCGTTGTCGATGCCATGGTCTTCTCCTTCAATGACGCGGATAGAACCGCAGTTCCGGTACGGCCGGGATCAGGCCGCGGGCATGGGCCAGGCCGTAAAACGCCATGAGTCCGCTTCGCTCGCGGTCACCCAGGTCGTAGGTCAGGTTGTCCTTCAGGTACGACGCGTAAAAAGACGTGGGCCGGGAACGGTTCCCGGCATGTAATTCGGCGATCTCGTCCAGGGCGATGACGCCCTGCTCCTTCGATTCGATCAGCCGTTCAACCTCACTGCGTGTGAGACTCCCGTCCTTTCCCGCCCAGAAGGCGTACACGAAAGGCAATCCGGTCAGTTCCCGCCAAGCCTGCCCCAGGTCAATGCGGGGTTCGGCCCGGCTGGTGCTTTCAAGGGCCGGGTCGCCGATGACCAGGGCCGCGTCAGCCCCTTCCAGCATGGCGGAAACGTCCGGCGGATGGTCGAAGGCGTCGATTTCAATTCCGTATTGCTCCTGCAGGACGATCCGCGCCAGGGCGACCGAGGTTCGGGAACTCGCGTCCATCGCCACGCTACGGATCCGATGTACCGGCACCCCGTGGAACAGGAGGATGCTGCCGACCGGACCGTCGGAAGCGATGGCGACCTCGGGAACGATGGCGTAGCCGGCCCCATCGCGCGCGTACTCGATCGACGGGATGACGCCCGCCGAGGCAAAGCCCGTTCTCACCTGCCTGGCGCACACCGAGGGGATATCGTAGCGTATTTCGAATCCGTGATCCGGGCCGCCGTGTTCCAGGCCGTAGGTCAAGGGCCTGGTGTTCAGGTAACTTACGGCGTTAAGACGGGTTTTGTTGGCCATGCTTCAATCGTCCGCCGGTTGCTCCGTCAACGCCTTCCGGCGGTGATCATCCAGGCGCCCCAGGGACTTACATCGCGGCTTCTTGTTTTTCCATCGCGCTGTTTTCCACGAATTCATACCGCGTGTTGCGCCGTCTCGGAGTGAATCCCGCGTCGCCGATCAACCGTTCGATTTCCGGGGTGGGCATCACGAAACTCGTGCCGCCGGCGCTGATGACATTCTCTTCCATCATGGTACTGCCGAAATCGTTCACCCCATAGCCCAGAGCGATCTGTGCGATCTTCGGTCCCTGGGTCACGTAGGACGCCTGGATGTTCGATATATTGTCCAGCATGAGCCGGGCAATCGCCACCGTTCTCAGGTAGTCGTATCCCGTGGCCTTCCGGGTACCGGGCAGTTCGGTGCCCTCGGGCTGGAAACTCCAGGCGATGAACGCCGTGAAATACCCGTCCCGACCGGACAGGGATTCGTCCTGCACTTCGCGGACCCGCAGGAGGTGCTTCAACCGGTGTTCGACGGTTTCCACCGATCCGAACATCATGGTTGCCGTCGATTTCATGCCCAGCCGGTGGGCCAGTCGGTGCACGTCCAGCCACTCCTGCACCGTCTCCTTGCGGTAGGCGATGGCGTCGCGGACCTCGGTGTCCAGGATCTCGGCGCCGGCGCCGGGCAGCGACTTCAATCCGGCCTCGCGCAGGCGGACCAGCGCTTCTTCCACCGTGATCCGCGAGATATGGGCGAGGTAGACGATCTCGGCCACGGAAAGCGAATGGAGATAGGCCGCGGGATAGCGCCGGGTGATCTCGGAAAAAAGCCGTTCGTAGTAGTCGATCTTCAGCTTCGGGTTCAGCCCGCCCTGCATGAGGATCTCGCAGGATTCGGGCGCATCGCCGCCGACGCGGATCAGTTCCTCGACCTTGGCGAAGATCTCCTCGTCGGGCAATGTGTAGCCTTCCCGGTCTCCCGGCGGGCGGTAGAACGCGCAGAATTTGCACCGCACCCAGCACACGTTGGTATAGTTGATGTTACGCCCGATGTTGTACGTCACCACGGGATCGGGATGCTTTTCGCGACGCACGTGGTCGGCCAGCATGCCCAGTTCGGTGACGTTCGGGTGCTGGAAAAGCCGGCGCCCGTCCTCGGCGGTCAACCGGGTCCCGGCCATGACCTTTTCGGCGATGTCTGCGATCATGGTGTGTTCCTGCGTGTCGTCCCGCGTGTCATGCTGCTTTCTATCCTGCGCCGGCCGCGGCTTCCTCGGCCACGCTCCCGGCCGGTTCAAGGTAGGCCGGCCGTATCGTATCCGGCTGGTCGACGATATGGTAGAGCGCATCGCGTTCGACGGGCTGTCGTCCCGATTCGCCGATCATGTCGAGCATCTGCGTATGGGTCAAGGCCTGGACGCGGTCGGTAACGGGATCCCGTGTGATTTCGTACTCCAGGACGCTTCCGTCCATGTCGTCCGCGCCGTACCACAGTCCCACCTGCGTAACCGCCGGGGTATTCATGATCCAGAACGACTTGATATGGGGCACGTTGTCCAGCATCAGGCGGGACACCGCGATTTCCCGGAGGTCCGCCTGGCCCGTCGGCCCGGGCAGGTGGTCGATGGCCGTGCGCTCCGGATGCCACGACAGGGGAATGAAGGCCAGCAACCCGTTCGTCTCGTCCTGCAGTTCACGCAGTTTCATGAGGTGATAGACCTTTTCTTCCGTCTGCTCCACGTGGCCGTACAGCATGGTGGCGTTGGAGGGCAGCCCCACCTGGTGGGCGACGCGCGCGGTCTCGAGCCACTTGTCCGAGTCCGACTTGGCCTGGAACAGCTCCTCGTGCACCCGTTCGCTGAAGACCTCGGCCCCGCCGCCGGGCAGCGCGTCCACCCCCGCTTCCTTCAGGTCCAGCAGGATCTCGGCCATGGACTTCCTGGCGATTCTCCGGATCTGTTCGAGCTCGATCATGGTGAAGGCCTTGAGCGACACGCCCGGCCGCACTTCCTTGATCGCCCTGACGATGTCCAGGTAGTAGGCGAAGGGCAGCTTCGGATTCACGCCCCCGACCATGTGGATCTCGGAGATGGGTATGTCCGCGTAAGTTTCCATCCGCGCCCGGATTTCGTCCGGAGAAAGCACGTAGCCCTCGGGGTCCTTCGGGAGGGCGTAGAAGGAACAGAAGAGGCAGCTCTTGTTGCAGATGTTGGTGTAGTTCAGGTGCTGGTTGCGCACGAAGTAGACCCGGTCGCCGTGCATGCGCTCGCGCACCAGGTTGGCCAGGTAGCCGACGGCCGGCAGGTTGTCGTGCCGGTACAGCCTCCTGCCGTCATCGGCCGACAGCCGTTCGCCCGCCATGACTTTCCCGTGGATGTCTTCCAGTCCCGCTTTGGCGATCAGTGCTTCAAACACCGGCGTCTCCCTGTGTCACAAATCCAGTTCCGGCCAGAGCTTGTCGATGCGCCGGTCGACCTCTTCGGGCATGCGCAGGATTTCCGGCCACCCGCGGTCGAAACCCTCGTCCGGCCATTTCTCGGTGGCGTCGATGCCGAGCTTGCCGCTCACGTCGGCGGTCTGCGCGGCGAAATCCAGGACGTCGCAGGGACCCTCGCTGATCAGCAGGTCCCGCTTCGGATCGATGGCAACGCCGACCCGCCATGCGACCTCCCGCATATTATGCACGTCCACGTCCCTGTCCACAACGATTATCACCTTGGTGAACATCATCTGCCCCAGGCCCCAGAGGGCATGCATCACCTTCCGGGCGTGGCCCGGATAGCGCTTGTCGATGGATACGATGGCGAGGTTGTGGAAAATGCCCTCGACGGGCAGGTCGATATCCACGATTTCCGGCAAGGTGGTCTTGAGAAGGGGAAGAAAGATGCGTTCCGTGGCCTTCCCGATCCACCCGTCTTCCTGCGGCGGCGGTCCGACGATGGTCGTCGGATAGATGGCGTCTTTTCTCCGCGTGATGGCGGTGAGGTGGAACACCGGGTACTCGTCAGGCAGCGAGTAGTAGCCCTGGTGATCTCCGAAGGGTCCTTCCACGCGCCGTTCATGGGGTTCGGCATAGCCCTCCAGGACGATCTGGGCGTTGGCCGGCACCTCCAGGTCCACCGTATTGCACTTCACCAGCTCGACCGGTTGCCTGCGAAGAAATCCGGCCAGCATGTACTCGTCGATCTCGTCGGGCAGGGGCGCCGTGGCGGCGTACATGGTTTCCGGGTCGGGACCGAGCACGATGGCGACCTCCAGCCGCTCTCCCATCTCTTCCGCGACGCGGTAATGATGCGCGCCGCCCTTGTGTCGCTGCCAGTGAAGCCCCAGGGTTTTCCCGTCAAAGATCTGCAGCCGGTACATGCCCACGTTCCGCGTGCCCTTCCCGGGGTGTTTCGTGATCACCTGGGGAAACGTGATGTACCTTCCGCCGTCGCCGGGCCAGCACTTGATGACCGGAATGTTCTCGAGAGACGCCGTGTCCGTCTCGACTATTTCCTGGCAGAGGCCGTTGCGTACGGTCCTGCTCTGGGTGTCTTTCAAACGGGCGAGCCGGGGCAGGAGCTGCAGTTTTCCCACAAGAGAGGCGGGTACCTGGGGATTGATCAGGTCGGCGATTTCGGCCGCGATGTCGTCCAGGTCCTCGGTGCCCAGGGCCAGCTCCATGCGGCGTTTCGACCCGAAGGTATTGATCAGCACGGGTATGCCGGATTGGCCCTTTACGTTGGTGAAGAGCAATGCCGGCCCGTTCTGCTTGACCACGCGGTCCGCGATGGCGCTGATCTCCAGCTCGGGATCGATCTCCGCGGTGATTTCCTTTAACTCACCTTCATTCCGAAGCAGATCGACGAACGATTGTAAGTCTTTGTGGGCCATTGGATTGCAGTCTGGAAAGGTTTCGGTTCGGCATGGGGTTGCTCGCCACGGCGCGATGGTATTTCCACCCGTTCAAAGTACCTCTATCGACGGTCCAAGTCAATTCATTACTGGCAGATCGGCGTGCCCCGGCCGTCACCGCGAAAAAACAGGTTGCAAACCACGGGACGATGTAATAGCATTAGTGGCGCTTTCGAAACACCATCCTTCGAATCATGCCAGGGTTTTGCATGCCCAACATTTACGAACGCATCGGCGTCCGGCCGATCATCAACGCTTCGGGTCCATCCACCCGGCTCAGCGGCAGCATCATGGATCCCGAAGTCGCCGACGCCATGCGCGAGGCGTCGCAGTACTGCGTCGACATCGCCGAACTCCAGGCCCGCGCGAGCGAGGTGATCGCGGAGATCACCGGAGCGGAAGCGGGGTACGTCACTTCCGGCGCGGCGGCGGGACTCCTACTGGGCACCGCGGCCTGCGTCACCGGCCCGGACCCCGGCAAGATGAACCGGCTGCCGGACACGGAAGGCATGAAGAATGAAGTCATCATGTCCCGCAGCCAGCGGAACTTCTACGACCACGCGATCCGGTCCGTCGGCGTTAAACTCGTCGAGGTGGGGATCGCGGACCGGTACAGCGGGGCCGGCGTGCGGGACACCGAAGCATGGGAGATCGCCGACGCCATCACGGACCGCACGGCGGCCGTGTGCTACGTCGCCCATCCCCGTTCCCTGCCGCCCCTGGAAGAAGTCGTCGAAGTCGCCCACGCCCACGGCGTACCGGTGATCGTCGACGCCGCGGGACAGTTGCCTCCACGGTCGAACCTGCAGGCGTTCATATCACAGGGGGCCGACCTCGTGGCCTTCAGCGGCGGCAAGGCCATCGGCGGTCCCCAGAGTTCCGGCATCCTCTGCGGCCGCCGGGACCTCATCATGTGCGTGGCGCTGCAGCACCTGGACATGGACGTACTGAAGCCGCAGTGGGACCCTCCGGTATCCCTCATCGACAAGTCGGTCCTGCCCGGCGCGCCGCACCACGGCATCGGAAGGCCCTGCAAGGTCGGCAAGGAACAGATCGTGGGCCTGCTGACCGCACTGGAGCACTTTGCCGGCGAACACCTGGAAGCGCGCGCCGCGGCGTGGCGGGACCGTATAGACGAACTCGTGGCCGCCACAGGGGCTATTCCCGGAGGGCGGTTCACGATCGATACCGACAGCAGGCCCAGCGAGGTGCCGATGGCCGTTTTGAAACTGGACGAATCCGTGGCGGCCAAGACCGCCCTGGCCGTGGTCCTCGAACTGCAGGGGGGCGATCCCCCCATCCAGGCCAATACTGGGAGGGTATCGGAAGGGATCGTGCTCTTCGGCCCGGTTTGCCTGAAGGCGGGCGAACCGGAACAGGTAGCCCGGCGGTTGAGAGAGATTCTGGACGCGTGACCGATATGCGAGGCGAAAAAACCACATGAGTGACGACACGCACATCACGAAGATATCCGGCGAACTGGGGATCCGGCCCGAGCAGGTGGAAGCCGTCGCGCGCCTGCTGGACGAAGAGGCCTCGGTGCCCTTCATCGCGCGTTACCGCAAGGAAAGGACCGGTTCGCTCGATGAAGTGGCCGTTACGGCAATACGCGACCGGATCGGCCAGCTCCGGGAACTGGAGAAGCGCCGGGCCTCGATCCTTGCCTCCCTGAAGGACCGCGCCCTGCTCACGGACGAATTGGAAACGAAGGTACGCGCCGCGGAAACCCTGACCGCGCTGGAAGATACCTACCTCCCCTATCGGCCGAAACGGCGCACGCGTGCCACGGCCGCCCGGGAGCGGGGCCTGGAACCCCTGGCGGAACGCGTCTTCGGGCAGGGGGAAATGGATCTGGAAGCCGAAGCCGCGGCCTTCGTCGATACGGAAAAGAAAGTCGATACCGCCGAGGACGCCCTGTCCGGCGCGCGCGACATCATCGCCGAATGGATCAATGAAGATACGGCGGCACGGTCGGCCCTGCGCCGGCTGTTCCACGAAAAGGCGGTCATCCGGTCCACGGTGGTCGCGGAGAAGGAATCGTCGGGGATCAAGTTCCGGGACTATTTCGACTGGTCCGAGCCGGCGGTGAAAGCGCCTTCTCACCGCGTGCTCGCCATGCGGCGCGGCGAGAAAGAAGACGTGCTGCGCATGACCATCGCCCCGCCTGAGGGCGAAGCGATCGCGCGGCTCGAGGAGCTGTTCGTCAAGGGAGAAGGTCCCGCGTCCGAACAAGTCCGTCTGGCCGTTACCGACGGGTACCGCCGCCTGCTCTCGCTCTCCCTCGAAACGGAGTTGAGGTCCCATGTCCGGCAGAAAGCCGAGCAGGAGGCAACCCTCGTTTTCGCGCGGAACCTGCGGGAACTGCTTATGGCACCACCCCTGGGCCGCCGCCGCATCATGGCGGTCGACCCCGGTTTTCGCACGGGCTGCAAGATCGTATGCCTCGACGAGCAGGGCAAACTGCTGGACCGGGCCAGCATCTTTCCCCATTCCGGGGACAAGAAGAAGGAAAGGGCGGCGCGGATCGTGCGGTCCCTGCACGAGCAGTACGAATTCGATGCCATCGCGGTAGGAAACGGGACGGCCGGCCGGGAGACTACCCAGTTCCTCCGCACGATCGAGCTGGAAGGGGATCCGTCCATCGTGCTCGTGAACGAAAGCGGCGCTTCGGTCTATTCGGCGTCGGTCGAGGCCCGGCAGGAATTCCCCCGGTTGGACGTCACGGTGCGCGGGGCGATCTCCATCGGCCGCCGGCTCATGGATCCCCTGGCCGAACTGGTCAAGATCGATCCCAAGTCCATCGGCGTCGGGCAGTACCAGCACGACGTCGACCAGGCATCGCTGAAGAAGAGCCTGGACGACGTGGTGACGAGTTGCGTGAATAACGTCGGCGTCGAGGTGAACACGGCGAGCGCCCAGCTCCTCTCCTACGTATCCGGCATCGGGCCCGCGCTTGCGAAGCACATCGTGGTCCACCGGGAGAAATCGGGTCCCTTCGCTTCGAGGACGGATCTGCAGCAGGTGCCGAACCTCGGCCCGCGGGCCTTCGAGCAGGCCGCGGGTTTCCTGAGAATCGGGAACGCCGAAAACCCCCTTGACGCCAGTGCCGTGCACCCCGAAAGCTACGAAATCGTAGACCGGATGGCTTCCGATCAAAGTTGCAGCGTTAGGGAGCTCATGGACGATTCAGAAGTCCGCGGCCGCATCGACCTCGACACCTACGTGAACGAGACCGTCGGGCTGCCTACCCTCGAAGACATCCTGAAAGAACTGGCGCGGCCCGGGCGCGATCCCCGCGACGAGTTCAAACCCGTCCAGTACACCGAAGGGGTCCATAGCATCGATGAAGTCAAGGAGGGGATGCGGCTCAACGGCGTCGTGACCAACGTCACGAACTTCGGTGCTTTCGTGGACGTCGGGGTCCACCTCGATGGGCTCGTGCACATCAGCCAGCTCGTGGACCGGTATGTCAAGCATGCCGGCGAAGCCGTCAAGGTGGGGCAGCTGGTCGAGGTGCGGGTGCTCGGCGTAGACCATGAACGAAACCGGATCTCGCTGTCGATGCGGGAGGGCAAGGAACGTGGCAACGGGAAGCCCGAGCGACGTCGTAGGCGCCGGTCATCGAAGCGCAGGCAGGATGAGCGGTCCGACGGCGGGAATGTGAAGGCGGCGGGGAATGCGAGTACGGACGGGAAGGCGGAAGACTCCGTGAAGGGTGATGCGTCCTTGAAGGCGGAAGACTCCGGGAAGACGGAAGCGTCCGGGAAGGTAGTCTCACGAAAGAACCGGAGAAAGAAACCGGCGAATCGAAAGTCGGCCGGCCAACGGGGTTCCGCGGCCAACAAGGTCCTGACCGTCGATCACCTGCTCAAGCTGAACCGTAAGCTGTAGGTTATCCCTCAAATTCCCCTCAAATTCCTCCGCTGATCGCGGGCAGGAAGTGGATCTCACTCTTCTCGTTCACCTTGTCGAGCAGGATGCGGCGGGCGTTCCGGCCGTCGATCATGACCGCGATGTTGGGTTTAATCCGCTGCGTGCCTTCTTCGAGCAGCCTCTGCTTAAAACCCGGGTACGTCGCCTCGAGATTGGCGATGATCTGGCGCATGTCGGCCCCTTCGACCTGGATGATCTCCTTGCCGCCGGTCAGGTCGCGCATGAGGGACGGGATGTAGATGGTGGCCATGGGTTTGTTTCCGCGATCTACAATTAAAGCAAAAGGGCGGGAGCATCCTCCCCCGCCCTTTGCGTCTTCACTTTAGTTACGCTTCCCCGCTCCGCGCCTACCCGCCGTTCTCCGCCAGGGCCTTCTGGACCCGGGGCGGTGACATGGGCAGGTCGCGCAGCCGCACGCCCGTCGCGTCATAGATGGCATTGGCGAGGGCGGCCGGCGGCGGTACGATCGGCACTTCGCCGACGCCCCGGACGCCGTAGGGGTGGGATTCGTTGGGCACTTCCACAATGATGGTCTCGATCATCGGCAGGTCGAGGGTCGTGGGCATGCGGTAGTCCAGGAAACTGGCATTGGTCATGGAACCGTCGTCGTTGTAGATGTACTCCTCGTTCAGTCCCCAGCCGATGCCCTGCACCACGCCGCCCTGCATCTGGCCTTCCACGTAGCTCGGGTGAATGGCCGTTCCGGCGTCCTGCACCGCGGTATACCGAAGTATATCCACCTTGCCCGTTTCCCGGTCGACCTCCACGTCGACGACGTGGGTGGCGAAGGCGCCGCCTCCGCTGCCGTCGGGATTCGTGCTGACCTGGGCCACCACGGGACCGCCGGCATCTCCGGCCTGGCTCGCCATTTCCTTGAAGCTGCCCCGCTTCTCCGCGTCATCCCGGTAGGAAAAGACCCCGTCCTCGAAGTCGATGGCATCCGCGGGCACGTCCCAGAGTTTGGACGCCCGTTCCTTCATCTCCCGGATGAGGGCCTGGCCCGTGGCGTGGGCGGCGTAGCCCGTTCCGAAAGTCGTGCGGCTGCCGCCGGTCACGTCGGTATAGCCGATCGAGTCCGTGTCCACGACGTAGGGCTTGATGTCGGTGGCTTCGAGGCCGATGGTCTCGGCCAGCTGCATGGCGATGGACGCGCGCGACCCGCCGATATCCGTGGAACCCTCGAGCATGTTGATGGTGCCATCGGGGTTGATGCTCACGGAGATGGCCGACCGGCCGCCGTTGAAGTTGAACCAGTAACCCGAGGCGACGCCCCGGCCGCGGACCTTGCCGTTCGCCGATTTCGCGAGGGATGACCGGTAGTGCTCGCTGTTGAGGGCGGCTTCCGTGGTCTCGATGCAACCGATACGCGGGTGCACGGGACCGTCGGCCCGGCGGGTGCCTTCCTTCGCGCCGTTCTTCACCCGGAACTCGAGCGGGTCCACGCCGAGCTTTTCGCTGATCTCGTCCACGACGGTTTCGGTGGCGTAGGCCGCGTTGGTGGCGCCCGGTGCCCGGTAGGCGTTCGTCTTGGGCTTGTTCACGCACACGTCGTAGCCGTCGATCTGCACGTTGGGTATGTCGTAGGGCGTGAAGATGCAACCCGCGCCCGCGCCGACCGGCGAGCCGGGGTAGGCGCCGGCCTCGTAGGCCATATACGCTGTTGCGGCCGTGAGCCGGCCGTCGCTGGTGGCGCCCATTTTGACCTTCAGGTAGGAGCCCGGCGTCGGGCCCGTTCCCTCGAAAACCTCGTCGCGGGTCATCGTCATCTTGACCGGGTGCCCGGTCTTCTTCGACAGCAGCGCCGCGACCGGATCCAGGTAGACGGAAATCTTGCCGCCGAAACCGCCGCCGATCTCCAGGGGCACGATCTTGACCTTCGAAACGGGCATCTGGAGGATTTCGGCCATCTGGTCCCGCACCGAGAAGGCGCCCTGCGTGCTCGTCCAGATGGTGAGCTGGCCTTCTTCGTTCCAGAGTGCCGTGGCGTTATGGGTTTCGATGTAGCCCTGGTGGACGGTCTGGGTCGTGAACTCCCGCTCGATCACCACGTCGGCTTCCGCGAAACCGTCGTCCGGTTCGCCCATCTTGTGCTGGAAGTGGTTTGCTATGTTGCTGACCTTGTCCGTCTCCTCGCCCATGGACGTGGTTTTCATGTCCTCGTGCAGGATCGGCGCGCCGTCTTCCATAGCCTCCAGCACACCCGTCACGTGGGGCAGGACTTCGTATTCCACGTCGATCAGTTCCACCGCTTCCTGCGCCACGTGCAGGTTGATCGCGGCCACTCCGGCGACGGCATGCCCCTTGTAAAGGACCTTGCCGTAGGCCAGCACGTTGTTGCTGGCGTCGCGCAGGTTGACGATCGCCTCGCCCAGGTCGGCGAGCTTGTCCGCGATCTGCGGGAGGTCGTGGGCGGTGACGACGGCCCGCACGCCCGGATGGGCCTCCGCGCGGCTGGTGTCGATGTTCTTGATCCGTGCGTGGGGATGGGGGCTGCGCTTGACGGTGCCGTGCAGCAGTCCCGTCAGCTGTATGTCGGCTCCGTAGATCGCACGGCCGGTGACCTTGTCCACCCCGTCGTGGCGAATCGGACGGGTGCCGATGACCTTATGTCCGTTTTGTGACACGTTTCGTTCCCTCCGTTGAGTCAATACCTTCGGATCAATCAGGCGCCGTTCCTGGCGTCCAGGACCGCGCGGACGATCTTGTCGTACCCCGTGCAGCGGCACAGGTTGCCGGCGAGCCAGTAGCGCACCTCGTCTTCCGTGGGATTCGGATTCTCGTCCAGCAATGCCTTCGCGGAAACGATGAACCCGGGCGTGCAGATTCCGCATTGCAGCGCCGCGTGCTCGAGGAATTTCTGCTGCAGCGGATGGAGGTTGGCGGCCGAACCGATGCCTTCGATGGTCGTGATCTCGCATCCGTCGGCTTCGACGCCCAGGACGCAGCATGAGTTGACCAGCCTGCCGTCCATGATCACGTTGCACGCCCCGCAGTTGCCGTTGTTGCAGCCTTCCTTGGCGCCGGTGTGATCCAGGTCGTCGCGGAGCACCTCGAGCAGGCTGTTGCGCGGTTCGCAAAGGAAATCGACGGCTTCTCCGTTTATGGTGGTCTGTACGTGTACTTTTTTCGACATCGACGGCTACTCCTTGGCTCTTTGGACCGCGCCTTCCACAACCCGGCGCGTCAATACGCTGGTCAGATGCTTGCGATATTCGGCGGTGCCCCGCATGTCGCTGATGGGCCGGGCCGCGTCGCGGGCGAGGTCGGCCGCCCGCCGGATCGTTTCGTCGGACACGGGCTGTCCGGCCAGGGCCTCCCCGGCTTCACGCACGAAGAGAGGCGTCGGGGCCACGGCGCCGACGGCGATGCGTGCGGACACGAATGAGGACCGGTCTCCGCTGAGCACGACGGACGCTCCCACGCCGACCACGGCGATGTCCATCTCGTTGCGGGGGATGAAGCGCCGGTAGAAGGCGCCGGAATTCGCTAGTGGTGCCGGGAAATGGAGCGACACCAGGAACTCGCCGTCTTCCAGCACGGTGCGGCCGGGCGCCGTGCAGAAGTCTTCCACGGCTACTTTCCGCGTTCCGTTCGGGCCGGCGATTTCCGCCTCGCCGGAAAGGACGATCATGGGGGGAATCGTATCGCCCGCCGGGGAGGCGTTGCACAGGTTCCCGCCCAGGCTGGCCCTGCCCTGGATCCCCGTACCGCCCACCAGTCTGGCCGCGTCCATAAGTCCCGGATAGGCCGCGGCGATTTCCGCGTCCCCGTAGATCCGGTAGCAGGGGACGGCCGCCCCGATCGTAAGGCCCGTCGCGGCGTCGTAAGACAATGCGTTCAGTTCGGCGATCTTTTTGACGTCCACCACGAGATCGGTACGCCTGCGATTCTCCCGGAGCTGCACGATCAGGTCCGTGCCGCCCGCGAGCACACAGGCGTTCTTCCCGTGATCGCTGAGCATTACCACCGCATCGGCCACGCTTTCGGGCGTGGCGTAGTCGAATGCGTGCAAGACACACTCCTTTGCTGTTAACCTTGAATAGTTGACTGCGATATAGAAATCGTCGTAAAACCGGACACCCGGATATACGCGGGCTCAATCGGCAAACATGCAGCGATACTCAAAATCATGCATTTACATAGATTAGGTAGTGCAAAATAACGTGTCAAGCGGGAAAGAAACGCGGTTACCAAAATATCGCGGCGGGTTCGAATCCGAGGCCATTCGCCCGGTGTGCGCCGTCCCTGAAACTACGGCAATTCGCCCAGCTTGAGCCGGCCCTCGAGGTCGTCCACGAACTGCCGCGCCACCCGGCCCGAACGGCCGCTGGCGCGCTGAAGCCACCGGAGGGATTCCCGTCTCAGCAATCCGGCGTCCATGTCGAGGCCGCGCTGATCGACGAGATGGCGGACGATCCGGAAATAGGTGTCCTGGGTAATCCGGTAGAAACCGATGGACAGGCCGAACCGGTCGCTCAGCGAGACCTTCTCCTCCACGGTTTCCTGGGGGTGGATTTCATCGTCGTCCGGGCTGAACCGCGGCGTGTTGTCGGCAAGCTTCTCCGGCATCAGGTGCCGGCGGTTCGACGTGGCGTAGACGAGCACGTTGTCGGGCCGGGCGGAAAGGCTGCCTTCAAGGAGCGCCTTGAGTTCGAGATAAATGGATTCGTCTTCCATGAAGGACAGGTCGTCGCAGAACAGGACGAATCGCTCGGGTCGGTCCCAGAGAAGCTCGACGATCTCGGGCAAATCCGTCAGGTCCTGCCGGCGGACTTCGATCATGCGCAGGCCCTCGCCGGCGAACCGGGCAAGAAGGCCCTTCACCACCGAAGACTTGCCCGTGCCCCGTTCCCCCCAGACCAGCACGTTGTTCGCGGGCATCCCCCGGACGAACTGGCGGGTGTTCCGTTCCAGGATCCCGATCTCGCGGTCCAGGCCGAAGAGATCGACCAGGTCCACCAGGTCGGGGTGCACGATCGGTTCCAGGCAGCCCCTTCCTCCACGCTTCCCCCACCGGAACGCGATGGAGTCGGCGAAAACATCGTCGGCCTCGCCGAACCGGCCGGTCTGCCCGGTCTGCCCGGTCCGCCCGGTCCGCCCGGTCCGTCCTCCAGTATAGGCAGCAACCAGCGATTCAATGCGGCCCATCAGCCTTTCGAGGCGTGGCAGCAGATCGGAGAGGGTTCTTGCGGGGTGATCGGCCATGAAAGTCTAGGGATCCAGGGTATAGGGCGCCAGCCCGAGCGGCAGCGGGGCCGGCCGGACACAGGTACTTTCCAGTGAGATGTGCCGTCCCGATTCCGACGATTCCTCGATGGACAGCATGACATCCAGCACGTGGCGGGTGAGTTCGCCGCTGGCCCGGTGCGGGCGACCCGAGCGCAAGGCGTAGACCATGTCCGCCACGCCCAGGCCGCGGCTCTGTTCCTCGTAACCGTGGCTCAGGGGCATTTCGGTCCAGTTCTCCGCGCTGCCCCGGCGCAGTTTCACGGGCCCGCCGAAGGAATTGGGATCGGGCACGCTCAGGGAACCCTCCGATCCGTAGATCTCGATGCGGGGCAGTTCGTGGTGCCACACGTCGAAACTGGTCACGATCGTCCCGACGGGTCCGCTCTCGAACTCGAGGAGACCCGCCAGGTGCGTGGGTACCTCGACCTCGATTTGCTCTCCGCGAAGGGGCTCGCTCGTAATGGTGCGCACGGGATGGGTGATGCGCGCGGCGCCCGTGAGCCGGGCGACCGGCCCCAGCAGATTGACCAGGGCCGTAACGTAATAGGGTCCCATGTCCAGCATGGGCCCGGCGCCGGGCTTGTAGAAGAATGCGGGATCGGGATGCCATCTTTCGTGCCCCGCACTCAACATGAAGGCCGTGGCTGCCACGGGTTCGCCGATCCAGCCGTCGTCGATGAGCTTGCGGCAGGTCTGTATACCAGCTCCCATGAAGGTGTCCGGCGCCCCGCCCACTAGCCTGCCGGTGCGCTTCGCGAGGTCGAGCAAGGCGCGTCCGTCTTCCTTCCGGACCGCCATGGGTTTCTCCGAATACACCGATTTACCGTGTTCCAGCGCGGCCCGGGCGATTTCGGCATGGGCGGCGGGAATGGTCAGGTTGATGACGATTTCGATGGCGGGATCTTCCAGCAAGGCTTCCACCGAACGGGCTTCGACACCCTCGTATTCGGCGGCTTTGGCCCGCGCCCGATCCGGGACCATGTCGGCGCAGGCGACCACGTCGAACGCCTCGAACTTGCGTCCCGCTTCAAAGTACACGCCGCTGATGTTTCCGCAGCCTACGATGCCGGCCTTGAGCGCCGCCATGGGATTCGCCTCCGCTGTGCGGTAGCTTTACCGTAACTCGAAAGTTCGGTCCCGCCGCGTCAAAGCCGCAGCGGAACGCGTTGCCAGGCCTCGTACCCTGGCCTCGTGATCCGTCGCCATGCAACTACGGGAATTCCACCTGGCAAATGCCCATCACTTCTAATCCTCGGACCGGTAAACGTCAAGCGAAATATGCCGCCGGAGGTACCTGTAATCGCTTGACGTTCACAGGGCGCGTGCCTATAATCTCAATCGTCCCGGACCGATGAGCCGGCCGCGCGAAATCGGTCAACATCGCCGTCGGAATACATCATACATTGCGCCATCCCATGTCCCGTTCCGTGGCGCCATTCCATGGTCAACCCGCCGGAGAAAACCTTGATCAAGCAGATCCTGACTTTCGGTGTGCTCTTCAGCGCGTTGATCGCGGGATGCTCCGAGGACGTTGTCGGTCCCGGCAACGTCGCCCGACCCCTCGTGGGTAACTACGATCTCGAAAGCCGAACGGTCAACACCACCGTACAGACGGATTCCGGCAGCACGGAGGAACGGATCGTGCTGGTCCCCCCGCTGGTACGGGGTCGCCTCCGCCTCAGCACCGACGGCCGGTACGGCCAGGTCGATACGACCATCGTATCGGATTCCACGACGGTCAATATCCAGAACGGACGCTGGAGCGTGCTGGACAACGTGTTCTACTTCGTGACCGATGACAACCAGCAGTACGAGGACCGTTTTACGTTCGACGGCCTGAGGCTGGTCCGCAACTCCGAGGACGTCCGCCACGTCTCGGGCAGGTTTTTCAGCGTCACGGACGTCTGGCTGAAACTGCCTGACGTCGAGCCCCCCGCGGATCCATAACGCCAACGAAAGCGCCAGGGCATGACCCTCGTCAAGGACGACCTGTCAGCCTCCGCCTTTTCCGACCAACCCCAGGTCTACGAAGAGGGTTTCAACGTAAAGACGGTCATCGGCATCGTCTTTCTGGGTCTGTTCATGATCCCGGGCTCGATCTATCTGAACCTGATCGCCGGGCAGAGCCTCGGGCCCGCGGCGGAATGGACCACGATCATCCTGTTCATCGAAGTCGCGCGCCGGTCCTTCACCACGCTCAGCCGCCAGGAAATCTACATGCTGTACTACGTGGCGGCCAGCCTCACCGCCGGCGTGGGACTGGCGCTGTCCGGCGGCCCCTTCGCCCAGCTCATCTGGTACCAGTACTTCGTCCAGTCCCCCGGCGCGCGCGCCTTCGGCATCGACGACCAGATCCCCTCGTGGATCTCCCCCGGGGGAGACTCCGAAGCCATCGTCCTGCGCACGCTGCTGCACGGTGAGTGGCTCGTGCCCATCCTGCTCATCGCCGTGCTCCACATCTTCAACCGGGCGAGCGCATTCACCCTGGGTTACGGACTCTTCCGCGTAACGGCGGACGTGGAACGGCTGCCCTTCCCCCTGGCCCCGATCCAGGCGGAGGGCGCCACGGCACTGGCGGAGAGTTCCGCGGGACAGGAATCGTGGCGATGGCGTGCCTTCAGCATAGGAGCCATGCTGGGACTCGTCTTCGGCGCGTTCTACATCGGCATACCGGCCGTAACGGGCGCATTGCTGGCAGAGCCGATCACGCTGATTCCCATTCCCTTCGCCGACCTGACGCGCAATACGGAGAACATCCTACCCGCCGCGGCCATGGCCGTTGAACTTGGACTGGGGCCGGTGTTGACGGGATTCGTGCTGCCCTTCTGGATCGTGGTCGGTACCGCCGTCGGCGCGCTGCTTACGGTGGTCGTCAACCCGCTGCTCTACGATTTCGGTATCCTGAGCACGTGGTCGCCGGGCATGGACGCCATCCAGACCACGCTCGTCAACGATATCGATTTCTGGATGAGCGTACGCATCGGCACGGGATTCGCCGTCGCCCTGATCGGTGGATGGAGCATCCTGTCCGGACTCAGGAAACGGTCGGGCGGAGCAGGGCGCGAAGGTTCGAACACGAGCCCGGCCGCCAGGAAAACCACGCCACCCGGCCGGGGGGATTTTCCTATTTCCCTGATTTTCGGCGCCTTCCTGCTCCTGACGGTCGGCTACGTCGTCCTGAGCTGGCGCCTGGTGCCCGGGTTCCCTATCCTCTTTTTCGTGTTCTACGGATTTTTCTATACGCCGCTCAGCTCCTACGCGAGCGCCCGCCTGCGCGCCATCACGGGCGCTGATTTGCAGTTTCCCCTGATCAAGGAGGCCACGTTTATTCTCAGCGGCTACAAGGGGGTGGACATCTGGTTCGCGCCGATCCCGATTTTCAACTACGGCGGCCAGGCCCAGGCTTTTCGCGAGGTCGAACTGACCGGCACCCGGTTCACAAGCGTGTTGAAGGCGGAACTGGTCATGATCCCGGTCTTGCTCGTCTGCAGCCTGCTGTTCTGGCACTTCGTCTGGGGACTCGCGCCGATACCGTCGCAGGCCTATCCCTACGCGCAGAAGTTCTGGCAGCAACAGGCCACGATGCAGGCGCTGTGGTATTCCAGCACGGCTGGTTCGGGGTTCGAGTCGAGCTACCTGATCGAGGCGTTGAAGGTCCCGTACATGGTAGGCGGCGCGGCCTTCGGCGTGTTGGCCTACGCCGTCCTGGCGGCCTTCAACCTTCCCGTCATGCTGATCTTCGGCGTGATCGCCAGCGTGGGCACGGTGCCCCACGCCTTCATCCCCCAGTTTCTGGGCGCGTTGCTGGGCAGGTACTACATGGAGCGGAAATTCGGCAGGCGGAGATGGATGCGGTACACGCCGGTCCTGGCGGCCGGCTACGCCTGTGGCACGGGGCTGGTAGGCATGGCCACGGTCGCTATCGCGCTGATTTCCAAGACCGTGGCGCCCCTGGTCTACTGATCGCCGTCTTTTCGGGTATACCTCTTCAATTCCTCGATGACGTCCGGCATGATGTCCAGCAACTTGCCCATGGGGCTGCTGGGCGAATTCATGTGCAGCAGTTGCGCGCGGTCCTGCTGGATGACCAGGAAGGCGACCGGCTCGACCGAAACGCCGCCCCCGGCCCCCTTCTTCTGATTGTCCTCGCCGCCGAATCCTCCGGCGCCGAACCCCAGGGACAGCCTGGAAACCGGAACCACCCAGGCATCGCCGATCTGCATCGGCTTGCCCACGTGCACCTCGGTGTCGGCGATCTGGCGCAGTTCCTCCAGCATGGTCTGGATCATTTCATTTACAGGCATGGCGGTCTCCGGTTCATGCGGTCGTGATCGGTCGAATCAATATATACGCCGGCCGGCGGCCTGCGCACATGATTTTTGCACCGTCCCGGGTATACCGTCGTTCGAGGTGTCGCCATTGGCCCATGACGGAGTTCGTTTTTTTTTATTGACGACTAACCGTATGTTGTGTATAATTTGCTGACAGCCGACTTAGATCCTCAAGAATCACCATACCTCGCGCACGAAGCTTCAGGGAGTTCAATCTCATGAAAGCGATGACGGAAAAGCAGCGGAACGTTTACGATTACATACGCAAAAAGGTCGGCAAGATAGGGTATCCACCCAGTGTCAGGGAGATCGCACAGCAGTTCGGAATCAGTACCCGCGCGGCTTACGACCACCTACGGGCGATCGAGAAAAAGGGCCATATCCGCCGCGACCCCATGAAACCCCGCGCGATAGAAATCGTTGGGGCCAGGGACGGGTCGGCGCCGGGTGCCGGTGACGTCGTCCGGGTCCCCGTCCTCGGCCGCGTAGCCGCCGGGTTGCCTATTCTCGCCGAAGAGAACGTCGAGGAGTACATGGATTTTCCGTCAGGCATGGTGAAGCAGGACGGGAATGTCTTCGCCCTCGAGGTACACGGAGACAGCATGATAGAAGACGGAATCAAGGACGGCGACTACGTCCTGGTCCGTGAGCAGCCTGTGGCCGAGACGGGCGAAACGGTCGTCGCGCTGCTGGAAGACGAGGCCACGGTCAAACGATTCTACCGGCGCAACGACCGCGTGGAACTCGTGCCCGCCCATCCGACCATGGAACCCATCATCGCCGATGAGGTGTCCATCGTGGGCAAGGTGGTCGGGGTGTACCGCAGAATGGACTGAGTGGCGGCGTTCAGGGAATGCCCCAGTTCCCCGGATTGAGCAGGTAGGGATCATCCAGCGCCATATCTTCCAACGCCAGTAGTATTTCCTCACTCAGGGGCTGGCCGTTCGACACGGAAACGGCTTCATCCAGGTACGCGATTTTGTCGGCGCCGACGATTATGGTGGAGACGTCCGGGATCGAAAGGACGAAGCGCAGGGCCAGTTCGGGCAAGCTGTATGGGGTCGCGAACTGAATTGCGACCAGCCGGTCGATGTGCGCGATGAGGGGTTTCAGCCTTTCGGGCATGAACCTGCTCTTCTCGGTCAGGGCGCCTTTCAGCAGCGCGGACCGCACGATGACGCCCACGCCGCGCCGGCGCGCCTCGGGAATGACGCGTTCCAGGTAACGGCGGTCCAGGATGTTGAAGGGTATCTGCAGGGTGTCCCAACGCCCATCCTCGATGGCCGCAAGCGCCGCTTCCTCGCTGTAGGACGAATATCCCGCAAAGCGGACCTTGCCCGCCTCCCGGGCCCGGTCGAGCTCTTCCATCACCTCGCCGTCACGGATCATGCGAAGTTCCAGCTCAAGAAGGTCCCGGCCGTGTACCTGCAGCAGGTCGATGTGATCTGTCTGCAGCCTGGTCAGGCTCCGGTCGATGGACGCGGCGATGCTCCGTCTCGATTCGGCGTAATCCAGTCCTTCTTCCAGCCAGTGCACGCACTTGGTGGCAAGCACGTATTCGGACCGCCGGCTCCGGAGCGCCCGGCCGATGATCTCCTCGCTGTTTCCGTATAGCGCCGCGGTGTCGATGAAGTTTACGCCCGAATCGAGCGCCCGGTTGAGCAGGACCCGGGCATCGGACTCCGCGGGCACGCCGGGTTCGCCACCCGCCTTCAGGCCGTACTCCATGCCCAGCTCGACCGTGCCGAGGGAGACTTCGGAAACGCGCAAACGGGTCCGGCCCAGGATTCTGTATTGCACTGTTCGACTCCCACTGACAGGGGGAAACGCCCCGCCATGCATCCACCTGGATACAGTCAGGCGTTCATCATGCCTACGTGGTCCGCGGCGCACCGGCCGAGGGCTTCGAGGTCATAGCCGCCCTCCAGGACGGAAACCAGGCGGCCCCCGCACGCGTCTTCCGCGAAGTCCAGCACGAGGCGGGACATGGACCGGAAACCCGCGTCCGTGACCAGGGTGCCGGAGAGCGGATCTTCCACGTGGGCGTCAAATCCTGCCGAAAGGATGAAGAGGTCCGGCTGGTAGGCTTTCATAGCCGGCAAGATCATGCCACGCAAAACATCGATGAAAACCTCGTCGCCGGATCCTGCGGAGACCGGGACGTTCATCGTGTAGCCCGTCCCCTCGCCCGTCCCCTTTTCCCGCTCCGCGCCGGTGAAGGGATAGAGGGGAGACTGGTGAACGCTGAAATAGTACACGGACGGGTCTTCCTCGAAAATCTCCTGGGTCCCGTTCCCGTGATGGACGTCCCAGTCCAGCACGGCCACCCGTTCCACCCCGAACCGCGACTGGGCGTAACGGGCCGCGACGGCGGCGTTGTTGTAGATGCAGAAACCCATTCCCCTGTCGGATTCGGCATGGTGCCCGGGAGGCCGGGCGACGCAGAATACGCGTTCCGCTTCCCCGGACAACACCGCGTCGACCGCCCGCATGGCCGCGCCGGCGGCCAGCCGGGCCACGGTCTCGGATGTGGAGGAAAGGGTGGTGTCTCCGGTGGGAAGATTTCGGTAACCCTTCCCGCACCAGTCCGCCACGGCGTCGACATAGGCCGCGTCGTGGACGGCCTTGATCCACGCATCATCGGCCGGAGCGGGCGTGAGGCACAGCAGGCCGGACTGCTGTGCCTCAGTCTGCTGAACGTCGGCCTGCTGCGTGCCGGCCTGCTGCGTGCCGGCAGTAACGTCGCCGGATACGCCCAGGTGGGCCAGCACCGAGGTTATGCGGTCCGGCCGTTCGGGATGGAAGGGACCTGTATCGTGCAGGAGGAAATCGGGATGGCTGATCAATGCGGTGGGCATGTTGTCGCGAGAGGGCCGCAGGTCTCCGAGATCGGGTACCTTCAGCCGGACCTTCAGTTGCGGTTCCCGTTCCTGGAGAGATTCTCGAAGTAGTCGTTCACCATGTCCCGGTACCCCGGCGGAACGTCTTCTTCCCGTGCGAGATAGAGTCGTTCCCTCCGGCGCATGTCCCGGACTTCCGCGCGCAGGCCATCGTAGTAGTCCACGAGGCTGCGGGCCATGTTCAGGTGGAGCTCGTTCCACCCACCCCGGTCGATCTTCCACGGTTCGTCACCCAGCGCTATTGCCCGGTCCAGGTCATCCTGCAACTGCCGCGACTCCCGGGACATCTGCGGGACCTGTCCCGAAAGGTCCCGAAGGCGTTGCAGCTGACGCTGGTAGTCCCGGGAGATCTGGTCGAGCGTCTCTGAATTGGGAATGCCGCGGTTTAACCGGAAAAGCCGGCGCTGCAGGTCCTGCCATTCGGACATGGCTTCCCGCGCGCTGTCCTGCGTCCTGGCGAGATGATCCATGTCCCGGGTGATCAACTTGTCCTGCGCGGTGCGGACCATTTCCGCGAGCCTGTCCAGCGCCGCGGATATCTCCGTCTCCGAGCGGGCGGACTGGTCTAGGGAATTCCGGTTCAAATGGCGCTTCGACCGCTCGATCTGTTCGCTTAACCGTTCGTCATCGATCATGTCGACGGCCCGGTCCGCCGCCGCCGCCGTCTCGGGCTGCACCCGGGACGCACTCCTGGCAAGGAAATCCAGGTCTTTCTCGAGGCGTTCGAGGTCCGAACGGATCTCCTCCTTCGCCCCTTCCAAACCCCTTAATTGATCGCGCAGGAAGCGGTCCAGTCGCCGCTCCTTCGATGACTCGTCCAACCCGCCGCGCCGTGAATCGATCGCGTCCAGGCGATTGAGAATGCCCTCGAAACCGGCCTCCTTCTCCTCCTTCAGCGCGTTGACGTTCCGTTCGAGCTGCTCCTGCCGGACGGCAAGTTGGTCCGCCTGCTTCACGGCCTCCCGCGCCAACCGTTCCAGCGACGCACCCTGGGCCCGCTGCAGCTGGCTGGACGCGTCGGCCAGATGACGCGCAGCCTGGGCGCCGCCCTCCGCCGCCGTCTCGAGGCGGTCCCTGCGCAGTTGTTCGATCGATTCGCCCATCGACTCGGAGCTCTCACGGAGGTCGCGGTCCGCCTGATCCAGCATGGGACGTTGTGTCCCCGATTGCGAGCCACGCGCGTCCGAGGGATTCCGTGCCCCGGAAAGTGACCGGGCGATCTCCTCCGTCTCCGCCCTGATATCCCGCTGGGCCCTGGTCAGCCGGTCCAGTTCCCTCCGGCGCTCGGCTTCCTGCCGGTCTTCGTCGTCCGCCAGCTTCTGCATCCTTTCATTCACCCGCTCCTGGCGCCTGGCCAGGTCCTGGACCCGTTGCTGGTGCTCGTCGATGCTCTGCTCTCGCTCCCGTTCCAGGGCCGGCTGATCCGGGACCTCGTACCTGTTCCGCTCGTCGTCCAGCTCGAGTTCGGAGGTGTCCGACAGATCGAGCGGGGCCCTGCCCGACCTGCCGCGTTGCTGGCTCACCGTGAACTCCCGCATCTGCGCATCGAGCCTCGTGAGGTACATGAGCGCTTCGCGTTCGCTTGCCAGGGCCTCGTCGACCGCTCCGGACCGGAGCGCTTCGGAAGCCACCGCCATCGGGGACTGCGCCAGTTCCAGCGATTCGACCATCTTCATTGCTTCCTGTGAGACACCGACCATGAAGCGCATGAACGCGAGCGCTTCCTGCACCTGCCCCCGCAGCCCGTCCTGTACCGCCGCGATGGCCTCGAGATCCTCTTCCACCCGGGTACCGGGTTCCGCCGCGAGTGTCCGCTTGACCCGCCACGTCGCCGAGATGATCTCCTTCTGCTTGCGGGAGAGCTGCCTCGTCTGCATTACGTCGTCCCCTGCTCCGCCCCCGCCGCCTCCACCTCCGCCTTCACTCTGGCGGAAGGTTGCATCGAATGGCTTGATTTCGATAAAGTAGATATCCGTCGCGGACGTGCCGCCCTCGCTCCTGCGATCGCCCGCCTCCGCGTAGTAGGCGACGAAATCGCCCGCCTGGACCCCGAGGTTTTCGAGGTAAACGATGTGCTCTCCCTCCCAGACCGTGCCGCTCGATTCGCGCTGCAAGGCGCGCAGGTCCACGACGACTTCGTCGCCGCCGTTCACCGCGTAGTTGATGGAAAAGGCCGCAAGGCCGAAGTCATCCTCGGCCTCGGCCCGGATCATGACTTCATCGACGGGGGAAACGCGCGTGTCTCTCTCCGGTTCGAGGATGGCCACTCGAGGCGCGCGGTCCTGCAGCGCCCGGACGTAATACTCCACCGGGTCGTCGTTCGCGAAATCGTCCGAATCCACCACGTGTATCGAGTAGGAAAGATCCTCGCGCACGACGAAGGATCCCTCGAGGTCCTCTCCGGCCACTTCCAGTTCAACGGACCGGCCGTCGCTGAAGCGCAACTCGCCGGAAACCACCGGTTTATTCGCCGTGACGCGCAGGGCGACCCGCGTGCCCACCGGCGCCGTGATGTCTCCGCGGTCTTCCTCGGTCTTCGAGACGAGTTCCATGTAGTCCGGGAAGTCATACCTGGCGTCGATCCGTTCGATGTAGGGTGGATCGATGGCGGAGATCAGGAACTCACCCGACCGGGTTTCGGCCACGGCGACGTAGTACCGCGCGTTCTCGACGATCCCGTGGATTTCGGCGGCGAAAGTCCGTTCGCCGTCCGTCGCGTACAGTTCCTGCGTCGACCAGTCTTCGTCCTGACCGAACCGGACGAACAGGCTCGGGTCCGGGGCAAGACCGCTGCCCAGGACGGCGGTGACGGTCAGGCTGTCGCCGCGTCTCACCCGCGTGTCGCCGGGTTCGACCCGAATGCCGCCGGGCAAGGCCGGTTCCAACTGGGTCCATGACACCAGCCGGAGGGCGGTCCGGCCGAAATAACTGGGTTCCAGCAGGATCAGGACGGCGAGGACCAGGACGGCGCAGGCCGCGGCAGCCTGGAGGCGGGCGTGGCGCCTGCGATCCACGACTTTCTTGAATTTGATCTGTTCGGCGTAACCGGCGACGTATTCCAGCACCTGGTCCATCAGGTCCTTCTGCGGCCGCCGGAGATCCGTGTCGCCGTATTCCACGGCGCTGACCAGGGCGTCGTTCAGCGCGGGGTGGCGTTCTTCAATGTAACGGGCGATCTGCAGGTCCGTGGGTGTCTGACGGAGCGGCACGAACAGAAACCATAAAACGAGCCAGCCCAGGGTACCCGCGGCGGCGGTCAGGAAGAGGATCCTGGCCAGTCCGCCGGGGTCCAGGAAATGAACGGCCGCCACACCGATGAGGAAGAGCATGACCGCGGCGATGGCGATCACCGAGACGCCGCGGAAAACCAGCATGGCACGCCAGCGGCGAAGTACGCTACGCAGGGCATCCTGCAGAATGGACCGTTCCGTAGACATGGGTCACCTGTGCGTTCGATTCGCCAGCAGGGTCTCACTGAGGACCAGGGCGATGAGCGTGAACCCCAGGATCCACCAAAGCCCCTGGCGGCGTTCCACTTCGGCGTCCCGGACCAGCCGGTCCCACGACGCTGTTTCCCGTGCTTCCGGACTCGTAGCCACGGGATTGATCATCGCCGCGGCGAAGGCTTCCGCGTCCATCCTGGTGAAGTCGGATTCACGGGTGTCGAGGTTGACCGCGAAGGTCTGCTGCCCTCCCGCCGACTGCACCCGGTACAACCCCGGATGCCGCGTCTGCGTGAACAGCTTCCTGCCCGACCGGGACGTTTCCACCGGGACCTGTTCGCCGGATGGAAGAACCACGTGCCGCGCGTCGTCCGGCAGTCTGACGGCCTCCCCCGCCAGCCGGTACAACCCGGCCCCGCGCTCGTGCATCGTTCCCCGGGAGGCCAGGTAGTCTATACTCTCGTACAGAAAAGGAACGAACACCTCCCGTATGGGAAAATCGGTCCACGCAAGGTCGAAGGTGGAAAGGACCAGGAACGTGCGGCCGTTTCCCAGGGGCTTCTCCGCCACGGCGGCGGCGCCGTCATCGAAACGAGCCGGGACCGACGCCGAGGAGTCGGGCTCGAACCGTGCCGTGCGGTAGAATCTTACCGTACCGAAATCACCGTGCCGGGGACCGGAAAAGGGCTGGAAGACGGGGTGCTGGTAGTTCACGTCCGTCAGCAACCGGTACCGGTCTCGCGGACCGTCCGGGGACGAAAGCGATGCTATGCGTCCAGGCAGCAGTTCGCCGAAGGATGAATTAAATATACCGGAAGACACGGCGGGGTTCAAGGCGATTATCAGACTGCCGCCCGATCGTACGTACCCGGTCAGCCTGTCCTTCGCGGCCCTCGGCAGGACGGACAGGTTGGCCGAGATGACCACGTCGTATTCCGACGGATCGGACACGGCCAGCGCGTCCGCGGACCGTACGTCCACGACGACCGGCGGATCCCGGCGCAGCGACAGCGCCTGGGACAGGTAGTACGCGGCCTCGGACGGACGGTTCGGCCGCGATCTCTCCTCCAGGCAGAGGACCCGCACGGGCGTAGGCGCGTTCACGGTGAAGTAGAACCGGTTGTCCACCGGGAGTCCATCATCCCCCAGCATCACCTCGCCCGTATTCGTGGCCGCACTGAAAGTCTGCCGGAAGATCTCCACCCGACCGGACTGCGGGGGTAAATCGACCCGCCGCTTCCCGGTCTCGACCCCGTTGACCCGGAGCGTGACCTCGTCCCGGAAGAGCGCCTGCCCAAAGTTACGGATACGGACGGCCACGTCCAGCGTACGGCCATCCCCGGACAGCGCGCGTTCCTGCCTGGATAATGTGCCATCCCCGGTCGGCGTGGCCGACGCGTCCGGCGTGCGGTCCTCCGCTGCCGCTGCGGCCGGCGATTCCGAACTGGCAACGGTCGGGATCTCCACGCCGGTGACGGCGGAATTCTCGTCCTGCGCGTCCCCCACGTCGATCATCCGGAGTTGGACGCCCGGACTGAGCCTCCATCCGCCGGACCGTGGATTCCAGCCGGATTGCTGGAAATCGGAAACGAGGTAGACCGTCCGGCGGTCGAAGTCCGACCCGCTCAGCTGGTCGTCGGCGGCACGCAGCGCTTCCACGTAGTCCGTCGCCTGAAATGTCGCGTTGACCTGAGTGTCCAGCAGGATGGGCAGTTCGGCCTGGTTCGGCCCGATTTCCCTTACCACCCGTGCCTGGACGGCGAAGGTCAGCAGCGCGACCTGGTCGCCGGTCTGTAATTCATTCAGGATCTCGGCCGCCCGCCGCTTCGCCAGGGCGATGCGGTTCCCGTATCCCATACTGTAGGAGGTATCGACCAGGATGGACACCGCTTCAGGCTGGGTGCCCGCGAAAACGGTCTCGTCCTGATCCCGGAGGAAGGGTCGCGCGAAAATTACGGCCAGGATCGCGCAGGCCGCCATGCGCAGCAGCAACAGCAGGATACGGCGGAATCGCTGTTGCCGGACGATGGCCCTTTGGGACGAGATCAGGAAACGGACCATGCTGAACACGTGGATCCCGGCCCGCTGCCTTCGCACCAGGTGCAGGACCAGCGGGACGGCCGCGCCCAGCGCGCCGAAGAGGAACGTGAGGTTCAGGAAGGCCAGGTCCATGACGCGTACCTGCGAGGGAGATGCGCGGGTGAAGCCCTACCGTTTCACCATGCGCCTGCTCAGATAGGAAAAAAGCGCGAAATCCAGCGGCCGGTCGGTCTCCATGCGCTCATAATCGACCTGGATCTTCGCACATCCGGTCCTGATCGATTCCATGAACTCCTCCACCGCCGCCAGGTAATCCGCCCGGATGGCCGACGGCGCCACCGTGATCCGTTCGCCGGTCTCCGGGTCGTCGAACCGCGCGGTCTCGCTGAACGGGAAGGTGAGTTCTTCCCGGTCCACGATGTGAAAGACCAGCACTTCATGACCCTTGAACCGAAAGTGCATCAGGGCGTTCATCATCTGCTCGACGTCGTCGATCAGATCGGAAATGAGGATGACCAGTCCCCGCCTCGGCATCGACTCCGCGAGTTCGTGCAGGGGCCTGCCCATATCGGTCCCTTCGTCCGCGCGCAGTTCATCCAGGGTCGAGTGGATGGCAAGCCACTGGGTGTTCTTCGAACTGGGCGGCAGGTAGTTGTGTACGGCCTGGTCGAAGGTGACGAGGCCCACCCCGTCCCCCTGCCGCAGAATGAGATACGCCAGGGAAGCCGCGAGATAGGATCCGTATTCGAGCTTGTCCAGTGCGTTCGTCGCTTCGGCCTGCCCTTCCTGCCCGTCCTGTCTCGTCGCACCGGACCGCCGGGACCGCCCGAACAGTCCTGCTCGGCCTGCTCTCCCGGACCGCCCGGACCGCCCGGACCGCCCGGACCGCCCGGACCGCCCGGACCGCTGCCCGCCGTATCCCATGGACGCGCTGCGGTCGAGGAGTATCACGCACTGCAGATTCGTTTCGTCCTCGTATTCCTTGACGTAGTACCGGTCCGACCGCGCCACGGCTTTCCAGTCCACGTGCCGGATGTCGTCGCCCGGCGTATACTGACGGTATTCCACGAACTCCACGCCGAAGCCCCGGTACGGGCTCTTGTGGAGGCCGGATACGAACCCTTCGACCACGATGCGGGCGCGCATTTCCATGGAGGAGAGACTGGATAGGGTCCTGGGATCCAGGAAGCGGGGGACTTCGGCCATTACGGTGCCCTTGGCTGGAACTAAGGGTTACATGCCGTGTTTTACGCCGGACCGCGGGCCGGCTTACATGCCGGACTGCGGCGCCGGCACGGTCTCGAGCAGGCGGTCGACGATGCCCTCGGAGGTGATCTTCTCCGCCTCGGCATAGAAATTGGTCAGGATCCGGTGCCGCAGGACCGGATGGGCGAGCGCGCGGATGTCGTCGCAGGAAACGTGGCCGCGGCCGTCGAGCAGGGCCCTGGCCTTGGCGCCCAGGATCAGGTACTGTGAGGCGCGCAGGCCGGCCCCCCAGGATACCCAGTTCTTCACGAATTCGGGCGCTTCCTCGCCGGAAGGCCTGCTCGCGGAAGCCAGGCGAACGGCGTACCGGGCAACCTGTTCGGAGACCAGGACTTCCCGGACCAGGCGCTGGTAATCCCGGACCACTTCGCCCGACAGGATGGTATCGACCGAGACCGTTTCGGCGGAGGTCGTCGTCCGGGCTACGGCCACTTCGTCGTCTTCCTCGAGATATTCGATGTGGATGTTGAACATGAACCGGTCGAGCTGCGCCTCGGGCAGGGGATAGGTCCCCTCCAGCTCGATGGGGTTCTGGGTGGCGAGGACGAAGAAGGGTTCGTCCAGCCGAAACGTCGTGCGGCCGGCGGTCACGCGGTGCTCCTGCATGGCTTCAAGCAGGGCGGCCTGGGTCTTGGGCGGCGTCCGGTTGATCTCGTCCGCCAGCACGATGTTGCCGAAGATCGGGCCCTTGATGAAGGTCAGCGAGCGTTGCCCCGTGGCCTTGTCCTCTTCCAGGATCTCGGTCCCGGTGATGTCGGCCGGCATGAGGTCCGGGGTGAACTGGATGCGCCGGAACTCAAGGTCCAGCACCTCGGCGAAGGTCTTGATGAGCAGCGTCTTTGCCAGCCCGGGCACGCCGGTCACGAGGCAGTGCCCTCCCGCGAACAGGGCGATCAGCACCTGTTCCAGGACTTCCTCCTGGCCGGTGATCACCTTGCGCACTTCGGCCAGAATCTTCTCCCGTCCCTCCTGGAATGCTTCTATGCGTACCTGCCGGGGTCCCTCTTCGGTTGCGTGCTGCGCGGTGCCGCTCGTCGTCATCGGCCGGGGTCCTTTCCGTCGGGCGCCTGATCAGGCGTTCCCGTCCAGGGATCTGAAATACGCGATGGTTTTCTTCATGCCTTCTTCGAGGGGTACCGCGGCTTCCCAGCCCAGGATCTCCCGGGCCCTTGTCGTGTCGGGTCGCCGCAGCTGGGGATCGTCCTGGGGAAGGGGCCGGAAGACGATCTCGCTGCTGGATCCGCAGAGGCGGATGATGGTGTGGGCGAGTTCGAGGATAGTGATCTCGTTCTCGTTCCCGATGTTCACCGGATCGTGCTCGCCGGAACGCATGAGCCGCACGATGCCTTCCATGAGATCTTCGTAGTAGCAGAAACTGCGGGTCTGCCGCCCTTCCCCGAAGATCGTCAGCGGCTCTCCCCGAAGCGCCTTGGTGATGAAGGACGGCGCGACGCGGCCGTCCGCGGGTCGCATCCGGGGACCGTAGGTGTTGAAGATCCGCACGATCCGCGTGTCGATGCCGTGTTTCCGGTGGTAGGCCATGGTCAGGGCCTCCGCGAAGCGCTTGGCCTCGTCGTAGACCCCCCTTACGCCGATGGGATTGACGTTGCCCCAGTAACTCTCCGGCTGGGGATTGACCTGCGGGTCGCCGTAGACCTCCGAGGTGGACGCGAGGAAGAAGCCCGCGCCCTTTGCCTTGGCCAGCCCGAGGGCGTTGTGGGTACCCAGGGCGCCGACCTTCAGGATCTGGATCGGGACGCGCTCGAAGTCGATCGGACTCGCCGGACTGGCGAAGTGCATGACGAAGTCCACCTCGCCTTCGATGTCCAGGTATTCCGAAACGTCCCGCTGAAGATAGGTGAATCCATCGTTTTCCAGCAGATGGGAGATGTTCGTGGTCCGGCCCGTGATCAGGTTGTCCACGGCGACGACCCGGTGGCCGTCCGCCAGCAGACGGTCGCACAGATGGGATCCCAGAAAACCCGCACCACCGGTTACGACAACGCGCAATGACGTTTCCTTTGCGTGGCATGGAAGGTCACGTAAACCTGCAGGATAAAGGTGGAAAATACGGAGAATTCACTTCGGATGTCAAGCGCTCATTTGAAGCCGGAACTCCCTGTTGACAGGCGCTTTTTTCACTCCTATAATCTTGATGGAACACCTCAACTCCAGAGAGATCATGTCGAAGTCCTGTAAAGCGCTGACCGAATCAGACGTAGACCATTTCATTCGACGCGGGCATGTCGTCCTGCGGGACTGTTTTTCGCGGGAACTGGCCGCCGACTGGCGCGCGTTAGCGTTCAGTCGTCTCGGCTACGATCCCGACGATGCCGCGACCTGGGAGGAACCCCGCGTACATCTTCCTTCGATGAACCGGATTCCGGTTCGCGAAATCGCGCCAGGGGCTTGGGAGGCAATCTGCGACCTGCTGGGCGGTGAAGACCGGCTGGCAGATCCCCGGACGTCCTGGGGAGATGGTTTCATCATCAACTTCTCATACGGTGCGGACGAGGTGTGGGAACCACCGGAGACCCAACGGGAGGGCTGGCACAAGGACGGTGATTTCTTCCGGCACTTCCTGGACAGTCCGGAGCAGGGATTGTTGACAATCGTCGTATGGTCCGACATACTACCCGGAAGCGGCGGCACGTTTGTCGCCTGTGATTCGGTGAAGCACGTCGCGCGGCATCTTTACGAAAATCCACAGGGCCTGCTGCCCAGCGGCAGTTTCGGCCATCTGGTTTCAAACTGCAGGGACTTCGCGGAGATAACGGGCAACGCGGGAGACGTCGTGCTGTTGCATCCGTTTATTCTGCATTCCGCGTCCCGGAACCCGTCAGGCCGCGCCCGCTTTATCACCAATCCCCCAGTCGCGCTCAGGGAACCGATGGATTTCAATCGCGACGACACCGAGGACTTCTCTCCGGTGGAAAGGGCCGTCCTCTCCGGACTGGGCAGAGAACGCCTGGACTTCAAACCGTCCGCGCCGCGGGAGCGACTGGTGCCTGAACGCGTCAGACGTCAACAAGAGATGCTTGCCGCACAGAAAAAACGACTCGCCATGGGCTAACGCTTACTTCAGGAGACGGCTATGTTCGCAGACCTACGGGACCAGGCAACGGTACGCAGTGGTGATGAACTCGTGCGTCACCTCAGAAGTTTTCCGCTCGAACTGAAGATCTCGGCCGGCGTCTGGTTCTTCTCGCCGTCCCAGATCCGGTTTCACGAAGCCTACATGGAACCCTATTCCATCGAGGAGCGCCTGGACATCGCCGGCGAAATGGCGGAATACGGGCTGTGCGGCATCGAGGCCCACTATCCCAACGAGATCAACGAGGACAATGCCCATCTCTACCAACAACTGGAAAAGGACACCGGCGTGCGGCTGATCACGGTGATCCCCAACCTCTTCTGGGACGCGCAGTTCGAATTCGGTTCCCTGTCGTCCCCGGTACCCGAGGCGCGTCGCGCCGCCATCGACCGGGTGATCGAGACGCTGCGGATGAACAGGGAACTGGACACGGACTTCATGGTCGTGTGGCCCGGCGGCGACGGCTACGAACTCAATTTCGGGACCGATTTCTACGCCATGTGGGACCTCTTCGAGTCGGGCCTGGCCGAGGCGCTGGACGCCGTGCCCGGGATCCGGACGGCCATCGAACCCAAGCCCTACGAGCCCCGGGGGAACAACATCTACCGGAACACCACGGACGGCATCCTGATGGCCCAGAACGTGGACGAGCGGCTTCGGGCCCCCGAGAACCGGGCGCTGATGGACGAGGGCCACGCCATCGTGGGCCTGAACCCGGAACTCGGCCACGTCTTGATGGGCTTCGAGGATTTCCCCTATGCCCTGAGCCGCATCCTCCGGCAAGGCCGGCTGGCTCACACGCACTGGAACAGCCAGCCACTGGGCAATTACGACCAGGACCTGCAGGTCGGCATCGTATCGCCGGAGCAGATCTTCGCCGGCATGTACGCGCTGAAGATGTACGGTTACCGGGGTTACATGGGCATCGACATCTTCCCGGAGCGCATCCCCATCCGGCAGGCCCTCATCAATTCCATCGACCGCATGAAGGCCATCGCCGAAATGACCGAACGGGTGGACCACGAACTGGTCGTGGCCTGCATGGAGCGCCCCGATCTCAACCGGGGCGTCATCGAAGCCCACCTGACCCGGCTTTTCCATCCTTCCTCGACCGGATTGAGCGCCATGCCGGCGTACCGGAAAGGTCAGGGATAGGGTAACCGTTCCCTTACGGCAACTTCCGGCCCGCGAAGGCGTATAATCCTGAAACACATGCTGCAGGCAGACGGGAGGGTCAATGCCAGACACCATTCGGGTCGCCGGCGTTCAGATGGACTTGAAACTCGCCGAGACCGAGCAGAATCTCAACAGGGTGTTCGACGCCATGCAGACGGCCTCCCGCGAGGGGTCGGACCTGGCCGTGTTTCCCGAGTGCGCGCTGACCGGGTACTGCTTTTACGATTTGGACGAAGCCCGGGCGTACGCCCAGCCCGTACCCGGGCCTTTCACGGAGCGTCTCGAGCGCCGGTGCCGCGAACTCGATATCCACGTGATCATCGGTCTGTTGGAGGCCGACGGGTCGATTTTGTACAACACGGCGGCCTTCATCGCCCCCAACGGGCTGATCGGGCACTACCGCAAGATCCATCTGCCCTATCTCGGGATCGACCGATTCCTGACCCCCGGCGACCGCCCATTTCGCGTGTACGATTCGGATGTGGGCCAGATCGGGCTCAATATCTGCTACGACGCGGCGTTTCCGGAGAGCGCCAGGGTGATGATGCTCCATGATGCGGAACTGATCGCCCTGCCCACTAACTGGCCGGTCGGCGCGGACTGCAACACCGAGTTCGTGGTCAATACGCGCGCCTTCGAGAACCGTGTCAATTACATCGCCGTGAACCGGGTCGGACGGGAACGCGGGACCAATTTCATCGGACAGAGCAAGATCGTCGATTTCACCGGGCGCACGCTGGCGGAAGGAGACCGGTCCCGCGAGGAGATCATCTTCGCCGACCTAGACCTTGCCGGCGCCCGGGAGAAGCACATCGTGAACGTGGCCAAGGCCTATGAACTCGACCGCCTGGAAGACCGGAGGGTGGAGTTCTACGGACCCATCGTCGAGGGAGAAAACCCTTGACAGAACGGACCCTCAAAACATAGGTTGTCCGGGGTACAGGGCCTGGAATATACGAGGTCGCCGTGCATGAGGAGGGCAGGTGCTGCCTTGCTGGGTTGTTCGGGCCAAGCGGACCGGCACGATGGAATACGGCGTGGCGCTGTCTCTTCAGCGGAGTCTGCTCGCGGCGCGTCGTTCGGGCCTGATCGACAACGTGCTCCTGTTGCTCGAACACCCTCCCACGTACACGATCGGTCGTCGCCTGAGAGCCAGTGAACACCTGCTCTACGGGGAAGAAACGCTCCGGACCCGCGGCATTCAGGTCTACGAAACGGACCGGGGCGGAGACATCACCTGCCACGGCCCCGGACAGCTGGTGGGGTACACGATCTTCGATATCGCGGCATGGTACCAGGACGTCTACCGGTACCTGCGCGACCTCGAGGCCGTGATTATCGGATGCCTGGCGGATTTCGGCATCGTGGGACGCCGCCTGGAGGGAATTACCGGGGTCTGGGTGGATGAACGAAAGGTCGCGGCCCTGGGCATCAGGGTCAGCTGGTGGATCGCCATGCACGGGTTTTCGGTGAACGTGCGTCCCGACCTTTCCTTGTACGAAGGGATCGTCCCGTGCGGCATTGCCGACCGCGAGGTCACCTCGATGGAGCGGCTGCTCGGCCGGACGGTATCGATGGAGGAGGTCGAAAACAGCCTTCTCCGAAACCTGGGCGACGTCTTCGGCATGGCTTTCGAGGAGACGAGCCTGCCCGAATTGCAGCAGAGACTATGATCAGCGCATGCCACACCGCACCCAGGAGGCGCCATGAACGTTGAGACCGCCCCCGCCCTGTCCGACCCCGACCTTGCCGCGTCCGACCTCGACGATCTCGGCCTCGGCCGGGACGACTACCGAACCTTCTACCATACCATGCGCCTTCAACGGGAATTCGAAGAGCGCGTCTACCGTCTGTTCCGGCAGGGCCGGCTCGTGGGCGCGGCCTACGCCGGCGCCGGCCACGAGGCCATCGCCGCGGGAAGCGCCTACGCCCTGGGCGACGCGGACATCCTGGTCCCCATGCACCGGGTGATCGGCGCCCATTTCCTCCGCGGGCACACTGCCCGGGACATGATGTGCCAGTACCTGGGCCGGGCAAACGGACCGACCGCCGGTAAAGACGGCAACATGCACTGCGGAAACTGGGACCACCACATCGTCGGCATGATCAGCCACCTCGGCGCGAACATTCCCGTGGCCGCGGGCGTGGCCCTGGCCAGCAAGGTCCGCGGTGACGGGGCGGTCTCCCTGACCTACATCGGCGAAGGCGGCTCGAGTATCGGCGATTTCCACGAAGGACTCAACTTCGCGGCCGTGCACAGGCTCCCCATGGTGCTGATCGTGGAGAACAACAAGTTCGCCTACTCCACGCCGACCCGGTTCGAGTACGCCTGCGAGCACATCGTCGACCGGGCCCGGGGTTACGGCGTCGAGGGCGCGCTGGTGGACGGCACCGACGTCCGCGCCGTGTACAAGGCGACGCGGGACGCCGTGGATCTCGCCCGGGAGGGCGGCGGTCCGACCTTGATCGAAGCCCGCTGCACGCGGCTGCTCGGCCACGCCCAGCACGACGACGCATTCTATGTCCCCAAGGACATCATGGAGGACGGGTGGAACAACGACCCGGTCACGAAGGCCGAGAACCTCCTGCTGGAACGGAAGTACTTCACCCGCGAGGAGATCGACGGGATCCAGGAAGAAGTCAAGGGCATCGTCGACGACGCGGTCGATTACGCGGAACAGAGTCCCCTGCCCGAACCCGAAGAAGCGCTCCAGGGCGTCTACGCGGACTGATGTCCCCAACCGGAACCTGCCCATGCCGCCCGTAACCTACCTTGAAGCCATTTCGTCCGGACTCCGCGAAGAAATGGAGCGGGATGAAAGCGTCTTCTGCCTCGGCGAGGACATCGGCGTCTATGGCGGCGCCTTCAAGATCACGAAGGGATTCCTGGACGATTTCGGTGAAGACCGCGTGATCGACGCGCCCGTCGCCGAATCCGTGATCATCGGCGCGGCCATGGGCGCGGCGCTCATGGGCATGCGGCCCGTGGCCGAAATGCAGTTCGCCGACTTCATCACCTGCGGATTCAACCAGCTCGTCAACAACGTGGCCAAGACCCACTACCGCTGGGGCGCGGCGGTACCTCTCGTGGTGCGGTGTCCCTCGGGGGCCATCGGCAACGCCGGTCCGTTCCATTCCCAGAACCCCGAGGCCTGGTTCTGCAAGGTGCCCGGCCTCAAGGTCGTGGCGCCGGCCACGACGTACGACGCGAAAGGCCTGCTCAAGTCTTCGATCCGCGACAACAACCCGGTGCTTTACTTCGAACACAAGGGCTTGTACCGTTTCCCCCGGATCCGGGAAGAAATCCCCGAAGAGGACTATACCGTACCCATCGGCAAGGCGGCGGTCCGCCGGGAGGGCGGCGATGCGACGATCGTGACCTACGGCAAGATGGTCTTTCACAGCCTGGACGCCGCGGAAACGCTGGCCGGGGAGGGGGTCGAGACGGAAGTGCTCGACCTGAGGTCCCTCCTGCCCTTCGACAAGCAAGCCGTCCTCGAGTCCGTCCGGAAGACGAACCGTCTCCTGGTCGTCCATGAGGATACGCTCACCGGTGGCTTCGGCGGTGAAATCGCCGCGGTGGCGGCCGAGGAAGCCTTCGAACATCTCGACGCGCCGGTCCGCAGGCTGGCGGCCATCGACACGCCCGTACCCTTCAGCCCGCCGCTGGAGCAGTACTTCCTGCCGAACACGGAGAAGGTGACCACGGCCCTGCGGGATCTCCTGGCCTACTGACCGGCCGGCACGCATCGTCAGCACTGATCGTCCGGCGCTGTGGCGCAGATCGTCGGGCACACATCGTCAGCACTGAGAGGATAACGCACGTGAACATCGTGATGCCCAGACTCGGCGAAAGCGTGGAAGAAGGAACGGTCATCCGCTGGCTGAAGAAAGTCGGCGATCCGATCGAGCGCGACGAGTCCGTGGTGGAGATCACCACCGACAAGATCGACACCGACATACCCGCCATCGCGGGCGGTGTGCTGAGCGAGATCCGGGTGGCCGAGGGGACGACGGTGGCCATCGGAGAGGTCATCGGCGTCATCGATACGGGAGAGGACGAGGACGATGGACCGGGCGGACCAGGCGGTCCAGGCGGTCCAGGCGGTCCAGGTGACGCCGGGGCAGCTGAGCAGGCCGGTGATGCCGGCGGAGCAGCGGAGACGATCGAAGCCGATGAACTGACGCAGGCCGCGGAGGCCGGCGACGGGGGGCCGTTGAGGCGCCGGCGTTCCGAGCGGTTCTACTCTCCCCTCGTGCTTCGCATCGCCCGGGAAGAGCGTATAGACATGGCCACGCTCGAATCCCTGGAGGGAACCGGCAAGGGCGGCCGGTTGACCCGGGACGACCTGCTTGCCTATCTGGAACGGCGCGCGTCGCGCATTCCCGAGGCGGCCGCGGAACAGGAAGACGAATCGGAATACGTATCGGTTTCCCGGCCGGCCGGGACCGAAGACGCCCGCGTCGTGAACCTGGACACCCTGCGCAAGACCATCGCCAAACACATGGTGCTCAGCAAGCAGGTGTCTCCCCACGTGACTTCCGTGTCGGAAGTCGACATGACCCATGTCGTCCGCTACCGGGACGAGGCCAGGGAGCGGTTCCAGCAGAAGACCGGCATCCGGCTGACGCTGACCCCGTTCTTCATCACCGCCATCGTCGACGCCCTGCGGGCGAACCCCATGCTGAACGCCACGATGGACGGCGACCGGGTGCTGCAGTGGAAGCACGTGAACATGGGGCTGGCGGTCGGACTGGAAAAGGGCGTCGTCGTACCGGTGATCCGCCACGCGGACGAGATGGACTTCGCGGAAATCGCCGCGGCGGCCCACGACCTGGCCAAGCGGGCCCATGACCGCAAGCTGACCCCGGACGACCTGCAGGGCAGCACGTTCACCCTGACGAACCCGGGCATGTGGGCCACGCTTTTCGGCACACCGATCATCAACCAGCCCGAGGCGGGCATCATCGCCACCGGTAGCGTCAAGAAGCAGGTCGTCGTGCAGGCCGACGATTCGCTGGCCATCCGGTCCATGATGTTCCTGAGCCTGTCCTTCGACCACCGGTTCATCGACGGCCTCAACGCGGCCCGGTTCATCCGGGACATCACGCAGAACCTGGAGTCCTTCGATACCGACCGGGTCGGGGCCTGAGCCGGTCTCAACGTCCGCCGGGTCCCACCGGAACGGGCGAATCCCGGCGGTCCAGGCTGACCGGCCGTACGAGGCTGACCGCATGGAGCGGAAATGACGCTCGAACCCGGCTCCCTGCATATCGGCACGATGGGATGGACCTACAGGGACTGGCACGGATCCTTCTACCCCCGCGACGCCGATCGCAAAGTCCTCCTGCAGCACTACGCCCGGGTCTTCGGCGCCCTCGAAATCGACAGTACCTTCCACTTCATCCCAAAACCGGAAGTGGTGACGTCCTGGCACGACCGCACCCCGAGGACGTTCCGTTTCACGGCCAAACTCCCCGGCGAGATCACCCATGAACGGGGACTGGTGGATGCGGAAGACCTGTTGACCCCGTTTCTGGCGAGCATGGCCCTCCTGGGCGAGCGCCTCGGTTGCCTGCTCGTTCAGCTTCCTCCCGGATTCAAGTACAATTCAGAAACGTTCAGCCGGGTGGAATCATTCCTGAAACTGTTGCCTGCCAGCGACTTCCGCTTCGCCTTCGAATTCAGGCACGGGTCATGGATCAAGCCGGAAGTGTTCGGCATGCTCCGGACGCACGGCGTGGCCTGGACCATGCAGGACCATCCCAGAATCATGCCGATCGTGCCCGAGATCACCGCGGATTTCACCTATATCCGGTGGATGGGCAATACGGAGGACCCGCGCATCGGTCACTTCCGGGAATCCGTCGTGGACCGCACCCAGGATCTCATCAAGTGGGCGGAACGGCTGAAGCGCGACATCCTCCCCCGGGTCGATACGCTGTTCGGGTTCTTCAACAACTACTATTCCGGCCACTCGCCCACCGATTGCAATCGGATGAAACGGCTGCTGGGACTGGATACGGTCGCCCCCGATTTCGACCGCCAGTTGAGTCTGTTCTGAAACCTGTTGAGCCTGTTCTGAAACCTGTTGAGTCTGTTCTGAAACCTGTTGAGCCTGTTCTGAAATGGCTTGTACATAAATCGGTCGCGCCATGGCAAAACTTCTCTTGATCGGAATGATCCTTCTGGGACTGTGCGCCTGCGCGGCGGACGCTCCGCCGGACGAGGACGAGATCCGGCTTATGCTCTGGACCCAGGATTACTGGGTCGGCGTGACCGGCCACGAACTGGTCGGCGTCCCGCTGGATGACCCGCGGCGGGCGCAGTACACCGTCAAGGACTGGTACAACAAGGTCGTCCGCGATTTCAAGGCGCTGTATCCGGACCGTAAGATCCACATCGACATCGAAACGCTCGACTGGACCAACGGCTTTCAGAAGATCGACATCGCCGTGGCTTCGGGACGTCCGCCCGATATCCTGATCAGTACTTCGGGTATCGCGCTGAAATACGCCCGGTTCGGGCTCCTGGAAGCCTTCGACGACCATCTCTCCGAGGAAGACATCAGGGATTTCGGTCCTTTCTACGGATTCAGCGAATACGAGGGCAAGCACTACTTCCTGCCCTTCATCGGAGGGAACCGTTACATGATTGCGAATCTCGAGGTTTTCCGCGAGCGGGGCGCTACGCACCTGCTGCCGAGCGAGGGCGACCGGCTTTGGACCTTCGAGCAGTTCCTCGCCGCCGCCCGCGCGACGACCTTCGACCGCGACGGCGACGGCGAGATCGACGTATACGGATTCGCCATGCCCTTTCAGCGCAACTCTCCGCAACAGGACCAGATGCCCTTCTTCTGGGGGCACGGCGCGCGGCAGTTCAACGACAGCGGCGACAGCCTGGTGATCAACAGCGAGGAGGGCGTGAATGCCCTGCAGTTCATGGTGGACCTGGAACACGTGCACGGCGTGGTGCCTGCGGGCTCCGCGGGGCTGCGCACCAACGACGTGACCGACCTGTGGACCGCGGGCCGGCTCGCTATGCGTCAGGCTTTCCACGGTACCCGGCTCTCCTTCGAGCGCGCCCTGGAAACCGGCAGGATCAAGGAGGGTGTGATCGAGCTATATCCCATGATGTACCCCTCTCTGCCCGGACTCGACCCCGCTGCTTTCGTCGTGGCCGACTCACCGTGCGTGTTCAGGCAGGAGGACGAGGAAAAACGCGAACTCTCCATCGCCCTGGCGAAGTTCCTGACCAACACTCAGCATGAACGGGAGGCCGCCTACGCCATGTCCACGCTTCCGACAAGGTATTCCGCACTGGACGTCTGGGACGACGATCCCTTCCAGCAATACGTCCTGCGCGTGGCGCGTTACGGCACGAAAGACGCCATACAGGGATACGGCATACCGCTCGTAAGCATGACGCTAAGTGCGTTTCAGGCCGCCATGTCCCGGCAGGCCACGCCGCGGAAGGCGCTCGACGACCTGGCCAGGCGGGGTAACCGGTTCATTCGCAGAGACATCGAACGCCGCCTGCGCGCGGGGGCGGAGTAAGCGCCGGAGGATCCCGTCGACTTGAGCCTCACTCGAACGATCTTCAGGGAACGCTGGGCCTACCTGTTCCTCCTCCTGCCTCTCCTGCTTTTCGCGGTCTTCAACATGCTGCCCATGGCCGCGACGATCCTCCTCGGTTTCGCCGATTACTTCCCCGGGGGACAACCGGTCTGGACCGGCCTGGAGAACTACGCCTACGCGCTTTCGGACGACCTGTTCTGGAAGGCGCTGGGCATCACGGTCCTGTACACTTGCGGGGTAGTGCCCGCCAGCCTGCTGATCTCGCTGTTCCTGGCCTATGTCATCTTCGGGCTGAAATACGCCTGGGCCCAGGTCATCTTCAAATCGGCCTTCTACCTCCCGGTGGTGACGTCAGGGGCGATCCTCTCCCTGGTCTGGCTCTGGCTGTTCAACCCGGCCCGGGGCCTGCTCAACTACGTGCTGTCCTTCGCGGGGATGGGACCCTACCTGTGGACCAGCGATCCCCAGATGGCCCTGCCGTCGCTGATGTTCATGGCGATCATGGGCGGGCACGGCGCCGCCATCGTGCTGCTGACCGCCGCCATGGGCGGTATCCCTTCCACCTACTACGAGGCGGCGCGGCTGGACGGCGCCGGCCCGTGGCGGCAGTACTGGAAGATTACCCTGCCCCTGCTCCGCCCGACGGTGCTCTATCTGCTCGTCACCAGTACGATCGCCTCCTTCCAGGTGTTTACCCAGGTGCTCATGATGACGGGAGGCGGCCCGGACTACGCGACGACCACGCTGGTCTATCTGATTTACACAGACGCCTTCGAATACTTCGACTTCGGAAAGGCGTCGGCCGAAGCGACGCTGCTTTCCCTCAGTCTGGCCGGTATCGCCGTGCTGCAGTACAAGTGGCTGGCCAGCGACGTGGAATATTGATCCGAATCAGGACGGCCATGTTCCCATACGTTTTCCGGATCCTGCTCACGCTCTTCGCCGTACTGACGCTGATGCCGCTGTACTGGATCGTCGTTACCGCGTTCCAGACCCCGTCGGTGGTCCTCGCCTTTCCCCCGAGCATGGTGCCGTCGCCGGCGTCGTGGATCAACTTCGCCCGCCTGTTCAATGGTTCCGAGATCGGCACCTGGATGGTCAATTCCCTCATCGTGACGGGCACGGTGACGGCGTCCAACGTGCTGCTCGGCACGCTCGCCGGTTACACGCTGGCGAAGAAGGTCTTCCCGGGACGCCAGACGATCTTCTGGACGGTGATCAGCCTCATGTTCGTCCCGAGCCAGCTGACCATCATCCCGCTCTACGCGCTGATCGTCCAACTGGACTGGATCAATACCTACCAGGCGCTCATCGTCCCGGCGCTGATCATGCCTTTTTCCATTTTCCTGATGAAACAGTTCCTGCAGACGCTGCCCACGGAACTCATCGAGGCCGCGCGCATGGACGGATGCGGGGAATGGGGGGTGTTTCAGCGGGTGATCCTGCCGCTGGCGAAGCCCGGGATGGGCGTCCTCGCCATCTTCACCTTCATGGGCGTGTGGAACGAGTTCCTCTGGCCGTTGATCGTGATCAACCGGAGTTCGATGATGACACTGCAGATCGGACTCAACTCCCTGCAGAACCAGTATTACACCGACTACGGCCTGCTCATGGCCGGGGCCGCGGTTTCGGCCCTGCCCATGATGGCTTTCTTTCTCGCCTTCCAGTCCTATTTCGTGCGGAGTATCACCATCGGCGCGGTGAAAGGGTAGGTCCAGCGCCAGTCCCGCGCTAGTCCAGCGCCGGGAAGTCTTCCTGGTCGCGCAGGGTATAGGAAAGCAGGGCGAGGTCGTGCACGCTTCCCTCGATGTCGCGGACCTGGCCGGGCAGGATGGCGCGCTGCACGAACCCCACGAGTTGCAGCAGGAGGATCGCGCCGCGCTGGACGTCCACCATGCACTCGGCGTTGAGCTGTTCGATGGACCCGGTGTGAAGCGCGACGGCGATCAGTTCGTTGATCATTTCGACGGCCAGCCCCTGGCGGCGGAAATCGGGGTGTACGACGAGGCGGAGCTTGCCGATATGGCTCTTCCATCCGCGGCGCTCGCGATGGAGCGATACCTCGGCGACGATATCACCGTCCACGATCGCCACGATGGGGATGACGACGTCCCAGTCGATATTGCTGCACCATCCCTGGATGATGCTCTTCTCACGGATATCGTCCTTCAGGAAGATACGGTCCTTGCGCGGTATCGACTGGAAAAAGGCGTACAGCGCTTCCACGTCGTCCGCTTCGAGCGGGCGGATCGTAACCTTGGTACCGTCCTTCAACGTCTCCTGTTTCGGATATTCCTGGGCCAGGATTTCCTGCAGCATGGTGGACTCCCTTTTGGCTTTCGTGCCCTCGCATCGCCGAAAACTGCCGGCCGGCGGCGCTTGACGGCGCTTGACGGCGCCCGACGGTAGCTTGACGGCGCCCGACGGCGCCTGACAGCGCCCGACAAGGTGCCAGGACACCTGTACTTTTAACTGGAATTTAGATCGAATGGTACCGGATGTCAAGCGGGGTCTGGTCATGCGGGCACGCGCATTGTACAGGCTTTGAGTGCGGTCTTGCGCAGGTTGTCCGTGCGGGACCTGAGCAGGTGCGAAACATCGTGGCTTTCGGGTTCGACATGGCCTCGGGTTTGCAAATCTGAAAGTACTACTTGCAATTTGTCACAAACCTGCGTATATTGCCGGCATGATGATCTGGCGTGAAATAACCCCCTTTCTGGTCCGAATGTTCGACCAGTACCCCATAGTCACCGTAACCGGACCTCGTCAGTCCGGCAAGACGACGCTCTGCCGTTCGACTTTCCCGTATCTCAAGTACGTAAACCTGGAAGCGCCAGACCAGCGCCATTTCGCGGAGACGGACCCACGGGGATTTCTTTCGAAACTCGGTGATGGAGCGATACTCGACGAGATCCAAAGGGTCCCCGAACTCCTTTCATATCTGCAGGTCCTGGTCGACGAATCCGGCCGAAACGGACAATTCGTACTCACCGGCAGCGAGCAGTTCGAACTGTCCAAATCGATCAGACAGTCGCTCGCAGGACGTACGGCGCTGTTGCGGCTGCTGCCGTTTACGCTGGACGAACGGCGTCAGGCAGGTGCAGCCGACGAGGTCGACGAAATACTGTTTTCGGGCTGTTATCCCCGGATTCACGATCAGGGACTGGATCCGAGTCAGGCGCTCGGCGACTACTTTGAAACTTATATCGAGCGTGACGTAAGAAGGATCGGAGACATTCGCAACCTGGCGAGTTTCCAACGGTTCGTCCGCCTCTGTGCCGGCCGTGTGGGGCAACTGGTCAATCTTTCTTCGCTGGGTGCGGATGCCGGGGTGTCCCATACTACCGTACGTCAATGGCTCACGATTCTCGAGTCCAGTTACATCGTCTTTCAGCTATCGCCGTATCACGCCAACATCCGGAAGCGGCTGGTAAAGTCGCCCAAATTGTATTTCTACGACGTGGGGCTTGCGAGCTTTCTCATCGGCATCGAGCACGCCGGCCAACTGAGTACGCACCCTCTCCGCGGCGCGCTGTTCGAGAACACGGTCGTCGCGGAGATTCTCAAACATCGTCTCAACCGTGGAAGACGGCCCAACCTGTCATTTTATCGCGACGTCCGCGGACTGGAGTGTGACGTCCTGCACCGGGTTGGCGAAAGGGTATGCGCTATCGAAGTCAAGGCCGGCGCAACGGTAACTTCCGGCTTTTTCGACGCGCTGAACCGGGTTGCGGACGTGGTGCCTGATATTACGGGGAAAGCGGTCGTATATGGCGGTGTGGACCGGCAATCTCGAAGCGCTGGCGAAGTCTTTTCGCTGGCCCGTCTCGGAAATGCACTAGATGAATTCGACGTTGAAGGTCGACTGGGATAAGGGCTGCGGTCCCTACCCTCAAGACGGTTTATTGCCGATGCGTAATGCTCGATTCGAAGACCCGTACGGCAACCGGTACAACCGTACGCAATCCGGCCAAAAACCGCTTGACATAAGCACTCCTTCCGCTTAGCCTGAAATGCAGACCAACGCCACGATAAGATCATGTTGAGTTTCAGGTCGCAACACGTTGAGCAGGCCTGCCTGCGCTGCGTCCCTCATTCTTGTGCTGTCATACCGATTTGCAGGTATACGGCCCGTGGCCGGAGAGGAGCCTTCCATGAAGCTTACATTCACCGATCTCAACGATATGATACGCGAGTTGAAGGAGAAAAGCGTCCAGTCGATCAGGGTGAATGAAGTGATTCGTGATGTGCAGGTGATGATTCCGGATGAATATCCCATGCCCATCAAAACCTTTTCGGTCTATATAACCGCCAGTATCGATGGAGAGTGGAACGAGGATCTCGTAGCGGAGTACGTGGAGCACGTCGGCTGCGTCGACGAGCTCGCCGGAGAGGAGGTCCTGTCGGATCTGCACCGGCGCACGGGGAACAAGGTGGAGATCCTTCGAGAGTTGCTGGCGGGCGAATTCCTGACTGTGGGTTCGGGCCGGTTTGAAGAATGAACGACGTTGCATCGCATGCCGGTCCGGCAGGAGGAAGTCCCGCCCGGACCGGCGTTGACTTATCCCTTGATATGAAAAGGAGTTCGACTTGAGCACCGATCCCGTCGGTTTCGGCGTGATAGGGCTTGGCATGGGCGCCGTGCGCGCCCGTTTCATAAGCGAGACGGAAGGCGCGCGGCTCGTGGCCGTAGCGGAGCTCGACGAAGAGCGGGGCCGAAAGGCGGCGGCGGAGTACGGTATCGACTGGTACCGGGACTACCGCCGGTTGTTCGACCGCGACGATATTGACGTCATCACCGTGATGACGCCCAGCGGCACCCATGCGGACTTCGCCATCGCGGCCGCGGAGGCGGGCAAGCATGTCATTACCACCAAGCCCGTGGAGGTCAGCCTGGAACGGGCGGACAGAATGATCGCGGCCTGCCGCGAGGCCGGCGTGATCCTGGCTGTCGATTTCGAAGCGCGGTACATGGCCGACAACGTGCGCGTCAAGCAGGCGGTGGACGAAGGGCGCCTCGGTCGGATGATCCTGGGCGAAGTGCGGCTGAAGTGGTTCCGGAACGACGCCTACTACGAGGGGTGGCACGGCACCTGGGCGCTGGACGGCGGCGGGTCGCTGATCAACCAGTCCGTGCATCAGATCGACCTGCTGGGCTGGTACATGGGGGAGGTCGAAAGCGTACAGGGCCAGATCGGGGTGTTCAACCACGACATCGAATCCGAGGACCTCGGCATGGCCATGCTCCGGTTCAAAAGCGGCGCCGTCGGAACCATCCTGGGGACGACGACCTGTCCAGTCACTATCCCCGCGGGCGTGGAACTGCACGGCACGCAGGGGCTGGTCATCACGGCCGGAAACAAGGTCGACACCTGGCATGTTCCGGATGAATCAGCCGATGATCCCTTTCCCTACGAGGGTCCGCGCAACGTGATCGAGGACATGGTCAGCCTGGTCCGGCACGGCGGCACACCCCGCATCACGGGCGAGGAAGCCAAGAAGTCCCTTGCGCTCATCCTCGCCATCTACGAATCATCCCGGACGGGACAGGCCGTGTCCCTGTAAATCGTTGTCCCTGTGAATCGGAATTTCCCAGCATGTCCAGCGCATTCGAAGTATTGAAGGAACGGGGGTTCGTCTCCCAGGTCACGAATGAAGAAGCCGTGGCCCGGGCCTTCGAAGACGAGACCGTCACCTGCTATATCGGATTCGATCCGACGGGGCAGAGCCTGCACGTCGGCAATCTCGTCCAGATCATGATGCTGGCCCACGTGCAGCGCGGCGGCCACCGGCCCATCGCCCTGGTGGGCGGCGGCACGGCGATGATCCCCGATCCAAGCGGCAAGGACGCCCTTCGTCCCCAGCTTTCGACGGAGGACATCGATCAGAACATCACCCGGATCAAGAAGCAGCTGAGCAGCTATCTCGATTTCGACGACGGCCACGACCGCCACGAGGACCGGGCGGGCCAGGCGGGCCGGGCGTCGATGGTGAACAACGCGGATTGGCTGCGCACGCTGAATTACATCTCCTTCCTGCGGGAGATTGGAGAACATTTCAGCGTAAACCGGATGCTGACGGCCGAGGCCTACAGGCTGCGGATGGAGACCGGCCTCACCTTCCTGGAATTCAACTACCAGATCCTCCAGGCCTTCGACTTCCTCATGCTCTTCCGGGAGTATGGCTGCACGATGCAGTTCGGCGGAGACGACCAGTGGGGCAACATCGTCGCCGGCGTGGACCTGATCCGGCGCAAGGAACGGGCGGCCGCGCAGGCGGTTACCACGCCCCTGCTGACCCTGTCGGACGGCAAGAAGATGGGCAAGACGGCCGAAGGCGCCGTCTGGCTCGATCCGGAAATGACGTCGCCCTACGACTTCTACCAGTTCTGGATCAACGTGGACGACCGGGACGTGGAAGGCCTCCTGGGCCATTTCACCTTCCTGCCCATGGCGCAGGTACGGGAACTCGGCGCCCTCGAGGGCGAGAAGATCCGCCACGCCAAGTCGATCCTGGCCTACGAGGCGACGAAGATCACCCACGGCGAGGAAGCGGCGACCCAGGCGGAGCGGGGCGCCCGCAGCGTTTTCGGCGGCGCGAAGGCGGGGGCGGAGGACGTGCCCACGCTGGAGATCGACCGGGAACGCCTGGAGGCCGGCATCAACGTGGTCGACCTGTTCATGGAAGCCGAACTGGGCAGGAGCAAGAGCGAAGTGCGCCGGTTGATCCAGCAGGGCGGCGCGTCCGTCAACGGCGAGCGCGTGGCCGCCATCGACCGGGTACTCGATTCGGATGATCTCGACGACGAAGGCGTCCTGCTCCTGAGGGCCGGCAAGAAGCGGTTCCAGCGTGTCAAGACCGGGTAGGGCCGGGCCATGTTCAAGAACCTAAACCCCGGCATGATCGGCATACACGCATCCCTCGCCGAAGCGCTGGATATGGCCGCGCAGTACGGGTTCGACGGCGTCGACGTCAACCTGCCGGACGTGTCCGGAATGGTCAGGGAAACTTCTGTCGGCGAAGTCCGCGATCTTTTTGCGAGGGCCGGCAGCCGTCCCGGCAACTGGGGCCTGCCGATCGAATGGCACGGTTCGGAACGGAAGTGGAAAGAAGAACTGGCCCGGCTCCGCCGGTATGCCGGCCTGGCACGGGACATTGGCGCACTGCGAACGACCGCCGTGGTCATGCCCTGGTCGGATGAACGGACCTTCGACGAAAACTACGCCTTTCACGTGGATCGGTTGAAGCCGGTAGCGGAGATCCTCGGGGAGCACGATTGCCGGTTCGGCCTGGAGTTCATCGGTCCGGAAACGCTTCGCCGGGACCGGAAGCACCCGTTTATCCATACCATGGACGGCATGCTGGCGCTTTGCCGCGACGTGGGTCCGAACGTGGGCCTTTTGCTGGACCTGTGGCACTGGTACACGTCTCGCGGCACCTGGGAAGACCTCGCGCGGCTGGGTAACGAAGACGTGGTTAACGTGCACGTCAACGACGCGCCGGCCGGGATCCCGGTGGACGAGCAGATCGACAACCAGCGGTGCCTGCCCGGCGAAACCGGCGTCCTCGACATCGTCCGGTTCCTCAAGGCGTTGGACGCCATGGGTTACGACGGACCGGTCACCGCCGAGCCTTTCAGCGCGCGGGTGAACGCCCTGGCCTCGCAGGATGCCCTGCGGGAGACATCCGAAGCCATGCATCGGGTATGGGCATCGGCCGGTATCGCGTAATCGTGTAGCCCGGTTGCCCGCCACCCTTCAGTAACCGAATCAATAGATACAGGTTCGAAAATGGCCTCAGCCCCTGAACGCGTTTCTGTCCACGGCGGCCACAGCGGTGAGTTCTGCGGGCACGCAGAAGACTCGCTGGAAGACATTATCCAGGCCTACATCGCCCATGGATACACCTGGGTGGGCATCACCGAACACATGCCGCCGGAGCGGGATGCATTGAGCTATCCCGATGAGCTGTCCGCCGGCTTGGACGCCGTCGATCAGCAGGCGAGATTTGCCGATTACATGGCGGCCTGCCGACAGCTGAGGGAAAAATACGCGTCGGAGATCAGGATCCTCGTAGCCTTCGAAACGGAGGCGTACAGCGGGTATGAAAGCTGGGTAACCGCGGTGAGGGAAGCGCACGGACCCGAATATATCGTGGGATCCGTGCATCAGATTAACGATGAGTTGTTCGATGGATCGCCGGAATGGTACCGGGCCGCGGCGGATACGGTCGGGGGCGTGGACGAGTTATACTGCGCGTATTTCGACCGGCAGTACGAGATGATCACGAAGCTGCGTCCCGAGGTGATCGGCCACTTCGACCTGGTCCGTATCTTCGACTCCGATTACAGGACGCGACTCGTCAAGCCCTTCGTGTGGGACCGGGTCGTACGCAACCTGGAGGCCATCCGGGATCTCGGTTCGATCCTGGACTTCAACCTTGCCGCGCTTAAGAAAGGCCAGTCCGAGCCCTATATCTCCCGGCCGGTACTCGAGCAAGCCCTGAAAATGGGAATCGCCGTGGTACCCGGGGACGACTCCCACAGCGTAGGAAACGTCGACCGTCACTGGGACGAGGGTATCCGTTTCCTGCGGGAAGCGGGATGCGACCTGAACTGGCAATGTCCTGCTTGAGGTGGGCCTGCGTCCCAAGTGCGCACCTGGCCAGTTGTCTTGCCAGGTGGTAGTTCTCAAAAAAACCAATTTTAATCGAAAAACTTCAATACGGTACCGACTAATCCATTGAGACCAATACCAGGAAGAACAGGCCAGGGTTGATGGATAGATAGACGTGGAGGTTTGTGACTGGATGAAAGAGGTGCCGAAATGAACGAATCTGAAAACCTGTCTCCGCCTTCGCCGGGTACACCAATCGTCTTTCAGAATGAATGGCTGATGGTTCAGCTCATTGACATTCGGAAGGAAATAGGCGAAATACGGGCAGAAATCGAAAAATCCAGGACTGAGGCGGTGGACAGGGAAAACAGGATACTCAGGTGGGCAATCGCCCTGGTTCCGGTTACTGCCCTTGCGTTGTTGAAAATCTGGGATCTACTGCCCATAAACTGAACGAGAACGAAGACCTGCAGGTACAGTATCTAGTACCTTCGCTCCCAGGGCCCTATCGGCACCTCGATCAGCGTCGGGGCGTCCGCCGTTACGGCCTCGCCCACGGCTGCTTCCAGCTGTGACGGATTCTCGGCCAGAACCCCCCTTGCGCCATAGGCTTCGGCCAGTTTGACGAAATCAGGATTGTGGAGTTCGGTGCCGATGACGCGGCCGTCGTATTCCTCCATCTGGGCCCGCCACACGTTGCCGTAGGCGTTGTCGTTGAACACGATGGTAACCACGTTGATCCCGTACTGTACGGCCGTGGCGAGTTCCTGGAGGTTGTAGAGGATGCCGCCGTCACCGGAGACCACGACGACCGCACGGTCCGGCCGCCCGATCTTGAGTCCGATGCCGACAGGGAAGACGCTGCCCAGCGTGCCGTGGTGCGAGGACGTCTGGTATCCCCTGGGGGACTGGGAATGGTAGTAGTTCCGGCCGTAGTATCCCATCTGGTTCATCCCGCCCACGAAGATCCCGTCATCCGGTATGGCCGCCCGCATGGCGTCCATGAAAGCGCCCTGGGGCTGAAGCTGTTCCTCGGGGCCGAAACGGTGGGCATTGATCGCCTGGATGTCCTCGGTAACGTTGTGCCTGGGTGAGGCCAGGCCGGCCAGGTTGCCATACAGGACCTCCAGGCTCAGTGCGGCGTCGCCCAGGATGCCGTGGGTATGGGCGCCGTCCTGGCTGATCTCGTCGGGGTCGTCGTCGATCCGGATCACCGTCTGTACATCCAGGCGCGCGCTCAGGTCGGTCCCCGTGCCCAAGGCCAGGATCACGTCGCATTCGTCCACCCGGTCCTTCAACGGCCTGAACCGCGCCTCGAACATCCCCAGCGAGAGCGGATGCCTGGCAGGGAGGATGCCTTTGCCGCTCCGGGAGCTGACGACCGGGCTGCCCAGGTGCTCGGCGATCTTCCGGACCAGTGGCGCGCCTTCCGACGCACCGGCGCCGACCCAGAGCAGGGGCCGTTTCGAATCCGCGAGCAGCCGGGCTGCGTGTGCCAGCTGGTCGCCGTCACCCGCAGCGGGGGCGTAGGACTCCGCTGCCAGCAGGCGGACCTCTTCCTCCAGGCGGACCTCCTCCTCGGCCCTGAATACGTCGGGGCCGATCTCCAGGACGACGGGCCGTTTCCTCGGGGTGTTGAGCTGTCGGAAGGCCTCACGGACCAGGCCGGGGATGTCTCCGGGCGATTCGGCCCGCCCCGCCCACTTCGAATAGGCGCCGTAGTCGCCCAGGCTGTCGTGCCGGGGCCGGCCGGGTATGGACACGCCGTGGTGGTCTCCGGTGACCAGCAGCACGGGCGAGGATTGGGCGAAGGCGGTGGCCAGTCCGGCCGTGGTGTTGAAGAACCCCGGCCCTTCGACCGCGATGCCCACGCCCGGCTTGCCGCTCACGCGGGCATACCCGTCGGCCATGTAGCTGATCGCCTGCTCGTTCCTCGTGGTGACATACCGCATGCCCTCCTGCCGGTAGATCGCGTCGATGGCTTCGTATTGACCGGCGCCTGGCAGTCCGAAGACGACCTCGACGCCGTAGGCGTGCAGGGAACGGATGAGGGTCTCGCCGCCGTTCATGCCGGGCATCTGTAACTCCTCTTTTCATTGATCTGTGATTTAGTCACTAACCTGAAGTCTGCAATCTGAAGTCTACGCATTGGCCGCGAGTCTAAGCGCCGGCCGCCTGCCCGCGGAACCACACCAGGTACACCGGCACGCCGAGCAGCAGGACGATAATGCCCGGGAGGGCGTCGCCGAAGCTGAAAACGACCGTTGATACAATGTATCCGAGGGATACCACGATAAAGAAGAGCGGCGTGACGGGATAGCCCCACACCTTGAATGGCCGGGGTTCGTCAGGGTATTTCCGTCGGAGGATGAACACGGCGATCACGGTCAATACGTAGAACACGAACAGCACGTACATCACGGCCAGGACGATTTCCATGAAATTGCCGACGAGGCTCCACGCCATGCCCAGGATGGTCAGGGTGGTGATCGTTCGCGAAGGCGTCCGGAACCTGGGATGCACCCGGGTGAACCAGTTGAAGAAAAGGCGCTCCCGGGCCATGCCGTAGGCGATGCGCGGCATGTACATGATGTTGGCGTTTAAGGTTCCGAAGGTGGCGACGATAACCGCCAGGGAGGTGAGTGATCCGCCGATCGGGCCGATCAGGCGCTCCGCTACCTCGGCGGCGATTTGATTCGACCCGGCGATTTCGTCGATGTTCATGACGTAAAGGTATGCCCAGTTGACGGCCAGGTAGACCAGCATGCAAAGGCTCAGTCCGATGATGATGGCAAGGGGCAGCACGCGGCGCGGATCCTTCACCTCACCCGCCACGTTGTTCGTGTTGTACCAGCCGTTGTACGAGAACAGGATGCCGACCATGGCCGTTCCCAGCGCGCCGAACAGGCCCATCTCCCTGCCCGTGACCGACGGCGTGGAGAAATGTTGCGCGGACCCGCCGACGATCAGGGCGAGGAATACCAGGCCCAGCAGGGCCGCGACCTTGGCGAAGGTGGACACGTTGGATATGATCCCCCCGAATCGCACGCCCGCGTAATTTACGGCGCCGAGCAGTGCCAGGACGGCGAAGATCGCCAGGTGCTGGGTCGAGACCATCACCGGCCCGGCCTGCATCAGCACATGTTCAAGGGAGATTTCCGGTACGAAATAACCGAGGTACGAGGTGCAGATCATGGCGACGGCGGCGAGCGCGCCGGGACAGATTACGGCGGTTTCCGTCCATCCGTAGAGAAAGGACACCCAGGGCGGATAGGATTCCCGGAGGTATACGATGATGCCGCCCGTGCGCGGCATCATGGCGCCCAGTTCGGCGAAGCACAGGGCGCCCGAGAAGCAGAGCAGGCCGCCGATGACCCAGACCAGCAGGAACAGTTCGGGGGAGCCCAGCACGGCCGCGATGCCCGCGGGCGCGCCGAAGATACCGGATCCGATGATGCCGCCGATAATGATCGTCGTGGCCGCGACCAGGCCGAGATCCCGGGCCAGCTCGGTCTCGAGTTGAAATCGACTTCCGCCGCGATCGGGTATTGATTCAGCCATGGCCTTCCTCCGTTGCCGTCACGCACGGGAACAGGATTGTTTTGAAAAGTCGAAGAAACTTAAAACAAATTGGACGCGGAGTGATCGTCAAGGACAATATACCCCGCGTACATCCGCTTTGACACGGCCCCTTGAAAACTGTATATTCAGCCCGGTTTTAGTCTACCTTCTCCGCAACCAGGCGGGCCTGAAATGCACCTAATCGTCGCCATCGTAGGCATGACCGGATCGGGAAAATCGACGGCCGCCGAGTGTCTGGTCGACCGGGGCTGGCGCCACATCCGATTCGGCCAGGTGACCATCGACCGGCTCAGGGCGGAAGACCGGGAAGTGAATCCTGAGAACGAGAAGGAGATGCGGGAAGGGCTTCGCCGTGATCATGGGATGGGCGCATTCGCGCTGCTTTCGCTGCCCGCCATCGAGGAAGGGCTGAAACACGGCCACGTGGTGATCGACGGGCTGTATTCGTGGTCGGAACACAAAATCCTGAAGGAGACCTTCGGCGACCGCATCCACGTCGTGGCCGTGGTCTCATCTCCGAAGACCCGTTACCGCCGGCTTGAGCACCGGACCCACGACGCGCGGACGGACCCCCAGTTCCGAATGCGTCCGCTCACGGCGGAAGAAGCGCAAAAGCGGGACCACGCGGAGATCGAGAACATCGAGAAGGGCGGCCCCATCGCCATGGCGGACTTCACCGTCGTCAACGAATCGGCCCCGCGGGACCTCGTCGACGCCGTCCTGGCCTACGTGGACCGCGTCGCTTCATCGTAGCAGGCCAGCCGGACACCTACATCCCAGCCTGATGAACCAGGATCAGGGCCGGCTACCCACCACGTACCCGCTGGCTCCGCTTACAATGGCAGGGCGATGGCCTTGCCTTCCGACATGCTCCGGGTCACGGCCTCGGTGAATTCCATGTACTTGACCCCGACGTCGAAGGGTGTGTGGGACACCTTCTCCAGACCGCGGATGGCGTTAATGAATTCCTCTTCCACCCGCCATTCCCCGTGGTCCTCGGGCCGGATCTCGATTTCGGACAGGCTGTCGTCGCCCCGGCGGGCCCCGTAGAGCTTGCCGTCGCCCATGCGGATCGTGCCCTCGCTGCCGTAGATCGTGGCTTCGCTTTCGTTGGCCAGCCCCTGGACGGTCGAGATCTTGACATAGGCCGACGCGCCGCAGATCATGTCCATCACGATGTCGATGTGCTCCGGCACCCTTACGGCGCGCATCACGCCCGTTTCGGCGTCGCGGCGCATTTTCGTGAAGGTCTTACCCTGGGCGAATACCGAAAGCGGATCCCCGACCCAGCGCCGCATGGCCTCGTACCAGATGCCCATGGTCATGACGTTCATGCCGCTGTAGTCGACGTTCTGCCGCCAGTGCATGGGACAGTCGCGGTCGATGAAGTCGCTTCCCGAGGACCGGAGTTCCACGCTGAGGATCTCGCCCACGTACCCTTCCGCGATCAGGCGCTGAATGGTCTTGTCCGCCCACAGCGTCATGGGGGAAGGCACGATCTGGGCGACGAGGTCCGGGTTGTTCTGCGCGGCGTCGTGCATGAGCTGGGCCTCTTCGAAGTTCATGGCCATGCGCGCCTCGCACAGGATGTGCTTGCCGTTCGCCAGGGCCGCCAGGCTCGTGGCGCAGTGAAGATAGGGCCACGTCCCGACGACGATGGCGTCGGTATCTTCGGCCTCGATCAGCTCGGTCCACGTTTCGTAGACCGTCGGGATGCCGAACTGCTTCGCCACCCGCGCCGACGAGGCGCGGCTTCGGTTGCACACGCTGACGATCTCCACTCCTTTAATGGCCTGCAGCTTCGGTATATGCATGGTCACGGTATTGGTGCCGGCGCCGACCACGCCTACCCGGATCGTTTCCATTTGTTTCCCCTTTTTAGTCTTCCGGATGATGAAGAGATCTTCGCTGGTTACGTTCCACCAGCGTCTACGTTCTGCGTGTACGGATGATGTCCGCAAGGTTCCGCGCCATCTCCTCGAAACCGGCGGGCGCCGGATGCACGAGGTCCACCGTAAGGCCGGTGTTGGACCGGAGCATGGCGTCTCCCGGAATATGCGCGAGCCTGGGGCGGTTCAACTCCAGCACCCGTTCCGCCACGATGGACCGGAAGGTCTCGCATTTTTCGACGCCCGTAAAATCATACCGGCACGGAAAGATGTCAATGCAGAAGATCCAGTCGTCAGGATGGGCGTCGGCGATCGTGGTCACGAAGTACTCGACGCGATTGTAGAACTCGTCCTCGCTGAAGGACTGCACGACGTTGATGCCCATCTCCAGCGTGGCGAAGTGCCAGTCCGTGCGTCCGGCGATGTATTCCGCCATGCCACCTTCCAGATGCGCGCCTCCGCCGAATCCCAGGTTGAATAGATCGGTGCCCAGCAGCTCGGCGGTCCGGGCGGGGTACGTGCCCGTGGGCCGGATGGCCGTGCTGCCGTGGGTAATCGAAGATCCGTAGGCCAGGTACCGGGTCTGCGGCGCCTGGTCCGGCCTCGGCAGGGACGTCTCTCCTTCGATGGAAATCAGGCGGACCGCGGGCCGCCACGGCAGGACCACCCGGGTGAGACCGGTATCGAACCGCGCATCGGACGGCGTGACCCGGCGCATGTCCGCTTCGGACTCCGGGCGGGCTACGACGATGCGTGTCGGCGTCGCGTCGACAATATGCAGGGCGCTGAAGAAATCGCCCTGGTACACTTCCGCGAGCGTCGGGCCATCGGGGCTCTGGAGCGTGATGACCGCCTCTGGTCCTACCAGGTTGAACCGGATCTCGCACCCGGTGGCTTGCAGGGCGTTGTTCTTCGCCGATTCATTCAGCGTCACGCGCAGGTCGTTCGGCACGCGGCAGCAGATACTGCCCGCGCCGCCGGGATCGTCCAGCAGTTCGTGTACGTTATGCAATTCAGCCTGGCCGAGAATCACGTTAACCTCCTGTCCTAGATATTCAGCAGCCGGGCCGCGTTTTCGCCCAGCGCCATGCGTTTCGCTTCGGGTGAGATACGGGCCGTGATGATCTTGCCGATTTGCGGCCGCGGGTCCATCAGGGGCATGTCCGATCCGTACAGCACGCGGTCGGCCCCGCCCTTTTCCACCAGTTCCTCGATTACGCCGGGCGTCCGGTACGTCGAGCAGGTCTCCAGGTAGACGTTCGGGTACTTCTGCGCGGCGGCGATGGCCTCCGCGCGGGCCTCGGGCACGTTGCCGCAGTGGGCGGAGACGAAATTCACCCGGGGGTAGGCCGGCGCGAGGTCTTCGAAGTAACGGGGCCGGCTGTTGATGAAATGGTCCGTGTGGAAGATGATGGCCAGTCCCCGGTCCTGGGCGAATTCATAGATCGGTAGCCAGGGTTCCTCGTTGAAGGGCCAGGGCGTGTAGGGCGGGTAGAGCTTGATGGCCGGAAACCCCAGTTTATCGATCGCCCTTTCCAGTTCGGGTACCATCCGGTCGGGCATGGTCGGGGACACGTAGGCGAAACCTACGAAGCGGTCCGGGTTCCGGGCGACGAATTTCGCGGTCAGGTCGTTGCCGGTCGTGCCGTCCGGATGAAATATGTGGAACAGGCACGCGATATCGATGCCGACGGCATCCATGGCGCCCAGGAGGAGTTCCGGTTCATCCACCATGCCGTACCGTTCCCATCTTCCCACGTGACCGTGGTAGTCGATCACCCTCGTGCCGTCAATCATGCCCCCTCCTCGAGTCCGAGCAGCCGCTCGACGTTTCCGGCGCAGATCCGCGCGAGTTCATCCTCCCCCATGCGCGTGTGGTGCAGGTAGAACAGGATCGGCCCCATGGCGTACCGGGGATACCACGAGCCGTAGACGAACCGGTCCGCGCCGAACCGCTCCACGAGGGCCTCCACCTCGCCGATGGGCTCGTACCGGCTGAGTTCCAGCACGGCACGGGAACTCGCTTCCAGCAGCCCGCGAACGACCAGCGCGTGGGTATAGTGCGCGCCGATGAGTACGGCGTGCAGGTCCGGATAGGCCTTGAGCGTCGTGACAAGGTGGTCCGTTTCCACGTCCATCAGTGGGATCCAGAGCGGGATCCCGGCATCCGAAAGAAAGGTCAGGAGGTCGTCGTAACCCCATGGGAGAAAAGGAAGTCCGGCGGACTGGCAGTCGTGCAGGCGGACGGAACGCACCCGGCCCCGGCCGTGGAGTTCCGCGATCTGCTCCATGGAGATTTCCACCGGCGCGACCGACCACTGAAGGATGAGTCGTCCCTCGTCGTCCAGCCAGTCCTCCAGGTACTTGTTGCCGTCCGTCGGACTGATCTGTTCACCCTGGGCATGGTAGATCACGGCACGCCGGACGCCGTGGAAATCCATTTCCTCGAGCAGTTGCGCGGGGCTCTGGCAGGGCGATGGACCGGTATGGTGATTGCCCACGCACACATTCGCGTCGATGACGGGCACGCGGGGCGAGAAGTTCAGGGAGGGCACGTGGGCGGGTTTCCTTAAGGGTGGGTGGATTCGTTCATGTCGTGTTCGGTTCGCACGCCAGATGTTGTAAGGTGTTGACGCACCGGACCGGTGGCCAGGACCCAGGTGCTATGACGGGCCGGCATCCATGCCCGGACGGATGCCGAAAGCCTGGTCGAACGCTTCCCAGAGCTCGGCCGGAATCGTCTCGGTGGCGGCCTCGTAGGCGTCCTGGACGTGCCGGATGCTCGCCGGCCCGAACATGACGATGCTGTCCACCGGCGCCGCCAGGCAGAACTGTATGGCCAGGTGACGGATGTTGACGCCGTGCTCGCGGCACCAGGTCCAGATTCTATGTGCGCGCGGCGCGGACCCGGGATGCATGCCCCGCTCGCGATCCGGATCGGGCTCCTGTCCGGTCAAAAGGCCCATGCCCTGCACGCTGGCCAGGATGACGCCTGTTGCCCGTCTTCTGGCCGCCGGAAAGATGGTGGCGGCGGCCGACTGGTTGACCAGGGTGTAGTCCAGGAAGGTCAGGGACACGTCGCTGATGCCATCGTCGATCAGCCGTACGTGCCAGTCATGGGAACGGGCGCCGAGTCCGATATTTCTGACCAAGCCCTGCGATTTCATTTCGTGCAGCACGTCGAAAACCGCGCCTACGCGTAGCAAGTCGTCCACTTCGGCCGGATCGTGCACGAGCACGCAGTCGAGGTAGTCCGTCTTCAGGGATCGCAGGCTCTGGTCCAGGCTCCACCTGGCGCCTTCTCCGGAGAAGTCCTTCCTGCGTTCGGGATGGGTGCCGATCTTGGCCTGGAGATAGTAGGAGGACCGGGGTACGCCGGAGAGCGCTTCGCCCCATTTCTCCTCGTGGTGGCCCGGGTAGGTATCGAAATAGTTGACGCCCAGTTCCAGGGCGATCCGGATGGCCTCGACCGCCTCGGGGCTTTCGTGCAGAAAGGCGGCTCCCATGGCCAGCGCCGCCGGACGCATGCCGGTTCGCCCGAACGAGCGGGCGGGTAGGTTGTTCACGTACGCTTTCGATTAACGTCTGTCCGTGTCAGGGGAATTGTCGCCATCTTCCCCTGTTTCGTCCTCCACGACGGTTTCATCTTCGTCTTCGATATCGAAGTCCGCATCGTCGTCTTCCAGGTCGAAATCGTCGTCGTCCACCTCGTCCTCATCGGAAGCCTCGGCGACTTCTACTTCCGCTTCGTCCACCGCATCTTCCTGATCATCGCCGGCCCCATCTTCAACTTCCACTTCAACGGCGTCCTCGATCACATCTGCTGCCTTGTCCTCGGCCTCACCTTCGGCCTGCGCCAATTCGTCCTCCGCTTCGTCCTCATCGGCAGCCGCGGCGACTTCAACGTCCGCCTCTTCCTTGATCTGCGCCGATTCGGCCTCTTCTTCGTCTTCTTCGTCTTCTTCGTCTTCTTCGGATTCCGTATCTACATCGGCGCCATCGTCGGCCGCAGCTTCATCCTCGGTCTGCGTCGACTCTGCGTCATCGCCGGCGTCATCGTCGGCGTCATCGTCGGCGCTATCGTCGGCCGCCGCTTCATCTTCGGTCTGCGTCGACTCCACGTCATCGTCTGCTCCATCGTCGGCGCCGTCCTCATCGATTTCCTCTTCGGTCTCCACCGCGTCGGCGTCGTCCCAATCGACCTCCGCCACCACCGCAGCCGCGGCAACATCCTCCACGCCGTACTCCGCGGCCGGCTCTTCGGATTCCTCCAACTCTTCGGATTCGTCCGGCGCTTCGACCTCACCAACCTCGACCGCGAACGTGACGTACTCGAGCCAGCCCTCGCCCTCGTTGGAGAATCGATGGGCAACCCCGGGCAGCACGTGGGCTGCGGAACCTTCCGTGACCAGTTGACGGTCCCCGTCCAGATCCTCGATGATGCCTAATCCGCTGAGGACGTAGTGGACCAGCTCGATGCCATCCAACTGCTGCCAGGTAGTTCCCTGGCGCCCCTGGACCGCGAAGCGCGTCACGCTGTGCACGCGCTGGAGCACGCCGCCCTCGCCGGCCGGGGCTTCCTCCTCGCGCCGCAGCAGCGGCCAGGAAACGGTGCCGCCTTCCAGCACGACCGGATGGACGTCGCGCCAATCCCGCACCGAGGGCGTGCCTTCCCGGATTTCGTCGAGCGGGCAACTGACGATCAGGTGCTCCATCCAGCCTTCCCCGTCGTTGAACGCCTGGTGAGGCACGTTGACGGGCATGTAGACGGCCGTGCCGTCCCGGACGTCCACCTTGTCGTCCCCGATCAGCAACTGGCCGCGCCCGCGGAGGATGAAATACAACTGCTCGATGTTGTCGTGCCGGTGATGGTCCGAGTGCTGATGGCCCTGGAGCCCGTGCTTGACGAAGCTGTTGATGCCGTGCAGCCGGTTGATTTCCGGCGGTGATGTCTCGTCTTTGTCATGGGACTGGTACAGCGTCCAGACCAGCGCGCTGATGTGCCCGACATAGGGCGCTTGATCACGCCAGTTTCGCACGCGGATGCTCATGATCTCTCCTTTGGGATTCGGCTGCTACTCCCCGATTCGGGATGCGTGTACTGCGCCAAGTTGTATCAAGCGGTCGATCTCGTCATCATCGTATCCGGACGCCGAAAGCACCGTACGCGTATGTTCGCCCATGACGGGAGGCGGAAGCGGGTCTTCGGCTTCCGTCGTATCCGTACGGTACGGCGCCTTCACCTGACGGCTTTCCGAACGGTCGGAAGCGACGAGATGGTAGAACGGGTTTCGATACTGTATATAAGGGTCGTCCGGCAACTCGTCAAGGTTGTATATGGGGGCGCAGGGCACGTCGGCGTCGCGCAGCCTCCGGTCCCATTCCCGGCAGGATGCCATGGCGAAAATGGCACGGAGTTTCTCCCGGATTTCGGTCTCCCGCTCCAGCCGTTTCTTCGAGGGCCAGTCCCGCCACTCCTCCAGTCCAACGGCGTCGCAGAATCGGGTCCAGAAATGGTCCTCGTGGACGATTCCGAGGCTGATGTGCCGTCCGTCCGAGGTTTCGTAGATCCCGTAATGCGGTATGTTCCCGAGGAACGGTCCCCGGGCCGCGTCCGGATCCTGCGCCGCCGCGGCAATGTCGAGCGCCATCCAGGAAAGGATGCAGTCGGTCATGGACAGATCGATGAAGCATCCCTCCCCCGTGGCCGCGCGCCGCATGAGCGCGGCGGAAACGGCCAGCGCGCCGTACAGGCCGGAGGACAGGTCTGAAATCAATACGGGAGGCACCGCGGGCGGATCGCCGCGTCCGAGCAGGCCGCCGATCGCGAGGTAGTTGATGTCGTGGCCGGCACGGTCCCGGTAGGGGCCATCCTGCCCGAATCCCGATATGGCGCAGTAGACGACGGAGGGGTTCAGGTTTTTCGCCGCGGGATAGTCCACACCGAGCCGTTCGGCCACGCCGGGGCGGAAACCTTCCAGCACGACGTCCGCCCGGCCGATCAGGCGGCTCATGACCCCCCTGCCCGCGTTCTTTTTGAGGTCGATCACGATGTTCCGCTTGCCGCGGTTGACGCTGGCAAACGCCGGAGGAAAACCGCGCAGGGGATCTCCGCCGGGCGGTTCCACCTTGATCACCCGGGCGCCGAGATCGGCCAGCAGCATGGCGCAGTAGGGACCCGGCAGTTGCGTGGTCAACTCCAACACCAGGCAGTCGGTCAGTGCGCGAATCATGGTTGCTCGGACAAATCTTGCAACGAGATGGCCAGCCCGTCGCGCCACGCGTCGAGCTGCGCCAGGTCGTATCCTTCGTCGCCGTGGCGGTGCGTGGTTTCAGTGGTCGGCGTTCCCTGGTCGTACACGACGATGCAAGGATCGTTCCCGCCCGTTTCCACCGCCTTGAAGCCGGCCGAAGCGAGGGAGACGCGGCGGTCGAAATCCACCCACCCCTCACGCTCCCAACCTACGGAAAGCCAGTGGGTTATCCGGCCGCAGTCGTCCATGATCCGGCCGATCACGTCCGCAACGGCATCGGACGCGATCACCAGCGACGACCGGGACTGGTTGATCTGGTCCTTCAGCACCTGTGACGTGGACGCGTCCTGGCCCAGTACGGCCACGGCGCCCGCGCGCATGCAGCCTAGTACGGACTCCCACCAGGCCGTGCACGGCGGCAGCAGGATGAACACCCGGTGTCCCGGACGCACGCCGTGTTGGTGCAGCACGTAGGCGACCTTCTCGGAGCGTATCTTCATGTCCCGGAAGGTCACGTCCGTCGTGACGCCGCGTGCGTATTGCCATCGCAGGGCGACCCGCCCCGGCTCCCGCGCATGCCGGTCCACGACGTCCACGGCGAAATTGGAAACGGATGCGGTCATGGTCAGTCCATCAACAGGCCGCCGTTGACGTCCAGGATCTCGCCGGTGATGTGTCGCGACCGGTCCGATGCGAGGAACAGCGCCGCCTCGGCCACGTCCCGTGGTTCCCCTTTGCTGCCGCCCAGGGGGATCGCGTCGACGAAGGCCGGATCGTGATGAGCGGTCAGGGCGGTATCTATGATCCCGGGCGCGATGGCGTTGACCCGCACCCCGTGCGGCGCCAGTTCTCGGGCCAGCGACTTGGTCAGGCACTCGATTCCGGCCTTGGATACCGAATAGGGCGCTCCGGACACCACGCCGCCGGTCTTCCCCGCGACCGAGGCCAGGTTGATCACCGCGCCGGATTGTTGGGCGATCATGGCGGGCAACAGGGCCTTTGACAGCAGAAACGGCCCCTTGAGGTTAACCGCCATCACCCGATCCCACTCTTCCTCCGTGCATGCTGCCACCGACCTGAACAGGGCCAGCCCAGCGTTATTCACGAGAATATCCACGCGGCCGTACTCCTCGAAGACACCGTCGGCCAGGGCGCTGATCTCTGCCCCGACCGAGATGTCCGCCCGGACGGCCCGTGCCGACCGTCCGGCATAGCCTTCCCGGTTCAGCAGCCGGGCGGTCTCCTCGGCAGCGGATTCGTTGATATCCACGACCACGACGGCGGCGCCTTCTTCGGCGAAAATACCACATATCGCCCGGCCGATGCCCTGCCCGCCGCCGGTTACGATAGCCGTACGGTCCTTCAGGATCATGCGAGCACCCTTTCCTCGAATAACCTGGTGAATGCCTGGACGTCCACCGCGGTGCAGACCCTCGCGTTCGGATCGCCCCACCGGTCGGAACGGAGGTCGGACACGGTCATGCCCGTGGTGAGGTCGCCGGCGGTTTCCACGTCCACCCTGGCCGGCACCGTCGTGACCAGTTCTTCCCGGACGGCGACGGCCACGGCGAGGGGATCGTGGAGAAAACAACCGTTGACGCCCCTCTTCTGCCGGTGAAAGGCCACGTAACTGGACGTGCAGTCGCGTACGAAGGCGGCCCTGGCGCCCGCCTCGCCGGTGCCCGCCGCTGCGGCGAATCGGTCGATCGTTCCCGCATCCAGGAACGCCTGGCGGGTCACATCCAGCGGAACGAAAACCAGGGGGATCCCGGCATCACAGACGATCTGCGCCGCATGGGGATCGGCGTGGATGTTGAATTCCGCCACCGGAGAGACGTTTCCGCCGGTCTCGAAAGCGCCGCCCATGATGATGATCTCCCGGAGCCCGCGCATGCGGTCCGGATCCTTCATGACGGCCCGCGCAACGTTGGTGAGTGGCCCCACGGCGATCAGGATGAGCTCACCCGGGTACCGGCCGGCGAGGTCCGTGATCAGATCGACGGCGTGTACGGTACTCGGACGTTGGTCGGGATCCGGGTATGCACGGCGCCCGTCCGCGTCCACCAGGCGGGTTACGCCGCCCAGTCCGTCGTCGCCGTGGATATCCCCGGCGAAGGCCAGTTCGCGGACCAGCGGACGGACCTCGCCCTGGGCCACGACCGGCGTTTCATGTGCATCGAGTACGCTCAGGGTGAGGTAAATGTTGCGCACGCAGTTTTCCAGGGGCGTGTTTCCGCAGACTCCCGTGATGGCCTCGACGCGAAGCTCGGGCGACCGCATGGCCAGCAAGATGGCCAGTGCGTCGTCGACCCCCGTATCGGTGTCCAGGATGACACGGCCGGGCATGCAGACTCCGTCGGGTGAAGGTTCAGGGCAGTCGCCGGCTCATCCGGTCGGCAACCGGTCGGCAACCGGTCGGCAACCGGCCGTCCACCGGTCGTTGCGGACTTTCTAGATGTCTACCGGTCGGCCGGTTCGCGCAGTATGGGGTAGTGCTCCGCGCCTTCGAGTACATCGTCCATCAGCGCCCACGCGACCAGGCCGTCGTCGGACCTGGGTTCCAGCAGGTAGCATACCAGCCTGCCCAGTTTCTGATCCACCGGTACGACCAGCGTGCCGGGTTCCAGCGTGTGGACCACGGGTTCGTAGACGCCCGACAGCGTCCGTTCGCGTCTACCCTGGAAGGGCCGCTCGGCGGCCTGCGACGCGTCTATCCTGAACCGCTCCAGCGCCAGTTCGCGGGGACTGGAGAGTTCCTCGAACCAGATGCCGTGGGCGCCGAGCCGTTCGATCACGGTGGACAAGGAGGGAGGTACGAAATACGTCCGTGGCGCACGCTCCGTCTCGGTTGCGGAGAATGTGCCGTACTCGTACATCGAAGTCGGCCTGAGGACTTCCTTCCGGAGATTCATGACCTCACCCGTGTAGGGGTTGCGCGTCTCTTCGACTTCACCCAGCAGGATTTCCACCGGTTCGACGGACCGGGCGAATTCGGAACGGACGGCCAGGTCCCGCCCCACGACCGATTCCAGGTCCACGGTCTCCAGGATCGCGCGTATCGCAGACGCGTTCCGATGGGCGTAGTGGACGTTCTCCTTCACGAAGGCCAGGGTGGCCATGATGCGGTCTTCGAAGGACGCGTATGCATAGGCTTCGCTCAGTATGGCGATGCGGTTCCGGAGTCCCACGTAGTTGTTGTTGAACCGGGGCCGGTGATCGAAGGTGTACCATCCCGGTTCACGGGCCGACCCGGCCCGGGGCACGTTGCCGTAGTAGTAGAACGCCCACCCGTAGTTCTCCCGGACAGTGGTTCGCACCTCGGGCAGCCACCGGTCCCGCAGCAGTTCGACAATCCGGCCGTCGGTATTGGGGTTGAGCGGCGGCGAGTAGGTAAGGTGGTAGCCGTGGACGGTGCCGTTCGTGGTGTGGAGATCGATCAGCACGTGGGGATCGTATTCGCTCATGAGCCAGACCAGAGACCGCGCCTCGGGAGAGTCCAGCTTCATGTGATCGCGGTTCAGGTCGAAACCCTGGGCGTTCGGCCGCTGCCCCATGCCCCCCACGGGTCCATGCTGGCGCGGGCGGTTGTACAGGCTGATCCGCTCGTTGCCGTCCGCGTTGTAGATCGGCGCCATCATCAGCACCAGGGAATCGGCCCAGTCCGCATACGCTCCGGAGGCCAGTTCCCGGATCAGCATGAGCAGGGCTTCCTTGCCGCAGACCTCCCCGGCGTGGATGTTCGCCTGGACGAACACCTTCGTTTTGCCGGTCCGGGCGATTTCCGCCGCGGATGCGTCCCAGACGTCGCCGAAGACGATCAGGGGCAGGGCCCGGCCTTCCGTCGTGTAGCCGAATTCGGTCAGATGGAGCCGGTCGGACGCGAGCACGGCGGCCCGGAGGTAGGACATGACCTCTGCGTACCGGGTCGTCTCGTCGAATCCGGAGAACTCGGCGCGCGTCTGGAGCTCGGAGACATCATATTCCTGGGCGGCGGCGGGGGAAGCGGCCACCATGACCAGGATGAGGGTGACGAAGATACGATACATCGGGTCCCAACGTTGATTGATCAATGTTCCTGGAAGAACTCGATCACCTCGCCGCTCGGGCCTTTGAAGAACGCGACGGTAACTTCCAGTCCCCCCAGATTGACCTCTTTCGGTTCGATCGTCACCTCGTATCCATGGGACCGGACGTGTTCGATCGCGGACCGTGCATCCGTCGTGGCCAGCGCGATATGGGTGACCGGGTCATTGGGCGAAGGGCCGCCCGGCAATGGGGTATCTTTCGTGGGCTGGAACAGTTCGATGTGACTGCCGTCCCCGGCGTCGAGGAGCATGATCCTCCGTTCGGCGGGGCCGAATTCCGCAACGGGCTGCATGCCCAGGACCTCCTGGTACAGCCGCAGCGACGCGTTCCAGTCCCGCGTCTGAACGGCCACGTGATGCGTGCCGCACCCGGGAACCAACTGGTTTTTGCTGCCTACCGGCATGAAGGTAACCTCCAGGCTTCCATCGTTCGCGGCATGGGACTACCGCGTCCGGCCAGTCTGACCGGATGATTTGAGTGCCCGTGCGCTGACGCCCAGCACGCCCAGGAATCCCTCGGAATCCTTGTGGTCGAAATCGCCCACGCCCTCCATGGATGCCGTCGTCTCGGAATAGAGCGAGTTGGGGACGTCTTCGGCCGACACGAAAGACACGCCGCCCTTGTACAAGTCGACCTGGATGGTCCCCGTGGCGAGCCGGTTGAACACGTCGACGGATGCCCGCAGCGCCTGGGTCGCGGGATCGTACCAGTAGCCCTGGTAGATCTGCTCCGCGATCACGGTCGAGGCCTGGTCGAAGGAACGCCGGGCGCGGCGGTCGAGAATGAGTTGCAACAGGAACTCGTAGCATTGACCGAGGAGCGTCATGGCCGGCGACTCGTAGACGCCCCGGCTCTTGATGCCCACGAAGCGGTTTTCGACCGTGTGGATCCCGATACCGATGCCGTTTCTTCCGCCGATCCGGTTGGCCGTCTCGATGGCCGAAAGCGGTGTCACGTTTTCTCCGTTTATCAATACCGGTACGCCTTGTTCGAAGCGGACGGCAAACCTTTCGGGCGCGTCGGGTGCCTCCCGGGGATGGACCCCCATGCCCGGCGTGATGAAACCGGCCGGGGTTTCGAGCGACTCGAGGCGGCCGGCCTCGTGGGTCAGCCCGAGGATGTTCGCGTCCGTGGAATAGGGTTTCTCGTGGGAAGCCTGAATCGGCAACTCCCGGTCTTCACAGAAGTCGATCATTTCTTTTCGTCCGGGAAAATCGTCCAGGAATGCCTGGTCCCTCCACGGCGCGTAAACCTCTACCGAAGGGTCGATCATGTTGGCGACGAGCTGGAACCTGACCTGGTCGTTCCCTCGGCCGGTCGCGCCGTGGGAGAGGATATCGATGCCGCGCTTCTTGAGTTCGGGCAGCAGGGTCCGCACGGTTATGTGCCGCGCTATGCCGGTCGTGTTCCAGTAGCTTCCCTCGTACATGGCCTGGCACTGGACGACCTCGATGCCGGCCTGCGCCAGTTCATCCTTCGCGTTCACGATTACGGCGTCCTTCGCGCCGCACCGCATCATGCGTTCGGCGACGTAGTCAATGCGTTCTTCATCCGGCTGGCCCAGGTCGGCGGTTACGCAGACCACGTCCACGTCGTGATCCGCCAGCCACCGGGTGACGGTACAACTGTCCAGGCCGCCGGATACCGCGGCGCCGACGGTCCTGCCCTTCAGTCCACTCAGGTCCATGAAGTCGAAACTCCCCGAAACAACTGTTGACACGGTAGTGAGATCGAAATCTGGAAGTAATGCATACGCAAGGTAAAAGTCAAGGCACTAATCGGGGAAAAGGACCTTCATCACGCGCTTCAGTACCCACCCGGAACCCCTACAATTCATTTGCCTTTCCGCGCAGGCGCCTCTATCTTCGTTGGCGGGTGGAAACGGCGACGAAAAGGAGTCGCAGATGCCGCCATCCGGCCTAGTTTCCCCGCCCGCCAGCCACGTCGGATTCAGTCGCCCGTGGGAGGATTCGAGTTGGATCTCTTGCGCGAGTTCCATGGCCCAAACGCCGGTTACGTGATCGCGTTGTACGAGCAGTACCTCGAAGATCCCGAATCTGTCGACGCGGCAACCCGCGCGCTGTTCTCCCGGCATGCAGCTGACCTCGACGGAGATCCCTCCACCGCAGCGCCCCGCCCGACCAGCGATTTCGCACCCGGTCCGTCGGGCCCGGCCGGCACCGCCAGCACCGACGGTCCGGCCAGCACCGCCGGCACCGACGGCACGGCCAGTCCGGCCGATATCGACCAGATCGTCTTCATCGCCAATCTCGCCCAGAACGTCCGCGAGTATGGACATCTCGGCGCCCACCTGGACCCCCTGGCCGATCCCAGGTACTTTCCCTATTCCGTCTTCGCGACGGAAGACGACGCCGCGCTGGGCGACCCCCTGACGGAACTGGAACTGGAGGCGCAAGGCGTGACCGAAGAGACCATGCGACAACTGCCCTCCTCCCTGATAGGCGGTCCGGTGGGCCAGCAATGCGGCAACGCGTCCGAGGCCCTCAAGAAACTCAAGCGGGTCTATTCCTCCACCACCGGTTACGACTACATGCACATCGAGGTCCCCGGTGAGCGGGAATGGCTGCAGGAGGCCGCGGAAACGGGGCGGTTCAGACCCTCGGAAGATGACGAAAGCGCACTGGCCATCCTGGACCGTCTCACCGAGGTGGAGGTCTTCGAGCAGTTTCTGCACCGGACCTTCCCCGGCAAGACCCGGTTCTCCATCGAAGGCCTGGACACCATGATCCTCGTCTTGGACGGAGTGATCGGCGAGGCCGCGGTCAACAACACCTGCAACATCCTGATCGGCATGGCCCACAGGGGCCGGCTCAACGTGCTGGCCCATATCCTGCACAAGCCCTACGAGCACATTCTGGCCGAATTCCGCGACCCGGTGCAGCGGGTCAACAAGACCGGCAACGACACCGGCTGGACCGGCGACGTGAAGTACCACAGCGGCGCCCAGCGAAAGTACCAGGACCAGCAGGGCAAGGAAGTGGACCTGCATATCCACCTTGCGCCGAACCCCAGCCACCTGGAAGCGGTCAATCCGGTGCTCGAGGGCATGGCCCGCGCCGCGGGGACGATCGTCAACGTGCCTGGGGACGTCCGGCCGCTGCCCGAGCGGAACCTGCCCATCCTGATCCATGGCGACGCGGCGTTTTCGGGACAGGGCGTCGTCGCGGAGACCTTTACGCTCTACCGCGTCCCGGGTTTCAGGACGGGCGGTACGATACACCTCATCACCAATAATCAGCTGGGATACACCACGCCGTCGGAGCAGTCCCGCAGTACCCTGTACGCCAGCGATATCGCACGGGGATTCGAAATCCCGATCATCCATGTAAACGCCGACGACCCGGTGGCCTGCCTGGAGGCCGCCCGCATCGCCTACGCCTACCGCGTCAAGTTCCGCAAGGACTTCCTGATCGACCTGATCGGGTACCGCCGGCACGGCCACAACGAGGGAGACGACCCATCGCTCACCCATCCCAGTCTCTACCGGAGGATCGACGCCCATCCGACGGTAAGGAAGCTGTGGGCCGACCGGCTCGTGGCGGAGGATCGGATCGAAGCGGGAAAACCGGAGGAACTGGTCGACGGCCGCATGGGGGCCATGCAGACGATGCTGGATGAACTGAAGCCGGAAGAAGTGCTCGTGGAGCCCTATTACAAGCCGCCGAGGTCGGGAACCGCCCGGCGGACGCGTTCTTCCGTTTCCATGCGGCGTCTGAAGAACCTGAACAAGGCGCTGTGGACGTTCCCGGATAGTTTCACCCTGCATCCCAGGCTCAAGCGGGTGATCGAACGCCGCCGGCGGGCGCTGGACGACGTGGACGCTCACAAAATCGACTGGGCCCATGCCGAGACCCTGGCCTTCGCCTCCATCATCGAGGACGGCGTGCCGGTCCGCCTCACGGGCCAGGACGTGGAACGGGGGACCTTCAGCCAGCGGCACAACGTGCTGCACGACTACGAGACCGACCGGGCCTGGACGCCGCTGCGGCGTCTGTCCCAGGCGAACGCCTCCTTCGAGACGCGGAATACGCCGCTGACCGAATACGCCGCGCTGGGATTCGAATACGGGTACAGCATTCAGGCGCCGGAGCGATTCGTACTCTGGGAGGCCCAGTACGGCGACTTCGTGGACGGCGCCCAGATCATCATCGACGAATTCCTCGTTTCCGGCCGGGCCAAGTGGGGGCAGAACTCGTCCCTGACCATCCTGCTCCCCCACGGATTCGAAGGGCAAGGTCCGGATCATTCCAGCGGGCTGATGGAACGCTTCCTGTCCTTCGGCGCCGATTTCAACATCCGCATCGCCAACTGCACCACGGCAGCCCAGTACTTCCATCTGCTGAGGCGGCAATCACGGCTCCTGGAGTCCGATCCGCTGCCCCTCATTGTCATGACGCCCAAGAGCCTTTTGCGTCATCCCGACGTGGCCTCTTCCGCCCGTGAACTGGCCGAAGGGAAATGGATGCCGATTATCGAAGACCAGCGTGCGGAGGAACATCCCGATAAGATCCGGAGACTGGTGTTCTGCAGCGGCAAGGTGTATGTCGACCTGATGAACGACGAACTGTGGGAAAGCGCAACCCATGCCGCGGTCGTTCGCATTGAACAACTCTACCCCGTGGCGGAGGACCAGGTGACCAGGATCATCGGGCAGTTTCCCGGCCTGGAGGAAGTCGTCTGGCTTCAGGAAGAACCGGAGAACATGGGCGCCTGGGACTACATCCGCAAGGTTTTGGAGACCGTCCTGGATGGCCGGTGCCCGATTTACCGCGTATCCCGTCCGCCGAGCGCGGTGCCCTCGGAGGGTTCGACGGCCATTCACAACCACAACCAGCGAAACCTCGTTAAAATGGCCTTTGCCATGGGCGCGTCGGGAAATATCGAGATGCATTGACAGATCGCCGCGTCCGGCGCATTTTGTTCGATTCGGGCATGCGTTCGAAAAACGGGGCATGCCGGCTCGGGGTAGCCCCGTCAGTTCGATCCTAAAGAGTCTGAATCGCGGTTTTCCTGTTCGGCGATGGAAGCGAACTTTCGAAATTGAAGTGAAGACCCGGGGAGTTTGAATGGCCATCGATATCACCGTGCCGCAACTGGGTGAATCCATTGTAGAGGCAACCGTCGTCCAGTGGTTCAAGCAGGAAGGCGACCAGGTCACGACCGGCGAAGCCCTCCTGGAACTCGAGACCGAGAAAGTCACCCTCGAGGTGAACGCCAACGACAGTGGCATACTCACCCGCATCGAACGCGCCGCGGGCGAGGACGTCCGCATCGGCGACCTGCTCGGCGTACTGGATGAAAGCGGTGAATCAGCAGGCGCGGACGCCACGGTCGCGTCAGCGGATGAATCCGATGCCGCGGATGAATCCGATGCCGCGGATGATTCCCCCGAGCCGGCCCGGGAAGGGTCAGGTCCGTCCCAAGCGGTCTCCGACGACCGGGTAACGCCCGTGGCGCGGCGCATGGCGGATGAAGCGGGGATTTCCCTGTCGGACGTGGAAGGAACCGGGATGGGCGGCCGGATCCGCAGGGAGGACGTGGAACGGGCTTTGGCGTCGAGAAGAGAACAGGACAAGGCCGCGCAGACCGGGACGACCGGCGAAGAATCGGGTGCCGGGGCAGCAGCGGATTCGCCGGAGGATGCGGCAGCGTCCAGCGGAAGCAGGGAACCTGAACGAAAGGCCGAAACGACACCGAGCGTGGCAGAAACCGCGGCGCGCGCGGCCGATCTCGCCGGTGACGACCGGGAAGAAATCGTGCCCATGTCCCGGCGCCGGCGCACCATCGCCAGCCGGCTCGTGGAGGCGCAGCAGACCGCGGCGATGCTGACGACCTTCAACGAGATCGACATGAGCACGGTGATGACGATACGCCGAAGGAACCGGGAGGCCTTCGAGGAACGGTATGGCGTGCGGCTGGGGTTCATGTCCTTCTTCGTCAAGGCCGTGATCGGCGCGCTCCGGGATTTCCCCGAACTCAACGCCGAAATCCGCGGCGACGCGATCGTCAGGAAGCACTACTTCGACATCGGGATCGCGGTGGGCGCCGAAGACGGACTCGTGGTGCCGGTCCTGAGGGACGCGGACCGCATGTCATTCGCCGAGATCGAAAGCAATATCAGACAGTACGCTGCAAAGGCGGGCGAGGGCAAACTGTCGCTGGAGGACCTGCGCGGCGGCACCTTCACGATCACGAACGGCGGAGTCTTCGGTTCGATGCTGAGCACGCCCATCCTGAACCCGCCGCAGGTCGGCATTCTGGGGCTGCACCGGATCGACGACCGGCCCGTAGCCATCGACGGAGATGTCGTGATCCGTCCCATGATGTACGTGGCGCTGAGCTACGACCACCGGATCATCGACGGCCGGGAAGCCGTGCAGTTCCTGGGGAAAGTGAAGTCCCTGATCGAGGTGCCCGCGGCTTTGCTGCTCGAAGTGTGACGTTCTGGCAGCGATTTACCTGATTCCTGGGAGGGGCTGATGGCCTGGTGGGTATGGATTGTTGGCGGCGTGTTGCTCTGCCTGGCCGAGATGGCCACGCCAGGCGCCTTCTACCTGCTGTTCTTCGGCGTCGCCGCGCTCGTGGTCGGCGTGCTGGCGTGGGTGGGACTGGTGGAGACGACCTGGGTTCAGTTTCTCCTGTTTTCGGTCGTCTCCATCGCCTCACTCGTCCTGTTCCGCCGGATGCTGACCGAAAGACTGAATCCCGATGAGCCCGCCACGAAGATAAACACCCTGGAGGGCGAATCAGGCACGGCCCTCGAGGACATCCCGGCCCACGGCACCGGCAAGGTGGAAGTGCGGGGATCGGGCTGGAACGCCGTGAACAAGGGAGACACGCTGATCGAAAAGGGACAGGCTTGCCAGGTCGAACATGTTGAAGGCGTCACACTCTGGGTAAGGAGCGCGTAAACTCAACCCGGATGGCGTAGAGAGCGTTTCACAACCTCACCCGTCTCCAATCGCGCTGGAAGGAACCTGCAATGGAAACCTTGATAGTAACCATCGTCGTCGCGATCGCCGCGATCATATTCCTCAGAAACCTGATCATCGTCGTGCCGCAACAGGAAGCCCGCGTGATCGAAAGGCTGGGGAAGTACAGCAAGACGCTGAACGCCGGTTTCTACATCCTGCTGCCCTTCGTGGACCGGGTGGCCTACCGGCACACGTTGAAGGAACAGTCCATCGATATCCCGGAGCAGCTCTGCATCACGCGGGACAACGTCCAGGTCGGCGTGGACGGAGTGCTCTACATGCAGGTGCTGGACGCGGAGCGGGCCTCCTACGGCATTGCCGATTACGACCTGGCCATCACGCAGCTCGCCCAGACGACCCTGAGAAGCGAAGTCGGGAAAATCGACCTGGACAAGACCTTCGAAGAGCGGGGCGCCATCAACTTTGCCGTCGTCAGCGAACTGGACAAGGCGTCCGATCCCTGGGGCGTCAAGGTCCTGCGGTACGAAATCAGCAACATCAGTCCACCCCGGGACGTCCTGGAAGCCATGGAAAAGCAGATGCGGGCGGAACGGGAAAAGCGTGCGGCCATCCTGAATTCGGAGGGGCTGCGCGACTCGAACATCAACCAGGCCGAGGGCGAGAAGCAGAAGACCATCAAGGAATCCGAGGCCAAGAAGCAGCAGCAGATCAACGAGGCCGAGGGCGAAGCCCAGGCCATCCTCACCGTCGCCAACGCCACGGCCGAGGGGGTCCGGGCCATCGCGGGCGCCATCAAGTCGGATGGAGGCGACGAGGCCGTGCAGTTGCGGGTGGCCGAGCAGTACATTGAAACCTTCGGCAACCTGGCCAAGTCGGGCAACAGCCTGATCATACCCTCCAACCTCAGTGACGTCAGCTCCATCATCGCGTCGGCCATGTCCGTGATCAAGCACGACCGGACCGCGGAGGACGGCGCCAGGGGAATCGTCTAGCTTACGACCATGCCCAACCGACCGAAGATCGCCGCGATCACGACCATCTACCACCCCTACGCCCACACCCAGCATATCGTGGACCGCTTCCTGGAGGGGTACGGCTGGGCCGGACGGCACCACCACCCGCCCATGGACTTGGTTTCCCTGTACGTGGACCAGGTGCGCGAGAACGATCTCAGCAGGGACCGGGCTGCACGTTTCCCCGGGATGAAGATATACCCCACGGTCGCCGACGCCCTCACCCTGGGCGGGGATTCGCTGCAGGTGGACGGCGTCCTCCTGGTGGGCGAGCACGGCGAGTATCCGACCAACGAAAAAGGGCAGCGGCTCTATCCGCGCTACGAACTGTTCCGCGAGATCGTGGAGGTCTACGAGGCCAGCGGCCGGTCCGCGCCGATCTTCAACGACAAACACCTGTCGTGGAACTGGGACTGGGCCAGGGAGATGTACGATACCTCACGGCGGCTGGGGTTCGCCTTCATGGCGGGGTCCAGCCTGCCGGTCACCTGGCGGACACCCTCGGTCGACATGCCGCTGCACGCCGAGGTGGAAGAGGCCGTGTGCGTGTGCTACGGCGGGGTCGACAGCTACGACTTTCACGGCCTGGAAACCCTGCAGTGCATGGTCGAGCGGCGCAACGGCGGCGAGACGGGCGTGGCCTGGCTCCACGCCCGGCGCGGTGAGGCCTTCTGGGAAGCCTGCCATGACGAAGTGTGGTCCCGCGAACTCTTCGAAGCGGCGCTCTGCCGCAGCCATACCCTGAAGCCCTCCCGCGACGGCTTCAACCATATCTTCCCGACCATTAACGAGATGAAGCGGATGGTGGAAGATCCGGTGGCCTATACCTACGAGCATCGGGACGGGCTCAGGTGCACCATGATCCTCTTCAACGGGCTGGTGGAGGACTTCAACTTCGCGGCGCGCCTCTCGGGGCGGAGCGAGCCGCTGTCGACACAGATGTACCTGCCCATGCCGCCCGCGCGCACCTCGCTGGCCAACTTCTTCTCGCCGCAGGTCAACAACGTGGAGCAGATGTTCCTCACCGGCGAGGCCGCCTATCCCGTGGAACGGACCCTGCTGACGACGGGCCTCACCGCGGCGGGGGTCGACAGCCTGTACGACGGACAGGTTTGCCTCGAAACGCCCCATCTCGACGTTGCCTACCCGGCGCCCGAAAACTCCACGTTCTGGAGATACTGACACCATGCCCAAACGGCTCGCCGTCATCAGTTCCATCTACACCTATCTCTCCCACACGCAGCATTTCGCGGACCGGTTCCTCGTGGGCTATCCGCGGTCCGGCCGCTGGCACCGGCCGGACGTGGAAGTGGTGTCGCTGTACGTCGACCAGCGGCCCGAAGGCGACCAAAGCACCGACCGCGCCCGCGAGTTCGGTTTCGATGTCTATCCCACCATTGCCGAAGCGCTGCGGTGCGGCGGGGATGCCCTGGCGGTGGACGGGATCCTGATCATCTGCGAACACGGCGACTATCCGAACAATGAAAAAGGTCAGAAACTCTATCCACGCTACGAGATGTTCAAGGCCTGCGTCGAGGTGTTCGAACAGGACGGTCGCGCGGTGCCGGTCTACAACGACAAGAACCTCTCCTACAGCTTCGACAGGGGCCTGGAGATGGTGGCCGATTCGAAGCGGCTCGGTTTCCCCGTGCTCGCCGGATCGAGCCTGCCGGTCACTTGGCGGCTTCCTGACCTCGAACTCCCGCTGGAATGTGATATCGAGGAAGCGTTGATGGTCGGCGTCGGCGGTTCGGACGCCATGGATTACCACGCCCTCGAAGCCATGCAGTGCATGATCGAGCGTCGCCGGGGCGGAGAGACCGGGGTCAAAGCGGTGCAAACGATCGTGGGCGACGCCGTGTGGAAAGCTGGAGAGCAGGGACGCTATTCGAAGGAATTACTGGAGTCGGCGCTTTCCCGCTGCGACAGTCCGAAGGGGCCGACCGAAAAGGACGGCCGTACCCAGGACCTGCTGGGCACGGGCGAGTTGCATCGTCTCGCCGCTGAGCCGGCCGCCTACTTCATCGAACACGTGGATGGACTTAAAACCACGCTGCTCATGCTCAACGGCGCTATCGGGGACTACTGTTTCGCCGCCCGCCTGAAGGATGAACCCGATCCGAAGTCGACCCAGTTCTTCCTGCCGCCCACGCCGCCGGTCACCTATTCGGCCTGCCTGGTGTCGCGGATCGACGAGATGTTCGAGACCGGCGTTTCTCCCATCCCCGTGGAGCGGACGCTGACCGTCTGCGGCATCCTCGACCATTGCCTAACGTCAAAGCAGCGGGGCGGCATCCGCATCGAAACGCCCGATCACCGCGTACAGTACCGGGCGCCGTCCCGGCCGCAGCACTGCGGCCCCTGCCAGGACGGATACACTTCCTGAGCCAGTGTTTACGAAGTATAGATTGGACGGCGATTAGATGAACGAGCCTTTCCGGCTCGCCGTGGGCTCCGCTCAGCAGAACCAGGCCTCGGTCAGCCTGGGGACGCGCCGCCGTTTGAGCGGGAGGTCATGAAATGGCTGTTCCACGGGCGCCTCGACGCCCGCCATTCCCGCCGCCAGGCGCCTTATCCGCTGGAACACCCGCCGGTTGTCCCTTTCTTCCCCCGACGCGTCGGCCTCTTCCACAAGATGGGAAACCCGTTGATGCAATCGGTCCATGCGCGCATCGTCATGGCGCCAGTTGTAGGTGAATCCCGCTTCATCCAACTCGCCGATCCATAACCGGGTTTCCGCTTCGGCCAGCAGGGCCGATCCCGGTGGTACGAGCAGGCGGATGGTGTACTGCACCGGGTCGATGTGGTCGACCAGGTCGTGGACTTCGACGAAATCCAGCAGATCCAGGTAGTCGTCCAGGGTCGCCCAGGGCGTGAAGGCCACCAGCGAGGGCCGCATGGGCAGGTCCGCGTCGCGCAGGATGGCGAGGGCCCGGACGATGTCATCGCGGGTGTGCCCTTTCCGAAGGCGCTCCAGCACCAGGTCGCTGACCGATTCCACGGCCGATACGACGAAAATGCCGCCCAGGTCCCGGGCTTCGGAGAAAAAGGATGCGTGTTGGAGGATGTGTTCGATCTTGGTGGTGAAATCGAAGGTGAGACCGGGGTGGGCGTCGCTCATCCTGCGGAGTATGCGCAGGACGTGGGTGGGGCCGTTCAGGAAATCCGGATCCCCGAAGGTGATGTGCCGGGCCCCCATGCGCACCTGCTGGTCCACGTCGGCGAGCACCACGTCGGCGGGCACGGCGAAGAACCGGCCGTTGTACACCGGCGTGATCGGGCAGTGCAGGCAGGTATGCAGGCAGCCCCGGGTGGTCTCGGTGTAACCAGCGGGAAGTAATTCATGGCCATTGTCCAACTGGGCGTACCGCTTCAGCCCGGGCAGCGTGTCACGGTCCGGGACCAACCAGTCCTGGCGGGCGAGATTCGTGGTGATCGTCGCATCCGTGGCCGATGGCGGACCGCCGGCCGATGCGGTCACCCCGGCCACACCCGGCGGTTCGCCGTCGCACAACCTGCCGACCAGGTCGCAGAGCGGCTGTTCGAACTCGCCGCCGATCACCGAGTCGGCCCCATGGGACATGAGATGCCCGGCGTTCAGGGCGGCGTAGAGTCCGTAGAAGCAAAGATGCGCGCCGGGATTGAGGTTCCGGATGCGGCGCGACAGGTCCATCCCGACCCGCATGGCCGTGTGCATGGGCACCGAGATGCCGATGAAGCCGGCCCGGCGAACGACATCCTCCGGGACCGGTTCGATCGCGGCATCGACGACTGAGACGCTGTATCCTTCGGATTTCAGGCGGGCGGCGGGAGAGGCCAGGCTGAAGGGCTGATGGCCCAGTTCATAGCAGGAGATGAGCAGGATATCATCGTCACGCTTCATGATGAATCCAGGGAACGGCGATGGCGGCGGTGATGGCTGCGGCCGGGTTATTTCGTCTGCGGGGGACGGTATCCCGGCGGCATTTCGGCGCCTTCGCCAAAGAAGAACTCTTCCAGGTGCCGGTCATAGACTTCCTGGCCCTCGGTCGTGGCGAGATTCAAGCGGTATTCGTTAATCACCATGACCGAATAGTTGATCCACATCTGCCAGGCCTGTTTGGAAATGTTATCATAGATGCGCTGGCCGAGTTCGTTGGGGAAGGGGACGAAGTCGAGTCCTTCGAGTTCCTCTTCGAGCTTGGCGCAGTGGACCATGCGGGCCATGCCGGGCCTCCTCGTTACGGGCGTAGTCTTCGGTGATCATTTGGCCGGTTGGTATCGCGTACGTTACCTCACAGGCTATATACCGGCCCGTCCATGGTTTGTCAAGTTGACCGTGACCGTTTGTCTGTGTCGAAGCACAGTTTCCGGACGAGGAACCCGCTGGCGCCCTTAGGCGTTCCCGCGAAGGCTCCCTCAGTCCACGATGTACCGCGACAGCACCGTGTCCATGGCGGCGTTGCCGCTGGGATAGCGTCCTTCCGGGACAGCCAGGCCGTGGTCGAGCAGCAAGCCGAGCGCGACGGGGTATCCGCCCTTGTCCCCATTCCACTGGCAGTGCATCACGGCGTGAATCGGATCCTGGAAATACCCGCCGATAGGCTCGGTGGAGGCGTCCCGCCGGAGGAGGAAGTCGACCATTTCGGGATTTCCCTTGCACAGGGCCCAGTAGAGGGGCGTTGCCTCCATCCAGCCCCGGGCGTCTACCGGCCATCCCAGGTCCGCCATGAGACGGACCGCGGCCCAGTTGTCCACCTGGGCCACGTGGCTGATCAGGGTTTGGTCGTCGTCGGTCAGGGCGGCCAGGTGACGGTCTTTCAACTGCTCCACGACTTCGAGGTCCGCATTGGCGCAAGCGATTACGAAGCGGTCGTATTCGGACATGGGGGACGGCACGGCGCCATGCCGCCTGAGGAGCGCCGCGACTTCACCGCGGCCGAGCCGCAGGGCGAAATCCAGCGGCGTCGAGCCGACGATCCCGAGCGCCGTGCTCTTCCCGGTCGAGGTGCGGGCATCAGGGTCCGCACCGGCCTCGAGGAGCGCGCCGATCACCAGGGCCGTATTGTTTCGCTTTACGGCCCAGTGCAGGGACGTTTCCCCGTCGGCGGGGTGGATGGCGTCGGGATCGGCGCCCTGGTCGAGAAACCACCGGATGCCCTCGGTCCAGTTCATGTCCATGACGTGCTTGATGCAGTAGGAAACGGCTTCCGCGTCCAGCCCGTTCGCCGCGACCGTGTCCAGCAGTTCGAGGTTGAACTTCTCGCATGCGTGATACAGGGATTCGTTGTCGTTAGGGTCGGCGCCCGCGTCCACCAGTACCCGTGCCGCCGGCACGCAGTTGTTTTCCACGCATCCGTAAAGGGCCGACTCCTTCCAGTCGTCATCGTTCACCCAGTAGCTGTCCGGATCGGCGCCGTGCCGCAGGAGCAGTTCAAGGATACGGACCATGGCGTCGGTACGCTCGGTCAGCAAGCAGGACCATGTCGCATGAAGGATCGGAGTCCAGTTTCTAGGGCCGCCCTCCTTCGTGGCCGCGGTGGGATCGGCCGCCAGGATGTCTGTAACGGCATCCAGATCCCCGGCGGCACAGGCGGCATGGATATCTCCCCGAGTGAGTTCCGGTGCCGCCTCGAGCACGGCCTCGGCGCGTTTCCGATCGCCCCATATCCAGGCCGAGGACAGGAAAATTTTCCGTTTCTCGTCCATGTTCCCGGCGGCGATTTCGAGGTGGATCTTGAGATGGGGCCACGACCTGAACCCATGTTCCAGGGCGATGGCGTGATAGGCGTCCGACAGCACGACGCGGTCGCGCCGTGCGCCGGTGGCCGAACGGATCCTGTCGACGGCGTCTTCTTCGCCGCTGCGCGCGGACTTCAGCAGCGTTTTCGCCTGCAGCCTGAGATGGCGTATATCGGGACGGGAAGGCAGGGACGGCATGGAACCTCCTTCAAGCGATCATGAGACCGCCGGAACACCCGTGTGTCCGCCTGACGGGCAGGAAGAAGGTTGCCACGGCAGAAGGGAACCGATACAGGTGAACTTGTGTTCTTTCCGCGGACGGGCGGCGTCCTGCACACGCCGGTATGGGCAATGTACAGGAGTCCAGGGAGAAGCGTCAAGCGAAAGCGTCTGGTGGAACGTCGGTAAGGTTCGGAACGGCAGGTGACCGCGGTGCGCACTCCGCGGCTTGACGCGATCGCCTGTTGTCGGTTACTTGTCCCATCAGTCATGATATACCGCGAATTTGAAACGCACCCCGAACTCACATCCTATGTGCAACTCGTGTGGATGATGGAATCCGAGCATGCGGACGATCACGCGCCTAAATCGCTTATCGTGCCCGACGGCATCGTGGAGATCGTCTTTCACTACGGTGATCCGTGGATCACGACCGTAGCGGGCGGGGAAAGCATGGTCCAGCCGCGGAGCTTCGCGGTCTCCCAGATGCGCAAGTACATAGAAATCGAATCCAACGGCCGGACCGGCTTCGTGTCGGTCCGCTTCTATCCGTGGGGCGCCTACCATTTCTTGGACAGGCCCGTGCAAAGTTTTCTGGACGACACGGCAGGCATCGAAACGCTCTGGCCGGCGCATCATGAGGAATTGATGGAGAAACTCCACGAGACGCCGGGCGGAACGGAATTCGCCGGTGTCGTGCAACGGTTCCTGCTGGATAGATTGGAGGCGTATCGCAAGGACGAAGCCGCCCTCGATGAAGCGGTGAAGCTCATCCGGTCCGCCGGAGGGCAGTTGTCCATAGAAAAGGTCGGCTAGCGCGTCGGTCTTTCCAGAAAGCAGCTGGAAAGGAAGTTCGCATCCACGGTCGGCACGACGCCGAAGACCTTTGCCCGCATCAGCCGGTTCCTGAACATCTGCCATCATCTGGATGGGCATCGGGGAAAGACGTTGACGCAACTGGCCTACGAATGCGGGTATTTCGACCAGGCTCATTTCATCAGGGAGTTCACGGCGTTTTCCGGGTTCACGCCGAAGGCCTTCTTTGCCAAGAACAACGTGAAATTCGCGGACATATAGGGAGGTCTTCGCGTATTCCAGGGAGGTTGTCGCATTTTTACAATTTTCACGGCCGCCGGATTGTATCTTGGTAATGACGGTGGTTCATAGTGAACGGATTCGTTACCGATCCGTTAACATGCAAAACGAGGAGGTCATATCATGAAGCTGGTTCCCTATCTGGCGTTCAACGGTCAATGCGAGGAGGCGCTCGGGTTCTACCGGGACTGTCTGGGCGGCACGGTCGAGAACATCAGTTACTACAGCAAGGACCAGGACATCGGCATGGAGGTCCCCGAGCACATGATGGGCAAGGCCATGCACATGTCCATCCGGTTCGGAGATAACGTGATCATGGGGTCCGACCACATTGAAACGGTCCCGTCGGACACCAACATCTCGTTGTCCATCGACTTCGCGAGCGTGGATGAACTGGAGCAGGCGTACGAGGCCATGTCGGCCGGCGGCGAGGTGACCATGCCGCTGCAGGACACGTTCTGGGGCGCCCGTTTCGGGATGATAAAGGATAGATTCGGCGTAAACTGGATGTTCAACTGTCACACGCATACACCGGAGCATTCATCATGAAGCGCGTACCATTGGGTTTGATCGCCGGCGGTGGGCTCGGGCTTCTCGACGGGCTGTCCGCGTTCCTGATTCCCGAAGCCCAGGGCATGATGACGGAGATCATCGTGTGGGGAACGGGGAAGGGCCTGGTCACGGGCCTGCTGGTCGGCGTTATCGCGTGCAAAGTCGAAGGGGTCGGCAAGAACGTGCTGGCCGGCGGCGCGGTGGGTGCCGTCCTTTCTCTGCTGGCGGCAATTTCCACGGGATCCTACGTGGAGATCGTACCCACGGGGATCGTTATAGGCTTGTTGGCGGGGCTGATCGTTTCCAAATGGGGTAAATGATCCTAACGCGGCTGGCGCCGGTTGTGGGCGCCGGGCGGCTGATTCAGGACATCGAGTGGCCGATCCATGACACCGGGCGCCGATTCAGGATATCGGGCGGTCCTTCGACTCGTCGGCTACGGCTGATTCCACGGCCCCGTACCCGCGCAGCCGTTCCGCCAGGCCGTCTCTTCGACTAAAACCGGAAAGACGCTCCAGCCTGTCGAGCGGCGTCAGGCCTTCTTTATTCCTGGCATTGACGTCGGCGCCGTGCGTCACCAGCAACCGGAGTATCTCCTCCGTAGCTACCATCCGGTTGTCCACGTGGAGACAGTGCAGCGGCGTGTTCCCCGCGTCGTCCCGTTCACTGGCGCAGGCAGGGTCATCTTTCAGCAGTTCCCGAACGCGGTCCAGCAAATCTGACTGCACGGCCCGGTGTATCCCGGCAAACTGCGCCAGGTAGTCGATCACCTGGTCCTGCAGGTAGTGGCTGGCGTAACCCAGCGCACTGATCGCGTGACCCGAGTCCTTCAACGCAGGGTCAGCCCCAAGCTCGACCAGCAGTTTAACCATGTCCAGGTGGCCGTAACGGGCCGCATCGTGCATACCGCAGGCGTTCAGGTCGAAGCCCAGTTCGGCCATCAGCCGGACCGCGTCCCGGTTGTTCGATCCTACGGCGTTCTCCATGAGCGCGTCACCGCGTTCACCCAGTTTCTCAATCAGCGATGGTTCGCGTGCGAGCAACGCGCGGGCACGATCCCCGTCGCCACTGATGCACGAGCCCGCAAACTGGTCAAAATCGTCCAGCGGAAACGTCTCCGCGCCGCAAGCCGCCAGGTACTCGGCGATGGCCTCGTTCCCGTGAAAGATGGCTTCCCCGTAGGGCGTCCGCGCGTCGGGCCGGTTGGATGGCCGGTTTACGTCGGCCCCGTTTTCAATCAGCAACCGGACCCGATCGGGGTAGTTCCATCGGGCGGCCCACTGCAGTTGATAGGCCAGCATGTCGACCGGACTGGCTACCCAGCCGATTGACTGCTCGCCCAGCAGACGGTGCCAGGGGCGGTTCCCTTCCTTTCCAAGTCCGCGCGCGAACAGGAACCGCAGGTGTTCGTCGTCGCGGCTGAACATCCGGTTGTAGAGCGTCTGCGCGTCGTTCGGATCGGCGCCGGCCTCGATCAGGATCCCGGCCAGCTCATAACAGTCCCGGTGCGGGGGACATCTGGTGGGACCGTTTTCCCCTTCGCCGAACACGCCGGAAAGGACGGTGTAGGGACAGGGGAACCCGGCCCAGAGGTAGCCCGCGTTCGGGTCGGCATCATGGGCAAGCAACAATCGGATTATCTCGACGGCCGTTTGTCCCGTCGTCCCATGGTCCAGACGCGAAAACGCCACGTAAAGCAGCGGTTCCCAGTCATGGGGTCCGCCCGGGGTCTTCGCCAGGTCAGGGTTTGCTTTCAGGAAATCACCCACGGCTGAAACGTCACCGGCCGCGGCGGCGGCATATACGCTCGTCCGGGAAAGTTCCGGATGGACATCCAGTATGTTCCTTGCCCTGGCCCATCTCGATGGATGATCCTGGGTGCCCTGGGTCAGGCAGGCGAGGCGGAGGAAATCATCAGCGCGTCCCACTGGGCCACGCCGTACCGGGGACGCCTGTTCCACGTTGGGACTGCCCGAGAAGTTTGCTACCGTTTGGAAGTATCGTTCCACCTGTGCCCAGCCCGGAAACCCGTAGCTCCTTGCCAACACGTCCCGGGCATCAGGTATATCGAAGGATGAAGGATCCGAGGGGGATCCATAACGGCGGACATCCGTCACGGCCCCGGCCCGGCCGGATCTATACTCTTGGAACAGGTTCAGGGCTTCTTGCTCGATCTCAGCCTGAACAACCGGGAAGGGCCAGAACCTGGAAGGAGAATCATGGGTAGCTGTCATGTGCTCGTTATGTGCTAATGAACCCGCGGCATATCCGATGTTGATCGACACTGGATCGTTAGCTTTCGTGAGTTTGAATCAGGAAACGGGCCGTCTACGTCAATCGGCCCCGTCAATCGTCCCCCCGTCAATCGGCCCTGTCACCGGCCTCGACTGCCTGCGATACCCGCTGCAACGCGTCGTGATTAACAAGATCCGGTTCAATGAACTGCCGGGCGTAATCCGCGGGCGTTACGTCTTTCCAGGTCGTCTCTCCGCCGTCCGCGACCGGCTTTCTTATGGAGGCCCTGACCGCCGGGTCGGCGCCGCGTTCCAGAAGCAGTTCTGCCATTTCGGGGAAACGGCGCGGTACGTGCAGCGTGGCCATGGCATGAAACAGGGGCGTCCAGCCGCCGAACCCGTCCCGGTCCGTGCCCGCGGGGGCATTGACGTCGGCGCCGCGTTCGAGGAGCCACCGGGCCAACTCGACGTCGCAGAATTCGACGGCCATGTGAAGCAGGGTCACCCCGCCGGACAGGGGGGTCACGCAGGCGTAAGGAGAAGGGAGTTCTATGCCGAATCCGGACGGGAACACGTCCCTTTCCGAGAACAGGCGCGACGTCATCAGGGGATCCCTGCGCAGGTGGGCTTCCAGGAGCCGGGTATCCCTCTGGTGCAGGGCCATGGGCGGCATGTCCGGCAACTCGAACCCCGCTACCGCCATGACGCGTAGACACTCGGCCTTATCCTGGGGCCTTCGGTCGTTAGTCGCCAGGATCATACCCACGTTTTCCGGCAGCAGGCTGCCGCCATGCGACAGGAGATGTCGCAATATCCCGAACGCCAGGGTCATGCAGGGATAGTCGATTACTCTGTAAGGTCGGCCGGTGGGCGATATCGTCGTCGCATTCGGATCGGCGCCGTGGCTGAGCAGCAGTTCGACGGCGCCCATGTTCTTGTCAAAATACGCCGCGGCCCGCAATGCCCTTTCGCCCCCTTCATGTATATCCGCGCCGGCGGCGATCAGGACTTCCATGACCTTCGACTTTCCGAAAAACGCGGCATAGGCGAGCGGGCGGTACCCATTGTGCCGGCGACGCCTGGTCCAGTGCCCCTCACGGTGTACCAGGCCGGGATCATCGGCCAGCAGGCCACTTACCCTGCCGGCGTCGTCTTCGAGGATGGCCTGTTCGAGCTCCCCCATGGACCCGACGGACCCTACGTAGGCCTTCAACTTCGGCCAACTGGGGAAACCGTACCGGCGCGCGACGTTGAACAGCGCATCGGCCAGCGTCGGGCAGGATCCGTCCCGCACCAGGTCTTTCGCCTGGTCTTTCAGGTGTCGCAGATCGGGTTGATCAGGGAGTTGTACTACGGTGGATTCCGACATGGCTGACCTCCTTGACTGGCTGCCCGGCGTCCGTATGATCGGGCTGAAGGAAGTACAGCTTTATGATGGCTGACCAACAGGTGGGCTTCTACCCTGTCCACGGACCGGAGGCGGCCTGTCCCGCACCAAGCTCAATGGTAAGGCCTGACGGTGCCGGGGTCAAGGGTAATCGGAGGAATGGTGATCCGGGGGAGCGACACACTAGAGTTTTAATTTGCTATTCATGGAATGCGTCATTTAAACCAACTATGGTAGATGTATCTTTCGGGATAAACGCCCTGGCGATTCCATTGGGAATTACATACGAAAGTTACAATAGGTCTCAATCTTTGTGTTCGATCTTGACCGTACGAACGACCGCTTTGGCAAGACGTTTAGGTGGGGTGGGGATGCGGAAATCCTCTTCCAGTTCCGCCTTCGTGGGTTGGTAACGGTTGGGCTTCAGACGGACTGGGGAACAAGTCGCGGGCTGGCTTTTCGCTTCGGCATGACGGTATCTTGTCTTATTTGGATGAGCATAGATTGATGCTGTAAGGTAGGGACCGGATGTAGTTTTCCATAAACTTCCAGTTTGGATTTAGGTCGTTATCAACTGGAAGAGGAATAAGGTCAAACATGAATTTGTTTCGAAATGCCTTTCGTCCGAAAGAATACTTGTACTTGTTCTTCGACATGACTGTGGCGATAAAAACTCCGTTCATTATGTTCAATTCCCCATGGCCAAAGATGGTAACTTCATCGCTTGCGGTAAACTCGCCACTGACATAGTAGGCATCGCCGAATGTCGTGTATATGATCGAATCCGCCGCGACAAACAACGGATTGGCAATGCGATCCGTACATCCGTTGTTTTCTTCTGACGCGGAGAAGTATAGAACATCCCCATCTTCTCGGTCGTTCTCAATCAATCTTCGTCCTCGCTGAATATTGGTAAAAAGGTCACTGTAATTAAAGTATCGCCATTCTACGTCGAACAACCCCTGATGTTGGTGTAAGAGAGTGCCCTGTTTAATGCCAGATATATTGCCCACCTTAAACTGAAAACCTACGAACGATCTAACACTTTCTTCAAAGTCCTCTGGGACGAAGGACTTAAAATCTGTTCTCATATAGGCTTCTGCACACCATTCATCTTCTGCCCTTACCTTCTTCAATACACTTAAACCCGGTATGTTTCTTTTGTTGACATAGGCATCTAGCCACGTTGACCGGATTACATTCCATCGGTCGTTGACGTCAATGCGTCCCATGTTCTTGATTTTCAAAAATCCATCATCCTTAAAATATCCAAAGAACGTATCCGTGTTCTCGGCATGAGGAACGCCTACTCGGATAATTATAATACATGTAATTACCCCTATCGGATGGAACAACGCATCCGGCATGCTCATGACACCTACCAACGTGTTTTTCTCTATCAACCGGTTGCGTACCTCTATGGCCTCCCGGGCCCCCGATACCACGGTTGACATTTGGCAAATAGCTACCAACATCCCCCCAGCTTGCATACAGTCTATCGCGTTTTCTATGAATCGTAACTGTCCGGCCTCACCGATATCATACGGAGGATTAAGAAACGTCTTGGTGGGTTTCTTGGAGGCTACGGTCGATTTCATTTCCTCATCAAAACAGTCGTCATAGTAAATATGACTTTTTCCATCACCCCTCATCATCATGTTAGAACATACGTGTGAAAACATGTCGGCTCGTTTTTCTATGCCGATGAGGTGCTCGCCTTTTATCGTGTTGGTGGTCTCCGATTTACTCCCGACTCTTGCCAGCATGTACTTCATTGCCGATACTAGAAACCCCCCGGTGCCACAGCATGGATCCAAAACAACATCCTGTTCTGTAACTTCGGAGATATCGCAGAACAAGTCCGTAATATGTGTGGGCGTCAATACAAGCCCGGTCTTTTTATCACTACCAGCATACCTTATGAATTGCGTGTAGAACTTCCCCAGAACGTCAAAAATCTCGTTACTTACATAAGGGACAACACTGTCATTCAGATCATCGATCAAGTCCCTTAAAATGGTATTTCCCGGCGAATTGAACACATGTACCTGGCGAATCTTACCGTATTCTCCAATGATAACATTTCGTTTCACCGATGACAGGCCGCTTCGTTGGAGTACATTTTCGCACGAGTTGAGAAGCGATGTTACCAACGATGCGTTGGGATTGTAGTCTTCACTTCCCTGATTCGTGTGATGGCTTTTATAACTGCTGACAAACGCATTGTCTTGCAATGCCACCAGAATCGCACTAATCAACGTACATCGTTCTGCTTCAGGAATAGAATGGGAATGGAGTACTTTGTTGTATTCAATTGCCTTCTTTACAAGCTCTTCGTCCTTGATGGGTTTCGATTGCTTAGTCACTACATCAATCAATGACATGTAGTCCAACAGGTGTTTGTCATTAATCGCCTTGTACGTAATGTTCCCTCGCAACCAAAGGAAGTGAGCTATTTTGACTTCTCTCTCTGTCTCACCACTAACAGCAATCGCGACGGTATTGAAAACGTCTTTCAAGAAGGAAGCATAAAGCAAGACCCCATCTACAGCGTATTCTTTATAGTTTGTTCTATCTGGGCTTTCATGTCTCGTTACATCCGCCTTGCATTCGATTACGATGATGTCGTCAGGGCGATCTTTGAATGAAATGATGAACTCAGGGTAACCCTGCCCTATCCCTTGTTTTGATGCCTGTTTAAGCAATTTGTCAATCTTGGGATTGTCAGAGGACTGTTCTTCGATTACAACATTAGAATTACCTGAGTAACCGTTGCCCTCCAACAATGACCTTACAATTGCCTCAGTCTTTCTTTCGTTTGGCATATTGGTGATCCGTTAGGCAGCCAAGTCTTCGAACTTGAGCCGTTTGCCCGACATGACTATGACGACCAAACGCATTTGGTCGATGGTATCCAGCGACCGGGCATCGTAACGATCCTCGTACTCATCAACACACCGGTGCATATGCTTCTCCAACTAATGATGATATACGCCGTTATACCCGCACTTCACCAGTGCCCGAAACGACTTCTCGCCGTTCGTAGTCGCCTGGTCGTTCACATACTCACCGACACTGTGCTTTACTGTTTCGTGTTTCACTCCCTGCGTGTTGGAGTAGGTTTTGTGGACATCCGTATACACGGCCACGCCATTTGCTGTGTGCTTGTTCACAAAGCCTTGCAGGGATTCTCTAACCTTTGAGGATGTTACCTCGGCATGTTTCGTCCGGTGTCATGATACCTCATGCCGACGATGGCGATCTTGCCGGTTGTGCCGCCACCTAGATTCGTCTTCTTTGAAGCATGCTTGTTGCTTTCGATCCCGCCGAAAAACACCTTATCTTCTTCGACCGACCCCAAAAAACCCGGTGTTTCGGTCTAGAACGCGTTGCACAACCTATGTGCCAAGTGCCACGCCGATTTGTACGTGACGGCCAGATTTCGGTGCAGTTTCATCGAAGACGTGCTTCTAATGCCGATAGTGACCAAGTATATACCGATAGCCCATATCTGCAAGGACAAATTGGATCATTCCATGACGGTACCCTGACGGATGCTGAAAACGGGCGGCTTTAGCGCTCTAGGCAATGGTTCGTCATCGTCTTGTACTTGATTCCCGACCAGACGTTGAAGGTGTTGAACTTTGGACACGCCAGATCTTTGGACCAGCATTGATCCTCGAACGACTTGCGGACGGTTTCCTACTCCAGAAACATCCTTGTGATGTTGATTACGAACAACCCCTTGCGGTATGCCTTGCCGGGTTCCTTCTGATCCATTATTTTCTCTTTTTACCTATCCGTTATTGTTGTTTAACTATTTATAATTGTTAGGATTTAGGAGCTAAAATAAACATGTATTTGGTAAATATCGCGTAAACCAATTCCATTAGACCAATGCGTCCGTCCGTACCCGTTTTTGGGGGATCACCCGATCGGTCTGTCGGTCGCAAGGATGGCTCGAACATGGAGTTTGAAGCACTCCCGGATCTTCCGCAAGTCGAGGTGCTGAAGCGCATCGTTTCGAGACTATGGTCGAGAGCAGAAGTACAGGCTGTTTGGATTGGCGGCAGTTTCGGACAGGTAAACGCGGATCTCTACAGCGACGTGGACCTTCGCATAGCGGTGCTTTCAACCCATGTGGATGATTGGACAGATCTCGATTTGCCTGTTCTGTTCGAAGGCCGGTGCGTCGCGCATACGCGGTCTCCTTTCACCGGATGCGGCATCCTGCATCACCTGATCCTCGATACCGGAGATCTGTACGATCTCTGGGTTCAGGATGTTCAGATTATCTCGGTGGATGAACCCATCAGGATACTCGGATGTCGCGATCCGAAACTGGCGGATGTTCTGCGGAAGTCCAGCGGCTCGTCTATTCCCACCCATCGACCGCCACCGGATGCACATAAGCTCCGCAAGGAGATCGTCGGATTCTGGATGAACAGCCACAAGCATCGCAAGGTGCTGCATCGTGGCCTGGATCCACTGGTAATCGTGGGCTTGCAAGTAGAACGGACGTTGCTGCTTCGTCTTTGGTCCTTCCATGCGGGTGACTATGACACGGATGACCGGCAACCGTCCATCCATACCTTGTCAGCCCAGGTCCGCTCGTCAATCGAGTCCAGAGAGCACATGTTGGAGATCATGGGGGCGCCCGGGCGTACCCGTTCGGAACTGCTGCAGCTTATCGAACTGCACAGGGATGAGATATCACGGGTGGGCCGCGATTTAGCGAAACGGTATCCGTTCGACTATCCGGCGGAACTGGAGAGGACGGTCCGTGCGGTTTGGAGAGACTTCCTTTCTTCCGGTATTTAAGAACGCGTTCTAAGTTCCGTTGCGTCCGTGCCGTCGTATCACCTCGGCTGTGGCCGTGTCACCCGCCTCCTCCGCGATCGTGAGCGGCCGGGTCCACGGCCAGTCCGCCAGTTCGGGATCTGCACCTTGTTTCAGCAGAAGCCGGACCATGCCGATCCGGCCGTTATTAACAGCAACCGCCAGCGGCGTCTGTCCGTCTTTCTCGTCCAGCGCGTTCACCTGGGCGCCGCGTTCTATGAAGGACCGCGCGTTTGCCTCCCAGCCGTGTCTGGCGCACGCATGGAGATAGGTCTGCCCCTCGAAGGTACGGCGGTTCGGGTCGAGGCCCGCGGCGACGAGCTTACGCGTGATTGCGCCGTGGTCGCCCCAACCCGGCAGGTACTGCAGTGCTTCCAGGCGGCCAGGCGCATCGGGATCATCGGCCAGAAGCCTATCGATCAGTTCTTTGTCTTCCGTCCCCAGCACTTCCGCAACGAGATACGGATCGCGGACTCTCGTCGCCTTGCTGTCCACCATTCTCCGAATTTCATCTTCCGTTAATCGCCAGGACGGCGGATAGACGGCGCCGTGACGTACCAGCAGGTCACGGATCGCAGGATCGTCGGTGCCCGCGGCGCATCCGCAGGAATCCAGCTCCACGTTCGGGTTGGCTCCATGCCTGAGCAACAGGGCGACCACGTCCGGATGTTTATACCAGACGGCTTCGAATAGCGCCTCGTCCACGGCATGGCCATCGGTTCCCGCTTCAAGTAGCAGGGCGGCGATTTCTTCGTGGCCGGCCCGGGACGCATAGGCCAACGGACTCTTCAGTGCGGCATCGCGGCCCGTTGCGCCGGGATCCTTCTCCAGTATCGTACGCACCCGGTCCCTGTCGCCCAGGTAACTGGCCGCCGTGATGGCGTAATACGCCCCTTTCTCGAGAAGGGATTCCGTGATGCCCAGTTGCGGGTCCGGCGGCTCGTGTCCAAAGCCCGTGTCGAAGGAAAGCGTCAGCGGCGACTTGCCGTCCGCCCGTCGCGTATCGATAGGTACGCCGCGTTCAAGAAACAGTTCGATCAAATCTTTCCGGCCGTTCAGCACGCCCAGGTGAAGACCGGTGTTCCCGGCTACGTCGGACCGGCCATCCAGATCAGGCCGGTCTCTCAGCGCCGTTTCCACACGGTCGGCGCTGCCGTCTTTTATTAGCGCGGCAATCGCTTCAAACGCGGGATCGTAGCCGAACCGCGCCTTCATTGTGCGCTCTATGACTGCTGCAACGTCTTCAAAACCACGCTTTCGCGTTTCTTCGAGGATACTCGCCCAGGTTGAATCGAAGATGACGAGACCCGGGTCGGCGCCGCGCTCGAGCAGCAGTTCCGTCGCTTCGGCGTGTCCGTGACGGGCGGACAGGTGTACCGGCTGGGTGTACCAGTGCAGCGCGTTCACGAGGCGAGGGTCTTCGTCCAGGAGCGCCTCCATTGCCGCCAGATCTCCCGCCACGGAGGCCCTGAACAGGGTCCAGGCGGCCTCGCCGTCGATCCAGTCGGACTCGTCCCCCCAACGGTCGTCATAACAAGGGCGGCCGTATTCCGGACCCAGACCCGGGCAGATCATGAACCCGGTCCGGCATGCGTTGAAGTGTACACGGCCCTGGAATTTGCCGGGGAAGGCCATCCGTGCCGCCCGATCAGGATACCTGCCTGCGATTCTCAATGCGTGTTTCCCGGACATTGCGTCTCTCCGGTGTGAAGTCTTATCCATCACTTCTATGGCTGCTGACTGATTGTTAAAAGTACGGCTAACCAAATTGAGCGCCAAGCGCCGTAAGCGCACGGGTAGCTACCTGGCTTCTTGCCGACTCGGCATAATCTAACGGGGTCTTGCCCGCCTGATCTCGGGCGCTCACTTGAGCACCTGCGCTGACCAGGGCCCGGATCGCCTCACCGCCGACGCCCCGCGCACTCACCAGGTGCAGGGCCGTTCGTCCCTCGGCATCCCTGACATCCGGGTCGGCGCCGTGCTCCAGCAGGAGACGGACCCTCCGGCCATGGCCGTGATTGGCGTCATGGTGGAGCAGGGTGCGGCAGCCCACCTGTTCGTTGATGTCCCACCCGTGTTGAAGCAACAGTGCAAGGGCCTCTGCCATCGACCTGCTGGGCGTATGCTTCAGCCCGCCCAGGTTGGGGTCCGCGCCCCGCTCAAGAAGAAAACGCACGCCTTCCAGGGTACCGAATCTCAGTTGCATCATGAGCGGCGTTTCGCCCGCGCAACCCACGGTGGTCAGGGCATCTATATCTGCGCCACTGTCCAGCAACAGCCTGCCGACGTCGATGGATCGCCAGTGATGGATCGCCTGGGCGATCCCGCGGCCTGCGGTGAATTCGGCGCAAGCCAACCTCGGGTCGGCAACCAGTTGCGCGCGGACGTCTTCGATCCGGTCCGACATCACGGCATCCCGGAAAGAACAGACCCGATCGGGGATCAGTAGATCGGCGATGGCACGGTGCGCCGGCTTATGGCAATGTCCATGGTTCCGGCGTACGAACGCCCGCAGCAACGGATGCGCTTCGTAACCGTCGTATTGGCCAATAGATGGGTGGCCGCCGACATAGCTCCTGGCGGCTGCCAGGTCGCCGCGTTCAAACATCGATAGGAAAGCACTGTCGGGTCCGGATTCCATATGTGATCAACCGTTACGCCAGGTGCGCCTATGCCTTGCCCGTCAACCGGCCGCCGATCCATGCCATGGGCATATAGGCGCCGATCAGGTCCACCCCGATGTACCAGCCGGGCGCGGGCAGCATGATGGCATTTGAGATGCCGCCAATGAGGAATAAAACACCGACGGCCATGGAAGTTGTGACTCGGTGCCCGGAAGCGACCATTACCGCAGTGTACGCACCGACCAGTGTACCGCCCGCGTGGGCCAGGAATGGAAAGACAAAATGCCTGAACTGAAACAGATGCATGGATGCTGCCAGCGACTCCATATCGGTCACGTCGACGCCGGGAGGAGGCGGTATGACCATGGGACTCAACAGAATCAGCCCCATGTTCACGACGCTTCCAACGGCTATGCCCGCCAGCACAGCCAGGATGGTTCTGATCGTTCTGCTCATCATGATTCCTCGTCGGTTAGCGTTCAAATTGGTGTGCGGATCGATTAGAATACGCTGTCATTCAACAACCATGGGCATCATCGCCGGCGAAGGCGGGAAAAGGACTTCCAGTAACGGCCGCGCCAGCCCAGGTATGCGAACGTCTTTCTCATTTGCCACGTCCGAAACCGTGCGATAGCCCAGCGCGAGTTGCAGCAGCGCGGTCTGAGGTAGAGCGATATCCCTGGAACCCGTCTTGCGCTTTCGGATGCAGCGAACCGCGTTCCCCGCTATCTTCAGTCCGGCCGCGTCCAATTCGGTTATGAACCACAAACAGGCGTTTTCCGACCACTCCGATTTACCCAGCCGGTATGCGAGTTCCGGGCGAAGCGCTGACAGGAATCGAGGAAGATCGAGTATGCGGCCCATACCCTCCGCGTCTACGTGATGCTGAATCTCCCACTCGCTTCCGAAGCGTTTGCAAAACTCGCCGAAAGGATGATCGATCGGCAGTTTGAAATGGACCCTTTCGAAACCGGCCCTCCGGGCCCGCGTTCCAATGGCGTTGGCCAGCGACTCGAAGGCTGCGGACGTGTGACCATTCAATTCCTGGACGAAATAACGGTCGCTCCGCGTCCGGCACAGGGCATATCCCGCGACCCGCTGTCGTTTATCCTCGACCAGCAACAGCGATCCGGGCGGCCGCCCGTAGTTGACGAGGTTGTTGAAACGCCAGTCCGCCGGGCGGACCAGGGTGCCTGAACGGTACCGGTTACATTGATTATAGCGTCTGACCAGCGCCGGTTCGTCCTTTTTGCGCGCCCGCCGCACGTGAAGAGGCCGACAGGTCTTCAGCAGCCGGTCCGTCTTTACAAAGAGCCGGTATACCGGAAACACGACGCCGTAGCCGAAGCGCTGGTAGAAGTCGGGGATGGCATTCAGCAGGGCGACGGAGCAGCCTTGACGCTGCAGGAAGTCGTGAGACGCCTCCATCAGTCCGCGGGCATGCCCTTCCATTCGCCGGTCGGGCGGCGTGTAAAGTCCAGCGACCCCTCCGATCGTCATCCGCGAGCGTCCGATACGCATGCGTTTCCTGGACAATTCGACCCGGCAGAATTCTTCGCCATTGCGGTCCAGCCGGAGTATCCAACTGTCGTCCGCTTTCGGTGCGACAATCAACTCACAGTTCTTCATACACCTCTTTAAGCTTCGCTTTACGACTACCCGGCGGGCCACGGTTGCGGGATTCAAACCGATTCCAGGCAAATATCGCGGTATGCAGTTCTTTCAAAACCTACGCTCCTCATAACATGCTGGCAAAGAAAATCAGCGTGCGAGATAGGGCTTGTTCGTCTTCCAGGGCGGAAGTACGTTCATTTTGTAAAACGGAAATCCGGTGAAGGCACAGTGAATCACGAGGGAAGGACAGCAAAAAGGAGTCAGGACGTGGGTATATACGAAGAACTCGGCGTCCGGCCTTTTATCAACGCCGCGGACAATTACACGCGGTTCGGCGGATCGATCATGTGGCCCTGCGCCGTGGAGGCCATGGTCGAGGCCTCTCGCCACTACGTCAACCTGTTCGAGATGCAGGCACGGGTCGGAGAGGCCATCGCCGGGATGACGGGCAACGAAGCCGCGTACGTGAGTTGCGGTGCGGCGGGCGGGATCGCGCTGGCCGTCGCGGCCTGCATGGCCGGGACGGACCCGGAAAAGATCGAACGATTGCCCGATTCGACGGGCATGAAGAACGAGGTCATCGTGCACCGGTGCGCACGGTTTTACGAGGACATCGCCATCCAGGCGCCCGGTGCGACGATCGTGGAAATGGGCGATGAACGCGGCGCCACGGAGGAGCAACTCGCCGCGTGCATAAACGACCGTACGGCCGCGGTGCTGACCCTGTCGCCCTGGGGCCGCATGCTGCCCATCGACCGCATCGTCCACATCGCCCACGCACGCGGCGTGCCCGTGCTCGTGGACGCCGCCTTCAGCATACCGCCCAAGGCCAATTTCCGGTACTTCACCTGCGAGCTGGGCGCCGACGCCATCATCGCGAGTGGAGGCAAGGCGATCCGCGGGCCCCAGACCACGGGACTGGTCATCGGAAAAAGGTCCATCATCGAGGGTTGCGCCGCCCACGGCAATCCCAACCGGGCCATCGGCCGCACCATGAAGGTCGGGAAGGAAGAATTGGCCGGCATCTACGCGGCAGTCAAGTACATCATGGAAAGAGACGAGGACGCGGTCCGCAAGGAAATCAACCGCATGGGGCTGGATATCCGCAAGGGGCTGTCTTCGTCGTCCCTGGTCAAGTCGGTCAAGCGAAGCGGCGACGTGGTCTCGATTGAAATCGATCTCGTTCGGCCAGGGTGGTCGGACCAGGAGTTCGAGCGGCTGTTGCTCGATGGCGAGCCTTCGATCGTGACCTGGTGCAGGAACGGACGCTTCAGGGTGAAACTGGGAACGCTGCAACCGGGCGAAGTGGATCTCGTCATCCGGCGGCTGCGGGAACTATTGTCGACCTAACCAATAACAGGATGCTTAACCAGTCTTCTTTTTATTCGCCCATCTCCTCCCTGCCCCTGGTCGAGGGCACGTACCTCTCCCGTCCCAACCGATTCAGCGTTCGATGCGTGATCGACGGCAGGGAGACCTATGTGTTTATGCCGAATCCCGGCAGGATGGGCGAACTGCTCTTGCCGGGCGCCGGACTGATCCTGGCGGATCACGGCGAGCAGACTGTCCGCAAGACGCGGCATACGGTGATGGCCGTGCGTTACCGGGGATGCATCGTCTTTCTGCACACTCATTTGAATAACGAGGTTGCGCGGAGGCTGATCGAATCCCGTGCGATCCCGGTATTGAGCGATTACGCAGTTGCCGGGGCCGAAGTTTCCGTTGGCGGCAACCGGTTCGACTTCCTGCTCAAGGACGCGGAGGGCGCCCTTTGCCTGGAAGTGAAATCATGCACCCGGTCCTGGAACGGCATCGCCATGTTTCCCGACGCCGTCACGGAACGCGGGCGAAGGCACCTGGAGTCGCTGGCCGAAATGGCCGGGATGGCGGAACCGACCGAGGTGGCGGGACAGATCGAGGTGGTGGGACCGACCGAGGTGGTGGGACCGACCGAGGTGGCTGAAACGCGCCCGGGCGGACGAAAAGGCGCTTTGCTCTTCCTGGTACACCACGGTTCAGCTGAGTTTTTTCTCCCGAATTATCATACGGATTACGCCTTTAGCCTGGCTTTCCGCGACGCGGAGGACAGGCTGCCAATCCACGCGGTTTCCATCGAATGGACCGAAGATCTGCGCTACCGAATCGCGTCGGCGGAAGTGACGATTCCCTGGGCCACGATTCGGAAGGAGTGCGTGGACCGGGGTCACCTGCTGATCGTCGAACGTGATGAGTCGGGTTATCGTGTTTCTCTTACGGAGTATGATGACGACCTGTCCCGGAAGGCGGCCAGAAGGCACGCCGGGACGGTTTATCCGGTTCGGACCTCGGTCGATGCCGCCGAAGACATGGCCAGCGTGTTGTCTGATCTATACGGGAGTCCGGAATACCATGCCGGATGCTACACGTTCAAGTGCGGATGCGATCCCGTACCGACGCCCGGTTTTCAGCAGGCGCTGCTCGACTTTCGCATGCCCCGCCGGACTACCTGGGATCCGCGCTGAACCCTCGGCGATCGACACCATGTGGCCTACGCGCCCTGCCTGAGCAGCTCAAGCACGTCTTCCGTTCGATTGTTCCGTACCGCGTAGTCCAGCGGCGTTTCTCCCCGGGAAGACTTTGATGCCCTGTCCGCGCCAGCGGCCAGGAGCATTTCGATGATTTGCCGGTCGGCCCCCGCGGCGGCGAAATGCAGGGCCGTCTCACCGTATACGTGTCCGGGGTCGGTCGTCGGCGCGTCATCGTGGCAGGCCTGGTCGACGTTGGCGCCGTGCTCGAGGAAGAAACGCACGACCTCCGGGAGGTTGTGCTGGACCGCCACGTGCAGTCCCGTGACGCCGTTCATAGGCTGGGCGAGATTGATGTCCGCCCCGGCATCCAAATAGAGGCGCAGGTATCGCAGTTGGCCGCGGTAGGCGGAAAACGTCATGAGGATGCCTTCTTCGAATCCCGCGTAGTTGACGTCGGTGCCCTGCGCGAACAGGTATCGCATGATCGCGAAATGTGCCTCAGTTTCCTTCTGTGGCGGAATGTGCGCGGGGGTAATACAGGCCGGATCGGCGCCCAGCTCGACGGCTCTGTTTACCTGCGTCGGGTCGCCGTTCTCCACGGCGTCGATCAAGGTCGCGTTCAGGTCTGCCTGGTCGGACACGATTGCCTCGCTTCTGTCGGCAGCCCGGGGAAAAGACGCCCGGTTCCTGCCGGTCAACAAAGCCCTTGTATGCCAGCCGTGCGTTTAGTTTAATTGGATGTATAGTAATCGGTCAACGTATTCACATCCAAAGTGTTTATGCATCTGCCGTGAATCGCCCACGCACGATCCTGCACGCGGATATGGATGCCTTCTTCGCGGCCGTCGAGCAGCGGGACCGTCCGGAGTTGCGCGGTAAGCCGGTCATCGTCGGCGGCGATGGGCCGCGGTCCGTCGTGTCCACCTGTTCCTACGAGGCGCGTGTATACGGCGTCCATTCCGCCATGCCGGGGACGACAGCCAGGAAGCTTTGTCCCCAGGGGATCTTTCTGCCCGTCAGATCGGAGGCCTACGGGGCGGTTTCACGACAGGTACAGGAGGTCTTCCACCGGTATACGCCCCTCGTCGAGCCGTTATCGCTCGACGAGGCGTTCCTGGACGTCACCGGTTCGTCGCAGCTGTTTGGCGACGGTGAAGCAATCGCCCGGTCGATCAAGGCGGACGTGCTGAAGGAAACGCGCCTCACCATATCCGTCGGCGCGTCCCCGTGCAAGTTCGTGTCCAAAGTGGCCTCCGACCTGGACAAGCCCGATGGCCTGGTGATCGTCCCACCGGACCGCGTGCTGGATTTCCTTGCGCCGCTGCCTGTTTCCTGCCTCTGGGGCGCGGGCAGGGACATGCAGGAACGCATGGCCCGTCACGGACTCAGGACGATCGGGGATGTGCAGCAGCGATCGGCAGAGGAGCTGCAACGGTTGCTCGGCACCGCCGCCGGCGCCCATTTCGCTCGGATCTCCCGTGGACGGGACGACCGGCCCGTGGTGACCGGGCATCCCGCGAAATCGGTCGGCCACGAAAACACCTTCGGCACGGACCTGGTGGACCGGGAGGAGTGCCACGGCGTGCTGGTGGACCAGAGCGACAAGGTGGGACGCCGTCTGCGCAAAGCGGGGCGACTGGGCAGGACGGTCCGGATCAAGGTCCGATTCGGAGATTTCAGGACGCTCACCCGGCAGGCGGCCGTAGCGCCGACAGACAACGATTTCGTAATCGGCAAGACCGCCTTGGAACTGTTCGATGGCGTATGGGACGGCAAGACGGGCATTCGGCTGCTCGGCGTGGCCGTCGGCAACCTGGTCAGGCCGGAGGAACCCGTACAGACCGATCTCTTCATGGAAGGCGACGGGAAGTCGGATCGTCTCGTGCGCGCGCTCGACACCATACGGGACCGCTACGGCCGCCGCGCCATACGGCACGGCGCATCCGCGATGAATGCCTGATCTACGATGAATTCCTGATCCACGTTCGGACCCGCGAATGACGGGGACGGGAGGACTATGATAAAAAAACTTTTACTGGTCTTTGTCGTCGCGATCGTGGCCGGTGTGTCCGTGATGGGCTATTACCTGTGGAAGGGCCCCGACCTTTCCTCCTATGGCCATCTCGTCGAACCCGCGATTTCTACCATGCAGCCCCAACGGATGATCGTGGTCGAGGCCAGGGGCGACCCGAACGACGTGGCCTCCGATGCGTACGAATTGCTGTACGATCTGTACTACAGCGTCGATGGCGTGGATTACTGGCCCCTTCCGGCGCCCAGGGCCCGCTGGCCGATCTCGCCCGATCTCCCCAGGGAAGAGTGGGTCGGTATCTACGGCATTCCCGTTCCCGATTCGGTGGAGGAACTGCCGGAGTACGTCCACATACCCGGCATGACGGTTTCTCTTTCGACCTGGGATTATGGAGAAGTCGTGGAACTGCTCTACATCGGTCCCTATGAAGACGAAACCCCCTCTATTGAAAGATTGCGGAGCTTCGCGGCAGAAAGTGGATATACGTTCGCCGGTCCCCACGAGGAAGAGTATCTTAAGGGACCCGGCATGATTTTCAGGGGAAACCCCGAGGAGTACGTCACCATCCTGCGTTACGTGGTCCGTCCGGTGATGGAAGCTCCGGATGGCGGAACCACCACGGTACCCACCGGCGGGAGCGAAAGCGAACCTTTGGAAGAGACGGTCGTACCACCATAAATCCCTTTAGCACCAAGGAGGCATCATGCTTGAGTTAACCGGACTGAACTGGCTGGCCATTCTCGTGGCGACGTTGGTTGGATTCGCACTCGGCGGGATCTGGTACGGTCCAATTTTCGGCGATGCATGGTTAGCCGCGCTGGGCAAGACGGCGGACCAGATTCAACCGTCCGCCACCCCTTTCGTCATCAGTTTCTTCACCTCCCTGGTCACGGCGATCGTACTCGCGATGTTCATCAGCGCCTTGAATATATCGACCCTGGGAGGAGGTGTAACGATCGGGCTCCTCGTGGGCATCGGCTTCATCGCCACGGCGATGGCTTCGGACAGCGCGTTCGGCGACACGGGGCTGAAACTGTGGTTGATCCAGTCCGGTTACCGTGTGCTCTACAGCGTGCTGATGGGCGCGATTCTCGCCGTTTGGCGGTAGGTGGACGGCACGGAAAGCACCTCATGGACCTGGACGCACTCCGCAGGGAGTACGTATTCGGCAGTCTGGATGAACGGGATTTGAACGCAGACCCGTTCAGGCAGTTCGACACCTGGTTCGGGAACGCGGTCGACGCGGGGATCGAACTGGCGGACGTGATGACGGTCGCCACGGCTTCGCAGGCCGGCGTGCCGTCGGCCAGAATCGTCGTTCTGCGGGGGGTGGACGAGCGGGGGTTCGTATTCTACACGGACTACCGCAGCGCGAAGAGCCGGGACCTGGACGAGAATCCAAGTGCCGCGCTGGTGTTCTACTGGCGCGAGCTCGGACGCCAGGTCCGGATTTCGGGCGCGGTTCAGCGCGTATCTGAGGAAGAATCCGCCCGTTACTTCCGGTCCAGACCCCTGGAAAGCCGCCTGGCGGCGCTGGCCTCGAGCCAAAGCGAAGTCATATCCAACCGGAAGGTGTTGGAAGACCGCTTCGAGGCACTGAAGGCGGAACACCCCACGGGCGACGTGCCCTATCCCGACAACTGGGGCGGGTACCGCGTTTCGCCCCATGAGTTCGAATTCTGGCATGGACGGGAACTCCGCCTGCACGATCGTATTCGCTACAGGCGCGGCGTGGACGGGGATTGGGTGATCGAACGCCTGTCGCCCTGATGGCCTCCGGTGACCGCATGGCCCATTACATGTTGCAGGCGATCAGGGAGAACGATTCAAATCCCTGACAAGGTGCAAGATACGGGTGGAGAAGATGCAAACGGAAAATGCGGTACGATTCGGCGTAGTGGGCTGCGGCGGAGCCGGCCATGCCGCCATTCGATCGGCCTGTGCCAGCACGCTGCTCGATGTCGTCGCGATCAGCGACCTGATCGAGGAGCGCAGAAACCGGGTTGGCCGGGAGGAAGGTATTCCCCGGCTGTACGACCACTACCGCGATCTGCTGGCCGATCAAGGGGTGGATGCCGTGCTCCTCGCGGTGAATCCGCCCGCCCGCTATCCCATGGTCCTCGACGCTATCGCCGCGGGCAAGCACGTGCTGGTACAGAAACCGCACGCCACGCAAGCCGACCATATCCTGACCTTCAGCGAAGCGGCTGAGCGCGCCGGGGTGACGATGCAGTTCTGCTACTTTATGCGGCACGATCCGGAGAACCGAAGGACGCGTACAGCGTTAAGCCGGGGGCGCATCGGCGAGCCGTACCACGCCCGCATCTTTCTGAAATACAACCACCGGGCGCCGTTGGACAGTCCCCAGGGCTGGACCCACGTGTATGGCCAGAAAGGCGGAGCGCTGGGTCAGCACGCATCGCACGAGCTGGACCTGGCCTGGTGGTGGATGGGCTGTCCGGACCCCAAATGGGCTTTTGCAGCCAGGCACGTCGTCGAGGCTATCTATGATGGACCGGAAGGACCGGCCGAAGACTATTTCTCGGGGCTTGCCGGTTTCGAAGGAGGTAAGACGATCCAGATCGACTGCTCCCGCTGGGTGCACTGCGATACGCCCACCGTGGTGGAGGTGTACGGGAGTGAAGGCGCTTATTCACACGGCCGACTTTGGCATATGGAGGACGGTGTTTTCACCTCCCGGGAGATCGATGACGAATCCGACGTGCCCCATACCGATCCGCCGGAAGACGGCCTGCCCTTCTTCCACGAAGTCGAACACTTCGCTCGGGCGGTTGTCGGCCGCGTCGCCCCCGATGTGAACGCGGACGACGCCTACCGGTTCATGCAGTTGCTCGACGCGATGTACGACAGCGCGAAGACCGGCGAAAAGGTTCACATCGGATGAGTGCACGGGACGTTCGCCGTGCCGCGCGGAGCGTTCGCCGCCGGTCAGTGGGCGTGCGCCCATTCCACCAGCAGCGCCATCAGTCCGATACCCAGGATGACCAGGGCGAATTTGAACACGCGGTCGTGGTCCCGGGTAGGCATGGGCTGGTCGTCTTCGCCGGCGAGTACGCTCATGACGAATTTCGCCACGCGTACATTGCGCCTCGATAGTTCTGCGTCGATGATGTCGATGATCGCCACGTAAATAAACGTACCCGCGGCGAGGGCGTTGAAACTCCCCTCGATTATGGTCGTGACGGTTTCGCTCTCATGCAGGGTCATGGCGGCCCCCATTCCGATCAGAACGCCCAACGGCGTCATCGAAACAAAAACCGCCAGGATGGGGCGGTGACGCCGCTGTTCGATGCCGGCCCGAAGCACGCTGATCATCAGGGCGAAGGCAGCCGATCCCTTGTGGCAGAGGATCCCGAGCAATATGATGGCCAGTCCCGTAAAATGGGATTCGATGCCGAGGGATATGCCCGCGATGACGGAATGGACCGAAAGCAGCACCAGCAGCACGTACGGGTAGATGCAGTTTTGTTCCCCGTCCTCGGAATGCCCGGTGTCGTGGTGCTCCCCATAGACTACGCGATCGATCAGCAGCAATCCCACCAGGCCGATCGCGGCCAGCAGCGCGGCCAGGGGGTAATCCGTGACCCCTTCGAGCTTCTCTATCCCCTCCGGCAGCAGGTGGATAAAGCCGACGCCCAGAAAGAGTCCGCCAGCGAAAGCGTTCCCCAGCGAGAAAAACCGCCGGCTGTTTTCGTGTCGGGCGGCGTAGAGGGGGATCAGCCCGCCGATCACCGCGATAGCGAGTATCGCGGCCGCGGATAGTAGCTTGAAAGTCAACAGGGACATGAGGTAGATACTCCAGTCGTCGAAGACATCGAAGAACTAATAGTGGTTCCCCCCGGGATTTCAAGGTCCAGAAGCAGTACGCTATTCAACGGGCCGCCCACCCACCGTCTACGGTCAGGGCGTGTCCCGTCGTAAAGGATGACCGGTCCGAACACAGCCAGAGAATAGCGTCCGCCACTTCTTCGCCCGTGCAAAACCGTCCCATGGGGTGCCGTCCGTCGTCCTCTTTGACCTCTGTAAAGACGCGCGGGAAGCGAAGGGACGGACGGGCCAGGCTGCCGGGGCATACCGCGTTAATTCGAATGCCTTCCCGGGCGTATTCCAGCGCCGCGGATTTCGTCAGGCCGATCACGCCGTGCTTGCTGGCGGCATAGGCGGACATGCCGCCTATGCCCACAAGGCCGGCGACGGAAGAGACGTTCACGATAGCCCCGCCACCCTGGTCGAGCATGGCGGGAATCTCGTATTTCATGGAGAGCCAGACGCCCTTGAGGTTGACGTCGATCATGTCGTCCCACCGGTCTTCTCTCCACTTGTGCGTCAGTGCCTCGTACCTGTAGACACCCGCGTTGTTTACCGCGAAATCCAGGCGTCCGAAGCATTTTCGGGTCTGCCGTACCGCTGCCCGGACCTGGGCGGCGTCGGTTACATCAGTGCAAATGAAGTGCACATTCCCGCTGCGTGTCCGGAATAGCTCCAGGCTACGTGGACAGGGCGTCAGGTCCGCCACGGTCACCGAAGCGCCGGCCTCCAGTAGGGCGATCGTCGTGAAACGCCCGATTCCATTGCACGCACCGGTTACCAGGACGGCTTTGCCGGTGAAGTCGTAAGACATGGCCTGTTCTACCGTTCTACGAAACCCGAATAGGAGTGCTCGACGCCGGGCGTTTCTCGCAGGGTGCTGCCCCTCGCCGGCCTAGAGCAGTCGGACGACGTCCTCGTTTCGCCGTACCCGCAGGGCTACTTCGCGCGGTGTTTCATGGTCGACGTTGGTCTGGGACCGGTCGCAACCTGCGGCAATCAGCGCTTCGATCACTTCGGGCCGGTTCAGCTGGGCGGCCATGTGCAGCGGCGCATCGCCCTGGTAGACGGGGCCCCAGTCCGACTGAACGCCGATTCCCGCACGGTGGTTCGGATCCAGGCCGGCTTCCTTTAGAATGTGAATGATCTCGAGGTGATCGGCAACCTGTTCGTCACCTGGCCTGACTTCCGCGGCGGAATGGAAGGCGGATGACCCGTTGTGGGGATTGATCTGACCGGGATCGGCACCCAGCCCGATCTGCATCTTCAGCCGTTCGGGGTCGATCTGCCACACCGCGAAATACACCGGCGCGCCCCCGTTGTCGTGCCACCGGTTGATGTCGGCACCGTGATCGATCAGGTACCGGGCTATGCGTTCGTCCCGACAAAGGCAGAGTGGCCGGCCGTGGATGTTGTCGATATTGGGATCGGCCCCGGCTTCGACCAGCAGTTTGACCATATCATAGTTGATCCTTCGCTCGACCTGGCGCCAATCGATCTGCTGATGCGGCGGACCACACACGGCATAGGCCAGGGTGGCGACAGGAAAGCGGCCTTCCCGGTATGGATCGTCGAAGGCTTTATGCCTGAAGTCCGCCAGCGACGGGGCTTCGGCCAGCATCTCGGACATCAGTTCGAGATCACCGGCATACACGGCGCCGATCCACTGTTTTTCCTTGTCAAACCGCATTTCCATCTCCCATAATATCTACAAAACATGGTTGGTGGCGCTGATAGGACATGGTTAGTGCCGCCGGGTGGTGCTGTCAATACAAACGTCGATATACTCGCCGGTTATCCAGGTCCGCTGTAGTTCACCGGATCGCGCATTCTACCCATCGGAATCACGAACTCCGCACCGATAGATCAGGTATTTGTAACGTCGAACGTTCAAACTGACACTAATAATACAGCGCAGTAATCACTATGGCAGAACCATTGGCCGGGATAACGCCGGAATACTGTATCGACATCGAACGAACCTACGCCCATCCGGTCTCGGAGGTGTGGGATGCCGTTACGACGGCGGAGGGAATCTCGGCCTGGATGAAGTACGAAGCCACGGTGGACCGCCGCCTGGGCGGCAGGATCTTCGTGGACTTCAAGTCGGAGGGAAACCTGGAAGGCACGGTCTGCGAATGGGTCCCGGAACGGGTGTTCGCCTATACCTGGGGACTCTCCGTGGTCAGATGGGAGCTTGAACCCTGTGAAGACGGCACGCGGCTTCGATTCACGAATTCCCATGTCACCCCGGACATCCTGATGGGATTCGCCGCGGGCTGGCACGCCTTCATCGACCACCTGGGACCGTATCTGGCCGGGACCACCGTGGAAGACCGCTACGACGATCTCATGAAGGTCTATGCGGAACGATACGGCCACCTGGTCGAGGGCAACGACAACAGCAATGACGACTCAGGCAATTCAGACGAGGAGAAGCAGACATGACCAGCGAGACGACCTCCAGCGCCTTCACCGTAGCCGAGCTTTGCGAGGCGTCGGCCGATGGAGACTTGAAGCGCCTCAACTCCATTCTGGCCGTAGCGCCCCACCTGGTGGGTGTGGACACGGCGTCCTACGACGAGCACCGCGCCTTGCACCACGCGGTAATGAACCGCCGGATCGACGCGGTATCCGCGCTCATGGCCGCGGGGGCCGACCCGAACCAGGGCGTCTATCCCCACCGCGATGCCTCCACGCCCCTGGTCATGGCCCGCGACCGTGGGTTTGATGATGTCATAGAAACGATCAACGAGGAAATGGAGCGGAGGCGGCAAGCGAATCTCTGTCCCAATCTGACCGTTGCGCCGGAAGTGGTGCTCCTCGCCAGGAAAGTCGCGGATGGCGACGTTGCCGGCGCGATGCGGGAGATTCACGCCGCGCCCGAACTCGCGGAGGCCTGCGACGAAGACGGGAATACGGTCCTGCACCACGCGGCCAGTCACGGCCATCCCGGACTCGTTCAGGCGCTGCTGGCGGTCAAGGCCGACACAGGCAAGACCAATCTCGAAGACCGTACCCCCCTCGAACTGGCCGTAGATCAAACGGCCTCAACGGATCGGCGGCAGTCGGAAGGGTGTTTCATGGCCGCCGGGATCCTCATGAGCTCGGGTGCCCCCAGGAGCCTGCGAACGAACGTGATGCTGGGAGACGCGGAAGCCGTTCGCCAGGTCGCGGAGAGTCACCCCGGCCTGTTCGAACCGGATGTTCAAACCGAAACCCACTTGCTGGATGACGCTGTCCGACATAACAGGTACGAGATGGTGAAGCTACTGCTCGATCTCGGCATGGATCCGGACCAGCGGTACCGCATCCAGTCCCTGGAGGAAGAGACGTACAACTGGGGCGAACCGCTGTGGATCGCGGCAGGCGACGGCCAGTACGATATCGCGCAGCTGCTGCTCGAAAGGGGCGCCGATCCCAATGCCGCCGTCTATGCTTCCGGCAATCCCATGAGCCGCGCCTACAATAACCGGGACGAACGCATGAAGCGGTTGCTGTACCGCTACGGGGGAACGATGACGCCGGACGGCGCGGCACTGGAATGCGATACCTCGGCCGCGGTCATGGCACTGAACCTGCAGCCCGACCTGGTCGAACAGATCCTCTGGGGCGCCGCCTGCGGTGGCGATCCCAGCGTCGTCGGCGTGTGCCTGCGCAAACTGGACTGGGCGCTGGACGATCCCCGCTGGTACCGACTCGTCATCCAGCCCATCGGCATCTGGCCCTGCGCTCCTCATCGCAAGTTCCGGGATTTCGATCGTTCCGTATTCCCGGAGATCCTTCGCATGTTCCTGGAACACGGGGTGGACCCGAACGTGAAGGGCCGGCGCGACACCTCACTTCCGCATTATATCGCGGCTACCGGGAAAGTCTGGGGCCAGCCAAATCTGAAAGAGGACGAACGGATCGAGTTCGCGCGCCTGTTCCTCGAATACGGCGCTTCGCTCGAAGGAAGGGATTCGCTGCTTCATTCCACGCCTCTGGCCTGGGCGGCCCGCTGGGGCCGCGATGCGCTGGTCGAACTCTATCTCGAGCACGGGGCCGATCCGCAACCCGACGGGGAACCCTGGACCACGCCGCTCGCCTGGGCCGAACGGTACGGTCACACTGCCATCGTGGAGCGACTGAGACGAGCCGGCGCCGTTTCCTGAGCGCAAATAAGCAGCGCCAGTTGCTCACGCTCCACGTAGCCCTGGTGGCCTGTCCCGGTCAGGATGCCAGAGGGTGGCGGCGACATGGGTGATGTCATCTTCCGTCGTGATGTAATAGACGGTCAGGATGGTACCGTCATTCAGTTCCGCTGAAATCGGATAGCCCACGTCCGCTCCGCCCATCCGGGGACGCTTCTCCGGCGACCACTCACTTGAAACACCACCGCCGTCATCCCGGAGCACGTATTCGTGGTCCGTGTCCCAGGTGCGTCCGCCGTCCTCACTGATCAAGGCCCGTATGCCCATCGGGGCGCGGCGATAGCCGTAAGTACACAGAATCCGTCCGTCACGCAGTTTGAGCAGGTGGTTCGGATAGCCCTCGAATGACGTCTCGACCGGGCACGTCCAGGTCCTGCCGCCGTCTTCGGACCAGACTTCCAGGGTGTAGAACCGGTCCTTGTGATAGGTACGCTCAACGGCAGCCGGATCCCAGTAACACGTCGAGCGGATATGGCCCAGGACCCGGTTCGGCTCCGTCTCCACCAGGGCCCATTCGCTGCCGATTCGCGCCACCGCCTCATGAAGACGCCAGGTCTCCCCGTTGTCGCCGGACCGGAACAGAAGGCAGTCGCTTCCTCCTCCGGCGCGCATCGTGTATATGGGAAACAGCCACGTACCGTCTTCGAGAATGGTCCCGCGTGGAAAACCGACCGTGCATTCATAGCCCGGCACGTTCCAGGTGCGCCGGTCCCAGGTATGTCCCCCGTCACGGGATCGAATCACCGACAGCCGATGCCCCAGGATGATCAACTTTTCCGGAAAAAGGGACGTGTACGTCTCATCCTCCACGAAACGCAGGCCGCGGGCCTCGGCTTCCTCCCTGCGGTCCAGCGTCCACATTTCCTGTCCCACCGAACCCACCGCGATCAAGGTGCCGTCGGGTAAGACGCCGGAGAGCCTGTCGTACCGCTCCCTCGGCGATGTTCCCGGCCAGTTGGGCGGCAGCAAAGGATCTTCCGACGGCGCCCAGGTCCGTCCGTCGTCGCGTGACACGAACGTCAGCCAGTCTCCCAGACCGTAGTGATCCCCGAAAGGCGAAGAAATGCAGCCGATCGAAAACCGTCCGTCCGGAAGTCGATTCAATACGGGGAACGCGTTGTAGCGTCCGTTTTCTTTCACAACGATTCGGTGTTGCATGGTAGACCTTGATGGTGCTTGGATCCAGCGGGCAAAGTGTGTAAAGCGAGGATGATGTTCTGGCGTATTCTCTTTATTGTCAATATAATTCGGGTGTAACGACCGGCAAATCGATCCCTGGCGGGAACCCGGAAAGACCATGGACAGCATACCTCATCCCCACAGTCTCTCCATTACGCTGGATCGTATCAACGAACGCCACTTCCTTGGCGAACCGTTCGACCGGACCGAAGCAGAACGGACCCTGGACTGGCTGGCCGGCCGTTTCGGCGCGAATTCCGCCTATGCCGGGACGTTCGGCGTTACGGATCAGGACAGCCGGTCCAAACTCTACACCTTCACGGGCGAGCGGCTTCAGTCGGCGTCGCTGCGACATATCCACGCCGAGGAATCCTGCCGGGCGATCATCCTGCTGAACCGCCGCGTCGGGCGCGTCCGGCTGCCCGAACTCGAGGCGGCAACGTCCATACTGCTCGGGTGTTTCGAGGTGGCGCACTCAAAGGGTAGACCGCGGGGAACGTTCTGCTGCGGTCCATGCACGGTGTCGGTGTGGCGGCACATGGCCGCGGGTGGTCTCGGTGACTATGCCCGTCACCTGGATGAAGGGATCGGTGTGCTGATGAGCCATCAGGACGGGGCGGGGGCGTGGCGCCGGTTCCCCTTCTACTACACCCTGCTTGCCTTGTCCGAGGTAGACACGCCCAATGCCCGACGCGCCAGGTCGTACGCGTTGTCGGAATGCGAACGCCGCCTGAAGTCCATCCGGCGAAATCCCCCGTTTGGCGTTCGCAGATACGGGTTGTTATCCCGGATCCTCGAGAAAAACAGTTAGGCGCCCACGCATCCATGCATCGACAGGACGGAAGAGAGGATAGTCAGATGTCCGAATCCCATGAACGCGCCCCACAAGCGGACTCACACGCCGGTGCGGCCATGGAACGACTGCGAACCGCCATCTGGCAGATGGATCCGGCAGGGGTCGAAGCAGCCCTTTGCCAGGTACCTGGCATGGTAAATGAACCGGTGTCCCACCCGCGCTGGGGAGGACGTCCCGTGCCGATTCAACTGGCGGCGGAACGAGGGGACCCAAAGGTCATCGAAATACTGTTGCGCAATGGTGCGGAACCGAACGGTGGTACCGATTCCTATGGAGGGTGGACTGCCCTGCACCTGGCCGCGCACTGGGGGCACATGGAAGCGGCCCGGCTGTTGCGCGAAGGCGGGGCGAAGTTCGACCTCCACGCCGCGTGCCTGCTGGATGATGTAACCGCCGTTCGGGCAATGCTGGCGAAAGATCCCGGCGCGGCATCCCGTCCGGGACTGGGAGGAGAGCCGCCCATCCACGTGGCGTTGTCCACGGAGACGGCCGGGATCCTGCTGGACCACGGAGCGCGACTGGATACGACCGACGGCGATGGCAACACACCGCTGGGTTCGGCGCTGTCCCGGGGCGAGCGTTGTCGCCTGCTGGCGGAGTTCCTGATCGACCGGGGCGCGGCGGCGGATCCCTGCCAGCTTGCCGTGCTGGGAAGGACGGACCAGCTCACCCGCCTTTTCCGGACCGATGCAGGCATGGTGGCATACGAAGGGAAGATCGGGGTGCACGCCGTGGTGGGGACGCCGTTGCACGCCGCGGTGCAGCATGAACGGGAGGAAACGGTCAGGATGCTGCTGGGTTGCGGCGCGGATGCGAACGCCCGGGCGGACTCCGGGCAGACGCCGCTGCATTTGTGCGGAGATGCCGGGATTGCGAAGATGCTCGTCGATGCCGGCGCCGATCCGGGTGCGACAGACGATGAACACGGCACGACGCCGCTGGTATGGGCGGAAGTGGGGATTGAAATCCATGGCACGACGCCGGAGCGTGAGGCCCTGGTATCCTACCTGAAGGAAATCACGCCGGCACGGAAGGACTAGCGGCTTCGAACATCGAGACGATGCGTTCCTTGTCGGGACGCTTCATCCGGCGGGCGATCCGCAGGGGCGACTTGCCCAGTTTATCTTCATGGGTCGGGTCCGCCCCACGGGCCAACAGCAGGGCCACCGATTCCACCATGTCCGCCCGGGGACCCGCCTTCAGCGCGTAGAACAGTGGGGTCTCACCCTTCTCGCTCCGCGCGTCGACCGGCGCGCCGTTGTCGAGCAGCACCTCCATCACCCCCGTGAATCCGGCCTTGGCGGCGAAGTGCAGGGCGCCGGCGCCGCGCAGCACCGTGTCGATCCGGGCCCCCTTGTCCAGCAGCGCCTGCACGTATCGGGGATCGTCCCGCTGGCTGTTGTTCCCCGTACAGGCCGTCCAGATCCATTTTCCTTCGGGATAGTTGACGTCGGCGCCGCGGGCGATGAGCAGGGCGGATTCTTCCTCGTCGAGGACCCATCTGCCGCAGCCGATCCGGGTGGCGTCCGCGCCCTGGTCCAGCACCAACCGAAGCAGATCGGTCCGCCGTCGACCGGCGGCGTAACGGACCAGGGCCGTGCTGTTTACGCCGACTTTGGCGCTCCGGTCGAACAGCATCCTCGCGACCTCTTCGTGCCCTCCATACACGGCATGGTGCAACGGAGTAACGGGCAGCAGGTCGCAGGCGGGATCGTGGGCGTTGGCCAGGCCGGGCGCTTCATCCAGCTGTTCGGATACCCGGTGCCGGTCTCCCAGAAAACAGGCGCTGAAGACATCATACACCGCACCTCGCTCCAGCAGGTACGCGGCCGTCTCGTCCTTCTTCTTGCTTCGGGCGGCACAGTGGGCGGTCATCATGATGTCGCTCGAATGGGCCGATGGTATGTTCACGTCCACTCCCCGGTCGAGCAGCAGGGCCGCTACCTGTGTGTGGCCCCGCAACGCCGCTTCTGCGAGGATGATCGCGCCGTGACGGGGATCGTCCAGCACATTAGGGTCCTCGTCCAGGCAGCGTTCAAGGGCTTCCGCCTGCCCTCTGGCTGCCAATTTGGCAGGCGCTCTCCATCGCTTCTCACGGTGACATCTCATCTCCCACCCGTGCCGGGCGGGTTGCTGCTCGTTGACGAGGCCGTGGGCAAGGGGCCGGAGAACGTGCAGCGCTTCGGCAACGAGCGGTTCGTCCCCGACATGATCCCGCAGCGACGCGGTCACGTGCGACAGCCACCGGTCGGCGGATGCCCTGGTAATGTGAATGTGACCGTGCCGGTTCCGGATGCCGCCGTAGGCGTGGTGCCGCGTGTAGCCCGGTTCGCCGCCCATCCACTCCTCAAAGAACGCCTTCTGCTTCATGCGTTCGGGAGCCAGTGTACCGGTGAACATCGGACGCAGTTCGGCGTCCTTTTCGATCCGGTCGTACAGGCCGTCGATGATGTCCGCGACCACGGGCCGGCCGCCGATCCGTTCGAACAGGGTCGGATCCGGCCGCAACTCGGTCGCGAAACCGCCCCGGTGGGCCAGCAGGGCCTGGATCGGGGATGAATCGCCGGATGCAGTTGATGCAGTCGATTCAGTTGATGCTGGTGACGCCGGCATTGCACCATCCTCGGGCCATGGAATCTGGCCGTACATGGCTGGAGATTCCCGCTTGGTTGGAACCTGGGATCTGGAGCAAAGTAGCCGCCGCAAGGCGTTCCAATCAAGGGGTTTCATTACCATGCCATCTGTATTTGCGCGTTGACGCCATCACGGGCGCGGGTTATATAAAAACGGGCACATCCTCGGACCAGTCGCGGTTTTGCGGTATGTGCCTTATCCTTTTCGGCCAATCTGCCCGGTGTAACCCATGCATAACCCGCCCTCGGCTGTTGATCGGCAATTCGAGTCGGCCCTGGACGCTTTCGTGAGCAAGGCGCGGGAGGATCGCCACGTCCTGGCCGCGATACTCTTCGGCAGCCTCTCCGCCGACCGGGTATGGGAGAAGTCGGACATCGACCTGATCGTCATAACGCGGGACGACAAGAAACTGTTCAGGAAGGAAAGCAAGGATGACGACGAGGTGTCGGAAGGCGCCGCACTGCTCGAAAACGACGTGTATATTCACGTGTTCATGCAGCCGCGCTCCGCGTTCAGGAAAATGATCGAAGGCGGACTGCAAAGCTCGTTCATGCACTCGGCCCTGGCCCAAAGCCGCCTGCTGTTCACCCACGATGAATCGATAAGGGACCTCTACGACGGTATCAAAGCGTTAAACGCGCGAGACCGCCAGGTCCAGCTCATGCACGCGGCCTCCCACGTGATCCCCACCCTGTACAAGGCGGAGAAGTGGTTGCATGTCCGGCGGGACCTCCACTATGCCTTTCACTACATCATGTACTGTATCAACGGTCTCGCGCAGATCGAAGTCTTCATGCACGACCAGCTCGCGGGCCGCGAAGTCATCCAGCAGGCGCTCAAACTCAATCCCGGGTTTTTCAACGCCGTGTACACGGACCTGATCGATCGGCCGAAGACCGAGGACGCGGTGGGGGAAGCGCTCGCGCGAATCGACGCCTATCTCTCCGACCGCGTGACGACATTGTTCCAGCCGATTCTCGACTATCTCGAAGAAGAAGGTTCGGCCCGGTCGGTTACGGAGATCGAGACCTGGTTCGATAACCAGATGAATCTCCGGGGCGTGACCACGGTGTGCGAATGGCTCGCCGACAAGGACATCATCACCCGGGTATCCAGCCCCCTGCGCCTGACGCTGAAGAGCAACGTGGATTACGAGGAACTCGCCTTCTACTACCATCGCGTGTGAACTCCACGGCGATCCGGGAGTGTCTGATGTCTGAAATCCCGGTCCGGTCACGGACTTCCAACGGACCCTCATCGGCTGGTCCCGCACCGGCCGGCCCCGCGTCGGCCGGCCCGCACGCCATCGAAAGCGGCGACGGGAACGGCCCCCGTACGACGATCCTGGTTCAGGGCGCCCGGGAGCATAACCTCAGGGACATCACGGTAGAACTGCCGCGCAACCGGTTGATCGTGGTAACGGGGCTTTCCGGTTCGGGGAAATCGTCCCTGGCCTTCGATACCATCTACGCGGAAGGCCAGCGGCGGTATATGGAGTCGCTATCCTCCTATGCCCGCCGGTTCATCCAGCAGGTGGGCAAGCCGGACGTGGACTATCTCTTCGGACTGTCACCGGTCATCTCCATCGAGCAGAAGACCGTCGCGCGCAATCCACGTTCCACCGTGGGCACCATGACCGACGTCAGCAGTTACCTGAACCTGCTTTTCGCCACGATCAGCAGCGCCGGCTGTCCCTATTGCGGCCGTGACCTTCCGATCAAGACCGCGGTGCAGATACTCGATGAACTGCTGTCGCTGCCCGAAGGCACCGAAGTGGAACTGCGCGCGCCGGTTTCCCGTATCTATGGCGAGGACCTCGACTTTCTCTTCGCGGAAATCCGGAAGAAGGGGTACCGCCGCTTGGTGATCAACGAAACACCTGTGGATATCAGCGGCGAGGTCGATGTAGACGAATCCGGTGAGCTGCGCATGGAGGTGATCGTAGACCGTTTCGTCCTGAAACCCGGCGTCGAGAAACAACTGGTCAAGGGGATTCAGAACGCACTGATCGCCGGGGATCAGTTCCTCAGGATCCACGTGGCGGCCTGCAGCAGGAAATCCGCCGCCGAACGGTTCTACGCGTCTTTCGGCTGCCCGGAACACCATCTCGCGGTGGGCGACCTGGCTCCGGACTACTTCCAGTTCAACAATCCGTCCAGCGCGTGCCGGACCTGTCTCGGACTCGGTACCTACATGGTCGTGCACCGGGACCTGCTGGTGCCGGACAAGTCGCTGAGCATCCGGGACGGCTGCTTCGTCAAGGACGCTTTCAACTACAAGCCGGATACCTGGTCCGGGCGGGTCATGTACAGCCTTTCGGTGCACATGGGATTCAGCCTCGATACGCCCTTTGACGCGCTGCCTCCCGCCGTCCAGGACGTGCTTTTCGACGGCACGCCGGACAAGTTCCCCCTGCTGGCGCCACCCGACGCGAAGGAACCCGATCACAAGCTGCTTGGCAAGCCATGGGGATTCGGCGGCATCGGGAAGGGGATCGAGCGGAACTACAAGCGGTACCGGCAGAAGCAGGTCGCAAGCTCGGGCATGGAGGCCTGGCTCGAAAGGGTCATGGTGGAGCGGGTGTGTCCCGACTGCAAGGGTTCCCGGCTCAAGGAGACCCGGCACCTGTTCCGGATCAACGGCCGCACGGTCCACGATTTCGGCGAGATCAATTTCGACGAGCTTCGCGACGAACTGGGCGCCATCGAACCCTCGGGGCGCCAGGAACTGGCCGGCCGGCAGGTGATCCGGGAGATTGCCGGTCGACTCGACCTGCTGCTGGGCATCGGCCTGGACTACCTCAACTTCAACCGCCGCGCCGGTACCCTGTCGGGCGGCGAAGCGCAGCGCATACGGCTTTCCACGCAGATCGGATCGGGCCTGATGGGCATGCTGTACGTGCTGGACGAACCGAGCATCGGGCTGCATCCCCGCGACAACGTGAAGATGATCCGCACACTCAGGCAACTGCGCGATCTCGGCAATACGGTCATCGTGGTGGAGCACGACGAGGAGACCATCCGGGCGGCCGATCACATCGTGGAAATGGGGCCCGGTCCGGGCGTGCACGGCGGAGAAGTGGTGGTACAGGGTGATCTCGACGATATCCTGCAGTGTGCCGCGTCGCCCACCGGCCAGTATCTCTCGGGCGCACGGACCATCGAGACCCCGCAGGTACGGCGCGGACCTACCGGAAAGTCGCTGCGCATCCTGGGCGCGCGGGAGAACAACCTCAACGATATCGACGTCGAAATCCCCCTGGGACAGTTCGTCTGCGTGACCGGTGCATCCGGATCGGGGAAAAGTACGCTGATCAACGAAGTCCTGTTCAAGAAGCTGTACAACCATCTGTACGACAGCCGGGTGCTCGCGGGGGACCACGACCGGCTGGAAGGCGTCGAGCACATCAAGCATGTCATCAACATAGACCAATCGCCTATCGGCCGAAACGCCCGTTCGAATCCGGCCACCTACATCGGGTTCTACGACCAGATCAGGACGCTCTTCTCGAAGACGGACGAGGCGGTATCGCGCGGATACCGGCCCGGTCGGTTCAGCTTCAACGTCGCCGAGGGACGCTGCGCCGAATGCAACGGCGAGGGTACGATCACCACCCAGCTCTACTTCATGCCGGACGTGGAGGTACCGTGCGAGGCCTGCAAGGGGGCCAGGTACAATCCCGAAACGCTGGAAGTGACCTATCGGGGCAAGACCATCGCCGACGTGCTGAACATGTCCGTCGAAGAGGGGGTCGGCTTCTTCGAAGAAAGGCCTACCATCGCGAAGAAGATCGTGACGCTGGACCAGCTGGGCTTGGGTTATCTCACGCTGGGCCAGTCCGCCACCACCCTCTCCGGTGGGGAAGCCCAGCGCATCAAGCTGGCAAGCGAACTGGGAAAGCTGCGCCGGGGCAGCCATATCCTGTACATCCTGGACGAACCCACCACCGGGCTGCACCTGGCCGACATCGTCCACCTGCTGTCCAGCCTGAACCGCCTGATAGAAGCCGGTCACAGCGTAGTGGTGATCGAGCACCATCTCGACGTGATCAAAACGGCCGACCACATCATCGACCTGGGCCCCGAAGGCGGCCACAGTGGCGGTGAGGTCATCGCCACCGGCACGCCCGAGGAAGTGGCGGGCATCGACGCGTCCTACACCGGCAGGTTTCTCCGAGACCACTTGAGCCATGTCCAACGCGCTACCGCATAGCAACGCCGGCGGTGAAGCATCCGCTCCCGGCGGTGAAGCATCCGCTCCCGGTGGAGAAGCATCCGCACTCGACAGTGAGGCCGCGGCGGAACACGTGGGATACCTGCTCCACGTGTTCCATCGGGCGGAGAACGGCCGGGACGTGATCTGCGGGGTCGGTAAACTCCAGGACGGCCAGACTTTCCAGTTCATGGACGACCGGGTTTCGCCCACGCTCTACGTCCGGGTCTCGGAAGAACCGGAGGCTGCCTCCCGGATCCGTTCGGACGGGGTTTCCGCCCGGGTGGTGCGGTCGGAATTCACCACGATGGACGGCGACCCCGTGGCAGGCATCCAGTTCGAGCGCGTGCGCGATCAGCGCAACCTGGTCAAGAGCCTGGAATCCCAGCATACGCGGACCTACGAGGGCGATCTCCCCTTCGGCAGGCAATACCTGATCGGGCGAGGCCTCCGGGGCGGAGTGAAGATCAGCGGCGCCTGGACCTCCGGCGATCGGGTCGACCGGGTATATGCCAACCCCGAACTTCGACCGGAATACTGGGAGCCGACCTTCAGCGTGCTGGCCCTGGATATCGAAACGGACCCCGAAGCGACCACCATCTACGCCGTGGGCCTGGTCCTGTCGGGTTCGGGCGGCGGCATCGACGCGGAAGAAATACACATGGTCAGCGAGCCGGCCGAAGGGGATCCCCCGCAACTGGTCTGCTGGCCCGACGAGGCGTCGATGCTGCGCGGCCTGTCGTCCCGCGTTCTCGAAATGGATCCGGACCTGATCACGGGATGGAACCTGGTCGACTTCGACCTGCAGGTCCTGCAGAGACGTTTCAGGGACCTGAACGTGCCGTTTCAACTCGGGCGGACCGATGACCAGTCCTGGTACCGGTCCGGAGAGATCTGGGGCGGAAGCACCATGGTGATCCACGGCCGGCAGATCCTGGACGCCCTGCATCTGCTCCGCGGCACGTTGCAGCGGTTCGAGGACTACCGTCTGGACACCGTGGCCAACGCCATCCTGGGCAGGGGCAAGCTGCTGGAAGAGGATGAAGGGCGTTCCCGGGCGGAAAAGATCACGGAAGTCTATCGCGAGGACCGGGCGACCTTCTGTGCCTACTGTCTCGAGGACGCGAGGTTGGTACTCGACATCCTGGAGGCGGAAGGACTGATCAACCTGACCTTGCGAAGGGGACTGCTGACGGGCCTGCCGCTGGAACGGGCGTGGGTCAGCGTGGCCGCCTTCGACAACATCTACATCAACGCGCTGCACCAGCGCGGCATGGTGGCGCCGACGACCGGCGTGGACCGCACCCCGGGCGCCGGCGCGCCGGGTGGATTGATCATACCCGCGAAAGCAGGCCTCTACCGAAATGTCTTCGTCTTCGACTTCAAGAGCCTTTACCCGTCCATCATCCGCACCTTCAACATCGATCCCCTGGCGCATATCGAGGGCCAGGAAGCAAGATCTGACGGGTCGAGCGCGGAACACGGCCGCGTGTCCGACGGCGACCGAACCGGGGGATTTCTCGAAGCCCCCAATGGCGCGCGGTTTTCCCGTACTCCGGGAATACTGCCTTCCATGCTGGAACAGTTTTTCAGGCGCCGGGAGGAGGCCAGGGCTACCGGGGACGAACTCGCTTCCTTTACCTACAAGATCGTCATGAATTCCTTCTACGGCGTGCTGGCATCTGCTTCCTGCCGCTTCGCCGCGCCGCAGCTGGCCGGTGCGATCACGGAATTCGGACACTACATTCTGAAGTGGTGCCGGGATGAATTGGAGAAAGACGGATACACAGTGCTCTATGGGGACACGGATTCGGTGTTCGTTGATCTCGAACCGGCGGAAAGACCGGGACCGGACCAATCCATGGACCTGGGGCGGGCGGTATGCGACCGGATCAATGCCCGGCTGGCCGCGCACGTGAGGGAACGGTACGGCGTGACGTCATTCCTCGAACTGGAACTCGAAAAGCGCTACCACCGTTTCCTGCTGCCTTCCATGCGGGGCGACGTCGAGCGCGGCAGAGCCAAGGGTTATGCGGGCCTGCGGCGCGGGACGGACGGCGACCGGGTGGAGATCGTCGGCATGGAAGCCGTGCGGAGGGACTGGACCGACCTGGCCCACCGGCTGCAGGGCGTGCTGCTCGACCGGGTATTTCACGACGTGCCCGGCGCCGAGATCGAAGAGGAGATCTACCGCTGGGTCCAGGAGGTCCGCAACGGTCGCCGGGACGAGTTGCTCGTCTACCGGAAGAACCTGCGCAAGCCCGTTGAATCCTACACCCGTTCGGTGCCTCCCCACGTCAAGGCGGCCCGGCTCATGGAAAACCCGACGGGCGTCATCCGGTACGTGATTACCCTTGACGGTCCGCAGCCGGAGGGCCGGATCACATCCCCCATTGACTACGGGCACTACGTCGAGAAACAGATCCGGCCCATCGTCACGACCGTCGCGCACGCGTACGCACTGGACGTGGAGGCCGCCCTGTCCGGCAGGCTCAGTCTCTTCGGAAACATGTCGAATGCCCCGCAGTACGAGTCGGGACCGTCCGAGGTCTCGCCCTAGGCCGAATTCACGGAAAGGATGGATCGTGCAACGTTATCAATCGGTTGAAGATTACCTGGACGGCCACGTGGAATGGCGGCCCCTGCTGGAAAGACTGCGCGTCATTATGAACGAATGCGAGGTCGAAGAGACTGTCAAGTGGGGTCAGCCCTGCTATACCCATGAAGGCAAGAACGTGGCCGGGATCGGGGCGTTCAAGGAGTTCGTGAGCGTCTGGTTCTTCCAGGGCGCATTGCTGCGCGATGAACATGGCGTCCTGGTCAATGCGCAGGAGGGCAGGACCCGGGCCATGCGGCAATGGCGGTTCCAGGCGGTCGAAGAGATCGACGAAACCCTGTTGCGCGCCTACGTGGACGAGTCCATCGAGAACCAGCAGCAAGGAAAAGCGATCAAGGCGGAACGGAAAAAGCCGGTGGAGGTTCCGGATGAACTGGCCGGCGCACTGGCGGAAGACCGCGAAGCCGGGGAGCGGTTCGACGCGCTTACACCGGGGAAGCGGCGCGAGTACACCGAGTATATCGCCCAGGCCAAACGGGCGGAAACCCGGGTCAGGCGCCTGGAGAAGATCCTGCCCATGATCCGGGCCGGTCACGGGCTCAATGACAGGTACAAGAAGTAACAGGTATCGCTTAGTAGCATGAACCGCAGCAACAAACACCACAACCAGAGAGGAGCGCGCCATGGCGAATCCCGTCATGCATTTCGAGATCGGATGCAAGAATCGAGAAGAAACCCAGGCCTTCTACGCCGGTCTGTTCGGGTGGAAGATGGAGTCCCATGAACATGCCTCCATGATCGACACCGAGGGAGAGGATGGGATCAACGGGCATATTTCCGCCCTCGGTCACGAGCCGCACAACTACACGCTGGTCTATGTGCAGGTCGACGATCTGGACGCATACGTCGCGAAGGCCGAGGAACTGGGTGGAGCGTCCATCGTGCCTCCAACCGAAGTACCGGGCATGGGTCACTTCGCGTGGATTGCGGACAACGAAGGTACGTTCGTCGGATTATGGAAGCCCCTGGAATCGTAACCCGCTTCTTCGGGGTTCCGGTGGAAACGCGTCGTTCAGCATGACCGTAACGCCAACGGCTGAAAGGAGTTAACCAGACCATCAGAAACATGGCCTGCACCGTAGCGGACCGCAGTACGATCATCGACTTCGATGCCACGCTCGATCGGTTCCGGCGGTATGGCAGCGATCTTGCCAACCGGTTCGAAGAGGGCGTCTTCAGCAAGGTGATCCGTACGGCCGGGGGACCGTGCCTCGTCTCCCTGTACCGCGTCGAAGACCGGATCGAATTGCGCCTGACGCCCGGGGATGGGGCTGCCCGGTCGGATTCCCCGGTGCTCGACGCGGCGCTCGACGAGGTAACCGACGTGGCGTCCGATCCGGCGTCCGATACGGCGATCGACGAGGCGATCTCGGCAGCCGGGAAGATCCTGGGCCTGGCCTTCCCGCTGCAGGCCTTCTACGCGTTCGCGTCCGGGGACCCGGTCCTTGCCGCCGCGGCTCAAAACCACCATGGCCTGCGTCCCAATCTCCAGGTCGACCCCTTCGAGATGATCGTGTCCTCCATTACGGCCCAGCAGATCAACCTCGGATTCGCCTATACCGTGCGGAGCAGGCTCGTAGCCGAATACGGCGAACCTCACGTCTTCGACGGCGAAACCCACTATGCCTTTCCGACGCCCGACCGGATGGCGGAAGCGAAGCCCGGCGATCTGCTGCCGTTGCAGTTTTCAAGACAGAAGGAAAGGTACATCCTGAACCTGGCGCGATCCATTCGGGAGGGTGAGATCGACCTGGCCGGGCTGGCGGAGAAGGACGACGCGTCGGTTGAACGGGAGCTGACGGCCCTGGTGGGCATCGGGCGGTGGACGGCGGACTGGTTTCGCGCGCGTTACCTGGGCCGGGGCAACGTCATCGCCGCCGGCGATCTCGCCGTCAAACGGTCCATCGAGCGTCACTACTTCGACGGAGAACGCGTTTCCGAGGAGCAGATCCGGGATTTCGCGGACCGGTGGGGCGATTACACGAACCTGGCCGTGCAGTACCTCCTGGCCGATTACGGCTCCGGCGGGACATAATCCTCCGTGAAAAGAAAGGTCAATCCGCGTCCTGGGCGATGTGCCAGAGCACGCCGGCCGGATCGACCAGATTGATTTCGCGAAGTCCCCAGGGCTGGACTTTGGGCGCCGCCGCGCGGACGCCATCGTACCGCCGCACGAGGTCCTTTTCCACGATATGCTCCCACCAGGCGTCCAGGTCCGCCACTTTCAGATGCATCATGAAGTTGTCCGCCCACTCCTTCTGATAGTAGTTCTGGAGGTAGAAGCTGAATCCCTCGATGCGCATCTCACTTACTCCGTGTCCCGTCCAGACGGTTTCAAATCCCATGTCCTCGTAGAACCGGGTCGATACGTCGTGGTCTTTTGACGGGACGAAGACCCGGAGTGCGTTTACTTTCAGGTTATGCATGGGGGCCCTCCTCTTGCGCGACTATCCAAACGACATGGTAACACCTCGCTCCTTGAATGACACTATGGTAATGGGGAATGGACGGAAGGCGCAAGGCGCCGGTTTCCGATACGACGGTTCGATATGACCAACGACCTCAAACAACACATTCGGGTTTCAGCCGACCGGTCTTTACCTCATGCGGAACGCGGTACCGCTTTCGGCAAGGTGGTGGCCAACTTCCAGGACATGGCTTTCGGTTACGCGCTGGGTCTTCTGGGTGAACGGCACCTGGCCGAAGATGCCGCGCAGGAAGGATTTATCGCCGCCTGGCAGCACATCGAGTCGCTTCGCGAGCCGGAGTCGTTTCCGGCCTGGCTGAGGCGGATCATTCAGTGGCAGTGTTTCCGGTTCAAGAGACGAAATACCTTCCGTTTCGTACCCATGGAGGGTGACATCGAGGCGGCGGATGAAAGTCCCCTGGACCGGGCAGCACGCAGGGACATGAGCGAAAAAGTCCGCAGCGCGGTGGAAGCATTGCCAGAAACACTGAGAGAAGTCACGGTACTACGGTATATTGGAGACTATTCGGCGCCCGAAATCGCTAACTTCATGGGATTGAAAGCAGGAACGGTGCGCAAAAGGCTGTTCGAAGCACGGAGCAAGTTGAAGCCGAGTCTGCTTCGCACTTTGTCAAGCGAACTGAACGATCACGCGCCGTCTGCAAATGATACCTTCGGAGACCGAGTTATGCATTGGATACGACCCGATTTCACGAGCGAGCAAGGCCATTTCATGGATGGCAAGCCGAACAAGGTCTGGGACATGCTGCTGGCCGCGGCGGAAGGCGATCTTGCCCGGATCAGGTCGCTCTTGCAGGAGGATCCCGGGCTGGCCAACGGAAACTGGGCGTATTACCAGCCCCTGCACTTCGCCGTCCGGGAAGGGCACACGGAAGCGGTCCGCGTGTTGCTCGACCACGGCGCGGACCCTTCGTCGGCGTCGGGACTGGACTATCATGTACCTCCGCTCGAACGGGCCAGGGACCGCGGATACGATGAGATTGCCGGACTCCTGACGGACGCCGTCGCGTCCCGGTACAGCGCACCGCCCGTGGGCGAACGTGCCTGCGAAGTGGTCCGGCGGGGCGACCTGGAGGAAGCCCGCGCGTTGTTCGAGGCCTCTCCGGAGTTGATCAACACCTCGGACGAACGCGGCAACCGTCCCCTCCACGAGGCCGTGGCAGCGCACAACCTGGAAATGACGGCCCTGCTGCTGGACAAGGGGGCCGAACCGGATCCGGTCAGGTGGGACGGATGCAAACCGCTGCACGTGGCCGTGTTCCGCGCACGCAAGTCACGTGGAGGACTCGATCCGCTGCTGACCGGATACCTGATCGCAAGAGGGGCGAACTACAGCATGACGGTCGCGTGCGCCCTGGGGGACGAACGGCGCGTGCGGCATCTCCTCGCGGAAGACCGAAACCTGGCCAACGACCATGATACCTGCGGACGCTCTCCGCTGTTCAGCGCGGCGTCACAGGGATACACCGACATCGTGCAACTCCTGCTGGACCACGGCGCCGATCCCAACGCCCCGGAGCATAACGCGCCCCGGGGACACGCGCTGTACGAAGCCGTGGCCGGCAATCACCTGGAAACGGCTAAACTGCTGCTCGATCACGGCGCCGATCCCAACGCTCCGGTGGAATCCAGCGGCGTGCCCCTTTCCCAGGCCCTGGGCCAGGGGAAGAACGAGGAGATGATCAACCTGCTGTACCGCCACGGGGCGACGGCCGACATCAGCATGTACGTGCTGCTGGACAACATCCCCGTGGTCGGCGAACTCCTCGGCGCGGACCCCGGCCTGGCCAACTATGGCGGCGACTACGGCGTGCTCTGCATGGCGGCTGGCTTCGCGCGCAGGGAGATCATCGAAATGTTGATCCGGGCGGGCGCGGAGCTGAACCGGCCGTGGTACGCCAACAACTACATGGGGTACGCGTTCCGGCGGCGCAAGGGCTGGCACCTGGACGGACGCGCCCTGACCCCCAACGACGATATCCTCGACATGCTGAACCTGTTCTTCGACCATGGCGCCGATCCCAATAACGCGAACTGGCACGGCGTTACCTACCTGCACAAACTGGCCGTGATCGGCGACGTGGAGAAGGCTGCCCTGCTGCTGGACCGGGGCGCTTCCATCGAGGCCGTGGACGACGAATGGCGCTCCACCCCGCTGGGATGGGCCGCGCGCTGGGGCCATCGTGACCTGGCGGCGTTCCTGCTGGAGCGGGGTGCGGATCCCCGGGGCGGCGGCGCGGATTGGGCCACCCCGCTGGCCCGGGCGGAGAAAGCCGGGCACCAGGAACTCGTCGAGATGTTGAGATAGGGCAGGATGCCAACAAAGTGTAATCAATGATGCCGCAAACCGAATGCCTGGCTGGAGATCACGCACTGGGCGAGGCCATCGTGCGCAACGACCAGGCCGTCTTCGAAACGGCGATCACCACCAGGCCTGAGCTGGTGGAGACGCCCTGCAGGTGGATCGATCGCCGAGGCCGGGAGCGGCCGGTCAAGCCCCTGGTGCTGGCAGACATGCTGGCGCGGGTCGACATGACAAAGCGACTGCTTCAGGCCGGCACAGACATCCATGATCTGGATGCCTCGCTCTTTGGCTGTTGCGAGGGACACGACCTGGAACATCTGCGGCGGCTGCTGGCCGTCGGCGTCGACCCGAACGACGCGCGGAACGAAGGGTGGGACTGCGACGTGCTGTACGGCTTCCTGCAAACCTATACCCGGTCTGCCCCCGATTACCTTCACGAGTGCATCAATCTGTTGATCGCCAACGGAGCCGCCTATGACGATGGTCCGGTCATGGACATCCATCGCGGAGACCTGGGTGCGCTGACCGCCCGCCTCGAAGCGGACGATGGACTCGTCACGACGCGATTCAGGCTCGATTACGGCAGTCACATGACGCTGCGCGGGTGCACCTTGCTTCACTTAGCCGTGGAGTTTCACGAACTGGACGCGATTGGCGTGCTGCTGGATCACGGGGCCGATCTGAACGCACGGGCGTCCATCGGACGGAACGGCGTGGGAGGCCAGACGCCCCTGTACCACGCCATCGGCACGAACCAGGGAACGGGCTTTCATGTATTCGAACACCTGATGGAACTGAAACCCGATCTGGCCGTGGAGGCCATGATCCAGTCGAACCCGGGCGACAACGGCCTGGTCATGGACTGCATCCACAAGGGTAAAGACCACTTCTTCGAGGAAGTGCTGGAGTTGACCTCGCGGGGATACGCGGAGCGGTTCGCCGCCGGTCCGGTCTGGAGAGAAACCAGCCGCGAGCTGGCGGTTTTAAAGGAACTTGGTGCGCCTTGATGCCGCTACCCGCCGGCTACCGAACCGACGATCCGGTAGGGTTCCTCGCCTTGCGCGATGGCTTCCGGTACCGGCGCGTCGGGCGACTCGAGGGAAAGGTCCCGGCCGCAGCCAAAGAACCGTACGAGGGGCCGGCGGCAGCCCGATCCGTAGTCCCGGACCGTTCCGCCGAGCTGCGGAAAGCGCGCTTCAAGGGCGTCCAGGATCTTGCGCTGGGTCACGGCCCCACCGGCGACCCGCAGGAGGATTTCCTTGTCCCGGCAACCCGCCAGGTTCCGCAGGTGATAGGGCAGAACGACGCGTATCATGGGAGGGTCTGGACTTCGACGGACATCACCGGCGGCAGATGCTCCACGATCGAACTCCAGTGGTCGCCGCCGTCGGGAGATACGTAGACCGCGCCACCCGAAGTGCCGAAGTAGATCCCGCAGTCATCGAGCGTATCCACGTCCATGGCGTCCCGCAGGACGTTGACGTAGCAGTCTTTCTGCGGCAGTCCCACGGACAGCGGTTCCCATTCGTTCCCGCCGGTCCGGCTCCGATAGACGCGCAGGTGGCCCTCGTCCGGGTAGTGCTCGGAGTCGCCCTTCATCGGGACTACGTAAATCGTTTCGGGCTCGTGAGCGTGCACACTGATCGGGAAACCGAAGTCGCTGGGCAGGTTGCCGCTTACGTTGACCCAGGAATCTCCCCCGTTGTCGCTGCGCATGATGTTTCGGTGGCTCTGCATGAACAGCGCGTCCGGATAGGCTGGATGCATGGCCAGACGATGGACGCAGTGGCCCACCTCCGCCTCGGGTTCGGGCATGTAGTCGGAATGAAGGCCCTTGTTGATCGGCTCCCAGGACGTGCCGCCGTCCAGTGTCCGGAATGCGCCGGCTACGGAAATGGCGACGATCATCCGGTTCGGGTCGCCTTCGTCCAGCAGGATGGTGTGCAGGCAAAGCCCACCCGCGCCGGGATGCCATCCTGAACTCGAAGGGTGATTCCTCAGGCCGGCCAGTTCCTGCCAGGACCGGCCCCCGTCCGTCGAGCGGAAGAGCGCCGCGTCCTCGATGCCAGCGAATACCGTTTCCGGGTCGGAAAGCGATGGCTCAAGGTGCCAGACCCGCTTGAACGCCCAGGGACGCGGGTTGTCGTCGAAATCGAGATGGGTGCCCACCGCTCCCTCGAAGGTGAATTCGTTGCTCACCGGGTTCCAGCTTTTGCCACCGTCGTCCGATTGCTGCACCAACTGCCCGAACCAGCCGGTAGCCTGGGCTGCATAGAGGCGATCCGGATTGATGGAGGAGCCCTTGATGTGATAAACCTCCCAGCCTCCGAAATGTGGGCCGTCGATGTTCCAGTCTTTTCGGGCGCCGTCCGAAGACAGTATAAACGCCCCTTTCCGCGTGCCCACCAATACCCTGACCGTTCCCATAGTCGCTCCTGTTCCATGCTTGCCATCCGCCTGAGTATCCGGCTTCGGTATATGGGATGATAATGTAGGTGAGGGACCGGTGCATGTCAATATCCCGCCTGCCGGTAAGGCATGTCGCAAAAATCGAAATTCATGGCGTAAAACCCGTACCATTCGTACATTAATCCGGTTTAGAAGACATTCATCCTATCCATCACGCGGGGTCGAATATAGTGCCCGAAGATCATCGTCGGAACGGACACGTGAATGTGGCGGGCTTCTTCGAAGCCATTCGAACAGGAAACCTGGGCGAAGTAGTCCTGGACCTGGATGCACAACCCTGGCTGGTCGACGTGGTCAATCCCGACCGCGGCATCAACGAACGTCAGCCGCTTCACTGCGCCGCGGGCCATGGGCGGCTGGACATCGTGAAGGAGCTCGTGGCGCGGGACGCCGAAATTTACCCCTACACGCCGTACCACTATCCGCCGGTGATCGTGGCGCACTGGGAAAAGCAGGAAGAAGTCAGGCGCTATTTCCTGGAGGAGATCCCGCATCGGGCGGCGGGTACGAACGGGCTCGGCGTCGGGATCGTAATGGCGGCGCGCAGCGGCTGGGCGGAGATCGTGAAGGAGCATACGAAGCGGGATGCCCTGGCGGTTTTTCAAAGAGGGCCGATATTCGAGACCGCACTCCACTGGGCGGCACACAATGATGCTATCGCGGTAGTCCGCGTCCTGCTCGCTGCCGGCGCGGACGTGGAAGCGGACGAAACCGGCCTGTACGGCGGCAAGCCGCTGCACTGGGCCTCGGAGCATCAGCCGGAATCGGTGCGCGTGCTGCTCGATCACGGCGCCGACGTCAATTCCCGCAACCTGCAGCCGGGTGACTACTTCGGCAGAACGCCGCTGATCATGAACGCGACGCAGGACGACGACTGCCACGAAGTGACGGAACTGCTGATCGAAGCGGGGGCCGATATCCACGCGACTGATGGTGCCGGCAAAACCGCGCTGGATCATGCCGAGGCGGGGGGCAGGACGCGCATAACGGACGTGCTCAGACGGTCAGGCGCCTGAATCGGCCATACGTTGATGGCCCGTCTGAAACGCGGAGTGAAACGCACGCACGTACAAGGCATCTGAATTCGATGCGGATTCATGGAGGAAGAAAATGCGAATCGAAATGACGGGCGTCTTCGTAAACGATCCCCTCGAAGCACACGAGTTCTACACGAAGATCCTGGGCTTCAAGGAGATCATGTTCGTGCCCGAGGCCAGCCTCGCCATCGTAGCTTCTCCCGAGGAGCCCGACGGCACAACGCTCCTGCTGGAACCGAAGGGTACCGAGTGGTCCCAGGTTTACCACAAGGAACTCTATGAATCCGGGATGCCGTCCATCGTGTTCTCCGTGGACGATATCGCCTCCGAGTACGAGCGGCTGAAGAAGCTGGGTGTCCGGTTCAGCGTGGACCCGACGAAACAGGACTTCGGCATCCAGGCCATTTTCGACGATACCTGCGGCAACTATATCGCGCTCGTGGAGTTGAATGAAGGGGGATGGGAAAGTGGTTCCAGTGAGAACGATTAGCGTGCCAAGGCACAGCATTGCAGTGACACGGAGCAGCCGTTGAACACGGCAGACCAATAAGTTACGAACCGAGGAGAAGACATGAACTGGACCGAAATACTGACCCATGAACTGAACTACACCTACCATGCGGCAGACGGATTAATGGACCTCGTCGATGATAAGGACCTCGACTGGAAACCGTCGTCGGGCGACAACTGGATGACGACGGGCCAGTTGCTCTTCCACGTGGGCGAAGCTTGCGGTATGGCGATCAAGGGATTCGTTACCGGCGACTTCGGTTTGCCCGAAGGTGTCAGTGTGGACGACATGGGATCCGGGGATATGTTGCCGCCGGCCGAAGCGATGCCCACGGTCGCCTCTGTGGCGGATGCAAAGGAAAAGCTCGCGGCGGACCGGGAACTGTCATTCGAGATGCTCAAGCTGGCCGGCGAGGAAAGGATGCAGAACGAACCCGCCCCCGCGCCGTGGGACCCTTCCACACCCGTGCTTGGCCATCGCATGCTTGAGATGGTGCAGCACCTGGTTCAGCACAAGGGGCAGTTGTTCTACTACCTGAAACTACAGGGCAAGCCGGTCAACACCATGCACCTGTGGGGCGTGCAGCTTGCCGAAGACCGCGATGCGGAACACAAGGAGTAGCGAGGAATAGCGTTCCGGCCGTTGCAGCGTGGCTGCCCGCTAGAGTTTGCCTTCCTTTTCCCACCGGGCGAAGAGCTCCTGGCGATAGCGTTCGGCCTTTTCTTCGTCTTTTTTGGCCCTGGCCGCGAAATACACCAGCCCAAGGGCGGCGCGCCGGCGGTCGGACCGGTTTGCGTCCGCCCGGTGAATGATCATGCTGTGATGGGCGAAGACGTCGCCCGGGCTGGCGCGCATGGCCACTTCCCGTTCCGTGTCTTCATCGGAAAAATCGGGTATCCCCTGTGAAAAACCGAGTACGTTGGACGTCCGGTGGGGACGCATGCCCCGCCGGTGCGACCCCCGCACGTAACGCATGCATCCGTTTTCCTCGTCGATTTCATCCAGGGCGATCCAAAGGGTCACGGCCTCATTGGGCTCCAGCATGAAATAGAAGCCGTCCTGGTGGGGCGGGGTAACGTCGCCCACCCTGGCCGGCTTGTTGAACCACTGCGGATTCTTGGGAAGCACATCGTCCGCGAGCAGGAATCCGGCCAGTTCGGTAAAGCGGTAGGATCCGAACAGTCCGTCGAAGTACGGGTCCAGTTCAGCCATGTTCTGCAGACGCTTGATGGACGACGGATCCTCTTTGTCTTCGTAAAAGGCCGTCGTATCCGGCGCTCCCGGAAGTATTTCTTCGATGAACCGGTCGATGTTGTTGTTGATCTCGGCCGCTTCCGCCGAAGACAGATACCCCTTGAGCAGCACGAAGCCGTCGCGGTCGAAATCCTGCTTTACCTGGTCGTTGAACGCCATTTGCCTGTACTCCTATTCTTACGGTTGTTCTAAGGCCGCGCGCCCTGGTATTATCCATTGGATCACTTTCGTTCTTATCATACTAAAAAGTTACGGCCAGGCCGTTCTCCAGCACCGTATCCAGCTTGCTTACGCCTTCCGGTGGTCGGCTGTCGTAGCGCGTGACGAAATTCAGGGCCAGCACGAGTGGTCCGGCCAGGTCGATCTCCAGGTTGAGCTCGCCGAGGACGCGGGTGTCGCCGATCCCGTTCCACAGCGGTTGGAAATAGACCGTGCACGTGGACACGACCCGGTCGCTTGCGGCGATTCTGGTGGACAGGTAATGACTCCAGCGGACGACGGTCGCGTTGTCGGGGTGGTCATCCCCTGGCTCCAGTTCGCTCAGCCGCTCGTGTTCCACGAAAGCGGTAGCGCCTTCCCACAGCTGAAATCCATCGGATTCGACCAGGTGGAATCGAAGCCCTCCGCCGGCCAGTGCGCGGGCGTCGAGCCGATAGGTCGTATCGTAGTTGTACTGGGTGAACGCCTCGATGCCGAACCGTCCATGCAGGGGGTAGTGCTGGCGGAGGTGGATCAGTCCTTCATCGGCGAAACGCTCGCCCTGTTCCCATCCGAAGTCGTTGCGGGCCAGCATGAACGTGTTTACCCTCGGGTGATCGAAGTCCAGCCTTCCTTCCAGTCCGATTTCCTTCAGGTCCGTATTGCCCGTATGCATTTCCAGGTTGACCGCCAGGGCGCCCGAGAAACCGGTGGAACCCGCATCCCCGCGCAGTGCTTCTATGTTCACCTGGGCCGCTGAATGGCCTGACTCCAGCGCCAGTAGCAGGAGGACGAGCAGATAAAGATATCTCAACCGGAGACTCCGCATTACATAATCCTTGCCATACCGATCCGCGGCGGTATTCATTGCCATAATATACTTCGATACCGGTATGTAGAGAAACGATAAGTGACCCTTTTGAAAGATGTATCATGTCCAGCATGCGTGTCGGCCTGATCGGATTCGGAGGTTGGACCCGGATGGCCTTCGTGCCCGCCCTGCGGCAACACGACCAGGTGGTGATCGTTTCCGCCGCGGCGTACAGCGAAGCGTCTCGAGAGCGCATCCGTGAGGAACTGGGTCCGGATGTGCAGGTCTATGGTGGCTTTGAGGCGTTGCTGGACGGCCACGAACTCGATGCCGTCATGATGGCCATACCCGACGCCATTCACGAGGCGGCTATGGACGCCGTCCTTGACGCTGGAGTTGCCGCCTGCTACGAACCGCCGCTCGCCGGCTGTCCTGACGGCATACGACGGATGCTGAAGCGGCTGGTCGCGGCCGGCCAGGTCACGCACGGCGACCTCGAGATCGGCTACGCTTCGGTCATACACAGCGCCGCGGAACTATTGCGGAAGGGTGCGATCGGCGCGCCGCAGACCGTCCACCTGAAACTGCGGAGCAACTGGGCACAATTCGGCGGCCCGGATCTGTGCCTCGCCCATCACCTGGGACCCTGGTACGTGGACGGGTTGAACAGCATCGTTGGTCGGTCGCCCGCAAGGGTGCTCGTCATGGACGGCCACGGGCAGGCGGGCCGGCGACAGTTCCACAGCCTGGTCCAGTTCGACTACGGCGGCCTCTGGGGCACGATGCACCTGAACATCGACTCGGTAGATACGCTGGAAACCACGATCGAGGTGACCGGCGACGAAGGCGACCTGGTCGTCGACTATTTTCGCAACACGATACGGTTGCGCAGCAAGGCCGATTCCGAGGGCGAAACAATCCACGTGACGCCCGTGATGCCGGTGGTCGGCGGGTGGCCCGGCGAGGCGGAGAGCGTCGCCGATTTCCTGGACGCCGTGGAAAAGGGCACGCCGAACCGCACCAATGCCAGGATGGCCGCGGGGCTGTACCTTACGGGACTGGCCATAGAGCGGTCGAAGGAAACCGGCGGTTGGGTCGAGATCGAAGAGGCGGCCGGACTGACCTGATGTTCCAATAACCGGTCCGGCCCGATAACCGGCCTGGACCGTAATCCGGCCCGATATCATCAGATGCGGGAGTGAAGCATGAAAGGCGTTCGAGTTGATCCGGAACGTCGTGAAACGCGGATAATCAGGCGGCACGTGCCCTTTGACGGTGCGCGCGTCCTCGACATCGGATGCGGCGACGGCCGGCTGTCGAACCGGATCAGGGGATGGATCGATTCGATCGTCGGGGTCGACCTGACCGGAGAGGATGTCGGGCGCGCCCATGCCAGGAAGCGGCTGGAGGGCATCGCGCGCTTCGCCGTGGCCGATGCTTCCTGCCTGCCCTTTCACGATAGGAGTTTCGACCTCGCCCTGTTCTCGTGGTCGTTGTGATGAGTGCGACAAGAGGGCATGGGGCATGCCCTTCACGAAGCCTGTCGCGTACTGAAGCCCGGAGGCCGGGTCGTCGACATCCGTCCGTACTTCCCGGCAAGCCTGGGCAATCGCCGGCACGCGAGGCAGCAGGTATACTGCCAGGTCGCGCATGAAGTGAACCAGGTGGCTACGCTGGCTCGTGAGTATGTCGACTTTCATTTCGCGGACCGGGTGGTGGCGGAGGCGGTCGCCGGCCGAGAGATTGTGACGGGTGCGCGCACCGTTTTCGTTTTCAGGCACTACTTCGACAGCCTGGAGCTGTTCGACCGGTGCCGGGCCATGTGGTGGGACAAGGCGCACATACCCGTAGCGGACCGGCGCCTCCTCGAACGAACCCTGGGGCGTCATCCCTCGGCGGTAATACGTGTAGATACACCGGTACAACTTCAGGTTCTGACGAAGATATAAAGGAGAGGGAGGTGCGTTCCGTCATGGTCCATCCAATCTCGCTGAAACACCGCATCCGAAGTGGCGAAATCGTGACCGGCCTGGGCGTATCCATGGATTCCGGCCGGGAGGATCTGGAACGTTATCTTCAGCAGGACGATATCGATTTCTTCAACGTGGACTGCCAGCACGGCCCCCAGAGCGAGGACCGGATCGTGTCCTTCTGCGCCACCGCCGAGGTGCTGGGCGTGCCGGTGATCCTGCGCATCAAGCATACCCGGCACACCTACCTGATCGGGAACTATCTGGACCTGGGTCCCGCGGGCATCCTCGTTCCCGAAGTCAGGCAGGAAGCCACGGTGCGCGAGGCGGTCCATTTCTTCTACTATCCGAAGTTCGGGGGAAGAAGCTGGGGAGGAAGCGCACGCCACGGCATCGCCGGTCGTGCCGACCGCCTCGAGTACGCGGCCTGGTGGAACGACACGGGCGTCCTGTGGCTGCAGCTCGAATCGGTCGACGCCGTCATCAATTGCCGGAAACTGGCGCTGGATGGCGTAGACGTCCTCACCTTCGGTCCCAATGATCTCATGTACGACATCGAACGGTATCGGAACCCGCCTTTCCGGACCGTCGACGACTGCGTCCGGCACGTTGCCCGGGAGATGGAGGGAACGCCGGTCGCCGTCAGCCTGGCGCTCCTGGACCCCTCTGATCGGCAGAAGTATATCGACATGGGCCTTACCGTGCTTCAGACACCCATGGTGGTCTGATCGGAACCGTACGCCCTTCTAGCTCGCCAGACATCGCAGGCCATATACACCAGTGTTTGTAAACTGCAGTAAGTCAAACCGCAGCAATTCCAAAGGAACCATCGATGAACCGTCCGCCGGAAGCATACATCCATGTCGATGAAACATCCCTGCTGGCTTTCACGACGGCCTGTTTCGAGAAGGTGGGCCTGTCCGGCCACCATGCTTCGATCATCAGCCGGCTGCTGGTAAACTCCGACCTCAGAGGCGTGCGCAGCCACGGGGTCCGTGCCGCATCCGGCTATACGCGATCCTTCGCCGAGGGACATCACAATCCACGGCCCAGTGTACGGGTCATCGCCGAATCACCCACTTCCGTCACTGTGGACGGCGACGGCACGCTGGGGTACTGGCCCATGGTGGAGGCGACCGAAGGGGCGATCGCCAGGGCGCGCGAGACGGGTATGGGCATGGGACTGGCCCGGCACATCGGCCACTACGGCTCGGCGGGCCACTACACCCGCATGTGCATGGAGGCGGGCTGCATCGGATTCTCGGTTCAGGGCTACCGCAACATGGGCGATGCCCGCGGCCAGGACCCGAAGCCCCAGATCGGCTACCTGGGCAATCCCCCGCTTTGCTTCGGGATTCCGGCCGGCGACGAACCGCCCATCGTGCAGGACGTGGCCACGCGCATCCTGGCCGACTACCAGCATTCGCCCGAATTCGACGACCTCCTGTCCCGCATACCGGCCGCCTTCTTCAAGAGCATCGGTTACGGGGCGGTTGCCACGGTCCTGGGATGCGCGCTGGCGGGCGCCGCGCTGCAGGAGGCCGATGAGGTACAGGCCCGGTGGCCGGGCGCGAATCACGGCGGCATGGTACTGGCCATTCACATCGAAACGGTGATTCCCGCGGGGGATTTCAAGAAGGAAGTAGATCGTTTCGTAAGGGATGTGAGAGAAACCTACGAACCCATGCCGGGGTATGACGAGGCCTTGTTGCCCGGCGCGATCGAAGAAGCGCGCGTGGCGCTTCACCGGGAGCAGGGCATCCGGTTCGGCGAGATCGAACAGCGCACCGTACGGGAAATGAGCGAGCGGCTTGACGTGCCGTTGCCTTTTTAGGGCGAGCAACGGGATATACCGCTGCCGTATTAACGAATGAGAACAAATGAAGGAGCATTCCGTGGCAAAGTACCGGGCAGGGCTCATTGGGCTCGGCTGGATGGGTATGCTTTACGATCTCGCGCAAAGGACGGGCGTGTGGGACGTGGACGACATTGACCGCCCGACGCCCAATCTGAGCATCCATCGGCGATTCCACTACCACGAAAACCCGGGCACGGAGGGGTTGCCTTCCTCCTACGCCGAAGCACTGTGGGACCGCCCGGACGTCGAACTGGTCGCGGCGGCGGAGCGGGATGTGAAACGGTTGCGCGCCTTCAGGGAACGGTACGGCGTCGTCTCCCTCTATGACGACGCCGGGGATATGCTGGCCATCGAACGGCCGGACATCGTGGCCGTCGCGACGAACACCAAGCATCGCGCCGATTTCACCTGCCTCGCCGTTCACCATGGCGCGAAGGGGATCTTTACCGAAAAGCCCATGGCCCATACCCTCGAGGAAGCGGACCGGATGGTGCGGACCTGTGCGGAAGCGGGCGTGCCGTTGAGCTGCGGCGCGATCGCCACCACCCATCCATCCTTCGCCCGTGCCGGCGCCCTGGTGCGCGAAGGCGGTATTGGAGAGTTGCGGTCGATCGAAGCGCCGGGTCCCTTCGCCCAGCACCAGAACTGGTCCTATTTCCTGGACAGCGAACCGGCCTGGGTGATCGGTACCGGCGATGAACCGCGGCGGGAATCGGGAAGCGACGAGTTTAACGGTCAGGGCATGATGGTGACCGAAAGCGGTCTCGTGGTGCATTTTCGCAAGGGCGCTCCAGGCGTGCGCCTGCACGGCAGCAAGGGCGACCTGGCCTACGACTTCCCGACGGGCTGGCAGCGATGGGAGGAGATGGAGGTGGAAGGCCGGCCCCACAGGGTAGAGGTGCCCTGGCCGGGTCCGCAGTTCGTGCCCCCCTACGGCGGGGTGTATTCACTGAACGACGTGATGGACTGCCTGGCGGGAACGCTGGATGAACCGAAGAACTCGGGCCGCAGGGTCGCCATGGCGCTGGAAGTGGAGATCGCCCTGAAATGCTCCTCCGCACAGGGCGGCGTACGCGTCGACCTGCCCCTGGAAGACCGTTCGCTGGGTCTCAATTACGACTGGTTCAGGTAGGCGTTCAGCCGGTCCGGTCCGACCGGATTCGGCGAACGACGAGTGCGGAGCCGATTCGACGCGTCCCGGCCAAATGTGACCTGTCCAACCCTAGTTCGACGTGTCCAACCCTAGTTCGACGTGTCCAACCCCTCGCGCTGCACCCTCCGTATCCCCGACGTAAGCCGCTCAAGGTCCTCCTCCGAATTGAACACGTGGGTCGAAACGCGGGTGCTTTCCTCCGCGAATTCGAGGGGGGAGACCAGTACTTTCTCATGTTGCTGCAGGCTTTCCGACAGGGGGCCGGCCTCCAGACCCGGCACATGGAAAGTGACGATACCCGATGAATCGTCGTAGGACGACGGCGTTTCCAGCACCAGTCCCGGAATCTCGAGCAGGGCGGCCTTCATCCGGTCCGTGTACGTCGCGATGCCGGCGAAAATCGCTTCCCATCCGAGTCCAGCCCAGATATCCAGGGCCTTGCCGAAACCGGCCTGGTCGGGCACGCTCCGCGTGGCGAACTCGAAACGCCTGGCCTCGTCGTGCAGGTCCATGTGGCCATCCTGGTCGAAGGACTTCTGCGAGTGGGACCCGATCCAACTCGGCTTGAGCCATTCGATGCGGTCCTTGCGGATGTACAGGCCTCCCGTTCCCTGCGGCGCCATGGTATACTTGTGGCCGCAGAAGCTGTAGAAATCGCAGTCCAGCGCCCGCACGTCGATCGGAATGGCCCCGAAGGACTGCGCGCCGTCGTAGAGGACGGGCGTGTCCTTTTCGTGGGCGAGGTCGCAGACTGCCCGGCCCGGCAGGCGCAGGCCGGTGCGCCTGGATACGTGGCTGACGCTGACCAGCCGCGTGCGGCCGTCGATCAGCCGGTCCATCTCCTCGAGCGTCCTGCCGAGGTCGTTGTACATCGGCGCGAACCGGAGTTCCACGTCGTACCGCCCGGTCAGGTTGTACCAGGTCAGCCGGTTGCCCGGGTGCTCGTGGGTGGTGAGCAGTACGTTGTCGCCCGGTTTCCAGTCGATGCCGTTGGCCACGATATTGATGCCGATCGTGGTGTTTTCCGTCATGACGATCTCTTCCGGCGTGGCATTGACGGTACGGGCGACCTTGCCCCTGATATCCCGTTTCAGTTCCTCGATCCGCCCGGCGACGAAGGGCAGGGCGGGGCCCCGGCTCTGGAACTTCAGCCAGTGGACGACCTCATCGACGACGGGATTCAATTTTGGAGAGAATCCGCTGGTCTGGAAATACGCGTATCCGTCCAGGTCGGGCAGCATGGCCCGCACGTCTGCAGTCAGTGACATCGGAATGGGTTCCTCGTGGCTTCAGGTGGGCATTGGGTGTTCCGGTTTCATACAGGCCGGACTCTTACAGGCCGGTCTCCTCCTGGTCGGGATGGTCGACAGTAATTACAACGTCCGGCCCGATCGTCGTGAAAGGGTAGGGCTGCCCGAGGGGCCTGTCAATTGATTTGGGCTTGACGCTACTTCCCGGTGTTTTAATTTGCCCTGACCTCAATATCCACGGTACAGGCGAGACCATGCCCGAAGCGCCGTCCGGCCGCTTCTATGCCAGCCAACTGGTCGAGCACGGCGGCCGTTGGTTCCTGCTCGGCACTGAGGGCCTGGACGCGGAAAGCGGCATTTCGGATCCGCTGCCGGTCGAGGCCGATGAAACGGGTATACACGTGACGAGAGAATAACCGACGGTAATTTGTTTAACGAGCAGTAGATACGAGGAATCGGAAGATGGCCCATGACGTCGTCGGACTGGGATGCGCCTGCCTGGACTTCCTGGGCATCGTGCCCCACCTCCCGGACCAGGACGACCAGGTCTGGATGAGCGACTCGACCCAGCAGGGCGGCGGGATGGTCTCCACCGCGCTGGTTACGCTTTCCAGGCTGGGGGTGTCCACCGCCTTCGCGGGAAAGGTCGGAAACGACATGGCGGGCCGCGCCGTGAAGGAGGAATTCGACCTGTACGGGGTCGACTCGGCCCAATTGAACGTGGAGCCTGGTGCAACGACTCCCGTCAGCATGATTCTCATCGATGAATCGACCGGGCAGCGGACCATCATGGCCGGCGGAACGACCGTGGAAATGTCTCCCTCGGAAGTACCCGCCGGAATGATCGCCGACGCGAAGTACCTGCATCTCGACACCACGGGCCGTCAGGCCGCATTGGCCGCCGCGGAAATCGCGCGCAGCGCCGGCGTGCCCGTGGTCCTGGACGCGGACAGCCTGTCCCGTCCCCAGGATATCGAGGATCTGCTACGGGCGACGGACTACCTGATTGCTTCTCGTGTGTTCGCCGAAGCGCTGACCGGCCTGGCCGATCCGGCAGCGGCCGCAAAGTCCCTGTCCAGTCGCGGATCATCCGTCGTGATCGTCACCCTCGGCGAGCAAGGCAGCCTGACGCTGGCGGGCGGACGGACATTCCACACGCCGGCTTTCCCTGTGGAGGTTGTCGATTCGACCGGCGCGGGCGACGTATACCACGGCGCATACATTTTCGGCCTGCTGCAGGAATGGAGCCTAGAGAAGACGGCGGTGTTTTCCTCGGCCGTCGCCGCCTTGAGCTGCACCCGGCTCGGGGGACGAACCGGGATACCGGACTTGCGCAGTGCGTTGGATTTCCTGCGCGACCGAGGTGCGGAGCACTTCAACGACGGGACCGGCTGCATCGACGGAGGGGTTTGATCCCGCCAGTTTCCGACCGGCGACTACAAGATCTCCTTCAACAACTCGATCAGACGATCGATTTCCCCTGGCGTGTTGTAGAAGTGCGTGGAAACGCGGACCAGGTCATGGGTACGCCTCTGGTCCCGGCTCAAGACGATCCCGGCCTTACCCTGAAGAATCCCCCGAAGAAGCGTGGAATCCCATCCCTCCACGCCGAAGGAGGTGATTCCCGGACTCGACAGCGCATGGTCCGTTGAAGTCCCCAGGCTTACACCAGGCAACTCCATGAGTTGTCCCTTCAGATAATCGGACAACATCCGGTCGCGCGCGAAGATGGCATCCATCCCGATCGATTCGAGGAAGTTCAACGCAGTCTTGATTGCGGCCCTGACCGGCCGTTCGTAAGTGCCGTGGGGGCCCACGTGCCACAGCCCCTGTTCGCGGTCATCCCATGGTCCGTTTCCGCCCGATCCTGGCCAGAAGTTGTCCTGGAAACCTTCCCGAACGTATAGACATCCGGTACCCGAAGGCGTCAGTGCCCACTTGTGCAGGCTCGTGGCGAAGAGATCGCATCCCATCTCATTCAGGTTCACCGGGGTCATGCCGGGCGCCTGGGCACCGTCCACGGCCGAAACAATGCCCTTTTCGCGGGCCATGGCGCACAGTTCCCTGACCGGATACAGCAGGCCGGGTCCGCGGGTGACCTGGCAGAAGAAGATCACTTTCGTCCGCGGCGTCAAAGCCTGTTCAAAGAGGTCCACCACTTCCTGTTTGCTCCCCGGCGGACTGGGAATCTGAACCTGGTTGACCTGGATGCCGTACCGCCGGGCGCGCCGCGTCCAGGGCTGGAAGCCCGCGATGTGCTCATCCGTGGTCATGAGAACTTCGTCCCCGGGCTCCATACGGATTCCGTTCGCGATGAAGCGCAGTCCCTGCGTCGCGTTCCGGGTCAGCACCATTTCGTTCTCATTCGCCCCAAGGAACCGGGCGGCCGTTTTCCGGCTTTCCTCCACTTCGTCCCAGAGTTGGGACCGTCCTTCGCTGCCGGTTTCCGCAAGATACAAGTACCCGTCGTAGACCGCCTGCGTGACCGGTTTGGGACACAGTCCGAGGGTGCCGTTGTTTAAGTAAATTGTATCCGGTTTCAAGTGAAACTGCGCGCGGACCCGCTCCCAGTAGGCTTCGTCGTCGATCCGGCCGGGCGGGCCGGAAAGAGGTTTTTCGTCTTCCTGCGCGAACGCCGCCGTCGCGTCCCACATCGACGCTGTTGCGACACCGGCTGCCGCGGCGAGGCTCCCTTTGAGAAACCGGCGCCGGCTGCCTGTTTCGTCCCGTGCTGTTTCGTCCGATTCCATCCGGTCCAACGGCGCTTCGTTTGCGCGGTCGGTATCGCGATTCATGCTGTTACTCCTCTATCCCTTCGAAAAGGGATTCGATTTCCTGCTGGCTCAGCGGCCGGTTGTACAGCCTGACGTCGTCGAGGTCCATGGGCTCTTTGTCGTAACCGCCCCCGAATGAAGCAAAGGTCAGCCACATGCGGTCAAGTTCGATGTACCGGTACGGATTCTCGGTAACCTGTTCCACGGCGAGTTCACCGTTGAGGTATATTTTCTGATCCATGAGTCCATCCGCCCGCGTGCTCAAAGTCGCCGCAACAAAGGTCCACCGTTCAGGGTCGAGCTTCGATTCGGTCATGAGTTCCCATTGTGTCGCCACGTCGTCTATGCGAAACCCGATCTGCCCTTCCTGTATAGACATGGAATAGGGATCCTGTCCCCACGCGCCGTCGCCGTACCAGAGTATCTGGCTGTACCGGCTTTCGGTGTCGAATCCCCTGATCCAGCAGGTTATCGTCAGGTAGTGCAGCAGATCCAGCGATGCGTTCTTTACCACCGCCCAGTCCTCGTCGCCATCGAATCGAAGTGCCCCGCCCATTTGGCCGGCTATGGCCTCCGGCTGTCCCATGACGATAGACTTCAATCCGCTTCCCGATACGTCGCGCATTTCGGCGGTTTCCATGGGCCAGTGGGCGACGAGGGCATCTTCGAGGGACGACTCCGGCGGGTCGGGCACCTCAAATCCCGCCTGGGGTGGAGGCTGCCATCCGTTCTCCCGGGCCAGGGCCAGAATGGCCTCCGGAGAAAGTGTTTCCGTGTAGATACGCACGTCGTCGATGGCGCCTTTAAAATAGAAATCCGGTTCACCCGAACCCTTGCGACCGACGTTAACGGGTTCTTGCGGATGAGGAGGGAAGGGGGCTTCGACCTGATCGTGCAGTACGCCATCCATGTACAGGCGGTGCACGTTGCCGTCATGGGTGACAGCCAGGTGTCGCCAGACGGAGGTTCCGACAGGACGAGTTATAAGTGGGTCGCGGCCGCGGCCCATGATGTGCCAGGTGGGCAGCGGACCTAACTGGCTCAGTTGAAAGACGCGTCGTTCGCCGCCGCCGTCGTCCTGGGTGATGACTGCGTTGGACCAGTATCTCGAGAAGGTCTCATCATCATACATTGCCCAGACCGAAAGGGTAAACGCGTCTTCCATGAGCGCCGGTGGAGGCGCGACGAGGATATAATCGTTCTTGCCGTCGAAGGCATAGGCGGCGTTCGGCCGCCCGAACCGGTCGTCCGCCGGTACCGCGCCGAATACCTCGCCGTGATGCCCGCCGCCGCTCGTATCCCGGGCGTCTCCGTCGAACAGCAGCTCGAGTACCAGGTTAGACCGGTCAGCCGCCGGCGCCTGGGCCTCGGTTACACCCGGGTGCATGAGGAGCAGGGAGAGCCCCGTAAACACCAAAACGGCGCGATTGATCATCCGTTACTTCCTTCCAGGCCGGCTCGGCCCGCTTCCAGGCCGGCTCGGCCTGCGAAATCTGACAATGAGGACGCACTACGGATACACGGACGTGGATGCACCGCGCCGAAAAACGCCATGTGTGAAATGCCGGGGAAGCCCCTTTTGTGCGGCCCATGATCCGCTTGACGATGGGTGTCTGAACCCATATCTTCCTGTCGATCAACAAATCAACTCAGGAACGTAAATGCAGTAGGTTCAATAAAATAGCCTGCCGATCGAATCGGCAGGTCTGGTTCCGGCTCCAGGTCCGGAAGTGTACCGGGTAGCCTGGTTATTGTCACTACTTCTACAAAACACCAATCCATAGTATTCATTCTTATGTGAAGCAAGGGTTCTTCATGTCTTCTCGCATCAAAATCGACATCGACACCCCCATGGCGCCGCCGCAGTGGGCCTTGTTGGAACGCGCGCTCATTCGCTCCATGTCCCAGGCGCTCGGACTGTTCTACGACAAGTACTTCGACGAGAAGGGCTACCTGGAATGCGTGCCCCGCTGGGGCGCCCTCGACGGCCCGGATGATGCCATCGAGAACCTGGCGAACTGGCCCGTCGTCTACCTGCTCGGCGGGGGAGACCGTATTCTGGACATGTGCAAGACGGCCCAGGACGGGCATATCCGCCAGTACACCGAGGCGAAAACCGTCGACGTGCCCTTTGCCCGGGACGGCATGTACTACAAGGAATTCCCGGTGCACAGCGACTGGGCCCATCACGCCGAGGGCCTGGTGGTCTTCAACCTGCTGGGAAACTGCGATCCGGACGACGAGAACCATATCCGCCGTACGAGAAGGTTTGCGGGGTTCTACATGGACGAGGATCCCCAGGCGAAGAATTACGATCCGGAACTTCGGCTGATCCGGAGCATGTTCAACGGCAGCCGGGGGCCGATGCTGCGCAAGACCACGGCCCTGGACTGGGCCGGCGACCCGCTGGAGGATGGCCGGTTCGACCTGCTCCACGGCCAGCGCGACTACGCGGAGATGTGCGAGCGGTTCGAGACCTATAACGACGTGGCCGGCGACCATCCGCTGAACCTGACGAGCACGGGCCTGGCCTTCAACGCCTATGCGCTCACCGGAGAAGCGAAGTACCGGGACTGGATCCTCGAATACGCGGACGCGTGGGTGGAACGTACCTATGCCAATGGAGGCGTGATCCCCTCTAACGTCGGACTGGACGGCGTCATCGGCAGTGCCTGCGAGGGCCGGTGGTGGGGCGGCGTCTACGGCTGGAACCACAAGGTCTTCGCCCATCGCCACGGCCGCCTGGACAACTTCACCCTGAACGCCGTCGCCCATGCCGTGGACGGGTTCGGAAACGCCCTGCTGCTCACCGGCGACCGGAAGTACGTGGACGTTTGGCGCACCGTGCTCGAATCGGTCAATGCCAACAAGAAGACCGTGGACGGCGTCACCATGTATCCCCACATGCACGGAGACGACGGCTGGTATGACTACGCGCCTGAACCCTATGACCGGGGCGCGGTCGAGGTGTACGACTGGTCCATGAATCCGGACGACCGTGCGCTTACCGGCGAGCAACCCTGGCTCGGGTTCTTGGACGGATCGAATCCCGGCTTTCCCATCGATGCGTTGCGGAGAAACTTCGAGGATCTGCGCGGCCAGGTGGAGAAGATCCGCAACGACACGTCGACGCCGGATACGCGCCTGTCGGACAATCCCAATCCCTTCAACCCGGCACGGATCGAGACCCTCGTGAACCTCATGACCGGCGGACCGAGGCCGGCCTATGCCCGTCCGCTGCACTGCCGGCTCTGGTACTTCGATCCCGATCGTGGCCGACCCGGCGTCCCGGAGGACGTGGCCACCCTGATCGACCGGATCGATGCCGATGGCCTTGACGTGCACCTGGTGAACGTCAACCCGGTCGACGCGCGTACCGTGACCGTCCAGGGCGGCGCCTACGGTGAGCACCGGGTAAGCACGGTCGAGCACGACGGCCGAAGGATTGCCGTCGACGACATTGATTTCACCGTACGCCTTGCGCCCGGATGCGGCGCGCGCCTGACACTGGGCCTGCAACGCTACGTCAACCAGCCGACGGCCCGGTTTCCGTGGGACCGGTAGGGCCGGCAGGATAGGTACGCCACGATAAACACACAGGAAGATCGCTGGATGAGCACTGTACAGACCGAACCGGTTTTCCGCGCGCGAAGCATTTCCAAGGTCTACCGCATGGGCGAGGTGGACGTCTCCGCCCTCCGTGGGGTCGACCTGGATCTGTACGCGGGTGAGCTGGCCGTCTTCCTAGGCGCTTCGGGCAGCGGAAAGTCGACGCTGCTCAATATCCTGGGCGGTCTCGATGTGCCGTCGGGCGGCCAGGTCTTCTATCGGGAACGGGAAATGACCGGGGCGGACGAATCCGAAAGGACCGGTTTCCGTAGAAGGTCAGTGGGATTCGTCTTCCAGTTCTACAACCTGATCCCGAGCCTCACCGCGCTGGAAAACGTTGAGCTGGTTACCGAGATCGCCGAGGACCCGATGCCGGCGGAAGATGCCTTGAGCCTCGTGGGCCTCCAGCCGCGGATGCACCACTTTCCGGCCCAGATGTCGGGTGGTGAGCAGCAACGCGTGGCTATCGCCCGGGCCATTGCCAAACGCCCGGAAGTGCTCCTTTGCGATGAGCCTACCGGCGCACTGGACTATACGACGGGCAAGCGGGTGCTGGAAGTCATCGAGAAGGTCAACAGCACGCTGGGCACCACGACCGCGGTCATCACCCACAACGCGGCGATCGCCGACATGGCCGACCGGGTCATCCGCCTGCGCAGCGGCGAGATCGTCGAGGAATACGCCAATAAGGCGAAGAAACGGCCGGACGAATTGAGCTGGTAGCCTGCATTCCGCGGAGCGTAACTGCCATGACCATCCTGAACCGCAAGGTGTTCCGCGAACTGGCCCGCATGCGCGGCCAGGTCATCGCCATCACCCTGGTGATGGCCTGCGGTATCATGCTCTACGTCTCCTCGCGCCACACCTATATCTCCCTGCTCAAGTCCCAGGAATCCTACTACGCGACTTACCGGTTCGCCGATGTGTTCGCCGGCGTCAAACGGGCGCCGGCGTCCGCCGCGGAGGAAATCGCCCGGATCCCCGGCGTTTCCAGCGTGCGCACCCGGATCGTGATGGATGTGAACCTGGACGTGCCCGGCCTGGATGAACCCGCTACAGGCCGGCTGGTCTCCATGCCCGAACGACGCAGGCCGGTGCTCAACGACGTGGCGATCCAGGAGGGCCGCTATCCAGCGGTCGGCAGGCCGGAGGAGGTCATCATCAGCGAAGCCTTCGCGAAAGCCAATGGGCTGGCGCCCGACGACCGGATCGGCGCGGTCATAAACGGCCGGCAGAAAGCGCTTCGCGTCGTCGGCATAGGCCTGTCTCCCGAATACGTCTACGAGGTCCAGGGCACCGGATCCATCTTCCCGGACAACCTCCGCTTCGGCGTGATCTGGATGGCCCGGGACGCCCTGGGCGCGGCATTCGACATGGAGGGCGGGTTCAACGATCTGTCCGTCGCCCTGTCGTCGGATGCACGCGAGCTGGACGTGATCGACCGGATGGATCTCGTCCTCGAGCCCTATGGCAGTACGGGCGCCTACGGAAGGGGCAGCCAGATCTCCCATCGGTTCCTGATGGATGAAATCATCGGCCTGAGCGTATCCAGCAACTTCACGCCGGCCGTTTTTCTCGGAATCGCGGCGCTCCTGCTGCACATCGTGTTTTCCCGCATGGTACGGGCTCAGCGGGACCAGATCGCCATCATGAAGGCTTTCGGGTACAACTACCTCACGATCGGGTGGCACTATCTGAAATTCGCCTTTCTGGCCATAACGGGCGGCACCCTCCTCGGCATTGTGGGCGGCTTCCTGCTCGGCAGGCCGCTCACCGCATTGTACCAGGACTACTACCGGTTCCCCGACCTGGTCTACGAGTTGAATTACGAAGTCATCGCCCTCGCCGCGGTAATCAGCGTGTCCGCCGCGTTCCTCGGCACGCTGCACGCGCTGCGGTCGGCCATGTCCCTGCCGCCCGCCGAAGCGATGCGGCCGGATTCTCCCGCCCACTTCAGGCCGCTGGCGATGGAACGCCTGGGCGTGCACCAAATGCTCACCCCCGTCTGGCGAATGATCTTCCGCAACATGGAACGGAAGCCGGTCAAGACGCTGCTTTCCGCTTTCGGCATCGCCATGGCGGTGGCGATCCTGGTCATGGGCCGGTTTACCTTCGATTCGATCGAATACCTGATCGACTATCAGTTCCGCACCGTACAGCGCGACGACGCCGCAGTCGTCTTCGCCGGGCCGCGTCCAGCCAGGGCCCGGTTCGAACTGTCCCATCTGCCCGGGGTCGTACGCTCCGAACCCTACCGCGCCGTACCCGTCAGGCTTCGCGCCGGTCATATTGCGAAGCAGACTGCCATCAACGGGCTCGATCCGGCCGGTGAATTGAGACAGCTGATCGACCGCGACGGGCAGGCGCTGACCCTGCCGCCGGAAGGCGTCGTGTTGACCCGGACGCTGGCCGACCTCCTGGCGGTCCGGGAGGGCGACCTGGTCGACGTCGAAGTCCTGGAAGGATCGAGGATGCAGGGCCGCCTGCCGGTATCCCTGCTCGTCGATGAATTGATCGGCATATCCGCCTACATGGACAATCGCGCGCTGAACCGTTTCCTGGGCGAGGGCAGTACGATCTCCGGCGCGTATCTCTCCGTTGATCCGCTCAGGGCGGACGCGTTGTACCGCACACTCAAAGAAACGCCTGCCGTGGCGGGCGTCGCCGTCCGCGAGGCGGTGATCAAGGGATTTGAAGACTCCATTGCCGAAAGTACGAGTGCCACCACGTTCACGCTGACGGTATTCGCGTGCATTATCGCCTGCGGCATGGTATACAACGGCGCCCGCATCGCCCTGGAAGAACGAAACCGCGAAATGGCAAGCCTGCGCGTGCTCGGTTTCACGGAAAGGGAGATTTCGGTGGTCCTCCTGGGCGAGCAGGCCATCGTAACCCTCATGGCGATACCGATTGGGTTTCTAATCGGATGGGGATTATGTTATCTTGCGGTGAACGCTACCGCCCAGGAACTCTATAGGATGCCCCTGGTCATTACCGGAAAGACCTACGCGTTCGCCTTCCTGGTCGTTTCAGCGGCGGCCGTGGTGTCCGCGTACGTGGTCCACAGGCAACTGCGCCACCTCGATATGATCGGCGTGTTGAAAGTTCAGGAATAATCGAGAGGCCGAAATGAAACTACGTCGAAAACACGTTGTGCTCTTTGTCATCCTCGCGGTCATCCTGGTCCTCTTAGTCCGCGCATTCATGCCTACGCCCATGCTCGTCGATACGGGGACCGCGGCAGTGGGACCCATGCGCGTGACGATCAGCGAAGAAGGCCGAACCCGGGTCAAGCAGCGCTACCTGATCACGGCGCCGGCGTCCGGGCGGCTCGCGAGGCCGCAGTGGAATGAAGGCGACCGGGTCGACAGAGGGGATGTGCTGGCGCGCATCACGCCCTCGCCCCTGGGGTCCCGCGAGTCCGCGGAGGCCCGGGCCCGTATCGAAACGGCGGAGGCCCTGGTCCGTGAGGCCGAGGCAAACGTCGCCCGCGCGCGGGTCGAGCAGGAAGAAGCGGTCCGCGGACGCGAGCGGGCCGAAAAACTCGCCGCAAGCGGCAGCATCTCGAGGGAGCGCCTTGAGCGCGCCGTACACGCGGCAACCGTCGCCGAACGTTCCCTGGAATCTTCCCTCTTCCGCCACCGGGCGGCCGTCTCCGAACACGAGGTCGCCCAGGCGGCGCTCCTGGCCCTGCAGGAGGAGCGCGGCGATGCCAGGGCAGTGCTATCCGTCGCGGCGCCGGTGGGCGGCCGGGTGCTGCGCCTCTTCGAAGAAAGCGAACGGGTGGTCGCTGCGGGTACGCCCCTGCTTGAAGTGGGCGATCCCAGTGACATGGAAGTAATGATCGACGTGTTGTCCACCGATGCCGTCCGGGTGGAAGTTGGCCAGGCCGTATGGATCGAGGATTGGGGTGGCCCAGATCCGCTGTCCGGCAAGGTGAGCCGCGTCGAGCCGGCCGCGTTCACGCGCGTGTCCGCGCTGGGTGTGGACGAACAGCGGGTCAACGTCATCGTGGACCTGGACGAAACGCCGCCGGAACTGGGCGATGGTTACCGCGTCACGGGAAGGATCGTCGTCTGGGAGAAAGCGGACGCGCTCAAGATCCCGTCCAGCGCCCTCTTCAGGGTCGGTGAAGACTGGGGCGTATTCGTGATAGAAGACGGGGTGGCCCGGACCCATCGGGTGACCGTCGGGCAACAAAACGGTATTGAGGCCGAGATCCTCGAAGGCCTTGTGTCCGGCGATTCCGTCATCCTGCACCCCAACCCCCGCATCGCGGACGGACTCGGCGTCGCGCCCAGGGTGAACTGAGGGCGCGGAGACTGAGGGCGCGCAGACTGAGGGCGCGGAGACTGAGGGCGCGCAGACAGGGGCGCGCAGGGGATCCCAGGCATTGGAGAAACGCACCGGTTTTGTCGAAGCCAACGACGGCGTCCGGCTGTACTACGAAGACAAGGGTCGGGGCAAGCCCGTCGTCCTGATCCATGGCGGCGGACTGAGCAGGGGCTGGTGGAGCAAACAGATTCCGGTCCTGTCCCAACGCTTCCGGGTCATCGCCGCCGATACCCGCGGCAACGGCCAATCCGACAAGACGCCGTGGGGCCATCGCACGGCCCGGTACGCCATGGACGTGCGCCAGATCATCGAAACGCTGGATCTCGATGAAGTCACGCTGGTCGGCTGGTCCATCGGCGCCCGCACCGTCCTTTCCTACATCGAACTCTTCCGGGGATACCGGCTCAAAGGGGTCGTGCTGGTGGACGAAGTGCCCAGCATCGAAGTACACGACCCCCCTGATCCGCCCGAAACAGAGGCCGAACCACCGCCGGAGGACGAGACCGAACCACCGCCTGAGGACGAGGTAGAACGCAGACGCAGGGAACTCAGGAAAATGTTCATCTCCCTGGACGTCCCTGACGACGAACTGGACAGACTCCTCGAGGAAAGCAGGGAAAATACGCCCGCCCAGGGCGTCACGCTCGGTCCGGATTATCGGGCACAGGACTGGCGTCCCATGCTGCCTTCCATCGACCTGCCGGTCCTGATCACGACAGGCGGCCGCAGCGGCGCCTTCCCGGGCTGCAGGTACATGTACGAACACATCCCAGGCGCGCGCATGGAAGTCTTCGAGGGCAGCGGCCACGCGCTGTTCTACGAGGAGCCCGACCGGTTCAACGCCGTCGTCACCGGGTTCGTGGACGGACTGCATGCCGAGTTTCGGGGATGAACCTCCATATGATGAACCCCATGGCGAGCATGCCCATGCCTCCGATTACCGAACTGAATACGTATCCGACCTCGGTATAGACGACGCCCGCGGCCGCACTGCAGAGTCCCATGGCCAGCTGGCCGGTGGCGATACTCAGGCTCATCAGCGAACCGCGCCGTTCCGCCGGCACGATTTCGGAAAGCAGCGCCTGGAAGGGTCCCATGCGGGCCGACACCAGCACCATGATGGCGAAAAAGAGCGGGTAGGCGATCCAGAAATCGGTCATGATGGCCGTCGTCAGGGTCATGAGGACGAAGAGTCCCAGACAGCCGCCCACGACCAGGACCTTCCGGCCGATCCGGTCCGACAGGCGTCCGGCCCAGGGTCCCACGATGACGCTGGCGATGCCCGCGACCACGAACAGGGAAGCCACGTCGTCGGCCGTCACCCCGAAAGTCTCCTTGATCCACACGACCAGGTAGATCACGTAGAACGCGATCCCCGAGAACATCACGCTGTAGGCACCGACGGCCGCGGCGGTCGCCGGTGTCGTGAACATGGACGCGTACCGTCTGACGACCGATCCGATCGAAGACAGGCGCGCACGGGCCACGGCCGGCTGCTTGGCCAGGGTGCAGACCAGGACGAAGGAGAGTACCATGGGCGCCGCGAAGCAAACGAACGGTGCGGCAAAACCGAATCGATCGGCCAGGATCGTTCCGCCCGGGATGCCCACGATCTGTCCCACGGCGACGGCGGTCATGACCACACCGTTGGCCCAGCCCCGCCGCTCCGGTGGAAAATGATCCCCGATATAGGCCGGCGCGACGCCGCTGAGGACGCCGGCGGCCATGCCGGACACTGACCGGACAAGTAAAAGTGAAGTAAAGTCCGTAACGAAACTGTGCATGAAAAGGGTCACGCACATGGCCCCGGTGCCGATCATTAGGATACGCCTTCTGCCCATCGCGTCCGACAGCGGACCGGTGACCAGCGCGCACAGGCCGAGCATGACCGCGTAGGCCGAGACCAGGGCGCCCAGGTATTCCCGGGGCACGTCGAACTGCTCCTCCACGATGGGCAGTATCGGCGTCATGATGATCGTCTGGCTGCTTGCGGCGAACATCATGAACCAGAGCGCCATCAGGATGCTCAGGTCGGCGAAAGTACTCGGTCGCATCGCGGTTATTGACTCGTTTCGTAGATTGGGTTAAGATGAATCCAGGCGGTTACCGCATCGTCATGATGCCACCTGGCGAGGAAAAACCTGCCTGTGACGGACAAACATCGGACGACGCGTACTCAGTTTATGGATCCCCGGGTGTTCATCGGCAAAATCGTCAATATCGAAATCGATCGGCCGATGGGTTCCCGGCATCCCGATCATGATCTCATTTACCCGGTGAATTACGGATTTGTTCCGGGTGTATTGGGGTTGGACGGCGAGGAACTGGATGCCTACATATTGGGCGTAGACAGACCGGTCAAGTGTTTCACGGGCCGATGCATCGCGGTGATCCGAAGATCGGATGATGCAGACGACAAGCTCGTGGTGGTTCCCGATGGCGAGCACTTCACCAATAAGCAAATCCGGGGTCTTACGGAGTTCCAGGAGCGATACTTCAAGTCCTCCATATCGCGAGGAGGGCACACCTAGTGCATTTCAATGGAAAGCACGTAACTCAGGATCGTCACAAAGAGCCAGGCGGAGACCAGCACGACCCCCAGGGGACGTTTCAGATAATCGACAGACAGGTGGATACCGAACCGGAAGACGATGAGAACGAACAGCATCGCGGGGAACAGGAACTGGAAAAACTGACCATCGGCCTGCAGGCCGCCCGGCGTTACGGAAGCGGAGACACCCGCAACGAAAAGCACATTCAAGATATCCGCGCCGATGACATTTCCGACGACCAGCTCACCGTGCCCGCGCCGCACCGCCGCGATGGCCGTCACCAGTTCCGGGACCGAAGTGCCGAACGCGACAAGGGTCGCCGAGATGATGTGTTTCGGTACGCCTATGCGTTCTGCCATGATACTCACGGCTGGAATCAGGATCTGCGCGGAGATGACGATGATCGCGATCGCTCCGATGAGTTTGATGAGCGTGCCGTAATTGCCTGTTCCCGCGTGGTCCGCTTCTGCTGCGCCTTCGGTTTCTGACGGGGTCGAACCTGCCCACCGGATGGACTGCCAGATATACAGCGCGAGAAGAATAACGAAGACGACGCCGGCCAGTTGAGGCAGGACCCCGCCACCGCTGAAAGCACTCGCCGGAGAGGACCACGGCAGGCAAACGGCTACCAGGAGGATTCCGGCCCCCAACTGCACGTTTGACAGCCGCGAGGCCAGAATACGGTCGAACGGGAGCGGGGCAATCAGGGCTGCCAATCCAAGGATCAGCCCGGTGTCGCAGATAATCGATCCGACGGCGTTGCCGAGCGCGAGTCCCGGTTCCCCTTGTTGCGCCGAGAGTACTGAGACCGCGGCCTCGGGGGTCGTCGTGCCGATGCTGACGATCGTTGCACCGATGACCGCTTTGCTGAGACCCCATCGGCTCGACAGGATGACCGCTTCATGAACGAGCCGGTCCGCGCCCTTGCCGAGCGTGAATAGCACAACGGCGATGACCACCAACAGCCCCAAACTCGGCAAACCGATCAGAAGATGTTCAATCCATTGTTCCATGATTACTCAGGAATCTGATTACGTAGCTTAAATACCAACCGATGTTCCAACCAGCGTTCATGTTGAGGGAGGTGCACCGAAATGAAGCCACCTGTATTATACCACGGCAGTGCTGAAAAAACCACTCGCCTTGAACCCAGGCCCGCGGGGGGTGTGGGACCGGACGAAGATCAGCTGACCGCGGTCTATGCTACCCACCTGAAGAACATCGCCATCGCCTTTTCGTTGCCCATCAGGCCGGTCGGAGAAGGCGGATTCAGTTTCGGCATGGATCTCGGGGTAGAAAACCCTGAGGACCTGAACGACGAAATCGAGCCTCGTATAGATCTCGAAGCCGGTACGATCGACCTTAACCGCCCCGGTTACGTATATGTCCTGCCGTCAGATACCTTCGAACAGGTCGATCCGTGGCAGTGGGCTTCCGGTGAACCGGTCGAGCCCGTAGATGTTATCCTGATCGATCCGAAACGCTACGCACACTGGATTCGCGACAGGAGACAGCCAGGACCCGGATCTCCATAACCGCGTCACCGTAACCGCATCCCAACAAAAAACCCACATGAAACATGCGGGTCCACCGACCAGAATGCCGAAGGAGAGATTCGAACTCTCACGGGCGAAAGCCCACTGCGCCCTGAACACAGCGTGTCTACCAGTTCCACCACTTCGGCATCACATACCATTTGTCACAAAACCGCACACGTAATATATTCCGGTAGCCGCCGATTGTCAAGCAGGGCGGGCAGCGTAAATGGATTAGTTATGCCGATTCGAGGCAGCCATGGCAAGCGCATCAGACCGTCACATCGCCGAGCCCAACGGGGCCGATGGCATCAAGGTCATCGTAACCAACCGGAAGGCGCGCCACGACTACCATTTCCTGGAGACCTGGGAGGCGGGGATCGTCCTGACCGGCACGGAAGTGAAGTCGCTGCGGGCGGGTAAGATCAACCTGACCGATAGCTACGCCGCGGTCGATAACGGCGAAATATACCTGTACAACGTCCACGTCTCGCGTTATGAGCAGGGAAGCACCTTCAACCACGAACCGAACCGCCGGCGCAAGCTGCTTCTGCATCGCTCGGAAATCCGAAAGCTGATCGGCCGGGTCGTGGAGAAGGGACTCACCCTGATCCCCACAAGGGTCTATTTCAAACGGGGACGCGCCAAGGTGGAAATCGCCCTGGCCAAGGGGAAGAGGGACTACGATCGCAGACGGACCATCATGGAACGGGACGCCCAGCGGGACATGGAACGTACGTTGAAGGGGCGTCCATGACGGAGCGTACACGGCAGACACCAAGCAGACTGCTTTCCATCATCGGTCTGGCCTGGGGCCTTTCCTTCATCTGTGCGGTCCTGCTTTACGCCATCGTCAGGCTGTTCTCCGTCACGATCGATGCATACAGCAACTTCCCGTTCTTCTGGTACCACTGGGTGGCGTTGGCCGCCGTGGTGGTGTTCATGGCGCATTCGGAGGGGTACCAGGGATTTCAGCGCAACTTCTCTCCCCGAGTCGTCGCCCGGGCCTGGTTCCTTTACCATCACCCGCGTCCCGCGCTGATCGCGCTGGCGCCGCTGTTCCTGGCCGGCTACATACACATTAACCCAGGCCGCCGGAGAAACATCCTGGCGCTGACCATCGGGATCGTGATCCTGATCTTCCTGATCCGGTACCTGCCCCAGCCCTGGCGCGGCATCGTCGACGCGGGCGTGGTCGTCGGACTCACCTGGGGACTGGTCTCCATGGCCGTCCACGGCATTCGGATGCTGGGATCGCGCCCCTTCGCCTACTCTCCCGAAATCCCAGGGGAAAGCGAGGTGATTCAATGAAACGAAACTTGTTAAGACTGCTGGTCGGCCTGATGGCCGCGCTGTGCGTACTGGCCGGGCTGACCGGGCTGACCGGCGGATGCGGACTGGTCGGGGACGGCACGAACGCCGCCCGGGACGAACCGGTCACGTTCGGCGACTACTGGTACCAGGGCAAGGCCGAAATTACGAGCTACAACCTCAAGCAGGCCCGGTACGGCGAACTCCACGACGGAGACGCTGTGCTCATATTTGTGACGGAGGATTTCTCCGCGCAGAAGCAGGTCAAGCTGGACCGGCCCGAGGAGGCCGGGGACGACGCCGTCAAAGTCCTCAAGTTGAACGCCCTGCGCGAGTTCAATACGGGCGTGTATCCCTACACGGTCATGACGTCGGCTTTCACCCCGGTGTACCGGGACCGCCACCCCCGGACGCTGAAGATTACGACGTCCGTGCAGGAATGGTGCGGACACGCCTTCGTCCAACTGAACCTGCAGGACGACCGGTACCGCGTGCACCAGTACTCCTATTTCGAAAGCGAAGGCGATCGGGTTGCCGAACTCGAAAACGCCATACCCGAGGACGAGATCTGGACGACCATCCGCCTGAATCCGGACGCCCTGCCGACCGGCGAAGTGTCCATGATCCCGGGTACCCTGTACCAGCGGCTGGACCATACGGACTGGCGGACCGTCAACGCCACCGCCATCCTGATGCCCGACGCCCGCGAGCCCGACATCATGGTCTACAACCTGGTCTACTACCCGGATCTCAACCGGACCCTGACCATACGGTTCATGCGGGACTTCCCCCACGAGATCGAGTCATGGGAGGAGGTCGAGATCGCGGCGGACGGAACGACGAAGGAACTCGTCACGACGGCGGTGCGCAACAAGCGGATCATGCTGGACTACTGGACGAAGAACAGCGTCGTGGACGTGGGACTGCGCGCCGAGCTGGGGCTGGACGAATGAATGACGACCCGAAGTGGCGCGACGACGGGGTGAAGGTCATCCCCGGCGACCGGCTTGATACGAACACTCCGCAAACGCCAGGCATGTCCCGCGCCGCGGCGATAAATCACGCAAGGACCGGCGCGAGCAAGATCTGGGCGGGCACGGTGACCATCCATCCGAACGCGAAGACCGGCGCGCACCATCACGGCGAGCTGGAAAGCGTCATCTACGTGGTGAAGGGAAGGGCGAGGATGCGCTGGGGTGAGCGCCTGGAATTCGTGGCGGAAGCGGGCCCGGGCGACTTCATCTACGTGCCGCCCTTCGTGCCCCACCAGGAGATCAATGCCCGGACCGACGAACCCCTGGAATGCGTGCTTTGCAGAAGCGGCATGGATCCGGTCGTGGTCAACCTGGACATCGAACCGGTGGAGAAGCCGGAGAACGTGTACTGGGTCGATTCGATCCACCCGGATCCGAAGGGCTGAACTGTTGCGCGCGCCACCCACACCACGCCCGCCGTCCGCTACCCCTCCTCCCGGTAGACCGCCTCTCTCAACCCCCTGATATAACCGACCGCGTACAGCCGGCAAAGGGCCGAGTACCCCGGATGGTCGTTGTCTTCGCCGGCAAGGGTCGGCACGTGGTCCGGGCGCAGCACGCCTTCGTAGCCGATATCGCGGTACGCGCGCAGGCATTCCATCATGTCGGTAGGACCGTCGTCGTGGAAGGTCTCGACGTAGTTCTCCACGTCCCCGCGCACGTCCCGGAAATGGACGAAGAAGATCTTGCGTTGCGCGCCGAAGTGGCGGATGGCCGAGGGCTGGTCGCCGGTCATGAGGGCGAAGTTCCCCTGGCAGAAGGTGACCCCGTTCATGGGACTCGGCACCAGGTCCAGGAGCTTCTGGAAGTTGTCCAGCGACCGCATGATCCGCCCGATGCCCCGAAGCGGCGAAAGGGGCGGATCATCGGGATGCATGGCCATTTCCACGCCGTACTGTTCGGCGACGGGCGTGACCCGCTCGAGGAATTCGTGCAGGGTCTCCCACAACTGGTCTTCGGATACTTCGCCCGCTTCGGTGAGCGGCGCGTTCTTCATCATGGCGTGGTCGTAGCCGGTGACGTACGCGCCGCCCCGTGAGGGAACCGTGGAAGACGTGCGGGTCCAGTTCAGGATGGCCATCCAGTTGTAGCACCAGGTCTTGATGCCGACGCGGCCCATGCTCTCGATGAAGGTGCAGACGTTGTCCAGCTCCTCCTCCCGGCCCTCCGCGCCGAGTTTGATGCGGTGCATTGGCGGTGCGCTTTCGATGACCGCCACGTCGAAGCCGGCGTCGTTGAAGTTGTTCTTCATCCGCAGCATGGGCATGTACTCCCAGCCCTTTTCGTTGCCCACTGCCGGCGGCATGCTGGTGACCACGTGATCCACGCCGATCTGCTTTACCTGGTCCCAGAGCGTGTTGCGGCCCGTGCTGAGTATCTCCGCGATCTTAATCATGAATTACGGTCTCCTGTAGTTTCGCCCCGGCTGCGCACCGGATGTTCGAGGGCCCGTTCGTAGAGATCCTCCCATTCCTTCGAACCGTCGTCGCGCAGGATCTCGAGGAAGACGCCGTCGGCGTGGGCCGGGCCGTTGCCCTGGATGAAATAGCCGTATGCCCGGTTCATTGGCGCGATATGAATGCGGGTACCGTCCGGATAGACCACGGAATTGATGATCCGCGGTTTGGGCTTGTCGTATAGTTCGCCCTTTTCTTTCAGTTCCTGGACGGTTCTGTCAGGCACCCTCCAACGCTCCACAGCCTCCTCGTCCACGGTAACGCCCAGGCCCGGTTCCTCTGGTACCCGGTGAAAGCCGCCCACGACTTCGACGGGTCGCGTCAGCAGGTGGTGGCTGTACAGGTTGATGCACGTGATGGCCGGCCAGGTGGCGTGGGTCAGCACGGCGCCCAGGTGGGCGGCCCAGGTCGTGGTGAGCCCGTTGCCCACGAGTTGCAGCCAGAAGGGCATGTTGGCCTCGGCGCTCAGCTGGCCCTGCCGCATCACCTCGGACTTCCCGGCGCAGATGACGAAGCCGTCGCAGACTTCCTCGCGGATGGCCGTCATGTACGGCGGAGAACCGAAGTGCATGGCGATGGGCCGGGGGATGACCTGCCTGAGCTGGCGGTTGCCCAGGATGTCGGTCTGCGGGATGGGGGATTCGAACATGGCCACGTTCTCATGCTGCGCCAGTTTCTGCATGACGGGCATGGCCGCGGCCGCGTTCTGCATCGTGGCATTGGCGTCGAGGTCCAGCTTGAAGGAACCGGGGATGCCCGTGGCCACGGCGTCCACCTGGGCGAAGATGTCCCACCAGGGCCGTTGCTTGATCTTGAAACTGGTATACCCCAGGGCCACCGCGTCGCGGGCCTCGGCCAGCCAGTCCGCGGGAGAGGCGTCGATGGACCACCAGGAGATGGGCGACCAGTCCCGCACCTTGTTCCCGAGCAGCTTGTAGCAGGGCACCCCCAGCGCTTTCCCGATCACGTCGAAGAGAGCCATCTGCAGTCCGGCGCCGAGCGTGTCGTCGTTCATCACGTCGGCCGGGCTCTTCCCGATGACCCGGTCCACGGCGTCGTCGGTGACCCGCGCCCAGGTGTAGTGAATGACGGTTTCCCCCCAGCCGGCCAATCCGGTATCCGTCGTCACCCGGCAAAGCTCCAGGATCGACCAGTTGTAGACCTCGCGTTCGGTTATGCGGGCCTGGCGTTCGGTGAACGGCACGTCCACCACGATGCGTTCCACGTCGACTACCTTCATGACTCAGTATCCCTTTCGTCCGGACGGTTTCAGGGCGTTTCCGCGCTGCCTTCCCCGTCAGAATCAGATCAGCAGACAGGCGATCAAGAGCAGGACCATCAGGGGCAAAAGCCCCATTCCGACACTGGTTCCCGCCGGCATGAGCAGGCTTTCCGGCGCGGTGATTTCCAGGCCGAACAGCAGGGGGATCGTCCGGGCCGCTTCCTCGTTCAGGCCCAGCGAGATGGAAATCCCCGCGTACAGGCTGCCGAAGAGGGCCAGGACCAGGACCACGTGGGCTATATGGGGCAGCCGGCCACTGGAGAGATCGGCGGGGTCCATGACGTCGTGATAGAGCAGGCCCCACTGTTTCACCCGCTTATAGAGTACGGGCAGCAGCAGCGGGCCGAGGATTGCCGCGGTGATGAAATTGTTGAGGGAGATCAGGGGCGCCAGCACGTGGAAGGGCACGAGCCCCAGGGTGTCCAGCCCCCAGCCGACCATCACGCCGCAGGCGATGCTGGCGAGCAGCGTAACGTACAGGTACCGGATCAGCATGGCCGGAGACCACGCCCCGGGCTCCTTGCTGGTCAGCATGCGCCATAACCGGTAGGGAATGTAACCGAGCAGAAAGTTGCCGACCATGCCGAAGTAGCTGCCCAGCCCGTAGGTGCCGCCCATCAGGTCGCCGATCAGGTTGCCGAAGGCGGCGCCCCACGCACCGGCGGGGCCGAACATGAGGGAACAGATGACCGGTAATACGTTGGCCGGCCTGAGTTCGGTAATGCCGGGGATAATGGGAAGGAGCTTGAAGGGAATGAGGACGGCGGCATACATGGCTGCCGTCAGGGCTACCAGGACGACCATCCTGGTATACTTCCACATCGTGATGGCTTCTCGCACGCTACCCCTTCAGGCGCTTTGCTCCAGGCGGTTGATCTCGTCGCGCAGACGGGCGGCATCCTCGTACCGCTCCTCGTCGATGGCTGCCTGCAGTTTCTGCCGCGCCGTTTCCAGGGGGGTGCGTGGCTGACGCTTGAACTCCACGGATTCCATCAGTTCCTCGGCGGCCACCTGCGCAGCGGGCACCTTGCCTTCTTCACCCGCTTCGGCCTCCAGTTCCTCGATGGACGCGGCGAGCGCGTCCTCGCCGTTTTCATCCTTGCTCTTGGGCATGCGCTTGCCGGCCGCCCGCATGACTTCCTCTTCCACGTAGATCGGGGCGTCGGCGCGAAGGGCGAGGGCGATGGCGTCCGTGGGTCTCGAGTCGATGGTCATGGACTGTCCGTTGGCCTTCACGTGGATTTCCGCGATGTAGAACTGCTGCTCGCGCAGTTCGGAGATGAGCACGAACTCGACTTCGGCGTCGAAATGGTCGAAGACCGAATTCAGCAGGTCGTGCGTCATGGGCCGAGGCGGCGCTTCTTCGCCTGCGTCGATCTGGCTCTTGATGGCGAAGGCTTCCGCGATGCCGATCAACAGGATCAGCACCTGCTCTTCCTGCTCGTCGGCCAGCCAGAGTACGGGGGTGGCGTGCAGGGGATAGGGAGGCCCCACATCATATACCTTGAGACGAATCATGTATGCAGTCTTTCTACCTGACCGGGATCAGCCTGGGTTTGTCGCGGGCGACCACATGCGAGATGACGGGATTACGCAGACTGGAAGGGGTCAGTCCGCCTGGAAATACGATCGTCATCTTAGTGGATGTTCGGTATACGGGTATAATAAACCGGGCGCTCAAAACAGGTCAAGACAAAATGAACCGGCGGTGGTGATTTTCGGCTGGCGGGCGCTTCCGGTCAGCCGGTCTTCGAACTTCCGCGCCGGGAAAGAAAAGCGCCGCGCACGCGGGTGAAGAAGGCGAGCGCCGCTTCGGTCTGATAGTCCCGATAGGTCCAGGGCAACGGGGTAAACTCGCCCCGGGTGTACAGCAGCGTCACCTCGGCGAAGATCCCCTTCCCGATATAGATGCGGTGGCTGTAGTTCTTGGTGGTGGCCAGGACGAGCTGGCCGCCGTTGACGTAGCCCGGATCGATGTTCAACGCCCGTCCGGGCATGCCGTCGGACCGGGCTAGACCAGCTTCGAGGTCGTTGGTCGCGCGCTTGATTTCCGCGAGGTCCTCCGGGTTCACGAGCGGCCCGAATCCCAGGAACTGCTTGACCAGTCCCGCCCCCATTTCCCGTTCGTAGTAGGATGAAAAGGAAAAATCGAATACCGGACCGGCCAACTCCAATGCGCCGAACCGGCCGGCCAGGAGATCGCGGCCTTCAGCCAGCATCGATTCGTCCCGTCCCATGACCGCGCAAACCAGCTTCACGGGTTCGGGATTTGTGGGCGTACCCATGGTCCAGACGCTTTCCGGTTAAAGAGTTTGTCTCATTGCCACGAAGCGTGCCGGCCTGTATATTTACTCGCCCGACGGAGCGATGGGCGGCAGCCCTGCAGGCGTCGGCCCGGCAGCCTGCGGCCGGTAGCCGACGGCTTGATGCTGCGTAGCGGCCTGACGGCCCTCGCCCGCGCAACAGCCGACAGGAAACAGATACCACTACCGGGTGGACGTTGTCAACGCTAAACCGGCAGACCGGCGAACCGGCAGACCGGCAGACCGGCAGACGCACAGGAGCACAAATGAATCTCGAACGGTTTTCACTCAAAGGCAGGGTCGCCATCGTAACCGGCGCGGGAACGGGCATCGGACAGGGGATCGCCACGGCCATGGCCGAATCGGGCGCCCGGGTCGTCCTGGCGGGCCGGACCCGCTCCAGGCTCGAGGAGACCGAGGAGACCATCAAGGGGTTCGGCGGCGAAGCGCTGGTCGTGGAAACGGACGTCTCGGACCGGGACGGCCGGGAATCCCTGGTGGCAACGGCCCTGGAAACCTGGAAGCAGATCGATATCCTGGTCAACAACGCGGGGGTGAACGTGCGCACGCCGCCGGAGGACTACCGCGAGGAGGACTGGGACCATGTCGTGGAGACCAATCTGAAGGGCACCTTCTTTCTCACCCAGCTCGCGGCCCGGCACATGATCGAGCGGAAGTACGGCAAGATCATCCAGATCGCTTCGCTGGCCGCCATTACGGGCATTCCCCATATCCCCGCCTACACCGCCGCCAAGGGCGGTATCGCTTCCATGACCTATCAGCTGGCCATCGACTGGGCCCCGCATAACATCAACATCAATTCCATCTGCCCGGGGTACATCCGGACGCCGCTGACCCGGCCCGTCGAAGAAAGCGAGCGGGGAACTTACATCCTGAACCGCGTGCCGGTCGGACGCTGGGGCGAACCGGAGGATATCGCCGGTACGGCCGTTTTCCTGGCCGCTCCGGCTTCTGATTTCCTTACGGGACAACTGATCGTGGTGGACGGCGGCTGGATGGCCGGCGGCTAGCAGGCAGGTTATCACGCCGGCGTTCGACTTGATCAGGGTGTCGGTCCGACTGGGAGATCGCCCGCCTCAGCCCGCGGCCTCCGCCTGGCTTACCCGGCCCGTACCCGGGCGGGGCACCGTGATGAATCCGGTGGCCACCAGGGTCAGGACGGCGACGACCGCCGCACCGATGAAGACATGCTGGTAGCCGTAGATGACCCAGACCAGTCCGCCCAGGGTGGGAATGGACATGGACACCGCGTGGTCGATGGTGACGCCCAGGGACAGGGTCGCGGTGAGGTCGTCCCTCTTGACCACGATTTTGCTGGCGTAGGTGGTCCGCGCGATACTGACGTTGAACAGGACCAGGTCGAGCACGAAGCTGGCATAGATGAGATCCACCGCCCAGTCACCCAACCCCATTTCCGCGGCGAAACCGTAACCCACGCAGACGCCGATGAGCAGCACCGCGTCGATCATCAGCACCAGGCGTTCCCCGAACCGGTCGATCAGCTTGCCCAACTGCGGCGCGAAGAACATGCCGATGACGGAGGCGATAAGGTGGAGCGAGGCAATGGTGGATACCGGTTTGTCGAAGATGCTGATCAGTACCCAGGGACCGAAGGTGATGAAGATCTGCTTCCGCGCGCCGAAGAGGATGTTCAGCAGGTAGAACAGGGTGTACCGCTTCCGCATGATGAAGGAGGGGCGGTTGCCCGTGTGCCCCTCGATGGGACGCATCGCCAGGTAGCTGTAGACGCCTCCCAGGGCCACCAGCGCGGCCAGGGCGAAAACGGGCAGGTAGCCGAGTGAAGTGCCGCCCAGTCCCATCCAGAGCAGGATGCTGCCCAGGATGGCGGCACCGGTCTGGATGCCGCTCAGGCGCCCCAGCATGGTGGCGCCTCGTCCTTCGCGGGCCAGCCGGAGGGCGATCGTCCGGGTCACGGGCATCTGCAGGTGCATGCCGATGCTCCATATGATCATGGAAACGAGCATCAGCCCGTACAGATCACCGTAGAGTCCCAGCCCAAGGAACCCCACGGCCATCAACGCCATGGACAGGGCAGCCATCTTCTGTTCCGACCAGAAGAAGAGGATACCGGCGAAGGCGGCCACGAGGAAGCCGGGCAACTCGCGGGGAAACTCGAGCTCGCCGCGGCTCATCGCGTCCATTTGGTAGGTGTCGCTGAGGAAGTTGTTGAAGCTGATTTCACCCAGCCCCATCGAAAGACCCATGCTGACCGCGCCAAGCACGAAGAGGATGAGCTGACGGTCGGCGGATCTGATCCAGGAAAGCAAGTGGGGCTCCGGTCTAGGGCAGATCGAATTTCTTCAGTTCGTCTCGTATTTCGGCGGCCCTTTCGAACTCCTCGTTCTCGACGGCCTCCGTCAATTCCGCCCTCAACTGGTCTTCCTCGGAACGGGGCTGCTGTTTTCGGATCTCTTCGGCCATGTCCCTCAGGACTTTCAGTTCCTGGCTTTCCTTGACCAGGTCGTCCCGGTCGTAGGAACGAAAGAAGGTCTCTATTTCCTCGATGCCTTCTTCGATATGGTGCAGGGCCTTGTCTATATCGCCCGTATCCGTGGCGATCAGGCTTCGCGCCCGGGTGCGGTGCATGATGACGAAGGGCCGGTACTGCTCGAGGGAAAGGCGGTCGTCGTCGTTTTCGGCATGGGTCCGTACGATTTCCATGATCTGCAGGTTGTGTTCGGCGTCCCGGCAGGCTTCGTGATAGGATTCCAGTTCGAACATGCAGATACGCCGGTAGTAATACTGCAGCGATTCCGTCTGCAGGCTCACGCAGTCCTCGTGGGAGAGGTTGAGTTGCGCGTCCGGTCCCTTGTCTGCCTTCTGCTGCTCCAGTTTCTCCAGAAAGTGATCCAGCAGGGAGGCCTTACCGTGGGGCCTTTGGCCGTCCGGCCGGTTTGACCACTCCATCTGCAGGATGCCGAGGTCCACACGCATCTGGATCCTCGTCCGGCCGTCATCTCCCTTGAACTTGCGCACGATGAGTTTGTCGGGCCCCGTGTAGTCCCATTCATCGAGTAATCTGCTGATGTCTGGATTCATGTGCCTGGCTCCCGTCTGTAGAATGTGAGATGCCGAGGGAGGTGGATTCAGACCGAATCAGCATGCGCTGGTCAGTTCGGTCGGCCCGGTCGGCCCGGACAGCCTGGCCGGCCCCTGCAGCGCGGACAACCAGGTCAGCCGGACAACCCGTACAACGCGCCGACCAGTGTCAGCAGTCCGATTCCCCAGCAATAGTACGAAAACCTGGACAGATTGCCGGCAACAACGATGCGAAGTAGCAGCTTGAGCGCGATGTAACCGCTCACGGCGGCCGTGAGGGTTCCCACCGCTACCGCGGTCCATTGATCCGGGGGAATGCCGCCCGATTCTCCTGCCTGGACGACAACCGCTCCCAGTATGGCGGGAACCGCCAATAGAAAAGAGTAACGCGCCGCCAGCCGCCGGTCAAGTCCCAACAGCAAGGCGATGGAAATGGTCGTGCCGGACCGCGAGATACCGGGAATCAGCGCCAGCGCCTGGCCCAGGCCGATCAGCAGCCCATCGAGCCAGGTCGTCCTGCGCAGGTCCCGGTCAGCTTGGCCCGCCCGGCCCGCCTGGCCCTGCTGGCCTTGCCGGCCGGAGAACCGGGACAACCAGAGTATCGTACCGGTGACCAGGAACGCGCAGCCGACATAGGCCGGTGCGGAAAACAGGCGCTCCAGTTCGTCTTTCCATCCCAGGCCGAATATCGCGGCCGGAACCGTCCCCACGGCGAGCAGAAGCAGGAGCCGGAGCGCTCCCCGGTCTTCCCCGGCATGGCCCGTTACCGCGCGCCAGGCACCCGAGACCAGCAAGGCGATATCCGATCGGAACACAATCAGGACGGCGATCAGCGTCCCGAGGTGTACCATGACGTCGAAGAGCAACTGGGATTCACCCGGTCCGCCCGGTCCGCCCGGTCCGCCGGGTGCGAACAGCCACTGGTACACCACGAGATGGCCGGAACTGCTGATCGGCAGGAATTCCGTGACGCCCTGCAGGAATCCGAGAATCAACGCGTGGTGAAGTGGAATGAGTCACGCTCCCGGGGCTGGCCTGCTCAGGAAGACCGACACGGGGGCCATCCCCGCTCAGGTAGACCAACACGCAGCCAATCGCTCATCTGGAAGCCGGACACGGGGCCATCCCCGCTCAGGATGGCTGGCGCCTGGGTCTTCTCGAATACCGCCTGCGCGGCCTGCGGCCCTGTGTGCGCCCGCTTGCCGTTTCGGTCTGCACCTCGGCCTTGGCCGGCGGCGGCTTCGGACTGGAAGCAAAGCAGGATCTCACGGCCTGCCAGAAGAGAATCAGGGGCAGGGTCGGCAGCGCCGCGTACGCCAGGATCGGGGCGCGCATGAACCAAAGTCTGAAAACCACAAAGATCGCGAGGCCGGCGATCAGCGCAATCCAGCCCAGGGTCATGGCCGAAGCGACACCGTGCAGGTAAACGGCGAGGGCGAAGAACAGCAGCGCCGTGAGCAGCGTCGTGTTAAACGAAGGCATGAAGAGGTTGAAACCGCCGATCACCTGTGCCGCGCTGCGCCATTTCAGTCCGTCAACGATCAGGGACAGTCCGTCGGCGCGGGCAAGTCTCCACCTGGATCTCAGGCGGTCGAACGTGGAGCGTACGGGTTTTACGGCCCTGGTACGGTCGTATACCCATGCCTGGTCGGTATACTGGATGACCACGTCGTGGCGCAGCAGCCTGGTTTGCAATCCCGGCACGTTGTCCAGCCGGAGGTTTTTCACGCCGTGTTTTTCTACCAGCCGCCGGGAGATGCATAGTCCGGTTCGATGGATACCGCCGGCCAGGCGGAGATTCAACGGCCAGCTCGTTAGCCAGCAGGGCTTCAAGGCGCTCAACAGGGCCCTGCTGGCCGTATTCCAGGTCCATTTTCTTCCCGTTACGCTGTAGCCGGACTGGACGGCAAGGGCACCCCGGGACAGCCTGTCGCTCATCACGGCAAGGAAGTTGGCGGAAATCCTGGACCGGACGTCCAGGATGACGTAGGCGTCGTAGCGGTCTTTCGTAGCAAGCCGTTCCAGCACGCCGTGGACCGCCTCGTCCGCGTCGGACCAGCGCTGGTTCCCAGGTCCGTAGACGACCGCTCCCTTGCGCCGCGCGATGGTCGGCGTCTGGTCCGTGCAGTTCACCGGAGCGATGATCACGTCGAACATGCTCCGCGTATACTTGTTCCTGCGCAGATGATCCACGGTCCTGCCGATCGTGCCTTCGTCGTTACCCACGGGCACCACCAGGGCGAAGACGTGCCGTGGAAAGATCAGCGGTACCTTGCCGCTTCCGCGGATCCGGCCGACGAAGCTCAACAGGAATCCATAGACCACGAGAACGGCCGATCCGGCCAGGACGACCGTCTCGAGCAGTGCCAGGTACGTCAAGTCTTACACTCCATGTACGCGGTACCTCTTCAAGTTTGGTATCGTTCGTCGTACTGCTTTTTATGATACGATCTGAAACCGCTTTCGTTCCGGATCTCCCGCCACCACCGTGGGTGGTCCACGTACCACTGCACCGTCCGGTCCAGCAGCGTGTCGAAATCGAGCGACGGGCGCCATCCCAGGGCCTGGATGCGGCCGCAGTCCAGGGCGTACCGCAGGTCATGCCCGCTCCGGTCCGGGACGAATTCGCGCAGGCCCGCCGGCCGGTCGAGGATTTCCAGGACGCGGGTGGCCAGGTCCCGGCCGCTGACTTCACGGTTCGTGCCCACGTTGTACGCGTTCCCCGGTTCGCCGTGCCCGAGCACCCGGTCGATGGCCGAACAGTGGTCTTCCACGTACAGGTAGCAGCGCACCGCGCTTCCGTCGCCATAAACCGGCAGCGGCTTGTATTCCAGCGCGTTCGTGATGAAAAGGGGCAGGACCTTCTCCGGGTACTGGTAGGGGCCGACGGTGTTCCCGCCCCGCGTGATCAGCACGGGCATGCCGTAGGTGGTGAAGTAGGATTGGGCGAGCAGTTCCGCGGCGGCCTTGCTGGCGGCATAGGGATTACGCGGTGCGAAAGCGTCGCTCTCCTTCGAGCATCCTTCCGGTACGTGGCCGTACACTTCGTCGGTGGACACCTGAAGAAATCGCTTCACTTCCAGGCGCCGCGCCGCTTCGAGCAGGACATAAACCCCGTTGATGTTGATTTCGATGAAGGAGGAGGGGTCGAGGATGGACCGGTCGACATGCGATTCGGCCGCGAAGTTGACGACCGTGTCGACCCCGCGCATGGCGTCGTCGACCGTGTCCCGGTCTCGGATATCCCCGTGAATGAACCGGAACCGGTCCGTACCCACGCAGTCGTCGATATTGGCCATGTTGCCGGCGTAGGTCAGCGCGTCGAGCACCACGACCTGGGTTTCGGGATGGTGTTTCAGTGCGTATCGAACGAAGTTACTGCCGATGAACCCGGCTCCACCGGTAACCAGCATGGCATCCATAGAAAGCCCGGCTCCTCAGGATTTGATCCGTCCATCGTCCGAATAACCGCGGTTCTCCCAGTATCCCTTGTGGTTCTTGCGGGTGACTTCGATCCGGGTAATCCACTTGACCTGCTTGTACCCATACATGCCGGGCATGACCAGGCGCACCGGCGAGCCATGCTTGGCCCACAGCGGCTCATGGTTCATTTCGAGGGCCAGCATGCTGGTCTTCTTCATCGCCTCGTTTACGGGTACGCTGCTCTCGTAGCCGTCGGCCCCGTAGAAAATGACGTCACGGGCGTCCGGGTCCATGCCCGCCTTATCAAGCAGGTCGCGCAACCGCACGCCGGCCCAATGGGCTCTTCCCTGGGCGCCGCCGACGCAACGAAGGATGCTTTCCTGCGTGACCTGCGGCCACTCGTGCAATTCTTCGTACCCCAGTGCGTATGGAGACGAAACGGCGCCTTCAATCTCGAGCCGTTCCGTTTCGACGTCGATTTTCGGTGGAAAAGAGACGATGGCTACGGCGAAGAACCTGCGCAGGGGGGTCAGGCCCTCTTCGTCTTTTTCGACGGGAACCAGCAGGGGGCCGGCCACGGAATGAAGCGTGGGAAGCACGGCTCCTCCGGCAACGAGTCCGGCCGCGAGGGTCTCCAGGAAATGTCGCCGGTCCATGAAAGGGTCCTGTCGATATCTGGTTAGGTCCGATCCGGATGGGTTTAGTTAATATGACTGCTGATCCGGAAACCGGGTTCGCCGCGGGTCCTATCTTCGCGCCTGTCATAAGGTTACACACGTGTAGTACGCCTGTCAAGGCATTTGGGGGTGTACCGGGGTAATGAAACGCCGCGGGAAGCGCCATGTCGCATCGGGGTTTGATTAATGGACGGCCAGGGATTAGAATACCAGAGAGGACTGGCATGAAACAGGCATGAATCGGTGAATGCGGGTAAATCTCACGAAACCACATCCCGCAAAACCATACGAGGAAGGGCAGCTACATGTCGCTCGAGAACAAGACGGTGGTCATAACTGGCGCTGCGATGGGCATCGGACGGGCCGCGGCCCTGAGTTGTGCGGAGGCTGGAGGGCGGACCGTCCTGGCCGACATCGAGGAAGCCGGGCTGAAGGAGACTTTCGGCGATATACACGCCGCGGGCGGCGAGGCTTCATACCAGGTGGTGGACGTTTCGGACGCCCGGCAGGTCGAGGCGCTGATGGCGGGCGCGGTCGAAGACTTCGGACGGATCGACGCGCTGATCAACTGCGCGGGCATTCTCGAAGGCGCCTACGTGCCCGTGGATGAACTGGACGAGGCGGTGTGGCAGCGCGTGATGGACGTCAACCTCAAGGGGTCCTTTCTTACCTGCAAGTACGCCGCGGCCGTGATGAAGGAACAGCAAAAGGGCGTCATCGTCCTGTTGTCCTCCGGCGCCGGCGTCCGGGGGGGCAGTTCATCGGTGGCCTACGGGACCAGCAAAGGGGCCGTGCACGGTCAGGCGGTCGTCCTCGAAAGCAAGCTTTCGCCCTTCGGCATACGCATTCACGCGGTCTGTCCGGGAGGGATCGCGACGCCCATGAAGCTCAGGAACATCGCCCAGGCGGCCGAATCCCAGGGAGGGTCGGTGGAAGAAGCGCTCAAGCAGGCGGAAACCTACCTGGGCGACCCCGAGGGTGTGGGGAGGATCCTGGCCTTCCTCGTATCCGATCACGCCGACCATCTGCGCCAGACCGTCTTTACACGGTGAGTACGGTGCGGCTTGCCGGCGGACCGGGTCGGGACGGTCGAACCGCTGGCGGCCCGGCCATGCACCGCCAGGTCGGCGACCCGGCCATGCACCGCTACGTCGGCGGCCAGGTCACCGGTCCCGGGCCGTGGACGAAAAGGCGTAGCACACCTCGTGGCGGTATTCATCATCCGGGTGCAGGATGACCGGAGGCCATCCCGGCGATCCCTGCCGGTTGATCGCGTCGGGAAAAGCCTGTGTCTCCAGGCAGAAACCGTGGTGCCTGCCGTACACGGCGCCGTGCTTGCCGGTGAGCACGGCGGTCAGGTTGTTTCCCGTGTAGAACTGTACGCCCGGTTGATTGGTCCGGACCGCCATGACGAGGCCCGAACAGCGGGAAGCTACCTGGGCGGCCGGCCTTGCCTGCCCGTCTGCGTCGCGCAGGACGAAGTTGTGGTCGTAACCCCCGGGACCTCCCGTTCCTTCGGGCTCCTGCGAATCAGACAGGGAAATCGCGTCCATGTCCGCGGCGATGGTTTTAGGTTCGGTGAAGTCGAAGGGCGTCCCGGCGACCGGCCTGATTTCGCCCGTGGGAATGAGATGGCGGTCGACGGGCGTGTAGGCGTCGGCGAACAGGGTCACCTCGTGGTCCAGCACCGGACCGGCCTGGTGCCCGTCCAGGTTCCAGTAGGAATGATTGGTCAGGTTCACCACCGTGGTCCGGTCGGTCCGCGCTTCCATCGAAATCCGTAGTTCGTCGTCTCCGGTAAGGGTGTAGGTAACCGTCGTTTCCACCGTGCCGGGATATCCTTCCTCCCCGTCCACGCTCGAATAGGTCATCGCGACGAAGGGGCCTTCTTCTCCCTGGCCGAAGTCCAGCGGTTCCCAGACCTGCTTGTCGAATCCGCCCGGTCCCCCGTGGATGTGATTGGGGCCGGCCCCGTCGTTGATCGCCAGGTGGTAGTCCCGTCCTTCCAGCGTAAACCTTCCGCCGGCGATCCGGTTGGCGCAGCGGCCGACCGTGGCGCCGAAGAACGGATGATCGCCTGAGTACTCGTCGAGTGTGTCGAATCCTAATACCACGTCCACGAGGTTTCCTGCCGCGTCCGGGATATTCAGGGACTGCAGTATCGCGCCGTAATTCGTTACGTGCGCGGCCGCGCCGCTCGCCCCGTTCAACGTGTAGCGGAAAACGGACCGGGACCGGTATGTTCCCCAGATGGTCTCTTCTACGGCACCCATCGCACTGGCCTCCTCAAACCGAAAATACACGACCGGACAGGCTCGATCAATGAAATGTCGGGACCAGATCGGTGCAAGGATTCGAGAGCTGGTACATCGAACCGACAGATATATAACGGGCCGCGGGTCGCCTGCGAAACGGATTCCGATGATGCGCCTTTGGCGGGAGAAAACCATCCCATGGTCGAAACAACCAAAGCGGACGCCATGCAATCTGCGGCCGACACTCTACTTGCGGCCGACACTCAATCTGCGGCCGCCACGCAATCGGCAGATACCATACAACCGGCCGAACGACATTCCTCCGCGTGTCCGTCCCTGTTCAAACCGGACGAGGTGTCCTGGTGGGAACGAAAGGGCCGGGGACTGGCCGTTTTCCGGTGTCCCGACACGTTTTCAATGCCTGACATCGAGTCCCGTCCGGGGACGGCCATCCTGGTCGATCCGGATGAAGAAACGGAAATCCCGGGCGAACCCGACCGACTTGTACTGAAATTGACGTCACGGTGCACACCCCGTCTGAACAGCCTGGTCAATCGTATCGTGCTTCCGGCGTACAGGCGGTTCATCCCCCTGTATTTTTTCGCTTCATGGAACCAGGAAGACCTGGACACCGGCGCGGTCCGCATACCGGATAAAGCAGAGATCGAAGCGGCGATGTTGCCGCTGCTGAGAGAACAACTGCGGATGCTCCTGGATTTCACCTGCGCGGTATTTCCCAATACCGAGGCGCTGTCTACGTCAATGAAACCCTGGCTGACTCCAGTGGAAGTCATGATGCACGAAGGACTTACGCGGTCCGGCCTGCCTCACCGGCTTCATGTGAGGACTGGACCGGACTGCATCGACGCGCTGGTCGGCGACCCGCATGATGGCGACCCGCATGATGGCGACCCGTACGATGGCGACCCGTACGATGGCGACCCGCACGATGGCGCCGTTGCGGTGGAGATCGACGGCAGGGAGTTCGGCCGTGATGACCGGATCCGGTTGGACGCGGTGCTGACCGAAGAACACGGAATTCGAGAAGTCGTCCGGTTCAGCGGGTGTGAAGTCGTGCACGATCTCGATGCGTGTATCGAGAAGGTTCGTTCGACGCTGACGGGACGGGGACGTGGTACAGGACGCGGAAGTATAAACGGTTGCGGACGCGGAACCAGCCAAAGAAACGAGCCACCGATCCGGATGCCCGACCCGAATCCGAGCCTGGCCGGGGAGCAGGCCAGGTGCCTGGATCCCCGGGCCGGCGTGGTGCTCACCCTCGCCCCGGCCGGTTCCGGCAAGACGCGGGTGTTGACGCGCCGGGTGGTGGAAGCCGTGCGGGGCGGCATCAAACCCGGTCGGATACTGTGCGTGGTCTTCAACAAGGCGGCGAGCGAGGTGATGTCCGAGCGTATACACGGCGACGCCGGACTGCCGGGCGTCCATATCCGCACGCTGCACAGCCTGGGATACGAGATCTGCAGGCAGGCGCCGGACAGCCCTTACGCGGGCTACGGCGTTGTTACCGAACAGACACTGCCCGGCGGGTTGACCGGCCTGTTCAGAAAGGCGCTGAAGGCGGATTTCGAGCGGCACGCCGCCGCATTGCCCTATCCATTCCCCGAACATCTCGTCATCGCGTACGAGGAAGCGGCTTCACGATACAGGAGAACGTTGATGCCCATCGGCGGGGACGTCGTCCCCATCGGCGGAGACGTCCCCGGCGCCGAGATCGAAGGCTTCGATGGTGACCAGGCCCGCAGAATCCGCGAGGAAGCGGATCGCCAGATGAACGAGAGGACCCTGATGACCTTCGACGAGCAGTTGTTCCGGGCCGTGGAAATCCTCCTGGAGCATCCCGCTGCGCGTTCGGCTTACCAGCACCGCTTCGATTCGGTCCTCGTGGACGAGGTCCAGGACCTCACCCCCGTGCAGTTCCTGATGCTCAGGCTGCTCTCCCTGCCCCTGAACAACCTGTTCGCAGTGGGCGACGACGACCAGATGATCAACACCTTCACCGGGGCGGACCCCGAGAACATCCGCTCGTTTCAGCGGTGGTATCCTGGGGCGGCGATCCATACCCTGGGCGCGAATTACCGGTGCAGGCCCGACATCGTAACCCGTTCCGCCAGCGTCATTTCCCACAACGTCAACCGCTTCGACAAGCCCATCCGTCCCATACAGGCCGAGACCGGATCGGGCACAGACACCATCCGCGTCCTCGCATGCCCTTCGTTGGAAGCGGAAACCGATGCCGTGGTACGCACGATTCGCCGGTGGAGAAACCTGGGTTACGGATACGGGGACATGGCCGTCCTGGTCCGGGTCCAGTCGATCGCGGCGCCCCTGCAGTCCGCGCTCAAGGAGGCGGGCCTGCCCTTCGACCCGATCGACGCCGGTGCACTGTTCCAATCCCACGCGGGAAGGACCCTGGGCGCGTATCTCGACGTCATTGCCCGTGATGAGCGGGCCGATCCGCTGTCCTTTGCCCTCAGCCTCTCTTTCCCTTCCAGGCGACTCTCCAATGAACAGCTGCGCGAAGCGGCGTCACTCGGCCACCGGTACTTTGACCGACCGGACGGTCTGCCCCGCGAGGTGATTTCGAACGTGGAAACCTACCGGAATGGTATCGACATCCTGCGCGGTGTCTATACGTCTCCAGACGGGTCTCCTGTTGGATTTCTGAATGAAATACTGGATCAAACGGGTCTTGGCGCATACTACGGGAGGAAGGAGGAGAACAGTCGGCAGCGCATGGCCGCATCCGACGTGGAATCGATCGATTCGATCCGCCGGATAGCCGCCCGGCATGCCTGCAAGAGCGCATTCGTGGATGCGTACCTGGGAGCCATGGCCTCCGAAGCCGCTACGGACCGGATGGACCGGATGGACCGGATGGCCCGCCTTCCGCTCGGTGCTTCCGGGGCAGAGTCGGGAAGTGACGCGCAATCGGGAAGTGACGCGCAATCGACAGAAATGCTGGAAGACGCAGCGCCAGACGGCGACCGCATTACCGTTACTACGATTCACCGGAGCAAGGGGGACGAATACAAAGGCGTCATCCTCTTCCACGTGGTGGAGGACATCCTGCCCCACCGCCGAATGACCGGATCGGAAGCGGGTGTCGAGGAGGAGCGGCGCGTGTTCTACGTGGCCCTGACGCGGGCCGAAGAAAGACTGTGCATCACGACGCAGCGGAAGCATCCTTCCCGGTTCCTGGCCGAGATGAAGCCTGATGGTGGAGACCGGCGACTGAAGCGCCTCCGCGGCCGCCTGAAGCGCCTCCGCGGCCGTCTGGTGGACTTCTGCGGTAGGCCGACGCGCCTCCGCGGCCGTCTGTCGCCACGGTCCAATAAAGACGATGTGCGTCGTTTGCTACCTTGATCCGCCCGCCGCATCCACCGGCCAGGTCTCGGGTCCGTCCGGGGTCAGGACGACATACGACCGGGCCAGGTTCGCCACGGGACAACTGTGTACCGGCACCACGCGGATCTTCGACCCGATGGCCAGATCGAGCCCGTTGCGGGCTACCATACCGTGCTCTTCCGAGACTTTATCCACGATCATTTCGCCATCGGGCTGCTGGAAACCCGATGCCGGGTAGGCCAGGCCGAAACCCTGGTTGCCCGTCATGCCGTGGACGCCCGTATCCGAAGTCAGTGTCTTCGACCCGGCGTCCGTCACGAAGTAGCGATCGTTCCTGCTGATCACCGTGGCCAGCACGGTCAGGGCGACATCGGAAAGCCTTGCGACGCCCACGCGAACCGGGAGCAGGTCAAGAAAAACGTAGTTCCCGGGCCTGATTTCCGTAATACCGTCGAACCGCTCCGCGGCGAGGACGGCCGGCGTGGCGCCCACGGAGACCTCCGGGACCGGAAGGCCGTCCGACTGCAAGGCGTCGCGTACGGCGACCATGGTGCGCCGCTCCGCTTCCGCGACCCCGGCGGCCTCTGCCCTGGATTTCGAACCGTATGCGTGACCGGCGTGGGACAGGATGCCCCGGAATGTCAGGTGGGCATGATCGTGGATCATCCCGGCCAGTTTCCCGATGCGCGGGTCCTCCGGCAGCAGGCCGCACCGGTGCAGTCCCACATCGATTTTAAGAAACAGTCCAACGGTCTGCCCATGTGCCGCCGCCCGCTCGCCCGCCGCCCGGATGCCTTCCTCCGAGTCGGTCACCACGCGCACGTCGGTACCTTGAGCCTTTGCGGCGGACAGCAGCCGGTCCCACTTCGGCGGCGATATCACTGGCCGGGCGACGGTGATGGACTCGAACCCACCCTCGATGAAGACCTGCGCCTCGTCCACCGTGGCCACGGTAACACCCGGCGCACCCAGGCCCATCTGCCTCCGGCCGATCTCCAGGGATTTGTGGGTCTTGATGTGGGGACGCAACGCGACGCCGTGCCGGTCCGCCAGGTCCTGCATGGCGCGCAGATTGCCCATCATTTTGGTCTCATCGAGTAATACGGCCGGTGTTTCCACCTCGTTGAGCATGTTGTCTGTGTTCATGGTCGGCTCCCTGGTGATGTTCCTAGATTATACGCAGCGCGTCAACCCCGCGGCGCGTGTCTGCCCGGCCATGCTTTACGGCCATCCTCCAAGGCCATCCTCGCCGGCCGCATTTCGTGCGGTTTTCCAACTTGACACGGCATATAAGCGAACGGCACATTTTCCGTGCAGCCACCGGTGGACAGTTTATGCATCGCCACGGAGCGCATGGCATGGATCGACGAGAAGCGGCGGACCTGGCAAGACTGTATGTCGAGCGATCGAATCGTCACGTGCTGGACGAAGTGTTTCCCATGTTCGATCCCGAAGCCACCTACCGGTCGTCGCAGTTCGGCCTGTTCGAGGGCCTGGACCAGATCAGGGACATGATGACCGGCTTCTTTAACTCCTTCCCCGACGTGCACTGGACGGTCGGCGCCTATCGGGCGGAGTCCGACGACACGGCCTCGTTCGAATTCGCCATGCGGGCCACCAATGCCGAAACGGGGCAGCCCGTGGCGCGCCGGGGACTCGAAACGATCACCTTCACGGAGGAAGGACTGATCCGCCACATCGAGGTCGAAGTCGCGCAGTCGGGTTGATGAACCGGCAGCCTTCCATCCATGCATCCCTTACTCCCCGAAATACTTAGCGCAGAAGAACGCATCAGGTCCCATGTCCTGCAAACACCCCTGATCCACTCCATGCCGCTATCGGCCAAAACCGGGGCGAATGTCTATCTGAAAATGGAAAGCGAGCAGCACACCAATTCCTTCAAGGCGCGCGGGGCCATGAACAAGGTGCTGTCGCTGACCGGAGAAGAATTGTCCCGGGGCGTGGTGACGTCCTCGACGGGCAATCATGCGCAGGGCGTCGCCCGGGCCTGCATGATCGCCGGCTGTCCGGGGACCATCTACCTGCCCACAGGCGTCGATCCTTCCAAGATAGAAGCGATTAAGCAGTATCCCGTGGACCTGGTCTTTCACGACGGCAACCCGCTGGAAACGGAGTTGCATGCCAAGCAGCGGGCCGCCGCCCTGGGCAGGATATGGATTTCGCCCTACAACGATCCGCAGATCATCGGCGGCCAGGGCACCATCGGCATCGAATTGTCGCGCCAGATGACCTCCATCGACGATGTGTTCGTTACCGTCGGAGGTGGCGGGCTGATCGGCGGGATCGCCGTATATCTGAAGTCGCATAGCCCAGATACGCGGATCATCGGCTGCCAGCCCGAACAGTCGGCGGCCATGTATCACTGCGTTCGCGCCGGACGCATCGTCAGCACCGAGCACGGTGAAACGCTGTCCGACGGTTCGGCGGGCGACATCGAACCAGGATCGATCACCTTCCCGGTCTGCCGCGACCTGGTCGACGATTACATCCTGGTCTCGGAGGAGGAAATCGGCGAGGCCATCCGGTTCATGGTCGAAGTACATCACAAGATCGTCGAGGGCGCCGCCGGAGTCGCCGTGGCCGCCCTGTTGAAACAAAAAGACGAGTTCCAGGGACGTACCGTGGCCATCGTCATCTGCGGCGCGAACATCGCCGCGTCGACGCTCTCGGCCGTGCTGGCCGGTTGAATTCAATCAAATACGCACCGGTTCTCATGACAAACTCTCAATAATCGGAAAGGTACCATGTCCCCATCACGTCCGAACATCCTGTTCATCATGTCCGACGATCACGCGGCCCACGCCATCGGCGCCTATGGCAGCCGGATTAACCAGACGCCCCACATCGACCGCATCGCATCTGGAGGCATGCGGTTCGACAACTGCTTTTGTACGAATTCCATCTGCACGCCCAGCCGGGCGGCCATCCTGACGGGCACGTACAACCACGTAAATGGCGTCACCACCCTGTCCACCCACCTGGACGGCCGGCTGTTGAACTACCCCAAGGTACTGCAGGAACATGGGTACCAGACGGCGGTGGTAGGCAAGTGGCATCTCGGCCACGGCGGCATCCATGATCCCACGGGTTTCGACTTCTGGGACGTGCTGCCCGGCCAGGGCCTGTACCACGATCCCGAGATGATCAGGATGGGAGAGCGGACGACGCGAGACGGGTACGTCACCGATCTCATCACGGACTATTCCCTGGACTGGCTCAAAGGCCGCGACCGGAACCGACCGTTCTGCCTCATGGTGCATCACAAGGCGCCGCACCGGTCCTGGGAGCCCGACGACAAGCACGCCGACATGTACGAAGACGAAGATATCCCGGAGCCGGAGACCTTCAACGACGACTATTCGAACCGCGCCCAGGCCGCCGCGGCCGCACGGATGCGGGTCGAGCGCGATCTCAACGCCGAGGACCTGAAGGTGCCCGTGCCGCAAGGCCTGACGCCGGCCGAGGAGAAGAGCTGGAAGTACCAGCGGTACATCAAGGACTACCTGCGGTGCATCGCCTCGATCGATGACAACGTGGGCCGGTTGCTGGACTACATCGATGAGGAAGGCATCTCAGAGGATACGATCGTGGTCTACACGTCCGACCAGGGGTTCTTCCTTGGCGATCACGGGTGGTACGACAAGCGCTTCATGTACGAAGAGTCCCTGCGCATGCCCTTCCTGATCCGTTACCCGAGGGAAGTGGCGCCGGGTACCGTGAACGGCGACATGATCCTGAACGTCGACTTCCCGGCCACCTTCCTGGACTGCGCGGGCGTGGACGTGCCGCCGTCATTCCAGGGCCGTTCGTTCCGGTCCCTGCTGGGTGGCGAGACCCCGGCCGACTGGCAGACCTCCATGTACTACCGGTACTGGATGCACGGCGCCCACCACAACGTCTGCGCCCACTATGGCGTCCGGACCCTGCGGTACAAGCTGATCTACTATTACGGCGACCCGCTCGGCCAGGAAGGTGCGGTCGGACCGAACATGCAGCCGGAGTGGGAACTCTTCGACCTGGAGAAGGACCCCTGCGAGCTGAACAGCGTATATGCGGATCCCGATTACGCGGACGTGGTCTTGGCGTTGAAGGCGGAACTGAAGCGGTTGCAGGAGAAGGTGGGGGATGAGGCGTATCGCGGTAAAACTGAACCATAAAAGAGGATTTGTCGATGCAGGATAAGGTTGGTAGATTACAATACGAACGTGCTAGGGACGACACTGGTGATTTCCAATACTCGTGAGACGGCACACATCCTTATCGAATACCTGGAAGCTGGGATCGGCTGGACGGTTTTCTCGAGAACCATCCGACGGTATCTCGAAACCATGCAATTGAGGTTCGTGAACGAGAGACTTCTTGCAGAAACTACCTAGGATACAGCCATGTACGCTCCCATTACCCCAGGTGAGATCCTACTTGAGGAGTACCTCAAGCCGATGGGCATTTCGCAGATCGCCATGGCGCGTGCGATCGGGATTGCGCCACGAGCAATTAACGAGATTGTCCTTGGCTGTCGGTCTATTACGCCATCCATGTCGATTCGCTTTGGCGCCTTCTTTAATCAGTCTGACCAGTTCTGGCAAGGCGTCCAGGTGGATTGCGACTTCAGAAAGCTCGCCAAGGATAGACTTCGTTTGATAGACGGGATACAACCCGCTGCCATTTTGGATAAGAAGGAATAGAAGGATCTCACGAACGTGCAGAAACCTCTGTTTGTCGATTTTGGGCTTCCCCCGCAGTTGACGGCCGATCTGCGTCGCCTGAACCCTTGGTGGGAAGGTGGCTCAGTGCCCGTCCAACCGAAGACGCGACGTCAGCTGGTCGGGCAGATGTGCCGTCGTTTGGAAGCGGAAATCGCTCCCATTGTCGTGGTCCGCGGTCCTCGGCAGGTCGGAAAGACGACTGCGCAGTTTCAGTTCATCGAAGATTTACTGAAAGAAGGAGTGCCCGCCAAGAGTATTCTCCGGGTCCAATTCGATGAACTAGCCTCGTTGAAAAAAATAACCGACCCGATTCTCTCTATCACGAATTGGTTTGAACGAGAAATCGCGCCGGATCGATTTAACGACTTGGCACGAGACAGCCAGAAGGCATACCTCTTCTTTGACGAGGTTCAAAACGTCGACAACTGGCACGCCCAGCTCAAGTCTCTTGTGGACAACGCCTCGGTCAAAGTCGTAGTCACAGGCAGTTCTGCCTTGCGGATCGAAATGGGCAGAGATAGTCTGGCGGGACGGATTAGTACGATTGAAGCGGGGGTACTTTCACTGACCGAGATCGGCGCACTGCGCGGATTGGACACACAGGATCCGTTTTTTGGCGACAACGGCCTTCAAGTCCTGATTGACAAGGAATTCTGGCAAGAACTCCGTGTCCACGGCAAGACACATGAGCACTTCAGGGATCAAGCCTTTTGTCACTTCTCAGAGCGTGGGGGCTATCCACTGGTTCACAAGGAAGAAAAGGCGGAATGGGCTTTGCTTGCAGATCAGCTAAATGAAACGGTCATCAAACGGGTTATACAACACGATCTTCGGATAGGCTCCCGTGGAAGACGGAGGGATCCGTTATTGCTGGAGGAACTGTTCCGCCTTGTCTGCAGATATGCAGGGCAAACGCCCACGATATCGACACTTGCCGATGAAGTTCGGCAATCACTAAGCGCAAACATCGGAATCCAGCGAGTACTGGCATACCTGAAGTTCCTTGATGACACGCTTCTCGTACGACTGATTCGACCCCTTGAGATACGGCTTAAAAGGAAGCGAGGGAGCCCTAAGCTCTGTCTTGTCGACCACGGTTTGCGTGCCAGTTGGCTCCAGGAACAGATCCCCCTTACACCCGACGCTCTGGCGGAATCTCCCGAACTTACCACACTAGCAGGCCATCTTGCAGAGAGCGTCTTCGGTGCAGTTGCCTCGACCATTCATGGCCTTGATATTGCCCACTTTCCAGAACGGGGTACAGACCGTGAAGTGGATTTTGTTCTGACGGTCGGCACCCAGCGCATTCCAGTGGAAATCAAGTATCAGCGTCGGATAGACGCGCTGGGAGATACGCTGGGAATCCGTTCGTTCCTCGAGAAATCAGTTAACAACGCAGCCTTTGGCTTGTTAATCACCCAAGATGATTCCGCGACCGTTGATGATCCGCGCATTGTGACAATGCCGCTTTCGACTTTCATGCTGCTAAGATAACCAAACCGCGTTGGCGCATTGCACCCCACCGGGTACAGTTTTCCTATTTACGTAGCCTGGATATGTACGGAGGTACGTATTAACGGGGTATTCCTACTACAATGCCAGGAAGGCCATATCGTGACGAACTCTTCGGCATGGACTCCCACCCCCCGCTCAAACTCCTTCAGCAAAGACCACGCTGGCCTTAGCTGCCTTCTGACGAAGCACCCTCAGTTCGCGGTACGCCGGAGAATCCAACCAGGCCCTCGCCGCGTCGCCGTCCTCGAATTCCACGATGACCATTCGTTCCGACGACCAGTCTCCATCCAGCACTTCCACTTCGCAGTCCACGAGATACCTGCCCCCATGCGCCTCCACGGCCGCCGTGGTCCGTGTGCTGAACTCAGAGAAGGCTGTGTAGTCCGTTACGACGTATTCCACGGTGATGTACGCAGCCATTGCGGGTCTGTCCTCCGTATCCTTGGATTCGGCATCCTGGGTTTACCCTGAAAAAAACGAACCGGGCAGCTGAGACCAACTGCCCGGTTCACCCATGCGACTAGACTCGAAAACGATTTCTGCAACGCGATTGTCGAGACTTGGAGACCCGCGAGACGGCCGAGACCGGAACGACCCCGTTCGGTCCGCCCTGTCCCTCTATCCTGCCCTGTCCCTCTATCCTGCTCGACCCTTTAACCTGCCGTCGCCGCCTTCCCCTCCGCGGGCTGGAAGTGCACCGCGGCGATGGCCTCGCGCACCTTGTCCACGTTCTCGGTGAAGAGAATGCCGAGTTGGGTCAGGGTACGGTCCATCCGCGTGTTCTTGTCGTGCACGGGGAAGATGTGCAGGTTCTGGACCCGGGCTCTCACGTCGTCCACCATCTCGCCGGCCATGACGACCAGGTCGGAGTCCTTGAGCGCGGAGATCTTCTCCTCGCTGAACTCTTCCACGCGGATATTCATCTCGTCCAGGAACTTGCGGAGCACCCGGCTTACGTCCACGTTGGAGACGGCCAGCAGCACGCGCTTGTAGCGGTCCGGCGACAGGGACACGTTCTCGGCGCGCAGATCGGACAGGTACTCCTTGTGCTCCTTGAACCACCGCTGGAGGATGGAGTAGCCGTTCAGGCGCAGCAGGCCGTTGCGCAGTTGCCGCGTGGCTTCCCGCTTGTTGAACCGGAGTGCGTTGAACGCGGCGCTGGCGAGCTTGTACGCGATACGGTGCGGCGCGTACATGCCCTTCATGCCTTCCATCACCGTGTTGACCAGTTCGTAACGGGTCATGTTCGGTACGGGATGGTTGGCGTGGTGGCCGTCGTAATGGCTCCAGTCGTGGCTCAGGTACTCCCCGCCCTGCAGATCGTAGCGGATGGTGTCTTCGGAACCGGGCAGGTAGGTCAGGATCATGCACTGCGAAGTCGCCAGGTCCTTCTTCTTGGCGAACTCGAACTGGGTCTTGATGGTCTCCGGATGATCCGAATCGGCGCCGGCGATGAACATTGCGTGGAGATCGATGCCGTGACCGTGGATCGCGTCTATCGCGACTTCCACGTCGTGAGCGGTCTCTTTCTTGCCATACAGCTCAAGGGCGGTCTCGTCGATGGACTCGAAACCGACCATCACGCGGTCGCATCCCGCCTCGCGCATTTTCTTCATCAGCTCCGGCTGCTTCGAGATCTCGTGGCGCATCTGCGCCGCCCACGGGATGATCAGCTTCCGGTCGATCATCCCCTGCATAATGGCCATGGTGCGGTCCACCGGCACGTTGAAGATGTCGTCGGCGAAGAAGAGATAGCTGAAATTGGGCATCTTCGTATAGGCTTCCAGCATATCGAGCACGCGCTCGACGGAATGGCCGCGCAGCTTATGCCCGTTCAACTTGGTCACCGTGCAGAAACTGCAGTCCCATGGACAGCCCCGCTGCGTCTGTATCGACATGATGTCCAGCCTGCCGGATGGCACCAGGCTGAAGTCCGGTATGGGCAGCACGTCGAGATCTTCCGCCTTGGGCCGCTCCGGGTTGTGGACCGGCCGACCTTCCTCTATCCAGGACAGGTTGGCGATGCCGCGGTAGTCGGCGCCGGACTCCAGGCACCGGACCAGTTCGACCAGGGCTTCCTCCCCCTCGCCGCGCACGACGAAGTCGCAGTGCTGAAGAGCCTCGTCGGGCACGAAGGTCGGATGCGTCCCGCCCATCACGATCGTCTTCTCGGGATAGACGTTCCGGATGAAATCGGCGTACTGGTACGACCCGGGCGCCGTGGACGTCAGGGAGGAGATGCAGATCAGGTCGGCTTCCCCGAACTCGTTGGTATTGATGTCCTCCACCTCTTCCAGCATCACTCTGACGCCGTAACCCAGGTCCCGCATGATCGTCGCGAGCACGAGACAGCCGATGCGCGGGATGTACGCGTCCGAATACACGTGGAGGTGGGAGGATTTCGGTTCGAGAAAGAGGATGTGCTTGATACTTTTACGCATTGCTTGCTCCTGTAGAAACCGTCCGGAACAGCACCGTCGGCGGGTCTACTGCATGGATGCGATGAATCGGTCGAACAGGTAATCGGCGTCGTGCGGTCCCGGTGACGCTTCGGGGTGATACTGTACCGAGAAAACCGGATACCGCCGGTGCCTGAGTCCTTCCAGCGTCCGGTCATTCAGGTTGATATGGGTCAATTCCACCTCGGACTCGTCGAGGGTGTCGGCGTCGATGGCGAAGCCGTGGTTCTGGGCGGTGATTTCCACCCGGCCCGATTCGTTCTGCCGCACGGGCTGATTGGCGCCCCGGTGGCCGAACTTGAGTTTGAACCGTTCTCCGCCCAGCGCCATGCCCAGTAACTGGTGACCGATGCAGATGCCGAATATGGGCTTCCGCTCGATCAGGACTTTCAACTCTTCAATGGCGTATTGCACGGCGCCCGGATCGCCGGGCCCGTTGGACAACATGATGCCGTCGGGGTTCAGCCTCAGCACCTGCTCGGCCGTGTAGTCCGCCGGCAGGACGAGTACCTGGCAGCCCCGGCGCGCCAGGTTCCTCAGGATATTGTGCTTTACGCCGTAATCCATGACGACGACCCGATAAGTACCGGGTTCGTCGAAACCGTCCCAGATCCCTTCCGGATCGTCGTCGGGAGGATCCACGTAGATACGGCGTTCTCCCTCCCACCGGTACGGCCGGTCCGTGGTCACTTCGCGGACCAGGTCCTGGCCCAACATTCTGGGCACGGCCCTGGCCTGTTCTACGAGTGTGTCAGGGTCCGCCGCGCCGGAACTTATCACGCCGCGCATGACCCCGTCGACGCGCAGCCTGCGGGTAAGTGCCCGGGTATCGATTCCGGAAATGCCTACGACACCATGGTCGTCCAGGAAGCGGTCCAGACTGCCGGTCGAGCGCCAATTGCTCGGATTCCGCTGGTACTCCCGGACCACGAATCCTTCCACATGGGGGTGGAGCGATTCCAGGTCGCCGGGATTCACGCCGTAATTCCCGATCAACGGGTAGGTCATGGTGACGATCTGACCTTTATACGATGGGTCGGTCAATACCTCCTGGTATCCGATCATGCTGGTGTTGAAAACGACTTCTCCCACCTTTTTCCCGGTAGCGCCAAAGGATTCGCCTTCATAGACTGTGCCGTCTTCCAGGGCCAGCCATGCCTCCATAAACGCTCCTTAAGGGGGTTACCAGCGGGTTAGACCGGATATTGGGATAACGATACCCGTAACCGACCGCCATGTCAAGGAAAATCGGCCCTCGGCACTCCGCCATATCGGCCCCCGACAGACCGGTACGCGTGCCCGCACAAGGGGCCGCAACGCCAGGGCGATTCGACCTTCGGCACCCTCCATACGGCGCCGGCGTTTCCCCGTTTGGAGAACGCCGATCGCCCACTGATATCGCTTTACGGGCGCCGGCGCCAAAGGTATATTAACGGACCGCCGTGGAGGAAGCAGAATGACCTTTCTGAACGTGTTGATGCTGGTTGGGCTCGTTGCGGTCGCCGTACCGATCATCATACACCTGTTTCACCGCCAGCGAGTCTCCACCGTCGATTTCAGCTCCGTCATTTTCATCAGGGATCACCATATGCAACGGTCCCGGGCCCTGAGGCTCCGGGAACTCCTGTTGCTTCTGCTGCGGGTGCTCATCATCCTGCTCCTGGTGCTGGCTTTCGCCCGGCCGGTTATCGAAGGCCTGGCGGGCGCCTTGCTGGGCAGCAGCGTCGAACAGCGGTCGGTCTTCGCCATCGTACTGGACAATTCATACAGCATGGGCGCCGGACGCTACGGGGACACACCGTTCAATGCCGCCCGGACCGAGGCCGAACGGATCGTGGATGCGATGCAGCAGGGCGACGAAGGACTGATCGTTCTGACGGCCGCGCCACCCGAGGCCGTCCCGCCCGTACCCACGGACCGGACCGCAGCGCTCTCGGCGCGCCTGGCGGAAGCGGAAGTTTCCGAAAGTTCGGGGGACATCGCCGGCGCCCTCCGTCTCGCGCGCCGGAAACTGTCCGGCATCGTATCGGCGCACAAGAGCATCTATCTGCTGTCGGATCTACAGCGAAGCGACTGGGAAAACCTGGCCGAAATGGTTACCATATCCGAATCGGAGACCTCTTCGGAATCGCGTGTGCCGATCTACCTCTATCCCTTCGAGGCGGGGAGCGTGGACAACGCCAGCATCGACGAGGTCTCCGTCAGCGAGGGTCTGTTGATCCGCAATCAACCGGAGCGGTTTGTCGCGACCTTCACCTACCGGAACGGCGTTGCGGCGGGCTTAAGCCGGACCGTGCAAGCTGGGCCGACTGAGCAGACCGCGCAGGCCGGGCAGACCGCGCAGGCCGCGCAGGCCGCGCAGGCCGCACCAACCAGGCGGACCAGGCGGACCAGGGAAGTCCGGCTCGTCATAAACGGCCTGGATCGGGACAGCCGCCAGGTGACGGCCGAAGCGGGCGCAGCCGGTTCCGTGCAGTTCAATGTCGTCATCGACACGCCGGGCAGGTATTCCGGTTACGTGGAACTGGACGAGGATGATGTCACGGCTGACAACCGGCGGTATTTCATCCTTGAGGTTCCGGAGGCTTTCGGGGTTACCGCCGTCGGACAGAGCGAATCCACATACTTCATCGAACAGGTATTGAAGCCTTCGGGCGGTTTGGTCACGCCCGTGGACGTGCAGACTGCATCCGCCGACGTGTTGAACAGCGATCTGTACGATTCGGGCGTGCTGATCGTGGACGGCGGCGTGGAATTGACGGCGGCGCGGCTATCCAGCCTGGAGCGTTACGTTTCCTCCGGGGGCGGCGTGCTGGCCTTTCTCGGCGAAGGACTGGATCCGGCCGTTTACGGGAACGGTTTCTTCACCAACGTCTTCGGCTGCTCGATCAAGGAACGAAGGGGAACGCCCGGCAGCAAGACCTCCTTTCACCGGATGGACCAGGTCGACTTCGAGCATCCCGTGTTTCGGTTCGACGGCCGATACGCCGAATCCCTGTCCACCGGCGAGGCCAGGTTCTACGCGTCCTACGCTATTGACGCGGGCCTCGGCGCACGGGTCATCGCGCGGTTCATGGACGGAACGCCGGCGGTCGTCGAAGGACGGTCCGGCAGCGGCCGCGCGCTGCTGGTCGCTTCCGACCTGAACACCGGCTGGAGCGACCTGGCGTTGCGCAGCGCGTTCGTACCGTTCATGCATCGAAGCGTACGGTACCTGCATCCGTCGGTGACGGTTGCCGAAGGAGGCCACCTGGCGGGAAAACCCGTCGTAAGGCCCATGACCGATTTACGGGCAGACGCCGGTCTCTACATCGAGTACCCCTCGGGACATACCGAGACGGTCAATGCCCGGACCGGACGCCACGGGATTACGGTGGAAGTTCCGGACACGAAACAGCCCGGCGTATATGCTTTATGGGACGGTGACGCCGTCGTGCAGGCCTTCGCGGTAAACCCGGATACGCGGGAATCGGACCTGGCCCGGTTTACGCCGGCAGAGGCGGCCGCGATGTTTGGTACCGGGGCGGATGTCGTGCTCATGGACCCGGCGGACGCACCGGACGTCCCCCGCGGCGGGACTTTCGGCGCCGCGGGCGGGTATGAGATCTGGAAGTCTTTGATCGTCTTCGCGATGGCGCTCATATTGGCAGAATACTGGCTGTCGGGATCGCGATCCGGGCGATCCGGGCGATCCGGACGGACCGGGCGAACCGGACGGACCGGACGGACCAGTTGGACCAGCAGAATCATGGATCGGAGAAAAGCTTAGCCACCTTATGCGTGAAATGCACGAAATACCCCGAAACAACCGTGAACGCGCCTTGTTGGTCGGCATGGTACCTTCAAAAGAACGGGTCGGCGAGATGGAGGAGTCGCTCGACGAACTCGCCCTGCTGGCCGACACCGCCGGCGCGGAGATCGTCGATCGGATGATCCAGGTCCGCAGCGCCATGCATCCGGCGTACTATATCGGTACGGGAAAGGCCCGTTCGGTCGCCGAGATGTGCGAGGCGGAAGAAATCGACCTCGTGATTTTCGACGACGACCTTACCCCCGCGCAGGTCAGGAACCTGGACCGCGTGATCGAACGGCGCATTCTGGACCGCAGCGGACTGATACTCGATATATTTGCCTCTCGAGCGAAGTCGAAGCAGGCCAAGCTGCAGGTTGAACTCGCCCAGTTGCAGTATATGATGCCGCGGCTGACGAGGCAGTGGGACCACCTTTCCCGGCAGGAAGGCGGCGTGGCGGCCGGATCGGGCGGCGCCATAGGAGTCCGGGGACCTGGCGAGACGCAGCTGGAGATCGACCGGCGGTTGATCCGCGGGCGCATTACCCACCTTCGCAGGAATCTCGAGCAGGTGGCCGCTTCATATCACCGGCAGCGACAACGCCGAAGCGCCATGTTCTGTATCGCGCTGATCGGGTACACCAATGCCGGCAAGTCTACGATTTTCAATGGATTCACCCAGGCGGGCACGCTGATCGAGGACAGGCTGTTCGCCACCCTCGACGCGACCACGCGTGTGGTCAACGTGACCCAGGGCCAACCCGTTTTGCTTTCGGATACCGTGGGTTTCATTCGTAAACTGCCCCACCACCTGATCGCATCCTTTAAAAGCACGCTGACCGAGGTCTACGATGCGGACTTGTTGGTACACGTGGTAGACGGCAGCCATCCCAACCACGCGGAACATATCGTGACGGTGAACCAGGTGCTGGCGGAACTGGGGGTTTCCGATCTCCCGCTGCAGTTGGTCTTCAACAAGGCCGACCGGCTGGAGAGTCCGGACGCCCTGGAATTCCTGAAGCTCTCCTATCCCGACGCCATCACGATGTCCGCACTGGACACCGATGACGTGGAGCGGCTGCGTCAGGCGATTTCAATCAGGGTCGACCGCCATCGCGTGGATGTGGAACTGCTGATTCCCTACGAGAACGGACACGCCGTTTCCATGGTCTATGAGTCTGGTGAAGTCCTGCACCGGGAGGACGAACCGGAGGGCGTCCGCCTCACGGTCCGCATGATGCCGTCCGTTGCTGGTCGTCTCGGCAAGACGCTGGATGCTTTTGTCTGCGGATAAGTGGGGTAGGAGTGGCAAAAGGGTTTGCCCGGGCTCAGGGTTTGCCCGGGTCGGTCTCTGGAGCGCTCAAGGGTACGGGCAGGTTCGGTCCGTCGAATCCGCTGTGTTCCAGAAGCTGGCTCTCGTCAATCAGTAGCAGGTCCTGCCGCCAGCCCGGGTTGTATAACTCTCCCCGCGCCGAGGAATGCACCAGTTCGTACCTGCCGATGTTCCGGCGATCACCGAAAATAAAGAAATGACGTCCTCCTTCCGAGGTCCGTGAAGGATCGCCCTGGACGCCTTCAGTGTAGTACCAGACCTGGTAGGATTTCATGATGTTGTCGGAGTCGTGCCGCACGATTTCCTCCGGCTGTCCGTACCGGATGAAAACCGAGCCGCGGTCGCTTTCCGCCCCGCCCAGTTGATAGTCGGCATAGGAGAACCGCTCGTTGAACACCATCATGGATTCGTTCTCCGGGGTCTCGGGCGTCGGGTCGCGCATGCGCCAGAAAGCGATCAGGAATTCGGTCTTGCCTTCGAGGTCGAGATTGTCGTAGAGTTCGCGTTCCCGCTTGGAAGCGATGATGGCCAGCTGTCTCCGTCCCCGTTTCGCCTGTTCCTCGGTGAGGACCGTGGCGGGCGGCGGTGGTGGCGGCGGCTGGACAATCTCGAAGACGGACGAACTGGACGCTTCCGTCCCGGCCTGCGCGTCACTGACCTTGATTTCCAGGGTGTAGATACCTACCGGGAAGGTCATATAGTCCAGGACGATCACGTCCAGGCCGTCGGATCCCGATACCTTCCGGTTCTTTCTGGGAGGCAGGGGAAACGTCATCTCGTTGGCATGACTGGTTACCGACGGGTAGATGTCGTAGGTCGCCTCGTCGGTCGCCGAATCCGGGGTCAGGTTGTACATCTCGAAATACAGGAACAGATTTCGCGGCCTATAGCTGCCGTCTTCAGGCATTTCAATCCATTTTTCGAATATCCGCAAGGGATTGGGCAACACCAACAGGCCGTTCTTCGTGAACCGGTTCTGCTCCTGCGCTTGCTGAATGAGCGTGGAGAACTGCAGGTCGCTTACAGAAAGTCCAGGTGCGTCAAGAGGCTGGGCGACAAAGGGTTTCTCGGCTTCGCCGGAACGCCTGGAATTGAGGTCGGTCACGATGGCCTTCGCCCGGTACATGCCCGGGGCGACGCTCGCGGCGATCTGTTCCAGTACCACTCTTTCCTCGCCCCTTCGGGTGATGACGACGGGCCGGTCCGTCTGGTATTCCCTTTTCTGAACCGACTGGAAGACGGCGTTGTCCTGCTCGTCGATGATGGACAGATCGATCTCAAAGGTGGCTACGTAGACCCCGTCATCGCTTTCCTCCAGGGTGAATCCGCTCGGACGGCACAGGAAATAGAATTCCAGGTAGGTCTGTCCTTCCTGCCCCCTGAAGCCACTCACGTCCACGGAAAAGTCGATTTCGCCGGTGCTGTTCGCCGGCACCAGGAGGGGGTCGCCACCGGCGTCGGTGGAATCCGCTTCCGCCGCGGCGTCAGGATCCGCCTCCGGCACCGCGGGGTCCTGTTCCTGCGCGTGAGCGGTCCAGGCGACGAGCAGGCAGATCAGACAGGCTATACGGCTGTAGTGTCGAATCACTTCGGGGTTCTCCGGTTCGGTGTCGTTCCGGATTCCCGATCGTCGCGGGAACCCGGCCGACGCGTTTCAAGCCGATTTAAGGATATCGATTGACTTGCGGATCATGGAATAACGTTCTATGATATCCCACGGCCATGTGCGGCTGAGTGCTGAACGATAGTCGTAATGTATGGATTTCTTTGATGCCGGGCAACCCATTTGTCGCAACAGCGGGGTTCGCTCGGCCCGTATTGTGCAGGAGCGTTCCATGTTGAGGCTCTGGTCGGATCGGACCGTTCCTCCCGAGATTCGTGCGGAGTTCGAACAGCGGCTGCACGTCAACGGATCGGCGGAAGCGTCGCCCGATGATCCGCTTCGGGACCTGCCCGGCGCCCACGCGATCGTCGCCGGCGCCCGCCGGAACTACGACGGTGGCTTTCTGGACCGGTATCCGGATGTGAAGGTCATCTGCAGGACGGGTATCGGTATCGACAACATCGTCGTTCAGGATGCCACGGAACGGGGCGTCGCCGTCTGCAATACACCGGAAGGCCCCACCGTATCCACCGCGGAAACGGCAATTGCCCTGATCCTGACCGCGGTCAAGCATATCAAGCAGGTTTCCGGCGAATTCGCGGAAAACCCCGGGAAGGACTACCTGTCGGGCTACCAGGGCATGGAGGTCTTCGGTCGGACGCTGGGTCTGATCGGGTTGGGGCGCATCGGCGGCCGGGTCGCGGAACTGGCAGCCGCCCTGGGCATGCGGGTGATAGCCTACGATCCCTATATCGAGGCCGAACGGGCGTTGGCCATGGGCATCGAACGGGCGGATCGGATCGAGGACGTGCTGGCCCGGTCGGACGTCGTCTCCCTGCATGCACCGCTCACGGAGGAAACCCGCCGGCTGATGGACGGAAAACGTTTCGCGCAGATGAGGCCGGGCGCTTACTTCATCAACGTTGCGCGGGGTGGACTGGTGGACGAAGAGGCCCTTTGCGCCGCACTGGACCGGGGTCATCTCGCCGGGGCCGCCCTGGATGTCTTCGATCCCGAACCCCCGTCCCCCGTGAACCCGCTGCTCCACCGCGTCGACGTCGTCGTCACCCCGCACATCGCCGGCGTAACGGTCGCGAGCCGGGAACGCATGTGGCGCATGGCGCTGACCATGGCGCTCCAGGTTTGGAACGGCCAGCGTCCGGACCACATCGTCAACCCGGAAGTCCTGTCCGGTTGAGACGGGGCGTATACCGACTACCTGAAGACCTGGACGTCGGCCGCCCGCGGCGCGTCCACGCCGTGCTTCATGCGCATGATTTCCTTCTGGCGGTCCGAGAGCAGGCCGTACCACCCAGCGGGAAACCCTTCGTGGGGATCGTACTGGAACATGAGCATGCGTTTCCGGTAGTGCGCGAAGAGGGCGTGCCGGTTCGCGTCGCCGCGGTTGGCCCCGCCCGCATGCCAGCACTGGCCGTTGAAGACCAGCACGCTTCCCGCGGGAGCGGAAGGCTGCACGTAGTACTTCACGTCGGCATCGCTGGCCGGATGGGGAAGCCCGCTGCGGTGGGTGCCGGGTACGACCCGGGTCCCACCGTTTTTCGGCGAGAAGCCGTCCAGCATCCACACGGTGTTCATCATGACCGGAGAGGCCATGTTGAGCATTTCGGCCGGGATGTCGCTGTGAAAGCCCTGGTCGCCGTCCCCCGGACGCACGATGCGGCTGTTCAGGCTTCCCAGGATCAGCGACGGCTCGAGGTAGTGCTCGAGAATAGGCAGGATGCGGGGGTGATCGATGACCGGGAAGAAGATCGGGTCCCGGGTAGGCAGGTTGCTCACGTGCCGGCAGGATCCTTCGCCTTCCCGTTCCTCGCCGACCTCTTCGTCCAGACGTATCAGCACCCGGCGCATCGATTCGACCTGGTCGGCGGACAAGACGCCTTCCACCACCGTGAATCCGTACACGTCCAGCTCGTAAACGGCGTTTTCGAACTCGGTCATCGTCTACTCCAGGTATGCGCCGAGGTAGTCGCCGAACAAGCGCGGATCTTGCTCATCCGCGAACCACGCCGTTTGCTGGTGCGGCACTTCTACCTGTCCGTGCGGGGGAATCCGCCTCGGGTGCGTACCCGTCCCGGGTCAGTTGCTTGCGTTTTTAGTCGCCCTGCTCCCTGGTCATATCCCGGTTTCCATCCTCGTCCGTTTGTGACTGGGTTCGACACGCGGCCAGCACGGTTCATCTACCTGTTGCCACGGGAAAGGCCATTGTCCACCAGGTATCGGTAGCTCTTCTTTACCGCTTCGACCATGTCCGTCGCGCAACTGTCCAGTTCGACGATATGCCACTCGGTGTGGTCGCCTCCGGCCGCGATCACGCCGGGGAGGTCCACTTTCCCTTCGCCCAGGGCGGTCATGTCCGTATTTCGAAGGCAGGGCCCGTCCTTGAGGTGGAGCAGCGGCGCGCGGGCGCCGAGCCGTTCGAGCACGCCTGCGGGGTCCGGACCGGCTACCTGCACCCAGTACACGTCCACCTGGAAGAATACCTCAGGCGCGAGATGCTCGAGCAGGATATCCGTCGCGATCCGTCCCTCCACCTCCAGGTATTCCCACCAGTGATTGTGGATCCCGAAGGTCATGCCGTGTGGCGCCACGGCCTCCGCGGCCTCATTGAAGCGGTCCGCCGACCACCTGATGCGGTCCACGGTACTATGGTCGTCGGGTCCCAGTCCGGACACGACGCGCTTCGTCCCGATCGCGTCTGCGGTCTCGACGACGTAGGACCTGTTTTCCCCCACGGGCAGGGGAAGATGGGCGCTTGGAACATCGAGATTCAACGATTCGAAGAGTTTGCCGGCCGCTTCCGGCGTCGTGCCGGGAAACCCGGCGGGTTCGACGCCCGCGTACCCGATCTCCGCGGTCAGGTTCACCACGTGTTCGAAGTTCTTGTCGGCCAATGTCCTGAGGGTGTACAACTGCAGGGCTACGGGTGGGGGCATGGTGCGGCACCTCTTTCGATGCTGACGCCGTCCCGAGCGTCTCGGAACGTGGCGATATGTCCGGGAAAGGTCGTTTGCGAACGCGGGGAGAATATACGCCCACCGGATGAGGCGTGCAAGCGAATCGTCAGGAGAGTCCGTAAACGAAATCCCCGCCGCCCCGCTTCAGGGCGTCGTCGCCTTTACGGAGCATGCGAAGCACGCTTTCTTCGTGGACGATCTCGAGCAGTTCTTCCCGTGCAAACCACCTGAGATCGTGGGATTCGTCGCTGATTTCGAGCGGTTGCTCCGCTGTGGCGGCCAGCAGGTAACGCAGGTCGTAGTGCGCATGGGCAGGCATGTCGTACCGGGCGGCGATGTCGTGAATGTCCACGTCCAGGGGAACGTAGCCATCAGGGTCCCGGAACAGTCCGAATCCCGCGAGCCCCGATTCCTCTTCGGCTTCACGGAGAGCGACGAGATGGGGCCGGGGACAGCCGTCCGCGTGGCCGCCCAGCTGCAGCCAGCGGTCGAAGATCCGGTGCCGTGTCAACAGGTATTTCGAACGGTCGGGCGAAACGATCCAGGCCGAACCGGTGATGTGGCCCGGCATGCACGTTCGTTCAAAGCAGTCCGAGCGACCCGCGAGCAGTTCCCGAATCCGGGCGAGCGTGTCTCCTTCCTCGGGATACCGTGCCTGGTATTGATCCAGCACATACAGAAGGGCTTCCCGGTCCGGTTGCCCGTCCTCTTCACTGCCAGGTGTGCTCAAGGGTCTGATTTCCGGTGGCCTCATCCGTCCGTTTCCCAGTAGCATGGCACTTCAAGGTCCTTGCCCAGTTCCCGCAGCGAATGGATATGGGCATCGTCCAGGGGAATGCCGCGCACCCCGAAATCGGCCTCCCGTTCGGCTTCGATTTCCCCCGGTAGAAGTGCGCGATCAAGCCCCGGCAGGGGTATCATGGCGTGTACTTTTCGCCGCAGGTCCGCGACCGTCCGCTTGTAGTCGGACGGGTCACCGATAAAGGCCGGGTCCAGGACGACGGCGGTCAGGCTGCTGGTGGCGCCCGGAAAGCGCACCTCGACGGTAGACTGTGCGTCTACGGGCCAGGTCATCATGACGGAAACAACCTGGTAGGCCAACCCCTTGATCAAGGGGAGCACGCTGATCTCCGCGATCTCCCGCTGAACGTCAGGCAGCTCCAGGTGCACGCCCATGTCGATCAGCACGGGCGGCTCGCCCTCCGCCGAAGGGAATCCGAAGCTCACGGGCGGGTTGTTCAACGCTTGGACGACGGGTTCCGGCCGGTCGAAGGGAAGGCGACTCATGGGCGTGCTGTAGTACAGGCAGATCATGCCCGCCCCGGTCGCAATGCGCGTCCAGTTGCCGACCGAACCCGTGTGTCCGCAGTGGGTCGCCGTGACCAGGCTGATCCCGGTCGTGCGCGCCCTGGACACCGCCGAACGAATCGCCCGGGCGGACACCAGGTGTCCGATGCCTCCATCACCGTCCCACTGCACCACGGCGCCGGCTTCCCGATAGATCCTGATATTCGGCTTCGGGTTGTATTTCGCTGACTGGAAGGACCTCACGTAGCCCGGAAGCTGGCGGGTGCCGTGGCTGAGGACGCCGCGCAGGTCCGTCGCGGTCAGGTAATCGGCCAGTTCCGTCGCGTGGGCTTCCGACAGGCCCGCCCGGCGAAGCGCTTCTTCGGCAAAGCGGCGCAGGGCCTTCGCATCGTAGCGTGGATTGGAGTAGTCGACGGGAATGATGGCCATACATGCCTCCGGGATCAACTTCAGGTGAGAAAGGCGTACTGTTCAACCAACCTTTACCATAATGGGACCCGGACGGCAAAACAACCGCTATCCGATCACCCCGCCGATCACTTTGACATGTGTCGCTGCGGCATGTACCTTTTGATCTTCTTCAACGCATCCTTCTCTCGCCGCTTTCTACGTCCTGCGCCGATACACGGCCAGACCAACTGCCGGGATACGAAATGACAGGGAAACCACTACAGGATCGCGTAGCGGTCGTTGCGGGCGCGACGCGCGGAACCGGACGGGGGATCGCCCGCATGCTCGGTGCGGCGGGCGCCACGGTCTACTGCTCCGGGCGAAGCGTGAAAGGCCATCCCGCCACGCCGGGCCGTCCCGAGACGATTGAAGAAACCGCCGAAATGGTCACGGCCGAAGGCGGTCGCGGCATTGCGGCAAGGACCGACCACACCATCGCGGCCGACGTGGAGCGGTTATTCGCGCGCGTCAGGGACGAACAGGGCCGGCTCGACATCCTCGTCAACGACATCTGGGGCGGCGATGAAATGATCCAGTGGGGCTCCTCTTTCTGGGAACTCGATACGGCCAAGGGCTTGAAAATGCTCGAAGGGGCGGTGCACACCCATATCATCACCAGCCGGTACGGCGTACCCATGATGATCGAGCGGAACGCCGGGCTGATCGTGGAAGTCACAGACGGCGACACGATGGGCTACCGGGGCAACCTCTTTTATGATTTCGCCAAAAACGCCACGATCCGGCTCGGTTACGCCATGTCGCGCGACCTTCACGCGCATAACATCACCGCGCTGACTGTTACGCCGGGCTTCCTAAGGTCCGAAGCGATGTTGGACGGCATGGGGATCACGGAAGAGAACTGGCGGGAAGGGATCAAGCACGACTCGTTTTTCGAGGAATCGGAAACGCCGTGTTACATGGGCAGGGGGGTAGCGGCCCTCGCGGCCGATCCGGACGTCGCGTCGAAACACGGCGGCCTGTACGGAAGCTGGACGCTCGCGAAGGAATATGGTTTTACGGACCTGGACGGACGCCAACCGGACTGGGGCAGCTACTTCTCAGCCAGGATACAGGAAATCCTGGATCACCAGAAATCGCCGGACGAGATGGACCTGTACAATGTCCGCGCCCGCATGAACCAGATCGAACTGGATCCTGCGGCAGCAGAGGAATGCAGGAAACTTCGCGCATATCTGGATAAGCATGCGTGATGTGGGCTGAGGCTGACAGAAGACCTGAACGGCTCGATAGCTGTGATCTTATGGAATCCAAATACCTCTGACCAATCAACGACTAGTTTGTCATGACGGAGAAAGGCAATGTCTGAATACTTGATTCGGTTGAATGAAGATCGGACAACGAAGGCTGAGATCCTTAAACGACTTCCATTAGGAACCGGTGTCCACTCAGGCGGTATAAGTGAAGAAACCCTTCATTACCTCATTTTCAGTCATCCAAAGTCGCTTCCTGTTTCTGAGATAGATCCAACATACGAAGGAATCGTCCCTATTTGTACGGAAGTTAAAACACAGTCCGGATACATTGATGCGTTGTTTGTTAATCCTCAGGGACGTATCGTACTTGTGGAGTTCAAGTTGTGGCGTAATCCGGAGGCACGCCGGGAGGTGATCGGACAGATTCTCGATTATGCCAAGGACCTGGCGTCGTGGAGTTATGAGGATCTTCAGACTATCGTTTCATTGAAAACCGGGAATACCGGAAATGTACTTTTCAAGATGGTTCAAAGGACAAATCCAGCGCTGAATGAGAAAGCATTCGTTGACAACGTGTCGCGAAACCTCAGGCGAGGGGAGTTTCTGCTTCTGATCGTCGGCGACGGAATCCGGGAAGGAGTCGAGAACATCGTCGGTTTTGTACAGCGGCACACTGGGCTGCACTTCAATCTGGCTTTGATCGAAGCGGCGCTTTACAGAGATGCAGACGACAAACTTATCATACATCCCCACGTTTTAGCGCGGACCGAAATCCACCAACGATTTGTAATCGAAGGTCAGGAAGGAGATGTTGTAATTCCAGATCCTAATGAAGAATCTAAGAAACTTACCGAACATGAGCTTGAGAACCAGCGGTTCTGGAACTCTGTAAAAGAGGGTATTGCCTTTTCGGATCCATCGATAGAAACCAGGTCTTCATTCTGGCCAGATCCTGCTACGGATGCAACACTATATGTGCAGGTAAGTAACTCATCATTCAATGGTTGGGCATTGTTCTTTGGTGCGTTTTTGAATCGTAGCCAGCAATTAATGGGTTGCTATCTAACTGTCAGAAAAGGTCAGGCTCGAGAGGTGAGGATTTTCGAATCGATATTATCAACATTCGACGAACTTCGTGATGAAATCGGAGAAGACCTGGAACACTGGAATAACCCGTCGGACCGACCCAGAGTAGGATTTACAAAGGCAGGTAATCTGTCGTTCCTTGCCGGAGATGGCGACAGTGAGGACTACCTTGAATCGGTTACTTGGATGCGGACTCGGTTAAATCGACTTGTAAGTCACCTGCATCCGAAGATTCAAATGATGTTGGCGGACAATCAGTAGGTCCGACGAACAAACCAGTCATCATTTATAACTTGTACCTGCAATTCAGCCCGGTTAGATTTGTTATTCCAAATCCCCGACTTTTGAAAATTAGTTGTTTTCGATCCCTGACGGAGGTTCTCCATGTCTGACAACGAAGGCACGATCAAGATCGATCCCCGTATCCAGGATTCCGAGAAGATCCGGAACCTGTCCCGCCGGGGATTCATGGGCAGCGTGATGGCCGGCGCGGCCGGAGTGGCCGGTGCGTCGACCCTGCTGTCCTCGGTCACTGAAGCCGAGGCGGAGCCGCTGCCCGACATCGCCGACATCCCGCCCGGCGGAGCGGCCCCGGACGACGAGGCATACTGGGAAGGCGTGGCGAACCAGTTTCTGCTGCGCAACAATGTCATCTACATGAATTCGGGTACACGGGGCATTTCGCCCTTGAGCGTGCACAAGGCGCAGGTCGAGGCCGTGGAGGCCGTCAATTCGGACCCCAACATGTGCTGGTCGACCTATTTCTTCGCGGGGATGGACGAGATTCGCGAGAAGATGGCCGCGTTCATAGGTTCCGAGGTCGACGAAATCGCCTTTACCAACAGCACCACCGACGGGATGGGCCTCGGATTCATGGGCCTCGAATTGAACCGCGGGGATGAAATCCTGACCACGAATTACGACTACGGTTGGGTGAAGAACATGATGGCCTACCGTGCGAAGCGGGACGGCCTGGAGTTCAAGATGGTGGACATCTCGGATCCCGGTTTCCGCACGCCGGACAGTCCGCAGAAGGTCATCGACGCCGTGACGGCTGGCATCACGTCGAAGACCAGGTTCCTTACCATCTGCCACGTCAACTACACCGACGGGTTCGTCATGCCGGTCAGGGAGATCTGTGAGATCGCCCGCGACAGGGGCGTCATCACGCTGATCGACGGCGCCCAGCCGCCGGGCATGATGAAGATGGACATGAGCGAACTCGGATGCGACATGTACGCGGGGCCGGGCCACAAGTACATGCTGGCGGCCCAGCATACCGGGTTTCTCTACGTACGGAACGACATTGCGGACAGAGTGCATCCGCTGGTCTACACCGGTTCTTCGAATCCTGAGTATGCAATCACAGGGGCCAGAAAACTGGAACAGCGGGGTTCCACGAGCTATTCCGACCGGGTCTCGATCGGCGCGGCCCTCGATTTCCACAACAGGCTTACCGTCGAGGCCACGGAAGCGCGGCTCCGATATCTGTCCCGCCGCCTGAGCCAGGGCCTGAAGGCCATCGACGGCGTCACCGTGTACGCATCCGACGACCCCAGGATGTCCTGCGCCCTCATATCCTTCTCCGTCAAGGACCTCGACCCATCGTTTATCGTCGGGCGCCTCTGGTACCGCAGCCCGAACATCTATATCCGTACCGTCGGCGCCGCCGGCGGTTTCAGCGGAGTACGCGCGACGCTGCACGTCATGGATACGGCCGACCAGGTGGATACGCTCATCGATCGGATCGCAGGTCTTGCGGAGGGTTAAGTTCCCAGGCAGACTGAGGGCTGTGTAGCATTCGGATACCCGGAGCCAATATGAGCATCGTACGTTATGCGATGGCCTTGATCGTCGGCACTTTGGTCCTGCTCGTACTGGGATTTATCCTCTACGCGATGGTTTTCACCGGATTCTTCGCGGCGAATGCCGAACCGGGCGCGGGTGCCGTGGCCAAAGACCCGCCCGATATGCTGTTCATTTACCTGAGCGAGTTGATCCTGGCAGCCCTGTTGTGTGTCGTAATCGGCTGCTGGGCGGGCGTATCCGGCATGGTTGCGGGATTCAGGACCGGTGCGGTTTTCGGTTTCCTGTTGAGTCTCTCGATCAGCATGATGTTCTATGGCACGGTGAACTACATGAATCTTCAGGCGACGTTGTTCGACGTCGTCCTGACGACGGTGCGCGTTGCCGTGGCGGGCGCCGTGATCGGATTGGTGCTGCGCAGGAAGCGGCCCGCCGGATCCCCGGCCGCGGTCAGTGGTTGAATCGGGCTGAAGCAAGCGTCTGAAGTCCGAACGAGCCTGCCCGGGAAGAGGAGTCTATGTCCGCGCAACGATTCGCTATTGCGACCGTATCAGGCGCCGTTATGGTCCTGTTACTTGGACTGGTCACTGGGGCCTTGTTCGGCGGCCTGTTCGAAGGTTTCGCGGTGTCGGCCCCCGATCTGGTCATGAAGTCCAGCCCGAACGTTTGGACGATCGTGCTGGGCGCCCTGGCCATGGGGGCGCTGCTGACCGTCCTCCTCGGTTGTTGGACGGGCCATACGGGTGCCGTGAAGGCACTCGGGACCAGTGCGGTCTTCGGATTGCTTCTTCACCTGTTCCTCGGTTTGAGCCTGTTCGGCATGACCACGATGCTGAGCCTCACCGGTACCCTGGTCAAGGTCGTCATCGATACGGCTCAAGTGGCATTGGCCGGAATGGCCGTCGGCTACGTGCTGGGCCGCACCGGGCAGACCGAGGCCTAGTCCTGGTCCGTACTCGAGCCCGCACCCAGGTCCTCAAGCCCCACCCTGTCCCGCACGTTCCTCTCTCGTAATATGTACACACCCATCGCCGACAGGACCCTCCGCACGGGCGAGACGCTCGAGATCGGCGTCGTGCTGGCGCCTGACGACGTTCGTGCCCTAGACGACCACGCGCCGGACGACCACGCGCCACTCGTCCGGCCGATCCTGGCACACAAGTCGAGCAACGAGCAGTGGCATCTCGACGAGGTTTTCGCCGGACGGGTCAAGCCCCTTGAAACCCGGTTCTACCTCGGCCGCCTGCAGGACAGGCCGGTCTGCAATATCATGGTCAGCGAGCAGGACGGGATCGGCATCGTCAGCCACGTGTACACCAGGCCGGAACACCGCCGCAAAGGTATAGCCCGGCACGTCATGACTGAACAGATGGCGGATTTCCGGACCCGGGGCGGTCGCTACCTCACGCTGTCCACGGGCTACGACACCCATCCCTACTGGCTTTACCACGGCTTCGGGTTCCGAAGCGTCGTGCCGGAATCGGGCCACATGAAATACACGGATGACGCCGCGTTCGAGGCGGCGCATTTCCGAGACGACGGGACCGGCAATGTTCGGATGATTCCGGGGGATTGGATGCACTGGCCTTCGCTGAACGTGTTCTGCGCCCGGCCCGGTCCGCCATACCTGCGCAACGCGGGGCTGGGACACATCGGGCCGCGCATGTTCGAGGGGGCCTACCTGGGATTGATGAAGCAAATGCGGGATGATGAAGACGTCCAAGTCCGGCTGGTGGTCACGGAGCGTGGCGCGGTCGCGGGTTACGCGACCCTGGTGCCGGACAACCGGTGGCGCGGCGAGACCTTGCTCCTCGACCTGACCGTTCATTCAGCATTCAAGGCACAACTGAAGCCATTGCTCGAGTCGTTTGTCCTGCCGGCCGGACGCAAGGTGCTCTGCCACGTCGAACCGGACGACGGCCCGAAGACCGCCGCATTGGAAGGCGCGGGGTTCAGCCGCGAGGCTACGCTTCGGCAGCAGTTCAAGGCCGCCGGCAACGCGCTGGACGTCGAGGTGTACGCGAGATACGCCTGATCCCGCCCGCCGCCTGACTAGCCAGGCTTCGCCGCACGCCCGCGCTCCAGTCTCTTCAGCCTCTTCAGTGTCTTTTCGTGGATACCGCCGAATCCACCGTTGCTCATGAACACGATCCGGTCGCCCGGAGCCGCCTGTCCGGCCAGTCGCGTAACGATCTTTTCCACGCTGCCCGGGGCTTCGGCATCCACGCCGCGTTCACGAAGTTCCGCCACAAGTTCTTCCACCGAAAACCGGTCTCCATGGGGCGCCTTCTCGGGCAGGTAGACGGGAGCGATCAGCACGTGGTCCGCCTGGTCGAACGCGGTGGCATAGGCGTCCTGGAAGTTCCGCCGGATGGTCGTCGCCGAACGGGGTTCGAACACGGCCCAGGTCCGCCGGTCGGGCGCGGCCTTCCTGAGCGCGTCCAGCGTGGCCTCGACAGCCGTGGGGTGGTGGGCGAAGTCGTCATAGACCGTAATGCCATGCACTTCGCCGCGCACCTCGAGACGTCGTTGCACGCCGGGGAAGGATGCGAGACCCCGGGTCAAATCCGGCCACGATACGCCATAATGTCGTGCCGCGGCGACCACGGCCAGGGCGTTTCTGACATTGTGGTCGCCGAGCTGGCACGTCGAAAGCCGGGCGCGGTGCTCGTCTAATTCATACAGGTCAAAGGACGTGCCCCCGGGATCGAAGGACACGTTCCGCGCAGACCACCGTGCGCCGGGCGACATGCCCATGGTATGAACGGCGCAGTACGCGTGGGAAGCGAGCGCCTGGACGCGCTCGTCGTCTTCCGGACCGATCAACAGCCCGTTTTCGGGGATGATGTTGACCAGTCTCCTGAAGGAAAGCGCGATTTCGTCGATCGAATCGTAGATGTCCGCGTGATCGAACTCGACGTTGTTGATGATCACCGTATCGGGCAGGTAGTGAAGGAACTTCGCCCGCTTGTCGAAGAAGGCGCTGTCGTATTCGTCGCCTTCCAGGATGAACAGGTCGCCCGATCCCAGTCGCGCGCCGGTCTGCCAGCCGATAGGCACGCCGCCGACGATGTAGCCGGGATCCAGGCCGGCCTCGGTTAGCACCCAGGCGAGCATCGCTGTCGTCGTGGTCTTGCCGTGGGTCCCTGCCACCACGACCGGTCTGCGATCCCACAGGAAGAAGGACTTGAGCGTCTCCGGCATGGAAGCGTACCGGATCTTCCGGTCCAGGACGGCTTCGGCCTCGGGATTCCCCCGTGAAACGGCGTTACCGATGACCACGAGGTCGGGCGGTGGATCCAGGTTGGCGGCTGAGAAACCTTCGGCCACGGGTATCCGCTGTTCCGAAAGTACCGTGCTCATGGGGGGATATACGTTTTCGTCGCTTCCGGTGACCCGGTGTCCCAGGGACTTGAGCATCACCGCGAGTGCGCCCATGCCCGTGCCGCAGATGGCCACAAGGTGAATGTGAAGCGATCGGGACATGGTCACGGCATGGGGGGATGTTCTTCGGTCAGTTCCCGGATCTTGCGGCGGACGGCGTCGTTCCTGAAGTGGCCGGGGTGGGCGAGGAGCAGGGTCTCGTATTCGGTGAGTGCCCGCGGGATGTCGCCGATCTTCGATTCGTAGATCTCCGCGATCCGCCAGCGGGCGGCGGCAACGCGACGGCTCTCCGGGTGCCGTTCGATCAGGTCCTGCAGGGCCGCGACGGCCTGGAACGGCTTTCCCATCCGTTCGAGCAACATCCCGATGTCCAGGATGACAGTGTCGGCGATCGGGCTCTGCGCGTTTTCTAAGGCAAACGACTTGCAGGCTTCCAGGGCCTCCCGGTCACGGTACTGGCGCCTCAGCAGCACCGACCGGATGTAATCGGAAAGCGGGCCGTCTCCGCCCTGGCGGCCTTCCGCAATCAGGATGGTCCACGCCAGCGCGTCGTTGGCATAGGGGCTGCCCGTAAAGCGGTCCGCCGTCTCCTGGAATTGGCTCAGGGCATCGTCCAGCCGGTGCTGGAACAGCGCCAGTTCGCCCAGGTGGTATTGCGTCCGTGCCCGGGTCTCGGCGTCGACGGGTCCACTGTCCGGCTCGAGGATGTGGTTGTACTGGACAAGCGCGTCCTCCAGGCTGCCCATGACGACGAAACACTCCGCGATACCGAACCGGGCTTTCTCCCGGTACTCCGGCGCGGAAGCGTCGGCCAGCAAAGTACGGTACATGGCGAGCGCTTGCGGAACGTCCCGGTAATGGACCAGGTACAAATCCGCCAGGTTGGACATGGCCTCGTCTCGGAACCCGGTATTCGGATACTGCGCGATGAGCTGCCGGTAGGTCTCGGCGGCATCGTCCATGTCGCCGTGCTTCCGGTATGCCAGGGCAAGGCCGGTATACGATTCGGCGCGCAGGGCCTCCGACCCTTTCGCCCCGATCAACGCCCGGTACGTATCGATGGCGTCCTGGTGATGACCCTCCCGCAACGCCCAATCAGCATATCGGACCAGGTATTCCCCGCTGTCCCCGTCCAGCCGGTCCGCTTCCCGGTACGCCGCCAGGGCCTCCCCCGTCTTGCCGGACCTCAGATAGAAGCTGCCGAGCAGATCCTGGGCGTCCTTGCTGTCCCGGTGTTCAGCCACCGCCGATCGCAGCGCCCCTTCCACGAGTTCCTGGCTTCCGATCGCCGCGAGCAGGTCGATCCGGTCGTTGACGATGCGCCACTGGGCAGGTTGCTGCGTCAACCAGCGCGTGTATTCCCGGACGGCGCCCGGCACTTCGAAGGCACTGGTATAGACACTGGCGAGCGCCAGGGCGAACGCCTCCGGTTTGCCCAGCCGCTCGCGGCCGTCGAGGTATGTCTGAATGGCCCGGTCGTACGCTTCTCTTCTAAGGTGCAGATTCGCGATCTGACTTACGGCCGATTCGCTCTGTGGAAAGCGTTCCAGCATGTTTCGGATCTGTTCCTCCGCCTCGCTGTCCCGGCCAGCGCTGAATAGCGCTTCGGCAAGCCTGCCGCGCAATCTTGAATCGTCGGGAGACTTCGCGATGTGCGTTTCGAGCAGAGGGATCAGTTTATCGAAGGCTTCCAGCCGGAAGTACAGCCTGAGGGCGCCGTTCAGTGCGGAACGGTTATCCGGATCATCCTGCAGCACCCGTTCGAACAGGACGGCGGCCCGGTCATACTGCCGGAGGCGTTCAAGGCTCCGGGCCTGCTCGATCCGCCGGTTCAGGTCGGCGGACCGGCTGAGTTGTCCCTCGACGCTTGATGGCAGGGAAAACTGAGCCGCCAGCAGTACGGCGAACAGACCGCTTGCGAGATGTGCACGTCGCGGCATGGCCATGCCGCGAAGCGCTTTGGGGCTGCGATTCACGATCACCGCCTAGTTCACGACCGGAACATGGGAAAGCGCACGGAAATAGGCACGAATGAGCGCTTCGTATTCCTGTGGATAAGCGCCTTCGTCGATTCGGCCGAGGACATCGTCACGCAAGGTACGTTCGAACCGGATCAGGTCGTCGGACAAATCGCCGGGTGAAGGACGGGTCGCAAGGTCCTCGCCCGGAGCGGCCCGCCGCCTTTCCTCGCGCCGCTGGCCGCGTATGGACCTCGAAGCGTCCAACAGCCTGGACAGGATCCGCTGCTGGCGCTCCACCAGGGCGGGGTCGATCTGGTACTGTTGCAATTCCCGTACCGTGTCTTCCATTTCCTTTTCGATTTCCTGCAGCCGTCCGAGGACCTGGCCCTGGTTGACTTGCTGTTCCCGCCGCAGTTGTTCGAGACTTTTTCGCAACGCATCCTGCCTGGCCGCCAGCCTGGAAACCTGCGCCTGGGTCTGCAGATCCATCTGTCCTTCCGACTCGTCCATCATCTGGTTCATCTGATCGTTGATCCCGGTCTGTTGCCTCGCCATGCCCTGCAGCCGTTCGATGAGATCCATCATGCCGGAGGACGAACCTGAATTCGCCATGTTGCGCATGGCCCGCTGCAGGGCGAGTACGGTTTCGTTCAGCGCCTCCATGGCGGCCAGTTGCTCCTCGGAGGCGGAATCGCGTTCCTGTTCGGCCAGGTGGCCCTCCGCGCGATCCATGCTGTTCAGTGTTTCTCCCAGCGCCCGTCCGATGGCCGGCGAGATGAACATCGTCTTCCGGGCGATGGACACGAGGTCATTGGTTACGAGCGATGCGCCGTCCGATAGCCCCTGCTGGTCCTCTGAAAGAATATCGATCCGGGTGACGGACCCGCCCGGCTGACGCGTGCGTTCGTTGAGGTCCTCCTGGCCGACGGAGAGATCGACCAGTTGGTGCATCGCGCGCCGCATGCCCTCGGCGATTTCCTGCATCCGGTCTTCCTGGAGCTGGTCCTGGATCTCCTGCAGTTGCTGGCCCAGGCCGGTAAGCGCCCGGGACATTTCAGCCTGGCCTTCCATCGCCTGCTGCATCCTGCCCAGTCTGAGCTGCGAAGCGATCTGTTCCATGGTACCGGTCATTTCCTGGCGTTCCATCTCTCTGGACGCGTCCCGAACGCTTTCAGTGGGCATGTCCCGGAACGCTTCCATCTCACTGGCCAGATTTTCAAGGCCGCTTTGCAGAGAACCCGTATCCTCGCCCAACTGCTCCTGCTTCTCCGCCAGTTCCATCCCTTCCCTGCCGTCCGAAGTATTCTCCGTGGCGTAGCGCAGTTCGTCCTGCCGGGCGGCGAGGTCCTGTGCCTGACGTACGGCGGCCATCAACTGCTGCTCCGTCCGGATACGCTTCAGAATGGAGAGACTGCGTTCCAGGCGTTTCAGGAACTCCTCCTGCTCGAATTCGAACGCTTCCATGGACGCTTTCAGCTGCTCGTCGTCGATGGACTGAAGGGCTTGTTTCAGGTCCCGCATGGCCTCCAGCAGTTCGGGCGTGGCGATCTCCTGAAACAGCTTTCTCAACTGGTCCATCTTGTCGATGAGTTCCTGGCTCATCGAATCGTGGTCTTCCAGGGTTTCCATGGCCGCCTTCACCGCTTCGGCCGCCTTGAGGAGTTCGTCCGTCGCCTGTTCCTGGCCGGCCAGGACGGATTCGATTTCCTTCTTCTGCTCCCAGGACAAATCCTGCGTCTGGACCCCTTCGGCCTCCTGCCGCGCCTTCTGTTCGAGCGTCCGGTTCAGCGCTTCAATCTTCTTCTTCGATTCCTCCTGCTCCTGCAGCAGGTCTTCCATGTCGGTGACCTGCTGCTCCTGCGATTGGTCGATCTGTTCGTAGATCTCTTCTATCGATGGAAACCGGACCGTGTAGGTTCGGCTTACCGCCCGTTTGGGACCCGATACCGTGTCGTTGTCATAAAGTTCGATCCGGTAGGAGACCACGTCCCCGGGAAACAGGTTTTCATTGGAAAGGTTCCAAACGAAGGGCTGCGTCATCATCGTGGACTCCGTGTCCACGGGGATGGGCTTGACCCGCTCTTCGCCTTCGGGTTCCTTGCGATGAACCAGGTTCATGGCGGAGAAACCGAAGTCGTCCGTGGCCGATACCAGGAACGGAACGACCATGTTCTCCGTGAGGTCGGTGTCCCGCCCCGGAGACAGGATCCGCAGGGACGGCATGCGGTCCGGCAAGGCGATGATACGGTACCAGGCGGGATTCACGTTTTCGTGGCCTTCCGCGTTGCGCAGCGAGATGCGGTACCGCCCGTCGGTCCGCACGGTCAGCGGCGCCGAGGCCGTATCGTTCACCACCTCCATGGTTACCGGCCTGTCCGCATGCTCGAGGTGAAGCGCCGCTTCCGACAGATCCCGGCCCGCGTTCACGGCGGCCAGTTCCACCCTCGTGCCCCTCAGCGCGACGATGTCTCCGCCTTCCGTGGTGGTCCTGGGCGCCAGCCCGGTATAGGCCGGATAGCGATAGGTCAGGTGCAGCGCGCCAAGAAACGGGCGATCTATGGCGTTGATGCGGAAGGGAGGGGTGACGGCGTCGCCGGCTTCGACGACATAGGTCAGGCTTTCCCGAATCTCACGCACGGTATGGGCGTAGGTTGCGGGCGCCGTGACCTTCATCTCCACGGTATTCCGCAATCCGTCGTCGGAGACGAGTTGCAGAAGGGCCCGGTCGGGCCGCTCCCCGGAAGCTTCGGCCATGATCGTGACCTGTCCGCCCGAAGTTACTTCCACGTCGCCCGGCGCAACGCTCAGAAACGTGCGTTGCGGAGGCTGGAATTGGGTCAGGGGACTTGCCAGGCGGCTTAGCGCGCCCGAAAGCGGCGTGCCATAGGCGGCCATCGCGATCAGTGCCAGCAGCGCGGCAATGCCGAATCCCCTGGCGGACCGGGCGATGCGGTGCCGCTGATCCGCTTCGTTGAAATCGACCGATTCGGTGTGCCGCGCGGTATCCGACACCGCCGCGTCCAGCAGTGCGGGGGAGGACCTGTAGGCACTGGAACCCGCCTGCCTCTGTTCGGCGAGTTGCAAGGCCACGGTGACCCGGTCGTTCAGGTCAGGGTACTGGCGATCGACCCGCCGCGCGAGGTCCTCGTCGGACAGGCCGTTACGCAGGCGGTCCACACAGCGCCGGACCGGCCAGGCCGCGAGGAGGAGGATCCCCGCCGCGATCAGGCCCAGGCGAATCGCCCGGTCGAGATACAGGTAGGATTCGAGCGCGGCAAGGAGAACCGCGAGGATGCAGATCAGCGCGCCGGCGGTGAACAGCCCTTCGACGAGGACGATCCACCGGCTTCGGCTGCGTAGCGCGTGTAGCCGGTTTCGCAGCGCGTGCCAGGTGGAAGGGGTGGTTTTACTCGGCACGGTCGGTCCTTGGCGTGCTCCGGTATCGCCCGTGAGCCGCGCGGTCCGTGCGGACCAGACGGCCCGGAAGCTTCCGTCGACTTACGCTACTGCTGTACCAGCATTTCGTGAGAGTAAAACAACTGACGGGCCTGCTGGAGTTGCTCGTCACCGGCCGCGGCTACGCGGCTGGCTTCCTCGTCACCCCAGAGATTCCGTGCGAGCGAACGCTTCAGCTGGAGTTCGATGACGTCCCGGTCGTGGTTGAACTCCTCGTCGGCGAAAGATATCCCCGAGTCCCGGACCTGGACCTTGAACGCTTCCAGCATCGCTTCGTCTACCTGGAAATCCCGCAGGAAGACGTCGAAATCATCCCTGAGTTCCTGCCGGTCCGCCTGGGAAACGCTGTAGGCGTTGGCGAATTCGAAACAGGCCCGGTCGAAAGGCACCCATCCCCTGTACTTGCCGATTACGAAGGGGTATGTGCGTTTCGGGGCCGGGATCACGACGTCGGGAGAAATGCCGCCATCTCCATAAACCGTACGCCCGGCGGCGGTGGTGAATTCCGTACGGTCCGCCGGGTCCGCGCCGTATTCCGGGTCCGTGCGGTCCGACTCGTACGCGTGGTCAGTCCGGTCCGTGCGGTCCGCCGGGTCCTCGAGATCCTCGAGATCCTCTTCCTTATCGGGCCCCGCTTCCTGCCCGGCCTCGCCAGCTTCGCTGAACGAGCCTTCGACGTATTCCTGGAAGGACTTGTTCTTATAGTCTCGCTGGATCATCCGTCCGCTCGGGGTGTAGTACCTGGCCGTCGTCAGCTTGAGCGCGGAACCGTCCGTCAGATGAGGCTCCGCGAAGAGGGTCTGAACGAGGCCCTTGCCGAAGCTGCGGGTTCCGGCGATTACGCCCCGGTCCCAGTCCTGGACGGCGCCCGCCACGATCTCGGAAGCGGAGGCGGAACGGTGGTCCAGCAGGATCACCAGGGGCATTTCGCGGTGGTTTACGCCGCTTATCGATTTGAACGTCTGATTGGAACCCCGGTTCCTTCCCATGGTCTTGACGATTACGCGGCCTTCGGGAATGAACTTGCTGGACACTTCGACCGCCTGGTCCAGGTATCCCCCCGAATTGCCTCTCAGATCGAGTATCAGCCGCTCCATGCCTTCCTGCTGAAGCTTGTCCAGGGCAGTCTCCAGTTCCCGCGAAGTGGTCTTGGCGAACCGGATCAACTGGATATATCCCGTCTGGTCTTCCAGCATGAAGGACGTCCTGACGCTGCGAATGGGTATGCTGTCCCGGGTAATCGTCACTTCGAACCGATCTTCGACGCCGGGCCGTTCGATGGTTACGTCTACCCTGGTCCCCTTCTCCCCGCGCAGCTTCTGCCTCACCTCGTCGTGCTTGATCCCGATCGCCGATTCACCGTCGATCCTGATGATACGATCCCCGGACTGCAGTCCTACCGCTTCCGACGGCGATTCATCGATCACGGAAATCACGTATAGGAATCCATCCAGTACGTCGAACTCGATCCCGATTCCGTAGAACTTCCCGCTGAAGCGCTCGCCCATTTCGGCGAAGCTTTCCTTGCTCAGGAAGCTGGAATGGGGATCGAGCACCTCGAGCATGCCGTCGATCGCGGCGTAGATCAACTCACCGGGCTGTACCTCCTCCACGTAGTTGTCGTTGACCAGGTTGAGCACGCCCATCAGCAGCCTGGTGCTCGAGAAGATGTTGTCCGCCGCATGGATCGTCCTGTCGGCCGCGCTGCCGAGCAGGAACGACCCGGTCGCGACAAAGACCAGCAGGATGGCGTATTTGGGTTTCTTCAGGATCGACATATGGCCAGACTCCTTCGTCCCGGTCTTCCGCCCGGGATTCGACCAGGTTCGCGCCGGAAACGACCTTCAGGGTGCATGCAAGCGAGGTCGCAAGCGTTGATATTGAAGTAACTAAGTAATACTAAGGCAGGGATGTACCCTGTCAATGGTTTTCGGGGCGTGCGGCGATGGTGTTTTTCGCGGTCATGCCTTGACATTCCCCATGTGTTTCTTTAACTTTTTCGATCTCGCTGATCATCATCATCTTGTCGAGGGTCCGGGTGGATTCCATGCAGTCCCGTGGCCATCCCCGATTGCGACGAAACAGGCACAGCGTATTCATTATACAATATGAACGCCCACGCCATTCCAATGGTTTCACCGGCCACCCCTTCGGCACGCCGATGGACGCAAGCTGATTTCGCCCAATCGCGTCCGAATCATATTCAAACGCGCTTGACGAGTGGTATGGGATTGAAGTTCACGGGCCCGCCGCCCCGTAAACCGGAGAAACCATGAACGTACTTGTCGTCGGCAAGGGAGGAAGAGAGCACACGCTGGCCTGGGCGCTGCGCAAGTCGGCCCTCGTGGAAAACCTGTACGCCGCTCCGGGCAATCCGGGTATCGCCGTGCTTGGGAAATGCGTCGACATCGCACCGGAAGATGCGCGCGGGATCGCCGGTTTCGCCCGCGAAAACGGGGTGGACCTCGTGGTGGTCGGACCCGACGGCGCACTGGAAGCCGGCGTGGTCGACGCGGTGGAGAGCCTGGGCATACGGGCCTTCGGTCCGACACGGGCGGCCGCCGAAATCGAATGGAGCAAGGTGTTCTCCAAGCAGATGATGCGGGAGGAGGGCATTCCCACGGCCGCGTTCGCGGTATTCTCGGACGTGGGCGCGGCACGGGCGTACGTGCACCAACAGGGTGCGCCGATCGTGATCAAAGCCGACGGCCTGGCCGCGGGCAAGGGCGCGCTGGTGTGCCGGACCGTCGAGGAAGCCATGAAGGCCCTTGACGTCGTGATGACCGACAGGATGTTCGGCGATGCGGGCCGGAACGTGGTCGTGGAGGCCTTCATGGACGGCGAGGAGGCGTCCGTATTCGCGATGACCGATGGTGAACGGATCCTGCCGCTGGTCCCGTCGCAGGACCACAAGCCCATCCACGACGGCGATACCGGACCCAACACCGGGGGCATGGGTGCTTACGCCCCGGCGCCGGTCATTGATGAAGATGCGATGAGGGACATCCTGGATCGGATCATCGAACCCGCGGTCCTCGGCATGAGGAAACGCGGACGGCCTTTCCGGGGGGTGTTGTACTGCGGCATCATGATGACCGGCCAGGGCCCGATGGTCGTGGAATTCAACAGTCGATTCGGCGATCCCGAGGCACAGGTCATCCTGCCGCTGCTTGAAGACGACTTCGCGGAACTGGCGGCCGGGATCAGCGAGGGCAGGATGCCTTCCAAATCTCTAACCTGGAAGCAGCAAGCCGCGACTTGCGTGGTGGTGGCTTCCGGTGGATATCCCGGCGAATACGAGAAAGGGAAGGAAATCAGCGGGCTGGATCGGTTGGACGAAATGGACGGTGTTTTTGCTTTTCATGCCGATACGGCCCGCCGGGACGGAAAACTGGTGACCAACGGCGGCAGGATCCTGGGCGTGACGGCCCTGGCCGACGACCTCGGAGGCTCCATCGACCTGGCCTACGAGGCGGTGGACCGGATTCGGTTCGAAAACCGGTATTTCCGCAGGGACATCGGCCAAAAGGGCCTGCGCAGGGTCGATCGATCGGATTCGAATCCATGAGGGTATTGAGTGTCGATCCGGAGCGGCCGGCCCCCTCCGTACTGCGGGAGGCCGCGGGCATAATCCGCGCCGGGGGCCTGGTGGCTTTTCCGACCGAAACGGTTTACGGATTGGGCGCGGACGGAACCAATCCCGCCGCGATCCGGCGGGTTTATGAAGCCAAGGGCCGGGAGGAATCGAAGCCGATCCTGGTACTCGTATCCCACAGGAAGGACCTGGCCCGCCTGGTCCGGTGCATCCCCGCAGGTGTCCATGCGGTGATGGACGCCTGCTGGCCCGGACCGCTGACGCTGGTCTTTCCCGCGCTGGACAGCGTGCCGCGGGAACTGCTGGGCGGGGGCGCCACGATCGGGGTCCGGCACAGCGGCGCGGCAATCGCAGGGGCCCTGTGCCGTGCGGTGGGCGGACCTGTGACCGCGCCTAGCGCCAATCGTTCCGGTGAGCCGGAACCCCTTACGGCGGAGGACGTGGCCGACCAGCTTTGCGACCGGGTCGACCTGATTCTCGATGGCGGACGATCGCCTTCGGACCAGCCTTCGACGGTGGTTGACGTATCCACGGGCACGCCGCGCCTGATCCGTGCGGGGTGTACCCCCTTTGACCGTGTCGAGGACGCCTGGCGCCACTGAGCGGCGACGGACGCAGTGCAGGATGGAACCCGGGGGATATCCTTGCCTGACCTGAAGAATCCACTGATCGTACAGAGCGACCGCACCATCCTCGTCGAAGTCGACCATCCGCGTTACGAGGATGCCCGGGACGCGCTGGCCCGGTTCGCGGAACTGGAAAAATCCCCGGAGCATATCCACGTATACCGGCTGAGCCCGCTGTCCCTGTGGAACGCCGCCTCGGCCGGCATGAACGCCGACGGCGTGCTCGAATCGCTCGAAAGCCTGAGCAAGTACGAGATCCCTCAGAACATCCGCCGCGAGATATACGATTTCATCGACCGGTACGGTCAGCTCCGGCTGCTCAAGGAAGACGGCAGGCTGATCCTCGAGTCGGACGACCCCGCCCTGATCGCGGAGGTCTCCGGACTGCCCTCGGTCAAGCAGTTCCTCGCGGAGCCCCTGGACGAGCGAAGGGTGCAGGTGGGAGACCGGTTCCGGGGCCACATCAAGCAGGCGCTGATCAAGGTCGGATTTCCCGTTGAAGACCTGGCGGGATACGTCGAAGGCGCCCCGCTGGAAATCAACCTGCGCACCGCTGCCGGAGACCGGAAGTCCTTCACCATGCGGGACTACCAGCAGGACGCGGTCGGCGCGTTTCACATGAACGGCGAGCCCCAGGGAGGCAACGGGGTCGTCGTGCTTCCTTGCGGCGCTGGCAAGACCATAGTGGCCCTCGGTGCGATGGCCGTACTGAAGTGCCACACCCTCGTGCTTACGGCCAACACGGTGGCCCTGCGCCAGTGGCGGGAGGAGTTGATCGAGAAGACCTCGCTGTCGGAAGAGCATATCGGCGAATATTCGGGTGAAACGAAACAGATCCGGCCCGTGACCCTGGCCACCTACCAGATTCTGACCTACAGGAAGAGCAAAGGGGACGAATTCGAGCATTTCGGCCTCTTCGACCAGAAAGGGTGGGGTCTCATCATCTATGACGAGGTCCATCTACTCCCCGCTCCTGTTTTCCGGTATACAGCCGAGATCCAGGCCCGGCGGCGCCTCGGGCTTACCGCGACGCTGGTTCGTGAAGACGGCCGGGAGGACGATGTATTCAGCCTGATCGGCCCCCGAAGGTACGACATGCCCTGGAAGCTGCTAGAGCGGCAGGGCTGGATCGCGGAGGCGTACTGCCGTGAAATCCGGATCGATCTGCCCGAAGCGCGGCGCATGTCCTACGCCGTGGCCAATCGCCGCGACAAGTTCAGGATCGCATCGGAGAACAGCCGCAAGACCGAGATCATCCGCGCCTTGCTGGAACAACATCCCTCGGACCAGGTCCTGATCATCGGACTTTACGTGAGACAGCTCAAGCAGATCGCCGCGTTGTTCGATTTTCCCCTGATCACCGGAAGCACACCGCTTCAGGCCCGCCTCGATCTGTATACCCGGTTCAGAAACGGCGAACTCAAGCGCCTCGTGGTTTCCAAGGTCGCGAATTTCGCTATCGACCTGCCGGACGCCAACGTGGCGATACAGATATCGGGCACCTTCGGGTCCCGCCAGGAGGAAGCCCAGCGGCTCGGCCGGATTCTCCGTCCCAAGGCGGACGGTTCCGCCGCCATTTTCTATTCGCTCATCACGCGGAACACCCTGGACCAGGACTATGCCGTGAACCGTCAGCTTTTTCTGACGGAGCAGGGCTACCAGTATACCATCCACGACGTGAGCGAAGTGCGGGCATGACGGCCCGGTTGACACGGACGCGCCGAATTTCTATATTCAAAACATTATAGCGTTATGGCGTTCAGTCGAATTTGAGTCGAATCGGCCGGTTTGGACGGTCGGTGCGGCCCGACCGGGCTGGAAGCCGGACGTTGAGGCGTGTTTTTTGAAACCGAATCCGCCACGCGGCGTATAACGCGGTATGGGTGGACAAAAAATGGCCGAAAATACCTCCACAAACGCGGTGCAGGTCACCGATATCGAGTCCGGTGTGCTGGACGAACTGACCCTGTCGGACGAAGTGCTGTTCGTCCGTGTCCAGCGGGATGATATACGGGCATTCGAGGTCATCGTCGGGAGATACCGTACCAGGCTGTACAACTGCATCTACCGCATGGTCCACAATATGGAATGCGCGGAAGACCTGGTGCAGGAGACGTTCCTGCGGGTCTACCGGAACCGCCACAACTACAAGGCGATCTCCAATCTCTCCACCTGGATCTATACCATTGCGCTCAATCTCGCCCGGAGCGAGTTGCGCAAGCGGAAACGCCGCCAGTTCTTCTCCCTGAACGCTTCGCCTCACGAGAACAGCACGCGGGAAGGCATCGATCTGCCGGATACGAGCGCGGGCCCCGGCGATCACCTGGAGCAGAACGAACTGGGCCGGGCGATACAGCACGCGATCGATCAGCTGCCGGACAAGTACAGGTCCGTTATCGTGCTGCGTGACATCGAGGAGCTTTCATACGAGCAGATCGGCGAGATCCTCCGCTGTCCGACGGGAACCGTCAAGTCGCGGGTCAACCGGGGACGGCTGAGACTGCAGGAAATGTTGAGACAGTGGCAGGTAGAGATACTTTGAGGAGGATGTACGTTTTGGATTGCAGTGGATACGAGCGGCAGATGTCGGACTACCTGGACGGCCAGTTGTCGAAGGCCACTGAAGACGAGCTTCGATTTCACCTGAACGGATGTCCCCGGTGCCGGCTCAGGATAAAGGACATGGAAAGCGCCGTGCGGGCCGTGAAGAGTCTTCCCGCCGTGTCCCCCCGGCCGATGTTCGAACAACAGCTCGGCAACCTGCTGAACCGGGAAGTTGCCCGCGAGCTGTACGCTTCCTCCTGGTTGAAACGCGTTTCGGCAGCCTTTTCCGAACTGGGCGAACTCAGCCGGCAGCGACCCGTTCAACTGGTATTCGCGACCAGCCTGATCCTGACCATAACCGTGATTGGTGGTTTCTCCTTCGTGGCCGGCCCGACGGAAAGCTCCGATTCGTCTGCGGGTCCTTCGATGGCCTTTTCCCTTCCGACACCCATCGAACCCGAACTCGCGCCGCCCGATCCTGTTTCGCCCTTTCCCCTGGAACGGGAACTTGCGCCGCACATGGCAGTCAATCCACCGATGAACACGGAACAGGCAACAAATCCCCCCCCACCCGCTGCAACCAGTCTCCCATATACCCCAAACCGCATTACCGGCGACAGACCGGGTATCCTCACCGTCAGGACCATGGAGCCGATGATCCACGGGATCCGGTTCGTTTCGGCGGGTACGGGCATGCGCCTCGATCCATCTCTGTTCGACGAGGCCTTCGGCCGGGACCTGGTGGCTGGCGGCGATCCGGATCAACCGGCGCCGGAAGACCTGCTGCAAACCGTCGGCACCGCTGAACTTCGCGATACGCGGAATGCAATCGGCGTGCCTGGCGCGACCGACACACCGGCGGCGTCGGGTCCGACCGCTCCCCTGAAGCGCGTCCGTATATCGTTCTGATCGACCATGCAAGGTTCCCATTCCAACCTCCTTCCCCGGACCGGCCGCCTCCGGCCCCTGATTTGGGCCGCGCTACTGGCCTGTCTCGTGCACCCGGACGACGATCGCCGGGCCCATGCGCAGACCACCTCGTACCTTCATAGCCTCGAGCGGGAAATCGTCAGTCTCGTCGAACGCGTGGAGCCGACGGTCGCCAGCGTGATCGTACAGCGCAAGTTCATCAATACGGTGAACGGGCAGACTTTCACGGACTGGGAACGCTCCATCGGGACCGGCGTGGTCCTTCACCGGGACGGATTCATCATTACGACAGCCGGCGTCGTGGACCATGCCCACGACATCCTGGTGAACTTTCGGAACGGCCAGTATCGCCGCGGCCATCTCGTCGGGGTGGACCGGCTCTCCGATATCGCCGTGATCCGCGTCGACAGTTTGGAGACCCATACAGCGCGCCTGGGCAATTCCGATGACGTCCGTCCGGGGTCCTGGGCGTTGGTACTGAACAACGCCCACGGCTTTCCGTCCTCGATGACGACGGGCATCGTGAACGGGCTGCGGGAAGAGGACGTCATGATCCAGGTCAGCGCCGTGGTCGGTTCCGCCTACTCGGGCGGGGCGGTGTTCTCCACGAACGGCCGCCTGCTCGGTCTCGTGGCCGATCCCCATCAGGCCCTGGCGCCCGGCTCGGTCAATTCCGGATCCGGTGAAGACAGGGGCCTGATAGCGGTTATACCCATCAACCGCGTGAAGACCTTTGCCCGGCAGCTCATCGAATTCGGCGAGATCCGCCGGAGCTGGCTGGGCGTTCACGTGGAGAAGATCTGGGAAAGCGTCACCATCGGCGGCGACCGCAATATCATGCTGGGCGCCGTGGAAGGCATGGTCGTTTCGGATGTATATCCCGACAGTCCCGCCATGCGGATCGGTCTGCGCAAGGGCGACGTGCTTCAGGCCGTGAACGGCGTCTCCATGAGCCATCCCATCGTCCTCGCCGAATTCGTGACCACGCTTCCCGTGGGCACCCGGATCGAAATCAAGTACCTCAGGGGGGATGTGGAACATACCGCGCACACGGTGCTCGCGTCTCAACCGAAACCGCTAGCCGCTCCCGCTCCCGCTTCTTCCTTGCTCACCGAAGAGGGTCCGGACGATCCCCGGTTGGGTGAAGATCCCCGTCTCATAGAGCAGATGATCCTGGAACACGAAAGGGAGCTCGCGGCCCACCGGATCAAGCTGAACCAACTCAAGCGGCTGCTGGATGAACGCATGCGACTGATCGGTCAGCGTTCCCCGGTCCGGACCGGAGACGACGGATTCTGAGCGATCGATTTGCCGGGGCCGCCACGTTCTCCCCTCAAACATCCCTTGCCTGCCCGATCCACCCCGGTATACATTCACACCACATCTTTTCCACCCGCGCATACGATATGCGTCAGACATCCGCGGTATGTGTCAGATATCCGCTGTATGCGTCAGACATCCGCGGCATGCGTCAGACGTCCGAGGCATCCACAGGAAACCACCAGGGGAGTGTGCATGGAACACCGAAAACTCGGCCGCACCGATACGTCGCTCAGCTTCATTGGCCTGGGCTGCGTAACGTTCGGCCGTGAGATCGACGAGGACGCTTCTGCAGCCATACTGGATGATGCGGTCGAAAGAGGGATAAACTGGCTCGATACGGCGGAGGCGTACGGAGGCGGCAATGCCCGGACCTACCGGCGGGACGTGTTGAAAGTCGATGACGTGCGCGAGACCTCGGATATCATGGGTTCTTCCGAGATCATCATCGGAAAGTGGATGAAATCGCGAGGCTGCAGGGACGACGTGGTGATCTGCTCCAAGGTGAGCAGCGGCAACCGGCCGGAGAATATCGCCAGGGCGCTCCGGGTCAGTCTCGAGCGCCTGCAGGTGGACTGCGTGGACATCTACGAGCTGCACTCACCGGACGAAACCGTTCCCATTGCCGAAAGCCTGGCCGCGCTGGACGAGGAGGTATCGGCGGGGCGAGTCAGGACCGTCGGCTGCAGCAACTTCAACGCCGCGCAACTCCAGGAGGCCCTGGATGCCAGCGCACGGCATGGCTACGCCCGGTTCGAGGTGGTCCAGCCGCCCTACAACCTGGCGGATCCCGGCGCGCAGGACGAATTGTTTCCCCTGTGCCGGCGGGAGGAAGTGGCCATCACGTCCTACAGTCCGCTCGCCGCGGGTTTCCTGGCGGGGAAATACACGCCGGACCGTAACGCCTTCCCGAAAGGTTCGCGTTTCGACGTGATTCCCGGACACGCGGACATCTACTTCAACGACCGGAACTTCCGCAACGTGGAGCGGCTGCGGGCCCTGGCGGATACCAGGGGACTTCCCATGGTGCGCGTTGCCATGGCCTGGGCCATGGGGCATCCCGATATCACGTCGGTCCTCGTCGGCGCCCGCCATACCGGCCACCTGGACAACGCCTTCGACGCCCTCGCCCTGACGGCGGACACGGAACTGCGTGATGAATTGTCGCGTTGGCTGACGGACTGAGCCACACGCGCAAGCGATGCGATAACGACGATCTCGAGAGGGGGATTCCGTGGGGTTGGATCCTGTTGAAATGACGAAGGAATTCGTGGATGTGAAGTCCGTTAGCCGGTGGAGCAACGCCGCCATATCCGATTTGGTCGAAGAGCGGATGGAGGCATGCGGACTCGAAGTGGAGCGGCTGTCCTACGAGGATGAAAACGGCGAACTGAAGGTCAGCCTCGTCGGACGCAAGGGCGAAGGAGAAGGCGGCCTCGCCTTCCTGTCCCACACGGATACGGTGCCGGGGCAGGAACAGGACTGGGACGCCTATCACGGCGTGGTCGAAGGCGACCGGTTGCTGGGCCGGGGCAGCTGCGACATGAAGGGGCCGCTGGCATGCACCATGATCGCCGCCGCGGGGGTGGACGCGGACCGCCTGAAGAAGCCGCTGGTCGTGGTGGCCACGGCCGATGAGGAAGTGGGCGGTGGCGGTGCGCACCAGGTCGCCACGGAATCCCGCATCATAGGCGCCGTTCGCCCCACCTACGGCGTGGTGGCCGAGCCGACCAGCCTGACGCCGGTGTACGCCCACAAGGGCGCGGCCCACGTCGTGGTGACGGCCCACGGCCGGGCGGCGCACACCAGCACGGGCCTGGGGGAATCCGCCAATTTCAAGATCGCCCCGTTCCTGGCCGAAATGGCCGAAATGGCGGAACGGATCAATGCGGACGAACGGTTCCTGAACACCGAGTTCAATCCGCCCTCCAACGGGTTCAACATGGTGATCACCGACTACGACACGAAGCAGAACGTTTCCGCGGCACGGTCGACCTGTCACATCTGCTTCCGCACGATGCCGGACGATCACAGCGACGAACTGGTGGCCGAACTGGTTTCGCGGGCCGAAAGCTACGGCTTCGAGGTTACGAGCAGCATATCCCGTCCCTTCTACGCCGATCCTTCGAACCCCATCGTGCAACTGGCCTCCGACGTTACCGGCGGCAAGCGGCCGGAGACCGTGCCCTACGGGACCGACGCCCCCCATTTCAGGGAGCAGCTGGAGATGGTGGTCCTGGGTCCGGGCAGTATCGAACAGGCCCACACGGTAGGCGAATACGTGGAAATACCGCAGCTTTACGAAGCGGTGGACATCTACGCACGCATGATTCACGAAGTTTGCTCATAGGAGTCGATCCATGGCGGATTCCATAGGATACAGCGATACCTCCGTAATACCCGGCAGCAAATGGCGCGTCCACGACGGCGACCGGCCCCAGCCCCGTTCAGTCACGCCGGGCGGCGCCAGCGGGAGCCCTCCATCAGACGCGGTCGTGCTTTTCGACGGATCGGACCTCACCCAGTGGATCGGACGGGATGGAAGCGACGCCGCCTGGAAGGTGGAAAGCGGTTACATGGAGGTCAACGGCACGGGAGACATCTCGACCCGCGCGCACTTCGGCGACTGCCAGCTCCATCTCGAGTGGGCCACGCCCGAAGAGGTGGTCGGAGACAGCCAGGGCCGGGGCAATAGCGGCGTTTTCCTGCTGGGGCTCTATGAAATCCAGGTGCTGGACAGCTTCGACAACCGGACCTATGCCGACGGTTCCGCCTCGTCCATTTACGGCCAGTACCCTCCCCTGGTCAATGCCAGCAGGGGACCGGGCGAATGGCAGAGCTATGATATCGTCTTCGAAGCGCCTGCCTGGGACGGCGACAGGCTGGTCAAGGGCGCGTACCTCACGGTCATCCACAACGGGATCGTGGTGCACCACCGACAACGGGCCGTCGGTCCCACCGGACACAGGGACCTGGCGAACTACGACACGCCCCACGCCGTCACCGGCCCCCTGCAACTGCAGGATCACGGCAATCCGGTCCGGTTCCGCAACATCTGGATGAGACGCCTTACCGGCTACGACGAATCCTGATCCGTCAGATCTGCCCGGATTCGGCCGGATTGGCCGGACCGCCGGGCGCGGCATTTACGTCCGGTCCGTCCGGTCCGCCCGGTCCCCCCGGTCCGCCCGGTTCGCGTACCCAGACCAGGATGACGAAGGATGCGGCCGCGGCCATGACGCCGCAGGCCGCTCCGACGATAGGATATCCGAACGCCACGTAGAGCACGCCGCAAAGCGCCGTGCCCCCGGCGATGCCGAATTCCGCCAGGGTGTTCTTGAGTGCGATGAGGGTGCCGCGTTCCTCGTCGGATGCCATGGCCGTGACGAGCGCCTGAAGCGGCGCGTGGCGAAAGGCCCCGGCGATGCCGGTGAGGATGAATCCGGCGAAGACCACCGGCAGCAGGCCGGTGATCCAGGGTATGGTTGCCAGCAGGCCGGCCATCGCCAGCCCGCTCACCACCACGACGCCCCTTTTCCCTACACGGTCCGAGAGGTATCCGGCCAGTGGGCTGCCCAGCAGCGCGCCCAGTCCGCTGAAGAGGAATACCATGCCGATCCAGTCGGTTGAGAGTCCGTAAGCGTCCCGCAGCCACGTCCCCACGTAGGTGATGAAACCGACCGTGGAAGCCGATACGAGAAACGACGCGGCGATCACCGCCAGGGGGCCGGTGCGCGTGAGGAATCGGCCGTAACTTCTCGCCAGGCTGGTGACGGAGACCGCGTGGACCGCGTGGACCGTTTGGGCCGTGCCGGCCGGGTGGGTCGCATTGACTGCATGGTCCGTGCCGACCGTACCGGCCGTGCCTGCCGCGCCGGCTGCGTCGCCTGTGCTGGCCCTGCCGGCCGCCGGAACGCGATGGGGCAGGACGACCAGCGCCGGTGCCCACAGCAGCAACCCGGCCCCGGCAAAAGCGCCGAAGGCCCACCGCCAGGACCAGGCCTCCGCGACAAAGGCCCCGGCCGGCACGCCGAGGATCATGGCCGCGAAATAACCGGACATGACCAGTCCCATGGCGGTGCCCCGCCGCCCGTAGGGAAAGTGGTCCCCGATGCAGGCGGTGATATTGAGGGACAGGGCCCCCGCGGCCGCGCCGGTGACGGCCCGGAAGGCCACCAGCGAAGCATAGTCCCACGCCAGGCCGCACAGCAGGGTCGCCGCGGTGAACACGATCAGCGCGGCGATGAGCATTTTCCTGCGTCCGGTCCGGTCCGACAGCGGCCCGATCGCGAAGGAGACCACGGCCGCGGCGATGGCGTAGACCGAGACCAGCAAGCCGGCCCGGCCCGCGCCCATGCCGAAGGCGGCCATCAGGTCGGGCAGGAGCGGGGAGATCATCTGGTTGTCGGCGACGGCCACGAACATGAGGCCGAACAGCACCCCGATCAGACGGTTGTTTCCTTCCCGGCTCGCTTCGGTCATAAGAGGTTCCCGCAGAGATGCATCATCGGCATGCGCCGCCGTGCATCCACGGCGTCGCGTTGTGCCAGTCGAGTACCCGGTCCCGGAGACCGGCCGCCAGCTCCGTGTCGCGACGGGCGTCCCTCAGGTTGGACATCTGGTAGGGGTCGGACCGCAGATCGAAGAAGCATTCCCGGTCATCCAGGACATTGCCGTTTTTCGGATCGACGCGAATCCCGTACGTGTGGTCCGGCGTGCGCAGTCCGACCTGTCCCCCGGAAGTTTCCACGAAAACGCCCTCGTCTCCCACTGATCCAGTCCCATCGGAAATCGCCGACGCGAGGTCGCGCCCCTGCACGTGGGCCGGAACGGAACCGCCGCAGAGGGAAAGCAGGGTGGGCATAATGTCGATAAGCTGGGCTGTCGTGGTGGTATCGACCCTCGGTTCCAGGCAGCCTGGCGCGTGAAAGACCAGCGGGATGCGGATGGACTCTTCGATCAGGCGGCCCTTGTTGAACAGGTGGTGGCTGCCGAGGTTGTCGCCGTGATCGGAGAGAAAAACGACGATGGTGTTTTCCGCGAGGTGGTATGCCTTGAGAAAGTGCATGAGGCGTCCGACCATGTCGTCCACCCAGGTCGTCATGCCGTAATAAAGGGCGATCAGGCGCCGCAGATCGAATCCGTGGGGCAGTTTGCGCGTGAACGGCAGTTCTTTTTCGTAGAAGAGAAAGTCCCACAGGTAGACCTTGAACCAGTGTTCGTCGTGTGGCAACCGGCCGTCCCGATAGACGTTGGGCCGCAGGGGTATATCGGCGGGGTCGTACATATTCAGGTATGTTTCGGGCGCGTCCATGAGGGGCATGTGAGGCGGAGAAATGCTGTAGTAGAGAAAAAAGGGATTCTCCTGGCTCTCGCGGTCTCTCAGGTAGCCCCCGACCTGGTCCGATTCGAAGCGGACGCTGAACCCGTCTACCTGGAACTCTTCACCGTCGTTCTCCACGAAGGACTGGCCGCTGTGCCGGTGGTGGACCCGCGGGTACAGGCTGTAGTCGAACCCCAGCGTTCCAGGTGCGGAATGGATGTGCCATTTCCCGATCAGCGCCGTATCGTATCCGTGGGATTTGAACATCTCGGGCAGCGTCGGCGCGGGCAGGTGGGGCCGGCCGTCCGCCGGATACTCGGGCATCGTCGTGGATCCATCTTCACGCCGCTTCGCGAAATTACCCTGCGCGCCCATGCAAGTCCGGCTGTACTGGCCCGACAGGAGACAGGACCTGGCGGGCATGCAGACGGGGTTGTTGCTCACCGCCGTTTCGAATCGCACGCCTTCCGCCGCGAGCCGGTCCAGGTGGGGCGTCCGGACGACGTCGTTTCCATAGCATCCCACTTCGAATGCACGAAGCTGGTCGCAGATGCAGAGGATGACGTTCGGACGGGAAGGGCTTGCGGAGCCGGTCACGATGAACTCCGTTGCGATAGGGTCAGAGCAGGAGCCGGACCGCCATGACGACCAGTACCACGTTCAGTACCACGCGGATCAGTCCCTCGCCCCGCTTGACGGTGTAATGCGCTCCGATCCAGCCGCCGGCCGTCGTGCCCACGGCCAGGGCGGCCCCGAGCAGCCAGAGCACCTGTCCCTTGTCCGCGAAGATGGCCAGCGCAACCAGGGTATAGATCCCTACGATGAATACTTTGAAGGCGTTCACGCGGACGAGGTCCAGGCCGACGACACGGTAGAGCACCGCCATGAGAAAGAACCCGACCCCGGCCTGGATGAACCCGCCGTAGAACCCCACCGCGACCATCAGGATATGCCCCAGGAAGAGTCTCTTCGGCTGCTCGGTGATCTCCGCGTCACGCGGTTTCCTGCTCATCAGGATCAGCAGCAGGATCATCAGGCCGCCGAGGATCCGGTTGAACAGCTCGCCGCTGACCTGGGTCCCCAGGTACGCCCCCAACGCCGCCCCCGGCACGGCGCACAGCGCGAGGGTCAGCATGGTGCGTAGATCCGAATACCCCTGCTTGAAGAAGCTGGTGACGGCCGATGCGTTCTGGGCGACGATGGCCACGCGGTTGGTGCCGTTGGCCACGTTTCCGGGCAGGCCCAGGAAGATGAGCACGGGGAGAGCCAGCAGCGAGCCGCCGCCCGCCACGACGTTCAGGAATCCCGAAAGGACGCCCACGCCGGCGAGCAGGAACAGCTGCCAGAGTTCGAATTCCATGGGCGCCTAACCCGGAACCGGAGCTTCTTCGCGTATCAGCCCGTCCGATTTGAGCTCTGCCCAGAGGTCCACTGGAATGGGATGCTGGTAGTTGGCCAGGTTCGATTCGACGTACTCTGGCCTGACTGCGCCGGGAATAACGGACGCGACCGCGGAATGAAACAGCGGGAATTGGAGGGCAGCCGCGGCCAGGGGCACGCCGTGGCGCTCGCAAACGGCCTGTATGCGACGGGTTTTTTCCATGATTTCGGGCGTCGCGGGATAGTATCCGTAGGTCGAATGCTCCGTGGGTCCCGTGACCAGGATGCCCGAGGCGAAGACGGCGCCGATCACGATGCCGATGCCGTCCTCCACGCACCGGGGCAGTTCCAGGTCCAGCGCGTCCTGGTCCAGGAGCGTGTAAGGCATGGCGACGATGAAGAAATCCAGGGGCATCAGGTCCAGGAAGCGCAGCATCATCCCGGTCTTGTTCAGGCCGGCGCCCACGCCCTTGATGTCGCCCGAGGCTTTGAGTTCCGCCAGCGCACGCCAGCCGCTGGTGAACAGCTGGTGCAGGTAGGCCTGGATCTGCGGCTCGTTGTGGTAGAAGGGGTCGAGGTCGTGGATCAGCAACAGGTCGATGCGGTGCACCCCGAAGCGGATCAGGCTGTCTTCGTAGGACCGCATGATGCCGTCGTAGCTGTAATCGTAGATATGGTCGAAGGGCAGTCCGCCACACCAGAAACCCTGATCGAAGTGCTGTAGGTCACGGGTCGCCTTGAAAACACGGCCGACCTTGGTGGACACGACGTAGGATCCGTGGCTTTTTTGTCGCAGCAGCTCACCCAGCCTCAATTCGCTCTTGCCGTAACCGTACCAGGGCGACGTGTCGTAGTAGCGGATACCGGCCCTCCAGGCCGCACGGAGCGTGGCGCGCGACTTCGCGTCCGTGACGGGCTGGAACAGGTCTCCCAGCGGCGCGGAGCCGAAACCCAGTTCGGTCACGTGGGCTTCCGTGGTTCCCAGTTGTCTCGTGGCGATCGGCATGCTGTTTTCCTTTCTGTGGATTCCGCCGTGCAGGCTCCGGGTACCAACGAAGCGGGAGGCGGTTGCATCTTTTCGGATCCTGTATAGAGTAATCGCTCAGGTGCCCCGTGTCACCTGTTTTATAGGGGACTGGTCCGGGATGAAACCGTTGACAGCCCCGCTATATTTCCGTAAGATTCACCTGCGATTTCTTCTCAATTTCCAATCCGTAGACTAAGGGACACCGCCGTTGTTCCGATATGCTCACATTGCGGCCATCCTGCGGAGGACGGGGCGCATGCGACCGGTGGCTGTTCTGTCCCTGCTTGGGCTGGCCGCCGCGCTGTCGAGCTTTTCAGTGCTCGCATTGCAGGATGACGATGGGGTGGACCCCGGTGGGACTGTACAGTATGTCAACTCATTCGGCGTAACACTGCCTCCCGACGCCGCGCCGCCGGATCTTCAGGTTCTCACCCAGTTTTCTCCCGATAACCGGTACCTGGACCGGGGTACTTCCACGTACAAGCAGGCCTGGGGAGTAGGCCTTGTGGCCGAACCGCTCGTCCGCGTAGACCGGAATTTCAACCTGCTTCCGGCCGGTGCCACCGCATGGGAACTTTCCGACGACGGGCTGACCTGGACCTATCAGATACGCAAGGGGATGATCTTCGCCGACGGCCATCCCCTGACGGCACGGGACTACGAGGCCACCTTCCGCCGCTGGGCGAATCCCGAAACGGGTTTCGACTTCGAATGGTACTTCCGGTCGATAAAGAACTGGACCGATGTCGTTGGCAGACGCCTTCCGCTCGATTCCCTGGGCGTCAAGGCTCTCGACGAGCACACCGTGGCGTTCACGACGGAGCATCCCACGCCCTACCTTCCGCTTTTGCTCGCCAAGAGCTGGGTATCGCCGACTCATCTCTTCGACAAGTACGGTCCGGAGTGGGCGACACGGCCCGAAACCCATTTCGGCAGCGGACCCTACCGCCTGGTCGAGTGGATCAAGGGCGACCGGATAGTACTCGGAATAAATGAGAACTACCGGGGTCCCACCAGGCCCATGCTGGAACGGGTCGTGGCCAGGTTATACAACCTCGCCGTACCGCCCCAGTTTCTCTCCGCCTATGAAGCCGGCGAAGTAGACTACGTCCCATTGACCAACCAGGCAGAGATCAACCGGATCAAGGCGGATCCGATGCTGCGCGATCAACTCAACGCCTATACGGACTTCGCAACGTACTACCTGATGCTGGACACGTACAACCCGCCCTTCGACGATGTCCGTGTACGCAAGGCCTTCGCCCATGCCATCGATGTCGAGGCCATCATCAAGTCGGCCATGCGGGACGTGGGCATACCGGCTTCTTCCATGCTGCCGCCCGGCTTCCCCGGATCCAACTCGGCGGAACTGGCCCCGCTGCAGAAGTTTGATCCCGATCTCGCCCGCCGCTACCTCGCCGAAGCCGGTTACCCCGAAGGCCGCGGTTTTCCGGAAGTGAACATATGGTTGCGGGGAGAAGCCGCCAACATAAGGACGGCCGCGGAGGCGGTCCAGGCCATGCTGAATCATCACCTGGCGCTGGATGTGGGCGTCCGCAACGTGGAACGCAAGGTCTACCTGGATGCCATGAGCGCCCGGGAGCTGACACTGGGCATGGTGCCCTACCAGTACGACTTCATCGATGCGGGCAACCTGCTGACCATCTGGCTCTCCAACGGACGCCACGCCTGGCACAACGACCGTTTCGAACGTCTCGTGCGGCAGGCCAACGAACTGGTAGGCGATCCTGGCAGGCGCATGGCCATGTACCGGGACGCCGAGCGTATTCTTGTGGACGAAGCCGGTGGGATATTTCTCTGGTACATCCGGATCAACCAGATGTGGAAGCCCTTCGTACGGGGAGAATCCCTGGAACCCAACAGGTGGGGTTATCGGGCCTGGCGCGGCGAACTCATGTCCAACCTGCAGACCAATCTCTACATCACCCGGGACGTCTTCGAGGACCCCACGAAGAACGAGCCGGAGCCCTTCCGGTTCTGGCAGTGGTTGACCGGCAAGGACTGATCAGTCAAGCCCCAGTATCTTCCCCGCGTCCCGGTGTATCATCCCTTCCATCTCATCCTGGTCAAGCCGGGGCAGATTCGTGCCCTCGAGCATGGCGTTCAGGCCGCGCAGGTCGCGGAGCGTGTCGTCTACCGTCGTGACCGGGTAGTCGGTGCCGAAGAGGAGCTTGTTCCATACCCCGTATTCCTGGACGAGCATGAGACTGTGATAGAGCTGGAAGGGCCGGTAGTGCAGCCCCGATATGTCGGCGTATACGTTGGGATGCTTGCGGATGACCGCCACGGTTTCGCCTTCGTAGGGATGGCCCAGGTGGGCCATGATGATCCTGCAGCCGGGGAACCGGATGGCGACCGCGTCAAGGTGCCGGGGCAGGGTGCAGTCCAGCGGCGCCTGGTCCACGAACGTGGTACCGGTGTGCAGCAGGACGGGTAGACCGTTCCGGTCGGCGTAGCGCCACAGGTCGTCGAGTTCGGGGGCCTGGGGATAGAACCCGGCGTACATGGGCAGCAGCTTGATGCCCCGCATGCCCAGGTGCTCCCGGCCTTCGATCATTTCCTCTCTCCAACCTTCCTGGGTGGGGTCCAGCGACATGAAGGGAATCGTCTGGTCGGGGTAGGCCGCGCAGTACTCCGCCACGTAGCGGTCGGGCGTCCACAGCCCCGACAGCTTCGCCTTTCCGCCAAAGACCACGGTCTTCACGGGTGATCCGGCGTTCCGGGCAGAGGACAGATAGCCGTCGTACGACGGCGTCAGGTCCAGTTCGTAGCCCCGCATGCGAATGGCCTGTTCGCGGAAGGTATCGTTGAAGTGATCGGGATACCGCCAGGCATGAGAATGCACATCGTAGATCATGAAACCTCCTCCTGGTTCCGGGCTAACGCTGGCCGTCGTAGCGTCTCAGCGCGGGCGACCGCCAGGCGATGACGGCGACGGCCGCAAGGCAGCCGATCCCGCCCGTGACGACCGAGAACGGCGCGCCGGCGAGTCCCGCCACCAGTCCGGCTTCAGCCTCGCCGAGCCGGGGTCCTCCCATGACGAACATCATGTTTACCGAGGTCATGCGGCCGCGCAGTTCGTCCGGGGTCGAAAGCTGCATGATGGTATGGCGCAGCACCATGCTTATCGTGTCGAAGGCGCCGGTCAGCATCAGCGCCGCGAAGGTGAGCCAGAAACTGGATGATATGCCGAAGACCACGGTGGCCAGTGCATAGCAGCCCACCGCCTTGAAAAGCAGCCGGCCCTGGCCGGAGATCACGGGGAAGGTGGACATGAGCGCGCCGGTCAGCACGGCGCCGATCGCCGGCGCCGCCGAGAGCAGGCCGTAACCCCGTTCTCCCACGCCGAGCACTTCCGTGGCGAAGATGGGCAGCAGCGAGGTGGCGGAAGCAAAGAAGGTGGCGGTGAAATCCAGGATCATGGCCGAACGGATGATGGGTGATCGCTTAATGAACCGGAGACCGTCGAGGGCCGCGGCGAAGCTGACCCGCGTCACGCCTCCGATGCTCCGGTGGACGGTGCACATCATCAGGATCGGTACGATCATGAAGGCAAAGGAGACGGTGTTGATCCAGTAGACGGTCGCGATGGAGCCCGTGGCCAGGATCAGTCCGGCCACGCCCGGTCCGGTCACCGACGCCACGTGGGACGCGGTGATGTTGATGCTCATGGCATTGGCGAGATGCCGCCGGGACACGAGGTTGGGCACCATCGCGTTTTTGGCCGGACTGCTGAAGCAACCGATCCCCGCGCTGATGGCGGTAATCACGTAGAGTGCCGTGGCGGAATCCTGTTTCGACCACGTAATCCATGCCAGCGCCGTGCTGATCAGGGCGAGACCGCACTGGGCGATGAGCAGTACGCGCCGGCGGTCGTGAGTGTCCGCGATGACCCCGGCCAGCGGGGACAGGACCACGATGGGTATGAGTCTTATAACCGCCATCGCGCCAAGGGCATACGCGGATTCGGTCAACAGATACATATGCCACAGGACGGCCGTCTGCTGCATGCGGGATCCGGTGAGCGATACGACCTGGCCGGACCACAGCAGCCGGAAGTCGCGGTATTGGAGGGCGGGGAACCGGTCTCGGACGGCTTGAAGGGTCAGTGGCATGTCGAAACTGAAGATACCATGCGCGCAGTGACTGTCAAGGTCGGGCGGTGGCCGTCGAGACTGGGCAGGACAATGGTCTTGACACCGCCTCGACGTGCCGGATATCATGGCGTCTGGTCGCCGGCGTCCGGGCGTCGGCTATCAGGCCCCGGTTTCCGGGCGTCGGCTATCAGGCCCCGGTTTCCGGGCGCCGGCTCGCACTCATCCGAATGGAGTACATGACATGCTGTTCATCAATGAAGACCAGGTTGGCCGCTTGCTATCCATGGACGACGCGCTGCGCGCGGTCGAACAGGCCTTCAGCGGGCTTGGCACGGGGAAGGCGGTGAACATCCCCCGTTCCAGGGTCCGGCTGCCGGGCCACACGCTTCACGTCATGTCCGGTGGGATTCCGGCGCTGAATCTCACCGGGTTGAAGGCCTATACGACCACGCGGCACGGCGCGAAGTTCGTCGTGCTGCTCTTCCGGGAGGACACGGGGGAACCGCTGGCCGCGATCGAGGCCGACCGCCTCGGGCAGATGCGAACGGGCGCGGCGAGCGGCGTGGCGACGAAGTACATGGCCCGGGAAGACGCGTCCGGCGTGGGGGTCATCGGTACGGGATGGCAGGCCCGAAGCCAGCTCGCGGCGGTATGCGGCGTACGCGAAGTGACTTCCGTTAAGGCCTTCGGCCGGGACCGGTCACGGAGGGAGGCCTTTTGCCGCGAGATGGGCGAAGCCCTCGGGGTGCCGGTACAGCCGGTCGATTCTGCCCGGGCCTGCGCGGAAGAAGCGGATGTGGTCATAACGATCACCAGTTCGGCGAAGCCGGTGCTGGAAGGCGCGTGGCTGGCGCCCGGCGCCCACGTGAATGCCGCCGGCTCCAACGCGCTCGTTCGCAGCGAGATCGACGCGGAGACCGTCAGGCGGGCCAGGGTGGTGGCCGTCGATTCCAGGGAGCAGGCGAAAGTCGAGTGCGGAGACCTGCTCGAACCGGTGGAGAAGGGGATCCTCCACTGGGACCGCGTACACGAACTGGCCGACGTGGTCGCCGGCCACGTGCCCGGTCGCATCGAGCCCGCCGACATCACGCTCTTCGAATCCCAGGGCCTGGCCGTGGAGGACGTGGCCGTGGCCGCGGTCGTCTATGAACGGGCGAAAGTCGATGGCGTGGGACAGCGCATCGATTGACCGCGAATAGGGTGACGGCAGGTCGGGTGACCGCGGATCGGATGACCGCAGGTGGTGTGACCGCAGGTCGGATGCCGAGCGGCTCCCCGCGCCATGCCGGTTACTTCAACGCCGCGACCCGGTCCCAGTAGGCTTTGGCGCCGGCCCGGAGCCAGTGGTCAAACACGGTGAAGAAGAACCGGACGCCGATCTCTGCGTGTGCTTCGAACGTCTCGTCTCCTACAAGCGACCCCGCGTTCCGGCCGGACGCGACGATCCGCGCCAGGGTATCGGATACCACCTTCTTCACCTCCGGGCGGTACATCTCTCCGGGATAGCCCATGGTCTGGGCCAGGTCGCCCGGGGCGACGAAGAAAACGTCGATGTGGTCCACGGCGAGGATCTCGTCCAGGTTCTCCACGGCCTCGATTTCCTCGATGAGGACGATGACGAGGATCTCGTCGTTCACCTTTGCGATGAATTCGCTGTTCTCGGTGCCGTAACCCCGGCGGTTGAAGTACATGCCCCGCATGCCGGCCGGTGCGAACCGGCTGGCGCGTACCACGCGCTTGGCCGCCTCGGCGCTGCTCACGTGGGGGACGACCAGTCCGCTGACGCCACAGTCGAGCGTGCGGCCGATCAACCCGGTCTCGTTGGCGTGCACCCGCATCACCGACGCCATGTTCCACAGGTCGCAGGCGCGGGATACGTCGCCGATCCGGTCGAAGGTAATGTCCCCGTGCTCGCCCTCGATCCAGTAGCCGTCGAAACCGAATTGCCCCATGAAATCGATGGAATTCGCCGTATGGCTGTGGCCGCCGACCACGTGGGCGACTTCGCCGGCCCGCAGTTTTTCCAGCACCCTGTTTCCTCGCATCGGCATGCATTCTCCTTTGTGTTCACTGATCAGGAAAGCGTCGACCGTTCCTTCCCGGTGTGAATACCGGCCCAGACAAGTTAGATTATCTAGGTGGGTTGACAAGCGTTTTCTGGTTAGGAAGGACCGCCTAACGCCTTGTACGCGGGGTCCCCTTCCAGCCCTAACCGTGGATCGGCACAGCCGCTGGAACGCCTTGACACCCTTACACCGTCCGGTTAGAATAGACCACCGCTTTGAAGAAATACCGGCGCTGAAGATCAAAGACAGGATTCGTCTGCCGCAATAGGGCGCCGAAGTTGCCTAGTCTTTAACGGAGCATCGTGGAAACCAACGAACCCATCACTGAGCATGGCCAATTCTGGCTAATGGACAATGAGCGAAGTAGACTGTGGGGAACCCTATACATCAACGAACTGAATAAGGGGACATTGGAGACTTTCGGTTCGTTGATAGATCCGGAAGGAGAGGGCGTTCACACCATCGTGGGACGAATAAAGTCTGGGCAAGAGTTTGTGACCCTCATAGACTGCTTCCCGACTAATACTAACAACTGGGGAATTTCGGGAATCGATGAGCCAGACTGGTCCCGTCAGACCTGTCTTGTGAATAAAGTGGTTAAAGGGCTGGGTTTCGAGGAAGGAGAAGAGATAGCCTTCGAACAAGCGTTCCTTGACATATCCACGTTGTCTAAATGGGCAAACCCCAATCTGGTCAAGTGGGAGCCGGCTGATAACAAAGCCAGATCTATTCGACGGACAATCGCCATAGAGTACAGAGAAGACGAAGCTACCACCGTGAGTTTCGGAGGGGAAGATGTCAAAATCAACGTAGTCTTCCGACCAAAGGAGGCATTTCAACGTCACGGAGTAATTACGAGTTACCAGATCGAGGACCATTGTTACTTGAGACTGGAAAGACTCGACGGTTGTAAGATGACTTTAGAGAGTATTCTGTCAGTCCGTGGAGCTTTCATGGACCTTCTAAGTATCTGCTGCAACGAGACGCCGACGGTTAGCGATTTTAGCGTTTTCCATGAAAAAGATAATCAGCACCCTGCGAAAGTGTACGTACCCATGAAGGGGCATGATACTGAAAAAAAGACCAGTCACTCATCTGTGGCTTTATGCCTCGAGGATATAGGAGGAATGGATGGAGTAGCACAGTGGATTCAGGTGAAAGAAAAACATGGTGAATCCGTCGTATACCTGACTTCGTACTGGTACAATGAGAAAGCATACATCGAGGACAAACTCTCCAGGATGTATACTGCCGTTGAAGGCCTGTTGTCTAGAAAGAAGGGCCGTAAGAGAGCAAAGATGACGGCGAACGAGCTGGCAAAGTTCGCAAGGGAAGCCATTCCAAGGTTTGAAAGTGTTATCAAGAGAAATCCTGAAGAGTGGGCAAACAACGTCAAAGAGATTAGAGACCAGAAATTAAGTCACATAGATCCGAATAGTACCTTGGTGGCAGACGGACGCAAAATGCATATAATGGCCAACGTCATCTACGTAGCAGGGGCATCGTTCCTACTTAGAGAAGTGGGCTTGGGCGAAAACCAGATCAACAAATATGTCGAAGGGTGTTCCCAGATCATGCTGATGAGTGACAGTTAGAACGATATTCTAATGCGGCATGAGACCATAATGTGTTAGATCAATCTGCGCCCGCCGAACCACTTGACGCGGTTGTACTAATAACTATGCCTGATGTTTTTTTATTATAGGTGAGTCAAGCCTTTGGTGACCGCAACTTATATGGCACGTCAATTCGGGTAGGATCAGTAGTAGCTTACGGACTTTCCATGAATCCATGACAAAAGGCTTTGAAAGGTCGATGCACATACTACCCGATGCAAAACTCGTATCGCCATCGAATCGTGCCAAAGATTTAGAGGAGGAGCATTGCAGCAGGTGCGACTATGGCAGATCACTGCCAACAGAAAGCTTTCGGAGATTCCAGCTAGGTTCGCTAGCTTGGAAGAATGGATCGAGGACTGGCTGGCCGACGACATATCGGTGCTCGACCCCAGTCTCTTAGTCATCGGTCGGCAGGTACGTACGAACTTTGGTGGTGCCATAGACCTGCTGTGTATGGACGGAGAAGGCTCTCTGGTGGTCGTCGAACTCAAGAGAGGTAAGACTCCACGGGACGTCACCTCCCAGATTTTGGAGTATTCGTCGTGGGTCAAGAACTTGCAATTCGACGAGATAACCTGTATCGCAGCTGCCTACCCAGGAATTGCTGGTACACTGGAGACAGCCTTCCAGGACAGATTTGGGTCCGAGCTTCCTGAACAACTCAATCAGACCCACCGCTCCGTAATCGTCGCCGAGTCCGTGGACGCGAGCACCGACAGGATCGTTCGGTACCTAGCAGAGATGGAAGTACCAATCAATGTGGCTACGGTGCAGCACTTCGAGGACGAAAGTGGCAAGGAATTCTTGGCACAGGTGTATCTGATCGAACTAGAATCGGTCCAACCCAGGGCTCAGCGCACTTCCGCTAGGTCCACGTATCGAACAGTGAACGGTCTGCAAGACTTAGCCGACGAGAACGGGATAGGAGTGATATACCGCCGGTTGAGAGAAGGTGTCAGGGGCATTTTCTTCGCACAGGGGTACTCGGAGACTGTGGCGTACGTCCGGCGACTGGATGACGGCGGCGTACGGACTTTGATGCTAGTCAGCGCGGTACCCGGAGACGATGAAGGAGGGGTGCAATTCGTCGCCCATGCAACCCGATTTCAACGGTACATGAACGTACCGATGGGCGATCTGCGATCTTGGCTACCTGACAACACAGCACACAGTGGCATTCGAGGTTGGAGCGGCAGTTCTAAGGAGGAGCGGGAATCGGCAGAGGGCTTGGAAGGTCTGTTTCACAGCATCGAGGAGGTTGACGGCTTCGTGGCGAAACTTACCGCTGCGCTGGCAAGGTAGCCCCGATCCTAGGAGGAGAGTCTACTCGAGTTGCCGTAAGTTTGAATGGATCTACTGGTTGCGAAGGCTCGTATCAAAATATGTACTGCATAACGTCCGAGGTGGACCTGCAGACCTCCTAGGAAAAGTTCAAGGATGGTTCTGTCTATCGTCGGTGTAAAGCGTAGTTTCCTACCGAATTCCACCTTCAGTTTTCCATTTTAAAGGAACTACTCATGACCACCCCATCCAGGCATCCCATATCTGCCGAAGAAGCGGCCTACTGGTCGGAGATCCGTAAACAGTTCTATCTGATGGACGACGTGACCTACCTGCAGGGCGGAACGGTTGGTCCCTCCGCCAGGCCGGTCATCGAACGCATCATCGACCTCATGCGCGAATTCGAGGCGGATCCGCTCCACCGTCGCCACGGCGACCTGCTCAGGCCCCTGGTGGAGGCATCCAGGGAGAAGCTGGCCAGGTTCGTGGGGACGACCCCGGACCGGATCGCCCTCGTGCTGAACACGACGATGGGCATGAACATACCCGGCCAGGGCCTGATCTGGGAGCGGGGCAGCGACGTGCTGCTCAGCGACCAGGAATACCCCGCCGTCCGGGCCCTGTGGACGTGGCTGGCCGAGCGGGACGGTCTGAACCTGAACTACATTTCGCTGCCCGTTCCGCCGTCCTCGCCACAGGACATCGTGGACGCCTACGCGGGGGGCATCACGGAGAACACCAGTGTTGTGATCTTCAGCCACGTGTACTTCACGACCGGCCTGGTCGCGCCCATCACGGAACTGACCCGCCTGGCCCACGCCCACGGGGCCGTGGCCATGGTGGACGGCGCCCACGCCGTGGGGATGGTTCCCCTGGACCTGTCCGAAGTCGGCTGCGACTTCTACGCCAGCAGTTCCCACAAGTGGCTTCTGGCGCCGAAGGGCGTGGGGTTCCTTTACATGGATGAAAAGTACCAGAACCGGATCCGTCCCGTGATTATCGGCCACAACATGCGCGAAACCGATTCGGCCAGCCGCTACGACGTGAACGGGACCCGGGACCTGACCCACCATGCCGGCCTGGGAGACGCCATCGACTACCAGGAGGAAATCGGCTTGGAAAGCAGGATCCGGCCCTATTGCCTCGGGCTGGCGCGGTATCTGAAGGCCCAGGCGGTCGAGCGGATTCGGGGGGCCCGCCTCACGATACCAATGGATGAATCCATGTCCGGGTTCATTTCCAGTTTCTCGATCGAAGGCATCGACCTTTCGAAGGTATGCCAGTATCTCTGGAGCGACTACAAGATCGAAGTCACCGCCATCGGTGCGAATGGCCAGTCGTTCTTCAGGGTGTCCACCCATTTCTATGATTCCTACGAAGACATTGACCGGTTCATCACCGCGATCAACGAAATCATCGCGAAATATCCCGACGTGAAACTGGATTGAGCATGGCCATGACCCGTCCAAGATTGCTGCTGCCCGGACCCATCGATATCTGGGAGGAAACCCTGGAGGCGCTCAGCGAGCAGGTGTTGCCCCATTACGGTGAAGACTTCGGTCCCATCTACGAAGAAACGGTATCGATGCTCCGGACCATTTTCCAGACCCGCAACGACGTGATCATCATGACGGCCCCCGGTTCGGGCGCACTCGACGCCGGACTCAGCAGTCTCTTCCAGCCTGGTGAACAGGTCGCGGTGGTAACCAACGGTCCCTTCGCCAATCGTCTCGTCGAGATACTGAAGGCCTTCCGAAGCGAGGTCATCGCCGTGGACGCTCCCTGGGGCGAACCGGGCGATCCAGCCAAAATGCGTGACGCGCTCGAACGGCACCCCGGGGCCGCCGGACTGGTCGTGGTCGCAAACGACACCGGAACCGGCGTGCGGAACCCGCTGGAGGCCTACGCCGGCCTCGCCCGCGAATTCGACCTGCCCTTTTTCGTGGACGGCGTTTCGGCCCTGGGCGGCTATGACATCCCCGTGGACGAGCTGGGCATCGACGTGGCCGTGACCTCTTCCAACAAGGCCCTGGAGACTGCGCCGGGCCTGGGCATCCTGGCCGTCAGCGACCGGGCCTGGGATGTCATACGCGCCAAGGACAGCGCCCACCGGGGCTGGTACTACGACCTCGCCGTCTGGAAACGGGCGTCTGAATCGTCCGGCGAACATCCCTATCCCACGACACAGTCGAGCAGCGTGATTGTCTCCCTGCACGCGAGCCTGAAGCGCATCATGGACCGGGAAACCCTGGAAGGCCACTGGGCGCGGTATGCCTGGGCCCAGGCCGTCCTTCGCGCGGGGCTGCGCGCGGTAGGATGCACGCCCATCGTGGCCGACGAATACGCGTCCTATACGGTGACCACCTTCCGGGTCCATCCGGACGTATCCGAAGCCGCGGAGCTGCGGACCTACCTGTTGCGCAACCACGGCTTCCTTGCGGCGCAGGCCATGGGTGAATTCGCCCGGGACTCGCTTCGCGTGGGACACATGGGCAAAGCCGGCTCGCGGGCGTACATTGAACCCTTCCTGCTCGGGATGGAGGATTTCTTCCGCACGGTCAAGGGCCACGACCTGCCGCGGGGATGCAGCCTGGAAGGATTGCGCCGGTCCGGGATTTCATACTGAAGAACCGGATACCCGGGGAGAACCGAATACCTCGGGAGATCCGGTTGCCTTAAGGAGATCCGGTTTCCTGGGGAGATCCGGATGCCTGGGGAGATCCGGATGCCTGGGTCCCGTCCTCGGTGTTTTCGCCGGATGTCTTCCGTGGCGGCGTGAGGGAGAGCACCGTGTCCGTGAGGGACTGGTCGAGAGGATAGTGGTAGGACGTCCTGTAGTACTGCAGCAGGTCCCGGGCCAGTGCGTTCAGCGGGTCCACGCTTTGGAAGCGGTCGGGGAGCGGTCCTGGATGATACAGTACGTTCAGGAGGGAACGCAGGGGTATGTCCTCCGGCGAGGTAGCCGGCGTGTAGGTGATATGGTACCCCGATTTGCGCGAAAGCAGTCCTGAGTCAACGTAGGCCGACAACATCTCGTCAAGTACGTTCTCCGGTGCCCCGGTCTGTCCGGACAGCCGGTCCAGCCTGGTCGGCCTGTATTCTTCCACGAAATTACGGATGATGTAGAGGAAGGCGAGGACGTTGATGTAGCCTCGCAGCGCCGTCCCGTGGACCCGTTCCGATTGTCTCCACTCCATAATACCCACGTTCTGGATGGAATGGGCCAGGATCGCTCCGAGCAGCAGGATCACCCAGCCCAGGTACAGCCAGATCAGAAACAGCGGCAGGGCGGCGAAACCGGCGAACAGGATCTCCCGCGCCCCCGCCTGCGTCGTGTCCGCAATCAACTGGGCGAATAACCGGTTAAGCAGAATCCAGCCGCAACCGGAAATCATACCGCCGACCAGGGCGGCCCGTATGGAAACCCTGGTATTGGGTACCGACCAGATGATCAGGGAAAAGAAGAGTCCGATCAGCAGGACGGACAGGGGCGAGAAGCCCGCGATCCTTTCGAAGTTGGCCAGTAAGGCGATACTGTTAGACGAGCCCATGAAAGTCACGACGCCCACAATGATCAGCGGTCCGATGAGCAGCAGCGCCAGGTAACTCACCAGGCGCTGTCTCCAGCTTCGCATGCGCCGCACGTGCCAGATGTCGTTATAGGATTCCTCGATATTCGCCAGGATGCCCAGGACCGCGAATAGGAGCACCACCAATCCTATGTATCCCAGGGTTCCCGTCTGGGCATTGGCGAGGAAATCCATGATCTGGGTAGCGACGATGTCGCCGTCGGAGCCCAGTGGACTCAACCACTCTCTCAGGGTGGGTTCGAAGTCCACGTAGAGTCCCAGGCTCTGGTACAGGGTAAAGACGATAGCGAGCAGCGGCACAAGAGCCAGCAGGCTCGAGAAGGTCAGCGCCGAGGCCCGGGTCAACAGGCGGTCCTCCCAGAACTGGTGATACAGAAAGATCATCGTCTTGGCGGCGCGCACGAGGAGCGCGTGCAGCCTGGACAGCTCCCGGGTGTTGATGTGCCAGATCTCGCTGCCGATGAACTGGCCCGCCTTGCGCAGGCTGCCTATGACGCGGGTAACACCTGGATGCACGTTTGAATTCCTTTTTCAGACCAGTTTCGGCAACACCAACTGCGCGAGACTCAATAGGAGAAAGAAGCCGCACATGTCCGTTACCGTCGTGAGCATGGGGCCGGACGCCAGCGCGGGATCGGCTTTCATCGCGCGAAGCGCCAGCGGAATGCACCCTCCCAGGCACGCCGCGAGCAGCGTGTTGGCCGCCAGGGCGGTTCCGACGACGAGGCCCAGGTAGGGATTCCCCTGCCACAACAGGGAGGCGCCGGCGAGCAACGCGCCGAGGACCACGCCGTTCATGAGGCCGACGGAGGCCTCCTTGGCGAGGACGCGCAGGATCTCCCCGGGCCGTACGAGCCCCAGGGCCAGTTCCCTGATGCTCACCGCGACCGCCTGGTTGCCCGAGCACCCGCTCATGTCCGATATAATGGGAAGAAAGACCGCCAGGATGATCGCCGCTTCCAGGGTGTCCGGGTACAAGACGATGACGCTCGCGGCCAGGATGTTCAGGACGACGTTGACGCTGAGCCAGGACAACCGTCGCGAGGACCTCGTCAGGACGGGCATGCTGCGCAGTTCCTCGCCGCCCACGATGCCGCTTGTCTTGAGGAACTCGCTTTCGGTCTGTTCCGTCAGTTTTTCCTGCACGTCCGCGGCCCGTACCACGCCGACCAATCTGCCTTCTTCGTTCGTGACCGGCAGCCCGAGGTAGGTGTAGGTCTCGAAGAGGTCGCGCATCTGCTCAAGTGGCGTAAGCACGTTGACGCGCACAGGATCTTCCACCATGATTTCGGTGAGTTGCTGTCCGGGCAGGGCCATCAGCACGTCGCGCAGACGCAGCACGCCCGACAGCTTCGCCCCGTCCGATACGTACAGGTACTGCACGTCGTAACCTGCGTATTCATCGTGCCGGTTTCGCAGGTCCTCTATCACGTCCTGCACGGAGCAATCAACGGGATAGGATACGAACTCGGTCAGCATGATACCGCCGGCCGTTTCGGCCGGGTACTGCAGCAGCTGCCGGACTTCTTCGGCCCTTTCGTCCGGCATCGCCTCGAGAATGGCTTCCGCGTCCTCGTCCTTGAGATCTCCGAGCAGATCAGCCTGGGCGTCGCTGTACATCTCGTCCACGATCGCCGCGGCTTCGGTCGGTGGAAGGTCCTCGATCAGGTCGACCGCCTGCACGTCCTCGATCTGGTCGATCAGCTCGGCCGCGTCCTGGGGCGAGAGGAGTCCGAGCAACCGGGTGTGCTCTTCCTGGCTCAGGCGCGAGACAGCCAACGTCAGTTCAGTGGCAGTAAGCGACCCGATATAGGAAGGCAACACGTGCCGCGATTCGGCCTGGATGAGCGCCTGGAGATGTTGCCAGGGTTCCTGGCGGGTCGGGTCTCGGACGTCGGAATTCATAAAAAGCTCCGACTGTGTGCTATTTCGGGCTGGTGGGTTCGGTCGTGTCGTCCGTCTGGACCGGGCGGGCCAGTCGGACTGTTCGGTCGAGCGCGTGTGGTGACAGTCGGACCGTTCGGTCGAGCGCGAGCGGTTCCGGGCGGGCTGATTCGTCGGTTCGAACCGGGTTGGCGGAGGCGAGCACTTCCAGGTAGGCGTCGTAGTACTGCTGAATGTTCTCGACGTAGTGTACCGGCTGCCCACCCCGGCAGAAACCGTACCGCGCCCGGCTATAATACTCGGGCCTGGAAAGGAGCAGCATGGCTTCTTCGACGTGGCCGAACCACCGGTTGGCGTCCCATCCCTTCTGCCTGGCCAGGCGACGGGCATCGAGGAGATGGCCGTACCCGACATTGTAGGACGCGAGCGCGAAGTGCACCCGTGTCTCCATCGGCAGCTTCGGATCGAACCGGCCCAGGAGATGGTCCATGTACTTGACCCCGGCATGGATTCCTTCCTCCGGGTCATGCAGTTCGGTGAATCCCATCTGCTCCCCCGTGGCCGGCATCACCTGCATGAGCCCCTGGGCGCCGACCCAGCTCACGGCGTCCGGATCGAACCTGGATTCCTGGTACATCTGCGCGGTGATCAGACGCCAGTCCTGGCCGTAATGGCCGGCGAATCTCTTCACGTGATCGTCGTATGGCGACAGTTGTCCGCTCAGGTCGACCCGCAGCGAGTCCTTGGACTTGGTTATGGTACGGATGTTCTCGAAGTACTTCTTGCGCATCAGGTTGAAGTATAGTCCCCGCTTCTCCTGTCCGATGTACCGGTCGAGGGCTGCAAGCAGCGCCTGATTATCCTTGCGCACGGCCCATCCCAGGGACGCGGGTCCGATGCTGAACGCGGCCTTGAGGTCGTGTCCGTAAGCCTGTTCCACCTCCAGCAGATTCGAATCCGCCAGGGTCACGTCGTAGGTGCCGTCCTCGACACCGAACATGATCTCCTCCGTCTCGACGTCGCCAGGCAACTCGACAATCTCGAGGCCTTCCACGGAATCCGCGGCGGCGCGGACCGGTGCGAGAAACGATGAGCTGCCGCGGATGTGCACCGTTCGTCCGGCGAGATCCTCGAAACCGGAAATGCCCTCTTCGTCGGAGCGCACGACCACCACTTCCTCCACTTCGTTGTACGGCTTCGTGAACGCGGCCGCGGCCGCCCTTTCTTCGTTAATCGTCATGGCCGCGGCGACGACGTCTCCCTTTCCCTCGTTCAGGTAGTCGAGCAGTTTGGCGTGGTCGTCCGGTATGACGATTTCCAGCCGGAGGTCGTTCCGCCTGGCGAATTCGCGCAGGAGTTCATATTCGTAACCGACCTGCATGCCGCGGTGGATGAAGTAGGTCAGCGCGTTGTTCCGCGTGATCATACGCAGCCGGCCGCGTTTTTTCAATCCGTCCAGGTCATCGGTGTAAACACGGTCGCGGCTGGGCGATATCTGCCGGGCCAGCAGGATCTCGTCGACTTTCTCCTTGAGCGCATCGTCGCCGGGCCGCATCAGCAGGACGACCTCGCGGTTTTCCGACAGCGCAAGCGGCGCGGCCAGTTCGTCATACGCACTCGCCACGGCGTACCACAAGTTGTTGTCGCAGACCGTCGCCTCGTACTCGCCGCGAGCGACCCCGTCGATGATGCTTTCCGTCAGCATGGTTTCAGGCACGGTGTTAATGCGCAGCCCGGGCACCTGCTTCTGTAATTGCAGCAGCGTCTGGTAGTACGCACTGGACGCTCGAACGCTGATCTCCATGCCGTCCAGGTCCTCGAGGCTGTCCGGGACGCTCTCGCCGGCGGGGACGATCAGGTATTCATCGACAAAGTGATAGGGTACGGATAGGGCCGTTTTCGCCATCCGTTCCGGTGTATCCGTGAGATTCGCGGCGATGAGGTCGCCTTCGCCCAGCAGGAGCTTGTCGACCATGGACTGGTGGTCCTCTACGGTGACGAGCCGCAAATCCAGCTTAAGCGATTCGGCGATGCCCCGTGCGATGTCATGGTCGAGCTCGACCGGTTCCGCGTTTCGGGGCAAATGGTCGACAGCGTCCGGACGGACGATGACGCGGACGACGCCACGCGACTGGAGCTCCGGAAGATCTCCCGTATATTTGGGCGGTTCCGGAATCCCGGAGCCGTCGCAAAGTACGGCGGTCAAACCGATGAATACGGCCGTTAAAAACAAGACCGTGGCGCGCGTCGACACACCCTTCCTCCTTCTTGATGTACCCCGTGCCGGGCCGTCCCGACCGGATGGCCTCACCTTGACACTTCACGGGCCATACGTTAAGATACAGCCCTTGAAATATATGCATCGGCGCCGGCGATGCGACAAAAAAATGCCGGAAGTACCGGCTCCGGCGGGAAGGAAGGAACTATGGATACCCTCGCAAACCTCCTTGAACAGTCATGGCAATGGTCAGGCCAGGAACTCGGTATCGCCTTCGCGATTCTCCTGGGGACCTTCATCGTAAAATGGCTGTTCAAGCACCTGATGACCCGTGCCGCCAAACGGCTGGCCCGCGTTACCACGACCCAACTGGACGACATGCTGATCATGGCGGTCGAGAAACCCCTCGAATGGGTGATCGTCGTGCTGGGTCTCTACCTCACCATCTATACCCTGCGTCCGCCCGAGATGGTCATGGGGGTGTTGCGGGCCGGGTTCTGGGTGCCTTTTTCCCTCCTGACTGCCTGGATGATCTTTCGATGCGTCAACGTCTTTACATCGATGCTCAAGGCGTGGGCGCACAAGACGGATACGACCCTGGACGACCACCTCGTGCCTCTCGTCGAACGGGCGCTGCAGATCATGGTATGGATCCTCGCCGCACTCATGATCCTGCAGAACCTGGGCTACTCGGTGTCCGGCCTGCTGGCCGGCCTGGGGATCGGCGGCCTGGCCGTGGCCCTCGCCGCCCAGAAGACCCTGGCCGACGTCTTCGGGTCCATCATGCTGCTGGTCGACCGGCCCTTTGTGGCGGGAGACTGGATCGTATCGCCGGACAAGGAGATCGAAGGCGTGGTGGAAAGCATCGGGTTCCGAAGCACCCGGATCCGAACCTTCGAACAGACCCTCGTCGTCATCCCCAACAACCGGCTGGCGGAATTCGTGATCGACAATATCTCGTCCCGTCCGTTCCGCAGGGTGTGGATCACGGTGGGACTCACCTACGATACGCCGTCGGACCTGATGCGAGAGGCGGTTTCAAGGATAGAAAAACTGCTACGCACCCATCCCGAGGTCAGCCAGGAATCGACCATGCTCGTGCGCTTCAACGAGATTGCAGAGAACTCGCTCGACATCATGGTCTATTACTTTACCGCGACGACGGTGTGGGCCGACTACCTGCGGATCAGGGAGGACGTCAACCTGAAGATCATGGAGATCGTCGAATCGCTCGGACTCGAGATGGCCTTCCCCACCCGGACGATTCATTTGTCGCCGGAGTCCGGTGAGCAAGAGACAGACCAACGTACCGAGTGAGCGCGGGATGGACAGGCGATCAGACGGTTACGCTTTCCAGCCAGGCCCGGTCCGCTTCGATCCCGAATCCCGGGGCGCCGCTGGGTGTGAGGCAGCCGTCTTCGATCACGGCCGTTCCCGGCAGCTCAACCATATCCGACAGGGGCACTCCGGGCGGAGAGACCCCGCTGGAACGTTCTCCCCAACGGGCCGCGGGCATGGCGAAGACCAGGTGCTGGCCGTAGGGATCGTTCATGGCGCCGTGCGGGGCGACGGTCAGGCCCGCTGCCTCGGCGATGTGGCAGATGCGGATCGCGGCGGAAAGCCCGCCGCACCACTTGACGTCCGGTTGGAAGATATCCACCAGCCGGTGCTCCGCGGCATGCAGGAACGGTTCGGCCTGGTACCAGTGCTCGCCGGTGGCCAACCCCTGACCGGGCAAGCGCCGGCGGACGGCGGCAAACCCGTCCAGGTCCTGGGGCATCAGGTAGTCCTCCAGCCACTTCAGCCGGTAGGGCCTCAGCGATTCGCCGAGTCGCACGGCGTATTCCACGTCCAGCGCCATCCAGCAGTCCAGCATCAACTCGACATCGTTGCCGATCGCGGCCCGCGCCTCCGCCACCATCTCCTCGGCGCGGTTCAACCCGTCGATCCCGTCGTCCGGCCCATAGGGCATCGGCAGTTTTACCGCCTTGAATCCCAGTTCGAGGTACCATTCGATATCGAATCCCGTGGCGTAGCAGAAAATGCGGTCCTTTTGCGGGCCGCCGAGCAGTTCGTACACGGGCCTGCCCAGCAGCTTACCTTTAAGGTCCCACAGGGCCAGGTCCACGGCGCTGATGGCGTAGCTCGTCGCGCCCTGGCTTCCGTAAGCGGCGCTCGCGCGGACCATGAGGTCGTAACACTTCTCCGTGGCCATGACGGACTGCCCCGTCAACAGCGTCCTGAAATGTTCGTTGACTATGGGGAGGATTGGACCGCTATGCTGGGTCATCCCCAGGCCGAGGGAGCCGTCGTCCGCTTCGACGATACACGCCGCGGATAGCCAGGAGGGTCCGGTGGATCCGCGCCTGCCCCTGTACTCCGGGTAGCGGTCCATGGGACCTGCCGGCTGGCGCCCCTTTCGTTGCAGCGGAGATTTTACCGCCTTCCTGGCCCGGGACAGGTCCACGGTGAAGGCGCTGATGTTCCGGATGTTCAATCTTCTGCTCCCTGCCGAATGCCGTCCGGGTCGTCCTTGACGATGTCCTTGACGTGGTTGTAATGGGCGGTCTCGATCAGTTCCAGCGTTTCCGGGTCCAGCACGGCCTTGATTTCGTCCGGAAACGGCATGGCCAGTCCCGCGTGCTGAGGCTTGTACCGAAGCACCAGGATGCGCCGGATCCGGTCGCCGGGCCGCCATTCGAGGATGCCGTGGGTCATGAGCTCTGAAGTCACGATGATGTCGCCCGCCCGGGGCGTGATGTTGACCACGCCCGGCGCGAGGTCCTCCACGCCGTGCATGAGTCCGTTGTTGAACAGGCTGTCCGGCCGGGGGAAATTCGCCTTGTGGGATCCGGGCAGCACGATGAGGCCGCCGTCGCCGGGAAAAACGTCGTCCAGGTAGGGAAACACGATAATGTCGTCGCAGTAGACCCGTCCATGATGGGTCTCGTAGCGGGTGCTCTCCCAACCGAAACCCTCCCGGGCGCAGTGCAGGCCTCCCACGGCCGATTCCCCGGGACGGTCCGCCTGGAGCGTGCCGCTGATCAACCGGGGCTTGTCGTTGGTGAGTTCACGTACGATGGGCCAGATCGACGGATGGCGGGTCAGGGCCTCGAGCGACTTGTCGAAGGCGAAGCCATGGAGATGGCGCTTGCCGTCGAACCCGAATCCCGGCGGCAGTTTGTTCTCGGGCGTGTTCATGTACCGCGCCGAAGCGCGCTGGCAGGCCTCGAGCTCCTCCTTGGACAGCGCGTTCTCGATGTGCAGGTAGCCGAACACGTCGAACAGGTACCGTTGTTCCGGGGTCATCATGCCTGGCTCCTCGCTAATGGCCGCTCGCCTTTCTGATCCTGCCGCGGGGCTGGTGTTTGCCGGGCTCAGCGTTTCTATACATCGAATTCCAGCAACAGGTCATCCAGTCGCCGGACGAACCGTTCCCGCGCGTTGTCCGGTATATCGTGCACCCGGGCCACCACCCGGCTCATGTCCGCTCCTGGATGGTCCGGGCGGTCCGGGCGGCCTGGGTGGTCCGGGCGATCCGTCCCCGGGTGGCCCGGGCGGTCCGGGCGGCCCACTTCGCCCCGGCGGTCTGGTCTGCCCGGCCGGTCCGGACGATGCGGCGGTTCGAATATGGCTACGTCGTCCGCCGTGTACCCCGGGTATCCCGTGACGCTCGGTGCAGCGTAAAGGTCCCGCAGCAGGCCTGACCCGCCCCATTCTTCCCCGTAGATGACACAGGCGTCCCTCAGGCACCGCGGCAGATGGGTCGGGCTCGAGACCAGGATGACCCGCTCCACGCCTCGGTCGATGAAAACCCGGCCGGCATGGCCGATTTCGTCACGGGTGTTCTTCGATTCCAGGTCCAGGTACAGTATGGATTCGATCCGCCGCTTCAGGCCGGCCGCGGGAGGACCGGTCAATTCGGACTCCCAGTCTTTAAAGACCGAGAATTCGGCGAGTTCGTCGAACCGTTCCCACAACAACCGGGCCGTCGCCTCGGATTCAAGCATTCCGTCATTTTCCGAGGCGCCCGAACCGAATACCATCACGTCCGCCTGCTCGCGCAGGGCCACAAGCACGCCCTTGGGCACGCGGCCGATCCGTTCCGGCGGTACTCCCCAGGCCACATTCTCCCACTGGCCGGCGTGCAGATTGTATCCGTGGACGAGGATGCCCGTCTTTCGCCGATGCGCACCGTGGGATTCACCGGCGTTCATGTACTCGCTCATGCCAGGCTCCATCATCCCCGAAGGGAATGCAACGGGAGGCGAAGTGCTTCAGCGCGCCGCTCTTGACCACGATCGCTTCCGGTCTCAATACGGCGGCGTAGCTGTTCAGCAGGGCGATCAGGTCAAGCAGCGACCGGTATCCGGATATCCCCGACATGTCGATGTAGATCTTGGTAAAGTCCTCGTTCAATTCGAGCGCGGCCCGCACGTCGAAGGCGTCCAGCGTTTCAAACCGGATGTGGGGGTGGCGTTCCCGGGCCCGTTCGATGACTACCGGGCTGACGTCCGTGCCGATTACCGCACCGGCGTGCTCGGCGATGACCGTAGTAGTCGTGCCCCATTCGCAGCCGATCTCGAGCACGGTATCGGAGCTGTTCACCCACCGGGGTATGCTGGCCCGGTACTCCTTTACGCCGCGGGTACCCACGAACAGCGTATTGGATCGATACTGCCTGTTGTTCGCCATATCGGACCAATAAACAGGCGGCCCGGAACATCGTCAAGAAGGACGGGGTGCCGGCCGGTTGAGAAGTCGTGCTAGCTGCCCGTCGAACGGTAATGCCGGAGACCGAGTCGCCAGATGAACAGCGACAGGATGAAATAAAGCAGGCCGAACAAAGGGGCCGCGTATTGAAACGCGAGAGACGTACCCAGCGGATCGGACCGACCGAGGATAGCCACGACCGGGAAATAGGTCACGCAGCCCATGGGGATCACCATGGTGAAGAACCGGCGGAACCAGGTGTGGTATATGGCCAGCGGGTATTTGGAAGCCTCGATGCCGCCGTAAGTCAACACGTTCATGAGCTCGAGCGTCTCCGTGGTCCAGAAGGACACCGTGCCGATATTGATGAAGAGTCCCAGAAAGAAACAAGCGCCGCAGCATACGGTGATCACGATGAGGGCCGCGACCGATGGAGACCACGCGATGTCCAGGTAGAGCGTTGCCCAGAGCAGCACGCCCGCGCCCTGGCCAAAACGCCCGAGCCGCCTCAGGGTGAATTCCTGGCCGATCAGCTGGAGCACGGTGCTCCGGGGCCGGAGCAGCATGCGGTCGAACTCGCCGCTGCGCACCAGCTGGCCCACATGGTCGAAGCCGCGGGACAACATGTCGGTCACGGCGAAGGCCACGTTGACGATTCCGTAGAAGAAGGCGACCTCGGCGAGCGTCCACTGGTTCAGGCTGCCGAAGCGGTCGAACAGGGCGAGGATGCCAATGAATTCCACCCCCGTGCTGAACAATTGGCCCAGGGTACCGAGCAGGAACGAGACCCGGTACTGCATCTGGCTTCGCAGGGAGATGCTCACGTAATGGGAATACAGTGCAAGCGGGTTCGCCATCCTTCAACCTCCCTGAACGACCAGCCGGCGGGTTGCTCTCGAGAGCAGCCACGCGCCGAATGCGACCAGGATTACGATCCAGATCAGCTGGTGTAACAGCACGGCCCAGGCCTCCGTGGCCGGGATATGGCCCATGTACAGCCTGAACGGCGCGTCGCAGATGCCGCGGAACGGCAGGATATCGAGTACGCGTTGCGCCCAGTCGGGGAAGAGGGGCAGGGGAATGACCATCCCCGCCAGAAAATAGATGACCGGTGAGACCAGAAAGGACACGCCTTCCCCGGATATCGTCCACATGAGCGTGATGGACAGGATCACGGTGAGGGCCGTACTGAGCAGCACCGCGCCGAGGGTCGCGGCCAGCCAGTATACCAGGGCTTCGGGCGAGGCGGGCGCCTGCATCCCGAAAAACAACAGCGCGAGGACCGCCAACGGGATGGAACGCATGAAGGTCGGCGCGAGCCGGAATGCCATCGACCGGGAAAACCAGTAGGTATAGAGGTTCACCGGCCGAACGAGTTCATAGGCCACAGTGCCCGACCGCACCATGGCGCGGATTTCCGTGTCGGGATTCCAGGGTAGCAGACCGAGCAGCGCCTGGCCCAGCCAGATATAGGTTACCACGTCCTCGAGATGCATGGGCTGGGGGGCGCTCGTGGACCGGTAGAACGCTTCCATGGCCATGACGCGGATCGCGCCCCATCCGATCTGCGTGACGAACCCGGCAATGGCCGCGGCCCGGTACTGGAGGATCATTCGGAACCGGGCGGACAGCACGGCGGTGTAGGGGAGAACGAACGATTGCATCACACCTGTCCGGGTTTAACGGAGTTCGTGTTCGTCGTACAGCCGGGAAATGATCTCTTCGATGGGCGGGTTCTCGACGAACAGGTCCTTGATGGCGTACTTCGCCGTGATCCGGCTGATCAGGGCGGCCGTCGGGACGCGGTCCGGATCGAACTGCAGGTGGACGCGGTTGCCGCTCCGCGAGATGAAGGTGACGTCCGGATCCTCGATCGCCTGGCCTTCGTCGAGCAGGTCTATGATGAGGCGGCGCTCCCGGGTAACGCGGGCGCGCAGGTCATCCAGGGTGCTGTCGGAGAGGATCCTCCCGTGTCCGATCACCATCACCCGGTCGCTCAGGGCCTCGATGTCGTCCATGTCGTGGGTGGTCAGCACGACGGTGACGCCCCGTTCCCGGTTCAGCCGCTTGATGAAATCCCGCACGGCGAGCTTGGAAACGGCGTCCAGGCCGATAGTAGGCTCGTCCAGGAAGAGCACCGAAGGCGCGTGCAGCAGGGCCGCCGCCAGGTCGCAACGCATGCGTTGGCCGAGACTGAGTTGACGCACCGGGACGTCGTACAGCGGTTCCAGGTCCATGAGCGCCGCGAGTTCGTCCCTGGCCCGGAGATATTCACCGCTCCCGATCCGGTAGATATCCCGAAGCAGATCGAAGGACTCGATAACGGGCAGATCCCACCACAACTGGGTCCGCTGGCCGAACACCACGCCGATATTGGCCGCATTGGAGATCCGGTTGCGCCACGGGATGCGGCCGTCGATCTCGCACCGTCCCGAGTCGGGCACCAGGATGCCGGAGAGGACTTTCACGGTCGTGGACTTGCCCGCTCCGTTAGGTCCGATATAGCCCACCAGTTCTCCAGGTTCCAGTTCGAAGGAGACGCGGTCCAGGGCCTTGATCGTCCGGTATTCACGACGCAATACCCCGTGTAACGCGCCCCAGAGACCGGGGCGCCGCTGGGCGATCCGGAAGGTCTTGACGATGTTGTCGACGAGGATGTGGGGCACGGCTGTAACCTGGAAACATGGCGTTGAGCGCGGTACGGTCCGGAGCGTACGATGCGCTGCGTGAATAGCGGTACGGAAAGAGAAAGGCCGGGCTAGCCGGCTTCAGAAAACGCGGAAAGGTACTTCGTGCTCAAGCCGCCGCGTACGAGCGCCTCCCAGCACCGGACGGGGGACTCGCCGAGCAATCCGATAAGATCCGCGCGCAGCCTGTCGAGGGAAGCCGGCGAGGGCCCTCCGGTTTCCAGGTTGGCCAGGCGATTGAGGGCGTCCATGGCGAATCCCACGCAGATGACGTTTCGGTCGCTGCGCACCACCGCTGTCAGGGCATCGATGGTGGAATCCAGCGCATCGCCCGCCAGTCCGGCCCCGTGAGAACAGAGGATGACCATGGACCACAGGGCGTTCTCCCGCACCGCGGACCGCACCGGTTCGAATCGGTCGAGACCCATGTCGACGCCGTTTCCCTCGCAGATGTCGCACTCGTCGGTGGGCCGTACGAACTTGATGCTCCGCTGCTGGGCCAGGTCCATGCTCAACCGGTTTTCTTCGCGTTCGAGACTGCGGACCAGCGCCTCGAGGCATCGGGGCACCAGGGACGTTCCAATGCCCGTCCCCGCGGCGCGGCGTCCCAGGCAGCCCAGCGTTCCCGCGGCGACGGCGCGGACGTAGACGGAGGGATCGTGATGAAGCAGCGATACAGTGGCGGCCAGTACTTCGCCGGTGAGCGGCGCACAGTCGCCCAGTCCGTACACACCGGCCTTCCTGACCCATTTGACCGGTGACTTCGTCGCTTCGGCGAAGATCTCCGTGGACGGCTCCCCGACGGCGATCAGGCCGTAGGTCGCCGCGCGGCGGACACTCTCCCGGTGGCTGTAGAGCGCTGCGCCGAGATGCTGGACGGCCAGTGCGTCGTCACCGATGGAGGCGAGCCTGTAGGCCGCGCCGATACGTTGGGGTTCCGCTTCGTCGCCCATGGCGAGCAACTGTTCGGCCAGCTCACCGGCCTCGGTTTCGCGACTCTTAGAGGAGAGCTCGCGGGCATCGGGCCGCGGCGGCGGCGTCTGTCCCGTCCGCATCCAATGGTTATGAAAGCGCCAGACCACGGTAGCGTTCTCTCCCGCCTCCCGCAGATCAATCCCGGTCAAGGGGTCCACACCGAGTTCGCGCCAGGCGATTTCGCCGGCTCCATAGCGGTCATCTCGGTCATCGCCGTCCGGTTCGGTGGTCCGGTAGATCCAGAAACGCCACATGAAGCGGGGATGGTCGTCCCACAGGCGCCAGTCGTCTCTCCGATGATTCCCCCGATGGAACGTGTTGTGGGAATAAAGCAGCACGCTTCCGGCCCGCAACGGCGCCGCCTCGAGGGTTTTCACGAGGGGCCATCCCGTGTTCGACACGGCTTCCCGCATCCGGACGTCGTGGGCCGTGCGGCGATGGACGACGTCCTCCCAGTCGTATTGGGAATCGGGACCGCTCACAGGAACGCCCTCCATCCCGCTGATCTGGTATTCGAAATCGAGGTGGTCGGCGCCCGCGAAGTTGTCGTGGTTTTCTTCGTGGTTGAACGTCCAGTAGTGCGAGTAGGGAACGGTGGCCGTGGGGCCCATGACTTCGGTCACGTCCTGGGGATAGTAGAGCATCTCGATCTGCACGGCCTGGTGATGGCGCTGCTTGCGGCCGTTGTACGGACCGTTGTCGTCCTTGTGCCAGTGCTGGTCCCGTGCGCCGCTCGCGAAGGAGGCGTTGTGGGTAAAGGGGACGATGGCCCAGTTCCGGCCCACGATCCGGTTGCAGGCATCGACCACGCCCGGCGCGTTGATGACTTTCAGGACGTCCGGAATACCGCCTGGCGTCACCGGTTTTCTGGCCAGGTAGGCCTGTTTTTCCAGTGTGTATATGCGTTGGTGGATCTCTTCGGGAATGCCCAGCCTTTCCGGCGGCAGGGCGACGATGCCGCGGCTGGCGAAATCCCGGACGAGGTGGTCCGGTTCGGTGTAAGGCAGCGAAGCATAGGTTTTCGTAGCCACGATCAGTGCTGTCTTTCCCGTTCGGCTTGGTATGCTCGCTCGACGCGCCGCGATGCGCGGCGCCAGGGTCGCGATGGAGGTCCGAAGGCGCGCCCGGGGCGAACCTTCTACCTGAGCGCCTGATTACCTGAGCGCCTGCCTGAGCCCGTCGTTGGCGGAGCCGGCGGGGCCAGCGAATCTGGCAGGGCCGGCGCCCGGTCGAAGGAATCTACTGTCGAAAGGGGAGGTCGTCAAACCGGAAATTTACGCGAGTGCGCAGACGTTTCACCCGTGCTTCGTGGCGTCCACGGATTCACGTGTTGCGGTGCGTCCGCGGTTCACTCGTGCTGCAGCGCGTCCACGGGATCGGTATGGGCGACGCTGACGGCCCGGTAGCTTACCGTAAGCATCGTAACGGCAATGGCCAGTGCCGCGGCGAGCACGAATATCCAGGGAGAAAGGTCCGTACGATATGCGAAGCCGTCGAGCCAGTCGTTCATCACGAAGTATGCGATGGGCCAGGCGATGAGGTTGGCGTACACGACCAGCCGTACGTATTCTTTCGAAAGCAGCGCGACGATGCCGGAAGCGGATGCTCCCAGCACCTTCCGCACGCCGATTTCCCGGGTTCGCTGTTCCGCCGTGAAGGAAGCAAGTCCCAGCAGGCCCAGGCACGCGATGAAGACGGCCAGGATGGAGAAACTCCGGAAGATGCGTCCCTGCCGGGCTTCATTCTGGTACAGCCGGTTGAAGTCTTCGTCGAGAAACGTATACGTGAACGAATCGTCCGGATAGATCTCGCGCCAGCTGCTCTCCAGCAATCCCATCGTTCCGGCCAGGTCATCCGGGGCGATCCTGATCGCGAGATAGTGGAGCGGGTCCGGGCCGGGCGCAAGCTGCAGCATCATCGGTTCGATGCCGCTGTGCAGCGACCGTACGTGGAAGTCCCGTACGACACCGATGACCCGGCCGTCTTTGAAGTTCCCCAGGCGGATTTTCCGGTCGAGCGGAGCGCCTTCCCACCCCAGCCATTTCACGGCGGCCTCGTTGATCACGAACGCCTGCAGCGTGTCCGTGGGGAAGGATCTGGAGAAATCGCGTCCCGCCGTGAGTTCGATGCCCATCGTGCGGATGAAATCGTGATCGATCCACATGTTGTTGATGCAGACCAGTTCCTCTTCCGGCGCGCCGTCCGGCGTGAAGAGGATGTCGTTCACCAGGCCGCCCGGCATTTCGTTCGCCACCGTGACGCCCAATACGTCGGGATAACCGGAGATCTTGTCCTTGTAGGCATTGTATATGAGGCGCTGCCTGGGATCTCCGAGCGGCATGACCACCAGCTGTTCTTTGTCGAATCCCAGGTGTTTGTCCTGTACGAACCGCATCTGGTCCGCCACCGCGCCCGTGCCGATGATGAACACGACCGAAATCACGAACTGCAGCACGACCAGCATCTTACGCAGGTTCGTATTCACCGCGCCCGCCCGGGAGGAGCCCTTCAACACGGAAACGGGCTGGAACGACGACAGGAAAAGCGCCGGGTAGCTTCCGGCCAGCGCACCGGCCAGCACCACGATTCCGATCAGGCCGAATGCCATGCTCATGTCATCGAAGGCAAAGATCAGGTCCTTGCCGGCCAGGGCGTTGAACGCGGGAAGAAACGCATGGACCAGACCCACGGCCACGATCAGTGAGAGTACCGCCATGATCGTGGATTCGCCCATGAACTGGCCGATCAGTTGAACGCGGTACGCACCCAGCACCTTGCGGATGCCTACCTCCCGGGCGCGGCCGGCCGAACGGGCCGTCGCCAGGTTCATGAAGTTGATGCAGGCGATCAGCAGGAGAAAGAACGCAACGGCCGAGAAGATGTAGATGTAGGCAATATCGCTGTTCGCGCCCAGTTCCCCGTCCAGGTTCGAATGCAGGTGAATGCTGGTCAGCGGTTGGAGTTCGGCTTCGACCTGCGCGTTGAACTGGTTCAGGGCCGGCCCGTAGCGCGATTCGATGAACTCCGCCAGTTTGGGATCGAGGGATTCGGGCGAGATCCCTTCGGCGAGTAGCAGGTAGGTATACAGGTCCGGGCCGAAGTTCTGCGTATTCCTGCCGTAATCCGTTCCCCCGTAGATGGGGTTGACGTTGAGCGTTTCGAAGGATCCCAGGAAACCGAAGGTCATATGGGAATTGCGCGGCACGTCTTCCATGACGCCGGTTACGGTGAGGTCGTACGTGTTGTCGATCCGGATCACTTTGCCCAGGGCTTCCTCGTCTCCGAAGTACCGGGCCGCCGTGGATTCGGTCATGACTACCGTGTTGGGGGCATTCAGGGCCGTGTTCGCGTCGCCGCTGATCAGTCTGAAGTCGAACAGATCCAGGATGCCGGGATCAGCGAAGTAGAAACCCGGCTCGTTGAACCGTCTGTTGCCTTCCACGTACGTGACCTGCCAGGAGACCAGCGGCGCCTTTATGCGGGTGAACCCCTCGACTTCGGGGAAGGCGTCGGTCAGCATCCACCCCCAGGCCGTCGGACTCCGCGCGGTACGGGTTTCCGCCCTGTCCGGCGTCTCGATTGCCATGGTGAGCCGGTAGATGCGGTCATGACGGGACGCGTACCGGTCATAGCCGAGTTCGTCCTGCACGTACAGCAGGATCAGGATGCAACAGGTCATCCCGACTGCGAGACCCATTACGTTTATTACGGCGTATCCTCTGTGGCGAAGGGCGTTTCGATAGGCAATAGTGAGGTAGTTCCGGAACATGATCGCGGGATATCCTGTCTCGAGCGGAAACTCGGGTGAATCGTCGCGTCAGCGCAGCTTCGGTGCGCTTTCCACGTGCTCGATCGGCCGTTCATGCTGGCTGATGTCGAACGTTTCGACTCGATCTGCTCAAGAAAGGTTGCAGAGGAAGTGGGTTTCGGGTCCCGCGGCAACCTGGGAAATCGCCGGTGCGGTGATGGCGGAGCGCCCGCTACCGCACGCAAGCGCATGCGGTCTGTCGGATCAGGCCGGGATGGGCCAGGCCAGCCAGCAGGCCCTGCTCGAAGCAGGATATTCGTTGTAAAATGGAAAATGCCGAGGGACAGAGTCGAACTGTCGACACATGGATTTTCAGTCCACTGCTCTACCGCCTGAGCTACCTCGGCAATCGTGTCGGGCAAAGCCAGTCAAAATTAGCGGCGACCACGTAGAAAGTCAACAGAAATAAGCCTGGAAGAGCGAATTTCCGGCGCGGCTGAATCGGGAGGTGAAACAGGGGCTGTTCGGCCCGGAAGAACCGGGAAGGCCTCCGGCTACCGGCTACTTGCCTTCGACTGTGCTGTCATCGAAATGCAGCATGAATTCGATGTAGTCGAGTTCCCGGTCGATGGCCTGCCGCCTGGTGACGATGGTATTGGTGGCCAGGTAGTGCGCCAGGCCTCGGAACTGCTTGCGGGCGCGGACGAGACGGTTTCGGAGATAAGGCGCATTGGGATTGTCGCCGGGCATGGCCAGGATCTCTCCGTAGAGCCTTTCGATTCTCCCGTCCGTGTCGATCAGGGGATTGCGGACCTCGTCGATGTAGTCCTGGTCGTGGCATTCTCCGCAGGGCGCGGTGATGGACACCATGTCGATGTGCACTTCCCGCACGTCGTGGCTGTTGTGGCAGGTGACGCATTCGGGCTCGAAGTCATTGGCTTCGAAAAGGTCCCCGTGGGCGCTCTCCCAGAAACTCTCCAGGGCCTCCGGGTGGCAGCGTCCGCAGTCTTCCGGAATGGCTTCGGGCAACGGGGCGTCCATGAACCCGTTCTGCTCGCCCATGGCCACGGTGAGTATGGTGCTGGTGGGATCGCCCCCGTGGCACGTGTCGCAGAAGACGCCGCGCCACGCGTGGATGCTGCCCTGCCACTCGGCGACCTGTTTGGCGAGTGGTTCACCCAGGCGCTGGTGGCAAAGGGCGCAGTTATCGGTCATCCGCGTCTCAAGTTTCTGCCAACTCGTAACGGGAGAATCGGGAGTGCGTTGAGAATCGGGCGTGCGTTGAGGTTCGGGGGTGCGTTGCCCGCGGGCCGTGGGCAGCATCACGCCAAGCACGAAGGTCAGCATGATCAGAACGGCGGCAATGCGGAGTATAAAGGACACTCGGCGAACTTTCCGGGATGTGGTATTCGACTAATTGTAGATACGGCGCTTCAAACGGAATAATATACATCGTCCGGCGATTCCCACTTCAACAAAAAAGCTCTTGCCATGGTAACATTCGCCGTATCCGCGATCAAGCACAAACCGGGAACAACACCCCGGGACGCGGGTCAGAATTCCCTTTACACGAAGCGCTGGAATCCTATCTTTACCAGAGCTTTCTGCATGTATTAAAACGGTGAAAACCTCCATAAATACGGGGAATATCGAATGAAACTGGTTCAATTCTACGAACCTGGCCAGGAGTCCGGCGTGGGCATCTTCCAGGATGACCAGGTCATCGACCTTTCGGAGATCATGCCGGAGGTGGAAACGGTCAACGACCTCCTTTACGTATCCGGAGTTGCCCGCCTTTCGCTTTCCGAGCTTGTCGAACGCGCCATGAACGATTACGACGGCCAGATGTCCGGATTTACATACGAATCGCTCGACGTTACGCCTGACGTAGGCGTTCCGCACCTGATGGTTCCGATCTTCTCGCCCGAAGTGTGGGGTTTCGGCGTGACCTACAAGCGGAGCGCCGAATTCAGGGACGACGACGCCCGGCAGACCATTTATGACCAGGTATACCAGTCCGACCGGCCAGAGTCCTTCTTCAAGGCTACGGCTTCCCGATGTTCCGGACCCAACGCGCCCATTTGCGTGCGCGGCGACTCGAACTTCACCGCCACCGAGCCCGAACTGGCCTACGTGCTGGGCGATGAAGGCCAAATCGTCGGCTACACCCTGTGCAACGACGTTTCGGCATGGGATATCGAGAAGGCGAATCCGCTCTACCTGAACCAGTCCAAGATCTACCAGGGCTGTTGCGCGCTCGGACCCGCCCTCGTCACCGCGGACGAGATCGACGATCCCTACGATATCGACATTCATTGCCGGATTCTGCGGGACGACGCCGTCGTATTCGAGGGAGAGGCCAACACGTCGCAGCTGGCGCGCAGTTTCGACGAGTTGAACGAGTACCTCTACCGGGACAACCTGATCCCCGCGGGTACCGTCGTTTCCACCGGCACGGGCATCATCGTGCCGAACGACCTGGGACTGCGCGAGGACGACATCGTGATGATCGCCTCCCCCCAGATCGGCGTACTCTCCAATCCCGTACAGCAACTCTGACCAGGACACGGCAATGGGCAGACGGAACAGCGGACTCAACCGCCACCAGAAGGCCTGGCGGAAACCGGGCGAGGAACGCGTGAGCCGGGAAGATATCGCGGAACTCCTGCGCCTGTCCGAAAGCGGGAACCCCGACGACCGTATCGTGGCCGCGACCTACATGTGTCCTTGCCACGTCCGTCACCGCAACGAAGAGGTCTGGAAAGCGCTGTACCGGATGATGGAGGATGAAGACGCCCGGGTCCGCCGTCGGGCCTGGCATACGCTGGAAGACGGGGGCTGTCCCACCGATCCGGCCTTCGAACCCATCGTCCGCCGCGCGTTGGATAACGAAACGGACCGCCAGGTGCTCGGATTCGCGCGACAGTTCGCCGAACCGTATCTTAATGAAGACGAGGTGTCCCGGATCCGGAAGGAATTGCCTGCCGGCAGGCATCCGAAGCCGACCGGCAAATGCGACTTCTGCGGCAGAACCCGGGTGCCGGTTGCGCAGGACTACGAGACGGAGATCCCCGCGGGCGGGATGACCCGCGCCGCGTGGATATGTGACGAATGTTCCGCCGGAGGCGTCGACTCCTGAAAAGCGCGCCCGCCCTGTCGCCTTAGACTATATCGAAACCCCCGGTTCCACAGGCCCGCTACGCGGCATCACCCTGGAAAGGCACACCGGTTCATCCAAACATGTCAAACTATGAAATCGCCGTGATCGGCGGGGACGGCGTCGGCCCCGAAGTCATCGAGGAAGGCATCAAGGTGCTTGACGCGCTGGGGAATCCGGCCTTTCGTTTCAACCGTTTCGACTGGAGTTCCGAACGTTACAAGCGAACGGGAAGGTTCATTCCCGAGGGCGGGCTGGACCGGCTCGCGGCCTTCGACGCCATATTCTTCGGCGCGGTCGGCGACGAGGAGGTGCAGGACCACATCACCCTGAACAACCTGATCCTCCCGATTCGGCGCAGATTCGACCAGTATGCCTGCGTCCGGCCAGCCTACCTGTACGCGGGCGTGCAGTCTCCCCTGGCGGGAAGGGGGGCCGGAGACATCGACCTGGTGGTCATCCGGGAGAATACCGAAGGGGAATACGCCGATATCGGGGGGCGGGTGTATCAGCAGACCGACCAGGAGGTCGCGGTCCAGACCTCCGTCTTCACGCGGCACGGCACCGAGCGCATCATCCGCTACGCCTTCGAAGAAGCGCGGCGCCGCGACGGTCGGCGCAAGGTCACGTCCATCACGAAGTCGAACGCCCAGGGCCACGGCATGGTATTCTGGGACGAGGTATTCGACAGCGTGAAAGCGGAGTACGGGGACGTCGAGACCGAGTCCCTCCTCATCGACGCGGCGGCCATGGACTTCGTGCGCCGGCCCCAGGATTTCGACGTGGTGGTGGCCTCGAACCTCTTCGGCGACATCCTGACCGATATCTCGGCGATCACCGTGGGCAGCATGGGCCTCGCGCCCAGCGCGAACCTGAACCCCGAACGGGTACATCCCTCCATGTTCGAGCCGGTCCACGGCTCCGCCTTCGAACTCATCGGCAAAAGCCAGGTCAATCCCATTGCCACGATCCTCGCGGCGGCCATGATGGTGGAGTTTCTGGGTGAAGAAAAAGCCGGTGCGGCCATCCACGGGGCGGTATCGGGGAACCTCGCCGAAGGGCGGATCCGCACGCCCGATATCGGGGGCGGATCGAGTACCGTGGAAGTGGGCGATGACATCGTCGGTCGACTGTCGGATTGACGTCCGTTACACGAGGCCGAGTTCGGCCATGATCCCGCGCAGTGCGTCCCGCTGTTCCTTCGACAGGGGCCTTCCCGGCGGCCGCGCCGCACCGCATTCGATGCCCAGCCGCTCGCTGAGCGCCGCCTTGGCCACCGAATGGAACTCGCCGCCGCACGCCCCCAGGGACGCCCACACCCCGCTGGCTCGGTCCTGCGCGGATTCTGCCCGTCCGATATCACCCGCGCGGTAGGCCTTCCAGATTTCCACCCAGTATTCCGGCGCGATAATCGGCGGTCCGTCCACACAGCCCGTAGCGCCGATCGTCAGGGCCGGCAGCATCAACTGATGGTTGCCTACCAGGCATTTCAACCCCATGGCCGAGAAACCGCGCACGTTGGAGAAAACCTGGGACGAGTGTTTGAGCCCGGTCAGGCGCGGCACCCGGTCCTGGATCTTCCGCATCAGGACGGGCGTGATCTCAACGCCCGTGGACTGGGGCAGGTTGTAGACGAACAGGGGAAGGTCCGCCGCGGCCGCCACGATGCGATAGTGCTCGGCGATCGCGTCGTCTGACCGGCCGTAGAAAAAAGGCGGTACGCAACAGATGGCCTCCACCCCGGCGGCCGCGGCATGTTCGGCGAGCCGGGCCGCCCTTTCCGTGGTCGCGGCGCCGACATGCATGATGTTGTTCACCCGGCCCCGGGACTGGTCCGCCGCCGCCGAAGCGATCCGCATATTCTCCTCGTCGCTGAGCAGTATGCTTTCTCCCGTCCCGCCCGCGATCCAGAATCCGTGGACCCCGGCCTTGATGTTGAATTCCATGACCCGGCGGAACGCCTCTTCATTGAAACTGCCGTCGCTGTGCATCGGAGTGATGATGGCGGGCAGGATTCCTTCGAACGCGGACATGCAGTCGGCTCCTTCCTGTCAGGTCAACGGGTTTGCGTACGGTTTACGTACCGTCGGTTTACGTACCGTGATGTTCCAGGCGTGCAACGTATCGGGGCGCGCGCATCATGCAAAGGTAAATCGAACGAAGGATTTTGGAAGGGTTATTTCGCCTGCCGGACCTGCCATAAACTGCTTGACAATATACGGTTAAACTTTAGTTATACTACGATCATCACCCGGCCGAAGGGACCGGCCGATGCACCCGGTTGTAAAGGCCGGACGATGCATCCCGTCGAAGGGGCCGGCCGATGCACCCGCCCGCGCCAGATCGGAATCCGCATAGCATGAGCACGCAGAACAGACTGGTAGACGAATACGATAAGTTTCTGGATTGCGTGCACTGCGGATTATGTCTTCCCGCCTGTCCGACCTACACCGAACTCGGCGTGGAAATGGACTCCCCCCGCGGCCGCATCCACCTCATGCGGGCCTACGCGGACGGGCGCATCGAACTGACGGATCACTTCGAGACACATATAAGCGGATGCCTGGACTGCCGTGCCTGCGAAACGGCCTGTCCCGCGGGCGTCCACTACGGCAGCCTCGTGGAAGCCGCCCGGGCGGAGATCGTCGAGAAGCGGCCCCGACCATTGCTCGGCCGGTTGTTACGGAACCTGGTGTTCGAGCGGTTGCTGCCGTCGCGTTTCCTGCTCTCCGTCGTTTTCCTGCCGTTACGCTGGTACCAGGCGCTTGGTATTCAAAAACTCGCGCGCGGGCTGGGTCTGACGAAGTGGCTTCCCTCCCGCCTGCGCGGCATGGAGGCCATGATGCCCGACATGCCCAGCGCTTCGATGAAGGAGGAACTTCGGCCCTTTTCCCCGGCACGGGGGACGGCGGCATACCGCGTAGGCCTGGTTACGGGATGCGTGATGAACGAGATGTTTACCCACGTGAACACCGCGACGGTCCGCGTATTGAATGAAAACGGGTGCGACGTGGTCCTTCCCGAAGCCCAGACCTGCTGCGGCGCGCTACAGGTACACAGCGGGGAGCGCGGGGTGGCCGAATCACTGGCCCGCAGGAACATCGACGCTTTTGAGCAGGCGGAAGTGGATGCCGTCATCATCAACGCCGCGGGATGCGGCGCGCAGTTGAAGGAGTACGGCGACCTGCTGGCCAGGGATCCCGACTACCACGACCGTGCCCGCGTCTTTGCGGACAAGGTCAAAGACGTTCACGAGTTTCTCGCCGGGATTCCCGTCAAGGAGGCCATGGGACCGGTCCGGGCGCGGGTCGCCTACCACGACGCCTGCCACCTCGCCCACGGACAGCGCGTCCGCGAAGAGCCCCGGGACCTGCTGGGCCTGATTCCCGGTCTCGAACTCGTCGAACTGGAGGAATCGGACTGGTGCTGCGGCAGCGCCGGCATTTACAATATCACCCATCCCGCCATGGCGGACCGGCTGCTCGCGCGCAAGATGAACCACGTCAGGCAGGCTGCGCCCGACGTAGTGGCCACCGGCAATCCCGGCTGCATCCTGCAGATCCGGCACGGCATAAACAGGGATGGCGGTGAGATCGAGGTCCTGCACCCGGTGGAACTGCTGGACCGGGCCTACCGCGTGAAACGCGACGAAGAATCGAACGTTCAGCCGGCCGTATCTGACGGAGTGTAGCACGCTCACGCGCGACGGGTTCCGTCCCGGTGCCGCAATCCCACAGGAGAGTTACCCGCCATGCCTGTTTTTGAGTACCACTGCACCCACTGTGACGAAGATTTCGAAATGCTCGTAATGACCGCGACCGCGTCAGAAAACGTTGCTTGTCCCACGTGCTCAGAGGACGACGTGGTCAAGAAGTTCTCCACGTTCGCGACGGCTGTATCGGCAAAGGACGCCCCGACTACTCCGGCACCCGTACCCTCCGCGTCTTGCGGACCAGCCTGCGGATGCCATCATTAAATCAAATTAAACATCTTCGATGGACTCCAGTGCATTCGGGCCGGTATCCGGACATCCGGCGCGGAACCGACGGCCGCCCCAATACGGATAGAAGCGCATGCAAATAGACGTTAAAATCGGACGAATCGGATCGGAAGTCGACTCTACCGTGATCATCGGGCTGTTCAAGGAGGAACGGCTCGAAGAGAACGACGCCGCGGCCTTGGAATCCGCCTTGCACCGGTACCTGCGAGACGTGCTGGCCCTGGGAGATTTCAAGGGCGAGGACCAGGAAGTCGCGGTGCTGTATCCGCTCGGCCAGGCGCCGCCGGGACGTGTGATCCTCGTGGGACTCGGGTCGCGCGGCGAATTCTCCCTGGAAACAGCACGGCGCGCATCCGGCATCGCCGTCAAGCGGGCACTGAAGCTCGGTGTATTCGAGTTGTCCATAGTCGTGCACGGACCGGGCGGAGTTGGATTCGAGCTCAGGGAATGCGCACAGGCCACGGTGGAAGGCCTGCTGCTGGGCGCATACCGGTACGACGCCTTCAAGACCGGCGATACGGATCGATCCGGGCTCGAGTCGGTGGCCGTCGTGACGCCGCTGCGGGCCCAGGCCTACGAGATCAGGGACGGGATCGAAGCGGGCATGATAAGCGCGGAGGGCACGATCCTGGCACGGGACCTTTCCAACGCACCCGGCAATGCGATGACTCCGCGCAAGCTGGCCGCCGCCGCGCGGAAAATGGCCGGACAAACCGGACTGAAATGCCGTGTCCTGACGCGCAAGGACATCGAAAAGGAGCGCATGGGCGCCCTGCTCGCCGTCAACGCGGGCAGCGAGGAGCCGCCTCGCTTCATCGTGCTGGAACACGGTGAGGCGTCCGACGGAGTGGATACACTGGTGTTCATCGGCAAGGGTATCACCTTCGACAGCGGCGGCATATCCATCAAGTCCAGCGGCGGCATGGAGGAAATGAAGCACGACATGTCCGGCGCGGCCGCCGTGATCGGCGCGATGCAATCCATTGCCATGTCGAAACCTCCCCTGCATGTGTTGGGACTCGTTCCGGCCACCGAGAACCTTCCGGACGGCAGGGCGCTGAAACCCGGCGACATCATAGCGACCCGCTCGGGCAAGACGATCGAAGTGATCAACACCGATGCCGAAGGGCGCCTCGTACTCGCCGATGCCCTGGAGTTCGCGGAGCAGTACAGCCCGGCCGCGGTAATCGATCTGGCCACGTTGACGGGGGCGTGCGTAGTCGCCCTCGGCTACGCCGCAACGGGGATGATGGGCAATGACGACGGGTTGCAGGACCGGGTCCGGACGGCCGGAGAGGCCGCGGGAGAGCGGGTCTGGCCGCTTCCGCTGTGGCAGGACTATCACGACCAGATCAAGAGCCATATCGCCGACGTCAAGAACACCGGGGGACGGTGGGCCGGCGCACTGACCGCGGGTGCGTTCCTGTCGAAGTTCACAGAACGCCCCTGGGTACATCTGGACATCGCGGGAACCGCGTATACGGATGCGAGCAAGCCATATTGCCCGAAAGGAGCCACGGGCGTGGGGGTGCGACTGTTGCTGCAACTGGTAAAGGACTGGAAAAGCTGACCCATGCGCATCGTACAACTTTCCGACCCCCATATCGTTCCGGCGGCACAACAGCCCGTGCACGGCCAGGATACCCTGGAACGACTTCGTGCCGCTGTGAACGCCGTCAACCAGTTGAGCCCCTCACCCGATCTCGTCGTGATGACGGGCGACCAGATCAACGATGGAACCGAAGCATCCTACCGGGCCGTCAAGGACGTCCTGACCCCCCTTCGTTTTCCCTGTCACATGGCCATGGGCAATCACGATTACAGGCCGGTCTTCCGCCGGGTCATGCTGGAAGAGCCCGAAGCGGCTTCGGCCCCCTATTACTATGCGCTGGACCGGTCGGGCCACCGGATTATCGTGCTCGACACCCAGGACGAGGGAGAGGTTTCTGGAAGGCTGGAAGACGACCAGCTGGACTGGTTGGAGCGTGAGCTGTCCTCCGGCCTGCCATCGGTCATCTGCATGCATCACCCGCCGGTACCGGTCGGCGTCGCCTGGATGGATGAACTGATCCTGCTGGATAACGCGCGGTTTCTGCGGATTTGCGCGGCCGCGGATACGTTGCACCTGATCCTGTGCGGCCACGTGCACCATGACTTCCGCATGGACCTGGGTCACGCGACGGTCCTGACGGCGCCGAGTGTGGGCCTGCAGTTTCGAAAGGACCCCGTGATCAGGCCGGACGGTTCCCGCGTCATCGCGACGGACGAGCCCGCGGCTTTCCGCATCGTCGATATCGACGGCCCGCGCTGGAAAACCTCGATACACCATCTTAGCCTGTAAACGTCTCTATTCCGGACCCGGTACATGTTGATCGATGATCTGAGAGCAATACAGGCGTGTCACGGCTTTCTGCCGGAAGAGGAACTGAAATCCCTGTCGGAACGCCAGGGCATTCCGCTATACGAAATCCATGGCGTGGCCAGCTTCTACCCGCACTTCAGGCTGGAACCGCCGCCCGCGGCATCCCTGCGGGTCTGTACCGATCTTTCGTGCCATCTCCGCGGGGCCTGCGACGTGCTGGAGACATTGCGGGAATCCGTGCGCTATGCCGGCCTGGACCAGTGGGAGGTCTCTGCGGTTTCCTGTCTCGGCCAGTGCGACGGCGCGCCCGCGGTCTCCATCAACGGCTGCAGCTATCGGTCCATGACCGGGGATCGGCTCGGCCGGTACGTTTCCCGCCTGGCCGCCGACGGGAAGATCGCCCGTCAGCCCGTCCGGCGAACGGCCAGTCCGGGATGCATCGATCCCTATGATCACCCCCTGGCCGCGGAATCCCTGAAACAGTGGGTTGCCCGCGGGGATGCGGACGGACTCGTGCAGGCCATCGAGGACAGCGGGCTGCGCGGGATGGGCGGGGCCGGGTTCCCGACCGGTGTCAAGTGGGACCTCGTACGGAAGACGGAGTCCGGCGTCAAGTACGCGATCTGCAACGCCGATGAGAGCGAACCGGGCACGTTCAAGGACCGCGAGATCCTCTATCACTACCCCCATCTCGTCATCGAAGGTCTGATCCTGGGCGGTCTCGCCGTCGGGGCCGAGCAGGGATTCCTGTTCCTGCGCCACGAATACGATCGTGAGCGCGAGGTGCTGGAGCGGACGATCAAATCGTTCTATTCGGCCGGATACCTGGGCGACGGACTGCTGGATTCGGCGCATACGTTTCACCTGGAAATCTTCGACAGCCCGGGAGGATACATCTGCGGCGAGGAAACGGCCCTGCTCGAAGCAATGGAAGGGAAAAGGGCCGAGCCCCGCAACAAGCCGCCGTTTCCGGGCACGCACGGGCTTCATGGGCGGCCCACCCTGATCAACAACGTCGAAACCTTCGCGTGGGTGCCCGCCATCCTTCGGCGCGGCGCCGACTGGTTCCGGTCCCAGGGGGTGAACGGCGCGGTGGGACGCAAGTACTTCGCGCTGAGCGGCCACGTCAACCGGCCCGGCGTATACGAGATTCCACTCGGGACCAGGGTCAGCGACCTCATCCGGGACTACGGAGGCGGCGTGTCCGGGGGACGCGAACTCATCGCCTTCTCTCCCGGGGGCACGTCGTCTGGTTTCCTGCCGGCGTCCATGGCGGACATCCCCCTGGATTTCAAACCGCTCGCAGACGCCGGTTCCATGCTGGGTTCCGGGGCGGTCATCGTGCTGGCCGAAGGGTCGGACATGGTGGACCTTGCCCGGAACGCGGTGACATTCTTCCGCAACGAGTCGTGCGGCAAGTGCGTGCCCTGCCGGACGGGCACGGAGCACCTGGTCCGGTTGCTGGACACGATCCTGGAGGGAGACGCCCGGCCGGACGCGCTGGAACCCGTGGCGGACGTCGCCGAGGCGATGGAACTCACCTCGATCTGCGGCCTGGGCCAGGCCGCCGCGCTGCCCCTTACCTCGGTGCTCCGGCATTTCCCCTCCGCCTTCGCATCGCGCGGCTGTCAACCGGCAGGCCATGGGGAGAACACCGGGGGCGGACCGGATGAATAGTCGCACCGTCACGCTGACAATCGACGGCAGAAGCCTCACCGCGCCGGCCGGCGCCACGATCTGGGAAGCGGCGCGCTCAGCCGGTATCGACATCCCCACCCTGTGCCACGATCCCAAACTGGAACCGGTCGCCGTCTGCCGCGTCTGCGTGGTCGACGTGGAAAACGCCCGCACATTGCCTGCGGCCTGTATCCGAAAGGTCGAAGAAGGCATGGCCGTGCGCACGGACACGGACCGGGTGCGCAGGGCCCGCCGCACCCTCGTGGAACTGCTGGAGGCCGGGCAGCCGCCCGGGGACGACCGACGCAAGGCAGCCGATCAGGACGAACTCGCGCGCCTGGGCGTTCAGCTACGATCCGATCCCTCGCGGTACGTCGCCGCATGCTCGAACCCGCCGATGCCGCCCGACCTGTCCTCGCCCGTCATCGCGGTGGACCTGAACGCGTGCATCCTGTGCGACCGGTGCATCCGCGCATGCGACGACGTGCAGGTGAACGACGTCATCGGCCGAACGGGAAAGGGCAGCGAAACGCGTATCGCTTTCGACAACGGCCTGCCCCTGGGCGAGTCTTCCTGCGTATCCTGCGGAGAATGCGTGGCCACCTGTCCCACCGGCGCCCTCACCGACAAGCGGCTGGTCGATTCCGCGGCGAACGGCCCCGACGCCGTGCCCAACGGTTCAGGTACCCGGCGGGTAGATTCCATCTGTCCTTATTGCGGCGTGGGCTGCGGGATTTCCTACCACGTGCGCAACGGCCGAATCGAGGGTGTCACCGGCAGGGACGACACCCATACCGAGGGCCGGCTGTGCGTCAAGGGGCGGTACGGTTACGACTACACGCACCATCCCCAGCGGCTCACGAAACCCCTCGTCCGCCGGGAAGACGCCTATCCGAAACGGCCGCTGTCAGCGGACTTCGAGGACTACCGCGACTTCCGCCGATCGCTCCGCTCGCCGGAATGGAACGACCGCATACGGGAGGTGTTCCGCGAGGCCGAGTGGGACGAGGCGCTGGACCTGGCGGCGCGCAGGCTGCTGGAGATCAAGAACACGCTGGGTCCGGGCGCGCTGGCGGGTTTCGGCTCGGCCAAGGTGACCAATGAAGAGGCCTACCTTTTTCAGAAGTTGATTCGCGTGGTCTTCGGCACCAACAACGTCGATCACTGCACGCGCCTCTGTCACGCCTCGTCCGTGGCGGCCCTCACCGAGGCGATCGGCAGCGGGGCGGTCTCCAACGCCTTTCAGGAAGTCCTGGAAACCGATGTCATCTTCGTGATCGGATCCAACACCGAAGACAACCACCCCGTCGCCGCATCCTACATGAAACAGGCCGTCGACCGTGGCGCGAAAATGATTGTCCTCGACCCCCGTAGGCCGACCATCGCCGACCACGCGACCCGGTACGTGCGGTTCAAGCCCGGCACGGACATTGCGCTGTTGAACGGGCTGATGCACGTGATCCTGCGGGAGGGCCTGCAGGACCGGGACTTCATCGCGCGTCGGACCGAACGCTTCGAGACGCTGGAACCCTTCCTGGCACGCTATACGCCCGAAATGGCATCCCGGATCACGGGCGTTCCGCCTTCGGTGATCGAGGATGTGGCCCTGGAGTTCGGCCGGGTGGAGCGCGCGATGATCTTCTGGGGCATGGGCATCAGCCAGCACGTCAACGGCACGGACAACGCGCGGGCGCTGATCTCCCTCTGCCTCATGACGGGCAACATCGGCCGCCGGGGTACGGGCCTGCACCCGCTGCGGGGCCAGAACAACGTGCAGGGCGCATCCGACGTGGGCCTGATTCCGAGGTACTATCCTGGCTACCAGTCCGCGGACGACCCGGAGGTGAGAGCGCGTTTCGAGGAAGCATGGGGTACCGCGCTCGATCCCGACTCCGGCCTTACGGTCGTGGAAATCATGCACGGCGCCCTCGACGGGAGCATCGCGGGCATGCTTATGATGGGGGAGAATCCCTTCCTTTCAGACCCGAACATGAACAAGGTCAGAAAGGCCCTGCAGCAGCTTTCTTTCCTCGTCGTGCAGGACGTCTTCCTGACGGAGACCGCGGAATTCGCCGACGTGATCCTGCCCGCCTCCACCGCAGCGGAAAAACGGGGCACCTACGTCAACACGAACCGCATGGTGCAGATCGGCAGGCAGGCGATCGAGCCGCCCGGCGAGGCCCGCCTGGACGGGGACATCCTGATCGACTTGGCCAACCGGATGATCCGCATGGAACAGGGGGAAAGCGGCCCGCGCTGGGCGTACGACGGACCGGAATCGGTCTGGGAGGAAATCGTCGGCCTGACCCCGATATTCGAGGGCATCACCTACGCGGCGATGGAGCGGGACACCGTGGTCTGGCCCATGGAAGAACCCGTGCTGTTCACCGGCTCCTTTCCCCTGGGCCGGGGCCGGTTCACGCCCGTGTCCTTCGCCCCGCCCGACGAGCTGCCGGACCACGCATACCCCTTCGTATTGAATACCGGCCGCGTCCTGGAGCATTGGCATACGGGCACCATGACCCGCCGCGCCCGGGCCCTCGACGCCATTTCGCCGGAACCCTTTGTCGAAATGACCCCCGGTGACCTCGCTCGCCTGGGTGTCGAAGACGGCTGTCCGGTGGCCGTATCCTCCCGCCGGGGCGCCATAACGCTCAAGGCGATGGCTTCCAGCCGCGTTGCCGACGGCAACGTCTTCATCCCCTTACATTTCAAGGAAGCCGCGGCCAACATCCTGACCAACGATGCCCTGGACCCCGACGGCAAAATCCCCGAGTTCAAGTTCTGCGCAGTAGCCGTGAAGCCCGTGCCATCGAGTGACTAGCAAGCGCCTTACACAGGCCGCCAACACGACGCATCGCGCTTCCGTTCTGCTGCTTTTCGGATCATGACGCGCCTGGCGCCTCGTATGAGGAACAGGAAATGAAACTATCTCGTTCCGGCGTTCGTAGTAGAGACGTGAACACGACCGAGAGCGGCGGAAGCGCAACGGGTTTCGAGTTCGACGAGACGTACCGGACGCATTACCGGCGAATTCTCGCACTTTGCAGATATTTACTGAAGTCCCTGCAGGAAGCCGAGGACGCGACCCAGGAGGTCTTTCTCCGGGCATACCGGAACCGGTCCACCTTGGACGCGTCGAAGTCGCCCCTGAACTGGCTGCTCAAGACCGCGACCAATCACTGTCTCGACCGGTTGCGGCGCCGGAACCGCGAGGTGAATTTCTATGAATCCGCCGATCCCGACCAGGTCGGCCCGTCGAAGGTTTCCGAGGATACGCTGGAGATCATGGTGCGGGCAGAAAAGGGGGACCAGGTAAGATCGGCGATACAATCGCTCCCGGACCGGTACCGCTTGCCGCTCGTCCTGGCCTATTACAACGAGTTCACCTACGACGAAATCGGAAGCGCGCTCAATCTGAACCGGAACACGGTGGCGACGCTGATTTACCGAGCCAGAAGACGATTGCGAGAGGAGTTGACCAGATAATGCCTGACATGACCAACGAATCGTTGCACCAGGACGCGTGTCCATCCGAAATCGTCTGCTCGACCTATGCCGATGGCGAGCTGGCCGGTACCGAAGCCCGGGCGTTCACTGCTCACCTGGAAAACTGTCCCCGGTGCCAGGACCTCGTACATGCGTTCCGCAGGGAAAGAGACGCCCTCTTCGAAATCGTGGGAAACGCGGAGGCTTTTCTAGTTGAAACCCAACCGGCCCCGGTCTCCGCGCCTTCGCCCATCCACATCTTGAAGCTGCTGGGACTCGTCATCGGACTCGCGGTACTGATGCGGGTGGGAATGGGCTGGGTGATGGGACTGGAACTTCCGTGGAGCATCGAGTGGCTGAATCCACTGAACGTTTCCGGACAGTTGTCCATTCTCTTCGGCACAGGAGCGTATTTCATCGAATACTACCAGAACGGAGGTACGACCATGGTTGCGCTGATAAGCGATGTAGGCCTGACGGTCGGATTCATCATGCTGCTGGGTTCATTGTGCCTGCTGTTGCGAAGGCCGGCCGGCACGCTGGTCGTGCTCGGAGGGTTGCTGCTGATGCTGGGATATGTTCGCCCCGCGGAAGCAATCGAAATTCGTTCCGGTGAAAGCGTCTCGGTCGATATCGGAGAGATCATCGACGACACGCTCGTCGCGTCTGGACGCGTGGTCAGGATTGACGGCGAAGTGACCGGAGACCTGATTGCCTTCGCCCAGTCGATCGAAATCGTGGGTTCCGTTCACGGCGACGTGATTTCCTTCGGAAGGACGATCGAAGTAGACGGCCGGATTGGAGGTGGACTCGCCGGATTCGGCCAGACGATACGTATTGAAGACTCGATCGGTCAAAGTGTCTACGGGTTCGCGCAGTCGCTTCGTTCCGGCCGTGACGCAACGATTGAGGGAGACCTCTTCGCGTTCGGGGAGGAGATCAGTGTGGGCGGATCGGTCGGACGCAACGTGACGGTATTCGGCAACACCCTGACCATAACGGGCGACGTGGTAAGGGACGTCAAATTCGCCGGCCGCCTGGCAACGATGCGGCCATCCGCTTCGATCGGCGGGAATCTCGATGTCGGTCTGCCTGCCGAGAGGAACCTGGAGGTGGATTCCGCCGCGACCATTGCCGGTGAAACCATCGTGGAAGTGCCCGAACCGGGTCAGGAAGAGGACGAAGGCGGGCTGCTGTCCGCCTGGTCCATCGCGTGGACGGCCCTGTGGCTGGTCACGGCGTTCCTGTCGGGCCTGCTGCTGCTCTGGGCGCTTCCCGCGCTCCGGCGCGTGCCGCTGGACAATCTGAACGGCATCCTTACGTCCGCGGGACTCGGGTTCGTGCTGGTCACGGCCACGCCGGTCCTGGCGGTTGTGCTCGCCGTGACGCTCATCGGGCTGCCTGCCGGACTGGTCATTGCCGCCGTCTGGGCGTTGAGCCTGTATGTATCCAAGATCGTCGTGGCCCACTTCCTGGGCAACGCACTCCTGCGACCGAAACAGCATGATGTCCGATCGATGCTGCTGCCCTTGCTCGCCGGCCTGGTCCTGGTCCTGGTCGCCGTCAGCCTTCCCTATGTGGGCTGGGTCATAAATCTGCTGCTGGTCATCATCGGCCTGGGCGCCATGGGGCAAGCGCTGTACCGTAACGCCGGAAACCGGGCGGTCGCGGCCTGAGGACCAGCGCGGCGGAACAGATCGGGCGGTCGCGGCCTGAGGACCAGCGCGGCGGAACAGATCGGGCGGACGCGTTCGGATTTTCGGATGTCTTCGCCCGAACTTCATTCAGGGCAGGCCCTGAAGCGGAAGGGTCTCATGCGTCAGGCCCTCGAGTGGCAGAACCTCAAGCATCGTACCCGGCCCAGAAGGCCCGGCCCCATTCGCCGTCCGCGTCACCCCATTCGTCCCGCCAGTCGGTAAGCCTGGACCGAAGGGCCGCAAGCCGGTCGGCATGCGCCGCTTCGCCGGCCAGATTGCGGCATTCCATCGGGTCGTGTTCCAGGTCGAACAGCTGCGTCGTCCGGCGCTCGTCGACCACGTACTCGATCAGTTTGAACCGGCCGTCCTTCACCATGCGCTGCCATTGGCGGTAAGCCGCGAACAGCGTTTCCCTCGGGCGTGCGGCAGGATCTTTCAACGTCGGTACCAGACTAACCCCCTCCACGGAACCGGGCGTTACCAATCCCGTCATATCGCACAGGGTGGGGAAGATATCGAGCAGGTATGCGAAAGCGCTGCGCCGGACACCGCGGGGGATGCCAGGTCCGGAGAAGACCAGGGGCACGCGTATGCTGTGCTCGTAGAGGTTCTGCTTGCCGAACAGCCCGTGCTGGCCGATCGCAAGGCCGTTGTCCCCGGCGAAGACGACGATGGTGTCGTCCGCCATGCCGCGGTCTTCCAGCGCCTGCATGACCCGCCCCATTTGCGCGTCGAGATGGGTTATCATCGCGTAGTATTCGGCGATGTGGCGACGCACGCCCGCCGGATCGCGAGGAAACGTCTCCAGGACTTCGTCGCGCACTTTCAGGTCGCCGTTGTCGAAGGGATGGCCGCCCATGAAGTTCCGCGGCAGCGGGATGTCCTCGGGATCATACATGTCCAGGAACTCACGCGGCATCGTCCTGGGGTCGTGAGGCGCCATGAAGGAGACGTACATGAAAAAGGGATCTTCGGAATCATACCCCTTCAGCCATTCTGCGGCACAGTCGGCGAAGATCTCGCTGGAGTGCCGTCCGGCGTGCACGTGGTCCCCTCTGCGGATATTCAGTTCGTTCGAGCGGAAGGCATCGGGACACTGGGGCAGCGTACCCTCGTACTTTCCCTCCGGGTCGAAGTCGAAGACCGGCACGTTCCAGTGGTCGTCCATGCCCCCGAAGAAGATCTCCGCACCGTCCGAAAAACTGCGGGCGTAGGACGAGACGCCGTTGTGCCACTTGCCCGTGCCCCAGGTGCGGTAGCCGTGGGACCGCAGGTATTCCCCCATCAGCGCGTGCTCCGGCGGTATGTCCGCGCCGGCGCCGTCGAGATGGAAGAGGGTGCGGCCGGTATGCAACATGGCCCGGCTGGGCATGCAAATTGCGGCCGATGTACCCCCGGGGATATGGGCGTGTGTAAATGACACGCCCCGGGCGACCAGCCGGTCCATGACAGGCGTGTGAACCAGGGGATTGCCCAACGCGTGAATCGTATCGAAGCGCTGGTCGTCGGTAAAGAAAAACAGGATATTGGGTTTGCCGCGACTCAAATCTCGTCCCTTTCCAGGCCGAAAGTTCCAGGCCAGGGTTCGTAGGGCTGCAGATTCCAGAGGATTCAGCGTGAATCTGGAAATTAAGGGGTTGGCATGATCAAAGTCAAACCGGTTAGTCGGCCGGGGGGCACGCCTTGTTCTCCTTTTGCGGGTCCGCCTTCCGTCCTATATTGCGGAATCGACAGAAGAACACGGGATTGCACGGCGCGTCCGATTCCGCGAAATCCGTCCGATTCCGCGAAATCCGTCCAGTGACGACGAAATCCGAAAGCGAGCAGCCTATCACCTCGGCAGGGACGTCAAAGGTACATCGTTTGCGCGTAGACGATATCGAGGTGGAAGTCCACCGGAAGCGAATCAGGCACCTGTACCTCAGGGTCGGGTCGCCCGATGGACGCCTACGGGTCTCCGCGCCGCTCCGCGTCGGTGATGATGCGATCCGCCAGGTCGTGGCGAGGCGAATGCCCTGGGTCCGGCGGCAGCAGGAAAGGCAGCGCCAAAGGGAGCGGGAATCCGCCCGGACCTTCGTATCGGGCGAGCGCCATTTCGTGGAGGGGACAGGCCGCGTACTGAACGTCACCACCCACGATGGACCGCCGCGGATCCGCCTTCAGGGCGATTCGACGCTTGAAATGCGCGTCCGTCCGGGTACCGGCCTGGACGAACGGTCGGACCTGCTCGCCGCATGGTACCGCGAACGATTGAAAACGAGCATCCCGCGGCTGATCACGGCGTGGGAACCGTTTTTGGGCGTGACGGTGAAGGAATGGCGGATCCGGAAAATGAAAACCCGCTGGGGTAGCTGCAGCGTCCGAAACGGCAGGATCTGGCTGAGCCTGGAACTGGCCAAGAAGCCGATCCGATGCCTCGAGTACGTGGTCGTTCACGAAATGGCCCACCTGATCGAACCCTCGCATAATCGCCGCTTCTGGGGAATCCTCGACCGGCATATGCCGGACTGGCGCGCACGCCGGGACGAATTGAACCGGTTCCCGATTATGGACGGCACGGAGTGAAATCACCGCCCGGTGATCGTTGTCGTCCGCCCGTCCTTACGCCCGATCGTCCGTCCGCCCGCCAGCCAGAATTACCTTGTGCAACACCCCCTTACCGCCTATTTTCAGACCGGCGTTACGGATCGTCGGATATGCCCTTTCAGGCCGCGATTTCCGTATGGCTGGTGCCTGTAGAACAACAGAAAACGTCGTAGTCCATTTAACCTGTGGAGTATCGAGATTCCCGTGTCCGGCCAGATGTTCAAGACCTTTGAAGGAAAGATGGAATACCCCGCCATGGAGGAGCGCATACTCGCATGGTGGGCGGAGCATCGGATTTTCGACAAGTTGCGCGCGCAATTGAAGGACCGCTCCACCTGGTCCTTCATCGACGGCCCGATAACCGCCAACAACGCCATGGGCGTCCACCACGCCTGGGGACGGACTTACAAGGACATGTACTGCCGCTACAAGGCCATGAAGGGGTTCAACCAGCGGTGGCAGAACGGGTTCGACTGCCAGGGACTCTGGGTGGAAGTCGAGGTCGAGCGGGCGCTGGGATTCGATTCGAAGCGGGATATCGAGACCTTTGGCCTGGCGGAGTTTTCCCGGGCGTGCCGTGCGAGGGTGGACGAATACGCGGAACGGATCACGCGGCAGTCCATCCGCATGGGCCACTGGATGCAGTGGTACCACGAAGACGGCCATCCGGCGTCTTACTACACGCTGGATGACAACAACATCGAACACATATGGCACTTTCTCAAGGCCTGCGACGCCAAGAAGTGGTTGTACCGGGGCCACCGGTCCATGCCCTGGTGCTGGCGGTGCGGCACCAGCCTGAGCCAGCACGAACTGGTGGATTCCTACCAGGAACAGACCGACCCCTCCTGTTTCTTCCGCTGTCGCGTCGGCGGCCGTGACGACGAGTACTTCCTCGTCTGGACCACCACGCCGTGGACGCTGACCGCCAACACGGCCCTGGCGCTGCACCCAGAAGCCGAATACGCGAAGGCGACCCTGGACGGCGCACACTACTACCTGATGAAAACGCTTGTCGAAACGGTACTGCCACCGGAAGCCGAAGTCGTTGAGACGGTAAAGGGGGAGGACCTGATCGGCCTGCCGTTCCACGGTCCGCTGGAGGATCTCCCCGCTCAGCGGGATGTCAATCGCGCCACCGTGGCGTGGGAGATGGTCTCGGACGAGGAAGGCACGGGGATCGTCCATATCGCGCCGGGTTGCGGCTCCGAGGACTATCAGCTCGGACAGGAACGGGATCTGGACATCATCGTGCCGATCGACGAGAACGGCTATTTCACGGACGATATCGGTCCGCTCGCCGCCACCCATGTACGGGATTCGGCCGAGGGCGTCAAGCGCGAGCTGGAATCCAGGGGCGTGCTGTTCCGCTGGGAAGACTATACGCACCGGTATCCCTTCTGCTGGCGGTGCAAGACCCCCCTGGTCTTCCGCCTGGCCGACGAGTGGTTCATTTCCGCGGACGAGATCAGGGCGCCCATGAAACGGGCCGCCGCCACGGTCCAATGGGTACCCGAATACAGCGGACTCCTGATGCAGGACTGGCTGGACAATATGGGCGACTGGTGCATTTCGCGCCGGCGGTTCTGGGGGCTTCCCCTGCCCTTCTATTCCTGCGGAAACTGCGACCACATCGATGTCGTGGGCAGCACGGCCGAACTGCGCGAACGGGCCGTGGATCCCGCGCTCGTCGACAATCTGCCTGAGCTGCACCGCCCTTGGATCGATGAAATCGAAATTACCTGCGAACGGTGCGGCGAGGCCGTCAGCAGGGTGACCGAAGTGGGCGACTGCTGGCTCGATGCCGGGATCGTGCCCTTTTCGACGCTGAATTATCTGACGGAACACCGCGGAATCGAAGGAACGATCCGTTCGGAGCGCGGACCGGAAGCCGAAAGAGACAAGGCCGGTGTTGCCTCGCCCGGTCCCCAATCCACCTGGGAATCCTGGTTTCCCGCGGACTGGATCACGGAGATGCGGGAACAGATCAGGCTCTGGTTCTATTCCCAGCTGTTCATGTCGGTGACCCTCTACGACCGGTCGCCGTTCAAGGCCGTCTTGACCTACGAAGAGATGAGAGACGAGAACGGCGAGCCCTTCAGCAAGAGCGGCGACAATGCGATCGCCGTGGAGGACGCCACGGCCCGCATGGGCGCCGACGTGATGAGATGGCAGTACGCCGGCGCGCCCCTGAACATGGTCTTCCGTTTCGGCTACGGGCCCGCCGAGGAGGTGACCCGTAAGATGCTGAGGCTGTGGAACGTCTACGCGTTCTTCGTGACCTACGCCAACCTGCCGGATTGCCCGCCGATTTCCGCTTCCGCCCCCGCAACGGGCCGCAGCGAACTCGACCGATGGGTGCTCTCGCGGCTACATCAGTTGATCCGCCACTGCAACGACCGGATGGACCATTTCGACTCGGCGGCGGTGGTCCGCGAAACGGAACGGTTCATCGACGTGCTTTCCACCTGGTACGTCCGCCGGAGCAGGCGGCGTTTCTGGAAGAGCGGCGATGACAGGGACAAGCAGTCGGCCATCCAGACGCTCTATGAAGTGCTGGTGACGATGAGCCGGTTGATCGCGCCCATACTGCCTTTCTCCGCCGAGGAACTCTACCGGAGCCTGGTCCCGCCCGTGGACTCGTCGGCGCCGGAAAGCGTCCATCTCTGCGCATACCCGGAGGTGTCCGGCGAACTGATCGACCAGGATCTCATGGACGACATGGATGACCTGATGCAGGTGATCGAACTCGGCCGCTCCGCACGCAACGAAGCCCGGATGAAGGTCCGCCAGCCGGCGTTCAGATTGCTGGTGAAACCCGCGAGCCCCCGGCAGGGCAGAACCATCGACCGGCTGCGCTCGCAGGTACTGGAAGAACTGAACGTGAAAGATCTGGACCTGGTCGACAGCGAAGACGCGTTTCGCGGATACGCGGTGAAGCCGGTTTTCTCGAAGTGGGGTCCCCGGTTCGGCAAGCGGCTCGACGTCGTGCGGAAGGCGCTCGAGGCACTGGACGGCGACGAAACCGGCGCCCTCGTCGCAGGCGGTGAAGTCCTCACGCTCGATGTGGACGGTGAACGGATCGATCTGTCGCCCGAGGAACTCGAGGTCGAACGGGTGGACGCGGACGGGCTGTCCGTGACGTCGGACTTCGGATGCACGGTCGCCATCGACACCACGGTAACCCGCGATCTCCTGCTCGAGGGACTGATGCGGGACTTCGTCCGCCACGTGCAGAATCTCCGCAAGGAAGCCGATTTCAACGTGGATGATCGGATCACGCTCTACTACGAGGCGGACGGCGACCTGGCCGAGGCCATCGACACCCACGCCGACTACATCAGGACGGAAACGCTGTCTACGACACTCCGTGACGAGCCCGTACCCGGGGATGTCCACTCCGGCGAACTCAGACTCGGCGATCACGTCGCCCGCATCGGGGTGTTGAAGTAAGCCCGGTTTCGCTGTCTGGTCCGGTGCGGCCCGGTGCACATCGTCCGGTGCGGCCCGGTCCGGTGCGTCCCGGTCCGGTGCGCATCGTCCCAACTTCCCCTGCCGCCTCCGTCCCGCGAAAGGACGGACCGATGCGACGTACCAAAATCGTTTGCACCGTGGGTCCCTCCATCGGTTCGCCCGAGATGATCCGCCAGGTACTCGAGGCCGGCGTAGACGTCTTCCGTCTCAATTTCTCCCATGGCGCACCGGACGACCACAGGCGCAGCGTCCACTACATCCGGTCCGCCGCGGACGATTTTGGCAAGCCCGTCGCGATCCTCCAGGACCTGCCCGGCCCGAAGATCCGCATCGGCACTTTTCAGCACGGTCCCGTCCACCTCGGTGTGGGCGATGGCTTCACCCTGACTACGGAACCGGTACCCGGAAGCCGGACCAGGGTGTCGGTGAATTACGCCCGCCTTCCGGAGGAGGTACGGCCGGGACAGCGTCTGTTGCTGGCCGACGGCCTGGTCGAACTGGGTATCGAGGCGGTGGAACCGCCCGTAATTCGATGCAAAGTACTCCTCGGCGGTCAGCTTTCCGATCACAAGGGTATCACGGTGCCGCGTGGTGCGACGGGTATCAATGCCTTCACGGAAAAGGACGAGGAACTGCTGCTGGATGGGATCGACATGGGCGTGGAAATGGCCGCGCTTTCCTTTGTCCGCAACCGGGACGACGTGTTGCGTGCACGCAGGCTGCTGGACGGCCAGGGGTCGAGCCTGCCTTTAATGGCGAAGATCGAGAAACCGGAGGCCGTGGACGCGCTGGACGACATCCTTCCGGTCGTGGATGCGCTCATGGTGGCCCGTGGAGACCTGGGCGTGGAAATCCCCTACGAGGAAGTCCCGCTGGTGCAGAAGGACATCATCGCCAAGGCCCTGCGCGCTGCGCGGCCGGTCATCACGGCCACGCAGATGCTGCGGTCCATGGTCGAGAGCCCCCGTCCCACGCGGGCGGAGGCCGCCGACGTGGCCAACGCGGTCCTCGACGGATCGGACGCGGTGATGCTCTCGGAAGAAAGCGCCACGGGCGCCTACCCGGTGGAGTCGGTGCGCGCGCTGGCGTCCATCGCGGAACAGGCCGAAGCCAGGTTGTTCCAGCGAAAGGCGCATGGAATCCCGGAGCGCCGCGGGATTCCCGGCGTATCGGAGGCGATCAGCCATGCATCCTGCGTACTGGCCCTGGATGCAGGAGCGAAGGCCATCGTCTGCTGCACGCGGTCGGGTCACACCGCCCGGGTGGCCGCGCGACACCGGATCAGCGTGCCGATCATCGCCGTCAGCCCGGAGGTGGCGACCGTCCGCGGACTCGCCCTGGTCTGGGGCGTCAAACCGGTGCTGTGCGCCGAGTTCGATACGACGGACGGGATGATCCGCACGTCGCTCGACGCGGCCCGGCAGGCCGGGGGCCTCAGCCGGGGGGATCACATCGTCATCGTCGGCGGATCGCCGTCGGCGGGACCGGGACACACGGATTTCGTCCGGGTCGCCGCCGTGCCCTGACCGCACGTGCTGGCGGTTCGTGCCGGCCGAACGCGCTGGCCGGCCATGCCGCATGTGGGTGCTACCCGTCGACCTGCGGGTACGTCGTCATGTAGATCCGACGACCCGTAGATACAATGTATACACTACGCATTGGAAGCGAGGATCCATGACTCCCGGCGGACTGACGCCCGTCGACTGGACCATCATCATCGGATACGCCCTGGCGACGATTTCGCTGGGCTATTACTACAGCCGCAGGCAAAGCACCGTCAGCGAGTATTTCACCGGCGGGGGCCGCATGCCGCCGACGCTGATCGGCTTCTCGCTGTTCGCCACGCTGCTCAGTACCATCTCCTACCTGTCCATTCCGGGCGAGGCCATCGGCAAGGGGCCCGTTTGGATGCTCAACTACCTGACGATTCCGATCATCTTTTTCGTGGTGGGCTACGGACTGATTCCCGTTTACATGCGGACGCGGGTGACGAGCGCCTATGAACTGCTGGAAGACCGGCTTGGCGTGGGCATCCGCCTGCTGGGCGCGGTGATGTTCATCCTGCTCCGGCTGGTCTGGATGGCCCTGCTGATCTACCTGTCCGCCAAGGCCATGACCGTCATGCTGGGCGTGGGCGATGACTGGATCCCCGTCATCACCCTGGTTACCGGGCTCGTCGCGGTCATATACACGTCGCTGGGCGGCCTGCGGGCCGTCGTGATCACCGATACGCTCCAGACGCTGCTGATGCTCGGCGGCGCCATACTGGTGATCGTCACGGTTACGATGCATTTCGACGGATTCGGCTGGATTCCAGGCTCCTGGCAGCCCCACTGGGACGCCCAACCCGTCTTCAGCCTGGACCCGTCCGTACGCCTGACCGTAATCGGATCCATGATGGCGTCCATGACGTGGGCGATCGCCACCGCAGGAGGCGACCAGACCGTGGTGCAGCGTTTCATGGCGACCACCGACGCCCGCGCGGCCCGGCGATCCTACCTGACTCAGCAACTGGTGGGACTCTGCATCGGGGTCACCCTGTGGGTCGCGGGTTTCGCCCTCCTCGGCTTCTTTCAGACGCAACCCGGTCTGCTGCCTGCCGGCGCCGACCTGTACGGACAGGCCGACCATGTGTTTCCCCACTTTATCGCCTACTACCTTCCGCCAGGCGTATCCGGGTTCGTAGTCGCCGCCATGTTCGCGGCCGCCATGTCGAGCCTGGACTCGGGCGTAAACGCGATTACGGCGGTGGTTTCGACGGATTTCATCGACCGGTTCAGGAGATCGACGGTTTCCGAAAAACAGCTTACCCGCACGGCGAAAACGCTCGCATTCGTCATCGGCGCCATTGCCGTGGGCGCGAGTTCGCTGATGGAACTGGTGCCCGGCAACATCACGGCGGTGACCAACAAGACCTCGAACCTGCTGACGACGCCCATATTCGCCCTGTTCTTCTTCGCGCTGTTCGTGCCCTTCGCCCGCCCCGCAGGCGTCGTCGCGGGCGCCGCGTGCGGCGTCCTCACCGCCTCGCTGATCGCCTTTTCCGGTCCGCTCTTCGGCATGTTGCCCGATGGGAACGACCCGGTCAGCTTCATGTGGATCAGTCCCGTGGCCCTGGCCGTGAACCTGGGGGTCGGCACGGCGGTCAGCTGGATACTGGCGCGTAATGGGAAATCGAATCATGCAGCAGGATAAGAAACTGACCCGGCTTCAAACGGCGCGCGGGATGCGCATGTGGAACGTGAACGGCATGCTCGAGTCGGTTCATTCGGCGATTACCACGGGCGTCTACACTACGGGTTACGCGCTGCATCTCGGCGCATCCACCGCCATGATCGGTTTTATCTCCGCGTCCATTTCCATCGCCCAGTTGCTTCAGGCCTTCTCGCCGCTGCTGATCGAACGCCTGCCCAGGCGCAAGACGCTGTGCCTGTCCGCTAATGCCATCAGTTCGTCGTTCTGGCTGCCCATTGCCTTCATCCCCTTTCTCTTCTTCGAGGGATACCAGGTGCTGGCGCTCATGGGCTGCATCGCCCTGTCGAAGGCGGCCATGTCCCTGGTTTCCCCGGCGCGCCAGTCCTGGCTAACCGACCTGGTTCCCGCCGAGATGCGCGGCCGCTTCGTCGCCAGGCAGCGCAGTCTGACGGCGTCCGCCGGTCTGATCACGTCGGTCTGCGCGGGGTTCTTCCTGAGTTCGTACGCCGCGGGAGATGAGCAGGAAGGCTTCACCACCTTGTTCATCACGGCCGTGGTCTTCTCCGGCTTCGGGGTCTGGGCGTGGTCCCGCATTCCCGAACCGCAGAAGAGCCGGGGAGAACACGTCCCTTCGAACCAGTTGCTTCGCCTGCCCTTCCGGCACGTTCCCTTTCGCAGACTGATGTTCCTGGTATCGGGGCGGCTCCTCATCGCCCAGATCGCCGCGCCTTTTTTCACCGTCTACATGCTGCGGACGCTGGAGGTCTCCTACGCCCAGGTCGCGATCTACTCGGCCATACAGACTATCGCCACGATCATCATGAACCCCTTCTGGGGCTACCTGGCGGACAAGTACGGGTACAAGCCGGTCATGTCGCTTACCGCCGTGGGGCTGGCCCTCTTCCCACTGGGATGGGGATTCGTGACCCTGGAAAACTACTGGATCATGGTGCCGCTGGTACAGATCTGGGGCGGCAGCATGAGCGCGGGCTGGGGCACCGCCCGGTTCAATCTCATCGTCAAGACGGCCCCGGCGGTCAACCGCTCCGCGTTCCTGGGATGCTATTCCGCGGTGTCGAGAGGGTGCGCGGCCTGTGGCGCCGTACTGGGCGGCATTGCGGCCGATCTGTGCACCTCCATCCCCGCCGTCTCCTTCTTCGGCTACACCTTCGCGGGCCTGCAGTACCTATTCCTTGCCAACGGGGCGCTGCGCATCGCCTACATGGGCCTGCTTGCCCGCGTGACCTCCGATACGCAGGTTTCATCCCGGGACGTGATCAACCGCGTGCGCAAGGGGAATCCCATCGCGACCCTGTGGCACCTGGTGCGCATGGGGAAATCGAGCAATCCCTCGGTCCGGGCACGGGCCGCCCGTGAGCTCGGAGAAACGGGCAGTCACCTGGCCGTGGACGAATTGATCGCGTTGCTGGAAGACAGCGACCGCAACGTGCGCCGGGAAGCCGTACAGTCCCTGAGCAGGATCGGCGCGGTGGAGGCCGTGAATCCGCTGCTCGAATGCGTGGGCAGCCCATCGTCGGACATCGCCGAAGAGGCCGTGGAAGCCCTGGGCGCGGTGCCTTCGTCACTCAGCCTGAACATCCTGGTGACCCTGCTTCACGACGATCGCCCGGGCATCCGTCGGAGCGCCATACTCGCCCTGGATCGCATCGGGGACCGCCGCGCGGAAACCGCGCTGGAAGCCCTGCTCGAGCACGAGCGGGACCCCGCGATCATCCAGTCCGCCCTGGAGACGCTGGCCAGGATGGGCAATACCGGCATTTTGGGGCGGCTTCAGGACCTCATACGCACCAGTGAAACCAGCCTCGAGCGGGGTGTGCTGGTCATGTCGGCGGGGCATCTCCTCGGCGCACCGGATCTCTTGTACCGGTTACTCCAGTCCGGCGAGATGGACCAGGACCGTGCGACGGTGAGGATATTCCGGACCGCCCGCCGGCAACTGGGTGGCTGGTCGCGTGTCGAAAAAGATGCAAGGAACCGGTTCACGGAAGCCGTCGACCGCGCCATGGCCGCGTTCGAGCGCCAGCAGACCGGTGAGGTGCTGAAACGGCTCGTGGAGATCGCCCGGGACATCGCCGGAGAAGCGGGTGCGGATCGGGCGGCCGGTGATGCGGCCTCCGCGGGAGGATCTGCGGCCGGTCCGGACGACATCGACCTGGCGTACAGCATCCTGGCGGACCTGGAATCGGAAGGCCGGAGCAGGACACTGCACGCCGAGGAGAGACTGCTGGCGGTGGTGGCCTTTCAGCGAATGGCGGACCTGGCCACCGGCTGAACGATCAGCCCTTTTTCGCCTTCCAGGCTTCGTATTCGGCCAGGGTCTTTTCATCGGGCGGGTAGACGCCGATGATGCTGGCGCCCTGCTGGATCTTCTGCAGGATGAAGACTTCGCGGTCCTCCTGCGCCGCGGCCTTAGCCGCTACTTCTTCGGCAAGGTGGCGCGGGATCACCACGACGCCCTCCGCATCGCCCACGATGAGGTCTCCGGGGAACACGGCTACGCCGCCGCAGGCGATGGGACGCTGTATATCGCTCGGGTAGTGCACGCTCTTGCTGTTGTGGGCGTTCATGGCCTTCGCATAGGCAGGGAGCCCGGTTTCGACGATGGCCGGCGTATCCCGGAACGCGCCGTCGCTCACCACCCCCGCGGCGCCGCGCTGCAGGATCCTCGTGGCGAGGATGTCGCCCATGACGCCGGCCCGGGTGTCTCCCCGCGCGTCGATCACGAGCACCTCGCCTTGCCCGATGCTTTCGATGCCGATCCGCTGCATGTCCGTCAGGTTGTCCACGGGCACGTGCGTGATGTCTTCCCGGCCGGGTATGTACCGGAGCGTAAATGCCGGACCGGCCATGCGCATGCCCTGGGCCAGGGGCGCGACGTCCTGCATGAACGTGTTATACAGGCCGTATTCCGTGAGTACGGAGGTCAGCGTGGCCGTACTCGGAACGAGGAGGGATTCGAGCGTTTCCCGCGAGGGTGCTTGCTGTTCGGACATGGTATCGTATTCCCTTTCGCATGTTGGACAGGCTTGTTGGACGATGTATCGTTCCGTCAATGGGTTAAGCGGTTATCATGGATTTCATGCATTTACACCCATGCATGTTGCCATCCTTCCGTTAGTTTCCTGGTGTCAGGATATTGTGGAGGGTCCTCCGGACCGACGAGTGCCCTTTGGACCGGCGAAAGCCGCAACGGCCTCCACGTAGCCATGCGGCGAGCCCGTGTCGAAGTGATCGCCGTTTACTTCCAGGGCGAAGTACGCCCGTTGAGACGCCAGCATGGCCTGCGCCCCTGTGAGCTGAAGTTCGCCCCCTGTCGCCGCACCGCCTACCGCCGCACCGCCTACCGCCGCGCCGCCTACCGCCGCACCATCTCTTTCCGTCCGAGCCAGGCAATCGAAGATATCCGGCGTCATGGCGTGCAGGCCGAACCAGCACAGGTAGGTGTCCGCCGGCATGCCCACCACGCGCAGCCGTTCCCGCGCCAGGTCCGGCTCGGGCTTTTCCAATACGGTGTCGAGTTCGTAGAGTCCGTCCCGCCGGGGTACGGGACGGCCGGAGACCGTACCGAAGTGGCCGATGTCATTGACGGATTTGCGGATCACGCCCGAAACCGGCGCCTGCCGTTCCGCGAAGGCGTCCAGCAACTGACGCGCGCAGCACCGGTCCTCCCCGCTGATGTACAGGTGATCGCCGAGCATGACCAGGACCGGATCGCCGCCGGCCCAGGTTTCCGCGCGGAGGACCGCGTCGCCGAACCCCAGGGGACGAGCCTGCGTGATGATTGTCAGCTTCTCCGAAAGTTCGCCGGGGAATCCGGCCGCGGCGAGCAGGTCCGCTCGGTTTCCGATCGCGGATTTCAGCGGGCCGGGCAACCGCGAGAAGTAGGCGCGGATCAGTACCTCGTCTTCCGGCGCGATCACCAGGCCGATTTCCTCGATCCCCGCGTCGACCGCTTCCTCGATGATCAATTGCAGCACGGGGCATACCCGTCCCCAGGCGTCCACGATGGGGAAGAGCGCCTTGCGCACGGCGCGGGTCGCCGGCAACATGCGCATCCCGTGACCCGCCAGGGGGATGACTGCCTTTCGTATTTGTTTCAAACCGATCCAACTCCTTCAAATCCACCGTGAGAACTCAGGTTCTGCGATAGATGCGATGCCCGAACTCGAGGGCGCCGGGCGAAGTGCCCGTAAAGAGCTCGGCCTCGATCCCGGTCGCTTCGCCGTAACGTTCCAGCAGATGGTCCAGGTGGTCGAACATGCGGTCGTTGCCCGCGACGGCGACCGTCCCGCCTGCTCCGCCGCCCGTGATCCTGGCTCCGTAGAATCCCGCTTCCACCCCCAGTTTTCTCGTTTCCCTGACGATCCAGGCCGTTTCGGCCGACCCGAGCCCGCACCGGTGCGTGTAACTCCAGTCCGAGGCGTACATCAGCCTGCCCGCTCGTTCGAGGAGTTTCGGTTGTACAGAAGACCCCGCCAGCCGGATGCACTCGGTGAAGTCGGTCACCCTGCGGTGTTCGTACACCGGGTGTTCCACGCGGCTGCGCACCTTGTACACCACCTTCGGGTCGACGGTCGTCACGGGATCCGGCGTGGTTCCGTACCGCCTTTTGAACGCCCGACCCGAGATGCTTGATGGCAACAGGGACCGGCAGGAATCCACATATTCGGTCGTGGACAGGTTGCAAAGGTATCCCAGGCGGAGATTCGCGGCGGCTCCGTTGCCGGACCGAAAATGATCCTGCAAGATCGCCAGGCCCATGAATGCGCCGATTCTGCTGTTCGTATACCTGGCCCCCTTGATTTCACGGCGGATGCCGGAGTTGATGCCGACAATTCGTACCTCGTCCGGGATCGGAATCTGTTCCCGCACGGTATGGGGCTGGCATAGCAGGGAAAGCAGGCGGCCCCGAGTACCCATTGCACAGGTGACCTGGTCCATGATGCCGCAGGCCGCGCCGACCACGTGATTTTCCACCTTCTGGGAAAGGACGGCCAGCGTCATCCCGTCCAGGTTGATCCCGTAGAGCAGGCTCAGTCCGTGCATGGCCGCGATTTCCAGCGCGGCCGATGAGGACGCGCCGACCCGGAGCGGGATGTTGCTCCCCAGCACGATCGTGGCGCCGTGGGGGAATCGTTCCATATGCCCTTCGCCCTGCAGCACGCTGAAAGCCCCGGCAACATAGGCCGCCCAGGCGGATTCCGGCGCGCTGGAGAAACGCCGTTTTACGGCATCGTAATCCACGGTGCCCGGACCCGGCGCCAGGTCGTCGAGCACCAGTGTAACGTCCGGAGAAAGGCCCAATTCGTCCACGCCGGCGCTGTGCACGACCACCTTCCGGTCGTCCCGGGCCTGAAGGCCCATCAGCACGGCACGGTCGAGGGTCATCTCGCAGACCAGCGAACCGCTGTAGTCCGCGATGCCGCCCATGCAGTCGAGTCGTGCGGGTGCCCGGACGACGTAGATCGGCTTACCTGCCGCGAAGCGCGTCCCCAGCGGGCCGAAAGGACTGTCCGGCGTGCAGGCCAAGGCGTGCTCGAAGGCCTCCGCGTCTGCGGGCAGGTTTCCTCGATCCGTCAGGCAATCCAGCATTTAAATTGATCCCGCGTTTCATGCTCCGGACGAAGGGGTTGGTATCGATCCGCCATAATATATCCGACTGCCCCGGATATTCAACGAAACTTTGGCCCGGACGGGTTTCGACGGTCGTCGCCCGGGCCATGATTCTATTGACAGGGCCGAATTTGGCCGTGTATTATGGTATCGCGCTGCTCACCGAAATTTCCAGATGGATGAAGCTGGTTGAATTCCGGGTGTACTGTCCTTCTCACTAGGCCGTTTGGGAACGGTGAATGAACCTCGCTGGCGAACTGAATCCCGCACAAGTCAAGGCCGCGTCCTATGTCGATGGGCCGTTGCTTGTGCTCGCCGGCGCCGGAAGCGGCAAGACCCGGGTGTTGACCTACCGGATCGCCTACCTCGTTGAGCATCTCGGCATAGATCCCTACCACATCCTGGCCGTCACGTTCACCAACAAGGCGGCCGCCGAGATGAAGGACCGGATCGACCGGATGCTCGGGCAGGGCGACGTCCCCCAGTGGGTCGGCACCTTCCATTCCCTCTCGGCCCGGATACTGCGCCGCGAGGCCGAGACCCTGGGCTTCCGCCGCGATTTCGCGATCTACGACGGCGAAGATCAACTGGCCCTCGTCCGCCGGATGATGAAGGACCTGGAGATCTCCGACAAGCGCTATTCACCCGAGGCGGTACGCAGCTTCATCAGCGGGGCCAAGGACCAGCTCTTATCGCCCGCCGAGTACAAGGCGCGGCATACGGATTTCTTCGAACAGCAGGTGGTGTCGCGGGTCTATGAAGCGTACCAGCACGCCCTGGAAGACTGCAACGCGCTGGATTTCGACGATCTCATCATGCGGCTGGCAATAGGATACGCGAAGCATCCGGACCTGCTGAACCGGTACCAGGAACGTTTTCAGTACATCCTGGTGGACGAGTACCAGGACACCAACCGCGCCCAGTACGAATGGATCAACCGCCTGGCGCGTAAATACCGGAACCTGTGCGTGGTGGGGGATGACGACCAGTCCATCTACGCCTGGCGCGGCGCGGATATCCGCAACATCCTCGAGTTCGAAAAGGACTATCCGGAAGCGCGGGTCATCCGGCTCGAACAGAACTACCGCTCCACCCGGCTGATCCTGAAGGCGGGAAACGAAGTCATCCGGAACAACAAGGGCCGCAAGGGGAAAGAGCTCTGGACCGACAACCCCGCCGGGGAGCAGATCGGCCTTGTCGAGACGATGGACGACCGGGATGAAGCCCGGTGGATTTCCCGGAAGATCCAGGAGATGCGCGACGGCTCCGGCCGGGTGCTACGGGATTTCACCCTCCTCTATCGAACCAACGCGCAGTCGCGTACGTTGGAGGACGAGTTGCGCCGCGCCGGCCTGCCTTACGTGATCGTCGGCGGCGTCCGGTTCTTCGAGCGCAAGGAAGTCAAGGACGTCCTGGCTTATCTGAAAATCCTGGTCAATGGCCGGGATGCCATCAGCTTCCGACGCATGGTCAACACCCCCGCCAGGGGCATCGGCGCCGTCAGCGTGTCCCGCGTCGAGCAATTTGCCGTCGAGCGTGGCATGGACTACCTGGAAGCGTTGTACCATGCAGGCGAGGCCGGCGTCTCGGGTAAAGCGCACCGCGCCGCCGTGCAACTCGGGGAATTTCTGCTGCGCCTCAGGTCGCTCCTCGCGGAGATATCGGGCGCGGAGGCGGCCCGACGTGTGCTCGAAAAGACCGGCTACCTGAGGGAACTGGAGCTGGAGGCGGTGAAAAACGTGGAGGCCGAGACCCGGGTGCAGAACGTGAACGAGTTGATGGCCGCCCTTGAAGAGGCGACCGAACGGCCGGAGGAAGGACAACAGGTCTCCGGGCTGGACGATTTCCTGGAGGAAGTGGCCCTGGTAACCGATATCGACCGGTGGGACGAATCCGTGGACTGCGTCACGCTCATGACCCTCCACAACGCCAAGGGCCTGGAGTTCCCCATCGTCTTTATCACGGGCATGGAAGACGGCCTTTTCCCCATATCGCGCGCCATGGAAAGCCCCACCGACCTGGAGGAGGAACGGCGGCTCTGTTACGTGGGCATCACGCGCGCCCGGGAACGGCTGTTCCTTACTCACGCCAACCTGCGGCGCAGGTTCGGGGGTACGCAGACCTCCCTGCGGTCCCGTTTCATCGACGAGATACCCGACGACCTGGTTTCCCGGGAGCGCACCAGCCGGTTCTATTCGCGGTCGTCGTGGCCGCAGGAAGAAAAGGAAAAGGCCCCCGCTCCCCTGTACGAGGACGATATCACGTCCCCCCGGATCGTGCAGACGCCCATGGGCCGGGTACGGATCTCCCAGGGACAGGATGTCAAACACCCCATCTGGGGCAAGGGACGCATCATACAGGTCGCGGGAAGCGGGGACGACCTGCGGGCGACGATACGCTTCTCGGATACGACCAAGAAAGTAATCGTGAAATACGCCGCCCTGGAAATGATATAATGGTATATTGATATGAATGAACAAGCGCCGGTAGATCCGGCGCATGCGAAGGGGCAAATCATGACGGTAACCGTCAAGGATGTCGACCATGTCGCGGCACTGGCCCACCTGAAGTACTCGGAAGAGGAACGGGAACAACTGGTGGAACAGTTGAATGCCATACTCGCGTACATGGAAAAGCTCAATACGCTCGACACGACGGACGTAGGTCCGACTTCCCACGTGCTGCGGCTGAAGAACGTCTTTCGCAGCGACGAAGCCGGAGCGTCGCTGAACCAGGAAGAAGCGTTGCGCAACGCTCCTGCGTCCGATCGCGGCCATTTCACGGTGCCCAAGGTAATCTGAAGACGATATGGGATCCGATATCCCAAGAATCACGGGTCTCATACCGGCCCGCTACGCTTCGACGCGTTTCCCCGGCAAGGCGCTGGCGCTCTTGCGGGGCAAACCGATGATTCAGCACACCTACGAGCGGTCCAGCCGGGCGCGGTGCCTCACCGATCTGTACGTCGTGACCGACGACCGGCGCATTGCGGACGCGGTCCGCGGCTTCGGCGGAGAGCCGATCATGACCGCGCCGGACCATCCGAGCGGTACGGACCGGCTGGCCGCGGCCGTTCTTGAGATGGATACGGACGTGGTCGTCAACATCCAGGGAGACGAGCCGCTGATCACACCCGAAGCCATCGAAACGGTGGTGCAGCCCCTGGTCGACGATCCGGATCTGCCCATGACGACCCTCGCCCACCGGATCACCAGGACGGAGGACCTGCTCAATCCCCATATGGGAAAGGTGGTCTTCGACGGACAGGGCCAGGCGCTGTACTTCTCCCGCTCGCCGCTGCCCTGGCCGGGGGAGCAGCCGGACGGGGCGTTCCTGCGCGAACACCGGTTCTACAACACCGTGGGTCTCTACGGGTACCGAAGGGCGTTCCTGCTCACCTTCGCCGGGCTCGAGCCGACACCCCTGGAGCGGATCGAACGGCTGGAACAGTTGCGGGCCCTGGAGAACGGATACCGCATCACCGTGCGGCAGACCGGCTACGCTCCCCTTGGCGTCGACGTCCCCGAAGACCTGGTTAAGGCGGAACGCAGGCTGGCCGCGGAGGAAGAAGCGCCGTGAGAGAAGTCACCGCGAAAGAAATCGCCGTGGGAGACGTGGCCATAGGCGGCGGACGGCCGCTGGCGCTGATCGCGGGGCCTTGCGTGATCGAAAGCGAGGCCGTGGTCATGGAAACCGCGGAACGCCTGATTGCCGCAACCGGCCGCCTGGGCATCCCGCTCGTGTTCAAATCATCCTATGCGAAGGCAAATCGCTCTTCGGCTGCCTACTACGCGGGGCCCGGTCTGAAAGAGGGGTTGCGCTTGCTCCGGAAAGTTCGAGACCTCGGCGTGCCCGTACTTTCGGACGTTCATGCTTTGCCGGAGGTCGACGAGGCCGCGGAGGTCCTGGACGTACTGCAGCTACCCGCGCACCTGTCCATGCAGACGGAGCTCACCCTGTCCCTGGCCCGGACCGGAAAGCCCGTCAACGTGAAGAAGGGGCAGTTCCTGGCGCCGGACGACGTGGCGTCGGTCGTCTCCAAGATCGAAAGCGTGGGCAACCGGAACATCCTTCTGACTGAACGGGGCGTCTCTTTCGGTTATCACGATCTGGTCGCCGACATGCGGTCGCTGGCCATCATGCGCCGGACGGGATACCCCGTGGTATTCGATGCCACGCACGTGGTGAGACTGTACGGCCGTCCGAGCAGCGACGCGAGCGGCGGCACGCCCGAATTCATCGAACCCCTCGCCCGCGCCGCGGTGGCCGCGGGATGCGAAGCGGTATTCATCGAAACCCATCCCCGGGTTTCCGAGGCGTTATGCGACGCCGCGAGCATGTTGCCGCTCGACCGCCTGGAACCTCTACTGGAAAGCCTCAAGGCGATCGACGAAGTCGTGCGGTCCGTACGGCCCCACGCGGCGGATTGACCTCCATGCGAGTGCTCTCTTGGCTTCTTTGATCAAGCGCATGCGAAATGCCGTGATCTATCGGGCGGTATGCGCGCTCATCGGCCTGATGAACGCGTTGCCGAGGCGGCGGGCGTTGTCCGTCGGCGGGTGGATCGGCGGACTGGCTTACCTGGCCGCCTGTGGTCCCAGGCGCCGTGCCCTTTCCAATCTGGCGCTGGCCTACGGTGAAGCGCAGCCGCGCAGGCAGATCAGGCGTCTTGGCCGGACCGTCTTCCGGGAGCTGGGACAAAACGTCGTGGATGTCGCCCGGCTGTCCCGGGTCACGGCGGAGAACGTGGACGGACTGGTCAGGGCCGACGGCCTGTCCCACCTGGAATCGGCCTATGGCGACGGCAAGGGCGTGGTAGCGGTGAGCGCCCACCTGGGCAACTTCGAACTGATGGGCGCGTACCTGGCGCTCAAGGGATTCGCGGTAACCGTGGTGGCGGCCCCGCTTTACGACGCCCGGCTGGACGCGCTCCTGCTGGAGAACCGAGTGCGGAGCGGACTGGAAGTGGTTCCTCGCGACCGGGCCACGACCGCCATACTACGCGCGCTGAGAAAAGGGCATGTCGTGGGGCTCCTGGTGGACCAGGATACCCGGGGCGCCGGCGTCGCGGTACCCTTCTTCGGCCACCCGGCCCGGACCCCGACCGGACCCGCGGTGCTGGCGGACCGGACGGGAGCGCCTATCGTTCCCATGGCCATTCACCGTCTTCCGGACGACACGCATCTCCTGACGGTCCGGCCGCCGATCCGGCCCGCCGGACGGACCTCGGAAGATGTGGAAAAAACGACCAGGGCGTATACCCGGGAACTGGAACGGTTCATCAGGAAAGCGCCGACGCAGTGGGTATGGATGCACGACCGCTGGAAGGCGTCCCGGGAGGTTTGACAATGCTTCCGTGGAGAACCGACAAGGCTTCCAGGCTGGTTTGATCCATCGTCACCGGCCCAACTTGATCTTGCAGGTACGGATGAAATCAGGTATATTCAGGCATGCCGACTACCTGCAATCCACGTGTTCCGTCTCGCCTGTATCACCACGCATCCAAAAGGCACGCCCGCTTCCGGCCGTGGCGCCTGGCCATGGCCTTCCACCTGTGCGCGGCTGTCCTGTTCGCGGCGGCATGCCAACCCGTCGATCAGCCGGCCCCGGAAGACGGCACGCAGGATGTGCTGCCGGACCAGGAAGCGTGGAACACGACGATATACCTGAGCCGGGACGGCCGGCAGGAAGCCACGATCCGGGCCGGGCACCGCCTGTATTTCTCGGAAACCAACGTCACGGTCCTTGATGAGGGCATCCAAGTCGAGTTCTTTGAAGAGGACGGCAGCCTGGCCTCGACGCTCGAAGCGGAGTGGGGCGAAATCGACGGCCAGACCCACAACCTGCGCGTCCGGGGCGGCGTCACGGTCCACAGCACGGAGCGGGGCACCCTGGAAACCGATTCCCTGACCTGGTTGAACACGGCGAATCTCATCGTTACGGATGCCGCCGTACGTTTGACAGGGGACACGGATGTCATTGCGGGCGATGGGTTTGAAGCCGATCCGGGCATGAGAAGGTATATCATCCAGCGCAATATCAAAGGCCGTTTTCTGCCGGATGCGCAACCTCAATGACTCCTTCGCCGAGTAGTACTTCGACCGCTTTCACAGGGGGCACGCATCCTTGACGTCCAACGGATTTTCCGGTATAATGTATCGTGGTTCAGGGTCTGTCAGGTGGCTGATTTCGGTCTGCTGTTTCGTCGTGCTTTCTGCCGCTCAGGCAAAGGGACAGGAACGCCGCGAACCGGTGCAAATCGAGGAAGCGGGAAGCTTCCAGTCTATCGGTGGAGACGAGGTTTTTGACCTGACCGGGTCAGTGCGGCTCAGGCACGGAGAAACCGTGCTGACGAGTGACCTGGTGAACTATGATCGCTTGAACGGCATCGTGCGTCTTTTCGGCAACGTACGCATGATCCGCGGGACCACCACGCTCACCGCCGACGCCGCGGTGTACTACGAGGAGGATGAGCGGGCCATCGGAGCGGGGCGGGTGAGGCTCGACGACGCGTTGGACGGCGTGGTGCTGACGGGCGACCGCATGGTATTCACCCAGGAACCTCATCTCGCCGTGGCGACGGGCAAGCCGAACATGACCTGGCGCCAGAACGAAAGCAGGATCAACATCGAGGGCTTTCGTCTTGAGTACTACTTCACCGAATCCAGTTCCCTGCTGAAAGCGCTGGCGAAGGAGTCCGTCATCGTGGTGGACGAGGGCGAAGGCGTGACCATTTATTGTGATCACGCGGAGTATTTCAAAGCGACGGATAGCGCTCGATTCAGCGGGAAGCCCCAGCTGGTCAAGCGACTGGAAGGCGATGAGGGCGAGATCGTGGCGACCGGGAAAGGCATGACCTACGCCTTCGAAGACCGGACCGCCGACGTGTTCGATTCGGTCAGCGTCGTGAAGGGTACGCTGGAAGGGATTTGCGATACATTGCACTATGACAGCGGCGGCCAACAGATCGATCTTCTCGGCAATCCGGTGATACGCAGCGTCCACAGCGAGATCACCGGGGATGAGATCATCCTCGAAATGGAGGACGGCGAGGTCGCACGCGCCCTGGTTACGGGCAACGCCCGGGGTTCCTATGCCGCGGAAGGGGCCGATCAGGCGGCCGCCCGGGTGGACCAGGTGGACGACTTGGCGGAAAAGGCGGAACAGACGGGCCAGGCTGACCGGGCTGGCCAGGCTGGCCAGGTTGGCCAGGCCGGCCGCAGCACCATCGAAGGCCGAAGTATGATCGTGGACTTCGAGGGCGAATCGGTCAGGATGATCACCGCGCAAGGGAACGCGGTGAGTACCTACAATCCGTCGGCGCTCGACAGGGGCCCGACCGGGCATAACGTGGTCCGGGCGAAGGAAATCGTGATCGAACTGGATGAAGGCGAACCGTTAAAAGTAAACGCGGATGGCGGCGTGGACGGGTCCTATCTCAACCCGGAAGACGTAGACGGAAACCGATGAAGCGGAGGATCCGTGCAGTGCCTGCGAGCTGAGAACCTGGTAAAATCCTATCAGAATCACCGTGTCGTCGACGATGTGAGCCTGCGTGTAGACCAGGGCGAGGTGGTCGGACTGCTCGGACCCAACGGGGCGGGGAAGACCACCTCGTTCTATATGATCGTCGGTATGATCAAACCAGGGTCGGGACGGGTGCTCATCGATGACCGGGAAACCGGAGAGAGCCGGAACATCACGCGGTGGCCGATGTACCGAAGGGCACGGGTGGGGATCGGCTATCTGGCCCAGGAACCGTCGATATTCCGCAGGATGACGGTGGAACAGAACCTGATGTCCATTCTCCAGACCTTGCCCATCTCCCGCAAGGCCCGGCGCGAGAAGATGGAAGGTCTGCTGGAGGATTTTGGCATCGCGCATCTGGCCAAGCACAAAGCCTATACCTTGTCAGGCGGCGAGCGGCGACGAACCGAGATCAGCCGTGCCCTGGTGACCGAACCGAAGTTCATCCTGCTCGATGAGCCCTTCGCCGGCATCGATCCCATTGCGGTGGAGGACATTCAGGAAGTCATCGGACGCCTGAAGGAACGAAAACTGGGCATACTGGTCACGGATCACATGGTACGGGAAACGTTGCAGATCACCGACCGGTCCTATATCATGGCCGACGGCCGTATTTACATATCTGGTACGGCCAAAGACCTGGCCGACGACCCCGAAGCGCGCCGCATCTACCTCGGCGAACGGTTCCGCCTGGAGTAACCGGAAGGCACGCCCATGGAATTTCAACTTCAGCCCCAGACCAGACAGCAGTTTTCTCCCCAGTTGATGTACGCGCTCAAGCTGCTGCAGTACACCACGCTGGAGCTTGAGCAGGAGATCAAGGAGAAAATCGAGGAGAATCCGCTGCTGGAACTCGAGGAAGAGACGGATGAGGCGGCGGAGGACTCCGCGGAGGAACCCCTGGCGGAGGAACCCCTGGCGGAGGAGCGGGATGTGGCGCGCGAGGAGCTGGACGCGGCGCGCGAGGAACCGGATGCGGTGCGCGAGGAGCCGAACGTGGTGCGCGAGGAGCCGGATACGGCGCGCGAAGACGATCTCGGGGACATTGCGTCCGATCGGGACGGCATCGACTGGGATGCCTACATTCAGGACGGCATGCACAACCAGATGGATGCCCGCGAAGAGACCGAAAAAAGGGAGGATCAGCACATCCTGGAACGGGAGGGAACGTCGGATACGACCCTCACCGAGTACCTGCTCGAGCAGTTGCGGCTACTCGACCTGACCACCCGGGACCGTGAAATCGGCGAATACCTGGTCGGAAACCTGAATGACAGCGGTCTCCTCGACGTGCCATTGCTGGATCTGGCGCTGGAATCGAGCGTGCCGTTCGACGAGGCGGAACGGGTGCTGAAGGTCGTACAGACCCTCGAGCCTACCGGCGTCGGCGCGCGTGATCTGCGAGAGTGTCTCATGCTTCAACTGGAAGCGTTGAACTTGAGCGATTCGCTCGCATACCGGTTGATATCGGAACACTGGCGCGACGTCAAGTTGCGGCGCATCGCTTCGATTCGAAAGAAGATCAGGGCGTCCGAGCAGGAAATCGGGGACGCCCTGAACATGATTGCCGGACTCAATCCCCATCCGGGACTGGCCGTCAGCGATTCATCCGCTATCGCCATACATCCCGACCTGATCGTCGAGAAAGTGGACGGTGAATACCTCGTCTATCTCAATGATCGCAACCTGCCCAGGGTGCGTGTCAGCCATGCCTACCAGGCCATCCTGAACCGGAACGCGCCGTCCTCCGAGGAAGACCGGCGTTACGTGAGGCGCAAATTGACCGAAGCAAACCACTTCGTCAACTCCATCGAACAGCGGCGGTCCACCCTGTTGAAGGTGACGAACTGCATCGTCCGGGCCCAGCGCGATTTCCTGGATACAGGCCTGTCCGGTCTCAAGCCGATGATTCTCCAGGAAGTGGCCGACGAGGTGGGCCTGCACGTGACGACCGTCAGCCGGGCCACGCAAGGCAAGTACGTACAGACGCCCCGGGGCATTTTCGCATTGAGGTTCTTCTTCGACGGGAGGTTGAAGAAAAACGCGGACGAGGAGTCCGGGGAAGCCGCGGCGGGCCAATTGGCGACCAAGACGGTCAAAGACCGCATCGCGCGGATCATCGAGGAAGAAGACGCGCGCGCGCCGCTGAGCGACCAGGCGATAGAGGAGATTCTCCGCACGAAGGAAGGCGTGCAGATCAAGCGGCGGACCGTGGCGAAGTACCGCGAAAACCTGGGCATACCCATTGCGCGGATGCGCAGAAGGATCTGACCCGAACGGCCATATGGCTAAGGGAGGCGAACGTGCAGAAATCCATGACGGCCCGACACTGCGAACTGGCAGACGCTTACAAGGAGCATGCGGACAGAGAAATCGACCGATTGAACAGATACAGTGACAACATCCTGAGTGCGGACCTTATCGTCTCGCAGGAAAAATACCGGTACATGGTTGAACTGAACGTGCACGTCGGTGGGCACGTCCTGACCAGTAAAGAGGAAAACGCCGAAGCCTACACGGCGCTTGACCAGGCGGTCAACAAGATGGAAAGCCAGTTGAAAAAGCACAATGGCAAGCTTCACGATCACAGGAACAGGCGTCACTAGGAAGCGGACGATGGCCACGACATCGCCCCTGAAATCGCGCGTCCTGCTGATAAAGAACCTGGTAGAGCAGGTCGACCTGAAACTGTCCCCGCTGACGGGCGAAACGGGACTGTCCAGGAAGATTGCGAACGCGGAGACGAACCGGCCCGGACTCGCACTGGCGGGTTTTGTCGAGCGGTTTTCCAGCAACCGGATCCAGATCCTGGGGGAGACCGAGTTAACCTACCTGAAGAGTCTGCCCGTGGACCAGCGGCGTGCGTCGCTGGTCCGGCTGTTCGACCTGGGCCTTCCCTGCATGGTGATTACGAAGGGCATGGATCCGCCACGGGAATTGACAGAAACAGCCGAGCGGTTCGATACCGCCGTCCTGGGTACTTCACTGTCGACGGATGCCTTCGCGCAATCCCTGGTCGAGTACCTGGAACCCTATTTCGCACCGATGACGACCGTGCACGGCGCCCTGGTCGACGTGTATGGCGTGGGGCTACTGTTCACGGGACGCAGCGGAATCGGCAAAAGCGAAACGGCCCTCGACCTAGTGGAACGGGGACACCGACTGGTAGCTGACGACGTGGTTTCCGCATACCGGATGCGGCGCGGCGTCATCATGGGCACGAGCAACACGATCACGCAGCATTTCATGGAAATACGCGGCGTCGGCATTATCGACGTCACCAGCATGTTCGGCATACGAAGCATCCGCGTGCGCAAGCGGATTGAAGTCGTCGTCAACCTGGAGGATTGGAACAGCGACGAGGTCTACGAACGGACGGCGCTCGATGAGAAGACCACGACGTTGCTCGACGCGGAACTGCCCTATGTCCGTATTCCCATCAACCCGGGCAAGAACCTGACGGTCATATCCGAGGTCGTCGCATTACGGCATCTCCTGAAAGTCGTCGGAATCAACCCCGCGTCGATATTGAATCAGCGGGTGCTGGAGGTCATGAAGGAAGGCGAAAAGGTCCGGTATCGCAGGGAAGACTACGAGTAGAAGCATGTCACGCAGGTATGATTGGATCGGGCAGCGACTTGATAAGGAAAACCGTTTCAGTAAAGAACAGGAAGGGGTTGCACATGCGACCCGCCGAGCAACTGGTTCGCACGGCGTCCAGATTCAAGTCGGAAGTCACGCTGGTCAAGGACGACATACCGGTGAATGGCAAGAGCATCCTGGGCGTCATGATGTTGGCCGCCGAGCACGGCAGTTCCATAACGGTGGAGATCGATGGGCCGGACGAATCGGATGCCCTGAAGGCGATAACCGACATGTTCGACCAGGATCAGGAGGCGTAACATGAGCGATGAGCGCCGCGTTCTGAAAGGCATACCGGCATCGCCGGGCATCGCCATAGGACGCGCCTTGATCTACAATCGCCGATTCGCCGCCATAAATCAGCGTCCGATCCCCGCCGACGGCGTGGAGGCGGAAATCCGCCGATTCCGTACAGCCGTCGACGAGGCGTTGGAAGACCTGACCCGGTTGCAGCGACGCATCGCGGTGGATTTCGACCAGGACGTCGGAAAGATCTTCCGCGCGCACCAGGCCGTACTCGAAGATCCGGAGGTGGTGGATGTTACCATCGTGCGCATCCGTCGCGAACGGACCAACGCGGAGTATATCTTCGACGATGTGATGAGGGGATGGATCGCCAATTACTCCTCGATCGAGAATCCGTTCTTCCGCGAACGGACCGCCGATTTCGAGGACGTGCATTACCGGGTGCTGGCTAAGCTCACCGGCAGCGCGCAATCCGGAATCGAGGCCACGGACGGTGAGATCGTGCTCGTGGCGCACAGCCTGTCCCCGTCGGATACCGCGGAACTGGACCGGGACGCGGTCTGCGGCTTCATCACCGATGCCGGTGGCCAGACGTCCCATACGGCGATTGTCGCCCGCGGCCTGGCCGTGCCGGCGGTGGTCGGGACCCACATCGCCACCCAGGCCATTTCGGATGGCATGATGGTCATCATCGACGGCAACAGCGGGATGGTCCATCTCGATCCGGATGCGGATACGATCGGGCGGTACCGGGAAACGAAGTCCCAGTTGTCGGTGCTGGAGCATGAGCTTCAGGAACTCCACGACCTGCCCGCGGAGACCCGGGATGGAAGGCGCATTGAACTGTCGGCCAATATCGAACTCCCGGCTGAACTGGAAGACGTACTGAACCACGGCGCGGACGGCATCGGCCTGTACCGTACCGAGTTCCTCTACCTGGTTCGCAACGAATTGCCTTCTGAAGAGGATCAGACCCGGACGTACCAGCGCATCGCGCGGCGCATGGCGCCGAACCACGTGATCATACGGACGCTGGACCTCGGGGCGGACAAGATGCCTAAGGAGATGCCGGACGAAGCCAATCCCGCCCTGGGCCAGCGGGGTATACGGCTCTGCCTGGACCGGCCGGAAATGTTCAAGGTTCAGTTGCGCGCCATACTGAGGGCCGGTGCGGAGGGAAACGTGCGTCTTATGTTTCCCATGATATCGGGATTGCAGGAGTTACGGAGGGCGAAGGCGCTACTTGAAGAGGCGCGGAATGAACTGCTGGAGGACGGGGTGCCCGTCGACCCGTCGATGTCGACCGGCATCATGGTCGAAATCCCTTCGGCCGCGCTGACGGCCCACGACCTGGCGAAGGAGGTGGATTTCTTCAGCATCGGCACGAACGACCTGATCCAGTACACCGTGGCGGCCGACCGGGGCAATCCGAGCATCGCCTCCCTGTACAATCCGTGCCACCCGGCCGTGCTCCGGCTGGTCGCGTCGGTGATCGACGCCGCGCACGACAACGGTATCTGGGTGGGCGTGTGCGGCGCCATGGCCGCGCATCCCCTGGCGGCCTGCATACTGCTCGGTCTCGGCGTTGACGAGCTCAGTATGAGCCCCATCGACATCCCCGAGATCAAGAGCCTGATCCGCTCGGCGGATTACCATGAGCTCAAGACCATTACCCGGGAAGCGCTGGACCTGTCCACGTCGGAAGAGATCATGCGTTTCCTGAAGCCCTACCAGCCGAAGACCGAGCTGGATGTATCGGACATGTTGCGGATCTGACCGTCAGCCGGGCGCGAACCAGGGAAAAGAGAGGCGTTAAATGGGTTTTACAAAGGCGGAAACCGCCCAATTCGATACACGGGGATACCTGGTCAAAGCCGGGCTGCTGTCCGAAGCCGCGCTGCGGCCGCTGATCCTCGCCCTGGGCGACATCGTGGAAGAAGGCGCGCTCCGTCTGCACGGCGAAGGAAAACTGTCCAGCCCCTACGCGGGAGAAGGTTTCGAGACCCGTCTGGCGCACATCTACAAGGAGTCGGAAGAAGCCGGCGAGGCCGTCCTGGCGATGATCATGGGCCGGGGCGGTGGTCAGTTCAACGGCGAGGCCATGCTGGAGTTGTTGCGGAATGCGGACCTGGTTGACTGTGTTTCAGACCTGATCGGCCCGGACATCGTGGGCGCCTCCGCCTATCGTATCCGTCCGAAGCTTCCGGGGCATACGCGGACGGAAGTGCCCTGGCACCAGGACTCCGGTTACTTCCTGCCCCACTGCGACCGGCACCTGATCGTGACCTGCTGGATCCCCCTGGTCGACACGACGGTGGAAAACGGCTGCCTGCATGTGATTCCCGGGGTCCACAAGGACGGGGTGTTCCGGCATTACACCGGTGGGCACGGCGGCTACCTGGAGATCCCCGGGGAGGAACTGCCGGAGAACCGACCTGTTCCACTGGAAATGAAACGGGGCGACGTCCTGTTCATGACCAATCTGACCCCTCACGCCTCCTTCGTGAACCATTCCGGGATCGTTCGCTGGAGTATTGACCTGCGGTATCAATCCATGGACGCGCCGAACAACTCGGAAGAGGATCCGGAGACCTACACGCCGGAACGGGACCCGGTCACCATGGCCTGCTATCCGAGCGAGGCCGACTTCGTGATCCGGGATTCGAATCATCCCGAGCGGGAGGTCACGACGCCGGAAGCCTTCAGGGAACTGCGCGACCGTTACCACGACGCAAAGCCCTATAACCCGGGCAGGGGCTGGACCCGTCTCAAGGACCGGAAACCGTCATGAACCCCAGGATCACCCGGTACATGCGGGCGCCGTACAGTGCGCCCAACGGTCTGCAGGTCACCGATGAAGGCCTGTGGGTCGTCGATCAATTCACCGATCGCATCGCGCTCCTCGCCCTGGAAGCTCCCCACGAGTACGGCGCCAGCAGGATACTGCGCGAGTTGCCGACGGAGTCCTCCAACACGAGCGGGATGTCTTACGGCGAAGGCGGGCTGTGGCTGGCCGCGAACGGCCCGGGTGAACGCTGGCGCTTCTCGAAGGAAACCGACGCGCCGCCCGGAACGGGCGAGATCCTCAAGGTCGACCCGCGGACCGGTGCCACCCTGCTCCGCCGGCCGCTTCCCGCGCCCGGAGGCACCCACGGCCTGGACTATGATTTCGTGGAAACCGGCACGATCTGGCTGAGTACGCTCCAGGAGAAGACGCTCACGCAGGTCCGGATCCCGGACTGGTCGGTAAAGCGCGTGATTCCGCTGCCATATAACGCCGGCCACGGCGTCGTGAGGACCGATGACGACGCCCTGTGGATGGTATTCAAGGTGGACCGCGTCATCGCGAAGATGGACGTCGAGACCGGCGACGTGCGCGACGAGATCCATATCGGTCCGGATCACCCTGAACCGCACGGCCTGGCGCGTTGCGGAAACGACCTGCTGTACTGCGACGCGATGACGGGCTGGATCGCCCGGATCGAAGGCGTTTTCGACGGATAGCGCCCTGCCGGTTTACCGCCCTGTACCGCTGCCGCCCTACCCCATGGCGCCAGAGTAGTAGATCTTCTCTCCCAGGTCCGTCCATCCGCTTACCGTGTTCCGGAATGACGTGAAGGACTCGTACACCCGTCTGCTGTCTTCGTCCGTTTCGATCAGCTGGGCAATGACTTCATCCGCGTATCCCTTGAGGGTCGTGAGCACGGTATCCGGAAAGCGCTTGAGCTGTACGCCTTCTTCGTTGACCAGCTTCTGAAGATACTCGTTGTTCTTGGCGTCGAATTCGGACAGCACCCAGTGCGTCGATCGCGCCGCCGCGGTCCGGATCACCGTTTGCAGATAAGCCGGAAGTTCCTCGAAGGCGCTCTTGTTGACCATGAGTTCCGTCACGGTGCCCGGCTCGTGCCAACCCGGATAGTAGTAGTACTGGGCCGCCCGGTAGAAGCCCATGAGGTAATCGTGGTACGGGCCGATCCATTCGGTCGCGTCGATGACGCCGCGTTCGAGGTTGGTGTAGATCTCGCCGACGGGGGACAGAATGGCCGAACCGCCCGCCCGCTTGATCACGTCGCCCCCCAGGCCCGGAATACGCATCTTCAGTCCCTGCAGGTCGTCGGCGGTGTTGATTTCCTTTCTGAACCAGCCGCCCATCTGGAAGCCGGTATTGCCCGCGGGCATGGGGATCAGGTTGAAGGGTGCGTAGATTTGCTCCCACAGCTCCAGCCCGCCGCCGCTGTAAAGCCAGGCGGTGACCTGTTGCGCGTTCATCCCGAAGGGCACCGACGAGAAGAACTGCGTGGCGGGCGCCTTCCCCGCCCAGTAGTACGCGGCGCCGTGTCCCATTTCCGCCACACCCTGGCTGACCGCTTCGAATCCCTCGAGGGCCGGAATCAGTTCGCCGCCCGCATACACCGTGATCTTCATCCTGCCCTCGGACATTTCCTCCACCCATTGGGAAAGGAGTCGTGCACTCTCCTGCAATATGGGCAGATTGGGCGTCCAGGTGGTGACCATCTTCCATTCATAGGTCCTGTCCGTGCGGATGGCGGGACCACTACTTTCCTGCCCCGATCCGCAGCCAGCCATGAGTGCGGCCCCACCGGCCAATCCGGCCGTTGATGCTGTCTTCAGAAACTCGCGCCGCTTGATCTGGTCCATCCTTTTCCTCCCTGATTCGGGTTAGTCCCGCGTTTGGTTTTAAAATTCGTCCTGCGTCGTGCGGCCGGCTCGGCCACCCCGGCCGTCCGGGAGCAGCCCTCCCGGCCGTATCCTACATCGTATCGGCAAACAGGCTGCTCACCGATTCTCCATTGTGGATCCTTCGAATCGTTTCCGCCAGGAGCGAAGCGACGGAAAGGATGACCATGTGGGGAAGTCGCTTGTCTTCACCGATGGGTACCGTGTTCGTCGTGACGATTTCGTCGATCCGGGAACAGTTCCTGAACCGTTCTGTGGCCCCGCCGCTGAATATGCCGTGCGTACAAACGACGGAAATCCGCTGCACGTTACGTTCTTCCAACCGTTGGATCAGTTCGAAAATGCTGCCGCCGGTTGCGATCTCATCGTCCATGATGATCGCGTTCTTGCCGGAAACGTCTCCCACGATCATGTCGATCACGACCTTTTCGTCCGAGATGCGGCGCTTGTTGCCCGCCGCCACCGGCAACATCAACTGCCGCGCGAAATGGGCAGCGTACTTCGCGTTGCCCAGGTCCGGTGAAACCACAACCGTATTGCTCAGATCCCGCTGCTGAAAGTGCTGGGCCAGTACCTTGATCGCATTCAGATGGTCTACCGGGATACTGAAAAAACCGTGAACCTGCGGTTGGTGCATTTGCAGGGTGAGTATGCGATTGGCGCCTGCCGTTCCCAGCAGATCGGCGACCAGGCGGCCGGCGATGGATATGCGGGGAGCATCCTTCTTGTCGGATCTCGAGTAGGAGTAATAAGGCAGCACGGCGGTGGTGCGCGCCGCCGACGCCCCGCGGGCGGCATCCAGCATCAACAGCAGCTCGACCAGGTTCTCCTGCACCGGAGGACCCAGCGGTTGGATGATGTAGACATCGCCTTCCCGGCAGTTCGCATTCAACTGGACCTGGAGGCAGTCGTTGCTGAATCGCGTCAGGGAACTTGCTTTCAGCGGCACGTTCAGATAGTGGCATACCTCTTCCGACAGCGCGGGATGGGAAGAGCCGCTGAATACCACGATACTGTTCATGTATCCGTCTCTGTACGCGCGACCCGATTCATGCTCCGGGCGGCCTGAAGCGATGCTGCGTGAAGCCACCCCAAATCAAGGGAAACCGGGACTCCGTGTCAAGTACAATATCCAGCCGTTCATGGCGAAGCGGCGATCACGACCAGATGCTTGGAAGCCGTCAGTCTGTCGAGTGCGGGCAGCATCTGTTCTACGTATAGAATGTACGGACCGGCAGGCAGCACGCGTCCGTGCTGATCCGTTCCGTCCCAGGTAAAGACATGACGGCTGGCTACCGTTGCCTGATCGATGAGCGTTTTGTGAAACCGGCCGTGGATATCGAAGACCATAGCGTGAAGAATGCCGTGGGGTGCGGGCAGGTTGACCGTAACCAGGCAGATGTCTTCGTAGTTGTCGCCATCCGGCGAAAACGGATTGTTGCTGAAATGTACCGTAACACTGTCCGGTATCCGAGTTACATGAAGTGAGTTCCTCCGCCCCGGAGTGCCGCCGCGCGGGTCGGCGGATGGTCCCCAGACCGGTGGATCGAAGTCCGGGTTCACCAGTTCCACGGAACGGCCCGGATCGGGATTCGAGTCCTCGTCGTATTCCGCGCTATGGGCTGGTTTTCCCACGGCGTCCAGGAGCCATATCTTCGCACCGCTGTTCCGAAGCCGTTCCCAGCCGCCCGTCGCTTCCACCACGGTTCCGCCGAAGTCGGGATGCGTTTCCCGGAACAGGACTACATCATGGGCAATGACGAGATAGCCCTGGCCTTCGATCGACAGGCCGCCCGAGGAAACAAGACGCGCACGCTCCACGTGGTCCAGCCGCAGCGCACTCCCGGCAAGATCGACTGCATCGCTCCCCCTGTTGTGCAGTTCGATCCATTCGGTCCGGTTGGGGCCGGGGTTGAACATGATTTCATTGATGATCACGCTTTCCATCGAGCTCCCGGTGTCTTGAGGCGCCATGGGTTCCGATGGCCCGCCGGGTTCATCCGGTTCGACGGAATCATCAGGATCCATGGGCTGCTGCGGTCCATCGGGCGCCACAGGCTCTTCGGGCTCCGCGGGCGTTTCGGGCTCCGCGGGCGTTTGCGGTCCGGTCGGTTCTTCGGGATCCTCCGGCGCAACAGGTTCTTCAGGTTCCTCGGGCGTCGCCGGCCCTTCTGGTCCTTCCTGATCGGCGGGATCTTCCGGCTGCGCGGGTTCCTCCGGCTCCTCGGGCGTCGCCGGCCCTTCTGGTCCTTCCTGATCGGCGGGATCTTCCGGCTGTGTGGGGTCCTCAGGTTCCTCGGGCGTCGCCGGCTCCTCCGGCTGCGCGGGTTCCTCCGGCTCCCCGGGCGTCACCGGCTGCTCCGGTCCGGGCGTGGGAGGAAGGTCGCTCGCCGTGCTGTTTCGGAACCCTGGAGTGGATCCGTCGGGATGTGAGGACGGCAACCGGTTGGACGCTTCCACGGGCAGGTCGAATCGCGGCCGCTCCCACGAGATGCCGTTGCCGCCCGCCGATTCGGTCCATTCGAACCGGTCGATCGTAACGTCGTCTCTTTTAATGAAGACCAGGTCTCCGCTGTTACCGAGCCCATTACCCAGCGTCCGATCTCCATTGATAGTCAGCATCAAAAGACGCCCGGAATCCCCCTCTGCCGAAATCCGATCGTTGTATTCGCCTTCGTAGTCCGGATCGACGACAAGCGCGTATGCGCCCGGTGCCAGCACCGTACCCGCCAGGCCGGCGTCATGGGGACCGGTAAAGTCCGTAATCGTGTCGTTCACATCCCGCGAATCGCCGAGCGGCCAGCCTTCGAGATCCACCGGTTCGTCCCCCGCGTTGTACAGCTCGACGAACTCTCCTTTCGATTCCGAATGGGGATCGGCCAGTACCTCCGAAATGACGATCCCCGCGGCCGCGGCCTCCCCCGCGAAACCGAGGCATAGAACGGTGATGGCCAGATGGTGCTTTCGTATCATGATATGGAACTCCTTTTGTTGGTGGTGACTCGGGTGAATTGACCCTCGATGCCTGCCTGTTTAGATCAGTCGAAGCCGTATTGTGAATCTCGTTTTTGTGTTGACACCACGGGAAACCCTTGCGTTAAATGCGATGGGTGAAAACAGAGACCTTGCAAGGGGGAGCTTTGCATGACGGTACTTCGAAAAACCGCGCTCTATGACCGCCACCTGGCGCTGGGCGCGCGGTTGGTGCCATTCAGTGGCTGGGAGATGCCGGTCCAGTACGAGGGGATTCTGGCTGAACACCACGCGGTCCGCAAGGCGGCCGGTCTCTTCGATGTCTCCCACATGGGCCGCGTCGAGATATCCGGGCCGGATGCCGTCGCCTTCGCAAACCACATCACGGTGAATGACGTCGAACGGCTTAAGCCCTATCGGTCCCAGTATACCCTGGCCTGCCGGGACGACGGCGGCGTCATCGATGACTTCCTGGTATATCGCATGCCGGACCGGTTGCTGGTCGTTCCCAACGCGGGAAACCGGGAAAAGGATCTGGACTGGTTCCGACGCCATGCCGTCGCGTATGACGTCGAAATCCGGGACCTGAGCCAGGAGAGCATGCTCATCGCGTTGCAGGGCCCCCAAAGCGAGCAGATACTCGATCCGCTGGCGGAGGCCGAATTGGATTCGCTCAGGTTTCAGGGGTTTGTGGTAACCCGGGTCGGGGGCATAGATGCCCGGGTTTTTCGAACCGGATACACGGGCGAGGACGGTTTCGAAATCTGGTATCCGGCGGAACATGCGGCCGCGTTGTGGGACCGCTTGCTGGAATCCGGCGCTTCAAGGGGCTTGAAGCCGTGCGGACTCGGGGCGAGAGATACCCTGCGCCTGGAAGCCGGACTCGCGCTCTACGGGCACGAGATCGACGATTCGATCAATCCGATCGAAGCCGGCCTGGGATGGACCGTCAAGCTGAAGAAACCCGACTTCATCGGCCGGGACGCCCTGCTGGGTGCCAAGCGCGAAGGCGTGGAGCGGAAGCTTGTCGGACTGAAGTTGCTGGAACGGGGGATCCCCCGGCAGGGCTATGAGATCCTCCACGGCCGGGTCCCGGTTGGCCGGGTCGTCAGCGGAGCGATTTCACCCACGCTGGGCCTGGGGATCGGCACGGGTTTCGTGCCCGTCGAACTGGCGGAACCCGGAACGGGCCTGGCGATCGGCATCAGAGGCCGGCACATTGCCGCCGAAGTGGTGAAACTGCCCTTTTATGCCGGAAGCAGAAAGTAGGCAGCCTGGCCTGTGCATGCTATACGTTTTCCTGAAGAAAAGCCCTTACCTCCTCCGCGCCGGGCATGCCCTCCGACGCGCCTGGCGTACCGATCTTGATGGCCGCGGCGGCATTGGCGAAAGCCGCCATCTCTTCCAGGCTCTCCTTCATTAGAAAACTGTAAAGCAGTCCGCTGGCGAAAGCGTCGCCCGCGCCGACCGTGGACCCGGTCCGGACGCGGAAAGCGGGCTGCTCGACCATACGGTCCGCCGTGGCCGCCAGGCAACCCCGGCTACCCAACGTAACCGATACGATGCGAATGCCCGCCTCCAGCAGGTCGGCGGCGGCGTCACGGGGAGCGTGCCGGCCCGTGAGCTGCCCCGCTTCCTCCTGGTTGGGCAGGATGATGTCCGTCTGCCTCACGGCATCGTGCACACGGGATTCCAAGGCGGGATTGAGCCAGTACTTTCCCGGATCGAGGGCCACCGTAACGCCGGCGCCGCGGGCCGTGGCCATCGCGTCGAGGATAGCCGCACAGGTCGATTCATCCTCGGTCAGCACATGGCCGGTGACATAGAGTACGCGCGCCGACCGGACGAAATCGTCGGAGAGGCAGTGGGCGGGTATGGTCCTGGAACCCGGGCACACGTAGAACGCGTACTCGTCGTCCGGGGTCTCGAACATGCAGGCCAGCGACGTCGCCTTGCCCTTCATGACGTGGAGATGGGAGGTATCTACGCCGGCGGTCCCCATGTCCTCCGCGAAGCGCACGCCGGGCGCGTCGTCGCCGATCGCGCCGACGAAAGCCGCACGCGCGCCCAGCCGCGCCATGCCGACAGCCACGTTCGCGGCCGCCCCGCCCGGTCCGATATGGCTGGCATCACCGACGACGCCGGTACCCCGAACGCCTCCACGGCCGCGGTCCGGATGGCGCGGCACCCGCATCCACACGTCGAGGTTGCCGTCCCCTACGGCCAACACGTCCAGCGCACGTTTCATCGAATGACTCCGAATTCCGGCCGGCGGGAACGACGGGCATCTTCGAGGCCGCGGTCCTTCCGTCCGATCACGGTTTTGCCCTTCCGTCGTTACGAGAGAATGTCCGAACTGTGTACGGTGGGACACCAGTGCTTCTCGATGAAAGAGACCACCAGGCGGGTGCCTTCATCATGACTTACGTAGGGCGGCATCGCGGGATTGTACATGGTGTCGGTGAGATCGCGGACCAGCACCACGGGAACGCCCCAGCGGACCATTTGCTTTATGCCGAAGGTCCGGTGCAGGATGCACATGTTGGTATGCACGCCCATCATCAGCATGTTGCGGATTCCGTAGTGCTTGAAACAGGCGTAGATCTGCGCGCCGCTGTCGGACATCAGATCGCGTGCCTGGTCGATGACGATGTCCGGATGCTGCCGGGACCAGGCGCTGTAGGTTTCCGTTTCGCCCGTATCCGCGCCCTCGTCGGATGCATCCACGGGAAGCGGGGGGTCCGGGAGATCGAGGTCCGGCGGTGGATCCACGGGCGGCACGGACTCGGTTCTACTCCGCACGGGCGTATCCCGGTAGAAATCCAGGGTATCGGACGGCGCGTGCACGATCAGGACGCCGCGGGACCGGCAGGCGGCCGTGACCTCGTTCATCCGGGGCGTCATTGCGTTCAGTCGCTCGACCGCGCCGCGGCACCAGTGGGCATCCCAGATGTCGCAAAGTACAAGCGCGGTACGTTCCGGCTCCCAGCGGGTTTCGGTCGTGATCGCGTTCCAGGCGGCAAAGCCGTTTTCACGCACCAGTTCCTGGCGGCGCAGCTTCATGTCCAGCGGGTTTTCTGCCATGATCAGGATTCCTTTCTCAGAGAAAATCCAGGTCGGCGCCCAGGTGTGCGGGAAGGACATGTTCGGCGTATAACCGGCGCCAACCCCGGTCGGGCGTCGGGGGAGGGACGTGTTCGGCCTTCCGCCGGGTCAGTTCCTCCGCCGGCACGCACAGGTCAAGCCGCCGTTCCTCCACGTCGAGTTCGACCAGGTCACCGTCCCGGACGAGCGCCAGCGGTCCGCCGACCGCGGCCTCGGGACAACAGTGCAGCACGACCGTACCGTAGGCCGTGCCGCTCATCCGCGCATCGGAGACGCGCACCATGTCCATGACCCCCTTTTTCGCCAGGTATGCAGGAATGGGCAGCGAGCCGGCTTCGGGCATGCCCATGGCCACGGGACCGGCGTTTCGAAGGACGAGCACGTGATCGGGGGTCAGCCCCAGTTTCGGGTCGTCGATCCGCGCGGCCACGTCGTCGGGGGATTCGAACACGGCGGCCGGTCCCCGGTGGCGCTGACGGTCCGAAGCGGCGGCGGCCCGTTTGATCAATGCGCCATCGGGCGCAAGACTGCCGCGCAGGACGACCAGGGCGCCGGGTGAACCGATGGGTGATTCCAGGGTGCCTATGGTATCCTGCCAGGCGGCCGGCGGGGACGTGTCCTCCAGGATCTCTCCAAGGGACAGGCCGTTCACGTTCATGGCATCGAGGTCCAACCTGGATTCCAGGGCCTTCCACAGTACGGGGAGGCCGCCCGCCTTGTGGAAGTCCTCCATGTATCCCGTGCCCACGGGCTTGCAATTCACCAGCACAGGTGTATTCCGCGCCGCCTCGTGGAGGTCTTCCAGCGTAAGGGTGACGCCGGCGCGGCGGGCAATGGCGATGAGGTGGATCACCGCGTTGGTGGACCCACCCAGCGCCGCGAGTACGACAGACGCGTTGTGGAATGACGCCCGGGTGAGGAACTCGCGCGGTTCCGTGCCGCAATGGGTCAGTTCCACGATGCGCCTGCCCGTCATTACGGCCTGCCGAAGCCGGTCGCCCGATCCGGAGAGCGGCGTGGCACCGCCGGGCAGCATCAGGCCCAGCGTCGCCGTGAGGCAGGCCATGGTTGAGGCCGTTCCCATGACCATGCACGTTCCGCCCGTGGGGCACAGGGACTGTTCGATCTCCCCGATTTCTTCCCGGTCGATCTCGCCCGCACGGTGCCGGAGCCAGTACCGCCGGCAATCCGTGCAGGCGCCGAGACGTTCTCCCTGCCAGCTCCCCGTGCGCATGGCGCCGGTCACCAGCGAGACCGCCGGCAGTCCGGCCGAAACGGCGGCCATCAACTGGGCCGGCACGGTCTTGTCGCAACCCCCCAGCAGCACAACGCCGTCCATCGGTTGTGACCGGATCATTTCCTCCGTGCCCATGGCCATCAGGTTGCGGAAGAGCATGGAAGTGGGCGAAAGCAGCGTTTCGGCAAGCGAGATGGTGGGGAAGACCAGGGCGAGACCGCCGGCCTGGGCGATCCCGCGCCGGACGCCCTCCACTAAAGCCGGCATGTCCCGGTGACACGTGTTGTAATCCGATGACGTGTCCGCGACGCCGATGATCGGGCGGCTGAGGTCTTCGCCGTCATAGCCCGCGGAAGACAGGAATGCCCGCCGCAAGTATCGGCTGAACTCCGTGTCGCCGTACCGGGTCAGGTTCCGGTCGATTCCCATTACGCCAGTATCTGCCATGGTTGATCCAGGTGGCGCATCCGCTCCGGCGTCGCCGTCCCGCGCATCAGGTCCCACTTGAGTTCGCTCCGATCGGCCGGAAGCCTGCGCCGGAGAAAGGCGAGTTCGTTTTCCGAGCGGCAGGACGAACAGGCCAGGAGGTTCAGCATGCGACGGCGGTTTCCGCCGCCAAGGGCATTGTGCAGGGTCATCTGGTTGAACACGACGACGTCGCCGGGCTGGTTATGCGGTGCGACGCAGGGTACCTCCTCCATGCCCATGCCCCAGAGCGCATGGGTATCGAGATTGCCCTGCCATCCCTGCCGGTGGGAACCCGGCACGAATCGGAGGGCGCCGGTCTCAGGGGTCAGGGGATCGAGATACATCGCCCATTTGACCTGGAGCACCGGGTCCCCGTGACAGTCCGGATGCCACATGCCGTCACCGACGTACAACTCGCCGCCGCTGCCCAGGTAGTTGTAGTCTTCCCCCAGAAGACCCGAAAGCAGACCGTCGACACCGGGGTGATCGAGCAACGAACAGAGTCGTTCGCTGCGTTCGATGAAGCGCCCCAGGCTCGACCGGGCGGTTCCGTCGTGCACGATCCCGGCCTCACGGAACACCCGTTCGAATTCCTCTGAGATCCAGGATATCTCTTCGCGCAGGAGGCCCGGAAGGACGAGGTAACCGAAATCGCTGAAAAACCGTGTCTGCCCGTCACTCAGTACCATACTATGGATCTCCTGTCCGGTCCGGGCGGCCGGGATCTCCCAGCCCATCCGGGTGGTCCGTTCGGTCCGTTCGGCCCGTTCGGCCTTTCTGACCCGAGCGGTCCAGCTCGATTTCGAGCCGCGTGCCAAAGCATTCTTCGAAGAGTTGCACGCGGTTACGTGCTTCGGACAACTCGACGGAGACGTCCCGGCCTTCCCGTGGAACGACCTTCATGCGCACCTTCCTGCCCCCGGTCTCCAGCCTGACGTCCTCGACGATCTGCGACCGGCTGCGATCCAGGTATTCGGACAGCCTGAGCAGGGAAGACAGCCGGTACACCATGGCCCGTTCTTCCTTCTTCAAAAGGACCTGGTACCGGGAGAAGTTCGGCTTGCCGCGACGGTGATTGAGGCAAAGCCAGGCGATGATCACGATTTCCCGGTGGTCGAATCCGGGCAGGCCGGCGTTCAGGATGATATAGGCCGAGTGCTTGTGATGGTCATAGTAATCGATCACCGTGCCGATGTCGTGCAGCATGGCGGCGGCCCACAGGTACTCCCGTTCGCTTTTTCCATATCCATGGATCTCCTGGAGCTGGTCGTACATGGAGAGCGACAGACGGGCGACCTGACCGGTGTGGGCGCCCTCGTAACCGTACAGGCGGGCCAAGTTCAGGATCGTGAACCGGCGCAACCTGCCGATACTGTCCGGTCTCGACGCGGGCTTGAACGCCTCTTCGTAGAACAGCCCTTCACGGAGTCCCTGGCCGCTCACCGTCAGTCTCCGGGCACCGGTTTTCCGCATCACGGCGGCTACGATCATGGCGCCTGCCAGAATGATGTCCTCTCTTTCCTTCTGCAATCCGGGGATCCGCCGCGACCGCTCGGAAACGGGCATCGCCGCGATGCGCTCGATCAGCTTTTCCAACCGGCGCCGTTTCAGTTCGTAACCGTGCACGAGACCGAGAGGGTACTTGCGTTCCATCCGGTCGATGCGGACCAGGGCGCGGACGACGCCCCCCACGCCGGCGATCGGAACCGTACCGCGGGCCTTGAGCCAGCCGATGCCCTCCAGCGCCTGGTCGATGTCCCCGTCGAGCCGCTTCGTTTGTCCGGCTGAAACCTCCGGCCCGGGGAAGTAGGTCTCGGTGGTCCTGACCGTACCGAAGGGCGTGGATGCCCCCTTCGTGAACGTGCCGCCCCGGATCAACCCGATTTCCGCGCTCCCGCCGCCGACGTCCAGGATGATTCCGTCGAACAGGCCCAGGCTGTTGATCACGCCCACGGTGCTGTAAAACGCCTCCTCCTCGCCGCTGATCAGGCGGAAGTTCAATCCAGTGGCGCGGGCGATCTCCTCGAGGAAGCGTGCACCGTTCCCGGCGTCCCGCACCGCCGCGGTGGCCACGGGCAATATGTGGTCTATGCCCTGCGCGTCGCAGAACGACTTGAACATGCGTACGGCGTCCAGTGCCCGGGACCGCGCCGCGGATCGAAGCTGCCCGCCCCCCGCGATGCCTTCCCCCAGGCGGACCCGCCTGCTGACTTCGTCGGTAATCTTGAAGACCCGGTCCCGCGTGAACTGGGCGATCATGAGCCGGGCCGTGTTCGAACCCAGATCGATAATGGCGACCCGTCGATCGAGCGGCGCGAAGGAATACAAGAAGGCCTCAGACGACGGAGCTCGCGAGGGGCCGTCCGGCGAGTCCCGCCTTGAGATTCTCGACCGTCCTCCGAGCCATGGCGTCGCGTGTGCGCGTGGTCGCGCTGCCCAGATGCGGCGCGATCACCAGGTTGTCCAGTTTGAGCAGGGGGTGGTCCCGCGGCAGGGGCTCCGGTTCGGTGACGTCCACCGCGGCGGCGGCGATCCAGCCGTTGCTCAGGGCATGGTGGAGGGCGTCATGATCCACGACGGCGCCCCGGGCCAGATTGATCAGGATGGCGGTCTTTTTCATGCGCCGCAGCGCGGCTTCGTTGATCAGCTCCCGCGTCTCCTCCGTAAGCGGACAGTTCAGCGTCACGAAATCCGAAACCTCGAGCAACGACTCCAGTGTGACGTATCGGGCCTGGTACAGGTGATCGTCCGGGTCCGGCTTACGATTGTGATAGACGATCTCCATGTCGAACCCGTTCGCCCGCCGGGCGACCTGCTTCCCGATGCTGCCCATGCCGATGATGCCGATGGTGCTCCCATGCACCTCGTATCCGTGAAGGATGCTGGGGTCGTAATGCGTGAACCCGGGGCTCCGGGCGAACCGGTCGCCCACCACGACGCGCCGTGCCGCCGCCATCAGGAGGGTAAAGGTCATGTCCGCCGTGGCGCCGTCGAGCATGTGGGGCGTGTTCCCCACGGGAATCCCGCGCTCGCGGGCCGCTTCCGTGTCGATATGATCGACGCCCACCCCGAAATTGCTGATGACCTTCAGGTTCGGCATGCGGTCCATCACCTCCCCGTCCGTGGGGGGATGGCCATAGGTGAGATAGGCGTCGACGAGGCGCCACCTCGCGTCACCGTCGGCCAGATCGCCGAGCATATGGAATTCGTCCCCGGCATCGAAGAGCGCCATTACCGAGTCCGGCAGGGGTACGTCCAGCAGTATGTGACTGCCCATGAAGGTCCCAACTATATAACGCCCGGTTCGTCGATCGTGAGGGTGCCGGCGTCCCCGTCGAGCGTGGCCCGCACACCTAAGGGCAGCGTTGCCTTATACGTGCCGTGCCCTATGCCCAGTCCGTAGATTACTGGAATTCCAAGGGGTTGCAGCCGGTCGACGAATACTTCCTCAATACTGAAACTGCCGTAGGGGAACGCGGGGTTGTGCGGCGCGCTGCCGCACCCGGCGCATTCGCCGATCACGATGCCGCAGACGCGGCTCAACCGGCCCGCCTGCAGCAGTTGCGTAAGCATCCGGTCTATCCGGTGGGGCTCTTCGCCCACGTCCTCGAAGAACAGGACGGCGCCGTCGTATTCGAATTCGTAAGGCGTTCCCACCGCGGCCGCGAGCAACGAAAGCGTGCCCCCGATCAGCGGGCCGCTGGCCCGGCCGCCGTGTATGGCCAGCACAGGCGGCATCTCGTCGGGGTGTGGAAGTTCACCGACGGGATCTGCTCCGGCAACCGCCTTCATGAAGGCATCCCGGTTAAACGGATGAAGAACGGGGCTCATGTCGGAAGAGACCATGGGGCCCCAGAAGGTGACCAGCCCGGTATGCCGTTGAATCGCCCCGTGTAGGGCCGTGATGTCGCTATAGCCGACAAATACCTTCGGATGGGCTTGGATGGCGTCGTATGCCAGGTCGGGCAGCATGCGGACGGACCCGTACCCCCCGCGATGACATACGATACCGTTGATTGCCGGGTCGTCGAACATGGCCTGCAGGTCGTCCAGGCGGTCGGCGTCCCGGCCGGCCAGGAATCCGTGGCGATCCGAAAGGTGCGGGGCGGTCACCGTGCGGAATCCAAGGGCTTCGATCGACCGGCGGCCGTTCTCCAGGGCGCTCGGCAGGGCGGAACGGCTGGCCGGCGCGACGATCCCGATGGTATCGCCCGGTTTCAATGCCGGTGGTTTCAGAACATCCATGCTACATGAATATAGATTCGCGGGTATCGCCGTCAACTTCTTTGCCCGCCGGTTTACGCGCCGTCGAATTCTGTTGTCAACCCGGTGTCCATCCGTATTTTTGGAGCGGATAGTTTGAATAAACCGGGCTGAATCGTGTATACAATCCTGATGTGCGCACGGACCTGAAAACCGCCGGATTCCGGAGCCTGAACCCATGACGAAGAAGCGCTATTCCCGCCGGTCGTTTATCGCCAGCACGGCACAGGCGACCGGAGGCGTGATTACCCTGGGCGTGCTGTCCCGTACCGGTGCGCTGGACGCCCAGGAGGCGCCGGTCTTCGAACACGCGTGGCAGCACCTGGACGGGCACGAGGGACGTACCGTCGACGCGCTGACCCGGATGATCATGCCGTCTGACGACAACGGTCCGGGCGCGGCGGAAGCCCGGGTAGTCGTCTATATCGACCGGGCACTGGGCGCACACCGGTCCGAATACAGGGAGGCGTATGAATCGGGCCTGGCCGCCTTCGATCAGTATTGCCTCAATGCACACGAGGCGCGTTTCCTGGACCTGGATGCCCGGACACAACGTCGGGCGCTGATGGGCATGGACCGGCCGAGGTCTCCCGGGACCTGGCCGGAGGACGCCCCCATGGGCGCCAGGGACTTCCTGCGCATGGTGGTCACGCATACCATGGAGGGCATGTTCAGCGATCCGTCCTACGGCGGCAACTACCGCGAGACCGGATGGAAGCTGATCCGGTTTCCGGGCCGGGCGCCGTTCGGCTACGATCCCCCCTTCAGCGAGTTCGACATGACCATACCGGAAACCGAATATCCTGAATGGAAACCCTACGACGGTCCCATGAAGAGCCGAATCATCGGCGAGGAGTAGCTCCGAAGCCGCCATGTCCCTACCCAATCCCAACATACGACGCCCGGATGTAATCATCATCGGTACCGGTGCCGCGGGCGCGGTCCTGGCGAAGGAGTTGAGCACGAAGGGACTTCGCGTGGTCGCCATGGAAATGGGGTCCTTTCAGAAGACCCGCCATTTCGACCAGGACGAGCTTCAGGCGATGCATCCCGCCAGCAACAACCACGACCATCCCAACATCTACCGCCACGACCAGCCCAATACGTACCGGCAGTCGGCGAGCGAGCAGGCCGTCGAAGATCACGGGATACACATGCAGAGCACCGTCGGCGGCAGTACGCTCCACTACACGGGCATTTCATGGCGGCTTCACGAGAACGATTTCAAAGAGCGAAGCCTCTTCGGCGACCTGGACGGCGCGGACGTGCAGGACTGGCCCATCGACTACTGGGACCTCGAACACTACTACGAAAAGGCCGAATACGAGATCGGCATTTCGGGCCTGGCCGGCGCCAATCCCTTCGATCCCCCGCGCCGCCGGCCCTATCCCATGCCGCCCGTGCCCCGGACCAGCTCGGGCGCGCTGGCCGACCTGGCCGCCCGGAAACTCGGCTGGCATTCCTATCCGGCGCCCCTGGCCATCAACTCGCGGGAATACGGCGGTCGGCCGCCGGTCATGAATTGCGGTTTCTGCGAAAGTTACGTCTGTACCATCCAGGCGCGGTCCAGCATGCTGGTCACCATGATTCCGCAGGCGCTGCGGACGGGCAACTGCCAGATCCGGGCCGACGCCTGCGTGCGGGAGATCGTGGTCGACGAAGACGGCAGGGCGGAAGGGGTCATCTACCTCGACAAGGACCTGCGCGAGCACAGGCTGGAAGCCCGCGCGGTGATCGTCTGCTGCAACGGCGTCCATACCCCCCGCCTGCTGCTCATGTCGAAGTCCAATCTCTTTCCGGACGGCCTGGCCAACAGCAGCGGCAAGGTGGGCAAGCACCTGATGTTCAACTACTACCAGTCCGCCCGGGGGTTCTTCGAGAAGGACCTGAACGAGTACAAGGGCGTCATGGATTCCCGGATCATACAGGACTTCTACGATCCGGACCCTGAAAAGTACGGTTTCTTCGGCGGGGGCGTGGTCGAACCGCGGGGCGATGGCGAAACCATTTCCTTCGCCAACCTGAACATGCCGCGCCTGCGCAGGTGGGGCGCCCGGCGCAAGAAATGGATCATGGACAACTATACCCGCTACATGGTCGCCCTCACCAGCATGCAGTCCATGTCCCAGGAATCCAACACGATCGACCTCGATCCCGACGTCAAGGACAAGTGGGGCCTGCCCGTGCCGCGCGTGACCTACAACGTGCATCCGAACGAGCATAAACTCGGTGACTTCTTCCGAGAACGCGCCCGCGAACTGCTGGATGCCGCCGGCGCGCACGGGGTCGTGGCCTCGCCGAATTTCGTTCCCCACGGCGACGCCCATCTCATGGGCACCTGCCGCATGGGCAACGATCCGGCGACGTCGGTGGTCAACAAGTTCAACCAGGCCCACGACGTGGACAACCTGTTCATCGTGGACGGGTCGTCCTTCGTCACCAGCGGCAAGAGCAACCCGACGCTGACGATCCAGGCGCTGGCCTTCCGCTGCGCCGATTACATCGAAACGCAAATGGCAAGACTGAATATCAGGTAGCAGATTCGAGCTTTAGAACGTGTATTAATCACTATTCACTGTGGAGGCATGATCATGGGTTTCGGGAGTGTACTGAAGAACGGCTTTACGCGACGGAGGTTCATGAAGGGCGCCCTGCTGGGTGCCGGCGTCGCGGCCACCGGTTCCGCCTGGGCGGCCCAGGAGATCGCACAGGCGATGGCGACCGGAAAGAAGGCCAGCGACGTCCGCGGGTACGGGGTCGAGCCTGGCCGGGTCAATATCGGTTCCAATGAGAATCCGCTCGGCGCATCCCCGCGCGCTGTCGCGGCCATCGCCGAGAACCTGCACAAGATCAACCGGTACGACTTCGGCGTGGACCTGCCCGTCCGCCTCAACAAGGCGCACGGCGTCCCGGGTGTCGAGGATTTCGAGTTCAATTTCGGCGACATGCGGGCATTTATGCGTTTCAGGGAGTTGAACCGGGTCATGGTCACGCCCGGCTCCGGTCCCATACTGCAGGCGCTGGCCGTCATCGCCGCGAACAACGGCGGGGAGTGCATCGAGGCGGTCCCGGGATACGGATCGGTCGCCCGGGGTTTCCAGAGCTTTCAGATGATGGGAAAGGACGTGAGTGTCGTCCGCGTACCCACGACGGCCGATTTCGTCCACGACATCGAGGCCATGAAGGCGGCGATCACCCCGACGACCTCCCTGATCGTCGTCACCAATCCCAACAACCCCACCGGAACGATCGTGCCCTACGATCAACTGGTGTCCCTGGTGGATGCGGCGCCCGAGCAGGCCATCGTGCTCATCGACGAAGCCTATATCCACTTCGTGCGGGACCCGAACTACCAGGATGCCGTGAAACTCGCCCTCGAGCGCGATAACGTGGTGGTCGCCCGTACCTTCTCCAAGATCTACGGCCTGGCCGGCATGCGGATCGGTTACGCGATCGGCAGCCAGCGCATGATGGACATGCTGATGGCGCACATGGGGTTCTTCGGCGGTGGGCTGAGCACCCTGGGCATGCACGCGGCGACCGCGGCCCTGGACGATGATGAATTCGTCGACCGCACGCTGACGGTCGTGAACGACGGCAAGGACTACCTTTCCGCCGCGTTCGACCGTCTGGGACTGGCGTACACGCCGAGCCACGGCAATTACATGATCGTGGACGTCGGGCGGGACAGCCGCCGGATGTCCGGCGAACTGTTCCGGCGCGGTGTCATGGTTCGGAGCGGTTCCGGATACCGCACCCGGGAGATCGATCTCCTCGGCAACCACCTCCGGGTGACCATCGGCAAGCCCGATGAACTCGAGGTCTTCGTGAACGAGCTCGAGGACATCCTGGGAGGTTCGAGCCAGGGCTAGATTGACGATCGGTATCGAAGCAGGCAGGACCAGGCCCCCGGTGGCGCATACCGCCGGGGGCTTTGCCTGTTTATACGGTCATTTACAGATCCGGATTCTCCAGGAACACCGTCACGCCCATATCCACGTATTTCTCCCGATCTTCAGGCGCGTGGTTCCTGAAACACACCATCGTTTCCGAGTCTTCGAGCTGGTCGACCACGTGCCGGACGCAGTCGTCCACGTCCCGGAAGGGATGATTCGGGTGTGCTTCGATACTGTACATGAGGTCGTTGGGACCGAAGGACAGGCAGTCCACGCCCGCCCTGGCCAGTCTCCGCGCACCGGTCACCGCGGGTATCGATTCGAGCTGCATCATCAGCACGCCGTAGTTGTTCCACCAGGCGGCATACTGCAGCCTGTCTCCCCCGACTTCGCTCACTTTGCGCCGCGCTTCGCCTCCCCAGCTGCGCAAGCCCTGCTGAGGATAGTAGAAGAAGCCGACCGCTTCCTCGACCGTCGCTTCCGTTTCAACCTGGGGCACCTCGATCCCGGCCGGGCCGAGATCGAGCAGGTTGCCGACCAGGTAACTCTGATAGGTGTGCTTGATGCGGAACATGACGTCGGCGTTTACCGTATCGGCTCTGTCACAGAAGGCCACCAGCCGTTCCTCGCTGAAGGCGCTGTGCTGTCCATCCACCCAGAGAAAATCAAACCGTCCGGATTCGACGACCTTTTTCAACTGGTCCAGCGTATGGGACATGCCGACATTGGCGCCAATGATCTGCTCGCCCGCGCCAATGCGTTGTTTCAGGTTGCGCTCCGCCATTTGCTTCTCCTGTCGTGATGGCCTGCCATTCCTTGAAAGCAAGCCTATTGAAAGCAAGCCTATTCATATGAGCATAGAGGTGCTGCGGACCTGCCTGACCTGCCTGACCCGTCCGAACCATCCTTGCACCGTCCGGGCAACCCCGATTATAATGTGCGTTATCCCTTTTCGATAGCCCAATCTGCGGATATGGCCATTCATGGGTCCATTTCGCAGTTGCCGAGTCTTCCGGCCGGTCTATCTTGACATCAGACCGCCATCACCGGGTTCAGGCTGAATGGACCCGGCGCCCAGTCCACCGTGCCCGCACTGGAGGAGCCGATGTATCTACACGATGTCGTAAACTGGACCGATTTCGATGATGAAACGCTCAGCTTCTACCGCGCGATCAGCGTGGACATGATCCAGCTGGACCTCAGGACGGGAGGGAAATCCGAGGCCGAACGTCACGTGAGGGCCGGCAAGGACAGCACGGAACTCTTCGAACGGGCCCGTGAGAAGACGGAGTCTCACGGACTGAAGCTGCAGACCGTATTCATGCCGGTCCTGGAGGGAATCACGCTGGCCACAGCGGACCGGGACGAGGAACTGGGCGCCTTCCTGGGGCTCATCGAAAGCCTGGGGAAGGCGGGGATCCCAACCCTGGCCTGGAATTTCAAGCCGATGGGCAACTTCAGGACCACCTCCGACATCGGCCGCGGCGGCGCGGTCTACAGCACCTTCGACTATGCCGAATTCGACCGGAACCGTCCTCCGCCCCATGATCCGCCCGTCTCTGAGACCGTAATGTGGGACAACATGGTCTCCTTCATGCGCGCCGCGGTACCGGCCGCCGAGAAGGCGGGGGTCAATCTTGCGCTGCATCCCGACGACCCGCCCATTCCCGAACCGCTGGGCGGCGTCGCGCAGATCTGCTCTACCCTGGAGCATTTCGGGCGCATCTTCGACACGGTGCCCAGCGACAACCACCGGATGCTCTTCTGCCAGGGCTGCATGACCGAACTGGCGGGCGCGCAGAAGGTTTATGACATCATTGCCGAGATGGCCTCCCGGAACAAGATCGCCCTGGTGCACTTCCGGAACGTCCGTGGACAGTTGCCTCGTTTCGCCGAGGTCTTCATCGACGAAGGCGAGGTAGACATGCACCGGGCCATGGAAACCTACCGCGACAACGGTTACTTCGGCCCCTTCGGCATGGACCACACCCCGGGTTTCCCCCAGTCCATGGCCGGTCCGGCCGGCAAGGCCTTTGCGAACGGCTACATCCGCGCCACGATCCAGACGGTCTACGGCCGGTAGGAGAGCGTTCCGGTACGATCCGCATCGGGCGTCCCGGATCGGGCGTCCCGATTTGGTTTGCCACCGACCACAGGGAGACGAACAGAGCATGCGAATCACCCAATTTGAAATCCTGCGCGTTCCGCCCAGCTGGGTATGGCTGAAGATCCACACGGACACCGAACTGTTCGGCTGGGGCGAACCCTACCTGGAGAACCACCCGGAGAGCGTCATCGCCGAGGTGCGGCGCCTGGAGCCGCTGCTCGTCGGCGAGGATCCCTGCCGCGTCGAATCGCTCTGGCACAAGATGTACGAAGGCGGATCGGGCTATGTGGGTGGCCCGGTGAAGATGAGCGCGATCAGCGGGATCGACATGGCGCTCTGGGATCTCGCGGGGAAGGCCGCGGGACTGCCGGTACACGGCATGCTGGGAGGCGCCTGCCGCGACCGGATACGCATGTACCGTGCCGTGGGGGGCCAGCTGCCCTGGTGCGTGGAGCCCGGACAGCCCTACGACGCGGGCTGGGATCCTTCCAAAGAACCGGATTGGGACTTCCCGGAAGGCCACGAGGAAGCGGCCCGGGTCATCATCGAAGAATGGGGCTTCCGATGCATGAAACTGCACGTGGGCATGGGCACCGGGCTGGAGCCAACTGCCGAAGTGGAACGGATCGCCGAAGCTTTCGCCGCCGTACGGAGGGGTGCCGGTCCCGATGTCGAGGTGGCCGTGGACATCCACAATCCCCACCCCGTGATGGCGAAACAGATGATCTCCGCCCTCACGCCCCATCGGCCGCTGTTCATCGAGGAACCCATGCCCGTGGAGCGGGTCGACGTGCTCGCGGACATCGCGCGCACCAGCGAAGTCCCCATCGCCGCCGGGGAGCGGTGGATGGGCAAGTGGATCTTCTACGATGCCCTGCGGAAGAATGCCCTGGCCGTGATGCAGCCGGACCTGTGCCACGCCGGCGGCATCACCGAGTGCCACAAGATCGCGGTAATGGGCGAAAGCGCCTATGCCAAACTCGCCCTGCACTGCCCGTTGAGTCCCCTGGCCCTGGCCGCGTCCATCCAGATAGACGCCTGCGCGTCGAATTTCCTCGTCCAGGAACACAACGAAGTGAATTGCTGGCGTGAGGGCGGAAGGACGTACATCGGCAAGGGCTACTTCGCCGAACCCTTCGTGCTGGATGAAGAAGGCTGCGTGGCGGTGCCCCAGGGCCCGGGACTCGGTGTCGACATCGACCCGGAGGGTTTCGAGAAGATCATGGCCCGGCCGTGGCGGGACGTGCGGGGCTGAAGCCGGCTAAACACGCACCCGCGCCCACCGCGCGGTCTTGACGACATCATCGCCCGCATAGTAAACAACGAACACCTCGTTGTCCGGCAACCGCACCATCCGGGGATGCCCGAAACGCCAACGTTCCATGTCACCCCACAGTTCAGACTGGGTCCGCCCGCCGCCTGCGCCGGATTCGGTGCCGGCGGTGCTGTCGTAGACCAGGAGATCCTGCGCGCGGTCCCAGTGCGCCCCGAAGTCCTCGCTGATGGAAAGTACGATGCCGGGGGGATCCCGCCGCTGCGGATAGGCAGCCAGCAGCCGGTCGCCGCCCAGGGACAGGGGCTGGCAGTGCTGGCCGGGCAGGCCGGTACCGCGCGGGGTTGTCCACGACCTTCCATCGGGCGAGCCGTAGGCGATATGAATGTCGATGTCGACGCCCGCGTTGAAATCATGGGTCCAGAACGTGGCTGCGAGACGCCCGTCTCCGGGATGGATGGCAAGCCGCTGGTCCCAGTAGGCCAGCGCGTTTTCCGGATGGCGTGCCACGGTGGCGAACTCCGGCCAGGTCCGGCCGCCGTCCCGGGAGAAGCGCAGCCGCGCCATGGGCCGGCCGGGGGTCGGGTCGTCGTATTCCTTCCACAGTTCGTAGGGTTGTACGAGGACGCCGCCGGGCAGCCGGATGACAGCATGCGAACAGGGTGAAGCGGCGAGATGGGGGGAAGTTTCCATGCGGCGCGGCGGACTCCAGGTGCAGCCGCCGTCCTCGGAATCGACGTGCATGATGCGCATGGGCAGCAGGCCCTGCGTCTCCGGATGGATAAAGGGAAGACCGGGGTCGGAACGGTCGACCCAGAGGGCCGTTGCCCTGAGCTTCCCCGGAGCGAGCTCCGTACTGGTCAGTCCCTTCACCTCACCCGGCGTGCCGTCCCAGGATGCCTTCCCGAAGCCGTCGTAACGCAGACTCCAGTTCCGACCGTCATCGGCGGTCGCCCAGATACAGGCGTGCCCGTCCACCGAATCGCGTGCCGAGCCCCAGCGGCCCGAGACGAGCATTGTGCCGTCATGCAGCTGGTTGATCGTGGTGAAGGCGCAGTTCCTGCGGTGCTCCGGGATTGGATGGCCGTCGCAGACCGTGCCGGCATCAAGGACTCTCACGCAGGTCTCCCGAACCGTAACCCATTCCTGGACAGGTTGTTACGTAGTTTTGTTCCAGTGGTGAATCAGGCTGGTTGCATCGTAGGACACAACCTTGCAGGCGACGTCCGAGGCGCGGAACATCTCCCACTGCCTGTCCGGTGTCCCCGCCGTGTAGTAGGCCGTGACCAGCCGGCCGTCGTCGATTCGCGCGGTGGAGGGATAGCCGATGTCACCACCGGGCAGGGTATCGTCCAGGACCAGTCTCCGGTCGTCCCAGGTCATCCCGCCGTCCCGGCTGATCAGGCCCTCCACGCCGAAGGGCGGATGCCGCCGCCCGAAGACGAGCAGCAGCCAGCCGTTGGGCAACACGGTGAGGTCGGGCGGGTGTTCCTTCGCGTCCGTCACCCGGCCGACCAAACGCCAGGTGTACCCGCCGTCCTCCGAAACGCAGGAATACAACGCTTGCTCGGCGCGTTCCTCCGAACGGGCGACGAACAGCCAGCGGCCGTCGGGGAGAACGGCCACGTCCGATTCGTTCAGCCCAAGCGCCACCAGGGTCGGATCCCCCCAGGAACGGCCGTTGTCCGTGGACCGGAGGATGTAGGTCGGGGTCGACGCGGGGCCGACGCGGACCGTTCCCTCCCCGGCCTCGCACATCGTGGATCCTCCACCGTAGATCAGCATGTGCATGACGCCGGCTGCCGTGATGATCTTGCCGAAGGGTGAGGCGCCGTTGATCGGGGCATAGTCGATGAGCGCGTCGTCCACCCAGGAATGGCCGCCGTCCGCCGAGCATACGACCCGGGTATCGGCCCTGCCCAATTCCGGTTTCCAGGCGCCCTCTTCGTCATAGGAACCCTGCCAGTGGTAGGCAAGCACGATCGTGCCGTCCGGTGCCATGCCGAGTGCCGGGTTGCGGTCGTCCCGTTCGCTGTCGGCCACGGTCGCGGGCGTGGACCAGGTCAGGCCGCCGTCCAGGGAGCGCCCAACGTCCAGCCGCCCGCCCAGGCCCATGTGCGCGGCGCCGCCACGGTAGGCCATGAGCAGTTCACTGCCGCCCAGGCGGGTTATGACCGGGAAATAACCTTGTCCCACGGCCGCGTCGACGATCCGGGTACCGGGGAGTTTGCGCACATCGAGTTTTTCGGACATGGGATGGTCTGGTGTCCTCGTTATAGCGTGTTAATCGACTAAGTGGATATGGGACCGACGGTAACGCCGGTCGCCTTCGATGTCAAGGAGATCGAGCAGGCAGAGGCGGCATCATGCTTTGAGCGGCCGGCACGGGGCAAATCACAGCAGGATCCGCTCGCGACAACCGCTTCGATACCCCCCGGACTAATACCTGACATAAAAGTCTAGATAATACTTGACATAAAAGTCAGGTTTGCTATATTCACAGTGCGATTTGACCTTTGGATGGAGGCTTGATCATGAAAGTGACCGCCCAGGAAGAGTACGGACTAAGGTGTATTCTGCAGCTGGCGCGATACCATTCCCGCGACCCGGTTACGGGACGGCAGATCGCCGAGTCGGAAGGCATTTCCCTGGACTACGTATCCAAGCTGCTGATGATCCTCAGGCGGGCGGAACTGGTCCGAAGCGTGCGGGGGATCCGGGGCGGCTACGCGCTGGCCCGGGAACCGCGAAGCATAACGCTGGGCGAGGTCATGCGCGCCCTGAGTTCGGAAGAGGGCATCGTGATTACCAGCCCGGACAGCCACATGTGCGATCATTTCTCCGGTCACCTGGAGGCTTGCACGCACCTGAACGCCTGCGCCATCCGGCCGGTCTGGACGGTCCTGGCCCGGTACCTGGCCGGCGTGCTCGATCACATTACCCTCATGGATCTGCTGCAGACCGAACACCAGGTCCTCGAGGTGGTGGAGCAGGTCTCCCAGGAGACCATGCGGGACCAGGCGATGGGCGGCACGATCCAGATAGGCCGCTAGCACAGCAGGTTCGGCACGGCGGGTCCGGCACACCAGGTCCGTCACGGCGGTACACGGTACATGAACGGCGGGATCAGCAAGGCAGTATTAAATCGTTTCAAGGAGACGCAATGGAAGCCATCGAAACTTTAGCCCAGCAGGAATACAAAGAAGGCTGGGTGACCGACATCGAAATGGAAACGGCGCCGCCGGGGCTCAACGAGGATATCATCCGGTTCATATCCGCCAAGAAGAACGAGCCCGCGTTTCTGCTGGAGTGGCGCCTGAAGGCCTACCGGCACTGGCTCACGATGAAGGAGCCGAACTGGCAGTACATGGCCTATCCGCCGGTCGACTACCAGGATATCGTCTATTACGCCGCGCCGAAGAACACGCCGCAGTACAACAGCCTCGACGAGGTGGACCCCGAACTGCTGGAAACATACGACAAGCTCGGCATTCCCCTGGAAGAGCAGAAGGTGCTCGCGGGCGTGGCCGTCGACGCGGTCTTCGACAGCGTGTCGGTCCACACGACCTTCAAGGACAAGCTGGCCGAACTGAGCATCATCTTCTGTTCCTTTTCCGAGGCGGCGCAGGAACATCCCGACCTGGTGGAGAAATACCTGGGCACCGTGGTGCCGTACCGGGACAACTTCTTCGCGACGCTGAACTCGGCCGTCTTCAGCGACGGCTCCTTCTGCTACATCCCGCCCGGCGTCCGGTGTCCCATGGAACTCTCCACCTACTTCCGCATCAACACGGCCGGAACCGGCCAGTTCGAGCGCACGCTGATCATCGCCGACGAAGGCTCCTACGTGAGTTACCTGGAAGGCTGTACCGCGCCCATGCGGGACGAAAACCAGCTGCACGCGGCGGTCGTGGAACTGGTCGCCCTGAAGGACGCGCAGATCAAGTATTCCACGGTGCAGAACTGGTATCCCGGCAACGAAGAAGGCAAGGGCGGCGTCTACAACTTCGTGACCAAGCGCGGGGCCTGCAAGGGAGAGAACAGCAAGATCTCCTGGACCCAGGTGGAAACGGGATCGGCCATCACGTGGAAGTACCCCAGCGTGATCCTGCAGGGCGACCATTCCATCGGAGAGTTCTATTCCGTGGCGCTGACCCGCAACAAGCAGGTGGCCGACACGGGGACCAAGATGATCCACGTGGGCAAGAACTCGCGCAGCACCGTGGTTTCCAAGGGGATCTCCGCGGGCAACGGCCAGAATGTCTACCGGGGAAGGATCCAGGTCCTGAAGAAGGCGGACGGGGCGCGGAACTACACCCAGTGCGACTCGATGCTGATCGGCGACCGCTGCGGCGCCCATACCTTTCCCTATATCGACGTGGGAAACAACTCGGCGAGCGTGGAACACGAAGCGTCGACGGCCCGGATCAGCGAGGACCAGCTCTTCTATTGCAAGACCCGGGGCATTTCCACCGAAGACGCCATTTCCATGATTATCAACGGTTTCTGCAAGGAAGTCTTCCAGGAATTGCCGATGGAATTCGCCGTGGAGGCGAAGAAGCTGCTGGGGATCAGCCTGGAAGGCAGCGTGGGTTGACGAGGACGGGCGACCAGGCCCAATACGACCAAGCCTAAAACCGCGGATCACAACAGGAGAAAGCAAGCGAGATGGCATTACTAGAAATCAAGGATTTACGCGGCGGGATCAAGGACCAGGACATCATAAACGGGATCGACCTGACCGTAGACCGGGGCGAGGTCCATGCGATCATGGGACCCAACGGCTCCGGGAAGAGCACGCTGGGCAAGATCCTGGCCGGCCACGAGGAATACGAAGAAACGGGAGGCACGGTACGGTTCCAGGACAAGGATCTCTTCGAGCTCACCCCCGAGGAGCGGGCCAACGAGGGCATGTTCCTGGCCTTTCAATACCCGGTGGAGATTCCCGGGGTCAGCAACGCCTACTTCCTCCGGGCGGCGATGAACGAACGCCTGAAGTACCGCGGCGAGCCGGAGATAAGCGCCGGCGCGTTCCGGCGGCTGTTGAACGAGAAGATGAAGCAGGTCGACATGGACCCTGAACTGGCCCGGCGCCCGGTGAACGAGGACTTCTCCGGCGGCGAGAAGAAACGCAACGAGATCTTCCACATGGCCGTGCTCGAACCGACCCTCTCCATTCTGGACGAGACGGATTCCGGGCTGGACATCGATGCCATGCGCATCGTGGCCCACGGGATCAACCAGCAGCGCACCGCGGACAACGCGATGATCGTCATCACCCACTACCAGCGGCTGCTGGACTACGTCGTGCCGGACTACGTCCATGTCATGTACCAGGGCCGGATCGTGAAATCGGGCAGGAAAGAACTGGCCTTTGAGCTGGAAGAAAAGGGCTACGAATGGATACGGGAAGAAGTGGAAGCCGCGGGTTGAATTCATCCAGGGAGCATGGAACCACGAAATGACGGAATCACTGAAGCAGGCGACGACCAGCAGATACACCACGTTTTATGACGCTTACGACCGCATCCGGACCCTGGATGCGCCGCTCTGGCTGCACCGGATCCGTTCGGACGCCATGAAGCGCTTCCGGGAACTCGGCATGCCGGTCGCCCGCGAGCTTTCCTTTCCGCTCAAGGAAGACTGGATTTACACCGATCTCCGGCAGATCGCGGACACCTCCTACCAGGCTGGACCAGGCGGACCAGGCGGACCAGGCGGACCGGACGGATCAGGCGAGCCAGGCGGACCAGGCGGGCCAGTGGAAGCGATGCTGGACGAGGACGCGCTCGCGCCATACGAGTTCGGCCAGGACGGCTGGCACCGGCTAGTCTTCGTAAACGGCGCATATGCACCCGCGTTATCGCGTACGGCGGATTTGCCCCAGGGTGTCGTGGTGAGCAGCCTCGCCGACGCTCTCGTAGAATATCCGGAGCTCGTTCATCCACACCTCGCGCGCTATGCCGATTATGAAGGCTCCGGGCTGACGGCACTGAACACGGCCCTTTTCGAGAACGGCCTGTTCGTCCACGTACCGCGCGGGGGGGTGCTGGAAACCCCGGTACACGTGCACTACGTAACGGCCGGACTCGACGCGCCCCTGGCCACGCAGCCGCGAACGCTCATCGCAGCGGGCGATGGGGCAAGCCTCAAGGTGGTCGAGAGTTATTCCGGCATGACGGATCGGGCCTACCTCACCAACGCCGTTACGGAAATCACAGTGGGGCGGGACGGTAACGTGGAACACTACCGGATCAACCGGGAGGGCCCGGGGGCCGCCCATCTGTCCACAAACCAGCTCCACCTGGAGGGAAACGGCCGGATCTCCACCTTCAACATGAGCATGGGCGGTGCGTTGACCCGGAACGATACGAACGCCCGGCTCGCGGGCGAGCACGCGGTGGTGCGCATGAACGGACTGTACCTGGTCGCGGGCGACCAGCACGTGGACAACCACACCGCCATCGATCACGCTGTGCCGAACTGCGACAGTTACGAGGTGTACAAGGGCATCCTCGAGGGCCGGTCCCGCGGCGTTTTCAACGGCAAGGTGTTCGTTCACCAGGACGCACAGGAGACGGACGCCAAGCAGCTGAACAAGAACCTGATGCTCTCGTCCGACGCGATGATACACACCAAGCCGCAGCTCGAGATCTACGCGGACCAGGTGAAGTGCACCCACGGCGCCACCGTGGGCCAGCTCGACGAAGACCAGATCTTCTACCTGCGGACCCGCGGCCTGTCCCACGACAGCGCATGCCACCTCCTTACCTACGGGTTCGCGGCCGACCTGATCCGGCGTCTCGGGATCGACGCTGTCCGCACCTCGCTGGATACGCTTTTCGAAACCACCATCCGGGATCTTTCGACGGCCCGGGGTCGGACGGAAAGATAGCGGATACCTTACACGCGCACAGGGGCTTTACGAATGGATACGGATGCCGTTAAAGAACGGATTGTGGACGTATTGAAAACGTGCTACGACCCCGAGATCCCGGTCAACATCTATGAAATGGGACTCATCTACGAAATCGACGTGCAGCAGGACGGCATGACCAACATCAAGATGACGCTCACGTCGCCGAACTGTCCGGCGGCCCAGTCGCTGCCCGCCGAGGTGGAAACCAAGGTAAAGGACCTGGACGAAGTGTCGGACGCCCTGATCGAGATCGTCTGGGAACCGCCCTGGCATATCGACATGATGACCGAAGACGCCAAGCTCGAACTCGGCATAGACTACTGACCGGATACGGATAGGGAATCATGGAAGAAACACTGGTAGAATCGCCGCGCAAGCTGGATGACGCGGTCCGCTTGTCCGACGAGCACGCCCTGCGTTACCGCGGGGATTTCCCCATCCTGGACCGGAAGGTGCACGGCAAGCCGCTGGTCTACCTCGACAACAGTGCCACGTCGCAGAAACCCCGGGCCGTGCTCGACGCCCTGGAAGACTACTATACGCGGCTGAACGCCAACGTGCACCGCGGACTCCACACGCTCAGCGAGGAGGCGACCAACGCCTACGAGGCCGCCCGCGAACGGGTGGCGCGCTTCATCAACGCGCCGGCCCGCAGCCTGGTCTTCGTGCGGAACACGACCGAGGGCATCAACCTTGTGGCGAGCGCCTGGGGCCGGAAGAACGTCGGGGCGGGCGACGAGATTTTGCTTTCGGTCATGGAGCACCACAGCAACATCGTGCCCTGGCAGATGCTTGCGCGGGAAACCGGCGCCGTGCTCCGGTATTTCGACATCCGCGAGGACGGATCGCTCGACATGGACCAGGCGGACGACTTGATCACGGAGCGGACGCGCATCGTGTCCATCGCGCACATGTCGAACGTGCTGGGCACCGTCAATCCGGTCGAAGCCATCGTGGAACGGGCCCACGACGCCGGCGCGCTGGTCTTCGTGGATGCCGCCCAGAGCGTGCCACACATGGCGGTGGACGTAGCGCGGCTGGGCTGCGACTTCTTTGCGTTTTCCGGCCACAAGATGTGCGGTCCGACCGGCATCGGCGGACTATACGGCCGGCCGGATTTGCTCGAAACGATGGATCCCTACATGGGCGGGGGCTCGATGATCGACGAAGTCCGGCTCGATGGGTTCACCTGCGCGGACATCCCGGAGAAATTCGAGGCGGGTACCCCCAACATCGCCCATGCCATCGTCTTCGGCGACGTGGTGGACTACCTCTCCGCCATCGGGGTGGAGCATATACACACCCACGAAAGGGCGCTGACGGACTACACGATCGAACGGCTTTCGGAAATCGACGGTCTGACGGTTTACGGTCACGCGCCGGGCCGGGGAGGGGCGATCTCCTTCAACCTGGACGACATGCACCCCAGCGATCTGTCGACGGTGCTGGACCGCCAGGGCATCGCCATCCGCGCAGGGCACCACTGCGCACAACCCCTCATGCGCCGGCTCGGGACGCCCTACGGCGCGACGGCGCGGGCAAGCCTGTATTTCTACAACACCTCCGAAGAGATCGATACCATGATCGCCGCTATCCACCGGGCACGGAACCTCTTCAGCGCGTAGTCTTTCTGCGCGTGCGCCTTCGGTGCGCGGCCGTCCGGCAGTCCGACGCGCCGAACCCGGTCCAATCCGTCGCCCAATCGGTCTCCGGTTCCCGTCCAATCCGTCACCCAATCGGTCTCCGGCTCCCGTCGAATCCATCCCTCTGGCCGGATGTCCAGTCGGTCAACGCGATACCATGACGCCCTTCACGGTCGAAGCGGGCATGTCGCCCATCATGCGCGCCGGCCGCATGCCTCCGGCCGTTTCCCTGGGATTGAGCGCGTCGCATGGCGTGCCGAACTTCGGCATGGCGAAGGGCAGATGGGAGTTTCCCCGGGCGAGGATGTGGAGGTGATTCGCGGTCGGCCCCTCGAAGTCGGCGCCATGGTTCCACGGCACCCAGGACCTCGCGTTGCAGTAATGACCCACGAATGCCCGGCGAAACCGCGTTACGGTCCGGTTTCCGTGCGACCGGTGCAGGAGATGGCCGTGAATGAACAGGACATCGCCCGGCGCCATCCGCGCGGCCACTTCGCGTCCGGCGTACTTCACGGCAATGGGGGCCAGTCCGTTCCGGGACTCATCCGTCGCGCTGGCGCCCTCGATGACCCCAAGGTCCTCTATGGCGCCGTCGGCGTGGTTCTGGCCAAGCTTGTTCTCATCCGGATAAATGGGTTCGTGGTGCGATCCCGGTATGACCATCACGCAACCGTTTTCTTCATCCGCGTGATCCACGGCCAGCCAGGAACCGATCAACGAATCGGGATAGGTGGGTATGTAGTAGGAGTCCTGGTGAAAACCCTGGCCTTCGCGTCCGGGCGGTTTCAGGAACAACATGGTCTGGAGCGCCAGCACGTCCGGACCAATCAGGGCTTCGAGCACGTCCAGGATACCAGGCTGCAGCAGAAACCGCTCATGCAGCGCGTGTTTCCGGTGAAGCATATGTATGCGCAGCCAGTGCTGTCCCATCTCTTCGGACGTCAATCCGGACGGCGGCGGATCGACCCCGTCGATGGTAATCCTGCCATGCATCAGTTCTTCGGTATGGCGGCGTATGTCTTCCACCTCCGCTTCAGGCACGAGTCCGCGGACGACGAGGTAGCCGTCGCGGTGATAGTCGATATAGTCCTGTACGCCGATCCGGTGTCGGTCCGTCGACATGGTGCGTTCCTCCGGGTTGAATGGATGGTCGAGGTATCGATACCGGACAGGCGCCGTATCGATTCCGGCCAGGTGCCGTAATGTCGAATAAAACCCTCGAGTTGTGAAAAGGGGTTGAAATTTCTTGCTTGTAAGTTAATTTAAGTTATTCGTGCGAAATTCTGCACTGAATTGTTTATTGTTGTTGATTTGTATAGGCTTGGACTATATATGAGTTATGCGATCAAGTCCCCGGGTTCAACAGCGTTATGAATCCAAATCACATTGGCGCCGAAGAGGTTGAGTTCTTTCAGGAGAATGGCTTTCTCCGGATTCCGGGGTTTTTCTCGAAGTCGGAAGTCGCTGAACTGGCTGATGCGCTGGACAAGACGGTCGCGGAAAAGCGGTCACGGATTCTGGGTGGTGGACGGGAGACGGACGAGGATTACAACCGCGTTTTCAATCAGATGGTCAACCTGTGGGTCGACTACGAGGTCATCCGGAAGTACTCGTTTGACGCGCGGCTGGCGGAGATCGCCCGGAAGATATCGAAGTGCAAGCGCCTGGTCATCTACCATGACCATGGACTGATCAAGCCCGGCGGTGAGCAGAGCAAGGCAACCAACTGGCACCAGGACGCGCCGTACTGGCCCATGGAACAGGTCGGGGCACTGTCGGCATGGATCGCCGCGGACGATGTAACGGTGGACAACGGTTGCATGCAGTTCATACCCGGATCGCACAAATACGGCCGGCTGGCACCCGTGCCGCTGAGCACGGAAGGCGCAAGCGTACTGAAAGATATCGAGAGTACGGACGTCGAGGTCGATGTCGAACCCGTCGTGATGGACATGGAAGCGGGCGGCGTCACTTTTCATCATGGATGCACGTTCCATTACGCCACGCCGAATCGCACCGCATCGCCCCGGAGAGCGCTGGCGATCATTTACATACCGGAGTACGTGAACTACAACGGCCGATGGGACGCGGGCGGCGACCAGACCATGAAGACGGGCGAACCGTTCGGAGGGCCACTGCATCCCATCCTTGCATCGGGTTGAGCAGACCTGAGGATAACCTATGGAGTACAGATTGCTGATTTTGCCGTACAAGGCAGTATTTTAAACCTGTAAAGGGGGTTGGTTTCATGGAGATCAGTGTCGACCGAGCAAACGAAGTACTTATTGCGAAGGTTGAAGGTCGAATCGACGGCGCCAACGCGCGGGAATTCGAAGACGCGCTCAACGGCGCCATCGGCGAAGACGACAGCAAGGTGCTGCTGGATTTCAGTACCTTGTCCTACATAAGCAGCGCAGGCCTGAGGGTCATCCTGCTGATCGCGCGACTGCTCCAGAAGCGGAATGCCGCGTTCGCATTGTGCTCGCTTTCGGATCCGATCCGGGAAGTCTTCGAAATCAGCGGTTTCGACAAGATCATATCCATTCACGATTCCCAGGCCGAAGCGGTGGATAAGATCGGCAGTTAGGCGCCTCTTCCCGTTTGCGCTTCGCGACGCAGCGTCCAGACGTCATGGTGAAACGGGATACGGCCTCGGCGGTTTTCGGGGGTGAAATGACGCAGACACCGTACAAAATCCTTGTTGTGGACGACGAGCCGGATCTCGAACACCTGATGCGGCAGCGCATGCGCCGTGACGTGCGTTCCGGCCTGTATACGCTTTATTTCGCCCAGAACGGCGTCGAAGCCCTGGAACGCCTGAACGAAGTGCCTGATATAGGCATGGTCCTCTCCGATATCAACATGCCCCGGATGGACGGTCTTACGCTGCTGGCGCAGATACCGAACATTGCCCCCGACATCCGCGCCGTGGTGGTATCCGCCTATGGGGACATGAAGAACATCCGCACGGCCATGAACCGGGGCGCCTTCGATTTCATTACCAAGCCGATCGATTTCCAGGACCTGCGGGTAACGATTGAGCGTACGCTGAAGAACATGGAGGAATGGCGCGAAGCCCTGGAGTCGAGGGACAAGCTTGTACGGCTACAGAACGAACTGAACGTGGCCAGCAAGATGCAGCAGTCGATTCTGCCTACCGAGTTCCCCGATTCCGATCATTGCGAGATTTATGCGAACATGGAACCGGCCCGGGAGGTCGGCGGCGACTTTTTCGACGTTTTCGGCCTGCCCGGAGGCAAGATAGCCCTGGCCATCGCGGATGTTTCCGACAAGGGCGTTCCCGCCGCCCTGTTCATGATGTCCAGCCGGACCCTGTTGAAGGGCTCGGCGATCGGCGCCGTGGAACCGGGCGCCGTGCTAAAGGAGGTCAACGACCTGCTTACCGAGGAAAACGAAGCGGCCATGTTCGTCACCACCTTCTACGCGGTATACAACCCCCAGACCGGGCAGGTGGATTATTCCAACGGAGGGCACAATCCTCCGCTGGTGGTGCATCCCGACGGCTCATCGACGCTTCTTCCCGGTACGGACGGCCTGGCGCTCGGGGTTTTCCCGGGGGTCAATTTCGGCCAGTCCGCAGTTATGCTCTCGCCGGGCGATCTCCTGTTGCTTTATACCGACGGCGTAACCGAAGCCATGAACGCCGACGGGGAGGAATTCGGCATGGACCGCCTGCAGGCGGTTTTCTCGGATGCCCCTCCCGTCAGTACGGAAGCCGCCAACAAAGCGGTGTTCAAGGCGGTCCATGAATTCGCCGGAGAAACGCCGCAATCCGATGACATAACCTGTGTTACCGTGCTTCAACGCCAGGCCTGATCATGAGCAGAAGACTGTCCCTAAGCCTGCCCACGAAGCTCGACCAGCTGGAGCGCATCTACGAAGCGGTGGATGAACTCGGCGAGTCCGAAGAATGGCCGCCGGGCATGGTCTACCAGGTCAAGCTGGTCCTCGAGGAACTGGGCGTGAACATCGTCACGCACGGCCACGCCGGCGATCCCGACCACGAGTTTGAAATCGTGCTGGATTCGGATGCCGACGCGCTGACGATCGAATTGCGCGACGAAGGGCGGCCGTTCAATCCCCTGACCGACTCGCCCGAACCGGATATCGACTCCGGGCTGGACGATCGGCCCGTGGGCGGCCTGGGCATCTATCTCGTCCGGACCATGATGGATGAACTGAGCTACCGCCGGGAAGACAACCACAACATACTCACGATCGTCAAGCGGAAGGAAAACGGATGAGACGAACGCGCGAACACTGGGCGGTCGTCCTGCTCGCCCTTTGTGCGACGGCGTTCTCTCCCGCTTTTTCCTCTGAACACAGCGGCGCGAACGCCTCCCAGGTCGAAGAGCCCGGTGTGACGGCCGAACGCATACTCTTCGGCCAGTCCGCGGCCTTCAGCGGTCCGGCCCGCGAACTCGGGCGGAACATGAACCTCGGGATCGAGGCGGCCTTTCAGGAAGCGAACCGCCGGGGCGGCGTACACGGCCGGCAGCTCGAGCTGATCACGCTCGATGACGCCTATGAACCGGAAGCCGCGATCGCGAATACCCGGAAACTGATCGAGGAGGACGGGGTTTTCGCGCTGATCGGCGCCGTCGGAACACCTACCTCGCGCTCGGCCGTTCCCATTACCGCGGAGGCCGGCGTACCCTATATCGCGCCCTTCACCGGCGCGATTTTTTTACGAGACAACACCGATACGGGTGTCATAAATCTGCGTGCCTCCTATTTCCAGGAGACCGAAGAAATCGTCGACCGGCTTTCGCGCGATCTCGGCATCACGCGCATCGGCGTGATGTACCAGAACGATTCCTTTGGCCGGGTCGGATACCGCGGCGTACGACGCGCGCTGGAACGCCGGCAGCTCGATCCCGTGGCGATCGGCGTGTATCCCAGGAACACCACCGCGATCAAGGCCGGCCTGCTTGATCTGCAGCAGGGAAAACCGGACGCCGTCGTGGTGATCGGCGCCTACCAGCCGGTGGCGACGCTCATTTCGTGGGCGCGGCACGTGGGTTTCAATCCCGTATTTGCAACGATATCGTTCGTAGGCAGTAATGCGCTGGCGGGTGAACTGGGTCCCGACGGACGCGGTGTCCTGGTCTCTCAGGTGGTGCCCTTTCCCGCGGCCGGAAACATCGCCATCGCCGTCCAGTACCGCAGAGCGCTCTCCGCGCACGCGCCGGGCACGACCCCTGGATTCGTCTCTTTCGAAGGATACCTCGCCGGCAAGCTGACCATCACCGCCCTCGAGGGCTGTGGCCCCGAAGTAACGCGGTCCTGTCTCATGGAGAGCCTGAACCGGGCCGGAACGATCGACCTGGGCGGTCTTCGTCTTGAATTCGGCGAAGGAGACAACCAGGGTTCGGACGCCGTCTTCCTTACGGTGATCGGACAGGATGGCCGTTACCATCCCATCCGTACCCTCCGGGACGTGATGCCATGATCAAGCAGTGGCTGTTGTGGTTGTACGACAAAGGCCCGTCCCGCATATCGGGGCAGTTGTACATGGGCATCGGGGCGGCGGTAGCGCTGACCATGCTGGCCAGTATGGTGGCCTGGTTCGCCTTCAACGAGGTCGGCGAGGCACAGCGCGAAGTAAACGAGGTCGCCGTGCCGGAGATCGCCGCGGCCTTCGGCGTAGCCCAGCGGAGCGGAACGCTTGCGGCGGCCGCGCCGCGCCTGACGGCCGCGGAAACCCCCGAAGCACTCGAGTCCGTAACCGCGAGCATCGCCGAAGAACGGGAGAGTTTCGCGGTGCAGCTGGAAGCCATCGCCGGCTACGGCATGGAAGACGAACGCTTTCAACGCATCCGTGAATCCGGCAGCACGCTGATGTCGAATATCGAAATGATCGAGGAGTCCGTGGCCAGGCGCTTCGAACTCCAGGAACAGGGCCGGCAGCTACGTCTTGAACTGGAACGGCTGCAGTTCGAGCTGGCGGGCATTCTGGTCCCGGCTATCGACAACCAGTTGTTCTACACGGTGACGGGATACCGGGACATCGATCAGCCGGTGGCGCCTCGCGAGGAGTACCTCTCCGAAGAGGAGCTGCAACGATACCGGCACCTGGCCGATCTGCAGGCCGAGGCGACCGTCAGTACCCGGATCCTTTCCAACGTCTTCAACCTGTCCGATGCCGATCGGCTGGAACCCCTGCTGGAGCGCTTCGAGTCGGCCGACGGCGGCGTGGAGCGAAGCCTCGCGGGCCTGGGTTCGACGCCCCTTCGGCAGCGGCTCGAACCGGTATTCGCCCAGCTCTTCGAACTGGGCAGCGGCCAGGGGAAGATCTTCGAGATTCGTGGCGAGGACCTGGACCTGATCGCCCAGCAACGCGCCTTGATCGAAAACAACCGGGATCTTTCCGTCGAACTGGTGGCCGAGGTGGAAAGCCTCGTGAATTTGGCGCAGGAAAGCACAGAGGCCGCCACGATCGCGTCGACGCAGACGATCCAGGTGGGCAGGCAGCTCCTCCTCGCCCTGAACGCGGTCAGCCTGGTCGGCGCCTTGCTGATCGCGTGGTTGTTCGTCGGCAAGGTGCTGTTGCGCCGGCTGGGGTTTCTATCGGAACACATGCGGCGCATGGCGGGGGGCGACCTGAAGCAGAAAGTTGAACTGGACGGCCGTGACGAGGTAGCGGACATGGCCGCCGCGCTGGAAGTCTTCAGGCTTCACTCGATCGAAGCGCAGAGGTTGAACCTCGTGGAGAAACTGGCCGAGGAACTGCGCGGGAAGAACGACGAGCTGGAGAGCACGCTGGCGGAACTTCAGAAGGCCCAGGACCAGATCGTCATGCGGGAGAAACTGGCCGCCCTGGGCGAACTCACCGCGGGCGTGGCGCACGAGATTCAGAACCCGTTGAACTTCGTCAAGAACTTCGCGGAGTCCTCGGAAGAACTGCTCGATGAAATGAAGGAGGAATTGCCCGCGGCCGGCGGCACGATCGACGAGGAGCAGGACGGACTGATCCGCGAGATCGGCGGTGATCTTACGGAGAACCTGCGCCGTATCCGGGAGCATGGCGAACGGGCCAACCGCATCGTTCGCGATATGCTCCAGATGGGCCGCGGCTCGGGAGAGAAGCAGTCGACAGACGTCAATGCCCTGCTGGAAGAACACGCCCGTCTCGCCTACCACGCCGCCCGGGCTTCGAACGCGGACTTCCAGCTCGAAATCAGTGAAGACTTCGATTCCGATCTGGGCGAGGTCGAGATCGTTTCCCAGGAAATGGCCCGGGTATTCCTGAACATGGTGAACAACGCCTGTCACGCCACCAACGAGAAACGGGAGGACCCGGATACGGAATCCGGTTACGTACCCGGCATCTGGTTGTCCACCCGCCGCGAGGAAGACCAGATCGTCGTCCGGATAAAGGACAACGGCAAAGGGATCCCGCCCCACGTGATCGACAAGATCTTCAATCCCTTCTTCACCACCAAGCCGACCGACCAGGGCACCGGCCTCGGACTGGCTCTGTCGAACGATATTGTCCGCGAACACGGTGGTTCCATCGAGGTGGATTCGGAACCGGGCCAATACACCGAAATGGCCATCAGGCTTCCGCTGGCCGCGGCCCTTGCCGCGCCGGAACCCCCCTCCGCCTCTCCTTCCGATCAAACAACCTGAACAGGTTCGATGATCCTGTAGATTCCTACCTGTTTCCTGGACGCCAGGAACGGAGCGTCAACGAGTTCAGGACGACGCTGATGCTGGAGCCCGCCATCATGGCCGCGGCGAATGCGGGGACGAGGAATCCCAGCGCCGCGAGGGGCAGCCCGATCACGTTGTAGATGAACGCCCAGAACAGATTCTGCTTGATTTTCCGGATCGTCTTCCGGCTCACGTCGATCGCCCCGGCCACCAGGGTCGGATCGGGCCTCATCAGCGTGATCGCGGCCGTTTCCATGGCCACGTCGGTGCCGGAGCCCATGGCGATCCCCACGTCGGCACGGGCGAGGGCGGGCGCGTCGTTGACCCCGTCGCCGACCATGCAGACTTTTGCGCCGCCTTCCGTCAGCCGGCCCACGATACGCTCCTTTTCTTCCGGCGTAGCGGCGCCGATGGTTTCGTCTATGCCGGCCTGCCGTCCGATACGCGCCACGACGGCCTCGGCGTCGCCCGATACCAGCAGGGTCTTTACTCCCAGTTTCCTGAGTCCATTCACTACCTCGACCGCGTCGGGCCGCAACGCGTCGATGAGTTCGAAGCGAGCGAGGAACTCGCATCCGGAATCGCTTCGGGCCGCCAGCCAAACCGGTGTGGAACCCCCGTTTTCCGGGGCGGCGGGCGGCACGATGCCCGGGCAGCATTCATCGAAGAGCCTCCTGTTTCCAAGCAGGTAGCGTGCGCCGTCGATTTCGCCCTGGACGCCTTTCGCCACCACGCTCCTGAATCCCCTCACGTCGGCAAGGGCGGTGTCCCGTTCGGCGGCCATACGCAGAAACGCGGAGGCGAAGGGATGCTCACTGCCCTGCTGAAGCGATGCGGCGACCCGAAGCAGGTCGCCTTCGTCCCGCTCGGCCAGGGGGGTAACGGCGGAGATCACGGGCCGGCCTTCGGTCAAGGTGCCTGTCTTGTCGAAAATAACGTGGGTCAGGTCGTTTGATTGTTCCAGGGATTCGATGTCCCGGACCAGAATGCCCGCCCGGGCCGCCGCGCCCGCACCGGCCACGATGGCCGTCGGTGTCGCCAGACCCAGCGCGCAGGGACAGGCGATGACGAGGACGGAAACGGCATTGATCAACGCGGATTCCAGGTCGGCCCCCGAAAGAACCCACGCGGCGAAGGTGATCATGGCCAGGCCGATGACTACCGGTACGAATACGGCGCTTACGCGATCCACCATGCGCTGGATGGCCGGCTTGGCGGCCTGCGCGTTTTCAACCAGGCGAATCACCCGGCCCAGCGTCGAATCGCTCCCGACGGCCCGGGTCTCGATCTCCATGAAGCCGTTGATGTTCATCGATCCGGCGATCACGGTGTCGGCCGCTATTTTGGGCACCGGGACACTCTCACCGGTGAGGAGCGCTTCATCGATTTCGGCTTCGCCCCGGAGCACGACGCCGTCTACGGCCACCCGGTCTCCCGGTCGGCAGATCACGACGTCGCCGATCTTCAGGGCATGCACCGTCGTTTCCCGCTCCGCGCCATCCGTCGTCCTGATCCGTGCGGTGACCGGACGGATCGCCAGCAGTTCACGGATCGCCCGGCCTGCGGTGCGTCGCGCCCGGGTCTCGATGTGCTTGCCGACGAGTACGAGGGTGATGATGATCGCGGAAGCTTCGAAGTAGAGCTGGCCTGCCGCGCCGGCGCCCAGGCGGTAAGCGAGGTAGCCGCTGTACACATAGGCCGAAGTGGTTCCCAGGGCCACCAGGACGTCCATGTTCGCGCCGCCGCCGCGCAGCGCGTGGAAAGCGCTCCGGTAGTAACGGGCGCCGATTCCGATCTGCAGCACGGTCGCGAGCGTCGCTTCCGCGTATACCGGCATGTGCCAGGCCAAACCGGTCCAGCCACCCAGCAGCCCCGCCAGCATCTGAAGCAGGAAAGGAATCGTCATGCAGATCGCGACGATCATGGCGATACGGTCCCTGCGTGACTGTCCGGGATCCATTTCGGGTTCGTACCGGTCGTCCCGAACGGCGGTCAGCCGGTACCCCGCGGCGGCCACGGGTCTGGACAGCGCGTTACCTTCCACGCTGGATGCAACCGTCAGCGTCGCTCGTTCCAGGGCGAGGTTTACGTGGGCGGCAGCGACACCGGGGACCTGGGAGAGGACCTTCTCTACCCGCGCCGAGCACGCGCTGCAGGTCATGCCCTCGACGTGGAATACGCGGGTTTCGGTATCCACGCCGAAATCCGCACTATGGGTGGAGGTCGACATGGGCGCTGCTCGCGGTGTGGGGTGAAACTAATGGGAGTGCAACGTGTCCAGCCCGTGCATGGTCTCGGATTCGAAATGGAAAAGGGCGTACGCGAGACCGATGCCGATCAGGAAGGCCAGGATGAGCATCCCGCGGTCATGGCTGTGAAACTGGATCTCGGGGAGCAGGTCGCTCAGGGAGATGCACAGGAAAACACCGGCGGCGAAGGCCATGACGTACCCGATGACATGCATTTCGTTGAGCTGACTCAGGAGGCCGACGCCAAGAAAGGTCAATACGGTGATGAGCGGACAGAGCAGGGCAAAACCGACATTGGTCAGCGTGCAGGTCCGGTTCCCGTAACCGGACACCCGCATCAGCCCGATGATGGAGTACGCATCCAGGGGCTTATGCAGCATGATCGCCAGAAACACGCCCAGCCCCGCGAGAACCGTTCCCTCGTTGTGAATCAAGCCGATACGCATGCTGGCGCCGAGGGCGATCCCCTCGGTGATGGTATGCAGGCCGAGGCCCGTGGCGACGCCGAACACGCTACGGGGGTTGACGTCTTTCGAGTCCTGGTGATCGTGGTGGTCGTGGTGGTCGTGGTGGTCCGGTATCTGGGCCGCATCCTGGTCGAATTCGTGATGATGAAACCGGAAGATCCGCAGCAGGACGATGATCATGATGACGCCCAGAACCGCGCAACCCACGGCGATTTCACCGGCATGCGGACCGGGGATGTCTTCGAGGCTGTGCAACAGCAGATGGTACATGGCGACGCCCAGGAGAAACCCCGCCACGAGACTCATGACCAGTTGCGTGCGGGTGTGGGTCATGGTGACGATAGCCGAGAGCTTGCCGCCGAGCAGGGACACGGCGAAGATCGCCGTCGAATATACGATGAGGAGCAACAGGATATCGTTCATCTTGTTGGACGAGTCCTAACGTGGACGGGAACGTGCGTTTGGCCAGGACGACAGAGGATGGCACAACGGCGGCATGCGGACCTGGAAGGATTTCATCTAGAAGAAAATCATGAGCAGGGCAATGGTGATCAGCCCGCCCACCATGAACCCCAACGCGCTAACGACCCCGGAAACGGTGGCCGAATCCGCGAGGCGGAAGGTCTGTTCCTCAATGGTAAACATGACCTGTGAGCGGTTGATTTCACCGTCGACGAATCGCTTCAGCCCCTTCTCGGCGCCGTGGGCTTCCTTCACGGATACCACGGCTACCAGGATCATCGTCATGGCAGAGGCCAGGGTGCCCAGGGCGAAGGCAAGCAGCGAAAACAGGCTGAACCAGTGGTAGGAGGATCCCTGGTCGCCCGTCGCCGTGCTCATGAAACCGATGATCAGCGCGGCGCCGCCCGCGTTGCCGAACAACAGGAGCCGGGCCGATTCGGTGATCATCCTGAACATGGTGCCGCGCCGGAGCGCAACGACCTTGTACAGCTCGCGCAACCACTCCTCGCCGATTTCCTCGACGGTAAACTCATCTACCTTCTTCAATGGCCGCACCTCGTTTGCAGGTTGTCATTCGCCCAGGTTGGTAAGCCGGATAAAGGTGGATCCGGCATTCGTTCCCGGCGCGAATTCCAGTTGCCAGTCGTCGAGCATGACGCTTTCGGGCGACAGCGCGACACGCAGGAAGTGTTCCCTCGTCAGTTCTCCACCCATGCGTTCGAGCACATCGATGACGAATCTACCCAGGATGTATCCTTCGAAGGCCACCTCGTTCACCAGGGTCGCCACGGATTCAGTCTGGCCGTATTCCGGTCTCAATGCATTTCTGAACCGCCGGGCGATCCGGCTGCTGTTGCTGTTCGGATCCGGTATTACCTCGGTCACCAGGATTTTTTCGCTGCGGTTTTCGACCAGTTTTTTCAGTTCCTGGGAAAGAACGAAAGAGAGATTGGCCACGATATAGTCGTGGCCCAGCGAATGGGACAGGTTGATGATTTCGGAGTTCGCGGCGTAAGACCCCACGATCAAGATGGCGTCGAGGTCCGCCTTGGAGATCATGAACAGGCCCGCGTGGACCGCGTGGGTATTGCGCGAGTGGGCGGTCTTGGCGAGTATCGGGAGGTCATGAGCTTCAAGGGCGGTCTGGTAGTTCCGAAGCACGGATCGGCCGAAGGCGTCGTCCTGGTAAATCACACCGAACCGGTTCTTGCCCAGGTCGTTCACGATGTAATCGACCATGGTCACGACTTCGTCCAGGTACGCGGCCCGCAGGTTGACGACGTTGGGGAACCGGTCGAAATTGCGAAGGAAATCCGCGCCTGTGAAGGGGCCTACAAAGGGGATGCCGGCACTGCGCAGCACGGGGGCGATCCGCCTGGCGGTCGGCGTTCCCACGCCGCCGATCACCGCGAACACGTCATTCTCTTCGGCAAAGCGCTCGGCGTTGGCCGCGGCCTGCTCGGGTTCATACCCATCGTCCAGCGAAAGCAGTCTTAGCGTTCTTCCGTTGATGCCGCCCGCGCGGTTCAGTTCTTCGAAGGCCGAAAGGATGCCCGCCCGGTAGTACAGGCCCAGGTTGCGGTTGGGACCCGTGAAGCACGCGCTCTGGCCGAAAACGATGGCTTCGGAAGTTACGCCCGTCTCCGCCCGGACCGGCAATGGGTGCGCCAGCGTTGCGATGAAGAGCGCGGCAACCAGCGACACAAGGCCGTAAGGTCTATTGCTTCGGATCACTTTGACTCCCTTCGGTACCCGCTTTCGCTTCTTCTTCTTTTTCTTCTTCATGCATGGTCTCTGCCAGCGCTTTTTCACCGGCCTGACTCGCCTCGTCCACGCTGCTGGTCGTTACGTGGCCGTGGCTGAAAATGGACGGCGTGTCGAAAATGAGCGATCGCGGCGCGGCCACCGGTAGATGATCCCGCTCCGTGTTGCGGCTATGGAATCTGCCTTCGATGAGGAAGCCATCCCGGTCGATATTCTCATACCGGTGTATATCCGGTGGAAGCGTCGAAAAAATGGGTCTGTCCAGGGAATCGGGGCCGGTTGCGGCGAGGGCGCCCGGTGAATCGAAAGCCATGTCCGCGGGCGTCAGACCCGATCCTTCGTCGATGAGATTGACCTCGATATTCGCGTCGTTGCCGGGATTGACCGCCGCCAGGTTCGCTTCAGAGAAGATCGTGCGCATGCGCTGCCAGTACCGGGTGATGCCGACCTGTGCCGGCTGCCTCCGGTATTCGTCAAGCAAGCTGGTGAAAGCGCCGGCGCTGCTCTCGGCCTGAAGGACCCGTTCCCGGGCCGTGGCCCGGGCATCCATGATGATCGCTTCCGTCTGTCCCTTCGTCCGGGCGACGAGCTTCTCCCTGCGCTGATTGGCGTTGCTGATGGACTGCATACGCTCGGAAATGGCGTCGTTGACGTCCCGGAACGCTTCCACGGTCTCCTCGATGGGACGTATGTCCACGATGTTCAGGTCGACCAGTTCGATACCGATGTCGATCGCCTCCAGGCGCCCTGCGAGATAATCGTGGAGGTGCCGTTCGATGATGCTGCGGTTGGACGTCAGGATCAGGTCGATGAAGTTCTGCCCCACGATGTTGACCATTTCCTCCCGCACGATCATGGTCATAAGCATCGTCGGGTCGGTAACCGCGAACAGGTAGCTGCGCAGGTTGTCGATCTTGAACTGCACGGCCACGTCCAGTTCGACCAGGTTCGTATCGCCGGACAACAACGTGACGTGCGTATCTCCCATCGTTGCCTCGCTGACGATGGGCACGCGGACGATGCGCTTTACCTTGCGGATGTGGGTTTCGTAGATGAACGGCACGCAGTAATGGATACCCGGGCCGATGTTTTCGTCCACCACCTTGCCAAACCGCACGAGGACGCCCTGTTCCTCCTTTTTGACGATATAGAACCCACTCGCCAGCACGGCGGCGACGGACAGGGCGGCCAGGCTCCAGAACAGCCGGTTCCAGCCGAAGGCCCGGGCCGCATCGAACAGGGCGTAGATAATGCGTGTGCTATAGGGTAAAGGCCGGTTTTCGTTTGCCATGGTTCAGTGCCTGTTTTACCGGGGAACCGTTCGGCTGTCCAGGTACCTGAACAGCTCGTTGTCGGCCGGCAGCATGAGGGTCGTATTCTTGTCGATGATCAGGTCGTAACTGTCGAGCGCACGGATGAACCGGTAGAAAGCCGGGTCGCTCCGGTAGGCCCTGCCGAGCAGCGCCATCGCTTCCGCTTCCGCCTCGCCGAGAATGGCCGTGGCTTCCGCGTGGGCTTCCGCCATGAGCTTCTCGTGTTCGTTGATCGCCAGCGCTTCGATGCGTATGGCCATCTCTTCGCCTTCGCTCCGGTAGCGGGCCGCGATGCGCGCGCGCTCCGAGATCATGCGCTGTATCACGGCCGGGCGGTTCTCCACGGGAAGCGTATACTCGATGATCCCGGCTTTCAGTACCTCGATGCCGTAATTCGCACTGGCGATGGGCGCGATGCTGCTCAGGATGTCACGGGCCGCTTCGTGCAGGTCTTCGTGTTCCAGACCCAGGCTGATGAAGGCGTCCCGGGCCTTGTTGCTGATTACGATCCCGCTGCTCGACAGATAGAGGTCCCGCAGTCGTTCCGTGGCGTTTTCGCCGGTACGAATCGCCTCCACGTAGAGGATGGGATCCACGATGCGCCAGAGCAGGTAGCCGCTGATCAGGATGTTCTTCTGGTCTTCGGTAATCAATTCATGGGAGACGTCGGTCAGCGTCTGCAGCCTTCGGTCCACTTTGTAGACTTTCGAGATCGGGCGGGGCCACTTGACGTGCAGTCCCGGCTGCTTCACCGGAGGAGAAATCCGGCCGAAATTGGTCAGGACCCCCTGCTGGGTCTCGTTGATCACGTAGAAACAGTCGTAGACGATCGCCGCCAGCACGAGTGCGACGATGGCCGTCCGGATGCCACGTCCTTTACCGGTCATTTGCCTTTACCTCCTGTCGTGGCCGGCCGGAGCGGCGGGCTCCGCCGTTCTTTTCTTCCAGATCGCGACCTTGTTGAAACTCTGCCGGTTGGGCACGATGATCTTGGGGTTGCCCGCGAGTGCGGATTCCAGCTTCTCGCGCCAGAGCATGTTCCTCAGAACTTCCGGCGCCGTCTGCATCGCCGATGAAATGACCATGATGGCATCCGCTTCCGCCGCGGAGGTCGCCACTTTCCTGAAGGCCTCTCCATCGGCCTGTTCTCTTTCATATTCGGCATTGCCGTGGGCACGCGGCACCAGCGAGACCATGAACCTCTGCGCGTTGACGATGATCCGCTCCCGGTCTTCCTGGGCGCTGGAGATCTCCCGGAACGAATTCATCGCTTCCGCGGCGGGGGTGATGTCCAGCAGGCTGACCTTAACGAGATCTACGGTGCTGAGCACCGTCTTGTCTCCATGCATCTCGGCATCCACGACGAAGAGATTCGTCAGTTCATCGACCATGTCCGCCCGGTATGCGGTGAGCAGGCGGTCGAGGTCGCGGGCATTGATGTAAGTGCGAAGGTGCTCGCGGACCGCGTCTTCAATGATCTCTTCCGGATTGACCGTACGGTAATGATACGTGTACGGGTCTTTCACCCGGTACTGGACGTCCAGGGTGAGCGTTAACATGTTCAGATCGCCCGACACGTATTCGTATGGCGTGTCGGACATGATGGACTTCACTTCCTTGACCGGCCACTTGTCCACCTGCACCAGGGGGCGGGGCGCCAGGTAATGCAGCCCGGGCTGAAGGTCTTTCCAGTATACTTGACCGAATAGCCGGCCATATCCGACGTGTCCGGGCGGTACGGTAGTGAACCCGCTGCCGAGGAACAGCACCAGCAGCAGTCCCCAGAGCATCATGCCCAGGGGAGTGGTGGGTGAGACCGTACCCCGGAAGGACCGGTCCCGGGTCAGCCGCTTCCAGGCGTTCCGCCAGGGCCTGGACAACGGACGGACGTTGACCATCATGTCTTCGTATCCCCTGCGCATGGCGCCCGCGCGGTACCGCCAGATGATCAGCACGATCAAAAAGATCGCGCCGCCCCACTGTATGAACTGGATTGCGGGGGACTCGGAAGGAAGGAGATTGACGGAAATCGTGAAGCCCGTCGCCAGCAGCATGAAATCGATGGCGATGCCGATCACGGCGGTAACCGCGATGACGGAGGTAACGTAGACGGCCGCGAAACGCGCACCGAACTGGCTCATGATGATGGCGATCGTGCTCGTGTTGGTCGCCGGTCCGGTCATCAGGAAAATCAGCGCGGCGCCGGGGCTCACGCCTCGGGCCACCAGCGCGGCCGCTATCGGCGTGCTGGCCGAGGCGCATATGTAGAGGGGCACGCCGACGATGATCATGACGGGGTAGCTCAGCCAGCGCGCGTACTCGTTCGACATCAGGTCGGCCGGAATGACGAGAAAGAGCACACCGCCCAGTGCAATGCCGACGAGCAGCGCGAAAAGAATATCGTCGGCGATCTCAACAAAACCGTAGTGCATGATGTGTTTGACGATCTTCTTGAAATCGAGGCCGGGGTATTCCTCCGCCACCCGGTCCTCCTCGGCGGCCCGGCTGGACTTTCTCGTCTGTTCCCCGAGGATTTCGCGGTAGAATTCGGGTTTGATCCACGATCCGAACTTCCAGGTGGATGCCACGGTGGTAATGCTCTTGATCCACCGCGTCATCAGGATCTTCATGGCGGCGGGACTGACGTAGCAGTCGTCCTTGTCCGATATCAACGGATCATGGACCGCGTGGTCGTGGTCGTGATCATGGTCGTGATGATCGTGATCATGGTCGTGATGATCGTGGTCATGGTCGTGACCATGGTGATCTTCCTCGCCCGGCTTGATTTCACCACTGTCGTCACGGATCAGGCCAATGCAGAAAATGCCCGCTACGACGGCCGTGATGAAACTGATGACGGGGCGTACCACGGCGGCGATGAACCCGAAAAACGCGTTGGTGACGAGGATGGAGTCCGCTCCGGTTTCCGGCGCGGTGATCAGGAAGGCCATGCAGGACGAACGGGAAGCGCCCTTCCGGCGCATTTCGGCCACGACGGGGACGACGGAGCAACTGCAGAGCGGGACCGGCACGCCGACCGCCGAGCTGACGGATACCGACCGGAGGCTGTCGTCCTGGAGCCATTTCAGTATCGCTTCCCGGGAGATGAACACGTGGATCAGGCCGGAGAGCAGCAGACCCAGGATCAGCATCGGCCCCAGCAACAGGAAGGACATCCAGATGAAGTCGAAATACGCGGTAAGCGCATTAGCCAGCGTGACGGCCATCAATCCAACTCCCGCTGTTTAGAAAAACGCGGAAACCAACGGCTTAAGATTCGGCTAGATATATGGAACGACAGGATGGAGCCCGTAGAATCGAAATGGTAATCACACGGTCAAACCATGTAAGAGTGTATAATACCGGGAGACTCATAATACGCAATGGAAATATTGCATGCATATAACATGTTCGCCTTCGATCCGGCCGAATGCGCGATTCATGCCGTTTGGACGCTCGTCGCGTGGGAAGACTCCCCTTGATCTGTCGTCATACTCAATATAACATGTTATCCGGTGGAAAGCATGAGCAAGATATGAGCAATGCATGAGCAAGGTGTGAAGGTCAAGGCCCGGCCGCTTCCTGCCTTGCGATTCCAGGACAAGGATCTCGCTGGTCCGCCGATCGGAGACCCGCGTAATGGATTTCGACGCATACGACCTGGATAGCGCTTTCTACGACGAGATGTTCCTGCCTGACGGTACGCCGCGCGATCATTGCCGCGGTCTGTACGAATCACTCCTCCGGCTTCCCGTCGACGAACTCGTTCGCATGCAGGAACGGGTCACGCATTCCTTTTCCAGCGAAGGCATCACGTTTACGGTATACGGGGGCGAAGAGGCCGGCGAGCGCATCATGCCCGTCGATTGCCTTCCCCGAATCCTGCCCGCCGACGAATGGCGGCATCTCGAAGCCGGACTTGCCCAGCGGCTGAAGGCATTGAACCGGTTTCTCTCCGACATCTACGGTTCCGCCCACATTGTCGAAGACGGGGTCGTCCCGGTCGACCTGGTGCGCGGCTGTCCCCAGTACAGAGTCGAAATGCGGGGGGTGCCCGTGCCGCACGGGACGTATGTCGCGGTCTGCGGCACCGACCTGGTCCGTACGAATGAAGGATTCCACGTGCTCGAGGACAACCTGCGCGTGCCATCCGGCGTGTCCTACATGGTCGCCAACCGGAAGGCGGTCAAGGCCAACCTGCGCCGGCTCTACCGCAGTTGCAAGGTGCGGGAAGTCGAGCAGTACGGGCGCCTGCTCCGCGAGACGCTCAAGGAACTCGCGCCTCGCGAAGAAAACGATCCATGCGTGGTGTTGCTGACGCCCGGTGTGTACAATGCGGCGTTTTACGAGCACATCTACCTGGCCCACGAAATCGGGGCGACCCTGGTCGAGGGCCGGGACCTGCTGGTCGACGGCGGTTATGTGTACATGCGCACCACATCGGGACTGCAACGGGTGGACGTCATCTACCGCCGGGTGGACGACGACTTCCTGGATCCGCTCGTATTCCGGCCGGACTCCCTGTTGGGCCTCCCGGGCCTCATGGGCGTCTACCGGGCCGGAAACGTCACCCTGGTGAACGCGCCGGGCACGGGCGTTGCGGACGACAAGAGCGTATACGCATACGTCCCTGACATGATACGCTACTACCTGGCTGAAGAACCGCTGCTGCGGAACGTGAAGACCTATATCTGCCGCCGGCCGGAGGACTTCGAATACACCCTGGACAACCTGCGGGACCTCGTCGTCAAACGGGTAGGCGAATCGGGGGGATACGGCATGCTGGTCGGGCCGGAATCGACGCCTGATGAACGGGATGCCTATGCCCGCGAATTGCGGGAAAACCCCGCCGATTTCATTTCACAGCCCGTCCTTGACCTTTCCCGCGCGCCTTGCCTGATCGAGGGCCGTGCCGCGGCGCGGCACGTGGACCTGCGGCCCTTCGTGCTCCATGGCCGCGAGACGCGTATCGTACCGGGTGCGTTCTGCCGGGTCGCGCTGCGGGAGGGCAGCCTGGTCGTAAACTCCAGCCAGGGAGGCGGGGGCAAGGACGTCTGGGTACTGGGGGACTGAATGCTGTCCAGAAGCGCACAGGGCCTGTACTGGATGGGCCGGTATCTCGAGCGCGCCGCACACCTCAGCCGGCTGATGCAACTGCAGGTGGAAACGCTGGTGGACCGTCCGCTGCGCGAGATCCATTTCGGATGGAACCGCGTGTACAGCAGCATGAACCAGTCCCCGCCCGCGGGTACGCTGGAGGCCTTCGGGAGCGACGACTACGCGCTGGCCGACTCGTATACCCTGGCCGATCACCTTACTTTCGAACCCACGAATCCGGATTCCATATGGAACTGCTTCGCGTACGCCCGGGAGAACGCGCGACAGATCCGCAATTACATCAGCGCCGAGATGTGGCTTTCACTGAACACGACCTTCCTTCGCCTGCAGGGGTTGACCATCCAGGAGATATGGAAGACGGCGCCGGAGTCTTTCTATGCGGGGACGGGAAAGGACGTCGCCACCTTCACCGGCGTGGCCGAGGCGACCATGTACCGCGATGACGGCTGGCATTTCATACAGCTGGGCAGGTACATCGAACGGGTGCAGCTTTCCGCGTCGGTCCTGTTGGCTCAGATCGAGGCGCACGACAGCCAGGACGAATCGTTTGACGCGGACTGGGCGAACCTGCTGCACTTGTTCCGCGCCTTCGACGCCTACGTGCATACCTACAGCGTAGTGGTTCAGCCCGGCCAGGTGCTCGATCTGATCGTAACCGACGAACTGCTTCCGGGTTCGGTGCGCCGGTCCCTCGACGCGATCGCCTCCGTGCTGGACGCCATTGGTTCGGGCCCGTCGCCCGACGCGAGCGAGAAAGCGGCGGCGCTGGGTGCTTCCCTTTGCGCGGCCGTCCGGGATTGCCGGAACGACGTTACGGCATGGCGCGCAACGCTGGAACGGGTGAACGGCGACAGCCGGAAGCTTCACCAGCAGATCATGGATGCCTTTATCGCCTATCCCCTGGAATCCCTGTCTGAACGCTGACGCCATGGTCAAAACCGTGCGATACCGGATCGAGCATGTCACGAAGTACCGCTATGGCCTCAACGCGCGAAACTGCGCGATGTCCCTGGCGCTCAAGCCGCTCGAGGACCGAAGGCAGCGCGTCTCCGCGTTTCGGATCGAGACGGAACCGGAAGGCTCGGTCTTTTCGGTCACGGACGCCTTCGGCAATACGCGTCACCAGCTTCACCTGAACCGCGATCACCAGTCGCTGACCATCACCGCACACTCCACGGTTGACGTCTCGTCACGGAGTGCACCGTCCGAAGGATGCGAAGAAAGCGCCTGGGAGGCCATCCGGGGTTGGCGCGATTCGTTCCACCACCGGGACTTCCTTGATCACAGCGGCCTGGCCCTCCCTTCGCCCGCCCTGGAGAGGTTCGTGCAACGGAGCGGCATCGCACCCGAGGGCGATCCGCTGGCCGCGCTGAAACGGGTCTCGGAAACACTCTTCGAACGCTTCGAGTACGTGCCCGGGAGCACCACGATCTCCTCCACGATCGAACATATCCTGGATACCGGCCGTGGCGTATGCCAGGATTACGCCCATGTCATGATCGCCGTAGCGCGGACCTGGGGCATTCCCGCCCGGTACGTATCCGGCTATCTCCATGAGGAAACCGCGGCAGACGGGCCGGGCGGGGCAAGCGGGCCGGGCGGGGCAGACGGGCCGGGCGGAGGAACGACCTCGCACGCCTGGGTGGAGTGCCTGCTGCCAGGACCCGGATGGACGGGATTCGATCCCACGAACGCGATTTTTGCCGACGAACGCCACGTAAGGGTGGCGGTGGGACGGGACTACCAGGACGTGTCCCCCACGCGAGGCGTACTGTTCGGAGGGGGCGATATCGAGCTTGAAGTCAATGTACGTATGGAAGCGATACCGGAAAATCCTGCCGATTCATCCTGTTCGATGCACGAGGAGCCGCAACGATGAATGACCTGGATCGCGATAATCCCGTCCGCCAGGGTGGCGCGGCCGCCTATGAGTCCGACGTGCCGAGTCTGCAATCGCAAACGGTGGATACGCTGAAGGCTTATTTACTAAAACACATCCCCCGATTCGACCTGCCCGACGCCGCGACCTGGGAAGAAGAAGCCGGTAAGTTGCGTCAGGCCGTGCTGGAAGAGGTGATTTTCAAAGGCGTGCCGGACGCGTGGAGAAACGGTTCGCCGGACGTCGAGTGGAGCGACGTGATCGAAACCGGAAAGGGATACCGGATTCGCAAGCTGACCTACCGCGCGCTGCCCGGTCTGCCCGGCCAGCCGGACCAGCCCGGCCTGGTCATCCCGGCCCTCCTTTACGAACCGGAGGATCCGTCGGTTTCGGCACCGGGCGTATTGAACCTGAACGGGCATGTGGGCCCGCCGGGCAAGGCGGTGGACTACAAGCAGATCCGATGTGTCAACCTGGCTCGCCGGGGCGTGTTCGCGCTGAATCCGGAGTGGCTGAATTTCGGAGAACTGCAGGGCCCGGGCTACCAGCACAACAACGCGAGCTACCTGGATCTGTGCGGTGTGGCGGGCATCGCCGTGTTCTACCTGGCCATGTGCCGCGGACTGGAGGTGCTATTGGCCCTGGAACGTGTCGACCCGGAGCGTATCGCCGTGACCGGACTGTCCGGCGGGGGCTGGCAGACGATCATTCTCGCGGCCCTGGACACGCGGGTGCGCCTCGCCGCGCCTAACGCCGGTTTCATCGGCCTGGACTACCGGGTCAACCACCGGGCCGACCGGGGTGACATCGAGCAGAACGCATCGGACCTCGCCGCTACGGCCGACTATCCCATGCTCACGGCCATGCTTGCGCCGCGTCCGGCCCTGCTGATGTATAACGAATATGACGATTGTTGCTTCCAGACCGCCAGGGCACGGCCCTCGGTGTATGAACCGGTTCGACCGCTGTATGCTTCGTTCGGAAGATCGGATGCCTTCGAATTCCACAACAACCTGGATCCGGGGACCCACAACTACGAGCGGGAACACCGGGAGCGGTTCTACGGGTTTTTGAACCGGCATTTCCTGAACGGCCGACCAGGCGCGCCGTCCGGCGAAGAAGAGATGCCCTCGGAAGACGAAGTCCGCACCGAAGAGGAACTGTGGGTTGGAACGCCGGCGGACAACGCCGATTTCGTCTCCCTGGCCCGGTCCCTGGCCCGCGGACTGAAACGCCCGGAGCCGCCGGAGGACCCCGCCGCGTTCTCCCGGTGGCAGGCGGAGGGCAGGGAACGGCTGAAGTCCCTGCTGCGGTACCGGCCCCTGCCTGTCGAGCGGGTGACCGGCCAGGCTTCGCGCATGGTGGACGGCCACCTGCTGGACGGCGCCTGTTACCACTTGCGGGGCGGATGGGAGTTACCCGGCGTGACCACCGTTCCCACGCATCCGGAATCCGGCGGGAAGCGTCTGATCCTGGCGGATGAGGGGTGGCAGGGGGCGGAAGGCCTGGTAGAGGAAGCCCTGCGGGACAATGTCACGGCCACGGTGGTGGAACTGGTCATGCAGGGCGCCTGCGGTCTGGGCAAAGCGCCCCATCAGTGGACCATGATGATGGCGTCGGGCGGGGGCCGGATGCTGGGTCTCCAGGTCGCCCAGCTCGCGGCGGTCATGCATCACGAGGGAACGGCCCGGTTGGGCGTGGCGGCGCGGGGACCCGTGTCCTCGGTGATCGCCCTGATGGCGGCGTCCCTTTGCGGCCGGCCGGTCGATGAAATCATACTGCATCGCGGCCTTGCCAGCCTGCACCGTTTGATCGTCGAACCTGGAAGGTACGAATCCCTCTCGCCCCTCTTCTGCTTCGGTTTGCTGGCCGAGTTCGATATCGAGGATCTCATCGCGCTGGCCCGCCCGGCCCGGGTCGAACTCACATCGACCGCCGAACTGTGACGCGGCATGAGCTACAATGCCGTCCGGACTACATTGCGGACCGGATAGCCTCGACGACCAGCCGAGATGGCAAAGTGCGAAGGCAGAGGGCGCCCCGAATAACCGTCGACGCGAGAGGCTCGTGCCGGCAGGTCATGAAACAGCCCCGGCACGGCAGGTATTCCGGATGGGATACGGTGTGCAGATTCGCGAAGCCGTAGCTTTCCGGATAGGGAAAGAAGTACCCGAGGTGGCTGTCCGGGCAGACACACACCGTGGGGGTTCCCATGACCGTCGCGATATGGCTCAGTCCCGAATCCAGTCCGATGAACAGGCGTGCCTCCCGTATCACCTTCATCACCCCGGTCAAACCCGTTTCGATCACGCGCACGCCGGGCGGTACAGTCCTGGTCACTTCCTCGGTCCGGCCGGGTTCGGCCAGGGCGACGAACTGCAATCCAGGGAACGCGGCGAACGTCTCCGCCCAACGCGCCGGCGGGTAGTCCTTCCTCCGGTTGTCGCTGAAAGGTTGCCACGCCACGTACTTCCCGGGTTCGATCCCGAACCGGCGGCATGCGTCGGTTCCCGATCCGATGTGATCCAGCGCCGGCCGCCACGCTTCCCCTTCTTCCGATTCGATACCGCAATGCCCCAGCACGCTTCGGATATAATGGGCGTTGTGATGCAATAAATGGCACGGGGCGTCCTCTTTTCCCACGCCTTCTTCTTCCACCAACTTCGGCACGACCTCGTATCCAGCCGGATAGGGCCGTTCCGGGGCCAGGTCTTCGCCGAGGTGGTAACCTTCGTAGATGAACTTGCGGTCCGCCAGTACGGCGGCAAGCACGGAATCCAGGGCGAAGAGTCCGCCGTAGAACGTGTGGATGTCCGCGATGACGCACCGGAACTTCCGGTTCGCGATCCCTTCGAGCGACGCGGCCGGTGCGCTTCCGGACCCGGTAAGGCCTGCGGCCTGTTCGCCGGACCTGGCCAGGCCTGCTGCACGGGCGTCTTCGAACCCGGTAAGGCCTGCGGCCGGCTCGGGGAACGGCAGGAAGGCGTCCACGTGCGGTTCGACGATCGGTCGTACGCGGGACCTTCCCAGGAACCAGACCGGGCTCGGGTGGAACATCCGCCGCATCCGTTTGAGGTGCCCGGTGGCCAGGACAACGTCTCCGATCCGTCCCCATGCCACGTATAGAACGGGTCTGGGTTCCGTGTCCCGGGTTCGTTCGACCCGGACCGCCCAACGCCTGTTTTCCCGGCGCGACATCCGGTTCCGGTACGAGAAATAAAGCCGGTAAGCGATGTTGTTGATCGGTTTCCACATGTCATGTCGGCGACGTACGCGGCATGGTTCCCGGGGCATGGTGTAGACCTCGGTACTGACCGCGGTTTTATTGAATGTCACCCCGTCCCTTTTTGTATAGATGTACTTGACAGGATGTCCTGATATTACGTTATTTCGGCCGTCCCGGCAAGTCGGGGTTGGCCGTCGGAATCGGTTAACGGCAGATATGCGGAGGTTACGGAAACTATTGCCCCATGACCGTAAGTCAAATGGAGCGGACAGTACGTGGGATCTTCATGTGAATATCGAGCTATCGAGAAGGAGTGGGCATTGATGATCAACCGCGCCAGGCATTGGTTGGGTTCGGCCGCATGCATGGCGGTCGTACTGGCCGCCGCGGGCTGCAGTGAAAGCGGCAGTGCCGCCAACGAAGCGTCCGCCGTGGAGGAGACGCGGTCTGTAAACGTGGTGACCCGGGTGATCGAGCCCCGGGAATTCATCAATCACCTCAGGCTGGTGGGTGAGGTCAAGCCGGTCCGGCGCGTCGTGGTGAGCATCGAGGCAACCGGACTGGTAAGGCGTATCGAGGTTGAAAAAGGCGAGTCGGTGCGACAGAACGCCGTGCTGGCCCGGCTGGACGACGAACTGCTCAAGGCAGCCGCGGACGAGGCCGAGGCGGCCGTAAACGCCAGCGGCCTGACCCTGCGCAACCAGAAGCGGCTGTTGGAGCAGAAAGCCCTCGCGGAGTCCGTTTACCTCGACACAAAGTACCGCCATGACATGAATCTCGCACGGAATCAACAGGCCCAGACTTACTTGAGCAAGACGGTCATCCGGGCGCCGATCTCCGGCGTGGTGGACAGCCGCAATCTCGAGGTGGGCGAGCTGGCTACGCCCGGAATGGAGTTGATGGAACTGGTAGATATCGACCGGGTCAAGATCGAGGCCGGTGTCCCCGAACGACATTTGAAACACGTCATCGACGGCACGCGGGCTACCTTGACGTTTCCCGCGCATCCGGACGTCACTCTGGAAGCGGACATCTCCTATATCGGAACGACGCTGGACCCGGACAGCCGAACCGTACCCGTGGAAATCACGATGGACAATCCGACGCACCGGCTCAAGCCCGAAATGGCCGTCACCATCCGCGTCGTCAAAGACAACATACCGGAGGCTATCGTCATACCCCAGGACGCCGTAATCGACACCGATCAGGGCCGGATCGTATTCCTGGCGGACCGGAACGTCGCCCGGTCCGTGCCAGTCGCGCTGGGTTCGACCGCGGGCGACCAGGTCCTGGTCACGAATGGGCTGGCGACGGGCGATACCCTTATCGTCGTCGGCCACCGGAACCTGGTAAACGGTGAATCCATTCAGGTCAGAAACGACGGGATATAGCCCGGCGACCCCGTTCGCCCCACATTTCCACTGGAGTATCCTTATTTGAAAGTCTCTGACCTGGCGATCAAAAACAGAATCAGCATCTTCGTCCTGACCGGGGCCGTCATACTTCTCGGCTTCATGTCCTACCTGTCCCTGCCGCGCGAATCAACCCCTTCGATCACCATACCGATCGTCTTTGTCGCCACCCCCTATTTCGGCGTGTCTCCCGCGGACATCGAGAACCTCGTTACCCAGCCGATCGAGAAGCATCTCGAAGAACTGTCCAACGTGAAGGTGATTACCTCCACCTCCAGCGAGGGGATCTCGACGGTGGTCATTGAATTCGAAACCGACGTCGACATCAACAATGCGCTCCAGAAGGTTCGTGAAGAGGTCGACCTCGCAAGGGCCGAGATCCCGGAAGACGCGGAGGAATCCACCATCCAGGAGATCAACTTCGACGACATCCCCATCCTGGTGATCAACGTCGCGGGGACCCACAGCCTCGTAACGCTGAAAGACATCGCGGAGGACCTGGAGCAGGACATCGAACAGATCCCGGGCGTGCTGGACGTTACGGTCGCGGGCGGGCTGGAACGGGAAGTCCAGGTCAACGTCGATCCGGACCGGCTGGTATACTACGGCCTGGAACTCGATGATATCATCGAAACGATACGCCAGGAAAACCTGAATATGCCCGGTGGATCGATCAAGACCGGAACCCTGCGGTACGCTGTCCGGGTCCCGGGCGAATTCACGACGCCGGAGGAGATCGGGGCGTTGGTGGTCGAGACCCGCAACCGGCAACCCATCGCCATTACGGACGTGGCGGAGGTCCGGTTCGGTTTCAAGGAAGAAACCTCCTACGCCCGGCTGGACGGCCTGCCCTGTGTTACCCTGAACGTACAGAAACGCAGCGGGGAAAACCTGATTCAGATCGCCGACGCCGTGAAGGCACTGCTGGACGAAGAACGGGAGCGGTTGCCGGCTACGGTAAACCTGGCGGTCCTGGCGGACCAGTCCAAGGACATCCGTTCCATGGTCAGCGACCTGGAGAACAATATCATTTCGGGCCTGATCCTCGTCGTCTGCGTGCTGTTCATGTTCATGGGCGTGCGCAACGCCCTCTTCGTGGCCATAGCGATACCGCTGTCCATGTTGATCTCCTTCATCGTGCTCGACATCCTGGGCTACACCCTGAACATGATCGTGCTCTTCAGCCTGATCCTGGCGCTCGGCATGCTGGTGGACAACGCCATCGTCATCGTCGAGAACATATACCGTCACCGCGAGGAAGGCAGGCCGCTGGTCCGCGCCGCCCGCGAGGGCGTGGGCGAGGTAGCCGTACCGGTCTGCACTTCCACCCTCACCACGCTGTGCGCCTTCGCCCCCATGCTGTTCTGGCCGGGTATCATCGGCGACTTCATGAGCTATCTCCCGGCTACGCTGATCATCACCCTGTCTGCGTCGCTGTTCGTCGCCCTCATCATCAATCCCACGGTCTGCTCCGTGTTGCTTACCGTTAATACGGCCCGAAAGGACCAGAAGTGGCTGATATCCCTGCGCGGGCGGTACAGCCGGTTTCTCATGTGGGCGCTGGCCCACCGGGCGCCGGTCATGTTTGTCACCTGCGGCGTGCTCATCGGTATGATCGTGCTTTACGGGTTGATCGGCAAGGGTGTGGAGTTCTTCCCGGAAACAGAACCGAACCAGGCTTACATCGACGTCAATACGGCGATCGGCACCCAGCTGGATGTCTCCGACGGCGTGGTCCGGCAGGCGGAGGATTTCATACAGGACGTGCCCGACATGAACCAGTACGTCGCCAGCGTGGGGGCAGCCTCGGACAACCAGAATCCCGGCGGCGGTGGCGGCGGCGGGACGCCCCACAGGTCGCGGATCATCGTCGACCTTTTTGAACGGCAGGAAAGGAAACAGTCCTCCTTCGAAACGGTGGAGATGATCCGGCGGCGGATGGAACGTCTCATCGGCGCTGACGTGGAAATCATCACTCCCCAGCCCGGTCCGCCTACCGCGGCGCCCGTCAACATCGAAATCGTGGGAGAGGACTTCGCCGTGCTCGGCCGGCTGTCGGACCAGGTGATGCTGCGCATCGAGAACATCCCGGGCCTGGTGGACCTCAAGGACGATTACGATTCGGGCAAGCCTGAACTGAAAGTCGAAATCGACCGCGAACAGGCGGCCTTGCTGGAAATGAACACCGCCGAAATCGCGCGGGCGGTGCGCACCGCCATCAACGGCACGGAAGCCTCCAAGTACCGGGTCGGGGAGGAAGAATACGACATCGTGGTCCGGTTCGCCGAACCCGAGCGGGCCACGTTCGCCGACCTGGAACGCATTCACATCATTCATGAAGACGAACTGGTCTCGCTGAGCACCCTGGCCCGGACCCGCGTGGACGGCGGTGTGGGATCCATCAAGCGGAAGGACCAGGAACGCGTGCTGACCATCGAAGGCGACGTGGAGGGCCGGCTCGCCAACGACGTGCTCGCGGACGTGCAAGCCTCCCTGTCGGACCTCGATCTACCCGAGGGATACGCCCTGCGGTACGCCGGTGAGAACGTGGAACAGGACGAAGCGACCGACTTTCTGTCCAGGGCTTTTTTCATCGCCCTGATCATGATCACGCTCGTGCTCGTCACACAGTTCAATTCCGTCACCATGCCCTTCATCATCATGATGTCCGTGGTGCTTTCGCTGATCGGCGTCCTGTTGGGACTGATCGTGACGGCCACGCCTTTCGGCATCATCATGACCGGAATCGGGGTCATCAGCCTGGCCGGGGTGGTCGTCAACAACGCCATCGTGCTGATCGATTACATAAGGAAACTGCGAAACCGCGGCCTCCGGCGAAGGGAAGCGATCGTCCAGGGCGGTGTAACCCGGCTGCGGCCGGTCCTTTTGACAGCCATGACGACGATTCTCGGCCTCATACCCCTGACCACCGGGTTCAGCTTCAATTTCATGACGCTCACGCTCGAGATTGGTGGAGAGAGCTCTCAGTGGTGGGGTCCCATGGGGGTGGCCGTGATCTTTGGACTGGCCATCGCCACGGTGCTGACCCTGGTCGTGGTGCCCGTCATGTACGACTTCGTGTCGGGCTGGACGGAACGAGGTGACGCGGCGGCGAAGCCGGAGGAAGAACCCGGGCAGGATGCCGGGACCTTCGTGGAGCAGCCGGTAGCCACAGTGTAATTGGAAGCCGGAGGGTGAATCTGGAGACCAACATGATTCGCGACATGTCAAGAATACTGGTGTCCCTGGTATGTGCCGCAAGCATCGCTTTGCCCTTGTCCGCCCAGCAGGACGATGAGATCGTGCTTACGCTCGACCGGGCCGTCGAGCTCGCACTCAGGAATAACGAATCCCTGTTGAGTACCAGGCTGGAAGAAGACCGTGCCCGGGCGCGCGTGCGGGAAGCGTATTCCGAAGCGCTGCCCAAACTCGACTTCAGCAGTTCCATCACACGGAACTGGGCCCTGCCGGAGTTTAATTTCGGCGGCCAGACCTTCAAGGTAGGCACCGACAACGTGATCAACTTCGGACTCGATCTTTCCCAGACCATCTATCGGGGCGGACAGGTCGGTGTCGGCCTGAGAATCGCGCGTTACTTCCAGCAGATTTCGGCGTCCAACACGGACCGGATGAGAGGAAACATCGTGCACCAGGTCCACGAAGGGTACTACGATGTCCTGTTAGCCGAGGCCACGCTGGAAGTCTCCACGGCGGCGTACGACCGTGCCGAGGCCCAGTACGAAGGCGTACAACGGTTTTACGAAGCCGGGACGGTATCGGATTATGACGTACTCAGGGCCCGTGTGGAAGTGACCAACGCCCTCCCGCCCGTCACCCAGGCCAGGAACCGGCTCGCGATCGCGAAGGCGGACCTCAAGCGCCTGATCGGGCTTCCCCGGCAGGCGCGTATTCGGTGTACCGGCAGCCTCGACGTAGACGTATCCGGCTTGCCGGGGGACATCGAAACGGCCGTGGAACAGGCGTTGACGGACCGATCGGATCTGAAAGCCGCCCGGTTGCAGACCACGATGAACGATGCGGCGATACGACTTGCCCGGGGAGAAAACGGACTCGACGTATCGCTTTCCGCGGGATACCTGATGCAGGCCCAGGTGAATGACCCCGGTTTCAAGTCGATTGGGTTCAACGACTTCTCCCGGAGCTGGAACACGCTCATCAACGTATCGATTCCGGTCTTCGACGGGAGGCAGAACTCGGGCCGTACCATGCAGGCCCAGGCGGACTATGAGTTGGCGCGGTACGTCGAACGCCAGCTCGGGAAGCAGATCGAAGTGGACGTCACCGAGGCCGTGCTCAATGTGGTGGAGGCTTCGGAACGCGTACGGGCGGGCGAGGAGGCCGTCGAACTGGCGAGCCGCGGCCTGTCCATCGCGCAGGTTCAGTTCGAGGGCGGTGTCAGCACGCAGCTCGAGCTCATCGACGCCCAGTTCGTCCTGAAGCAGGCCGAGACCGATCACGTGACGGCGAAGTACGATTACGCCACGGCCGCCGCGAATCTGCGCAATGCCCTGGGTATGATGGACGATCGATCGGATGACCGGTAAGATAGCCGGTTCGCCGCGGTCTACCGCGCCATGCCGGGCCCCCGGTAGGCGCGTGTGAAGGGCAGGCCGAAGGGTTCCTCGAAGGGCCGGAAGGGTACCAGGTCCGCGATCTCCCGCACCCGGTCCAGAACCGCCTCCGGTAGCGGCCCGGACGCCACGTAACCGATGTTCTGCTCGACCTCCCCGACCGATCTCGATCCCGAAAGAACCGTGGAGACGGCAGGATTGGACAACACCCAGCGGATCGCCAGTTCCGGCAGGGCCATGTCCAACTCCGCCACCAGGGCGTACAGCCGTCTGAACTGCTCGCGCCGGGGCGGTGACAACCAGGGTGCCCCGCACTCCACCTGCTCTGTGTAACACGCGGACAGCGCCCCCTGCTGCAGGGGAGAACCCACGACAATCCCCATGTTCTGCCTGACGGCCTCGGGAAGCACCGCGTGGACCGCTTCCTGCCAGAGCAGGCTGTAATTGAACGCCGTAAGCACGACGTCGTACGCGCCGGTCGCCATAATGGCGGGCAGCGTATACGCCGTGGTGCCGCCCAGGCCGGTGTAACGGATAACGCCTTCGGACTTCAGCGCCTCGAGCAGTTCGCATACGGGACCGTGAAACCCTTCCCAGTCCGTAAACCAGTCGTACTGTCCGGGTCGGTCCGGTTCGTGGATCATGAGGATGTCGATCGCGTCTCTTTTCAAAAACTCCAGGCTGGCCTCCACGGACCGGCGCAGCTGGTCCGGGTCCCGGGGATCGAAGGGTTGGGGCCGCCCACCGAGCTTGGTCGAAAGGATGAAGGGTTGCGTCACCCCGTCCAGGGCCAGCCCCATCACCTCTTCTGAATCGCGGTACGAAGGCGCCGTGTCAACGTAGTTTATCCCGAGTTCCAGTCCACGCCGTACCGCCCGAATGCCCTCGTCCCGGTCCGAGCCATGGGATGAAACAAACAATCCGCCCATTCCGATCTCGCTGACCCGAATGCCGGTCTTTCCGAGGATCCTGTGTCGCATGACTGCCTCCGTGTGCCGATTCCCTCTACTTGACAGGCCTGCAATGGATTGTATATAGTCCGACCATTGCAACGCCAGCAGATATTGGAACAACCGGCGTGTGTTCACGTGTCCCGGTACATTCCCGGACCGGACGGCGGACCGACGGTTTCAATGAGAGAACGTCTATGCCCTACAAGCTTCAGCACGGCCGGATGTACATGATGCCGACCCATTTCGGGCCTGCCGCGGGACCCAGGCAGGGACCCGACGGCCGCCGGTTCGAAGGTCTGGACTCGCCGCGGACCACCTCGTATTCCGTGAGTTTCCTGACCCGGTCGGGACAGCTCGAGGCCCTGCTGCCGGTGGGATTCCGGCTGGCCGGAGATCCCGTGGTGACCGTGACGGTTTCCTATATGACCGAAATCGAGTGGCTGGCCGGAAGGGGTTACAATACCCTCGGCGTGAGCTTCCCGGCCGAATACAGCGGGAAACGGGACCGGGCCCGCGGCCCCTTTCTCGCGGTGTTGTGGGAGAACCTGGCCGATCCGATCCTCACCGGGAGGGAACAACTCGGCTTCTCGAAGATATACTGTGCGATCCCGCCGCCGTCCGTGCTGAACGGCCAGACGCGGTGCACGGCGGACTGGCTCGGATTCCCCTTCATGGAAATGAACCTGTCGGAAATGGAAACGCAGCCCGCGGCGCCGGCCGAAGAATCCGCGGCGCCGGCCGAAGAATCCGCTGCAGAAGCCGAAGAATCCGCGGAGGCGGATGACGCCGAGCTTACCGGAACCCTGCACTACAAGTACATTCCACGGACCGGAGCATGGGACGAGGCCGATGCGGAATACGCCGTACTGACCCCGTCCGCCTCCCCGAACCGCAGGGTGACGGCGCAGTACTCCGGCAAGGGCAAGGTGCGGTTCCACCGGGCGGAATGGCGGGACCTGCCCACGCAGTACCATATCGTGAACGCCTTTGCAAGCCTGGAGCAAATGGCCTTCGTGGGCGCGAGTGTCGTGGAGACCGTCGGGGACAAGGACCTGAGCGACCAGCGCATCCTGAGGTAGGCGGGCGGCCCGGCCACCCCGCTTCCGGGCAGCACCCGCGACTCCTGGCAGCACCCGAGATTCCTGGAGAATACATGGCCGGTCGAAGCGAACCGACGGAACGAATCTTCCACCGTGCGCGGAAGGACCAATGGCCGCGGATCTCACACGGCAGCGGTTGCTACCTGTATGATACCGACGGCAGGGCCTACCTGGACGCCTGTGCCGGCGTGCACGTGGTCAGCATCGGCCACGGCGTGGAGGAAATCGCGGAGGCCATGGCCGATCAGGCCAGGAAGGTCGCCTTCGCCTACGGCCAGTTCATCAGTCAGCCGCAGATCGACCTGGCCCGGAAGATCACCGATATGGCCCCGGAGGGTATGGACCGGGTGTTTTTCGTGTCCGGCGGGTCGGAGGCCACGGAAGCGGCGCTGAAGATTGCACGGAAATACCACCTGGAATCCGGCAACCCGACCAAGTACCAGGTCATCTCATGCTGGCAGAGCTGGCACGGCAATACCATCGGCGCGCTGTCCATGTCGGGCCGGTCGGCCTGGCGGAAAGACTACACGCCGTACCTGCTGGATTTCCCTCACATATCGCAACACAGCACCGACGAACTGGAACGCGTGATCCGCCAGGTCGGCGCAGAGTACATTTCCGCCTTTATCATTGAGCCCGTCCTGGGAACCTCCGCCGCCGGAATGGCGCCGCCGGACGATTACTTCAGCACGGTCAGGGAACTCTGCGATCACTACCGGATTCTGCTGATCATCGATGAAGTCGTCACCGGGTACGGCAGGACCGGTGTAGACTTCGGGATCGACCACTGGGGCGTCGTCCCGGACCTGATGGCTACCGGGAAGGGGCTGAGCAGCGGATACACGCCCATCGCCGCGACGATAGCGAAGGACGAGATTTACGAGACCATCTTTGAAACCGCGCCGGCCTTCGTGCATGGCCATACCTACGGCGGGAATCCCCTTTCCTGCGCCACCGCGCTGGCCGTGCAGGATTATGTCCAGCGTCATGATCTCGTAGCGCGTTGCGCCGAAATGGGTGAGGCGTTGCTGGAACGACTGCAGGCGCTGACCGAACTGCCCATGGTGAGCACGGTGCGCGGAAAGGGCCTGCTCTGCGGCGTGGAGTTTACCGCGGACAAGGCGGGGGACGCGCCTTTCGATCCTTCGCTGGGCGTGACGGGCCGGGTGGTGCGGGAAGCGTTCGACCGCGGTGTACTGATCATGCCGGGCGCACCGGGACCCGTAGACGGCGTCTATGGCGATCACGTCGCGATCAGCCCGCCCTACACCGTCAACGAAGACGAGGTGGTCCGGATCGCCACGGTGCTCGGCGAAGCCGTGGAAGCGGTAGAGCGGACGCTCTGACCCTGGGCCGCTCTGACGCTACTGCATGTAGTTCTTCACGCCCAGGTCCAGGTAGGACCCGTAGGCTCCGTCGGCGAAAAGCTGGCTGAATGAGCGCGTGTACTGGAGTACCGTGGTCATCAGGTCCCGATCCACCCGCAACGGATGGGCGCGCTGGCTAAGGTTGACGAAGGCGCGAATCAAAACGCTCCGACTGTCCGTCGGCAGATACCGTACGTTTGCCGCGAATTCGTCGAGGCGGCCTTCGGGATGGAGGTAATACTCTACGTTCGAAAGGTAGAACACGGAGATGCGGTCCCCTCTTCCCCGAATGAAATCCCCGATGGCCCTGAGGGCATGGCCGCCCGCGAAGTCCCCCGTGACGGGAATGATGGCGTTTCGGGCCTGCATTTCTCGGATGAACCGGTAGTCTTCCTCCGAATCCAGGAAATTGCCGTACGCACCTTCGAGGTCCCGTCCCAGCAGGAACGTCCTGTAAGTAATAAAAGATATGCCCCGGTCCCCGTCCGACCGGTACTCCCACCTCAGGTCGAGATGCCGCTCGAAAAAGGAACGGTAAAGTGCGGACACGCGCTGGAACTCGCGGTCACCCGTCAGGACCTTGTAAGTGCTGATCTGGGCCCGAATGCGCTCCAGGTTGCGGCGGAACAGATCTTCGTCACCGTCCGTTCGATCGAAATAAGTCACCAGTGCTTCGATCGTGGGATGGTCGTCGTTGAATCCGGCACGCGATAGGGGTTTGCTGAAGAGCACGGAAAGGAATTCCGCCCGAGTTTCCGCCAGGGCGAGCACGGCCTTGTACAGCAGGTGCTCGATGAGGTTGTCCCGTCGGATATCGAGAATAAAGGCGTACCGTGGCCGAACCTGTGCGATGTAGGTGAAATTCTGGTCCGGTCCCACGCCGATATAAACGCCGCCCTCGACGCCGAGCCGCTTCAGCGCATGCTTGACGTGGAGATAGCCGGCTTCGTTGGAGACCAGGTTGTCACTGTCGAAGAATCCACCAGGCTCCGAAAGGGTATCCACAAGGGCCGCATAGCGTTCCGGAGAAAAGGAAACAGCAGGATCCGCCTGCCCGGTACCGCCGCATCCCGCGATCAAAAGGAGCATGACGGAAAGGCCGGCCAACCCTGTTGCCGTTCTGGACATGGATTCCCGCCCCGGTTTTTTCGGTGGATCGTCGGTGGGTTGTTCAGGTCTCGCCAATCTTAGTTACTATAGCACAGGCCACGGTGGATTCAAAGCTGTTTATGGGCACGGCAACCCGCTTAGCGATCCATCCATTTGCCGCGGTCCAGCGACCGATACTGTATGGCTTCGGCCACATGCTCGACGCTTATCGTTTCCCTGCCGGCCAGGTCGCTGATGGTTCGGGCGACTTTAAGGACGCGATCATAGGCCCTTGCGGAAAGACCCAGGCGGGCAATGGCGTTCCTCAACAGGTCGTGGGCCCTGCTGTCCAATCCACAGTACCGGCGCAATTCGCGGGGGGTCATGTGCGCGTTTCCAAAAGCGCCGGGATGGTTGGCAAAACGCGGCAACTGTCGTTCCCTCGCCCGGTTGATCCGGTCTCTGGCGTGGCGGGAGGGTTCGCCGCCGGAACGGCCGCCGAGGTCCCCGTACGATACCGGCGGCACCTCGACGTGCAAATCGATCCGGTCGAGCAGCGGACCCGAAATCCGGGACATGTACTGGTGTATCCGGGCAGGCGGACAGGTGCATTCTCGGCCCGGATCGCCGAGATATCCGCATGGACACGGATTCATGGCGGCGACCAGTGTAAACCGCGCGGGATAGGACAGGGATCTGGAGACGCGGGACAGGTTGACCTTGCCGTCTTCAAGGGGCTGCCTGAGCATTTCGAGCACATGCTTCCGGAATTCGGGCAGCTCGTCCAGGAAGAGCACGCCGTTGTGGGCGAGGGACACCTCTCCGGGTCTCGGAATGCTCCCGCCGCCGATCAGGCCCGCTTCCGTAATGGTGTGGTGAGGCGCACGGAAGGGCCGGGTGGTGACCAGGGGGGTAAAGGGCGGGATTTTGCCCGCTACACTGTGAATCTGGGTCGTTTCCAGCGCTTCCTCCAGGGTGAAATCGGGCAGTATGGACGGCACGCAGCGGGCCAGCAGTGTCTTGCCCGAACCCGGTGGGCCGATGAGCAACAGATTGTGTGATCCCGCGACGGCCACTTCGATAGCGCGCTTGGCATGATCCTGTCCATTGACGATGGAGAAATCCACGGGATGATCGGCACCGGAAGAGCGCATCGGCCCGGCAACGTGCCGGGACCGTTCAAATCGACTTCTACCCTGGAGCAAGTGGACCGCGGATTCCAGGGACGGCACGCCGTAAACGTCGATGCCGTCGGCCATTGCCGCCTCCTCCGCATTCTCGCTGGGAACGATTAACCTGCGGGCGCCGAGGCGCTGCGCGGCGAGCGCGACGGGCAGCGCGCCCCGGATCGGCCGGAGCGCGCCGTCCAGCGACAATTCGCCCAGCAGGACCGTGCCTTCGAGCGACTGGACCGGCAACTGTGCCGACGCGGCGAGAATGCCCACGGCAATGGGCAGGTCGAAGGATGTTCCCGCCTTGCGCACGTCCGCGGGGGCCAGGTTGACGGTGATCCGCCGGTACGGATAGGTAAAACCGGTCTGCTTGATGGCGGCCACGACACGGTCCTTGCTCTCCCGCACGGCACTGTCCGGCAGTCCGACGGTCGAGAAATGGGGAAGGCCATTGGTGATGTGTGTTTCCACCACCACGGGAATCGCTTCGATCCCCTGCACAGCGCCGCTCGAAACGCGTGATAGCAAGCTGTCCTCCTTCGATGAATGGCACCGTATCGGATCGCATTCCGACCAATCCGGGATGGATTCAATCGGATCGCATTCCGACCAATCCGGGATGGATTCAATCGGCATCAGCACAGTCATACCAGTCGGCCTTACAGGGCGGAATCTCGTTTACTTTCGCAACCTCGAAGTTTACTGATTTCTATTGCGACTAAGTCCCGGTTCGCATATATTATCAGACTCGATTTTCGATGAGGTTGATCTTTTGTCCACGATCAAAGACAATCTGGTCCGGGTATACGACCGTATATCCAGGGCCGCCGAGCGAGCCGGCCGCGAGGCCTCGTCCATTCAGCTCATCGCCGTATCGAAGACCAAGCCTCTTTCGATGATCGAAGAGGCCAGACGGGCCGGTGTCACGGATTTCGGTGAAAACAGGGTTCAGGAAGCGCTCGAGAAGATCAGGCAGGACGACGGCGCAAACTGGCACCTGATCGGTCCGCTGCAGCGTAACAAGGCCAGGTTCGCCGTGCGGATTTTCGACATGATTCATTCCGTCGACCGCCTCTCCCTCGGACAGGAACTCGACCGGCGGCTTCAGGCCGAGGGAAGGACCCTGCCCGTATTGATCCAGGTCAATACGTCGTCTGAGGAAACGAAGGCCGGCGTGGAGCCGGACCGCGCCCTGGAACTCGCGGAGCAGTTGTCCGGCCTGCCCGGGCTGTCCGTCCGGGGACTGATGACGATTCCCGCGTTCACACCCGATCCCGAAGATGCCCGGCCCGCTTTCCGTTTGCTTCGTGAAACGAGAGACCGCATCGCTTCCGCCGGGATCGAAGGCGTAGGTATGAACGTACTCTCCATGGGCATGTCCCATGACTTCGAGGTAGCCATAGAGGAAGGCGCGGACATGGTCCGGGTCGGTACGGCCGTTTTCGGTGCACGGTAGTCATGAAACGCCGTTGATCCGGCAGTGAACGGGACCCTACATGGGACTGATCGAATTCATCATCAACATCTACATGCTGGCTTTCGGGCTACGCCTGTTCATGCCCGCCGCGAGCCCCTTCAGCGAGAACCCGATCCAGCGCGGGCTGTACACGGCAACCGAACCGGTGCTTCGGCCTATACGCCAGGTGATCATGCGCGGCGAACCGCGTTTCGACTGGTCGCCCGTCTTTGCCGTTATTGCCCTCGTGATCGTGCGCGGATTCCTGGTGACGACCGTCATGGGCGTACCCCTTTCCGCTTCCCTGGCTTCCGGATTGCTGGACGTATTCGATTTCGTGGTGCGGGTACTCGCCATCCTGTTCCTCGGCGCTTTCTTCATATCCATCGAGTCCCCATTTGCGTTCAGCCAGTCCGGGCATATGATGCACAACATCGCCCATTTCTTCCTGGCCCCGATCCGCCGCTTCACCGGCTACCGGATCGGGCGGCCGGACGTATCCGCACTGCTGGGTATCGTCCTGCTGGGCGTTTTGCACGGTCTCGTACTTTACCAGGCCGGGCCGCTGGTGGCGGCACAGGCCGCCGGCGCTCCGGCGGAAATGATCCTCGAGAGCATCGTCTACGTGATCGACTTCATTTTCGACGTGCTCTTCATCGTGATACTCGTACGCGCGGTGCTTTCGTTTTTCAACCCGGACACGGGCAACGCACTCTTCCAGATACTCATTCTTTTCAGCGACCCTATTCTGGCGCCGATCCGCAGGATCCTGCCGTCGACGTACGGCATCGATTTTTCGCCGCTGATCGCCATACTGATACTGAGGTTTATCCAGGTGAGTCTCCTGCCCCTGTTGCTGCGGATCTGACGGGAGCACGACCAAGAAACAGAGGTGAACGCATGGACGTCAGTCCGGAGGAAATTCGGGAACGGAAGTTCAAGACGCGCTGGGTCAGCGGCTACGATATGGATGAAGTGGAAGCGTTTCTGAACAGCACCGCCGGCGCATTCGAAAACCTCGCGAAGGAAAACGAATCGCTGCGGGCCACGATGGCGGAGATGGACGGCGAACTGTCCGATCTGGGCCGGCGGAGGAAACTGCTCGAGGACGCGCTCGTGTCCGCACAGCGGGTCATTCACGACATGAAGGCCAATGCCGCAAAAGAAGCCGAAAACGTGTTGAAGGAAGCGGAGAACAAGGCGGACCGGTGGATCTCCGACGCGAACAACCAGGTCGCCGAAATCAAGCGGGAACTGGGCGCGCTCACCACGTTGAGGAAGGACTACGAGGTCAAATTCAGGATTCTGCTCGAATCCCATCAGGAGCAACTCGACGCCATGCGGAGCACGGACCGGGAAGGCGGCGAGCATCCTGTGCCGGGTCCCGCGCGGCCGCCCCGGCCAGGCTGAACGTGGACCGAGTTGAAACCCCGGCCAGGCTGGATCACGGATTCGCGCGATCTATACAAGGCAGACACACGCTAACGAATGACCTATGAGCGAATCTCGCGGCTGGCCGGCAGGATGGGCGATTACCTGCGTGGATACAGGATCGTCGGCCTGTCGCTCCCGGAAGTACCTCCGGAGGTCAGTCCCTGGAGCACGGTGAGTGCGCCCGGATCCTGGGCGCCCTTTGAGACCGTGTACCGCGCCGGGCCGGTGATGCTCCCGTGCCTTGGAAGCGGCATGGACGCGGAACGCCGCATCGATGCGGTGCGGGTCCTGCGGATGCTCCGGGCCGAGGGTCTGTTGATCGCATTCGGATGTTCCGCGCTGAGTCGCGGATGCGAAGCAGGTTCATTCGTGATCGTGGACGATCATGTGAATTGCGCCGGCGACAATCCGCTTCGGGGACCAAACGACGAACGGCTGGGTCCCAGGTATCCCGATATGGGCGCACCGTACGATGCGCACTGGTCGAACGACCTGAAAAGGGGCGCGGCTATCCTGGGACTTGAGTTGCGGAGCGTCGTGTATGGTCGGGTCGCGAGGTCCTGGGCCGGTGATGAACGCGCCGCATGGGTCCAGGCGGGAATCGATGTGGTCGGAGAAGGTTTGGTGGATGAAGTGATCACGGCCGTGCACTGTGGTCTGCCGATCGCCGCGGTGGGGGTCGTTGAAAAGAGTTTGACGGTCGACGGAAAAGTCTTATGTTCGTCGATACCCGCGCGAAGTGAGGAATACGGAAGGCTGGCTGCTATCATCAATCAATGTCTACTTTGTCGTGGAGGTCTGGATGACGGGTGAAGATCTGAAACGGTTCGAAAAGCTCCTGCTCGAAAAACGCGAAACGCTGTTGCATGAGCTGGGCTATTTCGGAAACAAGACGATAAACTCCGCGGCGCGGGATGTCGCGGGCAGCTATCCCTTTTCGGAACACCCGGCGGACCAGGGTACCGAATCGATGGAGCAGGAACAGGCCTATGACCTCGCTTCCCGCGAGGGACGGTTCCTGTTTCATATCGACGAAGCCCTGGAGCGCATCAAGAACGGCGCCTACGGACTTTGCTATGTATGTAATGGAGAAATCGGCAAGGCCCGGCTCGAGGCCGTACCCCACGCCCGGATGTGCATTGAGTGTAAATCCAAGGAAGAACGAGGTCTGATCTAACATCTCCGGACTGAAAGCACTGGCAAAGCCGGCCGCCGTCTGCGCCGGCATCCTGATCCTGGACCAGATTACCAAGATCGCCGTTCAGCAGGGGATGGCGCTGCACCAGTCCTATCCCCTCCTGGGGGAAGTGGTCCAGTTAACGTACATTCGGAATCCCGGAGCCGCGTTCGGCATTACCCTTGGCGGCCGCTGGCTCTACCTTGTCCTGTCGGTCGTCGCCATCGCGGTCATGGTGTATTACCTGCTCAGGCTTCCCCCCGTCGAACGGTGGGGGCGGTATGCCATGATGAGCATACTGGGAGGCGCGATCGGCAACCTGATCGATCGCGCGGTCTACGGCGCGGTTACGGATTTCATCGATATCGGAGTCGAAGCGTTCCGATGGCCCGTATTCAACGTGGCGGACTCCGCCATTACCATCGGGATCGTACTCCTGTTCACCCGTCTGCCTGCCATCAACCGGATACTGAACGATGAAGCGCCTTCCGGATGACTGGGAGGGATCCTTCGTCGAGACCGTGGTGCCCGCCACGCAGTCCCAGTGGCGGCTGGACCGGTACCTGTCGCAAACGGACCTGCCGGTAACCAGGTCTAAAATACAACGCTGGATCCGGGCCGGTGCGGTTTCGGTCAACTCGGTCGTCGTGGAAAAGTGCGGCCACGGGGTTTCCGAAGGCGACGTCGTCGCCGTGATCGTACCCGAAACCCCTCCCGCGACCGCGGAGCCGGAGCCCATCCCACTGGACATCGTCCACGAAGACGAAGCGCTCCTTGTGGTGAACAAGGCGGCGGGCATGGTCGTGCATCCGGCCGCCGGACATGCGCGTTCGACGCTTGTAAACGCCCTTTTGCACCACTGCGGCAGCCTGGAGCAGTTCGACGATCCGGTCCGGCCGGGTATCGTGCATCGGCTGGACAAGGATACGTCCGGCCTGATGATCGTGGCGAAACGCGAAGACGCCCATGCGTTTCTCTCCCGCCAGCTGGCCGAGCGCCGCATCAAGCGCGGTTACACCGGCCTGGCATGGGGCCGTTTCGCAGAACCTTCGGGGACGATCGACGCGCCGGTCGGACGCAATCCCAGGTTCAGGCAGCGGATGGCCGTGGTGGAAGAAAGCCGCGGTCGCCGGGCCGTCACCCATTACCGCGTAAGCGAATCCATGGAGGACGGGACGTTGCTGGCCCTGACGCTGGAAACCGGGCGCACCCACCAGATCAGGGTCCACCTGGCCCACCTGGGCCATCCCGTCATCGGTGATCCGGTCTACGGGGGAAGACTCAAGCGGCTGGCCGGCACGGCGCCCCGGCGCCGTCCGATATTGAGAAAGATGCTGGATGACCTTCGGCGACAGGCGCTGCATGCATCCGAACTGGAGTTTATCCATCCCTACTCGGGCCGGACCCATTCCTTCACGGCGGCCCTGCCCGACGACATGAGACAGGCTGTCGCTTTACTGTCCGACAATACGTGAACAACCGGCTCCGATCGTAACGACAGGGGTCGTGAAACCACTCGCAGTAACGAAGCGTACTTTCCCGGTATCGCCATGCTCGATTCGACCATCCTCGAAGCTCGTTCGGATATCCTGTGGCACCGCGTGGTCGAGGGACTGACCCGCATGACGGCCGCAACGGGAGAAGCCGACCTGTCCGCCGACATCGAGGAGATCTCGCTGGAGCTCTCCGGCGCGGAAGTCTGCCGTTTCTTCATGGTGGACTGCGACTCGAACCGGATCGTCTTCGAAACCTCCGGCCGTGATTTCGTCCTTCCCGGTGTGGAGCGGGACGTCGAGGCGCTGCTGTCCTGGCTGCGGTCACAGCCAAGTACCCGGCTGGTCGAGGACGTCCGGCAGCTGGACTGGCCCCTGCGGGCCGAGTCCGGCCGTGATGTACTGTCCGGGCAGGCCGTACTTTTTCATCACCAGATCGACGACCGGTTTCACGGCGTCCTGCTCGCGGTCATGGCAACCGGCGATACCGGTTTCGACCCCGAACGCCTCGAGGTGACCATCGCCCTGGCGCGCCACGCCGGCTACGCGGTCACGCGGCTGATGCATTTCAAGCTGGCCCGGCGGGAGATGATCCACCGGACCGCCCTGTACGAGGTGGGCAAGCGGATCAGCAGTTCGCTGGACCTGAGCGAAGTGTTGAACCTGATCATCGATGAGCTGCAGACCGTGGTGCCCTACGATGCGGCGGCCATCGTTCTGCTCGACGAGGACCAGAACGCGGTGGTCGAACGGACCATCCGGGGATATTCGCCGGACCGGGACGCGATCAACCTGAAGATGGGCGAAGGCATCAGCGGGTCCGCGGCCGAGACCGGCAGGGCGATCATCGTGCCGGACGTGTCCCTGGACGACCGGTACGTGCAGCACCGGCCGGGCACGAAATCGGAAATGGCCGTCCCCATGCTTTCCGGGGACCAGGTCATCGGGGTCTTCAACATCGAAAACGACCGGGCGAATGCCTACGACGAGGAGGCCCAGTCCCTGCTGGAGGCCTTCGCATCCCAGGCGAGTATCGCCATCCAGAACGCGCGCCTGTTCGATGACGCGCGGCGGAGCCGGCTGCTCGACCGGGAACTGGAGGTCGCCGGCGAGATCCAGCGCGCCTTGCTGCCGCGCGCCGTGCCGGAAGTGCGCGGCCTTTCCCTGGCCGCATTCAGCGAGCCCAGCCGGGAGGTCGGGGGCGACTTCTACGATTTTATCCCCTTTTCGGACAAGCAGCTGGGCGTGGCCGTGGGCGACGTGGTCGGCAAGGGCATTCCCGCCGCGCTGACCATGGCTTCGCTCTATACGTCGTTCCACGAATTCGCCAATTACTATGTTTACCTTCCGAGTTATGTCATCGGCCATGTCAACGAGGTCCTGTACGAGGTCACGTCCGCGGACCGGTTCGCCACCCTGTTCTACGGTATCGCGAACCTGCAGGAAAACACCTTCGTCTACTGCAACGCCGGCCATCCACCGCCCCTGCTGTGCCGGAAATCCGGCGAAACGGTCAATCTCCACGCCGGGGGCCTGATCGTGGGTTCGTTCGAGGACGCGAGTTTCGAGGACGGTCGCGTGTACCTGGACGATGGAGACGTCGTGGTCCTGTATTCGGACGGCCTCATCGAGAAGTCCAACAAGGAGGACGAGATATTCGGCATCGAACGGCTGGAACAGGCGATCAAGGACTGTCATGACTGCCCGGTCGAGGAGATCCGGGACCACGTGATCGAAGTGTGGCGCGCCTTCGTGGGCGGAGGCGGCCAGGACGACGACACGACAATGATCGTCGTAAAGAAGGAATCATGATTTCAAGGGGTGCGCCGGAGCAGGCATGACCGGTCAACGTGGGATTCACGCGCAGGGAACAGTGGAGGACTTCGCATGGGCGTTCGTATAGGTTTTATCGGAACCGGCGGCATTGCGGGCATGCACCTGGGGCTCCTGCCGGACATCGAGCGGGCCGAACTCGTGGCTTACGCGGATATCCAGGTCGAGCGTGCGCAGGCGGCGGCCGACCGGTGTGGAGGCCGCGCGTACGGCGACTACCGCGAGATGCTGGACAGGGAAGAACTGGACGCGGTGTACGTATGCCTCCCGCCTTTCGCCCACGGCGATCCTGAACTGGCCGTGCTGGAACGCAACCTCCACCTGTTCGTCGAGAAACCCCAGGCGCTGGATGTGGATACCGCGTGGGACATCGCGGCGAAGGTCGAAGAACGCGGCGTACTCTCCTGCGTGGGGTACAACTGGCGGTACCTGGACGCGACGGAAAAGGCCCAGGACCTGTTGTCCGGCGTGCGTCCGGCCCTCGCGATCGGTTACTGGATCGGGAACACGCCCGGATCCCCCTGGTGGCGTGTGAAATCGAAGTCGGGCGGACAGATCGTGGAACAGACCACGCACGTGTACGACTGCGCGCGGTACCTCATGGGGGACGTGGTGAGCGTGTACGCGGCGGGAACGAAGGGGCGGATGCTGGATCTGCCGGATTACGACGTGGAAGACGCCAGCACGGTTTCGCTCGTGTTCGAAAACGGCGCCGTGGCCACCATACTCTCGTCCTGTGTCGCCGAACAGGGATATGGAACCGCTCTGGAGGTCATTGCCCGGGGACTCACGGTGAAAGTCGCAGGAGGGAACCTGGAGGTCGTACGCGAAGAAGAAACGGTGCGGTATCCTGGCCGGAACAACCCTTACCGGCTCGAAAACGAACTCTTCCTGCAGGCCATCGAAGAGGAGAATCCGTCCCTTATCCGGTCGGCCTACGGCGACGTCGTCAACAGTCTCGCCGTCACCCTCGCGGCGAATGAATCCATGGAATCGGGCGAGGTCGTACACCTCGCGTAGATTGCCTGGTCAACCCAGGTAGCGCCTGAGGTTGTCGAGTCCGATGCGAACGCCGTCGACGGGATGCTCGAGTCCTTCGAATTCGATGGAAAGCACGCCATCGTATCCGTGGCGTGAGAGGACGTGCAGGCAGGAGGCCAGGGGGACTTCCCCGTGGCCGACGATAGCGCCCCTCAGATAGTTGCCGCCCCGCGTGCGGAACCATCCCTCACCGGGGTCGGGGGCCGTGCCGGCGCGGGTGTGGAAGTCCTTGGCGTGGACGTGAAAGGCGTAGGGGATCAAACGTCCCACGGCAGCGTCCGGTGGTTCGTCCACGCACAGGAAATTGCCGATGTCGATGAGTACGCCGAAATTCTCGTGATTAACGGCGTTGACCAGTCTCTCCACGCGCTCACTGTCCTGGCAGAACATCCCGTGGTTCTCCACCATGGTCCGGACGCCCAGGTCCGCCGCGAACTCCGTCACCGCCCGGATCGCCGGGACGAGGACGGACAGGGCATCATCGAATGAGCGACCGCCGGGACGGCCGTCGGGGAACCCCCGCGTGGCGTCGTGGCGCATGCCGGGCGCGCCTAGCAGATGGGCGATGCGCACCTCGTCCTTCACCCGCTCTACCTCGAGTTTAGCGTCTCCCCCGCTACCGTTGATGAAATCCGCTCCGACCGTATAGTTGGCGATGGGAAGCCCCGCCTCATCGCAGGCCGCGCGCACTTCGGGGGCGTACTGCTCGAACGGCTCGCTTCCGGGCGGGTGCAGCGAGGAGAACTCGATCACGTCATATCCGAGTTCCGCCGTTTTGCGGATGGCGTCGAATTCCGTCATCTCGCCGTTTCGGATCAAGCGGCTGTAACTGTATGAACTGACCCCGAACTGCATGGCACTCCCTGGTTGGCTCACGAGGCGGAAACGACCGGCTGGCGGACCGAATGCTCGTAATCGGCGAGGACTTCCGTTACCGGCGGCGATTCGGGGAAGAAAGAAAGGATGCGCAGCAATACGTTGTCCAGCATGATATCGGGACAGGACGCGCCGCAGGTCAGGATGATGTCTACGGGCCGGGTGGCCGGCAGCCAGTCGATGGTCGCGACGATCGACTTGGACGCCAGGTCGAAGTGGCGGATCTGCCGGTCCGACAGAATGTCCTTGCTGCTGTTGATGAAGTAGGTACTGATCGTTTCCTCGCAGAGCTCCACCAGGTGGGAGGTATTGGACGAGTTATAGCCGCCGACGACGAGAGCGACGTCCGCCCCCTTCTCGATCATGGCGTAGGTGGCGTTCTGGTTCTCGTTACTCGCGTAGCACAGGGTATCGGAGGTATCGGCAAAATGATCGTCGATGCGCCCCGGGCCGTACCGTTCCTCCAGTGCTTCCCTGATCAGCCGCGCGATCTCGTGGGTCTCGCTGGCGAGCATGGTGGTCTGATTGATCACGCCGACCCGGTTCAGATGGAGTTCCGGATCGAACCCCTCCGAGCAATTTTCGCCGAACACCTCGAAAAACCGGTCCCTGTCGACCTTCCCCGTGATAACATCGGCGAGGATGAGGGTCTCCTCCCGATTCCGCACCACGACGGTCGGGGCCTGCTGGACGCTGTGGGAAAACGTCGCCCGCGTCTCTTCGTGCCGGGGTTTGCCGTGAATGACGACCGTGAACCCCTGCTGGCCGATCTGGCCGCCCCGGGTCCAGACCTTTTCGACGAAGGGGCAGGTCGTATCGTAGGTGCAGAAGTCGATCCCGCGGCGGGTCAGCATTTCCTTGATCTCCACCGTCGTGCCGAAGGCGGGAACGACGACCAGGTCGTCCCGGGTCAGTTCGTCCCAGGGAATGAGCTGTTCGCCGAGCGTGGTATGGATGAACTGGATGCCCCTGGACTGCAGGTCGGTATTGACGTTCGGATTGTGGATCATCTCGCTGAGCAGGAAGATCCGCTTGTCCGGGTTTTCCTCCAGCGTCTTGTACACGATCTCGATCGCGTTCTCCACGCCGTAGCAGAACCCGAAATGCCGGGCGAAAATGAACCGGACACCGCCGAAATCCAGAATGGACGGCGACAAGTCCTTCTTCTTGGGATCGACCAGCCGCCGCCCCTGCTTGATCCGGGAGGTGATCTCACTCTTGTAGTAACTGGGAATGTCGAACTGTCGCGCCATTGCTAAGCCCTTGTGGATATAGCCTTTACCGGTATATCAATTTAACCTGGAAAGCCCGGGAGGGCAACGGTTTTCGGCTCCTTTCCGGCTAGATTCTGTGCGCGAGGGTTTCGTCGATGTGCTTTTTCAGGTAGACGGTAAAGGGCGTGCCGCCGGTGCCCACGTGGCCCTTGTTTTCCTGCTGACCGGGCTTGAGCACGTACATGGCGGCGTACTCGATATGCAGACGGCGGAATGCGTACAGCGCTTCCACCGCGGCGTTGTAGGCGTCTCGCAAGCCGGGCTGGTCGTTCTCCATCTCCCGGACGAACGCCCGGACGGACGGCCCTGCTTCCACTGTTTCGATGAAATGGCGGTCCTGCACGGGCATGTAGTCGCGCATTTCCATCAGGTAGGCCCGCATCTCATCGTAGCCGTGCTCGATCCCGAGAAAACCGTCCACGGCGTAAATGACCGCGCTCTGCGCCCCGGTTTCGCCGCGGAACTGCCGGGGTTTACCGCCATAGTCCTCCACGCCCGAATACACCATGCCTTCGGGCAGCTCGGGATTGTTCTTCCAGCCGAACATGTACGGCCTGACCCGGTGATAGTAGGTGTTGGGATCGCACCGTTCCGTCATGCGCTCCAGGACCTCCCGCATTTCATGAAGCGTTCCGGTCACGGCGTCCAGGGAACGCGCGACGGTCACGGCGTCTCTCCGCTTCACCGCTTCCTGGCCGGGCACCAGCACGGAGAGCGCCCGCCCCGCGACCGCCTCGATATGCACGTGAATCGTGACGAACCATTCTTCGTCCATCCCGCCGAGGAAATTCAGCATCATGTGGAGGTTTCCGACTTCGACGGGACCCTGGCGGTCGAACCTGCGCCAGTTGTACATGACCTGCGAGGCGTAGGTCAGCATGGGAGGGCGTCCAAGGCGGCAGGCCACGCCGTGCCAGGCAGCGGCCAGATTCCGGGGGATGGCCGTCGCCACCGGGTGATCAGGGGCGAAAACGTACATGTTGGCCAGGAAGGAAAGCAGGCTCATGGCCCGTTCATGCTCGGCCAGGGTTCTCAGCCTGTGCCCGGGAAAGGGCGGAAGATCTTCGATCGTGGGGCGGATATGCCGCGTCAGGGCCAGCTTGGGCAACACGCCGCCGGTCTGTTCCCATTCTCCGAAAGGTTCGGGCAGGCGCGGAAGCGGGTCTTCGTGCGGAAGAAAACCGTGGGTGAAGTCACGCGTCGCGGGCGACATTAAAGCGGCGTACAGGGGATCCGCTTTCACCTGGGTCATGGTAGACCCTCCGGAATGCGCCCCGCCGGGATGCGCCCCGCCGGGAAATCAGGCCCTGCTTCAGGCGGTGATCTGGAAATCCTCGGCGTTCGGATCGTATTCGTCGAAAAGGTCTTTTTTGGCGTAGTCCGCGGGGATGTCGCGGTACACTTCAAAGGGCGGGTCGGCCCTGTATCGATCCGGATCGGCCACACCGGCCACCTCGCCGTCCCGGACCAGATGCACGTTTACGTCACCGATCGAGGGCGGGCACAGTCCCCGTTCGATCCCGACCTGCAGATACACCAGGTTCTCGGGCTTGAAGCCCATGAGATGGGCCGCCACGAGGTCCACCGCGGCCATGGACGCGCCGGCGACGACGAGGCCGGTGGGAAAGTTCCGGCCCTGGTAAAAAGCGTTGCCGTCCCGTCCCACGATGCCCTCCACGACATTGAAATCGGGCCGGCAGGCCAGGAAGACGTCCCAGTGCATGTGGGCGATGGTCCGCTGCCAGGCCTCGTGGTCCTCGACGCGCATCCATTCCCTTCCCTGCTTCCGTCTGTCGTCGCGTCCGAACGTGGCGCGCCACGCGTCCGAACAGAGGTGCCGTTCCGTGACCGGTATCATGACGCCCTGCTGGTTCTTGCCGCACAGGGTGACCACGCCCAGGTTGTGGGTTTTCAGCTTGGGTACATTGACGTAGAAAACATTCTCCGCGGCCGCCCAGCGGGAGATCCCGATGTTGTGTAGCTGTACCGTGTTTCCCGGGGTGACGCGCACGTTTCCGTAATCCGCCAGCTCGAGCAGCCGCACGCGTTTCTCCCGCGCCATCTCCGTGTACCCGCTCCGGGCCCAGCCCAGGTCGCGCTGGGCCTGCGAAGTCAGCCTGCTGGTCGCTTCACCGACGTATACTTCGCCGACCGGAACGCCCGCGTCTTCGACGAAGTAGTCGACGAGGCCGGCCACGAAGGCCGGATGGGTGACAATACCGCTGTTGCGCGGCGCCCCGGCCGTGACGTTGGGCTTCATCATCACGGCGCGGTTTCCGGGATCGACGTCCAGCGCGCGCATGATCTCGCGGGCCGGTCCGGCAAAGGCCGCATCGTCAAGCGCTTCTTCACCGTCCAGGTGGTTTTTCAGGATATACACATCGGGTTTGGACATTATCTCGTCCCCCTCGGGCCACTCATTTTGACTCCAGCCGGCCGCTAACGTCGTCCTCAATGGGCCGCCGTGATCTCTCCATGTAGGCCGCCGCGGTCACGCCCACCGGCTCATGGTTACTTTCTGCCGCGTATAGAAGGCGAACCCTTCCTTGCCCTGGATGTGCAGGTCGCCGAAGAACGAACCGTTCCAGCCCGAAAACGGGAAGAACGCCATGGGGGCCGGCACGCCCACGTTGATACCCACCATGCCGGCGCTTACCCGGTTCCTGAACGTCCTGGCCGCCTTGCCGTCGCCGGTGAACAATACCGCTGCATTGCCGAAACCACTCTGGTTGCAGGCTTCGATGCCCTGGTCCAGGCTGTCGGTACGGATCACGGAGAGGACCGGACCGAAGATCTCTTCACGTACGATCTTCATGTCCGTGGCCGCACCGTCGAAAATCGTGGGCCCCAGGTAGAATCCGTCCGGCGTCTCCGGCACTTCGACCCCCCGGCCGTCCCGGTAGAGCGAGGCGCCGTCCGACAGGCCCGAGGCGATGTATCCGTGCACTTTTTCGAGGTGTTGCCGGGTAACGACCGGTCCCATGTCCGCGTCGGGGTCCCGGTCCGTCGGCCCCACCTTCATTCCGTCCAGCGCTTCCCGCAGCGGCGGCAGCACGCGCCCGGCGGCCTCCTCAACGGCCACGGCCACGCTGCCGGCCATGCATCGCTCCCCGGCGCAACCATATACCGAGCCTATCAGGGCATCCACCGTGAACGCCGGATCCGCATCAGGCAGGATGATCATGTAGTTCTTGGCGCCTCCGGCCGACTGGACGCGCTTTCCATGGGCGGTTGCGGTCTGGTAGACGTGCCTTGCCACCGGGGACGATCCCACGAAGGAGACTGCGTCGATATCCGGGTGCGTGCATAACGCGTTCACCACGTCCACGCCGCCGTGGACCAGATTCATCACTCCGGGCGGCAGGCCGGCTTCCTGGAGCAGTTCCACGAGCCGTATGGCGGTCAGGGGCACTTTCTCGGAAGGCTTGAGTACGAAGGTGTTCCCGCAGACGATGGCGATGGGATACATCCACATGGGTACCATGGCGGGGAAGTTGAAGGGCGTGATCCCCGCGCAGACCCCCACGGGCTGGCGTATGGTGTCGCAGTCGATCCCGCCGGCGATCTGCTCGAGGGAGTCTCCCATGAGCAGGGTTGGCGCGCCGCAGGCAAACTCCACGACTTCGATGCCCCGCCGAACGGATCCCCGGGCTTCTTCCAGGGTCTTCCCGTGTTCACGCGTCACCAGACGCGACAACGCTTCGAAGTTTTCTTCGAGAAGATGCACGTACCGAAACAGAACCCGCGCGCGGTCGACAACCGGTGTGTCGGACCAGTCAGGCAAGGCGGCCCGGGCGGCCCGGACCGCGGAGTCGACTTCGGCGGCGCCACACATCGGCGTGTTCGCTATGACACTGCCGTCCGACGGGTTGAAAACCGGCTCCGTCGCTCCATCGGGCGCCGCGGTCCAGTTTCCATCGATGAACAGGGGACAGGTGTTGACTCCGTTTTCGGTCATTGTATTCCTCAAAGAATGGGTGCCTTCCGCTGAAATGGATTCTTGAACCCGGTCTCGATCAGCCCACCGCCTCGGGCTTTCCGCTTTCGGCCGACTTGTAGGCCGCCTCGGTCAACTGCACGACGCGCAGGCCGCAGATCGGCGGGGCCTGCACTTCCGCTTCGCCCAGGATGGCCTCGATGAAGTTCTCCGCTGGCGGCTTCCCCCGGCCCGGGGTCTGCGGCAGCCGGATGTCTTCACCCTTTCGATGGACGAAGAGGGGCTCGGAAGCGCCGAAACGCATCACGCCCTTGGTACCGTAGAAGGTGAATTCCTCCCGCCATTCGGGCGACATGGAGGTGTAGGACAGGTTGCCGACGGCGCCGTTCGTGAATTCCACCGAGATGGCCGTATTCACGTCGACCAGCGTGCCTTCCGGGTTGATGAACGCGTGGACGGACTTCGGTTCCAGGCCCGTCGTCCACAGCAGGATGTCGTTGATGTGGCTGCCCGTGTCCATGAAGTGCCCGCCGCCGGACAAATCGGGATCGGCGCGCCAGGATGCGCCGGGACTGAATATCCCCAGACAGTCCTGGGCGATGATGACGTGCACAAGGCGCACGTCTCCGATGGCGCCGTCCGCGATCATCTCGCGTGCCTTGATGAATTTGCCCTCCCCGTGGCGCTGGTAAGCGACCGCGAGCACCTTGCCTGCCCGTTCGGAGTATTCGATGAAATCACGGGCGTCGCGGGTCGTCGTCGCCATGGGTTTTTCCACGAGGACGTGCAGACCCGCTTCCAGGCTGGCGCGGACCTGGTCCGCGTGGCGCGTGTGGGGCGTGGCGATGACGATCCCGTCCAGTTCCTCCGAGTCGATCATCGACTCGAGCGACGCGTAGTGGTTCAATCCCTGTACGGACGGCCCGAGTGTCTTTTCCAGCCGGTTCATCGCGACCGGATCGGTATCGAACAGAGACACGACCCGGACGTCTTCACGGGCGGACAGCAACCGGGCGTGGTGGCCGCCCATGCCGCCGGAGCCCGCAATGCCGATACGGAGTGTTTCCATGTTGCGCAGTCCTCAAGGTAGTATGGTTATTCCTGGAATAATGAGATGGACTGCCGGACCCGGTCTCAGCCGACCGCCACCGACGATGGTTCACTATAAAAACGAGGCGTTTAAAGATCAAGTAGCAAAATGGAAAGTGCTTGACACGCGTTCCGCCGGCCTCTTAGGTTGGCCATCGTTGTCTACCCTATCACCCTTACATGGAAGACCTCATGGAAAACCCGCTGCTTGAATACGTCGGCAACGTGCAGGCCCTGGTGTGGGGAGTGCCCTTGCTGGTACTGCTGGGCGGCACGGGACTCTACCTTACCATACTGCTCAAAGGCGTTCAGTTCCGCTCCTTGTGGCACGCGCTCTATCTTGCTTTTGTCAGGCGCCGGGAAGCCAGCGCCGAAGGCGATATCAGCCACTTCCAGGCCCTGATGACCGCGCTGGCGGCGACCGTCGGTACGGGCAATATAGCGGGCGTGGCCACGGCCATCGCGGCCGGGGGACCCGGCGCGCTCTTCTGGATGTGGATGACGGGCCTGGTGGGCATGGCCACGAAATACTCGGAAGCGGTCCTGTCGGTCAAGTACCGCGAGACGGATTCGAAGGGGCATATGCAGGGCGGCCCCATGTACTATATCTCCAACGCCATGGGCTGGAAGTGGATGGGGGGCGCCTACGCGCTGTTCGCGGCGCTCGCGGCCTTCGGCATCGGCAACATGACCCAGTCGAATTCCATGGCCGACGTGCTCCAGAGCAGCTTCGGCGTGGACCCCTGGGTCACGGGCATCGTATTGATGATCGGCACGGGACTGGTCCTGATCGGAGGGATCAGGAGCATCGGCCGGGCGGCCAGCCTGATCGTCCCCACGATGATCGTGCTTTACATTCTCGGCGGACTGACCGCGATCCTGATGAACGCCTCGGCGATCCCGGGCATCTTCGAACTCGTGGTCACCCACGCCTTCACGCCCGCCGCGGCCGCCGGGGGCTTCGCGGGCGCGATGGTCCGGCAGGCGGTCCAGTTCGGCGTGGCCAGAGGCATCTTCTCCAACGAGTCCGGCCTGGGCAGCGCGGGCATCGCCGCCGCGGCCGCCCAGACGAAGGACCCGGTCACGCAGGCCCTGGTGTCCATGACCCAGACTTTCATCGACACCCTGGTGGTGTGCACAATCACCGGATTCACCATCATCGGTACGGGGGTCTGGCTGTCGGGCGACACGGGCGCGCCACTCACCGCGGCGGCCTTCACCGCCGGATTGCCTGGGGGATTCGGCGGCTACCTGGTCGCCGTGGGCCTGGTACTGTTCGCTTACTCGACGATCCTGGGCTGGAGCTACTACGGCGAGAAATCGGTCGTATACCTGCTCGGGGAACGCTCCGCACTGCCTTACCGCACGCTGTTCTGCCTCTTCGTGGGCGTCGGCGCCGTATCGGAACTGGAACTGGTCTGGGGAGTCTCCGACATCATGAACGGTCTCATGGCCTTCCCCAACCTGGTCGGCCTGCTCTTCCTTTCTCCCATCGTCGCCGCGGAAACCCGCCGGTACGCCGGCAAGCTGCGCGGCGGTACGGCATCGAACGGACCATGATCGACGCATCCTCGCGCGGAGCATTACGGCCGCCTCCTCAAGGTGCGCACGACCATCGCGAAGGTGCGCACGACCATCGCGCGTAACCGTCGCAATTGACTGGCCGGCCCGCACAGCCTGGACATGCCAGACATGACGCGAAGACAGCATAGACGGATCTTCTGGGTGCTCGTGGTCGTGCTGGCCGCGCTCCACGTCGATTTCTTCAATCACGGCACCTCCCCTCCGCCGATATTCGGCTGGCTCCCCGTGGACCTGGCCTACCACATGGTCTGGGTCATAGCCGCCGCCGCGCTCGTCCTCTATTTCACCCGGTACGTCTGGCGGGACTACGATGGGTCCTGAAGCGACCATATTCGTCGTCGTGGTGGTGTACTTCGCCGTGGTGCTGGGCATCGGCCTCGCCGCGTTCCGCCGGTCGAAGCCCACGGCCGAGGACTATTTCCTCGGGGGACGCCTCGCCCGGTCGCTCGTCATGTTCATGGCCCTGTTCGGCACGAATATCACGCCCTTCCTGATCATGGGCATATCGGGCCTGGCCTACCATCACGGCTACGGAGTCTTCGGCTACACCGCGGCCATGGCCGCCCTGATCATCCCCGTGGCCTACTACGTCATCGGGTACCCGGCCTGGATCGCCTCCCGGAAACTCAACGCCGTGACGCCGGCGGAACTACTCGCCCGCAGGCTGGACAGCCCAAACCTCGGCCGCCTGCTCTTCCTGGTGTATTTCATCTACATGCTGCCCTACCTGTCCACCGGGGTTGCCGGCGTGGGTCTGGCCGTCGACGTCTTTACCCAGCAGGCGATCTCCTTCGAAGTCGCGGCGGCCGGCATCCTGATCATCACGCTGATCTACACCACCACGGGCGGCATGCGGGCGACCATGTGGACCAACGTGTTCCAGGGCCTCGTCTTCGGCGTGTTCCTCTACGTATCGATCTTCGTCGTCGCGGCCGATTTCGGCGGCATCTCGGGCGTCATGCAGGAAGTCGCCCGCCGGTTTCCGGAACTGACGGCCACGAAGGACACCGCGCCCTTCACGACGGGCAACTGGTTCGTCTGGGGCATGGCCATGGGACTGGTCGTGCTCGCCTTTCCCCACCTGCTGGTGCGCGTATTCGCCGCGAAAGACGTGAAATCGCTGAAGAACTCCATCCGGTACTATCCCGTCATCATGATCGGGCTGATGTTGGTAGCCACGCTCTACGGCGTGTGGGGACGCATCGAGTTTCCCGATTTCGTCGGCCGGGATTCCGACATGGTCTTTCCCATGGTGATCCGCAGCCACTTCGGCCCCATGATCCAGGGGCTCGCATTGGCCGGCATCCTGGCGGCGGTCATGTCCACCCTGGACGCCCAGATGCTCACCCTGTCGTCCATGCTCACGCGCGACGTGTGGTACGGCCTGTCCCAGCGCAGGCAGGTGGTGCTCGGCCGGTTGTTCCTCGTCATACTCGGCGGGATCGCCTACTACATCGTGATCCTCAGGCCGGCGTCCATATTCGCCCTGGCCCAGCTGTCCTTTTCCGGTTTCGTCACGCTGACGCCCATCTGGCTGCTCGGCCTGCACTGGAAGCGTTTTACCGCGCCGGCGGCCATCACGGCCATCATCGCCGGGAACGCCGTGCTCGTGGCCATGTTCTACGAGCGGCTTCCCAATCCGGGCCTCATACCCGTCGCCTGGAGCTTCATGGCCGCATCCGTCGTGGGCGTCGTGGTGTCGCTTTTCACTTCCCCGCCGCCCGACGAAGTGACCGAACCCGTGATGGGACCCATCCGGCGGGCCATGGGGGATGGTTGAGCGTATGAATCACCTCGGCAAGGCGCCCCTGATCTTCGGACTGCTCTTCCTCCTGGCCTTTCCCGTCATCGTGTTCCGCGGCGATGACCGCTCGGACACACTGGAGTTCTGGATCTTCGCGCAGACGCACTACGATGAGTTCAGCGCGAGGATTCCGGCGTTCGAAGCGGCGCATCCCGGCGTCAAAGTCGAACTTCGGCTGATCTCGAAATTGCACGACAAGCTCCTGGCCGCCTTCCTTTCCGGCATCGGCGGCCCCGATCTGTCCGAAGTCGAGATTTCATCGGTCGGCAGGTTCTTCAAGGGCACGAAGGAGGAAATAGGCTTCGTGGACCTGACCGACCGCATCGAGCGCGAAGGGATCACCGATGAGTTCGTCCAGGCCCGCCTCGCACCCTGGTCCTTGGGCGGCCGTATCTACGGTCTGCCCCGCGATGTCCATCCCGTCATGCTCCTGTACCGTCACGACGTCTACGAAAAAGCGGGGATCGATCCGGCATCCATCGAGACCTGGGATGATTTCGTCCGCGAGACAAGACCCCTCGCCCGCGACGACGACGGCGACGGGCAGCCCGACCAATACCCGATCATGCTGAGCGCTCATAAGCCCGGTCATTTCTGGCTGATGCTCCTGCAGAACGGTGGCGGCATGTTCGATGAGGACGGCGGGGTCATCATCGACAACGACATTGCCGTTTCCACCCTGGAATTCTACTGCAGCCTGCTCAACGAAGAGCAGCTGGCCATCCCCGAATTCTCCCAGGACCCGGCCAGCTACGCCGCCATGAAGGAAGGCATTATTCTGGGCGTGCTGGCACCGGACTGGTACATTAGCTTCGCACGGAGGTTCGTCCCGGAACTGGAAGGGAAATGGCGGGCCATGCCCCTGCCGGCCTGGCAGGAAGGCGAGCGCCGCACCTCGACCTGGGGCGGCACCATGATCGCGGTCACCAGACAGGCCGAGAACCCGGACCTCGCCTGGGAATTCGCCAAGTTCGCCTACATGGACGATGAGGCCCTCGCGAACCGTTACCGCAAGACCTTTATCATACCGCCGATCCGTTCGGCGTGGTCCAACCCGGTGTATACCGAGCCCGAGGCGTACCTGGACGGGCAGGTCCTGGGCAGAAGCCTTACGGAACTCGCGCCCGACATCCCCGGATTCCACCTGAATCCCTACTGGGCCGAGGCCAACGATCTGCTGCGGCAGGCCGTGTACGAGGCGGCCAATGGGATTCGGACACCCGCCGATGCGCTTTCCCACCTGGCAGAGCAGGTCCGCGCGCTGCGGAATAACACAGCTGAGACCGAATGAAACCCCGGTACGCCCCCTACTTCTTCCTCGCGCCTTTCTTCACGCTCTTCACTGTCTTCATGGTCTACCCCCTGTTCGATTCGATCCGTCTTAGCACGTACAGTGTCCGGGGCATGCAGAACCAGACCTTCGTGGGCCTCGAGAACATCGAACGGCTGATCGCGGACCCGCTCTTCTGGACCGCCCTCTGGAACACGGCCTATTTCGCCGCAGGCAGCCTGCTTCTGCAACTGCCCGTGGCCCTGGCCCTCGCACTGCTCCTCAGCAATGCCCGCCTGAAGGGTCGGAACCTGTTCCGCCTTTCCTTCTTCTCGCCAGTGCTGATCTCCGGCGTCTTCATCGCCGTGATCTTCTACCTGCTGTACGACCGGCGGTACGGCCTGGTGAACCGGGTCCTCGGTTCCGAAATCCAGTGGCTCCAGGACCCCGACCTGGTCATGCCCGCCCTCGTGCTGGCCGGCGTATGGCGATGGGCGGGATTCAACATGGTCTACTTCCTCGCGGGGCTTCAGAGTATCCGGCAAGAGCTCTACGAGGCGGCGGCGGTGGACGGCGCGGGGCCCTGGCAGAGCTTCGTGCACGTGACGATCCCCGCCCTCAAGCCCGTGATCGCCTTCGTGGTCATCACCTCCATGATCGGTTCGTTCCAGCTCTTCGACCTGCCCTACGTGCTCACGGAGGGCGGCCCCGGCAACGCGAGCATGACCATGGTGATGTACCTGTACAAGCACGGATTCGAGTTCATCAACCTCGGCTACGCGGCGACCATCGGATGGGCCCTGGCCGTGATCATCGGGGTGATTTCCATCATCCAGGTCCGGTTATTTGGCGTATTCAGGGAAAACTGACCTCATGAGAAACCCTGTTCGCACCACCATTACCTATGTGCTCCTGATACTGCTGACCGTCCTGGTCCTGACGCCGCTGTTCTGGGTGGTATCCGCTTCCTTCAAGCCGTCGGGCGAGATCTTCTCCTATCCGCCCACCTTTCTTCCCCAGGATCCCACGCTCGAGAACTTCACCCGGCTGTTCCAGGAAATGCCGATCGTCCAGTACGTCGTCAACAGCACCTTCCTGGCCACTTCGCACACCCTGCTGCTCCTCGCTATCGCCACCATGGGCGGGTTCGCCTTCGCCAAGTACTCGTTCCGGGGCCGCGGCGTCCTCTTCGCCATCGTCCTCGCCTCCATGATGATCCCCTTTCACCTGGTGCTGGTGCCCCTGTTTACCCTGTTGTACCAGTTCGGCTGGCTGGATACCTACCAGGGCGTCATCCTGCCCTACCTGGCATCGAGCGGATTCGGCGTTTTCCTCATGCGACAGTTCATCCTCGGCGTGCCCTCGGACCTGCTCGATGCGGCGCGGATCGACGGCACCTCCGAATTCGGTATCTACTGGCGCGTCATCATCCCGGCCGTGAAGCCGGCCATGGGCGCCCTGAGCATCTTCGGGTTCCTGGGGGCCTGGAACGAGTTCCTATGGCCCATGATCGTCCTGCGGGACGCCGCCAAGTACACCCTGCCCCTCGGCCTGGCCAGCCTGGTGGGCGTCTATCGCCAGGAATACGGCATGCTCATGGCCGGTACGCTGCTGTCCATCCTCCCCATCTTGGCCCTGTTCCTCGCGATGCAGCGGGAGTTCGTGCAGGGGATCACGCTGGGGGCGGTGAAGGAGTGAGGCGGGGCGTCGTGCAGTGAATCACGCTGTGGCGATGGGGGCGATGAAGGAATAAGGCGGGGGGAGCGGATTCGTGCTCTGATGAAGGTTGCCGGCGTGTCCAAAAGAGATTGACGCGGGCAATCCGGCTGCCCACTTTGTGCCATTCTGAATCCTGTCTGCACAGATTAAATCGCGAACACAGCAACAGATTGTCCTGAAAGGAGCCAGCCCGAACATGACGGACCAGCACAGCGAACGACGATATACCCCGGGACGCAGCGATGAAGAGACGGAGCGCTTGATCGAACAGTCCCGGCTCTTCGAACCGATCACGCGCCGGTTTCTGAAATCGGCCGGTATCCGCAGCGGGATGCGGGTACTCGATATCGGAAGCGGTGCCGGTGACGTGGCGCTTGCCGTCGCGGAATTCGTGGGGCCGGCCGGGGAAGTCGTGGGCGTGGACATGAATCCCGAAATCCTCGAAACGGCACGGGAACGGGTCGAGAAGGCGGGGCACGAAAACGTGACGTTTCATGCCGGCGATATACAGACGCTTGACGTCGGGGGCGATTTCGACGCCCTGGTCGGCCGGCTGGTGCTCATGTATCTGCCCGATCCGGTCGCGGTCCTGAAGCAGTTGATCCCCCGTCTGCGCTCCGGCGGCATCGTCATGTTCCAGGAGATCGATTTCACGATCACCGAGGCGTACAAGCACCCCGATACCCCGCTCATGGGGCAACTCGGCGACTGGGTCGTCGAGGTTTTCGAGCGGTCCGGGGCCAACGGCAACATGGGCCTGGAACTCTACCGGGTGTTCGTCGAGGCGGGGCTGCCAGAACCGACCTTCGATGCCGGCCTGTTGATCGGCGGATCCGCCGACTGGCCGGGATACTCCTATGTAGCGAATTCCTTCCAAAGCGTGCTTCCCCTGCTGGAGCATTACGGGATCGCCACCGCGGAAGAAGTGGACGTGGAGACCATACCCCGGCGCGTCCGGGACGAAATCGTCGCGTCGAAGCGTCCCGTGGTCATCCCGCCGCATATCGGTGCGTGGACGAGAACAAGGTAGGAAATCACCGGACATTGTGAAAATCAATAGCGCCGCTTTCGATTTTCACAATTGTTCGTATTACGCTTGACGTATTACTGTGGAATTGAACAACCATTACGAATGAGGAATTTCATTATGAATGTACCTACTAATAGAATAGCAACACACCCCGGAGCACTTTTGCTCGAACAAATTCAAGACATGGGATTGACCGTCAACGGACTGGCACGTGATTTAGACCTTCCGGCCACGAGACTTCATGAAATCGTACACGAAAGGCGTGGTGTGACGGCTGAGACCGCTATCGCATTGGGTGAATTCTTTGACCAGACTCCAGAGTTCTGGATGAACGCTCAGAAGGTCTATGAGTTATCCAGGGAACTGGTAATGAATGGTAAGGCTATTCGTTCCCGAGTGCGCAGAAGTGTCAGAGACCTTAACCGATCAGCGAAAGCCGCACATGTATGAAGGTTGGTTAATCCATTCTAACCACCCCATCTTCACCTTGCTACTTCCCGCCTAACACCCTATATTACACGGTCTTGAATCCGTTCCAACGATAACCGGAACAGGAAGTTATGAGCACGGAAAAACCGTACAGGGATTTCATACGCGAAATCATCGACGCGGACATGGAGAGCGGCAAGTTCGGGGGAAAGGTGCATACACGTTTCCCCCCGGAGCCGAACGGCTATCTCCATATCGGTCACGCCAAGTCGATCTGCCTGAATTTCGGCGTGGCAGAAGAGTATGGGGGCGTGTGCAACCTCCGGTTCGACGACTCGAATCCGGAGACCGAGAACGTGGACTTCGTGGAGGGGATCAAGCGGGACATCCGGTGGCTGGGTTTTGACTGGGAGGACCGGCTGTACTTCGCCTCTGATTACTTCGATCAGCTGTACGCCTACGCACTGAAGCTCGTGGACCAGGGCGACGCCTACGTAGACAGCCTGACCTGGGAAGAAATGCGGGATCATCGGGGCACGCCCACGGAACCTGGCCGCAACAGTCCGTACCGCGACCGGGCGGCCGATGAGAACCTGAACCTGTTCGAACGCATGCAGGCCGGGGAGTTTCCGGACGGCACGCACGTCCTGCGGGCCCGGATTGACATGGCCCATCCCAACCTGACGATGCGCGACCCCGTGCTCTACCGGATCCGGCACGCCCATCATTACCGCACCGGGGACAAGTGGCGGGTGTATCCCATGTACGACTTTACCCACTGTCTATCAGATTCCATCGAAGGCATCACCCATTCGCTCTGCACCCTGGAGTTCGAAAACAACCGGCCGCTCTACGACTGGATCCTGGACCGGCTGGACGTCTACCATCCCCAGCAGATTGAATTCGCTCCGCTGGCGCTGGCCCACACCGTGCTTTCGAAGCGCTTCTACCGGCCCCTCATCGAAGAAAGCGTGCTTTCCGGGTGGGACGACCCCCGCATGCCCACGCTGTCCGGCCTGCGGCGCCGGGGATACACCCCCGAGGCCGTCCGGACCCTCTGCGACCGCGTCGGCGTGGCCAAGAACCACAATCTCATCGACATGGCCCTGGCGGATTTCATCATCCGGGAGGACCTGAACAAGCGGGCACCCCGGGTCATGGGCGTGCTGGATCCGCTCAAGGTCGTTATCACCAATTATCCGGCCGACCAGACAGAGCAGATGGAAGCCGTGAACAATCCCGAGGACGAGGGCATGGGGACGCGGCAGGTGCCCTTCTCCCGGGAAATCTACATCGAGCGGAACGACTTCATGGAAGATCCGCCGCGGAAGTTCTTCCGGCTCGCGCCGGGCCGGGAAGTCCGCCTGCGTTACGGCTACTACATCACCTGCACCGACGTGATCAAGGACGATGCCGGGCGCGTAGTCGAACTGCACTGCACCTACGATCCGGAATCCCGGGGCGGGACTACGCCGGACGGCCGAAAGGTACGCGGCACCATCCACTGGGTATCGGCCGCCCATGCCCTGAACGCTACCGTACGCCTTTACGACCGGCTGTTCAGCGACCCGGATCCCCGTCCGGGTGAAGTCGACGATGACCGTTCCTTGTTGAATCCAGATTCGCTCAAGATCGTCACGGACTGCAAGGTCGAACCCGGACTGGCGGAGGCCGAACCCGGCGTGAACTACCAGTTCGAGCGGCTGGGCTACTTCTGCGTCGATACTGTCGACTCGAAATCCGACGGGCCGGCGACCGAACGGGCCATGCCAGAGTCTGATCAAGCCATGCCAGAGTCCGCCCAAACCGGACCCGTGTTCAACCGGACGATCACCCTGCGCGATACCTGGGCGAAGATCCAGCAGAAGTAGATAAGTGTCTACGTAACTAGCTGAAACGATTCCATCCAGGAAGGTGACCATGGCACGTCTATTCGGAAAAGAGTTTACACGCAGGGAACTGCTTGATCTTGTCGGCGACATGAGCCAGGTGGCCCACGCCCGGTACGGCGAACTGCGCGAAGGCAGCGACCGGGGCGCCGATCTCATCGAGGTATTCAACGCCTCGGGCCTGTGCTTCTCCCTGCTGCCCGGACGGGCGTTGGACGTGGCCTCGGCCCACTACAAGGGCATGTCGCTCTGCTTCCGAGGCAACACGGGCGACGTGGGACCGTCGTTCTACGAACCTCAGGGATACGGCTGGATGCGCGGGTTCTACGGCGGGCTGGTCCTGAGCTGCGGGATGACCTTCACGGGGCACCCGGAGACCGATCCAGAAGAAGAAAACGAAGAACTCGGTCTCCACGGGCGCCTGTCCTTTCTTCCGGCCCGCCAGGTCCATACCGATGGCCAGTGGGACGGCGACGACTACATCATCAAGGTGCGCGGAAAGATCAGGGAAGCCGTCGTCTTCGGCACCAACCTGGAACTCACCCGGGAGATTTCGACCGTCCTGGGCGAGAAATCGCTGCACATCCACGACCGTATACACAACCAGTCGGTCGATCGCTCACCGCTCATGTTCGTCTACCACTGCAATCCCGGTTTCCCCATTCTCGACGAGGGCACGCGCGTCGTCATCGACAGCGAAAAGTCGACGGAGTGGCTCGAAGACCGGGAGGTCGATCCAGCGACGTTTTCTACGGTTTCTGCACCTGCAGACGAAGCCCACGACGACGTCTACGTCCTCCGTCCCAGGGCCGATGCCAGCGGTCTGTGCCGCGTCGGCCTGATCAATGACCGGCTCGGCCTGGGCCTGTACTGGTCCTTCCCCAAGGCGGAGATCCCCATCGTCAGCCACTGGCAGCACTTCCACAAGGGAACTTACGTCACCGGCATCGAACCAGGCAACGTCAGCATGCTCGGCCGGGCCTGGAACCGCAAGAACGGCTACCTGCAGCACATCGAGCCCGACGAAGTACGCGACTTTCACCTGGAGATCGGCGTGCTGGAAGGTGCGGAAGAAATTGCGGCGTTCGAGGCGAAGGTTGGTGGGTGAGGGATTTCGTGACAACCGTAGTTTGCTGGAATATAGGAAAAAGAAAAGCACCCTGGGACGAGCTACTCGAGATGGATGCGGATGTCGCGCTGTTACAAGAGACCGGCAAAGTCCCGCCCGATCTACCTTCCAGTATCGACACCGGATCAATTACTACCAGTGGCGACCAGTGGGACAGCCTGAGTGATTACGAACGCTGGCCGTTGGTCGTCAAGCTTTCGGACCGAGTCGAGGTTGAGTGGTTCAAGCGAGTTCTCCCTCTTTACAGCTCAACTGATTTCGATGAAATGGTCGTTAGCGACGTCGGTACCATTGCGGCCGCTCGTGTGATTCCACGCGATCATGAACCTTTTATCGTAGTATCGATGTACGCGCGCTGGATGAGACCTCACGTTTCGGTGGACACGAAATGGTGGGCTGGATACTCGGACGCTTCGACACATCGCATCATCTCGGATCTCTCGACATTTATCGGAGACATTGATCCAGGCACTCATCGGATTCTGGCTGCGGGGGACCTGAATACGGTTTTCCAGTCTACAGACACAAACCTGGTACTTCCTGAACGCGACCGAACGGTTTTTGATCGTATGGACGCATTGGGACTTGAATACGTCGGTCCGCGCTATCCGGACGGAAGAAAAACCGATCCCGTTCCACCTGGATTGCCTCCAGAGACAAAGAATGTCCCTACCTACTACTCCTTACGCGTTAAAACACCCGAAAACGCCGTACATCAACTAGACTACGTGTTTGCGTCAAGGGGGTTCCACCACAGCGTACGAACCAGGGCGTTGAACAATCCCGACGAGTGGGGATCAAGCGACCACTGTCGGATCCTGATTGAAATCGATTGAACTCACTTTGATGTTTGGAGGAACATGGCCAACGACCGCTGGATAGCCTTAGGGATCAGAACAGTCATATCTCTGGCTACGACTCTGGCAGTCATGGACATCAATCCTGCAGGCGCCCAGGCGACCTCGGTCTCTGGTTCAGGTGAAGTCCATTCGCTCGGAGCCGATACCGCCACTGAAGCAACCGGCCTCACCGAACACCGAAACACTTTCTACCTTCGGGCCGGTGCGAACCTCGATCTGCCCGCGAAAACCAGGTTTGGGGACAGGAATTGTCTGAGTACGACTCCTGCGGCGCTCTACGGGTGTGGAACGGGGGGCGATGGCATCGCTAGAGGTACGCGGGGTGATTTCGGCATGGCGGGCGGTTTCGAGGTCGGCCTCGGCTACATCGCGACGCCGGGTCTACGCCTGGAAACGTCCATATCCTACCGCCCGAGTTTCGCCTTCGAAGGGACCGCCAACTTTCTCCAGACCGATGCGCTCCAGTCCGTATCGGCGGATCTGCGATCCGCATCCGGCATGGTCGCCGCGTACATGGATTTCATAGCGCACGGTCCCATCCGCGTGTTCGCGGGAAGCGGCGCTGGCCTGCACTATGCCGATATCCACGATATACATATGGAATTTCCGAGGACGGAGACGACTGTGCCGGACGGCCGGAACGTTGATTTCACCGTGATGCTGACGGCAGGCGTGGCTACATCGCTTTCTGACAAGATCACGCTCGATCTTGCATGGCGATACGTGGATTGGGGAATCGTGGAGACCGGAAGAGCCACCGGTCAGGTCGTCTGGAAGGACGGCAGCCGTGAACCGCTGGAGTTAGACCTCGCCGAAACCTGGGCGATGCTCAGAAGGCACGGATTCAGGGCGTCGTTGCGGTATGCGTTCTGATCTCGACGACCGTTCACACGGGTCGAGTCAAGACAACTTCTAAACCGGACTCAGGGAACCTGCTCACACCACTCCCCACATCACCTTCCCCTTCTCTCGTTCCCGTTCTTCCCGGTATGCCTCGGCAATCTCGAAATCTCTCCCCAGCCAAAGCGCATCCCGCTGCTCACGTGTTAGCGCCTCGATCAGTTCCTCTGTAAGCACATCCTCGAAGTGGAACCTGTGGTCGTCGCAGGCGCCGTGGCGAAACAGCCAGTGACTCATCAACCTGCCGTCCCTGGATGTATTGAGCCCGGTCGCGTGGTAGATCCTGGAGTCACGGACGATAAACTGATCCGGCCTGACCTCGAGCGTGACCTCTCCAGGCAATGCCACGTCCGCGAGGCCGTCGACCCAGTATTCGTCGGGATATCCCTGGTCCTTCCGCCTGCGTTCCGCTTCTTCCTTGAACGGTTCGGAGGACCCGATATGGCTGCCGGGAATGACCCGGAGGCAGCCCTGTGCGGCCGAAGCGCCGGAGAAGTAGTGCATGAACTCGGTGTAGACCATTTCACTGTCGCGATGCCACCAGAACGAGTGGTCGGGCGCCAGTTCATTGATACCGCCGTTGCGGAGGTAGACATCGTCGTCGCCGGCCAGTTGCCGCGCCATTTCATGGATTTCCGGATGGAGCATGATCTGCAGGAAAGGCAGGGAATGGTCGAGCGCGCACCAGTAGGAGCCTGGAATCTGTGGCTCCAGCCGATAATGATTCCGCCGGGTGTCCGTGGAAATCAACGCAGGATCGACGGCAACTTTATCCACGGCTTTAAGGCAGTTCATGGTGAGGATCTGCGGAAAGGGGCAGTCGACAATGACATACCCGTCCCGTTGATACGCTTCGAGCTGAGACGAAGATAGTTTCACCGGTTGTTGCCCTCCTGCTTCTGATCTAACATCAGATCTCGATCTCCAGACCCTGCGCCAGCGTTTCCTTCGTCAATGCTCCCCGGTCCTGATCATTCAACCTGATCCTGTATAAGTCCTCGTCCATGCGACCGAATTTGACCACGATCTTGCGACGCGCGGTATACGGTGATGTCAGTTGTTGCAGTGCATTGGCAATGGACAAATTGATGTGTCCGTTGGTCCATTCTGTCGCTTCGTCCGTGACTCCGTCGATGCCAACCGCCGTTTGTGCGGCGACATCCACCCAGATACTTCCGAAATGCCTTTCAAGGTATGCGGTGGCGCTGAGGCCGCCGCCGGGCCCCCAGTTGAAGCCCGTCCATCCGCCGCCTTCCCCGGTATGTACCCGGGGATCGCCGTGCATGAGACTCTCGGGCGACAACCCGATCCCCTGCTCCACCTTTACCTGTTCCGCCATGGTGACGCGGTAGTCGTTGATGCCGTTGGCGTGGTTCTCCTCCATGTCCATGGCGGCGAAAGCGGCGCGAGAAGCGGCCACGGCCCGCTCGAGGTATTCGATCCTGCCCGTGGCGAGGTAAAAATCCGCGTAAGAGGGCACCAATCGGGACTGCCGGCCGTCGTTCCATTCCCCGTCGCAATTCATCACGCCGAATCCGCCGAAAAGGCAGGCCTTGCCGAACCGGTTCGGCGCCCACACCTGCTGGAACAGGGACAACAGGCCCAGGCAGTACTCGCCCTGCCGCAGCCACCGCCCGTCTTCCGTCAACCGGTACAGGGCCAGGAAGTGGTCGGCGGCCCATTGAACGGCAAGTGTGTTGACCGGCGGGATTCCATTGAGCGGATCGACCCAGTACAAAGGTCTCGGCGCGCAGGAATAGAAGAGTTCGAAATCCTGGAACTTCATCTGCGGAACGATTTCCCGGCTCATAAACGCGCCGGCCTTCATGGCGGCACGCTCCATTTCGGGATCTCCAACGATGCGGGCGGTCTTCGCCAGCACTGCGCCGCCGATGGCCGTGGGGGCATCTTCCTTCAGTTGCGGCGTCGGGTTGAGCTGACGATCGAAATAGGTGGGAATGGCGCCGGACGGGAGCTGGGCGTCGACCAGGAACCGGCAGAATTCGATGATCCAGTTCAGCATCTCGGACCCGCGTTCGAGATCAGGGTACTGTTCATACCAGTAGAGCATCCACCAGGCCGTTACGCCCATGGACTGGAGGTCGTATCCGTCCATAGGATGCGCGGGCCAGGAAGTCCAGTACATGGCCCCTTCCCAGGACGCTGTATCGACATTGTATATACAAGGGAAAGCGCCGTCTCGCCGGGGCGAGGAAAGCCGCAGGTTGATCATCCCCTCGGCGATATCGACCAGGTCGTCATCGGTCCATTTCCTTCCGTAATGCAGCAGGCCGAAACCCGATTGGAAGTCATTCTCCCAGGCGTGGTAGTTGACGCCCCTGCGCCAGGTGTTATCGATGCCATAACCCGTTCGACTACCGCAGGATACGGGCTTTGTCCATAGTTTAAGTTCATGCTTGTAGGTGTACCATCTTCCGTATTCCTCGAAGGGCATGACCTGGGGCCGAACGTCCTTCAAATACCGCGTCCCGTATTTGTCCCACAGCAATTCCGTGACCTTGGACACGATCGATTCGGGACCCTCGGCGGTACCGATCAAAAGATCAAAGCCGTAGGTGATCTCCGTCCCGCTGACCGGAGCGGCTTCATCACGGGCCGTCAGCACGTGGCCACCCGGTTTCCATTGGCAGATTCCATAGGAGAGGCGCGGGAGGCCGTAGGTCTCTCCGCTGCCGGGATGATGCCAGGCGCGCAGATCGAGAGCGTGGGGCAGGTCCGGCTGCTCCTGCATGCGGTCCAGGTCCGGCACGATGGCGGCATAAACACCGTGGGCCAAAACGATGGCGCAGGGCGACCGGAAGAACCACTCGCCGGCCACGTGTTCCTCGTTGTCGTGCAGCCCGGGAAGCCACGCAAAGTCCAGAGGAAGGGCGTATCCCATTGCCCGGCCGTCGGGCACGAAATAGTAGTGGTTCATCAGGCGAGCGACGGGTACACCGGAACGGATCAGGCGATCGCGAACCTCGACGCGGAGCCGGTTGTTGGATTCGACGCTTATCCGTTCTTCGATCCGGTGCTCGGCGATCCTGCCGCGGCGGATGAGCATGTTCCCGTCCCCGGTGGAGACTTCCGTGAAGATCGAGGCAAGGCCGCCATTCGACGGGGCGATCTCCAGGTCTTCAATCGACGACCCCACATCCTTTTCCCAGGGACGTTGCTTGTTTTCGGCCTGATGGGACAGCACGGTGCGCCAACCACGGTCGGGATCCCGGACCTCGAAACGAAGGATGGGGGCGTCCCCGTGCCGCATCGGCGCAATGCGCAGGTGTTCGGTACAGATCATGGGCTGGCTACCTCAAGAAACCAGGAATGCTCCGGTTCTCACCTGAAGGGTAATGCCGAAAGGCCGGGGGGTCAGGTTGAAATCGCTCCTATTCGAGAAAATAAAGTGCGGCCGGGGCCGATTCAATCAGATTGGCGATCCCTGGCTTTCGGCAGACCATTGTCGCGCCCCAATTTCGTTGACGCTGGTTCGTCGGAATCCTATACTCGAATCATACCGCCGGGTAGGCAGCCGGCAGATCGAAAATCGCTGAAACACGCTTTGAGCGAATCACGTCACGCGTCATACATCGCGCATAACTCATCACCCACGACCCAGTACGATCCATAACCCAGTACCTTCTCGGAGCAGACCATGGCTATCCCCTATGACGAATGCCTGCGGCGGTTGCGGGCGCAGGTATCCGAAGGCAAGCCGATCATCGGCACGGGCGCCGGTACGGGGCTTTCCGCGAAATGCGCGGAGGCCGGTGGCGCCGACATCATCATCATCTACAACTCCGGTAGGTACCGCATGGGCGGCCGCGGTTCGCTCTCCGGCATGATGCCCTACGGCGACGCCAACCAGGTGGTGGTGGAAATGGGACAGGAAGTCCTGACCATCGTGGAGGATACGCCCGTGCTCGCGGGCGTCTGCGGCACGGATCCCTTCCGGATCATGAGCGTCTTCGTTCGACAGCTCAAGGACCAGGGTTTCTCCGGCGTACAGAACTTTCCCACTGTAGGACTGATCGACGGCCTGTTCCGCCAGAACCTGGAAGAGACGAACATGGGATACGACCTGGAGGTCGAGATGATCGCAGAGGCGCACCAGGCCGGCCTGCTCACCTGTCCCTACGTCTTCGACGAGGAGGAAGCGGTGAAGATGGCCGAGGCCGGCGCGGACGTGCTCGTGCCCCACATGGGCCTGACCACCAGCGGTACGATCGGCGCCCAGACGGCCATGACGCTAGAGGAGGCCGCAGCGCGAGTCCAGGCCATCCGGGACGCGGCCGTCGGGGTGCGGGAAGATATCCTCGTGTTGTGCCACGGCGGGCCGATCGCCGAACCCGATGACGCCGAATATGTGCTGAACAACACCTCCGGGGTCGTCGGCTTCTTCGGGGCGTCGAGTATCGAGCGCCTTCCCGCGGAAAGGGCACTGACGGAACAGGTACGGCATTTCAAGGGACTGGCTATTTAGGTTTATACAGGTTTGAACGCGCTGACTTCGGCACCACGCCGGGCGCTAACTCAGGGAGGCGACCATGCCAGAACCGGGCCTTCGATTCGTAGAACCGGACGACGTGGAAACCATGATGTTCGACTGGGGCAACATCAAGTGGTTCAGCGAGCCCCGCGTGACCGAAACCGAACGCTTCAGCATGGGGCTGGTCGTGCTCGAGCCGGGCAAGGGGCACGAGCGGCACAACCATCCCGGCGTGGAAGAGATCCTCTACTACATTTCAGGAGAAGGCGAACAGATGGTGGAGGAAGACGGGAAGGAGATACGCCGCAAGGTCGGTCCCGGCATGATGTGCCACATCCCCGCCGACATGTACCACGAAACGATCAATACGGGATGGGAACCCATGCGCATCATCGCCATCTACTGTCCGCCCGGTCCCGAAGCCTTTCTCCGCACCTTGCCCGGCTGCCGCATCGCGCCGCCGGGCGAACTGCCCGTGCGGGAATAACCAATGCATCCGATCCACATCATCGGCGTTCCCCTCGACCTCGGTGCGGGACGCCGCGGCGTCGACATGGGGCCGTCCGCCATGCGCATCGCCGGCGTGGGCGAACGCGTTTCCGCCCTGGGGAGAACGGTGACGGACCGGGGCGATCTTTCCGCGCCCATCCGGGAACTTTGCAGTCCGGGCGACTCCTCCAGGAAGTACATCGAAGACATCGCGGAGGTTTGCCGCGGTCTGTACGATACGGCGCTTGCCGTGCACAGAGGCGGCGCGGTGCCCATCGTCCTGGGCGGCGATCACAGTCTGGCCGCCGGTTCGGTGGTGGCCACGGCCACGCGCGCCCGGGACGACGGCGAACGTATCGGCTTGCTTTGGGTGGACGCCCACGGGGACATGAATACGCCCGGCATCAGCGCGAGCGGTAACGTCCACGGGATGGCGCTTTCCGCGCTGCTGGGCGGCGAACCTGCCGAACTATCGGGTTTTGGCCCCGCCGGACCGGCCGTCGAAGCGGAGAATACCGTGCTCGTCGGCGTGCGCAATCTCGATCCCGCCGAGCGCAACCTGGTGCTCGAGTCCGGCATCCATGTCTACACGATGAAAGACGTGGACCAGCTTGGGATGGCAAGGGTTGCCCGGAAAGCGCTGGAGCTTGCGGGGGACGGCACGGCGGGCGTGCACGTGTCCTTCGACCTGGACGTGTGCGATCCGGGCATCGCGCCGGGCGTGGGTACGCCGGTCAAGGGCGGACTGAGCTACCGGGAGGCCCACCTGCTCATGGAAACGGTGGCCGACAGCGGCCTGCTGCGCGCCCTGGACCTGGTCGAACTGAATCCCATCCTGGACATGGGAAACGCCACGGCCGAACTGGGCGTGGAACTCCTGCTGTCGGCGCTCGGCCGCGGGATCCTGTAGTCAGCTTAGTCCGCTTAGTCCGCTTGATTCGGTCAGGCCCGCGTGACCGCCCCCCGGGCCGCCGAGGAGACGAGCCGGGCGTACTTGGTCATGACGCCGTCGCCGAAACGGGATGACCGCTCGGTCCAGTCGGAAAGGCGTTCGGCAATGGCCTCGTCGGTCAGCTCCACATCCAGCCGGCGGGACGCCACGTCGAAGACCACGGTATCGCCGTCGCGCAACGCGGCGATTGGACCGCGCACCGCGGCCTCGGGCGCCACGTGCCCGACCATGAATCCGTGAGTCGCGCCGGAAAAGCGGCCGTCGGTCATCAGGGCCACCGACTCTCCGAGGCCCCGGCCGACAAGGGCGCCGGTGACGGCCAACATTTCCCGCATGCCCGGGCCGCCCTTCGGCCCCTCGTAACGGATGACCACCACGTCATTGGGCCGTATCCCCCCGTTCATCACTTCCGCCATGGCGTCTTCCTCGCAGTCGAATACCCGCGCGGGACCCCGATGGTGGGTCTTCTCGTGGCCCGCGACCTTCAGGACGCAGCCTTCGGGGGCCAGGTTGCCTTTCAGGATCACGTAGCCGCCGGTGGGCTTGAGTGGATCCTCGAGATCCCGGACGACCACCTGGCCCGGCGTCTCGGACGCCTCCGCGGCTTCCTCGGCGATGGTCCGGCCCGAAACGGTGATCGCGTCCTCGTGCAACATGCCGCCCTCCAGCATGCGCTTGGCCACGAGCCGGTTGCCGCCCGCGGCGAACAGGTCGTTGGCGACGAACTGCCCGCCCGGCTTCAGGTCGGCGAGCAGCGGCGTCTTCTCGCTGATCCGGTCGAAATCCTCGATCTGCAGGTCCACGCCCGATTCCTGGGCGACGGCCAGCAGGTGCAGCACGCTGTTGGTGGATCCCCCGGTGGTGAGCACGGCGGCGATGGCGTTCTCAAAGGCCTCCCGGGTCATGATGTCCCGCGGGCAGAGGTTCTTGCGCACCAGTTCCATGACCTGCCGTCCGCATTCGCGGCCCACTTCCGGCTTGTCCGGGTGGGTGGCGGGAACACTCGCGCTGCCGATGGGCGAAATCCCCAGCATTTCGAAGGCGATGGCCATGGTGTTGGCCGTAAACTGGCCGCCGCAGGCCCCCGCGCCGGGACAGGCATGGTCTTCCATGTCCTTGAGTTCCAGGTCGGACATCCTGCCCGAGGCGTGGGCACCCACCGCCTCGAACACGTCCTGGATGGTGACGTCGTGCTGCTGGAAGCTGCCGGGCATGATCGAGCCGCCGTAGAGCATGAGCGACGGGACGTTCACCCGGCCCAGGGCCATGACCGTACCCGGGATCGTCTTGTCGCAGCCGGACAGGGCGATCAGGCCGTCGAACATGTTCCCGATCGTGACCAGCTCGATGGAATCGGCGATCACTTCGCGGCTGACCAGCGAGGCCTTCATGCCCTGGCTGCCCATGGTAATCCCGTCGGAAATGGAGACGGTGTTGAACTCCATGGGCGTGCCGCCGGCCTCCCGGACGCCTTCCTTCACGTATTCGGCCAGGTCGCGGAGGTGGTAGGTGCAGGGACCGATCTCGATCCAGGTGTTGGCGATCCCGATGATCGGCCGGGCCAGGTCCGAATCGGTGAACCCGGATGCCTTGAGCATGGCCCGCGCCGGCGCTCGCGAGGGTCCGTCGGTGATCGTCCTGCTGTGTCTTTTCCCATCGTCTGCCATGTTTCGGTCTCCGTTCTGCGAGGATGGTGTTACCGCAAGGTGAGTATGAAGGCCGTCAACCGATCCACCTGTTGCTCGGTCAAATGATCGTAGTCAGGCATCAGTCCCGTGAAATGGTCGAACCGGGGATTCCGCAGATGCTCTGCGAACCAGGCCTTGATCCGCTCCTCACCCTGCACGCCCAGCACATGTTCGTACCGTGCCGCAAAGAAATCGTACACATCCGGCCTGGCCACCTGCAGCGAATCCAGATGATTCCGATATGCCGTGTCGGTCAGGCGGGCGGAAAGCCGGGGAATCAGACCGGCGAGGTCGGGGCCCCGGGAGATGCCTCCGCCGATGGCATGGCACGTTGCGCAGCCCTGCAGGCGGAAGAGCCTCCTTCCGTGCTCAACCGGCGTTCTTGGTTCGCCTGATCCGTCCGTCCCGTACATGAACACCACGGCGACCGCCATCAGGACCGCGCCGACGCCGAAGAGGGTCACCAGTAAGCTGAAACGCATCGAACTCCTTCAGGGGACAATACTATCCGCGTACTTCCACCCCGGACATGCGTTCCAGCGATTTGACCAGGGCCTGCGTGCCCTCGTCGCCCTCGCCCGCGGCCTCGACGGCATTGAACAACTGATGCGCCAGGCTCGCGCCCGGCAATCCAAGTCCCAGTTCCGAGGCGGCGCCCAGCACGAGGCGCAGGTCCTTCTGCTGCAGTTTCACCATGAATCCCGGATCGAAATCCCGCTTGATGATGCGCGGCGCCAGGTTGGACAGTTGCCAGGATCCCGCGGCGCCCCCGCTGATCGCGGCGAGCATCTTTTCCATGTCCAGGCCGGCCTTCGCGGCCAGGAGGAGCGCTTCGGCCATGGCCAGGTTGGCCACGCTCACCGCCACCTGGTTGCACAGCTTGGTCATCTGCCCGGCTCCGTGGTCGCCGATCAGGTTGATGCTCTTGCCCATGGCCTCGAAGACCGGCAGGCACCGGTCGAAGACCTCCTGCTTGCCCCCCACCATGATGGACAGGGTCCCGGCAATCGCCCCCGTATCGCCCCCGCTGACGGGCGCGTCCAGCATGTCGGCGCCCTTCTCCTTGAGGGCCGCGGCCATGTCGCGCGTGGCCGAGGGGGATATGGTGCTCATGTCGATGACCACTGAGCCGGAATTTATGCCTTCGATGATCCCGTCGTCGCCGAGGATAACCTTCTCGACATCCGGCGTGTCGGTCACGATGGTAATGATTACGTCCGACTTGCCGGCCGTATCCTTCGGGCTGTCGCTCCATGCCGCGCCTTCCGAAAGGAGCTGTCCGGCCCGCGATTTCGTCCGGGTGTTCACGGTGCAGGCATATCCCGCCTTCATGAGATTGCGACACATCGGCTCGCCCATGATGCCGAGGCCGATGAAACCGATTCTTTCCGCCATGGTGAGGATTCCTTATGGGTTAACGGCTATACGGAATGGAAAACCAGCAAACACGAATGAACATGAATATCCCGTGGCCGCGCGATCGTCCGGGAGTATTCCCCCAATGCGGGACCCGGTCTTCGTACGGCGGGGAGGCAACGCCCGGGACTGCCGTCAACCGGCGGCCGGCGCGAAGCCGCAGAAGGCTTCGTAGTCGATTAACTCGGTTACCGTGGGATTTTCGCCGCACAGCGGACAGGAAGGATCCTTCTGGACGTTGAAGGTCTGGAAGGTCATGTCCAGCGCGTCGTACATCAGGATCCGGCCGATGAGCGAATCGCCCTCGTCTAGTATGAGCTTGAGGGCCTCGGTGGCCTGGATGAGCCCCACCGTCCCGGGAAGGACGCCGAGTACGCCCGCTTCGTCGCAGCTGGGTACGGCGCCTGGCGGCGGCGGTTCGGGATAGAGGCAGCGGTAACAGGGTCCCTTGTCCGGATGAAACACCGTGGCGTAGCCGTCGAACTGGTAGATGCTTCCGTGGACGTTCGGCTTGCCGGCCAGCACGCAGGCGTCATTCACCAGGTACCGCGTCGGGAAATTGTCGCAGCCGTCGACGATGATGTCGTAGTCCTTGATGATGTCCATGATGTTGTCGGCCATGAGGCGGGTTTCATGGACGATCACGTTGCAATCGGGGTTCAGGTCGTTGATCGTTTCCTGGGCGGAAACCACCTTGGGACGGCCGATGTCGGACGTGCCGTGGATGATCTGCCGCTGCAGGTTCGTCACGTCCACCACGTCGAAGTCGATGAGCCCGATGGTGCCGACGCCGGCGGCCGCCAGGTAGTAGGCCGACGGGGATCCCAATCCGCCCGTGCCCACCAGCAGCACCTTCGATTCGAGGATCTTTACCTGGCCCTTTTCCCCGATCTCGGGCACGATCAGGTGCCGGGAATACCGGAGACGCTCTTCCTTGCTCAAGGCGCGCTCCTGAACCGTAGGAAAGCCGGCGGCGCTCCATCCCGTATATCCTTCCCGCATGGAGATGACGTTGGTATATCCCATCGCCTCCAGGGATTGGGCCGCCAGCGCCGAGCGGTTGCCGCCCGCGCAGTAGAGCACGATCTCCCGGTCCCGGTCGCTTTCGGCGTTCTCGATCCTGAGTTCCAGAAAGCCCCTCGGAATATGGGTCGCCCCGACGATGATCCCCTGGTCCACCTCGTCCTGCTCGCGCACGTCGATCAGCACCAGGTCGTCATTCCGGTCCAGCTTATCCTTGAGTTCTTCCATGGACATCTCTTTGACTTCGCCCTTGACCTGGGCGAGAAGCTCCTGAGATGACAACCGCTGACTCATGATGATCTCCCGCTATCCGCCGATGGAGGACATGGTCCGTTCCGGCTGGACGAAATCCGGTTCGTTGATATGATGCCCCGGTTCCTTGTGCCGCACGGCCTCGATGACCGTCTCGGCGATCTCCGCGTCCGAGGCGCCGCCCCGCAGCAGTGCCTTGATATCGGTTTCATTGATGGAGAACAGGCAGGTCCTGAGCTTGCCGTCCGCCGTGATGCGGATCCGGTTGCAGCTGCCGCAGAAGGGTTCGCTGACGGACGCGATCAGGCCGATCTCGCCCTGGCCGTCCCGGAACCGGAACAGGTCGGCCGGTTCCCGCTGGTTGGGCCGCTTCACGGCGTCCAGGGGCCACTGCTCACCGATCCGTTCGATGATCTCGGCGCCGTCCAGCACCTGGTCCCGGGTCCAGGAACGGTCCGCGTCCAGGGGCATGAACTCGATGAAGCGCACCTGGTAGGGACCCGTCCGCGCCAGTTTCGCGAAATCCAGCAGTTCATCCTCGGTATATCCCTTCATGGCGACCACGTTGATCTTGATCGGCAGCTGGAAATGCCGGGTCGCTTCTTCCAGCCCGTCGAGCACCTTGTGGAGGACGTCGCGGCGGGTCATCTCCTTGAACTTCTCCTGGTCCAGCGTATCCAGGCTGACGTTGATCCGGGGCAATCCCGCCTCGTACAGGTCGCGGGACATCTTCTTGAGCAGGAAGCCGTTGGTCGTCATGGCCATGTCCCGGACGCCGGGTATATCGGCGAGCATGCGCACCAGGACCGGCAGGTCCTTCCGGACGGTCGGCTCTCCGCCGGTCAACCGCAGCTTGGAGATGCCCAGTCCGGTGACGATCCCGACGAAACGGGCGATTTCCTCGAAGGTCAGAATCTCTTCCCGCGGCTGGAAGATCATCCCCTCTTCCGGCATGCAATAGATACAGCGGAAATTGCACTGATCCGTTACGGAGACCCGCAGGTTGTTGATCGTTCGGCCGAAACTGTCTGTCAATTGGTAGCTCATGAAGGATCTCCGGCCTGGCAGGCCCGGCTTGTTTTCACTCGAATATCAGTCTGATATGGAACGGTTAAATATACACTGCACAAGCGATTCCGTAAAGGGAAAACTGACCACTGACCGGCCGCGTTTGCGACGATTTTGGACGAATAACACACGATGAAACATGCTATGGGAGGTACGGACTTCAATGGGCAATTCGGCCGCCGGACCTGACCGCCGGACCTGACCGCCGGACCTGACCACCGGACCTGACCGCCGGACCTAACCACTCCTCTTGCCCTTCGTCTTCCGCCAGATCAACCAGAACGGCAGGCCCGTGACGATAAAGGCGAGATCGATGAGCGAGTTGTACCATTCGAAGGTGGCCCGCAGAACCACGAGGACGACGATGCCCGCAAGGAAGAGGGCCGGCGTCCAGGGATAGAGCGGCACCCGGTATCCGCCGTCGGCGCCGACGCCCATCCGGCGAAGCCTGAAAAGGGCCAGCGTGTTGGCCCCGAAGAAGATGAGTACCGCAAACACCATCCCCGCCATGATGGTCTCGAAAGTCCCCCGGAACAGCAGAATGACCGTTCCCCACACGGCGTGGGCGATGATGGCCCGCGAAGGCGTGCGGTACACGGGATGGATGTAGTCCAGCCACTTGAAGAAGAGTCCATCCCGCGCCATGGCATAATAGACGCGGGTGGCGGTCATGAAAGTGCCGTTCATGCTGCCGGTCGTGGAGATCATTACGGTGATCGCGATGAAACCCGCGCCGAGGGGACCCAGCAGCAGGACGGCCGTGTCCGAGGCCACGATGCGGCTCGTCCGGACGCCTTCCATGCCGAGCGTCTGGTGATAAAGGAGATTCGCGAGGACATAGATCAGGACGATGGCGGTGATCCCCACGAACATGGTCAGCGGTATGGTGCGCCGGGGGTCCCTCATCTCGCCCGCCGCATAGCCCACCCGTTCGAATCCCATATAGGCGAAGACCACCATGAAGGCGGCGGCGATGACATTGCCAATCGGTCCAAGCGTTCCGGTCGGCGCCGCGGAGGTTCCCAGCAGGTTGTCTCCCCCGTAATCCAGGGTGAATCCAAGCACTACGAGGAGCATCAGGCCGGCGACCTTGAGCACCGTGGTCAGACGCTGGTAGAACCCGGCCCGGTGTACGCCGACGTAGTTCAGGATGGCAAGAATCAGAATGATGAACAGGGCGACGGCAATCCGTTCGGTATGCGTATGTTCGACGAAATAGGTGAAGTAATTGACCGTGACGATGGCCAGGCCGGCGAGCGGACTCGTACGGATAATGAACAGTTGGGACCAGCCGAACATGAACCCGGCAAAGGGACCGAAAGCACGGCTGATGTACATGTACTCGCCGCCCGTGTCCGGCATCCGGCTGCCCAGTTCCGCGTAGACGAGCCCGCCGATGAAAATGAAAGCGCCGCCCGCGATCCAGAGCCAGAGGATCGAGGTGAAGGATTCGGTGAAGCCCGCGATGATCTGGGGCGCCGAGAAAATACCGGCCCCGATGGTAATGCCGACGAGGATGGTGATGCCGTCGAAGAGCCCGAGAGACTTGCGCAGCGTGGGGCGGGAAGGTTTGCCGTGAGGTTCGGGCATGGCCGGGACTTTCTGTCGTGATTCAAAAGCCGTCGGGGGTGAGTGGGACGGGTCGCCACCAACCTATCTTCCGGCATCCCCGGTGTCAAGAGACCCTGTCTGATCGCCCTGCGCTTTTCTATTGACCCGGGTAAGGGTGGGTGGTCATTTTAATGGAAACACGCAAAACCGCATATCCGGCACATATCGAGCACGTTTTCTGCCGCGCGGCCGACCATTTGGTCGCCCCTTTACCCTGCCGCTGCGTCATTTACCCCATCGCGGCGCCAGGTGTTCGATGTCCGGTCCGGATTCAAACAAAGGAAGCACGTACTATGTCCTCCCACGCCTTCGCGGTCCGTGCCCTCCTCCTCGTTTTCTTCTGCGCAGCGGCCTGCGGCGGCGACGATACCACCCCGGTCCAGACCACCGAAGGCCCCGTGATCAACAGCCTGGGGAAGCAGTTGCCGCCCGACGCCGCACCGCTCCACGAACAGGTCCTGATGTACTTCATCGAAGAGCCCAAGACGCTGGACGTGAGCATGGACAACTACGGCGTCAAAGGCGCGGATCCCTATCTGTTCGAACGACTTACCATGTTCGACCCCGACGATATCCTCATTCCGGGGGCCGCCGACCGCTGGGAACCGTCCGAGGACGGGCGCACCTGGACCTTCCACCTCCGGGAGGGCGCGCGCTGGAGCGACGGCCGGGACGTGACCGCCCACGATTTCGAATACACCTTCAAGCGTTTCCTGGACCCGGACGAGGGCAACGTCTTCGCCTTTCTCTTCTACAATATCAAGAACGCGCGGGACTTCAACCACGGCAAGATCAACGATCCCGACTCGGTGGGCGTGCGCGCCATCGACGACCTGACCCTGGAAATAGAGGCCGAGGCCCCCTGCCCCTTTCTCCCCCACATCATGGCCTACAATTCCGCGGCGCCCGTGCCGCCCTGGCAGGTGCAGAAACACGGCCGCCGCTGGACCGAGCCGGGCAACATGGTCAGCAACTACAGTTACCGGCTGGATGAATGGATCACCGACAGGTACATCTCTTACGACCTGAACCCTTACTACAACGGGCCTTACCCGGGCTACCTGGAGAATATCCTGCTGAAGTTCATCATCGCCGGCACCCATCCCGGCATCGCGCCGTACGAGAACAACGAGGTTGACCGCCAGGGGGTCTTCGCCCAGTTCCTGGGAGAGATCGAGAACAGTCCCGATCTGACCCGGGATCTGACCTCCAACGCCCATTTCCAGACCTGGTACCTCTTCTTCCGGACGGCGATCCCGCCCTTCGACGACGCGCGGGTCCGGCGGGCGGTCGGCCACGCCATCGACCGCGAGACGATCTGCCGGGTCATTCTGCAGGGTCACGGCACGCCCGCCTACACGATGCTGCCGCCCAACTTTCCCGGATACACGGGCGATCTGCTGAAGGATGTCCAGCGTTACGACCCGCCCGAGGCGCGCCGCCTGCTCGCGGAGGCCGGTTATCCGGATGGCAGAGGCCTGCCCGAGATCGAGTTCTGGCTGCGCCAGGCGGACCCGACCCAGATGGGCATCGCCCAGGCGATCCAGGGCATGCTGCTGGAAACCCTGGGCATGCGCGTCGAGATCCGGAACCAGGAAATCGGTCTCTATATGGACAACATGTACCAGTATTCCATACCCTTCGGATTGATTCCCTACCAGTACGACTACCCCGATCCCGACAACATGCTGTCCCAGGTCTGGCATTCCCAGCCGGTCGGCCACGGCCGGCACGACTGGAAAAACGACGCCTTCGACCGGCTGCTGCAGGCCGGAGGAACGACGATGGACGAAGCGCAGCGCATGGCATACTACGGGCGGGCGGAACGCATCCTGGTGGAAGACGCGGGGGGCGTTTTCATTTATCACACGCACGTGCTGGACCTGCGCAAGCCCTGGTTCAAAGGCCTTGAGCCCAATTCGTGGGGACAGGATCACTTCTGGGGCAACCGGACCACGATGATGGACATCTATATCGGCAACAACGTCGAGAAACGGGTGTTTTAAGACGGGGTTGCCTTACTGCGGAATTTGCCTTAAAATAACTTGACGCCCCGACCGGGCCATTATTATAGTTTTGTAAGTTTCTAGAGAATTCGCCATAAACCGACCTGAATCCGCAACTACCGCTGCCACAAACAGTTCGGCGGGACGGCATCCGGCTGTCTCAAACCGTTCTGCAATCGGTCCCGGAGCAAGTACATGCCCAAGTCCACCCAGTCGGAAGTCAACGTTTCCCGGGTTGGATCACGGAATTCCGGTGATGACCGTTCGCTCGATACCTACCTGAGAGAAATCAGGACCATACCGGTATTGAACCTGCAAGAGGAAATGGCGCTGGCGCGCGACGCGCGCAATGGGGTGAACGGCGCCATCAACAAGCTGATCCAGGCCAACCTGCGGTTCGTCGTCGTGGTGGCCAGGCAGTACCAGAACCAGGGCCTGCCGCTGTCCGACCTGATCAACGAGGGCAATATCGGCCTGATCAAGGCTGCGCAGCGCTACGACGAGCACAAAGGTTTCAAGTTCATCTCCTACGCGGTCTGGTGGGTGCGGCAGGCGATCATGCAGGCCCTGGCCGAACAGTCCCGGATCTTCCGCCTTCCATTGAACCGGGCCGAGGAGTTGCGGCGGATCAACAAGGTCGTACGGGGCCTGAAGCAGGAACTGGGCCGGGAGCCCACGACCCACGAAATCGCGGGCAAGTTGTCGCTGGACCACCGCGACGTGGTCGACATCATGCGGACCTTCAGCCCCCACCTTTCGCTCGATGCACCTTTTTCACCGGGCGAGGAGGGGCGCCTGCTCGACGTGATCGAAGACTCGACCATCGAGTCGCCGGAAACGCCGGTCATGGAGAAATCGCTGAAGGAGGAAGTGGTCTGGGCGCTCAACACGCTCACGGACCGCGAAGCCGCCGTGATCCGTTACTATTTCGGGATCAACCGGGAGAAGCCGATGACCCTGGACGAGATCGGCAAGCAGTTCGGCTTGACCCGCGAAAGAGTGCGCCAGATCAAGGAACGGGCGATCCGGCGATTGCGCCATACTTCCCGAAGTGTCCGGCTGCACGCTTACATGAGTTGAATCCGGCTCCCAGCTTCAACCATCTCGTTCCTGCGGATTTGCGCAGGTTTTTTTGTGCCGGAATGGCACGGTTCAGACAGGCACCGACCCACCCATGAGATACCTGATCGGCATCGATATCGGCACCTCCGGCATCAAGACGATCCTCATTGACGAACGGGGCGGACTGGCGGCCCGCGCCTTCAAGGAGATCCCCCTGCACACGCCCCGTCCCAACTGGGCCGAGCAGGATCCGGCGGACTGGTGGCGTGCGGCGTCGAATACGGTTCGCGAGGCCATGGGCGCCGCCGGCGTACCGGCCGAATCCATCGCCGGGATCGGCCTGTCGGGACAGATGCACAGTTCGGTCCTGCTGGATGAACAGGACGAAGTGCTCCGGCCTTCCATCCTTTGGTGCGATACGCGGACCTCGGAGCAGTGCCGATGGATCACGGAGCAGGCGGGCGAGCAAAATCTGGTGGACTGGGTGTCCAATCCGGCCCTTGAAGGGTTCACCGCGCCCAAGCTGATCTGGGTCCGCGACCATGAAACGGAAATCTATGACCGTATCCGGAAGGTCATGCTGCCGAAGGACTACATCCGGTACCGCATGACCGGTGAATACGCCATGGAGGTTTCCGACGCCGCGGGCACCCTGCTGTTCGACGTACGCGAGCGGAGGTGGTCCGGCGCCATGCTGGACGCCATCGGCCTGCCCGCGGAGTTCCTGCCGCCCACCTTCGAATCCATCGACGTCTGCGGCCGCGTGACGGAGGAAGTGGCCTCGGACATGGGACTGAAGCCCGGCACTCCTGTCGTCGGCGGGGGGGCCGACAACACCTGCGGCGCGGTGGGCGCCGGGATCGTCCGGTCCGGCCGGATCCTGGCCAGCCTGGGTACGTCGGGCGTGGTCTTCGCCCACACCGACGACGTCCGCGTGGACCCGGAACTGCGCGTCCATACCTTCTGCCACAGCGTCCCCGACAAGTGGTACCTCATGGGAGTAACCCTCTTCGCGGGCGGCGCCTTCCAGTGGTTGCGCAATACGCTGGGTGAAATCGAGGTCAGCGCGGCCCGGATGCTGGACACCGACCCCTACGAGCTGCTGACGGCCCAGGCAGCCCGCGCGCCGGCGGGCAGCGAGGGCCTGGTGTTTCTCCCCTACCTGATGGGCGAGCGCACCCCCCACAAGGACGCCAACGCGCGGGGCGCGTTCATCGGCCTCACGGGACGGCACGGACGGCCCCATATGATCCGCTCCGTGATGGAAGGCGTGACCTTCGCCCTGAGGGATTCCATAGAAATCATGCGGGAGCTCGGACTGTCCGTCGCGCAGGTCCGCTGCACGGGCGGCGGTGCGCGGAGCAGCCTCTGGCGGCAGATCCAGGCGGATGTCTACGGGGCGGAAGTCGTTACCGTGAACGCCGAGGAAGGGCCCGCCTTCGGCGCCGCCATCCTGGCCGCGGTAGGCACCGGCGTTTACGACACGGTCGAGGAAGCCGCGGACGACCTGGTCGACGTCGTGTCCACGACGGAGCCGGACCCGGAGACTTCGAAAAGCTACGAGGAGTGTTACGGGATTTTCAAGTCCATGTATCCGGCCCTCAAGCCGGGCTTTGACGCCCTGGGCGGCATGGTGGAAAAACAAAGGAGCAGGAATTGAACATACACGAATTCCAGGCGAAGGGCATCTTCGCCCGGCACGGGATGGCGATCCCAAAGGAAAAGGTGGCCCGGACGCCCGAAGAAGCCCGGCGGATCACGGAGGAACTGGGCTCGAAGGTGGTGGTCAAGGCCCAGGTGCACGTCGGCGGGCGGGGCAAGGCGGGCGGCGTGAAACTGGCCTCGACGCCCGATGAGGCCTTCGAAGTTGCGGGCCGGATCCTGGGCATGGATATCAAGGGGTTGACCGTCCGGCAGGTCCTCGTGGCTGAAGCCGTGGAGATCGACCACGAAGCCTACGTCGGGATCATCCTCGACCGGCAGACCCGGCGGCCGGTGTTCATGGTCAGCGCGGCGGGCGGCGTCGATATCGAGGAAGTCGCCCGGGATTCGCCGGAGAAGATCCACAAACTGGCCGTCGATCCCCTGCTCGGGCTGCTCCCGTACCAGGCCCGGTCCCTGGCTTACAAACTCTATTCCGATCCCGCGCAGGTCAGACAGGCCGCCGGCATGCTCACCCGGCTCTACGACGCATTCATCGAAAGCGACGCGTCCCTGGCGGAGATCAACCCCCTCGTGACCACGCCGGAAGGCAAGTTGTGGGCGCTCGACGGCAAGATGAACATCGATGAAAACGCCCTGTTCAGGCATGAAGAAATCGAGGACATGCGCGACCCCGAATCCGAAGAGCCCACCGAGGCCGAGGCCCGGGATGCGGATCTCAGCTTCGTCAAGCTCAATGGCGACATCGGCTGCATCGTCAACGGCGCCGGCCTGGCCATGGCGACCATGGACATGGTGAAGTTCTATGGCGGCATGCCCGCCAACTTCCTCGATATCGGAGGGAGTTCGAACCCGGACAAGGTCGTTACCGCCATGAACATCATCACGTCCGACGACCGCGTCAAGGCCGTGCTTTTCAACATCTTCGGCGGGATCACGCGCTGCGACGACGTGGCCAACGGCATCGTGACCGCCCTGGACCGCATCGCCGCCGGTCCCGGCGGACCGCTCACGCTGCCCATTGTCATCCGCCTCACCGGGACCAATGAGGCGGAGGGCCGGAAAATACTCGAATCCGTGGGGCTCGTCGCCGTCGATACCATGGCGGAAGCCGTTCAGAAGGCCGTAGCACTCGGGAAGGGGGCGAAATGAGCATCCTGGTTGACGCAAACACCCGCGTCGTCGTGCAGGGGATCACCGGAAGGGACGGTTCCTTCCACACGCGCCAGATGGCGGCCTACGGCACGAACGTCGTGTCCGGGGTCACACCGGGAAAGGGCGGCCAGGACCTGGACGGCATCCCGGTCTACGATACCCTCGAGCAAGCAGCCTCGGCGACCGGCGCCAACACGTCCATCATCTACGTCCGGCCCGCCTTCGCGGCCGACGCGATCCACGAGGCCATCGACGCCGAAATGGACCTGGTGATCTGCATCACGGAAGGCATCCCGACGCTGGACATGGCCCGGGTATACGCCGTCCTGCAGCGCTCCGGCGTACGGCTCCTCGGACCGAACTGCCCCGGCGCCATCACGCCCGGGGTCACCAAGGTGGGCATCATGCCTGGTCACATTCACCGGCCCGGAAACGTGGGCGTGGTCTCCCGCAGCGGGACGCTGACCTACGAGATCGTCCACCAGTTGACCTCTGCGGGCATTGGCCAGTCGACCTGCCTGGGCATCGGCGGCGATCCGATCATCGGCACGGGTTTCATCGACGCCCTCGAAGCCTTCGAAGCGGACCCGGATACCCACGCCGTGGTGATGATCGGCGAGATCGGCGGCTCCGACGAGGAACGGGCGGCCGAGTTCGTGCAACAGCACATGAAGAAACCGGTGGTCGGGTTCATCGCGGGCCGCACGGCGCCCCCCGGCAAGCGCATGGGGCACGCCGGCGCGATCATATCGGGAGGGACGGGCGGTGCCGAGGAGAAAGTGAGCGCGCTGAACGAAGCGGGCATACCGGTGGCCGACCGGTCGGCCGACGTGGTGGATTTGATCCGTTCCGCACTCGCCTGATCCGGGGATTTTACTCTTGACATGACAGGGGTAACCTCCCTATTATTAGTGGCTTCCGGCCGATTGGAGCAAAGCCCGGCGCATCCGGAATGTGGTGTGTGAATTGCGTGTGGAACGTGGTCGTAGTCCCGTGAGCAAGCCGTCAATATGCAAATAGCGATCGAGCATCTGGCCGAAGGTCTGCATCCCATCCACCTGGAAGACATGCCCGCCGCCGATTTCATTCCGGGCGAGGACTGCCGTTTCGCTTCTCCCGTCAAGGTGGACGGTACGCTGACCGTCTCCGAGAATTCGCTCGTGCTGCAGGCCGACATCGCGGTCTCCATGACTTTCTCCTGCGGCCGGTGCCTTGATGAGGTCGAGGAAATCATCAGCGGTGAAATCGCGACTTTCTACGAGAAGACCGACCGGGCCATACCCGATGGCGAGGAGTTGACCGAGTCGGACGACGTGGAGATCCTGGACTACAGCGCGAAGACAATCGACCTCAGTCGGCGCATCGCCGAGCTCGTCAACCTGAATATCCCCATGAAACCCCTGTGCAGCGAAGCATGCAAGGGCCTCTGTCCCGACTGCGGCAGGAACCTCAACGAGGGCGCCTGCAGTTGCGGTACGCGGCAGATGGACCCACGCTGGCACACCTTGAAATCGTTGTTGAAGGAGGATTAGAACATGGCTCTGCCCAAGCGACGCCAATCTCGGGCACGGAGTCGCAAGCGCCGTACGCACTGGGTGCTGTCGATGCCGACGCTGGTGGAATGCTCCCACTGTGGAGAGAAGAAACGGGCGCACCGCGTTTGCCCCCACTGCGGATACTATCAGGGAAGGGAAGTCCAGGAAGTCGAAGCGATTTAGGTTCGGCGCCGATACCCATGACCCAAGCCAGGATCGCTTTCTTGTTTCCGGGCCAGGCCTCGCAATACGTCGGCATGGGCCGGGACCTGCACGACCGGTATCCGCAGGTCCGATCGCTCTACCAGCAGGCCCAGGAGATCACCGGCGCCGATATCGCCGGTGTCTCCTTCGACGGTCCCCCTGAAACCCTTCAGCAGACGAACTACACGCAACTGGCCATCCTGGTACACAGTGTGGCGGTCGCTTCCTTGCTGAGAGTGCATGGGATCGAACCGGATTTCGTCGCCGGCCACAGCCTGGGTGAATATTCGGCGCTGGTTACGGCCGGCGTTCTCGATTTCGAGGAGTCGTTGCGCCTGGTCCGCCTGCGCAGTGCGCTGATGCACGAGGCCGGGCAGCGGCGGCAGGGAACCATGGCGGCCGTGATCGGCCTGTCTCCTCGGGAGATCGACGAAGTCTGCCGGGCCGCCAGCGCGGAAGACGAGCCCGTTCAGCCGGCGAACTACAACGCACCGGTGCAGACCGTCATCGCGGGCGCGGTGCCGGCTGTGCAACGTGCGATGGACAGCGCCCGGTCGGCGGGCGCGAAGCGGGTCGTTCCGCTCAAGGTCAGCGGCGCCTTCCATTCCGAACTCATGGAATACGCGCGGCAAGGCCTCGCCGAGGCGATCGAAAAGGCCCCCTTCGCCCGCGCGGAGACGCCGGTGGTTGCCAACGTGACCGCCCGGGCCGTGACGGAGCCCGATGAAATCCGCCGCCTGCTGATCGAACAGCTGACCCGCCCCGTACGCTGGGCGGAATCAATGCAGACACTGGCCGATCACGGCGTGGACACCGTGGTGGAATCAGGACCGGGCAACGTACTCACGGGGCTGATGAAGAGGATGCACCGCGGTATCGGCATCCTGAACGCGGACCGGCTCGATGACGTCACTGCCGTGACGGAAACGATCGGCCGGCCCGTGGCAGAACATTGAACCGAAACGGCCGACCCGTGGCAGAACGGTTGGAACCGGGGTAGACCGGTAACGTTCCAGGGTAGATCACGCATTCGCGGAGTTCTTCAGGTTTGCGAGGTTTAAAAGACAAGGTCACCATCGTAACGGGCGGAGCGCAGGGCATCGGTTCCGCCGTCGCCGAACGCTTCGCCGCGGAAGGCGCCAGGATCGTCCTGACCAGCCGAGACGGGGTGAAGGCGCAGGAAGCCGCCGACGCGCTGAACCGCAAGGGCGGCGATGCCCGGGGCGTTTCCCTGAGCATCGATGACCGGGACAGCGTGAAGAACCTGATCGACACCGTGGTCGAGACGTATGGGTCCATCGACGTCCTGATCAACAACGCGGGAACGGTCAGGGATACGCTCCTGATGCGCATGAAACAGGATGACTGGGACGAGGTCATCCACGTAAACCTGGGCGGCGTGTTTGCCTGTACGCAGGCCGTAATCCGGCAGATGATGCGGCAGCGAAGCGGCAGGATCATCAACATGACCTCGATCGTGGGGCTGACGGGCAACCCCGGACAGGCCAACTACGCCGCTTCCAAGGCCGGAATCATCGGTTTCACCAAATCGGTGGCGAAAGAGGTGGGCAGCAGGGGCATCACGGTCAACGCCATCGCCCCGGGATATATCGAAACGGCCATGACGGAGGCGCTCCCCGAGACGGTGCGTTCCGCGTTTCTGGAAGCCACACCGCTCTCGCGGGCCGGACAACCCGACGACGTCGCCGGCATCGCGGCTTTTCTGGCGTCCGACGACGCCGCTTTCGTAACCGGCCAGGTGATGCGCGTCGACGGCGGCATGGGCATGTGAGAAAAGCAGCGGGTTTTAAACAATTTATCTGTACAGGAGGGTAGAAGATGGAAGACCGCGTGAAGGAGATCATCGCCGAACAACTTGGTGTGGACGGTGACCAGGTCACCGACAATGCCTCGTTCACCGACGACCTGGGCGCCGATTCGCTCGATACGGTCGAACTCGTCATGGCCCTCGAAGAAGAATTCGACCTTGAGATCCCTGACGAGGATGCCGAGAAGATCGTCACGGTCGGCGACGCGATCAAGTATCTCCAGTCCAATATAGACGGCTGATTCATTTAGACGGCTGATTCATATCAAGGCCCGGCCGGGAAATCCAGGCAGGCCGGGAAATCCAGGCAAACCGGGATATCCAGGCAGGCCGGGTGACTCGTCCGGCTGATTTCGGGAGGCGTCGGGTTGGCTGAACGCGTTGTCGTCACCGGTATGGGCGTCCTGAGCCCCGTGGGTCTCACGCTCGATACCTACTGGAAGGCCCTTTGCGCCGGCCAGAGCGGCGTTGGGCCCATAACGAAATTCGATGTGAGCGCCTTTCCGGCGAAAATAGCCGCCGAACTGAAGGACTTCAACGCGGCGGACTACATCGACCGGAAAGAAGTGCGGCGAATGGACGAGAACGTCCAATACGCCGTGATCGCGGCGCAGATGGCGATCGACGACTCCGGGTTGGATCTGGAAGCCGAGGACCTGGACCGCATCGGGGTAGTGATGGGTACGGGCGTCGGCGGGATCTGGACTTTCGAAAACCAGCATGCCAACCTGGTGAACAAGGGTCCGGGACGTGTAAGCCCCTTTTTCATCCCCATGATGATCGCGGACATGGCGCCCGGCCACATCTCTATGATTCATGGCTTGAAAGGGCCCAACTACACCACGGTATCGGCCTGTTCCAGCGGCGCGCACGGCATCGGTGACGCGTTCAGGATCCTGCAGTACGGGGACGCGGACGTCATGGTCACCGGCGGCACGGAGGCCAGCATATCCCCCATGGCCGTGGCCGGGTTCAGCAACATGCGGGCCCTGTCCCTGCGAAATGACGAACCGGAACGGGCCAGCAGGCCTTTCGATGCCCAACGGGACGGATTCGTGCTTGGTGAAGGCTCGGGCATGGTCGTCCTCGAGACCCTGTCGCACGCGGAGCGGCGCGGTGCGGCGATCTACGCCGAACTGGCGGGATATGCCGCGACGGCGGACGCCTTTCATATCACCCAACCCCATGAATCCGGCGAAGGCGCGGCGCGTTCCATGAGCCTGGCGCTTGGTAACGCCGGATTGGCCGTGGACAATATCGATTACATCAACGCCCATGGCACATCCACGCCGTTTAACGACCGCATCGAGACCCTGGCCATCAAAAAGGTCTTCGGGGATCATGCGCACAGCCTGGCGATCAGCTCCACAAAGTCGCTTGTCGGCCATCTCCTGGGGGCGTCCGGCGGTGTCGAGTTTATTGCGACCACGCTGTCCGTCGCCCGCGATTACGTCCATCCCACGATCAACTACCAGGAGCCCGATCCCGATTGCGACCTGGATTACGTCCCCAACACGGGCCGGGACCGGGAAGTCAGGGCGGCCTTAACCAATTCGTTCGGTTTCGGAGGGCATAACGTGACGCTCGTGGTTAAGAAATACACGGCGTAGCATCTTTCCGAAAAGCCTCGGACGTGCTTCGGGGACTACCGTGCCAAAACGGCATTCCACTCTGCAGAAGCTGCGCCGCGCGGCCAGTGCCTTGCTGGCGGACCTGAAAGGCCGACCATCCGGTCAAGCCGCGAACCGAACGGCGGCTGAACGGGAGAATGCAAGCCAGGTCCAGAAATACATCAACTACCGTTTCAAGAACCTCGACTACCTGATCACGGCGCTCAAGCACCGTTCCTACGTGTATTCCCGGGAGCAATCCGGCGTCCACTCCAACGAACGGCTGGAGTTCCTGGGCGACGCGGTGCTGGATCTCGTGGTCGGCGAGTTTATCTACCACAAGTACCCCGGGCGCCGCGAGGGCCAGTTGACCCAACTCCGGTCCACGCTGGTCAACCGGAAGGCGCTTGCCCGGCAGGCCCGGGCGATGAAGCTCGGACGCTATGTGCTGCTGAGTACCAGTGAAGCCCGATCCGGCGGCCGCTTCCGCCACTCGATCCTGTCCGATGCCTACGAATCCATCATCGGCGCCATCTACCTGGACGGCGGGCTTCCGCCGGTCAGACGCTTCCTGCACCGTACCCTGCTGCAGGAACTAAGCGCGGAACGCCCCTCCCATATCGATCACTCACGGAACTACAAGAGCGCACTGCTTGAATACACGCAGGGCGAAGGCATCGGCCAGCCTGAATACCGCGTCGATTCCGCCGTGGGCCCCGACCACGAGAAGATCTTCACTATCGAGGTCTTCGTCGCCGGAAACCCCGTCAGCAAAGGCACGGGCACCAGTAAGAAGAACGCGGAACAGGATGCCGCGCGGCAGGCCGTGGAACAACTGCAGTCCGACCGCGACGTCGATCAGTCATGATCCGCGTACTCTCCACGCCCGAATGTTCCGCGGCGCACAACATGGCCGTGGACGAAGTGCTGCTGGACACGTGCCGGCGCGACGCGTGCCGGCGCGACGCGGAGACGATGGTGCTTCGCATCTATTCGTGGCGTCCGCCCGCCGTGTCCATCGGATACGGGCAGGAGGCGGAAAAGGAAGTCGATCCCCGCCAGTGCGAACGTTACGGCGTCGAGCTGGTCCGCCGGATCACCGGAGGGCGCGCGGTGCTGCACGACCAGGAATTGACGTACAGCCTGGTAGCGCCGGAATCCCATTCCGCGCTGGGAGGCCGGTCCGGCGTGATGCTCCGCGCGGTGAGCGAGGCACTGGCCGGAACGCTGAAGCACTTCGGTATACCGGCTGAACCGGCAATGGAAGGGCGTTGCGGTTCGGGAGGTAACGACGACGTATGCTTCACGGCCACAGGACGTTACGAGATTACGGCGGCCGGCCGGAAACTGGCCGGCAGCGCACAGCGCCGATCCCGCGGGGTTGTGCTGCAGCACGGATCCCTGCTCCTGGGGCCGGGTCACCGCAGGCTTCCCCTGCTGATGCCCGCTCACGAACCGGAACGCCGGGAAACCATCGCCCGGTTGCTGAACCACCGGACCATCTCTGTAGCCGAATTGATCCCCGATCCGCCAACCTTCGAGGAATGGACCGACCGCCTGTCCCGTTCGATGCTCGAATACCTGAACGTGGAAGGCCGGATGGACGTGCTGGACGCGGAGGAGCAGCGAGCTGCCGAGACGCTGGCCCTTACCCGTTACGGAAACGCCGACTGGACCTTTCGAAGGACCGCGAGCCATGTCCGGTGAACCCATCGCCATAACCGGCATCGCCTGCCGGTTTCCCGGGGAGATCTCGTCGCCCCGATCCTTCTGGGAATTCGTCCTGAACGGCGGAGACGCCATTCGTAAAGTTCCGGACGAGCGGAAATCGCTGTGGGGACCTTGGCCGGACGGCGGGGATTTTTCCGAATGGGGCGGATTCGTCGACGGAATCGACCGGTTCGACGCGGCGTTCTTCAACATCTCCCCCCGCGAAGCCCGTCACATCGACCCCCAGCAGCGCATCCTGCTCGAACTCGCCTGGGAAGCCCTGGAGGACGCGCGGATCCCCCCTGTCAGGCTGGAAGGCCGGCCCGTCGGCGTATACATGGGGATCTTTCTCGACGAATACTGGGACCTGCAGCGGTACGCCGCACCTTCGCAGGTCGGCATGCACACCAACACGGGCGGTACCCTCAGCATCGCCGCGAACCGGATCTCCTACTTCCTGGACCTGAAGGGCCCGAGCATCGCGGTGGACACGGCCTGCTCCTCGTCCTTGACCGCCATACACCTGGCCTGCCGCGATTTACAGGCCGGAACCTGCACCGCGGCGCTCGCGGGAGGCGCCAATCTGCTGCTGACGCCCCAGACGACGCGCGGCTTTCAAGAGGCGCAGATGCTGTCGCCGGATGGACGCTGCCGGGCCTTCGGCCAGGGGGCGAACGGGTACGGACGCAGCGACGGCGCGGGTATCGTCGTGCTGAAACGCCTGTCCGACGCGGTGGAGGACGGCGATGCGGTCTACGTGGTCATTCACGGGTCCGCGATAAACCAGGACGGGCGCAGCCGCGGCCTGACGGTCCCGGGGCAAAACGCGCAGGAAGCCGTCATCGAGGCGGCCGCCAGGGCCGGGGGCATAGGCGCGGCACAGCTTGCCTTCGTGGAAGCCCATGGCACGGGAACGCCCACGGGCGACCCTGTAGAAGCCCTGGCCATCGGACGCGCCACGGGTTCAACCGGCTGCCTGATCGGTTCGGTGAAGACCAATATCGGCCACACCGAGGCGGCGGCCGGAATCGCCGGTCTCATCAAGGCGGCACTGGCGCTCAAACACGGCATCCTGCCGCCCTCTCTGCATTTCGATCAACCGAATCCCGACATTCCCTTTGAAAAACTCGGCCTGACAGTGGTCACCGAACCGGTGAACCTGCCGAATCCCGCCTACGCCGGCGTAAATTCCTTCGGATTCGGAGGCGCCAACGCGCACGTCGTGCTCGGATCGCTGCCGGTCCCTGAATCCGTCGGGTATTCAACAGGTGCGCGAACTGGTAGCGACCCGGACACAGTCGCGCGACCAGGAAACGGACCGGCAGGAGTCGAAGAGGACGGTTCATGTAGATTGACCGATCGGCTCGGTTCGTCTGGCCAGCGCCAGTCCGATCGGCTTGGTTCGTCTGATGAGCGCCAACCCGTTGAGTGTACTTCCGATCATCGTACCCCGCGGATTCTAGTCCTGTCCACGCACAGCAGCGCCGCGCTGAAGGAAAAGGCATCGGATACGGCATCCCTGCTACGAAGTCACCCCGATGCACCGCCCGGCGATCTTGAGGCCGCGCTCGCGCTGTACAGATCCCATCTCGATCACCGCCTGGCACTGGTATTCGGGGAGCCGGGGGAAGCCGTCCGGAACCTCGAGGAGTTCTGTGCCGGCGGCATCCCGGATCGATTGGAAACCGGACGCACCGGCACCCATGCGACCCCCGTCGTGTTTGTCTTTACCGGCATGGGCCCCCAGTGGTACGGCATGGGCCAGGCGCTCTACGACACGGAGCCCCCGTTCCGCGAGGCGCTGGACGAGTTCGACCGCCTGTTCACGGCGATATCGGGCAGGTCCCTGCTTGAAATGATGCGGAACGGGACGACCGGCGACCGCATGGCCGACGTCGAGGTCGCCCAGCCCGCCAACATGGCGCTCCAGTGGGCGCTGGCCGCCCTGTGGCGGTCTCTCGGCGTTGAGCCCCAGCTCGTCGTCGGTCACAGCGTCGGAGAGATCGTCGGGGCCTGTGTCGCAGGAGCACTTTCCCTGGAAGAAGGCGTTCGCATCATCTACCAGCGCAGCAGGCTGCAGAAGGAAATGCGGGGCAGGGGCGAGATGCTCGCGGTGGGCGTGTCGCCCGATGAGGCAGACAAGCTCATCGAACCCTATAAAAACAGCCTGTCCATCGCCGCCGTCAACAGCCCGGTATCCGTCACCGTGTCGGGGGACGTGGCGGAAATCGAACGGTTGCAGACGACGATCGATGATCGACACCTCTTCTGCCAGAAACTGCACACAGAGATCGCCTACCACAGCGGACAAATGGACGGATTCCATGATAATTTCCTGGCGTCCTTGAACGGTTTGACCCCCTCGAAAACCCGCATACCCCTGTTGTCGACGGTCACGGGCGAGCAAGTAGACGGAACGGAACTCGACGCGGACCACTGGTGGCGGAACATCCGGCGTCCCGTCCTGTTCGATCGGATATTTGAACAGATCCCAGGTGATGGAGATGATGGAGAGGCGCTCTACATTCAGATCGGCCCCCATCCGGTGCTTTCCACGGCCATTTACGAAAACCTGGCTCAGGTCAACCGGCCGGGCCACGCGCTAGCCACGCTGCGGCGCGATCGTGGAGCGTGGGACGTCCTGCTCGAATCCATGGCGAAGTGCTACGTCCATGGACACGATATCAACTGGGAGCGTCTGGTGGTCCCACCGCGCACGTCCATACAGTTGCCGCCATACCCCTGGCAGAAGGAAAGGTACTGGCTGGATGGAATGGCAACACATCCGAGTAAGCTGGACAGCCCGGGCGGTTCGGACGGCAGGTACCTCCAGCCGCTAACAGGCCGGGCCATCGAATCGTCCGTCGACCCCGATTCCCGGGTATGGGAACGGGCGATCAGCCTCGCATCCCACCCGATCCTGGCGGACCACAGGGTGCTGGACCGATCGATCATGCCGCTGGCAGGGCAGATCGAAATGCTCTTCGAGACGCTCGACGACGCGGAGATTCCCGTCGCCTTCATCGACCTCGAACTCTTGCACCCCCTGTTATTGCCCGAAACCGGCGCCCACCTCGTCCAGGTCGTACGCATGCAGAACCGACATACCCTGTCCTCCAGGGCGGCATCTCGGGAAACTGGTTCGAGCTGGCTGGCGAACATGCGGACCGAAAGATCCCGTATGGCCGGGATGGCCGACAACATCGACCTGGAAGCCATCAGATCCCGTTGTGACCGGCGGATCACGCGCCGTCGATTCTACGAACGCGCCGCCGAACTGGGGTTCCAGTACGGACCCGCTTTCCGCCAGGTCGACGACGTCGTGTACGCCGACCGGGAAGCCCTGGTGTCTCTGGCATCCCGGGATGAAATCCACGAGCCCTACCGTCTGCACCCCGGTGTCCTGGATGCTGGACTTCAGGCCCTGCTGCTGCTCGTTCCGGATGCTGGTCCACATCTGCCGGTTAGCGTGGAAACCGTTGTGCTGCAGAGACTTCCAGATCAGCATGAAGTCCTGTTTGCCTATGCCAGGCTGCGAGAGCCGTCGAAGGACGGCGACTTTCTGGCCGACGTGTACCTCGTAGGCGAGAATGGCTATCCCGCGGTGGCCCTGGAAGGTGTGGCCCTGTCCCGGGCAAGTGGTACGGGAAGTCGGCGCAGTGTCACCAACAACCCGCACGGACTGTACCGCGAGGAGTGGGTGGCGGATAGCAGTTGGGAGGAAAACCCGCAACATGGTCCGGTATCCCACTGGTTAGTGCTCTCGGACGACCATGGACTTGGAGCAAAACTCGCCGACGCCCTTGCGCGACCAGGTGTGAAGAGTGAATACATCGGTACGTCCGGCGAGCGCCATGTAAACCAGATCGCCACGCTGGCCGATAGACTGGGATCGGTGGAATGCGAAACCGGAAGCTGCGTCGGTGTGGCAGGGATCTGGACAGGAAGCGGCAACCGGCAGTCCGGCCGGCATACCGGACCCGCCCTGGAGTGCTTTGAACTGGTCCGCACGGTGCTGGACAACCCGGATCTTCCTTGCCGCCTGCGGCTGATCACGACGGGCGCGCAATCCGTAAAGGTAGACGACCGGGCATCGCCGGCACTCGCGTCGATCTGGGGCTGCGGGCGGGTCGCCATGCGCGAACATCCCGAGTTGAAATGTACGCTGATCGACCTTCCTGCCGTGACCGGCGGGATCGATGCGGAGCGTCTCGCGGAGATCGTGGGCATGGACGCATCACCCGGTGAAATCGCATTGCGGGGGTCTGATTTTTTCACCCGCCGTCTCGTTCCCTTCGATCTGGAACGGTGCAAGACGAAAACCGTGCCCGTAACCTATTATTCAAAAACAAGTTATGTATTATCACAGTCCACACCAGGATCAATCGACGACCTCCATTTCATAACGAAACCGGAATCCTGCCCCGGTCCGGACGAGATGGTCATTCGCGTGCTGACCGCCGCATTGAATTTCCGGGACGTGCTGACTGCCCTCGGCATGCTGAAGGGACCAGCACGGCGACCGCCTTCTTTTGGATGGGAATGCGTCGGTGAGGTGGTCGCCCGTGGCGACCGGGTGGACTCCGTGGAAATCGGCGACGTGGTCATGGGGATGATTCCTGATGCCATGGCCGGACACGTCACCGCGAAGGCCGGGCTGGTCGTTCGAAAGCCTGAGCATCTGGGCATCGAGGAGGCCGTTACGCTGCCCGTGGCCTTTCTGACGGCGTACCTGGGACTCGTGGTACGCAGTGGAGTCTCAGCCGGCGACCGCGTGCTTATCCACAACGCGACCGGCGGCGTGGGGCTGGCCGCCCTTCAAATCGCCTGTCAAGCGAAGGCCGAGGTGTTCGCCACGGCCGGATCTGTAGAAAAACGCGCTTATCTAAAGGAGATGGGCATTTCCCATGTGATGGATTCCCGATCACTGGATTTCGCCGACGAGATCATGGAAATGACGGCCGGGAAGGGCATGGATATCGTGCTCAACACCCTCTCCGGGCCGGCCATGAAGGCTTCGCTGTCGGTCCTCGCTCCCCAGGGCCGTTTCATCGAGATCGGCAAGACCGACGTGCTCAACCACGGACTCGTCAACCTCAACCATTTCGATCACAACAGGTCCTTTCATCCCATCGATCTCGCGCAGTTCATTGAGGAACAGCCGGACCGGGCAGGTGACCTGCTGCAGAAGATCGTCGACATGGCCGGGGATGGCAGGATACGTCCCCTGCCTTATCAGACCTTTCCGATGGAACAAGCGCGGGAGGCCTTCCGGATCATGTCACAGGCCCGGCACACGGGCAAACTGGTACTCGTGGATGATGGAGCGCCGATTCCGGTGAGCCTGGGCGATGACGATCCGTTTATACGCCCGGGTGGGACCTACCTCATTACGGGCGGCGCGGGCGGAGTCGGCCGTTTCCTTACCGGCTGGCTGCTCGACCGGGGAGCCGGACTGGTGGTCGTTACGGGTCGAAGAGCCATCGAAGAGGCGGCACCAGATGACGATCCTGCCGGCAAAGTCCGGTATGTGCAGGCCGATGTGACAGATCGCAAGGCGATGGAGCGCCTCATGGGGATTCTTGAAAGTGGGAGTGGCCCGGTCAGAGGTGTGTTCCACGCGGCTGGCGTACTGGACGACGGCATTTTGCTCACCCAGACCGTGGATCGGTTCCGCCGGGTTCTCGAACCCAAGACGACCGGCGTGTGGATGCTGCACGAGTTGACCAAAGACCTCGAGCTGGACTTCTTCGTCCTGTTCTCCTCCGCAGCTTCCCTGGTCGGCACCGCGGGCCAGGCGTCCTACGCCGCCGCGAATGCGTTTCTCGACGGTCTGGCGGACCTCCGGCGCCAGGAGGGCCTGCCGGTGACGACGATCAACTGGGGACCCTGGGAAGATACGGGGATGGCAGCCGATGAACGCGCCGTCGATCGTCTCAGGCGGCAAGGACTGCGACCGATCCAGCCCGATGAGGCCGGTGCGCTGCTCGACCAGGTGTTGCGCCGTGATGTCCACCGCGTCGGCGTGATTCCCACGACGGAACCCGCGGGAGAATCGCTGCTCGCACGGCTCCTGGCTCCAGTAGATCGTCCGGCTCTCGTACCACAATCGATCCCACCGCTATCGAAGGCGGATTTAAATGCGCTGTCCTCGGACAGACTCCAAGTCTACATCGAGGAATTCATGAACGATGCGATCAGCAGGATCGTGGAAGTGGACCCGGGTAGTGTGGATCCGGAGCAGACCTGGCGCAGCCTGGGCGTGGATTCCCTCATGGCCGTAGAATTGCGAAACCGTATCGAGGCGGGATTGCACGTGTCGATACCGGTTGAAATGCTGCAGTCGGAAATCGCCATCAACCAGACGATCGACACGTTGCTGGAGGGGTAGAAAGCCACGAGTCGGACTCGAACCGACGACCTATTCATTACGAATGAATTGCTCTACCAACTGAGCTATCGTGGCCTGTAAAATCCGCGCTCAATATAAGGCACGACCCGCCCGATCGCAACCCGTTTTTAAACCTGCGCAGCTTCCGTTTTTAAGCCTGCGCGGCTTCCATCGACCGCGCGATATGCCCCCGCGTTCCGGCGATATCGAAACACTCGCGCTGGTTGGTCTGCATGAGCCTGAGCGCCACGTCCATCGCCTGCTTTTCGGTAAGGAGGCCGTCGCTCACCTCGCCTTCCAGGGCGCGACCGAGCCATCTCCGCGCTTGCACGGCATAGGCATAGGCGCTGGTGGGCCAGCCGGTGTCCCCGCCGAAGGCGAAGAGCTTGTTGATCGGCACGGCGTGGATGAAACGGCGGACGAAATCGCAGGAACTGTAGGGATCGATGGACCAGGCCCAGCAGAGGTCCACCCAGACGTTGGGGTAGTGCTTGGCGAGGGCGATCAACTCGTGGCTGTAGGGATAGGCGATGTGCATCAGCACGAACCGTGCGTCGAGGTACCGGGCCAGCAGTCCGCACAGGTTTCCGCTCTTGATCCGGTCCACCGGCATCCGGCTGTGGCCCGCGTAGTAACCGGTGTGGATCTTGAACGGCAAGTTGTGTTCGATGGATAGTTCCACGCCCCGCGCCCAGCCCCAGTCGCCCAGGCACAGCGACGCTTCCTCCGGCGCGCCGTCGGGATCGCTCAGCACGATCTCCAGGGCCCTGGCCGCCTCGTCGTCGCTGCGCTCCTCCCACCGGAGCGTCCGGGAATAGGCGTGCTGCGCCTTGACCGCGATGGCGTGGGGTCCGTATTTCGCGAAAATCGCGGCCATGGCATCGCGCAGGCTGCCAAGGTTGTTCACGGTAATCCCCGTTTCCTCCTCGATTTTCTCCACGGGGACCTCGCCGTTGCAGAATCCCACCCAGGACAGGTCGTAGAGAAAGAACTCCGGTCCGGATACATCAGGTTCGCACGCCCAGACGAAGTTGTCGATCTGCACGTGATCCAGGCCCGCGCGGTCCCGCAGGAGCGCCAGGCGCTGGCCAGGACCCCGTAATCGGTCGTTCTCGGCCTGCGCCGCCGCCAGGCCGTCGGCGGTGATCTCGGCTATGCCGTACACGTCTTCCGCCAGGATGCGCACCGCCTCGCCGTATCCCGTATGCTTCACGGCTTCCCAGGCCGGACGGACCGGCTCGAAACGCGCCGCCACGTCGCCTTTCCCGGGATCCAGCAGGGCATTTACATCCTCCTGCGAAGCGCCGGCGACCACGAGATCGGCAGGAACGTAGTTTTCGAAGAGGTCCTGCAGCACGTCCGGCCCGTTGGCGACCCAGTCTTCCTCGAACCGGAGATGCTCGTGGGTGTCGATAAGCGGCGTTTCCTGAATGTACCGGGACAGATCGGACATGAAAATCCTCCTGCGTGATGTGCGCGGGGAAGCCGGGGAACCGGGGAAACATGAGAGACGGGCTGAAGACCGGGAATACCCCCGGGGTGAGTCGAACACCCGACCAACGGTTTAGGAAACCGTTGCTCTATCCACTGAGCTACGGGGGCTTGAGTACCGTTCCGGTCCGTGCTCAACTTAAGAACGCGCCCGCGGAGTGTCAACGCCTTAATGGGTTTGATCTTGTCATCCAAAACCCGCCGCCCTATATTCAATCCGCCCTTGTCGACAGTGAACGCGCGGAGTGGGGATTCGAGGATGAAAGGACTGGTCAAATACGACCATGGACCGGTCAACATGGAAGTCCGTGAGATGCCGGTACCGGAGCCCGGTTCCGGGGAGGTCCGGGTGGAGATTCGGGCCGCGGGAATCTGCGGTACGGACATACACATCTACAAGGACGAGTACCCCTACCATCCTCCCGTGATCATGGGCCACGAGTTCTCCGGCATCGTGGACGAGGCGGGCGATTCGGACGAATACCGGCCGGGCGACGCGGTGACCGGCATTCCGACCACCGTCGTCTGCGGCGTGTGCAGGTACTGTACGGCGGGCCAGCACAGTCTCTGCGACAGCCGCCTGTCCATCGGCAGCGGGGTGCACGGCGTATTTACGAAGTACGTGGTCATGCCCGCATGGGCGCTGCGCAGGATTCCGGAGCACCTGGACCTCACCATCGGCGCCTTGAGCGAACCCCTTTGCTGCTGCGTCAAGGCCGTCTCCATACGCACGTCCGTTACCGCCGGCGACGTAGCGGTAGTGACCGGCCCGGGACCCATTGGCATGCTGACGACGCAGGTAGCGAAGGCGGAAGGCGCGTACGTCATCCTGACCGGCACATCGGCGGATGCGGACCGGCTCGAACTCGGGGCCCGATGGGCCGACGAGACCATCAACATCGAAGAGGTCGATCTGCTCGAGCTCGTCAGGGACCGGACCCAGGGTTACGGCGCCGACGTGGTGTACGAATGTTCCGGGTCGGCGGCGGCCACGCGATCGGCCATCGAACTGGTGAGAAAGCAGGGCACCATCATGCAGATCGGTCTGCACGGCGGCCCTTTCGAGGTGGACTTCTTTCCGGCGGAATTGAAGGAAATCGATATACGGACTTCCTTCGCCGGTTCTCTCGATGCATGGGACCGCACCATGGTGATGCTGGATCAGCGCAGGATCGAATTGGAACCGATCGTGTCGGACGTGGTTCCATTAACTGAGTGGGAGAACGCGTTCCGGAGGCTTCTGAACAAAGAAGGTATGAAGATTCTGTTCGAACCGGTCGACTAAGCGAACGCTCCGGGTGGTGTTGCGTGCCGGGGCGTTCGTATAACGTAGATCATAAACGAAAGGGTTGGAAATGGATCTGGGATTGAAAGACAAAGTCGCGCTGGTTACGGGCTCGAGCCGGGGCATTGGGCGATCGATCGCGCTCGGCCTGGCGGAAGAGGGATGTCACGTCAGCCTGAGTGCCAGGGGAGAAGAGAAGCTGCTTGAAACAGAAAAGGAAGTTGCGCAAACGGGTGTCGAGACGCTGGCGACGGCAGGGGACCTGACCACGGCCGAGGGCATCGAACAGGTCGTGTCAGCCACGCTGGCAAGGTGGGGCCGCATCGACGTCCTGGTCAACAACGTGGGCGGGAGCGTCTGGAATCCCTTCGACGACGTATCGGATGACGAATGGCTTCACGTGTTCAACCTGAACATGTTCGCCGCCGTACGGGCGACGCGGGCCGTGCTCCCGGCGATGCGCGCGCAGGAAAGCGGGTCGATCATCACGATCTCCTCGATCTTCGGCCGCGAGGCGGGCGGACCCGCCACCTACAACGCCACGAAAGCCGCCGAAATCTCCATGGGCAAAACGCTCGCCAAGGAAGTCGCCAGGACCGGCATCCGCGTGAACACGGTAGCGCCGGGCTCAATCATATTCCCGGGTGGCAACTGGCAGAAGCGGCTGGACGCGGATCCGGAAGGCATCGGCAAATTCATAGAGCAGGAGCTCCCGGCCGGACGCTTCGGCAAGCCCGAAGAGATCGCGGACGTGGTGGTCTTCCTGTCATCCGACCGGGCGAGCTGGGTGACCGGCGCCTGCATCAACGTGGACGGATGCCAGTCCCGTTCGCTGATATAGGTAAAACGGTAGATACACCGTAGATACGCGGAGGACACGCGGCATGAGCTCGCGCCTCGAACAACTTGAGCTGCTTGCAAGCAAGGACCCCGGCGATCCCTTTATTCAGTACGCGATCGCGCTGGAATACGTGAGTTCGAACCGGCTCGAACAGGCGGCCGAGATCCTCGAACGGCTCATGGCGGCATCGCCGGACTACACGGCGGGCTATCACCAGGCCGGCCGGGTGTACGAACAGCTGGACCGCGATGATGAAGCCCGCAGATGCTACGAGCAGGGAATCGTCGTGGCGCAGCGCCAGGGAGATGCCAAGGACCTGGACGAAATGCGGGAGGCTCTCGCGTTTCTGGACTGATTTACGTGGTACAAGACGTACCGTCGACAGACTGAACGTACCATAGTCAGACTGGACTTGCCGTTACCAGACCGGAACTGCCGTTAAACGATTGGAATCGAGCAAATAGAGCGGAAACTACTGATACGCATAGCCCAGTCCGTATTTGGGTGGACCTTTATCATCATCGGGGTCCTGGGCATCTTCCTGCCGCTGCTGCAGGGCGTGCTGTTCATCGTCATCGGGCTGACGATCCTGTCCACACGCTACGCCTTTGCCCGGCGCATGTTGGCCCGTCTGGAGAAGAAGTATCCGGACATCCACGCCAAAGTAGAGCAGCTCAAGGTCCGGTTCGCCGCAAGCAAACCGCTCCTGGTCGCCATTGGCACGATCCTGATGGTCTTGCTGGGCGTGGGGATCTACCTGGCCGTGCTGGGGTTCAAGACCGCCTATGCGAAGTTCGCGCCGATCCTGTTGAACTAATCAAATCAAGCGACGGATCAGGCGGCGGCTGCGCCGGTCCAGCAGGTCGAGGTCGGGGATCTCGTACCGGTTGCCGTTTTCGTCCGTGATCAGGATACGGCCGGGCGACAGTTCGGTCATGCCTTCTCTCAGGTCCCGCATGGGGATCTTCACCTCGCCGCGGTCCGTCTCCACCGAGAATAGCGACGTCCCTCCCCGGCCCTCCATCTCCACGACGCGCGTTATCCTGGGCCGGAAATAGCGCCATTCGATCTCATCGCGGATGATGCGGAAGGTCGATTCGTCGCACGACGACGGGTCGGCCACGATGCCCAGGTATTCGTCTTCCTGATCGAAGAAGGTGACGTACCGGCTTTCCTGCGAAAGCGGGAAGGCCTGCCTTATCTTGACGCCGAAGAACAGGTCGCCCGCGATGGACAGGGTGGGCGGCTGGTCGTCCCGTCGTTCCAGGTGAACGACGGCCGGATCGAGAAAGGACATGTCTTACCCCTCCACGCCCACGATGCTGGAGACGTTGGTGTGCAACTGGACCAGGCGGTAGTACTCGCCCTGCCGGTCCAGCAGTTCCTCGTGGGTGCCCAGTTCCACCGGCTCGCCGTTCTTGAGGACGAGCAGGCGGTCGGCGTCTCTCAGGGTGGACAGGCGATGGGCGATGGCGAGCGTCGTGCGGCCCTCCATGAGCCGTCCCAGGGCTTCCTGGATCTTCTTTTCCGTCTCCAGGTCGAGGGCCGAGGTGGGTTCGTCGAGAATCAGGATCCTCGGGTCGTGCAGGATGGCCCGGGCGATCGCGACCCGCTGGCGCTCCCCGCCGGAGAGCCTGCCGCCCCGCTCGCCGACGGGCGTATCGTAGCCATCTGGCAGCTTGACGATGAACTCGTGGGCATTCGCGTTGATGGCGGCCTCGATAATCGCTTCCCGGGACGCGTCCTGGTTGCCGAAGCGGATATTGTCGGCCACGGAACCGGAGAACAGGAAGGGGTCCTGCTCCACGTAACCGATCTGGCTGCGCAGTTGCGTCAGGTCCATCCGGCGCACGTCGGTGCCGTCGATCATGATCCGCCCGCCGTCGACGTCGTAGAATCGGCACATCAGCTTGATCAGGGTGGACTTCCCGGCGCCCGAGTGCCCCACGAGTCCGATCATCTCGCCTGGTTCGACGTGCAGGTTGATTCCCTTAAGCACCGGCTGGTGCGCCACGTAGCCGAAATTCACGTCCTGCAGCTCCAGCCGGCCCTCGAAACGGGGGACGTCGACGGTACCGTCCGGCGTGTATTCCTCGATCGGACTGTCGATGACCTCGAAGGTCCGGGTGATGGCCGTCATCATCTCCGGTATCCAGTCGGCCATGCTCGTGAGTTGCTGCACGGGACTGTAGAACATGGCGAGGTAAAGGAAGAAGGCCATCAGCATGCCGGTCGTCATTTCCGTCGACTGCACCTGCTGCCCGCCGTACCACCAGACCAGCAGTCCGCCCACGGAAACGATGAACGCGAGCAGCGGGCGCACCGTGCGCGATCGGATATGGATGTTTCGTTCGGCCGTGAACACCTTCTCGTTCTCGAGCTGCATTTCCAGACTCTGCCGTTTTTCCTGGGCGAAGATCTTCACGACCCGGATGCCGGCCAGCGCGTCGTTCACCCGCTCGAAGAAGGTCGCCCAACTGTCCCACGACCGACCGTAGAACCACATCAGGTACCGCTTGATATGGAAGGAGGCGTAGATGATGGCGGGAATGGGGATCAGGACGAGGAGCGCCAGTTCCCAGTTGAGGTAGAACAGCACCGCGGTCATGCCGATCACGAGCAGCCCCTGCTGGACCACCTGCGGCGCGAAATCGATCCAGAAGTAGTGGATCGACTTGGCGTCCCGGGCGATGCGGGCCATGAGGCCGCCCGTCTGCTGCATGTCGTAGTACTTGAGGGGCAACAGCTGCAGGACGTTCAGCAGTTCGGACCGTGCGTCATAGGCCAGCCGGTCGCCCAGCACGGCCATCATTCTGCCGCTTATGATGGTCACCCCGGTGTGAACGATCCGGGATACCGCCAAAAGCGCTACGATCAACGGAAGCCAGATGAACATGCTCTGGTCCACCAGGACCTGGTCGACGAGGATCATGGTCAGATACGGCGGCAGCAGGTCGATGGCCGAAGCCGCGACCGTGACCAACATGGCGATGACCAGCGTGCGCCAGTGGGGCAGGCAAAAAGACCACAGGCGGCGGAACGTGCGCAGGTGCGCCTCGCGGCTCGACCAGTCCGGGACCGGTTCCTCGGCAACGGGCTCCGTGTGATCCGGACTTCCGTCGGGGCCGATCAGATGCAACAGGGATTCGACGGCGTCGGACATGTCCTGTGCCACGGCGTGGGTGTACCTGAGCAGCCTGGATTCCCGGCCGTCCACCGTGGCCATGAGGGCGCTCGCACCGACCAGGGGCTCCACGGTCAGCCCGGCGATATCCGCCAGCGACAGGGTATGGGTCAGCGACCATTTCCCGTCGGACCGGGTGGCCACCACCAGGTGTCGCCGGGTAACGACCAGCATCGAATCTTCCATACGGCCGTCCGGCGCCAGGTCGGTCTTGCAGGCGAAGAGGAGATCGGCCATATCCTCGCCTACGGACAGGCTATCCCCGATCAGGCGGTTCAGTTCAGCAGGTATCTTGTTTAGTAGAGGCATGAAGGAAGCAGTGGTTATTCAGGAACCGTTTAAGCGCTTGGCGCGGACGCCTTCAGCGTCACCTTCAGAACAGATTGGGATGCAGGGCGACGGCCAGTGTCTCGATCGCATGGAAGAGCCTGGGCGCTGGCCGAAGCAGCCAGTTCTCGGGGATCAGGACGACGCGTTCATTGCGCACGGCGTCCAGGTCCCGCCAGCCTTTCAGTGATTTCGCACGTTCCAGGTATCCGGCACGAACCTCCTCCGCGTCCTGTCCTTCGCCCAGCGTGGACAAGAGGACCTGGGGGTCCCTGGCAACGATGTTTTCCAGGTTGTACACCGCCCACGTCCCCGGCGCCAGGTCGTCGGCCACGTTCCGTCCACCGGCCCGGCGTATCACCGCCGATGTATACGTTTCGGGTCCGGGGGTCCAGTTCTCGTCTCGAAAGGGGCTGCCGACGAATATCGTGGGACGATCGCGCTCGGGCAGATCCCCGATCCGGTCCTCCACCGCGGCCAGCCTTTTCCGGTAGCCTTCGATGAGCTCGCGCGCGGCTTCCGCCCGTCCGGCAAGCCTGCCCACCGTGCCGATCGCGTCGAGCACTTCGTCGATCGACTGGGGATCGAGTACGAATACAGGGACATCCAGCGCCTTCAGGCTGTATACCAGTTCCCTGGCATTTCCCCTGGAGGCGAGCACGAGGTCCGGATCGAGTGCCACGATCTTTTCGAGGCTCATGGCCGTGACGTCGCCGATCTTCTCGATTTCCCGGGCTTCCGGCGGATAGTCGCAGTAGGTCGTGACGCCAACGACCGAACTTCCCGCGCCGACGGCGAAAAGCAGTTCCGTGTGGCTTGGGATGAGCGATACGATTCTCTCCGGAGTGCCCTGGAGCGTCACGGTGGATCCGGTGGCATCCGTTTCGGACACCTGACCGGCAGCCACCCCGGGAATCAGCAGGAAGCAAAGGAGAAGAACCGACCTCGGGAAGCGCGAAACGTACCTCACATTCGTTCCTGACATCACTATGGCGGGGTATAACTTACAGCGGTATACAATATAGGCGAAGCCGGTTAAAACGGTACTTTTTTTTGTAATACGCACTAAATTGATTCGAAGCCTGAACCAGGTAAATGGACATAGCCGCTGCACCGTCCGTTCCCGACCCGAATCGGTCGAGACGGCGGTCTCTCGGAGGAAAGCCTATCTCGAAGGGAAGCATACGATGGGACGCTTTGACTACTGCCTCAATACGAGTACGATCCGGTCGCCTGGTGTTTCCGTGGTGGAATACGTGGATATCGCGGCAGACGCCGGATATGACGGGATCGAACCCTGGGTCGAAGAAATCGATGCCTGGGTCGACGGCGGTGGGACGCTGCCGCAACTGCGGGACCGTGCCGCCGACCGCGGGATACGGATCGTGAATCTGATTGCGTTTTACGAATGGGCGGTTCCCGAAGCAGACCGGCATGCCCGGGGCCTGGTAGAGGCGAGAAGGTGCTTCGAAATGGCGCAGGTCCTGGAGTGTCCCTTCGTAGCCACGGCGCCGCAGGGGATCCACGACAGGGTAGTGGACCTATTTTCCGTCGCCCGGAGATTCGCCGAACTGACCGATGCCGTCTCGGATTTCTCCCCGAAGCCCCTGCTGGAGTTCTGGGGGGTGTCCCGGACGCTGGGAACGGTCGGAGAAGCCCTCCTCGTGGCTGCCGAAAGCGGGGTGCGTGACGCCAGTTTGCTGACCGACATCTTTCACATGTACAAGGGAAGCGGGCACCAGCGGGGCATGGACTATCTCGATCCCGGCCGCCTGGGCCTGATCCACGTGAACGACTATCCGGCAGACCCGCCCCGCGCGGACATCGGGGACGAGCACCGGGTCTATCCCGGAGACGGCGAAGCGCCGTGGGACGAGATCGTGGCCAGTCTGGAACGGCAGGAATACCGGGGCATGCTGTCGCTGGAACTGTTCAATCCCGCCTACTGGGCCGAAGGACCGGTGGCCACGGCGCGAAAAGGACTGGAAAAGCTTCGGGCATGCGTCGAAAGCGCGTGAATGTGTAGAAAGCATGTGAATGCGCAGTAAACGCGTGAAACGGAATGCTCCAGTACATCAGGCGGCTTGATCCACAGTCGGCCCCGCACATCCCCCTGCGATCATGTCCATAGCCACGTTGCCACATTCCGATCGGGAAATGTCCCCCGCGCCTCCCGCGGCGCGGCCCGTTTCCGCCGGCCTCACCCTCCGGGCCGTGGTGATCGGATGCGTCTTCACCATCCTGTTGACCATCTGGTCGATCTCCTCCGAATTCGTTACGCGCGGCTCGTTCATTACGGTTACCCACCTGCCGGTGGCGGCACTGCTGCCCTTCCTCCTGATGGTCCTCCTGGTCAATCCCTGTCTGAAACTCTCGGGCTACAGCCGTCCTTTTACCAGCCAGGAACTCATCGTGATCTTCTTCCTGGTCTTCACGGCTTCCGTCATACCCGGCTGGGCCTTCAGCAATTACGCGGTATCGATCATCAGCGGTCCTTTCTACCACGCCACGCCCGAGAACCGGTGGGCCGACCTGTTCCTCGACTATCTGCCGTCCTGGCTGGTGGTCCCGAACCACCTGGGTGGGTTGAACCAGTTCTACGAAGGCGTGTATTCCACGAGAAACATACGCTGGCGAATCTGGTTCGTGCCCATGTTCTGGTGGGTGACGTTCTACATCGCCCTGTTCATGGTCGGCGCATCGATCATGGTCATGCTCCGGAAACAGTGGGTCGAACACGAGCGCCTGGCCTTCCCCCTGGCCCAGGTGCCCCTGACGCTGGTAGACGGCGCGGAAGAAAAGGCCCTTTTCCCCAGGATCGCCCGTGTGAAACTGTTCTGGTGGGGTTTCGGCCTTACGCTGTTCATCATGACCTGGAACATATTCGACTTCTTCGGCCTCATGCCCCCCATCCCCCTCGGTGTGGGACACGCCTTCCCGATGACCTTGTACGAAGGGTTTCATCCTATCCAGGTCCGCTTTAATTTCCTGCTGATCGGGGTGGCCTACTTCACGCGGGTGGAAGTGCTGCTCAGCGTCTGGCTGTTCTACCTCATCCGCATTGTGCAGCAGGGCGTGATGACCCGCGTCGGCGTGCCGGGTCCGCAGGAAATGATGCACTTCCAGCACCTGTCCGGCTTTTTGGTCTTCGTGCTGTTCGGGCTGTGGATGGCGCGAAGGCATATCCGCGACGTGATTCGGAAAGCCATGGGAAGGGCTCCTGAAATCGATGATTCGCGGGAGTTCTTTTCCTACCGCACGGCGGTGCTATCTTTCTGCGGCGGTTCGATTTACATGGTTTTCCTCCTGTGGAGCGCGGGTATGACATTCTGGGTCGTAGCGCTCATGATGTTCGTCCTGTTGGTCCTGTATATCGGCGTAACCCGCGTGGTGGCCGAGACCGGCCTGGCGTCCCTCGACCTGCCCTACAACAGCGCCAATGAAATCACGCTCAGGTTCGTAGGGTCGGAGCACATCAACGCCCGGACCATCGCGGGGATGTGGCTGTGCCAGACCTTCACCAGGAACTGGCGCACGCTCGGCATGTGTTCCATGGCCCATGCCGCCAAGGTGGGCGACGTGATCGGTGGCGTGGGCAGGGGGGTATTCGGCGCCATCGCGCTTTCGCTGGGCATTGGTTTCATAACGGCCGTGGTGTACACGCTTTACCTGGGCTATGACATGGGGGCGTCCCAGCTTACGGCAGGCGGTTTCGAATCCGGGGCGAAAGGTTACTGGACGCAATTGGAGACTTTCCTTACGAATCCGCAGGCCATGACGCAATCACAATTGACCATGGTATTGAGTGGCGTTCTGATCTCGGCATTCCTGATCTGGGCCCATCACCGGCTTCACTTCTGGCCCCTTCATCCGGTGGGATTCGGGATCGTCACCACCTACGCGGCGGACATGGCCTTCTTATCCATCCTGATCGTCTGGATCGTAAAATCCGTGGTTCTTCGCCTCGGCGGCGTCGCGCTTTATCGCAAGGGCCAGCCGCTGTTTATCGGCATGCTCGCCGGCTACGCCCTGGGCGTATTCCTCTCCTACCTGGTGGACGCGGTCTGGTTCCCGGGTGCCGGACACGTCGTGGACGGCTGGTAAAGGAGCAGTCAAACCATCATGAAACTTTCCATACTCGACCAGTCTCCGATTCGTGAAGGCGTAACGGCCATGCAGGCCTTCCAGGAGACCCTTGCCCTGGCCCGGGAGGCCGAACGGCTGGGCTACCGCCGCTTCTGGGTGTCCGAGCATCACAATGCCCACTGCCTGGCCGGCAGTTCGCCAGAAGTGCTGCTCGCCGCCATCGGGGCCGCCACGAAGGTTATGCGGATCGGTTCCGGGGGCGTCATGCTGCCCTACTACAGCCCCTTCAAAGTCGCCGAGAGCTTCGCCGTACTCACGAATCTCTACCCGGACCGGGTCGACCTGGGGATCGGACGAGCACCCGGCGGCGACATGAAGACGGCCCGTATGCTGGCCCCCGGCGCGGGACCCCGGTTCGAACAGTTCCCCGAACTCGTCGCCCAGTTGGTGGAGATCCTGCAGAATCGGGACTTCGAGCCTCGGGTCACACCGCCCATCCAGTCTCCGCCTCCCGTCTGGATGCTCGGGTCCAGTCCTGAAAGCGCGATGCTCGCCGCCCGGTTGGGACTGCCCTACAATTTCGCCCTGTTCATCAACAGCAACATCGACCCGCGCATCCTCGAGTTCTACCGGCACTATTTCGAGCCCTCCGCCCAGTCGCCGCAGCCCGAGGCCTGCATCGCGATCAACGTCATCTGCGCCGACACCGAGGCGGAGGCCAAACGCCTCGCACTCAGCCGCGATCTGCTCTTCGCCCGCTTCGCTTCGGGCAAGCCCAGCAGTGTCGTACCTACCGTGGAGGAAGCTGAGAAGTACCGATTCAGTGAAGCCGAGAAAGCCTTTCTGGACGACAAGTTCCGGCTGGCCGCCGTAGGCAGTCCGGACCAGGTCCGGGATACGATCGACCGGCTTGCCGCCCAGTTCGGAGCCGAAGAGGTCATGGCCGTAACCATCACTCATGATTTCAATGCCCGGCTGCGGTCCTACGAACTCCTGGCCGAAGTGTATGGATCGTGATCTGGCGACGGGGGATCATCCATGCCGGAGCGACTAAAACCGGCCGATGAAGATTCTCGTGGAATGGAGTTGCCTGCCGGCGCCCAACCTGCTAAATTCGAAGGGAAGGAACCGTCGAAAATCCCCGCACAGGATAACGGAACCAGGAGAATCCGAACCGAAACAAGGAGAATCTGTTATGGCCATGGTCATGGAACAAACGGTGCTGAGCGACGAGCAGATCGCGTTCTACCATGAGAACGGTTTTCTCCACATCCCGGAGGTATTCACGCCGGAAGAGACGTCCGAATTGTCGGATCAGATGGACCGGCTCGTCGAGGACTGGGCGTTTACGAGTCCCGGATGGAACGGTCCCTGGCGCCTGGCCTACATGGATCCGGAGACCGAGGCCAAGTCCAGGCTGACGGCCATGCACGACCTGCACTTCTATTCCCAGGCCTGGTCGCGCGCCGTCGCCAACCCGCGGCTGGTGGAGGCCCTGTCGCAACTGCTGGGGCCGAACGTGGAACTGCACCACACCACGCTGCACATCAAGCCGCCCCAGACCGGACATCCCTTTCCCCTGCACCAGGACAACCCCTTCTACGGGCATCACGACGGCCGGTACATCGACGTCCTCGTGCATCTGGACGACACCTGCCACGAAAACGGCGAGATCCGGTTCCTGGCGGGATCCCACAAATCCGGCCATCTGCAGCACATCACCGAGTCTGAAGACGGTCCCTGCGCGCCGCATCTGCCGACAGACGAGTACAAGCTGGAAGACACGGTGCCGGTACCGGCCAAAGCAGGCGATGTGGTCATCTTCTGTATCGACACGGTGCACGGTTCCTACATCAACCAGACCAAACAACCCCGCAGGCTCGTGCGCATGGGCTACCGGAATCCGGACAACCGGCAGGAGTACGGTCAGAGCTTCGGACGGCCGGGCCTCATGGTCTGCGGGTACCGCGAACGGCGGGACGGCGACGAACTGCTCCCGGGTACCTGATGGCCAACATTCCCCTGCTGGGTTACACCGACCGGTTGTCCGGCCGGCCCGGCGACGAGATCGCCTTCAAGGTCAGCAGCACGGCCGCGGATCCCTACCGGGCCAGCCTCGTTCGCGTGATATGCGCCGATCCAAATCCCGCCGGTCCCGGGCTTCAACTGGAAGAAGTCGACCTGCCCTTCGGCGGGGAGTTCCCTTCCCGGTCCCAGCCGTTCCACCCCGGCTCTTACGCCGTCATCCCCCTTGACGGCCGCTTTCACCCGGCCAGCGGCCTGACAATCTCCGCCACGATATGGCCCACGACCCCCGAGAAAGCGGGCCAGGGCATCGTCAGTTGTGGAACCGGCGGACGGAGGCCGGTCCTCAGCCTATGCCTGGACCGCGGCGCCTTGACCGCGGTCGTTCGGTCATCGACGGACCAGGTGACCCGCACCGTTTGCCGAAGCGCAGCGATCAAGACCAGGCAATGGTACCGGGTGTGGGCGAGCTACGATACCGGTAGCGGGACCGTGAGCGTGGGATTCCGGGCGGTCCACGCACCACCGGGTCCGTCCGATATCACGGTCGCGGCCGTCGGCCCGGTTCCCCTGGGCGATCTTGCCCGGATCACCATCGGCGGGGTGGACGGAGACCCCGTCCAGGGCCATTTCAACGGCAAGATCGAAGCACCTTCCCTCGTCGACATGCCGGTGGAAGAAGTCGACAACCAGGAATACGAAGTCAGCAACCATCCCGGCGCGTGGGCCCTGTGGGACTTCGCCCGGGACACGAGTTCTACGCGGGTCGTGGACGTCGGGCCGCAGGGCCTGCACGGCCGCCTGGTCAACTTGCCGGCCCGCGCCATGACCGGTTCCCGGTGGACCGGCGAGGAAATGTCCTGGAAGCACGCGCCGGTACAGTATGGCGCCATCCACTTTCACGACGACGACATCTACGACTTCGGCTGGGAGACCGATTTCACCTTTAAAATCCCGGACGGCATGCGATCGGGACTCTACGCGGCACGCATCCGGTGCGGGGATCACGAGGACATGATGCCGTTCTACGTCTGCCCGCCACGGGGCAGGCCTGCCGCAGACCTTTGCGTGCTGGCATCGACCTTTACCTATACCGTCTACGGCAATCACGCCCGGCCGAATTTCCATCCTTCCTGGCTTGAGCGGATCGGCGAATGGAACGCCTATCCCTGGAATCCCGCCGTCCACCCGGAGTACGGGCTTTCCACCTACAACTTTCATGGGGACGGCAGCGGTATCTGCCACGCCAGTCACCGGCGCCCGCTGTTCACGATCCGCCCGGGATACATCACTTTCGGCGCCACCGAAGGGGACTGCTCGGGGCTGAGGCACCTGCAGGCGGACACCCACCTTTACGCGTGGCTCGAGAAAATGGGCATCCCCTTCGACATCGTCACCGACCAAGAACTGCACGACGATGGCATCGGTGCGATTGAAGGCTACCGCGCGGTAACCACGGGTTCCCATCCGGAATACCATACGCCACGCACCCTCGACGCACTCCAACTGTACCGGGAACGGGGCGGCCACTTCATGTATCTGGGGGGAAACGGGTTCTACTGGCGCATCGCCATCCACCCGGAAGGCAACGGGACCCTCGAAATTCGCCGGAACGAAGGCGGCATACGGGCCTGGGCGGCCGAACCGGGCGAGTACTTCCAGGCATTCGACGGCGGTTACGGCGGACTCTGGCGCAGGAACAACCGTCCCCCGCAGCAGCTCGCCGCCGTGGGGTTCTCGGCCCAGGGCAATTTCCATGGATCGTACTACCGCATCGACCCGGACGCCCGCGTCAACCCGGAGACCGCGTGGATCTTCGAAGGGGTGGAGCGCGAGACCGTGGGCGACTACGGGTTCAGCGGAAACGGCGCCGCCGGGTTCGAACTCGACCGGGCGGACTGCCGGCTGGGCACCCCCGATAACACCCGTGTCATCGCCAGTTCCGAAAACCACCACGAATCCTTCATCCCCGTACCCGAAGAGTTGCTCACCCACATCACGACCTGGTCCGGAGAGCCAATCGAGAAACTGGTCCGGGCGGACATGGTGTACCAGCAGTCGGACTCCGGCAGCCAGCTTTTCTCCACGGGATCCATCACCTTCTGCGGCAGCCTGCTGCACAACAATGCCGACAACGACATTTCCAGGATCGTGGCCAACGTGCTGCGCCGGTTCCTGAAACCATGAAGATCGCTGTTTTCGCCGACGTGCACAGCAACCTGGATGCGCTGGAAACCGTCCTGGAACACATCGACCGCTGGCAGCCCGACCGGGTCCTGTGCGCGGGCGACATCATCAACCGGGGACCGAATCCCCGTGCGTGCACCCAACGCGTCGTGACTCGCGCCCTGGCGGAAGACTGGGGCATGATCTATGGGAACCACGAGCGGTACGTGCTGAAGTACGGAAGGGGAAACCTGCCCGACCGCGGTCCCGAATTCGAGATCATCCGGCATGCGAAGTGGACCTACGACCAACTGGTCGGCCAGGCTGGGCAGGCCGATCAGGCCGGCCAGGCCAGTCAGGCCGGCCAGGCCAGTCAGGCCGACCAGGCCATTCAGGCCGACCCGGACCGCCCCGATAGCCCGAATCGCCTGGTCGAACACCTCGAAGCGCTATCCTTTCAGTGGTCCATGACCGATGAGTCGGGGAACGAATTCCGCATGGTGCACGCATCCATGCTGGGCGACCGCAAGGGGATCTTCCCCGACGATACGGAAGCATCGCTGCGCGAGAAGATCGCTCCGGCGCCGAAGGTGCTTGTGGTGGGACACACGCACCGGCCCCTTATCCGGACCGTGGACGATGCCCTGGTCGTCAACGTGGGCGCGGTAGGCGCGCCCTTCGACCGGGACCCCCGCGCGGCCTACGCCCAGATGACGTTCGAGGCCGGTGCGTGGAAGGCGGAAATCATCCGCCTCGACTACGACCGCGAACGGGCGATCGCGCGCTTTCACGAAACCGGCTACCTGGAGGACAGCGGAGATTTCGCAAGGCTCATCCTCGCCGAGTTCCGGGAGACACGGTCCCTGATACCTGGTTGGTACCGCGCCTACGAAGACCGAGTGATGGGCGGAGAGATATCGCTGAAGGCGTCGGTGGACCGTTACCTGGAAGACTGCGAGATCGACGGCTGAACGAGGTGCTTGCCGGCTGAACGCGTAGACTGCCGGCCGGCATATCAGATGGCCTGGTATGTACCCTGAGCAAGACGCAAGGGAATCGCCATCCCATTCATGAAAGGATCATGATGCCGAAGAACATCGTCGTACTCATCACGGATACCTTCCGCCACGACAACCTGGGAAACCGCGCGGAGCGGCCCGTGCGAACACCCGAGCTGGACCGTTTCGCCGCGGAACGGGCGACGGAGATCACGAAAGCGCACATGGGCAGCTTCCCCACGATCCCCCATCGCACCGATTTCGCGACGGGCGTCACTGGCTGGCCGCATTACGGCTGGCAGCCCATCGATCTGAGCGGGCCCAACCACGCGGGCAGGATGCTCGGAGAACTGGGTTACGCCACACAACTGATCTGCGACTGTCCCCACCTGTTCAAGGCCCGTTTCACCGACGGCTTCGACGCGGCGTATCAGAACCGGGGCCAGGAGGGCGACAGGCCGCTGCTCCACCTCAACGACCCCGTGGAACGCGTCGTCCAGGACGACAAAACCCGCGTACACCCGCGCTATAGGGGCCATACGCTCGTCAACCAGCACCGCTGGATCAACCACTACTACCGGTACGAATCCGACGTCTTCTCCGCCCGGACCGCGCAGACCGCCGTTCGCTGGCTCGAGGAAAACTCAGGGTCCGGCCCGTTCTTCCTGTGGGTGGATTTCTTCGATCCTCACGAACCCTGGGATCCGCCGGAATACATGGTGCGGCGTTACGACCCCGATTACACGGGGCCGCCCATGCTGCATCCGAACTACGGACCGTCGTCGGTCTACACGCCGGAGGAACTGCACAACCTGTGGGCCCACTACGCGGCGGAGACGGAACTCGTGGACCGCCACATAGGCCAGGTCCTGCGGAAGATCGACGACCTGGGTCTCTGGGACGATACCATCGTCACCGTCATGTCGGACCACGGCATGTCCATCGGCGAGCACGATCGGACGGGCAAGTCCAACATAACGGAGACCGACGGGAGGTTCTGGCCCATCTACCCGGAGATCGGCCACGTCATGTTGATGCTGGCCGGCGGCGGCGTACCCCCCGGGGCGCGACTCCCGCTGATTACGCAGACGATCGACCTGTTCCCGAGCCTCTGCGACCTGGCCGGCGTCTCAGTGGACCCACCTGAACCCTTCGACGGGGTTTCCTTCGCAGACGCCGTGCTGGAAAGCCGGGCCACCCACCGGGAGTACGCGGTCAGCGGCTGCCACTTCGCGGATCCGTCGGGCGGCCTGCCCAGTCGCGCCACGACACCCTTCCTCGTTACGGATCGTTGGGGCTACGCACCCGTCGGAGCAGACGGCAGGCCCGAGCTCTACGACCTGCAGAAGGACCGGCTTGCCCAACAGAACGTCGCCGCCGGCAACGAGACCTCCCTGGATGACCTGCACGGCCTGTTCCTGGCCCACCTGGCGGAAAACCACGCTCCGGAAGACGTGGTAGCCCTCTGGAGCGAAAGAGGCGGCAGCGGGAATCTCGCGGGCAAGTGGGCCATTGACTACCCCGGGGAATAGGCCTCCCATGGAACCCGTCGACGATTACCACCGGTTCGAAAAGCTCGTCCACAGATTCGATCCGCGCGCCAGGTTGAAAAGCCATCGCGGCCTGCCCGGAGGCTACTCGGCCGATGTGACCGTCCTGGAAGTGGAAGCCGGGGACGGTACGTTGAGAAAGCTCATTCACCGGCTGCACGGCGCGGTGGACCTCCAGCAGAACCCGAACGTGGCCGCGGATGAGTTCCGCGTGCTGCAGCTGACCCACGCCGCGGGGCTGGCCACGCCCGCCCCGGTCTACCTGGACGCGACGGATCCCCTTTTCCCCTCACCCTCCCTGGTGCTGGAATATGCGGAAGGTAAGACCGATCTGAAGCCCGGAGATTCGGCGGAGTACGTGATGCAGATGGCCCGTGAACTGGCCAGGATACACCGGATGGATACGGCCGGCCGGGATCTTTCCTTTCTGCTGCGGGTGGAGGATGACTGCGCTTCAGCAATCGGAAAGCCGCCGGAAACGCCCGGCGTTACTGCGGGCGAACGCGAACTGATCGAAATGCTCGCGCCGTGCTGGCCGCTCCCCCGCAACAATACGCCGGTCGTCCTGCACGGCGACTACTGGCCGGGGAACACCCTCTGGCAGGATGGACGCCTCACGGCAATCATCGACTGGGAGGACACCCGGCGGGGAGACCCGCTCTTCGACGTGTCGAACGCCCGGTTCGAGATCCTGATGCTCTTCGGTGCCGAAATCATGGACCTGTTCACCCGTCACTACGAATCCCTGAATCCCGTGGACTCCGGATGCCTGCCCTGGTGGGACGTTTACACGGCGTTTCGCGTAGTGAATAAACTCGACTTCCTCGCAACTGAAACACGGGACGAATCCCTGATTCGCGCCGATCATCGCTGGTTCGTCGAACAGGCCCGCAGCCGTATGGGATCGTGCGGGGGCACGCTAAAGCCGCCAAAATAACCCTTGCCCGAAGCCCCTCATCGGCATACATTATACGCCGAAGTTTTCGGGGCGTAGCGCAGTCAGGTAGCGCACCAGCATGGGGGGCTGGTGGTCGCTGGTTCAAATCCAGTCGCCCCGATTCCGGCAAGGCGGCCCACCGGGCCCTTGTCCCATGATCGGTCACACATCGGGGCGTAGCGCAGCCCGGTCAGCGCGCCTGCTTCGGGAGCAGGAGGTCGGGAGTTCAAATCTCCCCGCCCCGATCCGATTTCTCAAACAACAATTCGACATATCCATCCCACCTGTACGCTTCCGCACCCCGTTATCCCGCGACTATCTGGCCGGATGCTCCGGCAGGTCGCCTGATCTGTAATCCCGCGATCTGGTGCGCTGTCTCTTCCTGGAGATACGATAACGCCCGGATCGACCGGTCATCAAGGAGGTTGCTGCTATGCCGCACCGGATACGATTTCTGCCGGTCGCTGTACTGTTGATTGGCGCCGCGCTATGGCTGACTGCACCAGGCTCGGCCCGGTCCCAGGTATCCGACCAGCCGGATACGCCCTTCAAGCTCGCCACCTTCGAGGCCACGGGAACGATCCGCATCGGCATGTCGGTCCAGACGGGCCAGGCGGGCCAGCCGGGCCAGGCGAACCAGGAAAGGCTGATGGACCTGCACGAGGCGAACGCCTACGTCACCCGTCAGCTTGGATTGCCCGTGGCATCCATTCCGAAGGAAATGCGGGCGCTGATCGAGCAATACGACGCCGTATCCAACCGCATGTACACGATCGCGAACTACATGGGCGCGGAAAACCGCCTGTCGAACCCGGACCTGCCCTTCGTATTCGATCCGGAGAACGTCTCCTTCAAGGCGCCGATCAAGTATCCCTACAACCTGCTGGCGGCCGCGGCGAACTACCGGGCCCACGCGGACGAGATGGAAGAATCGGCCATCGGGGGCGCGGGTTTCACTGCCGTTGAAGTGGACGTGGACGCCGAAGAACCCTATTTCTTCGCCAAGTCGCCAAGATCCACCATTATCGATCCGGGAGAACCCTATTACGTGCCGAAGGACGTGAACATCGACTGGGAGGTCGAACTCGCCATCATCATCGGCAGGCCGGCCCTGGACCTGACCCTCGAAAACGCCCACGACTATGTCTTCGGCTACAGCATCTTGTTCGACGTCAGCCGCAGGGGCGGCTCCGGACTGAAGCCGATCAACCGCATGTTCCCCGGTCCGAACTGGTTCAACGGCAAAAGCAGCGACCGCGCCGCCCCCTTCGGGCCCTACATCGTACCCAAGGAGTTCATCCAGCATGACGACCTCGACATCAGGACCTGGGTCAACGGCGTGATCAAGCAGGACAGCAACACCAGCTACATGATCTACGATGAAGCGCACATGATTCGGTATCTGACCTCCGTCCAGACCCTCTATCCGGGCGACGTGATCGCCACGGGCACGCCGGACGGCGTGGGCCGCGCCCGGAATCCGCCCGAATATCTCATGCCGGGCGACGTGGTGGAAATGGAGATCGAGGGCATCGGCCGGCTCGTCACGCCCATGGAAGCCAAGCCATGAAGACACGCATGACGCCCCTTGTTGCCGCGCTGCTATGTGGAACGATCGCCGCCGGCTGCGGATCTTCAACGGAGCGCGAATCCCCGTCCCAGTCCAACATAGTGGACGAATTCGTCCTCCACGCCGACGCGCTGGCGGAGGATCGTACGCCCCCCGAACCCGATCCCGCGAGCTACGGGATGGACCCGGAGACCGGCCGGTTCATCTACCCCGCGGCCACACCTCATCAGCATGAGTCCAAACCCTTCGAAGGCCAGTTGGATTACTGGGATACGAACGAGTACGCGAAGGACATGACCGTCGAGGCCTACTACCCGATCACCGTCGAACCCTTTCATACCTGGCAGAACATCGTGGACTTCGACGGTCGGCGGTACATGTACCAGTACGTGCGCCGTGCCCTCAAAATCTATGATATCACCGATCCGAAGGACTTGAAAGTCGTCCATGAGAAGGGCAGTACGTGGACCGGAGACGGGCCCGGCGAAGAAGTCAATCCCTATGCCGAAGACGACATGTTCGGCGCCGCGTCCATCCAGTGGAACGAGGATCTGGGCAAGCATATCATGGTGCAGGCCTTCGAGATCCGGCGCTTCGGCGTGCTGAGCGACAAGCGCGCGGAACCGGACCGGGTTGAGGCGATTCGCCATGCCAATCATCTCAAAGGATTCAAGGTATACGAGATGAACGGGCCCCTGCCGGAAGACTGGACCTTGCTCGCCGAGCGAACCACAGACTACGAGCATCCCGACGCGCCTGTCGGCGAGCAACAGGGCTCCGGCGTCCGGGACATCCCGGCCTGGCACGGCGGCCGATACATGTTCGTCGCCGCGGCGCCCAGCGCGGAATACGCCCTGACCGAATACCCGAGCGACCTGTACTCGGCCGGCTACCAGGCATGGGACCTGTCCGACCCGTCCAATCCGATGTTCGTCAGCCAGTTCAACGTGCCGGGCCAGAAACTGGGTGATCCGGACGACGAGGCCGCATACCGGGCCAATCCCCGTGCTGGAAACCGGACCTCCTGGTTCGGCGCGCGCATGTCGATCTTCATGGCCCGGCCCGTGGAGGAAGGCGGCAGGTACGGTTATGCCGCCATGGGAGGACTGGGGTTCTACGTGCTGGACATCTCGGACCCGGCCGCGATCAAGGCGCTGGGACACCTCAACTTCCCGCCCAGCGTCGCGGGCACGGAAGGCGACTACATCAACGTGACGCAGGTGGAAAAGACCGGCGTGGTCTACTTCTCCGGTTATCCGCTGAACGAAGACGGCTGGGAGCCGTACAAGGACATCTTCATGATCGACGTGAACGATCCGGTCAATCCCGAACTGCTCGGCACGCTGCCCCGGCCGGTGCCGCCCGCGGATGCGCCGTTCACGGATTTCGTGCAGCGGCGCGGTAGTTTCGGGCCGAAACGAAGCGGCTACTATACCCAGCCCGGTACGCCGAAGGAGGACATCCTCCTCTATGCCTTCTACAACGCCGGCGTACAGGTATTCGATGTCTCCGACCTCTCCAATCCGGAGATTACCGCCTACTTCGTACCGAAATTCGATCCTTCCCGCACCCCGGAGTACGCCCTGGGCAATCTGACCCATGGCATTTACGTCGAATACGACCGCAACCTGGTCTGGCTGTTTGCCAATCACGGTTTCTACTGCCTGTCGACCCCCGTGCTGGGAGAACCTCGTTTCGGTCCGCCCGAGACGCCCTGGCCACGCAGGGACTAGGCCATGGTCAGGTTCTCCATAAAGGGCTTTACATCGAAAATGCGTGACGCTACATTGGTCTGATATTTACAAAACTATTCAATACCAGATCGCCTGTTTTGTATACAGGGAATACGGGCTTGAACGCTTATCCCGGTCCGTGACATCTCCGTATCATAACGATTTCGAACATGCGATTTGCAGCACCAATCAACCCGCATCATGGGAGGCAGCGTGTGATGAGTAGATTTTCCCCCTTGTTTCGATGGACGCCGCCGTTGATCGCGCTGGCCATGGCGATCACGATATTAGCATCCTGCGAACCCGCGGCACAAAGGGCGCCGGGTAAGATCATACCGGTGGAACAGCCCGATTCCGAATGGCGCATGTTGGGCCGCGACCTGGCCTACACGCGCTATTCCCCGCTGGATCAGATCAATGCGGATAACGTGGGCCGCCTCGAGGTCGCCTGGCGATGGAAGCAGGACAACTACGGCCCCCGTCCCGAGTACTACGCCCAGCCGGTGCCCATCTACGTCGGCGGCATGCTTTATTCCACGGCGGGTACGCGGCGCAGCGCCATGGCCATCGAGCCGGAAACGGGCGAGACAATGTGGACCTACCGCCCGGTGGAGGACGAAGAACGCTGGGCAACGGCTCCGCGGCGAAATTCCGGGCGCGGCGTCTCGTTCTGGACCGACGGTCAGGGCGACAACCGGGTCATTCTGATCACCCGGGGGTTTTACCTGGTGGCCCTCGACGCCCAAACGGGCATCCCGGTGGCCGAATTCGGCAATAACGGCGTGGTCGACATGATGGAAGGCTGGCGCAACGCGGAGAACGTCACGCCCGTCGGCAACCTCGCCAACACGTCTCCCGCGACGGTCGTGGAGGACATCATTCTCGTTCCGCCGGCCCTCGCCGCGGGATTCCGGCCCCGGTCGATGACCAACTCGCCGGGAGACGTCGTAGCCTACGACGCACGATCCGGCGCAATCCTGTGGAAGTTCAAGGTTATACCGGACGAAGGCGAAGAAGGCGCGGAGACCTGGGAGCAGAATTCGAGATCCTATACCGGGAACGCCGGCGTATGGACCTCCATCTCCGCCGATACCGAACTGGGCTATGCCTATCTGCCTGTCGAAGCGCCGACGAACGATTACTACGGCGGGCATCGCCTGGGCGACAACCTGTACGCGAACAGCCTGGTGGCCGTCGATTACACGACGGGTGAAAAGATCTGGCACTTCCAGATCGTCCATCACGATATCTGGGACTATGACAATCCCGCCGCGCCGATCCTGGCCGACGTGACGATCGACGGCGAAGATCGCAAGATCGTGATCCAGAACACCAAACAGGGGTATTCCTACGTGTTCGACCGGGTGACTGGCGAACCCATCTGGGATATGCCGGAAACGGACGTGCCTGCCTCGGACGTGCCTGGCGACCGGGCTTCGCCCACGCAACCGATTCCCGTGAAGCCCGCTCCCTGGGAACACCAGGGCATCAGTCAGGACGACCTGGTGGACTTCACCCCGGAGGTGCGCCAGGAGGCGATCAACCTGATGGCCAACCACCGGTACGGGCCGCTTTTCCAGCCGCCTTCGCTCGCGGAAGCGCCGGACGGTACCATCGGCACGATACAGATTCCCGGCGCGAACGGCGGGGTCAACTGGAACATGACCTGCCTGGACCCGGTCACCGGCGTGAATTTCATTCCTTCCAATACCAGCATTTCGAAGCTGGCGCTCCGGGCGCCGGATCCCGAAGAATCGGACATGGACTACTTCTCGGCCGGGCTGAGGGCGCCGAGGGTCTTCGGCGAGATCCCGCTGGTCAGGCCGCCCTGGGGACGGATCACCGCGGTCGATATGAACACGGGCGATCACGTGTGGATGGCGCCTAACGGCGATACGCCGCAGGCCATCAAGGACCTGCCGCAGCTTGCGGGCGTCGATCTGCCCCGGACCGGCAAGGCCACCCGTATCGGTTCCCTGGTGACGAGCACGCTGCTCTTCGCAGGCGAGGGCTTCGGAGGAGATCCTTATCTCCACGCCTACGACAAGGCGACGGGCGAAGTCGTCGCGTCGATCGAACTGCCGGCGGCCCAAAGCGGCATGCCCATGACCTACATGCACAATGACGTGCAGTACCTCATCATGACGGTTGGCGCCGGTGGTCATCCTGCCGAGTTGATAGCATTGAAGCTGGGTCCGGAACCCGAAGCCGAAGAAGGCGAATAGTTGGCGACTAACACAGGAGATTCGTAATGAAACGCTACATCTGGAGCCTTGCGGCCGCCGCCCTTTTCGCGGCCTGTATGCAGGGCACGGCTGCCGCTCAGGACAATATGCTGACCGAAGCGGAGCAGGAGGCGGGCTGGAAACTGCTGTTCGACGGCCAGACCCTCCTGGGCTGGACCCACCGCGGCGGTACCGCCATCTGGGCGGTGGAAGACGGCATGCTCACCGGGGAAGCGACGGGTGGCCCCGGATACATCGGGTCCTACGCCGAGTTCACGAACTTTGAGTTGAGCGTGCAGTTCAACCAGGACGCCGGCCACAACAGCGGTGTCTTCGTACGCGGGCCGCGTGATACCGGGGCGAGGGTGAACCAGTATTCCTTCTACGAGATCAATATCGCGGATACCCACGGCTCGGGCTACACCACCGGCAGCATCGTGGCGCTGGCCAAGTACGAACCGCCGCCTAAGACCGAAGGCCAGTGGAACACCATGGTCATCACCGCCGACGGACGTGACATTACGGTTACGCTGAACGGGGAAGAAGCCGTCAAGATCCAGGATTCCTCCCATTACAGCGGCGTCGTCGTGCTGCAGGCCTTCGGCCAGGGCAAAATCCGGTTCAAGAACGTCAAGATCCGTTCATTGGATTAGTGCACACCGCGGGGCGGGCCCTTCGTCCGCCCCGCCGCATCGATTCGGTACTCGATGAAAACGATTCTTCCAGCCTGCGGTTTCCTTTTCCTGCATCTGTTTCTGCATCCGCTACCCGCCCACGCCTGGCCGCAGTCGACTCCGGACACCACCGATGTTGACGTAGATCACGTCCTTCAACCCATTGAAGTCACCGCTACCCGCTACATCCGGGAGATCCTCGACATACCCTATGCCGTGGACCGGGTGGACCGGGACGAGATCCAGCGCGCCGAACCCGGGCTGTCCCTGGAAGAGAGTGTCCGTGGACTGCCGGGCATCATCGTAAACAACCGGAACAACGTGTCCCAGGGCGACCGGATCAGCATCCGCGGCCTGGGCAGCCGGGCGTCCTTCGGCGTGCGCGGGGTGAAGCTGGTGCTGGACGGCATTCCGCTGACCATGGCCGACGGCCAGTCCCAGCTCAACAACCTCGATCTCACCTCGGCGGGGCAGATCGAAGTATTGCGCGGTCCCAGTTCGTCGCTTTACGGCAACGCGGCGGGCGGTGTCATCCAGATTCGCACCGAAGATGCCCCGGACCGGCCGATCGAAGTCACGCCCCGTTTCATCACCGGTTCGCATGGCCTGCGGCGACTGCAGGGCAAGGCGGCCGGCACCGCGGGCGGCAACCGGTTTCTCGTCAATTTCAATACGCTCTGGTTCGACGGGTTCCGCGACCATGCCTTTGCACGTTCGACCGGTATCAACTCGGTCGGGAAACGAAGGATCGACGATACCTGGACCATGACGGCCGTGGCCAATTACTACAACGCACCGTACCAGTACAACCCGAGCTCACTCGACAAGGCCACGGCCGAGTCGGACCCCGCCAGCGCTAGAACTTTCGTCCAGCGACAGGGCGCGTCCAAGGAGATCAGACAGTTCCAGGGCGGCCTGTCCCTGCGTTACGAAGCGCCCGGGGCCGAAGGAGAAATCACGGTCTTCGGCATGGGACGCACGCTGTTCAACCCCATTCCGGGCCGGATCATCGACCTGGACCGCATGGCCGGGGGAATTCGGGGGGTGTATAGCCGCGAGGGTGGGATCGGAAACGGCGGATACCGGATGACGGCCGGATTGGATTTGGAGATACAGCGCGACGAACGGCGCGAATACGGCAACGCCGGCATTCCGGGAGATCTCGTGGGCACGCTGGACGACGCACGCGTCTTCGACGAAATTTCGCGCGGCGACAAACTGCTGGACCAGGAGGAAGGCGTCGACGGCTTCGGCCCCTTCGTGGAGCTGGAATGGTCACCCGGACCGGAGGTATCAATCACCGCCGGCGGACGGTACGACCGGTTCCGATACGAGGCGACGGACCGTTTCCTGAGTGACCAGACCGACGATTCTGGAACGCGGAACATGGCGCAGTTCAGCCCCCACCTGGGCGTGGCTTTCCGGCCTGCCCCGCTCACGGCGGTGTACGGCAATTTCTCCACCGCCTTCCAGACGCCGACCACTACGGAACTGAGCAACCAGCCCACGCAGGCCGGAGGTTTCAATCCGGATCTCGAGCCCGAACGAATTCGGGGCTTCGAGGCAGGCGTAAAGGGATTCCTGCCCGATGCCGGATTAGCCTATGACGCCGCCCTCTTCACCTTCGGGATACGCAATATGCTCCTGCCCTTCCAGATCGACAATCCGGAGACGGACGAGGTCTTTTTCCGCAATGCGGGCAAAACGCGGAACCGGGGCATCGAACTGAAGCTGACCTGGTCTCCTCTGCCCCCGGTCAACCTGGCGATGGCCTACACCGGCATGCAATTCAAATTCGACGACTTCGAAGTCGAGCGGGAGGTCGATGGAACCACCAGGCTCGTCCAGCTGTCGGACAACGAAGTGCCCGGCGTGCCGCCCCACCACCTGTTCGCCGGATTCACCTACACCCATCCGGACAATGGCGCGTTCGTGGAGTTAAACGCGCAATGGACGGCGGAGTACTTCGCCAACGACTTCAACGGGCCCGCTCCCGGGAGCGGAAAGCCGGTATCCGACTTCGTCAACGACGGCTACGGCCTCGTTGATTTGCGCGCTGGCATCACCTACCAAGGCGCGACGGTCGGCGGCGTCCTGTTCGCTGGCGTCAACAACCTGTTTGATACGCGTTACAATGGTTCCATCGTCCCCAACGCCTTCGGGGATCGTTTCTTCGAGCCGGCTGCGGGCCGGACGTGGTACGTGGGGTTCGGCCTTCCCATTGGTGCGGGTTCGAGATGACATCCCGCCAACCCGGATGAGCCGTCCCCAATGAAGACGCAGTAGTCGCACACAGGAGTCGCACATGAATAGGTTTATGCGCGTACTTGGCCAGATCGCCTTCGTGATCGTCCTCGACGCCATCGTGATCGGCGTGATCTACTATGAAGCGGAGCGATCGAAAGTCGCGCTGGCCAATGCCCGCGCCGAGGCGGCAAAGCCCGTGGCGATGTTCGATCCCCGAACCGGATTGGAGCTGCATCACCGGACCAGGCTGATCATGGGCGACGGCTACCCCGTCGTGGAAAGGGAATGCGCGCAGTGCCATCCGACCCAGATCATCCGCTCGTACCGGGCGAACCGCGAGGAGTGGCTGGACGCCATCCGGTGGATGCAGGCGGAGAAGGGCCTGAAGACCTTCGACTCCAAGACCGAAGATACCATACTGACCTATCTCGAAAACTACTACGGCAGATAGCGGTTCCGATGGCTCACCAGGTCGAATCAGAAATCGATGCCATCGGGTACGCCTATGACCGGGGCTGGTCGGACGGCCTGCCCGTCGTGCCGCCCACCCGCGATCGCATCGACCGTATGCTGGCCGCGCACGGACTCGAGCCCGGCCGGGAAATCGGGCGGGTGCCCGAACGAAAGCGAACCGTCACCGCGGAACTGGTCGCGGCCAACGCGGTGATGGCCGGTTGCACCGACGCGCTTTTTCCTGTAGTCCTGGCCGCAGTGGATGCTGTCCTGGATCCGGCATTCAATATTGTCGGCCCCTCGGCCAGCACGGGGGGCGCCGCGCCGCTGGTCATCGTACACGGTCCAGTTGTGGCCGAGATGGGTTTCAATACGGAAACGGCGGTGCTCGGCGCGGGTAACCGGTCCAATCTGACGCTGGGCAGGGCCCTGAACCTGGTGATCAGGAACGGTATCGGCAGCGTGCCCGGGGACCTGGACCGGGCGACGGTAGCCCACGCCGGACGCATCGCGTACTGCCTGCCGGAAGCGCGTTGCGCTGGCTGGCCGACCCAGGGCGACGAACTAGGCGTCCCCGCGGACCGCAGCGCCGTAACGGTACTTGCCGCAGAGGCCCCCCATTCCGTGGCCGACCACGTGAACGACGAACCAGGAGGCCTGATCGACTCGTTCGCGCGCGTCTCCCGCACGACCAACTACGCCGGCGCCGCCATCGTTTTCGTCATCTGCCCGGAACACCGGTCGGTCTTCAACGGGGCCGGGTGGACACGCGAAACGATCAGAAGCGCGCTGTTCGAACGTACGGAAGCCACAGGACGCGAAATCCACGCAACAGGCCGTCACGACGACCTGAAACCCGATGAAGCCATCACGTTGACGCCAGACCCGGAAGGCATATGGATCGTCTTCGCGGGAGGTTCGGCGGGCGGACACTCCGCCATCATCCCGCCCTGGCTGGGATCGGGCAGGGGGGTCGGATCCCGGCCGGTGACGCGCCCGGTCTCCCATTCATAGCGACCGTAATTCATGCCGCCGGTCCGGCGGCAGACCACGCACACCTGGAGCATAGGCAATGTCCATAACCCTCGTCGATCCTACGGCCTCCGCCAGCGCCACGGATCTGCGGCTGGCCCGTCGTCCGCTCGGTCCCGGGCACACCGTAGCCGCACTGGTGAGCAACGGAAAGCCCAATTCCGATGTCATCCTGCGCGGTGTCTTCGAGCAGTTGAGCAACCGCCTGGACCATCCCGTGGAAGCGCTCGCATTCACCAAGGAAAGCGCCAGCCGCGTGCTGTCCGACGAGATGACGGGTCTCATCGCGCGGCGCTGCCATTTCGCCCTCGTTGGCGTCGGCGACTGAGGCTCCTGCAGCGCGTGCAGCATGCACGATGCCCTCATCCTGGAGCACCTTGAACTGCCGTCCGTGCTGCTGTGTACGACCAACTTCACGCACACCGCGAAGGTGATGGCGGAGCAGCTCGGCCGCGGTGACTATCCGATCGTCGAAATCAATCATCCCATTGGCCGGCTTGACGACAGCAGACTCGCCGATCGGATCGGACAGGCCATGGACAGAGTCGTTGAACTATTGATGTAGGAAATTCAAGTAAGTATCAGTGTAACAGTAGGTTTCGATTCCGATACGTTGTATGGATTCAGGAGGCAAAACATGTTCAAGACTTGCCGTTATCTGGTCCTGGCCGCGCTGCTGGCCGGGATCATCAACCTCGCCGCGGAGGCCCAGCAGACGGCACCGCAGGCGGGATTGCGGGAGAATCCTTCACGGGTACACGCCCTGGAAAACGCCCGGATATACGTCCGTCCCGATCTCGTGATCGATAAAGGGATCGTGGTCATCCGTGACGGGCTGATCGTCGAGGCGGGGACCGCTGTCGAAATCCCGCCGGATGCCCAGCGATGGGACTACTCCGGCCAGACGATTTATCCCGGGTTGATCGAGATGTTCACACAGGCCGGACTGACGGAAGAGGAAGCGGCCCGGACCTCAGGGTCCTCCCACTGGAACCCTGCCGTCCGTCCGGATCGTTCCGCCGCCGATGCGTACCGCGTCAGAGAGGCCGAGATCGAACGGTTGAGGAGTTCCGGATTCGCGGCGGCCATGGTCGTGGCCGATCTAGGCGTGTTCGCGGGCAGCAGCGCGGTCGTCAACCTGGGATCCGGTTCTCCCAATGAGAACGTACTGAAGCGCGACGTCTTTCAGCACCTGCGCATGAAACGAAACCGGGACCGCACCTATCCGGCTTCCATGATGGGTGTCGTGGCGCTCATGCGGCAGACGATCCTCGACGCGCAGTGGTACCGGGACGCCCATGCGGCCTACGCCGCGAATCCCCGCCAGGACCGTCCGGAGGACAATGACGCGCTGGCGGCGCTGGACAGGGTGGCCGCCCGCGGCCAGGCCGTGCTCATGAGTGTCGATGACGACCACGCCTTCTTGCGCGCCGCCCGGCTGGCCGATGAATTCGGATTGCGGTTCCTCGTGCGGGGCAGCGGCCACGAATACCGCATGCTGGACGCGGTCCGCGAGGCGGGTGCGCCCGTCATCCTGCCCCTCGATTTTCCCCGGTCGGACAATTTCTCCGTCTCCACGCCGGAAGACGCCCTGGACGTCACCCTGGAATCATTGCGGCACTGGGAACTGGCGCCCGGGAATCCCGGAATGCTGCACCGGGCCGGAATCCCCATCGCGCTGAGCAGTACGAGATTGGACAAGGGCGCCGAATTCCACGAAAGGGTGCGTGAGGCGATCGAGCACGGGTTGGCATATGAAGCGGCGCTGGCTGCGTTGACCACGACGCCCGCGTCCATGCTCGGACTGGGCAGCCGGCTCGGAACCCTGGATCCGGGCAAGCTGGCCAACATGACCATAACCGACGGCCCCCTCTTCGCGGAGAACGTGAACGTGCAGGACGTCTGGGTCGCGGGCAACCGCCACGTGATCACCCCCCGGCCGGTCACCGATCCCCGGGGTGCGTGGGTGGTCGTCCTGCAGGGTGACAGCCTGTCGCTGTCCATCGAAGGCGCACCGGGGGCGCCGAAGGGTACTCTCGACAAGGACGGGAACTCCATGAATGCCGTCCGCATGGCGTTGGAAGACGCGCGCATCGCCTTCAGCGTGGAGGATGAGGCACTGGGAGAAGACGGCGTATGGCGTTTCTCGGGTTCGATCCAGGGAGACCGAATCACCGGCCGGGGGATCCGGCCCGGCGGCGAAAGCGTGGTCTGGTCGGCCGAACGCACCGCACCGCGGGAAGCGGAGACGAAGGACATACCCGCGCCAGCCGAGGTGGCTGAACCTCCGGCACTGTACCCACCGGGCGCCTTCGGCAGGGAAAGCGCACCGGCGCAGCCGGAACATCTCGTCGTCCGGAACGCCACGGTGTGGACGCTGGACGAGCGGGGCAAACTGGAGCACGCGGACGTGATTATCCGTGAAGGCAAGATCGTGGAAGTCGGCACGGGCCTCGTGGCGCCGGCCGGCGCCGAGGAGATCGATGGCACCGGCAAGCACGTCACGCCCGGCATCATCGACGCCCATTCGCACACGGCTATCCTGGAGGGCATTAACGAAGGTACGCAGGCCGTGACCGCGGAGGTGGGCATTGGAGACGTGATCGACAGCTACGATATCGCCATGTACCGGGAGCTGGCCGGAGGGCTCACGGCGGCCAACGTGCTGCACGGTTCGGCCAATCCCATCGGGGGCAAGAACCAGATCATCAAGCTGAGGTGGGGCGCCGGCCCCGAGGAGCTCAAGTTCACACAGGCCAAGTCGGGGATTAAGTTCGCCCTGGGCGAGAACGTCAAGCGCAGCAATTGGCGCATCCTCAGCGACCGCTATCCGCAGAGCCGCATGGGGGTCGAGCAGATCATCCGCGACCGGTTCCGGGCGGCCAGTGAGTACCAGCAGGCATGGGACAGATACGAGGCGCTGGCGGACAAGTCCGACGTCGTGCCGCCCCGCCGGGATCTCGAACTGGAAACGCTGCAGGAAGTCCTCACCGGTGAGCGCCTCGTCCACTGCCACTCCTATCGGCAGGACGAGATCCTGATGCTCCTTCGAGTTGCCGATGACTTCGGGTTCACGATCGGCACCTTTCAGCACGTGCTGGAGGGATACAAGGTCGCGCCGGAACTGGCCGCTCACGGGGCGGGCGCATCCGCCTTCAGCGACTGGTGGGCCTTCAAGGTGGAAGCCTACGACGCCATTCCCCATAACGGGGCGTTGATGCACGACGCGGGCGTGCTGGTCACTTTCAACTCCGACAGCAACGAACTCGCCCGGCGCTTGAACACGGAAGCCGCCAAGGCGGTGAAGTACGGCGGGGTGGACGAAGTGGAAGCCCTGAAGTTCGTCACGTTGAACGCGGCGGTCCAACTGGCCGTCGATCCCTGGGTCGGATCGCTCGAACCGGGCAAAGACGCCGACTTCGTGATCTGGAACGGCCATCCCCTGTCCACCTACACGAAGTGCGAACAGACGTGGATCGACGGGAGGAAGTACTTCGATATCGACGAGGACCGGCAGATGCGGATCGAAGTCGAAAAGGAACGGACCAGGCTGATTCAGAAACTGCTCAGATCGCCGGAAGTAGATGACGGATCGCCCGAGACCGAAGATCGAGCGCCGGAGGCGTAGGCCCGTACAAGCCGGTATCCCGGCGAATGGAGGATGGAAATGGTGTCATTACTCCGCACATCCATGGGGACGGACCGGTCGGCGAAAACCGCTACCGGTACGTGGCGGAAACGGACCGCGGTTCCGTTGTTGTTTCTTTTGCTGATTTCGGGACTCGCCTTCGGACCCCTGGTCCACGAAACGGCGGCATCCAAGCAGAAACCGGCCGGACCTCAGGAACAGCCCATCGCGCTGGTCGGCGGAACGGTCCATACGGTGAGCGACGGCGTCATCGAGGGCGCCACGGTGCTTTTCGAGTCCGGCGTCATTACCGGCATCGGGACCGACCTGGCCCTGCCCGAAAACACCCGGGTGATCGACGTTACCGGGAAACATGTGTATCCCGGCCTGATCGCCGCGCCGACGACCATTGGCCTCACCGAGATCGGTTCGGTGTGGGCGACCCAGGACCATATCGAAACCGGGAACGTGACCCCTAGCGTCCGCGCGGTGACCGCCGTGAATCCCGACAGCGAGTACTTCCCGGTCGCCCGAGCCAACGGTGTCCTGACCGCCCTGACCGTGCCGAGTGGAGGTCTGATCTCCGGTCTCTCGGGACTGGTCGCGATGGATGGATGGACCACCGAGGAAATGACCCTGGTTGCGACGGTGGGGCTTCACGTTCGATGGCCATCCTACCGCGTTCGCGACATTCCCGGCCTGGGCGGCCCGGAGGAGCAGATCAAGGCACGCAAAGCGGCCCTTGCCAGGCTTCGCGACGCCTTCCGCGAAGCCAGGGCGTACATGATCGCGAAGGAGGCCGAAAGCGGCGGCGGACCCTTTCATCCCTCGGACCTCGGCTGGGAATCGATGATCCCGGTACTCAAAAAGGAACTGCCCGTCTTCATACACGCGTCTGAAGAGAAACAGATCCACGCCGCCCTCGACTGGGCTCTTGCCGAGGATCTGAGCGTCGTCCTGGTCGGCGGCGCCGACGCCTGGCGGGTGGCGGACCGATTGACGCAAAACGGGATCCCCGTGATCGTCGGCGCCGTGCATTACCTGCCCGCCCGCCGTTGGGAGGCCTATGACGCGCCGTTCACCAACGCCCTGAAGCTGCATGAGGCCGGCCTCGATTTCTGTATCGGCCAGGGCAGTGGCGCCTCGAACGTGCGGAACCTGCCCTTCCACGCGGCCACCGCTGCGGCCTACGGCCTTCCGAAGGAAGAGGCGCTCAAGTCCGTCACGCTATATCCCGCGCGAATTCTCGGTGTGGAGGACAGGCTCGGTTCCCTTGAGACGGGCAAGGACGCCACGCTGATCGTGACCAGCGGAGACCCGCTCGAAATCATGACGCAGGTGGAGCGGGCCTTCATCCAGGGCCGGCCCGTCGATATCACAAGCAAGCACACGGACCTGTACGACAAGTACCGGACCCGGCTGGAGCAGGTGAAGTGAGATCCGGGCTGAATCAGGCCATTCGACATGCCCTATTCCATACTCCTCAGCGGTTGCGGCGGCGCGGGAAAGTACGTGGCCCAGGTGGCGGAAGGGAGCGGCCGTGCCCGGGTGACCGCCCTGTTCGACCCGGCCGGTGAGAAGCTCGCGGCGGCCAGGTCGATCTACCCCGATGCGGTTACCGGCCACGACCTCGAATCACTGATCGCCGAAACCGGTCCGGACGTCGTCGCGGTGGCCGGACCGGACCACCTGCACGCCGACCAGACCGTCCTGGCCCTGGAACACGGTGCCCACGCCCTCGTGGAGAAACCGCTCGCCACGACCGTCGCCGATGCCCGGCGCGTCATCGAAACCGCCGAACGGACGGGCCTGAACGTGATGACGGATCATACCAGCAGGTACATGTATCCCTGGCACGAGATGTCCCGTGCCGCCCGATCGGGTGAAATCGGCGAGATCTTCTTCATCCAGGGTGACTACATCCACGACATGTGGTCCATCTACCAGCCCGGCGAGCGTAGGCACACGCCCTGGCGGATCGACCGGCAGCATCCGCAGAACATACTCTTTGGCGGCGGCTGCCACCCCATCGACAGCATCCTGTCCACGGTCGACTCGCCCGTCGTGGAGGTATTTGCCTACAGCAGCAAGATGAGCGTGCCCGAATTTCCCTCGGACGACTGCTATATCGTCATGCTGAAGTTCGAGAACGGGGTGCTTGGAAAGGTCTTCGTCTCGAGCGGTTGCTCCGGACACGGTATGGGAGGCGGCATGCTGGCCGTGTACGGCACCGAAGGGACGCTCTGGAACGGTAAGCTGTATCGCAGGGGGGAAGAACCCGTGACGCTGCCCAACGTCTCCGACGAGGCCGCCGTGGGCGGGCACGGCTGGGGCCGTTCCGTCATCGATTTCCTGGACACGCTCGACGGGCGCATCGAAAACCCGATTCCCGCCCGCATGGGCGCCCGCGTCGTGGCCGTTTGCGAGGCCGGTCTCGAGTCCGTCCGCACCGGGCGACCGCGAAAGCCGGCATGGCCGTGATCGCCGCTATGGCCTGGCTCTCCGGTACTTCAAGCGTACCGATCCCCTGAATCACTTGTCCGGCCGCCGCGGCGCGCCTGGCCCGATTCCAGTTCCGTGAAGAAGGCCATGCTCTGTTCCGCCGCTTCGCGCAGTCCGGCCTTCCTGTAGACCTTCACCGAAGCGAAATGGGCATAGTCCACGTCTTCCAGGGTATCGAGGACGGCCGCGAAGTCGATGCGGCCGGTACCCGGCAGTCCCCCGTGGCTTTCGCAGAGATGAACGTGCCTGAGACGGGCGCCGCAGTCGTGGATGGGCTGTACGAGGGAGGTCTCCTCGATATTCATGTGGATGGTGTCGACCATGGGATGGAAGGCAGTGGATCCGGTGTCGCGGATCAGACGCAGGACTTCCCCGACGCTGTTGTTGAATCCCACCTGGAGGTGGTTTACCGGTTCGATCACGATGTCGACCCCCCTGGCCTCGGCTTCCCGTCCCACCCGTTGCAGACAGGAAACGATCCGCGCATTGGCGGCCGCAGGGTCCGGTTCGTCGGAGCGCAGGCCCTGCAACAGGCCGACCACCAGGATGGCCCCGAACCGATTCGCGATCCCCATGTTCTCCACCAGGCGCTCGACCGTTCGATCGCGGATGGTTGCATCCGGCGCGCTGAGACAGAGTCCCTCCTCGTACGCCGCACCCGTGAGCAGCGAAACGACCGGCAGATCATGCGCCTGGACGGCGTCCTCCACATGGTCCAGACGGCCCGCCAGTTCGGAGGTGAGATTCAATTCCACGCCGTCATATCCGATGGATCGAATGAAACGGAAGGTGTCGTTAATACTCCCGCCCCATCGGGAGGGCGGATCGATCAGCATGAAACCGAGATGATTCATGTATCACAATATAGGTGGTTGCCTGAAGCGCCCGATAGATGTTTCTTATTTGAGATTCTATCCAATTTCAAATCCGGGGATCCCCCATGGAAACCGACCTCGGCATCCTCTCCATCGTGCCGCCGGCCCTTGCCATCGTACTGGCCTTCCTGACCAGGAACGCCGTGTATTCCCTGGCGGTGGCCTGCCTGGTGGGCGTCCTAATCGCGGGCCAGGGGCCCCTGGGGTTTTCCCAGTTGATGATCGACGCGATCGGGAATACCAGTTTCTCCTGGGTGTTCATGCTGGAGATCTGCATCGGAATCATGATCGCCTTCTTCATGCGCACCGGCGCCATCCAGGCCTTCACCCAGTTCGTGGCATATCGGAAATTGTCGCGCAAAGGCGTACAACTCTGGACGTGGGCACTGGGCATGTTCGTATTCTTCAGCGACTATTTCAGCCCGCTCTTCGTCGGGACCACGATGCGAAGCCTGGCCGACAAGGCGCGGATATCCAGGGAGAAACTGGCCTATATCGCCGACTCCACCTCCGCCCCGGTCATCGTCCTCCTGCCCTTCACGGGCTGGGCGATCTACATTTCGGGACTCACCATCGGCATGGGGCCCATAGACGATGCCGGCGATGCGCTGAACGCGTTCATTCATTCCATTCCCTACAATATCTACGCAATATCGGCGGTGATATTGGTGGGATTGATCGCTGCCGGATTGGTCCCGGAATTCGGTCCCATGAAGAAAGCCGAACGCCGGGCCATGGACGAAGGCAAGGTGCTGAGAGACGGCGCGGTCCCGCTCATCGGAAGGGAACTGACCGAGACCCCCATGTTCCCGGACATCAAACCCCGCCTGTTCCTGAACTTCATCCTGCCCGTCATCCTGATCATCGTCATCGTCCTGGGTTCTTTTATGCTCACGGGATCCGCGAAGACGCTGGAGGCCTATCTCGCCGTCGTCATCTTCCTCGGCATATCGATCCGCATCCAGGGCATTCGGCTGAACGACATCATGGACACGGCGATGACGGGCATCAAGGGGATCATGCCGGCCATCATGATCCTGGTTTTCGCCTACACGATCAACCAGTTGAGCAGAGACATGGGAACGGCCGACTACATGGTATCGATTTCGAGGGATTTCCTTACCCCGTCCATGCTCCCCCTGGCTACCTACCTGCTGGCGGCCGTGATGGCCTTTTCCACCGGTACGTCCTGGGGCACCTTCGCCATCATGCTGCCCATCGCGGTGCCCGTGGCCCTGGTTTACTCGGGGGACGCGTTGACCGACATCGTATACGCGACCATAGCGGCCGTGGCCGGCGGCGGAGTCTTCGGCGATCACTGTTCTCCACTCTCCGATACCTCGATTCTCGCTTCGACCGGCGCGGCATCGGATCATATCGATCACGTCAGGACCCAGATCCCCTATGCGATGATCGCCGCCGTGCTGACCGGTGCCGTATACCTCGTCATGGGGCTGACCGTATGGACCTGACGGCCCGCAACTGACCGTCCGTACCTGACCGTTCCCACTTGACCGTGCGGACCGAGCCCGTCCCAGCTACCGCCAGATGATACCGATCGCATCGGCCTTCCTCCAGCGCATCCGAACATTCAGGGCGATCCTCATCGGGGCCGCACTTTCGATATTCATCGGCTTTGCGGGGGAATACTCCGCCAACCAGATCGGCTACGAGCCGGCGGCGACCCACCTGCCCCCGGTGTTCCTCGTTCCCTTCCTCTTCTGCGTGCTGCTGCCCAATGCCCTGGTGGCGCGGATCCGTCCGGCATCGGCGCTCTCGTTCTACGAACTGATCATGGTTTTCGCCATGGGATGGATCGCCTCCACGGTGCCCGACCAGGCCATGACGAAATACCTGCTCGTCGTGATCACCGCGCCGTTCTACTTCGCCTCGCCGGAAAACAGCTGGGAGACCATCTTCTTTCCCTATCTGCCCGAATGGCTGGTCCTCAGCGACCGGGCGGCGGCGCGGGTATTCTACGAGGGACTCCAGTCCGGCCAGTCGATTCCCTGGAGCGCATGGCTGTCCCCCCTGTTCTGGTGGGGTTCCTTCATCCTGATCCTGCTTTTCGTCGGCGCGTGCATCGTCGTCATGCTTCGCAAGCAGTGGGTCGAACACGAACGGCTCCAGTTCCCGCTGGGCGAAGTGGGCCTGCACCTGATCTCGCTGGGCGGCGGCAGTAGGGAAGGCGGCACCGGAGAGGGTGGCGGCGCTGGGGAGGGTGGCGACAATGGGAAAAGCGGAAATGGGAAAGGCGGCAACCGCTGGATCCGGACCGGCGCGGCGGCCATGTCCCTGGTCATGATCTGGAACATCGTTTCTTTCTGGGACGTATGGCCTGCTGTCCCGATCATGGCCGAACACTCACGGGTACTTTCCCTCGATCCCGCCTTTCCCGGGCTCATTTTCCGGTTAAACGTGTTCGTATTCTGCCTGCTGATCTTCGTCAACCGGGACGTGCTCCTCAGCATGTGGCTGTTTCCCGTCTTCTACGTACTGCAGGAGGGATCGCTCAACATGCTCGGTGTCGGATCCACCTCCGGTACCATCATCCATGGCGGCCTGGCCGGCATTCAGTCCATTGCCGGCCTGGTTACCTTCGTCCTCTTCGGCCTTTGGATGGCTCGCCGGCACCTCGGGTCCGTCTGGCGCCACGCCCTGGGCCGGAAGAGCGAGCTGGACGACACGGAGGAACTGTTCTCCTACCGCACGGCCGTCTTCGGCTTCCTGCTGGGCCTCCTCTTCATCATCTGCTGGCTGTACACCGCCGGGATGTCCCTTCCGATCATGGCGCTGTTCATTGTCCTGCTCTTCATCTTCTACATCGCCCTGGCCCGCGTCGTGGCGGAAACGGGCGTGGTGACGCTCGACCTGCCCATCAACAGCCACCAGTTCTCCATCGCCATCGTGGGGTCCGCACAGATCGGCCGCGGCGACCTCACAGCCCTGGGCATGGCCAACGGGTTCGCGCGCAACTGGCGCACCTTCACCATGATCGGCACGTCCCACGTGGCCTGGCTGAAGTCCCGGTGGCGCCAGCACAGGCAAGTCCGGCGCGATCCGCTTAGGGATGCGCGCAGTTCCGGGAGCGGGATCTCTTCCAGGTACCTCTTCGCCGGCGTGGCCGTCGCGTTCTGCCTGAGCGCCGTAGCCTCCATCGGCTACGTAATCTACGCCGGGAACACCTTCGGCGCCCAGAACCTGCGGACCGACCTGGGCACGGACCGGGGCATCCGGTTCTACGACCTGATCGTGACCTGGGTCAACAACGCAACGCAGATCAGCGACCTCGAAGTCCTGTTCTTCGGGAGCGGGGTCGTGATGATGATCGTGCTCCTGGCCGGGCGGTTTCTCCTTCCGTGGTGGCCGCTCCATCCCATCGGCATGGTGGTCGTCATGTCCGCCCCGGTACGGAACGCGTTCCTGACGATCTTCCTGGCCTGGCTGGTCCAGGCCATCGTGTTCCGCATCGGCGGCCCAACGCTTTACCAGAAGGTCCGCAGGTTGTTTATTGGTATATTGCTCGCCTATCTCTTCTGGCAGCTGGCCGGCATGGGAGTTGACCTGGCCTGGTTCCCGGACCGGCCTCATCGCTGGGAGTCCTACTGAGAAAGGGGAATCGACGCATGCAGTTTATCATGTTCACCAAGCACCTCGAGGGTCTGACGCTGGCGGAAATCGCGGAGAAACTGAATAGCGTAGGCGTTTCCGGCGCCGACCTGTGCGTGCGGGACGGATATCCGGTGAATCCTGGGAACATCGACCGCGCCCTGCCGGAAGCCGCGCGGGTGCTTTCCGACGAAGGACTAACTATCCCGCTCGTTACCGCACCGGGGGATTTCACTTCGGCCACGCTGGATTACGCGGAGAGATACTACCAGGCCTGCGGGGAGAACGGGGTAAAGCACATCAAGCTGGGGTACTGGCACTGGTCGCCGGGAACGGATTACTGGGCGGAACTGGACCGTGCGCGGAGGGAACTGGAGGGATTCCAGCGTCTTTCGGAGAAAACCGGCGTCAAAACCGTGGTGCACAACCATTCGGGCCACTCCATGGGCCTGAATTCATCCGCCGTCATGCACGTCGTGCAGGGATTCGATCCCGAACACGTCGGCGTGTTCGCGGACGTAGGGCACCTGTCCATCTGCGGAGAGCCGATCGACATGGCCCTCGACATCGTCAGGGAGTACCTGTCCGTCATGTCGTTCAAGGACCTGACCAGGGTGTTGCATGTTCGGGACGGCCAAAGGCGGTGGGAAGTCGACGTGGTCCGGCTGGGCACAGGCTTCGGAGACTGGAAAACGACACTGTCCACGCTGAAGGCCCAGGGGTTCGAAGGGCCCGTCACCATGCACAGCGAATACGGGGGCGTTCCCGTGGACACGGTCTGCGATCTCGCCCGGTCGGACCTACGCTTCATCCGGGACCTGATGGAAGAGCTTCCATAGAACAGCAATAGGCCTACCAGTGCCAGATCTGGTTCCAGGCCTCCATCCAGTCCCGGCCGTCGCTGACCACAGTCAGGTCATCGGGAAAAGAGACCCCCGGCCTGCCCCTGTAATGCGCCGCGTTGTCCACGGTATCCAGTTCGATGGTGATCTTCGTCGGGGCCGACGGCACATAGGGCCTGATGTCCGGCCTATCCTGCAGCGCCTGGCGCGTGCCGTCCTCGATCATCTGCCGTGCGCGGATCGGGGGAATCTGCCGGGCCGAGTACCTGGTCAGACCCCGTTTTACGGCTACGACCGGCAGGTTCTCTCCCAGCAGTTCCCGGGACTCTCGGCACACGGCCTCGTCGCCGGTGACCAGCAGCACGGGACAGCCGTAGTGGCCGCAGAGGGCGGCGTTGATGCCGGTTTCGCCCACTTCGTCGTCGTTGAATCGCAGGCTGCGCCATCCCGTGGTGGAGATCGTATGGCACATCACGCCGTCCGGTGTGTTCGCCCGTGCGTGCATGCCGACGAACACCGCGGCGTCGCAGCCCGTCTCGAACATCTCCGTGTAACGGGACCAGGGATGCTTGGCCACCCACTCGCATCCGGGGTCGAGCAACTCGGGCACCAGCGAATTGAAGGTCCAGTCTCCGCCCGCGCCGTGGCAGTCCACCACCACGATTTCCTTCGCGCCCGCGGCCCGGGCGCCCCGTACGGCGGCGTTGATCTCCTCGGTATACAATCGCCGGCCTTCCTCGTACATGGGCTTTCCGCCGTTTACCTGATCCCAGGCCACGATGCCGCTTACGCCTTCCATGTCCGTCATCATCAATATGCGCATGGTGATTCCTCTCCGTGCTTTGGGTAATCTGCGTTGTTGTCCTGCCTGGCCGATTTGTGACGGTGACCGCGTTTCGACGGTGGCCGGCATTCGATAATAGCCGTTACTCGAACAGGAAATGCTTCGATGACGGGACGATACCCGCCCGTTCGGCCCGGTCGAACAGGTCGCGAATTGCCGCTTCTCCTTCTTCGCCGTACTGCAGCGAGTACTGGTTCACATAGAGATCGATATGTTGCTGCATGACCGATTCATCCATCTCCTGGGCATGACGCCGGATATAAGGCTTCACTTCATCAGGATGGGCGTATGCGTATTCGATGCTCGATCGTATCGACCGGTTGAGCCGTTCGTGCATGGCACCGCCAAGATCCCTGCGCGCGAGGATACCGCCCAGGGGAATCGGGTGCCCCGTTTCCTCCTCCCACCACGCACCGAGATCGATCACCTGGGATAGACCGTGTTCGGCGAAGGTGAACCGGCTCTCGTGAATGATCACCCCGGCGTCGACTTCGCCTCGCCGGCAGGCCGGCATGATCTGGTCGAAGGGCAGGTAGACCAGGCGGTCCAGGCCGGGATCGAAGAGCCTCAGCAGCAGCGCCGCCGTGGTCAGCCGGCCGGGCAGGGCGATCTTCCGGCCTTTCAGCATTTCCGGCCGCTGCGGTTCCCGCGCGACCACCAGCGGACCGCAACCCCTGCCCAGGGCTCCGCCTGGCCGGAGCAGGACGTAGTGATCCCGAAGGTGACCGAAGGCGTGAAAGGAGATTTTCGTCAGGTCCAGTTCACGCTTCAGGGCCAGTGTATTCAGGGTCTCGATATCCTCCAGCACTTCCCTGCACCGCGGCGCATCGGGGATCCGCCCCTGGATCATGGCGCAGAAGATGAAGGTGTCGTTGGGACAGGGCGAATAGCCGAGAGAAAGGGCCGTCATGGTGAACCCCCTCTGCGAGCGGGACCAAGGTCGCATAAACTACTAAAAAAAGGAGGCACCGGGAGTGTGCGGCGCATCAGGAAACTCCCTGTTCGACGATTCGTTCGACCGCCTGCTGACCGCGCCGGATCGCCCGGGGCAGATCCCATTGCGACAGGTCCCGGTCGACCACCCTGTTGCTGATGCCGCGTATCTCCACGAAGGGGATCCCGTTGGCCTCGGCTACGTGGGCCGCCGCCGCGCCTTCCATGTTCTCGCATATCCCCCCGAAACGGGCGGCCAGCGTATCTCCGGCCGCCTGGACGCCGCTGCACTGCTGCACCGTGACGAAGGGCCCGGAGGTGACCTGGTGCGACGATCGGCCTTCCAGTCCGGATTCAAGATATCGGAGGATGCGCTCGGTCCGCGTGGCGTCGAGGGGTATCCGGTTGTACAGGGGCTTGCTGAGTGCCCGCTCTGTCTGCCCGTTGTCTACGGTCTGCCCTTCGGCGTCGGGCTGTCCCTGGTCGCCGGTCCGGGCGGGAGGAAGCATGGGAAAGCCCATCTTTTCCAGGTCCATCCAGCCTTCCGGGGTCAGGACGCCGGTATCGCCGTAGCATTCCTCCGTGGCAATGGCGAGGTCACCCACTTCGAGACCGGACCGCTCGTATGCGCCGCCTACGCCGAATTGCAGGATCACGGCGGGATCATGGCGGGTCAGCGCCAGGGTCAGGGCCGAGGCTGTATTGACCTGACCCACGCCGCCTTCGATCAGGAGCACCGACTTCCCGCACAACGAACCCAGGTGCCAGGGCCGGGCCAGGGGATGGTCCGTCCCGGAGATCTCCATCCGTGCCCGGACCGGCTCCTGTTCCTTCTCCGTCGCGGTTATGAGTAGAAAGTCCAGTTTCATACCTGATCCGCACCCGACCTGCTATCCTGCCTCAGCATCCGACATCGACCCAACTGCCCGTTTCGTGGGACCTGACCGCCGCGTCGATGACGAGCTGGGCCGCCAGGCCGTCCCGGAACGTGGGCGGTTCGTCCTCGTCCCTTCGTATGTTATGGAGAAAATTCGTCACGATGGTATCGTCACAAGGCGGTTCCGGCATCTCGACGGGCGTGTATTCCGCTTCCGTCGACCGTTCCATGAGGCGCCGGTCTCCTGTCATATGCCAGCGATAAGAGGACCGCTCGCAGTCTACCCGGATGGAATGTTCCTGGTGGAGCCTGCTGGCCCGGATCGACCCACGGGCGCCGTTTTCAAACCTCAAAAGCAACTGGCAGACGTCGTCGTTTTCCACCCATCCCGTCTCCAGGGGAATATCCAGCTCCCCCTCCCTATGCAGCCGCCGCAGTTCGCCGAAGTGTTCGCCCGATGTCAGCAGGGGACGCCTCGGAATGTACACGGCCAGCTCAGCGTTTACCTGCCCGATCTCGCCGACCAGCCAGCGGGCCGCGTCGATCATGTACACCCCCAGGTCACCCAGGGTCCCGGTTCCGGCCTCGGCCCGTTTGAACCGCCAGGTCAGCGGAAAGCGGGGGTCCCTGGCCCAGTCGAAGGACCAGTGGGCGTCGAAGGCATGGATCTTTCCGGCCCGTCCCTCCCGCAGCAGGCGGGAAAGGAGCCGGAGCGCCGGAAAGAGACGTATACCCGATTGCACGCCCGTTTTCGCCGCCCTGCGCCGGGCATCGGCCCACATCTCCCGGGCCTGCGAGCCGTCGAGTGCGAGGGGCTTCTCGCAAAACACGGATTTCCCGGCCGCCAGGGCCGCGAGGGCAATGGGATGGTGCAGGCGGTGGGTCGTGGCGATGCCGACCGCATCGATGTCATCCCGATTCAACAGTTCATTGGCGTCCCGGCAAACGTGGGGAATGCCATGCCGTTCCGCCAGGGATCGAGCGCTTTCGATACGGCGGCTGGCGACCGCGGTCAGTGTGGCTTCTTTTTGCCACGCCTCCGCGTGGGCATGGGCGATGTGCCCGGCGCCGATCATGCCGATGCGAACGATGTCCTTCATGGAGAATACCCGCCGGCGGGGATCGTCACTGAACCGAATCCGCTCCGGAACCGGCCTGCGCGCCCGTTTACACTAGCCCGCCTGGTCCGCTCGGGCTGTCTGGTCCGCTCGGGCCGCCTGGTCCGCTCGGGCCGCTGGCGCGCCTGGTCCGCCCGGCCCGCTTAGTCCGCCCTGCCGGAGCAAAGCCTCCGTGGTCGGCTCCCTTCCACGGAAATCCCGGAAGACGTCCATGGGATGCCGGCTGCCGCCCAGGGCCAGGATGGTATCGCGGAACCGCCGGCCCAGCCGCCGCATCTCCTCTTCGTCCTCCAGGCCCGCTTCCTCGAAGGCGGAGAAGGCGTCCGCGCTGAGCACTTCCGACCACTTGTAGCTGTAGTACCCTGCGGCGTAGCCTCCCGCGAAGATGTGGGAGAACGAGCAGAAGAACCGGTCTTCCTCCAGCGACGGCAGGATCAGCGTCTCCGCGTCGATCCGGCGCTGCACATCCAGGATCGTCTCCGTTCCCGCGGGATCGAAGTGCTCGTGCAGGTCCATGTCGAGCAGGCCGAAGTTGACCTGCCTGAGCGTATTGCTGCCCTCCCGGAAGGTCCTGGCGCCGAGCAGGCGGTCGATGATCTGGTCGGGAAGCGGTTCGTCCGTCTCATAGTGGCGGGCCAGGCCCTTCAGCGTCCCCCGGTCGTAACACCAGTTTTCCATGAACTGGCTGGCGATCTCCACCGCGTCCCATTCCACGTTGGATATGCCGGACGCCATGCCGTAGTCGATGGTGGTCAGCATGTGCTGAAGCGCGTGGCCGAACTCGTGGAACAGCGTTTCCACTTCGCGGAACGTCATGAGAGAGGGCTTGCCGCCGACGGGTTTGCCCTGGTTGCAGATCATGTAGGCCACGGGCAGCCGGGCGGCCTGTCCCGCAGAAGCCATGACCGCGCTTCTGCCCACGAGCGTATCCATCCACGCGCCGCCCTGCTTCTCCGCGGGACGGCTGTACGGGTCCAGGTAGAAGGCCGCCATGGGTTCGCCCCGGTCGTCGAACACCCGGAAGAACTGGACGTCCTCGTGCCAGACCGGCGCCTCGCCGGTCGCTTCCTCCAGGCGCACGCCGAACAGGCGCTCCGTCAGTTCGAACAGTCCATTCAACACGCGTGGCAGCGGGAAATAAGGTCTCAGTTCCTCGTCCTTCAGGTCGTAGCGCGCCTCGCGAAGCCGTTCCGCCCAGTACGGGACGTCCCAGTGCTTGAGTTCGCTAACCTCGTCATCACCGTCCACTCCGGCCAGCGCCTTCAACGCTTCCATGTCCCCCTCGGCGGCGCCGCGGCCCGCCGCGCGCAATTCGTCGAGCAGGCGCCGCACCGAACCCGCGTCAGGCGCCATTTTCCGGCTGAGGCTCAACGACGCAAAGGTATCGAACCCAAGCAGTCTGCACTTGTCGATTCTCAGGGTGATGATCTCCCGGGCTACGTCTTTGTTGTCCCACTGTCCGTCTGACGCCTTGGAAATGAAGGCGCGGTACATGCGCTCGCGCAGGTCCCTGCGCTTGCTGTGCTGCATGAACGGCATGAAACTGGGGTAGTCCAGTGTGACCACCCAGGGTCCTTCCGATGCCGTGGCTTCCTCGTGGCCCTCCTGCCGGGCCGTATCCGCGGCCAGTTCGAGCAGGGTTTCGGGCAGTCCTTCGGTCTCTTCGGCCTCCGTGAGCTTGATTTTGAAGGCCTTGGTGGCGTCGAGGACGTTGTTGGAAAACTTCGTGCTCAGCTCCGCCAGCCGCTGGCTGATCTCGTTGTAACGTTCCCGGTCGGCGTCGTCCAGGCCCACGCCGTTCAATTCGGCCTCGCGTATGGCCGACTCCAGGATCCGCTGCTGGGCGGGCTCGAAATGTTGCGCCTCCCCGCCGTCCCGCAAGGCGCAATAGGCCTGGTACAGGGGCTTGCTCTGGCCGAGGCGATTGCCGAACTTGACCACTTCGGCGAGCAGGGGATCGTACACCTCCCGTAACTCCGGCGAGTTCTTCACCCCGTGCAGGTGGGACACGATGCCCCAGATACGGCCGAGGTCGTCTTCGATCCGCTCGAGCGGATCCATCAATTCGCGCCAGGTGCGCGGCGCGGTCTCCTCGAGGCGGGCCACGGCCGCTTCGCAGCTCTCGAGCAACTCGCGGATTCCGGGTTCGATATGTTGGGTCTCGATCCGGTCGAAGGGGGGAAGATCGTCCCAGTACAGGAGCGGATTGTTTTCCATTCTGATCGCCTTGCCTTTTTGTTGCGTACGTTTATCTTGGGGTACGATCCGCGCCGGAAAATTCGAGGCGCGGGAACCGTAGCAAATTACGTAGTGCCACGGTCTAAATCAACCGATCATTTCCTGCCGGATCGGAACGAAGAGGATGACGGAAAAGCGATTCAAACGGCGGCTGCAACGCTACCCCGCGGTGAGCGACCTTCGGAGGCGGACGCGCAAAAGGCTGCCGCACATCGCGTGGGAGTACCTCGACTGCGGCACGGGGGATGAGCGCGCGGTGGCCAGGAACCTGGAACGCATGGCGGAGGTCACGCTCGCCCCGGTTTTCATGAAGGGCGAACTGAAACCCGATCTGACCACGACGCTGTTCGGCCGGACCTACAGCGTACCCTTCGGCATGGCGCCCGTGGGACTCACCGGACTCATGTGGCCGCGGGCGGAGCTAATCCTCGCCGCCACGGCCGCGAAGTACCGCTTCCCTTACTGCCTGAGCACAGTGGCCACGCAGGCGCCCGAGACGGTCGGACCGCTCGTCGGCGACATGGGCTGGTTTCAGCTCTATCCGCCCCGGAGACGCGAAATACGTGATGATCTGTTGAAGCGCGCGATGGACGCCGGTTTCCATACGCTCGCGGTAACGGCGGACGTGCCCGTGGGCAGCCGGAGGGAACGGACCAGCCGCGCGGGCCTGGAAACGCCGCCGCGGATCACGGCCGGATTCGTGTACGAAGCGCTGATTCATCCCACCTGGACGATCCAGACCCTGCTCGCCGGGCTGCCCAGGCTCAGGGCCATCGAAAAATACGCCGATTCGAAGCAGATGGGCGAGGTGGCGAGTTACGTCGGCCAGGAGCTGGGCGGCACACTCGACTGGGACTATATCCGTGAGGTTCGCGATCTATGGGACGGACCGGTAATCGTGAAGGGTATTATGCACCCTGATGACGCGGAGCGGGCAATAGCGGCCGGTGTGGAGGGCATCCAGGTTTCGAACCACGGCGCGCGCCAGTTCGACGGTACGCTCGCCGCCATCGACGCGCTGGCACCCATCGTCCGGCAGGTCAATGGTCGGGCCCGCATCCTCTTCGACAGCGGGGTGCGCACCGGACTGGACATCATCCGGGCACTCGCTCTGGGCGCTGATTTCGTGCTGCTCGGCAGGGCCTTCATGTACGGTGTGGGCGCCTTCGGAAAGACGGGCGGCGATCACGCCTTCGAGATTCTGAAGGCCGACCTCGAAGTCAACATGGCCAACCTGGGATGCGCCTCGGTGGACGAGATCCCCGCTCCGGTCCGCCCGGAGTCCGCGTAGCGAGCCTGCCGCATTCAGCCGGCCGCCTCCGCTCGAAGCACCGCACTCAGCCGGCCGGCACCGCTCTACGCACCGCCCTCACCCCGCCGCCTCCGCCAGCGTCCCCTGCCCTGTTTTCCTTGAATAAACCAGGCTGCAGCAGCCCAACCCAACCGAAATGATCGTTCCGATCACCGCCAGCAGCAGCATGCCGCCCGATTCGAAGAGGAATCCCGTCACCAGGCTGGCGGAACTCGCCGAAAGCGCGATGAACATCTCGTTGACGCCCTGCACGCGGCCCCGTTCCAGGGGCGCGAGCGCGTTTGAAAGCAGGGAAGAGCCGGCGATAAAACAGAAGTTCCACCCCAGGCCGAGGAGGAAGAGGGCGATCGTCAGGGGGATGAACCGGGGCGAAACGGGAGTGATCACGCAGGATACGACGAGGATGAGCACACCCCACTTCACGATGGCGTGCTGACCCCACCGCATGATGAGCCGCCCGGTGATGCCTGAAACGCCGAACATGCCGATGGCGTGCGCCATGATGACCCACGAGATCAGCCACGTGCCATGGTCGTGGTGGCTCATGTGCAGGGGCGTAATCACCATGAGCAGCGTCATGACGAACTGGCCGATCACCATGGCCGCGATCCCGTACCGGACGTGCACGTTGCGGAGGATCTCCCGCACGGGACGGGTGGTCGACGCGTCGATTTCCGATTCGGTGGAGGGTTTGATGCGCCGCGCGAGGTCCAGCGGGTCGGGGCGGACCAGGAAGAGGGTAAGCAGGACCGCCGCCAGGCTCAGGCCCACGCCGACGACGAAAGGGCCCGACATGGGAGGATAACCGTATTGCGCGATCCAGATCCCCGCGGGCGCCACCATCATGGCGCCGCCGATAGCGCTGATGGTGCCGGCGGACACGATACGGCCGATGATGCGCGCCCGTTCGGATTCAGGGTAAATCTCCGCGCCGATGAACCGCGCCTGCTCGCTGGAGCTGCGCGCCATGCCGGCGAAAAAGGATGCTATGCAGAATCCCGCGAAGGAATGGACGGCCACGCTGAGGAAACTGGCCGCGGCGGCGATCAGGGACGACAGGTATCCGGCCGTAAGCCCGGCGCGGCGGCCCAGGCGGTCCATTATCCAGCCGAAGGGGAAGGCGCTGATCGAGCGCGCGAGAAAGGCGATGGTCATGGGCACGCCCGTCATGCGCTCGCTGTCGGACAACTGCGCCGCCAGGATGGGCACCACCGTGAAGGCCGCGACCTGGGTGGCGCCGAAGAGGGCCTGGGTGACGAAGAGGGTGTGGGTGATCCGGCTGCGGACCGACTGAAGCTGTTCCGGTTCCATTATGCTCCCGCGGCCCGGTATTCATGCCGTTCTGCCGCTGGTAACTCCTCTCCCGGTCAGATGACTTCCAGCTGGTCCCGGTCGGGCAGCGCGGGGAAGGGTGCGCTCGGCAGGGTCTGGTACCAGAAGGCCACCGAAGCGAGATCGTCCTGGAGCGCCTGGTATGGTCCGCCCTGGGTAAAGCCGAGCAGTTGCCGCCAGCCCAGCGCCTGGATGGTTACCTTCAGGTCCTCCTCGAACCGCACCGGATCCGACACGTGCCACCGGTACATGCCGAACCGCTGCTGGGACTTGTACATGCCGTCGGGGCGGATGACCTGGGGCATGCCCGCGTACGGGGTGGTATATTCCACGTACCGGCCGTCGATATCGAAGTTGTACGAACCGCAGAAGTAGTCCTCGACGCCCGTCCCGCAGATCGTCGGGAACTCGTCGTCGCCGTCGATGTAGAACTTGATCTCGCCCTCGCCCCACCATCCGTTGCTGTTGGATCCCCACGCCATATAGGTGCCGACGTAGTGGCCGTGCCCCCGCACGCCGTCAAGAATGGTGAACACTTCCTTGTACGGTACGGGGTTCGTCCGCCGGAAGCTCGCGTGGAAGTAGCCGATGTCGTCGGGGACCTCGGTCAGCGTGTAGTCGATCTGATAGTAAACGCGCATCTTCTCGTCGGCGATATTCTCCAGCGTGATGCGGCAACGCTTGCGAAAGGGCATCTCCCAGTAACAGTTGAACGCGCTGGCCGGATTCACGCACACGGCCAGCGAGGACACGTGGGCGTATTCACTCCACCCGCAGGCGAAGAAATCGCCCATGGGGCATTCCACGGACGGACACTCCTCGTCATCCCAGTAAATCCGCAGGATGGCGAAGCGCCAGTGGCCGGTGGGCGTCAGCCAGATATGCTGAATGGCCCCGGAACCTTCGATATCGGCCATCGTCAGCGTTTCCCCCGCTTCGATGTCGAAGGATGGAGAAATCTTCCAGCCCTGCCCCAGGTGCCGCGCGTTATTGGCGCCGGTGCCCTCCGTGGCCATGCCGCCCCGGCCCTTTCCGCCGTCCGTGTTTTCCGGCGATATGGACCGCGTCTTGGCGCGCGACAAACGAGACAGGTTTCCCATGTCCATGCCCAGTCCGTTGAACATATGCGCATCTCCTCGTGTTATCTTCTCTTGATAAGGTGATCCTGGCTTCACTATAATACGTTCCGTGCTGGTACTCGCACAGGTTTTTTAGATGCTCACAACCGACGGAAGCGACGGTGGATCATGCAACGCGACGTGCTTTACTACATCGCCGATCCCATGTGTTCCTGGTGCTGGGGATTCAGTCCGGTGTTGGAGGCGGTTTCCGGCGTGCTCCCGGCAGAAATCCCCATCCGCTACGTCATGGGCGGCCTGGCCCGGGATTCGGATGAACCCATGCCGGAGGAAACCCGGACCTATGTGCAGTCCCAGTGGCGGCTGGTCGCCGAACGGACGGGCGCGGAATTCAACTGGGATTTCTGGAAGGACTGCGAGCCCAGGCGATCGACCTATCCGGCCTGCCGGGCGGCCATCGCCGCCGGGATGCAGAAGCCGAACGGGACCGGGGCGATGTTTCACGCCATCCAGCGGGCCTACTACCTCGAAGCGCGGAATCCGTCGGACGCGGAAACCCTCTTGCAGCTTGCCGGCGAATTGAACCTGGATATGCAGCGCTTCACCAGGGACCTCGTCTCGGCCCGCACCGATGAACTGCTCCACGAGGACTTCGCGCTACGCCGGTCCCTCCACGCCGACAAGTTCCCCACGATGATCCTGGAACACGACGACAATCAGTTGTGGCTGGCCTACGGGTACGAAGAAGAAGACCTGGTGGTGGACCTGCTGACTTCGGCCCTGCTTTCCTGAATACGCTCCGGGCGGTATTACGGTTAATACCTGCGACGCGGGCCGTCGCCAGGCAATCGCCAGGCCATCACCAGGCAATCGCGGGCCGTCGCCGGGCCGTCGAACGCTACATCCCCTCGACCCTGGGATCGATCCACATATACACGAAATCCACCAGGATGTTGGCGCAGACCACCATCGCGGCCGAGAAGAGCACGACGCCCATGATCATGGGCACGTCGAGATTGAAGACCGACTGCAGGGCCAGGACGCCCAGGCCGGGCAGGGCGAAGACGTTCTCGGTAAACACCACGCCGCCCATGAGCGCGGCCATGTCGAGGCCGAGGACGGTAATGACCGGGATGACGGCGTTCCGCAGCCCGTGCTTGAACAGGACGACGTACTCGGGGATCCCCTTGGCGCGGGCTACGCGCACGTAATCGGCGTTCAGCACCTCCACCATGTTCGTGTGGACGAGCCGGGCGTAGTAGCCTGTAATCACCAGGGCGAGCGTCGCCGCCGGCAGGATGATGTGGGTCCAGCCCGCCCATCCGGCCACCGGAAACAGGCCGGTCCGGTAGGCCAGGTAGTACTGAAGCATGCGGGCCAGCCAGAAGACCGGCAGGGAAATGGCGACCAGGGAAACGATGAGCACCGCCCGGTCGATGGCCCGGCCGCGGTACTTCGCCGTGAGGACGCCCAGCGGCACGCTCATCAGCATCCACAGGCATACGGCCGTCAGTGCCAGGGAGAGGGTTACCGGAAACCGCGCCAGGAGGGCGTCGAGCACCCGTTCTCCCGTCACCAGGGACGTGCCGAGGTCGCCCCGAAGCAGGTTGCCGATGTAGCGGCCGTACTGCACGATGAGCGGATCATCGAAGCCCATTTCCGTGCGGATCCGCTCGATCGTCTCCGCATCCGCGTTCGCCCCCGCGTATACCCGGACCGGATCGGCCGGAACCGCGTGCACGATCAGAAACGTGATCACCGTGGTCCCCCACAGTATCACGGCCGCCCATCCCAGGCGGCGCAGGATCCTGCTCAACATGGCGAGGTCCTTCTATGGTTTCGGCCGTGTTTCATGGTTCGATCCACATCAGTTCGTAGCGGATGGGCCAGACCGGATTGAGCTTCAGCCCCTTGAGCCAGGGTTGCCGGAGCAGGTACATCTGCGGGTAGTACAGGAATACCCAGGGCGCGTCCTCCACCACCAGTCGCTCCGCTTCACGGTAGAGTGCCAGGCGATGGCCCTGGTCCGTGCTGGTGGACGCCTCGTTCAGCAGCGTGTTCACCGATTCGTTGTCATAGAACGCCACGTTGGTGCTGTTGACCTCGGTAATCCGATCACCGTTAAGCAACACGTCGAGAAAATTGCTCGGATCCGGATAGTCCTGGTACCAACCGAAGGTGGAGAAAGGCACGGTACCCCGCCTGCCCGTCGCTTCGATGCGCGTCGGACCGGTGACCGGCCTGATTTCCACGGTGATTCCGACCTCCTCGAGGTCCTGCTGCACCGCCTGTCCTATCTTGGTATCTATACCGCTCTGGGCCGTGATCATGAGTTCGGTGGTGAATCCATCCGGATAACCGGCCGCCGCAAGCAGTCGGCGGGCCTTTTCCGGGTCGTGGCCGTATCCTTCGAGCTCCTCGTTGAATCCCGGCATGCCGGGCGGCAGCACGCCGCGGGCGAGGATGCCCCGATCGCTGATCAGGCGCACGATCCGCTGTCGGTCGATGGCGTGGTTGACCGCCCTGCGCACGTTCACCCGGTCGAAAGGCGGCATCTCGGTGTTCATGGAGAGGTACTGGATGGCGTTCAGGGGTTGATGGGCGACGCGATCGCGTAGGACGGGGTCTTTCATTACCCGTATGAAGTCGGCGTCCGGTATCCCCGTCGACGTGACGCTCGCGATGTCCAGCTCGCCCCGTTCGAACATCATCATGTGCAGGGTCTCGTCTCCGCCGACCATAAGCTCGATGGCTTCCAGCCGGATCTCGTCCGCGCGGTAGTAGGACGGACTCTTCTCGAGCCGCATGCGCGTTCCGCGCTGCCAGTCCGCCAGCACGAAGGGTCCCGCGCCGACGGGATGCCGCCCGAAGGTCTCCCCGCGCCGCTCCACCTCCTCCCGTGGTACGGCGTACGCGAAGGGCATGGCCATGCAGTAGAGGAAGGGCAGATCGGGATGGACCAGCTCGATCACCAGTGTCTCGGGATCGGGCGTGCGCAGGCCCGCTACCCGGTCCGCCAAACCGTCCTGAAACGCCTTCGCGCCGGCGATGTTCCGGTAGAATCCCTGCCCGGGGGACCGGGTGGCCGGATCCAGGATCCGTTCGAGGGACCAGGCGAAATCCCCGGAGGTCAACGGCCGGCCGTTCGAAAAGCGGATGTCCGGGCGCAACTTGAAGGTAATGGTCCGGCCATCCTCGGAGATCGTCCACGAGCGCGCATGCCAGGGTACCAGGTTCAGGTCGTCGTCATAGTCGATCAGGCCGTGAAACAAAGCGCGCACCAGCGGCCAGGTCACCACGTCGTAGGCGATGGCCGGATCGAGCGATCGCGGATCCGAAGGCACGGCGATCCGCAGGACGTTCTCTTCGGGGTGCGGCCGCCCCGGAAGGGCGGTCCCGGAGCAGGAAACGGACAGGACCGGCATCGCCAGGCAGGCCCAAGTCAGAAGCAGGACTGAAGGGATGGTATTGCTCATACGCCCTGCCCCTCCTTCTCGTAGGGATCCAGCAACTCCTGCAGGCCCTGCCCCAGGAGGTTGAATCCCACTACGGCCACCATGATGGCAAGTCCGGGCGCCATGGTGAGGTGGGGTGAGACGATGAAATAGGCCTGGCCTTCCGCGATCATGGTCCCCCATGAAGGCGCGGGCGGCGGAACGCCGACCCCCAGATAGCTCAATCCGGCGTCGAGCAGCACAGTATTCGCCGTGGCCAGGGATCCAAGCACGATGATCAGGGGAAGGACGTTGGGCAGGAGATGCCGCGCCATGATGCGGAAATCGGAACAGCCGATGGCCTGGGAGGAAGTGACGAATTCCCGGTTCTTGAGTACCAGTACCTGGCTGCGGATGGTCCGGGCGATCCAGGTCCAACTGACGAGCCCGATGACGAGGAACACGCTGATCAGGCCCCGCTTGAGCGTTATGTCCAGCCCATGCCAGTCCAGCCAACCGGGATGCAGGTGGATCACCCTTCCGTCCATCAGTCCGGCGAAGGCGATGGCCAGAAGCAGTCCGGGTATGGCCAGCATGACGTCGGTCCCGCGCATGAGCAGGGTGTTTACCCAGCCGCCGTGGTATCCCGCGAGCATGCCCACGGTCACCCCGACGCAAACGGCGATGAGCATGGCCACGATGCCGACGAGCAGGGAGATGCGGGTGCCGTGCACCAGGCGGGCCAGCACGTCCCGTCCGAGCTGGTCCGTACCGAGGACGAATCGGTCTCCGGGCGGGATGGGCAGGCCGTCGGCGTCCAGGCCGTCGGGCATCTGCAGCATGGGGTCGTGGAGATGGCCCAGTCCGGTGAGGACCGGCGCGGCCAGTGCCAGGATCACCAGGAAGGCCACCAGGCCGCCGCCGGCGCAGACCATGCGGTGCTTCAGCATGCGCCGCAGGAAGGGCAGAGACGCCGGGCCGGTTTCTTCCGGCTCCACGCCGGCGGCGGGTGTTGAAATGACGGTCATGGCAGCATTTTATCCTTGAAACGCGCTTGTCCGCACAACCATAGGTCCTGTTCAGTCAAGCCGTGGGGTATTCCAGACAGATTCCGCGCCGAGACCGCGCCGAGTCGCCGATCGCACGGAGCAGGTCATGGTAGAAACGCCGTTCGTCGGCGGACAGGGTGATCAGGGCCTCGTTCTCCCACAGTTGGGCCAGACACCGCCGTGTGGGCCTCGTCAACATGCGATAATCCGATTTGCCGTACATGCCCGGTTGATTGAGCAGGGGATCGTCCGCCAGCGTACCGCCCGTTCCCACCAGGAACAGGTCGTCCTGCAGTCTGGACCTATCCGGCGCTACCAGCAGATGACCGGTGGAATTGCGGTGGGTCTTCAACGTGATGCTTACGTGCAGACGAGGCGAGGTCCCCGCCGCGGCTACGTACACGCGGCGCAGGGGGGAATCCAGCAGCGCCGCGGCCTTGCGGCACGACTGGAAGACGCACCACCACTTCCCCCACTTTCCACCATCCGGCGAGGAGATCAGACGAAGGTACACCGGTTCACCGAAATCGGCGTGGCGGCTCGCTTCAAGCATCGCTCTGAATCCGGGATCGGACCGGTGGGTTTCCATGATGGATACATCCGGACTACGCGTCCGGACAGGCAGCGGACCGGCCGTTCTCACGTCGACGCCGTTTTCAATCAGTTGTGCAGCATCCACGGCCATGCCCCGGTAGGGTGAAAGGAAAATGGCCTGCCGGGGCAGGTACGCGTTCAGGGCGTCCCGCAGCGTCTCGAGGCCTCGCACCGCGCCATTTTGACCGCCCCGGTCGCCGTCTCTCGAACCACCCGTCGACCGGGCGAACACCACGCCGTCCTGCTCCTCCATATCCTCCCGGTAAAGCTCGAATTCCAGGCGGCTGCCGACAACCAGCCTCTCTATTTGCTTCACGCCGCCTCCCCGCCGCTCATGGGCAGACGGACCGGCCGGTTCCGCACGATGGATTCGTAACCCGCGAGCAGCACTTCCATGTGGTCCCGGGCGTCCCGGACGGTGAAGCGCGGACGCGTGCCGGTGTCCAGCGCGTTTACCAGGTCGTCCAGGGCGGCGCGGGTGAATTCCGTCCCCGTGGAGGTCAGCATGGTGGGCGGGCCGCTGTGCCACTGCATGGGATCGTCTTCGTCGACACAGTAGTCGCCGTCCACGATGCGGTTTCTGAGGTGGGTATCGATGCCGGGGCGTTTCCCGTCGATCCGTCCCGTTCCCTTCGTGCCGAACAGATAGGCCAGGTTCGGTCCCCCGGCGCCATGGGAGGCGATGCCGTTGCGCCCGGCGGACAGCGTAGCCACCCGGCCGGACCGGTCCACGAGGGTCAGCGTCCCGAAGTCGTCCGCGCCATGGGCGGCATGTTCCGGGAAGAAGTAGGCGCCGGCCTGGCCATAGACCTCGACGATGGGTTCGAAACACTGCTGCACCAGGGCAACAGCATAGGCGCCGACCGTCAGCAATTCGCGTTTGATGTCCGGGAATTTCCACCTGCCCGCCGGCAGGAAGCCGGGTTTTCGCTGCGCATTCGAAATGGGCCGCGGGATCCCCTTGCCGAAGAGGATGTCGACGTGCATTGCCGTCAACTCGCCCAGAATACCGGCGTCAATTATCCTTCTGCTCTGGTTGACAAGATCGTTGTAAACATAACTGGGAAGGATAGATGTGACGCCTGATCCATCAACGGCGTCGACCACTTCCCGGCATTCCCGCATGTTGGCGCCGATATACTTGTCGATCCACAGGTGCTTGCCCGCGCGGGCGGCCAGTCTGGCGATTTCGGCGCGGCGTTCGATCTCGTGACCGACGCTCACGACGTCGACCTCGTCTCGCCGAACGGCCGCCTCGATCCCTTCCAGACAGGGCACGCCCAACCGTTCGGCCCAGGTCCGGTTCAACGGCTTGAGATAGGGGTCGATATCCGCGTCGTCCGCCACCCCGACGATGCGGATCCGGGGATGGTCCACGAAGGCGGGGACGAAACTGCTCTGGTGGCTGTGTTTGCTGAAACTGATCAGCAGCACGCCGTAGACGCGGTCGGCCATGGCGACTCCATTTGTACCGTGATATATGCGAGCATCCAAGATAAACCGGGCCATTGCGAGTGACAACCAAAACAGGGGCTCGAACAGCGCGGCCGGAATCGAACAGTGCGGCCGTCGTTCTTTGGTCTTGTTAAACGTGCGAAGCACAGTAGATTTACCCACATCCCGTTTCATTGCCGTTACCGTCATAACTATACCACGTCATCAGCGAGAGAGGTACGCCATGGATGCCGTCCTGCGCGCGATATCCGATTTCATGTGGGGACCCTGGACGATCGGCGTGCTCGCCGTCCTGGGTTTCATGCTCACCGTGGCCAGCAGGGGGGTCCAGTTCCGAAAGTTCGGCACGGCCGTCGGCCTGGTCATGCGGGGCGCCCTGCGCAGGGACAAGGGCGATCGGGAATCGGGCGACATCTCGCCCTTCCAGGCACTGACCACGGCCATGGCGGCCACCATCGGCAACGGCAACATCGCGGGGGTGGCGACGGCCATCGCGGTGGGCGGCCCGGGCGCGGCCTTCTGGATGGCGGCCATGGCGCCCCTGGGCATGGCGACGAAGTACGCGGAGACCGTGCTGGCCCTGCGGTACCGGGGAAAGACGCGGGACGGCCTCATGCTCGGCGGCCCCATGTCCTATCTCAAGGAAGGGCTGAACCTGCCCACCATCGGCGCGATCTTCGCCCTCTGTGCCACGCTGGGCGGCCTGGGCGGCGGGAACATCAGCCAGGCGAACTCCATCGCCCTGGTCATGGACAGCCAGTTCCATGTGGCCAAGTGGATCACCGGCGCCCTGCTGACCGGCATCCTGGCCGTCGTCATCATCGGCGGGATCAAGCGCATCGGCCTGGTCGCGGAAAGGCTCGTGCCCACGATGGTGCTCGTCTACGCCGCCAGCGTGGTCTACGTCGTATTCACCCATTTCAGCGCGCTGCCGGCAACGCTCTGGATCATCGTGGAGAGCGCCTTCACGCCGGTCGCGGCCATTGGTGGTTTCGCCGGCGTCACGGTAGCCCGGACGATCCAGTACGGCATCCGGCGCGGCGTCATCTCCAGCGAGGCCGGCCTCGGAAGCGCGGGGATCGCCCATAGCGCGGCGCAGACGAACAACCCGGTGCGGCAGGGGTATATCTCCATGATCGGCGTCTTCATCGACACGATCGTCGTCTGTTCCATGACCGCCGTAACCGTGGTCATCGCCGGCGTGTGGCACAACGGCGAGATCAGCACCGCTCTCGTGGCTTCCGCGCTCAATACCACCATCCCCTTCGGCGGGGCCATCGTCGCGCTCTGCTCCCTGATGTTCGGGTTCACGACCATGGTCACCTGGTCCTACTACGCCGAACAGGGCCTCAGGTTCGTGACGGACTCCCGGGGCGTAGTACTCGGTATCCGGATCACCTGGTGCGCGGCCGCCTTTTTTGGTGCCGTGTACGAGGCCCGGGTCATCTGGGACCTGGGCGATATCATGGTCGCCTGCATGATGTTTCCCAATCTCGTCGGTTTGATCGGCCTGACCCGCGAAATACACGTGGTATCGAGCAACGAGCAGACCGCCGGGGCTGCTTGACGAGAACGCGTATACCGGGTATATTACCAGCGGGTTGGAATGGTGGAAAAAAACCGAACCATTTTCCGTTCCGGGGCCTCTTAGTATAGTAGACGGTGCCTCTCGCACTACACGCGCAATCGAACCCCTGACGCAGGATGCACGAAATGGCGCACACGGCCGACGGACTCATCATCGAAAACGTACTGAACGGCTGTCCGGACGATTTCGAAAAGCTGGTGAAGCGGTATGACCGCGAGATCAGGCGTATCGTAGGAGCCATGGTCAGGAACCGACAGGACAAGCAGGATATCGTACAGGATATCTGGCTTTCCGCGTACCAGCGGCTGTCGTCCCTGCGCGATCCGGAGCGATTTCCGCAGTGGCTGCGAACCATCGCGCGCAACCGGTGCCTCGCCCACGTGGGTGACCTGCAGCACCGGGAAAAGGCCTGGTCGGAGGTCCAGACGGAGGAAGGCGACGGGACCGCCTGGCCGGGCGATGAGCACCTGGACCGCGCGAAGCGCCGCAGCGTGCGGAAAGCCGTAGCGACGCTGTCGCACGCACTCGGCCGGACCGTCGCCATGTACTATTTCACCGGTTACACCTGTGACGAGGTCAGCACGCGGATGAACGTCCCCGTGGGTACCGTGAAACGCCGGCTGTCGGAAGCGCGAAACAAGCTGCGGAGCATGTTCAGGGACTGGTCGCAATTGCCTGCCGAAGGCGGCCTGGATCTCCGCCACCTGATCGTCGCTGCGCCGATTTGCACCGGTTTCTGAATACTCCGTCCAACCCCAGAACGAACCGAGGTCTTCAACAAGACATGTCCCAACCACCGCAGGACCGGAATCAGCACCCGCCCCCGGACGAACGACAGCCCCACACCAGAAACGACCGGCAGCCACCGCCCGACAAGACGAGGAAGAACCGCTCGATCCTGATCTGGCTCGTGCTGTTTCTGTTCTTCCTGATGGCCGCCCAGTTCCTGCCCAGGCGGGGGGATAACGCGGTAACGGTGTCGTACACGCAGTTCCAGCAGTTTCTCGAAGCCGACAACATCGAGCAGGTCACCATCACCGAGAAGCTGATTACGGGCACACTGCGCCAGAACTCGTCGACCGTAGTCGAAGGCGCGAACCAGAGCCTGCGCGAATTCAAGGTATACATCCCCTTCGACGACCCGGAGCTGGTGGCCGATCTCATGGCCAGGAACGTCATGGTTACGGCCGAACCGGAGGCCACCAACTGGGTGGGCTACCTCATTGCCGCCTTGCCCTGGTTGCTGCTCATCGGGTTCTGGATCTTCATCCTGCGCCAGATGCAGTCGGGCCAGCGCGGCATGTTCTCCTTCGGCAAGAGCCGGGCCAAGATGATCGTGGAAGACCGGCCCTCCATCACCTTCGCCGACGTGGCCGGCGTGCTCGAGGCCAAGCGCGATCTGCAGGAGATCGTGGAGTTCCTGAAGAACCCGGACAAGTTCCACGCCCTGGGCGGCCGGATACCGAAGGGCGCCCTGCTGCTGGGCCCGCCGGGTACTGGAAAGACCCTGCTCGCCAAGGCCGTGGCGGGCGAAGCGGGCGTGCCCTTCTTCAGCATGAGCGGATCGGATTTCGTGGAGATGTTCGTCGGCGTGGGCGCCTCCCGTGTGCGGGACCTCTTCGACCAGGCCCGCCAGAACGCTCCGTGTATCATCTTCATCGATGAAATCGACGCCATCGGGCGACACCGGGGCGCCGGACTCGGCGGCGGGCACGACGAGCGGGAACAGACCCTGAACCAGTTGCTGGTGGGGCTGGACGGCTTCGAGAAAACCGACTCCATCATCGTGATCGGCGCGACGAACCGTCCGGACGTGCTCGATCCCGCGCTGCTCCGCCCCGGCCGCTTCGACCGGCACATCGTCGTCGACCGGCCCGACGTGGTGGGACGGGAAAAGATCCTGGAAATCCACATAAAGAGCCGCAAAATCCCCCTCGACGACTCGGTCAAGCTGGATGTACTCGCCAAGGGCGTGCCCGGCATGGTCGGCGCGGACCTGGCCAACATGGTGAACGAGGCGGCGCTCATCGCGGCGAGGTACGATCACGCCACCGTAACAAGCGACGACTTCGAAGAAGCCAAAGAAAAGATCATGATGGGATCGAAGCGCCAACTCGTCATCAGCGACAAGGAGCGTGAGATCGTCGCCTACCACGAGGCCGGACACGCCCTCGCCTTCGAACTCATCCCCGAAATCGATCCCCTGCACAAGGTGACGATCCTTCCGCAGGGCAGGGGCCTTGGCGTGACCATTCCCCTGCCGGAGGAACGCTATCTCCAGTCCCGCTCGTACTGCCTGGGTACGATGGCCGCGGCCCTGGGCGGCCGGGCGGCCGAGCAGATCGTTTTCGGCGAAGTGACCTCCGGCGCGCAAAGCGATATCGAACAGGTCACCCGCATCAGCCGCCACATGGTATGCGACTGGGGCATGAGCGATGAGCTCGGGGCCACGGCGCTGGGCGAGAAGGAGCACGAGGTCTTCCTCGGCCGGGACATCGCCCACCAGCCCAACTACAGCGAGACCACCGCCCATCGTATCGACCAGGAAATCCAGCGTTTCGTGACCGAGGCGGGAGAACGCGTGGAAAAGCTGCTCAAGGACCACGAATCCCAGCTTCACATCGTGGCCAAGGCGCTTCTGGAACGGGATACGCTCTCCCGGGACGAAGTAGCCGCGCTCATCGAAGGCAAGACCCTGCCCCCGAAGGAGGATGCAGACGCCGGATCGAAGAAGGATGGCGACGCTCAATCGGAGGATGTAGCGCAAGAGGACGGCGCGGGCGCCACGGAGGAGCCACCTGAGGAAGCCGCGCAAGAGGACGGCGCGGTCGAAGCGGAAGAGCCGCAGGCGGAAGAAGCGGCTGCTGAAACGCCGTCCAAGGATGGCAACGGCGTCGCGGCTGTTGAGGGAACTGAAGGGTCGGACGGGTCGGATGAGGAGCCGGTAACGGCACCCGAAGTCGATGAAACCGTGGAAACGTCGAAGGGACGATAAGCCGGACATACAACAGGCAAGAAGAAAATCGAACTCCGGGGGCGAGTGATGCATCTCACGTCCCCATTTTTTATTCAGCGAAAATGGCTTCGGACAGAAAACTACATCGCGGGGCCTTGCACACCGTCGAACGCATCGGCGATTCGGTACGCCGACCTGTCAATCGTTGGACGCCCGCGGTACACGGCCTGCTGAAGTATCTTGCAGAGAAGGATTTTTGCGGCGTTCCCCGGTTACATGGGGTAGACGACGTATGTGAAACACTATCCTGGAAGGCTACATCCCATCCGAAACGGCCGAGTGGTGCGTTCCGGGTCTGCGATGGCAACCCGGGTTGATTATACGCCACGGTGATCTTGGACCCTGGAATACCATCTGGTCTGATGATCTGCTGCAAGGAGTTATTGACTGGGATCTAGCCGAACCGGGCAAGGAGATCAGGCGTCGAACCCTGGCGTACTTACCTTCGTCGGGGAGACCTGGAAGTTACGACGCGAGAAAGAGACTGGTTAAGTGCGGAGTACAGAAACCTGGTATAAGACAGCCCTGTTGACCTTAACATCCAGATAATACAATAGCCCGGCGGAGATCACCCCGCCGGGCTTTTTCGTAATTGGCGACCAGGATACCTAAAAGGACTCAGCTGGATTTGGCCAGCACGTCCTTGAGCGTCTGCAGGAATACCTCGGTTTCCGCCTCCGTACCGGCGGAGACCCTGATCCAGGTACGGAATTCCCGCTGCCGGCGGGAGCTGATCCAGACGTTTCTCGCGCGCATTTCCCGGACCACCTGCATGGCCGGACGCTTCAGATCGGCCATCACGAAGGTGCCCTGGGACGGCAGGTATTCGATCCCCATCTCGTCGAAAGTGGCGTAACACCGCTTCTTGAAGTCCCAGACCGCCTCGCGGGACTTCTGCAGGTGCTCCAGGTCGCGGACCGCGGCGGCGCCGGCCACGGTGGCCAGGGCGTTCGGCGATTCCTGGTAGTACTTCCGCAATTCGTCCTGGATCTTCTGGGAGGCGACGCAGTACCCCAGTCTCACGGCGGCCAGCGCATAGGCCTTCGAGAAGGTCCTTACCACGGCCACGTTGTCGTACTTGACCGCCAGCGGGACCGCCGAGGGAATCGGATCCTGCTCCACGAAGTGCAGGTAGGCCTCGTCGATGACCACGATGGCGGTAGCCGGGAGCTTGTTGATGAAGGCTTCGATTTCGTCGGGTTGCAGCAGCGTTCCCGTGGGGTTGTTCGGGTTGGTGATGACGACCAGTGACGTCCTGTCGGACGCCAGGGCGGCCATCCCGTCGAGGTCGTGCTTGTATTCCGGCGTCATCGGCGCACGGATGATGTTGACGTCGACGCCGAACATGTCGTTGTAATCGCTCGCGGAGCGGGAGATCGATCCGTATCCATACTCCGCCTCGATGACTTCGCCGCCGTTGCGGCTGAGATAGGCCAGGCACAACAGGTCGAGGATGAGACTGGATCCCGGGGTCAACATGAAGGGACCGGGAGGCGGCCTGAAAAACGAGCGTCGCATGGAATTGTCCGGCTCGGGCAGTTCCACCCCGTCGAAGGTCGACAGGGCCTGCATCAGATCGCTCAGATCCGTGCCGTAGCGGTTGACGCCGAACATCCGGTTCGCCATGGCCTCGATGGCCCGGGGGGACGGTCCCAACGGGTTCTCGTTCAGGCTCATGCGTACGAGACCAGGCTGCACACCTACGCCTCTTATGGCTTCGATGGTGGGCCTTCCGCCCGTGATCAGCTGCGTGGCCATGGCCATTCGGTCCGACATGGACAGGGCAATGCCGGCCGTTCCTGCTGCCAAAGCGCCTTTCATGAAGCCCCGGCGGGACCACGCTTTCAAGGCCGTCTCTGTCGCATGCATATTCGACTCCTCCTGAAACCTGGGTCAATACAGGTATGGTAAATGCGATCGCGATAAATGACTGCGTATAGTCCTAGTTCCTACAAACGACACGCCATATCTCTTCAATATTCCGGTTGCGGCCGGAAGCGGTATCACCTTGACAGACCTTCGAAGGGGTCGTTAAAATGACCCTGTATGCAAGACCTTCTCCTTGATGTTTCAAACCTCTCAGCCGTGATCCCCACCGACGACGGTCCCGTACGGGCCGTGCGGGACGTATCGTTCCGGATCAGGCGGGGCAAAACCCTAGGCGTGGTGGGTGAGAGCGGGTGCGGAAAGAGCATGATGGGCCTTTCCCTCATGCGTCTGGTCCCGAAACCGGGGTACGTGGAAGGGGAGATCATTTACCACGAAGGAGAGAACGGGGCGACGGTCAACATACATGAACTCGAACCGGGGGGCGACGCCATGCGCCGGATCCGGGGCCGCAGGATCTCCATGATCTTCCAGGAACCCATGACCGCCCTCAACCCCGTGTACACCGTGGGCAATCAGATCGGCGAAGCGCTGCGCCTACATCACGGCATGGACCGCCAGGCTGCCCGCACCCGGGCGGTGGAGGCCCTGGCCGAAGTCGGCATACCGGGACCATCGCAGCGGGTGGACGAGTATCCCCACGAGCTTTCCGGCGGCATGCGGCAGCGCGCCATGATCGCCATGTCCCTGTCCTGCGGCCCCGAACTCCTGATCGCCGACGAGCCTACCACGGCGCTGGACGTCACCATCCAGGCGCAGATCCTGGATCTGCTCAAGGAACTGAAAGATAACCTGAACATGGCCATCGTGATGATCACCCACGACCTGGGCGTCATCGCCGACATGGCCGACGAAATCATGATCATGTACGCGGGGCAGGTGGTCGAAACCGGATCGCCGGAACGGATTTTCTATCAGCCCGCCCATCCGTATACCCGGGGGCTGCTCGAATCGGCGCCTCGGATCAACAGGGAAAAGGCGTCGCAGCTGTCCACGATCACGGGCACGGTACCGTCTCCGCTCAACCTGCCGGAAGGCTGCGCTTTCGCGCCTCGATGCCGTTACGCCACGGTGCAGTGCGCCTCGATGCCCCCCGTGGAGGAAATCGAACCGGGACACCGGGTCCGCTGCTGGCACGCGGACCGGGTCGCGCGGGATGCCTGATGCGGGAAACATGATATGGAAACCATCCTCGACGTCCGGAATCTGAAAAAGCACTTTCCGATCCGAAAAGGACTCTGGCGGCGCAAGCGGGGCGACGTCCGGGCGGTGGACGGCGTCGATTTTCAGTGCGGCGCCGGGGAGACCCTCGGCCTGGCGGGCGAGAGCGGCTGCGGCAAGACCACGCTTGGACGTTGCGTGCTGAAGGCGATCCCGCCGACGGACGGCGATATCTTCTTCGGCGCGGAGCGGGTGAACCTCAGTCCCCTGGACCGGCGCGAAATGCGTCCCTACCGGCACCGGATGCAGATGGTGTTCCAGGATCCGAACTCGTCTCTCAACCCGCGGATGACGGTGAGCGATATCGTGGGGGAGCCGCTCCGGGTGAACGGGCTGGCCCGCGGGTCCGAACTCGAGGACCGCGTGGCCGGCCTGCTGGCCGACGTAGGGCTGAACGCCGGCGACATGCGCCGCTATCCCCACGCCTTCAGCGGGGGCCAGCGCCAGCGCATCGGCATCGCCCGGGCCCTGTCCCTCCGGCCCGAGCTGATCATCGCGGACGAGCCCGTGTCGGCCCTGGACGTATCCGTGCAGTCCCAGATCCTGAACCTGCTGGCCTTGCTGAAAGATCGAATGGGCCTGTCCTATATCTTCATCACGCATGACCTGAGCGTGCTGCAGCACATCAGCGACCGGGTGGCGATCATGTACCTGGGCCGGATCGTGGAAACGGGTCCCGCCGAACAGGTCTACCACCACCCGCTGCACCCCTACACGGAGGCCCTGATCTCCGCCGTCCCGGTGGCCGATCCCGTGGTCCAGAAGAAGCGGGCGCGCATCGCCCTGACCGGCGACGTACCTGATCCCGCGTCGCCGCCGAAGGGATGTCATTTTCATCCGCGGTGCCGGCATGCCACGGATCTGTGCCGGGAATCGGAACCGGAACTCAAGTCCTATCCCGGCGGCGTCAAGGCGGCGTGCCACTACAGCGACACGTTGTCTCTCCAGGGTATCTGACCGGGGGATGGGTGAAATGCGGAGTCCAGTATGAAAGTTGGTAAAAAGAACCTGCTGACCTGCCTGCTGCTCACGACCCTGGCCGGGCTGCCAGTCTGTATCGGCGGTGACGACGTCAGCGGCGGTGCCAGCGACGGTGCAACCGCATCGGATCCAGCGATTGCCGGCGATGCGGCCCGAACGTCGCTGGAGGCGCCCGCACTGGCCGCCCGGGTGGCAGCGGGCACCCTGCCGCCCCTTCACGAACGGATCCCGACCAACCCGCTCGTGGCCCAACACGATTATGAAGGATACGACGGTCCGGGGGTCTACGGCGGGACCTGGCGCAAGTTCCACAACAACACCGATCTCGGCTCCTGGAAGATGATCGCCGGATACGCCCCGCTGATCCGGTGGGACCGGCTGACCACGGGCCTCGAGCCGGGCCTGGCGGAATCGTGGGCGTTCAACGAGGACGGCACGGAACTGACGCTCAAGCTGCGTGAGGGCGTCCGGTGGTCCGACGGCCATCCCTATACCTCGGCGTCCTTCCGCGCGTGGTACGACCTGTGCCTGGATGATCGCCACCGGTATCCGCCGCCCGTGTGGTGCCTCGTGGACGGCAGGCCCATGGAGGTCGAAACCCCGGACGACTACACCATCGTCATGAAGTTCGCGGGACCCAACTGGCTGGTGCCCCTCTGGCTGGCGACCGGGTTCTGGTGGAGCGAAGAGTACAACGTGCCGGAACACTACATGAAGCAGTTCCACCCGGACCACAACGACGACGTGGACGATTTCGTCCTCTACGAGAAACGCAGGCTGCCCCAGCGCAACCCTGAACAGCCTTCCCTGTGGCCGTGGACGATCACCCGTATCGAAAAGGGCGGCTTCCGGGTGATCCTGGAGCGGAACCCGTACTACTACGTCGTGGACGACGACGGCCGGCAACTGCCCTATATCGACCAGGTGGTCACGACCCTGGTACCCGAAGCCCAGATCCGGGTCCTGAGGGTGCTGGCCGGCGAGGTGGACTGCCAGTTCCGCGATATGGAACTCCGGGACTTTTCCCTTTTCATGGAAGGACGGGAAAAAGGGGCATACCGCGTCAAGTTATGGGAGAGCGCTTCCGGAGCGGATCCGGCGATCAACCTGAACTGGTCGGACAACGACCCGGTCCTCCGCGGCCTGATTCGCGACCAGCGGTTCCGCAAGGCACTCGCCGCGGCCATCGACCGCGAGAAATGCAACGCCGTCGCCTTCAAGGGCCTCGCGAAACCCCAGGCCGCCACGGTGAGCGAGGAGGGCTGGCATTTCCTGGATCCGGAGGGTGCGCGATTGTTCGATCTGTGGAAGGCCACCGACGCGGACTACGACATACCGGAGGCGAACCGGCTGCTGGACGAGATGGGGCTCACCCGCCGCGACGCCGAGGGATTCCGGCTTCGCCCCGACGGCCGGCGGTTGAGCCTCGTGCTGGACGCGCCGGCCGCGGCGCACATCGCCCACCAAAACGACGTCGCCCTGATCGTAGCCGAGGGCTGGCGGGAACTGGGGTTGGAGGTCATCGTATACACGCCGCCCGGAGCCGAACTCAAGCTGCGCCGCGACCTCGGCGAGTTCACCGTCCATCTCCATGGCGAGGCGGAGATGGACCTTTTCACCTACCCCGACTGGGTGTTTCCCACGATGGGCAAGTACTGGCATCCACAGGTGGGCAAGTGGTACGAATCAGGTGGGGAAAGGGGCGAAGCGCCGACGGGTGTCATGATCGAGTTGCTCGACATCTACGACCGGATCAAGCGCGAGCAGGATGAGGAAACCCGGCACCGCCTGGTGCAGGACGCCGTGCGGATCCATATCGAGCACGGGCCCTTTCACCTGGGCACCGTGGCCCGCACCCCCAGGCCCGTTATCGTGAAGAACAACTTCCACAACGTACCCGACAGCGGCATTCTCGGCCCCTGGGCGATTGCCGGTCCGGCAACGAGTTTTCCCGAGCAGTTCTATATCGAATGATCAACTACGTCATCAAGCGCTGTCTCCTGGCCATCCCGACCCTCCTGGCCATCTCGATGATCGGCTTCGTCATCATCCAGCTGCCCGAGGGCGACTTCCTGGACCGCAAGATCCAGGAACTGGAGGAGATGTACGGCGACAGCAGCTCGATCGCGCGCATCGACGAACTGCGGGAACGCTACGGCCTGGACCGGCCCATGTGGCGGCAGTACGTCGGCTGGATCTCGGGGTTCGTCGTGGGGGATTTCGGCGAGTCCTTCGAATACGAGCAGGAAGTCAACCAGCTGATCTGGGACCGGCTCGCTTTCACCGTGCTCATCGCCCTGGGTGCCTTGTTGTTCACCTACGCCGTGGCGATCCCAATCGGCATCTATTCAGCCACCCACCAGTACCGCCTGTCCGACAACGTGCTGTCCTTCATCAGCTTCATCGGCATGTCCATGCCGGGATTCCTGCTGGCCCTCGCCCTTCTGGTCTTCGTGTTCGAGATCTACCGGATACCCCTCTTCGGCCTCTTCTCAAGCGAGTACGAAGGCGCGCCCTGGACGTGGGACAAGGTCGTCGACTTCCTGAAGCACCTCTGGATCCCGGTCATCGTGGTGGGCATCAACGGCACCGCGGGCCTGATGCGCATCATGCGCGGCAACCTGCTGGACGTCCTCGGCCAGCCTTTCGTCCAGACCGCCCGCGCCAAGGGCCTCAAGGAGTCCGTCGTCGTCATCAAGCACGCGGCGCGCATCGCCATCAACCCGCTGATCACGATCCTGGGCATGAGCCTGCCGAACATCCTGTCCGGGGCCACCATCGTGGCGATCGTCCTGGGCCTGCCGACCGTGGGGCCGCTGCTGTTGCGGGCCCTGGTCGCCGAAGACATCTACCTGGCCGGCACCCTGCTGATGATGTTCAGCCTGCTCCTGATCATCGGCAACATCCTGGCCGACATCGCGCTAGCCTGGGCGGATCCGAGGATACGGTATGACTAGGCGGGGCGATACCATGACCACGGCCGATCATGCACAGACCGCAACCGTCCAGGATTCGGGCTATCTCAGCTACCGCACGCTGATCTGGCGCAGGTTCCGGAAGAACCGGATGGGCATCGCGGCGGCGGCGGTCCTGTCGCTGTTCTACTTCGCGGCCCTGTTCGCCGGCAGTTTCTCCCCATACGACCACAACGAGATCCGGATCCAGGTCCGATACCTGCCGCCCCAGGACCTGCATTTCGACTGGTCCGGAGGATTCTACGTGAACGGCCTGACTTCCACGCAGAACCCGGTGACCCTGGAACTGGAGTACGAGACAGACCCGTCCCGGCGGTACCCGGTCCGGTTCCTGTCGCGGGACGGCGGCGGAGCCTTCAGGCTGATCCATTCCGAGGGCCCCATGTACCTACTCGGCACGGATCGCATGGGCCGCGACCTGCTCTCCCGCATGATCCACGGCGGCCGCGTATCGCTTACCGTGGGGATCATCGGCGTATTTCTGAGCCTGATCCTCGGATCCGTCCTCGGCACGCTGTCCGGTTACTTCGGCGGATGGATCGACCACACCCTGCAACGCATCGTCGAGATCCTGGCCTCCTTTCCTCCGATCCCCCTCTGGATGGCCCTGGGCGCTGCGCTCCCGGCCGGATGGACGAGCATCGAGACCTACCTGGGTATCACGATCATCCTGTCCATCATCAGCTGGGGCGGCCTGGCCCGCGAAGTCCGGGGCAAGGTCCTCGTGTTCCGGGAACAGGATTACACCACGGCGGCGCGGTCAGCCGGCGCAGGACACTGGTACATCATCTCCCGCCACCTGCTGCCCGGCTGCTACAGCCACATCATCGTGGTGGCCACCCTGGCCATCCCCGGCATGATCCTGGGCGAGACGGCCCTCAGCTTCCTGGGCCTGGGCATCCGGCCGCCCATGACCAGCTGGGGCGTGCTGCTCGAAGAGGCGCAGCGCGTGACGGTGTTGCTGAACCATCCCTGGCTGCTCTTCCCCGCCGCGCCGGTGCTGGTCGTCGTCATCGCCTTCAACTTCCTGGGAGACGCGTTGCGCGACGCCGCGGATCCCTATTCGTGAAAAACGATTGCAAGAGCCGTCCCGGAATGGTTAGTTGCAGAGACGAAACGGACGAATCGTGGACGTATCGTGGACGTATATACAAAGTATCTACAATCGAGATAGGAGCGCAGCATGACTGATTCCACCAAGGTCGCCGTCGTCACCGGGGCGGGTTCGGGCATCGGCAAGGCCTGTTCCCTGGCGTTGCTGGACGCAGGCTACAGCGTGGTCCTCGCGGGCCGGCGAAAAGAAGCCCTGGAGTCGACCGTGGCAGAAGCCGGCGATGCCGCGGATCGACTGCTCGTCGTCCCCACGGACGTGGGTGACGCATCGCAGGTCGAGCACCTCTTCGCGGAAACGAAGGCAGCCCACGGCCGCCTGGACCTGCTGTTCAACAATGCGGGTACGGGTGCGCCCGCGGTGCTCCTCGAGGAGCTGACGGCCGAACAGTGGCAGACGGTGGTGGACGTCAACCTGACCGGTTCCTTCCTGTGCACGAAGGAGGCCTTCAAGATCATGAAGGACCAGGATCCGCAGGGCGGCCGGATCATCAACAACGGGTCGGTCTCCGCCCATGTGCCGCGGCCGAATTCCGCGCCGTACACGGCCACCAAGCACGCCGTAACCGGTTTGACGCGTTCGACTTCCCTCGATGGACGGAAGTACAACATCGCCTGCGGTCAGATCGATATCGGCAACGCGGCCACGGAGATGACCCAGCGCATGAAGGAAGGCATCCTGCAGCCCACCGGCGACCTGCTGGCCGAGGCCAGGATGCACGTGAAGAACGTGGCCGATGCGGTCGTTTTCATGGCCGGACTGCCGCTTGACGCCAACGTACAGTTCATCACGGTCATGGCGACGACCATGCCGTACATAGGACGGGGATAAATGACAGAGACCCGAGCAAATCCGGTTGAAATCACGGAAGCGCAGAAGCAGCAGTACCGGGAGGAAGGTTACTTCATTCTCGAGTCCGCCCTGGACGATGGACAGCTGGAATACATACGGGGCGAGTGCGACCGGCTAAGGGCCGAGATGGAGGCCGAGATGGCCCGGGAAGCCGAGAAGTCCCGTGGCATCACCCACAAAGGCAGCCGCTACTTCATTTCAAACCGGCACCGCGACAATCCCAGCCTGCGGCCGTACATCTTCAGCGAAATCATGGCCGAGATCTGCAGAAGCACCCTGGGCGATACCGCCTATCTCTTTCACGAGCAGTTCGTGGTAAAAGGACCTGAAGTCGGCATGAAGTTCGGCTGGCACCAGGACTCGGGCTACGTGGGGTTCGACCATCGCCCCTACATGAGCTGCTGGGCGGCCCTTGACGACGTCACCGAGGAGAACGGAACGGTCTTCATCCTGCCCTTTTCCCGCGCGGGTACCCGTCACCGCCAGGAACACCGCATTCTGGACGAAACCAACGACAAGATCGGCTATTTCGGGGACGATCCCGGCGTGCCTGTGGTCGCTCCGGCCGGGAGCATCGCCGTGTTCTCCAGCGTATCCTTCCACCGCAGCACCCCGAATACCTCTGGCGGCTGGCGGAGAGTGTACCTTACCCAGTACTCGGCGGAACCGATCCTCACCGAGGACGGCACACGAAACTGGAGCAACGCGGAACCCTTTCTCGTGGACGGCGAGCGGGTGACGGCCGAATAAAGGAGCGGAACTTGACCACCATCACCGGGGTGAAATGCATCCGGACGCGTTCGAACGGCACCTGGGGCATCGTCAAGATCACCACGAACCAGCCGGGGTTGCATGGTATTGGTTCGGCGAGCGACCACTACCACCAGCGCGCCGTCATCGAGGCCGTCGAGTCCATGCTGGCCCCGAAGCTCATCGGCCGGGACGTCAGCCGCATAGAGGACATCTGGCAGACCTTCTACACGAGTGGTTACTGGCGCAATGGCGCCATCACCAACACGGCCCTTTCCGGGATCGACATGGCCCTGTGGGACATCAAGGGCAAAGAAGCCGGGATGCCCGTCTACCAGCTCCTCGGCGGCGCCTGCCGGAGCGCCGTACCCTGCTACGCCCACGCGGGGGGCGGCACGCCGGAAGCCCTGCTTGAAGCCATTCAGGGCTACCTCGATGAGGGGTTCCCCGTGGTCCGGTGCCAGCTGGGCGGGTATGGAGGCGGTGGATTCATCCCGTCGGAAGATGCGCCTCGCCCTTCGAACGCCTGGCCCGCCCACCAGGTCTTCGACGACGAAGCCTATATCGAAGCGATACCAAACATGTTCGAGTACCTGCGCTCGAAACTCGGTTTCGGTCCCAAATTGACCCACGACGTGCACGAACATCTCCGGCCGCAGTCCGCGGTGGCCCTGTCCAAGCGCCTCGAACCCTACCGGCTCTTCTTCCTCGAGGACGTCCTTTCGCCCGAACAGGTGCAGTGGTACCGCCTCATCCGGGAGCAGTGCACGACGCCCCAGGCCATGGGTGAACTCTTCGTGAATCCCCACGAATGGACGCCCCTCATCACCGAGCGCCTTATCGACTACGTCCGCGTGCGCGTATCCAAGGCGGGCGGCATCACGCCGTGCCGGAAGATCGCGAACCTGTGCGAGTCCTTCGGCATCAACACCGCCTGGCAGGAAGGGGGCGACAACGACCCGGTCAACCAGGCCGCGGCCGTTCACCTCGACATGGCGAGCTGGAGTTTCGGGATCCAGGAAGAGAACACCTTCAGCGAGGAAGAATACGCGGCGTTCCCCGGCGCCTGCGAGCTAAGGGAAGGCCACCTCTACGCCAACGACAGTCCCGGACTGGGGTTGGATATCGACGAGGATGCGGCCGCGAGGTTGCTGAACGCGGAGGACGCGGCGACGCCCCGGTACGCCGCAGAGGATCGCAGGGCGGATGGCAGTATCGTGCGGCCCTAGAGACCAACTTTAGTCTATATCGAACGCTTCCGGGGAAAGTTGATACCAGTACACGTCCCCGGATGCGATGGCCTTCTGAATACCGTCGTCTTTCCTGAGACCCGTCACTACTGAATACGCGCGTCTGCCAGTGAGGCGGGCCATGAAACCCGCGTTCCTGATGGCTCTGCGCGTATCCCTTCCATTGGCGGTGAATGAAACCTCGACGGCGACGTAGCAGGTCTCGTCCTTGCCGTCCCTGGCCTCGATGATCAGATCGGCGGCGCCGAAACTGCGCAGGTCGTTTGCGGGAATGTCCTTCGTTCCCTTCGATTTGGCCAACGTCCTTATCTCTGCGCCGCGCAATACCCGGACCATTTCGAGCCCCAAGTCGTGGGCTATGTCGTCCGCAAACGCTATCGCCACATTCCGGGTGTGTGCATTTCGCAGTACCCCCGAATGGTCTTCAGTCGTACAAATCGAATGCATGCTAATTCACCGCCTGGGATAAAGGGTAACATCCATACAGGGCCGTCACAGACACAAAGCCCACTTTATAGATTGGACGTAACTTCCGGCTATGGTCTCGTAAGAAAAGTTACGGCTAGGGCTTCGTGTCGGCGTTGACCGGCGGCTCGTCATTGCCCATGAACCGCTCCGCCGTGTTCCTGGTAGCCGGACTGGTTCGGAAATCGGCGATCCACGGTTCGCGGAAGTAAACCTGCTTCTCGCGGGGAAGGCCGGCTATGACCGCGGGGGGCGTTTTTAAACGGTGCCAGTGGGTGGCCAGGTGTGAATAGGCGTTGAGTACGGTCACGCGGGGTTCGTCCCGATTCCACTTGGGACCGGCGTGACAGGTGTTCTCGGTGAAGAATACCGCGCTGCCCGCAGGGCAGGCATAGGTCATCAGGAATTGGCTTCGCTTACCCTCCTCCAGTGACATGTGGTCGGGATGCATGGGGAAATTCGCCTTGTGGCTCCCCACCACGAAGTGCGTGCTCTGGTCCTCCAGGCGGATATCCGTAAACTCGAAGATCACCCGCACCATGCCGGCGTAGATCTGATCGCGCTGCACCCGGTACCCGAAGATCGGATCGATCTGCCTGGGACCGCCGCCGTGCAGTTCACCGTGCTCCTCCCCCTTCTTGCGCCACACGCAGGAACAGTTCTCCAGCCGAAAGTCGGGACTTATAATCTCCTCGATCACGTCCACGACGGCCGGATGATCGATGAGCACGCTCGACGGTCCCCCCGGCACGTCGCGGTGTTCAGGCGGAAGTGATTCCGGGTCGTGCTTGATCAGGTAGATCTGCTCGCGGATGGCCTTGACCTCATCCGCGGTGAGTATGGCCGGCCGGACCAGAAACCCGGTCAGGTCGAATCGGAAGCGTTCTTCGTCGGTCATGGACATGGGGGGTGGTCCTTCAAAGTGACTGATTCCCGATGTTTTTACCAGTTTACTATGGGAATTAAATAGCAGACTAGAGTGAACAGGCTTTCCCGGCTCACGTTGGCAAGAGCGTCACAGCAACCCGTTAAACTCCTCTACTCCCAAACCACATTGTCTTATTATGGCGCGTAGTGTTCCCCGGTCAAGTGTCCGGTGGTCCGGGACTACAACTTGTGTCAATGGGTCGTCTCGACGCAAAACGATGTGACTGCCGCGTTGTCGTCTGACATAAAACCCCGCTTTGGCAAGTGCTTTGACACATTCGCGACCTGAAATTGCGGGTAGAACGTTCATACGGCTACGACCAAGGCCTCGAATTTGTCCTCAGGAACTGGAAGATCATCGTCTTCCAAAGCCTCGATGTATGCTTCGATAGCCTCTCTGATACTTTCAATCGCCGCTTGCCGAGATTCGCCCTGACTTACGCAACCTGCCAGACTGGGACATTCTGCAATCCAAAAGCCGTCCTCTCCAGGATAAAGAACCACTTGTCGCATCGATTCTACTCCTTATGCTATGAATGATCAATATAGGAGTCGGCAAGATATGCTACGATTTAATCGCCATATATGTACTCAATCGACCAATCCTTACAAACAAAAATCCCTCTTGTTGCTCATGTAATATTTTCACGTCTACCGCATCCGCCTACCAAAGGAAATATGAAGTCAAACAAGTTATCATTCATACACTAGATTGCGTGCGAGTCAAATCTTGCAGCAAAAGCACCGTTATATTGGAGTATCCGTTTGCCTTCGTCGCTAGTATGGTGTTCCTTGCACGGATTCTCATTATATCCTAAGACTACTGGAACTACGCGTCAAACTCCAGCCCGACGCGAATCGCCGAACCCGCGCCCGCATAGGTGAATGCCTCGTTGATATCGATGAATGAGAAGGTATCGGAGATGATCTTGTGGAACGGGTACTTGTCCTGGGTGCGACTCAGGAATTCGAGGGCGCGCGGGATGACCCAGGGTTCGTAGACGATTACCCCGCGAATCGCCTTGCTGCACCGGACGATGTTGCCCGGATCGATCTCCGTCGGGAATTCGAGGTTTATGTTGCCGATCCAGAGATAGCGGCCGCCCCACCTGAGCATGTCTATGCCTTCGGCGAGCACGTGGGGCGATCCCACGAACTCGGCGACCAGGTCGGCGCCGACTCCGCCCGTATGGTCGAGTACGAACTCGACGCGTGACTTCATTTCGATCTCATCGACGTTGAGGGTGTCGTCGGCGCCGAATTCCCGGGCGAGTGCGAGACGCGCCGGGAACCGGTCGAGGACGATGATCCGGCCCGCCCCCATCTCCCGGGCTACCGCGGTCGCGTAGAGTCCGAGTCCGCCCGCCCCCTGAATGACCACCGTGTCGCCCAGGGTGACGCCGATCTGGTTAAGACCGTAAATCACTTCCGACAGGGCGCAATTGATCGGGGATACGATCGCGTCCGAGAGATCATCGGGCACCTTGAAGACCCAGTGGCCGCGTTTCATATAGTAGTATTCGCCGTAAGCGCCGTGGAAGTGCGGCGTCTGATCACTCGAGACGCCGATCCAGTCTCTGTAGCGGTCGGGGCATCCTGGCTTGCCGTTGAGGCACGTCCAGCATTTTTGACACGGTTTGAAATAGGAGTAGACGATGCGGTCCCCTTCGGACAATGGCTGACCGACACTGTCCGTGGTGACGTTGCGCCCCATGGCGTCGATGGTACCGACCATCTCATGTCCGAGTACCTGGGGGATACCGGTCTCTATCCTGGGGCCGTGTCCACGCCAGATGTGCAGGTCGGATCCGCAGATATTCGCCACGCGCATCCGGACGAGCATGTCGTCCGCCGCAACCGATGGTACGGGGTACTCACGAATCTCCATCGGTGCCTGGGCCTGGGTAAAGACCGCGACTTTTCCAGTTTTCATGGCTGATCCTCCGTCTCCTCCTGCCAGGCCCGGATCCGCTCCGTCAGATCCGCGATCCGGCCGGTCTGCTCGCCCCGGTGATACAGATTCTCCAGCTCATGGGGATCGCTGTTCAGATCGTACAATTCCCCCTGCCCCTTCCCATACAGGTTGAGCTTCCAGCCGTCCGCGGCCACGATGGTCCGATACGGGTGGACCATGCTCCGGTTCGGTTCCGCTTCGCCGAATCCGGCCGGAGCGTGGCCGTCGGCGCCGCTCCATTCGACGAATACGTCGGCGGCGTCCAGGTTTTCGCGCCCCTGCAATACCGGAACCCGGCTCCGACCCTGCAGCCGGTCCGGCCGATCGAGGCCAAGCAATTCCATCAGCGTGGGGACCAGGTCGATATGGCTGAACCGGCCGCCTACTCGGCGCGGGGGTTGATCCACCATCGGCGCGCGCAGCACCATGGGTACCTTGATGGACTCCTCGTACATGAGCGTCTTGCCCAGGATGCCGTGATCGCCCATCAGCTCGCCGTGGTCCGACGTGAAGACGACGATGGTGTCATCGGCCTTGCCGCTTTCCTCCAGGGCCTTGAGGATCCTCCCGACCGAACGGTCCACCAGGGTGATGTTGCCCCAGTACCGTGCCATGAGCGCCCGCCAGCCCGCCTCGGTACGCAGGTCCAGCCCGTAGTTCTCCGACTGCATGTAGTAGGCGGCCATCAGGCGGACGAGAAGCGGCGCGTCGTCGGAAGGCTGCCGCATGAACGCCGGGCCGGTAGGCAGGCTATCCGGATCGTAGTATTCGTTCAACGGACCGGTGTGCGGGGGATGGGGCTCGAGGTAGCTGACGCAGAGGGCAAAGGGGTCGTCGCCGCTTTGGCGAATGTAGTCGGCCGCGCGCTCGCCAAGATACCACGCCTTGGTGCATTCCTCCGGCAGGGAGGCCGCGTAGTGCCGCGAGAAGACCTTTTGTCCCAGCAGCTCGATGTCCGGCGCGTATCCCTTATCCGCCAGGAAATGATGATAGTCGCTGACTTCGGAGAGCCGATCCGCTTCCGAGTAACCGCGGCGATACTGGTCTTCCGTGCCCACCCAGGTCTTGAAGCCGTGCTGCGGGAAGATCTCGTCCCCCAGGTGCCATTTCCCCATGAAAGCCGTTTCGTATGTTTCGGGCAGCATTTCGGCGATGGTCGGCGTGTCGGCGCCCAGGGGCACGTTGCAGGACGGAACGCCTGCCGTATGGGGCCACAGTCCCGTAAGCATAGTGGCCCGGGCCGGGCTGCATACGGGCTGGCTCACGTAGGCGTTTTCGAACACGAAGCTGTCCGACGCCAGCGCGTTGAGCGCGGGAGTTTCGATCTGGTGGTTCCCATAACACCCCAATGTATCCGCGCGCTGCTGATCGGTGAAGATGTAGAGCAGGTTGGGGCTTTTCATGCGTTCCCTTCGCGGTTGGCCTTCGAGCGCGGCGTCAGGTTGAACCAGGTCTCGTGACCGGAGAAGAACCGGTCCAGCTCATCGACCATGTAGTGGAAGAAGTGGGGATAGTCCTCTCCCGTCCGACCGGAGAAGTGCGGGGTCAGAAAAACGTTCGGCAGTCCGATGATCTCGCTGCCTTCGGGGATGGGTTCCGGGTCGAAAACGTCCAGCCCCGCGGCGATGTCCCCGCGCTTGAGGCGTTCGATCAGGGCCGCGGAATCGACGATGGCCCCGCGCGAAACGTTTACGAACACCGCGCCGGATGGTATGAGTTCCAGCTCTCGCGGGCCGATCATGCCCCGGGTATGGGGGGTGAGGGGTGCCACGCAAATGATCGCGTCACACTGTGAAAGCACGTTTTCAAGCGACGTTTGAATGAATCCCAGGGCTTCGGGCATCTCCTGCGGCAGGTATGGATCGTGCACCCAGAGCTCGACTTCGAATGGGCGCAGCAGCTTCATCAGCCGCCGGCCCATGTGTCCGCCGCCGATCAGCCCCACCCGCTTGCCGGTGAGGATGCCCGCCATGGGCGGAATGAGGCTTCGATCCTGCGTGTTGCGGTCGACGATGCGGCGGAAAAGCGCGCCGGCGTTGCGCATGGAAATCAGCGTCAGGGCCAGGGCCCATTCGGCCACGGGATAGGTGGACCCGTTCGTCGTATCTACCGTGCGGATGCCCCGGGCCCATAGCGTATCCAGGTCCAGTCTCGCCGCAAACCGGTCGCCTTCCAGTTCGCCGACGAATCGCAGCCGGGGCGCGGCGTCGAGGATCGTGGCATCGATCCGCGGCGCGCCGTGGCAGACGACGAGCGCATCCACGCCGGACATTTCCTTCGCCAACCGCGCCGCAGTCTCGGGATCCGTGCTGGTATCGTAGATTCCGCCGCCGCTCTCGCTGTGGAACCATGCCCAATCGGCAAACGCCTCGAGGCGGGACAGCTCCATTGGCGGCAGGTAGCCGTTGCGTACCCGTTCACTGCAGGCGATGACTACTCGCGGTCGGTTGTTCGACATTCACTCTCCTTAATGTGCAGGCATCGGCCGGAAATGACGCTATCGGCCGGATTGTCGGTATCGATCGGATTGGCCAGCACGGCTTCCGTTTCTCAACCGAAGGCCTCGGCATACTTCCGGGTACGGCTGGTCATCATACCGTAGAAGCCCCGTACCTCCGGGTCGGGATGGTCCCGCCAGAGCCGGGTGGGAATCATGGTACAGTCGCTGAGTGCAGGGCCATCGCGATGGCCGTAGTAGATCTGAACCGTCTTGCGCTCATGCGGGGTGATCCGTACGGTCGCGGCGTGAAGCACGGACAGGTTGAACAGGATGACGGTGCCCGCCGGGCCGTGCAGATGGACCTTGCCGCGCTGCGCGAGTTGCTCCGGGGTATCGAGGATGGGACCGTCGCACGGCTCCGGCGAAATGGAAAAGCAGTGCGTACCCTCGTGGACATCGGTCAGGTAGAGCATCATCTGCAAATAGCCGCACCGGTAGGGCCGGTCCGTCGCGTGCGGACGGTCGCGGTGCCAGATCTCCTCCGGATTGCCGTCGCGCGGGACCATGTGACGCAGGCACACCTCCCCGAGCCAGCTGGGGCCTTCGAGGATAGTCTCGATGGGACCGATCAGGGCGGGATGGCGGATGAGGCTGTCGATTTCCGGCGAAGAGATCAGCGGATCGCAGTTCAGGGTCTGGTGGCCGTGATTGGAAATGGGATGCCAGAAGCATCCCGATTCCGACCGATCGCGGTCGTACAGGTCGATGAATCGACTCAGTTCCTCGCCGGTAAATACCTGACCGAGGTTGACGTAACCGTTCTGTTTAAAAAACTCGAGATCTGGCATGCGACGATTAGGCTTCGAATTGGTTTGTTTACATGCAAAAGAAATGATCATACATTGCTAGCGTCAAGTAGTTCACTGCGATTATCGCTACACAAACAATGCCGCATCTCACTACTGGTCTTGCCAGCGCGCCAGGAGCAACTCAAATGCCTGAAGCAGTCCTTAAAACCGCCCTGATCGGGTGCGGCGGCAGGGGTCGGGGTCATATCGAAACCATGAAGCCCTTCGACGACCTGCGGTTCGTGGCCGTGTGCGATCCGGTGGAGGAACTGAGAGACCGGGTGGCTTCCGAGCACGCCGTTCCGCGAAGGTATGAAGACATCGGGGATATGCTGGCGAATGAGGAACTGGACCTGGCGGTCATCGCGACGCCGGCCCACCTGAACGGCCGGTGCGCGCTGCCGGTGATCCAGGCCGGGGTCCACACGCTGCTGGAGAAGCCGCCCGGGCTGTCCGGCGCGGAGACCGAGGGGCTTCGCGACGCCGCCAACGCGTCCGGCGCGAAGGTGCTGGTCGGCTGGAACCGCCGTTTCCATTCGCTGATCTGCAAGGCGCGGGGCATGATCGAAGAGCGGGGACCCATTACCCAGATCGTGGCGGAATTCCACAAGAGCATGACAGATCTGCAGGCGCGGGGCTTCCCCGATCACCTGCTGGACAACTTCATCTACGAGACGCCGATCCATGCCATCGACCTGACCCGGTCCCTGGCCGGCAGTTCTCCCATCGCCGAGCTGCACGCCGTCGCCCGCCGGGTGAATTCCCCATTCGTCGACGTCTACGCGGCCCTCATCCGCTTCGAGAACGGGTGCGTGGCCCAGCTTACGGCCAATTTCACGACAGATGCCCGCCTGGAACGTTACGAAATTCATGGCAGAGACTGTTCGGCCTACCTGGAAGGCGTCAGGCGAGTCGTGGTGCAACGCGATGGGAAAGAACAGGTTTTCGACGAGTTGGAATCGGCCGGCACCGCCGAACAGGCCCGCTTCCTGGTCGATTGCATCAAGGAAGACCGGCCGGTCAGCCTGCCCGCGGCGGGCCTGGACGAGGCCGTCGAGACGATGAAACTGGCCGACCGCATCCGGGCGGAGTTGCGCGACTGAGCCAAACCAGGTTGCTCGACTCATCAGGTCTTCGGATTCTTGACATCCGGACGGCCGCATGATAGGATGCTAAGGGAAGTTCGGCGGCGACTTTTCGGTTTTTTGTAACCATGTGATATCAGCCTTGATATGAACTGAGCAACACGCCGGCGGGTAGCGGGAGGAGCCATCCATGTCGTTTACGAAATGCATGCATTATATTGCCGTGCTCGTTGTAATTCCCCTGTTGGCCATGGGCTGCGGCGAGGAGGTGGAAACCGTGGATTCAGACGAGCAGTTGCTTTCCCTGGCCCGCGCGTCCCTCACCCAGATCGAGGGGGAGCTGACCCTGGAAGGGCTGCAGGAGCCCGTCGAGGTGATCCGCGACCGGCACGGCATTCCGCACATCTACGCGCAGAACACGGATGACCTCTTCTTTGCCCAGGGCTACGTCATGGCCCAGGACCGCCTGTGGCAGATGGAACTTTGGCGGCGGTGGCGGGAAGGCCGCCTCGCGGAGATCTTCGGCCCCGAGGCCTTCGACTACGACGCCCGGACGCGGCTCATGATGTATCGCGGCCCCTTCGACGACCGGGAGTGGACCAGCTACCACGCCGAGGGCGAGCGCATCTTCACGGCCTATGCGAACGGCGTCAACGCCTACATCGACACACACGCCGACAATCTGCCGGTGGAGTTCAAGCTGACGGGCATCCAGCCCGGCCGTTGGTCGAAGGAGACGGTGGTTCGGCGCTGGACCGGTCTCTTCTTCCCGAGTGCGGGAAACGATGCCGGGGACGAGATCCGGCTGGCCCGGTCGGTAGCGGAGCTGGGGGTCGAGGAGGCCAATCTCCGCGCGGCGCCCCTGCCCTGGGATGATCTCGTGGTGCCGGAAGGCCTGGACGTGACCATCGTCCACGAGGACATCGTGGCCGCAATGCGGAAAGGGGAGGGCGATCCCCTGGTACCCGGCCGCCTGCCGCAATTGGAACTCGTGGAACCGTATACGGGCCTGGTCCCCCCGGACCGCCAGGCCGAAGCGCCCACTGAAGAACAGCTGCTCGAGATCGGCAGCAACAACTGGGCCGTGAGCGGTGCCCTGTCCATCACGGGCCAGGTCATGGTCGTCAACGACCCCCATCGCCGCCTGGAGAACCCCTCGCTGCGGTACTATGCCCATCTGAACGCCCCGGGCTGGAACGTGATCGGGGCCAGCGAGCCGCCCTTCGTGGGCGTGAACGCCGGCCATAACGACCGGGTCGCCTGGGGATTCACCTTCGCGGGGGTCGACGTGAACGACGTGTATGTGGAGGAGCTCCACCCCGACCAGCCGGACATGGTGCGGTGGCGGGGCGGATGGGAACCCCTGCGCGTCATCACGGAGGAGATACCGGTAAAGGGCGAGGAGCCGCGGGAAGTCGTGCTGAAGTACAGCCGCCACGGTCCCGTATTCTACGAAGATCCGGAGAACGGCGTGGTCTATGCCGTGCGTTCCATTACCCACGAGCCGGGCACCGCGCCGTACCTGGGTTGCTTCCGCATGGCCCAGGCCGAAAGCGCCGAGGACTTCTTCGAACGGGCCATGTTCTGGAAGGTGCCGACGCATAACCTGGTTTTCGGCGACGTGGAGGGCAACATCGCCTTCCAGGTATCGGCCCTCACGCCGGACCGCGAGGGCTGGAACGGCCGGCTGCCCGTCCCCGGCGACGGGCGGTACGAGTGGCAGGGATTCAGGGAGGACCTGCCCAGGGAATACAACCCCCAGCGCGGCTGGGTCGGGACGGCCAATAACGATTCCCATCCGCCGGACTACACGGGACGCCCGGTCATGTTCCACTCATCAAGAGGCGTCGAATACTCCCGCATCGAGCGCATGAAACAGTTGCTGCAATCCAACCGCAAATACACCATCGAAGACCACAAGCGGATCCAGCTGGATGCCTATTCGCTCCGGGCCGAGGCCGATATCCCGTCGTTTCAGGGCTGGACGTCGGACGACCCGGAAGTCGAACGGGCCCGCGCACTCGTAGCCGACTGGAACGGCGTGCTGAATCGCGACAGCGCTGGCGCGGCCGTCTGGTACCGGTGGCGGGGGGAGGCCGAAGCCGCCGCCTATGACCCGGAGACGCCGGATGACGAACGCCAGCCCCTCGTGGAAGCCGGACTGCGCAAAGCCGTGGACCGGCTGAAGTCGGAACTGGGCGAGGACTGGAGCCAGTGGCGGTACGGCCGGCTGCAGAAAAGCCCCTTTACCCATCTCCTGTCCGATGCCTTCTCCCTGCCCGCCGTGGAGCGGTCGGGCGGGTTCGGCACCATCGCCGCCACGTCGGTGAGCTTCCGTCACATCCTGGACACGGAAGACTGGGACCGGTCGGTCTTCATCATCACGCCGGGGCAGTCGGGCCAGCCTGGTAGTCCCTATTACGGCAGCCTGCTGGAGACCTGGGGGAACGACGAGTATCTACAACTGGCGTTCAGCCGGGATGCGGTGGAAGCACTCGAGGGGCACCGGCTCACGCTGTCGCCTCGCTGAGTAGCGACGACGATCGGCCGTTGACGATCGGCCGTTGACGATCAGCCGATATTGAAACTTTGTTGCCGAAGGGACGTTAGATCAGTGGAGCACCGCGTTCTGGGGAAGACCGGGATCGAGGTCTCGTCCGTCGGCCTGGGCTGCTGGCCCATGGCCGGGATGGCCGGCGGGGCGAACTGGTCGGGGATCGACGACGAAGAGTCCATCGCCACCATTCAACACGCGGAATCCCTCGGCATCAACCTGCTCGACACGGCCAACGGGTACGGCGCCGGCCACAGCGAAAGGATCATCGGCCGGGCACTTCAAGGCAGGCGGGACCGCTACGTGGTCGCCACAAAGGTCGCGCCCCGGTCCGACGACCCGGAAGAGCCGCTGCAGCGGTACATCGCGCGGAACTGCGAAGGAAGCCTGGAAAGACTGCGGACCGAGTATATCGACATCTACCAGTTGCACGGCGAACCGGACGAGGCCGGCATGCCGGCGATCGTGGAGGCGTTGACGCGGCTGGTCGAAGCAGGCAAGATACGGTGCTTCGGCATCTCGACCTACGAAACGGAAGTCATGCGGGCCCTGCTGGCGCTGGGCGAACTTTCGATGGCCCAGATCGGCTACAGCATCGTAAATCCGGTGGGACAGCCGGGGCTTCAGTTCGCGAAAGCGCATAATCTGGGGACGCTCATCCGCGTGCCGCTCGCACAGGGCGCGCTGACCGGCAAGTATTTCGGTTCCTTGTCCCGGCTCGATCCTCAGGACCGCCGGCACGGGCGTTTCGACAATCCCCGGATCCGTGCCGCACTGAAGAAACTGTCGGAACTGTCCTTTCTGACGGCAGGCGGAAAGCGCACCATGGTGCAGGCGGCGCTACGGTTCGTGCTGGACACGCCGGGCGTGACCTCGGTGATTCCCGGCGCGAAGAACCGCGCGCAACTGGAAGAGAATGCGGGCGCCGACAACGTAACCCCGTTGACCGACGACGAACGGGCGCGGGCGCTGGCCATCGGAGGGGAAGCGAACTGGCCGCTGCCGCCCTATACGAGCTGGACGTGAGGTATGCGGTCGACCCGAACGTGCCCCGCGCAGCCATACGTCCGCGACTGTCGCAACCGTTTCGTTCGTGACCGGCAAGGCCGTTCCCGACGCGATGCGCGCGTCCTCACGAGTCGATGACCGGCTCTACATATTAGCTTATCGGAGGAAATCGATGCGGCGCTTGACGTTATGCCTTCTGCTCTTCTTCACCGCCGGATGTGGACGGGTGTTTCTGGGCGACACCCAGAAAGTGGAGATCAACGTGACCCCCGCGGACGCCCGGATAAAGATCCCGGACCGCATCGACCGGGACACGAATCCCTTCACGATCGAACTTCCCCGGAACGAGTCCCACCTTGTGGAGATCACCAAGCCGGGCTACGAGACGAAGTGGATCGTCCTGCAGAAGGTCAAGCTGCCCTCGGTGATCGTCGCGGACATTCTGCTCACCCTCGGCATCGGCCTCTTCATCGATATCTATTGGGGAACGTGGGAAGGACTCAAACCTTCGAGGCTGGACGTGACGCTGGAACCGGAAAGCGCGGAGGGTGGTCCCGTCAACGTCCCGCTGAACCTGGCCGAATCCACCCTGAGCGTGCAGGACGGGTCCGTCCGGATCAAGGTGCACACCCTCAAGTGATTCAACCCGTCGAATACCACGCGGGCTACGATTTCGACCGCACCGCCCGGTATCTCAGGAACAACTCCTGTCCAACCCGCCTGGTCTCTACCAGTCTGAGTTTGCGAAGTCCGTCGCTGGCGAAGCCCTTGCCGTCCGCCGCCGTCGGCGCGGTACTTCCGCCGATCACGACGGGACACAGGGTCAGGTATACCTCGTCCACCAGTCCGGCCTCCCAGAAGGCCATGTTTACCTCGCCTCCGCCTTCGACGAGCAACCGGCCTATGCCGCGGTCGGCCAGCATCCGGCAGAATTCGTGAAGGTCCACGCTGGTCCGGCCCGCCTGGATCACTTCGGCCAAATCCTGAAAGGCCAGGACCTGTTCGTCCTTCGCCTGCTGCGTCGTCGCGATGATTCGTTCGACCTGGTCGTCTTCCCAGTATCTCCCGGTGCGGGGCAGTTGCATCGACCGGGACAGGATCACCGAGACCGGATGGGGCGGTTTGCCCAGGCGCCTGCGTTCATCCCTCCGCCGGGCCGACTTGATCCTGACCGGCGGATCCTCCGCCCGGAGCGTACCGGCGCCGATAAGCACGGCATCGGCGTCCGCCCTGATCTCGTCCATCAACCCGCGGTCGATTCTGCTCGTGAAGCGAACCGGATCGCGTTGCTCCGTGGATAACTTGCCATCCAGGCTCAAGGCGTAGTTCAGCAGGATGTACGGTCGTCTGTCGGACTTCATTTGAAGCGCTTTGGTTGGCGTCCTGTTTCGGCGTCCTGTTTATTGGAAACACACATAAAATCGTCTTGACAGATAAACAAAGCCAGTATATTATTCAAGTCGAATTTCAGCAAGACAAAGTCCGGATTCATTCCCCGGGATGGCATCCGGCAGAAGGAAGCGCATCCGCGGTCGGCCGGCTTTCCGGTCCTGGCCTGCGGATCGCCCTATCAGCGTCAGTACCCTGCCACACCCAGGTAAATCATTCCTGAAGCCGTTTGACTCGCGTGCGAAAGCGCCAGCGTATTGTGTAGATGGTTCCGCTTGAGAGAGGCAGGATTTTGTGAAAGTCAGAGAATTAAAACACGGGGACGTCACGGTGCTGGAACTGAGCGGCCGCATGGCCGAGGGAAGGGACACCGACGCCCTGAGCGAACGCATCAACCGGCTGGCCGACCAGGGTTCCAGGAAGATCATCTTCGATCTGAGTAAAGTGTACTGGATCGACAGTTCGGGGCTGGGACTGCTCATTCGCGCCTATACCCGCATGCAGAAGGTCGGAGGCGACCTGAAGCTCGCGCGCGTGACGCGCAGCGTCAGCAGCCTCCTGCAGATGACCAAGTTGACGACCGTTTTCGCCGTCCACGATACGCTGGAAGGCGCTATCGAGGCCTTCGGAACCTGATCCGGGCGGACTGATACCCAACATGGCTGATCAGCACCCCGGCCAGGTCCAGACCCACGGAAGCCGGACCGCCGAACTCGTGGCGGTAAGCCGCGCCCGTCACCTCCTCCGGCACAACCCGCCCTATATCTTCCACGATCCCTTCGCTTTCCGGTTTCTGAGCAAACGGTGGCAACGTATCCTCGGTTACAGGTTGATCGACGCCTTCGTCTCCGGCATCGTGCTGCGAAGGCTCATGCCGATCACCACCCAGCCGCTGACCCGCGCCCGCTTTACCGAAGACTGCCTGCTGGCGGCGATCGAGGACGGGGTGGGCCAGTACGTCATTCTCGGTTCCGGCTACGATACGTTCGCCCTACGGCATCCCGGTCTTGACGTAACCATCTACGAAATCGATCTCGTTTCCACGATCGCCCTGAAACGGGAACGGGCCGGGGCCGCCGGACTGGCGTTGCCGGACAGTCTGAAACTGATCCCCATCGACTTCGAAAAAGATGACCTCGCGGACCGGCTGACCGCCCATGGATTCGACCCGTCAAAACGTTCCTTCTTCAACTGGCTGGGCGTGACGTACTACCTGTCCCGGGATGCGATTCAGGACACGCTGAATCAAGTGGCCGGGATAACGTGCCCCGGTTCGGAGATCGTCTTCGACTACCTCGCCGATACGGACAGCATTCCGGAGGACGAACGATCCCTGGCCCTGCGCATGAAGAACTATGTGGGCAAGCTGGGCGAACCCATGATCACGTCCTTTGACCCGGCCAGGGTGGAAACAGATTTCAACGCCGGCGGCATCTGGGACGTCGTCCGCAACGATTCACCGGCCGACCAGCAGCAACGGTACGTGGAAGGGCGCGGCGACGTGTACGCCCTGCCGCCCCTGTTCTGGTGCCTGCATCTGAGCAGGCAAGGTTGAGCGGACCACAAACGGGTTCAGGTATTTACTCCGTGATTTGTGATATTTCGTAACGTCTGTATAAGTCCTTAAAAATCCTTGACATTATGAAGTTTTTTACATATACTACCTGCCCAATTCCTGTACGCATTAAATACAATAAAATCACAAAAACTCATAGCTACAGGCGGCCTCTCATGTACACATCGAACAGGCTTTCGTTCGCCTTGATGGTGTTCGGCTGGCTTTACCTGGCCGGGATGCCATGCTCCGCCGCGCTTGCCGATCAACAGGAAGAAGCGATGCCGGATTCCCTCTTCCTGCTGCCGGTGCTGGAAGCGGAAGCGATCGTCGTTACCGGAACGGCGGTCCGCGAATCCCCGATCGAACTCCCCTATGCCGTCGCCCGCATCGACCGTGCGTCGCTGGCCGAGCAGGGGTCGCCGTCCATGGTCGACCTGTTCAAGAACCTGAGTGCGAGCAGCGGCGTCATCGGCGAGGCCAACAGCTGGTACAACGCGCAGTCGGGTGACATCCCGGAAACCGTGGCGAACATCAACCTTCGCGGCCTCGGCGCCTCGCGCAGCCTGGTGCTGATCAACGGCCGGCGGCAGACCTACGTGCCCGGCCGGCTCGTGGGGGGACGGTTCGTCGACGTGAACGCCTTCCCGTCCATCTCCATCGAACGGATGGATATCCTCAAGGAAGGCGCGGGGGCCGTGTATGGATCGGATGCGATCGCGGGCGTCGCCAACTTTATCACGCGCGGCAGTTTCGAGGGGTTTGAACTGGATGTGTCCTATGACTATTTCGACGCGGCCGGAGACGCCATGCTGGGCGGGATCTGGGGCGGCAAGGTCGGCGATTCCAACCTGGTGATCTCCCTGGAACACAAGCGCCGCGGCAACCTGCGCGCCGAAGAGCGGGACTGGGCGCTGCGCCCCTTTCCGAATTACGGATGGGGCTGGTCCTGGTACGGGAATCCCGGCGCGTTCATCATACCGAGACATGCGCTGGTGACCGATGAGAGCATCCTCGCGAGCGAGCCGAGATTCGTCGATCCGGGGTGTTCGGGACTGGGCGGGTACCAGGTGGGCGCCAGCACGTGTCGGTTCCGCTACCAGCCCTGGGACAGCATCATCGAGAAACTCCAGCACACCCGGGGATTCGCGGAGTTGAACGGCTCGTTCGGTGAAGCGAATTACCACCTGGAAGCGCTCTACCACGATGCCCGGGTTCCCGAATGGGAGACCACCCCTTCTTTTCCCCCGATCGCCTTCTATGACGGTGTACAGCAGGTGCCCGTCTACCATCCGGGCCGGGTCGCCTTCGTAGCGGAAAACCCGACCTACACGAACGACAGCGGGTTAACGCTGGACCTTACCGGCGATCAGCCCTGGTACTTCTTCGGCCGCCTGGTCGGAAACGCCGGACCCGGCCGCGTCCAGGGCAGGGAGTCCCGCACCCGCCGCCTGGCCGGCTCCCTCACAGGTCCGATCGGCGAGTCCAGCCTGAGTTATGACCTGGGCATCTCTTATTCCGATACGAAGGGCACGGTACGTCAACCAGCGGAATATGCCTACCGTAAATTTCTGGCATTTCGCGGTTTCGGCGGTCCGAATTGCGGCGTCCCGGTCGTACCGGACCCGAGTGCGCCTTCGGGTCTTGCCCTCGGGACCATCCCTGGCGGTGTCGTGCCGGGAACGGGGTACTGCTCGTACTTCAATCCCTTCAGCAACGGCATCCAGTATTCCGCGCAACCGGACGCCCCCTGGACGGACAGTCCGAATCCGAACTACCGCTCCGAACTGGCCAACAGAGCCGATTTGATCGACTGGATCAACGAAAAGGTCGTCACGACCAGCGAGGCCAGTCTGCTGTCGATGGAAGCCATACTGAACGGCGTGATCAAGGAAGGCGTCGCCAGCTACGCCACGGGGTACCAGCTGCGCCGGGTCGATGTCTCCGCCGTGCCCAACGAGCCCGGCGACCTCTCCATCAATCCCTGCCGCATACCGGGAGACAGAAGCTGCGCGATCCAGACCGGATCCTTTACTTTCACGTCCGGGATCCATCCCTACGAAGCCAACCAGACGACCCACGCCGTGTTCGCCGAACTGGCGCTCAAACCCATGGACTGGCTGGACAGCCAGGCCGCGTTGCATTTCGAGGACTACGGCTTCGCGAACAGCCTGGATCCGAAGATCTCGCTGCGGGCGCAGGTCAACGACTTCCTGGCCCTGCGAGGCACGGTGCAGACCACCTTCCGGACGCCTTCAGTGGACGATCTCAACACGGACGTCGTCATCTACACGGCGTACGTGGGACCGACCGATGCCTGGAAGGCCATCGAGAACAGGGGCGTCGAAGATCTCGAGCCGGAAGAAGCGCTTACCTATAACCTGGGCGTGATCATCGAGAACGATACCGGTTTCGAGATGGCGGTCGACTACTGGAATTTCGATTTCGACAATCCCATCGGCGTGCTTCCCGACGCGGCGCTGGCCGCCGCCTACGTGAACCCGTCGACCCGCGCCGCGGTGCAGGACCGCATCTACTGTCCCGGAAACCGGAACGACGGGAGCTGCGCCCCGGCCGACATGGAGCGGATCCGGATCAACCACATCAACTGGCCCGGACTCAAGACCTCGGGGATCGACTGGCACATCGGAGCGCGGCAGGTGTGGGGCGACGGCGCGATCGACGCCCACCTGGACGGCAGCTACACGCTGGACTATACCATCGAAGCGCTCATGCACAACGGCGTGGAGCTCGTCGCCGAGAACGAGGCCGTGGGTTTCCTCAACGCGACGAATCCCCTGGCGCCGCCACTGCCTCCGCTGCGCATGAACGCGACCGTCGGATACCACTGGAGCGACTACAGCGCCATCGTCAGAGGTCATTACATCTCGTCGTACGAGAACGGAGACTACTGGTTCGACACGGGGCCTTCGGGAGAAGACTGGACGCAGATCGACCCGTTCCTGACCTTCGACATGAACTTCCAGTGGCGGATCCCCGATACCGGCGTGATCGCAACGCTGTCGCTGTTCAACCTGGCCGACGCGCCGCCGCCGTATGTGAACCAGGAGCTGGCCTTCGACGCACTGACCCATGATCCCAAGGGCCGGCGGATCAAGCTGGGCGTGACGTACAGTTTCAGGTAGTCGGGTAGGCACGAAACGCTGAGCGCGAAGACCGGTGTATATCGCAGGAAGAAAGTCGCTACTGAACAACCGGGCGGGCCTTCATGGTCCGCCCGTTGCTTTTCAATCGCCGTGATCCTGTCTCAGCCACCGGATGAAGGACAGGGTCATCAGGACCAGCACAGCGATGAGCGGAAGCGCCACGATCAGGGAAGCCGACTGGACCGCCCGCAGGCTTTCCGTCCCTCCCACGAACATCAACGACAGCGCCACGGAACTGAGCACGACCGCCCAGAAGCAGCGGTGCCAGCGCGCGGGCTCCCGCACTTCGGCCTGTTCCCGGGTCGCCACCGACGCCAGGATGTAGGATGCGGAATCCAGGGTGGTGGCGGCGAAGATGATCGCCAGGGTCACGAAGACCAGCAGTAGCGGCACGGCGAAGGGGATCACCCGGTCTCCCACGGCGACCACCGTGGCAATGATCGCCTCCGGCGTCATGTTGCCGGCGACCAGGCCGGTGAGGTCCTGTGAGCCTTCCAGCTGCAGGAACAGGCTCGTGTTGCCGAGCACCGCGAAGAACAGCCAGCAACCCATCGCGCCGCCGATGATCTCGGCGCCGATCAGTTCGCGGATCGTGCGGCCCCGGGAGATGCGGGCGACGAACAGTCCCATGAACGGCGCGAAGGCGATCCACCACGCCCAGTAGAAAACGGTCCACTGCTCCGGGAAGGTAGCCTGTGGGCCCGGACTCCCTGCCCCCGTTGCCGAAATCAGCGAATCCCACTTCGCGACCGGATCCAGGTACAGGCTCATCTTGACGAAGTTCTGCACCAGCAGGCCGATGCTGTTGGTGAACGTGTCTATGATGAACAGCGTCGGTCCCACCAGGAACACGAATGCGAGCAGTGCGATGGTGAGCCAGAGGTTGAACCTGCTCAGCATGCGGATACCGCGCTGCAGCCCGGTGTAGACGCTCACTCCGAAGATCACCCCCAGCGTAATCACCACCGAGGCGTCCAGCCAGAACCCCCTGGCGACGCCCAGCATCTCCGACAGTCCCGCCGAGATCATGGGCGTGCTCAGCCCGATGGACGTCCCGACCCCACCGAGCAGGCCGAACATGAACAGCATGTCGATGAACTTGCCCGGCAGACTCCGGGCCGCCTGCTCGCCGATCACGCCTTCGCAGGCCGCCGACATGCGCAGGACCGGCCGCCGCCGGTTCCAGAAGAGGTAGGCGAGGGGCAGGGTGGGAATGCAGTAGATCGCCCACGCCGTGAATCCCCAGTGGAACAGTCCGTAGGTCGCCGCCCACTCCGTGGCCTCGGCGGACCGGGGTTCGAGACCGAACGGCGGATTCATGTAGTAATACGCCCACTCGATGGTGCCCCAGTACAGGACACTGGCGCCGATGCCGGCGCAGAAGATCATGGCGATCCAGCTGACCAGGGAGAATTCGGGTTTGGCGTTGGGGCCGCCGAACCGCACGTTTCCGTACTTGCCGAGGGCGTAGTAGACGAGGAGTGCGAAGGCGGCGATGGTGAACCAGAGGTAGGCCCATCCCAGGACCCGGGTCAGCCAGCCGAAGGCCGCGCTCAGCAGGGCTTCCCCCTCGACGGGAAACAATACCAGGGGTACCGAAACGCCTGTGATCAGCGGCAACGCGACCCAGAATATGACCCGGTCGACGCGGGGTCCTTGCATGTCGTGCGCTCCGGTTCTGTCGGGTGGGTGCGGTACGCCCCCGCACAGGCGCTCAATGCGGGATGTTCAGCTCGTGCATGCGCCGGTGGATGGCTTCCCGGGCCTGCACGTAAGGTGCTTCCAAAAAAGCTTCGTGATCGTCCGCGCCGTGGTGATGCGTGGTCGTGCCCGGCTTGTGCTGCCAGCTGCGGCGCTTGATGTAGGACAAGCCTCCTTCGATCAGACTCAGCATGTACTGGGCGTTTTCCAGGTCGAACAGCCAGTAGGGGCCGCCGCAGGCCACGTATACCGGTGAGGTGTGGGCCATGATGCCCCGGCGCCAGCCGTCGTGATGCGGGATGCTCGTGTAGTTCGGTCCGGCGCACCGGGCCGCCAGCCAGGTGTGGCCTTCGATCTTGAGAGACGTCTTCAGCGACAGCCGCCGGGCACCTTTGCGGTCTTCGGTCGAGGCGACCACCCGGCCCTGCCGCACAATCTCCAGCGTATGGATCGGCAGGGTCGAATCCGCCGACGCCTCGATCTCGACCGTCCCGCCGTTGCCGGGTAGATTCACCGTGTCGCCGATGGCCTGGCCGTTCACCTTGAACCGGATGATGGGCCCCGCGCTCAGGAAGGTGTTCCCGCCGCGCAGCGCCTTGCACCAGTTGTCGTAGGTAAAGGGCTCGTCCGGCGGGATGTAGGCATAGGTCCGGTAGATCCCCACGGGCACGTCGCTGGACATCTTGTCCGTCCCGCCAGCCAGCGGCAGCCTGTACCCGCAATTCAGGTACCGATAGTATTCCAGGTGGTTGTACTCGCTGTGCACCAGCATCTCCACGGCGTCGGCACGGTCCGTGGCGATGAGGACCGCCGGCTCGCAATTCGGATTGGGGATGTGGGGAATCACGACCGTCCCGCCCTGCGCGTGGCAGGCGTCGGCCCAGTAGGACAGGGTGGTTTCCAGGTTGCCTCCCAGTTCGGCTTCACCCGGACCGTCCGAACACCAGGGCATGACAGGTTCCTTCAGGCCGAGGAGCGACAGGTGGCCCAGGATGTGCTGCCGGTTCTCCTGCGAGGCATAGACGATCGTGTCTCCGTCGTGCGCCACGTTCGCCGATCCCGTGAATTCCTCGGTATTCGTGAAGAGGCCGCCCCACTGGGAAAGCAGGAGGTTGACGACGTTCAGGTCCTCCCCGCGGGCCTCGAGCTGGGCGCCCTGGGTCGAGAGGAAATGTACGTGGGTGTCCCCGCTGAAGTACCGTTCCGCGTTCAGATCGGTCCACCGCTTCAGCCTGAGGGTGAGTTCGCGTTGCCCGGGTTCGATGTGGACACGCTCGCGAATCGGCTCGTACTCGAAGCCGCGGGCCACGTCTACGTGCACGTCGCCCCGGGGCAGCCAGCCCTGGCATTTGCCATCGATGTAGGCGTAGGACATCTGTCCCAGGCGCACGTCGCCGCCCACATCCACGTGCCACGTCTCGAGGTTCGAATTCACGTGGGCATGGTGGCCGTGAGGGGCATAGGGCACGCCGCGGGCCGAGCGGAAGTGGACGCGGCAGGGCACGGGAAGGCCCGTCTCGTCGTCCAGGACCGTGGTGTGCACCCAGTTCCGGCCCGTGTCGATGACTTTGAACCGAACCGAGGGGGTTTCGACGACCTCTTTGGCTTCCAGTTCGCCCCAGTTGGCCGAACCGACCGCCTTCCCATCCTGTTTAACGGTTACGGTGGCCGACGGCGTGCCGGCCACGCCCACGTGGGCGGGACTGGCGCGATCGGTGTCCGCCTGTCCCCAGCCGCGGTGCGTGTCGGTCAGGAAGGCCCGGTCGACCTCCCCGGGCAGCGGATAGGCGTAGGTCGCATAGCCCCGGTCCACCTCCACGTCCAGGTTGAAGGGTTTCCCGGCGGCTTCCGGGTTCTTGAGCTCGATCTGGACGTCACGGGCGGCCCACCGGCAGATAGGATCTTCGTCGACATGGCCGAGCGTAACGGCGGCCACGACGAAGGGCGGGCCCTGCGGAGAGATCTCAATCGAACGGATGCTTTGGTCGGGGCGGGGATTGCGCCAGGCCCAGAGATAGTAACCGCGCGGCCATCCCTGCTCGGCCTCCGTCTGCCGGCGGCCCGCATCGCTCCAGTCGCCGCCCGACCGGTTGTAGGTCGACGGCTTCTCGTCCGGGACGCAGAGAAAGGGATACTGCCCCCAGGGCAGCGGCATGTAGCCGATCTCGAATCGTTCTCGGATCGTTACGGACTCGGCGCGTCCATCGTCCCATTCGAACCGGTACGTGGCCACGGGAAGGGCGATCGGGCCACCCGCCTCGATCTCCGAACGGATCACCGCGTGGGCGAAAACCACGTTGACCGCGGCCTGGCCGACCGGAATCGCTACGGGATCGGCCGGACAGCCCACCTCGGACCCGAAGCCGATGAAGCAGTCGGTTTCTCCCGTGCCGTCTCCGATTTGAAAAGGAAGGCCGTAAAACAACTGCGATCCCAGCGGAGGGTCTGCAATGTCATCGTATACGCCGCGGTTCGCGTTGTAAACCGGGGTGAGGTCCAGGGGCTGGTAGTCCGGCATGGCGGCCTCGGGCTTCGGTTGGATCGTCAGGCGAGCATGTGCTCCACGGCGGCGTCCACGTCGTCATACGTCTTGAAGACCGTATACAGCCGGGTGATCCGGAACAGGTGATCCAGTCGGTCGTTGACGCCCGTGAGCACCATCTCCCCGTCCCTGGATCGTATTTTCTTCATGGCCGCGATCAGCGAACCCAGTCCGGAACTGTTCATGATGGGCACGCCGGTCAGATCGGCGACGAACCGCGTGCAGCCCCGGGCGAGGGTGTCGTCGACCATCCGGTCCAGCTCGACGGTGTCTCCTTCTTCCCACAACCTGCCCTCGATGCGAAGCACGGCGATCTCGTCTTCCAGCGAAACATAAATGTTCATACCAACCTTAATCCTCGCTGCGTATGGATGCGCGTCAGCCCGCGATCGATGCCTCGATGGCGTCCTTGACCTCCGCGTATTCCGGAAACCGGTCGTTCGCCAGCTTGGAGAAGATCAGCGAGTCGTCCACCGTGACTTCGAACTTGCCTCCTCCGGACGGCAAGAGCTGCAGCTGTTCGATATCGTGTTTGTAGTACTCCAGCAGTTTCACCGCCAACCCGGCGGCGTCTTGTTCGTAGCTTCAATCAGCGCAGTAAACGATTCGTACGATCACCGTGTCCTCCTTGAACGTAGGTGCGTCCGGCAGCCGGATCGGCTGCAAACGTCAGAAACTATATAAACATCGGATAGACGACATGGCAAGGTACATTCCTGGACAGGCCCGCCCCTGGTCTATTCATTCGCGCTTGACAAGAGGGGTCAATAAGGGTATTCTCAATGCGAGGAGGTGATTTACATGCTAGGTAGTTTCGGCACGACAGAACTGATTATCATTCTTGTCATCGTCATGATCCTTTTCGGCGCGAAGAAGCTTCCCGAACTGGCAAAGGGTCTGGGCCAGGGGATCACCGAGTTCAAGAAAGCACAGAACAAAGATCCCGCCGAAGAGAAACAGGGTACCTCCGGTACGTCCGCCTCTAAGGACGGCTGAACGCCTGCCACAGCGTGCAACGGTTTTGCCGATTGAGCGCCGATGCACGTCCTTTCGCGCGGTTCGGCCGGGCTGACCGATTGGTCGCCTATCGGTGGTCCGGGACGTTTGCCGGAGTCTTGGGATATCTGCCGATGGTCGAGGCAGCGGATGCTGGCGCGGCGACATACGCCGACCAGCCGGCATTTCCTCGCAGCAACCCGCTGTTCCTGCATTCCGGTCCGCCAATTCAGATCCTGCCGTCGCATTCCGTCCGCTGCAAGACACTATCCTGCACCGCCGGGCGAACCTTGCCGATTGCCTGTACCGTAATTCCCGCGACTTTCCTCTTTCCTGTACGTTATATTCCTGACACACTCGACCGCGCATAACAGCGGTTTCCCCACAAAAAACACATTCGCACACAACCAATCCGGACCATAGCCGGTCTCATACAACAGAAGGCGACCGCATACGGCACTCGACGCCAGGTAACAACGTGGAAACTGCCCTCAGACTCGACGGCCGAATCGCACCGGATCATCAGGATGAAAACATGAAGATCGATTCGGCAAGGGATCGCGCGGACCTGGAGGATCGCAGGCTGATTCTCAAGGCAAGGGGCGGCGACATGCGGGCAGTGGAGGAACTGGTCTACCGATACGACGAGAAAGTGCTGTCCATGGCCATGTCCTTCGTGGGGGACATGGACGATGCCAAGGACATTTACCAGGAAGTCTTCATACGGGTGTTAAAGGCCTTGCCGAAATTCGAATTCCGCAGCCGGTTTTCGACCTACTTGTACCGGATCGTCACCAATGTCTGCATTACGCACCGAACGCGAGATGGAAAAAGGCGCTTCGTCCCGATCGAAGACGAGCAGGGAGAAGACCATGACCCGACGAAACTGGGGGTTACACTCCATTCCCCCGACCGGCCGGACGCGGCCGTCATCAACCACGAAATCGCTTCACGGATACGTGCTGCCGTCGGCACCCTTTCGCCCCGGCTGCGCACCGTGTTCGTGCTGCGTCACCACGAAGGGTTCAAGCTGAGGGAAATCGCAGGCATCATGGAATGCGCCGAAGGCACCGTTAAAAAATACTTATTCGACGCCACTCGACGGATGCGCAGTCAACTCGAGGACATACGAACATGAAAGAAGACAAGGACCGATCTCACGCGAAGTGGGAGGAATGGCTGGAACTCTCCCAGTACGGTGAACTGTCGGACGCGGATCAGCGGCAGCTGGACGTCCATCTCGAATCGTGCCAGCGATGCCGGACCTTTCGCAACGAGCTGAATCAATTCAGGATGGTCATGGAGCAGGCCGCCCCTGCGAGCCCTGGAGAAACCGACCTCCTCGATGCCCGTGCCAACCTGTGGTCCAACTTGACACTCGGCCGACCGGAACACCGGCTTCCCGGAGGATGGTTGAGTCGTTTTGTCGATGGCCTGCAAGGACTTACGATCAGCGTTTTTCCACAATACCGAACGGTTCTCGCGGGCGCGCTTCTGCTGTTTGTCGGCCTGGCCGGCGGTTACTACCTGGCCTTCCAGGATGGCCGGACGCCTGGATTCGCGGTGCCGGGCATGGGCCAGACGGACCTGCTGAGCAACGAGGACGTGGCCATATCCAATGTCCGGTTCGTGGACTCGGACGTGCCCGACGGCACGCTGGGTATCCGGTTCGAAGCCGTCCGTCCCGTACAGATCATGGGACCGGTCGACGATCCGGATATTCAACGCGTACTCACCTTTGCCGTGCTCAACGAGCAGAACCCCGGCGTCAGGCTGCGGGCGGTGAACGCCGTGAGTGCCTCGGAAGGCCTTCAGTCGGATCACGAGATCAGGGATGCACTCGTCACGGCCTTGAAGACCGATTCGAATGCGGGGGTCCGCGGCGAGGCGTTCAACGCGCTGTCCCGGTATCCCTTCGACGAGGAAATCAGGGACGCCATGATTCACACGCTGGTATTTGACGAAAACCCGGCCCTCAGAATAAATGCGATCAACCGGCTGCAGGACCAGGTACCGGCCTCATTCGACGAACAGCTGGAAAGTGTACTCAGGACCCGGATGGTTCTCGACGATAACGCTTACATCCGCACGAAGGCAAGGACCGTGCTGAGCAATCTGGCCGCACCGTAACGGGACGCGGCCGACCGAGGAGTATCGATCATGAAATTATGGATTTGTACATTCGGTGTATTGTTGTTTGTGCAGCAAACCCTGGCGCAAGAAGCCCTGGCGCTCATGGAGGATCAGAACAGGGCCACCGGGAACCGGACGGAGACCTTCCAGGTGGAAAGGGACGGACGGCTCGACCTGAACACCCGGGCGGGCGATATCACGATCTCCACGTGGAGCAAGAACGAAGCGGTCGTGAACGTTCAAGGCATCCCGGTAAGCGGCGCGGATGATCTGAGAATACGTTACGAAGGCGGCATACTGCGCGTCGATTACGACCCCAGGGGATGGTCGATGAATCGAAGAAGGGGCCTGCGATTCAAGATCGATCTGCCATCGGATTTCGACCTGGACCTGCGCACCGGCGGTGGCGATATCGAGGTCGTGGGCAACCTGGGCGGAGACGTGAGAAGCCATACTTCCGGCGGAGACGTAACGCTCCGGGATATCGGCGGTGACGTGGAGCTGACTACTTCCGGCGGAGACATCCGGGTGGGCACGGTAGGTGGCGACGTTCACCTGCAGACGTCGGGGGGCGACATCCGGGTCGAGAAGGCCTCGGCCGACCTGGACGTCCAGACATCCGGCGGCGACATCCGGATCGGCCACGTAGGCAATGAACTGGAAGCTCAGACTTCCGGTGGAGACATCACCATTGATTACGTAGGCGGTGAATCCCGGATCAGGACATCCGGAGGCGATATCGAGATAGGCGAACTCTTGGAGAACGCCCGAATCACCACGTCCGGCGGTGACATCGAACTGCGAAACGCGAAGGGTGAATTGCAGGTGAAAACCGCCGGGGGCGAACTGGACCTTCTGAATGTAACGGGCTCAATCGATGCACGTACCGCGGGCGGCGATGTCCTGGCGGAAATCACTCCGCAGGGTTCCAAGGGCAGCTCACTGGTTTCGGCTGGCGGCGACATCGTGCTCTACGTGGATCCGGAAGCGAAGGCGACCATCGAAGCGCGGATACGCGTGGATAAAAGATCGCAGTCGGGCGTGTTTCAAATGCGCCTTCCTCCAGGCGGGAACGACCGGATAGAGATCGACATACCCGAGATTCCGACGATTAACCTTGATCCGTCCGACACCGAGATCGACGAGGAGAAGTTGCAGGAGATCGTCGATAAGCTGACGAAAAGCGTGAACGATGCGGTACAGTTGTCGGCCGAAGAGGCGCAGCGGCTTCTGCAAGAGATTCAAAAGGAATTGCGGTCGGCACAGCGGGAATTACAGGCCGCACAAAGGAAGTCGGTCGAAGCGCAGAAGAAGATGATCCGGACCCGTAACTCCCTCATGGGCACCCTGCGGTACAGGATTCGGTCCGATTTCGAAGCGGAGCGCTACGAGGAAGACGCGGAAGAAGGGGAAATAAGCGCTACGTACATGCTCAACGGCGGCGGCGCCAGGATCTGGCTCGAAACCAGTGACAGCAACATCGAGATACGCGAGTTGAATAAATAAAGAGAAGCGCAAACTGATCAAAGGTCGCAGCGTTCACCGATCGCGACCAGCCCACTGAACGTACCGGCGTCCTGCCCGCTCACCCCGTCTCCCGTATCACCCGCTCCGCGACGGCGACACCCGCTCCGGACTCGAACTCGTACCCGTGGCGGCCAAGTCCGTGCTCGAGGGCCTCAAGGGCGACGATCATGTCCGACGGGGCGACATTGTACCCCAGGTGGGCGATGCGAATGTACTTGCCCCTGTAGTGATCCATCCCGTTGGCGATGGTCACGCCGCACTCCTGCTTGATCGTCTTCAACAATTCGGAGCCGTCGATACCGGGCGGCATGACGACCGAGGTCAGCACGTTGGATGGCCTGCGCGCAAAGAGATCCAGGCCAAGGGCTCCGACGCCCGCGCGGGTCACCAGGGCGTTTCGCTCGTGAATCCGGTAGATTTCCTCCAGGCCGAGTTCCTTCATCATCTTCAACGATTCGGCCAGTCCCATGAGCAGGGACACGGCCGGCGTATAGGGCGTCAGCCCCTTCGTGAACGAATCCCTGGCCCGTATCAGGTTCAGATAGTAGGAAGGCTGGCGGCTTTCTTCGATGCGTTGCCACGCCCGTTCGCTGACGCTGATGAAGGCCAGTCCGGGCGGGATCATGAGCGCTTTCTGCGAACCCGTCAGGGCGATGTCGACGTGCCAGTCGTCCGTCCTGAGTTCATTGGCGCCCAGGCCGCTGATGGCATCCACGACCAGGTAGCAGCCGTGACCGCGGGCGACCCTGCCCAGGACCTCGATGTCGTGAAGCACGCCCGTCGATGTCTCGCTGTGGGTGGCCAGCACCGCTTCGAAGGGTCCCTGTTCCCCCAGGATACGGTCGATCTCGTCGGGATCCGCGGCGGTCCCCCACTCCACGTCGAACGTCAGGGCGTCGATCCCGTAGGTCGCGCACAGTTCGACCCACCTGCCGCCGAATTTGCCGCCGCTGATCGCCAGCACCCGATCTCCCGGCGAAAGCAGGTTGACGACCGCGGCCTCCATGGCGCCGCTGCCGGAGGCCGTGAGCACGAGCACATCGTTCTCTGTCCGGAAAACGTGCTGAAGCCCCGAGGCGACTTGTCTGAGCAGGTCGCTGAATTCGCTGGAGCGGTGGGTGAGGATCGGCGCCGACATCTTCCGGACGACCCGGTCGGGTACCGGTGTGGGTCCGGGGGCGAAGTTGGTAACCTTCACGCGATCTCCGTTAGAGCGCGGTCAATGCGATCCGGGCATCCCGGGCGTAAGGCGTCGATTCGTAGTTTTCAACCACGCGGTCGTACAGGACCCGTGCCCGGTCCTTCTGGTCGGCAGCTCCGAAACACCGCGCGGCGTCGAGGAGAAAACCGGGGGCGAGATAGCTGTCCGGATCTTCGTCCGCCAGGGCGAGATACTGGTTGGCCGCCTCTTCGTACTTTTCTTCCTCTTCGTCACACGCGGCCAGTCCCGAGCGCGCGGCCAGCCAGAAATGCGCGTTCTGCCGGCCGTATTCGTCCAGGTAGGTTTGGTAGTAGGTGCGCGCCTTTTCGAAATTGCCGGTCTGAAAACTGGCGTTGGCCAGCTCGATCGTGGCCTCGAGGGCCACTGAAGTGCCGCCGAATTCGGTCACGACCCGCTCGAATATGGAAATGGCGTCTTCATAGCGGCTGTCCTGCATCGCCGTCTGGCCCGGCGCGAAGACCTTTCCCGCCTCCACCAGGTCATCGGTCTGCTTGTTGGTCCAGTAGTACCAGCCGACCACGCAGGCAACCACCAGGACGACGGCCGCGGTGAGCGATTTCCAGTGCCTGTCGATCTCGCTGCTCATTTCATACAGCCACAGAATAAAGCGGTCTTCTTTCATTTCACGACGGCTGATGCGCCGTCTCGTTCTTGCCATCGACCCGGTCCTCCAGGATATGGGTTGCGTAAAACTGCCGGTTTGAATACGGTACAATCGTGCTGGTCGAACGTCGTAAATTACACAGGCCATACATCGAATCGACAGGAATTCGGACCCTGGTGCAAAGCCTAAAACATATAAGAGAATCGGGGCTTTTCGTCAAGTGGTTTCTATGGAGTTTTAACTTGACAACAAGCGCTCCTGGCGTATTTTACGAGGCACAAGTCGGGTTTTGAACATGACGAAATCCAGCCGGTTTCGTGAACGGTAGATCACGTCCTGCGCGGGATATCCTCGTTTTTAAAAAGGAGAGGGTCGATGAAACTGTCGGGTGCTGAGATTGTCATAGAGTGTCTGAAGCAAGAGGGGGTCGATATCGTCTTCGGGTATCCCGGCGGCGTGGTGATCCCGACTTATGACGTCATTCAGCGCACCACCGGCCTGAAGCACATCCTCGTACGGCACGAGCAGGGTGCGACCCACATGGCCGACGGCTATGCGCGGGCGACCGGCAAGCCCGGCGTGGTCCTCGTCTCCTCCGGCCCGGGCGCCACCAACACGGTAACCGGCATCGCGACCGCGTACATGGATTCGATCCCGATGATCGTGATCACTGGACAGGTACCGGTGCACCTGATCGGAAACGACGCCTTTCAGGAATCGGACACCGTGGGCATCACGCGGCCGATCACGAAGCATAATTTCCTCATCAAGGAAACCGAAGATATCGCGCAGGTTTTCGCCGAGGCGTTCCATATCGCGACGACCGGCAGGCCCGGCCCCGTCCTGATCGACGTGCCCAAGGACGTCCAGATCGGGGAGGCCGAGTTCTCCTACCCCGAACGGCCGGACATCCGCGGGTACAAGCCCCGGACCGAGGGGCATCCGAAGCAGATCCGCAAGGCCGCGGAGATGCTCACCTCGGCCAGGAAGCCGGTGATCTACGTGGGCGGCGGCGCGATCATCTCCGAGGCGTCGGAGGAAATCCGTACGCTGTCCCGCAAGCTCAACGCCCCGGTGACGACGACGCTGATGGGCCTCGGCGCCTACCCGGAAAACGACCCGCTTTCGCTCAAGATGCTCGGCATGCACGGCACCTGGTACGCGAATACCGCCGTGATGATGTGCGACCTGCTGGTCTGCATCGGCGCCCGGTTCGACGACCGGGTGACCGGCAAGCTGGAGGATTTTTCGCCCAATTCGAAGAAGATCCACATCGATATCGATCCGTCGTCCCTCAACAAGAACGTGCGGGTAGACCTCCCCATCGTGGGCGACGTGAAGCAGGTGCTGCAGCAGTTGATTCCCCTGGTGGAACGGGCCGATACGGCCGAGTGGCTCCAGCAGATCGAGGAATGGAAACGCGACCACCCGCTGACCTACGCGAACACGATAGGGCTCCACGAGGAAGGCCTGGAGGGCGTAGACCGGGAGACCGTCGAGAAAGAGACGGATCAGTTTCCGCTGTGTGCCCAGTACGCCATCGAGCGTATCGGGCAGCTCACGAAGGGCGAGGCCTTCGTGGTCACCGACGTCGGCCAGCACCAGATGTGGGCGGCCCAGTGGTATGGCTTCTCGAACCCCCGGTCGATGATCACTTCCGGCGGGCTCGGCACCATGGGCTTCGGACTGCCCGCGGCGATCGGCGCCCAGTTCGCCTTTCCCGACCGCGACGTCATCGTGTTTTCGGGCGACGGAAGCATCCAGATGAACATCCAGGAAATGGCCACCGCCGTGGCCTGCGATCTGCCCATCAAGATCGTGCTGTTGAACAACGGCTACCTCGGCATGGTGCGCCAGTGGCAGGAGCTGTTCTACGCGCAGCGTTATTCGGAGGTGGACCTGCGTGACTCCAACCCGGACTTCGTGAAGCTGGCGGAGGCCTACGGTGCCGTGGGTATCCGGGTCTTCAAGGATGAAGACGTGGAAGGCGCCTGGCTCGAGGCCTGCAAGGTCAAGGACCGTCCCGTGATGCTCGACATGGTGATCGCCGAAGAAGGCAACGTGTATCCCATGATCCCCGCGGGGGCGGCATCCCACGAAATGATCGAAGAATAGAGGATTAAACGATGGCACGCCATACCATATCCATGGTGGTCGAGAACCGGTTCGGGGTCCTGGCCCGCATTTCCGGGCTGTTCAGCGGCCGGGGCTTCAACATCGACAGCATCGCCGTCGGCGAAGCCGCGGAACCCGGCACGGCGCGCATGACCATCGTCACGCAGGGCGACGAAATGATCATCGAACAGATCATCAAGCAGTTGAACCGCCTGGTGGACGTGATCCGGGTCGTGGATCTCACCGGGGAGAACTTCATCAACCGCGAACTCGCCCTCATCAAGGTGAACGCCAGCCAGGCCACGCGGCAGGAACTCGTGCAGATCGCCGACATCTTCAAGGCGAAGATCGTCGACATCAACCAGAAGACGATCATGCTGGAAGCCACGGGCAACGAGGACAAGATCGACGCCGTCATCAGCATGGTGCGGCCCTTCGGCGTCCGGGAGATCGCCCGGACCGGCCGGGTGGCGCTGGCCCGCGAATCGACCAGCAAGGACACGCCGTCACCGGAAGCCCCGCTGCCCGTCTGGGAGCGGGAACGCAAGCAGATCACCGCCGACCTGGCCTGATCAAGCATGGCCGCAGGTTTGGCATGAAGGAGAACCAATGGCTCGACTGTATTATGATCAGGACGCCGATCTGGGCATACTGGACGGCAAGACCATCGCGGTTGTCGGTTACGGCAGCCAGGGACACGCCCACGCCCTTTCCCTGCGCGATTCCGGACTGGACGTCATCGTGGGATTGCGGAAGGGCGGCTCGTGGGACCAGGCCGTAGAGGACGGATTCGAGCCCCGTACCGTGGAACAGGCGGCCGCCGAGGCCGACATCATCATGATGCTGGTCAACGACGAGCTTCAGTCCCGTCTTTTCAATGACTTCGTGGCGCCGAACCTGGCGGAGGGCAACGCCCTGGCCTTCGCCCACGGATTCAATATCCATTTCAACCAGGTCGTCCCGCCCGAAAACGTGGACGTCTTCATGGTCGCGCCCAAGGGACCGGGCCACCTCGTGCGCCGGGTCTTCGAAGAAGGCGGCGGCGTGCCCTGCCTGCTGGCGGTCCACCAGGACCACACGGGCCGCGCCCGCGACATCGGCCTGGCCTACGCCAAGGGCATCGGCGGCACCCGGGGCGGGGTCATCGAGACGACCTTCCGCGAAGAAACCGAGACCGATCTCTTCGGCGAGCAGTCCGTCCTGTGCGGCGGCACTTCCGAACTCGTCATGGCCGGATTCGAGACCCTGGTCGAGGCGGGTTACCAGCCCGAGGTCGCCTACTTCGAATGCCTGCACGAACTGAAGCTCATCGTGGACCTCATGTACGAAGGCGGTATTGAAGGCATGCGGTATTCCGTCAGCAACACGGCCGAATTCGGCGACCTGACGCGCGGCCCGCGGATCGTCAACGAAGAGACCCGCGCCGAAATGAAGCGCATTCTCGCCGAAATCCAGTCCGGTGCCTTCGCCCGCGAGTGGATGCTCGAGAACCAGGCCAACGCGCCCGTCATGAACGCCCTCAGACGCAATGCGTCGGAAAAGAAGATCGTCGAGGTCGGACGGCAACTGCGCAGCATGATGAGCTGGATCGAAGAGAAGAAGTAGGCGTCCCCAGGCCAGGCCAAATCAACAGGCTGTCCCGACCGCCCGGTCGGCGTAACCCGGTAGTCTACAGGAGCACGCGGCGATGCGAAAAGTGGATATCTTCGACACCACGTTGCGTGACGGGGAGCAGGTCCCCGGCGCCTCGCTGAACCGGGACGAGAAGATCCAGGTCGCGCACCAGCTGGCCGAACTCGGCGTCGACGTGATCGAAGCGGGTTTCGCCGCGTCCTCGCCCGGTGACTTCGCCGCGGTCAAGAACATCGCCGAGCAGGTCGAAGGCCCCGTGATCACGGCCCTCGCACGGGCGGTGGAATCGGATATCGTGGCCGTGGCCGAGGCCGTCAAGCCCGCGAAACGGCCCCGGATCCACATCGTCCTGGGCACGTCCGACACCCACCTGAAGCACAAATTCCGTAAATCCCGGCAGCAGATCATGGACATGGGCGTGCAGGCCGTCCTCTTCGCGAAGGATCTCTGCGAGGACATCGAGTATTCGACCGAGGACGCCTCGCGGAGCGATTTCGACTACCTGTGCGAGACCGTCGAGGCGGTCATCGACGCCGGCGCCACCGTGGTGAACATCCCCGATACGGTGGGATACGCCGTCCCGGAACAGTGGGGCAGCCTGATCTCCCGCCTGATCGCGACCGTGCCGAACATCGAGAAGGCCAAGGTCAGCGTGCACTGCCACAACGACCTGGGCATGGCGACGGCCAATTCCCTGGCGGCCATAAAAGCGGGTGCGACCCAGGTCGAATGCACGGTGAACGGCGTGGGCGAGCGGGCGGGCAACGCCTCCCTGGAAGAGATCGTCATGGCGGTCAAGATGCGCGGGGATTTCTACGACGCGCGCACCGATATCGAAACCACGCAGATCTATTCCACGAGCCTGCTGGTGCGGGACCTTATGCACATGCCCGTGCAGCGCAACAAGGCCATCGTGGGCAGCAACGCCTTCGCCCATTCTTCGGGCATTCACCAGGACGGGTTCCTGAAGCACCGGGAGAACTACGAGATCATGAGCCCGTCTGACGTGGGCATCGAGAAGAGCGACATCGTGCTGACGGCACGGTCCGGACGGCACGCCCTGCGGCACCGGCTCGAGCTGTTGGGCTACACGTACGACGAGACCCGGAAGGAAGAGTTCGAAAAGGTGCACGTGCGCTTCCTGAACGTGGCGGACCGGCAGAAGGAGGTGGCGGACGAGGACCTCCACCGGATCGTATCCGACTCACCGGTCGAAGTGCCCGAACAGTACCTGCTGGAAGATTTCAGGGTGACCTCCTCGCACTCCGGCCAGGCCGATGCGAGCGTACGCCTCCACGTCAGCGGCGAGACGATCGAAGAAGGCGGCGTAGGCGACAACCAGATTCTCGCCGCGCTGAACGCCGTCGACCGGATCACCAAGCTGCCCACCTACGTGAAAGATATCCAGACCTCGTCGAACGGCCGGGACGGCGCCCACCACGTCCAGGTCTCCGTGGGTTTCCACGACCAGTCCTTCAACAGTCACGCATCGGACACCGACGTGGTGAAAGCCAGCATCCAGGCATACCTGCATTCCCTCAATCAGCTCGTTGCACGGCACGGCGGGCTGATCGTCGAATAACCCAACCCTACATTCCCACATACGCAGGAGGAACACTTGTACAATATCGCGGTCATTCCGGGCGACGGAACCGGCCCGGAGGTCGTGCGTGAGGGGCTGAAAGTGCTCAACGCGGCCTCGCAGAAGTTCTCATTCGACTATGAACTCACGGAATACGATTTCGGCGGTGAAAGATACCTGAGGACAGGAGAAATACTGCCGCGGGAAGGCCTGCAGGAACTTGGCCACTACGACGCCATCTACCTCGGCGCCATCGGACATCCGGACTGCCCGCCGGGCCTGCTGGAAAAGGGCATCCTCCTGACCATCCGGTTCGAACTGGACCTCTATATCAACCTGCGTCCCGTCAAGCTGTACCCGGGCGTGGACTGCCCGCTGAAGGACAAGGGTCCCGATGACGTGGACTTCGTCGTGGTCCGGGAGAATACCGAGGACCTTTACGTCGGCGCCGGCGGCGTGTACAAGAAGGGCACGCCTGACGAGGTCGCGGTGCAGGAGTCCATCAATACCCGGAAGGGTGTCGAACGGTGCGTCCGCTACGCCTTCGAGACCGCCAAGGCACGCAACCGGCAGAACAAGGTGACGCTCTGCGCCAAGACCAACGTGCTGACCTACGCCCACGACCTCTGGGAGCGGACCTTCTATGAAGTCGCGGAAGAATATCCGGGCATCACGGCCGATTACGCCCACGTGGACGCGACTTGCATGTGGATGGTGAAGAACCCCGAGTGGTTCGACGTCATCGTCACGACCAACATGTTCGGCGATATCATTACGGACCTCGGCGCCATGATCCAGGGCGGCATGGGCATCGCAGCGGGAGGCAACATCAACCCCGAAGGCACCGCCATGTTTGAACCCATCGGGGGTTCGGCGCCGAAATACACGGACCAGAACGTCATCAATCCCATTGCGGCCATCGCCTCCTGCCAGATGATGCTGGCGCAGCTGGGCGAAACGCAGGCCGCCGACTCCGTGGAACGGGCCATCATCGACGTGGTGAGCACCAAAATGAAGAGCATGGACGCCGGCCGGATGGGGTACAGCACCAGCGAAGTCGGCGACCTCGTGGCTGAAGCTGTTGCTGTGGATTGAGGCGGTGGGGTAGGATCCCGGCACGGATGACCGTCAGTTTTCAGTTGCGATGCTCACGGGGAAGCGGTATGGCTCGCATTAGCGGCAAACACGAGATGTAAGCAGTACGAGGAGGGGTAATTTACATGTGCTTTATTGCTTCTTTGCAGGCTTATGCAGAGCCCCGTTCTGATTGCGTGACCACGTCATCAAGAAACGGGGGAGGGCTTTGCTTCGGCGTGCCAAGCGTACCAGCCTCCTGTTCCCTTTTGATCCACTCCCTGTAAGCCTGGTCTCGTTCTCTCTGACCTTCCTCACGGCCTTCCGCGCGACCCTCCTCGCGGCCTTCGGCACGACCTTCCTCCCTGTGTCGTCGCTTTATGTATTCGTAGAGCCATCCCATGAAGTCCACTCCTTCTATAATTGTAAACGTGGCGAATACCGATGATCCTCCGACCTTGATATTATAGTCGAAGACAAGCTCAATTGAAAAGATGTAAACCCCGAACTTCCAGAACACAACATGGCTTCCAGCCGTGATGGTCAGAAAGACAACGGTAAACCACCATCGTGTGTTTTCGGGAACACCCCAGACGGCGACCCGGTTTTGATTTTGGTATTCGTCCATTGTAGTTTCCGCGTTCCTCTGCTCGCCCTGATATGATGTATGAACCGTTCGCCTGATCCCTAGCGTTGATCTCGGTATGACGCGCAATACGGTGAGACCAAGCGCAGTATTATGCCCCGAATATCGAACGCATACACGATCCGAAACCGGCTTATTGATTATTAGTCGTTTTTTTTGAGTTTAATCTAGGAATCTGGGTCGCGGAAAATCAATCGGCTCAAGGACAGGGCAATGCCCTTGAATGAGCGCCTTTCAAGGATTGGCGTGCTCATCGGACCTGCTTGCTTTAACGAGCAGTCCCAAACGGGAGGAAGCCCTCCCGTAACCGGAGGGCATTTTATTGGATCACCCCGGCCTCGCGCCACCGCGCCAGATCGTCCGAAGACGCCTCGAGCAGCGTCTGAAGAACCTGGTCGGTGTGCTCACCCAGGGCGGGGGCGTGCCGGGTGACTTCGGGCGGAGTGTCCGACAGCTTGAGGGGTGAGCCGGCCACGCGAAGTGAGCCGGCAATGGGATGCAGGATCTTCACGATCATTTCGCGGGCCAGTACCTGGGGATCGTTCACGACCTGCTTCACGTTCTGGATGGGACCGCAGGGGATCTCGGCCGCGTCGAGACGCTGCAGCCAGTCTTCCGAAGTGCTCTCCCGGAACACACCGGTCAATATCCCGTGCAGTTCTTCGTGGTGCTCGGTGCGCAGGTTGTTGTCCCTGAACCGACCGTCGCCGGCCAGGTCCTCCCGCCCCATGACTTCGCACAACCGGCGCCAGAGGACGTTGTTTCCAGCCGCGATCATGATCCACCCATCCCGCGTCGCGACGGCCTGGAAGGGCGTGATGGACGGATGCCGGGCCCCGAGTGGTTCCGGCACGGTGTCCGTCATGTCGTAGCGGGCGATGGCGTTCTCGAGCAGGGCGACCTGGCAGTCCATCATGCCGATATCCACCATCTGTCCCCGGCCCGTTTGCGTCCGCGTAAAGAGCGCCGTTAAAATGCCGATGCACGAGTAGAGCGCGGCGGCGATATCCCCGATGGACACGCCCACCCGGACGGGCGGACGGTCCGGTTCGCCCGTAATGCTGACGATGCCGCCCATGCCCTGGATGATCATGTCGTAGGCGCCGCGCCGGGCGTAGGGTCCGGTCTGACCGAACCCGGAACAGGCCGCATAGATCAGTCCGGGGAACCGTGTCTTCAGCGTCTCGTAATCCAGTCCGAGTTTCTTCATCACGCCCGGCCTGAAATTCTCCACCAGGACGTCCGACTTGCCGATCAATTTGAGGAGCAGTTCGCGGCCGTCGGGATGCTTCAGATCGATCGCGATGCTCTGCTTGCCCCGGTTGACGTTCTCGAAGTAGCCGCTCACGCCTTCTTTGAAGGGACCGAATCCCCGCGCCTCGTCCCCGCCGAAGGGCTCGACCTTGATGACGTCGGCGCCCAGGTCGCCCAGGGTCATGGTCGTGAAGGGACCCGCGAGCACCCGGGTCAGGTCAATGACGCGAATGTCCTTGAGAGCGCCCATGGCATCAGTCCGACAGGACCTGGCAACCTTCGTTGTCGATGGGGAGGATCCGGTATTGCCCGGAAACGCCGTGCCGGGCGAAGGCATCGACCATGGCTTCGCCGATCGCCTCGTGGTTTTCCGAGGCCAGGGCGATGGCCGTGGGTCCGGCGCCGCTGAGGGCCGCGCCGTGAGCGCCGGCGTCCAGGGCGTCCCTGGTGACCTCGGCGAGTCCGGGAACCAGGTGCTTCCGGTAGGGCTGATGCAGGCGGTCGGCCATGCCCTCCCGGAGCAGGGCGTAATTCCCCGTCACCATCCCGCCCACCAGCAGGCCCACGCTGCACAGGTTGAAGACCGCGTCCTCCATGGATACCGCTTCCGGCAGGACGCCGCGGGCAACCTTCGTATCGAGGGTGAATTCGGGAATCGCGACGACGGCCTGGAGGTCGGAGGGCACGGAGAAGGTCTGGTAAACGATCGTTCCCGCACGCTCGCCGCTTACGGAGAGCCCGCCGAGCAGGGACGGAACGACGTTATCGGGATGGCCTTCCAGGTCGGAGCAGATGCGAAGGAGTTCGGGGGTTCCCAGCGGTCGCCCCGCGAGGGCATTGGCTGCCACGGCGCCCGCCACGATAGCGACTCCGCTGCTGCCCAGGCCCCGTGAGACGGGGATGGCGTGGTGCATGCGCGCCTTGAGACCGGCGGGCTGCCAGTCCGCGGCGTCGAAAACGGCCCGGGCGGAGACGATGCACAGATTGCCTTCATCAAGAGGCACCGCTTCGGCCCCCTCACCCTCCACGACCACGTCCAGGCCGGATTCCGTTTCGGTAAACTCGATGGTGTTGTGGAGACCGAGGGCCATGCCGGCACAGTCGTAACCGGAACCCAGGTTGCCCGTGGTCGCGGGAACGCGCACCCGCACGGAGGACATCAGCCGCGGTCCCGCGGACTGCCTGGACCGCCCGGACTGCCCGGACTGCCCAGGCCGCTCACGCCTCCCAAACCGCCCAGGCCGCCCGCGATGGCGGGCACGATGGAAATCCGGTCTCCGGCCTTGACCGCGGTGTCCGTACCATCCATAAACCGGATGTCTTCTTCGTTGATGTAGATGTTGATGAACCGCCGCACTTTTCCGGACTCGTCGCAGATGCGATCCTTGATGCCGGGGTAGGATGCCTCCATGTTTCCGATCAGCGATTCGACGGTCTCGCCGTCGATTTCAATCTCGGACTGGTTGGCAGTCAACTTGCGCAGCGGGGTTGGTATGCGAACGGTAACGGCCATCTAGCGGATCCTCCTCTCAGTCGTGCTTTATCTCGTTTTTTATCGCGCTTAATCGCTCTGTCCTTCGAAATACTCCCGGATGCTCAGGTATCTTTCTCCCGTATCGCACAGAATGGTCACGATTCGGCCTTCTCCCATGTCCTCCGCCAACTTCAGGCCGGCGCAGACGTTGGCGCCTGCCGATATGCCCACCAGGAGCCCTTCCTCCAGGCCCATGCGGCGGGCCGTCTGGTAGGCCTCCTCGTCATCGATCAACATCACGTCGTCAATGATCGACCGGTCCAGGATATCGGGAATGAACCCCGCGCCGATGCCCTGGATGGCGTGCACCAGGCTTTCCACGGGTTTGCCCGATATCACGGGGGACAACGAGGGTTCCACCGCGATCACGCGGATGCGTTCGTCCTTCTCCTTCAGGTACTGCCCCACGCCGGTCAGCGTGCCCCCTGTGCCCACAGCGGCCACAAAGGTGTCGATATTTCCGCCCGTCGCCTCCCAGATCTCCTCGGCCGTGGTCTTACGGTGGATTTCAACGTTGGCGGGGTTCTTGAACTGCTGGGGCATGAAGTAGTCGGGATGTTCGGCGAGTATCTCCTCCGCCTTCTGCACGGCGCCGGCCATGCCGAGCATGCCCGGCGTCAGCACCAGTTCCGCGCCGTAGGAGGTCAGCAGCACGCGCCGCTCCGAACTCATGTTGTCCGGCATCACGAGGATGACCTTGTAGCCCCGTACCGCGGCCACCATGCTCAGACCGAGCCCCGTGTTGCCGCTCGTCGGCTCTACGATGGTGCCGCCCGGCTTGAGCAGGCCTTGCTGCTCGGCGTCCCGGATCATGCTCAGGCCGACGCGGTCCTTGACGCTGCCGCCGGGGTTGTCCGATTCGAGTTTGCCGAGCAGGTCAACCCCAGCTACCTGGTTGATCCGGTTCAGGCGAACCAGGGGGGTGTTGCCGATCAGGTCGAGCGCACTGTCGTATATTCCGTTCCCGGACGCCACGGGCTACCCTTCAGATGTAGTACATGGACAGGCTCTTCTGCGCCTGCCTGGAAATGTCTTCGAACGTGATGCCGTCCATGATCTCGCCGAGCTTCTCCTGCACACCCATCCACACGTCCTTCAATACGTGCTGGCCGCTCAGCTGGTCCGTTATCTCGGCGTCGCCGGACAGGCTTTCTACGGAGATCAGGGCGCCGTCCATGGCCCTTATCACGTCGCCCAGCGAGATCTCGCCCGGAGCCCGCGCCAACGAGTAGCCGCCGGTCGCTCCGCGCTTGCTCCGTACCAGGCCGGCGCGTTGCAATTGCAGGAGGATCTGAACGAGGTATTTCTCGGGGATGGATTGGCGGACGGCGATATCGCTGATATGGATGACTTCCGCCTTGTCGTGATAGCGCGTCAACTCCAGTACCGCCCTGCAAGCGTACTCCGCCTTGGCTGAAACCCTCATGCGTCCTCCGTGGCCGTCGGGTTTTAGTTTACTAATTTAGTCAACATTATATGAACTGGGCGGACCAGAGTCAAGAAAATACGGATCGGCAGTGGGTTGGAAGTGGGTCGGAAGTGGGGCGGATCAGTCGAACAAATCGATGTGGTATTCCAGGAACCGGCCGGGATCCAGCGTTTCCATGCGCAGGTCCTCGGGTGCCGCTTCACCCAAGGCTGCGCGAGGGGCGAGTCCGACCAGTTCGCTCTCCAGGACCTCGACGCCTTCGGCTTCCGCGAGGCGCACGACGGTGTCGAAAGCCCGGGCCATGTTCGTCTGACGGTAGTCGGTCAGGTTCATGGACACCTGGGCGAGGTGCCTTTCCGGCAGCAGCAGTCCAAGGGCCCGGACCCCGGGCAGGCCGCCGTTCTTCTCCCGGATCTCCTGCGCGATCGTCCGGGCGACACGCACGTCGTCGGTGTCCAGGTTCACGTTGAACGCGACGAGTACATCGCGGACGCCGACCGCCGTGGCGCCGGCGGAAACATGAGCGGTAGCCGGCCCCGCGTCAGGCGCGAGGTCCTGGTTTTCTTCCATCTCCCCGTCCAGACGTTCGAATCCACCCCGGCGAATCGCGGAAAGCTCGCTCCGCCGCGCATCCAGGGCGGCATGACCGTAGAAATACACCGGTATCTCGAGAGATCGGCCGATCTCCCCACCGCAGGTCAGGGCGAGGGCGACACAGTCGGTGATCGCGTAGTCGGAAAGGGGTATGAAGGGGATGACGTCCGTGGCCCCGATACGGGGATGGACGCCGCGGTGGTGCCTCAGGTCGATGAGGTCCCGAGCCGTCCGGCAGGCCTCGTATGCACCCCGGGCTACGTCTTCGGGCGCCCCCATGAAGGTGATCACGGAACGGTTGTGATCGCTGTCCATCTCCATGCCGGCCAGGTGAACACCGTCGATTGCGGCGATACGGGCGGCAATGTCCTCCACCAAGCCCGAATCGCGCCCTTCACTGAAATTGGGCACGCACTCGACAAGGGGCTTCATCAGAGAATACCGTATTTCTCGAAGGCGGCGGTGGCGGACATGCCGTTCTGAAGGGCCTGCTTGACCGCTTTCTCTTCGGCCGCCTTCTCAAACGCCGCTTTCAGTACCTGCGCTTCCGCGGCCCGGGGAACGACCACGACCCCGTCGAAGTCGCCGAAAACGAGATCGCCCGGACAGACCTTCACGCCGCCGCAGTCGATGGGCGTATTGTAGGCGATGACGTCACTCCTGCCCTTGGAATCATAGGGCGCGATGCCGCGGACGAACAGCGGAAAGCCCATGTCGGCGATGGCCTGCGAATCCCGGGTAAACCCGTCGATCACGGCACCCCGCGCGCCCCGGGCCTCCGCGGCGGTCGAGAGGAGCTCGCCCCAGAGACTGCTCCGCGTCGTGCCGTTGGTCTGCGCCACGAGGACGTCTCCGGCCTTCAGCGCATCCACCGCCTCCAGTTCCAGCTTGTAGGGCTCGTCGGGAATCTCGTAGACGTCGACGGACAAGACCGTCAGCGCCCGGCCCACGACCACGGCGTCCGGAAACAGGGGCCGGATGTCGTGCCGGAGGATCTGGTCGCGATATCCGCAGGCGTCCAGGGCGTCCGCGATCACCGCCGAAAACAGCTTCTCCTTCATCTCTTCGTACATTTCGCTGCCGGTTTCTTTGCTCAATTTAGCATTCTCCCCGCCGATGATTTAAAGATCCCTGGTGAAGGTCAGGATCACGTCGATTCTTCGATTCTGTTCCCTGCCCCTGCGCGTGTTATTGCTGGCGACAGGCTGCGCGCTGCCAAGGCCGGAGGACGTCATGCGCTCGGCCTCAATACCGGATTGGTCCGCCAGAAACTGCATGACCGCGGCGGCGCGGGACCTGGACAGTTCGATGTTCTTATCCTCAGCGCCGGTGGCGTCGGTATGGCCCTCCAGGGCAACGCGGGCCTGGGGATACAATACGAGGAATTCCCCGAGTTTCGCGAGCAGTCCGCGCGCGCCTCCAGGTATTTCCGTTCTTCCCGCCTGGAATGACAGCCCGATGAGCCGCAGGGTGAGCCGGTCTGCGTCGCGCACCACGATCGCTTCACCGTCCGAAAAACGCTCCTGGGCCTGCGCGGCGGCATCCAGCTGGGTCTTTTCGTACAGGTACTCCCTGAGTTCCCGGCGTTCCCGGTCCAGTTCCTCTTTTCTCCGTTGCAGGTCCTGCTGGTAGCTTTCCACCATGGAGGACAGGCGAATCTGCTGTTCCTCGATCGCCTGGCGCAGGGAATCGACCTCGGCGCCGAGTGCCGCGGCATCCCCCTCCGCCCGTTGTAGAAGCAGGACGACGGAATCCTGTCGCACGGCGAGCGTGCGCAGGCTTTCCGTCATGATCGCCTGTGGATCATCCGCCAGGAAGTCGGCGGTGATCCCGGCCACGTCGGCGGCTTGCCGGGCGAGTTCCTCCTGTTCCATCAACACGCGCTCCCAGTTCCCGGGATCGCTGCGGAGCCCGTCGACTTTTGCCGCAATCTCGATAGCGCGCCGTACCGCGTAATCGGCGGCCTGGGCTTTGTTCCGGAGCGCGGCAGACAGGGGTTCCCCGCGGTCCAGGGCACCGGTTACTTCGTCCACCAACCGGCGGGCCCGTTCGAAGGACGCCGGGGCCAACCGGTCCCAATCCTGGTTCTCGGCTTCGGCCAGGCCGATCTGCGCCGATCCGATAAGCGACATCTCGATCACCGACGACCTCGCGGAATCGTAGAGCATGGCCGCTTCCTGTCCCTCGGCGAATGCATCGGAAATCCGATCGTCTTCCAACCTGGAAATTGCTCGTTCGAGGCGTCTCTCGGCCGCCTCGTAGGCATCCGGTACCATCGCCGGCGCATTCGCCCGCTGGGCCGCCGCCCGTTTCTCCAGCGGTATCATCAGCATCTCGTTCACGCGTTCCAGCCGTTCCCGCGCCAGGACCAGTGCGGCGTCGTATTCCGCATAGGCCCGGTCGATATCACGGGTCGATTTGCCTTCCCTGATATCACGGGTATATCGATCGTAGGCCTCCCGGACCTCATTGAAGGTATCGGGGATCAGGAACCCGGCGTCGAGATCGGCAAGCTGGTTCAGGGAGGAAGTGGCCGCGGCGATCCGACCGGCCGCGCTGCTGCTGCCACTGCCACCGGAGCCTTGCGCCGATATCGGCTGGGGAGTCGTCAGGAAAGCGCAAATGCACAGGTACAGGGCAACCAGGAAACCGGCACGCATGAGGTCAACCTCCGCCTCTCAGGAAGGCCATGGTCAGCACGGGTTTGACATCGGGCAGGTGATCGTCGACCGTGACTTCGATCGCGGGTATATCGCCCAGCCTGGCCAGCGGATGGGTCTTCGTGGTATGGTAAGCCAGGCTGATTTCCCCGGTTTCGGATGCGACATCGATCGCGAAAACGACCTGGTCATCGGTCTCGCGGACGGACACCACCGGGATGTTCTCGTCCCGCAGCGCCCGTTTCAGGCCCCGGACGGCGTCTTCCAGCTTGAATCCGAAATAAGTGTGGCAGGACACCGGCCCTAGGCCCCGCCGGCAATCGGCGGGAAGAAGCTGACCACCGCGCCATCCGTAAGGGGAGTATCCTCTGAAGAATGTTTACCGTCGATCAGGATCAGGTGTATGTGGCCGTCGGGGATTTCCAATTGCGCGATGATGTCGCTCGCCTTGGCCTCGTCGCCGAACTCAAGCGTAGCCGTCTTGTTGACCGCGTCCTCGGGCAGGTATTTTCTCAGGGTGGCAAAGAGCTTGACGGAAACGGTCATGAGGCATCCTCTCTAGTTCAGTTAATTGGTAAATGCATGTATTACAGTTGGTTATGAAAGGCTGGACACACCATTGCACAGGTGGTATCCGACCGTTAACTTAACGGGGAAATCACGGTTCAATCAAGGAGAAAAACCAGGTAGAAAGTGGAATGCCGACTCAGGCTGCCGTGCCGGAGCGTAGACCACCGGCCGGGAAAGCGTGTCGTCGAGGTCTGTCTTCTCAGTGATCATCCTCGTGCTCCTTTGCGCCATTGTTTATCCACTGCTTGATGACGGCGATATCTGCGGCCGTGAGGGGAGCACTGCCTATCGGCATCTGTTTGCCCTTAATGCCCTCGCGACCTTCGAGCTTGTGGACAAGATAGCTGTTTTCCGCATCACCGGGTCGTACCAGGTCGAGCATTGCCTGGGTGCTGCGTACGTTCACGATGTTCTTGAACGAGTGGCCTTCGGCGAGATTGAGACCAGCGGCGGGGTCGTCTAAACCATGGTGCGTAACGCACGAGGGATTGAACACCAGGCTCTGTATGCTCGATAACGTGGGCATCAACATGCCGGGTGGCCGCTCCATTTCCTCGTGCTCGTGCTCGTCCTCGTGATTCTCGTCGGCCGGCGCCGTGGGTGAATCACCACAGGCGGAGATTCCCATGGACAGGACGATCATCATGGCCATCAAACCAGCAAATACGGCAAAGAACGATCTCATTTCGTGGTACTCCTTCCCGTCGCTATGATTGTGCGTTGCAGAAGGCGTGATCCGCGGATCCTCAACGGCTCGACTATGTACTGATAAGGTAATCCTTTACACATGAATCGCAGGGCGTTTGTACCATTGGTGGCGTGAACACAACTGTCACACTGTGCGGGAGGCTTCAGTTCCAGTCGAACACCACACCCAGAACCTCCCTGGGATGGTCAGCAAGCATATCGTAAACGGACTGGCAATCGGCGGGACTGACTTCGTGGGTGATCAGGTCTTCGATCGGCAGTTTGCCTTCATTCATGAGGCGGAGCACCAGGTCTCGGTCCCTGCGCTTGCTCCAGGGATAGTACAGGTCGGCCTCATCGGGTGTCTTGGGCTGGTGGGCGCCCAGGACCGTGATCTCGCGCAGATGGACCTCGGCGAAAAAGCTCACTTCCACCGAACCGCGCGGGGAACCGAGGGCGAGCAGGCGGCCGCCGAGTCTCGGCAGGGTCAGCGCCATGGGGTAGACAGAGGGCACGCCGGTGGCTTCGATGACCAGGTCCGCACCGTCTGCCACACAGTGCCGACGGACTGCCCCGGCCACATCGGGCTCACTATTCGGGTTGATACATACGTCAACCCCACGTTCTCGGGCTTTCTGAAGACGGAAGTCGTCCAGATCCACGCCAATGACGGGTGTGGCGCCACTCAATCTGGCAAAAGTGGCGGCCAACTGGCCCACGATCCCCATACCAGTCACGACGACGGACTCTCCCAACTCCGGCCGGACCACGCGGTGACCGTGCAATGACGTCGCGCACATGACCATGAACGCAGCAGCCCTGGATGACACGTTCTCCGGAACCTTGTTTATCAAGCCGGTCATTACCGAATGTCTTGCATGATTCCCCTGGCCCGCTACGCGATCGCCCGGTGCAAGATCCCGCACATTCCGCCCAACCTCGACAACAACCCCTGCATTGCAATAGCCAGTAGTACGTGGAAATCTTGGTTCGCCGCCAAATTCACTTCCATTTATATAATTGTAGATTTCCGTGCCCACGCTGACGGCCGTATATTCGTTACGTACAAGTACGCCGTCATCCGGTACTGGGGAGAGATCAAACTCCTCCAGCTCGATATTTCGAAAACCATTGTTGATGAGGTGTTTTGAACGCAAGGATTTAACTTTTTGAGGCAATCGCTCTGGAGACTGCTTTCACTTTACCATAGCATGTCGTACAAATCTACATTGTTTATTACGTCCGTGCCCAATCATTGTACAATTACTATATGATTTGTATAATTACAGTTGTACTACTCTATGTCTTTTTGTACACGTCAAACACACGATCATACTAATATAGTTATATTTGTACAACATGCACACGTGGTGTGTACAAACCTATTTTATTTTGTACATTAGGCGTTTTTGTTCCACACGGGCTCGATTTATAGCCCCTGGTCCCCAAATCCCTCGTTTACCCCTCCAAAACCCTACTTCGCATAATAGATATTATGTAAATCTATTTCGACTCTAATCCGGTTTCCATAGGGTCAAGGGGTGGCTCGAAACTACCCTCGAACACCCGATTTTCGGCCTGAAAAGTGCGAAATCCAGCACCTCGCTCCTGGTGAAAACGGTCGTAATCCGGTTTCGGGCGCTATTCGCAGGTCCCTTTTGGCGTTTCATGCGTGTTTTTTGCTATCGTACAAAAGATATATGTTCTGTACAAATCGCAGGCGGATATCGTACAAACATAATATTAATTGTACAATCCGTTATTGTTTTAGTACAATCAAGCAGTGTGTTGTACAGCTTGCCCTCACCTTGAGACTTCCGACCTGGGAAATTCACGACCAGGCTACCGGCAAGCCGATGAACGCAGCCCAATCGATCAATCAACCTCCAGGGAAGCATAATTCCAGTCATCCAGCGGGGTCAGTTGCGAACCAAGCGGCCCAACGAACTCGAATCCCACCCCGAAGGGACTGGTCGTGACACTCTCCATGTTTATCCGGCCATTCTGGATACTCATGCAAGGAAATCCACCGGCATGCAAGCTGAACAGGTCTGGATGGTATTTCACGACTTGTTCCTGTATATCATCCGGCCAGACCGTTATCCCTTTGAAGTAATGGTGGCTGTTTCGCTCGCTGTGGTCAACCCCTAATGTGGCCAGTACCGCGAGATCCTGCATCAGCGCGATCGGTGCGATGTTGGAAAGGTCTTCGCTCGTCATAATGTACGTGCGTTCCGGGTACTGGTTCGACCGGTGCTTCAGGTAGGCCGCGTTGGACAGTCCCTTGAATACCCCTTTGCAGTTCTTGTAGCTCGTCCCCGCATACCCGATATCGACGGCCCTTGTCACATCGCCGATATCGCCGTCGGATTCGTCGATGATGAAGGAAGGACGGTCCGGCCAGGCCTGGAAGTGCCGCTTTACTTCATCGTCCAGCGCAATGTTGCGGTGAAGAGGCTGCTCGATGCAGATCAGACGCCGCAGAAACCCGGACAGGTCGCGATCCGCCCGCAGTGCTTCCCAGAATGACCGGAACGATTCCATATCGCCGTAATTCTCATTGCCATCCAGGGTGAAAGCGTAGCGGTCCAGGCGCCCGCCGATGATCCCGGCCGTCCGTTTCAAGCGGTCGAAATCCCGCGCTTCATCGCCGAACAGCTTGATCTTGAAGTAGGATATGCCATAGGTGTCGATGACCTCGTCCAGCGACTGGGGCAGCCCATCATCGCACCGCTCCTCCGGCGGTATGTCCGGCCGGGTCAGGGGGTCTCCCAGTCCCACGGTATGGCGCACGTTCGTGACGGTGATCGGGGAGCCGGGCAGCACATCGGCAGGTTCCAGACCCTTCAGTTCCGGGTTGATAGCGTCCAGTCGGAGGCCGAAGGCGTTGGATCGCACGGCCTGGCCGAAATTCGTGCCCTGCAGGCGGCAGAAAGCCTCGATCATGGCTCTTTCCACCAGGCTGGTACCCAGGCCCCACAGAAGCGGCGCAAAACCGCGCGCGGTGCCCCAGGACTTCTGTGCTTCGTACAGTGCCTGCCAGAGGGCGAACGGACCGGGCGCGGGGCCGATGGTCAGCGCGGCGTCGCTGGCGTGACGGATGACGTCGATCATGTCCCCCACTTCATCTTCCAGGGACGTATCGGGATTCTTGGTGAACCATTTCGGAGGAAGGTGGTCCGCCGAATAACCCCTGCCCGTGCGGCCGTCTTCCTCCAGTGCCATGCCGAGCACCAGGTGCGGCACGGCCGTCATGGTCGATATGCCGAATTTGAAGGGCATGCGCGTGCGCATGTTCTGGATGCGGAGGTCGATTTCTTTTATCTGGATCATATCTGGATTATTCAGATGCGCTCTGCGTCCCTTGATTCCGTCGAGCCCGCACCGCTGAATCGACCTGCCGGTGCGGCGGTCTGCTCTCGCCCATCGTCTCCATCGTAATGAGCTGGGTAATGTCGCTGGTACTGACCGCGCCCAGGAACCGTTCCGTATCTCTTTCCACCACGGGAATGACGGAAACCGATTCCTCCGACATACGCTGCAGTACGTCTTCGACCAGCTCGTCGGGCCAGGCCAAAGGGGGTTTCCGGCGTACTACCGCATCGAGCGGTGTGTGGCCCCAGGCTTCCTTGGGAAGGTAACGCAACATCTCCACGGAAACAATCCCGATCAGCGCTTCCCTGTCCGCCACGACGTAGTGAGTCTGTTGCGGATCGATCCACTGCTCCGTGAAATCCCGCACCGTGACCGAAGGCGCCGGGTACTGATGCGCGCGGTCCAGGATATCATCGATCTTGATGTCTTCCAGCGCGAAGCGGATCACGCCCAAAGGAATGTCATCGAGCTTCGCGGGCAGGTCGGTCCTGGCACTTGCCCGGCTCACCGCGAAGTTGATCACGCCCGGCATGAACAGGATATAGCAGAACATCACCAGCACCAGGAAGGAGAAAACCGCCTCGTCTATAATCCCGGAATCCCACATGACCAGCAGCAAGGCGATTTCAGCGACGCCCTTGCCCATCAGCCCGGTGGCCACGGCGTAGGGGACGGTGAGGCGTGACACGTAGGCGCCGATGAACGCGCCGGTGAAGTTGCCGATAAACGGGATGAACGCCAATCCCGCCATGGCCGCCAGCGGCAGGGTTGCGAAGGTAAAGCTGAAATTCAGTTCGGCGGAAGCGAAGAAGAGGGGCACGAACAGCCCCTCGGCGACACTGCGGATCCCCGGGATGATCTCCCGCTGCACCTGGTAGGGAAGACTCGAGAGTGACGCCCCGAACAGCAAGGCGCCCAGTGAGCCGTGAAGTCCCGCTGCTTCCGCCCCGTATACGATCAGGAAGAGCATGCCCAGCAGCAGTCCCAGGGAGAGCTGCGGCACGTGGATCAATCGCTGCAACAGCGCCACCAAGGGTGGAAGCACCCTCGACGAAAGGACCCAGGTTACCACGGATAAACCGGCCACCTTGCCCAGCAGAACCAGGATTCCGACCGGCGTAACCTGGTGGGCGTGTTCGCCGATGCTGAACCCGATCAGCAGCAGGGCAATCAACTCGGCGATGATCACTACCGTGAAGATCTGCAGCCCGACCGGCTTTTTCAGGTAACCGCCATCGGTCAGCACCTTGGCCACGATCCCCAGGCTGGTCATCGACAGCACGCCGGCCAACGCCAGCGATTCGGTGAAGTTCAGTTGCAGTCCGAAATCGAAAACCCATTCGGTGGTGACGAGCATCGCAATACCGAGCGACACGGTCACGGACAATACGGCCGCGAGGAAGTAATGGCCCTTGAGGGAGGACATGAAGCTGGATATATCCACTTCGTCCAGGCCGATCAGAAAGAAGAACACAAACACGCCCAATGCCAGCACCAGCTCGAGGTGCAGCGTAGACTCGACCCACCATATGCCGGTCAGTTCCATGACGGGTCCCAGAAACATACCGGCAACCGCATAGGCGAGGATGGAGTTCAGCCGCAGCCTGCGAAAAACGCCCTCGGCCAACTTGGCGACGATGATGAGCATCCCCAATGTCAGGAGCGATTGGTGTAGATCGGGCGTGTGATCAGAAAGTCTGAACAGATCCACTATCCCCTGGAGCGAGAAGCCTTCCGCGGGCATATAGAGGTTCTCCTATGGTACCGTTCAAGTTTCTTCAGTCAGGAACGGGCATCGGGCCGATCAGTTTTTCGACCCCGTGGTACTTGCCGTCGGTTCCGATCACGGTCAGGAAAACGGCGTCCGATCCCTGGTTGTCACCCGGTCCGAATTCGAGTCGCATGCCATCGATTTCGATGGTGCCTGAATCTCGCACCGCGCGGAGGAAACACGCCCGGCTCAGTTCGGGACCGCAGGCTTTCAGACCGGCGACGGCGAGGCGTCCGGCCAGATAACCTTCCAGCGAAACGAATCCGGGTTCCGCCTGAGGATCGTACGCGGCGAGCGCCCGGTGGTACCGGGCCACGACGGGGATGTTCCCGTCTTCGGGGAGAGGGACGACCTGCGTCACATATACGCCGGCCCCATCGGGCCCCAGCGCCTTCGCCAATACGTTGCTCCCCACGAAGGATACCGTCATGAATACCGGGTCCAGTTCCCGCCGTACCAGTTCTATGGTCCTGACCACCGGGTTGTAGGCGCCGATCAGGATCACCGCTTCCGGGTCGGCCGCCGTGATCCGGAGCGAAGCGCCCTTCACGGCGCGGGTATTGCGTGGGTAATGCGAGGCCGCGACCGGTTCCAATCCGCGGCGCTCCAGCGCCATTCGCACGCCCTCCAGCCCGTTCAGGCCGAAGGAATCATCCTGATATAGGACGGCGACGCGGGTGATTCCCAGATCCTCGGTGAGGCGCGCCACCATCTCCTCGGTTTCCTGGTAATAGGAAGCCCGGACATTGAGCACGTGGTCCAGCGTCGGGCCACGCAGGAATTCGGCCCCCGTGAAGGGAGCCAGGAAGGGCACCCCGGCGGCCTGGGCCAGCGGTGATGCGGCACGGGACGTAGGCGTGCCCACCGCTCCGATCAGCGCGAACACGCCTTCGATCTCAATCAGACGCTGCGTATTGGAAGCGGCAAAGCCGGTTTCGTAGCCGTCGTTCAACGACTTGAGCCGCAGTTCGCGGCCATGGACACCACCTTCCCGATTGGCCTCGTGAAATGCCGCCTCGATACCAAGGCGCATCGCACTGCCCAGTTCCCGGGCCGGCCCGGTGAACGCGGCCGATTGACCAAAAAGGACGTAGTCGCCGGCAATCCCGGGGTCCCCCTGGCCTTCATCCGGCTCCGTAGCCGGGGCCGGCGGATTCGATCCGCCTCCGGCGCCGTTCGGCTCGGGAGGGTCCTGACCGCCCGTACAGGCCACTGCGAAGGCAGCCAACAGCAACCCCGCGGTCATCGCGGTGAGGGAAGATTTAAAGGATGCGGTATACATCTCGTTTTGGAATTCGTTTCTTACGATCGAGTGGTTGGTCAGCTCCTGCTCTTGATCATCCCGTGCAGCAGCGCCACGACGACCGAGATGATGAAGGATGCGATCAGGGCGTCCCAGAAGCCGCCCACGTCGAACCCGTTGACGAGCCAGGCGGTCAGGTACAGCATGGCCGCGTTGATGACGAGGAGAAAGAGGCCCAGCGTAAGCATGCTGATGGGCAGGGTCAGGAAGACGACGACGGGCCGCACAATCGTATTGATGAGGGCCAGGACGACGGCCGCGATGATCGCGGTGGTGACCGTGTCGACTTGGATGCCGTTGTACACGTTGGTCACCAGCAGGATGGCCAGGGTCGTAAAAACGAGTCTCAGCAGCATGATTATACTCCCGTGTGGCCGTATCCACCCGCGCCGCGCCCGGTTTCATCGAGACGGTCGACCTCTTCGAAGACGACGAAAGGTACGGCGGCGATGACGAGCTGGGCGATTCTTTCCCGGTCGCTCACACTGTACGGCTGATCTCCGAAATTGAAGAGAATCACCTTGATCTCTCCGCGGTAGTCCGAGTCGATCGTGCCCGGGCTGTTCAGCACGCCGATCTTGTGATTGAGCGCCAGGCCGCTCCGCGGACGCACCTGCCCTTCGAATCCCGGGGGCAATGCGATGGCGTATCCCGTCCCGATCAGTTCGAGCTGTTTCGGCGCGATTTCCACCGGTTCGTCGACGCAGGCGTACAGGTCGAGCCCCGCGGATCCGGGCGTCATTCTTCGCGGCGCCGGATGCACTCTGTCGGGCCGGGTCGAGGCGATGGGTATGACGACGGGCGTGCTCATGGGCCGCTCACAGGGCGATATCGCCTTCCGACACGGGACCGACGGCCGTCAGGTACGTGTTTTCCGGCGCGAAAACCGTCGCGGCCAGTTCGGCGATGTCGGCGGTGGTCACCTCTTCCAGCTTCCGGACGGTCTCGTCCACGCTGGAATGGGCGTTTTCGTAGATCTCCGCCCTGGCGAGCCGGTTCATTACGCTGCCGGACTCCTCCAGCGACAGGTACAGGCCGCCGGTCAGCTGGGACCGTGTATCGCGGAGTTCCTCCTCCGGAACGGGTTGCTCGCATAACACCCGGCATTCCTGCCGGATCAGGTCGACCGTACGCTGCGCGTCCTTCGGGTCCACGCCGGCGCTGATGCAGATCTGGCCCGTATCCCGGTAGAAATCCAGGTCCGAATAGATCGAGTAGGCCAGCCCGGCCTCCTCGCGGATCTTCTGAAACAGCCGCGAGGTCATCCCGCCGCCCAATATGGCGTTCAGCAGGAACAGGGCGTGTTTCGACGGATGGCCGTAGGGCAGGGCGACGCCCCCAAGGCAGAGGTGTACCTGGGCGATGTCCTTGCTCAATACCCGCTTCTTGTGACGCTTCTTATGCTGCGTAGAATCAAGCCGGACGTCCGCGTCGACATCCCCGTCAACATCCGCGTGGACATCGCCTTCAACGTCCCCGTCGACGTCCGCATCCGCAGGGTGGCCTTCGCCAGGGAAATCGTACTGTTCCCGCACGAGATCGACCAGGGCCTCGTGATCCACGCTGCCCGCCGCGATGACGTATATGCGGTCGTTCCGGTAACGGGCTGCAAGGTACGCGACCAGGTGGTTCCGCGTGAGGGACGATACGGAAGGCGCGTCGCCCAGGATCGGCCGGCTCAGGGGATGGGGCCGCCAGATCAGGTTGGCGTAAAGCTCGCTGACCAGGTCTTCCGGGTTGTCTTCGAGGCCGTGTATTTCCTCGATGACCACCATCTTTTCCTTCTCGATCTCATGGGGGTCGAACTTCGAGGACTGCAGCAAGTCGCCGATCACGTCCACCGCGACGGGCAGGTGGCTGTCCATCACGCGGGCGAAGTAGCAGTTGAGTTCCCGGCCGGTAAAGGCGTTGAGGTATCCGCCGAGACTTTCGATGCTCTGGGCGATCTGGAACGCGTTGCGCTTCTCGGTGCCCTTGAATACCGCGTGCTCGAGAAAGTGGGCGATACCGGGCTTCTCGGCGGGTTCGAACCGCGTGCCGGACCACACCCAGACGCCCATCGTCACGGATCGGACGTGCGGCATGTGCTCCGTAACCACCCGGATGCCGTTGGGAAGCACGGTTTTTCTGGTGCGGTCGGTGGATTCTGGCAAGGGAGGGCCGTACAAGGTAAGACCGCCGCCATGGCGCCCGGATAGGACGATTCCCACGGCGGCGATGTTCGGATCATACTGGCGGTTCGCTTCGTACGCTCCGGTCAGTTCGCGGAGAGCACCTGCTTTCGACTCAGCTTGACTTTGCCCTGATTGTCGATATTGATGATCTTGACGGTCACCTCGTCGCCTTCGTTGGTCACATCCTGCATGGAATTCGTCCGGTGATTTTCCCATTCGGAAATGTGCACCAGGCCGTCCTTGCCCGGCAGGATTTCGACAAAGGCGCCGAAATCGACGATCCGCTTCACGGTGCCCTGGTAGACCTTGCCGATCTCGGGCTCTTCCGTCATGCTTTCGATGATCTGCTTGGCCTTCTCTCCGGCGGCCGCGTCCACGGCGGCGATCGTTATCGTTCCATCGTTTTCGATATTGATCTGGGCGCCCGTCTCCTCCTGGATACCGCGCACCACCTTGCCGCCCGGACCGATCACGGAACCGATCTGGTCCTGCTTGACCTGTACGGTCAGGATGCGGGGCGCGTAATCGGAGAGTTGCGTCCGCGTCTCGGCGATGGTCTCGGCCATCTTGTCCAGTATGAACACCCGTGCCTTTTTCGCCCGGGCGAAGGACTCGCGGAGAATCTCCTCGTTGACGGCCATTACCTTGACGTCGAGCTGCACGGAAGTGATGCCCTCGCGCGTGCCGGCCACCTTGAAATCCATGCCGCCCAGGTGATCCTCCACGCCCTGGATGTCGGTCAGGTACTGGGGCTTGGGATCGTCCGGGATCAGGCCGATGTTCACCCCGGCGACGGGGCTCTTGATGGGCACGCCCGCGTCCATCAGGGACAGGGTCGCGCCGCAGACGGTGGCCATGGACGACGAGCTGTTGGATTCCAGGATCTCGGAGACGATGCGGATGGTATAGGGGAACGCGTCCTCCGACGGGATCACGGGCGCGATGGCGTGTTCCGCCAGCGAACCGTGGCCGATGTCGCGCGGCCGGGGCCCCCGGGCCATGCGCACTTCACCGACGCTGTACGGCGGGAAATTGTAGTGCAGCATGAAGGACTTCAGCGAATCGCCCTCGAGATCGTCCTGCTTCATCTCGTCCATCTTGGATCCCAGGGTCGTCACGGTCAGGCTTTGCGTTTCTCCCCGGGTAAACAGCGCCGATCCGTGGGTCCTCGGCAGCACGCCGACTTCCGACCAGATGGGCCGGATATCGTCCATGCCCCGGCCGTCGACGCGCACGCCTTCGTTCTTGATCATGTCATGCATGTCGGCGCTCTGCACGTCCCGCACCAGGTCGCGAATGATATTCTCGCTGTCCGGATAGGCTTCCGCCAGCTGCTCGACGGCCAGGTCGGCCGCGCGGCCGAAACAGTCTCCACGCGCCTTCTTCTCCCGGGTCCGGTTGCCCTCCTGTACGAGGGGAAGGGCGATCTCGCGCACCTTGTCGGCAAGTTCGGCATCCGTCTTGGGCGAATCGTACGACCGCCGCTCCGGCGCGCCGACCATCTGGCGGAGTTCCTCGATCTTCTCGATGACCGCCTTGATGTTTTCGTGGCAGAGCAGGATCGCGTCGGTCAGGTCGTCTTCCGAGATCTCGTGGGCGCTGCCTTCCAGCGACATGATGTAGTCCGGCGTGCCGGTCACCACGAAATCCAGGTCGCTGTCCTCCAGGTCGCTGTAGGTCGGGTTGACGACGAATTCGCCTTCGACCCTTCCCATGCGGATGGCGGCGAGCGGCGCCTTGACGGGAATGTCCGAGATATGCAGTGCCGCGGCGGCGCCGATGACGCCCAGGATGTCGTGGTCGTTCTCCATGTCCGTCGACAGCACGATGATCGAAACCTGCGTCTCGTAGAAGTAGTCCTTGGGGAAAAGGGGACGGATGGCGTGATCGACCTGCCGCCCGCTCAGGATCTCTTTCTCGGAAGGCGGTCCTTCTCTCCGGAGCCGCGCGCCGGGAATGCGTCCCGCCGCGTACATCCGCTCGCGGTAATCCACCATCAACGGAAGGTAGTCGCGACCTTCCACGTACTTGCTTTCTGAAACGACATTAGCCAGAATCACACTTTCGCCATACTGCACCCATACGGATGAATCCGCCTGCTTGGCGACCTTACCGGTTTCGAGGGACAGCGTCCTGCCAGCCAGTTCAAGTTCTACACGATGAGCCATAATACTTGGTCTTCTCCTTAAATCGTCGACAGATAGCGGCCTGTGCCGCCACCAATGGGTCTTACATCATCAATGGGTCTAACTTCATCGGGTCCTGTCCGCCTATCCGCGGATACCCAGTTCCTTGATCAGTTTCCGGTACCGTTCCAGGTCGTGCCTGCGCAGGTAGGAAAGCAACCGGCGCCGGCGGCCCACGATTTTGAGCAGGCCACGCAACGAATGGTGGTCTTTCTTGTGGACCTTGAAATGCTCCGTCAGCTCGGTGATCCGGGCCGTCATGAGGGCGATCTGCGCCTCGGGCGATCCCGTATCCTTCTCGTGACGACCGTGATCGGCAAGGATCTGCTCTTTCTGTGCTTTCTCAATGCTCACTAAACGATCTCCTTGAATGAATGACTGTGACCGGTTCCCTGGAGGCCTGGGGGCGCCACGGGCGCCCCCGTCTCGATCACGCTTTCAACATGTTGTACGTCGTATACACGTCCTTTGAAATCTGGTCTTTGAGCGCTTCGACGGTCTCGAACCTCTTCTCGTCCCGGATACGCTCGACGAATTCTACCCGGATGGACTGGTTGTAAAGGTCCCCTTCGAAATCCAGAATGTGCACTTCGCAGTGTTCGACCTCCTGGCCGAACGTGGGCCGGACGCCGATGTTCATCACGCCGTTGAGCACCCTTTCGCCCAGGCCGACGCGAACCGCGTATACCCCCCGCTTGGGGATCAGGACATCGGGGTCATGCGTTTCCAGGTTTGCGGTGGGAAACCGCAGCGCGCTCCCCCGTCCGTCCCCGCGGACCACGGTGCCGGTGATTCCGTAGGGGTGGCCGAGCAGACGCTCGGCGTCGTGAATTTCTCCTTCTGACAGGACGGCTCGGATCTGGCTGCTGTTAACCGGCCTTCCTTCCACCTGTACCGGCTGTACGACGTGGACCGCGAAACCGTAGCGCGCACTCAGCCGATCCAGCAGCAAACGGTCTCCCCGTCCGTGTCTTCCGAAATTGTGGCTATAGCCTACGACGATCTCCTGTATATCCAGTGTGTCTACATACGTCGCTTTAACGAAGGATTCCGCCTCGATCCGGGCAAACGCGTCCGTGAAGGGGATAACGAGCACGGCATCTATTTCGAATTGCGACAGCAGCTCCAGTTTCCGGAACGTCGGCGTCAGGATCGGCAGAGCCGGTTTTCTGCCGACGACCAGTTGTGGATGCGGATCGAAGGTCACGACCATGCAGGGGGCGCGCAGGGCGTCCGACCGGTCTATCGCCCGCTTGATGATCGCGCCGTGCCCCAGGTGGACCCCGTCGAAGTTGCCGACGGCGATCACGGCCCGGGGATAGCGGATTGCGGCTTCCTCAACGGAGCGAAGGACCGTCATCAGCCTTCGTCGTCCCCCTGGTCCGCCGGGACCCGGTCCGCCTGGCGGCCGGATTCGTCGTCCGTGGTTTCTATGCTCCTCATGACATTTGAAATACGCTGTGCGTAGTCGAACGACTCGTCGTACCGAAAGAGCAGTTCCGGAATGTGCCTCAGCTTGATCCTCCGGCCGAGTTGCGTCCGGATGTACCCCTTCGCCCGTTCGAGTCCCTCCAGGCTCTCCTTCTGATCCTCCTGCGAACCGAGCACGCTGAAATAGACCCGCGCGTGCCTCAGGTCGACCGATACCTCCACGGAAGTCACCGTCACGAATCCGATACGGGGATCCTTCATCTCGTGCTGAATGATCTGGCTGACTTCCTGTTTGACCAGGTCAGCCACCCGTGCCGTTCGACGGTGTGCCATTTACCGCTCCTCGGGCCCCTGGTTCCACTCGATGGCATGATCCAGTACCAGCAGCCTGGGTTCCGCCTGGACCAGATTCAGCACCTGCCGCAGCGTCCGGTCGATGTAACCCTTCTCTTCGGAAACCATCGCGAGTCCGAGGGTGGCCCGCTGCCATAGGGATTGGTGCTCCACCTCGGCAACCGACACGTTGAATCGATTTCGGATCCGGTCCTTGAGCCCCTTGATCACCTGCCTCTTGGCCTTCAGCGAACGGCTTTCGGGCAGAAACAGGTCGATTCGGCACAACCCTACGATCATGATTCAATCAACGCGTCTGCAGTTGCCGGGCGACTTCCCGGGTCTCGTAGACCTCGATGGTATCGTCCTGCTTGATATCCTGGAACCCGTCGACGGTCAGGCCGCATTCGAACCCGGACTGTACCTCGCGAACGTCCTCCTTGAACCGGCGCAGCGAACCTACCGTGCTCTCGTAGACGACGATTCCGTCGCGTATGAGCCGGATGCTGGCGTTACGGGTCACGTTGCCGGACTGGACGTAGCAGCCCGCGATCGTTCCGACACGCGGCGCCCTGAATATCTCTCTCACTTCCACAACGCCCACGACCTGTTCTTCGATATCCGGTTTCAACATGCCTTCCAGGGCGTCCGTGACGTCCTGAATGACGCGATAGATGATATCGTACAGGCGAATGTCGACTTTCTCCCGCTCGGCCAGCGCCCTCGCCTGGGCGTTGGGCTGTACGTGAAATCCGATGATTATGGCGTTGGAAGCCGTGGCGAGCAGGACGTCGGATTCGTTGATGGCCCCGATGCCCGTATGGATGATCCGGATCTTGACCTCGTCGTTCTCGAGGCGCAGCAGCGAATCGCTCAACGCTTCCACTGAACCTCCCACATCGCCCTTGACGATGACGGGCAGTTCCTGTATCTCGCCTTCCTTGATCTGGTCGTATATGTCTTCCAGTGTGATGGGCCTGGCCTGGCGGAACTCGTGCTCCCTGCGCATCTGCCGGCGCCGGTTGCCGATCTCCCTCGCCAGCGATTCCGATTCCACGACGGCGAAGGAGTCGCCGACCTGGGGCATGCCCGAGAATCCCATGATCTGCACAGGTACCGACGGTCCCGCATCCCCGATCCGCACGCCTCTTTCGTTGAGCAGCGCCCTGACCCGTCCGCTGAACTGGCCTGCCACGAACGAGTCGCCGACCCGCAGCGTACCTTGCTGGATGAGGACGGTGGCGAGCGTTCCGCGGCCGCGGTCCAGTTCCGCCTCCACGACCACGCCCTGTGCCCGCCTGTCGGGATTCGCTTTCAAATCCAGCATTTCCGACTGCAGCAGCACCATTTCAAGGATGTGGTCCACGCCCGCTCCGGTCAGGGCAGACACTTCGCAGGCGATGACGTCGCCGCCCCAGTCCTCCACCAGAAGACCGCGCTGGCTCAGCTGTTCCTTGATGCGGTCGGGACGGGCCGTTTCGAGGTCCATCTTGTTCAGCGCGATGATGATGGGGACTTCGGCGGCCTTGGCGTGGTCGATGGCCTCGATGGTCTGCGGCATGACTTCCTCGTCCGCCGCCACCACGAGTATGACGATGTCGGTGACCTGCGTGCCCCGGGCGCGCATGGCGGAAAAGGCCTCGTGACCCGGCGTGTCCAGGAAAGTAATCTGCCCGCTTTCCAGGTCGACTTCGTAGGCGCCGATATGCTGCGTGATGCCCCCGGCCTCGCCGGCGATCACGTTGCTCTTGCGGATGTAGTCGAGGAGGGAGGTCTTGCCGTGGTCCACGTGTCCCATGATGGTGACGACCGGGGGACGGGACTCGAGAACGCCTTCGTCCTCTTCTTCCTCGTCTTCGATATACTCGAGGCCGTACTCGGACTGCTCCTCGATTTCGAAACCGAACTCGGACGCGACGGTCATCAGGGTGTCCATGTCCAGCCGCTGGTTGATCGTGATCATGAGTCCGAGCTGCAGGCATTTCGAGACGATTTCCGTCGGGGTGACGGAAAGGTGCTCGGCCAGCTCACCGGCCGAAATGAACTCGGGTACCCGTATGACGCTCACGGCCTCGTCGCCGGCTTCGTCATCCTCCCGGTCGCCACGGCGACGGCGGCGGCGCGTTCGGGTGCTGTCCATCTGCGCGATGGTCCGGCGTACGCTGGCTTCCACTTCCTTCTGGTCGACCTTCGCCTTCTTTTTCTTCTTGGATCGACGGCGGCGCCCGCGCGCGTCTCCATCACCCTTTTCCACCCGGGTGGTGGAGGTTCCGTCCTTCCTGGCCGGCTTTCCCGCTTCCGTCTTCGGCCGGGCCCGGCTCGGGCCCTCCTTCACGGTCTTCGGCTTGGCGGCCGTGTCCGACGCGGCCATCTTCTTCTTGCGGTCCTGTTCCTCCCGGGCCGCCAGTTTCTCCTGCTCGAACCGCATGTTGACGTCGAGGACCATCTTCTCGTCCATGATGCTCATATGGCTCTTGACCGTGTGGTTCAGATCACGGAGCATCTGGACGAGCGCGTTGCTCGATATGTTGTACTGCTTGGCTACTTCGTAGATTCTCTTTGACGCCATATGCCTAATCGTTTCCTTCCGGAGTCGCTTTCTTCAGCATTCCGCTGGCCAGGTGCCGGTCCGAAATGGACAGCACCGCCATGGGCGCCCGGTCCAGGCACGCGCCCAGTTCCAGACGGGTGTGACATTCGAGTACGGGTACGCCCCGGGCACCGGCCAGTCTTCTGAATGAACGCTTCGTCCCCTCGGAGGCATCCCCGGCCAGGATGACCAGCCGGGACTTCCCGCCGTGTATGGACTTCTTGACGGCTTCCGCGCCGCCCCTTACCTGGCCGGCGCGCACGCCGAGGCCCAGGAGTCCGGTCACGGAGCGTTGATCGTTACGCTGCATCGTTGAATTACCCCTGACCTTCACTGAACCGCCGTCATGATCTTGTCGGCCGTCACGCCGCCGATCCCGGATATGGACTGCAGGTCGTCGGCGGTGGCCTCTTGCAGGGACTCCACTGTCGTGTAGCCGGCGTCTTCGAGCTTCTGGCGCAGCTTCTCGGAAATGCCGTCGATATCGGCGAGCGACCCGGCTTCTTCCCCATCGCTATCGTCCGCGCCGAAGGTCTCGGAAATGAGCTGCTTCTCGAGATCCGAGCGCTTGATCAGGTCGATGTTCCATCCGGTAAGCTTGACGGCAAGCCGGGCGTTCTGCCCCGCCTTTCCGATGGCCAGCGAGAGTTGGTCATCCTCGACGACCACGCGCATGTCCTTCTTCTCGATGTCCAGGATCTGGACCTGGGCCACTTCGGCGGGACGCAGCGCCTGGGTAACGAAGGCGGACGGGTCGTTGCTCCACGGCACGATGTCGATCCGCTCGTTGTTGAGTTCGCGGACGACCGCCTGTACCCGCGTGCCCTTCATGCCCACGCACGCGCCGACGGCGTCGACCCGGTCATCGTGTGAAAGGACGGCGATCTTGGACCGGTCGCCCGGCTCCCGCGCGGACGCCTTGATTTCCACGATGCCCTCGTGGATCTCCGGCACCTCCATTCGGAACAGCAATTCCAGGAACGCCTCGCAGCTCCGCGAAAGAATGACCTGCGGGCCCTTTATTGCGTTCTGCACGTCGAGGATGAAGGCGCGGATGGTCTCGCCCTGGCGGTATCTTTCCCGACGTATCTGCTCGCGCCAGGGCAGCAGCGCCTCGGTGCGCTCGATCTTCACGATGATATTGCCCCGGTCCACCTGCTGCACGCTGCCGATTACGATTTCGTTGACCCGATCCTTGTACAGTTCGTAGACGTTTTCGCGTTCCGCTTCCCGTACGCGCTGCACGACGACCTGCTTGACCGCCTGTATGGCGTTGCGCCCGAACTCCTCGAAGGACAGTTCCTGTTCGACCCGGCCGCCGACTTCCGCCTCCGGATTGATATTCAGCGCGGCATCGAGGGTGATTTGCGTTTCGGGGTCCTCCACCTCTTCCACGACGTCCCAGACGGCCGACATCTCGATCGTGCCCAGTTTTTCGTCGACACGTACGTCGACGTTGTCGTCGCCGGTGCCGAATCGCTTCTTGGCCGCCGTGACCAGACCGGTCTTCACCGTGTCCCAGACCACTTCACGCTCCACGTTTTTCTCTCGTATGATCTGCGCCAGCGCCTCAATGACCTCGTAATTCATTACCTGGGGCTCCCTCTCCTAACCTCTGTCCCATCCGTATTCCAGTTCACGGTGGGCTTTCCTGATGCTTGCGACGGGTATGCGATGCTTCTCCTCGCCGCAGACGATTTCAACCGTACCGGCCTCGATGCCTTCGAGCAGACCCACCCGGGTGACCGATCCGCCGTTTTCGTCCGCGGATATGACCTTGACCCGTTTTCCCAGGGCCCTGCGGAAGTCTCTTTCCGTCTTGAACGGCCGGTCGAGACCTGGTGAAGAGACTTCGAGCGTATAGCGGGATGGAATGGGGTCTTCCAGATCGAGCAGGCTGGACAGTTCTCGGTTTACCTTTGCGCAGTCGTTGATCGTAACGCCGCCCGGCTTGTCGATCAACAGCCTGAGGACGTAACTTCCCTGCCTGCCCGCCAGTTCCAAATCCACCTGTTCGAACCCGGCTTCGTCGATGATCGGACCGGCGAGCGAAGAGACGATCCGGACGATCGAATCGCGGTCAGTTTCCATCGCGTATTTTCGAGTTCCAGCACGAAAAACACACAAAAAAAAGCGGGCACTACTTCGCCCACTGTCTGCAGCACCACTCTAATATATGGGGGCACATTAAACCAAGCAAGCAAAAAGTTTTACGTCGATTCCCGGCCCGTTCCGGGCGGCCCCAAAAAAGTCCTTGGATCACGAAAAGACACAAAATATGTTTAGTCCTGAAGGGACAAGTCAATCGCACGGTCCAGACCGTCCAGGAGGCGCCGGATGAACAAGGCGGTTTGCTATATCAGGGTCGGCTCGATGGAGACCCGGAAGCATCCCTTTCGAAGAGCGGACCAGGAGAAACGGCTTCGCGCCTACTGCGCGGAAAACGACCTCGACATCATGCTGGTGATACGCGATATCCGTGTCGAAGCGTTCATTCCGCTCGAGGAACGGCTGGGTGGCCGGGACCTGGTCGATATGGTCGAATCGAAGGGCATCCAGCATGTCGTCCTCTGGCGGTTCGACCGGTTGTTCAGGTCCGCGGCGGAAATGTCGGGCTGCCTCGCGGCCTGGTCCGGCGAGGACATCGCGTGCCACATCCTCGACCTCGACGGCCGGTCCGTCCGCACCGACCAGGAGCAGGGCAAGCTGGTCATGAGCACGCTCAATGTGCTCGCCGGGATGGCCCACGACCTGCCCGCCGAGCGGACGAGGAACCGGATACGGCTTAAGAAGAACAACCGGTTCGTCTATGGCGCGGTCCCCTACGGTTACGACCTGTCCGGCAACCAACTGGTGCCCAACGCCAGGGAGCAGGAGATCATCCGGCAGGTGAAGCAGTGGCGAACCCAGGGCAGGAGCCTGCGCAGTATCGCGGAGGAACTCAACGATATGGCGATCCCTACCAAGCGCGCCGCGGCGGTTTCAAAGGAAACCCGCTGGTACGCGTCCACGGTCCGGTACCTGCTGAATAACGAACTCTACCTCGCTGAAGAAGAGGAAGGCGACCCGGCCGGAGAGCAGGGCTGATACGGAGAGCGGGACTGGTCCGGGGACGAGTGGATCCGAACCGGGGAGAAGGACTGAACCTGGGGGATATACGCCAGAGAGGATTCGAACCTCTGACCTACGGCTCCGGAGGCCGTCGCTCTATCCAGCTGAGCTACTGGCGCAGGACTTTCCAGCCCGCAATATAACGGGCGGTTGCTTCTTCTGTCAATCCAATTCAAGGGTGGCGGCGGCGACGGGAACCCGGTCGGCGGCGTCCCGGATTGCGGGTACTGTGTCGGCGGCGGCGCCCCGGATTGCGGGTACCGTGTCGGCGACGGGAACCCGGTCGGCGGCGCCCCGGGCGACGGGTACGGATAGCCGGCCGGTCGCGCCCAGGGCGTCGGTCGCATCCACTTCCACTTCGACGAAGGTATTTACAAGCTCCGCCTCTCCCTGGAACCAGCATCTCAGCCCGTGGTCCGTCCTCCCCGTCATCTTCCCTTCATCCAATTCTTCCTCGACCAACACAGGCAGTTTCCTTCCCCTGAACCGGCTGTTATAGGCCGCTGATTTCCGATCGCTCAACGTTCGAAGCAGCCGGCTGCGCTCCCGCGCCGTCGAAGGCGGAACCTGGTCCGGCATGCGGGCGGCCCGGGTATGGTCCCGCCTGGAATAGGAGAACACGTGGAAATACGCGTAGGGCTGGCGGTCCAGCCAGTCGTACATGCGTTGGAAGGAGGCGTCGGTTTCCCCGGGGAATCCGACCATGACGTCGGCGCCGATACAGATATCCGGCACCGTGTCGACCAGCCGTTCGACCACATCCGCAGCCTGACCAGCCGTGTAGGTCCGGCGCATGGCCTCCAGCAGGTGGTCGTCGCCGTGTTGCACGGCCAGGTGCGTGTAACGGCACAACCTCGGTGCGTGGTTTCCGAACAGGTCGATCAGTTCCGCGTCCACCGCCGTGGGCCAGATAGAACTCAGCCTCAGGCGGGGCAGCGTGGTCCGCTCCAGGATTTGACGAATGACGTCGTTGAGCGTGACGGGCGTGGGCAGATCGGTGCCGTATTCGCCGAGATGTACGCCGGTGATTACGATCTCGGCGTAACCTCGGTCCACCAGGGTCTGAACCTGGCGCATCACGGTGTCCGGAGGCAGGCTTCGATGCCGGCCGCGGGCCCAGGGAATGATGCAGAACGAGCAGAATTGATCACAGCCGTCCTGGATCTTCAGCATGGCCCGCGTTCGGTTTTCGAAAGCGGAGACGTCGAGACGCTCGTCGAAATGCGCCATCTCCGCCCTTCGCGTCACCTTGGAGGCTGGAGGATCACCCGCATGCATCGTCAGCACGTGGTCGACGAGATCGCCCTTTTCCACGTTGCCGAGGACGAGGTCCACGCCCTCGATTTCCAGGAGCTGATCGGGATTCGTCTGGGCGTAACAGCCCGTGGCGACGACGATGGACGCCGGATCGCGCCCGGCGGACCGCATGGCCCGCACGGTCCGGACGGCCCGGCGAAGCGCCTGCCGGGCAGACGCATCGGCCTGGTTGGTGACCGTGCAGGTATTGACGACGTAGACGTCCGCGGGGTCGGTGAAGGGCACGACCATAAAGCCCCGCGAAACGAACTGCTCGCGAATGGCCTCGGTCTCGTATTGATTCAGACGGCAGCCGAGCGTATGCAAGGCTACCGTCGGAGCATCATGCGCCGGGGCCAGTCCAGGTTGAGTCACGAAAGACCTCTGTCCCGCTGGTCACGAACGGGTGTTTATCCGTCCGCTTCCCCGGTTTTGCCGGTGTCCTCTGCCTCGGCGGTGTCCTCTGCCTCGGTAGTGTCCTCGGCCTCGGCGGTGACCTCTGCCTTGGTGGCGTCCTCGGCCTTGGCGGCTTTCTCGGCCTGGACGGCGTCCTCGGCCCTGGCGGCCTCTTCTTCAACGGCCACGACATCGCCGATCACGGTACCCGCCACCGGGTGCTTGCTCAGGTAGTCGTCGATTTCAGCCCGTTCCCGGTCGCGGAAGTAGGCCTTCACGCTAAGTACGACCCGGCGGTTCTTCCCGTCGAATTCTATGACCTTCAGCGGGATCTCTTCGCCTTCCTTGAAGGCATCGCCCGGCCGCTTGATCTCCGGATGATTGAGCTGCGAAATGGGGACGAATCCCTCCACTTCGTGTGAAAGCTCGACGACCACGCCTCGTTCGAGAAGCCGGATGATGACCCCCGTCGTCTCGGTATTCACCGGATAGACCTCGGCCAGCGAAATCCACGGATCCTCGGAGACCTGCTTGATGCCAAGGGATACGCGTCGGGCCTCGGGATCGATGTTGAGGACCATCACGTCGATCTCTTCACCCTTCCTGACGACTTCGCTGGGGTGCTTGATCCGCCGCGTCCAGGACATGTCGGAGATATGGACCAGACCGTCGATGCCCTCTTCGATTTCCACGAAAGCGCCGAAGGCGGTGATGTTACGCACGCGTCCACGGACCATGGCGCCCACGTTGTACCGCTCGTTGAGCGACAGCCACGGGTCCGGCTGGGTTTGCTTCATGCCCAGGGAGATCTTCTCGTTCTGCTGATCCACCTTGAGGACCATGGCGTCCACGTTCTCGTTGACCGTCACCATCTTCGAAGGGTGGGTCACGTGCTTGGTCCAGGACATCTCGGAAATGTGGATCAGCCCCTCGACGCCCCGTTCGAGTTCCACGAAGGCCCCGTAGTCGGTGATGCTGACGACCCGCCCCGTGATTCTCGAACCGACCGGATACTTCTCCTCGACGTTCGCCCAGGGGTAGGGCTCGAGCTGCTTGAGGCCCAGCGAAATCCGTTCGCGTTCCCGGTCGAACTCCAGGATGGCCACGGTAATCTCGCTGCCGATCGTCACCAGTTCGGAAGGATGGCCGATGCGTCCCCAGGAGATGTCCGTGATGTGCAGCAACCCGTCGATGCCGCCCAGGTCCACGAACGCGCCGAAATCCGTGATGTTCTTGACCACGCCCTTTCGGACCTGGCCCCTGTCGAGTTCGGCGATGATGGCCTGCTTCTGCTTCTCCTTCTCGGCCTCGAGCACCACGCGGCGGGACACCACGATGTTCCTGCGGCTCTTGTTCAGCTTGATGATCTTGAAGGGAAGCTTTTCTCCGATAAACTGGTCCAGGTTCGGCGTCTGCTTCAACGCCACTTGAGAACCGGGCAGAAAGGCATCCACGCCGAACAGGTCGACCACCAGCCCACCCTTGATGCGCCGAAGGATCTGGCCTTCCACCACGGCGCCTTCCTCGTGGGCGTCCTTGATCTTGTCCCAGACCTTCATGAAATCGGCTTTTTGCTTGGACAGGACAAGCTGCCCTTCCTGGGCTTCCATATCCTCCAGGAAGACCTCGATGTCCTGGCCGATCTCGAGTTCGTCGGGGTCGGTGAACTCGGACAGTGAGATCGCGCCTTCCGACTTGAACCCGACGTCGATGATGACTTCTCCGTTCTCGATCGCGATGACCTGACCGGGTACGATCTCGCCTTCCACGATGTCCTTCAGGGTCTCGTCATACATCTGGAACATCTGTTCGTATTCTTCGAGTTCCTGTTGATTCAGGTCCTGCTCGTCCACCCACTTGGGCAGCCGGTACGGGCGCTTCGGTGAAGCGGGTTCCGTTTCGGCGGTCGCCTCGGCGGTTTCCGACGCCACGGCGGTTTCCGTCGCTACGGCGGTCTCCGACTCCGCTGATGGCTCCGCCGGCGCGTCTTGTTCGGAATCCGGTGCGGGTGATTCCGCGGATACCTCTTTAGCCGCCTCCGCGAGTTCGGCGGGTGAAGAAGACGCCTCGGTCTCCTCGACCTCGGTAGTCTTCGGTGAGTCCTCTGACATGTCACTCCTCCTTGATGAATGAAAAACACGGACCGCCGACTCTTCCGGACGGCCCGCCCGAACGATAAATGTCCTTCAGCCGGTCATGCGGCCCACCGGCTCAAGTTCCTCGATTTCTCCATGGGTCAGCCCGCGCCATTTCCCGGCGGGAAGGTCACTGTCGGCCAGTCCGCCCAGCCGCACCCTGATCAACCGCATCACGGGATGCCCCACAATGTCGCACATTCTCCGGATCTGGCGCTTGCGGCCCTCGTGCAACACGATCGAAAGCCAGGTACCGCTATCCGTGCGCCGGATCGATTCCACGCCGGCCTTCGCCGTGGTCCTGCCGTCCAGCACAACGCCTTCTCCCAGCCTTCGCAGCGCGACTTCATTCGGCACGCCCGTTACGAGGACGTGATACTCCTTTTCGAAATGGAATCGCGGATGCATCAGCCTGTGACTCAAGGCGCCGTCGTTCGTCAGGAGCAGCAGGCCCTCCGAGTCCCGGTCCAGCCTGCCGACGGGAAAGACGCGCTCCGGAATATCCCGGATCAACGAGGCCACCGTCGGCCGGCCGAACGGATCGTTCAACGTGGTCAGGTATCCGGCCGGCTTGTTGAGCAGGTAACATTTACGGGCAGCCGATACCTCCAGCGTCCGGTCATCGACCGTCACGACATCCGAATCGGGATGGACCTGCGTGGCCAGGGAAACGACCGTCTCGCCGTTCAGTTTGACCCGGCCGGCCACGATCATCGCTTCGCTGTGCCTCCGGGAGGCGACGCCCGCCTGGGCCATGTATCTATTCAGTCTCATCGGTCGACACTGTTTTCTCATCCGATACTTGCTCATCCGTACCGTCCACCGGACCTTCCGGACCGCTTGGACCGCCTGGTCCGTTCGGCCCGCTCGGACTGCCTGACTGTCCCGGCCGCGGGAACAGCGACTGGTCCAGCTGCTCTTCTACTTCGTCCAGCTCGATATCCTGATCCTTCAACAGTTCGTTCAGTTCGTCCAGCTTGGGCAGGTCCGAAAGCTTGTTGAGCCCGAAATACCGGAGGAAATCGCCCGTCGTGGCATAGAGAATCGGCCGGCCGACGCCTTCTCCCCTGCCGGCGATGCGTATGAGGTTTCGATCCAGCAACGTCCGAAGCACGCCGTCCACGTTCACCCCTCGAATGGCCTCCACCTCGGACCGGCTGATCGGCTGTTTGTACGCGACGATCGAAAGGCATTCCAGGGCGGCCTGGGTGAGCCGCGACGGTATCCGGCCCCGGTAGAGCCGGCGAATCCATTTCGCGTAATCTACCTTGCTGCTCAGCTGGTAGCCGTTGGCCACGTGCCGGATTTCGAAGCCGTGGCCGCCCTGCGCGTACTTCTCGTTCAGGGCTTCGATGCATCCGCCGACCAGGTCCTCGCCCACGTCGTCCATGATACGGCTGAGTTCGGCCAGGCTGAGCGGCGCGTCACTGGCGAAGAGCACGGCTTCCGTAATCGCGCGGTACTCTTCCAGCTGCGCCTCGTCCATGATCAGTTTCTTCTGCATTACGCGTGCTCCCTCACGAAGAGGTGCCTACCGAATCGGATAGGGTCAGCCAGATCTCGCCCAGCGTATCGGTCTGCTCGAAAACCACCCGGTTCTGCCGGATCAGTTCCAGCAGGGCCAGGAAGGTGATGATCAGAAAGGGGCGGGAGAGATCCTCCTGGAAGAGCGCACTGAAGAACAGGTTCTTCTGTCGCTTCAGGTGATCCAGGATATCGTCCATCCGGTCCTCGATCGACAGGGTCTCCCGCTCCACGGTCCGGTCGAAATCGTCTTTCGCGCGGTCCAGCGTGAACTTGAAAGCCTGCAGCAGGTCCCAGAGATTCAAGTTGCCCGCCAGCCGGGTATCGAGCGTCTCCACGCCGTTCAGGTCCTCGTCCGGGTGCTCCGCGGGCGGATGGTAGAACACGTCGGCGTTGCGGTCCTGGTGCTCGTTCAGCACGCCGGCCGCTTCCTTGAACTGCCGGTATTCCAACAGCCGCTGCACGAGTTCCTGCCGCGGATCCGCGCCTTCCTCTTCCTCCTCGTCGGCCCTGCGGGGCAGCAGCATCTTCGACTTGATGCGCAAGAGCGTCGCCGCCATGAGCAGGTACTCGCTGCCGACTTCGAGATCGAGCAACTTGAGCAGCTCGAGATACTGAAGGTACTGCTGCGTGACCAGCGAGATGGGAATGTCGTAGATATCCACCTCGTGTTCCCTGATCAGGTACAGCAGGAGATCCAGCGGTCCTTCGAAGTGTTCGAGCCTTACCTGGTAGGCCATAGCAATTCTTCCGGTTGTTCGTTCTTCAGAAACAGGTAGGGGCGCCAGGAGTGATGGTGGATGCCTATGAAGTCTCGAATAAAGTGTATCCTGGTGGGCGCCTTGGGCTTGCGCCGCAGCGCCATGTTCACCTCTTCCGGCAGCCTGTCCCCCTTCTTGTTGTTGCAGCGCTGGCAGGCGCAGACCATGTTCTCCCAGCTGTCCCTGCCGCCAAGATACCTGGGCAGCACATGATCGACGGTCAGGGGGCCCCTCGTCGTGCTGCAGTACTGGCACTGGTGGCCGTCGCGCTTAAGGATATTCTTGCGCGACAGCATGATGCCCTTGCTCGGTATGCGAACGAAGTTCACGAGCCGGACGATACTGGGCCGGTCGAACAGCGTGTATACGCCTCGCACCGGGTCCGCGTATTTGTCAATGATCTCCGCCTTGCGCAGAAAAACGAGAATGACCGCCCGCCTTGCCGTACAAACACTCAAAGGCTCGTAGTTCTGGTTCAGAATGAGGACATGTTCGCTTACCATGCCTTGCACGCCTTTCAGAAACCCCAGTTCCTCCCTTGCGAAACGATCCTGAACCGGTTACGGGAACGATCCCCGTTAAACCTAGACAATGTAGATTTATCAAGGGCTTACGTCAATAGTTTTCTTGGTGGTTACGGGCGGATGGAGCGGAGTTCAAAGCGCGGTGGCATCCTGTATCGACGCGGCAAATTACGGCTTGATTCCTGACCGGTTCTGGTTATTGTAAGATACGGTTTCCGACTACGGGAATCTCGCAAATAGAATCGCAGACCAGGAACAAGGACCGCACTGGAGCGCGGAAGGGCTTTCCGGCGAATCACGGTCAACCTGATTTCATCTGGCATTTACACAGCGTCACCTTCGGTGTTTCTGCTGATCGACCTCACAGTTACAATGCCGAGGAAACTCCAATCATGAATGTACGTATCGATATCCCCGACAAGAAAATCGCTGAATTCTGCCGGCGGCACCACATCAGGCGCCTTGCCCTGTTCGGGTCGGTACTGCGCGACGATTTCACGCCTGATAGCGATGTGGACATTCTAGTGGAATTCGAGCCGGGCCGAACACCGGGCTTGGAATTCTTCACCATTCAGGACGAACTATCGGATGTACTTGGCCGGCGGGTAGACCTGTACACCTTTATAGGGGTTGAAAACAGCCGAAATTGGATTCTTCGGGAAGAGATACTTAACACCGCCGAGGTGCAGTATGAGCAGACGTGATGATCGCGTAAGCCTCATGGATATGCGAAACTACGCTGTGGAAGCAGTCGACTTGACTGAAGGGAAATCTCTGAACGACTTATTCGAAGACAGGATAAGGCAACTCGCCTTGCTGAAGTTGGTGGAAACCGTAGGGGAAGCGGCTAACCGAGTTTCCGATAAGACAAAGCAGAATCACTCTACGATACCCTGGCCGCAGATCGTTGGAGTGCGCAACCGGCTAGTCCACGGGTACGATGCCGTCAACCTCGACATCTTGTGGAAAATCATACGAAACGACCTGCCGCTTCTTATCACAGAATTGGAAGATATCATCGGCAATAAGAATCCGTAGAGCCTTCCGTTATATCAAACGTACTTTCAAAGCTCAACCTGCCACCCGACGCAACCCCCTATGACCCCCTTCGAAGAGCTCGTGGACATCATGGCGAAACTCCGGTCGAAGGGAGGCTGTCCCTGGGATCGGGAACAGACCCACCAGACCCTGCGGCCGTACCTGATCGAAGAAGCCTACGAGGTGCTGGACGCGCTGGACAACGGCGAGGACGGCGACTTCCGGGACGAACTGGGGGACCTGCTCCTCCAGGTCGTCTTCCACGCGCAGATCGCCGCCGAGGAGCAGCGGTTCGACATCCACGACGTGGCCCGGGCGATCAACGACAAGCTCGTCCGGCGCCATCCCCACGTCTTCGGGGACGTCCGGGCGGCCACGGCCGACGAGGTGCTGACCAACTGGGAGAAGATCAAGCGGGAGGAAAAGGGGGAGGAAGGCCCCGGGTCCGTGCTTGACGGCCTCCCGGCGGGCATGCCCGCGCTGCTCCGCGCCTACCGCATCCAGGAAAAGGTCGCCCGGGTCAACTTCGACTGGGACGACGTGAAGGAGGTGCTCGGGAAGGTCGGCGAGGAAATCGGTGAGGTGCGCCGCGCCATGGAGCACGGGGACCGGGCGAAGATCGAGGAGGAGATGGGCGACCTGCTGTTCTCCCTGGTGAACCTGTCGCGCCACCTCAACGTGCCGCCGGAGGATGCCCTGAGAAGGAGCAACGACAAGTTCATCCGCCGATTCAGGTACATCGAGGCCGCCCTCGAACTCAAGGGAGAAAGCCTGGAAAGGGCCACCTTCGAGGAACTGGACGCCCTGTGGGACGAGGCCAAGCGAAGGGAGTCGGATGGCGACGCCGGCTGAATCGGTGCTCCAGTTCGGCAGCGGCCGGTTCCTCCGCGCCTTCGCCGACCTCTTCATCCACGAGGCCAGGCAGGCCGGACAGGAGATCGGCCGGATCGTGGTGGTCCAGTCCACGGGAACGGGGAGGGCCCGGTTGTTCAACGACCAGCACGGCCGTTACCGGTTACGCGTGCGGGGGATCCGCGACGGCAGGCGGATCGACGAGTCCGTCGAAGTGGAAAGCGTCTCGAGGGCCCTGAGCGCCGTGGAGGACTGGGAAGCCGTACTGGCCGTGGGGCGCGACCCGTCTACGGAATACATCCTCTCCAACACGTCGGAAACCGGGTACGACGTGCCGGAATCGGAGCGGCTGGAAGGCGCGCCGCCGGTTTCTTTCCCTGGAAAATTGCTCGCCGTGCTCCTTGCGCGGTATGAACACGGCGGTGCGCCGGTGACCGTCATCCCCTGCGAACTGATCGACGACAACGCCGGGGCGTTGCACGGGCTGGTCCGGGCACTGGGTCGGCAGCGACGCCTGGGCGACGGCTTCCTGGACTGGCTGGAAGAAGGCGTGACCTGGCTGCATACGCTCGTGGACCGGATCACCATCGAACCGCCGCCGGGATTTCCCAATCCCCACGGCGACGGACTGTTGGCGCTGACCGAACCCTTCGCCTTCTGGGCCCTGGAGGACCGGCCGGGGGCCGCGCGGTTCATCGAGCACCCGGCCATTACCCGTACGCCGGACGTCCGTCCCTACGCGCTGCGCAAGGTGAGGGTGCTCAACGGCGCCCACACGGCGCTGGTCTGCCGGGCCATGCCCCTGGGCATCCGGACCGTCCGGGAGGCGGTCGACCATGGGGAAACGGGTCCCTGGCTGCGGGACCTGATGCTGGAAGAAATCGTGCCGGCACTGCCGGACGAGGTGGAAGACGCCCGGATCTTCGCGGAGGACTGCATCGAACGGTTCCGGAATCCTTTCCTGGACCACCGGCTCGAATCCATCGCGGTGGACCACCAGATCAAGGTGAAGATGCGTCTGGCGCCCACCTACGAAGCGTACATCGAGAAGTTTAACCGCAAGCCACCCCTGCTTTCCGCTCTGCTGTCCTGAAAAGCGAGACCTGACCGTATGCCCACTATCGTACTCGAACAACCCGGCCGTTTCGTCCTGGAGGATACTCCCGAGCCCACGCCTCCGGGTCCCGGAGAGGCGCTGGTGCGCATTCGCCGGGTCGGGATCTGCGGCACGGACCTGCATGCCTTCGAGGGTACGCAACCCTTCTTCGACTACCCGCGCATCCTCGGGCACGAACTGGGGGTGGAGATTCTCGGGACGGGACGGGACGTGACGCACATCCATCCCGGCGACCTGTGCGCCGTCGTCCCCTACATGGACTGCGGGGACTGCGTACCCTGCCGCATGGGCAAGACGAACTGCTGCACGAACCTCGACGTCCTGGGCGTACACGTGGACGGCGGCATGCGGGACGTCCTGGTGCTCCCGGCCGGGAAGCTGCTGCGTTCCGATGCCATGTCCCTCGAGCAACTGGCCCTGGTGGAGACCCTGGGCATCGGCGCCCACGCCGTGGACCGCGCCGCGATCGAAAGGGGCGAAACGGTCCTGCTGATCGGCGCCGGACCCATCGGTCTCTCCGTGCTGACCTTCGCCCTCCTTGCCGGTGCGCGGGTGATCCTGCTGGAGATCAGCGGGCGGCGCATCGAATTCTGCAAGCGTCGCTACGATCTCTTTGAGATCATTTCCGACGCCGCGGACGTACCGTCGAAGCTGCACGCGCTGCTGGGCGGCGAACTCCCGACGGCGGTCTTCGACGCCACCGGCCATGCCGGGTCCATGATGCAGGCCCACGAATACGTCGCCAACGGCGGACGCCTGGTCTACGTCGGCATCACCGGCTCGCGCATCTCCTTCGACGGACCCGACTTCCACCGGAGGGAGATGACCCTGCTCGGCAGCCGGAACGCCCGTACGGTCGACCTGCAGCGGGTCATCGGCCATATCGAAGCCGGCCGGATCGATACCTCGCCCTGGATTACGCACAGGGCCGACCCGGAAGGCATGCTGAAGGACTTCCCCACGTGGCTCGACCCGGAGAGCGGCGTGGTCAAGGCCGTACTCGAAATGGCTTGATGAAGGATCGAGCCAGGACATTGCCCGGCCTCGGCAATTTGATTAGCCCGCCACGGCAAGCTCATGGGAAGCAATACGCGTTGTGCATTTGGGCGGCAATCCGTATCATGAAAACTACCGAAGGATAAGACGTCCTTATTTGTCAAAGTGGACAACGAGTAAAGGAGAGAAAGCGTGGACAAGCAGACCCTGATCGACAACCTAAACGGAGACCTGGCCGCCGAACTCGGCGCGATCATCCAGTTCACCATCTACGCGGCCAAGGCCAGCGGTCCCTACCGCCCCGAACTGGCCAAGTTCTTCCAGGATGAGGTTGCCGACGAGCAACTGCACGCGCAGTACCTGGCCGACAAGATCGTGGTGCTGGGCGGCGAGCCCACGACCGTTCCCCGGCCGGTCAAGGTAAGCGATTCGAACCGCGAGAACCTGGAGACCATGCTCGAAGACGAACGCACGATCGTCAAGCGATACGTCCAGCGCCGGTCCGAGGCGGAAGAGTACGGCGATTACGGCCTCATGGTCCAGCTGGAAGACATGATCCGGGACGAGAGCAGTCACGCCGAGGAAGTGGAACGCATCCTTCGGGACTGGCCCCTGTAACTCCAACCGCGGCGGCTAAATGCTTCGATTCATCTGGAAATGGTTCCTTCGGCTGGCCGTCGCAGCCGTGGTCATACTAATCGCGGTCCTGGCTTACTACTCGATCGTATCCCGCCCCATGCCCGAACATCCATTCACGGAAACTGACCGGCTCCTGGTCATCGCCCACCGCGGCGGCGCGGGACTGTGGCCTGAAAACACCCTGTTTGCCTTTCAGAACGCGGTCAGAATCGGTGTGGACGCACTGGAATTCGACGTGCACGCCACGAGCGACGGTGAACTGGTGGTCATCCACGACGCCACGGTCGACCGCACGACCGACGGCGCGGGCCGGGTCGACGAGATGTCCTGGTCCGTGCTGCGGGAACTGGACGCGGGTTACCGGTGGACCGCGGACGACGGCGCGAGCTTTCCGTTCCGCGGCATGGGACTGCGGGTACCGACACTGGAAGAGGTACTGAACACACTCCCGGATACCCGGATGATCATCGAGCTGAAGGACGTGTCCGATGCCGCCCGGGTCCGTTTTTCCGAGGCAATCGCGCAGTGTTCGTACCCGGAACAGAAGGTCATCGCTTCCTTTCAGTCCGAGAGCGTCAAATACATTCGGGACAACAACCCGGGCATCGCAACATCGTCCACCGCCGGCGAGGTACTCGGCTTCTGGGTGCTGAACTCCATGAGACTCGGGTTCGCCTTCGTGGCCGAAGGAGAGACGATGCAGGTACCGCCCAGGTTTCAGGACCTGACCCTGGTAAGCAACCGGTTCGTTTCCGGAGCTCACCGGCACAACATGGACGTGTATGTCTGGACGATCAACGAGGAAGCGGAAATGAGACGCCATGTCGATCACGGCGTGGACGGCATCATCACGGACTATCCGGATCGTCTGCTGCAGGTACTGGACCGGTACCCGGAATTGCGGGAACCGGAAAACGGGGAAGGAGAAGCACCGTCACCATGAGCGAACAGCCTATCCTGTCGGTCCGGGACCTGAGCAAGACCTACCCGAGCGGCGGCGGGACACTTACCGTGCTGCGTGATATCGAATTCGACCTGATGCCGGGCGACTCCCTGGCGATCATCGGACCCTCCGGCAGCGGCAAGACGACGCTGCTCGGTCTCTGCGCCGGCCTGGACCGTGCGACATCGGGATCGGTTTCACTGAATGGCATCGTGCTGGACGAACTCGATGAAGATGAAAGGGCCCGCGTCCGCAACCGGCACGTGGGCTTCGTCTTCCAGAATTTCCAGCTCATCCCGACCCTGACCAGTCTCGAGAACGTCATGGTCCCGGCCGAATTGCGCGGCGAAAAGGCAGTCTACCGTCGGGCGGAGGAACTCCTTGACCGCGTGGGGCTGGCGGACCGGACCACACACTACCCGGTGCAGCTGTCCGGGGGCGAACAGCAGCGGGTCGCCATGGCCAGGGCCTTCATCAACCGTCCGGCGCTGCTCTTCGTGGACGAACCCACGGGCAATCTCGACGCCGACACGGCCTCTACCGTGGAAAGCCTGCTGTTTGAACTGAACGAGGAATCCGGGACGACCCTGGTCACCGTGACCCACAACCTCGACCTGGCGCGGAGGACCCGCCGCATCGTCCGGTTGAGCGGGGGCCGCATGGTCGAAGACTATCATCCGGAGCGTTCCGTCATCCCGGAAGCCCGCCCCCTGTCCCTGACCTCCGATCCCCAGTCATGAGTGTTCCTCCCCCATCCGATAAGTCGCCTATCCGGGCAAGCTGGCTGCTCAGCATGGCCTGGCGGGACAGCCGGACGTACCGGCGGCGGCTGTTGCTGTACATGTCGTCCATCATCCTGGGCACCGCCGCCCTGGTGTCGATACGGACCCTGGGCGACAGCATGTCGGCCGCGATCGACGTGGAGTCCAAGGCCCTGCTCGGCGCCGACCTCGACATAAACACCCGGACGGCCTTCTCGGACTCGGCCGAAGTCTTCCTCGGGAGCCTGGGCGGCGAGCAGTCGCGCCAGTACAGTTTCGTCTCCATGGTCTCCTTCCCCCGGACCGGCTCGTCACGCCTGTCGAACGTACGGGCGCTCGAAGGCGGATTCCCCTACTACGGCGTTTTGGAAACGGAGCCTCCCGCCGCCGCGCAAACGTTCAAAACGAGCGGGACGGCCCTCGTGGACGACAACCTGATGATCCAGCACGGCGTGGAGGTCGGCGACTCGATCCGCGTCGGGGTGAGCACCCTCGAGATCTCCGGCCGCCTGGTGAGCATTCCGGGCGAGACCGCGGCCATGAGCACGATCGGTCCCCGGGTCTACATCCCGATGTCGGAGCTCGAATCCACGGGGTTGATCCAGCCAGGCAGCCGCGTCGTATACCGGGCGCTGTTCCGGTTCGCCGGCGATGTGGATGCGGACGAACTCGCGGCAACCTACGGCGCGGACACCGCGGCCCGGTGGGGGATGGACTGGGACACCGTGAAGGACCGCCAGGCAGGCCTGGAACGGTCCCTGGGCAATCTATACCGGTTTCTCAACCTGAGCGGGTTCATCGCCCTGATCCTCGGCGCCGTGGGCGTCGCCAGCGCCATTCATACCTATGTACGGCGAAAACGGGGCACCATAGCCGTGCTGCGCTGCCTGGGTGCGGAGGGCCGGCACACCTTCGCGGTTTACGTCATCCAGGCCGTGGCCATCGGCGTGATCGGTTCCGCCATCGGTGCGGCCGTCGGCTATCTCGTCCTCGGCGTAATGCCCGTGCTGATCCAGGACTTCGTTCCCTTCCAACTGGTGGTGGGGTTTACCTGGCTTCCGCTCCTCCAGGGCATGGGCCTCGGGCTGCTAATGGCGCTGCTGTTCGCCCTCCTGCCGCTCCTTGCGATCAGGGACATTTCTCCCCTGCTCACACTTCGCTCCTCCGTCGAAACACCCCGGCGCGGCAAGTGGGACCCGCGGCGCATCGTACTGATCGCGATGCTCGTGGCCGGCGTCGTGCTTTTCGGCGTCAGCCAGACCCGGATGTGGCTGCAGGGCGTGGGGTTCGCGGGAGGACTGATCGGCGCTTTCCTGCTGCTGACCCTGGTCGCCCGGAGCCTGATCACGCTGGCCCGGCGCATCGTGCCGCCTACGTGGCCCTATGTCTGGCGGCAGGGCCTGGCCAATCTCTTCCGCCCGGACAACCAGACCGTAACCATGGTCGTCGCCCTCGGGCTGGGCGCCTTCCTGATAACGACGCTGTACCTCCTGCAGTATTCTCTCGTGGGACACATTACCCAGGTCGGCGGAGACCGGCAGTCGAACCTGGTGCTCTTCGACATACAACCCGGCCAGCGGGAGGACATCCTGGCTTCCATGAGCCGCAACGAGCTGCCGGTCATGCAGCAGACGCCGGTGGTAAGCATGCGATTGGCGGGGCTGAAGGGGCGGACGATCGCGGAGGTGATGGCGGATTCGACGGAACGGGTTCCGCGCTGGGCGCTGCGGCGCGAGTACCGTTCGACCTACCGGGGCCACCTGGAGGACGCGGAAACGCTGCTGCAGGGGTTGTTGCAGCCCCGCGTCGAGACCGGGAAGGATTCCGTGCTCGTATCCGTGGAAAAAGGCATCGCCGACCGGCTGGGGCTGGGCATCGGCGACGAAATCGTATTCGACGTGCAGGGCGTTCCGGTGCGTACCACCGTGGGGAGCGTGAGGGCGGTAGACTGGCAGCGGTTGCAGCCCAATTTCTTCGTGGTCTTCCCGGAAGGGGTCCTTGAAGAGGCGCCCCAGTTCCACGTGGTCGTGACCCGGATCGATGATCCGCAGGTCTCGGCAAGCTTTCAGCGGGAAACGGTCAGCCGGTTTCCGAACGTTTCCATGATCGACCTGAGCCTCATCCTGAACACCCTCAACGACATCCTCGGCAAGGTCTCCCTCATCGTCCGTTTCATGGCGCTGTTCAGCGTATTCACCGGCGTCATCGTCCTGGTGGGCGTCGTGACCAACAGCCGTTACCAGCGGATGCAGGAAAGCGTACTGCTGAAGACCCTCGGCGGCTCCAGGAACCAGATCCTGAAGATCATGTCGATCGAGTACCTGTTCCTGGGTGCGATCGGCGCATTGACGGGGGTCGTGCTGGCCTTCGCCGCCACGTGGATCCTGGCCGTCTTCGTCTTCAACATCTCCTACGTGCCGGCCTTCGTCCCCGTGCTGGCCGTGGTCGGCGGGATTGCGTTGATCACCATCCTGGTGGGCATGGCCGCCAGCGCCGGCATCTACCGCCAGTCCCCGCTTGAAGTGCTTCGGGCGGAAATCTAGACATCCAGACGGTCTGCGTACTCACGGCAGCAATTCCTTGAGCACAGGCTCGAGCACTTTCCAGACCAGTTCGGCCATGATCGCGTGCCCTTCCGCGGTCGGATGGATGCCGTCCGGCTGATTCAGTTCCGGTATGCCGCCGACGCCTTCGAGAATGAAGGGGATCAGCGAGACACGCTCCGATTGCGCCAGCTCCGGATAGATCGCTCTGAACTCGGTCACGAAGCGCTGGCCCATATTGGGCGGCGCCTGCATGCCGGCGAGTATGATCTTCGTCTCCGGATACCGTTCCCGGACCCGCCAGATGATGGCCCGCAGGTTCCGGCGGGTGACGCGGGGGTCGACACCCCGGAGACCGTCGTTTCCGCCGAGTTCGAGGATAAACACGTCGGGTCGGTTCTGCAGCACCCAGTCGATACGGCTCAGGCCGCCCGCCGTGGTCTCTCCGCCCACGCCGCCGTTGATCACCCGGAACGGCCAGCCGAGCCCGTCGATCTTCAACTGAACGAGATGCGGAAAGGCCTTGTCGGGGTCGACCCCGAACCCCGCCGTAAGGCTGTTGCCGTAGAACAGCACAGTCATCGGCGCCCCTTCGCCTGCCATGTCCTGCCGGTTTTCTTCGGCCGCGTCTAGCCGTCGTTCCGCCGCAACGTCATGCCAGCGTTCCGCCGCAGTGTCGTGCCGTCGTTCCGCGGCAGCGTCATGCCAGCGTTCCGCCGCAGCGGTGGGGAGCAGCCAGATCAAGGTGAGCAGCCAGACCGAGAGGTGTAGCACGCTGGACCGTCGTTCAATCATGATGGGATCACTCCGGCGTCAATAGAGAATACAAAAAACCAGGGTTTACCGCTTGACGACACGGGCCGCGCCCGGTAGTATGACAGTATAACCCCAGTCCTTCATCCCTCAAAGATCCAATTCCCCGGAAATCGCCTGTTTCAATGCGAAGCAAACCTGCACTTCGCCATTTGCCGGTTTGGACCAGGGTCCTTACGGCGCTCGCCATGACCGGTCTCTTCGCAGCCCTGTTGAACGACTTCGCCATTGCCCGCAACGCATCCGCCCGTCTGTACTACCTGGCCGAGGAAACGCCCGAGTGCCAGGTGGGACTCCTGCTGGGCACTTCCAAGTACGCCGAGGGGCACGTCAATCAGTACTACCGCGCGCGCATCGAGGCCGCCGCCGAGTTGTTTCACGCCGGCCGGGTCAGGGCCATTCTCGTCAGTGGGGACGCTTCCACGCAATACTATGACGAGACCACAACGATGCAGCGGGACCTGGTCGAACTGGGCGTGCCGGAAGACTTCATCATGCTCGACTATGCCGGCGTGCGGACCCTGGACTCCGTCTTCCGGGCGAAGAAGGTATTCGGTCTCGACCGCGTCATCGTCGTTTCCCAGCAGTTTCACTGCGAACGAGCGCTCTACCTCGCGGATGCCGTCGATCTCGACGCGACGGGTTTCTGCGCCGAAGACACCCCGTATACCCAGTCCCTGCTGGTACGCAGTCGCGAAACGCTCGCCCGGGCGATGGCCTTTGTCGACCTGAACATCTTCGGCACCCAGCCGCGTTCCCTCGAGCTGGACGAGCGGGCCAGGCGGGCCAGCCGCTGAGCACGGACCGCGCGACCGGGCGCTGACATTCCACTTGTCCCGGTCTCTCCCTCCGTATACATTCCGGTTTTCCTTACCCGCCGACCATTCAGCCGTATCCCCGAGACACCACGACCCGTGGAGGCAGGTGTTTGGACTTCGACACGTCGCTCGAGTACGCGCGAAAACTGGACCGCCGCGATGAACTGGGCGGGTTCCGGGATCGCTTTCTGATCGACGACCCCGGCCTGATATACCTGGACGGCAATTCCCTCGGACGGGTTCCCAGGGACGCCGTCTCCCTGATGGACCGGCTGATCCGGCACCAATGGGGGAACCGGCTCATACGGGCCTGGAATGACGAATGGATGGGGCTTTCCAGGCGTATCGGCGGCAAGCTGGCCGGCTTGATCGGCGCCCGGCCCGACGAGGTGATCATTGCCGACTCGACGTCGGTCAACCTTTTCAAGCTGATTGCCGGCGCGCTGAAGGAGCGGCCGGGACGGCGCCGCATCGTAACCGACAGTGTAAACTTCCCGTCCGATATCTATATCCTGAAGGCCGTGGCGGACATGCTCGATCCCGCGTACGAGCTGGTCGTACTCCCCGTGGACAACGGCTTTGCGGTGTCCGAGGAGGCCCTGGACCGGGCCATCGACGACGATACGGCCCTGGTGCTCCTCTCCCACGTCATGTACAAGTCCAGTTACATGTACGACATGGCGAGGATCACCGAAATCGCCCACGGCCGGGACGCGATGATCCTGTGGGACCTGAGTCATTCCGCCGGCGTCGTACCCATGGCATGCCACGACCTGGGCATCGAACTGGCGGTGGGTTCCACGTACAAGTACCTGAACGGCGGACCGGGAGCACCGGCCTTCCTTTACGTCCGCGACGATCTGCAGGACAGGTTGGCCAATCCGATTTCAGGCTGGTTCGGCCATCGGAAGCAGTTCTATTTCGATACCGAATTCGAACCGGCGTCCGGCATCGACCGATATCTCACGGGCACGCCGTCCGTCCTGTCCCTGGCCATGATCGAACCCGGCGTGGATCTCGCGGTCGAAGCCGGCGTGGACCCCATACGCGCCAAGTCGCTGAGCCAGTCCGAGTACCTGGTCGCCCTCTGGGCGTCTGAACTTGCGCCCCTCGGATTCACGCTGAATTCACCTCGGAACGGCGCACGCCGGGGGTCGCACGTCTCCTTCGGCCATGCCGAGGGATACCGCATCGACCAGGCGATCCGGGAGGAAAGGCAGGTGATTTCCGACTTCCGCATGCCCGACAACATCAGGCTGGGCATCGCGCCGCTTTACACGACCTACGAAGAACTGCACACGGCCGTGCACGCCCTCCGCGAGGTCGTGCAGTCCGGTTCATTCCGGCAGTACAGCGCCGTCATAAAGGGAGTTACCTGACGGTGAACGGTCCCGTGCAGATCAATATCCCATCCATCATCATAAGTGGGGCTGGCGCATTCGACGAAGCGGCTCCCCAGGCCGTCCGCGCCGGACTGAAAAACGTGCTGGTGGTCTCCGATCCCTACCTAGTCGAACAGGGCCTGCCCGCCCGCATGGTGGACCAGTGCCGCCAGGCCGGTATTGAAGCCTGTGTTTACGGTGAAGTGACTCCCGAACCCACGGAAGTGAACGTCGAGGAAGGGCTTGCCCTGCTTACCGAAAACGGCTGCGACGGCGTCATTGCGGTCGGCGGCGGCAGCAGCATCGACGCGGGGAAGGCCATCGCGGTCATGGCCGCCAACGACGGGCCCCTGTCCGAATATGCGGGTTATCACCGGATACCCCGGCCCGGGGTACCGCTGTTCGCCGTGCCCACGACGGCCGGAACGGGCAGCGAAATGACCCGGGTGACGGTCATAACGGATACGCGGCGCAACGTGAAGATGATGATCCTGGATGCCCACCTGCTGCCCGCGGCGGCCTTCGTCGACTACACACTGACCCTTTCCATGCCCCGTCCGCTGACGGCCAACGTCGGCGTGGACACCCTGACCCACGGCATCGAAGCCTATGTATCGCGCAAGGCGGGCACGATGACGGACGCCCTCGCCCTTTCCTGCGTCGACCTCGTCGGCAGGCACCTTGTGCAGGCCTGGACGCATCCCGGCGACCGCGAGGCCCGCAGCGGCATGATGGAAGCCGCTTCCCTGGGCGGTATGGCCTTCGCCAACAGCTCCGTCTGCCTCGTGCACGGCATGAGCAGGCCCCTCGGCGCGGTATTCCATCTGCCCCACGGCCTCAGCAATTCCGTACTGCTGCCGGCGGTCACCCGGTTCAGCGTGCCGGCGGCCCCCGAACGCTACGCGGTCCTGGCCAGGAAGCTCGGCTGGGCGGGGGAAGGGGACGATACGTGCCGCGCCTGTGATTTGCTCATCGATGGCCTGCAGAAACTCAATGATACCGTCGAAATACCCGGACTGAGGGACTGCGGAATCTCGAAGGCGGCCCTGACCGGCGCGCTGGACAAGATGGCCGGCGACGCCCTCGCTTCGGGTAGCCCGCAGAACAATCCGCGCGTGCCCACGGCCGACGAAATCAAGTCGCTTTACCTGGAGGCCTACTGATGGGAAGCGACAAGGCGTTCAACACCCTGCTCATCGGGGGCCGGGGGACGATCGGGTCCGGACTCAGGACGTACCTGCCGGAGATGGACGGGAGATACCGCTTCTGTTCCATTGACCTGCCCGGTGCGCCCGACCGGGCCGAGGGCCGCGCCGACGGCCGGTTCGTCGATATGAACATCGTCGAAGAGCCGGATCGATTCCGTGCCATGCTCCCCGGGTTCGATCTCGTCGTCTACCTGGCCCGGCAGGGCGATCTCGCCGCCATGAACGCGATGACGGACCTGGTGTTCGAATCGGTGCTGGATCTGTGCCACCCGGGCAGTGCGGGCAGTCCGGGCGGTCCGGACCACCGGCCGATGATCGTGGGTTCGAGTTCCGTGCACGCGGTGGACGATGCCTATCGCTTTTTCGAATCGGGCGCGTATGCGTTGATCGCGGAACGGAGGTTCGATTCGATCCAGGAATGGCCTGAGCCGATCTCCGCGCATCTGCCCGCCTGCCCGATCAACGACTACGGCCACGAAAAGGCCTACGTCGAGGCCTGGGTGGAGCGGGCCGCCGGCCGGGGCTGCGGTGCGGTGGCAACGCGCTGGGGCGGCGTGAACCCTCGCAACACGCCCATCACGGAGGAGCGCGGCTATTTCGCCGTCTGGTGCCACCAGCAGGACGCAGCGGCCATGGTCCACGCGGCGTACACGGCCCATCTCGCCGGCAAGTTGCCTCCCGCGCGGCACTATTTCGTCATTTCGGACAACACCTACAACATTTTCGACATTCAGACGCCGAAGGAAGAGATCGGTTACCAACCCCGGCACGATGCCGAGACCTACATTCGCGGTTGAGTTTCGTGCGGAGATACCAAGACCATGAGATACGATCCCTACGCATACCGTCGCTCCAGGCGCTCGGTCGTCATGGCGCCCAGGGGCATGGTCGCCACGAGCCAGCCGCTGGCCGCCCAGGCCGGCATCGAAATCCTCAGATCCGGGGGCAACGCCTTTGACGCCGCCATCGCCGTCAACGCGGCGCTCGGCGTGGTGGAACCCATGTCTTGCGGCATCGGCGGCGATCTTTTCGTCATCGCCTGGGAGGCGGAGCGCGGCGGGCTGACGGGTCTCAACGCGAGCGGCCGGGCACCCTACGCGGCGACGATCGACTATTACAACAGCCGGGGACACGAATACATCCCCGATACCGGACCGCTGAACTGGTCCGTTCCGGGCTGCGTCGACGGCTGGTCCCAACTGCTCGATCGTTTCGGCACGATGTCTTTGGGGCAGGTGCTGGAACCTGCTATCTCTTACGCGGAGAACGGGTTCCCCGTATCGGACATCATCGCGCGGGACTGGGCGGGGTCCACGCCGTTGCTGAAGCCGTGGCCCGAGTCCGTCCGCGTCTACCTGCCCGGCGGCCACGCACCCGAACCCGGCGCGGTGTTCCGGAACCCGGACCTGGCCCGTTCCTACCGCATCCTGGCAGAAGGTGGACGCGACGCATTCTACGAAGGCGAAATCGCCGAGGCCGTCGTGGCGTGCTCCCGGGACGTCGGCGGACTGTTTAGCGCTGAGGATTTCCGGAACCACGCGTCGACCTGGGACGATCCCGTCTGCGTCGACTACCGGGGCCACAAAGTCTGGGAACTGCCCCCGAGCGGGCAGGGCATCGCCGCCCTGCAGATGCTGAACATCCTGGAAGGCTACGACCTCGCCGAAACGGGCTGTCTTTCGGCCGAAACGCTGCACCTGCAGATCGAAGCCAAGAAACTCGCCTACGCCGACCGCGCCGTGTTCTACGCCGATCCAGCCTTCGCGGACGTACCCGTGGAAGCGCTGCTGTCAAAGGACTACGCCGACCGGCAGCGTGAACGCATCGATCCCCGCAGGGCGGCGGTCGACGTCCCGGCCGGCGATCCCATCCTGCAGCATGGCGACACGGCCTACATGACTGTCGTCGACAGCGACCGCAACGCCGTTTCGTTCATCCAGAGCATCTTCCGGGGATTCGGTTCGGGCATCGTGCCGGAGCGCACGGGATTCCCGATTCAGAACCGGGGGCAGCTCTTCTCGCTGGATCCCGCGCACCGCAATGCGCTGGCGCCCCACAAGCGACCCTTTCACACCATCATCCCCGCCATGGTGACCCGGGACGGGAAGCCCTGGCTCACTTTCGGCCTGATGGGCGGCGCCATGCAGCCGCAGGGCCACACCCAGGTCCTCTGCAACATGATCGATTTCGGTATGGACGTACAGGAGGCGGGCGACGCGCCGCGGTTCCAGCACTTCGGTTCGGCCGAACCCACGGGCACCCCGATGGAGGCCGGAGGGGGCCGGGTCAACGTGGAAGAAGGCATCGACGACGGTGCCTTCCAGCGTCTGGAGGAATTGGGCCACCGGATATCCCGGTCTTCCCACGGATACGGCGGCTACCAGGCAATACGCATCGACCCGGAATCCGGCATGCTACACGGTGCGTCCGAGCCCCGAAAAGACGGCTGTGCGATCGGTTACTGAAACCTAGCGCCCTAGCGCAGGCTCGGCAGCCACGTGGCAAGGAGCGGGGTGTAGACCAGCAGGCTCAGGCAGATCAGCTGGATCACGATAAAGGGCAGGATACCCCGGTAGATGTGCCGGGTCTGCACTTCGGGTGGCGCCACGCCTTTCAGATAGAACAGGGAGAACCCGAAGGGCGGCGTGAGGAAGGAAGTCTGCAGGTTCACCGCGATCAGGATGCCGAGCCACAGCAGGTCGACCCCGAAGGCGATGAAGATGGGCGTGACGACCGGCACGATGATGTAGGTGATCTGGATGAAATCTATGAAGAAGCCGGCGATGAAGATCATGACCAGGACCAGCGCCAGGAATGCGTAGGTACTGAGGTTGGCGTCCATGATCAGGCTGGTCATGTACGCGTCGCCCTTCATGCCCCGGAATACCAGCCCGAAAGCCTCGGCGCCCACCAGCACGAAGAAGACCATGCACGTGATGTGCGTGCACTCCTTCATGACCTCCTTCAGCGTTTCATAGGAGAACTTGCCCTGGAAGACGGTGAGCAGGGTCGCGCCCAGCGCACCCACGGCCGCCGCTTCCGTCGGCGAGGTGATGCCCGCGAAGATGGAGCCCAGCACGACGGTCATCAGGCCCAGGGGAAGCAGGAAGGCCCGGATGATCTTCCTGAACATGCCGCTTTCACGGAACGCGGCCAGTTCCTCGGCGGGCATGGCCGGGGCCTCTGTGGGTTTGAATACGGCGACGATGGAGATCCAGACCAGGTACATGCCCACGAGGATGGCGCCCGGGATGACGGCGCCGATGAACATGTCCCCGACCGACACGTTGAGGATGCTCCCGAGCAGCACGAGCACCACGCTGGGCGGGATGATCTGGCCGAGGGTCCCCGACGCGGCGATCGTACCCGTAGCCACCTGGGGACTGTAACCGCGCCTGAGCATGGTGGGCAGGCTGAGCAGGCCCATGGTCACGACCGTCGCCCCCACGATGCCCGTTGACGCGCCCAGCAACGCCCCCACGATCACCACCGCCACCGCGAGCCCGCCCCGCAGCCGGCCGAAGAGCAGGGCCATGGTCTCCAGCATGTCCTCGGCCAGGCCCGATTTCTCCAGCATGACGCCCATGTAGACGAATAGGGGCACGGCGAGCAGGACATAGTTCGTCATGACGCCCCAGATGCGCAGGGGCAGCAGGTTGAAGAAATCCGCGCCGAAGGTCATCAGGCCGAGGAGTACGGACACGCCGCCCAGGGTGAAGGCGACCGGGTACCCCAACAGGAGCATCAGGAAGAGGACCAGGAAAAGGATGAGGGGCATCGCTTCGGTCAAACCGCGTCCTCCTCCCTGGCCGAAAGCCCTCTCGGGGGCGACTCGTCCGTTTCGCCCATGGGGTCTTCTCCTCCGTGGATGAACCGGTCCAGGGAGCGTGCCGCCAGGGCCAGTCCCTGCAGGAGTATGAGCGAAAACCCGATGGGGATCATGGCCTTCAGGATGTATCGGGCGGGCAGACCGCCCGGATCCGGGGAGACCTCGCCGATCCGGAAGGAATTCAGGACGAAATTCTGGGAGCTCCAGATGGCGATCACCGCGAAGGGAAGCAGGAACAGCAGGCTGCCGATGAGATTGACCAGGGCCTGGCTTCGGGGCTTGAAGTTCATGTACAGCACGTCCACGCGGACGTGCTTGTTGTGCTTAAGGGCCCAGGCCGAGGCGAGCAGGAAGATCACCGCGAAGAAGTGCCACTCCAGTTCCTGCACCGCCACGCTGCTCCTGCGCAGGAAATACCGGGTGAACACGTCGAGACAGACGGTCAGGACGAGCAGAGTCGTAAACCAGGAAACGACTGTACCGACCCGTTCGTTCAACCCGTCCACGAACCGTACGAATTTCCGAAGCGCATTCAATTCCGTGTTCACCTTCCTGTTGGATGCGGCGCCCGGCCAGCCCAGCCAGCCCGGCCGGAACGGTCCAGATTGCGCGGGCGTACCGCGTTCCCGATGGCTATTCGGTTTCCCCGTGGGGGAATCACAGGACAAAGGGGTGTTCAATATGCCCCATCGAAATTTAATATACAACCCAAAATGCCCGCGCCTTTCATTTTGACGGCCGTCGCGACTATCGCGTCGTCGACGCCGCGCACGTAATCGACCGGGCCGGAACGGGCTGCGCAGGGAAGCGGCCCGGCCGGAACGGGCTGCGCAGGGACGTGGCCGGGCCGTACCGGGCCCAACCGGACCGTACCGGGCCGGCCGGACCGAACCCGGCCCTTTGCCCTTGTCGCCGTTTTCGGTGGATGTATATTGCAACTTGAATTGAATTCCCTCTCGTGCCGCATCACCTGGAGACCATGACATGCCGGAGAAGCAATACACCGTTCGCGCGGCGTCCTGCGACCATCGGTCGCCATACGATGGCGTCTACAAAACGCTCAAGCGCATCACCGAACCGCTGGCAGAGTCCTGGGCGCGCATCGAGAAAGCCCGGAAGATCGTCATCAAGTTCAACATGATGAAACCCATGGACAACGTCGTCCGGTTCAAGGGGCGCCGGCAGGAGCTGGTGGACGACGCGGTATGCAGGGCCGTGCTGCAACTGCTCCGGGAACATACCGACGCGGAGATCTACGCCACGGACACCAATCCCTACGCGAAGGACAAACTCACGCCGGACGAGTTCAATTACGTCCACCACCTCCGCGAATTCGACGTCAAGTACGACGACTCGAACCGTCCGCCCTGGGCGGTGTACGACGTGCCGGGCGGCGGGAACATGTTCGACCGGTACATCCTGAGCGGCGTGTTCGAGGACGCGGACGAAGTGATTTCCGTGGCGAAGATGAAGAATCACTCCTTCATGGGCATCACGCTGTGCATGAAGAACCTCTTCGGGCTCCCACCCATCGTTCCCCCCGGGGGGCGTGTCCGGACGTATTTCCATCACGCGATCCGGCTCTCGTACGTGCTTCCCGACCTGGCCATGATCACGAATCCATGCCTGAACATCATCGACGGGCTGGTGGGCCAGAAAGGAAGGGAGTGGGGCGGTGAAGGGCGCGTGGGCGACGTTTTGATCGCCGGCGACCAGATCACGGCCACGGACGCCTGTGGCGCTCATCTGATGGGGCACGATCCCGCGTCGGACTGGCCGACGCCGCCGTTTCGCCGGGACCGGAATCACCTCCTGGTGGCCGCGCAGCGGGGTTTCGGCACGGTAGACCTGGACGAAATCGATTTCGAGTGCGATGTGCAGGCCCCGGTGTCGCACTTCGATTCGGACATCGACGAAGCGCCCGAACTGCTGCACAGACTGCGGCGCACGGCTTGCGAACAGGGCCTGTTCTACCGCGATCACCAAAAAGACATCGTGGACCGGTACCGTGGAGAATTCATCTACATGCAGGAGGGGGAAGTCGCCTGGCACGGCGAGGATCCCTCCGTGATCGGCAGCCACCGGTCGTACAGCTCGGCCAGACCCGGCAGCGCCCTCTGGCTCAAGCTGGTGGACCCCGAGGAAACGGAAGGCGAGCGATTCGAGGTCTACGACAGCTGCCTTTCCGCCCTGTCGGCCTGATCGGAGATTAGATTATGAAAATCGCCATGCTCTATGGCCCGAGAGACCTGCGCATCGAAGACCATCCCCTGGACACGGACAGCCTGGGTCCTCACGACCTCTGGGTCGAGACCGTGATATCGGCGCTCAAGATCGGGACGGACCGTGGTAACTACGAAGGTGCGGAGCAGGTGCCCGGAGCGCCGGATTTCCCGCGCTGGGTCGGCGACAGCAATCTGGGCGTGATCCGCGGCGTGGGAGACGCCGTCACGGACTTCGCCGTGGGCGACCGGGTCATCTCCCGGTACCCTCACCAGTCCGAGTTCATCGCGAAGGACGATGAAATGTTCGTCAAGGTCCCCGAAGGCGTGCACGACGAGGACGCGGTATACGGCCACCTGTACACGCTCAGTGCCTTGTGCTACTACAAGTCGCAGTTCCAGCCTGGCGAGAATGTGGCCGTCGTCGGCCTGGGCGTCCTCGGTCTTGGCGCCGTCGGCCTCGGACCGTGCCTCGGGGCCCGGACGATCGGCATCGCGAACAGCCCGGTGCGCATGGAAATGGCCGTGCGTATGGGGGCCGATGCGACTTTCATGTACAACGATCCGGACCTGGATGCAAAGCTGGACGACTTCACTCACGGCGAGGGCGTCGACCTGGTCATTCTCACGGCCAATCCCTGGCCCGCGCTACGTACATCCTGCCAGATCGTGCGCAACAACGGGCGGGTCGGCATCGTAGCCCTGCCCGGCCGGGGCGAACCGCCGCTCGATTTCAATCCCCTGGACATGGAATGGTTCTACGCCAAGGGGATTTCCCTGATTGCCATCAACGGACGGGCCGGCTACCTGTTCCCCCCCGAGCGGGGCGACCGGAGGGAATGGTCTTCCATGTGCCGCTTTACGCTGGACCTGATGCGGGAAAGCAAGCTCGAACCCAAGCGCCTGATAACCCACCGGATGCACTACTCCCAAATCAATGAAGCCTACGAAATGATCTACCGTCGTGAGAAGAACATGATGGGTGTCGTGTTCAACTGGAAGGACTGATCCATGACCGCCGGGACCTTGTTGTCAAACGAACAGAAAACCGCCTTCGACCGGGACGGCTACTTCATCGCGGATGCGTTCCTTTCCCCGGACGAAGTCGAATCCATCCGGCGCGAAATTACGGCGATCGTGGACCGTTACCCGGACGTTCCGGAGGAACTGGTGCAGATCGAGCCGGCCGCCCGTCGCGGTACGGTAACGCCCGAATCCACGGAGCTTGGTGTGCGGAAGCTGTTCCGGATGACCCGCCACAGCGAGCTGTTCCGCAGCCTGGCGCTCCATCCCGGAATGGTGGGTATCGCCGTCGAACTGATCGGACCGGACGTTTCCCTGTTTCAAAGCATGTTGCTGATGAAGCCCCCCCGGTTCGGGGGCCAGAAGGTCTGGCACCAGGACAACGCCTACTTCCGACTGGAACCCAACAATGTATTCGGGTTCTGGATCGCGCTGGACGACGCGGACGTGGAGAACGGATGCATGCACGTCATTCCGGGGTCGCACCGCGAAGGCATCGGGGAACACGGGGGTGTGGCGGACGACTACGGATTGTCTTCGGCGCCGACGGCGGAGGACGCGGTAGCCTGTGTTATGAAATCCGGGGACGCCCTCGTTTTCCACGGCGAGACCTACCACTACACGCCGCCGAATACCTCCGACCGGCGACGAAGGGCGCTCCAGTATCACTACGCTTCAACGCACTGCCGCTCTTCGAAAGACAGCCCGTTCAAGTCCACAAAGCCCGAAGTAATCGTGGCGGGGGTTGGGGCTGAAGCACCGGCTGCCGGGTAGTACGCATAGCCGGGACGAACGCTCAGGACGAGTTGCCGGCTGCCGGGTAGTACGCATCGCCGGGGCGAACGCTCAGGACGACGCGTCGGTGTGGTTCGGGCGAACATCCACCTTAAGCGTGATGATATCGGTATCGTGGTACTGCTGATGGTGCACCGACGAAGCGAAGTGCCTCAGGAGACGAAGCGAAACCTCCATTTCCTCCGGGGTCTCCACGGCCCTTTCGTCGCCGAGTAATTCGATCCGGTCCTGCAGATTTCCCTCTCCCGTGGAGGCCACCAGTTCGATAACGGCTCCGCCTTCCTCCCGGTGCGCGACCAGAAGCAGGCGTTTACGCGCGCTGCCATCGTCTGCATCGCGGCCCAGTGAGAGCAAGGTCTCCTCGCTCGCCGCCACCAGCCGGCCGGACATGGCGGAATCCCATCCGTTTCGCGAAGCGAAGTCCTCCAGAAAGTCTTTGATTCCGGGTAACGCCGCCGGGGTCAGATCGGATTCGAGCCGGTATCTCCGGGGAGCGGTCAATTCCATGAACAGTGTCATGACCATAGCCGTAAGGCCGCCGGCCGTCATGCCGTTCTGCAAGAGTCCTCCGGCGAAACCCGAGACAAGCTCGGGAAAAATGGCGTCGTTCTGAAATCCCACGCCGATCCAGAAACTCACGCCGACGATCAGGCCCTTCCGGTAGTCGATGCCATCCTGGACGACCAGTTTCATCCCGATCACGAAGAGCAGTGACAGCAGTACGATGAGGAATCCGCCTGCCACGGGATTCGGTATGGCCAGCACCACGGCGAGGAACTTTGGAATGAACGCGACCGCGATGAAGGCCGCGCCTACGACGACGCCCACCCTTCGGGCCGCCACGCCGGTCAATTCGGTCACGGCGATGCTCGTGGAATAGGTCGTATTGGGTACCGTCCCCATGAGACCGGAAAGCAGGTTGCCCAGGCCGTCCGCCGCCACCGCGCCCTGGACGGCCCGGTAGTCCACCGCTCGGGGACGGCGCCAGGAAACCCTTTGTATGGCCACGGAGTCACCGATTGTCTCCACCGCGCCCACCAGCGTCACGAACATGAAGGCGGGCAGCAATCCCCAGAATGCCGGCCCGAATGCAAGATCGATCCCCGGCCAACTGCCTTCCGGCAATCCCACCCACGGAGCGGCCGCCACCCGCGCGGTATCGTAGAATCCGAAGTAGGCGCTGACGATGGACCCGGCCGCGATCCCGATCACCGGCGCCCAGAGGCGCAGCGAAGAGGTCGCCTTCAACGCGATGCCGATGGAGACCAGCATGGTGACGGCAGCGATGACCAGAGCCGTTGTCACGGGTTCGCCTTCGGGCACGTCCCCGATCATATCGAAGGCAATGGGCATCACGGTAACCGAGATCAACATGATTACCGTACCGGATACCACGGGCGTCAGTATCCTGCGAAGCAGCGACAGGCGCGTCGACAGCAGAAACTGAAACAGGGAGGAGATAATGATCAGCGTAGCCATCAGCGGCGGCCCGCCCTGGACGAGCGCCGTAATGCACACCGCGATGAAACTGCCTGACGTGCCCATCATGAGCACGTAGCCGGCGCCGATCCTGCCGACGCGGAGCGCCTGGATGGCCGTGGTGATGCCACAGATCGCCGCGGCGGCGAAAACGCCCCAGGTCAGGTAGGATTCGCTGGCGCCGCCGGCACGGCTCACGATTGCGACGGTCAGCACCACCCCGCCCACCGTGAGCAGCGCGATCTGCAGGCCGAGACCAATCGTCAAGGGGATCGGCGGTCTTTCGTCCGCCTCGTACCGGACCCCGGATTGGTTGGCCATCGCATCACTGGTCATGGATTCGCCATTCGTCAATCGTGTTTCGTGTATAGAAATGACCGGCAGCAGTGATTATTCAGGAAAAAGTATAAAAAAGTAAAATAACGGTACCCCTCACCTGGTCAAGCGGTTCCGGCGTGATCGACCGGCCCGACATTTACCCGGAGGGTGATAATATCGGTATCGTGGTACTGCTGGTGTCGCACCGAAATCGCGAAGTGCCTCAGGAGGCGCAGCGAGACCTGCAGCTCTTCCGGTGTCTCCACGGCCCGTTCATCGCCGAGCAGCCCGATCCTGTCCTGCAGATTGCCTTCCCCCGTAGCGACGATCATTTCGAGGACCGCGCCGGCGCCTTCCCGGTGCGCCACCAGAAGCAGCCTCCGGACCTGGCCGGATTCAACCCGTCCCGGATCCAGCGTCAGCATCGTTTCTTCGCTGGCGGCGAAGAGCCGGTCTGCCATGGCCCCGTCCCATCCCTGTCGAGCGGCGAATACTTCCAGGAACTTCCTGATCTTCGGCAGCGCGGTAAGTACGAAGTCCGTCTCCATGCGACAGCGGCGCGGTGCGGCCATCTCCAGGAACAACGTCATGAGCATCGCCGCCAGCCCTCCGGCCGTCATTCCGTTTGCCAGGAAACCACCGGCGAAGTCGGCGACCAGCGTCGGAAAGATTGCGCCGTTCTGAAAACCCACGCCAATCCAGAAACCGACTCCGGCGACAAGCCCGTTGCGATAGTCGATCCCGTCCTGCACGACCAGTTTCATGCCGATGAGGAATAGTATGGCGAGCAGGACGATCAGGAAACTTCCGGCCACGGGATTCGGTATGGCGAGGACCACCGCGGGAACCTTGGGAACAAACGCGATGCAAATATAGAGCAACCCCACGATCAGCCCGACCATGCGGGAGGCCACGCCGGTCAATTCGGTCACCGCGATACTCGACGAATAGGTGGTGTTGGGCAATGTTCCCAACAGTCCGGAAAGGAGATTGCCTGTGCCGTCCGCGGCGAGCGCGCCTTGCACGGCCCGGTAATCCACCGCCCGGGGCCGGCGCCACGATATGCGCTGGATCGCGACCGAGTCGCCGATCGTATCCACCGCATCCACCAGCGTTACGAACAGAAAGGCGGGAAGCAACGCCCAGAACGCCGGGCCGAACGAGAGATCGACACCCGGCCAGCTACCCTCCGGAAACCCGAGCCAGGGAGCGGCGGCCACGCTACTCGTGTCGTACAGGCCGAAAAACCCGCTTACTATGGATCCCGCGACCATGCCGATCACGGGCGCCCACAGCCGCAGCGATGACGTGGCCTTCAATGCAATGACGATGGTGACCAGCAGGGTCGTCAGCACCGTGACCGGAGCGGCTGACGCCGGGAGCCCATCGGGAACATTTCCCAGCATGTTGAATGCCACGGGCATAATCGAGACGGGAATCAGCATGATGACCGTGCCCGTAACGACCGGCGTCAGGATTCTGCGAAACAGGGACAGGCGGGCCGACAACAGGAATTGGAAAAGCGACGAGACGATGATCAGCGTAGCCATCAACCCGGGGCCACCCGCCAGGAGCGCTGCAATGCAGATCGCGATGAAGCTGCCCGACGTGCCCATCAGGAGTACGTAGCCGGCGCCCACGCGGCCGACGCGCAGGACCTGGATGATCGTGGTGATTCCGGTAATGACCGCGGCAGCGAACACCGCCCACGCCAGATAGGATTCCGGCGCACCTCCGGCGCGGCTTACGATGGCCACCTTCAGGAACACGCCGCCAACGGTAAGCAGGGCGAACTGAAGTCCGAGGCCGACGGCCAGGAGCAACGGAGGCCTTTCGTCCGCTTCGTAACGAACGCCTGACTGATGGTTCGCGGTAACTTTGTCCATGATTTACGCCAGTTCGAACAACCGTTGCCATTCCTCGTGTCCGGCCGCGACTTTCTCAGGATGCGACCGGCTGCGGGCGATAAAACCCGGGACGTCGTCCCTGCCCGTGGGTTTTCGCCAGTCGCTGTACCGGATATCCAGGCTCCAACGTATGTGATCCGAGTAATTTGGCGCGGATCGGTGCACCGTGGTGTGCTGCAACAGGAGCGCGCCGCCCCTTGGGATGGGGCAGGATACCCGCTCGCCGGCGGGCAGGGCTGCCGGATCGATGTTCTCCGGCGAATCCTCGAAGGGCAGGCGTTCGCTGCGGTGACTGCCGCGGATGACCTCCAGGCAGCCGTTGTGTTCGTTCGTATCCACCAGCGGCAGCCAGAAATTGGCCATGAAAGTCTGCATCACGTCCGGATCCAAAAACCCGATGTCCTGGTGCCAGTCCACGACGGATGTCCTGTCCGGAAGCTTGGCCCGGGAGTTGAACTGGGGGTGGACGAGGATCTCCGGGCCGATGAGGGATTCGACCACGTCCAGAATCCCGGGCAGGGTCATGACGTGAAACATGCCCGCGGTCTTCCGCTTTCCCAGCACGGCTTCCATCAGTTCCCTGCAATGGCCGTCCATCGCTTCGTGTATCAGGTACAGCCTGCGCTCGAAGGGCTCATTCGTGAACCGGTCCGCCAGTCTACCGTCCGCATAGTAGCGCTCCGCCCATGCGTCGACGACCTCGTTCAATTCCGCGATCAGGGGTTCGAGTGAAGCGGGGTCGAACAGCCTTTCGATCGGCAGAAAGCCGTCTTCCAAGTACGCCCGTATTTGGGTTTCAGTCAAACCGGCCGGCATATACGCGATTCAGCAAGGGTAGTTGGTGGGTGTCAAGACCAATGATACGCTAAAACGTGATGAATTCAGGCTGTAGTGATTATTCCGACAATACTACGCCGCAGCCGATTCGGGCGCCGGCAGCGCCTGAGGGTTGCGAGGTAAAATCGTCTGCAACGGCATGGACGATGATGCTTTTGCCGACGACATCCGTGTCAGAACCTGTGACTATTTCCCAGAGGTCTGTCGTTAATTCGATGGTGCCCGTGCCGTCCTGGCCAACGTTTATATTGCCGATGTCTCCGAGGTGGAATTCACCCACTCCCCATTTTCCGTGTGCAACACCGGTTGGGTTCCAGTGACCGCCCGCGGACGTACCGTCGGGTGAACTGCAATCGCCCTTTTGGTGGATATGAACGCCGTGAAGGCCCGGAGATGCGTTCTGAATCTCAATGGTGAGCGAGATTTGCGAACCGTTTTGTGTGAAAGTCGCTCTGCCGGTTACTCTGTTCTCGCTTGTCGGGCTGATGATGGCGGTTGCCGTTTTTGCCGAAGGCGTTAGGGGAACGCCTAACTGATTCTCTTTGCCTTCGCAACTTGTCAGAACGAGAGAAACGCAGATCGATAGCATACAAGAGGCTTTCATTCCAAATGCAGTAGGGTTCTTTTTCATTGTTAGTACTCCTATCGAATTCTATTGTAGTAGTAGAATGATGTAGTCGTAGAATGATATTCGGTACGGTTTGCAACCTGCCGGTCGGTTGCGAACATAACTTTAAACTATTAGTAAAAACAACAAGTTCTTATTCATGGCCTCAAGACAATCATGCGCTGATGAGTACCGAACCCGGGAGGCTTCATGGCTTTCGACCTGGTGCTGTCGGGGGCGACGATCGTCGATCCGTCCCAGCAGAAGAACGAAAAAGGCGACGTCGGGATCAGGAACGGCAAAATCGCCGAGGTTTCCCATCGTCTCGAAGCCGGCGCCCACAGGACCATCGACGTAACGGGCAAATATCTGACGCCGGGCTGGATCGACCTGCACGCCCATGTCTACGCCGGCGCTACCACCTTCGGTATCAAGGCCGACGCGCTCTGCCTGGCCACCGGCGTGACGACCATCGTAGACGCCGGAAGCCCCGGTTGGACGAACCTTCGCGGTTTTCTCGAGTACATCATCGAACCGTCCCGGACCGAAGTGCTCACCTTCGTCCATATCAGCAGCATCGGACTCCTGAATTCCATGCGCGGAGAAATGGAGGACATCAAGAACGCCGATCCCGAGCACACGGCCCGGGTCATTTCGATGTGGCCGCAACATTGCGTGGGCGTGAAGGTCCGGCAGGGGGCGTTCCAGGTGGGAGTCCACGGCGTGGAGCCGCTCAGGAGGGCCATCGAAGCCGCCGAAATGGCGGACACCCGGGTCATGGTCCATATCGACAAAGGGGTCGCCCTGCCGAGAATTCTGGAACTGCTTCGCCCGGGCGATGTCGTGACGCACTGCTACCAGGGCAAGGGAGACCATATTCTCGGCGATTGCGACCAGGTGATCCCGGAGGTATACGAAGCGAGGAACCGTGGCGTGTTCTTCGACCTGGGCCATGGCGCGGGGAGCTTCCATTACGGCATTGCGAAACGGGCGGTCGAACTGGGTTTTCTGTCCGACGTGATCAGCACGGACCTGCACGTCTACAGCCTGAAATCGCCGGTGTACAGCCTCCCCGAAACCGCTTCGAAGCTACTGAACATGGGACTGGATTTCGAAGAGATCGTCCGCCAGACGACGGTAAGTCCCGCGCGCGTGTTGAACCGTTCGAACGACATCGGCACGCTCAGGGCCGGAAGCGTCGCGGACATAGCTGTTTTCGACCTGGACGAAGGCGATTTTACCTTTACCGACGCACACGGAAGGCAGGAAACCGGTCGGAAGATGATCACCCCGCACCTCACTGTGAGAAACGGAGAGGTGTACTATCCCGACGACCTGAAAGACGAGGTCGCGGAAACGGTGAGCCGGGCCGAGGAAATGGTGGGGATTACCGGGGTGCCGTACGGGTCTATACGGGATATTAGAAAGGTGCATTGAACCTGGAATCAATGCCCTCCCAAACAGCGGATGGCCATGTGTTTTGCGACTGCGGTCAATAATAGTACGTTTCGTACTATTTTATTTTGTATTAGATTTGTTAATACTAATTAAATTAATACTATTGTGATCCGGATGATTGAAGAGAGATGACCGGACGAAGAGAAAAGACTGGAGGGAAGAAGGGAAGATTGAAAAAAGACCGAAGAAGGAAGTGGAAGCGTGGAAGTGCGGAAGCGGATCCCCATTCAAATGAACGATAGTACGTTTCGTATTAAAGAAGGATGGGGGACTGGACCTGACCGAAAAAAACGCCTGGATGAGAAGAGACTGGATGAAATCGGAAACCGCCCCCATGAAAACAAACCCGAAACCTTTTCTAAGATCCACTAACCCATCTTGAGGGAGGCAGCTGGCCATGACCGCGGAAATCACAAAAATCGAAACCGTTGTTTTTCAGTATACCGTCGAAAACATGGGCGTGGACTACAACGGTTTCAACATGGTGTACGAAAAAGGCGCCCGTCGCAAACTCGGCGGTGGCCTGTTGCGGATACATACCAGTCTCGGCATCGTCGGCGAATACCTGGGCGGCCCTTCGCCTTTGGGCGCGGCGGTCCAGTACCTGCTGGGTAGCAATCCCTTCGAGCGGGAGAAGATCTACAACGACCTGAAGCGCGGCCTGCGGCACACCGACCGCACCCAGATCGGCGCGGTGGACGTCGCGCTGTGGGACTTCGCGGGCAAGTACTACAACGCGCCCGTCTACCAGTTGCTCGGCGGTTACAGGACGTCCCTGCCGGCCTACGCGAGCACGTACCACGGCGACGAAAACGGCGGACTGCACACGCCCGAGGCCTTCGCGGACTTCGCCGAGCAGTGCAGGGACCTGGGATATCGCGCCTTCAAGATCCACGGCTGGGGCAACGCCCCCATCGAGCGGGAGGTCGCGAACGTCAAAGTCATGGGCAAGCGGGTCGGCAACGACATGGACCTCATGATCGATCCAGCGTGCGAGTACAATACCTGGGCGGACGCGCTGAAGGTGGGGCGGGCCTGCGACGAAGCGGGGTTCTTCTGGCTGGAGGATCCTTACAAGGACGGCGGCGTGTCCATATTCGGCCACAAGAAGCTTCGGGAACACATCACCACGCCGATCCTGCAGACCGAGCATATCTTCGGCCTGGAGCAGCACGTCGATTTCGTCGTGAACGGTGGAACGGACTTCGTGCGGTCCGGGGTCTACGAGGACGGCGGCATCACCGGCGTGATGAAGATCGCCCACGCGGCCGAGGGGCTCGGGCTGGACATGGAACTCCACGGCGGCGGACTCGCCCACCGCCACATCATGGCATCCGTCCGGAACAGCAACTACTATGAACTGGGGCTCGTACATCCCGGCATCAAGACGACCAAGCCGCACGTCTACGCGCCCGAATTCACCGATGAGCTGGAGAACATCGATGAACACGGATGCGTGCCCGTCCCACAGGGCCCGGGCCTGGGCGTCGATATCGACCGGGATTACCTCGAGGCGCACCGGGTGGACACGATCGTGCACGAGGCGTAACAGGACAGGCGGCTCGATCGCGCCCGCGCCCGCTGCTACGCGCCGGCCAGCATCGCTCGCACCCGCTGCTAAGCGCCGGTCGGCGTTTCCCGTGCCTTCATCTACGCGCCGGCCAGCATCTCCCGCACCTGCTTGACGACCTGCTTCTCGTCGCGGGTCATTTTTTCCAGCTCGTACATTTCATCCGACAGTTTATCGCGGTGATCTTCCAGCGGATACAGGTGGGGCAGGTCGAAGAACCAGCTGAACACGTACCGCTGGAATATGTTCAGGCGGGGAGAGTCCTCGGTCCACGGACTGGCGTTGTGTAAGAGGCGGGTGGAGAAGACAATTACGTCTCCTGCTTCCATGGGTATCGTGATCGATACGGGCGGGTTGTGTTCGACGGCCAGGCCTTCCGGCTCGGGGACCGTGGACTTGTGGCTGCCGGGCACCAGGCAGAATCCCGTGCACGGCGGCACGTCGGCAAGGGCAACCCAAGTGGCCAGGTGGCTGCAATAGATCTCGCCGTCGGCCACCTGGAAATCGTTGTTGGGATTGCGGAACCCGTGGGACACCTTGACCCCGTCGTCATCCCGGTGGAAACGCAGGTCCTCGGGTCCCTTGACCATGTGCGTGAAGACGCAGTGCATCAGCCGGGGACAACCCCAGGTCAACCCGGCTACCACGCGGATGATCTCCGGGTTCATGTTGAGCCTCTGGAACACCTCGTGGCCGTAGTGGATATGGCCGATATGGGTCTTGTTCGGCGGCTGTTTACCCCGCTTGAGCGGCGCGGGCAGGGCTTCTTCATCCGCGGCCAGCCAGCCGTCCAGGACCGGCCCCATCACGGCCAGGTCGGTTTCCGGAACGACACCGCGCAGCAGCAGGTATCCCTGCAGTTCGAAATGCCATTTCTCTTCCGGTGTCAGCAGAGACGGCTGATGCTGTCCCGCCATTCCATCTACCCGTACCTGTGGCTTCACCATTCCGCTCCCCTTCAGACCCGTTCCAGCTTCCACACGTCCGAAACCATGAGACTGCCCGCAACAATCCAGATCGCATCGTCGTATACGTAGACACTCGCCGCGTGGCGGGCCGGCCAGGGTGTGTCGGGCACTTCGAACCAGGCCATGCCGTCCGACGAATACCACACGTCATTCAGGTCCCGGCGATTCCATCCACCCAGCACCCACATCCTTCCGTCGAATACCGCCGTACCGTGGTACTGTCGTGGCGACCAGGGTGCGTTACGGGTGTGGCATTTCCAGTGGACCCCATCGGCGGTACTCCATACGTCGTTGTGGAACGTGCGTTCGGGCGTATCCGGCGTCTCGTACGTTCCGCCGCCGAGGATCCAGAGGCGTCCCTCATGCACGACACTGCCGCCCACCATCCCCCGTGACGTCCACCGGGGTTCCTTCGGCTCGAGCGGCGTCCACGCCAGTCCGTCTGAGGAAACCCACACATCATCGTAGAAGCGGTCCGTCCCGCCAGCGAACCCGGGCATGGTCTGTCCGCCCCAGACCCAAAGCTTCCCATCATAGGTGGCCGTACCGTGCAATACGCGGGGTGCCCAGGGCGCCTCGTCCAGCACACAGTGCCAGTCCCGACCGTCGGCGGACACCCAGACGTCGCCCTGGTGATACCCCTGGTTCGCATCGCCGCCGACCAGCCACATGGCGCCGTCGTGCACGGCGTATCCGCCTGTATGCCTCCCCGCCCAGTCCTTCATCGGTTCGAATGCGTCGTTCAGGTAGGTGTTGGGTTTGGCCAGCGACCAGTCGCGCCCATCGGTGGACCGCCAGACGTCGTTGCTGCAGATCCGGGGGGAATGGACCTTGTCGCGGGGATTCCAGCCGCCGATGAGCCACATCGCGCCATCGAATACCAGCGCACCGGCCCCGTCGCGGGGCGCGAAGGGCGGCCGGGCGGTCACCTGTCTCCATTGATAATTCAATATCAGATCACTATAGGAAGTATGGTCGGATGAACGGTCGGCGATTTCATCCTTCTGATCAGGCTTCGCGGCGCAATCACGCGCCCGGGATCGCGTCCAGGTCCTTGCTGCACTGCTCAAGCACCTTCATCAGGTTGAAATCCCCGCCCCAGGGTACGAGGCTCGCACCCAGGCTTCGGTAATTCGCCACCTGTTCGGGCGTGCCCGCGGTGATGCCCCAGGCCTTGCCGTGCCGTTCGGCCGCGTCCGAGACCCGCGAAATCGCGTCGTCCAGCGTCCAGTTGACGTTGGGGTCGGTCTTCAGGCGCCGCGTAAGGTCGGCCGGTCCGATGAAGACCACGTCGATGCCTTCGACAGCAGCGATGGCGTCCACGTTCCGCAGGCCTTCCACGGTTTCGATCTGGCCCACGATGAAGGTCTCCCGGTTGGCGTCCTCGAAATAGGTCGAACCCTCATTCCACACTTCGATACCGAAATCGCCGTCGATACCCGCGCCGTCGATGCCCCGGTTGCCCAGGGGCGGGAACTTCGTGCAGTCGACGACGTGGCGCGCGGTCTCCGCTGTCGACATGAAGGGAATCATGAATCCGGTGGCGCCGTCTTCCAGGTACCGGTACAGCCGGGTCCTTTCCAGGGTCGGCGGGCGCACCATGCAGTCGATGTCGTGTTGCCGGCACATGGCCAGGATCGACTGCACCTCCCGGGAATCCATGGCCCGGTGTTCCAGGTCGAACCACAGGCCGTCGAACTTGAAATGGGCGGCGTAGCGGATGTAGAATGGCAGGTAATGGCCGAGTCCGGCCATCCGGACGAAGCCGGAAGAACGGAGCTTGGAGAGGACCTTGCTCTTGCGCATGCCGGATCCTTTCGAGGTGAGTGTTTGGTGTGCATAGTATAGCTGACGTGTGGCAATTTTGAACCCAGAAATTATCACAAACCATGTGCTGTGATGTCAAGGTCTATTGGCTGCGTCAACTTGAACGGCATCGGCCATCGGATACTAAAGGCTTAATTTCGTGTCAGGAAAACGGAAATGGCGTTCCATCTATCTCTGTGCAGAAATTGGAAACAAACTATTTGTCGTTTATCGATTGTTTCAGGTTGATAATGGAAACGCATATGAAGTGGAGATTGTTGACTACCACTGAAAGGATAATCCGGCTATGACGCGGTTGAATCCCGTACATCCCGGCGAAATACTTAAATGTGACTTTATGGAACCATATGGACTGTCTTCGAGCGCGTTGGCAAAAGCCGTCGGCGTAACGCCAGCGAGGATAAACGAAATAGTACGTGGCCGCAGAGGGATTACAGCTGAAACCGCATTGCGACTGGCCAGGTATTTCAATACGGACGCGCAGAGTTGGATGAACCTTCAGATTCAATACGAACTGGCACTGGCGAAACGTACAGCCGCTTCGGCTTTGCGTGCCATAAGGCCACTTGAAGTCGCGTGACTATCAAAGCGAGCGTAATTCGTACAGTGAATTCAGCTTGTAATACATGCTCGAGTCGGACCAACTGATCTGGAAAAGCAACCCAGAATCCATGTCGGATCGACAGGGAACCCGAACTGGACCCACAGCGTATAATCAGGTGTTCATTTCGAAATAGGATCCGCCTTATACTTCGTTAACTGCGAAATGGGCCTGCCCATCCGAATCCCCGTGTATATGCTGCATTCGACCCACAAGGCCCGTCTTTCCGCCTGCCGTCAGGAGGTGCGACGATGAGGACCCAATTGCCACCGATGAGGACGGTATCGCCGCGTTTGATGACGATACTGCCACTTTTGATATGCATCTCGGTCATACAGGCCAATGACGTTTCAGCTCAGGACGCACAGCCCGTTCATCTGCCAGAGCCCGGACAGACTGTTCAGGCCGCTCAGCCCGCACAACTCACACCGTTCGATCAGTCGACCCAGGCCGCTCAGTCCGGCCTGGACCCTGTGCTCGCTTCGTGCACGGAGGATTTCTCGCGATCCGAGTCGTTGCGTCATTTGACGCCTGATCATGCAAACGCCCTGGTACCGGCCTGTCGCGCCGCGGCCGAAGGGGGCCATGCCGTGGCGCAGATGAACTACGGATTCATGCACTACTTCGGTTTTGGCGTTACCCCGAACGAGGTTGAAGCGGCAAAGTGGTACCGTAAAGCGGCCGATCAGGGCCTGGCGGGCGCCCAGTTTGTCCTGGGTACCATGTATGCCGCGGGCCATGGCGTGCCGCAGAGCTTCGCGGATGCCGCCCGATGGTATCTCGCGGCCGCCGAACAGGGGCTCGCCGACGCGCAGAACCTCCTGGGGTCCCTGTTTGCCGAAGGCGAGGGCGTGCTCCATAGCTACGACGAAGCAGCCCGGTGGTACCGGTTTGCCGCGGATCAGGGCCTTGCAGAAGCACAGTTCAACCTGGGATCCCTGTACGCGATGGCTGCGGAACGGGAACCGGGGGATTCGTCCGCCGGCCCGGGCTTCACCGGCGTGGCGGGATTGAGCGTAGCGCAGAACTACATCGAAGCCGCGATGTGGTACCGGCTGGCGGCAGAGCAGGGACTGGCCGACGCCCAGTACGCCATGGGCAACATGTACGCCGAGGGACTGGGCGTGGCACAGAACTTCGAGGAAGCGGCCAGGTGGTTCAAACTGGCTGCTGAATCGGGAGATTCCGCGGCTGCGACGAATCCTGACGGGACAGACGAGGATGCGTTCGCTTCCACTGCGAATGCCGGGCAGCACGATGCAAGCGATCCGAATGAAGCGGCCGAAGCAGAAGAAAGCGGAGAAGAAGAAACGGTAGATGATGAGATAACGGTGATCGACCGCGGAACTACCGTAGTCGTACATCCAGGCCTGTTGCCGGGACATTGGCCCTGGTGGTGCGAACCTGTGCTGAGACCGGGCAGCGTGTACGTTCCATGGAGTTGTAGAACGGGTGTCTATTGGCGTTCGTTCCATCCCTGGCTGTTCGTGCGATACAACCCGTGGCCTCATCCGAGAAGACGATGGGGACGCGACGTGATCGTCGTGGACCGAAGGCACCGGAACGTCCGGCGCGGATTAAAGCCAGTTCGGGTAATACGTCGGTATCCGGACCGGGCGGTCAGGCCGGATCGAAACCGTACGGCTGTTTCGTCCAGAAAGGGCAAGGGTGCTGCCAACCGATTCGATCAACTCCGGCGGGAATTGAGGCGGCAACCGGATCGCATCAAGAAACCTCGTTTAGCCGGGTCGAATTCGCCGAATCGCAATCCGGACCGCGGCAAGCAGGTATCGACTTCCAACAGAAATCCGAACCGCGAACTGCAGGCTACGAACGTACGTGCCGGTTCGGGGCGCAGCAGGGAGGATTTCGTCAGGGTCAAACCGCCTTTGAGCCAGATAGCCAGGCAAAAACCGCGCAGCACGCCAACCCGCGTAAGGCAAACCGGCCAGGATATCCGGAAACAACCTCGGAACGCACCGAGTGTTCGCCAGCAACCGCGAAATACCCCGAGCGTCAGGCAGCAACCTCGCAGCACGCCCAACGTCCGAAAGAGCGGATCACCGTCAGCGTCCGGTCGCAAGTCCGGTTCAATCGGCCGTTCCTCGAGTTCGGGGCGGAATAAGCGGCAGAAATGAGCAGGACGCGGCCCCCGCTGGATGGCGTTCGGCGCGATTGAAACTCGTTACCCGGAAGTGATTCGTATATCTCGCAGCTTGTAACGAGAACCCAGGGGCGAAACTCGCTCGGGATTCCCTGACAAGCACTTGATTTTTCATATATAATCTAGTAAACTAAGTCAAGTGGACTTAGTTCTGCCTGTAGACGGTAACCCACTCATACGATCATGCGATCTGAAACTCGGGGAACGACCCATGCGAACCGTTAACATGCACGAGGCAAAGACACACCTGTCCAGGCTGGTCCGGGATGCCGTGAACGGTGAACCGTTTATCATCGCGCGGGCGGGCAAGCCCGCAGTCAAGGTCGTCTCTGTGGACGCGGAGAACCATGGCGCCGAACGTCGGCTGGGGTTTCTGGAGGGTCCGGGTTCCGTGCCGGAAGACTTCGATCGGATGGGAGCCGAAGAAATCGCAAAGCTTTTCGAGGGCGAGCAGTGATCATTCTGTTGGACACACAGGTTTTGCTATGGGCTGCGCACATGCCGCAGCGATTGCCTGCCGAGGCAAGGGATATGATCATTCATCCAGGCAACGACCCGGTGTTCAGCTCAGCTTCCCTTTGGGAGATTTCCATAAAGCACGGTCTGCAGCGGGATGATTTCGTTGTCGATCCGCATCTGTTGCGAAGAGCGTTGTTGGAAAACGGCTACAGGGAACTGTCCATCACGAGTGCGCATGCCGTAGCGGTTACTCATCTTCCGTTGATACATAGAGACCCGTTCGACCGAATCCTGGTGGCGCAGGCACAGACCGAGCGGATGACGTTGTTGACGACCAACGCGACGTTGGGAAGTTATCCGGGCCCTATCCGGGTACTTGGCTGACCGCCGGTTGTGGACGTCGACTCGGGCTGCGCTGCAGGTGTTCGTCAACGTATGGCGGAGTGCGTCTGCGTGTTCCCGCGGCTCTGATAGTCCTTGATCTTTCGGATGTAACGCATTACTCCTGACTTACCGTTTTCTCCCTATTGGTATCACAAAAGTTCTCCTATGACCACCCTCTCCATCACCACCCCCATGCCGCCCCCGGCCTGGGCGCTCCTTCAGAAGGAGTCCATGAAAGCCCAGGCCCGCGCCTGCGCGTACTTTTACGATCGGTATTTCGATGAACGGGGCTACATGCGTTGCGTGCCGCGCTGGGGCGGCGACGACGGACCCGACGACGCCATCGAAAACCTGACCGGCTGGCCGGTCCTCTACATGATGGGCGGTCCGGAGGCGTTGCTCGCCCGGAGCAACCAGGCGCAGGACGGCCATATCCAACAGTACACCGAGGCGAAGACGGTGGACGTGCCCTTCTGCCGGGACGGGATGTACTACAAGGAATTCCCCGTCATGTTCGACTGGCTGCATAACGGCGAGAGCATGTCGGTCTTCGGTGACCTGGGCCTCTGCGACCCGGACGCCGAGGAATTCGAGCGCCGGGTGCGGCTGTGGTCCGGGTTCTACATGGACGAGGATCCCGGGGCGCGGAACTACGACCCGGAACACCGGATCATCCGCAGCCTATTCAACGGCAGCCGCGGGCCCATGTTGCGCAAGGCCGAGGCCATAGACTGGGCGGGCGATCCCATCGAGGAAGGCCGCTTCGTCCTGGCCCACGGCGAACGCAACTTCGAGGAAATGCTGGGCCATTTCAAAGACTACACCGACGTGATCGGCGACCATCCCTCCAACATGCTCGCGACGGGCCTGGCCTTCAACGCGTACGCGCTGACGGGCGAGGCAAAGTACCGGGACTGGATCCTGGAATACGTGGACGCCTGGGTCGAGCGCACCCGGGCCAACGGCGGCATCATCCCCACGAATATCGGGCTGGACGGGACCATCGGCGGCGCCTGCGACGGCAAGTGGTACGGCGGGTGCTACGGTTGGGGATTCACGACCGTCGCCCCGCAGGACGGCCGGACCGTTCACCGAGACACGATCCACCTGGGCCTGTCGGGTTTCAGCCACGCGCTGATGCTGACCGGGGACCGGTCCTACGCGGCACCGTGGAGCGAGATGATCGACCTGATTAACGAAAACGGCCGGGAAGAAGACGGCCGGATGGTGTACCCCAATAAATACGGGGACGACGGATGGTACAACTTCACCCCTGGACCCTACAGCGTCGGCGCGCTGGAGACCTGGTACTGGTCGATGACCGAGGAATCGCGGGCGCGTTGCGCCGATGATGCGTGGGTGCGCTTTGTGTCCGGCGACAATCCCGCGTATCCCGAAGAGGCAATGCAGTCCGATCTGGCGTCGATCCGGGAGAAAGTGGAGTGGATACGCAACGATCCCATGACGCCGGACACGCGTCTGTCCGACAATACGAACGGCGTCAATCCTGCGACACCCGCGGCACTCTTTCAGCAGACTATGGGCGGCCCAGCCCCGAAGCGTGCCCAGGCGGTGCACTGCATGTTCCGGTATTTCGATCCCGCGGCACGAAGGCCGGGCCTTCCGGAGAACGTTGCAGCATTAGTCGACACGGTCGGCGACACGAGATCGGCGGTAACGCTGGTCAACCTGAACCCGGTGGACCCCGCCGAAGTCATCGTGCAGGGCGGTGCCTACCGGGAGCACGCGTTGAAATCGGTTTCCGTGCAGAGCGAGGCGGCGGAAGAAGGCGGACGGACCGTGGAAGTGGCCGGCGACTACCTCAAACTTCGGCTAGCGCCCGGTTCCGGCGCCCGGCTCACGATCGCCATGGAACGGTTCACGAACCGGCCGACGTTCGCGTTTCCGTGGAACTGAATGTCCGGACCAACTTTAAGTCGAATTCATGACGAAGCATGATTCAGTGCCGTAATGTTTTACCGCGCATGCGATCAGATTCAGCATTGACGAATGCTAAGATCGGGTTGACATTTAATAAACAGCAGGTTCTGTTATCTCCATGAAGAAAACCAACGGGACTGGTACTCAGTCGGGGCTGGTACTCAGTGAAATTAAAGCTGCACAGTTTCGAAATACCAGAAGACAGTAAAATCGAACGCGATCCAGACGGTCGATTCTATCTATACGACAGTACAGGCCAACGGAAAATGTTGGTCCGGGACGAGGCACGCGAATACCTGAAACACAATGTGCACATTGACAGTCAGGGCAAAGACCAGTTCACCCACGTTTCTATCGGCGGACAATGGATTGGCCATAAGGAGTTTTATGAGTTTGGCAAGGATTTCGTCAGGATAGGACGCAACGAATTGGCCCGTGACTGGAAGGAAGCGTTCGGTCTTCAGTTTCCTGAATCCCATCAAACAACGGCCTACAATTTCCTACATGGTATTGAACTCGGCCTCAAGGCATACTTGCTTTTTAAGGACGAGCGGTTATTGCCGATTGATCTCAAGGAAAAAAAGAGCTTTGGACATAACCTCCAAACAATGCTTACAAGTGCCAGGGAATACGATCTTGAAATCGAACGTTGCGTTGTTATCCCTTATGGTGACAAATCGGGGAACGAAAAAAGCATATCGGGATCGATTCCGGAAAACAACTGGCTGGAAGGGGTATTCGGAGAAGCCTCTAACGAAGATGAGCGAAGATTTGATAAAGCGATCGGCATAAATTTCAGGCGGTATGCAGCTAAGGGAACCGAGTACCCAATTTCCACCTATGAAGGTCAAGAATACTACTATCTCACGAGCATTGCAGGGATGGCATACACCCTGTTTGATAAGATTAGATGTGCGGAGGGATTTTTCGACCATAAAAAACGGGAACGCCACGGTGAATTCGGTACCTGGCTTGAGGAACTCCACACCCAGAGAAAGAACTTCATACTCTCCGAAGAGGAAGCGGTCGAGAAACTTGCCAAACTGGACAGTCTGCTTGAAAGTTGCGGTGATCTCCCCGGTCCCGATAAGGAACCCGACTGGGAAGAACATCTTGATGTAATCAGACAGTCGAAAGGACGCGGAACTCCAAAAACATGATTTTTGTCGACACCAACGTATTCATGTACGCGGTTGGAAAGGAGCATACACTAAAAGCGCAAGCGTCGGAGTTCTTTCGAGCGTCTATCCACAACCGCGATCAATTATGCACTTCCGCGGAAGTGTTGCAGGAACTACTGCATGTCTATCTCGCCGAGAACCGCCTTCCGACGTTTGAAACAGCAGTGAGACTTATAGCGGACCTGGACATAGATGTCTGGCCGCTGGAGGACGACGACGTGTACCTTGCCCACCAAATGCACGAACGTTTTCCTACGCTTCAGTCACGGGACTTATGCCACTGGGCAAGTTGCCAACGTCGAGGTATCGGCGACGTTAAGACCTTTGACACTGGATTTAGCTCAATCCTGGAATCGAAGATTTAACGCTGTAACCACCCTCCCCCTCACCCCATCACCCTGAACGGACTGTTCCCCACACCCGGCCAGATTCGTATCGTGCCGAGCGCGGCCCGGACGCCGATCCAGACCGCGGTCATCATCCAGATCCAGTCCAGGGCGTGGGGGCCGGCGAGCAGTCCGGCCGCACCTACGCCGGTGGCGAGGACCACGGCGTTTCTCAGATACCGGTAGTCCCCCGAGCCCCAGTGGAGCCCGTCGGTGGCGAAGGCCAGAGCGTTCAGCGGCTGTACGACGACGGCGATGATCCACGCCGAATGAAAATAGGCTACCGCGGTCGCGGGTACGAGCAGATCGATCACCACCCCGCTGCCCATCCACAGCACAAATCCGAGCAGGCATCCCGACCACACGCTCCAGTGGCAGACGATACGCGCCACCTTCCGGGCGCTCCTGATCTTGTCGCCGCCGAGGAAGTAGGCCACCAGGCTCTGGCCCGTGACGGCCAGGGCGTCCAGCACGAACGTGCCGAACATCCAGACCTGCCGAATCGCCTGGTGGGCGGCCCCGATGTCGGCGCCTCCGTGCGTGGCCTCGCGGGTCGTCAGGAGGAGAAACAGGTTCAGTACGCCGGTGCGTATGAAGAGATCGGAGCCGACGCGCAACAGCCGACGGACCGCACTGAATTTTACCTGGAAGGACCAGCCCAGCTTTCGCCTGACGATCCAGATCGACCAGGCTGCGCCGATCCAGTACGCGACGACGCTGGCCACCGCCGCACCCGTGATGCCCAGGGCGGGCACCGGACCAGCCCCAAAAATGAGGATCGGGTCGAGCACGATATTGATGCCGTTGATGCCGAGGGCGATCCAGAGCGGCGAACGCATGTCCTGGAGTCCTCGCAAGGCCCCGCAGGCCGTCAGCGTGATCAGAATGCCGGGCGCGCCCAGCCAGCGCCAGAAGATGTAGTCCACGGCCCCCTCGTGTATCGCACCCGAGGCGCCGAGCAGCGTGGCGAGGTACGAGGTGAGCGGAACGCCGAGGACGATGATCAGCAGCCCGAAGGCCGTGCTCATGATGATGCCCAGGCTGCTCATGGACACGGACCGGGGCCGGTCGTTGTCGCCCTCGGCCTGGGCTACTTCGGTCTGGGTGCTGATCCCGAGGAAGTTAAAGATCCAGAAGAGTCCTGAAAGCGACACGGCACCGACCCCGAGGGCGGCCAGCGACTCCGCACCCAGCCGCTTGATGAAGGCGGTGTCCACCAGCCCGGTAAGCGGTTCGGCGATGAGCGAGAGCAGAACGGGGAAGGAAAGCCGTACGAGCGTGGCGTGGGGTCTGGTTGAAAACGGATGGTCGGGCGAGGTGCCCGCGGGCTTTGAATCGCGCATTTTCACCTGGGCGGCGCTCTTAGGCGGCGTACTTGGGCGTACTCAGGCGGCGAACCGGTCCACCGCGAGAAGTTCGAGGTCGATACCGAGTTCGAGGTCACTGTCGGCCCGCTCGCCGGCTATGATCCCTAGGACCAGCTTTCCGGTCACCGGACCGAGGGATACCCCGATCATGGCATGGCCGGCCGCCACGACCAGGTTGCGAACGTCCGGGACCCGTCCCAGAAAGGGCAGGCCGTCGGGCGTGCAGGGACGCAGCCCGCACCAGGTCTCCAGGATCTCATATGAGCCGACATCGAAATCCGGCAGGTACCGGGGAACGGCATTCAGAATGGCGGCAACCCGCCGCTGGTTTATGGTCTGGTCCATGCCGGCCAGTTCCAGTGTGCCACCGATTCGCAGCATGTCGCCCATGGGCGTGACGGCCACCCGGGATTCGGACAGCATGAAGGGCGTTTCAGGCCAGCCGGCCGGCCGTCTCAGTGTAACGCTGTAGCCCTTTGCCGGCTGTATGGGCAAAGAAACACCGGCCAGATCACCGAGCGCGGCGGACCAGGATCCCGCCGTGAGCACCACCTCTCCGGCCGCGATATCCCCCCGAGTCGTGTGGGTAACCGCGATGCGGCCGTTTTCTCGTGTAAATCCGGTCACTTCGACCCCTGGCTGCACAGTGACGCCGGCCCGCGCCGAATAGTCCGCCAATGACCGCACGAACTTGCCGGGCGTCAGATGGGCATCCTGCCTGAAGTGCAGGCCGCCCAAAGCGCTCAGTTCCAGCCCAGGAAGCGCCTCGGCGAGTCCGTCCGGGGCGAGTGCGTCGATCTCCAGTCCGTATGAAGTGAGGAGGTGCCGTTCCTCTTCTCCTTCATCCAGGCCCTCCCGCGTTCGGTAAACGGCCACCACACCTCGCTGATGATAGTCGAAATCCACCCCGTCCAGACCGCTTAACTCTTCGAAGAGCGCAAGACTTGCCAGGCTCATGTCCCGGATCAGCGGAATGGCCCTGCGCATCCGGTCTTCACTGCTCGCCTTCAAGAAGGCCCAGAGCCAGCGGATCAGCGACGGATCCAGCCGCGGCTTGATATAGAAGGGACTGTCCGGTTTGAACATCCACTTCAGGCCCTGCGACACGACGCCCGGTGAAGCGAGCGGCACGCTGTGACTGGGCACGACGAGCCCCATGTTGCCGTGGGACGCGCCGGACCCGATCTCCCCGCGATCCACGAGGGTCACCTCGTATCCCGCGTCACGCAGGTAGTACGCGGCGCATACCCCCACCGCGCCGCCTCCGATGATCAATACGTCGGTCTTGTTCATAAGAAAGCCGGCTGGTCAACGTGGCGGGTGCCCGGGGCGAATCCGTGGAGGGCAACATATAACTCGCCGGGACAGTCAGTGTATCTCACGGCGAATCAGTGGCGGGCGATGTACATTTCCGTGAAGTTCACGGTCTGAATCGAAATGATCGGCACCACGCGGCCTTCGCGGTCCTGCTTGACGCCCCGGAGATAGGGTTTACGCAACTCCGTGATCACCGGATGGAAGAGAAAGACGGCGCCCGCCTCCTCCGCCATGATGCGCTCGGCCCGGGCGTACAGGTCGTAGCGGACCGCGGGGTCCATATGGGTATTGGCCCGGTCGAGCAGGTCGTCGAACTCCGCGTGCAGCCAGTCGTGGCGGGCGTAGCCCCTGGGCTGGGACCGCCAGAGGAGGCCGAGCATGTTGGACGGGTCCGGATAGTCGTAGACGAAGACCAGCATGCCCATGGGGATCTGCCACTGGAACAGGTTCTCGTTGAAAACGTTGCGCTGCTGATACCTGATTTCGAGTTCGATGCCCAGCGTTTCCCGGAGCATGGCCTGCACGGCCTCTCCCGCGATGCGGTTGATGCCCGTATCGGCCACCCGCAGCCACAGCTCGGTCTTCGGGAAGCCCCGTCCGTCCGGATAGCCGGCTTCCGCCAAGAGCCGCCGCGCCTCATCGGGGGCGTAGGTCTGGGACGCCTTGAACTGCTCCGCCGAATACCCGGGGAAGCCGGGCGGGAGCATGGAGTACGCCGGGATGGCGAGATCGTTGAGGACGGTCGTGCTGAGCGTAGATCGGTCGACGGCACGTGCAATGGCCTGCCTCACCCGGGCGTTGTCGAAGGGCGGCTGCCGGGTCTGGAAGAACAGGTACCACGTGGTGAACTCCGGCATCCGATGAATCTCCTGCGCGAGCCTTTCGTCCTGGCGCACCCGTTCGTAGTCGATGGGGTCCAGGCGGTAGGCGTCGATTTCACCGTTTTCGTAGGGCAGCGTGCCCGGTCGCTGGGCGCCGATGAACTTGACGATGATCTCCTCGAGCAGCGCCTTGTGCGGACCGTTGTAGTTCGGATCCAGCGTGAACGTCATGTCCGAACCCGTGTTCCACTCCGCCAGCCGATAGGTGAAGTTGGACACGATGTGTTCCGGTTCCGTCCATTCCGCGCCGAATTTCTCCACCTGCCACCGGGGCACGGGCGACGACGTGATGAAGGAAACGATATAGGGCAGGTAGGGGCAGGGTCCCTCGGTCTCGATCTCGAAGGTGAGATCGTCCACCGCGCGGATCCCCACCTGCTCCACGTCCTGCAGTTCGCCCTGGTTGAAGGCCCGCCCGTTCTTGATCACGTAGTATAGAAAGGCGTAGATGTTCCCGCTGGCCGGATCCAGCATGCGACGGAAGGAATACTCGAAGTCGTGGGCCGTAACGTCCCTGCCGTCGCTCCACCGCGCGCCTTCCCGGAGATGGAAGGTCCATGTCCGGCCGTCCTCCGAGGATTCCCAGCGGTCCGCCGCGGCAGGCACCAGCTCGTTGTTCTCGTCCAGCAGCACCAGCCGCTCGAAGGCGAAGTACGTGCCGTCGGCCTCGTAGGCCGCCACGCTGATGTCCAAGGTAGACGGCTCGCGGAACATATAGCGGAATTTCTGCTGGTCCGGCGGGGCCGCGTCCTCGGGCAACGGGCGGCCGATGGAATTGACCCAGGTCTGGTCTGCGGACCGGGTGCCGTTATCTTCACCAGCGCAGCCGTTCAGACACAGGACCATCAAGGCCAGGAGATAGCTGCCGGAACGCGCACGCAAAAAAAGTCCGCGACGACTCGTTCCTCGGCTCAATGGGTCCATTGCGGGAACCTCGTTCTGTAACGTCAGCTCGTCTTCGGCAGGTGGTCGGTGTAGAATCTCACCCAGTTCCGGTACATGATCTTCTCGACGTCAGCCCGGGCGTAGCCCCGGCCTTCGAGGATGGGGACAAGCAGTTGGTAATCCGCGATGGAATCGACTTCGCAAGGCGCGCCGTCTATGCCGCCCTGCCCGTCGGTATCGCCGCCGATCGCCGCATGGTCGGCATTGCCGGCAAGCTGGCACACGTGATCGATATGATCGGCCACGTGGTTCAGCGAAATTTCCTCGCGCCTGAAGTGGTCCCGGCGGTTGTATCCCCCGGTGTTCGCCCAGTCCAGGGTGTACCACGGACAGAGCATCCAGGTATCCATGGAAGCGCCGATGACGCCGCCCCTTTCGATGACGATCCGGAGCTGCTCGTCGGAGAACTGGCGCTGGCCGGGCACGAGGGCGCGGCAGTTCTGGTGGCTGGCCAGCACCGGTCCCTCGTACAGGTCCACGGCCTCGAAGAAACTCTCGTCCGAAATGTGGGTGAGGTCGAGCAACATGCCGCAGGCGGACATCTCCCGCAGCAGGTCGCGTGCAGGCGCGAACAGGCCGCCCTCCGATCCCGTGCCGTGGGCATAGGTGCTAGGACCGTAATGGGTCAGGCTGACCACGCGGACACCGGATTCGAACCATTCGTGTACCTGGTCCGGCCAGAGTATGGGATCGGCGCCTTCCATGCCGAGGATGAAACCCACGGGCAGGCTGTGGGTATCCTCCGCCTTCTCCCAGGCCTCCGTATGGCCGGCCAGGGCTTCCCCGTGCGTGAGTACGACGCCTTCCCCCTGTTCCGCCAGTATATGATAGTAGGCCAACTGGCCGCGGGCCGCCCCGAAGACCGCCGCGGTCCCTCGTAGACCGGCCAGTATGCTGTTTTCACGTTTTTGACGCACGGTGAACTTCATGAGCGCAGCCGCCACGCGGCCCCGTCGCATCTCGGGCAGGCATGCGAAAGCTACGTTGCCCGATTCCCCGTTGCCCGATTCCCCATTGCCCGATTCCCCGTCCGCCGCACGCACCCCGGCCAGGGGAAGTGTGAGATCGCGGTTAAGCTCCACGCCGCCATATGCCATGGGATAGTCGCCGTCGAAGATGAGCATGGGAAAACGATACCGGGCGGCCCGTGGGGTGTCAATACAAATCACCCCTGTATTCCGTTTTGATTCGTGCCGGACGCCTGTCCTTGCGCTTGCTTCGTCAAGGACGTATAATAGGCGTCCGTGAAACTTGTTTCGTAGTCATTACGTCTTATCTGATAGGCGTTTACGTTCAAGGCGAATTCAAGGCGAACGTACCCACAAAGCTACGGATACCTAACCCTATGCGCGCATGTGTGCTGGTTGAACCGGGACGGATCGAAACCCGCGGCGATGTCGATTTGCCGGTCGCGGGACCGTCCGACGTGGTCGTACGGGTGGAATCCGCGCTGACCTGCGGGACCGATCTCAAAGCATACCGGAGGGGGCATCACCTCATGCCGCCGCCGACCCTGTTCGGCCACGAGTTTTCGGGGGTGGTGTTCGACAAAGGGAACAAGGTGGACCGTTACGCTATCGGGCAACCTGTCATGTCGGTTCATACAGCGCCCTGTGGAAAGTGCTTCTATTGCGTCAGATCGCTTCAGAACCTGTGCCCGAACCTTACGAGGACGATGGCGCTGGGCGCATACGCCGAATACCTGAGGGTTCCCGGCACGGTGGTCGAGGCGAACATGTACCCCAAGCCCGACGAACTGGGCTATCGCGAGGCCGCCATGCTGGAGCCCCTGTCCTGCGTGACCTACTGTGTCGGCCAGGCGCTGGCCACGCGGCCGGAGACCGCGGTCGTGATCGGCGCCGGAGCCATCGGGTTGCTGCATGTCATGGTGCTGAAGGAAATGGGGGTAGGGCAGGTCATCGTTTCGGGACGACACGCATACCGGCTCGAAACGGCGAAGGCGGTGGGGGCGGACCTCGTCATCGACAGCGACAGCGGGCACGCCGCGGAAGCCGTGAAGGAAGCCACAGGAGGCCACGGGTCGCCCGTCGTCTTCGAATGCACGGGACTGCTCGCGGTCTGGGAAGAAGCCGTAACCATGGTCAGCAGGGGTGGATGCGTCATCCTCTTCGGTGGATGCCCGGGCGGTACGACGGTCACGTACGATACGGCCCGGCTTCATTACGACCAGATCACTCTCAAGGGCATCTTTCACTTCACGCCCGAGGCGGTCCGGAGCGCCTACGATCTGCTCGCGGAGGGACGGCTCGACGTATCGCCCCTGATTTCGGGAGACCGGACGCTGGAGGAAGTGCCGGAGACCTTCAGGACCTTTCGCGGAAAGGATACGCTGAAGTACGCGATCATTCCCTGATCCCGGCTGGGGTGCCTTCCATGAAAGCCGCAAAAGTCTACGATATCGACGATATCCGTATCGAGGAGATGGATACGCCGGCCATCACGGCGCGCGACGCGCTGGTGAAGATGCGCAGTTGCGGTATCTGCAGCGGGGACGTCACCCCCTGGTACATCCGGCGTAAGGCGCCCATCGTCATCGGCCACGAGCCGACCGGTGTCGTGGAGGCCCTGGGCGACGAGGTCGAAGGGCTCTCCGTAGGGGACCGCGTTTTCATACACCACCACGCGCCCTGCTACCGGTGCCGGCACTGCCGCCGTGGCAACTTCACCATGTGCGCCACCTGGAAGAAGACTTGCCTCGACCCGGGCGGCGCGGCCGAATACGTACGGGTCCCGGAAATCAACCTCCGTTACGATACACTGGTCCTGCCGGATTCGGTCTCCTTCGACGACGGCGCGCTGATCGAGCCCGTTGCCTGCTCGGTCAAGGCGGTGGAACGCGCGCGTATCCGCCCGGGAGACATCGTGCTCGTCATCGGGCTGGGCTTAATGGGTATTTTGAACGGCATCGTGGCCCGGCACTACGGCGCCAGGACGGTCATCGGGGCCGACAGGGAACCCTGGCGACTGAACAAGGCGCTCGAACTCGGCATGGACCACGCGGTCGACGTACGGGAACACGATCCGGCGGAATCGGTGCGCGAACTGACGGGCGGCGTGATGGCCGACGCGGTGATCGTCGGCCCCGGCAGCATCGCGGCGATGGAGTCCGGACTGGCGTGCGTGGGCAAAGGCGGGATCGTGCTCCTTTTCATGTCCTCGCCGGAGGAGGATGTGCTTGCCTTCAGGCCCTATGACCTGTACTTTAACGACGTATCGATCGTTTGCAGCTATTCCTGCGGTCCCAACGATACACGCATGGCGCTGGACCTTATCGAGGCCGGTGTGGTAACTTCCGACCAGGTCGTTACGCACCGCTTTCCTTTGTCGGAGACACGGCGGGGCATGGAGATCACCGCCGCCGCGAAGGATTCCCTGAAAGTGTTGATTCAGATCAACGGGTGAAGACCACTTTATCGTATTTTCCGGCCAATCCGGCCAATCCGGCCAATCCGGCCAGCCGAGCCAGTCCGGCCAGTCGAGCCAGTCCACCAAGTAGAAGGAGGAGTTGAAATGTCTGACTATGATATCCGGGAGCAGCTTCCCGGCAGCAACATACCCTATCTCAAGATCGCCATCGGCATCGTCGTGCTGCTGGTGTTGTACAACTCATACGCCGTAATTGGTGCCGGGGAGCGCGGCGTCGTGTTCAGCAAGTTCGGCGGCGTCCAGGAACGCGTCCTGTCCGAAGGTCTGCAGTTCAAGCTGCCCTTCATCGAGGACGTGATCCCCGTCGACGTCAAGATCAAGAAGTCGGAAACGGCCGCCACGGCCTCCACCAAGGATCTGCAGACCGTCTCATCCACGATCGCGTTGAACTATCACGTCGATCCGGGCGCAGTGAACACGGTCTACCAGGAAATCGGGATCTTCTTCAAGGAGCGGGTCATCGATCCGGCGGTGCAGGAAGCGGTCAAGGCGGTGTCCGCCCAGTACACCGCGGAGGAACTGATCACGCGCCGAGCCGATGTCAAGGATGAGATCAAGGAGTCCCTCACGGAACGGCTGATCACCTTCAACATGATCGTGGACGAGTTCAATATCGTCGACTTTTCCTTCTCGCAGACCTTCAACCTGGCGATCGAGGCCAAGCAGACGGCCGAGCAGCAGGCCCTGAAGGCCCAGCGCGACCTGGAGCGCATCCGGATCGAAGCCGAGCAGAAGATCGCCCAGGCCGAGGCCGAAGCCGAGGCACAGCGCCTGCAGCGCGCCACGATCACGCCGACTCTGCTGCAGCTGCGCGCGATCGAGAAATGGGACGGCCATTTCCCCCAGGTCATCGGCCAGGCCATGCCCTTCATCGATATAAGAACATTGGGGGCCCAGACCAGCAGCAGGTAGCGCAGCCCGCGCGGGCGTACGATTACGGTCCGACAACGGTAGATCGTTCAGGTAGACAGGAGCCATACATGATCGGTTTGAACAGTCCGGAGTTCACGCGAGCCGTCACCTCGCAGTGGGACGGCGAACGGGGCCCGGACGGGCGCCCCGTCGTGCCTGACAGCATTCTGGAACGGATGAAGAAGGTAACCATAGAGGAAGCCTGGGGCGTCATCGGGGGAAAGGGATTCAACTACCAGTTCGCGGGGGACTGGCAGATCCTCCACCCCGATCGCACCCTGGTCGGCCGCGCGGTGACCGGCGTGTACGTGCCCACCCGGCCCGACCTGGAGACCGCGGTCCAGGCCGACGGCGAAAAGCATGGCTGCATTGGCGGCCAGAACTCCTGGATCATCGATACGCTCGAACCCAACGACGTGATCGTCATCGACCTCTTCGGGAAGGTCAAGTTCGGCACCTTCGCCGGCGACAATCTCGGCAATTCCATCTTTGCCAAGACCGGAACGGGCATGGTCATCGACGGAGGCATCCGGGACCTGCAAAGGCTTTACGAAATCCCCATGGCCTCGTACATCCGCGGGGTCGATCCCACGGCCATCGCGGACGTAACCCTCCTCGGCATCAACGTGCCGGTCCGAATCGGACTCGAGGCGACCTGCGTACCCGGGGACGTCGTGCTCGGGACGCGGGAAGGGGTCATCTTCATTCCGCCGCACCTGGCGGAGCAGGTCGTCATCGAATCGGAAGAAACCAGGATGCGGGACGCCTGGGGCCACCAGCAGCTTCGCGAGGGCACCTACACGCCCGGCGAGATCGACCGCGAGTGGACCGCCGAGATGACGGCCGAATTCGAGGTCTGGCGGCAGCAGCAGGCTGCGGACGACCCGTAGCGGAACGCCATCGTTACGCCTTCAACGTTGCGCTGGAAAGCCGGCATCACGTACATCAGCTCCCCGAACGGTCAGCATTCATATCGGTATATGCGCCGGCCGGACATTTTCTGTTTGGCGACGATGGATGGCGTTCGTATATTCGTTTAGAACGGTTCGTACTATTTCTTTCCATATTATCAGAACTGCACGATTTAACTGAACTGCCCGATGGCCAGACCGTACTCCCCCACCCTGCTCGGATACGTACTGCTGGGATTGCTGAACCAGCTTCCCCGGTCGGGCTACGACGTCCGCATGGAGATGGAGACGACGCCCATGGGCCATTTCAGCAGCAGCCCCGGTTCGATTTACCCGGCGCTTCAGCTGCTGAAGAAAAACGGTTTCATCGACAGCGAGGTCATCCACCGCTCCCGGTTGAAACCGCGAGAAGTGTTTCACCTGACCGAGAAGGGCAAAAAGGCCCTCAGTGCGTGGTTGCACAAACGGCTCGCTGTATCCGATTTGAGGGACAACCTCTCCGAGTTGATGCTCCGGTTCCGGTTCATGGAAGACATCGCAAGCGGCCAGGAAACGCTGCGGTTTCTCCAGGATTTCAGGCGCAAGGCCAGGACCTACGCCAGCATCCTCAAATCCCAGACCAGGACACAGGCCGAAAGCTCTCTACATTTCGCCCTTTCACTGCAGCGGGAGATCTCCATGATCCAGATGCATATCGACTGGGCGGACCAGGCCATGTCGGCTTTCGAAGCCACGGAGCCGAACACACCATAACCAGACGGTATCTATTCAAGTGGTTTCATCAAGATCAGTGGTTTCATCAAGAACGCCGCTGCAGGCGGTCCGGAACCCGGAAAGGCAAGTGAGATAAATGCGACCGAACAAGCTCAGGAGCATCCTGAACGAGGGACGTCCGTCCCTGGCTACCCACATACACACGGTCTGGCCCTCCGTGGTCGAACTCGTCGGGCACACCGGCCGGTACGACTACGTTGAGTTCGTGGGAGAATACGGACCCTACGACCTCCATGACCTGGACAACCTGGGCCGCGCCGCCGAACTGCACGACCTCGGCCTGATGATCAAGGTCGACCAGGAACCGCGGGGATTCCTCGCGCAGCGGGCCATCGGTTCCGGTTTCCAGAGCGTGCTCTTCGCCGACTGCAAGACGCCGGACGAATTCCGCGCCTGCGTGGACATCGCGCGGCCGGATACGCCGGAATCCCGGGGTACCTACGGCGTGGCGACGCGAAGGTTCTCCTACATGGGATACGGCGGCGGTCAGGAATACGTGGACGCCCTGGACGGGATCGTCGTGGCGGTCATGATCGAAAAGGGACCCGCGGTGGACCACCTGGACGAGATCCTGGAAATCGACGGGATCGACATGATCCAGTGGGGACCGGCCGACTATTCCGTGAACGTGGGCAAGATCGGCCAGCGGGAAGCGGTAAAATCCGTCGAACGCGTGGTCATCGACAAGTCACTGGCCGCGGGCAGGAACCCCCGCGCGGAAATCAACACCGCGGACGAGGCCCGGTATTACCTTGATCTCGGCGTGCGCCACTTCTGCATCGGCACGGACGTGCACGTGCTGCACGGCTACTGGCGGCGTGAAGGCGACGATATGCGCAAGGCGCTGGACGGGTCGTAGTGCCGGCCGAGACCACCATGTCCCGCCCCAACATCCTCTTCATATTCGACGATCAGCACCGGTACTCCGCCATGGGTACCAACGGCAACCCCGTCGTGCAAACGCCGAACCTGGACCGGCTCGCGTCCGAAGGCGTGGTGCTGGACCAGGTGTTTTCCAGCTGTCCCATTTGCTCGCCCTACCGCGGCCAGCTCATGACCGGTCGGTACTCGCACGCCAACGGCGTCATGGACAACGAGTACCTCCTCCACGGAGACCAGGACTTCCTGCCGGCCGTGCTCGTAGACCACGGCTACCGCACGGCGTACATCGGCAAGTGGCACCTGGGCTACGGTCCCTACGGAGCGGACTGCCGCTATGGCTTCGATTACATGGCCGCCTACGATTGCAATCACGATTATTACGATGTATCCTACCATGAGAATGAGCAGGGTCCGATCGACATGGCGGGGTGGGCGCCGGAAACGGAGACCGCGCTGGCGATCCGGTTCATGGAGGAGCATGCAAGCGAACATGCCGACCGGCCCTTCGCCCTCGTGCTGAGCTGGGGACCGCCCCACTGGCCCTACGACGCGTACCCGGACGAATTCGACATCTACGACCCGGAGAAGGTGGACCTGCCGCCCAACGTCCCGGAGCATTTTGCCGCCTTCGCCCGGCGGGAGATCGCCCACTACTACGGCAACGTGTCCGCGCTGGACGACCAGTTCAGCCGGTTGGACGACGCGCTGGACCGGCTGGGGATCAGGGACGACACCCTGGTGGTCTTCACCTCCGACCACGGGGACCACCTCAGCAGCCACGGCTACGGGAAGCCCATGGACCGCTGGATGCACCCTTCCTTCCGGGCCTCGAAGGCGACGCCGTACGAGGAATCGATCCATGTGCCCTTCATCGCCCGGCTGCCCGGCCGGATCGCTCCCGGGACGAGGAGCGACGCCCTGGTGAGCAGCGTGGACATGATGCCCACGCTGCTGGGCATGGCCAGCGTGCCGGTACCCGAAGGCGTGCAAGGCAACGACCAGACCCACGTGCTGACGGGGACGCCAGGACCGCGCAACGATTCGGTCTATCTGCAGATTCTCGGACCGGGCTGGCCGCACCGGGGCGAATGGGTCGGCTTCTGGCGCGGGATCCGGACGGACCGCTGGGTCTACGCGCGCTGGCGCGAAAACCAACGGGACACGCTGCTTTTCGACCGGCAGGACGATCCCTTTGAACTGAAGAACCTGGCCGGCGATCCTGCGTATGGGAAGGTTCAGGACGAGTGCGAAGCACGGCTGCAACGCTGGATGGCGGATACCGGGGATCCATTCGACACCGGTCCTCGCGATCCGGAGACGGGCATGCTGCTGCTGGGCCAGCGGTTCAATCACGCGATGTACGAGAAAGGGGAACCGGAAAGATGACGATTTCCTGCTGTACCTGGGCGTTGGGGGGGACGGAAGCGGACGTGTTGACGGCGATCGCTCAGGTGGGGCTGCGCCATATCGATCACCGCCCCTTCGATTTCAGGTCCGCCGAATCCCGGCGCCTGATCTCGGACCTGGAGCTCACGCCCGCTTGCATGGCGACGGGTTTCGGAATGCCGGAAGGCGCGGCACTCGACGCGGCCGATGCCGGTGCCCGAGACGCGGCCGTTGAACATACCCGGCGCGCCCTTGAATACGCCCAGGAGACCGGCATCAGAAGGGCTTATCTACTGCCCGGGGAAGACAGCGACGGGGAGTCCCTGAACCGATACGGGGAGTGCGTGATCGAACTTGCCGACGCGGCTGCCGAATACGGCATCAAGCTGTGCATCGAGCATTTTCCGGGGAAGGCCCTGGCGACGGTGCGAGACACCCTCGACTACATCGCGAAGCTGGGTCACGACAACCTGTGCCTGCTGTTCGACATCGGGCATGCGCAGATTTCGAAGGAAGATCCCGCCGAAGCGGTTGTGCAGGCGGGTGACCGTCTCGGCTACTTCCACCTCGACGACAACGACGGCGTGTCCGATCTCCACTGGGCCCTGTGCGACGGGGTGCTCACCGAGGACGTGCTCAAAACCACGCTGGCCGCGCTCGACACCATCGGATACGACGGTCCGGTCAGCCTGGAAATGAACCCCGGACTCCCCGACCCCCTGGCGGCCACAGAAAACGGCTTCAGACTGGTGCGCGGGCTCCTCTACCAGCCCTAATCCTACCAGTCCACCACGGACCCGTCGTCGGCCAGATAGCTCTCGCCGTTCCGCCAGTCGTGGTCGATCTTATCCTCCATGGCATCGTCGTCCAGTTCGATCCCCAGCCCCGGCTCCGTGGGCAACTCCACGAATCCATCCTTGAATACGAAGGGCTTCTTCAGGTATCCCTCGCCCAGCGTCGTGTGCTCCTGGGCGACGAAATTGGGGATCGACGCGTCCAGTTGCAGGCAGGCGGCCAGCGAAATGGGTCCCAGGGGGTTATGAGGCGCGATCCCGCCGTAGTAGGCCTCGGCCATGCCCGCGATGAGCCGCACTTCGAAGATGCCGCCGGCATGGCACAGGTCCGGCTGCAGGATGGACGCGGCCTGCTTCTCCAGGATCTCCCGGAACCCCCACTTGGTGAATACGCGTTCGCCCGTGGCGATGGGCAGGTGGGTGCCCCGGGCGATTTCGGCGAGCACGTCGACGTTCTGGCACTGGACGGGCTCTTCCACGAAGAAGGGCTGGTAGGGTTCGAGTTCCTTGATGAGCAGCTTGGCCGTTTGCGGACTGATGGCCCCATGGAAGTCGATGGCCAGGTCGATTTCCGGACCGGCGACTTCCCGCAGCCGGGCGAAGTGGCTGGCGGCCGTGTCGATGAAAGCCTTGTTCTCGATGATCCGGGACGGACGCTCCGAGTAGGGTCCGGTCTTGAAGCAGGTGAAACCCTTGGCGATCCAATCCTTGATGGTTGCCGGGTCGCCGCCGCCCTTGTACAGGCGGATCCGGTCCCGCGTGGGACCGCCCAACAGCTTGTAGACCGGCACGCCCAGGGCCTTGCCCGACAGGTCCCACAGCGCCTGCTCCACCCCGCTCAGCGCGCTGGTCAGGATCGGTCCGCCCCGGTAGAAGGCGTGGCGATACATGGCCTGCCAGTGGTGGACCACCCGGGTCGGGTCCTTGCCGATCAGATACGGTTCCAATTCCGCCACGGCCTGTGCGCAGGTCTTCGCCCGGCCCTCCAGGATGGGCTCGCCGAGTCCCACCAGGCCCTCGTCGGTATGTAACTTGAGAAAGAGCCAGCGCGGTTTGACCAGGAAGGTCTCCAGCTTGGTGATTTTCATGATGTGCCTCTCCGGGTTGAGCATCGCCTTGGCGCGCTCTGCACGCCTTCCTAACCCTTGTTACCTCGCCCCGCACGCCTGCAGGCACGCCTGCATGTGGCCCCGCGTCTCCGCCGCGATGACGCAGCACTGCTCGAGCGAATACTCCTTTGCCCCGATGACCTCGAGGTTGACGGGGCCATCGTAACCGCCCTCGTGCAGTGCTCGGATATACCCGACCAGGTCGATATCTCCACGGCCGTTGGCCTGGTCCTCCGGCGCGCCGGGGCCGGCCTGGCGGCCCTTGCAGTCACGGATGTGTACGTGACGGACGCGGGGCAGCACGGCCTTGATGGCCTCGACCGGATTCTCATCGGCGCGGTGGATATGGGAAGGATCCATGTCGATCCCGAAGGCGGGCGATGAAATAGCCTCCATGGCTCGCAGCGTCGTCGGTGTATCGTCGATGCTGGCGCCCACGTGGGCCTTCACGCACAGCACGACGCCATAGTGTTCCGCCCTTTCCGCCAGGCTGCCGAGGGAGTCAATGGACGCCTGAAGGCTCTCTTCGTCTCCGGACGTGCCGCCGGGTCCGCAATTGATGATCGGGATGCCGGTTTCGGCCGCGGCCTGGAAGGCGGACTCCATGATCTCTTCATCCTGGGACGGCTGCTCCATGGCCAGCAATTCCAGGCCGTACTCCCGGGACAATCGCTTGATTTCCGGCGCGATAGCCCGCCAGTCCGACAGGACGAGATGCTCGCTCATGCCACCGATGGCCGACACTTCGATTCCGTCATACCCGGCCATGGCCAGGTACTTGAAGGCAGTTTCCATGTCGTATCCACCGAACAGTACCGAGTTGGCGCCAAGCTTCATGTTTTCTCCTTAGTCGTCAATACTGCACCGTCACCACGGAATCCGTATCCCAGGATTCGATGGCGGCCTCGATGATCAACTGGGCGCGCAAGGCATCTTCGGCCTTTGCGTCGATTTCTTCTGGCGCCGCGCTTTCCAGGTTCTGTTCGACCCAGCGGGTGATCCGAGATTCGAACGTTTCGGAGAACCCCAACATGCCGCCCAGGTATTGGTAGGACTCCACTTCCCTCGAATGCCTGGGGAAGAACTCCAGCTGCTCGCAGGCTTCGCGTATGACAAACCGGGCGTCCGACCCCACGACCTCGCAGGTCTCCAGGCCGTAGCTTCCTCCGGCGTCGTAGCTGCCGGTCAGGTGGCCGACGACACCGTTTTCGAACAGCATGTTGACCTGGACGTTGGACCAGATCTTCCTTCCCCTGCCCTTCTTGAAGAAGGCCTGCACTTTCGCCACGTCCCCGCAGAAATACCGCATCACGTCGATGGAGTGGGGATGGAGCGCCCGCATGTGGAAATGGGGCGAACTTTCGTTGGGGTTGTTGATCCACATCGTCATGTTGATGATGTTCAACTCGCCCAGACGGCCGGCCTCGACCCATTCCTTCGCCCGTAACGCGGCGGGTGTGAAGCGGTGATTGAGGTTTATCCCGTAGCGAATGCCCCGTTCCCGGGCCAGCGCAACCATCTCCCGGGCTTTCGGGATCTCGTTCGAAATGGGCTTTTCGCCCAGTACGGCAATGCCGCCGCCCAGCAGTTCCATCGTGGGCGCGTAGTGGTCTCCGCCGTTCTCCACGCCGGCGGTACATACGCTGGCCGCGTCGACCTTCAGCCCACTGTTCAGCAAGTCGCCGACGCTGTAGAATGCCTGGCATCCGTAGGTCTGCGCCGCCTCGTCGGCCTTTTCCTTAATGGCGTCGCAAACGGCGACGATCGTGCACGCTTCATGTGCCTGGTAGTTCCGGGCATGGTTGTTGCCGATGCCGCCCATGCCGACCACCGCGATATTCAAACCCATCGTCAAACGCTCCTTTGCGCAAACATCGCTGCTATAATAACACGCATTAAGTTGATGTATTTCAGTTACTTGCTCATTCCACTCCACCAGGGCGCCCGCATAGCCCGCATAGTGAGCGCGGCTGCGAACCCACATGTACAGGTCCCATCACCTGCTGCGCGCCTGCAGACTGGCGGCCTGGTTGGGGTCTCCGATGTGCATCGTGTCGTAGGCCTGCTGCGAGGACTTGAAGGCGCCTACGCCCTCGTGACCGTGCCAGTCTCCCTGCGTGAGCATGGGATTACGCTTTCCGGTCTCCTTCACCCGCTTGCGGATCCAACCATTCATCCGCCGCTTGAGCAGGTTTACCACCTCCGGCAGTTCCTCGGCCAGGTTGTTGTTCTCGTCGGGATCCTCCACCAGGTTGTACAGTTCGACCGGCGGCTTGAAATGGAAATCCGGTTCCAGGGCGACCATGAGCTTCCACTGCGGCGTGCGCCAGCCGTGCTTGCGCATCCAGGTGCACTCGGTAATGTAGAACTCGCTGTCGAAGGACGAAACCGTGCCGTCGACCAGCGACATCAGGCTGTCGCCGTCGAAGTAGATTCCCGTTTCGATCCCGGCCAGGTCCATGATGGTGGGGACGAGGTCCTTGTGCTGGTTGTACCCGCTGACGCGGCTTCCCGCGGGGACCCTGCCCGGATACCGGATGATGAGCGGCACGTGGAGCGTCACGTCGTAGAGGCCGTGGTGGTCGAACCAGCATTCATGGTCGTAGAGCGTCTCGCCGTGGTCCCCGTTGAGGATCACGATCGTCTCGTCCATGATGCCGTGGGCTTCCAGGGCGTTGAAGATCGTCTGGATGCAGGCGTCCATGTACGCCACGGCGCCGTCGTACTGGGCGATGACGTAGTCCTTGTCGGTGATGCCGGGCGGCATCCAGGACTTGAAGAAGTCACAGAAGGGCTTGAACGCCATGACCGGGTCCATGGACCGGTTCTTCGGGTCGCACTCGTCGCCGTGATAGAACATGCGCTCGTAGGGTTCCGGCGGCAGGTACGGCGCATGAGGGTCCATGTGGCGGAGAAACAGGAAGAAAGGGCCGCGCCGTTTCGCGAGCCGGTCCAGCTCCGGGATCGCCACGTCGTTCAGGTTCTGCGCCTTGGGACTGCGCCCCTCGTTCCAGCTGCCCCAACTCGGATACTCGATGTACTTGTCGAAACCCCGGGATGACGGGTTCCCCGTGAAGCCCACGCAGGTGGTCGCGTATCCATGCTCCCGCAGGATCTCGGGCAGCGTCTGCACGTCCTCCCGGAGCCCTCCCTTGTGCCGCAAGGCCACGACCTGGGTGCCGAAAGCATCCAGGCCGGTGAGCATGGACGCATAGGCGCTGGTCGTAGGTATATGGGCGCTGTAGGTCTTCTCGAACAGCGCGCCGCCCTCGGCGAACCGGTCGATGTGGGGCGTGGTCTGGCGCTGGTAGCCGTAACAGCTCATGTGATCGGCCAGAAGTGAATCCACGCCCAACAGTACGATGTTTGGACGCTTCTTGCGCCGCCGACTGGTTTTAGCCATGGGTTGGTATAACCTCCACTAAAAATGTGTCCTCGAATCCCAATCCACACTGACTGTTGGTTTTTTGAAAGGACAGTCCTCTGGTTAAGCGTTATTAGGTGAGTCCTTAGCCTGTGTAACTACAACCACCCAAGTTGTGTTTCCTGACCCAGTCTTTGCAGGTCGTTTTTCAGTTTTCCACGCTTTCTCTTGTTCGCCAAATACCACATCCATGGCTTTACGGACGAGATGATGGGCAATGTTGTCCTTATCATCCAGTACATCTGGCAGGTATCCTTTTAGACACTCCTGAACCCCCTTCCAGGGCACTCCATTTTGTTTCAAACGGTTCTGTATTTCAGTATCCCGTTTGAATTTGTCAATTGCAGCGTTTTTGTAAAGTGTCAATGGATCAGTCTCTTCGTCGGGAGCGGATTCATCGTATGGCGTTGGCTCCATCTTCACTTGGCTTGTCTCTTCTTCATGTTTCTCGTACTGAACCGATTGTCGAGCGTTTTCAACTTCCTGAGCGAATCTTTGGTGCAGGTTCTGCGCAGCTGTGTTTACGCTTGGTTTATCGTAATTGGGATCCAATGCCTTGTAGAGACCCTCAAACGACAAAACCCTTGTGGGAATCGGGTAGCTTTTGCCACCTACACTACTCCAGAATACACAATGTCCTGGAATCGGCTCGTTCAACAAAGACGAAAGGATATCGTCACTGAAGTGTGCATTGGCGTTTTTTACCGCCCTTAGATCGCCAGAGGAAAGAAGGTGGAATGCGAACCAGTTATCACCTTGGCTTAGAATCTCGCCTGAAATAGAGCCAGGTTGCTGAGTAATTAGAACGGCCCCCAAATCGTACTTGCGACCCTCCTTAACCCAAGTCACATAAGGTCCGTCTCCAGAACTTCCGGTAGAGCCAAGAACTGATTGTGCTTCTTCGACAACCGCAATCACTGGAATAGTTTCGGGTTGAGCTTTTGTGAATTCTTCTTGATTGTGGTCAAATATTTTCTGAAGAATCAGACCGGACAGGACAAGTGCAGGCGCACCGCGCATTTGGGATACGTCGATAATGCAAATATGGCCATCCTGAAGCGATGCAAGGAGCATGTCCAACATCTGGCTACTTGGATCATGTAACATACGTACTATCGTTGTCATATTGGCTCGAGCAGCTACCATTTCAGCCTCTTGGCTTTTCTCTAACCTCAATAGCCTCATGACTGATTCTCCATCGGCACCATTGCCATCCTTATGGATCAGGTCGACCAGTTCAAACCAATCCTCATCGTTCATTCCCTTCAATTTCCTGACATTCTGCTGATCTTGTTTTTCTGGAGACAGCGCAATAGAAATCACGTCACTTGGACGTAACCGACGGACATCTAGTTTTATATCTCCAGCAACGAAGGAATTGTAAAAGTCACTCGGCCCTTGCTTGGGAGTGAATACTATCACTCTGTCTTGTAACCCTGGCACATCGCATAACCCCGGCCTGCCTTTGTCATCTGGCCAAAAATACTCACCATCGGGGTCAAATATCACAGTTCCGACCGGTGCCTTTCTACCGCCTCGTTTCTCCACCATTGGTGTGTTCTTGTAAAGGTTGGTGAAGAGCAGTTTAACCAGATTTGATTTACCAAATCCAGCACGTGCAAATACAAATGTTCGTCTCGATGCCAGATCCAGAACGTGAAACCTCGGAACCACCAATGGACTCCTGACCTGCATCCAAGGGGCGGGTTCAAGGCTTTGGTCACCCCAAGCATAGATAAACTCACCTAGTGCGAGATATCCAATTTCAGCAGCGTCAGCGATATTGTGACCTGCGACTTCACGTAATATCTCATCCGTAAGAAACGCTACCTTACTTCCGACATGTGGAAGGCGACGATGGGAAGGTGCAAATACAAGGTCACCGTTTACGATTCGTAACACACCAAGTACTCTCATGTCTACCTGGTATTTGAGATACTGTTCGCGAAGATCTTCAGGAATCGGGCGTTCTTCAGCAACAGCCCTTATACCGTAATCTTCACCGGCAGACGAAGCGAGACGCCCTTGTGATGATATTGAAGTTACTCGTCCTAGTACTGCTTCATACTCGTCTTCGAGCTGTACGACAAGGAACTGTCCGTGCATAGGCGCACGCTGAAACTCATTTCTGTAAGGCAATACGAGATCGGCATGAAACTCCATACCACCTTCACTGAAACCTTTAAAAATGCCGGCCACCGTGTCCCTATCGAACAGTTTCATTCGTACCTCCGAGCCGAAACGTCGCTGTGGAGACGCAACGCCTCCAGTGCAGGTATCTCATTTTCGCTAAGTAAGCCACGCACGGCTAAGAACATCTCGTCCTGAAGGATTTCAAGATCGAATTCAACGATTTCTGCGTATTCGTGTGCCTTCTGTAGACATCGCGGGTAAAATGGAACGGGGAAGCCGTGGACGGCGTCAGCGAGTAGGTAACCAAAGATCTCATCAGCATCAGAGGCTTGACTGCTCAGTACGTCGACTGACCATAATGGATCGCTTTTACGATCACCAAAACGTAGGAAATACATGTCGCCGGCTACAAACTTTGGCGCTTCTCCTTCGTCATCCTCAGTTTCTGCTCCTCTAGCGTATTCGGGCCATACATATGCTTTCGATTCCAAAGACCTAGGCACTCTGACATACCTAGGACCCTCCGCGTCGAACGTACCTTCAATTGCCATAGCTAGATTATACCGAGTAAGTACTTTGCTGTGCTTGGCGAGCCCTACCAATAAGACCTTTCGTTTTGTGTTCTGATACGCTCTTATGATGGCTTGGTCAATCCTTCTGCGGTAGTTTATGAAATACTCACCTCTAAATAACTTGCTTCTCAGCAGTCCATCTCGAACAAATAGGGTATTTGTCGCAAAATCCCTATAGCAGATCCTGTCGTACAATGCTGCCCATTCGCAAAGGTCTCGGTACACCAGAACCCAAGATGGAGATATCTCATCTGGTGTTTCTCTAACTTTCCGACCGTCAGGTATCATGTGGCTTAGTTGATTCAAAGTACGCGGAGTAACGTTAAGGTCACACATCATTCGACCCAGCGCGGTGCGCGGTGAGCCATCTTCATCAAACTGTGTTCGACTTAAAATGTCCGTGTCAGTCGTTGGTGTTACAGCATCAAGACACAGCTGTTCCCCGTACGAATCGACGACCCTAACGAGCTGAACATGAAAAGGATCAAATACGAGGTTGTTGTTCCCGCCATCGCTTGCAACCAACGAAACCGATGTAGTCGTTCGCGGCTTAATGCTCCGTACGTCATTTGTTAGAAACTGTACCTCCTCTCGAAGGTTATCCAACAAACAGCGATCTCTCGCGGTAGCGTCCCGTACAGTTTGCCGCAGTGCCGGTAGTTCCTCAGGATCGAACATGGGTTAACCCTCTAATTTAGCATACACATCAATTTCAGTCGCTGCTGAACCATTTACCTTGCCAAACTGATCCGATTGCCGTCTACCGCTGCTGGCTGATCCTGCATCTTTCTTCCGAAGTATTCGCCAATTGACTTCTGATGACTCCAAAGACTCACAAATAACACTAACAGCATCTAAGGGCCGGCTAGGCAGATTCCCAAACCTGACTATCAGTCTAGCGCCAGATTCACATCGTTTTGCAACGCTGTTCCAAACGGATGACAGTGAACTCGTAAACAATTTGGAGTGGTGAGATAGTTGACCTTCGCTACCATACTCCACAGTGTCGCTCCCTCCTAAGAACCAATTACGCAGCCACTGATCCGGTCTATAGGATTGCATTCCAAAGTAGGGCGGTGACGTAATGACCCAATTGAACCTTCTGTTGAGCGGTACCAAATTATGAGTATTCCGCGCATCACCATAGTATACTTCACCCTCTACCGGAGGTGCCATCGCTGAGAGCGAGTACCTAGCTCGACGAGCTATCGCATCGTGAACGTCAACATTCGGCGGTTTCGTTGTTGATAACCTAGACCAATAACGTACTGCTGCGGTGGGTTTCGTCGCATACGTTCGAGGCATTTGGTTTGAAAGGTAGGTAGGCTGACTTTTATAGCGTGGTCCGTGAAGAATCCCAAGAATCAGTGCACGTAACACTATCTCTTCCTGAGTGAAACATCGTTGCAATAGTCTTTCGCGAAGGACGCATATATTACGAAGTGTAGCCGGATGGTAACACATACGCCAAAACTCACCCGTTGGTATGTCTGCTGGTGCCGGTGAGTTGTTAAGTAGTACATTGGCGAGGTCGATGACCCCTTCCGCCGAGACGTCGCTAACTTTTGCGGCGGAAATAGCTGCGGCGATTGGGTTGCTGTCGATTCCTACACACCTAAGACCATGTAGTCGTGATGCAAACAAAGTTGTCCCTCTACCACAGAACGGATCTAACACCCACTCTCCCTTCTGTGCATTTCCAAGTTCGTCTAATGGGAAACTTAATGGAAACATTGTATAATATGGGCAAACGGTATTGAGTTTTCGAATCGGCGACCGGCTATCAAACGGGCTTGGATGTATAACGCTTGCAGTACACCGACTTTGTTTTACCACCAATCGCCCAGGTATACTTTCCGCTATTCGGAGTGAGCCTTGACGCTGGCGTGCTTGTTTAAGATGATCACGTTTCATCTGGCTGTGGAATTGAGTTAATGTAATGTTGTATTCTGGATAGGCATCAACGATCGATACGCTTACTGTGCTCAATTGTTTTATGTATAACTAAGTACACCCTCCTGCCTACTCCGGCATGAAGAACTCGTATCGTTCCGGGTCGCCGTAGCCGTCGACCCACGTTTCCTTCAGTCCCTGGTTCTCCACGGCGGCCTTGACGATGAGCTTGTTGAACTGGCTGACGTTCTCCGACCCCATGTAGGTCTCCACGGACATCCAGAAACATTCCTCGATCTCCGTGGTCTGCATCTTGATGATCTGGTGAAGCGGCCGCAACCGGCAGACGAAGTAGATATCGGACTTATCGTAGCGGTAACCGTGCCAGTGCCGGAAACAGACCAGGCCGTCGAAGCGGGTCGGCACGCCCGTTTCCTCGAAAACCTCCCGGACGACACCCTCGGCGAGGTGCTCCTCCGGCTGCAGTGCGCCTCCGGGCAGCTTGTAGTAGGGCGCGCGTCCCCCGCGAAACCGCTCACAGACCACGAGCAGTTCGTCCTTCTCGTTGATCACCACGCCGCCGGCGCCGATGTAATGGGTCGCGTAGAGCGGCACGAAGGCGTCTTCGGCAAGGCGGAGCGTCAGCATCAGGTAGTCTGTGGTACTGTGATGAAAAACGCTGCCCGCGTCCACCAGCGCGGGGATGAGAAAGGCGCGGGACAGGGGGACTTCGAACCAGGCGACCTGCAATTCCTCTTCCTTCCAGATACGGATCGAATGGGCCAGACGCTCCTTGAATCCGTCCGCCGTGTCGGGCAAGGCGTCCGAACCGACTTCCACGCCGTGGAAACGGTTGCGCTCCCCCTCAATGACGGTCATAAGACGCTCCTTGCCCGGCCGACCCATACAGATGGACCCGCCCCGCTCGCATCCTGCCTGCTAGTTCAACGCCGCCCGGCTTTCGGCCACGCTGGCTTTGAGCTGGTCCAGCACGCCTTCCAGGCCGCGGATGGCGTTGGACCAGAAACCGGGGTCTGAAAGTTCGAGACCTGTGCTTTGCCGCACCACGTTTTCCGCCGTATCGCTGCCGGTCCGTTTCAGGTACTGCTCGTATTTCGGCAGGAAATCCGGACCTTCCTTTTCGTACTGGGCGAAGAAACCCCGGCTGAGCAGATAGCCGAAAGTATAGGGGAAATTGTAGAACGTGGTGTCCGTGATGTAGAAATGGAGCTTGGACGCCCAGAAATAGGGATCGCCGCCCTCGGGATCCAGCACGTCGCCGAGCACGCGGCGCTGGGTCTCGACCATCAACTCCTTCAGCCTGCTCACGCCGACCTCGCCATCCGCCCGTTCTTCGTGGAAGGCCTTTTCGAACTCGAAGCGCACCGGGATGTCCAGCAGATAGGTGGCGCCGTCGCTGGCCTCCAGGTTCAGCAGGTAGGCCCTGGTTCCGGCGCTGACGCCCGGTTCCTCCAGCAGTCCCCGCATGAGCAGCATCTCGCCGAAGGTGGAAGCGGATTCGGCCAGGGTCATGGGATAGGCGCGGTTCAGCGTGCGTGCCTCGCGCATCAGATGGCCGTGAAAGGCGTGCCCCAGTTCGTGGGCCAGCGTCAACACGTCCCCCATGCTGTCGTTGTAGGTCATGTAGACACGGGATTCTTTCGTCAGGGGAGATCCCGTGCAGAAGGCGCCGGGGCGCTTGCCCGGCCGCGGCGACCAGTCGATCCAGTTTTTCTCATAGGCCTCCACCGTGTAATCCGCCAGGGCGGGGTATCCGGCCGCGAATGCCCGATGCACCAGTGCCCTGGCATCGTCCCAGGAAGGTTCATCCTGGTTCTCCACGGTCAGGGGCGCCGAGAGATCGTACCAGCCCACGGTATCGCCGCCCATGAGGCGCGCCTTGCATGCCAGGATGCTTCGGGCGACGTCGATTTCCGCAAATACGGCTTCGAACATGGCGTCCAGCGTTTCCCGTGAGATCGCCGCCTGGAAGAGGGCCTTATCCAAGTAATGATCCATGCCGCGATGACGGTACAGGGTCAACCGCGTGCCTCCGATGGCATTCAATGCGGCGGCCGGCACGGTCTCGATCGATGCCCAGGCCGCGTTACCCCCCTCGAAGGCGGCGCGGCGCACACGCCGGTCGGGGTGTTCCATCAAGGCGCGCCGCTGGGACATGGGCACCTGCTCCCTCCGGCCGTCCGGGTAAGTCATTTCGAAGGTCAGCTTGCCCGAGATCCTGTCGTATAGCCGTCCCCAGGCCTCGATGCCGTCCACGCCCAGGTCGGAGGCCAGGTGTTCCCCCTCCGTGGACATGGTATACCTGGACTGTTCCCTGATCCGGGTAATACGGTAGCAAGCGTCCCGGAGGGCGGGGCGGGAGGTGAACGTCTCGAAAACCTCGTCGGCAGGTGACTTGAGTCCCCGCTGCAGTTCCACGAGGATCTTGGACATCTGGGCGTCCAGCAGGCTCAATGCCCCTTCCTCCGCGGCGAAATCCTCGTTGTTCGCGTCGGCAGAGGTAATGCAGGAAACGTAGGAGCCCAGGTGCCGCAACCGGGTGACCGCGTCTTCGAAGGAGAGGACGACACCCTCCCACGCATCCTGGTTATCGGGGTTCAAAGCCGCCGTGGCCGCGGCTTCGGTCAGCAAAGTGTCCAGGTCGTCCCGGAGGCCGGCCTTGAAACGGCGCATCTCCGGTCCGTCGAAAGCAGGAAAGTAAGAAGCCAGATCCCAGTCCATGTATCTACAACGCGTCCCTTCCTATCCTCTGCTCAGGACCTTATCCTCTGTTCAGGACCTGGCCCGGGCGGTGCGCCGTGGGCTCGTGGTCTTCAATGACCGGAATGCCGTTGACGAAGACGTGGGGAATGCCGTCGGGAGGCTGTATCGGCGCTTCGAAGGTGGCCCGGTCGGCCACGGTATGCGGATCGAAGACGACCACGTCCGCGGGCGCGCCTTCGCGCAGCACGCCCCGGTCATTCAGCCGGTATCTTTCCGCCGGAAAGCCGCTCATCTTGTACACGGCCTCTTCCAGGGTAATCAGTCCGCGCTCCCGCACGAATTTCCTGAGCATCTGCGCGAAACATCCGTGTCCCCGGGGATGGGGATGGGTGCAGTCATAGACGCCGTCGCTGGCGACCATCATGAGGGGGTGGGGCGCCGTCCGGTTCAGCACGGCGTCGACTTCCGCCTCCGGCACCGGCCAGAACATGATGAACGCCTGGATACCGTCTTCATCGAGCACGAGGTCGTAAGCGAAGTCCTCGTTGGACTTGTTCACACTCCGCGCGGCCTCGCCCAGGGTCATCCCCGCGAATCTGCCGGAACGCGTATAGCCGATGTACTGATGGTCCGCCAGGTTTGTCGATTTCAGATGCTCGAGGGCCTTATGGCGGGTATCCGGCCGGCGCATCCGCTTGAGGACTTCCTCCGGACTGCCCGTCTGGACCCACATGGGCAATTGCATGGTGATGTGGGTCATGCCGGCCGGGTAGAGATAGGATTCGAAGGTGATGTCCACGCCGTCCTTCACGGCCTGATCGAGGATCGGTCCGGTCACGCCGTCGACGCGCTCGTGAGACACGTGAACGGGTATGCCGCTGGCCCGGTGCAGGTCGATAATTTCCTGCCAGGCCCGGTCCCGCCCCAGGATCTGGTACCTCAGGTGGGCGGCGTAGATCCCGTCGTACTCCCGGGCCACCTTGCAGAGCGCCACCAGTTCCTCGAAGGGCGCGTTGGCGCTGGGCTGGTAGTCCAGACCCAGGCAAAGGCAGCCGGCGCCGGCTTCCATCCACGCGCGGGTCTCCGCTTCCATGATCTTCAACTGGTCCGGCGTGGGCGATCCAGGATCCCATCCCATGGCCTTGACGCGCACGGCGCAGTGCGGCACCTGGGGATACACGTTGGCGGGAGAACGGCCGGGAAAAAGGTCCAGGTAGGACTCGATGGTGGGCCAGTCGACCGGTTCCAGGGGCTCGCCGTAGGCGAACTGCGTGTAATGCCAGAGGGGCAGGGCCTCTTCGGGCGACAGGCCGGCCCAGCCGAACCCGTCCGGCGCGAGCAAATGGGTCGTCACCCCCTGCCGGAGCCCGCCCATCTGGTCCCGGCCACCCAGCAGGGAATTCTCGGAGTGAACGTGGACGTCGATGAAGCCGGGACAGACGACATGGCCACCGACGTCAATTGTCCGGGCGGCTTCGGCATCCGACAGGTCGCCGATCCCCGTCACGCGTCCGTCCTGTATCCCCACGTCCGCCTGGTACCGGTCCGTCTTCCCGGTACCATCAATCACCTCACCGCCGCGAATGACGACATCGAAGGCCACGCATTCCTCCAGTCAGGTGCTGTCTGTCAGGTTTTATCTGTCAGGTCTTGTCCGGCCACGGGAATCGGGCCTTGTATTCGGGTTTACCCTGGATGTCCTGGCGCACGCGGAACAGTCCGCCGCCGCGGTAATGCTTGCCGTATGCCTGCCAGTCGTAGTCCTTCGGATCGAGGGGAGAGCCGGGTTCCAGCGAGGTCCCGGCGGTCGTCACGTAGATGTCCGTCAGGTCCGTGCCGCCGAACATGACGCTGGAAGTCTGGATCGCCGGCAGCGCGATGCGCCGCTCCTCCACGCCGTCCGGGTCGAACCGGACGATGCATCCGTCGAACCAGACGGCCGTCCAGACGAATCCCTCGGCGTCCACCGTCATCCCGTCCGGCACCCCCGCGGTGTCAGGCAGCTTGACGAAATCGCGCCGGTTGGACACGGAACCGGTCGTACGGTCGTAATCATAGGCGTAGATCGTTCGAACGGCGGAATCGGTGTAGTACATGGTGGATTCGTCCGGCGAGTATCCCATGCCGTTGCTGCAGCCGATCCCTTCTTCGATGACTTCCACGCTGCCGTCCGGGTCGAAACGGTACAGCTTGCCCAGGCCGTCATCGATCAGGGAGCCGGCGAACATCCGCCCGCCGGGATCGGCCGTCACGTCGTTGAACCGAAGCGGTTCTCCCTCATGAGTCTCGTCGAAAATGCGCACCCACTCGTCGTCCGACTTCCACAGCACGACCCCGTCCCAGATGCACGCGACGAGACCGCCGAATTCGTTGAAGGCGAACCCGCCGACGTTGAAACCGTCGTGCACCTGGCGATTCTGATTCGTGGCCGGGTCATAGGTGAAGAACCGGCCGGTCCGGATATCGGTCCAGATCAGCGTCCTGCTGTCCGGGTCCCAGACCGGCCCCTCGCCCACCATCGCCTCGACTTCCGCGATCTTCTCAATGGTCGCCATCAAGGTTTGCTCCGGATGAACAGATTCGAAGGAAGCACAAGTAGTACCGCTTTCTGTGCCGTGCTACTTCAGTGAAATGTACGCGCGCGTTGCCGCCGAGGAAGGTCGTTTCGACGGGATTGCAAGTATATATACCAAAAGATGGCACGGGTCAAGGCGGGACATGGATGAAAATCGTGACAGGTTGAGGAGGGATTCCGGGAACGTGTGCGGTGTGGCGGCCGGGGCTTGCATTTCTGGTAAACGAAGGTGTATATTGGCCTGACGCTGAATGTTTTCCGGATAAAGCATCAACAGGCAGTTGCGGGATCATCAAACCCGAAGTCCGGAACCCATAAACTATGAAAACCTACCTGGAAGGCTGCGGCGTACCCACGACACGGATCGGACAGGCCGAGGTGCCCCGGCTGATCATGGGGATCCACCCCTACGACGGCTGTTCCTACCAGAACGAGGCGCGGGACGCTGAGAATTACCGCACCTTCAGCCGGGTCCAGCCGGTGGCCGACGTGCTTCGGTATGCCGTCGAGGAAGGCGGCATCACGGCCGTCCAGGTGGACCATATGCTGCCCGCGCTCGACCGGCTGCACCTGCAGGCCATCTGGGAAACCGAGCAGCAGACCGGCACCAGGATGGGCATGGTGGCGTACATCCTGATCCCAGTGACGCTGGACGGAGAGATCGTTTCCTACTCCGACCGTGCCCATTCGACCTTTTACGGCCGAAACGAAGCCCTTGCCGGCCAGGCCTTCCGCGATCACTTCCACCGTGACGACATCATCCGTTACAACCTCGGCGACACTTTCGACGGCATCGTCACCCCGGAGAACGTACCGCCGTACACGGAAGAAGACGCCGCCCGGTTCGAGATCGACTACGGCGTCCTGGAACAGTACCTGGGTTTCTTCGCCGGGTGCGATATCCTCGTCGCCGACCCGGGCGCCGAGATCGACCTGCTCGCCATGACGGGTCGCTTCGACCTGATCCGCGAATACCTGGGCTTCCTGCGAGAACGCTTCGACACCGTGATCACGAGCGTCCATCACGCCGGGGTGACCCTGCCGCTGCTCGAGGCCGAGAACATCCCGGTAGATGGCTACCTGACCACCGTCAACGCCCCGGGCACCTTCATGTTTCCCACGCGCGACGTGGCCATCGACGCCATCAGGCAGACCACTAAGCCCGTCATCGCCATCAAGCCGATGGCCGGTGGCCGCTACCTCGGCCACAAGGCGTTTGATTATGTCTTCAACGAGATTGGCGTATCGGCCTCGATGTTCGGGATGGGGACGCTGGACCAGGTCCGCGAGACCACGCAGGCCGCCCGCGAGGTGCTGGGCGCCGCCTGAGCCGTCCAGGTAAGACCATGGCAGCTGTTCTTCCCTTACGCCCCATCCTCCACCATGGGCACGAACCGCACGCCGCCGTGGTGAACCTTGACCGCCTCTTCCCCCGACCGCGTTACGGAATATAGCTCCTCGCCTATGGGGATGACCATTTTCCCACCGTCCTTCAACTGGCGAAACAGCGCGTCAGGCAGCTTGTCGGGCGCCGCCGTCACCATGATTCCGTCAAAGGGGGCATGCTCGGTCCAACCTTCGTAGCCGTCACCGATCCGGTAATGGATATCGTCGTAACCCAGGGACTCAAGGGTCTCCCGGGCGCGCTGGCCGAGGACGGACAGCCGTTCCACCGTGAATACGGACTGGGCGAGCCGCGCCAGGATCGCCGTCTGGTAGCCCGATCCCGTGCCGATTTCCAGGATCCGGTCCGATTCACGCACATCGAGCAACCGGGTCATGAGCCCCACGATGTACGGCTGGGATACGGTCTGTCCGAGATCGAGCGATACGGCACAGTCTTCGTAGGCGTGCGACCGGTACGCCTCGGGAATGAACCGGTGCCTCGGCACGGCGCGCATGGCCTCGATCACCCGGGGTTCGTCGAGGCCGCGACCACGAATCTGTTCCTCGATCATACGTTCCTGGGGAGAAACGGAAGTGGTGTCCGGGCCTCTTTTACTGAAAAAACGCGACAGCAGCATGGTCCGTTCAGTCTAACGGCGCTACTGGACCGGAGCAAGGCAAATCAGGGTGCTCCATTAACCCGGAATCCTGGCGATCTCATGCTGATCCTTTCTCCTTGGACAACCCCTGCACAGCCGCCTGACCGGCTTGACACGGCCATCCGGGAACACTAAGTTCTCCGGTGCCCTCTAGCCCTTGAAAACGTGAGAACACGAACAGCCACGCCCAGAAAGGAATTCCCGCATGCATCCCTTCGAAGACCTGCACGTGCCCGCCGGAAGCGTGGGCATTCACTGGTTCGGCCAGAGCTCATTCGGACTGAAGCATCCGGACGGTACGGTGATCCAGGTCGATCCCTACTTCCCTCTCGAACGGCCCGCGGACCGCTTCGTCCATACCCTGCCGCCCCTGGACGAAGGAACCCTGAAGACCGACTTCGTGCTCCTGACCCACAACCACGGCGATCACACCTGCCTGGAATCGCTGGAGCGGCTGGCGGCCTCCTTCCCGGAAGTCCGCTACGTGGGACCGGTCGAGAGCGTAAACGCGCTGAAGGAAGCAGGGCTGAACGCCGGGAACATGACGGTCGTCACGGCCGGCGACACCGCCGAAATGGGGTCCGCGAAGGCGCACACGGTGTGGGCCAAACCCCCGGCGGGTCTGCCCGAGGACGGCATCGCGCCGCCCGACGTGCAGCATCTGGGTTACGTCGTCGAAATCGGAGCGGTCCGTGTATACATCTCTGGCGACCCGGTCAACACCTTCGCCGATCACGAGTCCCTGCTCGCACCGGTTCGGGACCTGCGGCCGCAGATCGGGTTTCTGACCAATCATCCGGAAGAGGGCGAATTCCCCTTCTTCGATGGATCGGCCCGCATCGCTGCGTCCCTCGGCCTGAAGACTGCCGTGCCCGCCCATTACGCCTGTTTCGTGGCGCGGGACTACGATCCTGCAGCATGGGCTTCCCATCTGCCGGAAGGCGGGCCGGAACCCCTCATCATTCCGTACAACCAGTCCACCGTGTACAGCCCCTGAGAACGGCATTCGTCCGGTGCCCATGGGGTCGCGGCGGACCGACGCGAATTCCAGGGCGTCGCGGAGGGCCGCCACGAAATCCAGGGCATCGCGGAGGGCCGCCACGAATTCCAGGGCATCGCAGTGGATGAACCATGCGCATAACCGGCATCGACCTCGACGCAGTGGACGTGAACGGACAGCATCACTGGGTGTTCGTGCACGTCCGGACCGACGATGGCGTGGACGGATTGGGTGAGCTCAATCCCTCGGCGCCGCGGCAAGCGGTCCTGGCCGCGCTGCGGGAAATCGAGCAGGAGGTCATCGGCAAGGACCCGCGCCGGGTCGAACAATTGACGGCGCAGTTGAAGCCCCGTCCGGAGGAACGGCCCGCCGTGCACGCCCTGTGCGCCTTCGAACAGGGCCTGTGGGACATCCTCGGGAAGTCACTGGACGTCCCGGTCCACGCCTTGCTCGGGGGCAAATGCCGCGACAGCATCCCCGTTTACGCCAACGTCACCCGCGCCGCGCTGGAGGGCACGCCGGACGACTTCGTCCGCCAGGCCACGGGCGCCGTCGCCGACGGACATACCGCGGTGAAGATCGCGCCGTTCGACGGCCGCTTCGGCGACGGCAACACACTGATCGACCACGGACTGCAGTGCGTGCACGCCGTGCGGGAGGCCATCGGGCCGGATATCGACCTGCTCCTCGACTGCTACGGCCGTTTCTCCCTGGATGAAGCCCGGAGGATCGTGGACGGCCTGCGTGGCATGGACCTATACTGGCTGGAAGAGCCGGTTGGAGAACGGGACCTGGAGGGATACCGGCAGATCAGAAGGGAAACCGAGTGGCGGCTCGCCGGCGGGGAACGGGCCATGCTTATCGAGGGATTCTGGCCCCTCTTCGATCCCGAAGCCATGGACGTCCTCATGCCCGACGTCACGATCGCGGGCGGCATCGGCGAGCTCAAGAAGATCGCCTCGATCGCCGAGAGCAGGGGACAGCTGACCGCGCCGCACGGTCCCTTCGGACCTGTCACGGTTGCGGCCCACGTACAGATCATGGCCTCACATCCCGGATTTCTCATCCTCGAATACGCCTGGGGACAGGTGCCCTGGCGCGAAGGACTCGTATCGCCCGCGGAACGGGTGGTTGACGGCCGGATCGATATCCCGGAGCGCCCGGGCCTCGGCCTGAGTCTCGAACCCGGGGTCGTGGAGGAATTCCGCGTCGACCCGGCGGTAGCCTGATCCAGGACCACGGGGCACGCGGTCACCGGCTCTCAGAACCACGGATCGCACGGCCGCTGTTACAACAGCCACTAATCGAAAGGACCCCTATCCATGCAATCTGAAGCCCTGTACGACACGCTCGATTCCGTGACCGCCATTCCCATCGTGCCCTTCCACAACGGCGTCATCGACCTGGGCGGCCACCGCAGGAACATACGGTACCTGATGGAGAACAACCACCTCGACGGCCACCGGAAGCGCGTGATCGGGATCGCGGGCACGAGCCTGATCCACCACTTCTCCTTCGAGGACCAGATGCGGGTCATCGAGGCGACCGGCGAAGAGATGGGGGAAGGCGGGTTCCTGATGTCCGGCATTGTGCCGAATCCCCTTTCCCAGGCCGAGGAGCTCGTTCGCAGGCAGGCGGCTTTGCCGCGTCCACCGGACATCTACCTCATCATGCCGCTCACCGGCGTGGCCGACCACGAGGCGACCTATGACGATTACATGGCCCTCGCCGATCGGCTCAGTACGGAGTGCGGCGCCCGTTTCCTGCTGTACATGCGGTCTGCGGATTACGTGAACCCGATCATCCGGCTGGTCAAGGACTCCCCGCACATGATCGGCGTGAAGGTGGGCACGAGCGAAGAAGAAGTCGCCCCGCTCATCGAAGGCATCGGCGATGACGGCATCGTCATGTGGGGGATCGGAGACCGGAGTACCCGGGCTGCCGAAATGGGCGCCAGGGGGCACACCTCGGGCACCGCCATCGTCGCCACCCGCTCGGCAGACGAGATCAACAATGCCCAGCGCCGGGGCGACTACGCGGAGTCGGCCCGCGTGGAAGCCGTCCTGGCAGACCTCGAACACCTGCGGTTCATGAACGGCCGGCAGTACAACTACTCGGCGGTGGTTGAAGCGATGATCATCGGGGGCTGGGCGGACGTTGCGGCGGGCGAGGGCGGGCCCTTCAATCCTCGGGTGCCGCAGGAAATCGCCGATCGCGTGGCCGACGCGGTGGAGCCGCTCCGGGCCTATCACTAGGCGATGCCGAAACCGGACTCCATCAATACACGATCTGCGAAATCGCCTTGGAGATCAGCGCGATGGCGATGGCGATCATGCCTATGAGTCCGATGCCGGCCCCGTAGCCGGCCAACACAATGGGCACGTACGACATCCATTTCTCTTCGCCAAAGCGCTTGGTGAAGTAGTAGCGCCCCAGGATCGCACCGAAGAAGGTGGGCAGGGTCTGCCAGAGCGGCATGGCCATGCCGCCGACCAGGCCGTAGAAGAAGAGCGGTGAGCCGCCCACCAGCGTAATCAGGCCGAAGAGCCCTCCCGTGATGCCCAAGCCGGCGATGATGTACTCGATCTTGATGATGTCGAAGATGAAGGTGATGCCGCCGGGCAGGGTGGACTTCACCCAGATGGTCCGCATGGCCGCGTTGAGAGGCCACATCTTCTGCACGTAAGGATAGGCCGAAGACGGGATGGGGTTGAGTTTCCACACGAGCGAGTAGAAGATGAAACTGCAGACGAACATCAGGATGGTGGTCACCGCGGTCAGCTTGACCACGCTGCCGAAGGTCGTCTTGGTGAGGTCGAGTTGCTTGAAGGTCTCGGCCACCTTCCCGTGCTCGAAGATGGGAATCGGCGCGAACCACACGGCCACCCCCTTGTAGCCTGACAGCAGGAAGGAGGCCTCCTTTACGAAGGGGAAGGAGGTGCCGTAGGGCGAACCGGTGATGCCGATCATCCGGGCGCCGATGTAGGAAAACACCGGTGACCAGAGGAATCCGAAGATGGCGCTGATCCACCAGGGAAAATCGGGGATCAGGATATAGAGCAAGACCACGAAGCCCGCCGTACTGACGAACCAGAAGATAAAGACGAGCCAGATCGGCAGGTCGCCCCGGCCCTTCGGCGTCGGACGCACTTCCGTTTCCGTGTTGGGATCTTCCCGGCGCTCACGGTTGGATTTCAGTATGGCCCGGATGGTCGCGGTGAACCCCACGATGCCGATGACGAGGGAGGCGCCGATGGTGAAGCTGAGCCAGAAATCGATGTTGTTGGAAATCTGCGTCGGAATGAGCGACATCCCGGGTTCCCAGGTGGTCAGGATGCCGTTGTGGTAGAGGAGCGGATTGGCGACGAGCGCGATCACCGCCGACGAGACGAAAGTGCCGATCACGACCCAGTAGGGCAGGACGAACCCGGCCAGCAGGGTACCTAGATCGGTGCCGATGCCCACCATGGTCGCCGGCAGCACTTCCCTGAGACTGGTCGTGAAATCGATGAAGGGTATGGGCAGAATGGTAATGGGCGTGACCAGGAACGTGCTGGACAGGATGGGGATCATCACGTACAGGAGTCCCCACGATACGCCGATCACGGACCCGATGCTGAACGCCCGCCATCGCCAGCCCTCCCGGTTCTGCGACGTCTCGGCCAGCGCCGTGGCGCCGCCCGCGTGCACGCGCGCCAGGGGGAAGGTCAGCCGCTCCACGTCGTTGGTGACCCGGAAGAGGATGTACCCCATCGAGTAAGAGTTTACGGCAAAGAGGAGCGTCACCGCGGTGAGGACGAGAACGGGCACGAACCAGTCCATGTGGAAGAAGGTCCGGCTCGCCATCGCGGTGGAATCCAGCGTCGGCACGACCCAGGTGGGGATCAGCGTGGCGATGCCCGTGGCTTCCGGCGACTGCTTGTAGTACTGCTCCCAGATCAGGTGGGCGAAGGGGCCGCCGGTGATGCCCGTGTTCATGGCGTTCCCCGCGGCGGCCAGCCCGGCCGCGGCCCAGTACAGGATCATGATTTCCTGCCGGGTCATCTTGACGAGGGAGCGCTTGGCGATCTCGAGGAACAGGATGACGGTGACCCAGTCCGCCGCGCCGGTCTGCCCGCCCGTCACCAGGCTGAGGTAGATCGATCCCGGCAGCATGACGAAGCCGACGAACAGGCAGGCCCATATCGTCTTCAGGTTGAATCCGGGCAGGTAGGGTTCGTCCGCTTCTCCGAACAAAGCGGTATCCGGATTCTTGTACTGTTCCGGACTGTCTTCCCTCAGTTCCTCTTCACGGACGGACAACGCGCGCCTCCTGAAGCGGTACAGCCGTTAAATCTCGCAACATCCTGTACGCCAAGTAGATACAGTGTATATACATCGGCGCCGATTTGTGGGGGATTCACCCGTTTCCAAGTGTTCGGATAACAAGTCTGACAAGATAGGACGCCGTATACCGCTGTCAAGGTGTATTTCGTGCCCGAACCTCACGGCGAATGACCCGCAAGGCCCGGAAGGCTCCCCGTCCTGTCGCCGATCAAATCGCCCAGCGTTTCCCGCAGCCCCGTGTAACGCTCGACGACCCGGTTGTTCTTTACCGCGATGGCGAGGGCCTTGGGCGTGCCGATGAGGACGGCCAGGGCTTTGGCCCGGGTCAGCGCGGTGTACAGCAGGTTCCGTTGCAGCATGATGTAGTGGGTGCTGTAGAGCGGCAGGATGATGGCGGGGTACTCGGATCCCTGGCTCTTGTGCACGCTGATGGCGTAGGCCAGGACCAACTCGTCCAGTTCGCCGTAATCGTACCGGACGGACTCCTGGAAGTTGATGTCCACGGCCTGGTCGTCCGGATCGATGTGAGCTATGCGTCCGATGTCGCCGTTGAAGGTCATTTTACCGTAGTTGTTCCGCGTCTGCAGCACCTTGTCGCCCACGCGCAGTTCCCGATCGCCCCGCTTCAACGAGGCGCCCGACGGGTTCAGCACCTGCTGGAGCTTCTGGTTGAGCTGATCCACGCCGATGTCGCCGCGGTACATGGGGGTAAGCACCTGGATGTCGTTGAAGGGATCGAGGCCGTACTTGCGCGGGAGGCGGTCCGTGCACAGCTCGGTGATCTGCTCCGCGCCGGCCGTGGGGTCGGGCTCGTTAATGAAAAAGAAATCGCCCTGGTTCCGGTTCTTCGTGTCCGGCATTTCGCCCCGGTTCACCCGGTGGGCGTTCATCACGATGCTGCTCTCCCGGGCCTGGCGGAAGATTTCGGTCAGGCGGACCACCGGGAGGCGGCCGGCGTCGATCATGTCCCTGAGGACGTTGCCCGCCCCTACGGAAGGCAACTGGTCGACGTCGCCCACCATGACGAAGCGGGCGGAGGTCTTCACGGCTCGCAGCACGGCGTTCATCAGGACCGTATCCACCATGGACGACTCGTCGAGGATGACCAGGTCGGCTTCCAGCCGGTTGTCCTGGTCGCGGCCGAACTCCATGAGCCCCGGATTGAACTCGAGCAGCCGGTGGATCGTCTTCGCCTCGGCGCCGGTCACCTCCGACAGCCGCTTCGCGGCCCGGCCCGTCGGCGCGGCCAGCAGCACCGTGGCGCCCACACGCTGGAACAGGTAGACGATGCCCTGCACGCAGGTGGTCTTGCCGGTCCCCGGACCGCCGGTGATCGCCAGGACGCTCCGGGATGCCGAGGTGTGGATCGCCTCGCGCTGTTCCGCGTTGAAGACGATGCTGCGTTCCTTTTCGATGTGCCGGATGTGTTCGTCGATTCGTTCGGGGGCCGGCGGGGTGCGGGGATGGTCGACCAGGCGCGCGATGTTCCGCGCGATGCCCTGCTCGGCGTAGTAAAGAGGCTGGAGATAGACCCGATCTTCTTCGCGAAGGACGACTTCTGCCCGTACCAGGGCTTCGATACCGGCGGGAATGGTTTCGGCATCGACATCGAGTACGGCGGCACTTTCCTCGGTGAGGGTATCCAGGGGCACGAATACGTGTCCGTCGTCGGCCTGCGACTCCAGGACGTACCGGATGCCGGCCTCGACCCGGGCGGGCGCGCCGGGATCCACCCCCAGGTTCATGGCGATCTTGTCGGCGGTCTTGAAACCGATGCCCCAGATGTCCGTGGACAGGCGGTACGGATTCTCCGTGACCTGCCTGATGGCCTCGTTGCCGTAGGCCTTGTAGATTTTGACCGCGTAGGCCATGCTGACGTTATGCCCGAGCAGGAACTGCATGACCTCCTGGATGTGCTTCTGTTCCTCCCAGCCGGCTCGGATGACGCCGATGGTCTTCTTCGCGATGCCCTTTACCTCGGACAGCCGTCCGGGCGTCTTCTCGATGACCTCGAGGGTGTCCTCGCCGAAGTGATCGACGATCATGGCGGCCTTGGCCGGGCCCAGTCCCTTGATGAGTCCCGATCCAAGATACTTTCGAATCCCGTCCGTCGTCGTGGGCTGGATCGATTTTGATTCGACGATCTTGAACTGCTTGCCGTATTGCTTGTGGGTTACCCAGAACCCGGAGACTTCGACGCGCTCGCCCGGCGCGATCTTCGCCAGTTCGCCCGTGACGGTCAGCAGGCCGTCCCGCGTGGCCGCGCGCGCCAGGTTCTCGGTGGTCCTGCAGGCGTCCGGTTCGGCGCGCAACCGCGCGACCGTGTAGCCGGTCTCCTCGCTCTGGTAGGTGATGCGCTCGATCGTACCGGTGAGTATGTCCATGCCTGACCGGAGTAAAGGCGCCTAGCGTTCGTCGCTGGCGTAGACGACGGCGTCTTCCGCCTTGGCGTAGGTAAACAGTTCATCCCCGGAAAAGAAGCGGGGCACTTCGTCCCGCGCCGTTTCGAGGGAATCGGAAGCGTGCACCAGGTTGCACTGCACGCTCATGCCGAGATCGCCGCGTATCGTGCCCGGTGCGGCCTGCCTGGCGTTCGTCACCCCGCACAGGTTCCGCACGACGTCCACGGCGTCGACGCCTTCCAGGCACAGCGCCACGACCGGCGTTTCCTGCATGAAGGACTTGATTCGGGGGAAGAAGGGCTTGTCGGACAGGTGCGCGTAGTGCTCGTTCAGGATCCCGTCGGTCAACTGCATCATCTTGAGACCGGCGACCTTGAGTCCCTTGCTTTCGAAACGGCCGGCGATGCGGCCGATCATACCGCGCTGCACGGCATCCGGCTTGATGAGAACAAGCGTTCGTTCCACGGAATGATTCTCCTTTAAATTTGAGTCGAAACAGTGGTTTAAAGCCTCCTGCTGAGCCTCGTGCAAAGCCTCGTGCAATGTAGGCGGCGGCCCCCGGAGTGTCAACGGAAATGCCCCCTTTGCAAATCGCCTGGATTGCGCAAAAATGCGGTGGACATTTCACGCTTCGGCGCATATAATGTCGGTGGGCTTCATCAACATACAATCGGGGCAAGGCCATGTGGGAAGACGATGAAATTCGCGAGGAGTGCGGTGTCTTCGGCGTATATGGCGACCCCGCAGCCGCCCGGCTGACCTTTCTGGGGTTGTATGCCCTCCAGCACCGCGGCCAGGAAAGCTCCGGCATGGCGGTCTCAGACGGCCATCACATCGAATCCCATAGGGCCATGGGCCTGGTCAGCGAAGCCTACGACCATGGCGAACGGGTGAACGACCTCGACGGCCATATGGCCATCGGCCACAACCGGTATTCCACCACCGGCACATCCAACGTCGACAACGCGCAGCCCTTCATGGTGAACTTCAAGCGCGGACAGTTGGCCACCGCCCACAACGGCAATTTCACCAACACCGGCGCGCTGCATCTGTCGATGGAAGAGTCCGGTTCCATTTTCCGCACCTCGTCCGACAGCGAGATCGTGCTCCACCTCATCGCACGGTCGAACGAACCCGACCTGCCCGGCATGATCGCCGACGCCCTGCGCCACGTCGAAGGCGCCTATTCCATCGTGTTCCTGTCCGAAACGCAGTTGATCGGCGTCCGGGATCCCCGCGGATTCCGGCCCCTGTGCCTGGGACGCATCGGGGATGCCCACGTGCTCGCATCGGAAACCTGCGCATTCGACATCATGAAAGCGGAGTACGTCCGCGAAGTGAAACCCGGCGAGATGGTCGTCATCGACGAAGAGGGCATCCGGTCCTTCTTCCCCTTCGAAGAGGCGGAGCCGGCCGCCTGCATCTTCGAGTACATCTATTTCGCCCGGCCCGACAGCAAGGTATTCGGAGAAAACAGCGACAAGTTCCGCCGGCGCTTCGGCCGCCAGCTGGCGGAGGAACACCCCGTGGAAGCCGACATCGTAATCGCCGTGCCGGATTCGGCCACGACTGCCGCGCTGGGCTACTCGGAGCAGTCGGGCATCCGGTTCGAAATCGGCCTGATCCGGAACCACTACGTGGGGCGGTCCTTCATCGATCCGGACCAGTCGATGCGCGAATTCACGGTGAGACTGAAGTACAACCCGGTCCAGGGCGTGCTGAGAAACCGGCGTGTGGTCCTCGTGGACGATTCCATCGTAAGGGGCACGACCCTCAACCAGCTGGTCAGGCTCATCCGCGGCGCGGGGGCGTCCGAAGTGCATGTGCGGATCAGCAGTCCTCCCATCCGCCATCCCTGCTATTACGGGATCGACATGCAGAGCCGGGGCGAGCTCATCGCGTCGCAGACCCGGGTAGAGGAGATCCGCCAATATCTCGGGGCGGACAGCCTGGGTTACCTGTCCATCGAAGGCATGGTGAAGACGGGCAAGGAGTATGGAAAACCCGGGGTGGGCTACTGCACGGCCTGCTTCAGCGGGGACTACCCGGTCATACCGGAAGATTCGCTCAACAAGCTCATGCTGGAATCGTGAGGGCCGCGGCGCCGGCGCTTTACGGTGCCCATCCTGCGCGCGCCGGTCGCATCACGGCGCTTCCGGTTCCAGCTCCTCCTTCTTTTCCCGGTCGGGGAAATAGCTCAGGATCCTGGACAGGGTCTCACGCAGCCCGGTCCTGGGCACGACCTGGTCGACGAAACCCCTGGTCAGGAAGAACTCCGCGGTCTGGAACCCCTCCGGCAGGCTCGATCCTATCGTCTGCTCGATCACCCTTCCGCCGGCGAAACCCATCATGGCGCCCGGCTCGGCCAGGGTGAAGTCGCCCAGCGAGGCATAACTCGCCATCACGCCGGCCATGGTCGGATTCGTGATCACGACGACAAAGGGGATCTTCTCCTCCGACAACCGGTTCAGCCAGAGGGATGTCTTCGCCATCTGCATCAGGGAGAGGATGCCTTCCTGCATGCGCGCTCCCCCCGAGGTGGCGACCACGAGCAGCGGGATCTCCAGGTCGAGCGCCCGCCGGATGGACCGCGTTACCTTCTCGCCGACCACCGACCCCATGCTCCCGGCCAGAAAGGAGCCGTCGTGGATGGACAGGGATACGAGCCTTCCCTCGATGCGGCCCGTGCCCGATACCACGGCCTCCATCATGCCGGTCCGCTTCTGGTACCGCTTCATGTAGTCCGGGTAGTTTTCCTTCTCCTTGAACTCGAGCGGATCGACGGTGCGCAGATCCGAGTCGGTCTCCGCGAAGGTGTCCGGATCCATGATCAGGGAGATGTACCCCTGGTGGCCGATCTTGAAATGGTACCCGCAATGGGCGCATACGTTGAAGTCCCGTTCGAGCTCCGCCTTGTACAGCATGGCGTCGCACTTGTCGCACTTGACCCATAACCCCTTCGGGATTTCCTTGCGCTTCTGCGGGCTCAATCCCCGCTGTCTTCTCTCAAACCAGGCCATAGTTCGCTCGCTTAACGCTGTGGTGTTCAATCCAACCTATGCGCGGGTCGACATCCGGTGCACAAGGCCAATGAGCAGGTCGGCGCATCGCTCCGCCGAATCCTCGACCGTCGATACCACGTCATCGGTGTCTACCGTTTCACCGGCCCTACCGGTCCACACGTTGGAAATGCACGATATGGCCGCGGTCCTCATACCGATACGCCGGGCCGCCAATGCTTCCGGTACGGTCGACATGGTCACCGCGTCCGCGCCCAGTGATTTCAGCACGGAGATTTCGGCACGGGTTTCGAAGGAAGGTCCGGGCATCCACGCCAAAATTCCCTGTCGAACAGGTCGTTTTCTTTGTATACTGATCTGCAGCAGCGACGCCCTCACGGCGTCATCGTAACAGGGACCGCCGGCCGTTTCCTCGGTCAGCTCTCCCATCTGTTTTTGGCCGATGGGATGGACGTGTTGCCGTACGACCATGAGGTCTCCCGCCTCGTAGCTGGGATTCAGTCCGCCGGCGGCATTGGTCAGGACCAGGATTTCAACGCCGAACCTGCCCATGACCTCGAGCGGGTATGCGACCTGACGAATGTCGTATCCCTCGTACAGGTGGATCCGGCCCTGCATCACGATCACGGAAGCGCCGCCCCAGTCTCCATAGACCAGGTTGCCCTCGTGGCCCTGTACGGTCGACACTGGAAAATGGGGGATGGCGCAATAGGGTACAACGGTTTTTTGTTCCACGGCCCGGACGCAGCGGCCGAAACCGGTCCCCAGGATCAGGCCGAACCGGGCTGTTGAAAAACCCTGCGAGCCCAGGAAGTCCGTGGTTTCGTCCAACGGATCACTGCGGGGCATGGCGAGACGCCTTCAATCGGTTCTTTCGTCTCCTGTGACGACTGGATGAAACAAGGAGTCCATCATGAGCATCATCACGGTTGCCAGGGAATACGGCAGCGGCGGGAAAGATATCGCAAGGATCGTCGCGGACCGCCTCGGCTATGATTGCGTGGACAAGGAACTCATCGCCGAAACGGCCCATGCCGCGGGCGTTTCGGAAGATGTCGTCGAGCAGCTGGACGAAGTGGGCGAAACGCCCATACGGCGCTTTCTCGGCGAACTGTTCACCCCTTCGACCGTCTACTCCCTGTCTCCGGAATACCCGCCGCTCATCTGGCCCTACGTGCCGGGAGACGACGAGGGAACGAAGGACCCCACCTCCCTGAAGAACACCTTTCTGGACCGGAGCGAATACCTCCAGATCCTCCAGAATACCATCCGGTCGCTGGCCGACAGAAAAAACGTCATCATCGTCGGGCGCGGCTGCCAGTGCATCCTGTCTGACCGAAATGCCGCCTTCCACACCCTGTTCATCGCGCCGTTCGAGTACCGGGTCGACGTGATCATGGACGAGATGAACCTCTCGCGGGACCGGGCCGCCGAACTCATCAAGGAGAAGGACCGGCAGCGGGCGCTTTACCTGCAGCACAACTATCACCGCGACTGGACGGACCCGACCCTGTACCACATGGTGTTCAACACGTCCCGCACGTCGTGGGAGAACATGGCCGACATCGTGATCGATACCCGTCGCAGACTCTTCGGCGACGACGAATGAAAGCCCGTTCACCCGGGTGAACCGCAAAGAAAGATAACCCCGGGCAGCATTCGTGTCAACCAGCGGCTCGCCGCCGCGCGCGCCGCAAACCGGTAAGGAACGGTGATGAATTACGAGGTTTCGGACTTCAACAGGGAAGTGGTCGAACAGAGTCACACGGTCCCCGTGCTCGTCGATTTCTGGGCGGAATGGTGCGGACCCTGCAAGATGCTGGGTCCCGTTATCGAGTCCCTCGCCGAACGCCACCGGGACCGGTGGAAACTCGTGAAGGTCAACACGGAAGAGCACACGGACATCGCCCGGCAATACGGGATACAGGGGATTCCGAACGTGAAGATGTTCGTCGACGGCGAGGTGCGGGACGAGTTCACCGGCGCGCTGCCGGAGCCCATGATCGAGCAGTGGCTCAGGAAAGCCCTGCCCAGTCCGAACGCGAAGCAGCTGGAAGATGCGCTCCGGCTGCTCGAAGCCGGTGACCGGGAAGCGTCCCGCGAGATGCTGGAGGGCATCCTGGCGGCCGAGCCGGACAACGAGCAGGCGGCGGTCTGCCTGGCGCGCACCTGGCTGGATGAAGATCCCGGCCGAAGCCTGGAGCTTTTGCGACCCATCGAACCGGGCACGGAATACCACGACTCGGCGGTCGTACTGCGGACCATCGCGGCACTCTTCCTTCACCTGGACGCGCCGGAGCACCTCGAGGACGCACCGGTCAGGCCCGTCTATGTCCAGGCCATCGAGCATCTCAGGCGGGAGGAATACGACCTGGCCCTGCAGCGATTCATCGAGGTGCTGGAGAAGAACCGGGCCTATGACGATGACGGGGCCAGAAGGAGTTGCGTCGCCATTTTCGGCATGCTAGGCGAGGAACACCCCACCACGCGGCAATACCGCCGTGCGTTCAGCAACGCGTTGTACGCCTGATTCAGCGCTGCCGCACCCTTACACACACCTGATTACACGTCCAGGGGATTGGCCTTTTCGGGGTCGATTTCCAGCTTGTGCATGGCCCGCTCCGGGACCTCCGGGGAGAGATCGCCTTTCCGGGCGAGGGCATTCAGGGTGCCCAGCGTGATGAAACGGGCGTCCATCTCGAAGAAATTCCGCAACGCCGGCCGGCTGTCGCTCCGCCCGAACCCGTCCGTCCCCAGCGAGACCACGGGGCCCGGCACCCAGCGCGCGATGGAGTCCGGCAGGGTCCTTACGTAGTCGGAGGCCATGACGTACACCCCTTTGGTATCCTCGAGACACTGTGCAAGGTAAGGCACGCGGGGCGATTCCGACGGGTGCAGCAGGTTCCACCGCTCGGCATCCATGGCGTCGCGGCGCAGCTGCTTGTAACTCGTGACGCTCCAGACGTCCGCCTCCACCCCGAAGTCTTCGGCCAGCATCTCCTGGGCCTTCAGCGATTCGTTGATGATGGAGCCGCTTCCGAACAGGTGGGCCTTCGCCGCGCCACCGTTCAGCGAACTGAGCCGGTACATGCCCTTCAGGATGCCTTCTTCCACCCCCTCCGGCATGGACGGCATGGCGTAGTTCTCGTTCTGCACGGTGATGTAGTAGAACAGGTCTTCCTGGTCGACGTACATGCGCCGGATGCCGTCCTTGATGATGGTCGCCAGTTCATAGGCGTAAGCCGGATCGTAGGTCCGCAGGTTGGGTACCGGGTCCGCCAGCAGGTGACTCTGGCCGTCCTGGTGCTGGAGTCCCTCGCCGTTAAGCGTCGTCCGCCCAGCCGTTCCGCCCAGCAGGAAACCCCGCGTGCGCATTTCCGCTGCGGCCCAGATCAGGTCGCCGACGCGCTGCAGGCCGAACATGGAATAGAAGATGAAGAAGGGGATCGTATTCACGCCGTGGGTCGAATAAGCCGTCCCGGCGGCCACGAAGGAGGACAGGGAGCCCGCCTCCGTGATGCCTTCCTCGAGGATCTGGCCGTCCTGCGCCTCCTTGTAATAGAGGAGCGTATCGATGTCCACCGGTTCGTAGAGCTGGCCGGCGTGGGAGTAGATGCCGCACTGGCGGAACAGGGCTTCCATGCCGAAAGTACGGGCTTCGTCGGGCACGATGGGGACGATCAGCTTGCCGATTTCGGGTTCGCGCAGCAGGCGCGAGAGCATCCGGGTGAACACCATAGTCGTCGAGACCTCCCGCCCGTCCGTCCCCGCTTTGAATTCGTCGAACACCTCGTCCTTCGGTGCGGTGGGCAGGCCGGGATTCACGACGTTGCGCCGGGGTATGTAGCCGCCGAGTGCTTCCCGGCGTTCCCGGATGTACTCCATCTCGGCGCTGTCCGCCGACGGCCGGAAATACGGCGCTTCCCGGACCTCGTCGTCGGACAGGGGGATGCCCAGTTCGGTGCGCAGGTGACGCAGTCCGTCCTCGTCGATCATCTTTTGCTGGTGGGCCGTGTTCTTGCCCTCGCCCCACTCGCCCAGGCCGTACCCCTTGATCGTCTTCGCCAGGATGACGGTCGGCGCGCCCGGATGTTCCACCGCCGCTTTGTACGCCGCATAGATCTTCTCCTGGTCGTGGCCGCCCCGGATGATGGTCCTCACGTGCTCGTCGGTGAGCAGCCTGGACATCTCCATGAGTTTGGGATGCACGCCGAAAAAATGGTCCCGCTGGTACTTGCCGTCCGAAACAGTGTACTTCTGGTACTGTCCGTCGACGATCTCGCCCATTCGCTTCACGAGCAGTCCTTCGTCGTCTTGGGCAAGCAGAGGATCCCAACCGCTGCCCCAGATGACCTTGATGACGTTCCATCCGGCCCCGTGGAAGGCGGCTTCGAGTTCCTGTATGATCTTCCCGTTGCCCCGCACCGGGCCGTCCAGCCGCTGCAGGTTGCAGTTGACCACGAAAATCAGGTTGTCCAGCTTCTCGCGCGCCGCCAGGGTGATGGCGCCAAGGGCCTCGGGTTCGTCGGTTTCCCCGTCGCCGAGAAATGCCCAGACCTTGCATCCGTTGCCCTGCTTGAGCCCCCGGTCTTCCAGGTACCGGTTGAACCGGGCCTGGTAGATGGACATGATGGCGCTCAAGCCCATGGAGGCCGTGGGAAAGATCCAGAAGTCGGGCATAAGCCAGGGATGGGGGTAGGACGAGAGCCCGCCGCCCGGACGCAGCTCGCGGCGGAAGTTGTCGAGATGCTGTTCGTTGAACCGGCCCTCGATGTAGGCCCGGGCGTAGACACCCGGCGAGGAGTGGGGCTGGAAGAAGATCTGGTCGCCGTCGTAACCGTCGCCCGGTCCGCGGAAGAAGTGGTTGAAGCCCACCTCGTAGAGGTTGCAGACCGAGGCGTAAGTCGCGATGTGGCCGCCGAGGGACTTGTCCGCCGTGTTGGCCCGGACCACCATGGCCATGGCGTTCCACCGGATGATGTTGCGTATCCGGTGTTCGAGCTCGTCGCTGCCGGGATAGGGCGGCTGCTGGTCGGGCGGGATGGTATTGATGTAAGGCGTGTTTTCGGCAAAGGGGAGCCGGACGCCCTTGCCGCGGGCGTGGGCCTGGAGCTGGGCGATCAGCTGGCGCACTCTGCCCGGACCGGAATGCTGGAGCACGTAATCCAGCGATTCGAGCCATTCCAGGGACTCTACGCGATCCAGGTCAATTTCATACTCCGAGCGTGAGGAATCCTGCGTCATATCCAGTCCGTGGACCGTTGTGTACGATGGGCCGCGCCCGTGGCGTGCCGGAACCGGGCGTCGTTATTCGACGTGTTTGCGCGTCGTCATTTGCGGGGGTTTTGCACCGTCATCAGCAGCGACTGCGCACCTTTCTTTGCCGGAGTCGCGCGCCGGCAATTGCCGTTTGAAACGTACATTCAATGTAGCGTTCCCACCCTTCGCTCGCAACAAAAATCACGGTCGCGCCACACCAGGCGAGCGGGCAGTTTTGTATTGCTTCGCCCTGCCAAACAAGCCATTTTGGAACATCGTCGCAACCGGCCGGCATGTGATGGATGACAGAAAACACCGGCCGCGAACGCACCGGCGGAAGAACGCTGAACCGTCCAGAGGAACCCTGTATCGGCCAGCCTGAACCGGCCAGAAGCGAGAACGCGCACTCGACCCGCGCACTCGACCCGCGCGCAAAGACGGCTCACGCCCATGATCGCTTTTCATCGCTCCTCCTTTCACTGGAGGTCCCGGCCCTGGAAGCCCGACCCCACGTACAAGTATACGGGCGGGTTCGTCGGTGTGCCGGGACAGGCCTACCAGGTGCGGTTCCACCTCGAGGCGGCCTGTACCGTGGAAGACCTGGAAACGGGACGCCAAACCGAGATGTACCTGGGTGCGCCCTGCCGCACGGAATACACGATCGCCCGGCGGAACCTCTTTCAGATCCCCAGCGACGAATGGCGCATGGCCTTCAGCCGGCGCCTGAGCATCCCTATCTCGAGGCGGCCGAGTACCGAACCCGCCGAAACCAGGGGAACCCCGCTGGAGCGGCAGTTCCAGGGTCACGAAATCGACATCAGACAATATCCGAAGGAAGAAACCCTTACCAGTGCGCGGGAAGTAGTCCAGGCCACGCTGGACCGGGACCTCATAAACGGCAGGATCGCTTACCGCGAACCGGACCAGGCGGGTCGGAATTTACAGGTAACTCTTGAGTTTCCCGTGGATCTGATCAATATTAACGAGGAAGACGCCGAGTTTCAGGTCTGTACGGGGCCCGTGGTCCTGCCGGACCTGGGCACCTGGGACGGCAGCGAGGTGCATCGCGTGTTCCTGGCGGACGCGGCGATCTCCGGTTTCGATCACGCGGAATTCATCCTCCGCAGGGAGATCGAGGCGGCTGAGCGGGAGAAACACTGGTACGAAGCGCCCCGTGGTCGTGACCGTCTCGAGTTGAACGATCCGGATAATCCGCCGCCAGACTATCCGCCGCCGCGGCCAAGGCCCCTGATCTACAACGAAACCTGGCAGAAGGAAACCGAGAACACCATACTGAGTACAAAGAACGAGCATTGAGGCCGGCGGCAAGGCCGGCGATCAAGCCGACGGCCACCACAAGGAGCGGTCCCATGGCGCAGACGACCCTGCAGGACACCCGTTTCAAGCAGATGCCGACCCCGGAAGACCTGATCCGCATGTCCCGCGACTTGCGGTATCATCCGATCCGCAACGACCATCCGTCCGTACTCACGAAGGCGCAGATCGAAACCTTCAATGAACGGGGCTACCTGAAGCCATTCAGGATATACTCGGATGCGGAGATCGGCGCCATTCGGGACGAATTCGACGGCATGATCGAGCAGGTCCTGGCGCGGGGCGACCATAACTACTCCATCATTTCCGCCCACCTGAAGTCGGGCATGGTGCACGACATCATGAACGATCCGCGGATCGTCGCCTACATCAGCGACCTGCTAGGCGATGACGTGGTCGGATGGGGCGCCCATTTCTTCTGCAAACTTCCGGGGGACGGCAAGATCGTCAACTGGCACCAGGACGCCAGCTTCTGGCCCCTCTCGCCGTCAAAGACGGTCACCGCCTGGCTGGCCATCGACGACGCGGACACGGGCAACGCCTGCATGCGATTCGTGGCCGGATCGCACCACTACGGGCACCTGACCTATCACATGAGCGAAGAAACCGAGAACAACGTGCTCAACCAGACGGTGAGGGAAGTCGAGACGTTCGGCACCGAGGTGGACATCGAACTCAAGGCAGGCGAAATTTCGCTGCACAGCGACCTGCTGCTGCACGGGTCGGGGCTCAACACGTCGGACCGCAGGAGGTGCGGCCTTACGCTCAGGTTTTGTGCCGCCTCCGTACGCGCGGAGCTTAACTGGAACAAGGAAGGCGTGATCGTCAAGGGATCCGATCCCTCGGGTCACTGGGCGGACCTGCCGAGACCCACGGTGGATAACGTGTAGCAGATTTGGATCCGGGTTCAGACCAGCGCGATACGTAAGCGTCTTCCTAGTGCACGGGCCGCCCGTTCCAAGGTTTGCAACGTTACCGAACCATTATCGGGATCCAGAAGACGATCAAGTGAGGCGCGACTTGTGTGCATCCGCCGGGCCATTTCTGTCTTGCTCAGACCTTGATTCAGCATGAATTGGTCTACCTGATATGCAATAACTCGCTTTATCGCGACCCGTTCTGATTCTTCAAGCAGTCCTTCTTTCTTCAGATATTCATCGAAGTCACCACCGACATGTTGGGTATCTGTAGTCATCTATTCGTCTCTCCCGGTTTAATGCTCACGAAGCGGGTTCCCAGAGCTCAATCGCGTTCCCTTCGGGGTCGTGGATACGGGCGAAGCGACCGATGCCCTCCATCTCGCTTTCGTGGCTGATCTCGATACCTGCTGACTTCAGTTGTGTGATCATCGCTTCCAAATCAGCCACGCGGAAATTCAGCATGAAAGTCTTGTCCGGTGCGAAGTAGTCCGTGTCCGCGTCGAAGGGTGAGAATACGGTGACCCCGGACTCGGTCACCCAGGGTGCCATCTCCATGTTCGTCGGAGCGGGATTGATCCCAAGGTGATCCTGATACCATTTCGCAAGTCCCACTGGATCCTTTGCCCGAAAGAAGAACCCGCCAAATCCCTTAACTTTTTGCACGCTATATCCCTTCTTGATGTGGAGATAATTGAAATGGTGGGAATGAACGCCGGCAGGTCCGGAACTACTCCACGTAAACAGCGATTCGGTGCATGGCGTTGTTCAGGTAACCGCCGGGATTCCACGCGATGGCGTGGGGCTGGCTGATGCCGCGCGAATCCGTTGCCCTGGCCCAAACCTCGTAGTACCCGCTCCCGGGAAACGTGATCGAAGCGCGCCAGTTCTGCCAGGCGTAGGCGTTGACCGGTTCATCCAGCGACGCCTGCTTCCAGGTCGCGCCGAAATCGAATGAAAGATCAACCTTATCTACACGACCCTCACCGGTCCACGCGTGACCGCGCACCTCGATCTCATCGTCCGCTGTCCTGTGGCCCGTCGCGGGATGGGTGATCAAGGACTTCACCGGCATGCTTTCGATGATGTGGAAATCTTTCTCGTCCACGGCCTCGCCGGGCTCGACACTCCGATTCGGCAACCGATAGGAAGTGCCGGTCATCTTGGGTCCATCGTGCACCTTATCCCGTATCTCCACGCGGGTCAGCCATTTCTGGGAACAGGAACCGGGCCATCCGGGTACGATCAGCCGCAACGGTCCGCCATTCAACGGGTGAATCGGCTGCCCGTTCTGGGCGAAGGCGATGAGATTGTGCGCGTCCATGGCCTTGTCGATCGGCACCCCGCGAGAGATGGGAAGTCCGGCCGACGCGCCGGACAGGTGGGTATCGGCGCCGTAGTGGGCGGTGTAGATGGCTCCGCGCTGGATTCCAGCGGCCGCCAGTACGTCTGACAGCCGCACCCCCGTCCATTCCGAGCAGGCCACCGCACCGTAGGTCCACTGTTCGCCGTCCGCTTTCGGGTCGAAAAACGCGCGGCCATTGCCCGCGCATTCCAGGGCGAGCGCACGGGTTACGACTTCGAAGCGGTTCTCAAGATCCTCGAGTTCCAGCGCCACCGGGCGGTCGACCAGGCCGTCAATCGCCAGACGCCAGCGGGATGCGTCCAGGTCCTGGGGCATCAGCCCGTTGTTGCGGACGAAGTGCCTTTCGGTGGGCGTAATTGCGTCATCGAGGAGGTACGGCGGGGTCTCCGCGCACATGGGCCGGTCATTGAGGACCGTGAGGCCGTCCTTGCCGGGAATCGTCGGTTCGGAGGCGAGCACCACGGGTATGAAGTGGGCCGGCATATTTCGGTGGAAGGGGATCGCGGCGCCGACCAGCGCGCCCATGGCCGCAAGGCCCGCATTCTTCAGGAATCCCCGACGATCCGGGTGGGCTTTGCGGCCGAACAGCAGCCGGTCGGCCTCATCCGGATCTTCCCGGTAGAGTGCGCTTAGTCGCTTTATCTCAGGATCGGCGCCCATGTCCGTTCACCTCGCATCCGATTCGACGCGGGCATCAGCGTAAACTACGCCTCGTACAGATCCACCGCCGTCTGTCCCTTGGCGAACCGCAGGGCCGTCGCCGCGGCGGACTGGCTGCCCGTGGCGCGCCGGCTGTCGGTGGCCCAGCGTGCCAGGCCGACCAGCAACTGGTTGCGCGAGGGGTGATCCGCACACAGGGTCCACTCGTCGAAGATCGTCCGCAGCGTGGAGAGGATGTTCCGGCCGTTGTCGTCCTTGAGGATCACCAGGCCGAGACCGCTGAGCAGCGCGTCTCCCGAGTAGCCGGAGCGCAGGTAATCCCGCGTTTGTCTTCCGATTTCCCTGATCTGGATCTTTTCGATGGACGAAAGGACGCTCTCGATCGCTTCGGACTCGTCCGCGCTTCCCGGCTGCAGACTTCCCCGGGACTCGGACAGGGGCCGGTGCGTGATGTTCAGCCACCGGTCGCCGTAGAACTGCCACGCGACGTGATACAGGGCCTGGGCGGCGACTTTGTATCCCGCAAACCGCTGGGCCTTGCGAACCGCGGAGGCCATCATCATCTCCCGCACCAGTCCCCCCCAGCCGGGGTTCATGTTGACTGGCGTGCGCGCCATGCGATCCGCGGCGAGGACCACCATGGTCGTCACGATCCGATCGATGGATACGCCGTCTTTCAACGCCTGCGTGACCGCACCGAAGGTCGGGCCGACTTCGCCGCTGACCAGGCCTTCCGCGAAGGCATCTTCGTCGAAGGCTACGTCGGAACCGTCGGCCTGCCCGTCTGCGAGGGCATCCAGCGTCGCCGTGTCGGCGACGAACCGGTCGATGGCCGACTGCCGGATCTCGTCGGGCAGCCCCCGCTCCTGGCCCAGGATCTTGGCCGACAGGTTGCAGACCAGTTCCTCCGCCTCGTCCCATCCGAATTCCTCAAGCACCTCCGCGATGTAGCCGATGTTGAGCAGGTTGTTCGAATTGCCGAGGAAATGGGGCGCCATGGCGCATACGAAGAGCAGGGGCAGGATCTCGTGGTCGTGGCCGCCCATCCGCCGGGCGGTGATCAGGCATTTCTCGATGCCTTCCCATTTCTTGTCCTTCGAAAACACCCGGATCCAGCCTTCGAGTTTCTCCCAGGTGACCGGTTCGGGCAGCCGCTGGATGCTCGGCCGGTCCCCCGCGCGGCCCGACAGTCCGTGGGCGGCGAAGGTCAGCGGGATGATGCGGTCGTCGCTCTCGTACTGACGGGCCACCTTGATCCCGTTGACGAAATCCGACACCTCTCCGCCACCGTCGTTGGCGCCTCGTTCCGTGGCGATGTGCCGGCCGCCGTGACGGATGATGAGGTTCAACGTATCTTCTTCGGATACGCCCCGCGCCAGCATGATGGCCACGGCCTTGGATATGGTCCACTGGTCGGTGGAAAAGAGTCCTTCCTTCAAAAGCAGGAGATGGGCGTCGGACCGTTTCGATCCGCCGTCGCCGACACTTACGTATACATCGCCGTTTCGCTCTTCGACCGGGAAGGTCTCCAGGTCGTCGCACCCGCCGGTGAAGCAGCCTCCCCCGCCGAGGTCGTAGCTCCATCCGTGCCAGTCGCAGGTCAGCACGCCGTTGCGGACGCGCCCCCTCGTGAGCGGGTAACCCATGTGGGGACACTGATTGTCCGTGGCGTAGATCGAACCGTTGTGCCTGAAGAGGGCGATGCTCCTTCCCTCCACCTTTACGGCCCTGGGCTTGCCGTCCACGACTTCTTCCGCGCCCGCCACCCTTACGAATCCATTCTGTTCCGTCGTCATAACCGATTACCTCTCCGATGATCCGTGTCTGATACTTTTCAGATAATCCCAGTCTGCGGTCCTGCTTCCTACTCGTCAAATACCTCGACCGTTGTTCTGCCCTCCGAAAATCGCATGGCCGTGTTGATGGATGCCATGCTGTTCTTGTTCAGGCGCACGTCCGTCGCGTACCGGGCCAGTCCCACCAGGAGCTGGTTCCGGGACGGGTGTCCCGATCCGGCGGCGGCCGCGCCACTTGCGTCCGCGCCGCCAGCGTCTTCCCATTCATTGAACGTGACGCGCAGCGTGGGAAGAAGCTCCATGTTGGTATCGTCCCACAGGATCGCCCGGCCGATTTCCCGGAGCAGCTCCGAACCGTCGAAGCCGCTGTTCAGGTAACCCACCACCTGGTCGCCCACGCCGTGGATATCCAGTGACTTGATGGCATGGACGATGCGCTCCGAAGCGGAAGCCGCGTCCGGCGCATCCGACGGGTGATCCGGAAGGGGTTCGTCGAGGGCGCGGGCGGGAATGTTGATCCAGCGGTTGTCGAAGATCTGCCACGCCGCGTGGAAGAGGCCCTTCGCCGCGGCCGCAGGACCGCCGTAGGCGTGTACGTGGCGCAGGGACGCCGCCAGGTTGTACTCGGTGGACAGGGAACCCCATCCGGCGTCGACGTTTACGGGCGTGCGCGCCATGCGGTCCGCCGCGAGCAGGACGAAGGTCGTGATGAGGCGCTCGATGGCCACGCCGTCCCGCAGGGCTTTGGCCACGGCTTCGAATGACCGCTCTACGTCCACGCTCAGCAGGGCGTCCACGAGCGCGTTCTCGTCGTAGTCGGTCCGGGTGTTTCCCGCATAGTCGTGCGATTCGAGTGCGGGCGCCAGGTCGCTGAGCAAACGCACCGCGTCCCGGTGAAAACGCTCCGGCTCGTCGCGGCCCCGTCCGACCATCTTGGCGCCGAGGTTGCAGACCAGTTCGGACGCCTCGCCCCATCCGAAGGTATCCACCACCCGGGCGAGGTCCCCCAGGTTGGCCACGTTCCGGGCGAATCCGAGGAAATACGGGGCCACGGCACATTCGAACAGCAACTTGAAGATAGGTGCTTCCTGGCCGTTTTCGCGAGCCGTGTGCAGGCACCGTTCAATCCTGAAATCCTGCATGTTGCGGGAGAACATGCGCACCCAGCCGTCGATCTGTTCCCAGCTCACGGGCGGCGGCAGCGTGATGACTTCGAGCCGCTCGGACGCCCGGCCCGACGCCGCGCGGCCGGCGAGCGAAAGGGCCATCAGGCGGTCCTCCCCGTCGTACCGTCTGCCGACTTCAAGGCCGGATACCAGCAGGGAAACGATGTTGCCGCCTCCGCCCGCGTCCTGCTCCGACGCCACGTGACGACCCAGGTGCCGCAGGATCAACTGCACGATGTCGTGTTCAGAAACGCCGCCGGACAGCAGCAGGGCGGTGGCCTTGGAGATCGTCCACGAATCCCCACTCAGGAGGCCCTCCCAGAGCAGTTGCAGGTGCTGGTCGCGGCGCCTGTAGGTCGCGTCCCCCGCCTGAACCCACAGTTCGTCCCCGCGGATGTCGACCGGGAATGTCTCCAGGTCGTCGCATTCGTAGTTGAAGCAACCGCCGCCTTCGAGATCGAAGCTGCGTCCGTGCCAGTCGCAGGTCAGGACGCCGTCCTTCACCACCCCGCGCGTCAGCGGAAACCCCATGTGGGGGCACTGGTTGTCGGTGGCGTGGATGCGGCCGTCCACGTTGAACAGGGCGATGCTGCGCCCCTCGCTGATCTTGACGGCGCGGGATTCCCCGGGCGGCACGTCCGCGAGGGAACCCACCTGGATCCAGCCGTTGCCTGAGCTCATGATTCCCTTCCCTTTCTTCTGTGTGCGGTCCTGCCTCCGACGCGCTCGCGCGCATCCGGGCCGCTAGTGGGCTTCCAGCCAGTTCGCTCCGATGCCGATTTCCACTTCGATGGGCACGGTCATGGGCAGCGCGCCCCGCATGCATTCCTCGATCAGGCCCGGCAGGGTGTCTTCTTCGGACTTATGCAGGTCGAACACGAGTTCGTCATGCACCTGCAGCAGCATGCGCGTGCGGCACGCCCGCTTTTCCAGTTCATTGTGAATCCGGGTCATGGCCAGCTTGATCAGGTCGGCCGCCGTGCCCTGGATGCGGGAATTGATGGCGACGCGCTCCTCGGCGCGCTTGGTGGTGTTGTTCCGGGAATTGATGTCCCGCAGGTAACGCCGACGGCCCGTCATGGTCTCGACGAAACCGTTTTCCTCGGCGAACTTGACCGTATCGTGCATGTACCTGAGCGTTCCCGGGTACTTCTCGAAGTACTGGTCGATCAGTTCCTGGCCCTGCCCCCGCGGGATGTTGAGCCGTTCGGCCAGCCCGAAGGCGGAAATGCCGTAGATGATGCCGAAATTGACGGTCTTGGCGAACCGGCGCATTTCGTCGGTTACGCCGTCGGGATCAACGTCATAGATCTTCATCGCCGTCGCCGAGTGTATGTCCTCGTGCTGGATGAAGGTCTCCATCATGCCCTCGTCGCGGCTGAGTTCGGCCGCGATGCGAAGTTCGATCTGGGAATAGTCCGCGGCCATCAGGAGGTAATCGCCGTCCCGGGGCACGAAGGCCTTGCGGATCTGCCGGCCCATCTCCGTGCGCACCGGTATGGTCTGCAGGTTGGGTCCGTGAGACTGGATCCGGCCGGTGGCGATCACGGCCTGCTCGTAGGAAGTATGTACGCGTCCGGTCGGCTGGAACACGGCATGAGGCAACTGGCTCACGTATACGGAATTGAGCTTGGTGCACATCCGGTAGTGGAGGATCTGCTCCACGATCTCGTGTTTGGGCGCGAGCCGGCGGAGGATGGCTTCCGCCGTCGAATACTGGCCCGTCTTGGCCGTGCGCTTGGCGTTGGGATCGATTTTGAGCTTGTCGAAGAGGATGTGCCCGAGCTGTTTGGCCGAATTGAAATCGACGGGCTCCCCGGCCAGTTCGGTAATCCTGTCGGCGGACCTCCGGATCTCCTCTTCCAGCAACCCGGACAGGTGCTCCAGCTGCCCCACATCCATCCGCACGCCTTCGTGTTCCATTTCCACGAGGGCGGTCACCAGGGGGCACTCGATGTCCGTGAAAACGGTATCCTGGTTCATCTCGCCGATCCGGGGCCGGAGCAATTCCGCGAGCTGCAGCGTGATGTCCGCGTCTTCCGCCGCGTATTCGACGACTTTCTCAAGCGGCGCATCCCTGAGCGTGCCCTGCTCCTCTCCTTTTTCACCGATGAGCGTTGTGATGGAGATCGGCGTGTAGCCCAGGAGGGCCTGCGACAGGTAGTCCATGGTCCTCCGCAGGTCCGGCACGGTGCAGTAGGCCGCGAGCATGGTGTCGAAGATCCGGCAGGACACGGTGATTCCGTGCCAGCGGAGCACGGACAGGTCGAACTTGATATTGTGTCCGATCAGTTCCCTGCCGGTATCGTCGAAGAGGGACTGGAATTCGGCCGCGACCCGCAGAACGTCTTCCCGCCCGTCCGGCATGGGCACGTAGTATCCCGTATGGGGCTCGATCGCGAAGGCGAATCCCAGGATTTCGCAGGTTTTCGGGTCCAGGCTGGTCGTTTCCATGTCGAAGCAGAATGCGGGCGACGCGGTCAGCTTTTCGATAAGGTCGGCGCGCGATTCGGCCGTGTCGACGCAGCGGTAGTCGTGCTCCACGTCCGCGATCGTCTTCAACTGGTCGTCGGAGAACAGGTCTTCCTGGCGGCCGGCGACTGTCAGCTGCGGGGCCGCCGAGAAACCGTCGCCGAAAAGCCGCTTGCCCAGGGTATTGAACTCCAGTTCGACGAACAGCTTCTTAAGGTCGTCATCCTTGCGTTCCTTGACGGCCAACGCGTCCGGCGTAATGTCCAGCGGCACGTCCCGCTCGATGGTGACCAGGTTCTTCGACAGCACGGCCATGTCCCTGTTTTCTTCAATGCGCTCCTTCTGCTTGCCCTTAAGCTGATGGGTGTTCTCCAGGAGGGTCTCCACGGATCCGAACTGGGCGATGAGCTTCTGCGCGGTCTTTTCTCCGACGCCCGGGACGCCGGGCACGTTGTCGCTGGCGTCGCCCATCAGGCCGAGCATGTCGATCACCTGGTCGATGCGCTCGATACCCCACTTCTCCAGTACCTCGGCCACGCCCATCGTTTCGAAGTTGTCCCCGGTGTTGCCGGGTTTGCAGATGAAGGACTGCTCGGAGACGAGTTGCGCATAGTCCTTGTCCGGCGTGACCATGAAGGTGGTGAAACCCGCTTCGTCGGCCTGCTTCGCAAGGGTCCCGATCACGTCGTCGGCCTCCCAGCCGGGAACGCGGATCACCGGGATGTTGAACCCTTCGATCAGCCGGAACAGATAGGGCAGCGCGATGCTCAGGTCTTCGGGCATGGCGTCCCGCTGCGCCTTGTACTCGGGATACTGCTCGTGGCGGTGGGTCGGCTCGGGCGTATCGAACACCGCGGCGATGTGGGTGGGCCTGTTCTTGTTCAGGATGCCGAGGATTGTGTTTGCGATGGCGAACACCATGGAGACGTTCATGCCTGTCGAGGTCATCCGCGGATTTCGGATCAACCCGAAATGACCGCGATAGGCCAGCGCCATCCCGTCCAGCAGGAACAGGGTCTTCTGGGCCTCAGTCATATGTGGTTCGCTCCTGCTTCAAGGGAATCGGCCGGGTATATCCCATGTATAGCCGTGTATTACCGGCAACACGCGATTCATGCCTGATTTCAGTGTATCCTTTTGATTATAATGCGATAAACTAATTTTACCAGTGAATAGCCCTATTCCTTCAAAAGTCCTGCCGCGTTCCGGCCGACGATGCGCTGGCTGGCCGCTTCATCCAACCCCAGTTCATCGATGGTCCGCAGCCCCAGGTCGACGTCGGCGATCTGCTGGGGAAAATCGGAACCGAACATCACCCGGTCGATGCCGGCGAAATCGATCGCCAGGCGAAGCGCTCCGCTGTTGGGCATCCCGGCGGATTCGTAGTACATGTTCTTCAGGTACTCCGTCGGCGGCCGGTCCAGTTGCTCACGAGCCTCGGGGTAGGCGCGGTAGGCCTGGTCGATCCGGCCCGAGAGAAACGGGATGGTGCCGCCCAGGTTGCCCAGTACGACCTTCAGGTCCGGGAAAGCCGCCATCGTGCCGCTGAAGACCAGGTGAAGGGCGGCCACCGACGTGTCGAAAGGAAACCCGGCCATGGGCGTAAGCCTGTACGCCGCGTACGCTTCATGGGCATGTGGTGTGGTGGGATGTATGAAGAGCGGCAGGTCCAGGGAGGAAGCCGCCGCGTAAAGTTCATGAAACTCCGATGCGCCCAGCGACTGGCCGTTGATGTTTGAAAACAACATGCCGCCGCGCAGGTCCAGCGTCTCGACGGCGCGGCACAGTTCCGCCGCCGAAGCGGCCGGATCCTGTAATGGAAGCACTGCCAACGCCGAAAGCCGGTCGGGATAGCGGGCGACGGTCTCGGCAAGCGCATCGTTTACGGTCCGGGCGAGGCGACGGCCGGCGTCCGGATCCTCGACGTGCAGTCCGGGGATCGAGAAGCTGAGCAGCTGCCGGCCCACGCCGTGCCGGTCCATATGCTCGATCACACGGTCCGCATCGAAATGGCCCGGTGCGATCATGCTGTAGTCGCCATCCAACTTCAGGAGGCGGTTGCCGCGGGCATCCCTGACCAGTTCCGCCTGGTAGCCTCCCTTTTCGATCTCGTCCAGGTAAGCGGAGGTATAGAAATGGGTGTGGAAATCGTATATCAAACGGCTACTCCGGCGGTTGTACCGGTCGTTCTCTCAGCGTGCGCTCGATGCCCGGCGTTCCATATAATATAGACTCTTTTGCGTCGATTACAACGTAGGAGACGGCGCACGGTAACGAGACCCCGAATTCCCTGTACAAAAACGGCGCCGGCGAATATCTTGGCAGTCGAGTTCGCGATCGACCGAAACCGCAACAATTTCGACTGGAGACGCCCATGCTGATCGACCCTTCCGAGTTCATTGGAACCCAGGGCATAACCCACCTTTGTACCGGCGGCGAGTCGCCCATGCTGAAAACGCACGGTGACGCCGTCCACCGTTTCTTTGAGGACAAGCTCCTGGGCGAGGAAGGGCGCAGGCGCCTCGAAGTGGTTTCCGCGGGGTGCAAGGAGAAAGTCGGCCGCCTGTTCGGTGTCCGGCCCGACGATATCGGTTTCCTGACCTCCACGTCCGAGGGCATCAATTTGCTGGTCTACGCCCTCGACTGGAAACCCGGCGACAACGTGGTGGTCGCCGATGTGGAGTTCCCTTCCGACGTCCTTCCCTGGACCTTGCTGAAGGACCGTGGCGTGGAACTCCGAATCGTGGAAAACACCAACTGGCGCACAGACTTGGACGATCTTGATAAAGCGATAGATGAAAACACCAGGGTGGTTAATGTCAGCCATGTCAGCTACTTCACCGGCCAACGCCTGCCGCTTCCCGAACTCGCTGAAATCGTACACCGCAAGAACGCCCTGCTCTGTCTCGACGTCACGCATTCCGCCGGCGTTGTTCCGGTCGACGCGCATCACGCGGACTTCGTCGTGTCCAGCTGCTACAAATGGCTCATGGCCGTGCACGGCGTGGGGATATTCTACTGGAACCGGGAACGCGTGCCCGAGCTGAATCCGCCCTTCGTCGGTTGGCATACGCCGGCCTACCTGCCCGACTGGAAAGACCCCTCGGCTTACGTTCCCCGGGAGGACGCCAGCCGGTTCACGCCGGGCAACGAAACCTGGATCGGGGTATACATCCTGGACAACGCCCTCGACTGCCTGCTGGGCATCGGCATCGACCGCATCGAGGAGCACGTGCTAGGCCTGAGCAGGCGTGTGTGGGATGGCCTGTCGGAACTGGGCTGGGAGGTCATCACGCCCCGGGCGCCGGAAGAACGGGCGGGAAACGTCTGCTTCACCGCGGCGGACGTCAATTCCGTCACCCACGCCCTCGAAGCGCAGAACGTACTGATCTTCGGGGCGTACGGCGGCGTGGGCAGGGCTCGCGTGTCCACCCATTTCTACAACACGGACCGTGACGTGGACCGGTTCCTCGAAGTCATGCGGGAGATCCCGGTAACCCATCCGGCGTCCAGACCAGGCAGAGACTTCAGCAAAGCGGCCGGTGTAGCCGGGAATTGACCCTGGGAAACCGCGTTGAGCACTACCTCGTTGAGTTATGAGCCTACTACCCACGAAACGGTAATGCACCTCCATGGATTTTGAACTAAGCGAAGAACACAGGATGGTCGAGCGGATGGTGTACGACTTCGCCCGCAACGAGATCCTGCCTTCCATCAGGGAACACGACCGCAACGGTACGTTCCCCCACGAACTGCTGCCCAAAATGGCGGCGCAGGGATTCATGGGTATCTGCCTGCCGGTCCGCTACGACGGGGCCGGCATGGATTTCATCTCCCTCGGCCTGCTTTCCGAAGGCCTGGAGTGGGCGGACTCTTCCGTCCGGGAGACGATCGCGGTCCACCTGGGCCTGCACGCCCTGCCCATCTTCCAGTGGGGCACGGAAGAACAGAAAGAACGGTTCCTGCCGCCCCTGGCCACCGGCGAAAACATCGCCTGTTTCGGCCTGACCGAACCCGGCGCGGGTTCCGACGTGGCCGCCATGACCAGCAGGGCCCGCAAGGAAGGCGACACCTACCTGGTCAGCGGCGAGAAGATGTGGATCACGCTGTCCGACGTGGCGGACCGCTTTCTCGTATTCGCCAAGACGAACCAGGAAGAAGGCACGCGGGGAATCACCGCCTTCCTGCTCGAACGCGGGTGGGCGGGCCTGACCACCGGCACGATCAAGGGCAAGATGGGGGTGCGGGCCAGCAACACGGGCTGGATCAACATGGACGAGGTCCCCGTGCCCGAGTCCCACCGGCTGGGGGAAGAGGGCGAAGGATTCAAGATCGCCATGTCCTGTCTCGACAACGCCCGCTATACCGTCGCGGCCGGCGCCGTCGGCCTGATGAAGTACTGCCTGGAAGCATCCGTGTCGTACGCCCGGCAGCGCCGGACCTTCGGCCAGCCGATCGGCGACCATCAACTCGTGAAGCAGCTCATCGCCCAGATGAAGCAGCGCATCGACCTGGGTGAGCTGGCGGTACGCAAGGTCGGATGGCTCAAGAACCAGGGCATGCGGAACACCCGGGAGACCAGCATGGCCAAGTGGTACTGCACGGAGTCGGCCTTCGCCACGGCCAGCGACGCGGTGCAGGTCCACGGCGCCTATGGATACTCCGACGAGTACGACGTGGAGCGCCACCTGCGCAACAGCAAGAGCGCGGTCATCTACGAAGGCACGTCGCAGATCCACCAGCTCATGCAGGCGGACTACGAGTTCGGCAACAGGACGGACCGCCCGCTACGATGTGAAATGCCCGGCTACGATCCGGAATTCTGGCAGAACTGACCGCTGACCGCACGCGGCCACGCCGACCACTGACCGCTGACGGCCCCAGGTCGTCTTGAACGGCCCCAGGCCGTCTTGAACGGCCCCAGGCCGTCTTGAAGAGTTACATTGCGAGGTAACGGACTCTTGAACATTATCGCCCTGGTGAAGCAGACGCCCGATACGGCGCAGTTGTCCGCCTCCATGGACGGCGTCAAGCTGTCCGCCGAGGGCGGGCCCCGGATCGTCAATCCCTGGGATGAGTACACGCTGGAAACCGCCATACAGGCGCGGGAAGAGCATGGCGGCAAGGTGACCGCACTGTGCCTGGGGCCTCCCGAGGCCGCCGACGCGCTCAAGACCGCCCTGGCCATGGGCGTGGACGAAGCCGTCCTGGTATCGGATCCGGCCATGGCGTACAGCGACAGCCTGACTTCGGCGCGGATCCTGGTCGCGGCCATCGGGAAAATCGGTACGTTCGACCTGATCGTCGGCGGCCGGGCGGCCATCGACGGCAATACGGCTGCGACCACCGTGCAGGTCGCGGCCCTGCTCGGCGTACCGCTCGTTTCCTACGTGGCGGAACTCCGGAACCTGGACCCTGCGGACCGGACCATTTCGGCGGTCCGGTTGCTGGAAAAAGCAAGGGAGACGGTCACCAGCCGGCTGCCGGCCCTGATCACGGTCGTCAAGGAGATCAACGAACCCCGGTATCCGAGCCTCATCGGCATACGCAAGGCGGCCCGGGCCAGCATACCGGTGTGGACTTGTGCGGATCTCGGTCTCGATGCGACAGAAGTTGGATCCAACGCCTCGGGAGTCGAATGGCAGTCGGAACTGCCGCCGTTGCGGGAAGCGAATATCGAAATGATCGATGGCGGCCCCGAAGACGCGGCCAGGACCCTCGTGGACCGTCTGATCGAAGAAAAGGTGATTTAGGCAGAAAGGACCCGATGGCCGGCAACATATTCGTGTGGATCGAGCAGGTGGACGGGCAGGCGGATCCGATCGCGTGGCAGGCGATGGCCGCCGCGGGGAAAGTCGCCGGCGATACCGGAGGTTCCCTTACCGCCGCCGTGTTCGGCGACGGGGTCGTCGAGATCGCCAGGCAGGCCGTCGAGGCCGGCGCCGATCGCGTATTCACCGCGGATGCCCCTTCTCTGGGCCGTTACCGCGTGGAGCCCTACGCGAAACTCCTGGTGCGGATCCTGGAGAACGAACCGCCCTCGGTGGTCCTGATGGGAGCGAGCACGGCCGGCCTGGAACTGTCGGCCTACGCAGCCGCCCTCACCGGCGCGGGCCTGGCGCCTGACTGCACGGACCTGCGCAGGGAAGGAGACCGGCTGGTGGCGGTCCGGCCGGCACTGGTCGGCAACCTGTTATCCACCGTGACATTCAAGGGTACCGGGCACCGTTTCGTCACGGTGCGTCGCAATATCTTCCAGGCGGCGGACCCCGACGCGTCCCGGACCGGGGAAGTGATCGAGGTGCCTGCCGCGCTGTCCGGGGACGAGATCCCGACCAGCGTCGTATCCGTGGAGACCGCGGACGGCACCGTCAGCCTGACCGAAGCGAGCATCATCGTATCGGGCGGCCGCGGCGTGGGCGGTCCGGAGGGTTTCCAGCCCGTTCGCGAACTGGCGGACACCCTGGGCGGCGCCCTCGGCGCCAGCCGGGCCGCGGTGGACGCCGGGTGGATACCCTACGCCCACCAGGTCGGGCAGACTGGTAAGACGGTACAGCCCGACCTGTACATCGCCTGCGGGATCTCCGGTGCGATACAGCACCTGGCGGGCATGAAAAACGCCCGCGTGATCGTGGCGATCAACAAGGACGCCGACGTGCCGCTGTACAAGTACGCCCACTACGGCATCGCCGGCGACCTCTTCAGTTACCTGCCCGCCATCGCGGAAGAAGTGAGGAAACGGCTGGGCCGATAACTCGGCACGCCGTGCATCGCGTCTTCCTTTGGCGGCACATCGGGATCGCGGGACGTCGATGCTTTCTCCCTACGAAAAGATCCTCTTCGCCCTCCTCGCGGTCTTCTCGCTGTACCTGGCATCCGTCACCTTCAGGCGCATGATCGGGACGATTAAGCGGGGGCAGGGCCGCCTGGCCTGGAATGGTCTTCCAGGCCGGCTGCTGACCGGCGTCAAGACCCTGGCCGGCCAGAACAACATGATCCGCAACCGGCCGCTGGTTTCCCTCGCCCATACCGGGATCGCGTGGGCATTCATCCTCTACATGGCGGTCAACCTGGTGGACGTGTTGGAAGGCCTGGTAACCGGATTCGTCTTTCTGGAGGACGGGACCGCCGGCCAGGTCTATCGACTGCTGGTCGATCTCCTGACCCTGGCCGCGCTGGCGGGCATGGTTGCCCTGCTCATCCGCAGGTTCATCGTGAAATCCCCGGACCTGGCCGTCGCGCCCAACGTCAAGCTGCATCCCCGGGCAACCGTCGGCATCAGGCGGGATTCCCTGATCGTGGGATTGTTCATCCTCGGCCACGTCGGCTTCCGGTTCCTGGGCGCGTCGTTCGATATCGCCATACACGGTGCGGACCCCTGGCAGCCGTTCGCGTCGCTGGCAGCGGGTCTCTGGACGGGCGTGGAGCCTTCCTTGCTGACTTTCGGCCTGCATGCCAGCTGGTGGATCGCCATCGGGCTGGTGCTGGCCTTCCTGCCCTGGTTCCCCTATTCGAAACACGCCCACCTGTTCATGGGCCCCTTCAACCTGATGACCTCCCCGGAACGGACCAGTCCGGGCGCGCTGGATGCCCTGGATTTCGAAGACGAGACCATCGAACAGTTCGGCGCGGGCCGGATCACCGACCTGGACCGGACCCATATCACGGACGCCTTCGCCTGTATCATGTGCAACCGGTGCCAGGACGCCTGTCCGGCCTATGCCACGGGCAAGGAGCTGTCTCCCGCGGCTCTGGAGGTAAACAAGCGGTACCACCTTCGCGATCACATGAAAAACCTGGCGAAGGGCGGGGAAGACACGGAACCGATGCTGGGCTACGCCATGAGTGAAAGCGCCCTCTGGGCCTGCACGGCCTGCGGAGCCTGCACGGAGGCCTGTCCGGTCGGCAATGAACCGATGTTCGACATCCTCGCCATGCGCCGGAACCAGGTGCTGATGGAGAGCGCGTTTCCGAATGAACTCAAAGGCGCCTTCACCGGGATCGAGCGGAACGGCAATCCCTGGCAGATGGCCGGCGACCGGATGGAATGGACCGAAACACTGGACTTCAAGGTGCCGACCGTCGCGGAACACCCGGACTACGAGGTGCTGTTCTGGGTCGGCTGCGCCGGCGCCTTCGATCCCGGTGCCCGGGACACGGCAAGGGCCATTGCCACGGTCCTGCATCGGGCGGGGGTGGACTTCGCCGTGCTGGGAAACGACGAATCCTGTACGGGAGATCTGGCGCGAAGGGCCGGAAACGAGTATCTTTTCAGTATAGCCGCCGAAGGGAACATCGAGACGCTGAATGCCGCGGGTGCCGGCCGGAAGAAAACCGTCACGGGCTGCCCCCACTGCCTGCATACCCTGGGGAACGAGTACGGCGCGCTGGGGGGCCGCTTCGAGGTCATGCACCACACGCAACTCATCGGCGAGCTGGCGAAGGCCGGCAGGCTCGCGATGCCGGGGCGTGAGGATACGCCCACCACGTATCACGATCCGTGTTACCTGGGCCGCCACGGCGGTGAATACGAAGCGCCCCGCCAGGCGCTGGCGGCAGCCCGGCCTTCCCTGGTGGAAATGGCCCGCAGCAGGAACCGGTCTTTCTGTTGCGGCGCGGGCGGTGCGCAGGTCTGGAAAGAAGAAGAGGAAGGCAGGGAAGCGGTCAGCGACCAACGCTTCCGGGAAGCCAGGGAAACCGGGGCGGACACGCTGGCCGTGGGCTGTCCCTTCTGCGCCAGGATGATGAACGACGCCAACAAGCGTGCCGGCGAACCCATGCGGGTCCGGGACATCGCCGAAATCGTGGCGGAATCCATTCAAGACGAGCGGGAGCGTACGCACCATGACGACGGTTGACGAACGCATGGTCTTCCTGGACGGATCCAGGCTGATCATCGAGGCGATGGCCCGGGCCGGCGCAGGGGCCTACATCGGGTATCCCATCACGCCCGTCAACTGGCTCTTCGCGGGTGCGAAGCAGCGCATCCCCATCGCGCTCGAGGCCCCGGACGAGATCACGGCGCTGCAGTGGGCCGCGGGATTCTCCTCATCGGGCGTGTTTCCCGTCACCGCCTCCGCTTTTCCCGGATTCGCCCTGATGATCGAATCGATCAACATGTCCTTCATGATGGAACTGCCCATGGTCATCATCCTCGCCCAGCGCCTGGGCCCGAGCACCGGGTCGGCCACGACGGGCGGCCAGGGAGATCTGCTCCTGCTCCGGGGATGCATCTCGGGAGGATACTCGCTTCCGGTGTTCTGCCCATCGAACCTGAACGACTGCTGGGACATGGCCGCGGCCAGTGTGCACACGGCGGTCAATCTCCGCACCCCGGTCGTGTTGCTGACCTCGAAGGAAATGGTCATGACCAACCAGAACATGGACATTTCCGGCCTGAAGGAAGTCGAGCGCGCGGAACGCCACATGCACGAAGGGAACGGGGAATACAAGACCTACGGGGTGAACGGAAACCTGGCGCCGCCCTTTCTGCCCCTGGGCAATGATCTGCACCAGGTACGGCTGAACTCATCGACGCACGACATGGAAGGCATCACCCAGAAGAACAGTCCCGAGGCCCTCGGCAATACCGAGCGGCTCAAGAACAAGATCGAACAGAGCATCGACGATTTCACCTATTACGACCACGATCGGGACGAAGGCGCCGATACGGTCATCCTGACCTATGGCATCTCGGCGGAAGCCGCCAGGGAGGCCGTCGGCCTGCTGAGAGCGGGTGGTGAGCCCGTATCGCTCCTGGTCATGAAGACGCTGCTGCCGGTACCGCCTCGCATTTACGAACTGCTCGCGTCGTACGCGCACGTCGTCGTCGTCGAGGAAAACATCGTCGGCCTGCTGCGGGAACTGCTCTACGGAAACCATCAGCACGACCGGATACACGGCGTCAACAAAATCGGCCACATGATCACGCCGCAGGAAATCGCGGAAGGAGTAAGGCAATGCAGGAAGCCATCCTGAACGACCTGAAAATGCCCTACTGCCCGGGCTGTGGTCATACGGTCGCCAACAAGTCCATGAGCAAGGCGCTCGCGGACATGGGCGTGCACCCCCTCGACGTCATCGTGGTGAGCGACATCGGCTGCACGGGGCTCGTGGACCCGCTGTTGACCTGCCACACCATACACGGGCTCCACGGCCGGGCGGTCGCTCTTGCCATGGGCATCCGCATGGGACTCGAGCATCCGGACAAGAAGATCATCGCCCTGCAGGGCGACGGCGGCGCCACGATCGGACTGCAGCACCTGCTCGAGGCGGCCCGGCACAACCTGGACCTCACCCTCGTCGTGCAGAACAACATGGTCTACGGCATGACGGGCGGCCAGACCAGCGGGCTGTCCTCCACCGAGTTCAAGGAGCCCGACCGGCCCGAGGCGGCCGTGCCGGGATACGACATCTGCGCGCTGGCCCACAATGCCGGCGCGGCCTACACCGCGCGCACGTTCATCGGCAAGGATACGGCCGAACTCTGGAAAGAAGCCCTGTCCACGCCGGGGTTCTCGCTTATTGAGATCGTCGAGATGTGCCCGGCGTACGGTATGAGGAAGGTCCAGGAACTGCACGATACGGCGGACTACGAGAGCGTGGTAACCAGGAACACGCGCACGGTCGGCCTGCCGCATCGCATGACCGGCCGCTCCCTCCTGGATGGGTTGAAACCGATCGAGCATACCTGCGAAGCGCCCCTGGACGGGCGCCTGGAGATCATCGTCGCGGGCTCGGCCGGCGAGGCCATCCAGTCCGCGGGGGACCTGCTCTCCACGGCAGGCATCACCGCGGGCCTGTCCGCCACCAAGAAGGGTGACTATCCCATCACCATCGGCACCGGGTTCTCCGTCGCGGAAGTGATCCTTTCCCGGCAGCCTATCCACTACACCGGGATCGACTGTCCGGACATCATGATCGTCATATCGCAGGATGGACTGGACAAGGTGCGGTCCCGCATCGGCGAGCATACCCTGGTGATCGCGGATACGAAACTCGGTCCCGAGCTTGCGGGGTTGGCCGGTCAGCCTGGTCTGCCTGGTCCGATCGGTCCGAACGGTCTGCCTGGCCCGACCGGTCCGAACGGTCTACCCAACCTGGTGACCCGGGACTTCCGGAAGACGGGGGGATCTAAAGGCGCCGCCCTGGCCGCCATCGCCCACTGGCTCCAGGACAACGGGTTTCTGCCCATCGAAGCCCTCATCGAAGCCGCCGGCCGCCACAAGCACGGCGACAAGATGAAGGTCATCATCGACAAGGCCATCGCGGCCTAGCGGTTCTCACCTGCACAGGATACCGGTAATCCTCCTTGCGCATCGTCTTCTTCGACATCGACAGCCTGAGACCCGACCACCTGGGTTGCTACGGCTATGGCCGGCCGACCTCGCCCGCCATCGACGAGATCGCCGCGCAGGGGATGCGTTTCGACCGGTACTACTGTGCGGACTCTCCCTGCATGCCGTCGAGGCACGGATGGATCACGGGCCGTTTCGGGATCAACAACGGCGTGGTGACCCACGGCGGTCCGGCCTCCAGGCTGCATATCCTGGAGCAGCGTTACGGCGGGCCCGACGAGCGGAACCAGCTGGTGCAGAGAAAACTGCGCCAGCACGGATACGACACCGTCTGCTTCTCCAACTTCCCCACCCGGCACTGCGCGACCTGGTTTGGACTGGGCTGGACGGAGTTCCATTCGCCCAACCTGAAGACGGGATCGGAGACGGCGGACGAAGTCAACGAGGCCGTGCTACGCTGGATCGCCGCGAACGGAGACCGGGACGATTTCTTTTTGTACATCAACTACTGGGACCCGCACCGGGTCTACGAAGCGCCCCGAGACGGGTTCGACCGCATGGCGGCCCATCCGCCGGCGGTGGACTGGCCCGACGAAGAAGCGATAGGCGGTCACCAGGAGATAGACGGGTGGTTCACCGCGTCCCACCTCTTTCCCGGGGACCGGCCGAGCCCCACGCCGAACATGCCGGACGCCATCCGGAACACGGACGACCTGAATCACATGGTGACCGGATACGACACTGAGATCCGGTACACCGACCATCACGTGCAGCAGGTGCTGGACGCCCTGGGCGACCTGGGCGACCTGGACGACACGGCGGTCATCATCTCGGCGGATCACGGCGAGGCCATGGGGGAGCACGGCATCTACGGCGACCACGTCTGCGCCGACGAATGCATACACCGCATCCCGCTGATCGTCAAGTGGCCGGGGGTTACGCCGCCCGGGTCCTCCTGCGGCGATCTGCTGTACAACGTGGATCTGAGCGCCACGCTGATCGAACTGGCCGGCGGCGAAGTGCCGGAATACTATGACGGGCGGTCCTTCGCGGAAGGACTCGCCACCGGACAGTGCCGCCTGCACGACTACCTGGTATGGGGTCACGGCCTGTACACGCTGCAGCGGGCGGTGCGGACGCCCGATCACCTCATGATCAGGACCTACGACGACTTCGGATACCGGTTCGACCCGGTGGCCCTCTACGACATGGGAAACGACCCGTACCAGACGCGGAACCTGGCCGATGATGAGCCGGAGATCCTGCACCGGATGGATCACTACCTGTCGGATTGGCTCCACGAACAGCGGGTCAAGCCCTACGCCATCCCCGATCCCCTGGAGGTCGTGTGGCAGGAACGCCAAACTCCGTAATCACGACCCGGTCCCTGGCCACGGGACTGGTCCTCGCCATCGTCCTCAACGTCTGGGTGACCTACGGGACCTATATCCTGCACTCGTCCCGCATGTCGGTGGCCCATCTGCCCATCTCCGCCCTGGCCCTGTTTCTGCTCGTCGTATTCGTATACAATCCCTTTGTCCGGGGCATCGCCCAACAGGCCGCCTTCACCGGCCGCGAGCTCGCGCTGATCTTCTGCATCCTGCTCATTTCGAGCCTCATTCCCGGCAAGGCCTTCGTTTCGTATTTCCTGACCATCATTTCGACGCCCTTCTATTTCGCCCAGCCCGAGAACCAGTGGGCGGAGTTGTTCCACCCCTATCTGCCGGGATGGCTCGTGGCGAGCAACCAGAACAACGCCATGGGGTGGTTCTACGAAGGGCTGCCACCGGGCGGGGCCATTCCCTGGACGCCCTGGATCATACCCGTAGCGTGGTGGATGAGCTTTTTCGTCGCGATATTCGTGGTCGGCGCCTGTGTGGCGACCATATTCCGGAAGCAGTGGGTGGATTACGAGCGGCTCACCTTTCCCCTCGCGCAGGTCCCCCTTGAGCTCATCGCCGGGGACCAATCGCCCGGCCGCTGGCCGAATCTGGTCTACGACCGGCTCTTCCAGATAGGGTTCGGCCTCGCGCTGGCCATCGCGGTCTGGAACATCTTCTCGTTCGCTCTCGTCGTACCGCAGCTGCCCGTGGGCACCTTCTTCGAGACGCCGCTCCAGCTGAGCCCGATGTTCCCTTCCATCCCCCTTCGCATCAGCCCCTACATGCTCTGCTTCGGATACTTCATCAACATCGACATCCTCCTGAGCATCTGGGTCTTCTTCATGCTGGGTCTCTTCGAGATCGGCGCGCTGAACTACATCGGGCTCAACACGGCCAGCAGCGGTCCCGGCGGCAGCGGCGGCGTCAACGCGCAGTTTTTCGGCGGGTTTCTCGTGTACGTGGGGTACAGCCTCTGGGCCGCGCGGCGGCACCTGATCGGGGTATTCGGAAAAGCGTTCGGACGAGCCGCCGGACCGGACGATTCGAAGGAACTCGTATCCTACCGGACCGCCGTGATCGGGTTGTTGCTGGGGTCCGCCTTCATCTGCGCCTGGCTGTACCAGTCCGGCCTGTCCCTGCCGGTGATGGCGGTTTTCCTGGCCTTCCTGTTCATCCTCTACTTCGGCACCACGAAGGTCATCGCGGAAACGGGCGTGGTGTTTCTCGATCTGCCCGTGAACGCGCACCAGATCACGGTGCTGTCCCTGGGATCGGGGAATGTGTCGGGACCCAGCCTGACGTCACTGGGCCTGGCGAGCGCCTACGCGCGGAACTGGCGCGGACTGGGGATGGGATCGGTCGTGCTGGCCGACCGCCTGACCGATGGATTCTGGCCGCGGAAGAAGGGACTGCTGCTCGTGCTCACCGCCACCTTCCTGATGAGCATGGTCACCGCAGTTGCTTACTCGATTCAGTCGGGATATGCGGTCGGGGCGTATAACTTCGGTGGTGGCGCGTTCACCGGACTCAACACTTCCTACTACGACGAGATCGTGACCTGGATGAAGAACCCGCTGTCCCTGGGGCAGAACGAGCCCTGGTTCATGGCGGCGGGCGCGGTCATCTTCCTGGTCCTGCTGAAGCTGCGGCACTGGCTGGTCTGGTGGCCCCTCGCCCCGGTGGGATTCGCCATCTGCTTCGCCAGCAATATCCGGGACTCGATCCTGTCCGTCTTCCTCGCCTGGCTCGTCAAATTCATCCTGCTGAAGGTCGGGACCGGCGCCTACCGCACGGGCCAGCGGTTCTTCCTGGGCGTGCTGCTCGGTTATACCCTGGGTATCGTCCTGTCCTTCATCGCGGATGCCCTTTTCTATCCCGGTCAGGGCCACATGATACACGACTGGTAGCAGGCGGAAACAAGCCCGACTTCGAGCGACGGCGCGCTATTCAACCAGGTAATCCGGTTTGACCGAACCCTAGTACGTGCTCTTCGCCGTCGTCAGGGGGCACCACCGCGAGGCCTGCAGCCAGTGCAGCAGTGTGCGCAGGGCTTCCGGCGTGCCGATCTGCTCGAGGGCGATGGCGGCCTGGCCCTGCACGTACCGGTTCTCATCGTAGCACGCGTCCGCGAGATGCGGAATGGCCGACTGGGCGTCGTCCCCGAAGCGGGCCAGCGCGTAGGCACTCCTGGAACGCACCTGCTCATCCTCGTCCTTCATCATGCCGACCAGCGCAGGAACGGCCGAATCCGCGGCCAGCTTGTTCTGGCCCAGGGCATCGGCCACGTTCTGGCGGACAAAGGGCGACGGGTCGTCTGACAGTCCTGCCAGGCGCTCCGCTACAGAAGGATTGTGATGACGGATGTCTCCCAGGGCGTATATGGCGTAACCCCGGACACGTTCGTTCCCGTGACCGAGCAGGGGAACCAGTGGTTCGACGGCCGCCTCGCCGAGCGCGCCGAGCCCGTAGCACGCTTCGCGCCGGACCTCGTCCTGTTCGTGCTGTAGCGCTTCAAGCAGGTGGGGAAGGGCGGCCTCCCCGTACTCCGCCAGCGAATAGGCCGCGTGCAGGCGTTTCTGTTCCAGTTCGTGGGTCAGGTCGCCGGCGAGCGCCTCGACGTGTGCCCCGTCTTCCTGCCTGCTCCCGGCCGACCCGTTGCCCGCAAGCCAGTACCACATGTTCCGCCACATGGCGCTCCGGGGATCGTCCGACAGGTCGCCGAGGTCGATATCGTCGCGTTGCCTGTTCCACCATGGGCGGTCGGGCTCCGACATCCGCGTAAACTGGAACTTCATCATGTAGCGGACCTTGTCCGTCTGGTTCGGAAACGCCCGGTGCCAGAGGTCGAAGTGAATGATGGTAACGGTACCCGCTTTGCCGCTTGCGGGAAACCCGTCGGGGACGGATCCGTTCCCGCCGATGGTCTCCTCGCGGGACTCGATGTAGTGGCTCCCGGGGATTACCCCCGTCGGACCGATTTCCACCGGGGTGTCCTGGGGATAGTACATGGCCATGATCCAGCGCGGATGGTGATCCCGCACCTTGGTGTAACCCCAGTAGCTGTCCTTGTGCCAGGCGCCTCCCCGGCTGTTCGGTGGGTTCACGTGCGGATGCCGGTGGGCGTGCATCACGTAATCCGGTCCGAGCAGGCTCGTCAGCGCGCCCTGCACCCCGGGGTCGTCGTAGACCTGCTGGATCTCGGGCACGCGAGGCAACAGGTTGTTTCCCGGATTCCCGTCTTCGTCGATGATTGCCTTCGTTTTCTCGTAAATGTCGTCGTGCAGCGCGACCGGCTTGTCCACGCTGATCACGTGATAGCCGTTCACGATGAAGTCGCGCATGGCGTCATCGTCGAAAAGGTAGGATCTGTCCACCATGAGTCACCGCTCCTTTTTGGCAAGACTTCTATTAAGCAAGGCTACTGTCAAGCATGGCTACTGTCAAGCATGGCTTATATCATGGATTCTCTTGGTATGGCGGCCGGCCACGACGGTCGTCATGCCCAGCCTATGCGGTTCGATTGGAACGCGATAGCGTCCTGATTTCACCTTTCATTCATCCCTGAAGCAAACCGACATATCTTCAAGAAACGCTTCAGGTTCCACGGGTTTAAACCGGTTCTCGAACCACGGCTGGCCGGCCGCGTTCGAATCGCGATTCGTCTCCCGGCTTCCATGGGGCAGACGTTCCAGGCTCTCCCGTATGACGTCCGCGGCGGGTCCCGATGCCCGGACATCCAGATGCCCATCCTCGCAGTCGTAATACCAGACGGATTTCAGCCTTCCGCTCAACAGTTTATACGCGTAATGCGAAAGCGGTTTATCCACGGTACCTGGCATGAATGAAGCCGGCCAGAACAGCCGGTTGACCTGGAGGCGGAACGCCGCCTCGAGCATGCCTGCCGGAGTCGCCGGGCAGAGATGCCAGTTGGTCTCCGGCCAGACGTCGAGCCATCCCCAGGCACTTCCCATCTCCGCGACGGAAAGGTCCCGGTCACCGTTCCGCGTGAGCACGCGCACATCCCGTCCCCCGATGAGCACGTGGTGCTGGGGATAATTGAAGAACTCGCCCCCATTTGAGCGGAGGCAGTCGTAGAACCCGGTCGCCAGGCCGAGGACGGCGCCGGCCAATCCAAAAACGCCGTCTTCCAACCGGGGTGAGACCAGTCCCACGCGGTCCTGCGGATGGTAATCGGGATACGCTTCGGAAAACGAAAGGACTTCTGACTTCGAATCCTGCCGCCGGCGATAGACGAAGTCCGACTGCGTTATGCGTTCACTGGTATGCAAAACGTCACCCGGTTCGCACGTACTATGGTCCTTATTGATTCGCCGCGTAATTTCCGGACTGGCCGGCTGCGCGTCAAGCAGAATCTCCCTCGGCTCATGCGGTTATCTGACCGGATGCGCGACGGATTCCGGACTCGCGTCCAGTTTCAATTCGACCATCTCGATGCCGGATTCTTCCACCAGCCAGTTATACACCTCTTCGACGGACTTCGTGTAGGCGTACTCCTCTGCATAAACCACCCGGCGAATCCCCGCCTGGATGGACTTTTTCAAACAGCCCAGGCAGGGCTTGTTGGTCGTGTAGAGCGTGGCGCCGCTCGTCGACGACCCGTGGCGCGCGGCGAAGACGATGGCGTTCTCCTCGGCGTGTATGCAGACGCATTCGTCGAGATTCGCCCCGGACGGTCCGTCCGAGTTGCACCGTTTGCATCCTCCTTCGGAGCAGTTGGGAATGCCCATCGGGGTGCCGTTGTAGCCCGTGCTGGTGATGATCTTGTCATTCACGATCACGGCGCCGATGTGCCGGCGAATGCAGTTCGATCGCGCCGAAACGGCAAAGGCGATGCGTAGGAAATACTCGTCCCAGGAAATCCTTTCCATTTACTGCTCCTCCACCGGTTGAGAACCCTTCAGGAACCGCTTGTAGTACGAGTGGGCCAGGAACGTCACCGGCAGCGCGATCAGCAGTCCCAGGATACCCAGCAGTTTTCCCCATATGGACAGGGAAAGGAGGATCACCGCCGGGTTGAACCCGGTCACGCTGCCCATGATCCTGGGGACCAGGATGGCGTCCTGGATGACCTGTACGACGGCGAACACGGCCAGGACGAGGACGAGCATGACCCATATGCTCTCTCCACCGCCCAGGGCCCCGGCAATCGCGAATAGCACCGCCGGAATGAGGCCCACGACCTGCAGGTAGGGCACCATGTTGAGCAGCCCGATAAAAAGGCCCAGCAGGATCCCCATGGGCAGGCCGATCAGCCAGAAGCCCAGCGCGAAGAGGAGTCCGACGATGAAGGCGATGAGAGCCTGGGCGCGGAAATACACCCGCATGGCCCTCGTAAAATCGGATACGACGTCGAGCACGACCTTCCGGTACTGGTCGGGGATCAGGTCCTTCCAGCCTTCGGAGATCTCGTCGAAGTCCAGCAGGATGAATACCAGGTAGAGCAGGATGACGATGACGACCGCGAGACCGATGACGAAGCTGATCGTACCTGAGAACACGCCCCAGATTCCGGGCAGGACCTGTTGGAAGAACAGCCGGATGTTTTCGAAGTTCAGCAGCTGGACCAGTTCTTCGAACCGGACCAGGTCCGCGATGTACATCCTGATTTCCTCGGGAACATAGTCCTGCAGTCTGGCCTGCCACTGGTCCGCGTCCACCAGCCTGGAGAGCAGCCGCTGCATCTGCGTGACTTCGGACGCGACCATGGGGACCAGGATCGTAAGGAATAGGATCATGGCGGCGAGGATGATCGTCAGGCTCAGCAGTACGGAGATGATTCGTTGCTTGAAGGGGAGTTTCCGTTGCAGCCAGGAAGTCAGGGGATTGATCAGGTAGGCGAGCAGCAGTGCGACGGCAAAGGGTATGAGCACGTCGCTCAGATAGGCGATCAGGGTGATCAACAGCCAGATCACGCCCACGGCGATGGCGATGCGGACTACGCGGTCGAAGGTAAAAGGACTTTCGGACAGCATGAGCATGGCCCGGGACAGAACGCTGATCTTGACGGAAATGCCGTGTAATCAAGTAGGCGAAGGGATGGCGGATGTCAAGCAAATACAGGACAATGGACATTCACTTGACCTGCCTTCGACGGCGGGTCTATATTGACCACTCGCCTGCGGTACAGACGATTCAGATCCACCTTACCCCGGAACCTCCATGCACAAGGTACTTTCCGTCCTGCTGCTGGCCGCTGCCGTCCTGCCGCCGGCCGGCTTATCCCATGCCCAGTACAGGAACTCCGTCGGCGTCGCGCTTCCGGCCGACGCGGCGCCCCCCGACCGGCAGGTTTTCCGGGTGATGAGCCCGGAACCGCGCAGCCTCGACATCCAGATCAACCTGTACGACGGGGAATCCACGCTCCTGCCCTTCGAAACCCTGCTCATCCGGGACGAGCTCTGGCAGCCCATACCCGGCGCCGCCACCCACTATGACGTCTCCGACGACGCCATGGAATGGACGTTCCACCTCCGGCCCGGCGCCCGGTGGAGCGACGGACGGCCCGTAACGGCCCACGACTTCGTCTTTGCATTCAGACGGATGCTCGATCCGGCCAACGCCAATCCCTACGCCTTCTTCTACTACGATATCCGGAACGCGAAGGCCATCAGCCTCGGGGAGATCACCGACCTGACCCGGCTCGGGGTCCGCGCCGTGGACGATCTCACGCTCCAGGTGGATATGGAACGCGGCGCGCCCCACTTTCCCCACGTGGTATCCTTCGGGCTGGCCTACCCCACGCCGCGCTGGGCCGTGGAAAAACACGGACGGAAATGGACCGAGGTCGGCAACATCGTGTCGAACTCCGGTTTCAGGATGTCCGAATGGGCAACCGGCAGCCACATGACCTTCGTCCCCGATCCCATGTACAACGGACCCCACAAGCCCCTGCTGGAAAGGGTCATCCATCCATTCCGCTACGCGGCGGCGCAGACCGTCCTGGCCTATGAGAACGACGAGGTGGACGTGGAGACGGTCGACATCAACGACATGGACCGGATAGAACGGCATCCCGTACTCAGCCGGGAACTCGTGAAAACGCCGGGAAGAACGACCTGGTACCTGTTCTTCAAGGTGGCGGAACCGCCCTTCAACGACATCCGCGTGAGAGAGGCCTTCGCCCGGGCGCTGGACCGGGACGCGATCTGCAGGGTCGTCCTCAGGGGCGCCGCGGCACCGGCCTATTCCATGATGCCGCCCGACTTCAAGGAATACAATGGTGACGCGATGAAACCCTACCAGGATTTCGATCCGGTCCGCGCTAAAGCGCTGATGCGGGAGGCCGGCTATCCGAACGGCCGGGGGTTTCCGAGACAGGAAATGTGGTTGCGTGCGCCGACGCCTTCCATGAAGATGGCCGGCGAGGCCATTCAAAGCATGCTGATGGAACACCTGGGGGTCAACGTCACCGTTCGTACGCTCGACCGAACCGCCTACATGAGCAAGCTGTACAACTGGGAAATGGACTTCGGCTTTCTGCGGTTCGTCGCCGATTACATGGATCCGCGCAACATGCTCGACATGACGTGGCACTCCCAGCCCAAAGGCGCGGGACGGCACGACTGGGCACAGCCTGAATTCGACGCGCTGGTGGAAAGAGCCGGGGCCGAACTGAACCCGGCCATGCGAACGGATCTTTACAGGCAGGCGGAGGAGATTCTCGTCGGGGACTACGCCGCCGCCTTCGTCTTCCATCCCCTGACCCTGCAACTCCGCAAGTCCAGCCTCAAGGGTTACTCCAGGGATTACGACGGTATCGTAGGCGCCCTGATGTATTCCAGGCTATACAAAAGCAGGGAGTAGCAGAGCGGATGCCGTATGCTGTTCAGACCGGGGAGACCGGGCAGGCGACCCTCAACGCGCCGGGCACTGCAGTGATCTCCGCCGGGGTCTCGCCCACTGGCTCGCCGTCGGCGAACAGCACGACCGGCCGCTCCGTTTCCATGCTGAGGCTGCCCGTCCTGTAGGAGAAGATGTCCGGGTGGGTCAGGTGACCGCCCCAGTAGACCCGGGGAAACACGCGCAGGATACGGCTCGCGCTCATCATGCGCACGAGGCAGATGTCAAGAGCCCCGTCCACCGGGCTGGCGTTCGGCGCGATCCTGATCCCGCCGCCGTACGTGCTGGTATTCCCGGTGGCCGCGAGCAGGACGGTCTGGTCGATGGTGCCGAAGTCTCCGGTCATGCGCAGCGCTACGCCGCGGTAGACGCGCAGCATGCGCGCCAGGCCCCACAGATAGGCCGCCGTGCCCTTGAACGGGACCTTCCCTTCGTACACCAGCCTGGCCACCTCCGAATCGAAACCCAGCGTCACCACCGTCGCGAAGTACCGGTCGTTCACCTTGCCCAGGTCGAAGGGACGGACATGGCCTTGCAGCAGGACGGATGCAGCCTTATCGGGCGCGGAAGGTATCCCCATCGCCCGGGCGAAATCGTTGCCGCGTCCGCAGGGCAGGATGCCGAGGGCGACGTCCGATCCGGCCAGCGCGTTCACCACCTCGTGGACGGTTCCGTCGCCCCCGCAGGCGGCCACGCAGGCATAACCCGCGCGCACCGCTTCCGCCGCGAATGCCTCCGCCTCGCCCCGGGCCGAGGTAGGGCGGATCTCGACATCCGTATGGTCCGCGGTCAACAGGTCCCGCACCCGCTCCGCGTATCTCATGCCGCGTCCGCTGCCCGATGTCGGATTCGCGACGATGAGCGTTTTACCGGTCATTTACATTACTTTCTCCTGGCGAAGTCCACAACACCGACCCCGCGCACGACGCAACACATCCCCGGTCCCGGATTCGCCGGTCCGGTCTCCGGGTTCGCCCGTCCGGTCCCCGGGCCGAACATCTTGACAGGGGCCAGCCCTCGTCCTAAGATAGTGGGCTGGCCGGATAAAGCCAATACAGCCACCTGGATCTCACGCACGCAAGGACGTTTACCGCACAAGGACGTAAGCGTCGATCTTCCGGACCACGGTATGACTGACTACAGAAGCCTCTTCGATTTGACCGGCCGAAACGCGCTGGTCGTCGGCGGAGGAAGCGGCATCGGCCGGTGTTCGGCCCGGTGCCTGGCCCAGTTCGGCGCCCACGTGGTGTGCGCGGATGTACGGCAGGAGGCGGCGGAATCCGTCCTGGAGGAGATTCGCAAGGACGGCGGCTCAGCCGATGCGGTAGCGCTGGACATGCGTGATACGGGTCATATACAGCGCGTGCTCGACCAGATTCCTCCCCCGGACGTCCTCGTCAGCACACCCGGCGTCAACATACGCAAACCGCTCCTCGAGTACACCGATGAAGAGTACGACCGGGTCGTCGATCTCAACCTGAAAGGCACCTTCCGCCTGGTGCGCGAAGTCGCCCGGTCCATGTCCGAAAACGGCGGAGGCAGCGTCATCGTTCTCTCGAGTATCAGGTCACAGGTCGTAGAGCCCGGCCAGGGCGTTTACGCCGCGACGAAGTCCGGCGTAGTGCTCATGATCCGCGCGCTGGCGGCCGAACTGGCCGACCGGGGCGTGCGGGCCAACGCCATAGCACCGGGCGTGGTGGACACGCCGCTGACCGCCCAGATCAAGCAACAACCGGAATGGTACGGCGCGTACGCCGACAAGACGATGCTCCGGCGATGGGCCAGGCCGGAAGAAATCGCGGGGGCCGTCCTCTACCTGGCCTCGGACGCCAGTTCCTACACCACCGGCTCCGTCATGTTCGTCGACGGCGGGTGGACGGCGGCGGACGGCCGCTTCGATCCCTTCGGCGGCTGACCGCCGAACCACGCACCCACGCGAGCCCACCCGAATCCCTACCCCGGCGATCCGATGCCATTCCTGAACATCCTGCTCGACATCATCGCCCCGATTTTCGTCCTGATCTCCCTTGGCTACCTGTTTCAGAAGAAATGGCATTTCGATATGCAGGCCCTGACGCGGGTCCTGCTCTACCTGGTCATGCCCGCGACCCTCGTCGTATCCCTGACCCAGTCCGAACTCTCCGCCGATTTCGTCTGGGACACCAGCGTGTTCTGCCTGCTCATGCTGGTCGCGCTCTATGTCCTGAGCCTGGCCGGTTCCCTGATCATGCGGTACAAGAAGGACATGAAGCAGGCCTTCAGCCTGTCGGTCATGTACTACAACAGCGGGAACTATGGCTTTCCGGCCAGCGAACTGGCCTTTCCCGCCCTGGGCCTGGCCGTGCAGTCCATCGTCCTGGCCGTCCAGAACTTTCTCGTGTTCACCCTGGGCCTGTTCTTCGTCTCGGTCGGCCGCATTTCGGCCCGGAGGGCGTTCCTGCAGTCCTTCAAGATGCCCTTCGTATACGCGCTGATCCTGGCCTTCGCCATCCGGAACTTCGGCCTGCAACTTCCCGGCTTCGTCTGGCTTCCCATCGAGTACCTGGCCGAGGCGCTCGTTCCCATGGCCCTGGTCACCCTGGGCATGCAGCTGGCCAGGACCCGCATCACGCACGCGTGGCAGGCCAGCGTGGCGTCCCTGGTATGCCGCCTGGTGATTTCTCCCCTGATCGGCTACGGACTCGTCATCCTGCTGGACATCGATCCCAGGATCGCCCCGATCCTGGTGGTGTCCACCAGTTATCCCACCGCGATCAACACGGTGCTGATCGCCATGGAATTCGGCAGCAGGGAGGATTTCGCGGCCAACGCCGTGTTCCTGTCCACCGTCTGCAGCATCGTCACGGTCGCGGTGGTGATCTTCCTGGTCAGGTGAGTGCCGGCCGGTCGCCAGGTGTCTCCGCCTCAGACGTATCCGTCGCGGTCGCCGTACACCCGGGCGCCCTTGCTGACGGCTGTCGAAAGAGCACCCAGCGGTTTGTCGGACCCCGGGTACCTATCGCCGTGGGACCTGCCGTTCTCGAGCTTGAGCACGCCGCGGGGACACACGGCCGAACAGACCCCGCATCCCACGCAGGAAGACCGGACGATGTTCTCGCCGCGCTCGGCATAGGCCCGCACGTCGATCCCCATTTCGCAATAGGTGGTGCAGTTCCCGCAGGACATGCACTGGCCGCCGTTGGTCGTGATGCGGAAGCGGGAGAAGAAGCGCTGGATGATGCCCAGCACCGCGGCCATCGGGCAGCCGAAGCGGCACCAGACCCGGTTGCCGAGTACGGGATAGAACCCCACGCCGATGACCCCCGCGAAGACGGCGCCGATGTAGAAACCGTACCATTGCTGCAGCGGTGCGGAAATACTGCTCAGCGCGCCTTCGGACGTGCTGCTTACCCAGAGCACGGCCGTCGTCAGGATGATCAGCAGGAGCACGGCGTAGATGATCGCCCGTTCGATCTTCCACGACACCGTCGACTTGGGCGTCAGGTGCCGCCAGGGATCGCCGAGGGTCTCGGCGAGTCCGCCGCACCCGCATACCCAGGAGCAATACCACCTCTTGCCGTAGTAATAGGTCAGCACGGGCGTGGCGATGAAGGAGCAGACCGCGCCCCAGAACACCATGAAAGAGCCCAGGGCGCCGGGACTGTTGACGAGGTAATCCACGGTGCCGGGGAACAGGTAGTCGTACTTCAGCGGCCAGAAATAGCTGAAATAGAACTCCGGCTCGTTCAGGGCGCGGAGGAAATGGGGCAGGATAAAGGCCAGCACCAGCTGAAAGAACATGACCGAAATGGTCCGGACGATGTGGTAGCGGTTGTGGCGGTACCGCATGAACATGCGGAAACCGAAGAGCACCACGGCCATGGTGTAGAGAAACCCGTAGAGAAACCACTGGTTCGCCGGTTGTCCCGACAGGGCGAGCGACAGCGGCTCGACGAGCGCAATGGCGCGCGCCAGGTACTCGGGCCACCAGTACAGCACGACATAGAACCCGGTGAGCGCGATGCCCAGTGCCCAGGCGATCGCGCCGCGGTGCGTGGTGTTTCCGAACATGATGCCGTCGTGCTTGATGCCCGGTACGGTATCTTTGTAGGCGAACCAGACGTAACCGATCGTACCGGCCGACAACAGGCCGAAGGAAAGCAGAAAGGGCGTCCAGGCGCCCGAGAGAGGCATACCGAGCAAGGTGACGGCGAGTGCGAGAAAACCCAGCCCGATCACGCCGGCGGAGACCATCATGCCCGGGTTCTTTGGCGCCTCGGCCGCGGTGGCGGGCGCACCGAATCCGTCGGCCTCTTCGTCGTAGAAGTACGCGATGGTTTCCGGATCGATCAACGTCGTTCCAGCAGGCGTTGTGCTCATGCGAGTTGCTCCTTTAACGAGCGAACGATTTCCGTCTCGTGGCGGACGAAAAACTCCGGATCGAAGTTGGCTTCTTCCAGGTGGTCCAGGACGTACTCCACGGGGCGCCGCTCGGCGATCCAGCGTTCGCAGACCTCGTGGCGGGCGCGTATTCCCATGAAATTGAAGGCGTTGATGCAGCCGTCGACGCCGACGACGCGGACGGCGTGCCTGTGGGAGGGATGTTCCCAGTACAGGTGCTGCTCGCCGGGCTGGGGGGTACTGAGTATCATGCCGTAGGTCTGGTACTCCAGGTCGAAGAACTTGGCTGAATTGAACCAGATTCCCGGATCGTATTCGGTATCCTCCCCGGCCAGCACTTCACCGGCGGCCTTGCCCTGTTTCCTGCCGGTGTACCAGACCTGCTGGATCAGGTTGCGGCCTCCGTTCCTGCTGACGATTTCCGCGCAGTCTCCAGCGGCGTAGATGTCGGGGATGTTCGTGCGGAAGGCATGGTCGACCAGAACGCCCCGGCCGGTTTCGATGGGGGTCGACCGGACCAGGTCCGTATTGGGCGAAACGCCCGGCGTCAGGCCGACGAGCTGGCATTCGATCCGGTCGTCGAACTCGGTGACGACCGCTTCGACCTTGCCCAAGCCGTCGTCCACGATCTCCTTAAGGTTGGTCTCCCTGATCAGGCCGATGCCCTGTTCCTCGATCAGCCGGTTGATCATGCCCGATTCCTCCATGGGCAGGATGTTGCACCAGTAGGACGCCTCGCGGATGAGAAAGGTGACGTGGATGTGCCTCGAATGGAGCATCTCGGCCAGTTCGATGCCGATCAGCCCGCCGCCTACGATGACCGCGTTACGGGTCCGCTCCGCGTTTTTGTACAACTGGCGCAGGTCTTTCAGGTTGTACAGGCCCTGGACGCCCTCGAGCTCCTGCCCCGGCCAGCCGAATTTGTTCGACTTGGCGCCGGTGGCGATCAGCAGCCGGTCATAGGGCAGCCGTCCGTTCCGATGCAGCACCAACTGCTTGTCCTCTATATCGATGCCGGTGACCCAGTCCCTGACCAGATCCAGGCGCTGGTCGCGCCAGAAACGGTCCTCGAAGGGTTTCGTCGCCTCGTAGGTCATGTGCCCCATGAAGATGTACATGAGGGCGGGGCGGGAATAGTGGTAGGCCGATTCACCCGATACCAGCGTGATCTTCCAGTCCGGCTGAAGCTGCCTGAGCCGCGTGGCGGCCGTTACGCCGGTTACGCCATTCCCAACGATCACGGTGTGCAATGGTCCACCTCCTGGAGCGATCTCCAAATCAGCTGGCTGCCGACTCCGTTCTGCCGCCGTCTTCGGTCTGCCGACGTTTCGGCCGGCCTCCGTCAGGCCGTTCGTCCGTAGAAAAGCTGCTGTACCTCCCGGCTGTTGCGGACATTGGGCCGGTCCTTGTAGCAGAACACGGCGACGTACCGGGTCACCGGACCCTCGACGGGGGTCACCCGGTGCATGGACCGGTAGCCGACGAAGAGGATGAGCGTGCCGGGTTCCACCGCGAGCGTTCGAATGTCGGGGTAGCTGCCACGCAGCACCTGGTCCACGATCTCGTAGCCGTCTCCGTCCGCGGGACGTACGTCCGGGGCGTACTCGAAAACGCCGCCCACTTCGGGCGCCTGGAGCATCAGGGTGGTCGTTGCCTCGGATTCGTCGAAATGCCAGCCGTGATTCTGGCCTTCGCGCATGACGTTAACGGTCAGCGCGGCCAGCGGGTCCGCCATTCGGTAGTAGTGTTCCTTGTCGAGTACATCGGCGACAAAGGACAGGAGCGGATCCCAGACGTACAGCCGGTGCAGGCCGTCGGAGGGGCTGAACTGGTCGAAGGCGACCGAATCCAGTTCCGTGGCCTGGGGCCTGCGCCGCGGGTGGTCGGGCGGAAAGGCGTCGTCGTGTGCTTCCAGGTATACATTATGGGGTTTCCGGCTCGTAAAGGCGTCCGGGGAGGCGCGGTCCACCTCGGCCACCATGCGCACCCGCGCTTCCTCCGTGATGAAGCCGGGCAGCAGGCAGGCGCTTTGCGCCGCCAGGTCGTCCCGGCACCTGGCGACCAACGCGTTGTATGCGGCCGATCCGGGCCGGTGAATGGGATAGGTCGTCGCGTCGATGAGATCCAGCGCCGAATCGTTCACCTCGGGGTCCCCTTTCCGCATTGCGGCCTTGTCCGGTCCGCCGGCCTTGCCTGATCCGCCTGGTCCCGCCTGGTCCCGCCTGGTCCCGCCTTGACTTCGGCGGGCCGTTCAGGTAAAATGGTCTTTCGTTTTCGACTTCTTTACGCCCGCACCGGCTGCCACCGTGCCTGCCGAATGCGGCTGCCACCGCACTTGCCGAATGCGGCTGCCACCGCACTTGCCGGATTCAGCTGCCAATGCACTTGCCGGATTCAGCTGCCCGGCGTAACGACCTCTACCCTCAATATATGGCAATTTCAATCGATCAAAAAGAAAAGACTGGCCTGGTCCGCCAGCTTGGCCTTTTCGACACGACGATGATCATCATCGGCATCGTGATCGGATCGGGGATATTCCTCACCACCGGCCTGATGGCCCGGGGTATACCGTCCGCGACGCTGATTCTCCTGGCCTGGCTGTTCGGCGGCCTGCACGCCCTCGCCGGCGCGCTGACCTACGGTGAACTCGGCGCCGCCATGCCGCGGGCAGGGGGCCAGTACGTCTACCTCCGGGAAGCCTACGGACCGTTCTGCGGGTTCCTGTTCGGCTGGGTGTCCTTCACCATGTACCTGACCGGGATCATCGCCGCCCTCGGCGTGGGATTCGCCGAGTACGCGGGGTACTTCATCCCCGCGCTCGGGATGACCAACGTGTTCTTCGAAACCGAAATCGCCCTGCCCGGCTGGACCTTCCCGTATGCGCTCTCCGCCGGGCACCTCACCGCGCTCGTCCTGGTCCTCCTGCTCACAGTGGTGAACTACCGCGGCGTAACCTTCAGCAAGTACATCACCAACGTTTCCTCGGTGATCAAGATCGCCGCGCTCGGGCTGTTCATCCTGTTCGGGGTCTGGACCGGGTCAACGCAGCCGATCGACTTCCGTATCAATGCGCAGGAGATAGACTTCGGGCAACTGGTGGTCGCCTTCGGCGTCGCGCTGATCGCCGTGTCCTGGGCCTTTGCCGGCTGGGAGGAGGTCACCTTCGTCGCCGGCGAAGTCAGGGATCCCGGGCGGAACCTGCCGCGCGCCCTTTTCATGGGCACGGCATGCGTCACCGTGGTCTACCTGCTGGTGAATTTCATCTATCTGAAAGCGTTACCGGTGGGGGACATGGCCGGGGTCGTTCGGGTCGGTGAAGCGGCCGCCAACGTGCTCTTCGGTGAAACCGGCGCCGTCCTGCTGTCAGCCGCCGTCCTCGTGTCCATCGTCGGCGCGCTGAACGCCACCGTCCTGGTGGGCCCCCGTGTATATTTCGCCATGGCGAGGGACGGGCTGTTCTTCAGCCGGGCGGGATCGGTACATCCCAGATTCCGCACGCCGGGGCCGGCGGTGGTGTTTCAGGCGGCCTGGGCCTGCGTGCTCACCCTCAGCGGCACCTTCGAAGATCTGATCACCTTCGTCACCTTCGCCAATCTCATGCTGTGGATCGCCGGCGCGGCAGCGGTGTTCACGCTTCGAAGGAAACGGCCCGACCTGCCCAGGCCCTACCGTGCCTGGGGCTATCCGGTCGTTCCCCTGCTGTTCATCGCGGGTTCCGCCGGGATTCTCGCCAACATGCTCTTCGAGACGCCCGTCGAATCCATCGCGGGTCTCGCGCTGACCGGCCTGGGCATCCCCGCCTACCTGTATCTGCGCGGACGTCCGGCGAAAGGACATTAGACGTGGGCAAGCAGAACACGGCAGGCACGAATCACGGCAAGGCATCGCGTAAGTCGAACCGGGACGGCATCTACTGCCTGCGCGCGATGAAGATTCGCAGTCCCGTCAACTTCGTGTTTGCCGCACCCGAATAGGGATCCTGGAGGCATGGACGCCAGATGACGTTCGATATAGCCTTCGTGCTCGGTCTGACCTTAGCGGCGCTCGTCCTGTTCTCCCTCGACAAACTGCGGGTGGACCAGGTCGCGCTGTCCGTCCCGGTCATCCTCCTTCTAAGCGGCTTGCTCACGCCGGCCGAAGCGGTATCGGGCCTGTCGAGCCGCGCAACCGTGACGGTCGGTTCCATGCTCGTGCTCGGCCTGGGACTCCGCAAGACCGGCCTCGTTTCCGCCATCGGGGCCTGGGCGCGAACCGCACCGCTGGGCGGCAAGTACATGCGCATGTTTGCGCTCTGCCTCATTTGTGCGGCCCTCTCTCCCTTTCTCATGACCACTGCGGTCGTGCTGGTCTTCCTGCCCGTATTCGTCGCGTTGGCGGAGCAAGCGGATGAACCGGCTTCGCGTTATCTCATGCCGCTCTCCTTCGTCTCGATTCTCGGGGGCACAGTCACGCTGATGGGCACCACTGCCAACCTGGTCGTGCATGGCGAGGCGATGAGACGAGGGTTTGGCGATCTCGGCATTTTCTCGATCACACCACTGGGCTTGATCTGCCTCGCCGTGGGTCTGCTGTATCTATTCACTGCAGGCAGGATACTGCTGCCGCGGCGGATGCTGACACCTGATCTATCAGCCAGGTACGATGTTCGACGTTTCGTCACGAAACTTTACGTCCCGGACGATTCTCCGGCGAATGGACTATCGCTGTCCCAGCTTAAGTGGGGCGAACGTTTTGGCGTCACGGTGCTGGACATCGAAAGAGGCGAGGAGGAGATCACCGCGCCGCACGGAGAACGCCACATACGAACAGGCGACATCCTTGTTGTGCAGGGATCTGCGGAATCTCTCGTGGAGCTCGCGAGCCGGCAGCGACTCAAGACCGCCGGAGAAGGAGGAAACCACGACCTCGAACTGACGGGCGGGCAAGGACGGCTGGTCGAGGTAATCGTAGCGCCCGGCTCGAGTCTCGCTGGCCGGACGCTCCATGATCTGAACTTCGCGCAACGCTACGACGCGACCGTCATCGCCATACAGCACCACAATGCCACCCTACATGAGAAACTGGCCGAGATCACTCTGCGCGTCGGCGATCTGCTCCTCTTACATGGAACCCCAGACGCGCTCCAGGTCCTCGCCGAGGACCCGGATTTCGTCCCCCTGTCGGAGGTCAAAACGCATACCGGCAACCGGCCGCCGGCCGGTGTGGCCGCGTCGATCATGGCTGGTGTCGTGCTCATTGCCAGTTTTGGTGTCCTCGACATCATGACGGCCGCACTCACGGGGGTGGTCCTGATGGTGTTTACGCGCTGCGTGCATTTCGAAGAGATCTACAGGGAGGTGGAATGGCTGGTCGTCTTCGTGCTGGCCGGGCTCATTCCGCTCGGCCTGGCGCTCGAGACGACCGGGGCCGCGGAATTGCTCGCGGTATGGGTGGTGACCCTGACGGCGCCGCTGGGAGAGATCGGACTCATCGCGGCCTTCTATCTTTTGACCGCCCTGATGACCGCTGTCGTGTCCAACACGGCAACGGCCGTGATGCTCACCCCGGTCGCGGTCTTCGCGGCTACGCAAGGCGGTGTGAATCCGTACGCGCTCTTGATCGCCGTCATGTTCGGCGCGTCGGCCTCCTTCGTTACGCCCTTCGGCTATCAGACCAACGTCATCATCTACGGGCCGGGTGGATACCGCTTTATGGACTTCGTGAAAGTCGGCGGCCTGCTCAATCTCATCCTGCTCGTCACCGCCACTATCTTCATTCCCCTCTTCTGGCCAAGTTAATGCGTTAGTTCGGGTATTCAGGGTACGTAGACCAGTCCGCCCGCGGGGCCGAGGGGAATGTCCATCGCCATCCAGGCCACGAGGAGAATCGTCCAGATGACGGCGAATACCACGGTATAGGGAAGCATCGTGGAGATCAGCGTGCCCATGCCTCCTTTGGGCACGAACTGGCGCATGAAGACCAGGATGATTACCAGGTAGGGGTTCAGTGGTGTGATGATGTTGCTGACGGAATCGCCGATCCGGTAGGCCGCCTGGGTCAGCTCGGGACTGATGCCCACCATCATGAACATGGGGATGAAGATCGGCGCGAAGAGGGCGTACTTGGCGGACATGGAGCCGATCAGCAGGTTGAACACCAGCGTGACGAGGATGAAGGCGATCATCAGCATCCACGCCGGCATCTGCGCCTGGCCGAGGGCCTGGCCGCCGGCCATTGCCAGCATCTGGCCGAGTCCCGAATACTGGAAGTAGGCGATGAACTGGGCGGCGAAGAAGGCCAGGACGATGATCGGGGCCATGGTGGCGATCGTTTCGATGAGCAGCCGGGCCGCGTCCTTGTCGCTCTTTATGGCGCCTACAGAGATCCCGTAAACGATGCCGGGCAGGATGAAGCAGAAAAGCAGCAGGGGCACGATGGCCTCCACCCACCGGTCGAACAGATTGCCGGAGCCGTGCAGCGGAGCGCCCGGCCACAGGATCATGAACACGATGGCCGAAAGTACCGCCAGGAATGCCAGGGACGCCCGGGCCATGCCCCGCTTCTCTACCGCGGTCAGAGCATGTTCTTCCGGACCGGCGGACGACGCGGGCGCCGGTCCGCCTTCCTCGGGCGGCTTGCCCGCCAGGCGCCGCTCGACGAACCAGGCCGTGACGAGCCATCCCGCCAGGGTCATGATCACCGTCGACACGATCATGAAATACCAGTTGCACGTGGCGGCTACCTGGTAGGCCGCGTCGATCGTCTGCGCCCCGGCCGTGGAAAGGCCAGCCAGCAGGGGATCCAGGCCCGTCACGAAGAGGTTGGCGTTGAATCCCGCGGACACACCCGCGAATACGGCGGCAAGGCCCGCCAGCGGCGACCGGCCGACCGCTTTGTACAGCGCGGCCGCCAGCGGTGGGAGAATGACGTATCCGGCGTCGAGCGTCATGGACGACATGATGCCGATGAAGACCATGGCCGGGGTCAGCAGCCGGCCCGGGACCGCCAGCATGAACGCCTTGAGCAGGGCGCCGATCATGCCGGTCCGCTCCGCCACGCCGATGCCCAGCATCCCGACCAGGACGACGCCGAGTGGCGGGAACCGCATAAAGTTCTCCACCATATTGGCCACGACCCAGAAGAGGCCGTCCCGGGTAAGCAGGCTGGTGGACGTGAAGGTCTTCCCCGTCTCGCGCCATTCCACGCCGGCCGAACCGTCCTGAAGGACTACCTGCTCCGGCAGGCGCTGGACCACGGTCCACTGGCCGCGGGCCGCGATGTCGGAGAGGACGATGATGAACAGCGCGCCGATCAGGAAGAGCGTCGCCGGATCCGGCAGGCGGTTCCCGACCCGCTCGATGGCGTCCAGGAATCCGCCTGAAGCCGCCGCGCCCGCGGGTGCCGGTTGATCCCGCGCGGGTTGTTGCTGTTTCCGACTGTCGGTACTCATGGCCCTTCCTAAGTGTTTCTAGTGACGAGAGGTATCGCAGTCGCGGGAGGCACCGCCGTCGCGAGAGGCACCGCCGTCGTAGAGATTCGGTCCGGTCTGCTCAGTGCGCAAGTTTCGAAGGCTTCGTCCGCAACAGGGCGAGCAGCGCGGCCTCCAGTTCCGCATGCTCGAACTGGAAACCCGCTTCCCGGAGACGTCTGGGTTCGACGCGTGCGCTCGCGAGCAGCAGGTCGCTTCCCATTTGTCCGAACAAAAGGCGGACGGCGAAGGCGGGTACCGAAAAGGGGGTCGGGCGATGCAGCACCCGGCCCAGCGTCCGGGTAAACTCCGCGTTGGTGACGGCCTTTGGAGCAACCGCGTTTATGGGACCGGCCAATACATCCGATTCCAGGGCGTAATCAATAACGGAAACCAGGTCGTCCCGGGTGATCCAGCTCATGTACTGCCGCCCGTCCCCGACCTTACCGCCCAGGGCCAGCCGGAAGGGCGTGCGCATGGCGGCCAGCGCGCCGCCCTCCGGGGTCAGCACCATGCCGATGCGCAGGTTCACGACCCGGATCCCGGCGTCTCGGGCCGGTTCCGTCGCCGCTTCCCACAGCCTGCTCACCTCCGGCAGAAACCCGTCCCCCGGCGGCGATGCCTCCCCGAGCAATTCATCGCCGCGGTCGCCGTAAAAACCGGTGGCCGACGCGCACACCAGGACCGAAGGCGGCGACGCCAGCCCGGCGAGAAACGCGCACAGGTTGCGGGTGGGATCGACGCGGCTGTCCCGGATCCGGGCCTTCTTGGCTCCGGTCCACCGTCCCAGGATCGACTCGCCCGCCAGGTGGACGACGGCGTCGATGGGACCGGATTCGTCCCACTCGAAGCCGCCTTCCGCGGTGGACCAGTAGACCGCCCTTTCGCCGGCCAGGTCCCTGGACCGGACCAGGCGAAGGACGCGATGGCCCCGCTGCTCGAGAAAGGGGATCAGCCGTCGGCCGATCAACCCCGATCCACCGGTTACGAGTATGGTCATAGTGTGGCGAAAGTTAAAATCGGGACCGCATGGTGTCAAGGCCGGGGAGACACCACGGTGTCAAGGCCGGAAGACACCACGGCCTGGCTGCCGGCCCCCTCGTCCGGCCACCCCACCAGGACTACGCGTCCGGCTAATGTGGTTTGACTCGCTTCGACGATTCCCGTAGTATCCAGGAAGCGCGGTTACGTACCGCGGACGCCGCCCGTCGGTGCCACGGGCCTGCCGCGCCTTGACGGGAGGGGAAACCTGGACCGGAGCGAAAACATCCATGCATGTCTACAGGTTGCAACGTACGCAGATCCTGCCCATATCTTTGGATGCCGCCTGGGATTTTCTGTGCCGGCCCGAGCACCTGCGCGATCTGACCCCGCCCGGTGTCGGCCTGACCGTTACTTCCGATCTCCCGGACCGTATGTACCCGGGTCTCATCATCACCTACCGGCTCGGTCTTTACTCGATGTTCTACTTTGACTGGGTAACGGAAATCACTCAGGCAGAACCACTTAGCTACTTTATCGATGAACAGCGATCAGGGCCGTACAGGTTCTGGCATCACGAACACCGGCTGCGTTCCGTGGAGGGCGGCGTGGAAATGAAAGACCTGATCCATTATGCCTTGCCATTTGGATTGCTGGGCCGTATGGTACATGCGGCGATCGTGAAGAACCAGCTCAACGCCATTTTCGACTACCGGCGCGAAGCCCTCGCCGACAGATTCGGCCGTCCCGTTCGCTAAGGGTGCATTCGCTCCAAACGACCAACAACGTCTGATTCTCTCCGTAAGCCCCCGGTACCATGAACGACCTCATAATCGTTTTTCTGCTGGTCGCGTTCAACGGCTTCTTCGTAGCCGCGGAATTCGCCCTGGTCAAGATCCGGATGGCCGAAATCGAGGTCATGGTCCAGGATGGAAGCAGAATTGCACAGACCGTTCGGAATATCCTGCAGAATCTGGATACCTATCTCTCCTCGTGCCAGTTGGGGGTAACGCTCGGTAGCCTGGGGCTGGGCTGGTTCAGCGAACGGACGATGGCCGCGCTGCTTGAACCGCTCGTGCTGTCCCTGGGTTTTTCCGCGGCGACCGCCCACCTCATCGCGATCCCGCTTGCGCTCGTGGTGATGACCTTCCTGCTCATCACGGCCGGCGAGCTCGTTCCCAAGTTCGTCGCCCTGCAGAAGTACCGGCAGGTGGCGCTGGTTATCGGCATCCCCCTCGTCCTGTTCTACAGGTTGTTTCGACCCTTCATCTGGCTGTTGAACGTAAGCGCCAATCTCATGCTCCGGTGCCTGGGCATCCGGGTAATCGACGCGCACGGCGAATCATTCACCGAATCGGAACTGCGCATCGCCCTGGTCAGCATGGTGGCCGGAGGGCACGTTTCCAGGCGGGAACGCCGGATCATGGAAAACGTGCTCGATCTGGAAGAAAAGGTCGCCCGGCGCTACATGCTTCCCCGCAATCAGATCGTGTTCGTGAACCAGAACGACCCTACAGAAGAAAAACTGCGCGTCGTAGCCGAATCCGGACACACGCGCTTCCCGCTGTGTGACGAGGATCTGGACCAGATCATTGGGATCATTCACGTCAAGGATCTCATGAAGGGCTTTTACGACGAAGACCAGTTCGCCTCCCTCGAAAGTATCGCCCGTGAGCCGCTGTTCCTGCCCGAGACCATCCGTCTCGACGCACTGCTCCTGGAGTTCCAGCGGCGCAATTCCGTACTGGCCGTGCTGGTGGACGAGTTCGGTACGGTTTCCGGGATGATCACGCTGGAGAACGTACTGGAAGAACTGGTTGGCCCGATACAGGATGAATTCGACAGTGAAGCGCCGCTCATCGTTCGGACGGGACCGCACCGGTTCGAGGTCGAAGCCAGTTGCCCGGTCGACCAGGTCGTCCACGCCTGCGGGCTGGAGCTATCCGATGAACTGACTTCGGATACCACGGGCGGGGTCATGACCGAACTGCTGGGCCACATACCCCGGCAAGGAGAACAGGTCCGAGCCGGCACGCACCTGATGACGGCGTTGCGCGTGGAGCCGACCCGCGTCCAGCGGCTCAGGATCGATCGAATGGCGGGATTGCCCGATGCGGAGGAAGCGGATGCGAAGAAGGTCGATTAGCAGTAGACGTTACGCCGCGCCCTGTACGGGGAGGGGGTTTCGTTCCATGTCGATCGCGCTACTCAACCTGGCCGAGCCGATCCGGGGCGGAAGCCTCGTCCAGTTTGCTTCGCATCTCGGGGGGCAGCTGCCAACCCGCTCCACCGCATACCTCTTCCACATGCTCCGGTAGATCCGGTCCCGTCATGGCGGCCGTCACCTCGGGATGGTCCAGGATCCATGCGAAGGTGACCTGCGCGGGGGTTCGGCCGAGTTCCCCGGCCACGTCGATCAACGTGGCGATGAGATGATCGACGGCCGGAGTCATCATCCTCCTGAACCGATCGATATCCTTCGCCCAGACCGAGCCCGCGGGGGGATCCTCGCCGCGCCTGCACCGGCCCGTAAGCAGGCCGACGGCGATGGGACTGTACGTCATCATCCCCAGTCCATGCCGGCGACACCGGTCGAGCAGCTCGGTCTCCACGCCGGATCGATGGATCAGGTTGTACTGGTTCTGCAGACATGCCGGCGTCGCGAAACCGTGCTTGTCGGCCACCCACAGCGCTTCGACGACCTGGGCGGCCGTGTAGTTGCACATGCCGACATACCGGGCCTTGCCCTGCCGCACCACGTCGTTCATGGCGTCCAGGGTCTCGTCCAGGGGCGTATCGGGATCGAAGTGGTGCAGGAGATAGAGATCGATATGATCCAGCCCCAGACGCTTCAGCGAGCGGTCGATCTCCCGCATGATATGATAACGGGAGGTGCCCTTGTCGTTCGGCCCCGGCCCGATCTCGCTCCAGACCTTGCTGGTGATCACCAGGTTGTCCCGCTTGTCCTTCATGAAGGCCAGGGCCTTGCCCAGCACTTCCTCGCACCTGCCGCCGAAGTAAAAGTTCGCGCAGTCGATGAAGTTGATCCCGAGATCCACCGCCGTTTCGATCGTGCGTATACAGGTTTTCTCGTCTGTCCGTCCGGCCCAGAAACCCCGGAACGCCGTACCGAGACAGATGGGAGACACGCGCACGCCGTAGCGTCCGAGTTGCCGGTATTCCATGTGATCTTCTCCGATTTCGGACGCGGCTGATGAATGGCCGGTACCCGTCCCTGAATGACCGGTACCCGTCCCGGTTGCGCCGCAGTCGCATGTATCGAAAGAATGAAACGGTATGGCAATGTAGCGTCTCGTCGACAAATACAAAGCACAATCCGCGTCACGTGGCATGATCATCTTGACAGGACTTCGGGACGGCATATTTATGGCAGTAACACGCATTTCGGATTTCCGCCGGGTTCGATTTCCGCCGGGTTCGATTTCCACCAGCTTCCCGACGAATTGCCACCAGATCATGACTGAATCCGAATCGAAAACCGCACCTCCTATCGGTCTCATCGATTGCGACCTGCATCACGGGGTTGAGAAGATCGAGGATCTTTACCCTTTTCTCCCCGGTCATTACGTGGAATACGTGAAGGACTTTGGGTCCATGATGCCCGGCCTGGTGTACACCAATCTCCCGAAGGGCGGCTGCCGGGCCGAACTCTGGGAACACACCGAAACCCATCCCAGCAGCAACATCGAGCTGGCACGCAAGCACCATCTCGACGAATACGGCATCGATGTCGCCCTGCTGACCGGGGTGACGGTGTACGGCGCGGCGGTGCACCCGGACGCGGACTACGGCGCCGCCATGTGCAGGGCCTTCAACGACTGGACCCTGGAGACCTGGATCAAGGCGGACGGCCGTTTCCGAGTGTCGGCAGCGATCGCGCCGACAGACCCGGAGCAGGCGGCCGCGGAAATCCGACGCATCGGCGGTCGTCCCGAGGTACTGCAGGTCATCATGCCGGCCGGTGGACGCATGCCCTTCGGCAACCGGTTCTACGACCCGATCTACGAGGCCGCGCAGGAGTGCCGGCTTCCCGTTTGCGTGCACTTCGGTGTCGAAGGCGCCGGCATCGCCAATGCCCCCACGGCCGCGGGATATCCCTCCTACTACCTGGAAATGCGCATGGCCCGGCCCCAGATTGCCATGGCGCACGTCTCGAGCCTGATCTGCGAAGGCACGTTCGAGAAATTCCCCGGCCTGAAATTCCTCTTCATCGAACACGACACCTTCTGGGTGCCGGGCCTCATGTGGCACATGGACGCCGACTGGAAGGCGGTCCGCGATTACACGCCGTGGGTCAAGCGGCTGCCCAGCGAGTATATCCGGGACCATGTCAGATTCGGATGCCAGCCTATGGAACAGCCCCCGACCCGGAAGGACCTCCGGACCTTCCTCGACTGGCTGCACGCAGACGAAATCCTCGTATACGCGAGCGATTATCCCCACTGGGACTGGGAATCGCCGGATTCGGTACTGCCCGGCGTGGATGCCGGGCTGAAGCGGCGGGTATTCGTGGAGACGGCCCGGGAGCTCTACGGCCTGGACGAACACGGGAACCCCTGCGAATGAGCCGACGTTACGTCGTATCCGCCGTGGATGACCTCCCGCCGGGTGAACGTCGCATCATCCCCGCGGGCGGGCGCGGCGGGATCGGCGTATTTAACATCGGCGGCCGGTACTACGCCCTGCGGAACCGTTGTCCGCACAAGGGCGGGCCGCTCTGCCGCGGCCGCCTGCGGCCCCTTGTAACGGCAAATGAGGTGTACTCGGTCGAGCATCGCGAGAAGCAGGTCCTGAAGTGCGCCTGGCACCAGTGGGAATTCGATCTGGAATCGGGCATAGCGCTCTACGATCCCCGCATGCGGGTCAAGACCTACCAGGTGGAGATCGAAGAAGGCATGGTGGTCCTGTACCTGGAGTGACCGGAATCACCTGTCGGGGAAAGTGGAGACTTGCCGTGACCGTCCGCTTCGCCATAGCGCTGCTCTCCGCGGCATGCATCGCCTGTACCGCCGCATTGGCCTGGCCCGATGCGGATTCGCCCGCGCCTTACACCAATTCCATTGGCATTCCGCTACCGCCCGACGCGGCCCCGCCCGAGCGCCAGGTCTTCTCCAGTTTCAAGGCCGAAAACCGCTACCTGGACATGGCCACCTCCCACTACCAGGTGATCGGTCATGATTATGCGCTGGTCAACGAGCCACTGGTACGCATGGACCGGAATTACAACCTGCTGCCGGCCGCCGCGGCCCGGTGGGAGGTGTCCGATGACGGGCTCACCTGGACGTTTCACCTGCAACCCGATCTGATCTTCGCCGACGGTCATCCCCTGACCGCCCACGACTTCGAGGACACCTTCAAACGGTGGGCGGACCCGGCCACGGGATTCGATCTCGAATGGTTCTACCGGTCGATCAGGAACTGGGGCGAGGTCGTTGCTGCCGGAATGCCCGTCGATTCCCTGGGCGTAACGGCGCTGGACGATCACACTATCGCCTTTGCCACCGAAGATCCCACGCCCTACCTGCCCCTGATCCTGACCTTCAGCTGGGTAACGCCCACCCACCTGTTCGAGAAGTACGGTCCTGGCTGGTCGACGAGGCCGGAAACGCTGCTGGGCAGCGGTCCATTCAAGCTGGTGGAATGGTCGAAGCTGGACCGGATCGTGCTGGCGCCGAATCCCCGCTACCGGGGACCCCACAAACCTTACCTGGAAAAGGTGGTTACGAAGCTCTTCAACGCCGCGGTACCCCCTCCGATGCTGTCGTCCTACGAGTCGGGCGCAGTGGACCAGGCTAACCTGTCGAACCAGGCGGAAATCAACCGCGTAAAGCACGATCCCGTGCTCAGGGACCAGCTGGACACCTATATGGCATTCGGAACCACCTACCTGATGATGGACACCTTCAAGCCCCCTTTCGATGATCTGAGGGTCAGGCAAGCGTTCAGCCACGCCATCGACACCGGAGCGCTGGTCGCGTCCGCGCTCCAGGGCGTCGCCGTTCCCGCGGTGTCCATGCTGCCCGAGGGGTTTCCCGCGTCCAATCCCGGGGAACTCGCGTCTGTTCAGCGATTCGATCCGGTGCTGGCGCGACGGCTGCTCGCGGAAGCCGGCTATCCGGACGGCAGGGGTTTTCCTCGGACCGTGATGTGGATCCGGGGGGCCAATCTTCAGGGGGGACAGGCGCCCCAGGCGGTACAGGCCATGCTGAAGCGCAATCTGAACCTGGATATCGGCGTGCAAAATACCGAGGCCAAGTTGTTCATGGAAACCATGTACCAGGGAAACATCGCCTTCGCCATGATCCCCTACGGGTACGACTACATGGATCCCAGCAACCTGCTCGGCATCTGGCTCTCGACGGGCCGCCATGCCTGGTACAACCAGCGCTTCGAATCGGTCATGGCGGAGGCCAATCACCTGATCGGCGACCCGGAAAGACGTACCGCGCTGTACGAGGAGGCTGAACGCATCGTGGTCGAGGACGTGGCCGGCGTATTCCTGTGGCACAGTCAGCACAACGAGCTGTGGAAGCCTTATCTTCGCACCGAGGCCCTCGAGCGGAACGAGCGGGGTGGTTACGCGATTCGCGTCGACAAGCATCTCAACCTGTCGACGACGATGTACGTCACGGGAGAGGTCGCGGGGAACGGGTCGACCGGGGATCGGGACAGGGGATTCTGGCACTGGCTCTTTGGATCCGGCCGTTGAATCACTGCAAGCAATCGAAAACCGCTTGCGCGGCGGCTACGCCCGTGCCCTCCTCCACTTCCCATCCCATCTCGCCCAGGGTCTGTTCCAGTGCCGATATCGTCCGCAGCACAGGCGGAGGCACGGCCATGAAGCCCATGGTTCCGATCCGGGCGAGGCTGCTGAGCGCGATACCGCGCTTTTCAAAGAGGATCCGGTTCAACTCGGCCGCATCCAGGTGGTCCGGCAGCGCGATGCGTGTCGCCACGGGCGCGGCCGATGCCTCGGTAGCGGCTATGATGCCGAGACCCAGGGCGCGCAGTGCCGCGTGGACCGCCCTCGACGCGACGAACTGACGGCGATAGACCTGTTCCGGCCCCTCGTCCATGATGGCCTTCAGCGAGGCGTGCAGCCCAACGACCAGGGTGTATGACGCGTGGGGGCCATGAACGGGCCAGTCCCGCGGATGGGGTTTACCTGCCCGGGGCACGCGCCCCTTTTCAAGCGTACTGTACCCCATCGCGGCGCCTCCCTCCATTCCGTAGCGCCGCCAGGAGTGGAGATCGAGGCACATGGCCCGCGGAGGGTTCCGCAGGTTTTCGATCTTGTCCCACGCTTTTTCGCTGGCCACCACGATCGCCAGGCCCTGGGGTGCGTTCAGGCACTTCTGGGGCGTGGTGACGAGCAGATCGATGCCCCAGTCGTCGACCCGCACCTCGACCCCGCCGAAGGACGACACGCAGTCCACCATGTAGATCACGTGGGGAAACTCGTCCTTCAGCATGCGTCCGATGGCTTCGATGGGATTCAAAGTACCGGTCGTGGTCTCGCAGTGGACCAGTGCGACCTGTTTGATCTCCGGGTCGTCGACCAGTTGCGTGCGGATCGTTTCCGGATCGACCGACTGCCCTTCCTCGAGTGCGATCACGGTCGTTTCCCCGCCCGCGAACCTGGCAAGTTCCGTCAGGAGCCGGCCGAAGATGCCGGTCTGTACGGTCAGCACGCGGTCGCCGGACTCCACGGTACCGAGCATGGCCGCTTCCAATCCGTATACGGCGGACCCCGGAATGAGCATGGGTCCGTTTTCGGTATGCATCAGCTCCTTGAGCATGAGGCACGTTTCTTTTTCGACCTCGGGATAATGGGCGTAATAGACCGGCTCCACAAGCTGCTGCCCGATGGCCGCAAGGCACGCAGGCGACAGCGGCGTCTGCCCGCAACTCATGTTGATGCGCTGTGCCGCGGGAACGGCAGCCTGTTCACCGGCCATGTCGCGCCTCCCTCCAGGGTCCTTCAGCGTTCACCAATGTAGACTTCGGTCCACAGCAGGCTTCCCACGGTCCCGTCGGACCGCCTGGAGTACCCCTTCAACCAGGGCTTGCGCAGGCCGTATCCGATGGGGTGATAGACGAACGCCCCGCCGTAGTCGGACACCAGGATCCGTTCGGCCGCCCTGTACATCTCCGTGCGCCGTGCGGGGTCGGTTTCCCCGATCGCCCGGTCCACGAGATCGTCGAAGGCGGGATGGGTCCAGTCCTGGCGCTGCGCCCCCCGCGGCCTGGAATGCCAGGTCATGTCCAGCATGTTCCTCGGGTCCAGGTAATCCGCGCCCCAGGCGATGAATCCGAGAGGAATCTGCCAGTCGAACAGGGCGCTCATGTAGGAACCCATATCGGCGCTGCGGAAGGTGATGTCCACCCCGATGTGATTCCGCAACATGCCCTGGATCGCCTCGGCGATTCTGCGGGTGATGGGATTGGGCGCTCTCAGCCACGTTTCGACCGTCGGGAATCCTCGTCCCCGCGGATAGCCGGCCTCCGCCATGAGCTGCCTGGCCCGGTCCGGATCGTATCCCTGGATCGGCTCGTATTCGGATCCCGCGTAGGCGTCGAATCCGGGTGGGATCATGGAATAGGCCGGAATTCCCGCCCCCTGGAGAATCACGCGGCAGATCGATTCGCGGTCGATGATCCGGGTAAAGGCTTCCCTCACCCGTACGTCATCGAAGGGCGGTTCGCGGGTCCTGAAAATAAAGTACCAGGTCTGGTAACTCGGCGAACGGACGATATCCCTGCCGAGGCGGGGGTCGTTCCGGATACGGTGGAGTTCCGCCAGGTCGACCGCCTCCATATCGACCTCGTCGTTTTCGTAGGGCAGGACGTTGGCCGCCGCGGGCTCCCGGAACAGCTGGACGACCTGTTCCAGAAAGGGCTTGTGGGGACCATTGTACATGGGATCCGGCACGTACTTTATGTGGCTGCCGGAGAGCCACTCGGCCATCTTGAATCCACTGTTGGTGACGATTTTGCCCTGCTCTGTCCATTTGCGGCCATGCTTCTCAATCGCCCAGCGCGGCGCCGGGAAGGTATCGGGGAAGGATATGATGTACAGCAGGTAGGGCGTTGGCTGCTCGGTCTCGATGACCAGGGTCAGGTCGTCCAGCGCGCGGACGCCCAGTTGCGTCACGTCCGGGATCTGCCCCTGGTTGATCGCCCGGGCGTTTTTAAGGTCGTAGTAGAAATTCGCGTAAATGTTCGCCGATGCGGGATCGATGTTCCGACGGAACGTGTAGACGAAATCGTGGGCGGTGACGGGTCGTCCGTCGCTCCACCGGGCGCCGGGCCGCAAGTAGAAGGTCCAGATCAGGCCGTCTTCGGAACGCTCGTACCGCTCGGCCGCGCCCGGGATGGGCTGCATGAACTCGTCGCGCCACATCAGGGTTTCGAAGGGTCGCAGTACCAGCCCTTCGTCGTCATAGGGATGGATGCCGGAGTCGATGCTGCGCGGCTCCATGTTCATCACGCGGATGACCTGCCGGGACAGGGGGGCGGCATCGGGAGGCATGACCTTGCCCACCGAATTCGTGCGCGGTTGCTGGCCAGGCTGGCCAGGCTGCCCGGCGGATACGGAGACAAACGCCAGGATCGCCAGGCCGGCGATCAGGGAGAACAGCATACGCGCCGGACGCATGGGACGCCTCCCGGTTGACGAGGACAGGTATGTGGGACAGAAACAAGGGGTTGGATGCCGAAGCGCGGATTCGAACCGCGACGGGATTTCTCCCACTGCCCCCTCAAGACAGCGTGTCTACCAATTCCACCACTTCGGCGTCATGACGACCGGCCGGCGGCTGGACCGCCTCACGATGGTCGATGGATTAAGGCGTGGACCCTGGTTCCCCGGGCGCGGGGGGCAGGCCCGATTCCGCGTCGGGCAATCCCTGGGCGGGGGAAGTCTGCTGGTTTCTCAGGGCTTCTTCCTGGATGATGCTTCGCGTGCCCTGCGCATCGTCGGGGATCAGGTTCAGGCCGATGACGATCAGCATGTACAGCGTCGCCAGCACGGTGGTCACCTTGCCCAGGAAAGTCGCGGCGCCCCGGCCGCCGAACATCTGGCCGGCCATGCCGCCGGTAGGTCCGCCCGCGCCGAAAGCGCTGGACAGGCCGCCGCCCTTTCCCGACTGCAACAGGACGGACAGGATCAGAACGAGACAGACCAGCACATGTACTGCAACCACGGTGGTAAACACGGTATGTATCCTTCGGTTTGCAAACGGCGGCCGGATAAGGTACTGCTAGCCGCCATTGATTCCCAGTCCGGCCCGGACGATGGCCTCGAACGAGGAGGCGTCCAGGCTGGCACCACCCACGAGCGCGCCGTCGATGTGGGGCCGGGCCATCAATGCGCCCGCGTTTTCAGGCTTGACGCTGCCTCCGTACTGAATTCGGATCCGGCCTGCGAATTCGTCGCCGAACAGGTCCGCGATCACCTTCCTCAAATGACCGTGTACCCGGTCGGCCTGATCGGGGGTAGCCACCCTGCCGGTCCCGATCGCCCAGACCGGTTCGTAAGCCAGGACGAGACCGTCGGCCGTCCCGGGTTCCGCACCGGACAGACCCGCTCGAACCTGTTCGCCGACTACCTCCTCGGTACGGCCGGCTTCACGGTCCTCAAGCGTCTCCCCGACGCACAGGATCGGTGTGAGACCCGCTGAAATCGCCGATCTCACTTTGCCGTTGACGGACTCGTTCGTTTCATCGAAATACGTCCGTCTTTCGGAGTGCCCCAATATAACGAACCCGCACCCCGAAGTCAACAGCATTCTGGCCGACACTTCCCCCGTGTACGCGCCTTCCGGGGCGTCGTGCATGTGCTGGGCGCCCAGTGATATGGAACTGCCGGAAAGCTGCGTGGCCGCCACGGTCAGGTGGGTAAAAGGCGGGCACAATACCAGGTCCGCGGCCAGGGCGAGTGATTCCATGCGTTCGATCACCTCGGCGACCAGCGAAGCGCCTTCGACCAGGTCGGTATGCATTTTCCAGTTGCCGGCGATGATCAGCCGGCGCGCCGACGTATTCACAGTGGCTCCATTGGCAGGCTAACCGAAGAATACCTGGGCAATGTCATACAGCTCCATGTCGACCGTGCGGATCCGGCCGGTCACTTCGGCCAGCGGCACGCTCTCGATCCTCGAGCCCTTGAGCGCCACCATCTTGCCGAAATCCCCGTCGTGCACGAGGTCGGCCGCAGTCACGCCGTACCTCGTCGCCAGGACGCGGTCGTAGGGCGTGGGCGATCCGCCGCGCTGAATATACCCCAGGATGGTCACCCTGGTTTCTATGCCCGCCCGCCGTTCGATCTCGGCGCCGACCACTTCTCCGATACCGCCCAACCGCACGTGACCGAACTCATCGACCTGGTCATCCTGGGTCACCTGACCCGGAGTGTCCTTCATCGTGAAGCCCTCGGCGACCACGACGAGGCTGAATGTCTTGCCCCGGTCGATGCGCTGCTTGACGAGCGCGCAGACCTCGTCCAGGTCCATGGGGACCTCCGGGATCAGTATGCAGTCCGCCCCGCCGGCGATACCCGACTTGATGGCGATCCACCCCGTATGCCTGCCCATCACCTCGATGACCATCACCCGGTGGTGGGACTCCGCGGTAGTATGCAGCCGGTCGATGGCGTCGGTGGCGATCGTGACCGCCGTGTCGAACCCGAAGGTCATGTCCGTTCCAACGATGTCATTGTCGATCGTCTTCGGCAGGCCCACCATGGGAATGCCGGCTTCGTTAAGCGCGGCCGCGGCGCCCAGGGTGTCCTCGCCGCCGATGGCGACGACCGCATCCAGGCCCAGTTTCCGGACGTTCTCCTTGATTCGTTCAACATTGCCTTCGTCCTTCATCGGGTTGGTCCTGGAAGTGCCCAGGATGGTTCCGCCCCGGTGCAGGATCCCGGACACAGAGGCCAGATCAAGCGGACTGGTTTCGTTGTTGATCAGTCCGGCCCAACCATTGCGTATGCCCAGGACCGTCGAGCCATAAGACTTGATCGAGCGCCTGGTTACCGCCCGGATCGCGGCGTTCAGACCCGGACAGTCGCCGCCGCCCGTCAGGATACCGATATGCATTTGAAGTCTTCTCTCCCACGTGCAGGTGATACGGAAGGGGCCGGGTTGCCCGTGACGCCGGGTTGCCCGTGGCGCCGGGCTGCCGCCGCGCCAAAGGTAAACAGAAGGGTCTCAGGCGCGCGCGACAGTCAGGGCAAACACCCTTCCGGCGCCGGCCTGAAGCAGGGCCCGGGCACAGCTGTCTATCGTCGCCCCCGTAGTGAATATATCGTCGACCAGCGCTACCGTGGCGCCGCACACCGCATCGGCCCGGGCCACTTCGAACACCCCCGAGACGTTGGCCATCCGCGCTTCGGGACTCAGCGAGGTCTGCGTGGGTGTGTTCCGGCCCCGCCCGAGCACGTTTTCGAGCACCGGAATGCCCGTTACGTCCGATATGCCCCGGGCGATGCACGCGCTTTGGTTGTAGCCCCTTTCCCGCCTCCTGAGCGGATGCAGGGGCACGGGCAAAACGCCCGTAATATGCGGTATCCCCGGTTCCTGTTCAACCCTTTTTGCCAGCAGGGATCCCAGGAACCGGCCGATCCCCGGGCGGTTCCGGTACTTGAGCAGGTGGATGAGATCCTGAAGCGGCCGGTTGAATTCGAACGCGGAAAACGCACCTTCGAAATAGAACGTCCGGCCCCGGCAGGCAGGACACGAGGCCACCGGGGTGCCCAGCGGCTGGGCGCAACGTTCGCAGTACGGCGCATCGATCGAGAGCAGTCCCGATCCGCAACCGTCACAGACGGCGCTGCGTTCGTCGAAGATCCGGACCTTGCAAAGGACGCAGCACGGGGGATAGACCATGTCCAGGGCCGTTTGGCCAACCGTGCGTAACATATGAGTAAATATGGCCTTAGGTATCATTCAGACCGGCTCGATCCATGACATGGACGATCGACGACCAGGAGTGGGGCGCGCATTGAAACATCCGGACCGGCCGGCCCGGACCATATCCGGAATCCGGCCGTCGCCTTCCGTCTAACCGGTCGACTTGGTCCTTGCCCGGAGCGCGGCCGTCCCCTTCCTCCTATCTGTCGGGAAAGGACAGGGGGATGCTCGTATTTAAAACGTGGCGGGACAGGGCCGCCGCGCTCGGTTTCATTACGCGCGACGTGACCGGCTTCGCGGCGAGCGTTGCCGCGCACGGTTCCTGACCCATCCCAGGAGGAGGAGTCCTATGCCGAACAGCACGATGCTGATGCCCTGGTTTACGGACAGGGCCATCCCGCCCAGGCTGCCCAGGGTCATGCTCGATTCATAGTACCTGAAGAGATCGACGAAGAATCGGGTGACGGGTTCGGCGATCAGCAGCACGGCGAAGAGGAATCCGTCGTATTTCGGCTTGCGGTCCAGCCACATCAACAGGCCGAAAAGTCCGAAGCCCAGCACCGCGTTGTAAAGCTGGGCGGGGTGCAGATGCACGTCCGGGTAGAACGAGCCCGCCGCGCTGAATGCCGGGAAGACGACACCCAGGGCTGACTCGGTGGGCAGTCCGAAACAGCAGCCGTTCATGTAACAGCCGACGCGGCTTATGCCGATGCCGAGTGCGATACTCGGCGCGAAGGCGTCGCAGGCCTTCCAGATGGACAACCGGTTCACGCGCAGGTACAGGATGGATACCAGGATGGCCGCGATGAACCCGCCGTACATGGTCAGCCCGGTCAGGCCGATCGAACCGGAGCTTTGAAAGGGACTGATGATGTCGAGGGGGTTCGCGCTGAACTCGTTCCAGTGGGGTATGACGTACATGATCCTGGCACCGACAATGCCCGCAACCATGATAAGCAGGCTCATGTTGATCATCTGGTTCTGGTTCAAGCCGCGCGCTTTGGACCGCCTCAGTGCCAGCAGTATGCCCGCGATGAATGATACGGCCAGCAAGAGGCCATAGGTGCGTACGGTGAACGGACCGATCTCAAAAAGGATGGGATGCATGGACTTTCCTCGTTCGCGGCGCTAGCCGGCTTACAGGCGTGAAACAGCATTCAGACGTGAAACAGCGGTCAAGCGTGAAAAAGCAGTCAGTAATCAAATCGATGGCGCCATACGTTCAGCAGCAGACCGCACAGGATCAGGCTGGTCATCAGAAAGGAGCCGCCGTAGCTGAGAAAGGGCAGGGGTACGCCGGCGATCGGCAGCACACCGACGGCCATCCCCACGTTCATGATTACGTGAAAAGTGAAGACGGATACGCAGCCGGCCGCGAGCAGGCTCTGGTACCGGCTCTTGACGTTCATTGCGATATAGATCCCGATGAGTATGAAGACATAGCATAGGATGAGGACGGCCATCGAGCCTACGAAACCGAATTCCTCGGCGATGACCGAGAAGATGAAGTCCGTGTGCTGCTCGGGCAGGAATGCAAGGCTGGTCTGGGATCCCTGCAGAAACCCGCGTCCGAGCAGTCCGCCCGATCCAATGGCTATCTTGGACTGGATGATCTGGTATCCCGCGCCTTTTGGGTCGACCTGGGGATTCAGGAAGGTTTCGACGCGTTGTTGCTGGTAGTCGTGCAGCGAATCCCACAGGGGCTCCGCACCCAGACCCACGGCCAGGTGCGTGACCGTGAGGAATATGGTAACGAACCGAGGCGGCCACTTCAGGTACATGATGCCCGCCACGATCAGTATGAATACGGACCAGATGACCCAGTCGAACCCGCTCACCACGCCGATCACGACACCGATCAACGGGGATACCATGAGCAGCAGCTGGAGGACGCTCAACCCCGCCCAGAGCAGCACGCCGCAGAAGATCGCCCCGAAGACGATGGAGGTGCCCAGGTCGGGCTGAGACAGGATGAGAAAAACGGGCAACGCCACGATTACGCCACAGGTGGCCATGACCGAAGGCCGGTGTATGTTGGTCCGCAACTGGGAAAGATACTGCGCAAGCGCCATGATGACGGCGATCTTCGCCAGTTCGGAAGGCTGGATGCCGATGAAGCCGAGTCTGATCCACCGGCTGGACCCCTTGACGGTTTCGGAGGCCAGCACAACGACCAGCAGGATCATCACCACGACGAATACGGGAATGGTAATGGCCTGGAGGAAACGAATGGGCAACACCGACGTGATGTACATCACCCCGATGCCGGCCACGAACCACATGGACTGCAGCATGTATCGGGACGTGCCCAGGCCGGTCTCGTCCCGCGTGGCGCTGTAGATCACGATGATGCCGATCACGGACAAAAGGATGGATATGATGACGAGGGTGCGGCTTAAATGGGTTTCCATGGTATTTCAGGCGTGTTCCCCGGACGCTAAGGAGTGGCATCTTCCGTGTATCCGGCGTCGATCAGGCCGGCGACTGGTATCGGTTCAAGCGACAGCCAGGTGTCGACAACCCGCCGAACGACCGGCACGGCGGCACCCGAAGGCGCGTTTTCCATGATCGCCGCGACGGCGATACGCGGTGATTCGGCCGGTGCATACGCGACAAACCAGGAATGACTCTCGCCGTGCGGGTTTTCGGCGGTGCCCGTCTTGCCCGCCAATTGCGCGTAGGGCAATCGCGCCGACCGCGCGGTCCCTTCATTGACCACGTTAACCAGGGATTCCCGGATCAGGTGCAGCGTCTCCGGGGAAACGGGCAGCGCGTCCCTGATGCTCGGTTCGCCGGTTTCCACCGTTTCTCCGCCGGCCGACTCCACACGGTCGAGTATGTAGGGCCGGTAAAGCGCGCCTCCGTTCGCTACCGCGGCGGTCAACATCGCCATCTGCAGCGGTGTGACGAGCAGTTCACCCTGGCCGATCGCCAGGTTCAGGATCTTGCCGGGCGTCCACATGCGGTTTTCCGCCGGATCGTAGTAGTCTGTGTCCGGAACCAGGCCGCCCTGTTCGTCACCCGCGTCGTAACCGGTCGGGGTCCCCAGGCCAAAGCCCCGCGCGTACCGTCCCCAGCGTTCCAGTCCCATCAGGTGTCCCACCTGGTAGAAATACACGTCGCAGGAATGGGTCATGGCGTCCCTGAACGCCATGGAACCGTGACCGCTGGTCCAGCACCCCGCCCAGCGGTTTCCGAACTGGTAACCTCGATTGCAGGAACGGAAGAGCGTGGACGGCGTGACCAGGTGCTCCTCAAGCGCTGCGGAGGCCGTTACGATCTTCATCGTGGAAGCCGGTGGATACTGCCCGTCCAGGGTCCGGTCCAACAGGGGCTTCATGGGATGGTTGGCCAGCGAATCCCACGTCTCCTGGGGAATCCGCTCCGTAAACAGGTTCGGATCGAATCCCGGCCTGCTGACGATCGCGATGACCGCGCCCGTCATGGGATCCACCGCCACCAGCGCGCCAGCCAGGCTGTCGGGAATCGCCTCTTCGGCGACGGCCTGAATCCGCGTGTCCAGCGTCAGATAGACGTTGTTTCCCGATACCGGCAGGAGGGCCGACATGCCGGGCAACGGTCCGAGTTCCTGGCCGCGCGCGTTCACTTCCATGAATTCCAGCCCGTTCTGGCCGCGGAGGTGATGCTCGAAGGCTTTTTCCACACCCTGTTTCCCGATGATGTCGCCTGATCGATACCCCGCTTCTGCCAGATCCTCGAGTTCCAGTTGGTTGATCTCGGATACGTACCCAAGCACGTGGCTCGCCAGCTTGCCCGTGCCGTACGTCCGGCCGGGGGTAATCTGAACGAGTACCCCGGGCAGGTCCGGCAGGTGTTCCTCGACCCGGCTTGCGATTTCGAAGGAAACGTTCCGTTGGACCGGTATGGGATTGAACCTGTTTACCGACGGGTCTCGGATACGCATTCGGATGGCCCGGGCATCCCGGCCGGTGAGTTCCCCCAGGTAGTCCACGGTCTCGTCGGAAGTTTCGAATGGAGCGGCGGCGATGGTGTAGGATGGCCTGTTTTCCGCCAGGACGACCCCGTTCCGATCCATGATCAATCCGCGCAGCGCCTCGATCACGACGGGCCGTATCCGGTTCCGTTCCGAATGCGCCCGGTACTCCTCGCCCGAAATGACCTGGAAATAAAACAGGCGAACGGCCAGCAGGAGAAAGAGCGCGGTCACGATACCGATGAACAGGTACAGCTGGTCCCTGTGGGTGGGATTGTCATTCTGGGAAAAGCCAACGGACATTGATCTGTCCCTGTCGAAAAGTCAATCCGATGATCAGCAAAAGCGCCGCGGAGATCGTGTAGAGCATCGTCGGCAGCGAAACGGTTCCCAGCATGTATACCGATTCGACCAGCTGGAACCGGGTAAACACCAGCCAGTATATGGCGGAATGAACGAAGCCGGCGGCCAGCAGCGTGAGCAGCAGGGTGGAGAGGCTGTCCCGGTAAAGTGTGTTTCCGGCAATACCCACACCATACGCGACCAGCGTATTGCACAAGGCATTGAGTCCCAGATGCTCAGGCGAACCGTTGAAATCCTCCAACAGCCCGACACTGAACCCCAGTACGGTTCCCGCGAAGGCCCCCGATCCCATCGCGCCGTAGATCAGCATGATCATTACGAAATCGGGCCGGATTCCCCAAATGGCGATCTCGTGTCCCCAGGTGCTGTCGACGACAAACGCCAGGAACAGCAGGATTACGTGTTTTAGGCGCATGTAAAAACCGGGTCATGTAACCGGCCTGGATTCGCCGAAGTCACTGGGCCAGAAGCGAATCTGCCGTGGCAGGCGTTTCTTCGGCAGGCGTTTCTTCGGCAGGCGTTTGTTCACCCGCGATCACGAACACCTCCTCCAGGCGATTGAGTTCCACCGCGGGCGTAATGGAAACCTGTTTGAACAGGTTCCGGCTATCCAGCGCGATCTGGCCGATGCTGCCCACAGGCAATCCGGGCGGAAAGGTCCCCCCCAGGCCGGACGTCACCACGCGGTCGCCAATGCGGACATCGGCCCGAAGGGGCAACTCCATGTACAACGCGTCATTCACGTACCGGATGGTCCCCTGTTCCCGGCTCCGCTGGACGAGGCCGCTGATACGGCTGTTCCTGTCGGTCAGCAGCTGGACGTAGGACGAAGTCAGGCCGACTTCGATGATTCTTCCGAGGACGCCGTCTTCCATGACAACGGCCATGTATTTCTGAATCTGCTCGGAACGGCCGACATCGATGACGATGGTGTTCAGTCTCTGGTCCGTGTTCCAGCCGATGACTTCGGCGGGTACATAGATATACCTGTTTTTCTCCTTCAGGCTGAGTAGCCCTCGCAGCCGCTGGTTTTCGAATCTGCCTTCCTCGAGATCGGCCGCCCGTAACTGCATCTGGACGAGTTTCTGGCGCAGCAGCTGGTTTTCGGATTTGAGATTGAAATAGGAAGGGATGAAGGCGAACGCCTCCTGGAACGGCGTCAGTACCGTCAGCCAGACAATACGCGTGATACCGACCTGCTGCTGCGGGGCCGCCGTCAGCAGCAGGATCGAGATGACCATGGCGAGGGCGAAAGCGGTGTACTGGCGATGGTAGTAGAGAATGTAGAAGAACCGGAACATGCTAGTCTTTCAGGACGCTCAGCATAGTCTCGTAGGCGGCGTAATTCTCGATGATCTTCCCCGCTCCACGGACTACCGAGGTCATGGGCTCGTCGTCGAGCCTTACCGGCAGCTTCGTCTCCTTCGTGATTTGCCTGTCCAGGCCAGGCAGCCGGGACCCGCCGCCGCTGATGATGATCCCGCGATCTATGATATCGGCCGCGAGTTCCGCCGGCGTCAATTCCAGGGTTTGCCTCACCGCCATGATCACCCCGTCGAGCGGTTGCGAAAGCACCCTGCGGATCGCCAGGGAATCGACCACGACCGAACGTGGAATCCGGTCGATCAGGTCGAGCCCCTTTACCGTCATTTCCAGTTCCCTGTCGAACACGGGATAGGCCGAACCGAGCTTCCACTTGATCTGTTCGGCCATGTTGAAACCGATTTGAAGATTGCAGTCGTTCTTCATGTGGTTGATGATGGCCTCGTCCATCTCATCGCCGCCGATGCGTACCGACTTTGCCGTCACGATACCGCCGAGCGAGATCACGGCGATCTCCGAGGTGCCGCCGCCGATGTCGATGATCATGCTCCCCACCGGCTCTTCCACGGGCAGGGAACAGCCGATGGCGGCCGCCATGGGTTCGGAGATCAGCATCACCTCTTTGGCGCCGGCCCGTTCCGCCGAATCCCGGACCGCCCTCATCTCGACGTCGGTCACCCCCGAGGGGATACACGCCACGACGCGCGGCCGGATGAAAAACGAATTCTTGAGCACCTTGCGGATGAAGTACCGTATCATGGCTTCCGTATACTCGAAGTCGGCGATCACGCCGTCTCGCAACGGCCGGTGCGCCTTGAGATCCGGTGGCTCCCTGCCGAGCATGACCTTGGCTTCGGCGCCGACGGCAACGACTTTACCGGTCTTGGTATTGACCGCCACCACGGAAGGTTCGTTGATGACGATGCCTCTGCCGCGCACGTAAACGAGCGTATTTGCCGTACCCAGATCGATGCCGATATCATTGGAAAAGAAGTCCGGCAGGGATAAACGCATTTTTCGTCTCCTTAAAACGTGCAGAAACATCGAACGAACGCGCAACATCCGGCGCTATATCAAGCCAATATCCGTTTCAGATCGGTCAGATGATGCAGAGGTACCTTCATGCCGCCAAGGCTGCAACGGTCCGCCCGGGGTCCGTGATAGTCCGATCCGCCGGTTGCCACCAGTCCGTGCTTCGCAGCCAGTTGCCCATAGTAGCGGCGGGCCGTTCCGGAGTGGTCCGGATGGATGACCTCCAGGCCGTCCAGGCCGGACTTTACGAAACCGGGGATCAATTCGTCCCGCCTGAGGGACCCCGGATGGGCAAGCACGGCCGCGCCGCCGGCGTCGTGGATCACCTGGATCGCATCCTCGACGGCGAAAAAAACCTTGGGCAGGAACGCGGGGGCGTGATTGCCCAGGTACCGTGTAAAAGCGTCCTGTATCGAATCGACCTGATTGCTTTCCACCAGCGCGCGGGCGATATGCGGTCTGCCAACGCTGGTCTTTCCGTCCTGCGCGTGAGCGATGACCGAATCCAGTTCAAGCGGTACGCCCAAGTCGTTCAGCTTCCGGACGATGCCCTTCGCCCGGTGCAGACGCTGCGAACGGAATGTCTCCAGGTACGAAAGCAGCGACCGGTTGCCTGGATCGAAGTAGTAGCCCAGGATATGCACGTCGGAATCACCTGCCCGCGCACTGAGTTCCACGCCGGGTACGATCTCCAGGTCCAGGGCCGATTCGCGCCGGGCCGATTCGCGCCGGGCAGATTCGCGCCGGGCCCGCTCCACGCCTTCGACCGCGTCGTGGTCCGTAATCGCCAGTGCGCACAGGCCCGCAGCACGGGCCTTCGACACGAGTTCTTCCGGGGAATCGACACCGTCGGAACAGTCGCTGTGGGCGTGCAAATCAATATAGCACTCGACGCTCATCCTGCACAAATCATTTCGAGATTCCGATTCAGCCGGCCGATCATGTCCTCGTAGTTGTTCTGCTTGTCCTTTTCTTTCTCGACGACCTCTGCGGGCGCCTTTTGCACGAACTGGCCGTTCGACAGGCGCTTGCGGACCTTCTCCAGTTCCTGTTCGACCCGGGTCCGCTCCCTGGAAAGGCGATCTGTTTCGATTTCCAGGTCGATCAGCCCGCTGAGCGGGATGTAGAATTCCATGTCCCGCAACACGCCGGACGCGCAACCGGAGGGGCGGGCCTCGTCGCCGTCGACGAAGGCCAGCGTGCACCGGGCAAGCGACTGGACGGCCTGAGCCTGTCCGGAGAGCACTTCGATCAGGCGGGGGTCCGCGATCCGGCAGTGCACCGCCATCTCCTGGGTAGGATGGACCCTGAAATCGGCACGGACGCCGCGAATGGCCCCGATCAGTTCCTGGACGTAACGTATGTCCCCTTCGGCATCCGCCTGGACCCGGTCCGGACGGGTCTCCGGCCAGGGCGCGACGACGATGCCGGCCGGTTCCGCGTCCCGGTCATCCAGGTAGGGTCTCAGATGCTGCCAGATTTCCTCGGTGATGAAGGGCATGAACGGATGAAACAGGCGGAGCGTCTGTTCGAGCACAAGCAGGGCCGTGCGACGCGCGTGATCCGCGGACGCCACGTCCGTCTCGTCGTAGAGCCGTTGCTTGATCGCTTCGAGATACCAGTCGCAGAAGTCGTGCCAGAAGAAGTCGTAGAGCAGCAGCGCCGTCTCGTGGAAGGCATATTGCTCCAGGGACCGCGTCGCCTGTTCAACGGTTCGGTCCAGCCGGGACAGGATCCAGCGGTCCCACAGGTTCTCGGATTCCGGGAGGCCGGATACCGCAAGGCCGGATTCCGTCGTCTTCTGGTGCATGAGTACCAGCCGTGCGGCATTCCACATTTTGTTCGCGAAATTGCGCCCCACTTCGACCTGTTCGTTGGAATACAGCAAGTCCTGTCCGTGCGGCGCGATCAACATCATGGCGTACCTCAGCGCGTCGGCGCCGTAGGTATCCATGACTTCCAGGGGATCGGGCGAATTGCCCAGCGATTTGCTCAGCTTGCGTCCCTTGATGTCGCGGACCAGGCTCGTGAGATAAACGTCGTCGAAGGGCCGGTCGTCCTTGAATTCGTAGCCCATCATCATCATGCGAACGACCCAGAAGAACAGGATATCGTGGCCGGTCACCAGCGTGGAGGTGGGATAGAAGGTCTCAAGTTCCGCCGTGCGTTCCGGCCAGCCCATGGTCGAAAAAGGCCACAGGGCCGAAGAAAACCAGGTGTCGAGCACGTCTTCGTCCTGGTGCAGCACGCCGTGGCCGCAGCGGCCGCATTGCCCGGGCGCTTCGATACCCGCGTGCGCGCTTCCGCACGACGCGCAGTACCATACCGGAATGCGGTGCCCCCACCACAGCTGGCGGGAAAGGCACCAGTCCTCGATGTTTTCGAGCCAGTGACGGTAAGTTTTCTCCCAGTGCTCCGGCGTGAAGCCCGGCAGCCGGTCTTCGTCCAGGGCGCGCAGGAGGCGGCGGGCGATCGGCCGGGTCTTCAGGAACCACTGGCGGGAAAGCCGGGGTTCGAGGACCGAATCGCAACGCTGGCAGTGGCGGACGGCGTGGACGTGGCCTTCGATCCCTTCGAGGAGGCCGAGGTCTTCGAGGTCCTTCACGACCCTGCGACGACACTCGAACCGGTCCATTCCCCGGTAGGCGGGACCGGCGGATTCGTTCATCGCGCCATCCTCGTCCATGATCACGATCTGGGGAAGATCGTGCTTGTTTCCGAGGATGAAATCATTGAAATCATGTGCCGGCGTCACCTTGACGGCGCCCGTGCCGAATGCCCGGTCCACCAATTCCGCGTCCGCGATGATCGGGATGGTCCGGTCCGTCAGCGGCAGGCTGACCCGTTTGCCCACCAGGTGCGCGTGCCGCTCGTCTTCAGGGTGGACGGCAACCGCCGCGTCGCCGAGCATGGTCTCCGGCCTCGTCGTGGCGATGCTGATCCCGCCCGTGCCGTCTGCCAGGGGATACCGGATCCGCCACAACGATCCCTGCTCGTCCCGGGGAACGGCTTCCTCGTTGGACAGGGCGGTGTTGCAGCGGGGACACCAGTTGATGATGCGATTGCCCCGGTAGATCATCTTCTTTTCGAAAAGTGCGATGAATACCGTGAGTACCGCCCTGGAAAGCCCCTCGTCCATGGTGAAACGCTCGCGCTTCCAGTCACAGGAACAGCCCAGTTCCTTCAACTGGCGGACAATCGTGCCGCCGTACTGCTCGCGCCATTTCCAAACTTCTTCCACGAATCGCTCGCGGCCGATTTCCTTCCGGTCGATGCCCCGTTCCGCGAGCATCCGTTCCACGACGACGTGCGTGGCGATACCGGCGTGATCCGTTCCCGGCATCCAGAGGGTTTCGAAACCCTGCATGCGCTTGAACCGGATGAGCACGTCCTGGATCGTGTTGTTCAGCACGTGGCCAAGGTGGAGTATGCCGGTGATGTTGGGTGGGGGTATGACGATGGAATAGGGGGGCTTGCCGGAAGCCGGATCGGCGTGGAAGAACTGGTGCTCTTCCCAGAAAGCGTACCACTTCCGCTCAACGGTTCCGGGATCGTACTGAGGGGGCAATCCCTCGGCCATATCGGATGTATCTCCCTGTCGTACCGGAAGTTGCAGAATAGAACAGGATATGGATTGGCCGTAATCAGACCGGTTACCGGACAGGAAAGACTACGCCCTCCGACGGGATGGTATCTTGAAACCAGCACCGCAAAAACGCCAGCCTCAAAATACCGTCCCGCCGTGGGCCTGTCAAACGAATTTGACCGGTATGGCCTGTGCCTGAATCACCCGTCCGGGCCGGGTATGATCCGGGATGTTACGAACCGAAAGCCCTGCGGCGGCGCATGTAGGTCGGCACGTCCAGTCCGTTGTTGTCGACCGCGTCGTCGGACGGATCGCCCACGGCCACTTCCTCCGTCTCGAACCCGTTACGCTTGACCCGTTGAAAGGCCGGGGTTTCGATCTCTTCAGGACGGTCCGGCTGGAACTTCAGGATGTTCCGGGTCAGCATTTCGTCCGGCGACGACATCGCCTGGTCCAGTCCCGTGGCGATCAACGTCACCCGGATGCTGCCCTCCAGGCTTTCGTCGAGGACCGTACCCATGATGATGTTGGTATGTCCCGCGGCCGCCTGGACCGTGGTCATCACTTCTTCCACTTCGAACAGGGTCATATCCTGGCCGCCCGAGATGTTCAGCAGGATGTCCTTGGCCCCGTCTATGTCCATATCCGACAGCAGCGGGTGCTTCATGGCCCGTTCCGCCGCCTCCAGCGCGCGCTTTTCTCCCTCGGCCTCGCCGGTGCCCATGAGGGCTTCGCCCTTGTTCTCCATGGTCGTCCGGATATCGGCGAAATCGACATTGATCAGCCCGGGCAGGGTAACCAGGTCCGAAATGCCGCGCGTGGCCTGCAGCAGGACCTCGTCGGCCACCTTGAGCGCGTCTTTGAAGGAAGTGTTGTGGCTCACGGCTTCCTTCAGCTTCTGGTTGGGTATGATGACGACCGTATCCACATGCTCTTTCAACGCGGCGAGACCGGTTTCGGCATTCGCCGCCCGCTTCGGTCCCTCGAAGGCAAAGGGCTTGGTCACGACGCCGACGGCCAGGACGTCGAGTTCCTTGGCGATCTGCGCGATCACCGGCGCGGCGCCGGTACCCGTGCCGCCTCCCATGCCCGCGGTGATGAAGACCATGTCGATATCGGTCAGGTGTTCCGCGATCACGTCCCGGCTTTCCTCCGCGGCCTTGCGCCCTACGTCCGGATTCGCGCCGGCGCCGAGACCGCGGGTGATTTCGTGTCCCAGCTGTATCTTGTACTTGACATTGGAACCCGCCAGGTCCTGCGCGTCCGTGTTGGCGACCAGAAAATCGACGCCCGGGACGCCGACTTCAACCATGTGGTTGACGGCGTTCTTTCCGGCGCCGCCCACGCCGATGATCTTCATGCGCGCGAACAGTCCCGGTTCCGCATCGAAGTCGAAAGTAGACATTTACAGCCTCCTTCTGAGGGTTTGAGGCAGCAATCTGCCGGTTTTGCCCGAATCTGTACGATGGTGCGTGCTGGTTTCTACATCAGGGCCGCGATCCGGCTTATCACACGGTCCAGCAATCCTCCTTCCGTACCATGGAGCCACTCCTTTTCCAATAGGTTGTTCATGGCGTAGCGCAACAGGCCGGCACTTGTGGCGTACGTAGGCGCGTTCCCGTCACTTTCCAGTCCGGGGAACTCCTGCGGCCCGCCGATTTTCGCGGACATGCCGAAGACCTGTTCCGCCAGTTTCACGATGCCCGGCATCAGCGCACCGCCGCCCGTGATGACGATTCCGGTGCCGACCAGGTGTTCGAATCCGCTGCCGCGGATCTCCTCCCGCGCGAGGAACAGCAGCTCCTTGATCCGCGGTCCGGCCACGAAGGCCAGTTCCTCCCGCGTCACCTGCCGCGACTCGCGGCCGCCGACGCCGGGCACTTCGATCATGTTGTCCCTGTCCGGCCGGACATAGACCGCACTCGCGTAGCCGCACTTGATCCGTTCGGCGTCCTCGTGCGGCGTGCGGAGTCCGATCGCGATGTCGTTCGTGAGGTTGTTGCCCCCGGCCGGTATGACCGCCGAATGCCGAATGCTGCCGTGATGGTACAGCGCGACCTTCGTCGTGCCTCCGCCCAGGTCGAGCAGCACGACGCCCAATTCCTTCTCGTCGGACGTGAGTGCCGCCTCGCCCGCGGCTATCGTATCCAGGACGAGTTCCTGGACCTGCATTCCGGACTGCACGATACAGTTGCGTAAGTTGCGCAGCGGGGTGACCGCGCCGGTTACGATGTGCACGCGCACTTCGAGCCGGACGCCCGACATGCCGCACGGGTCGTGGATCCCGCTCTGGTCGTCCACGATGTGGTCCTGGGTGAGCACGTGGATGACCTGGCGGTCCGAGGGAATCTTCAGCGCCGTCGCCGATTCGCGGGCGCGGACAACGTCCTCCCGCGTAACGCCCCGGCCGGCTTCGGACGCGATAGCCACGGCGCCGCTGCTGTTGACGCTTTCGATGTGCTCGCCGGAAAACCCGACGAACACCTCGTTTACCCTGGCGCCCGCATCTTGTTCCGCGGCCCGGAGCGCCTCCCCGATCGAACGGGCGGCCTCGTCCATATTGACCACGACGCCTCGCCTGAGGCCCTGGGACCTGCTCGCGCCCTTGCCCAGGACGCGGAGGCCGTCTTCTGCAATCTCGCCGACCAGCACGACCGTTCTGGTGGTGCCCAGATCGAGCGCGGCGATATGTTCACGAGCCATATTCAACTCCTTTTACCACTACGATCTCCCGCCTCCGGACCGGTTCGATACGATCGGCCGGACGATGACCTGGTCCTTGAACCGCAGGTCGATCAGGCGGGTCCGGATGGCATCGGATTCCAGCTTTTCCACCGTCCGTCTCAACATCTCGATCTTCCTGGGATAGTTGCCCGTCCCGAACCGGATGGCCAGCCCGCCTTCGACCATATAGGCGACCGGGTCATCGGGACTGGACACGTGAATCTCGGACAACTCGTCATACATCCCCGGAGACATCGTTCTGAGCACCCGCATCAGGTAGAGTGCGCGGGCCATCTCCGGACTGCCCCGCATAGCGTCTCTCAGCGTTTCGAAACTGCGGCCCCGCGACTCCGCGGCATCCGTCTCCCGAAGGTTACTCGAAGCAGCGACGGTGATCACGGGAAGATCCGGCAGCCCGTGTCCGGGCGTCAGGGGGATCAACTCGCCGCCTTCCGAGACACCGTAGAGCCGGTCCAGCTGCACGAAAGCGATCGGTTGCAGTTCCTTCACCCGGACGACGACGGTACCGGGCAGTCTCCTGGTCAGGGCGACCCGTTCGAACCGCCGGGCCATCATGAGGCGCCTTTCGGTCTCCTCGAGATCGGCCGACCAGATGTTCCGTCCCCGCTCGAGACCGGAAACCGTGATGATCTCCTCTTTGCCGACGGCGATGTTCCCCTTGACGTCAATAGTTTTCAGATTGAAGGCCGGCGAGGTCTTCGCCCACCTGGACAGTTCCAGGCCGCCTATGGCCATTACGGCCGCCACGGCCGAGACGAGCAGTCCGGCCGCGAGTCCATGCATGAGACGGACCGCTGTATGCGTCCTTTTTAGTTTCATACGACCCCCGATTTCATCACGCGGACTTCGAGTTCAAGGGCTACGCCGGTCCGTTCGAAGACCCGTTCGCGCACCATGTCGATCAGCCGCAACGCGTCCGAAGCCGTCGCACCGCCCTGGTTGATGACGAAATTACCGTGGACGTCGGACACCCTCGCTCCCCCGACCTGCAGGCCCTTGCAACCGGCCGTGTCGATGAGCCTTCCCGCCTTGTCGCCCTCCGGGTTCTTGAACATGCATCCGGCGCTCTGGTCCGCAGACGGCTGCGTGCGCTTCCGGTATTCGGTGAATTCCCGTATGCGTTCATACACGTTTTCCGGTTCGTCCGGCGTCAGCCTGAATACGGCCCCGGTCACGATGCCGTCCGGTTCGATCCCGCTATCCCGGTAGGAAAACCCCGCCTCCCCAGCCGGGACCGTCTCGATTTCGCCGGAAGGCTGTATCAGCTCAATCGACTCCAGTACGCTGCCCAGATCGCTCCCGTGGGCACCCGCGTTGCCACGGATGGAACCGCCGATCACGCCGGGGATCCCGGTGCAGAACTCCAGTCCGCCCAGGCCCGTGGCCGCCGCCGACCAAGCGAGCCGGGGCAGGCTCACGCCGGCGCCGGCCCGGAGACGTTCGCCTTCCTGCTTCAGGTGCCACAGCGTCCCATCCGCCGGGGTCGAACCGCGTATCTTGATGACCAGCCCCCTGAATCCGTCATCCGAAAAGAGGATGTTGCTCCCGTTCCCCAGCACGAGCCAGGGGACCTCATGCACCCTGGCCGCGGTGACGACTTCCAGCAGCTCCGACCGGGTTTCAGGCAAGCACATCACGTCGGCCGGTCCCCCGACCCGGTAGGTGGTATGCCGGTCGAGCCCCTCGTCCCGGCGCAGCCGTCCGGCGGGCACCAACCCGCTGAAGCGTTCAGCGATTCCCATGAGACCTGTCCCCGCGTTTCCGCAGCAGTTCGCAAACCTGGCTACCCACCTCGCCGATGTCCCCCGCGCCGAGGGTCAGCACCAGGTCTCCAGGCTCGAGATCGTCCACCAGAGCGGCCGCTACCCGGTCCTTGTCCGGGATATAAGCGACGTTTTCGCCGAATGCGCTCGAGTCCTGGACGATCAACTCACCCGTCACCCCGTCTTCGGGCGTTTCCCTGGACGGGTATACGTCCGTCACGATCGTCCGGCATGCGGGAGACCGTCCGAGGACGCGTCCGAATTCGCGGCGCAGATTCCGCGTCCGGCTGTAAAGGTGCGGCTGGAACACCACGAACATGCGCCGGGCGCCCGCATTCGACACGGCGCGCAGTGCGGCCTCGATCTCAGCGGGATGGTGGGCGTAGTCGTCCACCACCGTGACGCCGCGGACGATGCCCAGCACCTCGAATCGCCTTTTCAGCCCCCGGTATTCCGCCAGGGCCGCCATGGTCCGCTCGACGGGCAGATCGAGATGGTCGGCCACGGCGATGGCGGCCAGGGCGTTGGACAGATTGCACTCGCCCGGCTGAGGCAACACCAGCCGGCCGGCCGGAACCTCCCGCACGTACACATCGGCGGATATGCTCCACCCCTTCGATTCCACCCGGTCCGCCCGGATGCAGGCGTGCGTTGAAAGCCCGTAGGTCACCAGGCGGCGGCGAAGGGTTGACTGGATCCTGCGAATTCCCGGGTCGTCCGCGCACACGATCAGGGGCCTGTCCCCGGGCACGAGATGGGCGAAGACGGTAAAGGCTTCATCGATGGCTTCCTGCGAACCGTAGTATTCCATGTGGTCGGCGTCCACCGAAGTGATCACGGCCGCCGTTGGCGTCAGCGCATGGAACGAACGATCGTATTCATCGGCTTCCACGACCATCCACGGGCCGTTTCCACGGCGGAGGTTGGATCCGTTTTCCGTCATGATCCCGCCGATGACGGCCGTCGGGTCCAGCCCCGCGGCGGCCAGTACCTTGACGATCATGGCCGAAGTGGAGGTCTTTCCGTGGGTGCCTGCCACGGCGATGCCCTGCGTCCCGCGCATCAGCGTGCCGAGCAGTTCGGCGCGGGAGACGGTACGCCGGCCCAGCCGGCGGGCCGCCGCGAGTTCGGAATTGTCCCCGGGGATTGCGGAGGAGTACACGATCAGGTCCGCCCCTTGCGCGTTGGCCGGGTCATGGCCCTGGAAGACGGACGCTCCGAGACCGTGCAGCCGGTCGGTCAGCTGCGTACCCCGCAGGTCCGATCCGCTGACTTTGTATCCATATCCAAGCATCAGTTCAGCCAGTGCGCTCATGCCAATTCCGCCTATCCCGATGAAATGCGCGTGGCGGCAAGTCATCTCCGGTCCATGCCAGGCGGTCCGGCCGGTAACGTCGGTTCGATCAGTCATACTGCAGTCTCTGGCGGCGATAGGTCATTCTGGATATGTTCAGCAGGATCCCGATACTCATCATGCAGAAGAGCAGCCAGGACCCTCCGTAGCTCAGAAAGGGCAGCGGCAGCCCAGTGGTGGGCAGCAAGCCAGTCACCACCCCGATGTTCACCAGCACGTGCAGCGTGATGAGCATGGTCAGCCCCGATGCCAGGAAAAACCCGAAGGCGTCCGGCGCCATGCGGGCGATGCGGACCCCTCTCCACGCGAAGACGACAAAGAGGCCCAGTACCGCCACCGACCCCAGGAACCCGAGCTCCTCGCCGATCACCGCGAACACGAAATCCGTATGGGGATCGGGAAGGAAAAGGAACTTCTGCCGGCTTTGCCCCAGTCCGTTCCCGAACACGCCTCCCGTACCCAGTCCGATCAGTGCCTGTTGCAACTGGTAGTCCGCGCCTTGAAGGTTATGGGCCTGGTCGGCGGAATTGCCGAAAAACCGTTCGAAGTAGGTCATGAGCCGGCCCCGGCTGTGCGCGGACGAGTACAGCTTGTAAAAGAGGACCGGGATCATGATCCCCACGGCGCTTGCCAGGTGCAGCAACCGGGCGCGGCCGACGTAGAGCACGGCGAACGCGGTCGCGGCCAGCACGATCGCGGTGCCGTAGTCCGGCTGCAGCCCGATCAGCAGGCAGGTTGCCGCGATCACCGCCAACACGGGCAGAAACCCGGTGAGAAACCGGTCCATGACGTGCTGGCGCCGGGACAGCCAGTAGGCCAGGAAGATCACCAGGGCGATCTTGACCCCTTCCGCGGGCTGGATCGTCATGGAGAACAGGTTCACCGTACGCGTCGCTCCGCGAATGGTCATCCCGACACCGGGAACGAACACGAGCGCCAGAAACGCCATGCCGATGACGATCAGGACCGGGGACCATTTCTGCAGTTTCTGGTAATTCAGGCTGGCGAAGAGGATCAGGATGACGATTCCGAGGATCAACCGCACCAGGTAACGTTTCACGAAGAATCCACTGTCCCCGGAGAACATCTCCGCGGCAACAGCCGAACTCGCGCTGTAAACCATGACCGACCCCACGCAGAGCAGGAGCAGGGACGAGACCAGCAATGGAAGATCTATACGTTGATGCAACACGGGCTTACCCCAGTTCGCCCTGACCGAGCGACTTTTCCAGGTATTCCACGACGGTTTCCATGCGCATGCCGCGCGATCCCTTGACGAGCACCACGTCGCCGTCCTCGACTTCCGACAGTACCGCGGCGGCCGCTTCGTCGTTGCAGTCGCAGGACATGACGCGAGACGCCGGGATGCCGCTGTCCACCGCGGCTGCGGCGATTTCACGGGCCAGTTCGCCCACCGTGATGATCCGCTCGGCCACCTCCGCGGCCCGCCTTCCGATTTCCCGGTGCGCCGCCTGGCCCAGGTCGCCCAGCTCCAGCATGTCTCCGAGGACGACCAGTTTGCGGCCTTCAGCCGTTGCCAACGCGTCCAGGGCCGCTTTCATGGACGACGGATTGGCGTTGTACGCGTCGTTGATCAGGTGCACAGCGCCCGCCTTTCGGTACTCCATGCGCATGGGCGTGGGCTCGACGCTCCGCAGTGCGCGGGCGATGCCCTGGTCGTCGATTCCCGTGAGCCTGCCCACCGCCACGGCGGCCGCGGCGTTCATGACCTGGTGCTCTCCCATCAGGTTGATCCGAAAGGAAGCCCCGTCCGACAACGTGAAGGTCGATCCGGACAGTTCGGTCCTGACGCTTGCCAGCCTGACGTCGGCCCCCGCGCCGCGGCCGAAGGTGACTACCCTCGCCAGGCTGCGGCCGGCCTGGTTCATGACGAGGGGGTCGTCGGCGTTCAGCACCGCGCTCCCGCTTTCCGGCAGGTGGTCGAGGACCTCGCCCTTGGCCCGGGCGATGCCTTCGATGGACTCGAAGAACTCGATATGCGCAGGCCCCACGTTGGTGATCACGCCGATGGACGGGCGGGTCATCCGGGAAAGCCGGTCCAGTTCACCCGCATGGTTCATGCCCAGTTCGAGTACCGCGGCGCCGTGGTCTCCCTGCAGGGAAAACAGGGCCTCGGAGACACCCAGCTGGCTGTTCAGGTTCCCCGGGGTCTTGAAGACACGGTAGCGTTCGCCCAGTACGGAGGCGATCATGTTTTTCGTGGTGGTCTTCCCGCTGGAGCCCGTAACCGCGACGACGGGCAGGTCGAAGCGCCTCCGGTGCCAGCCCGCGAACGCCTGCAGCGCGGGAAGTACCACGGGCACGACGATCCGTGCGGCCTCCGGGGCTTCGCGGTCCGGTCGACGCGCGTGCCAGTCGTCCGTGACGAGGGAGGCGCAAGCACCGGCGCGCATGGCCTCGGGTACGAAGTCGTGACCGTCGAATCGCTCGCCTGTAATCGCGACGAACAGATTGCCCTCCTCGATTCGCCGGGTGTCCGAACAGACGCCCGTGATCCGGCTGCGACCTAGCGACGGTGACGGAACGTGCAGCCTGCCGCCCATGATGCCGGCGATTTCCATCAGCGTGGGCGTCTCGGCCCCGTTGTGATTACCCATAATGCGCCTCGAGACATTCCCGGGCCTTGGTACGGTCGTCGAACTCGATATGCGAATCGCCCACGACCTGGTAGACCGTGTCTCCCCTTCCGGCGATCAGCACGGTGTCTCCTTCGCCCGCTTCGCGCAGGGCCTTCCGGATCGCTTCGCCACGGTCCTGGACGATATGGGAGCGAACGTGGGGCAGCAGGCCCGGCTCGATATCCCGTATGATCCGGTCGGGCGGTTCCGTTCTGGGGTTGTCGGTCGTCACGATGACGACGTCGGCGTGGGTGGACGCCGCCCTGCCCATAAGGGGCCGCTTGCCCGGGTCCCGGTCCCCGCCGCAGCCGAACACGACAGTCAGGTTCCCCCGCGTCCATTCCCGGCAGGCCGACAGCACGGCGCCGAGTGCATCGGGCGTATGGGCAAAATCTACGAGTACGTTGAACGGCTGTCCGGCGTCGACGCGCTCCAGCCGGCCGGGTACCGTGATCCCGGATACGGCCCGGTTCATCAGCGCGCCGTCGATGCCGAACTCCAGCCCCACGGAAATCGCCGCCAGGGCGTTGTACGCGTTGAATCGGCCCAGGAGCGGCAGCGTCACGTTGAACGGCGGATCGGAACGAACCTGCACTGCAAGGGTGGTCCGGTCCGCGTGGTATCCGATCGGACCCGCCCTGTGGACCTCCGCTCTCTTGTCCAGTCCATAGGTACGGACGCGGGCACGCGAGGCGTTCCTGAAATGCACGAAGGCGGGATCGTCCATGTTGAGGACGGCGGTGCCCCCCTCGTCGAGCAGTTCGGAGAAAAGCAACGTCTTGGCTTCCCTGTATGCGTCAAAGGTCTTGTGGTCGTCCAGGTGTTCCCGGGAGAGATTGGTGAAGACGCCCGTACTGAACCGCAGGCCGGACAGCCGCTGCCAGGCCAGGCTGTGCGAGGATACTTCCATGACGACGCATTCGCCTCCCTGGTCCCGGATCCGCCTCAAGGTGCGGTGCAGTTCCATCGGGTAGGGCGTGGTGTGACTCAGCTTCCAGTCGAGCATCGCGCCCATGAACCGGCTGCCCAGCGTGCCGATCCCGCCCACGGACCGGCCGCACTCCCTGAGTATGGCCTCGACGAGCAGCGACACCGTCGTCTTGCCGTTGGTCCCCGTGATGCCGATCAGGCTGAGGCCGTCCGCCGGCCGGCCGTAAAACGCGGCAGCCATCAGGCCGTACGCCAGTGAGGTGTCCGGAACGATCACCGCGGTCGCGTCATCGAGGCGTTCTTCGTTTTCCTGGACAACCACCGAAGCGCCCCGCGCCACCGCGTCGCGGACGTACCTGTGGCCGTCGCGGCCCGACGGCTCGCGCAGCGCGACAAAGACATCGCCGGGCTTGACGGACCTCGAATCGTGGACGATGCCGCCGATCTCCGGGTCAACCCGGGCGACCTGGTTGGCCCGGGCCGCCCGGGCCGCCCGGTCCGCCCGGCCGGCCTGGTCGGTACGGTCGGTCCGACCCGACGGGCGGATCACCTCTTTCCGAGGCAGCGCGTCCAGTAGTCTGGAAAGCTGTATCAACACCTTGACCCTCAGTGCCGCCGTCCCGCTCGAGGCGAGCGATGGGTCGGCTAGTTGTATGGGCCGCATTCAATGACGCATCGATCACCGGGATTTACCCAGCGGCCCGGTGCCGGTATCTGGCGCCGGACATAGCCCGTGCCGACGATGGTTGCTTCGATGCCCATTTCGGCCAGGGTCTTGACGGCTTCTCGTACGCTCATGCCGATCACGGACGGCAGCTCGATCCGGGTCCGTTCCTCCCCGGTGAGGGTACCGGGACGTTCGATTTCCCAGTGGCGGTCGAGCGGCTGCAGGTCCCGTAGCATCTGTCCGCTGAAGCCCGGGCCTAACCGGCTGGATAACTCGGGCTCACGGTCCGAAGCGGACTTCGGTTCGATGGAGGCCAGGTGCAGGGGCAGGCCGTCGTCGGATTCGGGTACCGACTCCACCGGACCGTCCGGCAGATGGACGAGACGGCGAACGAGTTTATTGAAGACGGGCGCGGCCACCGACCCACCGTAGAAACCGCGTTTCTTCGGTTCGTCGATCATGACCAGTACGACGATTTCCGGATTCGTCGCGGGAAACATGCCGACGAACGACGACCGGTAGTTCCGGGTGTATCCCCTGCCGTCCTCACGCGCCTTCCAGGCCGTGCCGGTCTTTCCGGCGACCTTGAATCCGGGTACCGCGGCCCGCGTCCCCGTGCCCCGGTCCACCACCCCGGTAAACACGTCCAGCAGGGTATCGGCGGTCTGTCGTTTCATCACCCTGCGAACGACGGACTTCGGAACGGACGCCACCGAACCGTCGTTTCGCATGATGGTCTTGATGATCCGGGGTTGCAGAAGCAGCCCCCCGTTGGCCACTGCGCAGTAGGCGGACGCCAGCTGCACTCCGGTAACGGAAACCCCGTAACCGATGGACATGGTGGGCAGCGTCGACCTGGACCACCTGGCCGGCTTGTGCAGGATCCCATTGACCTCGCCCGGCAACGCGACGCCCGTCTTCATGCCGAAGCCGAATGACCGGGTGTATTCGTAAAATGTCTTCTCACCGAGCTCCAGGGCGATTTTCACGGTACCCACGTTGCTGGAATGCTCGAAGACTTCCCGCACGGACAGTTCATCGAAGACTTCGTGGTCCGAAATGGTCTGGGTACCCAGGTCGATCCGCCCGCCGCTCGTATCGATCCGGTCTTCGAGCGAGAACGCGCCGGTCTCCAGGGTCGCGGTCGCGGCGACGATTTTGAACGTCGAGCCGGGCTCGTAGGTGTCTACCACGGGCCTGATCTTCTGGGCTTCGAACGGGAATCGACCCGGCGTGTTGGGGTCGAAATCCGGCGAGCTGGCCATGGCCAGTATGTCGCCGTTCCCAGGATCCATCACGATGACCATGCCGCCGAGTGCTTCGTGCCATGCGATCGTCTCTTCAAGCACCTGTTCCGCGGCGACCTGGGCCGATATATCGATCGTCAGGACGACGTCCGCGCCGTTCTCCGCCGACTTCCGGAAGTCGTCCAGCCACGTATAGGCCCGGCGCTGGGCATCGATCCGGACAACGCTGTATCCTTCTATACCGGACAGCAACCGGTTATGTTCCATTTCGAATCCGGCCTGTCCGGCGCCGTCGACGCTGAATCCCAGGACCTGGCCGGCGGCGGTCCGGTATGGATAGACCCGTCTGGCCTCCTTTTCCGTGCGTATATAGGGTTCGAAACGGGGGTAGGCGGACAGCCCCCTTATCCGTTCGCTGGTCTCCGGATTCACCCATCGTACCAGGTACCGGAAGTCGGAGGTTCCGGAAATCCGGTCCACGATATGCCGGGGATCTTCGCCGGTGATCTGGGAGAGTTGTACGGCAAGGTTGCCGACGTCGGAGGTACTGAACCGATCGCCGTCGAGATCCTGGATGCCGAAGGAGTCGAACTCGACGCTCAGCGCCAGCGTGTTTCCGTTTCGATCGAAGATACGACCCCGTCGGGGATCGATGTTGATGACCCGGTGCTGCTGGTCACGCGCCCGTTGCCTGTAGGTCTCGCCGTCGCGAATCTGTATCAGAGCGATTCGAAATCCGAGGCCCGCACACAGCAACATACCGACCGCGAAGAGGAGGGTCAGTCTGCGCATACAGGATTTCGCGACCATATCGGGTGTTCCTCATCGGGAATCCACTCGAGCCGTCCGGAATGAGGCGAGGATCAACGCGTCGTCCGCCGGTTTTCCCGCGATAGCCCTCACATCGGGCTCGGTGCCGGCCGTGCCGGCCAATGCCACGGCGGTGTCCACCGCGTCCATGACCACGACCTGTCCGACCGCCGCGTGTTCCAGTTCGAAACGTTGCATGGCCGCGGTTTCGTTCCGGAGCTGTTCCGCAAGCCGAACGATCCGCACGTGCAGATAGGCGCTTTTCTTTTCCATCGCCTCCTTCTGGTGCTCCAGTTGAAGGATCTCCTGCTTCAGCGTCCTGGTTTCCACCTGGTGCCGGATGTAAAACATGCTCAGCGACGTGACGAGCGCGATCATACCGATCCAGCTGAACAACTGTCCCATGTACGGATGGTCGCTGCGGAATCTGAAAGCGGATTTCATGTCGTCCTCTCCGGTCGAGATAGGTGGTGCGGATTTCAGCGTGCGAATTGATCGTTGGGCAAGCGTTCGATCATACGAAACCTGGCGCTTCGGGCCCGCGGGTTTGCCGTGACCTCTTCCCGTGAAGCCACGACGGCCCGCCTGGTGTGCATCACGGCGACGCGCTCGTGCCGGCACACGCATTGCGGAAGACCCGGCGGGCAAATGCAATCCGAAGCCCAGGTTTCGAACGTACGCTTGACCATGCGGTCCTCTAACGAATGATAGGATATGACTCCGAAACGACCCCGGCCGCTCAGCAACGGCAGCAGGTTGTCCAGTGCCGTTCTCAATCTGACCAGCTCCTGGTTCACGGCGATGCGCAGTGCCTGGAAAACCCGTGCGCAGGACTTGACCGCCCATTTGCGGCGGACCGCCGACCTGATCGTCTCGGCCAGCCCGGTAGTGGAGGTCAGCGGTGACTTCGCGCGGTTCCTGACAATCGCGTTCGCGACGCTGCGGGCCTGCCGTTCCTCGCCGTACTCCCCGATAATCCGTTCGATTTCGTCCCGGGAACCCCCGTTGACGATATCGGCGGCCGTCAGCGCCCCGCCCCGGTCCATGCGCATGTCGAGCGGACCTTCGGACTGGAACGAGAATCCACGGCCGGGCGTATCGATCTGGTACGATGACACGCCCAGGTCCAGAAACAGTCCGTCCACCCGTGGGATGCGTTCCGCTTCCAGCACGGACGCCAGTTCCGTAAAGTCACGATGCATGATATCCACGCGAGGAGTTCCGCCGCCCGTAAGCCTGGTCCTGGACACACGGACCGCTTCAAGATCCTTGTCCAGGCCGATCAGCCGGCCGGATTCATCCAGCCTGTCCATGATGGCGCGCGCGTGACCGCCGCCTCCTATGGTTCCGTCCACGTATGTGCCCGATCTGTTCCACACGATCATTTCAGCTATCTTCCCGGCAAGAACGGGAACATGGATGTACGATTCTGCCAGATCCATGTCTTTTCCGCCGCTGTATTTGCCCTTGGGCTTCTAATGGTCAGACGAACAGGGACTCCGCGATCTCTTCGTAGGTGTGCCCCGATTCGTCCATCACTTTCTTATATTCCCTGGGACTCCAGATTTCAAAGTGGTCGAGCGTACCGACGATCAGCACTTCGGATTCGATGCCGGCGCGTTCGATCAGTTGCCGGGGAAGCGCCATGCGCCCCTGCTTGTCCATGGAAACCGCCACGGCCTCCGACGAGAGCATCCGGATGAAGATCCGCGTGTTCTGCCTCGTGACGGGCAGTTCGCGCAAACGGGTGTCGATCTGTTCCCACTCGTCGATCGGATATACAAAAAGGCATCCGTCGAGACCCCGCGTGATGATCAGCGTGTCATCCTCGTCGGTACGGATGTGCTTGCGGAACTTCACAGGGACATTCACCCGTCCTTTGTGATCCACGGTGTGCGTGTATGATCCCAGGAAGTTGACCATCCATCATCTCCTTGTAATACAAAGGAGTAAACACCCTAACGTGAGGTGATCATTTAAGAATACTATACAAGTGTTTGGCAGTTAGGATGTTCGGTGACCCACTTTGTCCCACTTCTTCCCACTATACTACATTGTGCCCCCCATATTGTCAAAATAAAAACATGGACTTACATCGGTTTTCTTTACCTATGGATAAGGAGAATTCCGTAACTCCAAGCGCCCTAAAGACTATATATATGTTGATACACATCATACGTTGACACCATATACCACGGGATGCCGTCAAAATAACACCATATGGCGTCTTAAACGCGGATAGGCCGTCGCGGCGCGTTTTTCCCGGCCGCTGCGCGGGTTACGCAATCATGTACGCGGAAAAAAGTTGAAAAAACTGGAGGGGCTTACTGAATCGGTGCTTCGTGCGGCAGGTCGGCCTACTTGCCGTCCCGGAGTTCCCTCGATCGCTGGGTGGCGGTTTCGACCGCGCTGATCAGCATGCTGCGCAATCCGCGGATCTCCAGGTCGTGGACCGCCGCGATGGTGGTGCCGCCCGGCGTCAGGACCTGGTCGCGCAATACCGCCGGATGCTTGCCGGTCTCCTGAATCAGCCGTGCGGCGCCGAGCACGGTCTGGGCCGCGAGGTCCAGGGCGACGTCCCGGGGCAGGCCCATTTTCACGCCGCCGTCGGACAGCGCTTCGATGACCATGTATATGTAGGCGGGACCGCTGCCGCTGAGTCCGGTTACGGCGTCCAGAAGATGCTCGTTCACGAACACGACCCGTCCCACGGCCTGGAAGATCCGGGCGGCCATCTGCTTATGTTCTTCGCCGGCGTACCTGCCCGGTGAAATGGCGGCGGCCCCTTCGTCCACCAGCGAGGCGATGTTCGGCATCACGCGCACGACGGGATTCTCGGTGCGAGTCATTTCGGTTATACCGGCAGTCGTTACCCCCGCCGCGATCGTGATCAGCAGCTGGTCGGGACGCAGCAGGTCGCGTACCTCGTCCACCACGCGCTCGATGGCCTGGGGCTTGAGGCAGATCATGACGATATCCGCTTCGCGCACCGCTTCCCGGTTGTCGGTGGTCCACCGTACTTCCCACTGATCAGACAGGTCCTTCAGATGGTCGGACCGCAGGCCGGTAATCACGATCTGGTCCGGGGGAACGAGATTCGCTCTGCGTATGCCGCCGAGCAGGCAGGATCCCATGTTTCCTGTTCCGAGTATCATGAGGCGGTGGTTATTGAGCATTTTGCACCTTCCGGTCGGTAATGCCGGGCTTATCCGACGTATATGGCGGACACGATGCGGTCCAGGCCGTTGTAATCCTTCACGATCTTCACGTTTCCATAGGCGCGGCGATCCGCGATCGAGCGGGTCACCGCGGCGGACTGTGCGGCGCCGATCTCCAGTGCGATCATCCCGCCTTCATTCAGGTACTCCGGCGCCTGCCCGATGAGCGCGCGATGACATTCCAGGCCGTCTTCGCCGCCGTGGAGCGCCAGCCGGGGTTCGTACCCGCGCACCTCCTTCGGCAGGCCGTCCATTTCCCGGGAAGTGACGTAGGGCGGGTTGGACACGATCAGGTCCAGGGTGTGCGGCGCAAGCGTATCGAGGGGCGCCAGCAGCGAACCCTGCATAAAGGTGATGCTGCTTTGACGGAGCCCCAGCAGGTTTTCGGCATTCCTGCGCGCGACCTCCAGGGCCTCATCGGAAACATCCGTGGCGTACCCCTGCGCGAAAGGGCATTCCAGGGCGAGCGTGACCGCCAGGACGCCCGAGCCCGTGCCGATATCCGCGAAACGCACGGGGGAATCTGCAAACGGACTACCGGTCTGCCGGACGTCGGCCTTCCGGACGCCCGGTTGCCGAACGTTGGCCGTCACGGCCGGATGCCCGGTCCGTTCGCGGTGCACCCCATCCAGGAAGGGGCGTACGTGGTCGACGAGCCGTTCGGTCTCGGGCCGGGGGATCAGCACGGCGGGCGAAACCTCGAACCCGCGACCGTAGAATTCCGTACGGCCCGTGAGATACTGGACCGGTTCCCCGCGCATTCTCCGTCCGACCAGTGCTGAAAACCGCGAAGATTCCAGCTTGTCGAGCCGCCGGTCGGGATCAAGGTACAGCTCGAGTCGGTTCGACGCGCACACCTCGCCGAGCAGCAGTTCCGATTCGACACGGCAAACGTGATTCGCCGGGCTGGTGTGATCTGCCGGGCTGGTGTGATCTGCCGGGCCGCCGTGATCCGTCGAGGTTGCGTGGCTCTCCGGGCCGCCGTGATCCGACCGGCCGTCCAGCTTACGGGCCGCCCAGTCAACCGCCTGGAGCACGGTTGACGCGGCGGGACATTCGACTTCGTTCATGAATCCCATCCGGTGGCTTGCATCATGCAGACGTCAGCTGCGCCATTTTCTCCGCCAGGTCCGCCTCCGCCAGGGACTCCACGATCTCGTCGATGTTCCCTTCGAGGATCTGGTCGATCTTGTACAGCGTCAGACCGATGCGATGGTCCGTGACCCTTCCCTGCGGGAAGTTGTAGGTCCGGATCTTCTCACTTCGGTCTCCCGACCTCACCTGGGACCTGCGGCTGCTCGCCATCTCCGCTTCCTGTTCCTGCCGGGCCATGTCCAGCAGGCGGGCACGCAACACCTTCATGGCCTTGGCCTTGTTCTTGTGCTGCGACTTCTCGTCCTGGCACGAGACGACCAGGCCGGTTGGCACATGGGTAATGCGCACCGCCGAATCGGTCGTATTCACACTCTGGCCGCCCGGACCGGAGGAACGGAAAACATCGAAGACCAGGTCTTTCTTCTCGTCGATTTCCACATCGACTTCCTCCGCTTCGGGCAGAATGACCACCGAGGCGGCGGAAGTGTGCACCCGCCCCTGTGTTTCTGTTACGGGGACCCGCTGCACGCGATGGACGCCGCTTTCGTTCTTCAGCCTGCCGTAGACCCCCTTGCCCTCGATCTGGAAGAAGACCTCCTTGACGCCGCCCCGTTCCGCTCCGTTGGAATTCAGGGTTTCCGTCTTCCAACCGCGGCTGTCCGCGTACCGGCTGTACATGCGGTACAACTCTCCGGCGAAGATCGCCGCCTCGTCGCCTCCCGTACCCGCACGGATCTCGCAGATGATATTGCGCTCGTCTTCGGGATCCCTGGGCACGATCATCCGCGTGAGCTCCTCCTCCATGGCCGTCCGTTCCCGGTCGAGGCTTTCCACTTCGTCCCGGGCGAGTTCGGTCATGTCGGGATCGGCCGCGGACTCCTGCAGCACCGACCGGGCCGATTCGAGGTCGTCCAGGACTTTCCGGTACACGCGGTAACGGTCGACGACCGGGGTAAGTTCCCGGTACGCCCGCCCGATTTCGCGCATTTTCTGCGGATCGGTGGTTACGGAAGGGTCCGCCAGTTGACGGTCGAGCGACTCGAAGCGTCGTACGATGTTTTCGAGTTGATGGAGTAACATGGAGGCATGGGATAGGAAAGGGGATCGGTGCAACCGAAGGTCGGGGCAAGCCTGGCCATCTCGCCCGGAAGGAACGGGCGACCTCGGCCTTAAGGATTACTCGTCTATGCCGTACTTCCTGTTGAAGCGTTCCACGCGGCCCGCACTGTCGACCATCTTCTGCTTCCCGGTATAGAAGGGATGGCACGCCGAACAGATCTCCACGTGGATCGTGTCGATCGTCGAGCGTGTCTGGAACGTATTGCCACAGGCGCAGGATACCGTGATTTCTTTGTATTCCGGGTGAATACCGCTCTTCATCGGTCAAGCTCCTTGATCAACGCTATTGAAACTCCACGGCCGGTCTGCTTCTCGTTCGAAGCGCGTTCTCGTTCGAAGCGCGCGAGGCAATAATAGGCGAAGCGGCAGGGACTGTCAAGCATCTTTTGCCCCACTGCCGGCCCGCCTCAGGACAAATGAGTTGCCGGCGAATGTTCGGTCCTTTATATTTACGTTTCTTTTCAGCATCGTCCGGAATCATGCAGTCGGCCTGGCCGGCCCGGCCGCCTCAAGTCCGTAAGGAGCACTGGCAAGATGGCCTTGATGAAACTCTTGAGAGAACGAACCCACGTCGTCATGATTATCCTGGTCATCGCGTTCGTGGGACTGATCGGCCTGGAATGGGGCGCCGACATGACCGGCAGGGGACCGGGCGGGCAGAATGCCGTCGGTTCGATCAACGGCGAATCGGTGTCCTACGAGGAAATGCGGTTTGAAGTGGAACGCCAGCAGGAAATCGACCGCCAGCAACAGGGCGGAAGCGTGGACGAATTTCGGCGCCGCGAAATCATCAACGAGGTCTGGGAACGGCGGGTTAACCTTACGCTGCTCGAACAGACCATCGGACAGCAGGGCATCAGCGTTACCGACGCCGAGATCCTGGAGGCGATTCGCACGAATCCGCCGGATTACATCAGGCAGCAGGAGATGTTCCAGACGGACGGCGAATTCGACCAGACCAAATATCTCCAGGCGCTGAACGACCCGGCCGTCGAAGGCTGGGCGTTTCTCGAAGACCAGTACCGCATGCTGCTGCCCAGGCAGAAGCTCGTCAGTCGCGTGGTATCGGGCGCACGCGTAACGGACCTGGAAGTCCGGCAGGCCTTCGTGAATCAGAATGAGCGGCTTACGGCCAGATACCTCCTGTTCGACCCGGAAGACCAGGCCGTGGAACCGGAGTCGATCACCGATGAGGATGTCTCCGCGTACTATTCGGAGCATCCCGAAGCGTTCCTGGAGGACGACCGGGTCTCGCTCTCCTACGTCATGATTCCGAAGCAACCGAGCGTGGCCGATTCCCAGCGTGTCGTACGACAGATCGAAGAGCTTTACGACCAGCTTGTCAACGGCGCTGATTTCGAAACCCTGGCCAGGGACTTCTCAGAGGACACCTCCAACGCCTCCGAGGGAGGAGACCTGGGCTTCTTCGGCCGAAACGCCATGGTCCCGGAATTCGAAGCGGCCGCCTTTGAAACGCCGCCCGGTACCGTGTCGCAACCCGTGAAGACGGAGTACGGCTGGCACATCATCAAGGTGGAAGAGACCGCGGTCAGGGACGGCGAGGAACAGGTCCGCGCGCGCCATATTCTCCTTCAGACCATTATCGGCCAGCAGACCCTGGGCGCGCTGAACGACCAGGCGAGACAGCTGCAGGCCCGGGCCGTCGAAAGCGGCCTGGAGGATGCGGTCCGCGCCATGCCGGATTCCCTCCAGGTCGAATCCACCGGGTTTTTCGCCGACCGCCCCGACGGGTTCATCCCCGGCATCGGGTACCTGGTTGGCGCGTCGTCCTTCGCCTTCGCGTCCGAACCCGGTGAAATCGGAGAGGTACTGGAAAACACCAGTGGTTTCTACGTCCTTGAAAACGCCGGAGAAAAACCGGCGGGCGTACTGCCCCTCGAGGAAGTGGAATTGCGCATCCGGTCGATCCTCGTGCGGAACCGGAAAATGGAACAGGCCAGGTTGCGCGGCGAAGAGGTACGGGCGGGCCTCGCCGGCGGCAACCTGGACGCATTAAGCGGTGAAATGGCGGACCAGGTCGCCACCACGGATCCCATTACGCGGCAACAGGCCTTCATCCCCCGCATCGGGCAGGACCTGAATTTCATCAAGGGGGCCTTCCAGCTGTCGGAGACCGGCGAACTCAGCGAAGTGGTCGAAGGGGAACGGGGTTATTACCTCATTCAGCTGGTGAATCGGGAACCGGTCGATGAAACGACTTACGAAATGGTGAAAGAAAACCTGAAACGGCAGTTGCTGATCCAGAAGCAGAATCAACTGTACCAGGAGTGGCTTACCAGGCTGCGTGAAGACGCCGAAATCGAGAACAACCTGCGGGATTTCTTCGCCATTTAGCAAGCCGTCCCCGATGCCGCCGGCCCATGTGAGACACGCTACATTATCAGGTCGCGCATCGCGTGGATGATCTTCCGGGCGCGCATCCTGGTCTCGTATTTCTGTCGCGCCAGACCGTTTCGCGACAGGTTCTCCGCTTTCAACTGGATGTGAAACCTGAGGCACTGCGACGTGCCTGACGGCCGCACGGTCAGGTAGTTGAGTCTTTCCTCGTCGAAATAGAATCGAATGCCCTCGTCGGGAAAGCCCGGCCACTGGTGCGCATCCGCGTACTTGCCCGCCACGAAGGTTTCCGATGACCGCACCGGTAGGCCGTCCAGCGAGAGGGACGCGCCGTCCCGGACGCGCTGTCCCAGTTCCGCGCATCGTCTCAGGATGCCGATCTTCCGCGTCAATCCTTCCAATCCCTTGAATTCTCCCCAGCGCGGGACCGGTACGACGTCGGTGGCGAAATACCCGATATCGGGATCCAGGTAGATCTGTTCGTCGATCAGTTCGTAGACCGTCGTCCCAACGGACGCGGCATAGGCCGCCACTTCGGCGAGCAGGATCGCGGCGAATACACCGTCCTTGTCGCGCACGTGGCCGTTGCTTCCCATGGCCGCGGCCGTATCGGGCGGTCCGCCCAGGATACTGAATCCGTTGCTTTGCTCCAGGCACCCCACGTTGTAGCGCCGGGGCATACCTTCCATTTCCACGGTCTGATAGATGATGTCTTTGAACCGGGAGTCCGACAGGTCGTCGCCCGCCCACACCCGCTCGACCGCGTTGGCGATCAGGCCGAACCCTACCCAGGTCTTTACGACGCCGACACCGTGTTTCCGGGCGAGCCGGACCAGCGCGTCGGTCGTGATGTGGGAAAGCACGATGAACGACTCCTCCGGCCGCCGGCTAGAGGCCCGGGCGTTCCCGGCGTCCTGTGCGTTCCCGCCCCGCGTGTTCCCGGCGTCCTGTGCGTTCCCGCCCCGCGCGTTCCCGGCGAGCTGCGACAGACGGTACCAGAGCAGCAGAGACCATGCGTCGTCGGCCGACAGCAGCACGTGGGACCGGTTTTCGTGGTATTTCCGCAAGGCAGGGGGGACTTTGACCACGAGCCCCGCCCGGTCGGCGTCCGGATCGGTCCCGATCATCAGGTCGAGCGCCTCCATGGCATCGGCGCCGTACTGTTCGACGTACGCGTCAACGGCGATCTCGGACGCCGTGGGATCGCCCGGGTCCGGCTGTTGTTCCGGATGTTCCTGAAAGGCGGGGAAGAGCCCGTTGAGCTCGTTCAACCGGTGGTGGGTAACCGTGTCCACCCGGGTGAAACCGAAATCACGCAACAAACGGGGAACCGCCTTGCGTCCGGCCCCGTGAAACGCGCAGTACCCGATCCCGATGGAGGGCGCCCACGACTTCATCATCGCGGCGTCGGCAATGAATCCCCGGATCTGGTCCTGGTACATCCGGTGGATATCGACGAGGGGGCGGCCGAGATAGTCGAATCCTGCCAGCGGCGCGGCACCGCCCAGGAACACGAGCCTGTTGCCGTCACGGCGAGGGTCTTCGGGGTGATCCGGATCGACCCCGGCGTCTTCGAAGTCCAAAAGGGCGATCTGGGCCGGGGTCGTTTTCCGGATGTATTCGTTGTAGATGACCGATCGTTCCCGGGGAGAAAACTGCGACCCCGTCCCGGCGGAAAGCTTGTAGCCATTGTATCTTCGGTCGTTATGGCTCGCCGAGATCAGGATGCCCATGTCGGCGCCCAGCGTCGGTATGGCGAAGGTCATTTCCGGGTATGGACCGGCTTCGTCGAAGAGGTAGACTTTCAGCCCCTCCGCGAGGAATACCCCGGACACCAGCCAGGCGAAATCCCGGCCCGCCACCCGGCTGTCATAGCCGATGACGATGGACCGGAGTCCATGAGCGGTCGCGTACTTCGCGACGCCCGTGGACTTGAGCAGGAGAACGATGTTGTTGAGGGTATTGGGCCCCTTGAGGATGGGGGCGTCCATGCCTTCGCGGGAGAGGATCAGCAGTTCCTCGTCCGACATGGCGGCTTTGCCGCGTATGCCCGCCGTGCCGAACTTGATCTCGTCCACGTAGGCTTCGACCAGTTCATCCCACCTGGCCGCTTCGACGGCGCTTCGCAGTCCGTCGCCGAGCCGGGGGGACAACCGGCCGATGTGGGGGTCGGTCAACCAGCGGCGCAGATTCGGAAGTACGTTCAGACGGGCCTGTTCGTAGAGTCCTTCGTCGATCAGCCCGCGTCGGAACTGCTCTTCGAGGAAACCGGAGATCCCGGCTTTCGCCTTCCGAACGACGGCGTCGTCGTCGATCGCCATGGGATCACCCGTCGGCGATATGGACCTGCGTGCGCTTCTTCCCGTACCGTCGGAACTGGACGATGCCGTCCGTCAGGGCGAAGAGGGTGTCGTCGTTGCCGCGGCCTACGTTGTCACCGGGCAGAATCCGCGTTCCCCGCTGCCGGACGATGATATTGCCGGCCCGGACGCGCATGCCGTCTCCGGTCTTGACGCCGAGAAACTTGGGGTTGCTGTCTCTCCCGTTGCGAGAACTTCCTACACCTTTCTTGTGGGCCATCTGAAGATTCCTTTCCGATCAGTTGGATGCGCTTGGGTCGTAGTTGATGCCGGTTATTTCGAGCGCGGTGTACGGCTGCCTGTGCCCTCTCTTCCGGCGGTAGTTCTTACGGCGTTTCATCTTGAAGACCACGATCTTGGGATGGCGTCCCTGCTCGGTAACCCGGGCCGTCACGGTGGCTCCGGCCACCGTCGGCGTGCCGACCAGCGTCTCTCCGCCGCCCAGGAGCAGCACCTGGTCGATGGTGATCTCGTCGCCCACTTCGGCGGCGATCTTCTCGACCTGGATCGTATCACCCTCGTTGACACTGAACTGCTGATCGCCCGATCTGATCACAGCGTACATCTATCTCGCTCCTTGTCCGTTTGTTCCGGTGGTTCGCCGGTCCGCCGGCCCGTCTACTTGAACTCGTCGGTCACGTCCAGGTCCCGTTTGCCCGAGAACACGCGGAACTCTTCCACGTGCAGGAACGGGTCTTCCTCGACATGAAGTTGCATTTTGTATTCGTCCTGCAGGTTCACCAGTTTCTCCCGGCCGTTCTCATGCAGACTCAACGCCACGGTGGGATGCACCTTGAGCTTGAGTTTCCGTTCTCTCAAACCGGGCTTGGCCCGCTTAAGCCACCGGCCGATCTGGGTAACCATGGTGATGCGCGACATGATGCGTCCGGTCCCGTCGCACACCGGACACGCCTCGCTGAAGGTGAACAGCAGGCTGGGGCGGATCCGCTGTCGGGTCATCTCGATCAGCCCGAATTCGCTGATCTCCTTGGACATGCGTGTCCGCGCGCGGTCGCGCGACATGGCCTTTTCCATTTCCTGGTGCACCTGGCGCCGGTTCCCACGGTCTTCCATGTCGATGAAATCGATGACGATGATGCCCCCGATATCCCTGAGCCTGAGCTGCCGCGCCACCTCCGCGCAGGCTTCCAGGTTAGTCTGGAACACGGTCTCCTCGTGCCCCCTGGATCCCGCGTACCGTCCCGAATTCACGTCGATCGTCACCAGCGCTTCGGTGGGCTCGATGAGGATGTAGCCGCCGTTCTTCAGCCATACCTTCCGGTGCAGCGCCTTGCCGATCTCGTTCTCGATCCCGTAAGCATCGAACACCGGCGCCGTCCCGTCGTACATGTGGACGCGCTCGCGAAGCTGGGGGGCCACGCCCTTGAGATAGGCCTGGATCTCCTTGTATACTGCCTTCGAGTCGATAATCACGCTGTCGATATCGGGCGTGAACAGGTCGCGTATCATCCCGGACGTCATTTCGACGTCCTTGTGGATCATGGCGGGCGCCGGCGTCTTCCCGACTTGCTTCTCTATGGTCCGCCAGATCCTGGTCAGTTGCTTGAGGTCGTTCTTCAACTCGGAGTCCGACTTGCCCAGGGCGGCGGTCCGCACGATGACCCCGAAGTCGTCGGCCTTGAGTTTCCTGGCCAAATCCCTCAACCGGCGCTTTTCGCTCCAGTCGTCGATACGCCGGGAAACGCCGACGTAATTGGCATGGGGCACCAGCACGAGAAACCTGCCCGGAAGGGATATCTGGGAGGTGACCCGCGGCCCCTTGGTGCCGATGGACTCCTTCGTGATCTGGACGACGATCTCCTGGCCTTCCTTGACCATCTCCTGGATCTGGTACTCCCGGTCCCTGCTCCTGCCGGAACCGGAATCCTGGTTCTCGTCGTCGTCGAAATCGATCCAGTCGGCCCCGCTGGTAACATCCGACGCCTGCAGGAAGGCCGCCTTGTCCATGCCGATATCCACAAAGGCCGCCTGAATGCTCGGTATGACCGCCGTCACCACGCCCTTGCAGATGTTCCCGACCACGCGCTCGTGTTCCGGGCGTTCGACCAGCAGCTCGACGAGATGGTTGTCTTCGAGCATCGCAATGCGCGTTTCGTGCGTGGCCGTCTCAACTATGATGTCTTTCCGCAAATAAAAACCTTCTGTCTGGTCCCTTAAGCACCGGTTAACGTAAATGTTCCAAAGTAGTTAAATATAACATACGGGTGGGGTGGTGTCAAGTTCCGACTATGCCGACCGGAATAAACGCGCGTATCTTCTCCAGCAGCTCCCCGGGTTCCAGCGTCGTCATGCAGATATTGCCGATCGGACACTTGATCCGATTGCAGCCGAGACAGTCGACGCTTTCCTTCCGCACCACGCCGTGCCCATCGCCCCAGGGCCCCTGGGCGCGGGGGTCAGTGGGGCCGAAGATACCGACCGTGGGGACGTTCAGCGCCGCGGCCATGTGCATCGGTGCGCTGTCGTTGCTGACCAGAAGGCCGCAGCGTTTCAGGTATGCGCCGAGTTCGGCGAGCGTCGCCGCCGGGAGCACGAGGGGGCAGTTGCGCATGGCGCCGGTTACCCGCGCGACAAGCCCTTCTTCACCCGGACCCCACAGGATAAGGACGTTCACGCCGTATTCATCGATCAGGGCGTCGGCCAGGCGGCCGAAAAACTCGGGCGGCCAGCGCTTGATGGCCCACCCTCCGCCCGGATTCAGTCCGATCACCGCACGGGCGTCCGGGGCGTGCTCACGCAGCCATCGCGCCGCCTTCTCGTCGGCAGTCCCGGGTATGGCGACGCGCGGCCGGTTGGTGGCCACGGGGATGTCAAGCGCTTCCAGGGCTTCCAGGTGGAACCGGACCTCGTGCCCGGGCTGGTCCGGAGGCGTGACCACGGTGGTGTAGGCGCGGCGGCGCACCCGGAAGGCGTAACCGACCCGTTCCGGCGCCCCGGTCAGCCAGGTCAGCACGGCGCTGCGCGGATTGCCGAAGAGGTCGATCGCGAGATCGAAGCGTTTGCGGCGCAGGTTGCGGTAAAATCGCACCTGCTCGCGCCAGGATCCACGGATGCCCAGGCTTCCCCATCGGCACAGGGGCAGCACGATGAGCTCGTCCAGCGAGGGATGCCACCGCAGGACCTCCGCGGAAGCCTCCTCCGCCAGGAAGGCGAGGCGGGCCCGCGGGAAGCGCCGCTTCAGGTTCTCGATGACGGGCGTCGCCAGGACGACGTCCCCGGTGGCCCGCAGCTTGATGACCAGAATGCGCCTGGGTTGATCGGGCATAGGCCTACTCCACCGGTCGGCTGGAGGTTCCACGAAGGACGGTCTCCACGGTCTCCAGCACGCGGTGCGGCGAGATCGATTCGATGCAGGGGACAGGCCGGACGCAGAAATCACGGCCGCAGCAGTCGTCCGCATCGGCATCCAGGGCAATGTGCCCTTCGGCCTTCGCATAGGGAAACCAGATCCGCGGGCGGCTCGGACCGAAAAGGCCGATCGTGGGCGTGCCCACGGCCGCGGCGATATGCATCGGCCCGCAGTCGTTGGACACGAACAGATCGCACCGCCGGATCAACGCGGCCAGCCGGGTCAGGGAACCGGTTTCCACGACGGGACAGGCGTGGCCCGCCATGTCGGCCAATCCGGCCATGGCCTCCCGCCGCCCCGGCTCCGCGACCAGCAGGACCCGGAGGTTCAGCGCTTCGATCATCCGACGGGCCAGTTCGGCGAATCGCTCCGCGCTCCACGTCTTGGCCGGCCAGCTTGCGCCGGGGTTCAGCGCGGCGATCCGGCGGTCGCCATCCACGCCCCGTTCCGCAAGCCAGGACTCGGCCCACGCCGCGTCTTCAGCGGAGAAGTGGACCTCTGTGCGGTCGTCATCCGCGGGAACACCGATCGTACGGACCGCATCCAGGTAGGCATCCACGACCCGAAGAGAAGCCGACCGCCTGATCTTGACATTATACACCGCGCCCCTTCCCCGCACGTCATAACCGACCCGGTACCGGGCGCCCGTGGCGAGGGTCAACAGCGCGCTGCGCGGATTGCCGAAGAGATCGATCACCAGGTCGAACCGGCGCTTTCGCAGGTCACGGAGGAAGTGCAACTGCTTCCGGCAGCGGGTCAGCACCGACCGGCCCGGCATGAGTTCGTCCGGCAACGCGATCACCTCTTCCAGGTAGGGGTTTCGGGCGAGGACCGCCGCAGGCCCCTCCTCCGCGAGGTAGTAGAGTTCCGCTTCCCCGTAGTGCCGCTTCAATGCCTTGATCACCGGCGTGGTCAGCACCACGTCGCCGATGAAACGCAAGCGTGATATGAGAATCCGTCTTACCGCCGGGGCGTCCATTGGACCTCTAGTGTTTCTCCAGTGCGAGGCATCCGCCGGTCGTGCCGCTTCGTGCAGCTTCAACTATCGCGCGCCGCCCAACCGGACGTCGACCCCAGGATCTCGCGGTCGGTTGCGACGGGGTCCGGATCGGACCGCCGCCGCTTCATCACCGCATCCAGAAGGCGCGCCGCGTCCATCAGCGCACCCGGGAAGGTCAGGTCGCCCTTCAGCACCGCGCCGAGGGAACGGGCCGTCATCCAGAAGGCGTGCGACGCCAGGTACCTTGTATCCCGCACGTTGCGCCACACGAAGAGGATCCGGTTTCTCGCGCTGACGCGGTCGATGAGAGCCCGGTCGTGCCGCGCGCCGATCGTCGCGCCGTGTTCGTGGATGAGCCGGCTCTCCGGTTCGTAGAGCACGGTCCACCCCCGCTGGTATGCGCGGTAGGACAGGTCCAGGTCTTCCGAGTAGAACGGGGCGTACAACGTGTCGAAACCGCCCAGTGCCAGGTACTTCGACCGGGACACCGCCATGGCGGCCCCGTTGGCGTAGAGGGTGAGTGCACAGACTTCTCGCTGGGACTCGCGTTCCGCCCACCTCAGCCGCAGCAGTCCGCAGTGCATGGCGCCCCGCACGAGACCGCCGCCGGGACGCCCGTCCCCGGCCTGGTAAACCCGGGAATTGACGGCGAACACCCGCTCGTCGCGGAAATGGGAAAGGAGGGGATCCAGGAAGGGGCCGGTGGCGACGACGTCGTTATTGAGCAGGACCACAACCTCGTGAGAAGCCCGTGACACCCCCGTGTTGCAGGCCGCGGCGAACCCCCTGTTCCCGTCGTGCCTGACCAGGACCGCGTCCGGACAGGTCGTCCACGTCCTTTCGGCCGTGTCGGCCGTGCTTCCGTCGTCCACGACCACGATCTCCGCCCGGTCCGCTTCCCCGTGGACTTTCAGTGAACGCAGGCACCGTTCGACCAGATAGCCGGCGTTCCACGTCGGGATCACGATACTGCATCGTTCGCGCTGTGCCATGGTTCCGTCCGAACCGGCCGTCACGCGGAGGGCCGCGCCAGTCCTTCCGTGCGCTCTTCCGCCCCGGTCTCGCCGTGCCAGACCTTCACCAGCCTCAGGAACGAATAGATCCCCATGCACAGGCTGAAGACGAGACCGGGAAAACCGTCCCGGTATCCCCTTTTGACGATGTAGCACTTCCAGGCCATGCCGAGGGGAGAAAACACCAGGCGAAGCCGTCCCACGCGCTGTCCCGCCTGGATCCGCTCCCCCGCGTCCACCGTGGTATACCGGTCGATCCGGGTGATGAAATCGGAGAGCGTGTTGTGGGAATCGTGGAAGAGGTCTTCGTGAATCAGGCCCAGTTCGCCATTGCCGCCTACCTCGATGTGGGCGTGCGCGCCTCCGGTCCAGTACCCCTTGCCGTTCTTGAGGAGACGGGGCTGATAACTCGGGTTGAGCGTCCCGTGCCGGATGGGAAACCGGAGAAAGTGCTCCTGGCGGTGGATCTTGTACGCGTCGCAATCTCCGCCGGACCGAAGCAGTTCGCGGATCCGCGCCTCGAGGCCTTCCGTGACGTATTCATCCGCGTCGAGGAAGAGGATCCAGTCCCCGCGGGCCTGCTCCATGCCGAAGTTCCGCTGGTCGGCAAAACCGGACCACGGCCGCTGAAAAACGCGCCCCCCGCAGGACGCCGCGATGTCCGCCGTGCCGTCTGTGCTGCCGCTGTCCACCACAATGATCTCATCGGCCCAGGAAACCGGTTCCAGGCAGCGCCGGAGCTTGCGCTCCTCATTAAAAGTGATCACGACGACGGACAGCGATTGCATGGGAGACGCCGGTGGATGCGCGGTTTCAGGAGGATCGGCCCCCCGCGCCCGATTCGGCGTCGGCGGAGCCCCGGAGATGAAGGTGCCAGAGCTTGGCGTACTTGGTGAAAACGTAACAGGCGGAAAGGCCGCACAGGATGAAGCCCGGCAGACCGTCCAGGAAACCTCTGTGCAATACGTACATTTTGAACAGGGTAAAAATCGGACGGAAAACCAGATCTGTCAAACGGAAACGCCTGCCTGACCGGTAGAGCTGGCGGGCGCCGAGGCTGGTAAAGCTGTTGAACTTGGCCAGGTAGTGATGGAGGGTAGGGTCGGTATCATGGATCATGGGGTGCTTCAGATCGCCGACCGGTCCCCGGATGTGCAACGCCTCGTGGACCTCGTCGTCCGTGAACCGGGGGTCGGCCCCGCGCCGGAAGAGGCGCAGCACGTAGTCGGGGTACCATCCGCAATGACGGATCCAGTGTCCCAGGAAAAGCGTCTTCCGGGCGATCCGGTAACCGGCGCGGTCTCCCCTGTCCACGACGGCAAGAATCTCATCCCGCAGGTCCGGTGGAACGCGCTCGTCGGCATCCAGCCACAGCACCCAGTCGCCCGTGGCGTGCTCCAGGGCCAGTTGCTTGGTCGGTCCGTAGCCCAGCCACTCCGTTTCGATGACGCGGTCGGCGTATTCCCGTGCAATGGCGACGGTGTCGTCGGCGCTCCCGGAATCCACGAGCACGATCTCGTCGGCGAACCGCGCGCTCTGCAGGCAGGTTTCGATCTGCGGGGCTTCGTTCCGTGCAATGATGATGACGGAGAGGGACATGGCGCCGGTTCCCGCGGATTAATGTTCCGGGGCCGACTCGATCCTCACCGCGGGTCCCGCGTCTTCCGGTTCCCTGACCGAGTCGACCATGGCCTCGATTTCCTTGCCGGGCCTGGGGAAAAGCGGCGTGAGCGCCAGGGTCACGGCGAAGTTGATCAGCATGCCGATCGATCCGATCCCCTGGGGACTGATACCGTTGGCGAAGATTCCGAAGGTCCAGGTTTCCATGTCGAAGAACACGCACGCAATGATGTAGAATGCCGTAAAGCCGATGCCGGCCAGGATGCCGCACACGGCGGGTACCGTTCCGACGCGCTTGCTGAAGATGCCCAGGACGATGGCGGGAAAGAAGCTCGCGGCGGCGAGGCCGAAGGCGAATGCCACCACCTGGCTGACGAAGCCCGGCGGGTAGATGCCGAATATCCCGGCCACGACCACGGCAACGCCGATCACGCTCCGGCCCACGGAAAGCCGTTGACTCTCACTCGCGTTGGGGCGCAGCACGCGGTAATACAGATCGTGGGAAACGCTGGATGAAATGACGAGCAGCAGCCCGCTGGCCGTAGACAGGGCCGCTGCCAGGCCGCCGGCCGCGACGAGCGCGATGATCCAGCTGGCCAGTTCGGCCATTTCCGGCGTCGCCAGCACGATGATGTCGCGGTCCGGACCTGAGAGTTCCCGGGCCCTGAGCGCCGCGCGTCCATCCACGCCGTCGGCGCCGTCCGAATCGAGCCAGGCCTGGTGGTCGACCTTCACATCGGCCAGTTCGGCGGCCGACAGGGAACCGCCGCGGAAGATCTCGTTGTCGTCACCGGCCGAATAACGCATGACCCCGTCTCCGTCGTCCATCCACTGGATGAGGCCGGTCTTCTCCCAGTTCTCGAACCACGAAGGCAGCTCCTGCGCGGTCTTCCCGTTCAGGCTGTCGATCATGTAATACCGCGCGAAGGCCGCGGTCGCGGGGGCCGTAAGGTAGAGCAGGGAGATGAAAAGCAGCGCCCAGAAAGCGCTCCAGCGTGCCGCCCGGACCGATTTGACGGTGTAGAACCGGACGAGTACGTGGGGCAGGCCCGCCGTGCCCACCATGAGCGCGAGGGCCACGCAGAACACGTTGACCTTGTCCCACCCCCCCACGAAGGTGGCCGTGTAGCTGCTGAACCCCAGGTCGGTCTGTATCTGGTTGAGCTTCTCCAGCAGGTATACGCCCGACTGGCCCGCGATGGACGGCTCCAGCGTGGTACCGAGTCCGGCCTGCGGCAGGGGGCTGCCCGTGAGCTTGATGCTGATGGCGATGGCGGGGATGAGAAAGGCGGTGATGAGCACCCAGTACTGGGCGACCTGGGTCCACGTGATGCCCTTCATCCCCCCGAGCGTGGCGTAGATGAAAACGATGGCCATCCCGATGATGACGCCGATATGGATGTCCACTTCGAGGAACCGGCTGAAGACGACGCCCACGCCGCGCATCTGCCCCGCCACGTAGGTAAAGCTGATGAATATGGCGCACGAGACGGCCACGACGCGCGCGAGGTCCGACGCGAAACGATCTCCCACGAAGTCCGGCACGGTATAGTGGCCGAATTTCCGCAGGTACGGCGCGAGCAGCAGCGCCAGCAGCACGTATCCGCCCGTCCAGCCCATGAGATAGACGCCGCCGGCGTATCCCATCGTGGAAATCAACCCGGCCATGGAAATGAAGGACGCCGCGCTCATCCAGTCGGCGGCCGTGGCCATGCCGTTGGCCGCGGCGGGCACGCCGCGTCCGGCGACATAGAAGCCCCGGGTGTCCCGGACCCGGGTCCGCCACGCGATAAAGAGGTAGAGACCGAAAGAGAGCGCTACGAACAAATAGGTCCAAGCCTGTACCGACATCGGCCGCGCTACCCTTCCTGTCTGATGGTTTCGAGTTCCCGGCGGTGCCGGTTGTCCAGGCGGTTCATGTACAGGCAATAGGCCAGTATGAGCAGCACGAACACGATGATGCTGCCCTGGTGGGCGAACCAGAATCCCAGGGGAAAGCCTGTGCCGGATATACGGTACGCGTTGAGCGTGTCCGCGAACAGGATGCCGGCCCCCAGTCCGGCCACGGCCCACAGCCCGAGCAGCACGGCCATGATCCGTATGTTGGCCCGCCAGTAGCGGCGAAGCGCCGCGGCGGCCTTGCTGCCGGCTGTATCCGTCGAATCAGACATTTCGGTCCTCCGGTTCATCCCTTTCCGTTCAAGGCTTGACGACGGTCAGCTTCGCCTCCACGTACATGCCGGGGAAGATGAACGCCAGGTATTTCTCCCAACGGCGGGGAAACCAGTTGGCGAGCAGGCTGATGCCCAGCACACGGTAGACGTCGCTGAAGATCAGCCTGCATTCGTCCATTCGAAACCGCCCGTCCCGACACATCTGGGTGATCGTCACGTAGCCGAAGTGATGATAGTGCGTCAGGTCGCCATAGGATAACTGCGACGAGTAGTGGGGCGTGACGATGCGGATCGAAGCCCCGGGCCGCGCGATGCGGTACACTTCGTCCATGGCCCGGGCCGGCTGGAGGATATGCTCCAGGATATGAGACATCTCGACATGATCGAACTGTGCGTCGTCGAAGGGATAGGGGTAGTCGTCCAGGCTGTGCACGACGTCCACGTGCGCCGCATCGTTGATGTCCAGGCCGACCGACCCTTCCAGCTTCCCGAAAGGTCCGCAGCCCAGATCGAGTTTGGTCGCCATGTTCACCCGTTCCCGTGCCATGGAGGCGTTCGCCTGAGCGGGCAACATGGTATGGGCGGGCAGGGGTCGTGTCAAGTGAATTAGGCCGCCTCAGACCGGGTTCAGACCCGGATGATCTCGCCTGTTTCGCCGCTGCCGGAATCATCGAGCATGGCGGTGATTTCGTGCCACACGCGGTCCGGCGGGATGTCCGCGATCCGCTGACTGGCCGCGTAGAAGGCGCGGTGCCTTCTGCCGGGCGGCTTCCAGTAGGCCGGATCGCTGGTGGCGTGGAAGGACAGGGTGGGCGTCTCCACGGCGGCGGCGAGGTGGAGGACCCCGGTGTCGTTGCATACGAGCAGGTCCGCGGCATGGATCACGCCCGCGACCTCCCGCAGTGACAGGGGCGGTGCGCCGTGCAGCGGAGCAGATGCCGCTTCGCGCAACGCACGCAGCAGTTCCTCTTCTCCCGGCGCGGGGATGACCAGGATCCGGGCGGAGCGCCGGGCGGCCATTTCATCACAGATGCGGGCCAGCTGCTCCACGGGGTATCGTTTCCTGGCGTCCCCGGTGCCGAAGTGGACGGCGACCACGGGGCCTCCGGGCTTCCCGGGATCCCCGGCCAGGCCATCGATCACCGCCCGGCCGGCCGCGTGTTCCTCCGCGGTCATGGCGTAACGGTAGGACAGGTCGTCCGTATCGGCGCCCACGTACCGCACCACGTCCAGGTTCCGCTGGATCTGGTGCCTGGGTTCGGGACGCACGGGCACGTTGATCGTGTAGAATGGATTGTGATCGAGGTGGTCGAAGGTTGGGGTTGCGGGTCCCATGACCACGGGGGCGCCCGAAAGCCAGGCGATGAGGTCGCTGGAAAGGGAGTGGGAAACCGTGTTGAACACAACCGCGAGATCGACGGGGTCGCGCATGAGATTGACGAAGGACCGGATGTCCCGGGGCCGCCAGCGGAAACCGGATTCGTGGAACAGCAGGACCTCGTCCACGTCCGGATTGTTTCGGGCGACGGGGTGCAGGTAGGCGCGGACCACCAGGGTGAGGTGCGCGGCGGGGAACCGCGCCCGCAGCGCGCGGATCGCGGGTGTGGTCAGCAGGAAATCGCCGAACTGGTCGTGTTGCCGGATGACCAGGATCCGGCTGATGCGATCTGTATCGACCGCGCCGGGCGGTCCGCGGCGGCGGCCCAGGGGATGGCTGGCCAGCCATTTAAGCACCCGGGTCTTGAGCCGCTTCTCGATTGGATACCAAATCATCGGCCGTCCGTTATTCCGCGACCGGTTCCTGGTCCCGGAACTGCAGGTTGTAGAGCTTCCGGTACAGGCCGTCTTCCTGGATCAGCGACCCGTGGTCGCCGGCCTGGACGATCCGGCCGCGGTCGACCACGACCACCCGGTCCGCCTTCTGCACCGTCGACAGGCGGTGGGCGATGACCAGGGCCGTCCTGCCCTTCATCAGCCGGTCGATGGCCTCCTGGACCAGCTGCTCGGACTCGGTGTCCAGGCTGGACGTGGCCTCGTCGAATATGAGGATCTGGGGATCCTTCAGGATGGCCCGGGCGATGGCGATGCGCTGGCGCTGTCCCCCGGAAAGCCGCACGCCCCGCTCCCCGAGAAACGTATCGTATCCGTCGGGCAACTGCGCGATGAAGTCGTCCGCATTCGCGGCGACCGCGGCGGACCGGATCCGGTCCCGGGGCGTTTCCGCCACGCCATAGGCGATGTTGTTGCGGACCGTATCGTTGAACAGGATGACGTCCTGGGTAACGATGCCCATCTTGTCCCGGAGGGAGGCCACGGTGACCGAACGCAGGTCTTTCCCGTCGATTTCGATGCGGCCCCCGGACGGATCGTAGAACCGCGCGACGAGATCCACCAGGGTGGACTTGCCGCCGCCGCTGGGTCCCACGAGCGCCACGGTCTCGCCCGACCGGACCACCAGGTCGATCTCTTCCAGGGCGGGATCGGAGACCTCATCGTACCGGAAAGTAACGCGATCGAGCCGGATCTCCCGCCGCAGGTCGAGCAGCGGGACCGCACCGGGAGCGTCCGTGATCTCCGGGGCTGTGTCCAGCACGGAAAACACGCGGTCGGCCGCCGCGATCCCTTCCTGTATCCGGTTGTGCACCTGGCCGAGTTCCTTGACCGGTTTCATCATGGAAAAGAGGGCCAGGAAGAAGGTCAGGAAATCCTCGGGCGCCAGCAGGCCGCCTTCCAGCACCTGCCGACCGCCGTACCAGAGGATCGCCAGGCCGACGGCGCCGCCCAGGATCTCCGTGATGGGGCTGGCCAGATTGTGCATGTGGGTCAGGCGGAGCAGCGTGCGGAAGTAGTGTTGCGTCTGCCGCTTGAACTTGCCGATTTCGAAGGACTCCATGTTGAAGGCCTTGACCACCCGCACGCCGGCCACGGTCTCCTGGAGCGTCGAGGTCAGGTCGGCCATGGCTTCCTGGGAGGCCGTGCTGCTCCGGCGAAGCCGCCTGCCCACCGTGGTAATGACGAGGACGCTTAAGGGAAGCAGGACCAGGGAGACCAGCGTCAACTGCCAGCTGAGGATCAGGAGGATCGCGAGGAAGACCACGATCAGCATGGGCTCCTTGACCAGCGTGCCGAAGGCGGCCGAGATGGTCCCGTTGATCTTCATGACGTCGTAGGATACGCGGGAGATGAGTTCCCCCGTGCGTTCCCGGTGGAAATAGGAAAGGGAAAGACGGTGCAGATGGATATACAGGTGGTTCCTGAGGTCTTTGATGACCCCGTTCTCGGCGTAGGCCATCAGGTAGGCCTGCATGTAACTGCTGATGTTCTTGAGCAGGAGGATGAACAGGATGATCAGGCAGAGGCGCTCGAGGGTGGCCTGCTTGGTCGGCCGCCTGATCAGGTCGTTGGTGCGTTCCTTCAACGTCTCGCGCAGGCCCGTCATCCCGGTGCGCTGTTCCAGCCGGTTCGCCGAATCCCGGGCCATGTCGAGCTGCCCGCCCTGTCCGAGCTGCCCGGGCTGCCCGGGCTGCCCGGGCTGCCCGCCTTGCCCTTCCTGAACCGTCTGAGCCGTCCGCACGGTTTCCTGGCCGAAGAGGGTCTGCAGAAAGGGCAGGGCCACCCAGACCGTGGCGCTGCTGGTCAGCGCGAAACAGGCCATGCATACCATGGCGCCGGCCATAAAGTACCAGTAGGGTTTTACGTATGAAAGTACTCGGAGATACAGATTCATGGGGGGTCGATTCGGGGGTCAGGCGGGACGGGCCATGGAGGCGGCGTAGAGCGCTTCCACCCGGTCGGTCATGGCATCGAGATTGAAGCGTTCCCTGGCCCGTACGCGGCCGGTTTCCGCGATACGCGTGCGCAGACGCTCGTCCTTCAGCAGCGATTCCACCGACCGTGCGAGCCCATCCGCGTCGCCACCCTGAAAGACCAGGCCCGTTTCGCCTTCCTCCACGGTGTCCAGCGTGCCGTCCGACCGGGTCGATACGCAGGCCACGCCCATGGCCATCGCCTCGATGACCGTCGCGCCGAATCCCTCTGCTCTGGAGGGGAATATAAAAACGTCCATGGCGTTCAGCAAGGCGGGAATATCGCGCCTGAAGCCCGTGAACAGCACGGTTTCACCGAGGCCGAGATCCCGGGCCTGTCGTACGATTCCATCGTGGTACGCTTCCTCTCCGAAGCTCGCCTCGCCCACCACGACGAACCGCAGGGACATCTCCGGATGGCGGTCCCGAAGCATCCGGGCGGCCTGCAGGAACTCCTCGTAGCCCTTTCCCGGAGATACGCGGCCCACGGTCCCCACCATCCGGGCTTCGGAGGCGATTCCGAGCGATCGTCTCGTGTCTTCCCGGTCGTAGCGGGCCGGATCGAACCGTTCCAGGTCCAGGGCCGGATGCACCGTCACCACGCGATCCGGCGGGACGGGACAGGTCTCCCGCACGTTCCTGTTCAACGTCTCCGATACCGTGATGACCCGGGAAACACGCCGGTACAGCCAGCGGTGCAGCAGATCCTTCTTCGTCACGTAGGAACCGACGTGCTTGGTGAGCAGGAGCGGACCCTCGAATCCCGCCAGCCGCGCGGCGGGCACGATCTGCCAGAGGTCGCGGGAAAGGTGGAGATGGAGGACGCCGGGGCGGAAGCGTCGGATGCAGCGCCGCAGCGCGCCGGTAGAAAGGGGGTTCACGTAACCGCCGATCGGGACGGTTTCGACCGTGAAACCCCGTTCGCGGGCCTCGCCGGCAATCGATCCTTTTGGATGAAGCACCAGGCGCACGTCGTGACCGCGGTCCCGGAGTTTTCCCGCCAGGATCGGAACGTGCATCTCCGTGCCGCCCCAGGCCAGGGAGGAGCATACCTGCAGGATGCGCGCGGGCGCCATGCCGGCCATGGCCGTCCTCTGAATGATGGCGTTCGGAATCGGAATCGAGATCGGATCGGGAACGGTTCGGGAACGACTAAAGATAGCCGGGCGGGTACTCCGGCATCACTTCCACACCTGGTGCCAGGCGCATTCCGTCTGAAAGATGTAGTTGTTGCACTGGCCGCAGATCTCGAGTTCGTCGTACCGGTTCTCGATCATCTTCTGGCGAATTTCCTGGATCGGCGCGCCGTTCCAGACTTCCCTGATCGACTGCTTCGAGACGTCGCCCACCTCTACCTTGAAGTCGAAATCGAGACAACAGATGGAGACCCGGCCGTCGTTCGCGATGACGAACTCCTCCCAGGGATGCTTGCAGGGGAAGGTGAAACCGCCGACGGCCGATGCCTCGGCCTGCTCGCCCACGTTCTTGTCTTCCACGCTGCCCGTCCAGGTGGTGTAGCTCTGCACCACCACGTGGTCGGCGATAGGTTTCCAGAGTTCCCTGAACGCATCGATCTCGTGCTGGGTCTCGGCCATGTTGATGATGGTCACCGTGATTTCCGGCGTCTTGCTGCGGACGGACCGCTTCAGTTCCATCAGGTACCGCGCGTTCTCCACCACCTGTTCGTAGTCGAGCCCGACGCGCACCGCCTCGAAGGTCTCCGCCGTCGCCCCGTCGATATCGATATTGATCTTGTCCAGCCCGCAATCGATGAGTTCCTGCGCCTTTTGCGGTGTGATCAGTGAACCGTTGGTGCTCACGCTGACCGGCACGCGGGGCAGCTTTTGCTTCGTATACGCGATCATGTCGACGAGCTTCTTGTTGATGAAGGACTCCCCGAACATGAAGGGTTGTATGAGCCGGATGTACCGGGCGTTTTCGGCGCACTCGTCGATGATCTTGCGGTACAGGTCCATGGACATATTGCCCTTCTTGCGGCTCAGCAGTTCCCGCGGGCACATGATGCAGTCGGCGTTGCAGAAACTCGACCCCTCGATACTGATCACTTCCGGAAACCGCAGCTTCCGCGCTACAATGGAATCGCGCAGGATCCGCTGAAGCGGTTCGTACCGGGACGCCGTCTTGTAAAGGGAGTCTTTAAGGCCCATCGGTTGTCAGTCGTCCTTCCAGTTGAATTCGTCGTCGCCACCCCGGATCAGCCGGTTGTAGCCCGGCTGCCGGGTCCTTACCTCTTCGGTTCGTATGGGCGGGAACATCCGGCCGCCCCGCTTCCTGTACATCCCGTATTCCCAGGTCTTCGCGTACCCGGACATGACCGAAACCGATGAGAGCAGGCAAAGCAGAAGTCCTTGCATCCCATCCAGATAGCCTCTTTTCATCACGTACAACTTCCAGAACGCGCCCAAGGGTGCGAGGGCGATGTGCACCCAGGTTATCTTCCGGTCCGGCCGCGCTTTCAGCCGGTTCCTCACCTCGATCGACGTGTACTCGTTCAGCTTCTCGATATACTGGTACAGACTGGTATAAGCATCGTGTACCAGCGGCGCATCGAGGCGGCCGGTGGACCCGTCGACGACAAAGGTCTCGTGGACCTGGGTCCGTGTGACCTTCGTCTTGCTCCGGCGGAACAGCCGGAGCGGCCGGTCGTCTCCCCAGCCGGCCGCATGGCGGATGTGGCGGGAGAGGAAGTAGTTCTCCCGCGGCACATGGTAACCGTCGCAGGGCGCGGAAGCTTCGAGCAGGCTCCGGATCTCCGACTGAAGCGGCTCGCTCAGCCGCTCGTCCGCGTCCAGGTTCAACACCCATTCGGAAACCGCCCGGTCCAGCGCCTGCTGCTTCTGCTGTCCGCTGCCGTGCCGGCCTTCGTGATACAACCGGACTTTGTCGTGGCCGCTGCAGATCTCGACCGTACGATCGGTGCTTCCGCAGTCCACCACCACGATTTCGTCCACCCAGGAAACGCTCTGCAGACAGGTATCGATATGCGGTTCTTCGTTATAGGTAATGACGATTACGGATATCGTGTCCATACCTGCATCATCGATCCCGTTCTATGGCGTAGTCGACCATGTGCAAGAGCGCGTCCTTCGCCCGGGTCTCCGGTTCGTCGCGGAGGATCCTCTTGGCTTCCTCCGCGTAGGCCAGCGCTTTGTCCTTCGCGAAGCGGATGCCGTCGTGGACGTGGACGAACTCGACGATCTCGTCGCAGACCCGGTCGCTCCATTCCTCCTTCATCAACTGCTCGACGCGCCTGTTGCCGTCGGCGGAAGCGTTCCGGAGGGCGTGGATCAGCGGCAGGGTAACCGTCCCTTCCCGGAAGTCGTTTCCCCTCGGTTTACCGATGACGTCTTCGTCTCCCGTGAAATTCAGGATGTCATCGGTGATCTGGAAAGCCATGCCGAGTTTCTCGCCGAAATCGCCGAACCGGCAGGCCGTCTCGGCCGAACGGCTTGAAAGGTATGCGCCGGAATCGCAACCGCACGCGATGAGCGAGGACGTCTTGTTGCTGATAATGCGATAGTACTCCGCCTCGGTCGTCCGGATGTTGAATCGGCGGATGGCCTGGTGCAACTCGCCCTCGGTCAGCCGTTCCACGCAGGCCGCGATCTTCGCCGTGATCCGGGAACAGTCGAGTTTCGCGATCAGCGTCAACACCCTGGCGATCACGTTGTCGCCCATCAGCACCGAGACGTGGTTGTCCCATTTGGAATTCAGCGTGGGCAGACCGCGACGCGTGGTCGCGCGGTCCACCACGTCGTCGTGAATCAGCGTCGCGGTGTGGCAGAGCTCGATGATGAACGCCGCCAGCATGGTGTCCCGGCACGGAGTTCCGTATGCCGAGGCCGAAAGGAATACCAGCGCGGGTCTCAGCCGTTTGCCCTTGGTTCGAACCAGGTGGGCCCAGATCTGATTGATGACCTCCACATCGGACTGGGAAATCTCGCTGATCTTCTGCTCGAACTGGTCGAGATGGCCCTGGACCGGCGCGCTGATGGTTCGGAAGTCTATGTATGCCCTCCGGTTGGCTGGCGGTGGCGCCCGCTGAAATACCTGAATATATGACGTGAAACCGTCGGGAAGTCAACCCAATTCGCCGATGCCGGCCCTTGGGCGAAAGCGGCGAAACGGCCTGGATTACGGCAACGTCATGACCGCACGTTCGGCCAGTTGCAGCAATTCGGAGGGGAAAACGCCCACGGCCAGGATGGCCAGGGCGGAGAGGCAAAGCGCGGTCATACCGGTGTAGGACAGGCGGCCGGCCGCTTCGGCCGGCGTTTCAGCCGCGGGCCGCATGTACATCCATACCACGACGCGCAGGTAGTAGTATAGCGACACGCCGCTGAAAAGCAGGCCGATCACGGCCAGTTCCACGTATCCTCCGTGTACCAGCGCGCTGAAGAGGTAGAATTTGGCCATGAACCCGGCCGTGGGCGGAATGCCGGCCAGGGAAAACATGACCACGGCCATGACCGCGGCGAGCAGGGGACGTCGGCTGCCCAGGCCGGCCAGGTCTTCCAGGGTCGCACAGGGCGCCCCACGGGCGGAGAGCACGGCCAGCACCCCGAAGGCGCCCAGGTTCATCGCCGTGTACACGATCAGGTAGAAGACGATGCTCGCGCTGCCGTCCTGGCTGTCCGCCATGAGCGGCAGCAGCATGTAGCCGGCGTGGGCGATGCTCGAGTAGGCCAGCAGTCTTTTCAGGTTCGTCTGAACCAGTGCGACAACGTTGCCGACGGCGATCGTGAGGACCGCCAGCACCGAGATCAGCGGGATCCATTCCATCTGAAGCCCGGGAAAAACCGAACCGAGCAGCCGGATCAATACCACGAAGGCGGCCGCCTTGGAACCGGTGGACAGGAAGGCCGCGACGGGCGTCGGCGCGCCCTGGTACACGTCCGGCGTCCAGGCGTGGAACGGGACCATGGAGATCTTGAAACCAATCCCGACCAGGAGCAGGCCCAATCCGCCGAGCAGCAGGAGATTCACGGCGTCGCTGCGCTCACCGCCCAGCGTGCGCGCGATGGCTTCGTACTCCGTGCTGCCGCTCGCGCCGTACAGCAGGGCCATGCCGTAGAGAATGAAACCGCTGGCGAAAGCACCCAGCAGGAAGTACTTCAGCGCACCCTCGTTCGAGCCGGCGTCCCGCTGTTCGAAGCCGATCAGCACGTAAAGCGAGATGGAGAGGACTTCGAGGCCCAGGAAAAAGGTGAAGAGGTCGGTGCTCGCCGCCATCATGCTCATGCCGGACACGGCGTAGATGAGCAGCGCGTAGTACTCCCCGCGGTCGATGGACCGGGCTTCGGCGTAAGAGATGGAGATCAGTACGGTCAACACGGCCCCGGCGATGAACACCAGGGTGGCCACCAGGCCGAAGTCGTCCATCACCATCATGGACGATACGTCGGAGAAGGGGACGGGTCCAAGGCCCAGCTGGTTCACGGCAACCACGCCGGATACCGCGAGAAGCAACAGGGAAAGGTAGGGGATCCCCTTGCGGAACCGTTCGAACAGGCCGACGATCAGGACCACGGTCGCGGCGGACACGAGCACGATCTGCGGCATCACGGCGTATAGGTTTATGACGGGCAGGGCCGTATTCATCGCATATCCTGGATGGTTTCAGGGGTCATTCCGGCCGGCGGCGTCTCGGCGAGACGGTGGGTCTGGACCAGCAGCTTCTGCACCGAAGCCTCCATGGTCCGCAGAAACGGATTCGGATACACGCCGATCCAGATGATGAAGAGGGTCATGCACGCGAGCACGGCCGTCTCCCGGAACGACAGGTCCCGGATCCCCTTGTTCTCCTCCCGCGTCAGTGGGCCGAAGACCACCTTTCGGTACATCCTGAGCATGTAGACGGCCGCCAGGATGATGCCCGTGGCCGCGACGGCCGCGATCGGGATGTGCTGCTGAAACACGCCGACCAGTATGAGGAATTCCCCGACGAAACTGCTCAGGCCCGGCAGGCCCACGGAGGCCAGGGTGAATACGAGCAGAAAAGCGGAGAATACCGGAATCGTGTGCCACAGCCCGCCGTACGCTTCCATGTCCCAGGTATTCCGGCGCTGGACGAGCATCATGGCGGCCAGGAACAGTCCGCCCGTGGACAGCGCCAGGCTGACGATGTGGACGACCGCGCCCTGAATGCCGTGCTGGTTCAGCGCGAATACGCCGAGCACGACGAACCCCGCGTGACTGATCGTCGAATAGGCGATCATCCGCCGGATATCCGATTGCGCAAGGGCGATCAGCGCGCCGTAGACGATCCCGGCCGCCGCCACGGCGCACATCAGGGGCGCAAGCTCGGCCAGGGCATCGGGGAACAGCGGCAGGGTCAGGCGAATGAACCCGTAGGCCGCCATCTTGACGAGCACCACGGCGAGGACGATGGCATCGGGCAGCCACGTGTGAAAGGGCACCATGGGCACCTTCACCGCGAAGGCGGCGATGAAGGCGAGGGCGAGCCAGAACTGGACCTCCGGTGGAATGGACAGCTGGTAAAGCGCCGCCATCTCGAAGGTGAGGACGTCGTGGGCCTGGTGATAGAGAAAGGCCAGCGTGATGACCGCGGCCAGCATGAGCAGGCTGCCGAACACGGCGAACAGGAAGAACTTCAGGGCCGCACGGGCGCTGTTTTCATAACCCCAGATGCCGATCAGGAAATACATGGGGATCAGCATGCCTTCCCAGAAGAGGAAGAACAGGAACAGGTCCAGGGAGAAGAACACGCCCATCAGGGTGGTTTCCATCAGCAGCATGAAAACCTGGTAGGCCCGGACCCGCTCGCTCACGATCGTCCAGGTGCCGAGCAGGGCCAGGGGCCACATGAGCGCGGTGATCCCGGCGAGGAGGATGCTGATCCCGTCCGCCCCGACGTGATAGGACACGCCCAGGGATTCGATCCAGGGCATGCGCTCCACGAACTGCGGATCGCCCAGGTGCGTCTCGAAGGCGCCGAAGCAGACCGCGAAGAGGACGAGCACCAGGGCCGAAACGCCGAATCCCACCCACCGGGCGGCCGTGTCCCCTTTGACGAAGAGGAGCAGGACGGCGCCCAGGACAGGCAGCCAGATGATGAGCGACAGGAAAGGCAGTTCCGTCATGTACAGTACCTTCAGTTCCTTCGGGGTTGCGGCTCCAGGTTACGGTCCCAGGAAACCGGTGATGTAGGCGAACACCACGAGCGCGCCGACGACCATGATCAGCGCGTAGTTCTGGACGACCCCCGTCTGCGTATACCGGATCGCGTTCCCCATGCTGCGTACCGTGAGCGCGGCCAGGGTCAGTCCCCCGTCGATGATCGCGGAATCCAGGATGCGCCAGCATCCCCGGGCGATTTTCCTTACCGGCCCTACGATGAGGGTGTCGTAGATTTCATCCACGTAGAACTTTTCCAATGAAAGCGTGTACAACGCCCGGGGAACCAGGCGGTCGAAAATCGAATTACCGCGGATGTACACGGTGTAGGCGCCCCAGATACCGGCCGCGGCCAGCAGCAAAGTCAGGACCATGAGCGTCAGTTCGACGCTCGCGGAGGGAACCTGCGCCTCCGGCAACCCGGAGAACACCGGCGCGAGGAATCCGCCGAAACGGTCCATGCCCGCCGCGAACACGTGGGGGATGCCGATGAATCCGCCGACGGTGGAAAGCACGGCCAGCAGGACCAGGGGTATGGTCATGACGCGGGACGACTCGCGTACCTTTTCGGTTTCGTCCCGGCTCAGCCGGGTCTCGCCGCCGAAGGTCATGAACAGCAGCCGGAACATGTAGAAGGCGGTCATCGCCCCGGTGGCCAGGCCGACCAGCCAAAGCGCGGGGGCGTTGACGAAGGCGCCCAGCAGGATCAGGTCCTTGCTGAAGAAACCCGCGAACGGCGCGATCCCCGCGATGGCCAGGGTTGCCAGCAGCATGGACTTGTAGGTCACCGGCATGAGATCGCGGAGCCCGCCCATGTTGCGGAGGTCCTGGGGATCCCTGCCCTTCTCCAGGGCGTGTTCCAGCGCGTGAATGACGCTGCCCGCGCCCATGAACAGCAGGGCCTTGAAGAACGCGTGGGTGACCAGGTGGAAGATCCCCGCGGTGAAGTAGCCGACGCCGCAGGCCAGGAACATGTACCCCAACTGGCTCACCGTGGAATAGGCCAGGACGCGCTTGATATCGTACTGGGTCAGGGCGATGTACGCGGCGAAGATGGCCGTGACCGCGCCGACGACGGCCACGGCGGTCATGGCCGTGGCGGACTGCGCGAAGAGCACGTGGCACCGGGCGACCATGTACACGCCCGCGGTCACCATGGTGGCCGCGTGGATCAGCGCGCTGACCGGCGTGGGGCCTTCCATGGCGTCCGGCAGCCAGACGTGGAGAGGCACCTGGGCGGACTTGCCCATGGCCCCGACGAAGAGCAGCAGGGTGATGGCCGTGATGACCGGAGCGAGCACGGCCGGGTCCGCCGCGAACACGTCGGCATAGGTAAGCGAACCGGCGTACAGGAAGATCAGGAGCAGGCCCAGGATGAAGGCGAAATCGCCAATGCGGTTCACGACGAAGGCCTTCATGCCCGCGTTCGCCGCGGACCGCCTTTCGCACCAGAACCCGATCAGCAGGTAGGAACAGAGCCCGACCCCTTCCCAGCCGACGAACATCAGCAGGAAGTTGTTGCCCATCACGAGGATGAGCATGGCGAACATGAACAGGTTCAGGTAGGAGAAATACCGGACGCAGCATGCGTCCTTGCCCATGTAGCCGATGGAATAGACGTGGATCAGCAGTCCGACCCCCGTCACCACCAGCATCATGACCGTCGAAAGCGGATCGACCAGAAAGGCCACGTCCACCGCGAAGGTGCCCGTCGTGATCCATGAGTAGACGACCACGTCGACGCTGCGTTCCCCGTCCGGCAGGCCGATGAGCTGGAAGAAGACCCCCAGCGCGAGCAGGAAGGACGCGGCCACCGTGGCGCAGGCGATCATACCGGATACGCGGGGGTTCCGGTTGACGAATACGTTGATGAAGGCCCCAAGAAGCGGCAGGAAGGGGATCAGCCAGACGTAACTGAAGGATTCGGTCATGTGGTTCACTAAAGGGTCCTGTGCTGGCCGGCCTAAGCCGCTACCAGCGCAGGGACCGGACCTCGTCGATGTTGACCGTTCCGCGGTTTCGGAACAGCAGGATCACCAGGGCCAGGCCGATCGCCACCTCGGCGGCCGCCACGGTAATCACCAGGAACACGTAGATGTGGCCGTCTACCATGCCGAACTGCCGGGCGAAGGCCACGAAAGAGAGATTGGCCCCGTTGAGCATCAACTCGATGCCCATCAGCACGATGATGGCGTTCCGCCTTATCAGCACGCCGGTCGCGCCGACCAGGAAGAGCACGGCACTCAGGACCAGGTAATAGGTGACGGGAATCATGGGTTCGTCGACTCCGGCAAGGTCAGCCCCTCATTCGCCAACGGAAACGGTGCCCTTGCGCGTCAGTACCACGGCGCCCACGATAGCGATCAGCAGGAGCACGGCCGCGATCTCCACGGGCAGCAGGTATTTCGTGAACAACAACGTCCCGATCTGTTCCACTTCGCCGAATCCGGCTCCGCCGCCATCCGCCGGAGGGGTCGTTCCGCCGCCCGCATAGGACATGACCATGGCCGCCACGGGCAGGAACAGCAGTGCGGCCAGGAGGACGGCCAGCGGTTTCTGGATCCGGAACACCCCGCCTTCCTCGCGGCTCAGGTTCAGCAGCATGATGACGAAGAGGAAGAGGACCATGATGGCGCCGGCGTACACGACGATCTGGATGATCGCGACAAACTGGGCGTCCAGCATCAGGTACAGGCCGGCGATGGATATCATGACCATGATGAGCAGCAGCACGCAGTAGATCGGGTTGCGCTGCAGGATCATGGCCACGCTGCTCGCGACGGCTACGATGGCGAAAAACAGGAAGAAATAGAGTTCCATCTAATGACCACCCGGGTCGGGAAGTTGATCTCCCCGGGGACGCGTGAAGGCCTCCCGGCTCTTTCGAAGGACCTGGCCCAGCGTGCCCTCCTGGTCTTTGGTTTCATCGTAGTTCTTCAGCAGGCGTTCCCGGTCCCAGATCATCTCTTCCCGCGACGTGGCCACGAGTTCGATGTCGTCCGTCATGTCGATGGCGTCTTCGGGACAGGCCTCCACGCACATGCCGCAGAAAATGCACCGGAGCATGTCGATCTGGAACGTACGGGGGATCTTCTCCCGGTCGTTCCATTCCGTTTCCATGCCTTCGATGGTGATGCAGTCGGCGGGACAGGCCACGGCGCACATCTCGCAGGCCACGCACTTGATCCGGTCCTGCTCGTCCTTGTTGAGCCGGTGGGCGCCGCGGTATCCGGGCGGCAGGACCTTCTGCACCTCCGGGTACTGCATGGTGACCTTCTTCCTGAAGAGGTGCGCGAGGGTCAGGAGCATGCCCTTGATCACCGCGGGAAGGTACAGTCGCTCCGCCAGGGTCATCTTGCGCGCTTCAACGATGATTGCCATGGATCACACTCCCGTATCAGACCAGCATCCAGATTCCGGTGATTACGACGTTCAACAGGGCCAGCGGCAGCAGCACCTTCCAACCGATCGCCATCAGCTGGTCGTACCGGAAACGGGGCAGCGACCACCTCACCCAGATATACACGAAGAGGAAGAAACCCGTCTTGAGCAGGAACCCGGCCACCTGGTACAGGGTGACCAGTCCCGGGCCGACCTGGTCCTCGAAGGGCATGTGCCATCCGCCGAAGAAGAGGGTCGCCATCAGGGCGGAGGCCGCGACCATGCTGGCGTATTCCGAAATCATGAACATGGAAAAACGCATGCTGCTGTATTCCGTGTGATAGCCGCCGACGAGTTCCTGCTCGCACTCCACCAGGTCGAAGGGCAGGCGGTTGTTTTCGGCGAAGGCCGCGATGACGAAGATCACGAAGGCCAGCGGCTGGCGGAAGATGAACCATTCGAAGAAGGTATCCTGGGCGGCGACGATCTTGCTCATCTGGAGCGACCCCGTGAGCATGAGGATGCCGACGATGGACAGGCCCAGCGACAGCTCGTAGCTGATCATCTGCGCCGACGACCGGATCCCGCCCAGCAGGGTGAACTTGTTGTTGGCGCTCCATCCGCCCAGGGCGATTCCGTACACCGCGATGGAGGTCATGCCCAGGATGTACAGGATGCCGACGTTCAGATCGATGATCTGCAGCGTGGTCGTCGTCTCCTGGATCTGCAGTCCGAATAAGGTGAAGGCGGGGATGGTCACTTCGCCGCCCACGGGGATCACGGCGAAGATCAGCAGGGCCGGCACGAGGATCAGGGCCGGCGCAATGGCGAAGAGCTTTCTGTCGGCGCTTGCCGGGATGAACTCTTCCTTCCACATGAACTTGATGCCGTCGGCAAGCGGCTGCAGCAGGCCCATGGGACCGACGCGGTTGGGACCGAGGCGGTCCTGGATCAGGGCGCTTACCCGGCGTTCCATGAAGGTGAGGTAGGCAACGGTAGTGAACACCACCCCCAGCAGGATGCCGATTTTGACCAGGGCGATGGCGCCTTCCAGGATCATGGGATCCACGACCAATCCACTAACCTCCCGCGGCCTCGGACGGCCCTTCGCCGCCCGTCATGGCGCCCTGATCGCCGATCAGGTCATAGGTGAGTCCCGCGTATCCATCCACGTTTCCGGCGATCTCTTCCAGGACGCCGGCGGGGTCCGTCCCGCCCAGGTCGACGCCCATGCGCTGTCCCACGTACCGGAGAATCGCGCCGTCCTCCCGCGCGCCGCTGGGCGGTGGGAAGGCGGGGCTCAGCCGCTGCACGCGGCCCTGCGCATTGGTCATGGTGCCGTTCTTCTCGAAGGGAATCGCCCCGGGGAAGACCACGTCGGCCAGTTCGGCGAGATCGGAACGATGCACGTCGTGCACCACCAGGAATTCGAGCTTGCTGAAGGCGTCGGTCTCCTCGGACGAAAGGGTCCGGCCGATGTCGCCACCCAGCACGTAGAGTCCCCGTATAGTTCCGTCACCGATTCCCCGCAGGATATCCTCCGGCGAGCCGGCGCCGAGCATGTCGCGGGCGCCCCGGGTATTCGGCGTCTTGTCCGCGTCGATGTGGAATCCGCTTTTCGACGTCCACGCTTCTCCATCCGGCTTGCGGTCGAGTCCGGTCCGAGGCGATCCGAAGGCCTCCGCACCCAGTCTGCGCAGCAGGTAGTTCTCCTCGTTGGTCGCCATGGACGATCCGACCACCCCCATGGCGGAATCTCCTTCGCCTGCCAGGACGGCCTGGATGCCGCTTACGGCCGCGTCCATGGCATCGGGCCACGTGACCTGGCGCAACTCGCCGTCCACCCGCTTCAGCGGCGCCTGCAGCCGGTCCGCGTCCTGCCAGCCATGGTAGCAGAACCGGCCCTCGTCGCACATCCAGTATCCGTTGACCGCCTCGTTGTGCCGGGGTTTGGTGCGGTAGATCTTCTGGTGCAGGACTTCCAGCGTGGTGTTGCACCCCGTGGCGCATCCCGGACAGAGGGTATCCACCTTGTCGTAATGCCAGATGCGGGGCTTGTAGAGGAAGTCCTTGGTGACCAGGGCGCCCACGGGACAGATGTCGGCCACGTTCGCCGACATCCTGTTGTCCAGGGGTACGCCTTCGAAGGTCGCGATCTCGGACTTGCTGCCCATCTGGACGACACCGAGTTCCGACGTTCCGGTGATCTCGTCGCAGAAGCGGGTGCAGCGCTGGCACAGGATGCAGCGCGTCGTATACAGCGTGATATGCGGCCCGAGGTCCTTCTTCGGCGGGACGCGCTTGGTCTCGACGAACCGGCTGTGGCCCCGGCCGTGGTCGAAGGAATGGTCCTGCAGCTTGCACTCCCCGGCCTGGTCGCACCAGGGACAGTCCAGGGGGTGGTTGATGAGCAGGAACTCCATGATCCCCTTGCGGTTGTCCAGCACCGCCGGGGAATTGAACCGGAAGTTCATCCCGTCCTTGATCCGTATCGTGCACGAGGTGACGATGCCGAACTGCCCGGGCCGGATCTCCATCTCGGTCAGGCACATCCGGCAGTTGCCGTCCGGCGCCAGGCCCGGGTGATAGCAGAAATGGGGGATGTCGATGCCCAGGTCCGCCGCCGCGTCGATCAGGTTGCGGCCTTCTTCCACGGTGTATTGTTGTTCGTCTATGGTAATGGTTGCCATGATTCGCTCATCCGGCGGCGTCGGCTTCTTCGGTCTTCAGCCGGAAATTGCCGGGTACGGGGGGAATGTGTTCATACTGATCGGGCCGCAGGTAGGATTCCTCCAGGGGCGGGACGACCAGTTCCTTCCGTTCGATGCAGGCCCTGAACTCGGGCCAGTACTTGACGAGAATGGTGCGGACGGGCCAGACCCCCGGCGCCTGGCCGAAGACGCAGACGGTGTGGCCGTGAATCTGCTTGCAGATGTCGAGCAGCAGGTCCAGGTCTTCGTCCCTGCCCTGGCCGTTGCGGATCCGCCGCAGGATGTCGTTCATCCAGGGCACCCCTTCGCGGCAGGGCGTGCACTGGCCGCAGGACTCGTGGGCGGCGAAGGAGGACGCGTTGAGCAGGGCGTCCACCATGCTGGTGGTCTCGTCCATCACGATGATCCCGCCGGTACCGCCCATGGACCCCAGCTTGCCCAGGGCGCCGAAGCCCATGGGCGTGTCGATCTCTTCCGGCGTCAGGATCGGCGCCGAGATGCCGCCGGGAATGACGCCCTTCAGCCGGTTGTCGTCCCGGATACCGCCGGCCGCGTCGTAGATCAGCTCCCGCAGCGTAACGTCGGAATCGTATTCGTAGATGCCGGGTTTCTTCACGTGGCCGCACAGGCCGAACAGCCGCGGACCGGTGGTATCGTCTTCCGAACCGATCTGCTTGTAGGCTTCCGCGCCCATGTCGACGATGGTGGCGATCTGGGCCATGGTCTCCACGTTGTTGACGATCGTGGGCTGGCCCCAGAGCCCGATGGCGGCGGGGAAAAACGGCGGTTTCAAGCGGGGGTAGGGACGGTTTCCCTCGAGGGATTCGATCAGGCCCGTCTCTTCTCCGCAGATGTAGGCCCCCGCGCCCGGATGGACGTACAGCTCGAGGTCGTAGCCCGTACCCAGGATATCGGCGCCGAGAAAACCGTGCTTCCGGGCGTCCTCGAGGGCGGCTTCCATCTGGTCGATGATCTGGAAGAACTCGCCCCGGATATAGATGTAGCCCAGGTTGATCCCCAGGGCGTAACTGGTGATGATCATGCCTTCGATGATCTGATGGGGTTTCGCTTCCAGCAGGTGCCGGTCCTTGAAGCTGCCGGGTTCGCTTTCATCCGCGTTGGCGCACAGGTACCGGGGAAAACGGTCCGCGCACAGGTTCCACTTCATGCCCGTGGAGAACCCGGCCCCGCCGCGCCCCTTGATCCCCGAGGCGTTTATCTCCTCGATCAGCTCGGTCTGGCTCATGGATTTGAGCGCCTTCCGTACCGCGCCGTAACCGCCGCCGGCCATGTAGGCGTCGATGTCGCCGGGATCGGTTTCCGCCGGTAGGGGCGCCGTCAGGATTTCGAGCGGGGCGGCCATTGCCTTAACCTTTTTCGAGTTCCGTGAGGATTTCGTCGACCTTCTCCGGGGAAACGTGGGTGTGCAGGCGCCGGTTGACCAGGAGCACGGGGCCCCGGTCGCAGGCCGCGAGACATTCCGATTTCCTCAGCGTGAACCGTCCGTCCGCCGTGGTCTCGCCCAGCCCGATGCCGAGTTTTTCCGAGAGGTGATCGAAAACGCTTCCGCAGCCGGTCAACGCGCAGGGCAGCGTATGGCATACCGCCAGCACGTGCTCGCCCACGGGTTCCCTGTTGAACATGGGATAGAACGTCGCGATCTCCGCGACCTTGACGGGCGAGCAGCCGATCAGCCTGGCCACGCAGGCCATGGCCTCCGGCGAGACGTGCCCCCATTCTTCCTGCGCGAGATGAAGGAGCGGCACGACGGCCGATTTCCTGTATTCCGCAGGATAGCGGTCCAGGATCTTCGCCGCGCGCTCCCGCGCCGCCTCCGTGAATTCGAGGGGTGTCGCCAATCTAGCGGTCCAGTTCTCCGGCGATGACGTTCAGGCTGCCCAGGATCGCCACCACGTCCGATAGCATATGCCCCCTGATCAACATGGGGAACATGGAAAAGTTCACGAAGGACGGCGGACGCACGCGGATCCGGTAAGGTTCCCGGCTGCCGTCGCTGACGATGAAAAACCCGAGTTCTCCGTTCGGCGCCTCGGTGGCGGCGTACACCTCGCCCACCGGCGGTGTCGGCCCGTGTCCTTCCATGGTCATCTTGAAATGATAGATCAGCGACTCCATGGATTCGTACACTTCCGATTTCTCGGGCAGCACCGCGTGTTCCTCGTCGGCGTTTACGGGCCCCGAAGGCAGGTCCTCCACGGCCTGGAGAACGATCTTCGCGCTCTGCCTGATCTCCTCCATCCGCACGAGATAGCGGTCGTACACGTCCCCGTTTCGGCCGATGGGGATATCGAAATCGTAGGCTTCGTACCCGAGGTACGGCTCGTTCTTCCGGATATCCCAATCTACCCCCGAAGCCCTGAGCACCGGGCCCGTGGCGCCCCAGGCCACGGCATCTTCCGCCGATAGGACGCCCACACCCTCGGTCCGGTCGCGCCAGATGCGGTTGTGCGTCAGGAGCCGATCGATTTCCGAGGTGGCCCGCAGGGTCTCCTCCACGGATTCCCGGGCCATGTCCGCGAAGTTCTCCGGCACGTCGCGCAGAAGCCCGCCCACGCGCGTGTAGCTGGTGGTCAGCCGCGTGCCGCACACCGCCTCGAACAGATCGTACAGCACCTCCCGCGCCCGGAACCCGTACAGGAAGGCGGTGAATGCACCGATATCGAGGGCGGCCGTGCCGATGCACAGCAGGTGGTCGGCGAGGCGGGAGAGTTCGGCCAGGGCGACCCGGATATCCCGGCACCGCGGCGTGATTTCGATGTCCATCAGCTTTTCGACCGCGTGGGTATAGCCGATGTTGTTGCACAGGGGCGACAGGTAGTTCATCCGGTCGGTCAGTGTGACGAACTGGTTGTAGCTGCGGTATTCGCCCAGTTTTTCGAAACCGGTGTGCAGGTAGCCGAGATGCGGTGTGGCGCCCGCGACCTTCTCGCCATCCAATTCCAGCACCATGTGCAGCGTCCCGTGGGTCGCCGGGTGCTGGGGACCGAAATTGAGGATCATGTGCTCGGACGGCATGTCGGGCGTACGCTCGAAGGTCACCCGTTCGTTGCGGATTTCCTCGAGGTCCGTCTCGGCGAGCTTGTCGATCGGCGTGGTATTCACGGTGCGTGCTTCCGGTGGTACGGTCCGTCCAATCCGTTTGGGATGGGCGGTCCGGAATTACCTGCAAAAAAAAAACGCTAGAATACGAAGTTGTCCCGTTCCCCCTTGCCGTGCAGAGGATAGTCCTTTCTCAGGGGATAGGAACCGAAGTCGTCGGGCATCAGGATCCGGCGCAGGTCGGGATGGCCTTCGAAGACGATCCCGTACATGTCGTACACTTCCCGCTCCAGCCAGTTGGCGCCCGGCCAGACGGACACCACCGAACCGATCCGGGGGTCCGCTTCCGGAACGGGCACACTGACGCTGAAACGGCGGTTGTGCTTGTGGGAATAAAGCTGGTACACCACGGCGAACCGGACTTCCTCGTCCAGCCGCAGGCGGTCCACGGCGGTCACGTCGACGAGATAGTCGAAGGCCAGTTCCGGATCGTCTCTAAGGAAGGTCATGAAAGGAAGAAGCGCATCCCGCTCCGCGATGACGCTTTCGCAACCCACCGCGTTGCCGGTACTGACCGACGTGTCGCCGAACCGGGCCCGGATGCGCGTAGTGACAATGCCCGGGTCAGGTTCAGGCCGGCCAGGCCGGCCAACGCCTTCGGTCTGGCGTTCCTCCTGGTTATCCACTGCTTTCCCCATCTATTCGAACCCCATCTTGCCGCCCCAGCCGCGCGGGTCCGACTGCCAGTCCAGGGCGATCTCCCGGTCGTCGTCCGAAAGCTCGCCCCGTTCGCTCATTACATCCAGTACGGTCACGAAGTCCGCCATGCTCCATTTCACCAGGCCGGCTTTCCCGAATCCCTCGGTGGCGGCGGGCAGGCCGTATTCGAAGATGGTGACCACTCCGATAACGTCCACGTCGAACTTGATGACGTCTTCGACAGCCTTCAGGACGCCTCCTCCCGTGGTGACCAGGTCCTCGGTGAACAGCACTTTCTGGCCGGCTTCCAGGGTGCCCTCGACCCGGTGTTCCTTGCCGTATCCCTTCTGGCCCGACCGCGCGTAGACCATGGGCAGGTCCAGCCGGCTGGAGACCCAGGCGGCGAAGGGAATGGCAGCCGTCGCCGTGCCCGCGATGACGTCCGGGGCAGTGTCGAGGGAGTCGATGATCTCGAGAAACGTATCGATGATCACCTTGCGCTCTTCCAGGCAGGATATGATCAGCCTGTTATCGCAATATATCGGGGAGATGATACCGGAACTGTAATGGTAGGGCGCTTCGACGTTGATGGTGACGGCTCTGATGTCGAGCAGAAGCTCTGCGATGGTTTTTCTGTTCATCAGTTTGCTTTAGCCTGGGCTACTTTCTCCTGGATCTTCATCAACGCCTGGATCACGTTTTCGGGTCTGGGCGGACAACCCGGGATATACACGTCCACCGGGATGTACTGGTCCACGCCCTGCACCAGCGTGTAGGTATTGAATACGCCGCCGGAGGAGGCGCAGGCCCCCATGGAAATGACCCACTTGGGCTCCGGCATCTGGTCGTAGATTTTCTTCAGCACGGGCATCATCTTGATGGACACCCTTCCCGAAACGATCAGCAGGTCGGACTGACGTGGTGAAAAACGGATGGCTTCGGCCCCGAATCGGGCCAGGTCGAAGCGAGACGCCAGGGTCGCCATGAGCTCGATGGCGCAGCACGCGGTGCCGAAGGGCATCGGCCAGAGCGAGTTCTTCCGGGCCCAGCCCACCACCGCGTCGACCTTGGTGGTCATGACGTTTTCCTGCAGCTGGTCTTCTAATCCCATTCCAGGGCACCCCGTTTCCATTCGTAAAGGAATCCGATGACGAGCAGGAGGAAGAACACCCCCATGGCCGCGGCGCCATATAACTGAAGATCGCCATAAACGACGGCCCATGGGTAGAGGTAAATGATCTCCACGTCGAAAAGGATGAAAAGAATGGCGATCAGGTAGAACTTGACGGAAAAGTTCTTCCGCGCGGAATCCTTGATCGGAACGCCGCATTCATAAGAGGCGAGCTTGGATGCGCTGGTCTTTTTTCTGCCGATGTAAGAGGAAAGGGTAACGATTACGGCCGCGACGATCAGAACGAGGATTACGAGCAGGATAAGGGGCAGGTATGACATGTAGTCGATTCGGGAAAACAGATAGATCGGTCGACGGAGACTGCTTCCAGGCACATCTATCCCTGAACTCGCCGATCAAGATAAACCGGCGGGGGGCGTTGTCAAGGACTAATCGTTTTTATTTATTGATATAAAAAGGCAGGCTCGTTATATGTCTATTTCGGTTCGATTTCATGCGCATTCCAGGGACTGAAAACACTCCTCTCAAACCAACCGGAGCGTAGTGTTATGCCTGAAGCACAGATCGCGGTCATCGGCGGCACGGGGTTCTACGGGATGGAGGGCCTGACGGACGTCGAGGAGGTTCGTCCGGCCACTCCGTTCGGAGATCCGAGCGACGCCATCATGATCGGCACGCTCGAAGGCCGGCGCGTGGCGTTCCTGGCCCGCCACGGAAGGGGACACCGCATCGGGCCGTCCGAAATCAACGTGCGGGCGAACATCTTCGCGCTGAAGACACTGGGCGTCCGGTGGATCCTCTCGGTAAGCGCCGTAGGCAGTCTCCAGGAAAACATCCGGCCGCGGGACTTCGTCATACCCGACCAGTTGTACGACCATACCCGGCACCGCACGACGAGCTTTTTCGGCGGCGGCCTCGTGGTGCACGCAGGTCTCGGCGAGCCGTTCTGCGGGCCGCTGCGCCAGCTGCTTGTCGGCGGCGCCGAATCGACGGGGCTGACCGTGCACGACGGCGGGACCTATCTCTGCATGGAAGGTCCGCAGTTCTCGACCAAAGCGGAGTCGAACGTCTACCGGAGCTGGGGGTTTTCGGTCATCGGGATGACGGCGGCCCCGGAAGCCAAGCTCGCCCGGGAGGCGGAGATCTGCTACGCCGCCATCGCGTGTTCGACCGACTACGACTGTTGGCACGAGGAACACGATTCCGTGACCGTCGACATGATCATCGAGAACCTGCACGCGAACGTGGACCAGGCGCGCCAGGTCATCCGCCACGTCGTACCGGCCATTCCGCTGGACAGCACGTGCCGCTGCCACAACGCGCTGGCCAATGCCATCGTTTCCGACCGCGACTCGGTGCCCGTCGGCACGTTGGAGAAGCTGAGGCCGATCGTGGGCCGTTATTTCGAGTAATTTGTACCTGGATGTATCAGGACGCCAGCACCGCACGGACGCCGGGCCAGTCCACCCACATGTCATGGTGCCAAAACAGCACGGACGCCGGGCCAGTCTACCCACATGTCGTCGCCGGGAGGCGCGTTCTCGTCCAGGTCCGCCCGCTTGTAGTCGTAAAGGACCGCCTGGCGGATCCGGCCGGACCGGTTGTGGCCGACGGAGTGGCCCATGCGGTGGTGCCAGAACACGATGTCGCCGGCCTTGCCGTGGCAGTCCATGGGTGGCGAGCGGTCCACCTCTTCCTTGTGGGCCAGGTACTCGGGCGTTCGATCGAAGACGTAGCGCCGGGTGAAATCCTGGTAGAAAATCCGGTGGCTGCCCGGCCAAACGGTGAATCCGCCGCCGCCGGGATCCACGTCGTCGATGTACCCCACGACGCCGAGGTGAAAGGGATGGGCGTCCACGTGGCAACCTATGGGACGGGGCGGCGCGTCGCCTTCGGGAAGGACGCAGTAAATACCGCGGATCCGGTCCGGTTCGACCAGCCTGCCCTCACCGAGCAACTGCTCCGCCATGCCCATCACGGAAGGATCGGTGGCGAGGAGGCGGACCATCCAGTCCTCTCCGCCCGGTTTACGGTACTTCCACATGTACTGATGACGATGGGAAGAACTGTCGTCTACCGGCTCCGGGAAAGGGCCGATCCAGGTTTCCGGCCTCCCGCGTTCGAGGGGCGGCGGCAGGTTGCGCCACATGCGATCCCTGCCCCGGGCCATAAGACCGGGATCGAGGACGCCGCGCTTGACCAGATAGCCTTCGCGGACGAAAAACCGGATGTCGTCGGCGGTCAGACGGACCATGACCATCCATCCTGTCGGTTCGGGTGGGTTCGTGCGGAGAATATATGAGACGGACCGCGGAACGTGTCAAGGAGGAACACAACGAGAAGAAGAGGATCAGCAAGTGGACCGTCTCGACGGGGCTGCTCGCATTCGGTCACGCTCCGAAGGCTGTGCTGCTTGTCCTGGGCCTTGGCCTGGGCCTCGGCCTGGGCCTGGTCACCGGCGCGGCCGCGGCCAACGACGGATACCCCCGCATGGATGACGTGGATATCCTCCATTACCGGATCCAACTGGAGATCGGCGAAACAGGCAGGGCCATCCAGGGAGAGACCACGATCCTGGCGGAGATGCTGGCCGCCGGCCGGGACGTCCTGCCCCTCGACCTGGGCGCGCTCACCGTGGACCGGGTAACTGTCGGAGGAAAAAGCGCGGCTTTTGACCACAGTGACAACCGGCTGAGCATAACCTTTGAAGACAGCTACGCGGCGGGCGACACGGTTGCGGTGGTCGTCTCGTATGGCGGAGAGCCCGTGGACGGGCTGTTCATTCAGCCGAACAAGTTCGGCGACCGGTCGGTCTTCGCGGACAACTGGCCGAACCGGGCGCGGCACTGGTTCCCCGGGGTGGACCACCCCTATGACAAGGCCACGGCCGAGTTCATCGTCACCGCGCCGGCGGCCTACGACGTCGTGGCCAACGGAAGGATGCTGGAGACGACCGCCGTCCCGCCGGAACGCAAGCGAACGCACTGGAAAACCGACGCGCCCATACCGACGTACTGCATGGTCATCGGAGCGGCCCGTTTTTCCATTGTCCGGCCGGGATCCTGGCGGGAGATCCCCGTTTCGTACTACCTGTTTCCCGGCGACCGTGACGCGGGAACGGCGGATTTTGCCCGTTCCACGGAGATGCTGGCCTTCTACACCGACCTGATCGGACCCTATCCCTATGCCAAACTCGCGCTGGTACAGTCTTCCACCCGGTTCGGCGGCATGGAGAACGCCAGCGCCATCTTCTTCTCGGAACATAGCATAACGGGCACCAGGCGCAACGAAGCCGTGGTCGCCCACGAGATCGCCCACCAGTGGTTCGGCGACTCGGTGACCGAATCCGACTGGCACCACCTGTGGCTCAGCGAAGGGTTCGCCACCTACTTCGGCGCGCTGTTTTTCGAAGAAGCAGACGGCGACGAGCGGTTCCACGAAATGCTGGCACGAAGCCGGTCCCGGGTTATCGACGCGAACCGCCGTGCGCCGGCGCCTGTCTTCAATCCGGGCATAACCGACCTGTTCGACCTGCTGAACGCCTACAACTACAGCAAGGGCGGGCTGGTGCTCCACATGCTCAGGGGCCTGATGGGTGACGAGGCTTTCTTCGCGGGCATACGGGATTTCTACGCCAGATTCCGTGACCAGACCGTGCTGACCCGGGATTTCCGGTCCGTCATGGCAACCCGGCTCGGAGAAGACCTCGGGTGGTTCTTCGACCAGTGGATCTACCGGGCGGGCCATCCCGTGGTCGAGGTGACCTGGTCCTGGGACGACCGGAACGGGGAAGTAGCCGTGCGCCTGAGCCAGACCCAGCCTCAGGAGCCTTACAGGCTGCCCGTAACCCTCGCCTTCGTGGCGGGAGACCGGCAGGAACGCAGGCTGGTCGAGCTTCGTGACCGATCGCACGAATTTCGCTTCAGACTGGACGGCGCGCCCGCGGAAGTCCTGGTCGACCCCGATGCCTGGCTGCTGATGGAGGCCCGGGCAAGGCAGGGGGATGGCTGAGCGGTTGTGCGAGCCGGAGGGTGATTGAACTGGCGCTACAATACTGTGTGACAATAAAAAAGTGTTGACATTTCCAGAAGCAATGGTTTATTGTTTATCAGGATTTGTCTCTGTCTCCTGCATGATCGTATTATAAAAAAGACGATGCGGCACGGATCAGAACTAACGGTCCTGCCGTTTTTCTATATGCGGGTTGCAAGTCGAACAGGGACTTCGTTGTAGATGTATCTATACATGCCTGAAAGGTGGTGAGCAATATTGGCAGTCGGTAAAGTAAAGTGGTTCAACGACCACAAGGGCTACGGTTTTATCGAACACGATGGTGGCGATGACGTCTTCGTACACTACTCCGCGATCCAGGGAGAGGGTTTCAAGTCCCTTTCGGAAGGTGATGCGGTTGAGTTCGATATCACGGAAGGTCCCAAGGGATTCCAGGCCGCAAACGTCGTAAAGCAGTAAGCGGCATAAATCCCGGACGAAACGACACGGGCGCCGGAGCAATTTGTTCCTGCGCCCGTTTTTTTTTCGGGTCAGGCAAGTTCACCGAAGCTGACGCCTGCCATCGACACACTTGCCCGATCCTTCCGGACATAGCGTTGGTTTACAGCGTCCGCTCGCTCCTACCCTCCGATATGATACCGCAACCCCAGCGATACACCCCAGAAATAGGATGCATCTCCCGTAATCTGGTAGTGAACGGGCATATCGTATCCCGTTGCCGGCGTCGGCCCCACGGTGGACTCATGGCCCCGCAGCAACCTCCACGGGTTCTCGCCGTCCAGAAACTCACCCGTCCTTCCATACCGCAGTTTCAGTCCGGCGGACAAACGACTGCCCGGCGCGTAATCCACGCCGGCAAGAAACTGATAGGCGAATATCCTGTCCGACAACGATTCATCGGCGAGCGATGCCAGGCCGGCCGCGTGGCTGTTGCGCCCCAACTGCCGCATTCTTTCCCGGTCGTTCGTACGGACGGACACGGCCGAATAGAAGAACTGCTGCCTGGCCATGCCGATACCCACGCCCAGGTATGGTGTCGCGCCAGGGGACAACATACCGCTGAAGTCGTAATAGAGATTGGCAAAAAGGTGATCCGACCGGAAATCGCTGATCTTTTCGCTGCGTTCCACGAACTCCGCCTGTTTCGCGTCACCCGGGATGACCAGCGGCAGGAGCGCTCCGCTCTGACCTCGTCTAAATAACTCGACCTCGACGCGCAGAGCCTTCAGGGCGTAACCGGCCTGGACGCCCGCCAGGACCCCCGATCCCAGATCGAACAGGTTGGGGCTTGCCGGAAACGTGCGGGTCGAGCATTCGGACAGCGGAAGGGGAACGCTGGTCCCGTCGTTCAGCGTCTCGCCGGGTAGCCACTGGTCGCAGTTCGTGGGAATGCTGCTCGTATTCGTTCGCGTGGACGCGTAGTCCCCCGGCACGGAGACCCCGGCCTGCAGGCCGAAATAGAAGCCCTTGCGGCTTTCGTTTTCCTGGTCCTGTGCGGTCGATTCGGGCGGGAAGGAAAGGAACGCCACCATGCATATGCAAAGGGAAGGTATGGCGCGGGCTATCTTCATGTTTATCCGTTCTCCTGTTCAGGGGGTGAGTATGTTGTGCCGGAAAATACCGGTGTCCCCTTCCGGCAACAAGCAGTTTCGACGGGGGTTTCCCGGCCATCGGGTTGTGCGGCATAACCTCTCTCCATTCAGTGACGTTGGGCTTGACAGGACGTATCGATCCATCCAGATTTTCAATCCGTTTCGCTGCGCGTGCCGGATGATTTCGCCTGGTATCCGGGCATTCGTACCTGACATCGGCCGATCCGTACCCGGCAACGTTGTATCCTTATTGTAAGATCGTCCTCCCGGGAGCGAATACTGATGAAAACCGTCACTTTGTATCCTTCCCTCATCGCTATCAGGCTGCGTGCAGTGGATTCGTGCGTTTCCATCGTACTGCGTACGTTCCTGTGCCTGGTCCTCGTCTTCACCGCCGGCTTGACCACAGCGCAGGATAACCGACCGGCGCCCGCAGAACAGGACCCGTCCGAATCTCCCGGGCAATTCGAACAGGCAAGCCCGGAAAGCACGAGCCCGACCGACGAGCCCGCCATCGTGATGGAGGAAGTCGTGGTCACGGCGCGAAAACGGGCGCAGCCCGCCTTCGAGGTCCCGCTGTCCCTTTCCACGATTCAGGAAGCGAAGTCCACGGCACTTCGCGCTTCCGGCATGGACATTCGATTCCTTTCGAACCGGGTGCCCAGCCTGCAGATGGAGTCCTCATACGGCCGGGTTTTTCCGCGTATCTACATCCGGGGCCTCGGCAACACGGACTTCGACCTGAACGCCTCGCAACCCGTTTCCGTGGTGTATGACGGCATCGTGCTGGAAAACGTCATGCTGAAGGGCTATCCCGCCTTCGACCTGGACCGGATCGAGGTATTGCGCGGCCCCCAGGGTACCCTGTTCGGCCGGAACACGCCGGCGGGCATCATCAAGCTGGAGTCGGCGCGGCCGACCGAAGCGCTAGAAGGGTTCGGCCGCCTGGGTTACGGACGCTACAACAACGCCGTTTTCGAGGGCGCGATATCGGGACCGCTCGGATCCAACGGCCTTTCGGCGCGGCTCTCGGTGCTGCTGCAGCGACGGGACGATTGGGTGGAAAACGAATACGACGGTCCGAATGAGGCCATTGCCGGATTCCGGGAACTGGCCGGCCGCCTCCAGTTGAGCTGGAAGCCCTCGCCGGAATTCGAGTCGCTGGTCAAGCTCCATGCCCGCGACCTGGACGGCTCCGCGCGGGCGTTCCGCGCCAACGCCATCAAACCCGGACGCGGCGGCCTGGTAGGAGGATTCTCCCGGGACCGTATCGCAATCGACGGCCGCAACAGCCAGGAACTGCGCGCCCACGGCATGTCAGTGGAACTGCGTTACAGGATGGGCCGGCACCAACTCGTGTCCCTGACCGGCATGGAACGGCTCGAAAGCCTCGCCCGCGGTGATGTCGACGGCGGCTTCGGCGCCGTATTCAGCCCACCCAGCGGACCGGGGGTCATTCCCTTCCCCTCCGAAACATCGGGGGGTATCCCATTCCTGCGCCAGATCAGCCAGGAAGTACGCCTGGTGAGCCAGGAACACCGGCCCCTGGACTACCAGGTCGGCCTGTACTACCTGAATGAATCGGTGGACATCGAGGACTACAACTACGATACGCTCTCCGGCGGGACTTCCGACGGATTCACCCGGCAGCACCAGGAGGCCGAGGCGTGGGCCGCGTTCCTCGCATCCACGCTGCATCTGGGAGACGCGCTGGAGATCGCCGGGGGGCTCCGATTCTCCCACGACGCGAAGGACTACTCGGCGTGGCGGGACGAAGCGCCCGCGGTCACCGGCGCCGGCGCGATCGGACCCATCCGGCGCAATCCGACCGACAATGCGTGGAGCGGCGACCTGAGCATGCGATATGCCGCGTCGCCCCGTGTCCAGACCTACCTGCGCGCCGCCCGGGGGTTCCGCGCACCGAGCATCCAGGGCCGCCTGCTCTTCGGCGACGAGGTGTCCATCGCCGGGACGGAAACGATACACTCCATCGAAGGCGGGGCCAAAATGCGCCTGTGGGACGGGCGGCTCCGTTTCGACCTGTCCGCGTTCCACTACCGGCTGCGGAACCAGCAACTCACCGCCGTGGGCGGCGAGACCAACTTCAACCGGCTGGTCAACGCAGACAGGACGCTGGGGCGGGGATTCGAGGCGGAGGTGGCCCTCGCGCCGCCGGGTGGGATGCAGTTCTCGGGCGGCCTGAGTTACAATCATACCCGTATCGACGACAAGGGTCTCGCGGTGCAGCCCTGCGGCGCGCCGTGCACCGTGCTGGATCCACCGGGGCCGGAAGCCGGTACGGTACTGATCGACGGCAACGGCCTGCCCCAGGCACCGCGATGGATCGCGGATGCCGCCCTGCGCTATCCGGTGGCCCTGCCGGGCGGGTCCTTCCTCGTTGCCTCCGCCGACCTGGCCTACCGCAGCGCGGTACGCTTCTTTCTCTACGAATCCGTGGAATTCCAGGACGACCGGCTGCTGGAATGCGGCGTGCGCCTCTCCTATCTGGTGGGGAACGCCGGGACGGAGATCTCCCTGGTCGGCCGAAACATCTTCGATGACGTATCGCTTACCGGCGGCATCGATTTCAACAACCTGACCGGTTTCGTCAACGAACCGCCTTACTGGGGCGTAGAACTTGCGCGGCATTTCTGAAGCGAGCCCGCGGGTTCAGGAATCGCTTTATTCTCTTGACACCGGACACGAAATCGGACACGTATTTATGTTCTATATTGTAAATTATACCGTGGCTGGTTTTTGATTATTGATTCGTACGAATTCCCCCGGATGACGGGGACGCCAGCGGCACACACGAAATCCGAACAACGACCGGGGAGAGATGATGTTAAGATTCGCGGAAGAGATCCTGCTGCTCATGCTCGACGACGACGGGAAATTCGTGGGCGTGCCCGACCGTCTGATGCGATACGGTCTTGCCGGCGGCGTGTTGATGGACCTCGCCCTCGAAAACCGCATTGATACCGATGTCGACAAGCTGGTCCTTGTGGAATCGAAACCCCTGGGAGACGATCTCCTCGACCCCGTGCTGGCGGATATCGCGGCGTCAACCGAAACGCACGGGGCCCGATACTGGATCGAGCACGTCGTCGACCGCGCCGAAGACATCCGGGAGACGGCCATCGACCGGCTCGTCGAACGGGGAATTCTGAAAAGGGAGGAAGGCCAGTTCCTGTGGGTATTCCGGTCGCGGCGCTATCCGATCATCGATGGAACGGCCGAGCGTGAAGTCAAGCTACGCATCATGGAAGTGCTGTTCAGCGATAAGATCCCCAGCCCGCGCGACGTGGTGATCATCAACCTCGCCCACGCGTGCAACCTCTTCAAAGAGATCCTGTCTGCGCGAGAACTCGCCCAGGCCGCCGATCGCATCGATCAGGTGCGCAAGCTGGACCTCATCGGCCAGGCCATGTCCAGGGCGATCTCGGACATCGAACTGTCCCTCACCCTCGCGGTGGAACGCGGCTATTATATGTAAAGGTCGATCGCCGTTGTGGAGCGCGACACGCCGGTGCGGTGCGCCGCGGGCCGGTCGCCGGTCTGGTGCGCCGCGGGCCGGTCGCCGGCCTATCTGCCGTGGCACCGCTTGTACTTCAGGCCGCTTCCGCACGGACAGGGGTCGTTTCTGCCCGCCGATTTGAACGCGCGCTGCCGCCTGAGCTCGGCTTCCTGCCGGCGGATGTACGTCATCACGTTGGCGGGGGCCCGCCTGTGGCGCAGTTCGTTGGCCATGAACCGCATAGGGCCGTCGATGTGGTGGAAGAAGGCCTTGTACCCTTCGCACAGGTAGTTCAGGCCCGGTTCGCCGTCGGGCGTCGTGATGATGCGGTTCTTCGGACATCCCCCGTTGCAGATGAACCGCACGTCGCATGACAGGCAGTATTGCGGCAGCGTGTCCAGCTTGGCCTGCCCGAAGGCCCGCTGCTGTTCGGAAAGGACCATCTCCATCATGGGAATCTCGGTGATATTGCCCAGCAAGTAGTCCGGCTCGACGTAGTGGTCGCAGGCGTAGAGGTCCCCGTTGTGCTCCAGGGCCAGGGCGTCGCCGCAGGTCTCCATGAAAATGCACAGTCCAGGACTCTGGCCGGACCAGGCCGCGAGCGACACGTCGAAGATCTGCACGTACATTTTCCCCACGTCCCGCCGCACCCATTCGTCGAAAATCCGGACCAGGAACCGGCCGTACTGTTTCCCCGTCACCGACCGGTCCGTCACCTCGTTGCCTTCCTGGTACCCGGTGTCGTTGTCCAGCTCCACGATGGGGATGAACTGCAGAAACCGCGTCTTCACCACGTCCCGCAGGAAGCGGTAGACCTCGAGGGGATGCTCCCCATTCGCCGCGTGCACCGTGGTCAGGATGTTGAACTCCACCTCGCTTGCCTGCATCATCTCCGCCGCGCCCATCACCGTGTCGAAGGTCGGTTTGCCGCCCTTGTCGACCCGGTAGGCGTCGTGCAGCGCCCGGGGTCCGTCGAGGCTCAGGCCGATCAGAAAGTCGTTTTCGTGGAAGAAACGGCACCAGTCCGCGTCGAGGAGCGTGCCGTTGGTCTGCAGGGAGTTGTAGATGCGCGTGTCGGGTTTCTGGTGCTTCTTCTGGTACTCGACGGCCTTCCGGAAGAACTCCAGCCCCATGAGGGTGGGTTCGCCGCCCTGCCAGGCGAAGGTGACTTCCGGCACCTGCTGGGCTTCGATGTACTGCCTGGTGTATTCCTCGAGCAGGTCGTCGGACATGCGGAACCCGCTGCCGGGATACAGGTCCTCCTTGGCAAGGAAGTAGCAGTACTTGCAGTCGAGATTGCAGATGGCGCCCCGGGGTTTCATCATCACGTGAAACGCCGGGACTGGGACCGGATCTCCTCCGGCCGAGGGCATGGACGATGCCGGGACCGCGGTGGTTGCGTCGAGTGGGTTCACGTTGTTTCCTGGGCCTTTTCGTTCCTGCAGCAACGAACCTGCGGCATGACGTTTTCCCGGATATACGGGGCTATCGAGCGCGGATCGTCAGGGTAGATGGGGCTATCGCCGGCCGCGCCGGATCCACGGATCCAGCGCATCGCGCGGATGACCGGGAAAACCTCGCACGCCGCGCGACCGGTCGAACTGGTAGATGCGCGAGGCCTTCCACTTCGTGTAGGGAAAGGACCGCAGGCGGTCGCCATCCAGGGCGTCGGCGGCGCCCGGATGCCCGCAGGCCTGCAGGCCGCGCCGGTACAGATCGTCGGCGACATCCCGGTCGGACACGGCCCGGTTCACCACCTCGGCCGGGTCCTCGGCCGTGTTGAACAACTGCTCCCTGGCGCCGTTCGCCATGTAAATATACTTCCAATCGCCGCTACGTACCATGATTTTGAACCGGTCCGTCCCCGGCTCGCCGTAATACCCGAAGAGTGTTTCCCTGGGCGCGGCGCTTCCGTCCAGCACGCCGAGCACGTCCATCCCGTCGCGCACCTGGGTCCGTCCTGCGGCGTGCGTGGCGATGGCGAACAGATCGGTCAGGCAGACGAGATCGTCTCGACGAACGTCCCGGGGCAGGCGGTCGGGCCAGCTTACCAGGAAGGGCACGCGGGCGGAGACGTCGAAGAAACTCTCCTTCTGCCACGCGGTATGGTCCCCGAGGTGGTCGCCGTGGTCCGAGAAAAAGCAGATGAGGGTGTTGCCGGCGTCCTCCCGGGCCTCGACGGCATTCAGAAGCCGTCCCAGGCAGTCGTCGATGTAGGTGATCTCCCCAAAGTAGCGAGCCTTGAGGACGCGGGTAAGCGCGTCGTTGATTTCATCCGCCCAGATGATCCGGTTCATGAAGGGAATCTGCTCGTCCAGGTGGTCCACCGAAAGATCGCCACGGACCGGGCCCGGCATGCGGTCGGGGTCGTAGATCCGGTTGAAGGGCACCGGCGGCGCGAAGGGTGGATGGGGCCCGATGAAGGAAACGAAACCGAAATAGGGCCGGCCGTCGGTTGCGTGCAGCGCTTCGATCGCGCGGTCCGCGGCCCAGGACTCCACGGTCAGATGGGCGGGCAGCGGGCTGACCTGGGGCATGTAGTACATTTCGGTCCGCTCCCCCATGAGCGCCTCGATATAGTCAAATTCCGGGTGCTCGCGGGCGATCCAGCCCGCGTAGGCGTCTCCGCGCCGCTGCTCCTGACTGCCGTAGAGTTCCTCGCTGTGGAGCTGGGACTCATAACCCACGTCCTCGTTCCACGGGAAGGTGTGGAACTTCCCCACGCCGAAGGTCCGGTAGCCCGCTGCCGAGAGGGTGCGGGCGAGATAGTCCCCGCACCGGCCTTCGAGCGTATCGGCCTGGCCGGGTGCGGGCGCGGACCGGCCGTTGCTGAACACGCGGGTCGTGGGTGGATCGCATCCCGTGCGGATGGTCGTCCGCGCTGCCACACAGACGGGACAGGTCGAGTAGCCCCGGGTAAACGACACGCCGCGGCGCACGAGGCGGTCCATGTTGGGGGTGTATATATGCTCATTGCCCAGCGCGGCGATGGTATCGAAGCGCTGCTGGTCCGTCATGATGAAGAGTATGTTGGGACGGGTCATCGGGTTTCCTCAACGGGCGTGGCGCCAGATGCGGCCCACCGCGTCCAGTTTGTCGTCGCTCAAGTACCCGTACCGGTTGATCCACACGCCGTCGGCCGGACTTTCCGCAACGACCCGGAAACGCCGGGCGAAATCATGCAGGGGGCCGTAGCCGTGCATGAGCGGCGTAACGAGCGCGCGCCCGTTCACCTCCGTGCAGACCTGCTCGATGCGCCGCCGCTGCGCGTCGTCCGGGACCGGATGGGGCTCGTCGGGACCGGGATACCCGTAATCGTCGATCCGCGTGGCCGTGATTTCGTCTCCGAGGTCGAAGAGATGGGCGAGGGACCGTACCAGGAGCCCTTCGTCCAGGCCGGGATTGTGCTCCAGCAATACCCGTCCCCAGAATTCCACCATGACCGACCAATGCATGGTATACAGCTTGGGGGACACCGCGTCGCAGATCTCCGGCGCCCCGCGGAAATCGAAGCCGGTCCACAGGGTGAGGGGCGTCATGAAGGCGTTGGCCGAGAGTTTCTTCTCGGATCCGCCGTGCGTCGTGATGACCGTTCTCCAGTGCCGCAGCAGGTCGCCTGACAGGGCGGATTTCAGGCGCAGCCATTCCATGAGGCCCGGAAAGGACCGGAAAACAGCGGCCAGCGTCGCCGCGCCCCGGCCGGGTCCGCTGAAGTCGAGCAGGTCCCGGTTTTCGAGCCGTCCGTGCAGGTAGTCGAAGGCTGCCCGCACGTCCCGGTGGATGGCCGCGTAGTCAAACTGGTTGTCCGAGGCCCAGCGCGCCACCTGGGGATTGAAATCCTGGAAGGCCTCGTCCAGCTTGTAACAGGGGTACTCGGGCCAGTCCGGTCGAAAGCCGGTTACGCGCGGATACTGTTCGAGCAGGTCCCGCACGTAGGCGGCGATGTAAGCCCGGATCGCCTCGCTGGCAAGGCAGCCTGTGTCCGCCATGCGGTCCGGGAGCTCCCCATCCGGCCTTCGCGGCCGGTCCTCGTCCATCAGTCCCGGCGGCGTCGAGCCACTCAGTTGCAGGTAGACCTCGAGCCCTCGGTCCAGCGCCGCGTCGATGAACCGTTCGATCAGGTCACCGTGGGCTTCCGTCAGTTCATTGGGTTCGCGGGGCTTGTACGGGGTATCGGCATAGTACGACAGACACGGCCTGTAACTCGGTGCGCTCCGCACCCAGAGCGAACGCCGGCCCCACAGCGGCCGATCGAAGAGGCGGGGACTGCTGCCGGCGTCGCTGGGCGGCTGGAAGGAACCGACGCCTTCATTGGACGGCGCGGTCACCGTGGGATTCACCGCAACAGCCGTGGCGCCCGCCCGGTCCACCAGGTTATCCAGTACGGCTTCCACCCCTTCGTTCAGGATGAAGTCCGCCAGGACGGTGATGCCCAGCAATCGCTTATCATTCATCAGTCACCGGTGGGTGGTCGGTCGTCATTCAGTCGGCGGACGCCCTTCTATCGGCGGACGCCATGGATTCGGCGGACGCCCTTCAGTCGCCGGACGCCATGGACTCGGCGGACGCCCTTCAGTCGCCGGACGCCATGGATTCGAGTTGCGCCTCGATGAACCGGTCCGCCCGGTCGTCCTCCGCCTCGGGATCGCAGATCGATCGGAGTTCCTTTTCCAGGTCGGCGGCTACCGCGGGGTGTGCCTGATACACGTTCTGAAGCTCGTCGGGGTCCCGGTCCAGGTCGAACAACTGATGGGGCGCTACGACGTGATGGATGTATTTCCATTTTCCTTTCCGGATCATGAAAGCGCTGTGCCGCGCCCCGTGTCCGTGGTATTCCGAGAACACGACACGCTGATCATCGGCCTCGGACAGGCGCTGCAGCGCAGTACCCGCCCAGTCCGAAGGCCTTTCGGCGCCCGTCGACGCGAAAAGGCTCGCCTGGACGTCGTGGAGGTCCACGGGCGTCGTCACCCGCGACCCGGTGGAATAATCGGGTCCCGCCGCGATGCAGGGGATCCGGCTCGCGTCTTCGTAGAGGGAGCATTTCCACCACATGCCGAACTTCCCGAGCATCTCCCCGTGGTCCGACGTGTAGATCACATTGGTATCTTCGTACAGGCCCGCCGCTTTCAGCGCTTCGACCAGGCGCGCCAATTGCCGGTCCACGAAAGTCACGCAGGCCAGGTACCCGCGGCGCTGGCCCCGTACCTGGGCCTCGGTGAACCGGTCCGTCTGGAAGTGTTCGCGCACTTCACGGGCCCGGGGGTGGTTCGCCGTCGCCTCATCGGCCCCGTATTCCGGCAGATCGCCGCCCTGGGGATAGAGATCCCACAATTCCTGCGAGGTGTAGTGCGGAAAATGGGGATGGATGATGTTTAGCGTGAGGGTCCAGGGACGATCCAGCCCAGGCGCGGTATGCGTGAGCCAATCCACGGCGGCGTCGACACGTTCCAGGTCGAGCCTGAGATGCGATTCCTTTACGCCGAACTGTGCGGCCCGTTCCGCGGCGGCCCGCCGAATCCGGAAGGGCCGGCGGCCGATTTCCGGGTCGCCGGCGCCCCGCTCCCTGCCGCCGAGGCGCACCTCGCTGAAACCCAGTTCGCCGCTCGGCGCGAAGACGTGCGTTTTGCCCACGTGAACGGAATATACGCCCTGTTCGGACAAGACACCCCCGTAGGAGGGTATGTCCGGTTCGACGCCGAGGGTGCAGTTGGAATAAGCCTGGATCTCGTGCACCCTGCGCCCCGACATGAAGGCGGACCGGCTGGGCGTGCACAGGGGCGACGGGCAGTAGGCGCAATCGTAGACAACCCCGTTCTCCGCGAGCCGGTCCATGGCCGGCGTCTGGACGAAGGGATGGCCGTAGACGGAGGAATAGAAGGGGTTATGCTCGTCGGAGATGAGCAGGAGGACGTTGGACATGCGCTGAACTCATTTTCCGCCGAGATAGGCTTTCAGGGGTACATCCTCGTCTTCGGGCAGATAGTAACTGAGGGCGTCACCGACCTCGCCGACCAGCTGCTTCTGGAGGGGCGTGCACCGGTCCACGAGGGACTTCGGCATCTGAATGTAGTCCATGGGCTTTACCCACCGATACGCGTATCCCATGAAGATGGTCCTTCGGTCGTGGCCGCACCAGTTGTGCCCGATGCTGTGAAAAGTGCGCTGCTCGAACAAGAATGCGCTGCCCGCGGGCAGATTCATCTGGATGGCGCCATACGGCCATCCCGTGACCGGATCCCTGGGTGGCTCCCCCGTGATCCGGTTGCTGCCGGGCACCAGCGAAGTGGCCCCGGAGGAAGGATCCGTCTGGTCGCTGAGCACGTAGGCGATCTTCAGCAGGATGCGCGGATGGGGTTCCTGCATTTCGACGAAGGACCGGCCGCCGTCCCGGTGCATGCCGTGCCCGCGCTTGGTGTCCTCGGTGGGTTCCGGTCCCGATGGCAGCACGATCAGGTGGGAGGTGATCATCTGGATGTTCCAGCTGAGCGCGCCCCAGGCCAGGGGAATGGTCGCCGGCCAGTCGAGCAACTGCAAAAAGGCATCGTGGGCCACGATGCAGTTCCGCATGTTCAGATCGCCGCCTTTCCCCAGCGTGCCCTCCTGCCGGGCCCGGGCGTACACTTCGTCGATGGCCCCGTTCAACTCCCCGACGACCGCTGGAGGCAGGGCGTCTTCAATGATCAAGTAGCCGTATTGGTCGAGATGTTCCCGCTGCGCGTCGGTCATCTCGGTGTACTGGTGTCCATTTTCCATATCAGTAATCGATCCTTCGGTCAAAGCGCGAAATTGCACTGAGTTCTCAGTAGTCGATGCGCCGGCCGCTGTCCACGGCCTCCTGGCCGATATAAAGGTCGTAGTAGGTGTTCGCGTTCCGGTAATTGGGGAAGTTGCCCCACCGGTCTTCACGGAACCCCTTCAGCCAGGGCTTGCGCAACTGATAGGCATTGACGTGCCACAGGAAGACGGCCGCGGCCTCGGAGGCGAGAATCCCCTCGGCTTCGTCGTACATGGCCATGCGCGCCTCGGGGTTCAGCTCTCCGGCGGCCGCGTCGATCAGGCGGTCGAATTCCGGGTTCAGCCAGTCGTGGCGCGTGTAGCCCCTGGGCTGGGAACGCCAGATGATGCCCAGCATGCTGTGGGGATCGGGGAAGTCGTAATTGAACCCAATGATGCTCATGGGGAACTCCCAGTCGTACATGGCCGAACGATACGCCGCGCCTTCCGTGTTCCGGATATCGATCTGGACGTTCAGGTTCTCCTTCAGCATCTCCTGGATCGCCTGGGCCGCCTGGCTGATGGCGGAAGCGGGTGTCGCGTCGGCGAGCCAGAGATCCATCCGCGGGAAACCCCTGCCACCCGGATAGCCGGCCTCGGCGAGCAGCTGACGGGCGCGGTCCGGGTCGAACCGCTGGTGGTCCCGGTACTTGTCGCCGACGTAGCCCGGGAAATGGAGCGGCAGCATGGTGTAGGCGGGAATCATCATATCCTGGAGAATCGTCTCGTTCAGCGACTCCTGGTCGATGGCGTGGGCGAAAGCCTGGCGGACCTTGAGGTTGTCGAAGGGAGGCTGGCGCGTCCGGAAGAACAGGTAGATCGTCGTGAACTGATCGTAGGACCACGCCCGTTCGTTCCACTCCGGGTCGTCGCGCAGGCCGCCGTAGACCATGGGGCTGACGTCGATCACGTCGATCTCGTCGTTCTCGTAGGGCAGCAGGCCCATGTCGTTCGCCGCGCTGGCCGAGCCGACCATGGCGTTGAAAATGCGGACGATCTGGCGGAGATGCCCCGGATGGGACCCGGTGTAATGGGGATTCAGGCCGAACGTCATGTACTGGCCCGTTTTCCACGTCTCGAGCTGGAAGGGTCCGTTGGTCAGGCAGGTGCCGGCAAGGGCCCACTGGTCCCCGTATTTCTCGACCTGCCAGGGCGGGACGGGCGCGGACGTGAGGTAGGCGGTGATATGGGGCAGAAAGGCGCAGGATTGCTCCGTCTCGATGACCAGGGTGTAGTCGTCCAGGGCCCGGACGCCCACAGTTTCGACGTCGTCCGTTTCCCGCTGGTTGTAGGCTTTGGCGCCCTTGATATCGTAATAGAGAAAGGCGTAGACGTTGCCCGCGTTGGGATGGAGAAACCGCTTGAAGGTGAATTCGAAATCGTGGGCCGTGACAGGCCGGCCGTCGCTCCACCGGCCGTCCCGGCGCAGGTGGAAGGTCCAGGTCTTGCCGTCCTCGGAAGGTTCCCACGATTGCGCCGCGCCAGGGAGAAGCTCCCCGTTCACTCCGAACATGACGAGCCGCTCGAAGTGGAATTCGCTTCCGCCCGCCACGTAGATAGAGACGCCCTGGTCCATGCTCTTGGGTTCCGCGGCCATGTACCGGAACACCTGGTACTCGAGGGGCGCGGCATCATCGGGCAGGCGCTCCATCAGCGCGGCGTGGGCCGCCTCCTTCATTTCCGCGGTCTGGCCGAAGAACAGATCCGGCGCGGGCGTGTTTTCGCCGGCATCGTCCGGCGCCGGCTGGTCGCCGCAGTTCACTGACCACAGCGCGAAGGCGAGCAGGAGCGTCGCCGGGAAACGTCGCAGGATTCGAGTCTTTTTCATGATCATTCCATCCCAGGTTGCGGGCCTAAGCTGCGGGCTGCGGGCCTAAGCTGCGGGTGGATCGATACCCAGACGGGTGAACTGTTCCGGCATGGCCTCGCATGCCTGCAGATGCCGGGCGATCCGTTCTGTGAACCGGGCTTCCAGCGCCGGATCTTCTACGGGGTGCTGCTGTGCGGGATCCGCCACTACGTCGAAGAGCTGGTTCCGCCCCGCGTAGGACGCCTCGTCGGGGTGGTGACGCGGGACCTTGCCGTCGGTGGGGATCTTGTACAACGGCAGGTTGTAGGTGTGGCCGAAGTACCGGCCCGTTTCGACCCGGTCGTACACCTCCCTGGGATACCAGCGGTTCAAACCGCCCGTGGGCATGGCCGTGTACGCATACAGCGGTCCCGCGTCCTCATTGACCGGGTTGCGCATGTACACGTACCTCCCGTCCGTTAAGTTCATGGCCATCCCGAAATAACCGAAAATACCATCCGCCCGGACTCCGCCGCCGTCCAGCACCTCCCGCAGAGACCGTCCCTGGACGTGAGGCGGCGGCGCAACATCGAAGTAGTCGAGAAAGGTCGGCATCAGGTCGATGGTCTGCGTGAGCGCTCCGGTGCGCGTACCTGCCCGCTCATTGTCGGGCAGGCTCGCGATCAGCGGTATCCGGACGATCTCGTTGTACAGGGGCATGATGTTCTTCATCCAGAAGTCATGCTCGGCCAGCATGGTCCCGTGATCCGTGGTGAACACGACCAGCGTGTCGTCCCACAGCCCCAGGTCGTCGAGCGTGTCGAATATCCTGCCCACCCAGTGGTCCGTCATCGTGAGCAGCCCTGCATAGCACTTCCGGATGTGTTCGACAGCTTCCGGGGATTCGTGGACCTCGTCGTAGCTCGGCCAGTCGTAGAACGGTCCGTCGTAATCGTCGCCGTACATGTCCCGGTATTTGTCTGTGCAATAAAAGGGCTCGTGGGGATCGAAGATTTCGACCTGCAGGAACCAGTCGTCGGACGCCCGGTTCGTCTTCAGCCACTCGATGGCCGCCTGCGCGGTCTTCGGACCGGAGAAGTCCTCTTCGCGCTGCTGCAGTTTCCGGTTGCCGTAATTCTGCTGGCTGAGTTGGCCCAGGTGGCCGGGCAGCGCCATGCGGTCCACGTGGGACGCCCACCAGTCGTTCTCCTGGCCGCGGAAGAAGTCCCAGGTGTTGAACGCCGTGTGGTAGTTCTCTCCCCCGAGTTCGAAGTAGTGGTAATGATCGGTCAGCAGGTGGGTGAAGACGTCGTTCTTCCGCAACTCGCCCGGCAGCGTATCGTCGTAGGGTTCGATAGGGCCCCATCCGCGGTAAATGAAGTTGTACCGCCCGGTCATAAACTCCCGCCGCGCCGGCATGCACGGCAGCGAACCCACCCAGTGGTTGTCGAAAACGACGCCCCGTTCCGCCAGTCGGTCCAGGGCGGGCGTATGCACCCAGTCGTTGCCGTAGGTCGAAAGGTAGTCCCGGCGGACGGTATCAAGCACGATGAATACGCATTTCATTATTCTTCTTCTTTCTTGCCGTTGTCCTGTTTGCCGTAGCTATGGCCGCCCAGGATGGCCTTGACTTCGTCGGCCGACCGGGCATTCTGGAACGCGGTGATCCGTACTTCCTCCTCGGCCGCCAGGGCCGTGGCGTTTTCAAGGACCGCATCCAGCTTGCTCGCCGGGAACTTGCAGGCGCCGTTCTCGTCCATGTGGATGATCTCACCCGGCGCAACGTCCATCCCGCCTACGGACACAGGCACGTTTACGGCATGTACCGCCATGTCCCCGTGGCCCGGGGTCACGCCGCTCAACAGGTACTGGAATGCCATGGGCCGGATCTCGTCGACATCCCGGGAAGGCCCGTTGGATAACATTCCGACGCATCCCACCGCCTTGCTGGCCGAAGCCATGTTGCCGCCGGCCAGCCCCACCTTGCCGGCGATCTCGGGCGGGAATTTCTGCTGGATCACGAGTATCGTCGGTCGGGGAGATTCGTCCAGCGCGTCTATGATGTCAATGAAAGAGAGGTTCTTGAAGCCCGGCTCGGGCAAACCGAATACGCAGGTAACGGCATAGCCCACGGTGCGCCCGAGTTCGGGATAGATGCACTTGATCGTCTGATCGGTGTACCAGTTCTCCGACCATGGATTGTATAGGCCCAGGCAGAGGGGGTGGGTCGGGTAGGTCGCCACGACGTTTGTAATCGAGGGCGTATCGAACTGTTTCAGCGCCTCCAACGCATCTTGCGCGGACCGCTCGGACATGCATCGCTCCTTCCGGGCTGCGTGCGGAGAAGTGGTGGGAAATCAGACCGTCCGATCGGTCAGACTGATCGGTCCGTCAATCAGGTGGAATGAACCCGGTGAATATGGTCCTGATTCTACGGGGTGTCAAGCCGGTAATCGGTCCCGGCGGGCCGGATCCCCATGCGTCTTTCGGACTATCCGGTCTGGAGCGACCGCTGCCAAAGGGCGGTTGAGTAGAACTCGTAAGACGCGGCCTTATCGGGGACGTCGACGAGATGGACGGTAAAGCGGCACGGCACCCCGTTGTCCGGCAGATAGTCCCTGAAGAAGCTGCTGTACGCCCGGGCGTACGCTTCCTTCAGCCGATCCTGTTCGGCGGCGTAACCCAACGGGTCCACGAGGGGATTGGGCGATTTCGGCTGGCATCCGAAGGCATGTACTTCGATGAAATCCACTTCTTTGAGCGATTTGCACAGGCCGGCGTCAATCAGCCATTTCTCCCAGCTCTGGAATACGAGCGGGATCTCCTTGTCCGGCTCCATCGAAATCAGTTCCTCGCGCTCCAGCACGCCCTTGGCCGAGTAGCCGCCCGTGAGACCGGCGAAATAGATCTTCAGGTCGCCGTCCGGCTGTTCCTCCGTAACCAGGGCCGACAGCACCGGGCTTTCGCCGTGGTAGTAGTAGGTCAGCTTGCCGCGTTTCCTGATATTGAACGCCATGGATACTCCTTTTTGTCGTTGTGATTCCCCGGAAGTTTTAGACACGTTTCATCGTGTCAGGATAAGCCATCTTCGTCACGATAATCTACTGCGTGTGTCAAGCTCGGTCAGGTCGCTTTACCGACTCCGCAAAACCGGCATATTCGATCATCCGCCGGAGGCATTCCGCAGTCATAATGGACTTTGGCCGCACGGCCTCGCCATGTATATTCCATTCCCTCGTGGTCGCTGGATTCCCCGGATCTCGCAGACGTCCGATGCCAGGCGTCCGATGCCAGGTGACCGATGCCGGGTGACCGCGAATTCGGTGTCGATACAAAGTAGAAACGACTATGAACCAGACCATCCCTCTAAAAAAAGACCTCGTGCTGGTCGGCGGCGGCCATTCCCACGTACAGGTCATCCGCATGCTGGCCATGAAAAAGGCCCTGGGCGGCATCCGCGTCACGCTCATCTCGGACGAATCCACCGTCTGCTATTCCGGTATGCTGCCCGGTTGCCTGGCCGGCCTGTACCGACCCGACGAGATGGAAATGGAATTAAGGCCGCTGTGTACCTGGGCAGGTATCCGGTTCGTCCGGGCACGCGTGTCCGGTCTCGATCCGGCGCTCCAGCAGGTTTTCTTCGACGACGGCCGGCCTCCCCTTGCCTACGATGCCCTTTCGATCAACGTCGGTTCCATTCCTCGGGGCATGGACACCCCGGGCGTGCGGGAATTCGCCGTGCCCACGAGGCCGCTCGGCCTGCTGCTGAAGCGAGTTCACCAGTTCGACGCAAACCACCGGAGCGACGGCCGGCCGTTACGGATCGTCATCGCGGGAGGCGGCGCGGCTGGCGTGGAACTGGCCTTTGCCATGCACTCGAGATGGAGAGAGCGATTCGCGCCCGTTCAGATCTCCCTCGTGGATGCGCGGACGACTTTGCTGACCGGGCACCGTCCCCGGGTCGCCGCGATCATCGGGCGATACCTCGAAGAAAAGGGGATCGCCTGCCATACCGGCCTGCGGGTTGTGGGCGTGGATGAAAAATCGGTCCATTTCGAAGATCATCCGTCCCTGCCCTTCGACTTCCTGCTCTGGGCAACGGGCGGAGCGCCGCCCGGTTTATTAAAGGAAGCAAACCTGGCGACCAGCGATGCCGGGTTCATCCGCGTCCGGCCCACCCTGCAGGCCATGGATTACGACAACGTCTTCGCGGCGGGCGACTGTATCGAATTCCCCTCTCGTACCCTGCCCAAATCGGGGGTATACGCAGTCCGCGAGGGACCCGTCCTTGCCCGCAACCTTCATGCCTGGCTCGAAAACCGGTCCCCGGTTCCCTACAGGCCCCAGGCCTCCGCGCTCGCGCTGCTGATGACCGGGACGCGGAACGCCGTGGCAAGCCGGCGTCTCGCCTCCTTCCACGGCCCCTGGGTGTGGCGGTTGAAGGACTGGATCGACCGGCGCTGGATGCGGAAGTTCGAACCGGCGCTGCTGCCGCCCATGGACCCGGCCGGCGATGCGCCGCCCGCGCACGATGCGCACCCTACCGGCGACGCGCACCACACCGGAAAAGAAACTGGCGGAGGTCCGGAAGTGTCGTCCATGCGCTGCGCCGGGTGCGGCGCCAAGGTCGGTTCTACCGTATTGACCGGCGTTCTCGACGAACTGGAGGTATACAGCCGGGAGGGCGTCCGGATCGGACTGCACGACGCCGACGACGCGGCGCTGCTGGAGATTCCTCCCGGCCGGTCGCTGGTACAGACTGTGGACGGCTTCCGGGCCTTCACCGGCGACCTGCACCTCTTCGGCCGCATCGCCCTGGTACACGCCGCGTCCGATCTGTACGCCATGGGGGCCGAACCCCACTCCGCACTCGTTACGGTCACGCTGCCCTACGCGGAAAAACCCCTCGTGGCGAACGACCTGAGACAGCTCATGGGCGGGATCGCGGAAGAAGCCCGGCGTCTCGGGGTCACGCTCCTCGGCGGGCATACGAGCGAAGGCTCGGAGACGGCCGTCAGCATAACCATGAACGGCCTGACCGGCAGCGACGCCGTATTCAGGAAGGGAGGATTGCGGCCGGGGGACGGGCTCGTCCTCGCCAAGCCCCTGGGAACGGGCGTCATCCTGGCGGCCGACATGCACCTGAAGGCCAGGGGTAGCTGGGTCGACGCGGTCTTCGAGGGCATGCTCCGGTCCAACGCGGAGGCGGCACGGATCCTCGCTGAGGCCGGCATACCCGCCGTCACGGACGTGACCGGCTTCGGCCTGGCGGGACACCTGGTCGAGATGCTCGAGGCCAGCAGGGCCGGCGCGGAGCTCGAAATCGACCGGATACCGCTTTATGCCGGCGCGGCCGATTGCGTGGCCGCCGGCGTGGAAAGCACCCTGGCGCCGTCCAACCGGGAACACTTACAGAAGAGATGGCAGGTGGAGTCGGGACCCGGCACGGCGGACACAGTGGGTCCTGGCGCCGCGGACGAGGTGGAGCATGGCGTATCGGACGGGCGGGACGCAATACTCTTCGACCCCCAGACGTCCGGTGGACTGCTGGCCGGCGTGCCTGTCTCCGGCATCGACAAGATCGTCGCGAAACTGCGGGAAGCCGGTTACGCGCAAGCGGCCTGCATCGGACGGGTGACCGACCGGAAACGGCACTTGAAGATCCGCTGAACCCTCAGCGCAAGACGACGCAGGTGATAGCTGAGTATGGCCGCGCGGACCTGACCAGTCACGGCAACGCACACACGATCTTGCCGATATGCCGTTGTGATTCGAGGTAGTCGTAGGCCGCGGGCACTTCATCGAAGGGAAACACCCGATCGATGCAGGGCCTGAGTCCCGACGCTTCGCAGGCCCTGACCAGGTCGCGCAGGTCTTCGGCGGAGGAGGTGTAGATCCCGCGAACCTGGATTTGCCGGCCGATGATATCGAAGGGATTGAGGCGGGTTTCGAAGCCGTCCAGGATGCCCACGAGGGATATCCGGGCGTGTAGCGCGCAGGCTTTCAGGGACTTCGCGAAGGTCTGGCCGCCTGCCACGTCCACGACCAGGTCGACCCCGAAGCCGCCGGTGAAGGACCGTACCTGGTCCGGCCAGTCGTCGTCCCGGTAATCGAAGGTCTCCAGTACGCCGAATTCATCCTTCATCCGGCGGGCTTTCTCTTCTGAGGATGTGGTCAATAACGCCTGCGCCCCAGTGAGTTCCGAGAGTTGTGCGGCGAACACGGATACTCCGCCCGTTCCGTGCAGCAGGACCCTCTCCCCGGCCTGTAATCGACCCTGCGATACGACCGAAGCCCAGGCGGTCAGTCCGGCGATAGGCAACGTCGCGCCTTCGTGGTAGGAGAAGTGGGACGGCATGGAGACCAGGGAGTCCGCGGGATAGAGCACTTGCTCGCACAGCACGCCGTCCACGCCGCCCGCGCCGACCAGGGTCTTCATCCCATCGGGTGTGAGTCTTCCGGCGGGCCAGCGCAGGAATGGCGCGTTCACGACCCGGTCGCCCGGCCGGATGCCCGAGACCCCCGTTCCCGTTTTCAACACGTCGCCCGCCATGTCGGACCCGGCGACGAACCTGCCCTCAAAGGGTTTTCCGTATCGGCCCCTGGCGACCATGAGGTCCCGGTAGTTGAGCGATACGGACCGGACCCTGACCAGCGCGTCGCCGGGTCCGGGTTCCCCCGGTTCCGGCAGATCGGCCAGGCGAAGCTGGTTATGGTCAATGTCGTATGCGCGCATGGTTGCATACCCCGCAATAGATCAGTAGGCCATTCTACGTATATCGCGTTTACCGCATAAACCGTGTATACCGTGTATACCGTGTATACCACGGCATTCCGCCCTGTACCAACCTGTACCAATTTTCCATGTCACGACGCAATTGGCAATTGATAATTACACGGAAAATTCGTATGCTTTAGGCGTTTCCGGCTTCCATTTCAGGTTGCGGAATCGAACATGCGATCGGACCGGTGGAAATGGACAGACCGGATGATAGACCGGAAGATAGGCCAGAGGCAATGGACAGACCCGCAGGCTAAACGAATCGGCGGAGAGGATAGATAAAGTACATGGAAGACGTCCGCATATACTTCATAGGTGATTCCTACGTGAATGGAACCGGCGATCCCGCCTATCTTGGATGGCCGGGACGCGCGTGTGCCGCGTCGAGAAGCGAAGACGTGTCGATCACCTGCTACAACCTCGGCATCCGCGGCGATACGAGTGTCGACGTGCTCCGGCGCTGGGAACAGGAAGTGGAAGTCAGGCGCCTGATACCGCACGACGGCCGGGTGGTGTTCGGTTTCGGGGCGAACGACTGCTGGATCATAGATGGGAAAAAGCGGGTGGAACGAGCCGAGACCGAGGCCAATGCCGAAGAAATCCTGACCCGCGCGAGTTCGCAGTTTCCCACGTTGATGATCGGTCCGCCGCCCGGTGTCGACGAAGACGAACACAGCCGCAGGGTGGAAATCTCGGAACTCATCGGCGAGATCGCCGATAGAGCCGGCGTCCCGTATCTAGAGGTGATCCATGATCTGCACGCAGGCGGAGTCTGGCGTAACGAAGCAGTCCGTAACGATCTTATTCATCCAGGCGAAGGCGGTTACGCCGCACTGGCAGAACGCGTACTCGCGTGGCCCGAGTGGTGGTTCCACGCATCCTGAAGGAGGTAAGCGGTGTCTCTGACGCAGGCACAGGTCGACCAGTTCAACGAGCAGGGGTTTCTTCCCTACGAGGATCTCCTGACGCCCCTGGAGGTCAAATCGCTCCACCAGCGTCTGGAAGACATCGGCAACGAAGTGGTCGATTTTCCGTCCGAGTACGTGCAAATCGAACCGCGGGTAGCGCAGGGTGTAGTGGACGCCGATCCAGTACGATTCAATAACGTGCGCAAGGTCTGGAATCTGACGAAGTACGATCCGGTCTTCATGGAACTGGCCCGCCATCCGAAAATACTCGGCGTGGTTCGAAGCCTGATTGGCCCGGATCTCAAAATCTACGTGGACCAGACCCTCTGCAAACCGCCGCGGGTGGGTTCGGCCAAGCCGCCCCACCAGGATTCGGCATACTGGACGACCATCGATCCGCCCAACCTCGTCATCTGCTGGATCGCCCTGGACGACGCTACCGAGGATAACGGGTGCATGCGGTTTATATCCGGTTCGCACAAGAACGGGGTGATCGAGCACAAGCACCTCGAGGACTTCCGCGTCGAGGACGCGCATGTCGGGTACGAGCGGGAAGTGGCCGTCCCGCTCAAGGCCGGAAGCTGTTCGTTTCACCACAGCCTGGCGCTTCACCGGACCGACGCCAATACGAGCGACGACCGGCGTATCGGCCTGACCGTTGCGTACATGGACGCACGGTCGAAGTACATCGGAAGCGGCAACAAGCCTAAATATGACCTGGTATCCGGCCGGGCTTACGAGGGATGCGTGTAGCCTTGCATATTAATACGATTAGTAATAACGTTGATTTTAATATCGAACTGCCAGGAAGCAAATCGATCACGCTGCGGAACCTGGTGCTCGCCGCACTCGCCGATGGAACGACCGAAATCGCCACGCCCTGTGACTGTGACGATACGCGAGAGATGGTGGAATGTCTGGGCGACCTCGGGATTGCCATCGAAACGAGCGAAGACTATCGGCGGATGGCCGTGGAAGGACGAGGCGGAGGCTTCACAGAAGGAACTGTTGCCCTCAACCTCGGACTCAGCGGCACTTCGGCCCGGTTCCTGATCGCCCTCTCGGCCCTGCGAAACGAGGAGACTCGGCTGGTTGCGCGCGGCAGCCTGAATGAAAGACCGAACCTTCCCCTGCTTGAAGCCGTGGAGCAACTGGGGGGAAGTACGATGTCCTCAGACGGCGGGTGCCTCCCGGTATCCATCCGAGGTCCCGAATCGTTCGGCCATTCGGTCCGGATGCAAGGGGATGTCTCCAGCCAGTTCCTCTCCGCCCTGCTGCAGATCGCCCCCCTGATACCCGACGGTCTCGAGATCAACGTGCAGGGAGAACTCGTCAGCAGACCTTATGTCGACATTACGCTCAATGAAATGCGCAAATTCGGCGTCGAGGTGGAAAACGAGGACTACCGGAAGTTCATCGTGCGTCCGCAGCCGTATCGTTCGGGCGCCCGAAAGGTGGAAGGGGACGCTTCGGCCGCCTCCTACTTCGCCGCCCTCGCGCTCATTCACGGTGGAAGGGTCGTCTTCGAAAATCTCGGCGCCCAATCCCGGCAAGGGGATATCCGCTTTTTTTACATTTGCGAAAGCCTTGGGGCACGGGTTCAAATGAACGGCGACAAGACCGTCATCGAAGGGCCGCAGGATGGCCGCTTACCGCCGGTGGAAGGCGGGATTGACTGCGAAGACATCCCGGACGCGGCATTGACCCTGATCGCCGTCGCGCCATTGATACCCGGTACGACCAGGATTACGGGAATCGGCACGCTGAAGCACAAGGAATGCGACCGGATCGAATGTCCCGCGGCCGAACTGAGGAAAATCGGCGTGGACGTGAAGACCGGTGCGGATTTCATCGAGGTTGGAGAAATCCCGTCAAGGGCCAGGGCCGGGGCCGGAGACACTTCGGAAACGGTCGCTATCGAAACCTACCACGACCACCGCATGGCCATGAGCTTCGCCGTGCTGGGTACCCGCCTTGGGAACCTGAACATCCTCGACCCGGACGTGGTGGGGAAGACTTATCCGCGGTTCTGGGAGGATCTGGAGAAGGTCTACGGAATCAGAGTAGCAGACCGACCTCCAGTTGATTCGTCTGACACTGAATTTCGAATGGTCCCCAATCAAAGTGATTTGCAGCAAGGCATGGACGATCCCGGCAGTCTGAAGCAACATTTGGACGACGAGGACATCGAACGGCATCTCCGTTCTGAGGAAGGAGAAGCATGATCGTACCATACATCAACCTGTTGGTGAATGCCTATAACGACAGAAACCTCCCAGCGCCGATCATGGTCACCTCAAACCCCATCAAACTGCCTTCGCACAGCCCCATTCCCAGTGAATTGCGAGAGCAACCGGGCATTCCTCCGCTCGTAACGTACCCGGCCCGCAACGATTGCGGGATGGATCCGCAACTCAGAGGCTAAATTTAGTACGTCCAGAGCCGACGGCGACCTGCGCGCCACGCTCATTTCCCAAATCTCACTTGGTATCAGAGCCTCCTCAGCCCACCCGTCAGCCTCCAGTTCGTAGGATTCTTCCCTGGCCAGTCCGCTCCCCCGGAGCGTAAAATCGTCAATAAAATACTCGCCTCTGCCTTGATCGAGATGAAGCCCGATATGGGCGAGTTCGTGCAGCAGACCGAACCAGAAATTGTCGAGGCGGTCGTAACGAAGCGTAAGACCGATCACCGGTCGACCATCTCCAAGACGAAGGGCCGCACCGTCAAGATACGTCCTGGGAAGATGCGGTACCACTTCGAGCGTAATGCCTCGGTCGCTCAGGAAATCCCTGGCGAGCAACGGTCCCTTCTCCGATGTGCTCAGATGGGCGACCTCCCGTAGCAACTCGAGGGTGACGGTCCCCGGATCGTAGTCGGAAGGCATAGTCCTGGCGTTGGCGAGGGCCGTGACCCTCCAGCACCAGGCCTGAAGCGCGTAGGGGTCCGTTCTCGCGTTCACCCTCTGCGAAACGTTCACCAGATACGTTGCCAGCGCCGTGTCATCGCCTGCTTTGTGGATCATTTCGGCGAACTGTTTCCCGGCGCTGTATTCTGACTCAGCGCATTCCTTGATCCAGCCCAGTTTCGCCATCTTTCTGACAGGGTAACGCCTTGGGTCGATATCCGCCGGTGATTCGAAGGACTCCGTTCCCAGTTTCCTGAGCAACACATCGGCCGGGACCCCAAGATGCTCGTGCAGCGCCCGGGCCATGGTCATGGTGATGGCACGTTTGCCGGACAGCACCTCCGAAACCTTCGAGCGGCTTCCAATGATTGGGATCAGGTCGCGAGGGCGCAATCCCGCTTGCTCCATTCGGAACCGGATCGCCTCGTGAGGTTCCGGATACCTCATGGGGTAGTGCTCGTCCTCCCAGGACTCGACGAGCGTGACCAGAACGTCCAGTTCATCCCCTTCCGGGCTACCGTATTCGCTGCCCATGAGTTCGTCAACACGGGCCAGGGCTCGTTCGTAATCCGCCTCCGTTCGGATGGGTTTTATATTTGCCATATCTATATCCTTTTCGCGTCTATCCCGGCATATTGGTCGTGCGTCCCGATAAACCTTATTCGTAATGTACGATGGGGGTAATCGACCTCTGCCACTAAGCGATAGCTGTTGCCTTTGATATCGAAGACTACTCGATTGCCCCCTATAATACTGGCTTTTCCAAACTTTTCTTTGATCCTGGCAGGTGTTTCCCAGTCCTCCTTTTTGACTTCCCTGTACCAGGCGAGTAAAGGTCGCTCAGCATCAGGATGACGGTTCCAGAACTCTCTAAGTGTCTTTTTTGCTATTATGCGCATGAAGTTCCCGAAACTTCTGAGTTTTACTTCTAGCGACAATTCTTATGTTCATTGCAAGAATGTTCCCAATTTAAATGTAATTAATACGGTCCCAAATTTATATTGAATATATCGTTCCGGAATCGCCGAGTCAAGAGGCAGCGACACAGGCACGGCACCCGGGGAGATACGATGGAGCCGATTATCCACGCGTTGGGTGGGGACATGTAGGGAAGTGCGCGTTAGACTATCAGGAAGGCCCGCAGAGGAGGGTATTCCCGGTCACATCCTCTGGGTGCGATCGATGAAATGCTGGAAAACTGTGAGGAAGGTTGGGGATTTACGAAACTTACGTCCAGAAAGAACGCCCTACCGCCGTATATACAGATCCGTAATCGTGGAATTATCGATGAAGAAGGGTTCCTGGCCCGTGGAGTCCATCTGCCAGCCCGCCAGCCAGGGTTTGCGGAGCTGCAGGAAGTAGTCGTGGTAGAGGAACACGCCGCCCACGTCCTCGACCAGGATCCGTTCCGCCTCGGCGTACATCTCCAACCGCCGTTCCGCGTTGGTTTCCCGCGCCGCATCATCGACCAGCCGGTCGAACTCCTCGTTCATCCAGTCATGCCTGCCCGCGCCTACAGGTTGGGAGTGCCAGACCATGCCGAGAAGGTTGTGGGGATCGGGGAAATCGTATTGGAAGGGAATCAGGCTCAGGTCGATCCGGTACTGGGCCATGGCCTCGCTGTAGACACGGGGCTCCATGTTCCGCACGCCCACCTCCAGCCCCAGGTTGTTGGACAACATGCCTGAGACCGCCTCGGCGGCCATGATGCGGTTCGGATCGTTGCGCAGCCAGATGTCCACGGATGGAAATCCCCGGCCGCCGGGATACCCGGCCTCGGCCAATAGACTGCGTGCCAGATCGGGATCGTATCGCTGGACATCTTTCAGCGCGTCGCCCGAGTAACCCGGAAAGCCCGGCGGCAGCATGGTATACGCCGGCAGGGCCGTTCCCCGTAGCACGATGTTGCACAGCGCGTCCCGGTCGATGGCGTGGCTGATGGCCTTGCGCACCCGGTGGTCGCTGAACACGCCTTCGCGCGTACGGAAGAACAGGTAGAGCGCGTTGAAATCCATGTACTTGTGCAACTGAGCGCCCAGTACCGGGTCCGCTTCGATCCGGCTGAGGTCGCGCACGTCGATCTGTACCAGGTCCAGTTCGTCGTTTTCGTAGGAAAGCAGTCCGGTGTTTACCCGGTTCCTGAACATGGAGTGGATTTCGGAGAAATACCCCTTGATCGGACCGTTGTAGAATGCATCCAGCGTGAGCGTGAGGCGCTCTCCGATCCGCCAGTTTTCCACCTTGTAGGACGAGTTGCTGACGACGTTCTCGTCCGACGCCCAGCGGGGTCCGAACCGCTCGACCTGCCAGCGGGGGACCGGGATCGAGGTGAAGAAAGCGGCGATCATGGGCAGGTACGGGCAGGGGCCGTCGGTTTCGATCACGAGGGTCATGTCGTCCACCGCATACACGCCGACCGCGTCCGGGTCGTCGGTCTGCCCGGTATTGAAGGCCCTGGCGCCCTTGATGTTGTAGTAGAAGAAGGCGTAGCCGCTGCCCGACGCGGGATCCAGCATGCGCCTGTAGCTGTATTCGAAGTCGTGGGCCGTCACGGGCCGGCCGTCGCTCCACCGCGCGCCGGGCCGCATGTGGAAGGTCCACTTCGTCTGGTCCTCGTTGGCCGTCCAACGGGTGGCCGCACCGGGGATCACGCGGTTGTTGTGGTCCAGCATGGTGAGTCGTTCGAAGAGGAAGACGATGCCGCCCACCTCGTAGATGGCCACGCCGATGTCCAGGTTGGTCGGCTCGTCGTTCAGGAAACGGAAGACCTGCCGGTCCGGTGGCGCCGCGTCGGCGGGCATGATTCTACCGACGGCGTTGCGCACCTGGGCGTCCGGGATACCCGTGTATGCCGCAAGCCCGAGCAAAGACAGGCTCAGCACCATGATCGATAAGGCTGCTGTTCTCATTGGAGTATTCCTCGCGTCCCGTCTTACGCAGCGTTCCGTGTCGAATCAGACAATACGGACCATACCGGATCGGTTGCACAGGGTCATGCCGAGGTTGCGATCAGGACCGCTCCGACCGTTCCAGGTTCAGCCAGGCCATCTCTTCGGCCGTCGGCTTCGTCTGAAGCGCTTGCAGGTTGGCTTTGATTTCATCGCCGTTTCGGGCGCCGACCAGCGCGAAGATGTTAAGCGGCTGGCTGAGCACGTAGGCCAGGGCGACCTGGGGTATGGACAGGTCCTTTTCGCCCGCCAGTTCCTCGACCCGGTCCAACCGTTCGAAGTTATCGTCCGTGCAGTAGGCCCGGACGGAACTTTCGTCGAAGAGGCCCTGTTCGGCCAGGGTTTCGAAATTGTCGCGGTTTACCCGGCCGGAAAAGAACCCGCTGGCGATGCTGGACCAGGTAAACAGCGGCATCTGGTTTTCCTGGTACCACGACCGCGCGGCGGCCCCGTCCTTCCCGCTGATGCTGATACAGCCCCGCCAGGGCGGTTCGGCCTGTTCGGCCAGGCTGAAATTCGGGCTGCTGACGGTGAAGGGTTGCTGGCCGCTGGTGGCGGCGTACAGGTTTGCCCTCTCGATCCGGTCGTGGGTCCAGTTGGAACCTCCGATCACGCCCAGGTTGCCCGCGCTGATGTATTGATTGAGCGTATCCATGATCGGAGCGACGGGAACCCTTACGTCGTCGCGATGCAGGAGGTAGAGGTCCACGTAGTCCGTTTTCAGTCGAGCCAGAGAGTCGTGCAGGTCCGAGGATATGTCATAGGGGGTCACCCGGGCCCGGTCCGCATTCATGTGGCAGCATTTGGTGAGGATGACGACTTCGCTCCGCAGGCCCCGGTCGTCGATCCACCGGCCCAGCATGCGCTCGCACTCGCCGCCGCCGTACAGGTGTGCGCTGTCGAAGGTGTTGATTCCCGCGTCGTACACCCGGTCCAGCAGGTCGAAACTGTATTCCTCCTCGGCGGAACTCAGCATGATCGTGCCCTGAACCAGGCGCGATACGGGTTTGTCGACGTTGGCTATTTTGCCGTACTCCATGGGTGCTCCTTTAAACTCGCTAAATACGGTGTTGTTTTAAAATACGAAGTGGGCTGGGCTTTCGGTATTTTCGGCACAATCACCGGCACCATTATTCCACGGGATACTTCAACCCGATATCGTTCCTGACGGCGTCCAGCGTCCTCATGATAGCCAGGGTCTCGTCCAGCGGGAGTGCGGGCGTCTCGAGCAACCCTTCCCGGAGGCATCGCCCCGCCTCCTCGATCTCGTACTTGAATCCATTCTCCACGCGCGGCGGCTCCACTGTTACCGGTTCCTCGCCGTCGGCGTTCAGCGTTGCGGTATAGGTGTCATAGAACGCTGACGGGATGCGTATATTTCCCTGCGTCCCGTGGATGGTCACGGTGCCGGACGTGTTGGTCCGGACCGCGCAGGTCAGCGCGGCCATGGCGCCCGAGTCGTAGCGAAAGGCCATGGTGGTCTGCTCATCGACCCCGGTCGCGCCGATATCCGCCAGCGCCGCGACCCGGCCCGGGTGTTTCCCGTATACCATGGAAGCCATAGATACAATGTATACACCGATGTCCAGGAGGGCACCCCCGCCCAGTTTGGGATTCAGCAGGCGGCCCTCCGGATTGAAATCCGCGCGGAACCCGAAATCGGCCATCATATTGCGCACTTCGCCTATGGCACCATCTGCGAGCCACTCACGTACCTGCGTGATAGCCGGCAGGAACCGCGTCCACATGGCCTCCATGAGGAAAAGACCCCGCTGCCGCGCGCACCGGATCATGGCTTCTGCTTCCGATGCGTTGAGGGCGAAGGGTTTCTCGCAGAGCACGGGCTTGTCCTCGTTCAGGCAGAGCAGCGTGTCCCGGCAGTGCATGGGATGCGGCGTCGACACGTAGATCGCATCGACCTCCGGATCTTCCGCCAGGGACAGGTAAGATGCGTGTCTACGGGGCACCGCGAACTCGTCGCCGAAAGCGTCCGCCGTCCCCTGAGCCCGGGACCCGACGGCCGACAGTTCGGCATCCGAAACGACCGCGAGCGCTTCGGCGAATTTGTGGGCGATCTTCCCGGTTCCAAGAATGCCCCATCGTATGGTTTCAGACATATTCGCTCCACATTCTGACGTGGTTGATTGGTCTTTTGCTAGAACTGATTTCGAAGAGGCACCTGTACTTACGTGAGATCATTGGATGCGATCCTCCGCCCAGTGGAGAACGGCTTCTGCGATAGCGATGGCCTCGGTGTACTCTTGCTTGGTGACTGGTTCTTCCACGCTGGGATATCGTGTCTGTGCTGCAAAGCGCGTGAGTACCGCGGCTCGACGAACTGGATCAGGAATGGTCTCTCCGCTGGCTTCAAGCATCGACATCAAGCGGGTCAAGTCATGTATATACGGAAACTCGATACCTCGCAGAACCATCTCAGCCTTGATGGCCTTCTCCGCTGCCTGCTGGGCGTTGAAGCAGTAATCCTCCAGGTAGATATGGGGAACAAGGCTCTTGGCCAGGCCCAGATTGCTTTGAGCGCGATTCAACCATTCGCGCGGGTTGTCTGAAGGCAATCGTTCAGGCCGCTTCATACACCACCCGACCTTCCTTCAATGCAGGCTTCAGGACCAACGCGTGGCTGTTTCCATATCGCTCCATATCGCCGGGCGTCACCACCACCACGTCTACTGCGGCGCCTACACCCCAGAGGTTTTCGTATATTCGACCGGCCAGGTCCCGCCTGTGCATACCTTCTTTGACAACAAGCAGATCGACATCGCTGTGCCGGTTCATCTCGCCGCGGGCGGCAGACCCGAATAGGATTATTTTCTCCGGCTCCGCCACCTCTACAACGCGTCGGATGATTTCGTCCAAGATTTGCGGGTCGAGCTGTCCTTCGTTCATGACCCCTCACAGATTGCAACTAGATGCGATCTATCCAGACGACTTCCCACCTTCACGAATTTCCACCGATGAAATCGAACATCATCCAGCAGTCCAGGGGTTGACGACTTCAACACCGGTATTGCGGATCTCACTTGCATTTCTTGTAACAATGGTGAGACCGTGTCGGGCCGCCGTTGCCGCGAGAAAAGCGTCCGGCAGATGGTTTTCAAGCACTTCGCCCCGACGCCACTTTGTTTCCATAATCCGGGCGCATCATTTCTGAAATGACATTCGCATCGAGGAGCCAGGCAACTGGAGTGTTCACGTCTCACGCTCACTTGCGAACTCGACCTTACGGTATGCATAGTGCCCGGACTCCGGTAGCTCGACCCCATTTTCGGGTCCAAAATACCGCTTGAAAGCCTCGAAAGGCGATGCGCGGTACTCAGCCTTTGCACGCTTTTCGCGGATCAAATGACGGATGAATCCTTCCATAGACACGCCGACTCGTCGCGCTTCTCGTTTGAGCCAGGCTTTGTCCGCCGGATCGATGCCGCGGCCAGTGACAGTGGAACTCATCGCAGCCTCCATATCTGTTCAGTTGACCACTGAATCCTTATGACTGCGAGATTCGCTGTCAAGCATTCTTCCGATACCAACGTCAGATCACCGCGACCGCGTTCCTCGCCATCTCATCCCAGTCCGGCTCGGGCGCGGGGCGGTCGCTCCAGGCGATCGACATGGCGCCGTCTTCCACGACGAGTGTGCCCCGGCAGTCGAGGTCCTCTACCGGTGGACGTGGTTGTAACCCCATGTACGCTTCGAAGACGGGGTCGTTCCCGATGGCCAGGATGACGTGGTGATCGCCTCCATGTACCTCCACGCCGAAACTCTCGGCCAACTGGGCCTGCTTGATCTGCCCGGTAATGCCGATGCCCCGCTGCCTTACGATATCGGCGGCCTGCATGGCCAGGTACGGCGCCGTGTTGTACGGCTGACCACCGATAGCGCCGATCCATTCCAGGGTCAGGACCGGGAGGTCGAGGGTGGCGCACAGTTTTTTCAGCCCTAAGATGTCGTAGTCCTGCAGTGGCTCCTCGATCCACCGGTACCGGCACTTCTCCATGATGCGTCCGACTTTTACGGCTTCTTCGTAGGTGTACGACTCGACGGGATCGTGAAAAAGCATGATGTCGTCACCGAGCGCGTCCCGCAGTTTCACGGCCATTTCCCCGTTGGTCTTCACCCCACGGTAGGAATGGTCCTTGCAGCCGATGAACCCTTCCTCGTCCACCCGTTGCACAGCGTTTGCCACCAGGTCGTCGATGGTCCGGCCGCCGACGTTACAGTAGGCGGGCACGCTTTCCCGGCACGCACCGAGCAGTTTGTAGATGGGTAGGCGGGCGCTCCGGCTCGCAAGGTCCCACAACATCCGGTCGACCGTATCCAGCAAGCCTCTTCCCGTGTACATGAAGCGCTGGGCCATCCAGAGCCGCTGCCACACGTATTCCCGGTCGAAGGCGTCCACGCCAATGAGCATGTGGGCGTACCGGGCCAGGAACTGGCGGCCCTGCCACTCCAGTTCCCGGGGATCGAAACCCGTGCCGTAGTCGGCATAGGCGTCCAGATCTCCGTCCGTCACGAGGCGGACTACCAGTCGGTACTTCGGTTCGGGGGCGTCCCCGGTGAAAGTGTAACCGTCGGGCGCACCGGCGCCGAACCCCTGGTCATGGGTAAACAGCCCGGAGATACCCGGCGGCACAGGCGCCATGCTGCCCCGGTCCGCACTGCTCTCCCGGCGAGTTTCGGGTTCATCCTTCAGCACGTAACACTTGACGTCCCGGATCTGCATGAGGGTTCCTTGTTCAACCGGCCGCGCCGACCTTCAACCGGCCGCGCCGATGTTCGGACGGCCGCGCCGTTTCAGGCTTCGATCAGTTCCGAGGTCATGTCCCCGGCGGTTTCCAGGTCAATTTCCATACCGAGGCCCGGCGAATCGGGCAAATGGACGAAGCCGTCTTCGATCTGTACCGGGTTCAGGACGAATGGCGGCGCGACTTCTTGACCCGACATCTCGAGAAATGGTGTGTTTCTGAGCGCGCCCGCGAGATGCGCGTGCGCGAAGCCGTCGCAGATCCCGGCACCGTCCAGATGGCAGTACGCGCCGAACGCCTCGGCGCAGCGGGCGGCCTTCAATACGTCCGTGATCCCGCCGGCGCTTTGCACGCTGGTTCGGATCTGGTCCGCGGACTGGACCGTCATGACCCGGGACGCCTCGATGGGGCTGCTGACCTCCACACTCGTAGGCGTATCGATTTCGCCGGCCACTTGCTTCCCGCCCGTGTGGTCGTTGCTGGGACGGGGACGGTCGAAATAGAAATAGTCCTCCTCGTCGAGCGCCTTGCCGATCCTGATAGACTCGTCGACCTCGCACCGGGCCCTGCCGTCGAATATCAGGGGGAAATCCGGCCCCGCGGCCACCCGCACCTCGCGCATCAGGTGGACGAGGGTGTGTTCATCCGCCATCGCGCCGAATCGGTAGGCCTTGAATCCGGCCCGCTGTGCGTCTTTCGCTTCCTTGACGATCTCCGGGCCGGAGGCGCCCGCAGCGCCAGTGGAGGCGCCCGCAGCGCCAGTGGTGCCTTCTGCGGTGCCGACCCGGCAGACCGGAACCCGGTCCCTGAATCCGCCCAGGTGCCGGAAGAGCGGCCGACCGGCGATCTTCGCGGAGAGGTCCCAGAGGGCGACGTCGATCCCGGCGCGTAAAGCTGACGGCAGTCCTTCGTCCAGGTCCCGCAGGACCCACCAGGTCCGTTCCCGATCCAGCGGATTCGTACCCAACAGGGTGGGCGCGACGCGTTCGACGCCGGCGCTCGAGGCAGTGATCCCGGTACAGTGTCCTTCGAGCCCTTCGTCGGTCACAAGGCGTAGCAGTCTCACGGGCTGGTGCAGTGTGATGCGGGTAATTTGCATTGGATATCGACGCAGAATTTCGTTCCCGGTTTCCGGTCACGCGATCCTTCAGCCAGCCGTTTCAACGGTCAGCCAGTCGTTTCAACGGTACTGTTCCGTCCTACTCCCGCCCCGAAGCGCCCTGGGGAAACACCGGCCCGTCCCTTCGCTGCTCCGTGAGGGGACGGGATCCGCTCGACGTCACGACGACGGACTGTTCCAGGTGCAGGGATCCGACCCCGGCCAGGCTCAGCGGCGCTTCCACGTTGAGCACCATGTCTTCTTCAATGGGCCGGTCCGAAGGTACGTCGACACAGTCGTCCGAGATCCTCAGGCCGGTGTCCGGCGCCAGGACGGGGTAGTCCCGCACTTCCATGCCGACCCCGTGGCCATGGGGATACATGGCAAGTCCCGCTTCGTCGACGATCTCCTGCATGGCCGCCTGTACCGCAGAGGATGCAACACCGGGCCGAATGGCGGCCAGGCCGGCATCCATGGACGCCCGCAATACGTCGAACCGGACCTGCATGTCGTCCGACAGCGGCCGCATGGCGAAGGTGGTCCCGGTGTCCGAATAGCAGGACCGGTACCGGCATCCCCAGTCCACGTACTCCACGTCGGAATCGCCGAGGACGAAGTCCGGCTCCGTCGCGATACCGAGTCCGTGGACCCCGAAGGCGAAGTGGTCCAGGTCCGCCCCCCGGGCACCCAGTTCTGCCCTGAACCGGTGAACGACTTCCTGCACGCTGCCTCCCGGCCTCGCCTGTTCCATGGCCGTCATGGCCGCCGTTTCGCTGATCTCGGCCGCCCGCGTGAGCCGGTCGATCTCGTCCCGGGTCTTGACCATGCGAAGCAGCCTGATGAGGTTGGAGCAATCCAGCAGCCGGGCATCGGGCAGCGACTCCTTCAGTTGCCGGTAGCGGTCGGCGGTCAGGCCGTCAGCCTCCACGCCCAGCGTGCCCGCGGCGAGTCCCCGGTCGCTCAGGGCCCCGACGAGCGCCTGGGTGGTCGTGGAGTAGTCCGGAGCGTCTTTCAAGAGGTGGTAAATACGGTCCATCCGGTCGGACAGCGGCCTCGGCGGCAGGGACCAGTCGAGACCGGTATCGCCGCTGATCCGCAGGTCCTTCACCCACAGATCGACACCGTTGACGGCCAGCATCGCCCCGGTCACCGCCAGCGCGGGCTCGCCCTCGAGGGGAAACAGGGCGTATCCCTGCGACAGATCCGCCGATGCGCCGGGCCGGACCATGTACGCCTTCATGAGCCCGTCGATCCAGATGAAGTAGTCCGTGAAATAGGTGATATTCACGGGCGAGGTCGCGATTAGTCCGTCGAGTCCGCGATCACGCATGTACGCGCTGGCCCGTTCGGCATTGAAGAGCATCCGGGTCTCGATTCCGCAGGAAGGATTTCGGTGCGATGGGTCCGCTGTTTACGCCTTCAATCCGGCGCGGCTGCGGCGTCTTAAAGAAGCATCAGGCCAGTATAGAAACGGCACCCGGCGATGTCAACGACCGAATCATCTTCCAGGGTCCCGGTGGCAGTTCCGTGGCGCCATCTTTCCCTTGACAAAACCTGCGCAATCGGATTACTAGGGACATGCGGCGAGCATGCGCCGGGATCGTATCCGTTCCCTCCTGACAACCCCGAAGAACGAACGTTCAAGTGATCCAATTTTAATGATTCACATCGTTGACTACGACGCCGGGAATCAGACCTCGGTCAAAAGAGCGCTGGATCACCTGGGCGTGGCTTCGGTCATCACGTCGGATTCGGAGGAACTGGTCCGGGCGGAGCGTATCGTCTTTCCCGGGGTGGGGCATGCCCACTCCGCCCTCGAGACGCTCCGGAAACGGGGGCTCGACGACGCGCTCATATCGGCTGCCGACCGGGGGACGCCGATCCTGGGGATCTGCGTCGGCTGCCAGATCCTGCTTTCAGATTCCGAGGAAACCGATCTGCCTTGCCTGGACCTGATCGGCGGCCGGTGCCTCCGGTTCCGGCCGGACGACGACGCCATGAAAGTGCCGCACATGGGGTGGAACGCGCTGCGCGTCGACCGCGCACACCCCGTGCTCCGCCACGTGCGGCCGGGCGACGAGGTCTACTTCGTACACTCTTATTATCCCGCCCCCGGCGATGATCGGGACGTGCTGGCAAGGAGCCGGTACGGCGTGGAGTTCGCGGCCGTCATCGGCCGGCGCAATATGGTGGCGGCCCAGTTTCACGTGGAGAAAAGCGGTCCCGTGGGCTTGAAGATCCTGGGAGAATTCGCGCGTTGGGACGGGAAACCATGCTGAGCAAGCGGCTCATTTCCTGCCTGGACGTGCGCGACGGCCGGCTGGTCAAGAGCGTCCGGTTCGTCAATACGAAGGACATCGGCGATCCGGTCTCCGCGGCGCGGCGGTATTACGAAGCCGGCCTGGACGAACTCGTCTTCTACGACATCACGGCATCCAGCGACCAGCGCGGCATCATGCTCGACGTCGTTGAGGAGGTCGCCCGGCAGGTATTCATCCCCTTCTCGGTGGGCGGCGGACTCCGGTCGGTCGACGACTGCCGCAGGGTGCTGGAAGCCGGCGCGGAAAAGATCAATCTGAACACGGCGGCCGTCGGAAATCCCGGGGTCATCTCCGAAGCGGCCGACGCCTTCGGGGTCCAGGCCGTGGTGCTTTCCATGGACATCAGGGCGGCCGGTTCCGGATCCCTGCCGTCGGGCTACGAGATCGTGACCCATGGAGGCCGGCGCGCCACCGGCATGGACGCCCTCGAATGGGCGCGCCGCGGAGAGGCCCTCGGTGCCGGCGAGATCGTCGTCAACTCCATCGACGCGGACGGCACCCTCGAAGGATACGAGTTGAAACTCACGCGGATGATCGCCGACAACGTGGGCATCCCGGTCATCGCCTCCGGCGGCGGCGGCAGGCCGGAGCACCTGTACGACGCCCTTACGGAAGGAGGGGCCGACGCGGCCCTGGTGGCCTCCATGCTGCACTACGGCCGCTATTCGGTCGATTCCATCAAGCAGCATCTTCACGATCGCGGTCTGAAGATCCGGATAACCAACTAACGAAAAGAGCACAAGCATGGAATGGTCCAGACGCAACTTTCTCAGGAGAACCGGACTGGCGGGCGCCGGCGCGGCCGTCGGCGGGCTGTCCACGATGCTGGACGGCTGCGCGATCGCCCAGCGCTACGACGTGATCATCAGGGGGGGACAGGTGATCGACGGGACGGGCGCCGCTCCCGTGGCCGCCGACATAGCCATCGAGGGAGGCCGGATCGTCCAGATCGGTCCGGTCCAGGGTTCCGGCAGGAATACGATAGACGCTTCAGGCAAAATCGTCTGCCCTGGATTCATCGACATCCATTCCCACACCGACCTGTCGCTCCTGGTCGATCCCAGGGCGGAAAGCAAGATCCGGCAGGGCGTGACCACGGAGGTGGCCGGTCAGGACGGTTCTTCGCTGGCCCCGCTGACGGACGCGCGGCTCAGGTCGCTGCAGGACGGCTACGGACGGCGTTACGGCGTCGACATTGAATGGACGGATTTCACGGGCCTTTTCGATACCCTCGAACAGCAGGGCATCGGGCTCAATTTCATCTCTCTCGCGGGCCAGGGCACTATACGCGGATACGTCGTGGGGTACGAGAACGTGCCGGCCAGCGCGCGCCAGATCGATGCGATGAAGGACCTCGTGGACCAGGCCATGTCGGAAGGGGCGTGGGGCCTTTCGTCCGGGCTCGAATACACGCCCGGCAGTTTCGCCGGCGAGGATGAAATCGCCGAGCTCGGCCGGGTGGCGGCGGGATACAGCGGTTTCTACGCGACCCACATGCGCAACGAGGACGATTTCCTCGTGGAAGCCGTGAGCGAAGCGATCAGCACCGCGCGGAAAGCCGAGATCGCGCTCCAGATCGCCCACTTCAAGGCTTCCGGCAGGCGGAACCGGGACAAGGTCGCGGTATGCTTCGACATGATTGAACAGGCGATCGAGGAGGGGATGGACATCACCCTCGACAGGTATCCCTATATCGCCTACGCGACGACGCTGCAGAACCTGTTTCCGACCCGCTTCCGCGCGGGCGGGGCCGAGGCCTTCGTCAGCCGGCTCCAGTCACCGGACGTCCTGCCCGCCATGAAACAAGCGGCCGTCGACAAGGTCGACATGCTGGGGGACTGGAGTGCCGTCCTGATTACTTCGGTCGGCAGGGCGGAAAACCAGGACTACATAGGCCGACGGGTATCGGAAATCGTCGCGCGAAGCGGTCAGGATCCGTTCGAGTTCGTGCGCGAACTGCTCATCGCGGAGAACGGGAGCGTGGGCATGGTCGGGTTCGGCATGAGCGAGGAGGAGATCACTTCCGTGCTGACCCATCCGCTGGTCATGGTCGCCTCGGACGGCGGGGCCGCCGCCGTCTCTGGCCCGTTGAGCGAAACCACGCCCCATCCCCGGTACTACGGGACCTTTCCCAGAGTGCTCGGAAAGTACTGCCGCGAAGAGACCCTGTTCGACCTGCCCACCGCCGTACACAAGATGACCGGCCTGCCGGCCCGGCGGCTGGGACTTGCCGACCGCGGCAGGATCGACGTGGGCCTGGTCGCCGATCTCGTGGTGTTCGATCCGGATACGGTCATCGACCGGGCCGACTTCATGAACCCCCATCAGTACGCGCAGGGCATCGAAAGCGTCCTGGTAAACGGCGCGGTCGTCATAGACGGGGGGGAGCACACCGGCACGCTGCCGGGAAAGGTATTGCGGAAGCAGGCGGGATCGGCCTGAGAACCTGCGGCCGGGATGCCCGCACGCCATTCGTTCGGCTTAATCCGTGTCCGAAAGGAACGGCGTCATCCGCCTCCGACGTTCAGGTCCACGATCCTGCCGCTGCGCAGGTCGAAGACCCAGCCATGCACCCGCAAGCCGGTCTTGCTGATCGACGCCTGCACTTCGCTGAACCCAAGGATGTTCGCGCACTGCGCGCGGACGCTGAGTTCGACCAGGCGGTCGCAGCGAGCCGTCGCATCCGGGAGGGCTTCCAGTTCCGCCTGATGGCGCCGGAAAACCCCTCTCAGGTTCTGTAGCCAGGGCTCGAGCGAGCCGAGGTCTTCCGATTGCAGCACGCCCTTTACCGCGCCGCAGTCGTAGTGGCCGCACACCACGATATGCCCGACTTTCAGATGCTCGACGCCGTAGATGATCGCGGAACCCGTGTTCGGGTCCCCGGGGGAAACCAGGTTGCCCACGTTGCGGTGGACGAAGACCTCGCCCGGACCGGCGCCCATGAAGGCTTCGGGCATCACCCGGCTGTCCGAGCATCCGATGTAGAGCATCCCGGGATGCTGCTGCCGTGACAGCCGATCGAGATAACCGGGATCGGAGCCCAGCCTTCTCTTGATCCATTGCTCGTTCTGTTCGAAAATGCGGACCGGATTCATGGACACAGTATAGTCCTTCCACCGTGTTGCGTCAATACGGACCGGGCCGGAGAATTGAAATGAACGAACACGCCAGCGACGCCGCAAGACCGGACGACGTGAGACCCGGCGCCACTACACCCGGCGCCGCTACCCCCGATGCCGCGAAACCGCCCATCTCCATCGGCATCGACGTCGGCGGGACGTTCACGGATTTCGTCGTCGTGGAAGGCGATTCCGCGCCGCGTTACTTCAAGACGGCGTCGACGCCCCGTGCGCCGTCCGACGCGGTGATGAACGGGCTCGGCGACATCGCCGATGCCCACGGCCTCACCGCGGCCGAGCTGATGTCCCGGACCCGGCTGTTCATTCACGGCACCACCGTCGCGACCAACACGCTCCTGGAGCGTAAAGGCGCCCGGGTAGGCCTGATTACGACCGAAGGATTCCGGGACCTGCTGGCGCTCAGGGAAGGTTTGAAAGAAGACCGGTACAATCTGAGGATGACCCCCGTCGAACCACTGGTTCCGCGGCCACTGCGGCATACGTTGGAGGAACGCATCCGCTCCGACGGCACCGTCGAAACGCCCGTGGACAATGCGGCACTTGACGAGATACTGGACGAACTCGCGCGGGCCGGCGTGGAATCCGTCGCCGTCTGCCTGGTTTTCTCCTACCTGAACCCGGCGCACGAACGGCTCGTCGGCGAACGCATCCGGCAGCGGCACCCGGAACTGTACCTCTCGCTCTCCTCCGAAATCCTGCCCCAGATCAAGGAATACGACCGCCTGAGTACCTCGGCCGTAAACGCCTATGTGGGTCCGGTCTACGCCAGGTATCTCGAACTCATGAAGGAGGAGGCGGCAGGCCTGGGCCTCGCGAGCGACATCCTCACGATGACGTCCAACGGAGGGGTAACGCCATTGGACGTGGCGGCGCGGCAGGCCGTGCAGGCCATACTCTCCGGGCCGGCAGGAGGAGTCAGCGGGGCCGTCGCCTACGGCCGCCTGATCGGCGCCTCCGATCTCATCGGGTTCGACATGGGCGGAACGAGCACCGATATCTCGGTGATCGAAGCAGGCGATCCCCAGGTCTCGGGGGAACACTACGAAGGGGGATGGAAGATCGCCGTGCCGATGATCGATCTCCACACACTGGGCGCGGGCGGCGGAAGCATTGCGCGGGTGGACGACGGAGGAACGCTGCACGTCGGGCCCCGGAGCGCCGGGGCCGAACCCGGTCCGGCCTGTTACGGCCGGGGCGGCGATCAGCCCACGGTTACGGACGCGAACCTGGTTTTGGGCTACCTCGATCCCGGCAACTTCCTCGGCGGACGGAATACCCTCTTTCCCGATCAATCTGAACGGGCCGTACGGGGTTCCGTTGCCGACCCTCTCGGTCTGTCCACGGTGGACGCGGCCCGCGGCATCCTCGACGTGGTGACCACGGCCATGGCCGAAGGCATCAGGCTGCTGACCGTGCGCCGGGGAGGCGATCCCCGCCATTTTTCCCTGCTGGCTTTCGGCGGAGCGGCGGGTTTGCACGTGGGCCAGGTCGCCCGGAAAACGGGTATCGGCAAAGTCTACCTGCCCTCGGCGGCACCCGTGCTGTCGGCCTACGGCATGCTTGCATCCGACCTCAGATACGACTTCGCCCAGTCGTTCACGGCCAGCCTGGACGTGGTCGACCTCGACGAAGTCAGACGCCTGACGGAACGGATGGCCGGCCAGGGCATCGCCCGGCTCAGAAACCAGGGACTGGCGGAGGGAGACATTTCCACCCGGTTCACGGCCGACATGCGCTACCTGGACCAGATCTACGAGGTGAACGTGACCGTCCCGGACCTCGCGATGGATGACGATACGATACGGCACACATGGGCTTCGCTCTTCCACGAACGGTACCAGACCCTTTACTCCTACCATCAGCTCGACCAGGAGATCCGCCTAGTCACGCTGCGCGCCACGGTCACGGGCAAACTGCCGTCTATCGATCTACCCGTGAAGGATTGGAACGATACGGCCGGGGAGGCCCGGAAGGGCACGCGAAGGATCTATACAGGAACCTGGACCGAAGCCTCGGTCTACGCGGCGGACGGCCTCGCGCCCGGCACCGTGATCGAAGGACCGGCCATCGTCGAATCCGATTTCACCACCGTGCTCGTGGAGGAAGGCGACCGCCTCGAAGTCGATCCCTACGGCGGCATGGTCCTGGCCGTTACACCCGCGGCGCAGGAAGCGCCGGAGACACCGAATGCGATGGACGCACCGGAAGCACCGGAAGTGCCCGAGGCGCCCGACGCGCCCGAGGCGCCCGACGCGCCCGAGGCGGTCCCGGCCAGGTCGGATCCGGTTACCCACTCGGTCGTGGCCCACCGCCTGGAATCGATCGCCCGCGAGATGGCGGACGTCATGATCCGCACCTCCATGTCGCAGATCCTGAACTCCAGCCGGGACTTCTCCACCGCGATCCTCGACGCGACGGGCCAGCTCGTGGCGCAGGGCGAAGGCATTCCCGTGCATATCAGCGCCCTTCCGCCGTCGGTCGAAGCGGTGCGCGAATACTTCGGCGACGACATCCATGAAGGTGACCTGTTCATCCTGAACGACCCCTACTTCGGCGGCAGCCATCTTCCGGACATCACGGCGATCTACCCCGTGTTCCGCGACGGGGTCCTGCGCTTCTTCGCCGTGAACCGGGCCCATCACAGCGACATCGGCGGGGGAACTCACGGCGGCTACAACCCCTCGGCCAGCGAACTGTACCACGAAGGCCTGCGCATCCCGCCCGTGAGGCTGTACGAAGCGGGACGGCCCAGGGAGGACCTGCTGCACATGCTGGCGGTCAACGTGCGCCACGCGGAGAACTTCACCGGCGACCTGCACGCCCAGATCGGATCGGTGCAGATCGCCGCACGCCGGCTGCAGACGCTGCTCGACGATTACGGCGCCGATGGCCTGATGGCGTCCGTCGAAGCCATCCTGGACAGCGCGGAACGGCGAATCCGGCAACTCATCGGCGGCTGGAAGGACGGCGTATACTTCGGGGAGACGCTGCTGGACGACGACGGGTTCGACGCCGAGTCGATCCCCATCCGGGCAAAGGTCACCGTCCAGGACGACCACATGACCATAGACCTGAGCGAATCGAGTCCGCAGGTCACCGGGTTCATCAACAGCGCCTATGCCAACACGCGCTCGCTCGCCCACGTCGCCATCATGTACATGGCGCCCTCGGACGTGCCCAAGAACGAGGGGTCCATGCGGCCGGTGAAGGTCATCGCGCCCAGGGGCCTGATCGTGAACCCGAATCCTCCCGCGCCGGTGTGCATGAGCACCAACCACTGCGGGGAGGAGATCGTAGAGGCCGTCTTCAAGGCGCTGGCCCCGGTAGCGCCGGATGCCGTGAACGCGGGATTCTCCCGAAGGCTTCGTTTCGCGATCACCGGGCGCAATCCGCGCACGGGGAACCGGTTCATCTGGCACTTCTTCTTCGGACGGGGAGGAGGAGGCGCTTCCCGGGGATACGACGGCTGGTCCTGCGTGGGCGAGGTCAACGTGGCCGGGGCGATTCGAAGCCCCAGCGTGGAGATCACCGAGGAGCGCTTCCCCTTCAAGATCGTACGGAACGACCTGCGGCCTGGTTCGGGCGGCGAAGGCACGTGGCGGGGCGGGCTGGGCGCCGTATTCGAAATGGTCTACGAGGGGGACGAGCCGGCGAAGCTGAACATGGCGGGAGACGGCGTCGTCAACCCGCCCTTCGGGCTCTTCGGCGGCGCACCGGGCCTGCCGCACCGGTACAAGGTGGTGTCCAACGGGAGGGAGCGGATGCTGAAATCGAAGGAGACCGAAGTGCCGATTCTCCCCGGAGACCGCATCATCGCCCTTTCCGCCGGCGGAGGAGGCTATGGACCGCCCGGATCGCGAGACCCGGACAGCCGTTCACGAGACCAGGATTCGGGCCTGGTCTAAAACCTTACCCACACCGCATAGATCGCGAAAACCGCCATGATCACCGTGGCGGCCGACAGCGCCACCAGCATGGACCTGGACGGCGGGACTCCCGCCTCCTTCGCCGTGGTCCGGCTGAAGTGGAGCGCCGCCCAGCCGATGGCCGGCAGCAGAATCGTCTGCATCAGTCCGCCGATGATCACCATCGTGACCGGCGCAGACCACAGGACATAGAGGACGAGGTACACCAGGGGCAGCAGGACGCCGATCACCCGCACTACGCGCTGCCGGTCGGTCGGCCGGGCATAGGTAATGAAACCCAGTACCGAAAGGGCGTCCGCCAGCATGCGCGACTGGCCCACGATGGTGACGAAATAGGTCGAGAAGAGGACCACGAAAGCGCCTACGCCGAACAGGTAGAACGCCCAGTTCCCCAACGTTTCGGTGTACATGCCGGAGAGGATCTGCACGGTACCGAAACCCTCGGGCACCATCCCCTGGGCGTGCAGCACGGCCGCACCGAGGAAGAAGAAGGCGAGCGTGGCCAGCGTGTAGATGACCATGCACAGCCACACGTCTTTTTTCATCACGCCGATCCATCCCAAGGCGCGCGCCCGCCAGTCCGGGCTGCCGTCCCGGGGGCCGGCCGACCGGGCATATCCCTTTTCCACGCACCAGTACGGATAGAGCAGCAGTTCGGATGCACCGACGCCGGTGATGCCGAAGACGGCGAAGGCCGTCACGGCGCCGTCCGGTGGAAGGGCGAACCGCAACCCGTCCAGGAGGGCCTGGGGAGAAACCGCGTAGGGGGTCCAGAACAGGAGCAGCGCGCTGGCCAGCGTGGTGAAAGTAAACAGGGCCACCAGGATGGTGGTAATCCGTTCCAGCGTCATGTACTGGCCTACGAGGCCGAGCCCCATGCCGACCAGGGTGAGTATGATCAGCCAGGACGTGTTTCCGAAGACCGGGAAGATCAGGTCCAGCGACAGGCTCATCGTACCGAAAATGCCCCCGACCTGCATGGTGCTCCAGAGCAGGAGCAGCAGGCTTCCCCACACGAGCCACGAAACCCGCAAGCGCGGTCCGGGCACTCTATTGAAGGCTACGAAAGTGGTCTGTCCCGTGGCGATGGCGTGGCGGCCGAGTTCACTTTGTACAGGTACCTTGACGGCACAGCTCAGGAGAATGAGCCAGAGCACCACGAAACCGACCTCGGCGCCGAGCCGCGTGGTGGCAATGAGTTCGCCGGAACCCACGATGGAACCGGTCAACAGCAGGCCCGGCCCGAGCTGGCGGATCGTCGACCAGCGGTCGGCGGGCGGTTTTCTCACATCTTCGGGGCGCAGCGCGTAAGGGTCGTAGTCACGGGACATGCGGAATGGCCTGTACGGGTTTTAAGTGAGACTGGAGGTTCGGTGCCGCGCGGCGCCTTTCAGGATGCGTCCGCCTCGGTGGATAGGGGAATCGCTTCGTCGATCAGCATGATGGGGATCTCATCCCGGATGGGATAGAGGTATTTTCCGTCGGCCCGTACCAGCCCGCCGTCGATGGGCTCCGTCACCTTCTCGCCGCCCCGGTTGACGAGATTGCCCGCCCGGATCATTTCGTTGAGGGATGCGACTTCGGAATCGGATGCGAGACGAACCTCTTCCTTGGTTTCCGGGCAGGCCAGTATGTCCAGCAAATCCTGGTCGATCATGCTTCCCTCCGCGTCCGATGCGTAGTGGCGCCGCGTCCGATGCCTGGAACCGGCTCGTCCGTTGCCTTGCGGCGCAGCATCCGTTGCCTCGTACAACAGCGTCGACTGTCCCGGGGCGTCCCGCACGTAGAAAGGCTGTGGTTGGGACAGACTATAAGACGCACCGGAAGCGTGATCAAGCGATTTTTGAACCGCGCCGGGTGACGGGAAGGCCGCATAGTTCCCGGTGAACGCCGCAACCGCCTGCTGCCGGGTAACGTGGTTGTTGCATTTAAGAAGGCTACCTCGTATAATAGGTGCGCTTTTCAGGATGATTCGGTGTAACCGCATACCCAATAACGGAATCAAGGAGTGCTTACATGGCGAAGGAATTGCCGACCACCATCGATTTGCCCGACTACTCCGGCCTGTCTTACAAGGTGGCCGACCTGTCCGAGGCGGAACTGGGACACCGTGAAATCGCCATCGCCGAACAGGAGATGCCCGGGCTGATGGCCGTCCGCGAGAAATACGCCCGCGAACAGCCGCTGCGGGACACGCGGATCATGGGTTCCCTCCACATGACGATCCAGACCGCCGTGCTCATCCAGACACTCCGGGCCCTGGGCGCCGATATACGGTGGGCTTCCTGCAACATCTTCTCGACCCAGGACCACGCGGCGGCCGCCATCGCGGACGACGGCGTACCCGTCTTCGCGTGGAAGGGGGAAAGCCTGGAGGAATACTGGGCCTGCACGCTGCAGGCGTTGACCTTCGAAGGCGAGACCGGACCCACGCAGATCGTTGACGACGGCGGTGATGCCACGCTCCTTATACACCGTGGCGTGGCGGCCGAGGACGACCCCGCCATCCTGGATGAACCCACGGACAACCGGGAACTGCAGATCATCAACGAAATACTCCGAAGGCAGCTCGACCGGAACCCGCGATTCTGGCACGATATGAGCGCGAGCATACGCGGCGTATCCGAAGAGACGACCACGGGCGTACACAGGCTGTACCAGATGATGGAGGAAGGCAAGCTCCTGTTCCCGGCCATCAACGTCAACGATTCCGTGACCAAGTCCAAGTTCGACAACCTTTACGGCTGCCGTGAATCGCTCGCGGACGGTCTCAAGCGCGCCCTCGACGTCATGGTTGCCGGGAAGACGGTCGTCGTCTGTGGATACGGCGACGTGGGCAAGGGATGCGCCCAGTCGATGCGGGGATTCGGCGCGCGCGTGGTGATCACGGAGATCGATCCCATCTGCGCGCTTCAGGCTGCCATGGAAGGTTACGAGGTAACCACCCTCGAAGACGTGCTGGACCAGGGCCAGATCTTCGTTACGACGACGGGGAACCGGGACATCATACGCGTCGAGCACATGGAGCACATGCAGGACCAGGCCATCGTATGCAACATCGGGCACTTCGACAACGAAATCCAGGTGGACGCGCTGAACGAATACCCGGGCATCGTGAAACAGCCCATCAAGCCCCAGGTGGACAAGTATGTTTTCCCCGACGGACACGCCGTTTTCCTGCTCGCGGAGGGTAGACTGGTGAACCTGGGATGCGCCACGGGCCATCCTTCGTTTGTCATGTCCAGTTCCTTCACCAACCAGGTGATCGCGCAGATCGACCTTCGGCTCAATGAACACGAGACCGGCGTGACGACCTTGCCGAAACACCTGGATGAGGAGGTGGCCAGGCTGCACCTTAAAAAACTGGGCGTGAAGCTGACCCGGCTGTCCCGTAATCAGGCGGACTACATCGGCGTCCCCATCGAAGGCCCCTACAAACCCGATCACTATCGATACTGACGGGCGCTAGGGGCGTGGACCATCAGCCTTCCCCATAAAGCCGCGGGGGATGTCCACCGTTCTCGATGAAAAACTTCAGTCTGTTTTTTACCACCCTCAGGAACCGGTTCAAGGTCGAGGACGTCCCGTTCCACTTTCGCGACACGGGCGTGCTCGTGGACGGGGATCTGCGGTTGCGGCTCCACGGGACGCTGCAGGGCGACGCACGGCGCGGCATCGTTCCCGAGTACATCTTCGACATGGTACGGGCGGGCGGTCCGGTCGAACCGGGCGGTCCGGCCACCGTGATGGGAAGGCTGACCTTGCGCATCGGCCACACGGAGCATATCGAGAAGTACGCCGGCCATATCGGATACTCCGTGGACCCGCCCTATCGAGGCCGCCGGCTGGCCGCCCGCAGTTGCCTGCTCATCCTGCCGCTCGCCCGGGCACACGGGATCAACCCGCTCTGGATCACCTGCAATCCGGAGAACGCGGCGTCCAGAAGGACCTGCGAGATCATCGGTTCGACGCTGGTAGAGACCGTCCCAATTCCCCCGAGCGATCCGCTTTACCGGTGGGACACGAAGTGGAAGTGCCGGTACCGGATGGACCTTTAGCCCATGTTAGCCCTCCACGGCGGATCGCCCTACCGGGATACGGAATCCCGCCCCTTTCCCGCCCGGACGCCATTCGGAGACGAGGAAATACGGCTCGTCACGAAAGCGCTGCGTTCCCAGAACCTCTTTCGCTGGGGCGGCGAGCTCACCCCGCTGTTCGAGAGCCGTTTCGCCGAAGCCTACGGTGTGAAGCACGCCGTCGGATCCACGTCGGGAACCGCGGCCCTGCATGTCGCCGTCGGCACGGTGAACCCGGAACCCGGGGATGAGATCATCACGAGCGCGATCACCGACCTGGGCACGATCATCCCGATCCTGTACCAGAACGCCGTGCCGGTCTTCGCGGACACGGATCCGGAGACGCTTACCGTGGACCCGGAGGACGTCGAACGGCTCATCACGCCGCGGACGCGGGCGATCATCGCCATACACCTCTTCGGCAACGCCTGCCGGATGGAGGCCCTGGCGGAGATTTCAAGCCGCAAGGGGATTCCGCTCATCGAGGACTGCTGCCAGGCTCACCTGACGGGTTACCGGGGAAAGCTGCTGGGCACCTTCGGGGACATCGGATGCTTCAGTTTCCAGCAGTCGAAGCACATGACCACCGGGGACGGCGGCATGACCATCACGAACGACGACGCCCTGGGCCGCTGCATGCGCAGCTTCGCGGACAAGCACTACGACCGGGACCGGGCGGGATCGCGCATGTACGGACCGCTGGGCATGAACTGCCGGATCACGGAACTCCATTCGGCGGTGGGTCTGGCCCAGCTGGAAAAAGTCGGCCGGGTCGTCGCATCGAGGAACCGGCTTGGCGGCCGGTTGTCCGAGGGGATCGAGCACCTTGACGGCATCGTGCCGGCGCCGGTTACCCCGGGCGCAACGCACAGTTACTGGTCGTATCCCATGCGGGTCACCGGGTATTCGAACGAAACTTTCGCCCGGGCGCTGAACGCCGAAGGGATCGGCGCAAGCGCCGGTTACATCGGCGATCCGATTTTCCAGTGTTCGGCAGCGCTTGCGGAACACCGGACCTACGGGGATTCCCGTTTCCCCTTCTTCAGCCCGTACACGGACCGCACCTTCGAATACGCGGACGACATGTGTCCGAGGACCCGCGAGTTGCTCGGTCAGCTCGTGATGCTCTCCTTCAACGAACAGTACACCGACGGGGATATCGACGACGTGGCCGGCGCCGTGCGAAAGGTCGCATCGGGGCTGCAACGGGTACGGTGATCCGGCTGGAGGTGGGAACGGACGCGGTGATCTAGGGGATGTTGTGCCGCTGTTTGTAGGCGAGCCAGTTTTCCTTGAGATGCAGGAAATCCGCGAAGGTGGGCTGCAGGATGAACGGATTGTTGTTTCGCTCGTAACCGATTGTCGAAGTGGGCTTTACACCGAAGTCATGGCCCGGGTAGACCCCGATTCCGTCGTCCAGTTCCATCAGGCGCCAGAGGCTGGCGAACTCCTTACGCGCTTCTTCTTCGGTGGCCGTGCCGCCCACCTTGCCCACGAAAAGCGTATCCCCGGTAATCAGCTTGTCTTCCGCCAGGAGGCACATGCCGTCCTCGCAGTGGCCGGGGGTGTGGATCACGGCCAGTTCGAGTTCACCCAGCCTGAAGATCTCCCCGTCCTTGACTTCTATATCGTAGAAATACTCCGCGTCCCGGTACATCACCACGTCGAGGCCCAGTTCTTCGATCAGGTGATCGTTGCCGTTCACGTGGTCATGATGGGAATGGGTGCAGATGATGCAGGCCAGTTCCACGTCCAGTTCGCCCGCGCGTTTGATATAGTATTCGGGCCGGTAGGAGGGGTCTACCGCCGCCGCCTTCCGGGTTTTCTCGTCGGCCACCAGGTAACCGAAGTTCCGGTCGCCCCCGTTTACAATCTGTTCGAATATCATCCTCGTTCCTCTCGTATCGACCTTTTCCTTAACTGCATTCCGTGTCCCTTAGCTAACGTCCCCGTCCCATTCGAATCGCCTGTGTCCCGCGGTGCCGCAACCCGGCTATCCGCATGATATCCCATCGGCCGGTTGAAGTCAACCGGTTACCCGCCGCCCGTGAATTCGCTTGACTTCGACCCGGTCCGGACACAGGATAAATGCGTGAAAACACGCGTGTTCAAACGGTTTGAATCCGAAAGAAACGAGCACTCCGTGCATATCGGCGACCTGATCATCTTCCGTCATCGCGGGGACATTCAGATCGGCATGGTGCAGGCGGTTTCCCGGAAGAAACTCAAGGTGGCGACCTCCGCCAACCGGGTCATGGACATCTCGACGGACCCCATCGTGCGGTACACCGATATCCGGGTCCGCGACCTCCCGGAAATGCTGGCCGTCCGGAGGAAAATCGAGGACCAGGCCCTTTCCTTCGACCTTGAAGAGGTCTGGGATGTCCTCAAAGACGATCCCTCCATATTCACCTCGGAAGACATCGGTGAACTGTACTGGGGCGAACCCGGTTCGCCCGAGCAGCGGGCGGCCATGCTGCTGCACCTGAGCCGCCAGTGCCTGTACTTCTGCGAACGGGACAATGGCTTCACGTCCCGCACGTCCGACCAGGTCAGAAGTATCCTGGACAAAGAGGCCCGTCAGCGCGCCGTGAACACCGAACGGGAAGGGTTCGACCGCTGGCTCGCGGACGAAAAGCAACAGGACCTTCAATCCCTGACGAACCGTCAGAAGCGCTGGCTGTCCCACCTCAGGGAGTACGTCATTCAGGGCGACGAATACGCCGCGATAGACCAGGTGCGGAGCCTGCTGAAGGAGATGCCCACCCTGGCGGGCGGCGATCCGCAGCGAGCGGTTTTCGAAGTCATGGTACGCAAGGGGTTCTGGGACGAAGACGAAAATCTCGATCTGCTGCGTTACGAGATACCGACCGGGTTCACCGGCGAGGTGCTCGAATACGCCGCGGCCTGCCGATCCTCCGAATCAGGCCGGGAAGACCTGACCGGATTGCCGATCCTGTCGATAGACGATGCATCCACGCAGGATATAGACGACGCCCTTTCCGCGGAACGGACCGAGGACGGCTACCGGATCGGCGTGCATATCACCGACGTGGCGGACCTCGTGCCCCGGGATTCGGTCCTGGACCTCGCCGCGCGGGAGCGTATGTCGTCCCTGTATCTGCCGGACCGGCACGTACCCATGCTGCCCACCAGCCTCTCCCAGGACCACTGTGCGTTGCTCGAGGGTGAAAGGCGCTGCGCCATCAGTTTCTTCTTCACCCTGTCCAACGACTTCGAGCTGCTGGATTCCCGGATCATGCCGACCCTGATCGTCAACCGGGCGAGGTTGTCCTACGACGAAGCCAACCGGCTGCTGGGGACGATCGAGCAACCCTACGCCGAAGTGCTGCAGATCCTGAACCAGGCGGTGGACGTCTTCTACCAGCGTCGCATCGACCAGGGCGCGGTCGACCTGGAACGCAGCGTGGTCTCGATCAAGGTGGACGGGGAGAAACGTATACGGATCGTGCTCCGGGACACCTCCACCCGGTCCGAACACATCGTGTCGGAACTGATGATCCTCGCCAACCGGACCGCCGCGGCGTACCTGGCCGGCCGCGGCATGCCCGCGATTTACCGTACCCAGGCCGAGACCGACCTGGGCGACCTGGAGCAGGCGGAGCACGACGCGGTCTGGCGCTTCCTGGTACTGCGAAGAATGAAGCCCCTCGAACTCAGCCTGAAGTCCCGTCCGCACGCCACCCTGGGCGTAGACACCTACTGCCAGATCACGTCGCCGATCCGGCGTTACGCCGACCTGGTCCTTCAGCGGCAGTTGCGGGCGGGCCTGGCGGACGGCCCCCCGGCCTACGACGCCGATGAAATGATGGATGAACTGTCCGCCCTCGAACGAAGCAGGATACTGAACAAGATCCAGGCCCGCCGGGAATGGTACTGGCTGCTCAAGCATCTCGCGCAACTGAAAGACGTCCACATCAGGGCGATCGTCCTCGAGACGCGGGAGCGGAACATCCTGGTCGAGTTTCCGGATTTCGGAACGCGGATGGCGGTCAAGGTGGAGGGCAGGCCTTCACCGGGTGCGGAAATCGTGTTGACTCCCGTCGTAATCGACCCGTGGTCGGGTACGCTGAGATTGCGGCAGGTTACAGATCACTCCTGAACAGGAAGGAGCATTTCCTTGGTAAAGATACACTCACTGGAGCATGTAGCCGTGGCCTACCGGGACACGGACGCCGCGGCGAAATGGTACTGCGAAGTGCTGGGCTTCGAAATCGCACTCAAGTTCAACACCCCGGGAAGCGACGCGAATTACTACTTTATACGGGATCCCGCGGGCACCTGTTTCATCGAGATCATCTCCATGCCCGAAGGAGACGACACGCAACTCGCCGACATCCGGACCGCCCACGTGCATATCGCCTTCAACGTGGATGACATGGACGAAGCGATTGCCGTGCTGGAATCGAAGGGGGTAAAGCTGGAAGGTCCGCCGGTCCGGGCCGGGGAGAACATCCTGCTCTTCTTCCGCGATCCGGAAGGCGCGCCGCTGCAACTGGTACAACGGGCGAAACCGCTCTAGGGCCGAGACTTCAGAAGCCGATTTCGAAACCGAACCGGATTTCCCGGGGCGGAGCGTACTGCTGGGGATCCAGGCTCAACAGGCGCCGCAGCCGGACAAACTCCTCCGACCGGCCCGTATACGACTCCAGGGTATATCCATCGTCCCCCGGACGGCCCGTGTTGGCGTAGACGCTGACGACGTTCCGGCGGTCGAACAAGTTCCGGACTTCCGAGAACAACGTGTAGGCGAACCGGCCGGCCCTGAAGCGCTTCCTGAGGCGCAGGTCGAGGTTTGCGAAGGCCGGCAGCCGCGCCTGGTTCCGCTCGAATTCCGTCTGTTCACGCAGGGCGTTGGTCGGCGTGTAGGGCAGGCCGCTGCCGAAATACCCGACCAGGGACATCCCCCATCCCCGCAGCGGTACGCCCAGTAGGCGCCGCTGCACGGTTTCGGGCGCGAGCACGTTCACCACGGCTTTCAGGGTATGCCGCTGGTCGAAGGCAAGCGGGAAATAGCCTCTTTCCGCGGGATCGGCGGAGCCGGTCGGCCTGGCCTGCTCCGCGTGCTCCTGGGGCGTGGACGCGCTTCCGCGGGCGATGGAATAGGTGTAGTTGAAGGAGCCGGATACCAGGCGCGTCACGTCCCGTTTCACGATCAGTTCCACGCTGCGAACGGAACCGAAATCCGCATTGTTGAAGATGTAGTACATCCCGCCGGGATACTGGACCTGCGCCGTCGACGTCAGATTGGAGATGGTCTTGTAGGATGCCGTGAACCCGACGCGGACGTCCCCGGACAGCATATGCTCGAGGCCGAACTCATAGGCCACGGTTTTCTGGGGGGCAAGGTCGGGATTCCCCAGGCGCGGGGATTCGCCGCTGAAGTCGCGCCGCAGGTTCGTATAGGCATGCCGGAACTCCGGCGGCTGGTAGAAGTAGCCGTAATTGAACCTGAGCAGGCTTCGCGGCGTAAAGGAGTGGGAAACGCCCAGACGCGGACTCAGCCGTAACTTGGTCGAGTTGTCTCTTTGCGCGGCCTGGCCCGACGGAAGATCGATGAAAAACCGCTGGCTCGTGTCCAGGTAATCCATCCGGAGCCCGGCGTCCACGATCAACCGGTTCAACTCCAGCCTGTTCTGAAAGTAAAGGGCGCCTTCCACGGGATTGACGATGTATCGCTGGCCCTGCGGTACAGCCTGCAGGAACGACCGCTCGTTCCAGTCCAGCCGGTACCACTGCGCTTCGACGCCCGCCCGGACCTGGTTCCAGTAGGTGACCTGACCGCTCAGGTCCGCCCTGGCGCCGTAATAGGTAGCCCGGGCGTCCCGGTACAGCGGAAAGAAGTCGCTGCCTTCCGTGAACGGCAGTCCCTCGTACCGATCGGACGGCAACTGGGTGGACTCGTAGATCGATCCGTTGTATTGACCGGTACCGTCTTCCGAATAGCCCGGCCACTCCGACCAGTATCTGTCCGCCAGCATGGTGGGAAACAGGATGCTGTTGGTGGCATACCTGTAGAATCGTGCGGTATAGAAGAGCCGCGGACTGACGTTCTGGCTGACGGACAGGTTGAGCGCCTGGCTGCCGGCCTGCCGTTCCGGCAGTCCGTCCGGATTGAAATCGTAGGAAAGCCCGTTCTGATTGCGATGGTCATACTGAAGATGGCGCTGGCGGAAGTAGTGACCGCTGATCTTCAGCTTCATGAGGGGATAGGGCTTGAACACCAGGTTTCCCGCCACCGTGGCCAGCGAACGGCTGTTGTGGGGGATATGGTGCCCGTCGCTCAGGATCTGGCCTGAAAGGAAATAGCCGCCGCGGTCCCCGAACCAGGGCAGCGCGCCACCGAGCGTCCCCTCCAGGCGCCCTCCCCTTCCCGCCGCGGTTTCGTCGTAACTTCCCGCCTCCAGGTCGTACTGGGACTGCAGCGTCGTCGCGACCCTGAAGGTGCCCGAAAGGGGGCCGCTTCCCTCGCGGGTCACGATATTGACGACACCCGACATGGTCTCCCCGTACTGCGCATTGAAACCGCCCCGGTTGACCACCAGTTCCTCGACCGAATCCAGGGGTATATGCGTACCCATGCCGCCCAGCAGGGGATCCTCCAGGGTGGCGCCGTCCACGTAGTAGGAGATCTCGTTCGCCCGGCCGCCCCGTACGTGCAGGCCCCCCTCGGCGTCGCGGACCACCCCGTTCTGGAGAAAGATCAGGTCCGACAGGTCCGTTACGGGCAAGGACTCGATTTCCCGGGGGACGATCAATTCACTCGAAGCGGTCAGGTCCGACCGGGCGGACGTCCTCCGCGCGGTGATGGTAACGGGCTCGGCCAGGTCGAGCATTGTCGTTTCCAGCTCGAAATCGATCCGCGTGGTGCGGTCGCTGTTGACGGTCAGCACCTGGGTGCGGACGGGCAGGTAGCCGATCATCTGCACTTCCAGCCGGTACGCGCCTACGGGGACGTTGAGGATGAAATACTCCCCGTTCAATCCGGAAATGGCCCGTGATTCGGTGCCCTTCACGTGAATCGTGACGCCGGCCAGCGGATCACCGGTTGCCGCGTCCCGCACAAACCCCGTGACCTTGCCGGAGGTGGCGGCCACGGCGGAACCCGGGGCGAATCCGCAGAAAAGAATGATCAGCAAAGCGATGCGCTTCATAGGCCTCCAGATCCTCTCAAGGTCGATACAATCATCCGTTACCAGCAAGCTGCAAATAACATGCCGACAGACGCCCGACAGGCGTTAACCGCATTCATTTTCTGTCGGAAACGCTCAAAAACGTGGAATTCCGGGATCAAATCCCCCAGAATGCAGTCATTCTGCACGGGACGCGGGCGCAAACCGGAAATCCCCTTCGGAACGATGTGAAAGGTTTTGCATAGGCTCAGCCACCCGCAGACCCGGCTGCCGTCCCGGCAGCTGTCCCGGCGTAGCAGGCGGCGAAACGCCGTTTCTTGTCCCGGTAGCGATCAGCTTCCTCGAACCTGCGCCGCTTCTCCGCGCCGGCGGCGAATATGTCGATTTTGCCGTACAGGGTTTCCAGGGCGGCCGTCAGGTCCTCGCCTTCCAAAGCACCGCTTTGAATCAGCTTCTCCAGCGCGTGGATGCGGAAACGGTCCATGCCCCAGTACGCGTGCGACAACTGGTCCTCGTGGCCGCCGAACTTCAGCAGCAGGGGTTCGTCCACGTAGAGCACGGGTTCCCGCGCGCAGATCCGCAGCCACAGATCGTAGTCTTCGCAGACCGGCAGTTCCGGGTCGAACATGCCGAAACGTTCGAACAGATCGCGATGTATCAGCGCGGAAGAAGGGGAAATGACGCACAGGAGCAGACAATGACGGAAGATGTGACCGCCATGCTTGGCGTGTTTTTTCATGGGGTTGACCCGCCGGCCCTTGCGGATCCAGATCTCATCAGTATGGCAGAACCTGAACCGCGGATCCCGTTCCAGCGCGCGCCACTGTCTTTCCACCTTGCGGGGAAGCCATTCGTCGTCGGAATCGAGCAAGGCGATCCAGTCGTGCTTCGCTGCGCTGATGCCGTGATTCCTGGCCGCGCTCACGCCCTGGTTTTCCTGGCGCAGGTACCGCACTTCCGGAAAATCGCGGACGAGGGCGGGCGTACCGTCCGTCGAACCGTCGTCGACCACGATGACTTCGGCCGGCGGCGCCGTTTGTTCCAGTACGGACCGGATCGCCGACGGCAGCCTGTCTTCCCGGTTGTAGGTGGGAATCACCACGGAGACGGGCAGGTTTTTCGTTTCCATGCGGTACCATCCGGAAACTCGTCACTGAAGACCGTATTTCTTGATCTTGTACTGGATGGTCCTGACCGTGACGCCGAGGGCCTCCGCCGCGCGCGTCCGGTTTCCGCCGGATTCCAGCAGCGCCTGCTGGATGAGGCGTTTCTCGGCCTGTCCCCTGGAGTCCTTGAGCGACCCCTGGACGGGGACCGTGGCCGCTTCGATCGCGGACGCGTTGGGAAAGCCGGGCAGATGCTCCGGCAGGATGCGTTCTCCGTCGCTCAATACGACGGCACTCTCGATGGCGTTCTCCACTTCCCGGATGTTCCCGGGCCAGTCGTATCTCGTGCAGATCTCCAGGGCTTCCTCGGAGAGGAACTTCTCGCCGAGCCCGTTCTCCCGTGTGTACTTCCGGATGAAGTAGTCGATAAGCGGCGGGATGTCTTCCCGGTGCTCGCGAAGAGGCGGCACCACGATGGGCAGGACGTTCAACCGGTAGTATAAGTCCTGCCGGTAGCGCCCCTCGGCGACCGCGTCCTCCAGGTTGCGGTTGGTGGCCGCGATCACCCGGACGTCGATATGAAGCGGTTCCGTGCCGCCGAGCCGTTCGAACCGGCGTTCCTGCAGCACGCGCAGCAGCTTGACCTGGACGGCCCCGCTGATCTCGCCGATTTCGTCCAGGAAGATCGTCCCGCCGGCCGCCCGCTCGAAATACCCCTTGCGCGTCGTGCTCAGCGCGCCGGTATAGGCTCCCTTCTCGGTCCCGAAGAGTTCGCTTTCCAGCAGGCTTTCGGGAATGGAAGCGCAACTTACATCCACGAAAGGATGTTCCCTCCGGTAGCTTCTGGCGTGTATCGCCCGGGCGATCAGGCTCTTGCCCGTTCCGCTTTCACCGAGCAGCAGGACCGTGGTATTGGCTCTGGCGACCTTATCCGCCCGATCGAAGATGTCCCTGATCCGGGCGCTTTCGCCGATGATGTCCGGGTCGGGGATGGAAGACGGTTTGGGTGATATATCCGTACGCCGCCGGTTTTTCTTCTCCTGCAGCGCGCCTTCTATGGTGGCGAGCAGTTCCTCGAACTTCACCGGCTTGGTCAGATAGGTATAGGCGCCGTCGCGCATGGCCTTGACGGCCGTCTCCACGGTGGCGAAGGCCGTCATCATGATGATACTCGTTTCCGGCGTAGTGCCGGTCATGCGCTTGATCAGATTCAGGCCGTTGACCCGGGGCATTTTCATATCCGTGAGCAGGACGTCGAATTGGCCGTTCCGGGCCGATTCATAGGCCTGCTCCCCGTCCGACACCCCCGTGACTTCGTACCCTTCGCCCGACAGCAGCTCGACCAGCCCCTCACGGGTGTTCCGGTCGTCTTCCGCGATCAGGATGCGTTCCATGGATGACCCCTGTTCCCTCTTGTCCGGCGGAAGGCTCGGCCGTTTCCGCTTCCAGCGCCGGCAGGGCCAGCGTGAAGGCCGTGCCCTTGCCGGGCGTGCTTTCGACCGATATCACGCCCCCGTGTTTCTCCACGATCTGCTGGGCGATGGGCAGGCCCAGGCCCGTACCGGTCGACTTGGACGTGTAGTACACCTCGAATATACGATCCAGCCGGCCGGGATCAATACCCCTTCCCGTATCTTCGAATTTAATGTTGACCTGGGGACTTTCGCCGAAGCCTTCCAGGGTCAGGTCACCGCGGTTGCGCGGCGGCGCCCGTTCCGTGGATATCGTAAGCGTACCCCCGGTCTCCATGGCATCGAAAGCATTCAGCATGATATTCAGAAACACCTGCTTGATCTGGTTCACATCGACCGATACCGGCAATTCGCCGTCCTGGTACCGGGTTTCGATGCGGACGCCCCGTTCCTGTGCCGTGCCCCGGTGGGTCTCGACGACCTCGTCGAGCACCTCGTTGATGTCGTGGGGGTAAGGCACCAGTTCGGGCGGCCGGGCGTAATTCAGGAAGTTCTCGACCAGGCTGTCGATACGCCAGATTTCAGAAATCACCTTCTCATAGTGCCCGCCCCGGTTACCCCGGTCGCCGTTCTGCTTCTCCATGTCCCGCTTCAGAATCCTGAGGTTGATGATCATGGAATTAAGCGGATTCCGGATCTCGTGGGAGAGTATGGTGGCGAACTTGCTCAGCGTCGCCAGCCGCTCGGCCTGTTTCAGGCGGCGTTCCTTCTCCAGCAGCTCGCGGGCCATCTGGTTGAACTCCCGGGCCAGGGTCGTCAGTTCGCCGTGGCCCGGCGTTTCTATGGTATGGGTCAGCCGGCCCCGGGCGAACAACTGCGCGCCGCGTACCAGCTCGTAGATCGGGCGGACGATTTTGCGGACGACGAGGATTCCGATCAGCGAGGCGACCGCCGCGCTGATCACCATGAGTACGCTGATGCCCAGGATCATGTCCCGCGACCTGGCAAAGGCCCGGTCCGCCGGTTGTTCGATGACGACCTTCCACCCGATCGGCGCGACGGTCGCGAAGGCGGCGACCATCTCACCCGACACCCCGGTGTAGACCAGCGTGCCGCTCTGATGTTCACCCAGCGCCGTGCCGACGGGAGAGCCGGACAAATCGTCCTGGCGGTACACCCTTTCCCGTTCCGGATGGGCAATCAGGCGGCCGTTCCCGGTCGCGACGTAGGCATTGCCGAAACCTTCCCGTTGTCCCTCCCCCAGTTGAATGTTGTCCACCAGGTCCCACATGTCCTTCAGGCTCACCCGAGCCGCGAGATACCCCGTGTGCTCGTCGAGACGCCGCACGGGCACGGTGATCGTCACCGCGGGCAGGCCGTCGCCCGCGATGAACACCGGGGAGATCGTGGTGCCGTCCTCCGGAGGAAGCGCCAGGTCCGGCCGCGCCCGCAACGGTCCTTCGAGCCGCGTGGTCAGCTTTTCGCTTCCCGACAGGTCAAGCACGGCAAGTTCGCTGAGGAAGTCCTGCCGGATGACCAGGTTGTCGATCAGTTGCTGGTACACCGCGTCCGTCGCGTCGATCATGTCCATGTTGTCCGCGGCGAGGTCGATCACGCGCTGCGCCTGTTCGATATACAGACGGATCTCGTTGCTCGCCCGGCGCGCGACCTCGAGGTTGCCGTCGGCCACCGTGTCCTCGATCGAACGGCGGGCCGTCGCGAGCAGAAGCAGTCCGACAATCAGCACCGGAATGGTAGCCAGCGCGATATGGGACACGAGCAGCCGCGGCCACAATCCTTCTCGTAAGTTTATGGGAAACATGGTTTTGCGCGCCGTCAAGGGGCGTTTACGGTCCGGAACCACGCCGCGGGCGACCGGAGCGCTTCACCTGGGCGGCCCAGGTTATTCAAGGTAGGATCGTACGCGATGTACCGGGTATCCACGAAGTAGAGGAACATGCAGGGCTGGTCCCGGATCAAGAGCATTTCGAGCTGCTGGTAGACGGGTCCGGCCCGAAACTGGTCGGGCAGCCCGAAGAGGAAGTTTATGTTTCGGTCGACCTGGCGGTTCCGGTATCCGAGCATGTTCCCGAGGCCGATGCTCTCCGAGTGGAAGACGGCGTAGAGATCGTCCGCCGTGGGCTCGAAATCCTGCACGAACAACGCCGCGTCGTAGCTGCCGATCCCGAGCCGTTGGACCAGTTCTTTCTGGGTAACGGGCACGGGAACGACCTGGATGCCGATATGGTTCAGGTTCAGCTTGACGACCCGTACCGTCTTCTCGGCCGAGGTCTGTCCCCTGGGAAACAGCAGCTCGAACCGGAGGGGCCGTCCCTCCCGGTCGAGGAACCCGTCGCCGTCGCCGTCCCCCCAGCCTTGCAGGCGCAGCAGCTCAAGGGCCTCGCGCGGACGGTAATCGAATCCCATGTCGCCGCCTTTAAACTCGAAATCCGGGTGCAGGGGACCCTGGGCAAGCACCCCGGCACCGCGCACGAGTACTTCATCCAGGATGCGCTGGCGGTCCGTGGCATAGGTCAGCGCGCGCCGAATGGCCGAATCTGAAAGCAGCGGATGCCGGTGATTGTAGAAAACCGCCGAGAAGGCGCGGCTACCGGGTACGATCGCCTGGATCTTCGCATCGGACCGCGCCCGCTTCAGGTCCTTCAGCGTGCCGTCGCGTTCCACCTCGATGAGATCCACTTCCCGCATGATGAAAGCCGCCTGCAGGGATTCGGATGTGGGATAGAACCGGTAGACTACGCGGTCCAGGTTCGCGCGGCCCTGGTGCCAGGTTTCATTGGCTTCGAGCGCCACCGTATCGTGGACGGGCCATGTCGCGACCCGGTACGGCCCGAGTCCTATGGGCCGGGTCGTTTCAAGGTGCGCGCCGGCATCGGCGAAGAGGCCGGGGCCCATCTGGTGCCCGGGCAGTATGGGCAGGGTGGCAAGCCGGTTGGGAAAGTTTTCGATCGGCGACTTCATGATGATGCGGACGGTCTGCCGGTCGAGGGCGGTAATCTGCTCGATGTTCTGGAAATAGCGGTGGAAGACGGGATCGTACACCCGCGCGGACTTGTACCGTGTGTACGTAAAGATCACGTCTGCGGCCGTCAACGGCTCACCGTCGTGGAATTCAATGCCCTGTTTCAGCCGGAACACCCAGTCGAGGCCGTTCGACAGCTTGAAGGGCAGATAGGCCAGCCCGTCCGACGGCGTACCCGATTCATCCACGCGAAGCAGGCCTTCGCCATAAATCAGCGAGGCAATCTCCCGTTCCACGCCGAGGCTGTTGAACAGGGGGTGGAAGGTTAGATCACCGACGGCTACCTTGCCGATGGTGACCGTACCGCCTTTCAGAGTCGGGCTGCCCTGGGGATCCAGGCGCTCCTGGAGCTCCGAACGCACCTGAGACTGGCCGAGTACCGCGTCGGGCGGAAAGAGCAGGGACAGGCCCAGGATCAAAGTGAAGGCAAGCGGGAGTTTGACCGTGATATGCCGTGTCTTCAGCATGAAAACACCGCCCAGTAGTACCTGATCTGGAGGGGGGATCGTGTGAGTTTCAGCAATTTAATATCGATTGAGCCGCCTGTCAAGCAGAACACGGCCCTGGTGCGCGGGTCTACGCGGGATGCCGGCTGTCGCGGACTATCGGCCGACGAGGGCCGATGGCCAACTTCCGATTGACACGCGGCGGCCGGCCGGGTAGATTGAGCCGGGCCGCGGGTACCGCGGTAGTCGGGGCAACGGTTTCGGGTATTCTTATGGATGGATACAACGGCTCAGGGTCAACGCGAATGCGAGCCGGTTGCGTCGCTGCCTTGTTTGTCGCGGCATTGGTGCATGCGGCCTGCGGGGGCGAAGAAACCTTCGTGCTGACCGTTTACAACACGCTGGAGAGTACCGAAGCCATTCGGGTAGACCTGGCGGGGGACGCGAGGGAACTGCCGGTAGGCGCGTACACGGAGTTCCGGTCCGTCAATTCCGGGACGCACATCCTGTCGGTGGAATCCCCTACCTGTTCGGGTGTCGACCGCAACTCGGTGGAAGTCGCCGCCGATACCATTCTCCGGTACCGGGCTGAAAGAAACGCGCAGACGGGGGCGTGCGAAATCTCGTCGCGGATGGAAGTCTTCCGGTCCGAAACGCCGACCGGACCGTGAGTATTCCGGGGTCGTTCAATTGGCAGGACACCAGATTTTGGTTCTGGCTATCCAGGTTCGAGTCCTGGCCCCGGAGTTTGCCGCTTCGAATTTGCCCCTGCTGATTTCAGTACTTCGTCTTCGGTCTGCCACAACAACTCCAGCGAATTCACCACGGACTCCAGACTCACTTTATCCCACTTCTCCGCGATCAGCAACGCACGCTGTCGCGCGTGACTCAAGAACACCTCCGTAGCTTCCCTGCCGCGATCAGTCAATTCACAGATAATCAGCCTGCGGTCTTTCGGGTTTGAGCCTCGCTTTACGTATTTCTTGCGAACCAGGTTCTTCACGATGATCGTCGTGTGCGCGATTGAAGTGCCCAATTCGCCGGCGATAGCGCTCATCTTAAGCGGGCCGAAGTATCCCAGCAGGAACAGGGTGTTGATCTGGTGCGCATTCAGGTCCAGGCGTTTGAGTTCTGCAATGCGACCGCTGAACATCAGGCGATTCAGATGTTCAATCGCATAGACAAACCTTTCGATCGTATTTCCTTCCGGCCCGGCTTCCGGTTTTCTTTGCATCATCTTCTCAATGGAATGGTGGGTTCGCGCACCTCATGAATCTAATGCAACTGACGATTATAAGTAAATATAAACATTTCTACCAAAGGAACAACCGAATCAAATCCGACCAGCGCCGATATGAAAATCAAGGGTTCCGGAAAACCGCCAATCGGAATGAAATGAGGAACGGTAACGGTACACTGCCGCAGCCCCGTGAGCAACAGCAATTAAGGGCATTTCGACATCGACCGTCGTGTGAGGTTGTTTCCGGTTCATTACAACCACTGCAGCTGGTGAATTGATGGCAGTGGCAGCGGAGGTTCGCGACGACGGATCTGGTTGCGTCGGCGGTATTTGCGCAGGAACAGGATTGAAGCGCTATTACTTTCGTGCGAGTAAAATCCCGGGCGCCATGCGTTGGAGAATGCGGGGCGTGGTCCGCCTAGATCTGTCCCAGGGCCTGGTCCAGGTCGGCGATCAGATCGTCGGCGTTTTCGATGCCTACGGAAAACCGGACGAGTTCGTCCTTGATGCCGATCTCGAGGCGCTCGGACCGGTCCATTTCATAAAAAGACATGATGGCAGGCTGCTCGATCAGGCTCTCCACGCCGCCCAGACTCGGCGCGATGTAGGGGATGCGCACCGCGTCGATGAAGCGGATGGTCGTGTCCATGTCGCCGTCGACCTCGAAACTCACCACGCCGCCGAAACCGGTCATCTGCCTGCGCGCGATCTCATGGCCCGCGTGGCTTTCCAGCCCGGGATAGTAGGTCTTGCGGATGCGCGGATGGTCTTCCAGGAAACGGGCGACGGCCAGGCCGTTCGCATTGTGCTGTTCCATGCGCAGGGCGAAAGTTTTCAGGCCGCGGATCAGCAGGTACGCACCGTGCGGATCGACGATGCCCCCCGTGACGTCGCGGAACTCGCGGACGGCGGCGATGAGCGGCGCGCTGCCCACGACGGCGCCGGACAGCAGGTCGTTGTGGCCGCCCAGGTACTTCGTGGCGCTGTGGAGAACCAGGTCGATCCCGAAATCCAGGGGTTTCTGATTGAAGGGCGTGGCGAAGGTGCCGTCGATCAGCACCTTTACCCGGTGTCGGGCGGCGATCTCCACGACCTGCTCCAGGTCGATCACGTTCAGGTACGGATTCGTGGGAGATTCGGACACGATGAGCCGGGTCTTCCCGGTGATCGCAGAGGCCAGCTCATCGTAATCGCCCGTCTTGACGAAAGTCACGTCGATGTTGTAACGCGGTAGGATCTGCCGGCAGAACTGGCGGCTGCGCCGGTAGCACTCGTCCATGACGATCACGTGGGCGCCCGAGGAAAGCATGGCGAGCAGGACGGACGTGAAGGCGCTCATTCCCGAAGAGAAGAGGGCGGCGTCCTCACCGCCTTCCAGCTCGGCGATCTTGCGCTCCGCCACCGACTTGGTGGGGTTGCCGTAGCGTCCGTATTCCTCCCGGTCGACCTCTCCCGTCGTGTAGTCGATCAACTCCCGGGTATTCTGGAAGACGTAGGTGGAGGTCTGGACGATGGGATTGGTCACCGACGAAAACGGTTTGTCGCGGTGTTCCCCTCCATGCACGGAGCGGGTGGACAGTCCCTTCTTGTTTCGCGGCATAAGATCCGGTTTCCCCTTATGATTCCTAAAAAACCACGGATTCCTCGTACGACCCGTGCACTTCCTGCATCACGCCCACGATCTCGCCCAGCGTGGCGTAGGCTTTCACCGCGGCCAGCATGGGCGGCATGATATTCTCCCCGTTCCGCAGCGCGGTCCCCAGGGCATCGAGGGCGTGGCGGACCGCCGGGCCGTCTCTCCGCCGCCGCACCGCGTCGAGGCGGCTTCGCTGTTCCTTTTCGATGCGGGGGTCGATGCGAAGCGTCTCCAGGTCGCGGTCCTCGGGGGCGACGAAATCGTTCACGCCGGTGATGATCCGTTCCCTGTTTTCGATCTCCGCCTGGTACCGGTTGGCCGCGGCCATGATCTCGCGCTGGGGAAAGCCCGCTTCGATCGCCGCGACCATGCCGCCGAAACCGTCGATCTTCTTGAAATACGCCTCGGCCTCCTCTTCCAGCCGGTTCGTCAGGGACTCGACGTAGTACGATCCACCCAGGGGGTCGACCGTGTCGGCCACGCCGGTTTCATGGGCGATGATCTGCTGGGTGCGCACGGCGATGCGGGCTGCCTTTTCCGAGGGCAGCGCGTAGGCTTCGTCCAGCGCGTTGGTATGCAGCGACTGGGTGCCGCCCAGCACCGCGGACAGCGCCTCCACGGCCGTGCGCACGATGTTGTTCTCCGGCTGCTGGGCGGTCAGGCTGCACCCGGCGGTCTGGGTGTGGAAGCGCAGCATCCAGGATCGCTCGGACCGGGCTCCGTACCGCCGGCGCATGTGGCGCGCCCAGATTCTCCTGGCGGCGCGGTACTTGGCGATCTCTTCGAAGAAATCGATGTGGGCGTTGAAGAAAAAGGACAGCCGGGAGGCGAACCGGTCGACTTCGAGGCCGGAGGCAACGCAGGCGTCGACGTAGGCAAACCCGTCCGCCAACGTGAAAGCCAGTTCCTGGGCGGCCGTCGCGCCCGCTTCCCGGATGTGGTACCCGCTGATGCTGACGGGGTTCCACCGGGGAACGCGCTCCGTGCAGAAAACCACCGTATCGGATACGAACCGCATCGCCGAGGCCGGCGGGCAGATCCACTCTTTCTGCGCGATGTACTCTTTCAGGATGTCGTTCTGCAGCGTGCCCCGCAATTCGGTCCAGGGTATGCGTCTTTGCTCCGCCAGGGCGAGGTACATGGCCAGCAGCACGGCGGCCGGGGCGTTGATGGTCATGGACGTGCTGATCCGGTCCAGCGGGATGCCGCTGAAAAGGATCTCCATGTCTTCCAGCGTGTCGACGGCGACCCCGCAGACGCCCACTTCGCCTTCGGAGGACGGGTGATCCGAATCCAGCCCCATCAGCGTGGGTACGTCGAAGGCCACCGACAGGCCGTCCTGGCCCTGTTCCAGGAGAAACTTGAAACGGGCATTGGAATCGGCCGCGGAACCGAAACCGGAGAACTGCCGGATGGTCCAGGGCCTGCCGCGAAACAGGGAAGCGTGGATCCCGCGCGTGTAGGGGTACTGCCCCGGATATCCCTCGTCGCGCAGATAGCCGGAACCGGATGGTCGACCGCCCGTGTACAGCTCTTCCACGGGAGATCCGGAGATATTTGTGAAGGAAGACTTGCGCAGGGGCCGCCCGCCACCCTTAACTTCCTTCGGCCTTTGTTCGATCCCGCTCATCGCGTCCACCCGGCAAGATTCTATTACGTTACTTAATTGCGCCAGACTATTTCAGTTACACCCGTGAGCAACACCGTAATATAGCCGCGGGCAGGGGGTCGTCAAGCGGGAAGTGCCCCCTTGAAACACCCGCGGGGACCGCCGAATTCCGTTGACATTTTTGAAGAGGTCCGATTAAGATTCGCATGACCCGATCACACGTATGATCGCAATGACCGCGCGCGGCGATTTTCGGTATCGCCGCACACCGTGCCGCGTTCGCCTTCCTCTGCAACAGTGCGATTCCGCGTCATTTTCTCGTATTCCGTACACCCGGCATGGCTATGAATACTCCAGAAATACCGCTCTTTCCGCTCAACACCGTGCTCTTCCCGGGCATGCCCCTGCACCTGCACATTTTCGAACCGCGCTACAAGGAAATGGTGCACAAGTGTCTCCAGGAGAAAACGGAATTCGGCATACTCCTCCTTCATGAAACCCAGTTGTGCCAGGTGGGATGCACGGCCCGGATCACGCAGATACTGAGACAGTTCGAGAACGGTTCCATGGATATCCTCACCGAGGGCCGCAGGCGGTTCCGGGTCCTCGACGTGCTGAACCGCGAGTCCTACCTGGAAGCCGTGGTGGAGTACTTCGACGACGAGAACGAGGACATCCCCTCCGACCTCCTGAAGAAGGTCCTGAACGCCTACCAGAAAATGATCCGCCTGCAGACCAGGGGCGTGGGCGCCATCCGCGGCATATTCGACCCGGTGCACTTCTCCTTCATCATCGCGTCGACGATCGACATGGTCCTGAATGAAAGACAGTCCCTGCTGGAACTGACTTCCACCACGGAACGGATCAGGAAACTCGACACGGCGCTCCTCGTGACGATGCAGAAACTGGATAAACAGGAAAAACTGAAGCGCGTCGCCGAAATGAACGGACATGGCAAGCACGAGCCCGAAGAAAGCGAATCCAAAGGCGGCGAATAGCGCCGCCGGCACGCGCCGCCTGACGGCCATGGCCGTGGCCGTGGCCCTCGCGGTCCTCCTCGGGTTCATCCGGCTATACCGGCTGCCCTGGGGCGGCTCGCTTTCGCTCAAGATCCTTCCGCTGGTCTACCTTTCGATCACTTACGGCCCCAGGGCGGGCATGGCCGGGGGGCTCGCCGCGGGCCTGGTCACGCTGATCGTCGACCCGGTCATCTTCCATCCCATACAGGTCTTCCTGGACTACCTGCTCCCCTACGCACTGATCGGGATCATCGGCTACTTCCCTTCCTGGCCCCGGATGGGCATCCTGGCGGCCGGCGTACTCCGCCTGGCGAGCCACGTGGTGTCCGGCGCGGTCTACTTCGCGGCCTTCACCCCCCCGGAACTGAACCGGCAGGTCTACGAACTGGTCCGGGACCACACCGGAATCACCCTCTCCCCCCTGCTCCAGGAATGGACGGCGCCGTGGCTCTACGCCCTGCTGTACAATGCCAGCGTCGTCGTCCCCGAGACGGTCCTGATCATCCTCATTGCCCCGCCGCTGGTGCGCCGGCTCAACCGTGGATTCGCGCCCACGCAAACCGGGTGAGCTAAAGGCGCGAAAAACCGCTGAAACCGAGCGGGATCGACAGCGTTTCGTCGCGGGTATTTTCCTCTTGCCTGCCCGTCGGCCCACCCGTATTATGTCACAGTTCGTCCGAACCTGTAATTCCGTAAACCTATACCGTTCAGGAGCGATGGGTCCATGTCCGAATCCCTGGAGTTGATCACGACCTCCAGCGACGAAGGAACGCTGCCGCTGCCCGAGCCGCAGTGCCGGGAAATCTATGACAAAATGCTGACCATTCGGCGCTTCGAGGAGGCCGTGCTGGAGATCTACACCCAGGGCCTGATGCGCGGTCTGGCGCACCTGTACATCGGCCAGGAAGCCTCGGCCGTGGGCATTTGCTCGGCGTTGAACGACGACGACTACCTCACCAGCACCCACCGGGGCCACGGCCACCTGATCGCGAAGGGCGGCAAGGTCGACCGCATGATGGCGGAGATGATGGGCAAGGTCGACGGCTACAACCGCGGCAAGGGCGGCACCATGCACATCGCCGACATGAGCCTGGGCATCCTGGGCGCCAACGGGATCGTGGGGGGCGGCATGGGCATGGCGACCGGCGCGGCCCTGAGCGGCAAGATGCGCGGCAGCGGGCAGGTGGCCGTGTGCTTCTTCGGCGACGGCGCCATCAACCAGGGCGCCTTCCTGGAATCCGCCAACCTGGCTTCCATCTGGTCGCTGCCCGTCCTGTTCGTCTGCGAAAACAACCATTATGGAGAATATACGGCCGCCAGCGACGTAACGGCCGTCAGAGAACACGTGGCCGAACGGGCCGCGGGGTTCGACATGCCGGCCATGGTCGTGGACGGCAACGACGCCGTTGCGGTGCACCAGACCGCGGTGGAGATGGTGGAGCGGGCCCGGGCCGGCGAGGGACCGTGCCTGATCGAGAACAAGACCTACCGGTACCGCGGGCACCACGTGGGCGACGGCGACCCGGAGAAGACCTACCGGACCCAGGAGGAGACGGACACGTGGCTCGCGAAGGATCCCATTCCCCGCTTCGCCCGGCGCATGCTGAAGGCGGGCATGGTCGACGAGGCGGAACTGGAATCCATCGACGCGGACATCACGAAGCGTGTGGAAGACGCCGTGACCTTCGCGAACGATTCCCCCTACCCCACGGCCGACGAGGTGACCGACCATGTCTACGCCTGAGCGCGTGATTACCTATGGCGAAGCAGTCCGCGAGGCCATCGCGGAGGAGATGCGGCGGGACGAGACCGTCTTCTTCATGGGAGAGGACGTGGCCGCCGCGGGCGGCGTATTCAAAGTCACCGTGGGGCTGCTTGACGAATTCGGCGAAGAACGGGTGCGGGACACGCCCATTTCGGAAGCGGGCATCATGGGCGCCGGCGTGGGCGCCGCCCTGACGGGCATGCGGCCCATCGTCGAGATCATGTTCGGCGACTTCATCACCATCGCCATGGACCAGATCGTCAACCAGGCGGCCAAGATGTGTTACATGACGGGCGGGCAGGCCAGCGTGCCGCTGACGATCCGGACCACCATCGGTGCCGGCCGTTCCTCCGCGGCCCAGCACTCCCAGAGCCTGCAGGCCTGGCTGTCCCACATACCCGGCGTCAAGGTGGCCATCCCCTCCACGCCGGCCGACCTGAAGGGCCTGCTCAAGACCTCTATCCGCGACGACAACCCCACCGTCATCTACGAAGACAAGATGATGTACGGCCTGAAGGGGCCGGTACCCGATGACGACGACTACACCATACCCTTCGGCGTGGCCGACATAAAGCGGGAAGGGTCGGACGTGACCCTCGTCGCCACCTCGAGCATGGTGCACACCGCGCTCAAGGCCGCGGACATGCTGGATAAGGAGGGCGTCAGCGTGGAGGTGGTGGATCCCAGGACGCTGTCGCCGCTCGACATGGACACGATCATTCGTTCCGTCGAGAAGACCAGCCGCGCCGTGGTGGTCGACGAGGCCTACCGGAGCTACGGGGTCACGGGTGAGCTGGCCTCCCGGATCGCCGACGAGGCTTTCGACTACCTGGACGCCCCGGTAAAGCGCGTGGGGGCCATGGACGTCCCCGTACCCTTCAGCCCCGGGCTGGAACCGGAAACCATTCCCGACGAGGCGAAGCTGGTCCGCACCGTCCAGGGGCTTTTCCACGACGTTGCCGTTTAGACCGAAACCGCGGAGCGATCATTCCATATGAACCTGTGGCGCCTGCCCCTGCACTGGAAGATCATCATTGGCATGATCCTGGGCCTGTTGTACGGATTACTCTCCGCGGCCATGGGCTGGAGCCGGTTCACCGAGGACTGGATCACGCCCTTCGGCGACATCTTCCTGAACCTGCTCAAGGTCATCGCCGTTCCCCTCGTGCTGGGCTCGCTCATCATGGGCGTCGCTTCCCTGTCGGACGTGAAGAAACTGTCACGCATCGGGGGCAGGACGATCGCCATCTACATCCTCACGACGACCGTCTCCGTGACCATCGGCCTCGTCATGGTCAACCTGCTCGAACCCGGCACGGGCGTGCCCCAGGGGCTGCAGGAACAGCTGCAGGCGGCCTACCAGTCCGACGCGGAATCGGACATGGAGCGGGCCGAAACGGCCAGGGAGCGGGGTCCGCTGCAGGTCTTCGTGGACATGACCCCCGACAACATCTTCGGCGCCCTGAGCAATAACGGGCGGATGCTCCAGGTCGTCTTCTTCTCTCTCCTCTTCGGCATTGCCCTGGTACTGATCCCGGCCGACAAGGGCAAGCCCCTGGTGGATTTCTTCGGCGGGCTCACGTCGGTCATCATCCAGATCGTACACATGATCATGGTCGCCGCCCCCATCGGGGTCTTCGCCCTGATCGCCAAGACCATCAACCAGGTGGCCAGGGATGATCTGTCCGCGGTCGGCGAACTCCTCGGAGCCCTTGGCTTTTACTGCCTGGTGGTCCTCGTTGGCCTGCTGATCCACGGCATCGTCACCTACCCGCTCATGCTGAAGATCTTCTCCAACATGAAGATCGTCCGCTTCTTCCGGGGGATCGCCCCGGCCCAGCTCCTGGCTTTCTCCTCCAGCTCCAGCGGGGCCACCCTACCCGTCACCATGGATGTGAGCCAACGGAATCTCGGCGTCACGAAAGAGGTTTCGTCCTTCGTCCTGCCCCTCGGCGCCACGATCAACATGGACGGCACCGCCCTCTACCAGGCCGTGGCCGCCGTGTTCATCGCCCAGGCCCTCGGGCTCGGGCTCGACATGACCGCCCAGCTGCAGATCGTCCTCACGGCCGTCCTCGCCTCCATCGGCACGGCCGCTGTACCCGGCGCGGGCATCATCATGCTGATCATCATCCTGGAGACCATCGGCGTGCCGGCCGCGGGCATCGCGCTGATCCTCGGCGTCGACCGCATCCTCGACATGTGCCGCACCGCGGTGAACGTCACGGGCGATGCCGCCGTGGCGACCTCGGTGGACGCCATGGAGAAACGGGCGGCCGCCGGTCAGTCCGCGTAACGGCCGTACTCCTCGTAGAACCAGGCCGCGCTGTCAATACCCCGGTAGAAATTGGGCAGGTGGAACTTCTCGTTGGGCGCGTGGGCATCGCAGTCGGGCAGGCCGAAAGCCATCAGGACCGTGGGCAGGCCGAGTATCTCCTCGAACATGGCCACCACCGGAATGCTGCCGCCTTCCCGGATGTAGACGGGCTCCTTGCCGAAGCCGCGCGTAATGGCCTGATGTGCGGCCGTCACCGCGGGATGGTCCCGTGCCGTGAGGACCGGCTTGCCCGTGCCGTGATGGATGACTTCCACCTTGACCGTGGGCGGCGCAAGGCTTCTGACGTAATCTTCGAACGCGTGGGCGATCCTTTCGGGGTCCTGGTTCGGCACGAGGCGCATGCTCACCTTGGCCATGGCCTTCGACGGGATCACGGTCTTCGACCCCTCGCCCGTGAATCCCCCCAGCATCCCGTTCACATCAAGGGTGGGCCGCGCCCACAGGCGTTCCAGGGTCGAGTAGCCTTTCTCGCCCGTGGATCCCGGCAGGCCCAGTCTTCCGGCGAAGCCTTCCTCGTCAAAAGGCAGCGCGGCAAGGGATGCACGCTCTTCGACGCCCAGGGGCAGGACGTCGTCGTAGAACCCGGGCACGGTGATCCGTCCGTCGCCGTCCACCATCTTGCCCAGCATCTCCGACAGTACGTTCAGAGGGTTGGGCACCGCGCCGCCATAGACGCCCGAATGCAGGTCCTTGTTGGGGCCCTCGAGGCGGACCTCCATGTAGGCCATCCCCCGCAGGGCATACCCGATCGAGGGCTGCTCGTAGTCGAACATGGACGTGTCGGAAATGACCACCACGTCCGCCCCCAGTTCCTCCCTGTGGCTTTCCAGGTAGGCTTCCAGGTTCTCGCTCGAGACCTCCTCCTCGCCCTCGATCAGCATGCGGACGTTCACCGGAAGCCGGCCGTTCTCCCGCAGGTGGGCTTCCAGTGCCTTCACGTGCAGCCAGACCTGCCCCTTGTCGTCCGTCGATCCCCGGGCGTAGAGGTTGTCCCCCCGGATCACGGGATCGAAGGGATCGCTCTCCCAGAGTTCAAAGGGTTCCGCGGGCTGGACGTCGTAGTGGCCGTATAACAGGACGGTGGGCCTGCCTGGCGCGCCGAGCCAATCCGCCGTTACGATGGGATGGCCGGACGTGGGATTCACCGCCACGTTTTGCATGCCGATCCGTTTCAGTTCGTCGGCGAGGAAACGGGCGCAACGGCGGAGGTCCTCGCGGTGGTGGGGATGGGTGCTCACGCTGGGAATGCGGAGGAAGTCCTTCAAGCCCTCCAGGGCCTGGGTTCGCTGTCCTTCCAGGTAGGAAATGACATTATCCATGGTCTGTTATTCCGTTCGTTGGGGATGGTGAGTTGGGCTCCGGTCTCCGGTCGCTCGGGGCGGGTCATAACCGCCCGCGACGGGCCCTGACCGCCCGCGACAAATATGCCCGCGACCGAAAAGCCGCGTGCATCTGGCAGGTTAAAGTAACGGCGGGCGGAGGAGCAAGGAGAAAAACACGGGGCCGGGAGCGGGACCGCGGTGCGGCCGAAGCCGGGAGCGGGATCGCGGTTTGACCGGAACCGGGAGCGGGATTCGACATTTCGACCACGGGCCTCCCGTGTGGGCTTGACAGTACGGCGGGATGGTTTTAGACTGGTTACTTCGCAGCTCGGTGCACGGTGCGGGCAGGTTCCGCCGTGTCGTGACCCGAAACCATAACCGGCCATCCGGGATTCGCCATGCAGACCTTCTTAAGACAGTACCTGGGCGTATTGCGCACCACGATCGGATCGGGAAACCTGAAGTTCTTCTACCGGTTCTTCATCTTCCTCTTCCTGTTGATCCTGGTCTATACGTTCCTGTTCCACCAGCTCCAGGAAATGGAGGGACGGGAACATACGTGGTTCACCGGATTCTACTGGACGCTGGTCACCATGACCACGCTCGGGTACGGCGACATCGTCTTTACCAGCGACCTGGGGCGGATCTTTTCACTTTGCGTGTTGCTGACGGGCCTTACGACGCTGATCATCGTGCTCCCCGTGGCCTTTGTCGAGTTCATCTACCGTCCCTGGCTCAGCGCCCACTCCATCGCGCGCGCGCCTCGATCGCTGGAACCGAACTTCCAGGACCACGTGGTCATCACCCATCATGACGAGGTGACGAGTTCGCTTGCCTCCAGGCTCAGGCAGTACGGGAACGATTACGTTTTCATCATTCCCGATCTGGACGAAGCGCTGCTCCTCCACGACCGGGGCCTGAATGTCGTATACGGCGACCTGGACAACGCGGAGACCTACCGGCATGCGAATGTTGACCAGGCGGCGCTCGTAGTGGCTACCGGCAAGGACACGCTGAACACCAGCATCGCCTTCACGATCCGGAATATCAACCGGGAAATCCCCATCCTGGCCACGGCGAATTCACCCGACTCCGTGGATATCCTAGAACTGGCGGGCTGCACCCACGTGATCCAGCTGGGACAGCAGATGGGGCAGCTCCTCGCCCGGCTTGCGTCGAGCGTGGATTCCATGTCCCACGTTCTCGGAAACGTCGAAGACCTGATGGTCGCCGACGCGAGCATCGTGGATACTCCGCTCATCGGCAAGACCCTGCGCGAGACGCGCCTTCGCGAACTGACCGGTGTCACGGTCGTCGGCGTGTGGGAGCGGGGAAGGTTCCACGTGATCGCGCCCGATACGCCGCTGACCGAGCGGATGATCCTGGTGCTCCTGGGGACGGAAAGCCAGATCACTTCCTACAACGAGCTTTTCGCCATCTACAACGTATCCGATCCTCCCATCGTCATCATCGGCGGCGGACGCGTGGGACGGTCCGCGGGAAGTACGCTTGTGGAAAGGGGGCTGGACTACCGGATCATCGAGCAGCAGGCCGACCGGATTCGGGATGAAAAACACTACGTACTGGGCGACGCGGCGGATATCGAAACCATGAAGAAGGCCGGTCTCATGGACGCGCCCACCGTCATCATCACGTCCCACGAAGACGACATCAACATCTACCTCACGATCTACTGCCGCAAGCTGCGGCCGGATATACAGATCATCACCCGGGCGAAACAGGAAAGGAACGTGGAAGCGCTTCACCGGGCAGGGGCCGACTTCGTCATGTCCTACGCTTCCATGGGCGCCAATATCATCCTGAACCTGCTCAAGCGGAACGACATTGTCATGATCACGGAAGGGTTGAACTTCTTTCGGGTCAGGCTTCCCCGCGAACTTGCCGGCAAGACCATCGCCGAGTCTCAAGTCTACCCGGAGACGGGATGCTACATCGCGGCGGTTTTCACCGGGAAGGAGAGCATCGTGAGCCCGCCTCCGTCGATGAAACTTTCCACCGGGTGCGAGATCCTGCTCATCGGGACGATCGAAGCGGAAAACAGGTACCTGGAGCGGTACGGAAAGAAAACATGATCCGGGAAGGGCTTGCATCGCGCAGGGTCATGCGCAGTACGCTTTGGCTACCTCAGTGAGCACCTCGGCGCAGGCTTCGATCGACGCCACGTCCACCCATTCGTTGTCCCCGTGAAAGTCGCCTCCCGCAGGTCCGTAGATTACCGTCGGGATCGAGCGCCTACTCAGCAGCGCGGCGTCCATCCAGCCGGCACTCCCGGAGATACGGGGCCGGCGACCGGATGTCCGTGCGGCGACCGCCCTGACCAGCTCGACGATTTCATGACCGGTATCGATCGAGAACGGCCGCCGTTCGAAGGTCAGATCGACTGTAGCTTGAAAACCCGGATCGGCCCGACGGCATCGTTCGGCTATATCTTCCAGCTCCGAGATTGCGCTCCTTGCCGTCTCTCCCGGGACCGTGCGCCTTTCTACACCGAGACGGCACGTCGCGGGATAGCTTGACATCTCACGGCCGCCGGCGATGACCGACGCATGCACCGATCCTGAACCGAGCAGCGGATCTCCTTTTCGTTGGTCCAGTTCGGCCTGAAGTTGTTCGAGCCCCTGGAGGAACGCCCCCATCTTCGTGATGGCGTCCAGTCCATCTTCCGGCCTGGAGCCATGCGCTGCGCGGCCCCGAGCGATTACATCCGCCCAGACGAAACCCTTGTGCGCGACCAGGACGTCCCCGTTGGTGGGTTCGGTCACGATGGCCGCGTCGGCCGTCACGCCGCTGTCCAGAACGGCCGTGGTGCCGACGCTGTAGGCCTCTTCGTCGGCGACGGCCGTCATGACCACGTCCCCCCGCAAGGCCATTGTCCGCGCGCTTGCCAGTGTAACCATCATCGCGGCGACTGAAGCCTTCATGTCGCCGGCGCCGCGGCCGTACATTCTCCCGCCATCGATCCTCGGAAGGAACGGGTCGTCCATGCCGTCCACGCCAACCGTATCGAGATGACCGTTCAGGATGAGCGAGCGGCCTCCCCCCGTACCCCGCGCGACGGCAACCACGCTGGGACGTCCGTCCGCATCCACGATCCGCACGTCGAGGGACCGGTCCCGGCACCAGTCCGCGACGAAGGCGGCGATTTCCTGCTCGCCCGCGGCGGCCGGTGACAGCGAGGGATTGGTCGAGTTGATCGAAACGAGTTTCGCGGTGAGCTCCTGGAGCGCGCTCGTCATTTTTCAGCTCCCGGCCTGCGGTTTCACTTCGGCGACACGTGCCGCGAGGACCGGCTTCAACCGGTCCAGTTCATGGGCGAGTGCCGACAGCGCCTCTTCCGCACCGTCCAGGTCTCCGTCCCTGCCCATCTTTTCCAGGCGCTGGGCGGCATCGACGGCGGCCTCGGCCTGGAAAATCCCCGCGGAACCCTTCAACGTATGGGCATGCCGTCTCAGATCGGCGGCGTTGCCCGCATCCACCGCCTCGCGCATGCCGGTCTCGAGCCCCGGGCACTCGGCCAGGAAGAGTCCGGCCAGTTCCGCGATCACGGCTTCGTCCCCGCCAACCCGGGCAACGGCCTTGTCCCAATCGACGGGCGCGGAGGCCGATGATGGGACGGTCTCCTCCCGGTCCGCCATTGAAGCACGCTCCCCGGAAGACGTCTGCGCGCCTCTCGCCGCCGCCTGCGCGCCTCTCACCGCCGCCTGCGCGCCCTCCACCGCCGTGTACAGCAACCGGGCCTGGATGGGCTTGGACAGGTAATCGTCCATCCCGGCCTCCAGGCACCGCTCCCGATCGCCGCTCATGGCGTGGGCCGTCATGGCGACAATGGGGATATGATCGCCGTCCGTTTCCAGGCCGCGGATGGTCCGCGTGGCCTCCAGTCCGTCCATCTCGGGCATCTGCACATCCATCAGGATCAGGTCGAACGCGCCGGACTTGAACCGCTCGACCGCTTCCCTGCCGTTGTTCGCAACGGTGACTTCATGACCCCTGGACTCCAGCATGAGGACCGCGACGCGCTGGTTCACGGCGCCGTCCTCGGCCAGGAGGATGCGCTGCGGCACCACCCCTTCGGACAAGCCGTCGGCGCCCTCATCCAGCGCGGGAGCGCACGTGCCGGCCACGGTATCCATGATGGCGTTCAGCAGGTCGGATTGCTTGACCGGCTTGCTGACCGTACAGGCGATTCCGGCATAGTCGCCTATCCCGGGGTCGGCCCGCTGTCCGGCGGAGACGAGCAGGATGACGTCGAGGTTCCTGCCGTCGGCGCACCGGTTGATTTCCCGGATGAGCCCGTGCTCTTCCATTTCCGGCATGGTTTCGTCCAGCAGGACCAGCCGGATGGCTTCGCCGTCATCGCCGGTAAGGGCGGTGAGGGCTTCCACCCCCGTACCGGCTTCCGCGGTCTGCATGGACCATTCGGCCAGCATGTCGACCAGAAACTTCCGATTGGTGGGATGGTCGTCGACCACGAGTACCCGCAGGCCGGCCAGCGGCCGGGCGTCCACGACCGGCTTTTCCACCGCGTCGCGCCGTTTTTGCAGGTCGACGGTAAAGTGGAAGGTGCTTCCCCGGCTTTCTTCGCTTTTGACCCAGATGCGGCCGTTCATCATGGCGGTCAACTGCGCGCAGATGGCCAGTCCCAGGCCCGTACCGCCGTACTTCCGCGACATGGAACTGTCCGCCTGGCTGAAGACGTCGAAGATCAGCTGCTGCTTGTCTTCCGGTATGCCGATGCCCGTGTCGGCCACCGAGCAGGCCAGCGTAACGGCTTCCTCCGATTCCGAGGCCAGCGACATGGAAAGGACCACGTCTCCCGCTTCCGTGAACTTGATGGCGTTTCCGACCAGGTTGATCACGATCTGGCTCAGCCGTCCCGGGTCGCCCACAAGCTGGTCGGGCACGTCGGGAGCGACCCGGTACGCCAGTTCCAGGCCCTTTTCCGTAGCGGGGATCGACATGGCCTGCACGGTATTGGCGATGCGTTCCCGCAGTTCGAAGGGGATCGATTCGAGTTCCAGGCGGCCCGCCTCGATCTTCGAGAAGTCCAGGATATCGTTCAACAGGCCCTGGAGCGATTCCGTGGACTGATCGATGAGCCGCATGAACTCCCGCTGCCGGGAGGTGAGGTCGGTATGCAGCATGAGCTGGGTCATGCCGGTTATCCCGTTGATCGGGGTGCGGATCTCGTGGCTCATGTTGGCGAGGAATTCGCTCTTGGCGCGGCTGGCCTCCTCGGCGGACTCCTTGGCTTCCTGGAGTTCACCCTGGAAGAGCACCATGTCGTGGGTCGTCTGCTCCAGCAGGGCGTTCTGCCGGTGCAGTTCGCTTGCGATTCGCGTGCGTTCCGCGTCGATCTGCCCGATCGAGCGGGCGTTCCACCAGATCAGGATATTGAAGGCGATCACGTTACAGACGACAAAGATCGAATGACCGAACTCCACACCGTAGAAACCCGCCCTTTCTCCCTGGAACTGGAGCCAGCCCAGGATGATGGGTATGAGAAAGGCCGCGGGGAGCAGGCGGCGGGCCATGAGGCCGCCGGCCGTAGCGCTGACCAGGGTGGCCGCCGGTTCGCGTCGGGGACGCGCGCAGAATATGCCGACGCACAGGACGCCGAAGCCCAGGGCGGAGTTCAGCGTGATGGGGATCACGCCGGAAACCCGGTACAGTACCATGGTGCTGTAGATCGCCCCGGCCAGGGACAGCAGGGCGATGATCCCGGCGTTCATGACGCAGACGTGGGACAGCCAGTGTCTCGGCCCGCGCAGGTCCAGCAGCAGGAGCGCAAGGCCCACCAGCATGAACGTGAAGGCGGTGTGCGGCGCCATGCGGCTGCCGCCGAGGGACGCCGCGAAGAGCCACTGGTCGATGCCCTTGCCGCCAACGTCCACGTCGAAGAGCTTGACGGCCCCCAGCGTCATGAGCAGCGCCGCGCCTGCGAAACCCGCCCACCTGCGATAGGCCGAAGCGTTCCTCGGCAGCAACGCGCACAACGTGCCGCCGGCCAGCAGAAAGGCGGCGGCCGTGAGCGGATTCATGGGAACCCGCCCGGGGTTGACCAAACCCCGCAGGACGGCGAGATCGAGCAGCCAGCCGGCAAGCACGAGCACCGAGCACGCGATGACGATCATGCTGCACAGGTACGCGGCTTTCTGCAGCAGCCGCACCCACGCCGCGTCGATCTCCGTCGATGCCGGATCGAACGCTGTAGTAGTCGTACCGATTTCCGTCGAAGCAGCGTCTGTTTCTGATGCAGGTCCGTCGGTTTCCGTAGTAGCCATGGCCTACCTCCCGGTCAACGCAGGCCGGCGGTCGTCAGGGGAAGATCCCCCGAAGCAGTTTCGCCTGGGTCACCCGGCTGATCCCCTCGATCAATGCCGCGGTACGCATGTCGATCCTGTCTTCGGAAGCCCGGTGTACGGTCCTGCCGAAAGCGTCGATGAGGATGTTGTGCAGCCTGCTGTTGATCTCCTCGAGCGTCCACGTGTAGTTCTGCGTATCCTGCACCCATTCGAAGTACGAAACGGTCACGCCACCGGCGTTGCCCAGGACGTCCGGCAGAATGAACACGTCCTTTTCCGCGAGGATCTCGTCGGCATCGAGCGTGGTGGGTCCGTTGGCCCCTTCCGCGAGAAGCCTGCACTGCAACCGGTCCGCGTTGTCTCCGGTGATCTGGTTCTGCAGCGCGGCCGGGGCGAGGATGTCGCAGGGCAGTTCCAGCAGTTCCTGGTTGGTTACCTCGTCGGCCTCGGGATAGCCCTGCAGGAAACGGTTTTCGTCGCAGTGCCTGTACACGTCCTCCAGTGACAGCCCGTTGGCATTGTAGATTCCTGTGGTGACGTCGCTAACCGCGACCACCTTGACCCCGTCCTCGTCCAGGAAGCGCGCCGTGTTGCTGCCCACGTTGCCGAAGCCCTGGACCACCGCCGTGGCGCCGTCCAGGGACAAGCCCGTGTGCTTCGCGGCCTCCTCGATCAGGTAGACCAGGCCGCGGCCGGTGGCTTCCCGGCGTCCCAGGGACCCGCCCAGCACGACCGGCTTGCCGGTGACGACGCCCGGTACCGTGTAGCCCGCCTGCTGGCTGTACGTATCCATGATCCAGGCCATGACCTGCTCGTCGGTGCCCATGTCGGGGGCGGGGATGTCCTTGTCCGGTCCGATGATGTCGATGATTTCCGACGTAAAGCGGCGGGTAAGGCGCTGCAGCTCGCGGCGGGACAGGTCAGTCGGGTCGATCCGGACGCCGCCCTTGGCGCCGCCGAAGGGCAGGTTGATCAGCGCGCATTTCCAGGTCATCCACATGGCCAGGGCGGAGACCTCCCCCAGGTTCACGTCCTCGTGGTAACGGATGCCGCCCTTGGTCGGACCCATGGTGAGCAGGTGTTGCACCCGGTAACCGAAGACGTTCTCCACGAGATGGTATTCGTCCCGGCGAAAGGGGAGCGTCACGATATGGGTCCGCTGGGGAAAGAGCAGCCGTTCCCGGATGTTCTCGTCCAGTCCCATGATCTGCGCGGCCTTCAAAAACTGCTGCTGTGCCAGTTTGAACATGGCCGAATCCCACTCGCCGCTACGCGCGCGCACGCGTTCGATGGCATAGTGTATGGAACGGGACAGCATGGTGGTGTTGGCCTGGGTCTTCACGATATAGTCCTGGGCGCCCGACTCCACGGCCGTGGCGGCCAGGGAAACGTCGTCGAGCCCGGTGAGTATGATGACCGGCAGGTCCGGAGCGGCCGCGCGCACGCTGTGGAGCGTGTCGAGATCGGCGCTGTCAGGCAGGACAAGGTCCAGCAGCACCACGTCGAAGGACGCTTCCCCGATCAGGTCCAGCCCTTCCCGGAGCGTCCCGGCGACGTGAAGTCGGGTCGAAAGCCGGCTGGATTCCATGTAGTGGCGAATCAGCTGCACGTGCACGGGGTTGTCTTCGATCATCAGGACTTCGACGGTGTGTTCCGGCATGGTTCCTCTCCAGGGTCCTATGCGTCCGGGGCAGACTGGTATTTGCGCACGGCTTCCGGCAGGTCGATCGTTCCTTCGTACAGGGATTTGCCGAGCACGACCCCTTCCAGGCCGTCCGCGACGGCCCCGGAGGCTCGTTCGAGGTCGTCCAGCGTGGCCACGCCTCCCGACGCGATCACCCGCATTCCGCTTTCACGCGCCAGGCGCGCCGTCGAACCGGTATCCAGTCCGTTCATCGTACCATCCCGGTCGATGTCCGTGTAGACGATCCTGCAGACCCCGGCTTCCTTCATGGCCTCCGCCAGTTCGAGCGATGAACAGGACGCTCCGGACGTCCAGCCATTGACCGCGACCCGTCCCGCCCTGGCGTCGATGCCGACGACGATGCGTTCAGGTCCCCACGCCTCCACCACCTGCCGCACCATGTCGGGACGCTCCACGGCCGCCGTACCCAGGATGACGCGGCGCACTCCCAGCGACAGCCAGGCCTCCACAGCCTCGGGCGTACGGATGCCTCCGCCCAGCTGCACCGGCATGTCGGCCTGTTCCAGGATGCCGACGACACTGGTCCGGTTGCCCGCTTCGCCGGTGAACGCACCGTCCAGGTCGACGACATGCAAGTAGGTTGCGCCTTGCGATTTCCATCGCAACGCGACTCCCGCAGGGGAATCACCGTACACCGTTTCGCGATCGCGCCTGCCCTTGACGAGCCGGACGCATCGCCCCTGTCTGATGTCGATCGCGGGGTAGAGTTGCATCTGGAATCATCGCCCTCCGAAGCCCAGTCCGACGGCACGCTTTCGAACCAGCGTCCTGTGCTAAAGATGGGCCGAAAAGCGCCGGCCTGTCAACCGACAAATCCCTTGACTCGGATGTTCCGGACCCATAGTTTTCGGTGGAATCCGGCTCGATGGCTACCGGGTGTCCCGGCCCATGCTTCGCCGGTTCCCCGTGCGATGGCCAATTTCCCCTCCGACCCACGACCCCACGCCTTTTGAATACCCGATGTCAGCCCTTGTCGATCCTGTTCAGCCCCTCTTGAAGGCCCATAGGCGACTGGCCTCCGATCTGGCCGACCTGTGCCGGGAAGTGAACCACGAAGTCTATCTCGTGGGCGGTTCCGTACGGGATGCCATCCTGGGCCGCACGGTACGCGACCTGGACCTCACGCTCGCGGCGGACGGACTGGCGCTGGGACGGAAACTGGCGGACCGCCTTCGCTGTCCCTTCGTGCCGCTCGACGATACGGACCGAACCGGGCGCGTCGTGTTGCGGCGTCGGTTCACGATCGATATCTCGTCCTTCAAAGGCGATTCCCTGGAGGCGGATCTCCGCAAGCGGGATTTCACCATCAACGCCATGGCCGTGCGCCTGGCGGATGTGCTGGACGGCAGGCCGTCGGTCATCGATCCCCTGGGCGGCGCGGCCGACCTCGCGGCAAGGCGGCTCAATGCCGTTTCCGAGGCGTCCTTCCGCGACGACCCGCTGCGCGTTTTGAGGGCGTTTCGGCTTGCCGGTCAATTCGGCCTGGGAATCACGTCACGTACCGAGGCGTGGCTCACGGCACTCAACGAAGACCTGCGGGAGGTATCGGGCGAACGCCTGCTCTACGAACTATCCTTGATTATGGGTCGGCGCCGCACCTCGGACCGGGTGTCCGCCATGGTACGTTCCGGCGTGTTCGGGTCGCTCTTTTCCGGGTGGATGGAATCGTCGTCGGCATCGGCGTCGACCTCGACGTTTCGTCGCCTGGAGCAGACGGACCGGCTCATCGCCAGGGACGTTTTCCTGGAGGACCAGGGACTTTACGCCCACCTGACCGGATACGAAGCAAAAATGGCGGGAGACCGGACCAGCCTGTGGATCCTCCGATTCGCCAGCCTGTTACTGTGCGGCATCCGGGCCAGCGGCACGGTCCCGACCGCTGACCAGGTCGAAGGCGCGGACGGCGGCGCGGCTGGCAGCACGGACCCAACCCCTGAACTGGTCGAAGGCGCGGACGGCGGCTCGGCTGGTGGCACGGACCCAACCCTCGAGCTGGTCGAAGGCGCGGCGGACCGGTTGAGACTGAGCAGGCGGGAAAGGCAGTCGCTCCACCAGTTGGTGTTCGGGGCGGTCTGGTTGCTCGAGGGGACCGCTTTGCGGGAACCGGACGACGAAGCGCTCTGCCGGATTCTCCGCGGGTCGAAAGACGATACCCCCGGCGCGGCGCTCCTCGCCCTGGCGCACGCACCGGACGAGGGTAACGCGACGGGCGGAAGGACCGCGAAGGCCGCGCACCGGCTCCTGCGGCTTTATACCCGGCACCGGAACCTGCGGGCAAAGGGCCTGATGTTGAACGGCGCGGACATCATGGACGACCTGGGCCTGCCCGAGGGGCCGGAGGTCGGCCGCCTGCTGGATAAGCTTGAAACGATCCAGACCATACATGATATTCGGACCAGGGAACAAGCCCGGAAAATGCTTTATGTCGATGCCGCGCATGGCCTGACCGGCGCGCATGGCCTGACCGGCGCGCATGGCCAGACGGGCGCGGAAGGACGGACCGGCGCGGAAAGCGTGCAGCGCGTATTGCGCGGTCCGGATTGCGAGTTTTGACCATGAGGCTCTGTACCACGCTCCAGATGCGGTCGATCGACCGCCGCACCATCGAAGACTACGGCCTGTCCGGCTACGAACTCATGGAACGGGCGGGCTGCCGGGTGGCGGAAACCGCGCGGCAGCTGCTGGACGGCGTGGCTGGCCAGGCGGTCGCCGTGGCGTGCGGAAAGGGGAACAACGGCGGAGACGGATTCGTGGCCGCCCGCTATCTCCACCTGTGGGGCGCTTCGGTGAGCTGCCACGTGCTCGCCGCCAGGCGGGCCCTGCCGGTCGACGCCGCGAAGCACCTGGAACGGCTCGAAGAAGCCGGCGTGGTCCCGGACTTCCGGCCCGACGGTCCGCTGGCATTGCCCGACCGGCCTCCGGCGCTGATCATCGACGCGCTCCTCGGCACCGGGTTGAAGGGACCACCGCGCGATCCATACGGTGCCGCCATCTCGGAAATCAATCTCAGTCCTTCCCCCGTGCTCTCCGTCGACACCCCTTCGGGCCTGGCGCCCGGTTGCGGATTTCCCCAGTCCCGCCCCCGCGCGGAATGGACCTGCGTGCGCGCCGACCATACCCTCGCGATCGGCCTGATGAAGGTCGACCTCGCCACCTTCCCCGGCCGTTCCTGGTGCGGCGGCCTGGAAGTCGCGGACATCGGCTTTCCCGATTCGGCCGTAGAGGCGGAGGGGTTGTACCTCTCCATGCCCGAGCGAAGCGAGATGACCGACCTGATCCCGGTTCATCGGCCCGGCGACCACAAGGGAAGCCGCGGAAAGGTCACCGTCGTCGCCGGCTCGGGGGGCATGGCGGGAGCGGCCACGCTCGCTTCCCGCGCGGCCCTGCGCGGCGGTGCGGGCATGGTCATGCTCGGAGCGCCCGCGGGCCTGATGGATGCCCTGACGGCCAGGCACACGGAAGTGATGCTTCGCGGCCTGCCCGAAACCACCGAAGGAACGATTTCTATCGCCGCCGGGTCCGACATCGAGGCACTGCTCTCCTGGGCCGACGTGCTGGCCATCGGTCCGGGTCTCACGCGCCACGAGGAAACCGCCGCGCTGGTCCGCCGCGTCGTATCGAACAGTGAGCGGCCGGTCGTCATCGACGCCGACGGGGTGAACGCCTTCGCAGGAAAACCGGACGGCCTGGCCGGCACGGCACCGGAAATCATCATGACGCCCCACGTGTTCGAGTTGTCAAGGCTGACCGGCATGGCCGCAGACGACATCGAGGCGGACCGGGTCGGCGCCGCGAGACAGGCCGCCGGTTCCCTGCAGGTCACGCTCGTGCTCAAAGGCGCAGCCTCGCTGGTGGCTTCTCCCGGTGGGCAGGTCTCGGTGAATCCCACGGGGAATCCGGGTATGGCCACCGCCGGATCGGGTGACGTGCTGACCGGCCTCATCGCGGCCCTGGTCGGGCAGGGCCTCTGCGCATGGGACGCAGCCCGCCTGGGGGTATACCTCCACGGCCTGGCCGGCGATCTCGGCGCGGAAGCCATGGGGCCGCACAGCCTGGTGGCCGGTGATCTCATCGACTATTTGCCCGCTGCGTTCCTGCGTACGGGCGAAGGGCGGATTACACCCTAGAAAGCAGGATTCCGTGGACACGAACTTCGATCCGGTGTCGCTTGAGGAAATCGTGGCCCGCGCCCTGCGGGAAGACGTGGGAGACGGCGACGTCACTACCGATTGGACGCTGGCGCCCGACGCAGTGGCTTGTGCCCGGTTCGAGGCCGGGCAGCCCGGTGTCCTGTCCGGCCTCGAACCGGCGAGCCTCACGTTCCGGGCGGTGGACCCCGGCCTGCAGTTCCGTACCTTGCTGGCCGATGGCGACCAGGTGGAACCCGGCCAGCCCATCGCCGAAGTTCGGGGCGCCGCGCGGTCGTTGCTCACCGGCGAACGAACGGCGCTCAACTTCATGCGCCACCTTTCCGGCATCGCCACCATGACCCGGCAATACGTCGATGCCGTGCGGAACACCGGCGCGCGCATCGTGGATACCCGCAAGACCACGCCCGGTCTCCGCGACCTGGAGAAAAGGGCCGTACTGCACGGGGGCGGAGCCAATCACCGCCACGGTCTCTTCGACATGGTGCTGATCAAGGACAACCACATCGCCGCCGCGGGAGGCATCGCCGCCGCGGTGCACAGATGCAGGTCGAACATGGAGCACTCGGGCAGGCGGTACGACATCGAGGTGGAGACGAGCGGCCTGGACCAGGTCGAGGAGGCCGTGCGCAGCGGGGCGGACTGGATCATGCTGGACAACATGAGCACTGGGGAAATGCGGACGGCGGTCGGCCGGATCCGCGCGCTGGCCGCGGCGGATCGGTCCATCGTGGTCGAAGCGTCGGGAGCGATCAAGCTGGACCGGCTCGAGGAGATCGCGAAAACCGGCGTCGACGTGATATCCGTCGGCGCCCTGACCCATTCCGCGCCGGCGCTCGATATCAGCCTGAACATAAGGGAGACCGCCTGAAATCGGAACGACGATGAAACCCCCTTCCCCGAGCGAAGAGTTGGCAGAACGCCAGGACCTGTACGACGCGGACCGCATGCGTTCGAAGCTGTCATCGCGGATCTTCGGCCGGGTACTGGAATACCACGAGCGGGTGGGGTCTACCAATGACGTGATCCTGGGCATGGCCGAACAGGCCGCGCCCCATGGGACAGTCTGCCTTGCCGATGAGCAGTCGGCCGGCAGGGGCCGCCGCGGTTACGGGTGGTTCTCGCCCCCCGGATGCGGGATCTGGGCTTCCGTCCTGCTCCGGCCCCGGCTGTCCGCCGCCCGGACGCCACCGCTGACGTTGTGTGCGGCCGCGGCCGCGGCCCGCGTCCTGGAGGCGACCGCCGGCGAGAACGTGAAGATCAAGTGGCCCAACGACCTGCTCATGGGAGGACGCAAGGTCGCCGGCATCCTGGCGGAGTCCCGGGTCGTGTCCGGAGACGACCCGGTCATCGTGGTCGGCATGGGGATCAACGTAAACCACACCCGTGAACAGTTCCCCGACGAGCTTTCCGCATCCGCCACTTCGCTGCGCATCGAGTCGGGCCGATCCGCAGGTCGCGAGGAACTGTTCCTGGCCATTCTGGCCTCCTTCGAATCCGCTTACGGGCAATACCTGGCAAACGGACCGGCTTCTCTCATCGCGGAAGTCGACGCCCGTCTCGCATGGCGAGGCATGATAGTCGAGGCCGACAGCCCCGCCGGATCCGCCGGGCGCGTTACCCGCATCGATGAGGAGGGCGGCCTGGTGCTCGATCGCAAGGCCGGTGGCCCCCTCGTCATCCGTTCCGGATCCATCAGACTCCGCAATCACATCCGACCATAACATACAACCACTTTTGCGGCATAATTGGCATTGCGATTGAATGGCGGATCGAGGTAAATTTGATCAACGGAATCGGCGTTCATCCCGAGCGAGATCGGTAGATGGCCGCACGTCCACTGGCACGGCATAAACCAGGGAAAGTCCATCCGTCTGACGGGCGGCGAACGTCTTCTCGGCCTAGACACCCGCGCGATAGACGACGTACCCGGCCTCCAGGGGGCGGCATGCCGCGCCGCCCCGGCCCTCCGTGGTCCGCCACGCACGGCCATGGTCGTCAACCGAAGGGAGACCAATCGTCATGGGATTACTTGTCGACGTCGGGCTGCCGCTGGCGCTCGCCTTCATCATGTTCGGGCTTGGGCTCGGTCTCACCTTCGATGATTTCGCCCGGGTGGTACGCCGGCCGCGCGACTTCGTGGTGGGTGCCCTCTCCCAGATCGTCCTGCTGCCGGCGGTTGCCTTCGTCCTCGCCAGCGCCTGGCCGCTGGCGCCGGAGCTCGCGTTGGGCCTGATGATCATCGCCGCCGCGCCGGGCGGCCCGACCTCCAATATCCTGACCGCGTTTGCGCGCGGCGATGTCGCGCTGTCGATCTCGCTGACCGCGGTGATCAGTCTGGCAAGCGTGATCACCATTCCGGTCATCGTGGTCTTCGCCTACGGGCAGTTCATCGGTGATTCGGCGGGGCAGGACATTTCGGTCGCCGGCGCCGCGCTCGGCGTTTTCATGATCGTCGCCGTTCCGGTGCTGATCGGTCTTGTTATCCGCCGCTTTGCGGAAGGCTTCGCAGTTCGGTTCCAACCTGCAGCCCGCAAGGTCTCCGCGGTGCTGCTGATGCTCGTTCTCGCCGGCGCGATCTACGATCAACGCGCCAACATCGTCCCCTATTTCGCGCAGGCCGGGCTGGTCACACTCGTCCTCAACTTGCTGATGATGACACTCGCCTGGATGCTCGCCCGGACGTTTGCCTCCGGACCGACCCAGCGGACCGCCGTTGCGATCGAATGCGGCATCCAGAACGGGACGCTCGCGATCGCGGTCGCGGTTATGCTGTTCGGCGGCGGGCTCGCAACCATGCCGGCGGCGACCTACAGCCTGATCATGTTCGCCACCGCGCTGATCTATATCGCCGTGCTGCGGCGGAACGCCTGATTCGCGGCAGAGGATCGGACGCCGGCCTCAGGCTGGAGCGCTTCCTGTCGATAAGCCGGCCGCTATCAACCTGTCTGTCAGTGGATACGCAAGGCACGCGCGCTGGATACGCACGCAAGCGCCACCTATCTTCCGAATAACCCGCAAGCGCCTTACATCGTCAAATCCCCCGCGAATGTCCAAATCCGCAGGCGACCCAAACCAAAAAAAACTTGCATCATCCAGCGACCCTTCATATATTAGCAGACTGGAAGTTAGAGTGCTAATTTAAGTATTGCTACTTGTTGAATATACAAGTATTTAGACGACTCAGAAGTGCGTACAGCCAAGCCTGTTCGCCTTGCTCGGAATCGCCCGGTACCACCCGGCGCAACATAGGGGGTAGCAGAAGTGCCAGCAAAACAACTTTCTTTCGACGCCGATGCCCGGCAGGCCCTCAAACGCGGCGTGGACGCCCTGGCTGACGCGGTCCGTGTCACCATGGGTCCCAAGGGACGATGCGTCGTGCTCGACAAGAAATTCGGTTCGCCCACCTTCACGCTGGACGGTGTCACGGTGGCGAAGGAAATCGAGCTCGAGGACAATTACGAAAACATGGGCGCCCAGATGATCAAGGAAGCCGCGTCGAAGACGAGCGACGTGGCCGGCGACGGGACGACCACGGCCACCGTGCTCGCCCAGGCCATCTACGCGGAAGGCTTGCGTAACGTGACTTCCGGCGCCAATCCCATGGATCTGAAGCGGGGCATCGACAAGGCCGTGTCCGCGGTGGTCGGTTCGATTGCTGAAATGTCGAAGGCCGTGGAAGGACGGAAGGAAATTTCGGAGACCGCCACCGTTTCGGCCCATGGCGACGCCGCCATCGGCGACCTGATCGCGGACGCGATGGAAAAAGTGGGCAAGGACGGCGTCATCACGGTCGAAGAGGCCAAGAGCATGGAAACCTCCCTCGACGTCGTGGAGGGCATGCAGTTCGACCGCGGTTACCTTTCGCCTTACTTCGTGACCGATTCCGAGTCCATGGAAGCCGTACTCGAAGACACGAAGATCCTGATTCACGACAAGAAGATCAGCGCCGTCAAGGATATCTATCCCGTCGTCGAGAAGATCGCACAGAGCGGCTCCCCGCTGCTGATCATCGCCGAGGACATCGAGGGCGAGGCCCTTGCCCTGCTGGTGGTCAACAAGCTTCGCGGCACCCTGAAAGTCGCCGCGGTCAAGGCGCCCGGGTTCGGCGACCGCCGGAAGGCCATGCTCGAGGACATCTCCATCCTGACCGGGGGCACGGTCATCTCCGAGGACGCCGGTTTCAAGCTGGAAAACGTGACCGTGGGCGACCTGGGCACGGCCAAGCGCGTCAACCTCGACAAGGACAACACGACGATCGTGGAAGGCGCCGGCGGCACCGACGCGATCCAGGGGCGCATCAACCAGATCCGCGCCCAGATCGAGGAAACCACCTCCGATTACGACCGGGAGAAGCTCCAGGAACGCCTGGCCAAGCTGGCGGGCGGCGTGGCCGTCATCAACGTGGGCGCCGCGACGGAAGCCGAGATGAAGGAGAAGAAAGCCCGCGTCGAGGACGCCCTGAACAACGCCAAGGCGGCCATCGAGGAAGGGGTCGTCCCGGGAGGCGGCGTCACGTTCATCCGCGCGCTCTCCGCGCTGGACAACGGACTGGCCACCGAAGGGGACGAAACAGTAGGCGCCGGCATCGTGCGCAAGGCGCTCGAGGCGCCCGTGAGGCAGTTGGCGGAGAACGCCGGCCTTGAAGGTTCCATCATCCTGCAGAAGATCCGGGAAGGCGAAGGCGGATACGGTTACAACTTCGAATCCGATACCTACGGCGACATGTCCGAAACGGGCGTGATCGAGCCCGCCAAGGTCTCCCGCGTAGCGCTGCAGCACGCCGCGAGCATCGCCGGCCTGCTGCTGACCACCGAAGCGCTGGTGGCGGAACTCCCCGAAGACAACCCGCCTCCGGCCATGCCCCACGGCGGCGGCATGTACTAAGCGGAACGCTTCGATGACGAACCGGTCCCCCGACCGGTTCCGGGTAATCAACCCCCGGTGGCTCCACCGGGGGTTTTCTCTTGCTACGGCCGGTCGCTGAATCTATATTCCCCGAGACCGGCGGCGGATGCGAAAGACAGGCCCTGGGCAACGAAAACAGGCCCTGGGCAACGGAGCGACCATGAGAAACCCGGTGGTTATAGAACGCGCGGAACGGCTTCACCAGATCCCGCTGAACCGGCCCCTGGAACATTCCCGATACTTGAGAAGACTGGCCGCAAGGGGGATCGAGCCCATAGATCTGACCACGGGCGCTGCCGACCCTCCCACGCGGCAGGATGCCATCGAGAAGACCTTCGACGCCGATTCGGCCGAGACGTCCCGGCTCGCCGGCGACGCGTTCCGCAGGGCATTCAGCAACTGGTTCGCGTACCGCTTCGACGTGGAGATCGATCCGGAGACCCAGGTCCTGCCCTTTGCGGGTTCTGCGGTCGGCCCGGCCTGCGTGGCCATGGCACTGGTCAATCCCGGCGAAACCGTGCTGGCGCCCGACCCCTCCCACCCGGCGTACCGGACCAGCGTCGTGCTGGCGAACGGACGGATCCAGTCCTATCCCCTGCACGGGCGGAACGATTTCCTGCCCAACCTGAAGCAGATCGAACCCCGTATCGCCGGGCAGGCGAAGCTGATGTACGTCGGTTTTCCCAACGACCCGACCGGAGTAGTCGCGGACCATTCGTTCTTCCGGGAACTCATCGACTTCGCGCGCAGGCACAACATCATCGTCTGTCACGACGCGACGCAGCATTTTCTGACGTACGACGGGGTCGAAGCCCCGAGCCTCCTGCAGACGCCCGGCGCAATGAACGTGGGCATCGAACTGTTCTCCCTTTCCGTGCTGCCCGGCGGCATGTTCCGCGACCTGGGTGTGGCGGTGGGCAATCCTTCCGCGCTGGCCGCCATGTCCCAGTTGACCTCCCATCTGCATGCCCCGCTGCTGCCCGGCCTGCTCGCGGCCGCGGCCGCGGAGTTTCCCCGCCTGGACCGGCACGTGGAAGCCATGGTTTCCCGGTGCGGGTCGCAGAGGGACCTGATGATAACGGGGCTGCGGGACCTCGGCTGGCACCTGCCCGCGCCCGGAGGCGGACCTTACGTCTGGCTTCCGGTACCGCCCCGCTATTCCTCCGTTCGATTCAGCATCCTGTTGCGCAAGGCGGGCGTGTTCGTCGTGCCCGGCGCATACCTGGGCGAATACGGCGAAGGATACGTCCGAATGGCCTTCAACGGCGACGAGACCCAGATCCGGACCGCGCTCGACCGCATCGGCCGGCAGATGTCGCGGTTCCGTTTGCGCAAGCGGGCGTTCCCCGCGGTCAGTCTGGCCTGAACGGATCCGCCCCATGTCCGGAGACTGGATCAGCGTACGGGGTATCCGCACATTCGGCCATCATGGCGCGACGGCCCGGGAACGGACACGGGGGCAGGTCTTCGAAGCCCACGTCGCACTGCGCCTGGACCTGTCGGAGGCGTCTCGGACGGACCGCCTGACCGACACCGTGGATTACGCGGACGTCTGCCGTCGCGTGGGGCGCATCCTCGGCGGCGATCCGTGCCGTCTGCTGGAGGCGGTCGCCGGCCGGGTTGCGGACGAATTGCTTACCGCCTACCCCCCTGTGGACCAGGTCGTGGTCAGATTGTGGAAGCCCGGTGTGGCCGCGGACCTGCCGCATTCCGGAACTCCCGGGGTCACCGTGCATCGAAGCAGGGAGGCGGGACGTACCGGGCCGTGACCGGACGGTGACCGGACCAGCCGAACCAGCCGAACCAGCCGAACCAAACGGACCAGGCGGACCAGGCGGGCCAGGCGGGCCAGGCGGACCAAGCGGGCTGCAAGGAGCGAAATGGCGTCTGTTGCGCTGGGCCTGGGCAGCAACATCGGTGATCGTGTCGCAAGATGCCGGCAGGCGCTATGCGAGCTGGCCGGACATGAAGCGATCCGAATCGTCAGGCACTCGTCATGGTACGAGACGCGGCCGGTAGGCCACGCCGGCCAGCCCGATTTCGTCAACGGCGCGGCTCTTGTGGAGACCTCGCTTGCGCCCGTGCGAATGCTCGAAACGCTCAAGGACGTCGAAGCGCGAATGGGACGTTCCGTCACGTGGCAAAAGGGGCCCCGCGAAATCGATCTCGACCTGTTGCTCTACGACGACCTGGTACTCGGACAGCCAGGTCTCGACCTGCCCCACCCCGCCATGGCGAAACGGGCCTTCGTGCTCGTTCCCTTGACGGAAATCCACCCGGACCGGGTCCATCCGGTGCTCGGGCGGACCGTTTCCGACCTGCTGGATGACCTGCAACCCGTGGACCATCTCGTCCGCTATCTCGCCGCACCGTAACCGGAGCCCCGATGGAAGAAACCAACGGCGATCTGATCACGCTGGTCCTGGCCGCGGGAAAAGGCACCAGGATGCATTCCGACCTGGCGAAGGTGCTGCACCGCATAAACGGACGGCCGATGATACACTACGTGCTGGATACGGCGCATGCGCTCCGGCCGCGGCGGATCATCGTCATCGTCGGTCACCAGGCCGGCACGGTGCGGCGTGAACTGGCCGGGCTGCCCGGGCTGCCCGGACCGTCCAGGCTGACCGTGGAATTCGCCGTCCAGGAAGAACAACTGGGCACCGGCCACGCGGTGCGCCAGGCCGAACCGATGCTGGCCGGTGAAAGCGGCGTCGTCCTCGTCCTCGCCGGAGACACGCCCCTGATTCGTCCTTCCACCCTGGAAACGCTCATCCACGCGCACCGCCGGGAAAGCGCCGCGGCCTCGGTACTCACCGCCGGCGTTGACGACCCCACTGGACTGGGGCGCATCCTGCGCGACGGCGCGGGCCGAATCGACCGGATCGTCGAAGAGAAGGACGCCACGGAAGAACAGCGGGCGCTCAAGGAGATCAACACCAGCACCTATTGTTTCGACCCGGTCCTGCTGCTACGCGCCCTGGACCGGCTGACCCCGGAGAACAGGCAGGGCGAATACTACCTGACGGACACCATCGAGATCCTCCGGCAGGAAGGTCACCGCATCGCAGACGCACCGGCCGGGACGCCGGAAGAAACCATGGGGATAAACACCCCGGAGCAACTGTCGGCGGCCGAATCGTGGCTGCTGGAACGGGACCGCGCGCGGCCTGGCGACAGCTAAAAAACAGTTGACACCACACCCTCCCTCTCTGTATATATAGTGGTCTGGAAAGCGAATCGGATTCCGCCTGTCGAACCAGCGTTCGATTTGACGGCGGAACTGTGTCGAGACCGGGGTACAAAGGGGGATCGCATGGTGAAAGGAACTGGTCGATGAAGCACTGTTGGTACCCTACCTATGTTTCCCTTCCTGGTGTATTCCCCTAGTTAGCTCTCCGGTTATCTCTGGCAAGCAGATATCAATGGTCGCAAGGTCCCGTTGCAGGCCGTTCCGCGGACACGTTCCGCGTGGGATCCGCCATGACGAGACAGGTCATCCAACCCCCCGCAAACCGCCCGGACGCCGTTGCGGAAGGACACCGGTCAGGCGGACGCTGGCGCGTTCGGGTGCTCGAAGGCGTGATCGTCATCCTGCTCGGGCTGAATGCCTACCTGGTGTACTCGGTGGCGACCTCGTCCGCATTCTCAACGTCCTCCGAACGGTCTGTCGGGGCGATCGTCGACCCCTCGGCCTTCCATATCCAGGTGGAAGTCCTGAATGGATGCGGTGAACGGGGGATTGGACAACGGGCCATGCGATTCCTCCGGGAACGGGGATTCGACGTGGTCAATATCGACAACGCCGACCATTTCGAGTACCGGGAAACGGTCGTGCTGGACCGCCGGGGAACGGACGGGCCGTCCGAAGCCGCCCGCGCGGTCGGAAACGCGCTGGGTACGCAATACGTCCTGCTCCAGCGGAACGATGACCGTCTGGTGGACGTATCGGTGGTGATCGGCAAGGATTACGGCGAACTGCTCTTTTCCGTGGAGAACGACTGATCGTGGCGTTGGCATCACAGGAAATCGCGGAGCAGGCGACCCATTCCATGCTGGCCAAGAATGCGGCGGACGTGATGATCATCGACCTCAGGGGCCTCTCGTCCATCACGGACTATTTCGTCATCGGGACGGCGGGTTCCGAACCGCAGATCAAGGCGGTCGTCGAGCAGGTGGCGTCGGATCTCAAGGAACGGGAAACGACGCCCTGGCACACTGAGGGCAAACAAAGCTGGCGGTGGGTACTGCTCGACTACGTGGACGTGGTCGTACACGTATTCAGAGCGGAAGTCCGCGCTTTCTACGGACTCGAGCGGCTCTGGGGAGACGCGCCCCGGGTCGTCGTTTCGACCGACGCGGCAACGGGTGAAATCATCCGCACGTCCGACGCGGGCGTCCCCGGGGCCAGGGTGGACGCACTGGAACACGAGGCATAGATTGGGCATTCTCGTCGTCGGAACGGTGGCTTTTGATTCGGTGAAGACGCCGGAAGGAGAGGCAAACGACGCGATCGGAGGCTCGGCGACGTATTTTTCGGCCGCCGCCAGTTTCTACGCGCCGGTAGACGTCATTGCCGTAGTGGGGAACGATTTCCCCCTGGCGTCCCTGGATTTCCTGCGGGAAAGACAGGTCGACGTTTCGGGCCTGGAGGTGAAGGAAGGGAAGACCTTTCGCTGGGCGGGCGAATACGCCGCCAACATGAACGACCGCCGCACGATCGACACGCAGTTGAATGTGTTTTCCGGTTTCAAGCCCGTACTGGCGGAGCGGCACCGCACGCACGATCACGTGTTCCTGGCGAATCTTGATCCGGATGTGCAGCGCGACGTGCTGACCCAGGCCTATTGTCCGGACCGTCCAGACCGTTCGGGACGTCCCGGCGTCGTCGCCTGCGACACCATGGACTTCTGGATCGAGGGGCAAAGGACGTCCCTGCTGTCGACGCTGAGCGGGGTGGACGTGCTGATCATCAACGACAGCGAGGCCCTGCAACTGGTGGATGGCCACAACCTCGTGCGGGCGGCGGAACGCATCCTGGAGCTCGGCCCGCGGGCGGTGGTGGTCAAGAGAGGTGCGCACGGTGCGACGCTCTGTACGCGCGACGCCTGGTTCGGCATCCCTTCATACCCCGTGGCCGACGTGGTGGATCCGACGGGCGCGGGGGATACCTTCGCGGGCGGATTCATGGGTTACCTCGCCCGGTCTGGCGAGACGGGCGTAGGCGCGCTGAAACGCGCCATGGTGCACGGCAGCGTCATGGCCTCGTTCAATGTGGAGGATTTCAGCGTCAGGCGGCTCGAATCGCTTACCGAAGCCGAAATTACGGACCGCCACGACCGGTTCATGGAGATGATTACACCATGAATTTCACGACCATCCGGTGGGACCGCGACGAGAACGTGCTGGTATTGTTGGATCAGACGCGCCTGCCCGGCGAAGTGGCCTACGCCAGGTGCGGTGACATCGCGTCCGTTGCGGAGGCCATCCGGCACCTGAAAGTACGCGGTGCGCCGGCCATCGGCGTCGCCGCGGCATACGGAGTCGTCGTCGGGGTCCAGCACAGCCGCGCTGCCGACTTCGCCTCCTTCAGCCGGGAAGTCGACGAAGCCGCCGATCTGCTGGCGGCCACCCGGCCCACGGCGGTCAACCTTTTCTGGGCGCTGGAGCGGATGCGCCGGACCGTTCGCGAACACGGGAGTAATACGGTGGAGGACATCAAGCGCGCCTTGCTCAGCGAAGCCCTGGCCATCCAGTCTGAAGACGAGCACACGTGCCGCCTGATCGGTGAGCACGGCGCCGCATTGCTTCGGTCCGGACAGACGGTGCTCACGCACTGTAACGCCGGCGCGCTCGCCACGGCCGGCGCGGGCACGGCCCTCGCCGTGGTGTACCAGGCGCACAACGAAGGCAAGCGGGTCCACGTGTACGCCGATGAGACGAGGCCCGTCCTCCAGGGCGCCCGGCTGACTTCCTGGGAACTGACCCGGGCGGGCATAGGCGTGACGCTCATCTGCGACAGCATGGCTGCCCAGGTCATGAAAGACGGCCGGATCGACTGCGTGATCGTGGGCGCGGACCGCGTGGCCGCCAACGGAGACGTCGCCAACAAGATCGGCACCTACGGCGTGGCCGTGCTGGCCGACGCGCACGACGTGCCCCTGTACGTGGCGGCGCCTTACTCTTCGATCGACCTGTCCATCGAATCGGGCGCCGGGATCCCGATCGAAGAACGCGAAGCCGCCGAAGTAAGCCAGGGACCGGGCGGACGCACCGCCCCCGAGGAAGTGGAAGTGTACAATCCCGCATTCGACGTAACCCCGGCCCGTTACGTTTCTGCGATCATCACCGAACGCGGCGTAGCCAGGCAGCCCTACGCCGAAAGCCTGGCCGCGTTGTCACAACAGGAATGGGAACCGGCCGTCACCGGATAACCGGATAAAGGAGCGTGTACCATCTATGAAGACACCAACGGTTAAAATGGAGGACCTGCAGCGGGACTGGCACGTCGTGGACGCCGACGGCAAGGTGCTGGGCAGGCTGGCCAGCGAAGTGGCCAAGATCCTGCGCGGCAAGCACAAGCCGATCTTTTCGCCCCACCTCGATACCGGCGACCACGTCATCGTCATCAACGCGGAAAAGGTGGTTCTGACCGGCAAGAAACCCCAGAACAAGATCTACTACCGCCACAGCGGCTATCCCGGCGGCCTGAAAGCCATCAGCTACGAACGCATGGCCGCCCGCCACCCGGAGCGCGTGTTGCGCATGGCCATCAAGGGCATGCTGCCGCACAACGCCCTCGGCCGAAAGATCTTTCGCAAACTCCGCGTGTACGCCGGCGCGGAACACCCCCACAGCGCCCAGAAACCCGTCGCGCTGGAACTTTAAAAAGGAGCGTAACGTAGCATGAATTCGGATACCCATGGACACCACGCGGTGGGCCGGAGGAAGCGGGCCATCGCCAAGGTATGGCTTCGCGCGAAGAAGGACGGCGCCAGTCACCAGGTCAACGACAAGCCGCTGCTCGACTACTTCGACCGGCCAGGACTCGTCGCCGCGATCGAGGAACCCCTGGTACTAACGGAAATGAACGACCAGGTGGTCGTGTTCGCACGGACCTTCGGCGGCGGCAAGACCGGCCAGGCCGGGGCGTTGAGACTCGGTATCGCGCGGGCGCTGAAGGACATGGATGAAAGCCTGCACGCACCGCTGCGCGAAGCGGGCATGCTGACGCGGGATTCACGCATCAAGGAACGCAAGAAATACGGACTGGCCGGCGCACGCAAGCGGTTCCAGTTCTCTAAGCGTTAATTCAAAGGGACGCAGGCCTGACCGCCTGCCAGACAAGGAGATCAGTACCGCCTATGGGGATTCCGACTATTCAGGACCTGCTGGATGCGGGCGTTCACTTCGGTCACCAGACCCGACGCTGGAACCCGAAGATGAAGGAGTTCATATTCGCCGAGCGCAACAACATCTACATCATCGACCTGAAGAAGACGCTCAGCCAGATCGAAATCGCGTATGACGCCGTGCGCAAGGCTGTCGAAAACGGGCAGTCCGTCCTCTTCGTGGGCACGAAGAAGCAGGCCAGGCCCGTCATCATCGAGATGGCGCAGCGGTGCGGCATGTTCTATGTCGCGGAACGCTGGCTCGGCGGCATGTTGACGAACTTCCAGACCATCCAGACCAGCGTCAAGCGCCTGGAAGAACTCGAGAAAATGAAAGAGCACGGCACCATGGAAGCGCTCACGAAAAAAGAGGCCGCGAGCCTGGAGAAGGAGCGGGAGCGCCTGCAGAAAGTACTGGGCGGCATCCGCGAAATGCGCGACCTGCCCGGCGTCATTTTCGTGGTGGACGCCCGCAAGGAACGGATCGCCGTCGCGGAGGCGAACACCCTGGAGATCCCCATCGTCAGCATCCTGGATACGAACTGCGACCCCGACCTGATCGACTATCCCATTCCCGGGAACGACGACGCGCTCCGGTCCATCGGCCTCATCACGGAAGTCGTCGCGAGCGCCGCGGAGGAAGGGCTGCGCAATTCCGGGCGGGCCGTACCCGGGGACGAGGCACCGGTCGAAGAGGTCGAAGAGCAGCAGGCCTGAAGCAGATACGTGGCCGGGGAAAGGCGGCCGTAGCGGAAGATCGGATCCGATCGTTTCCGATCGTGTCCGCTAGATTCATACGATTTCATGACTATATCAGCCAGTGACGTAAAGACGTTGAGAAGCCAGACCGGCGCCGGGATGATGGACTGCAAGCGGGCCCTCCAAGAGACCGAAGGCAGTATCGAAAAGGCGGTCACGCTCCTGCGCGAGAAAGGCATCATGGCGGCGTCCAAGAAGAGCGCCCGGGAGGCGAAAGAAGGCATCATCCATACCTACATCCATCCCGGCAGCCGCATCGCCACCATGGTCGAGATCAATTGCGAGACCGATTTCGTCGCGCGGAACGAGTCCTTCCAGACCCTGGCCCGCGATATCGCCATGCAGGTGGCGGCTACCCGGCCCCTCGCCGTGGACCGGGACCAGATCGAAGAAGCCGTCCTGGAACAGGAACGGGAGATCTACCGGAACCAGGCGCGGAACGAGGGCAAGCCGGATCATATCATCGACCGGATCGTCCAGGGTAAAATCGAGAAATTCAACCAGGAAAACTGCCTCCTGGAACAGCCGTTCATACGGGATACCGACAAGACGGTGCGGGATCTGATCACCGAGGCGGTGGCCACGCTGGGCGAGAACATCATGGTACGGCGGTTCGTCCGGTACGAACTGGGCGGGGAGTAACCCGCCGAACAACCTTGCCGGCAGGAACGTAACCGGTTTTCCGACGCCAGAGAGGTGTATCGTGGAAGCGAAAGAGATCATCAAGGAAACCAGCCGAAAGATGGATCAGTCCGTCGAGGTGCTGCGCATGGAACTTGCCGGCGTCCGGGCCGGCCGGGCCAATCCGGCTCTGTTGGACAACATTCAGGTGGAAGCCTACGGGACCATGACCCCCATCAACCAGGTCGCCACCATCAACACGCCGGACGCCCGCACGATCTCGATACAGCCGTGGGACAAGCAGATGGTCCCCGAAATCATCCGCGCCATCCAGACCTCCGACCTGGGGCTTATGCCGAATTCCGACGGCAACGCCATCCACCTGCCGGTACCCGCGCTGACCGAAGAGCGCAGGCTCGAATACGTCAAGTTGATCAAGAAACTGGGCGAGGACGGGAAGATCGGCATCCGGAACGTACGCCGGGAAATGAACGAGCGCATCAAGGCCGAAGAAAAGGCCCACCGGATGTCGGAAGACGAAAGCAAGCGGCACCAGAAGACTATCCAGGATCTCACCGACCAGCATATCTCCTCCATCGACAGCGCCTTATCGGTAAAAGAACAGGAAATCCTGGAGATCTAGGCGGAATCCGGCCATCCGGGTCCTTAACCGGCCATCCGGGGCCATGACCGACGGCGGCCTTACGGAGGTGACGTGGGTCGATACGCAGAGCAAGACCGTGCGGTCTCGGAAGAAGGACTCGATCCGGAGCGCATGCCCCGCCACATCGCGTTCATCATGGACGGCAACGGCAGGTGGGCGAAGAAGCAGGGGCTCGCGCGGGACCAGGGTCACTCCGCGGGGGTGGAGTCCGTTCGCGAGATGATCCGGTGCGCCGGTGAGTTCGGCGTGGGGATCCTCACCTTCTTCGGGTTCTCCACCGAAAACTGGAATCGTCCCAGGCGTGAAGTCGCCGCCATCATGCAGTTGATCGTCGAATCGCTCCGCGGCGCCGTCGAAGAAGCCAGCGCGCACGGGATCCGGGTCTCCTTCCTGGGTCGGTGGGACGAGCTGCCGGAATCCAACCGTCAGGTCATCAGGCACATCACGGAGCAGACAGCGGGCAACGACCGCCTGCTGCTTAATTTCGCCCTGAATTACGGCGGTCGGCAGGAGATCGTCGAAGCCGCGCAATGCATTGCCCTGGACGTCCAGGCCGGCCGGCTTGATCCGGAAGCCATCGACGAATCGCTTTTCGCGTCCTACCTGTCCACGGAGCACCTGCCCGACCCGGACCTGTTGATCCGGACCAGCGGGGAGATGCGGATCAGCAACTTCCTGCTCTTTCAGCTGGCCTATACCGAACTCCTTGTTTCTCCGGTTCTCTGGCCCGATTTCTCGCGAAGCCATTTCATCGGGGCCATCAGGGATTACCAGTCGAGGGAGCGCCGTTTCGGCCGGACCGGCGAACAGGTCTCCTCGCACAGCACGTAACGGAGTGCATCTCCATGGCGGCCTACGCGGAGACGTGGATCCGAATCCTGGTAGGCGCGGTGTTCATCCCGTGCATCGTGCTCATTTGTCTGGTCGGCGGGACGAGCCTCTTCGTGTTCGTCACCCTGGTCGTGCTCTTCGGCCTGCGCGAATACCACGGCATCGCCGCGGCAAGGGACCTGGAACCCAACTGGTACGTCGGCGTACCGGCGGCTTTTCTCCTGTGTCTCGACGCCTGGCTCGAAGCAGGCCGACACGCCCCCCTGATCATTACGGCCCTCCTGCTCACGACCGCCGCGGCGGAAGTATTCAGAAAGCGCGCGCGATCTCCCTTTCACAACATCGCCGCCACGGTCTTCGGCGTGGCCTGGATCGGTCTGCTCGGCAGCCACCTGATCCTGCTGGGCAAGTGGCCGATGGACGGCGTGGACGTGGTCCAATGGGGGGAACGGGCCATGACGCCGGTCCTGCTCGCCTTCGCCATACCCTGGTCCTACGACGCCTTCGCCTATTTCACGGGCCGCTTGCTGGGCCGCCGCAAGCTGCTCCAACGCGTCAGCGCGAGCAAGACCGTGGAAGGCGCCGCCGGGGGGCTGATCGGCGCCGTCGCCTTCATGTTCGCGCTCCAGTACGCCCTGTTTCCCTTTCTCAGCCCGCTGCACTGCGTCGTGCTGGGCGCCGCCGGCGCCGTCGTCGCCCAGTTGGGAGACCTCGCGGAGTCCCTCGTGAAAAGAGATGCCGGCCTGAAGGATTCATCCCGTATCATTCCGGGCCACGGCGGCATCCTGGACCGGTTCGACAGCGTATTCTTCGCGGCGCCTTTCGTGTACTACTACCTGGCCTACGTGACCGGATGAAGCACCGGGCCGTCCGGACGGTCCGGACGGTCCGGACGGCCCAGGTGGTCCGGGCGACCCGGACAGACGAACGGAGCATCGACAAGTCATGAAACGCATCGCCATCCTGGGCTCGACGGGTTCGGTCGGCACGCAGACGCTGGAAGTCATCGCGGCCTTCCCGGACCGCTATTCGGCCCACAGCCTGACGGCCAGGAGCCGAATCGATCTGCTGGAAGAGCAGTGCGCGCGTTTCGGCCCGCGCATGGTCGCCATCCGGGACGCGGAATGCGCCGAGCGGGCCAGGCATACCGCGGAGCTCGCGCGCGGCGGCAGCGGTCAGTCCGGACCGTCGATCCACACCGGTGAGGAGGGCCTGATCGAAGCGGTCACCCACCCCGACGTGGACCTGGTCATCAGCGCCCTGCCGGGCAGCGCGGGGCTGGTCCCCACGCTGCGGGCAATCGAAGCGGGCAAGACCATCGCCCTGGCCAACAAGGAGATCCTGGTCATGGCCGGCGAGATCGTGATGGAATCGGCGCGGCGAAACGGCGTGGACATACTGCCCGTGGACAGCGAACACTGCGCGGTGCACCAGTGCCTGGCCGGGCAGGACCCGGACCGGATCCAGCGCGTGGTCCTCACGGCATCGGGCGGGCCCTTCCGCGACAGCGACCCCGCGGCCCTGTCGCGGATGACTTCTGAGGACGCGTTGAACCATCCCACCTGGAACATGGGGCAGAAGGTCACGATCGATTCCGCCACGCTCATGAACAAGGGATTCGAGGTCATCGAAGCCCACTGGCTCTTCGGCCTCCCCGTCTCGAAGATCGACGTGGTGATCCATCCCCAGTCCATCATCCACTCCATGGTCGAGATGGTCGACGGGTCGCTGCTGGCCCAGATGGGGCCGACCGACATGCGCATTCCGATCCAGTACGCCCTCTCGTACCCGGAGCGCCTTGAATCTCCCTGGCCCCGGTTCGACATCACGCGGAACTGGTCCCTGACCCTGGACCCGCCCGACGAGGCCATGTTCCCGTGCCTGGGGCTGGCCTACGAGTCCATTCGCCGCGGGTCCACCGTGCCCGCCGTCCTGAGCACCGCCGACGAGATGGCCGTCGAGGCCTTCCTCGGGCAGCGGATCGGGTTCACCGACATACCGCGCATCATAGCCGACGCCATGGACAGGCACCTGGCCGGGACGGATCTCACGGCGCCAGTCACCCTGGAATCCATCATGGCGGCGGACCGGTGGACCCGGTCTTTCTGCGAGGAAAAGTTGATTGCAGGATAGTGCCGAAAACCTGTATATTCCTTAATTGGTTACCGCGCACCTGCAGGGGCGGGGGAATACCTGGAACATCGGAACGAATAGGATCTGAGAAGGCAGAAACAGAACGGAGACATGGGCATGCTGACCACCGTGTTATCGGCGATTTTCGTACTGGGATTGCTGGTCTTCTTCCACGAACTCGGCCATTTCCTGGCCGCCAAGCGCATGGGCATCAGGGTGGAACGGTTCTCCCTCGGCTTTCCGCCCAAGATGATCGGAAAGAAAGTGGGGGATACCGAATACTGTATCTCCTGGATCCCCCTGGGGGGATACGTGTCCATGGCCGGGGAACGGCCCGACGCCCAGTCCGATGGGGAAGGCGGCAAGCCGTGGGAGTTCCAGTCCAAGTCCGTGGGAGCCCGCGCCTTCGTCATCGCGGCCGGTCCGGGGGCGAATTTCATCCTCGCCTTCATCATCTTCTGGCTGTTCTACGCGACCATGGGCGTGACGCTCGTCGACACGACCACCGTGGGCCGGGTGGCCTCAGGCAGCCCCTATGCCGCGGCGGGATTGCAGGTCGGCGATGAAATCCTCGAGATCGACCAGGCGGCCGTCGATACCTGGGAGGATGTCCGGGAACGGCTCGCGACCGGTACGGGAGCGTCCCTGTCCCTGAAGCTTCGCCGGGACGGGCAGGACCGGACGGTCCTGGTGCGGTACGGCGATGGCGGGACGGCGGAACGGCTGGGCGGGCTCGATTATTTCCGCGCGTCGGCCGTGAGCACGGTCATCCCGGACTCACCCGCCGAGAAGGCCGGTCTCAGGCCCGGGGACGTGATCACTTCCGTGAACGGCGTTCCGGTCACGCAATGGTACGAGATGGTCGAGCAGATACGCGTCCGGCCGGGCATGGAGACCACGTTGTCGTGGTCCCGGAACGGCCAGTCCCACCAGGTGAGCATCATACCCAATACGGCCCAGGACCTGGACCGGGAGACCGGAGACGTCATCGACATCGGCCAGATCGGCATCACCCAGCAGGACCACATCAAACGCAGCCCGATCGGAATCGCCACCTCCGCCGGGCTGGCCGGGACGCAACTGGTGGCCGTCACCTTTACCATCGTCGACTTCGTGGGGAAACTGGTCATGGGGCAGGTGTCCACCGACTCGGTGGGCGGTCCCATCGCGATTGCCCAGATGGCGGGAGACAGCGCCCGCCAGGGCGCGAGCAGCCTCTTCAGTTTCATGGCCTTTCTGAGCATCAACCTCGCCATCCTCAACCTCTTGCCCATACCCGCGCTGGACGGCGGCCAACTGCTCATCCTGGGCGTCGAGAAGATCATCCGGCGTCCGCTTTCCCTCAAGTACCGGCTGGTATGGCAACAGACGGGAATGGCCCTGCTGCTGGTGCTGATGGTGTTCGTGGTGTTCAACGATGTCACACGGATCTTCAGGTAGTTTCGCGGCGAAGGGAGGGAACATGCGTCCCTGGAGAAGTATCGGCGCCGCCGGTCGTACCTGGTACGTCCTCGTCGTCACCGTGATGCTGGCCGCTGTCTGCCCCCGGGAATACGCACTCGGACAGGTGGACCGGGCCAGGGCCCTGGAACATTACGCGGAGGGCGGCCTTCACGACGCCAGGAACGATCCCGTCAACGCGATCAAATCCTATCTCCAGGCGCTGGAGTACGATTCCACCTCGGCGGAAATCCACACCGCCCTCGCCCGGGCGTACTACCGCGTGACGGAGCGCGACAAGGCGCAGCAACACGCCACGACGGCGGTGGTGCTCGATTCGACGGCCACGGAGTCCTGGTTCATACTGGGCAGGTACCAGGCCGAACTGGGCAGGTACGTGCCGGCCCGGGCCGCTTTCGAACGGGTCGTTTCGCTGGAACCGGGCCATATTGAAGCCCATATCGCCCTTTCCCAGTTAGCAAGCCGGTTGAACGATCCGGACGCCGCGCTCAAGGAACTGGAAACGGTGAGCCGCCTGGCGCCGCGCAATCCCGAATTCCATTTCAAACTGGCCGATGTCTACAAGCAGAGAGGGATGTACGACAAGGCGGTCATCGCGTTGCAGAAGGTGCTCGACGACTATCCCGACTCGATCCCGGCCCGGGTGGGCCTGACGGAGATCTTTGAGCAAAGGCGGCAGTGGGACCGGGCCGTCGTCATGTACCGTGAGATCATTGCGCTTGGCCCCGACCGGGAAGCGGCCCTGCGCCACCGGCTCGCGCGTCTCCTGATGTTCCTCGGCCGGGCGGACGAAGCGGTCGAGGAGTACCGGGTGCTGCTGGAGCACAACCGGACGTCTCCGGCCCTGTGGGCGGAACTGGGGGAGGCCTATCAGGACCTCGGCGATGCGGAACAGGCGCTTTCCACCCTGGGGGAGGGCCTCGAACTGCACCCCGGCTCGGCGGAGCTTCATGGTACGCTGGGCGACGTGCTGCTCGACCAGGACAAGCCGGCGGAGGCCGTAGCGCCGCTGCAGCAGGCGATCGCCCTGGACGAGCGTGAAGTGAGATTCCGGATCGGCCTGGGGCAGGCTTATCGCGCCACCGGACGAGTTGAACAGGCCGTGAACGCGCTGAACGAGGGCCTGGGCGTCCTGGGAGACCACCCCGACCTCTACCTGAACCTGGGCTTCGTCTACCAGGAAGAAGGCCTCTATCCCCTCGCCATCGCCGCGTACCGGTCGGCCGTCGCCGCGGATCCCGCCCACGGCCGGAGCTGGATTTCGCTGGGATACGCCCTCATGGAACAGGGACAGACGCCGGAAGGCATCGCCGCGTTGCATGAAGGCGTGGAGAAGCTGCCGGACGACGTCACCCTGCGCCTGAACCTGGCGAACGTCTACCTCGAAAACGGGATGTACAACCAGGCCATCGACCAGTCGCAGAAGAGCATCGGCATCAACCGCCACGATCCGCGCGGGTGGATCAGCCTGAGCCTGGCCTATCTCCGCCAGGACCAGTACGCACAGGCCGAACGCGTGCTCACCCAGGCCCTGTCGATCCTGCCCGATATGCCCGAATTCTACCTGTACCTGGGCGTGAGTTTCATGTCCCGGGAGGAATTCGACCAGGCCGGCGCGCACTTCCGCAAGGTCGTGGAACTCAATCCTCTAGACGGTAGAGGGTGGGTGAATCTCGGCCTGTCCCATCTACGCCAGGAGGATTACGAGACCGGTGTTCAGGTCCTTCGCGACGGGTTGGAAAAAGCGCCCGGGAACCCCGACCTGTGGTTCTACCTGGGTTATGCCCATACCGAGCAGGAGGATTACGAAAAAGCGATCGCGATCACGAAAGAAGCGGTCGAGCGGTTCGACGACCACCACCGCCTCCATTTCCTGCTGGCGCAGAACTACGACCAGTCGGGCCAGTTCGAGAAAGCCGTGGCCACCTTCGAGACCGCGCTTGAAATCGATCCCGAAGACATCTACACGCTGAACTACCTGGGGTACATCCTGGCCGATCGGGGCCTGCGGCTCGAAGAAGCCAAGGTAATGATCGAAAAAGCCCTCGAGAAAGCTCCTGAAAACGGCGCGTTCCTCGACAGCCTGGGGTGGGTGTATTACCGGCTGGGCGACTACCGGAAAGCGCGTCAGTACGTCGAACAGGCCCTGCAATACGAAGACACGAGCGCAACGGTGCACGACCATCTCGGGGACATCTACAGCCGGCTCGGCATGCATAAAAGTGCGGTGCGTTACTGGCAGCGCGCCCTCGAAATGGAAGACATAACCCCCGAGGAAACCGAAGAGATCCGGCAGAAGCTCCAAGATGCCAGGTAACCTGTCCGGCCGGTTCCGGATGCTCGCCTGCCTCGGGCTCCTGCTGCTGTCCTGCCGTCCGCCGCCTCCAGCGCCGCCTCCCCTGCCGGTCGAACTGCTCCTCCAGGAGATCGATGCGGCCTCGATGCGCCTCCGGGACTTCAGGGGCAGCGCGGGCGTGGAGACCTCCTTCGCGGGCCAGCGTGGCCGCGCGGCCCTCCGTATCCGGTATCTCAGCCCGGCGCGGTTCCGTATCGACGTGCACGGCGCGCTGTTCGAGATCCTCGCCGTCGTCCTGATCCACGACCGCCGCGTACGGTTGTACATGCCCCGTGATAACACGGTGTTCGAAGGTACGATCGTGGCGCGCGATGCCTCCATTCCCGGACTCGACCTGACCCTGGACGACGTGCACGCCGCCGTGACCGGGACCACAGCGCCCGGCAGGTACCCGGGGCTGCCCGTCACCGACTACCGCCGTGACGGGAATACGGCCTCCGTCACGTTTGGGGGCGATGGCGGCCGGAAGACGCTGTGGATCGACACGGACAGGATGACGGTCACGCGCGAGACATCGGAATCTCCCGTGAGCCGGGGGTCCGTCACCGAGTCGATCACCCGGACCTTCGAACGCTTTCGAAACCGGAACGGCGTCTGGAGACCGGACCGGGTCCGCATCACCCGGGACGGCCCTCGGGCAGGGACGTTCGAATTGACCTACCGGACCCAGTCGATCAACCGCGGGCTGTGGCCGTCAGACATCGGGGTGCGCCTACCTGAAACCGTCGTCCGCCGTCCCCTGGAAGAGGCGGGGACGGTCTTCGAAACCGCGGATGGGGCGACGTCACCGGATAGGCGCTGAGACGGTCTTCAAAACCGTAGACGAGGTGCCGAAGCATGGGTAGAAAACCACTCCGGCAGGCACGGAATCCGGACGCCGGATTCCCGACAATTCCCTTGACAGCCGTTCGGTATCGCGCCTATATTGCCTGCTCCATTCGTCGGTGATGGTGGGCATAGCTCAGTTGGTTAGAGCGCTAGACTGTGGCTCTGGAGGTCGCGGGTTCGAATCCCGTTGCCCACCCTGTAAACAGGGACGTTTTTTGCGCCCGGACCGTAACCACGGCGCGCCGTAGTTACGACGGTGAACCGGTTGCCGCGCAACGGCCGATGAAACAGGCAAAGGAGACCAGCCGGATCTCATGGTGAACGCTACGGACCTGCGCACCGGTATGACCATCAGGATTGACGGGGCCATATATTTCATCACGGGTTGCGAACACATCAAGCCGGGCAAGGGAACGGCCTTTTCGCGCACCCGCCTGAAGCATATCCACACCGGGGCCGTGATCGAGAAGACCTACAAGGCCTCGGACAAGCTGGAAGACGTGCGGGTGGAACGGCGCAAGGCCCAGTTCCAGTACACCGACGGCGACATGTACTACATGATGGACCTGGAGACCTACGAGCAGGTGCCGGTAGGCGCGTCGATCATCGGCGACAACAGGGATTACATCAAGGACAGCATGACGCTCGAACTGCTCACCGCGGACCAGGGCGTCGTGGGCATCGAGATGCCGAATTTCATCGAGCTGGAAGTGACGCAGACCGATCCGGGTATCCGCGGCGATACCGCGACGGGAGGCACCAAGCCGGCAACGCTCGAGAGCGGCGCGGAGGTGCAGGTCCCGCTGTTCATCAACACCGGCGACGTGTTGCGCATCGATACGCGGTCCCGCGAATACGTAGAGCGGGTGTAACCGCCCTTCCGAGGAGCCTGACATGGGAATCGATGAGGTGCTCAAGCTGATCGAATCGCTGCGGGATACGGACATCCAGGAAGTCGAGGTGGCCGAAGGCGACCGCAAGATCCGGATCGTGCGCATGACGCCCGGCGCGACCGCGGCCGCCGTCCCCGCACCCGCGGCGGACCCGCACGTGCAGGCCACCGCGCCAGCCGCGGAACATGTGCCGCAGAATGACAGCCAGGCAGACTCCGCGGACAGCACCTACGTCGAGGTGACCTCGCCCATGGTGGGCACCTTCTACCGGTCACCCGAGCCCGACGCCGACCCCTTCGTTCAGGAGCAGGACCGGATCAGCACCGGCCAGCAGCTGTGCATCATCGAAGCCATGAAGCTGATGAACCCCATCCAGTCCGAACTGAACGGGCGCGTGATGGCCATCCTGGTGGAAGACGCCCAGCCCGTCGAGTACGGCCAACCGTTGTTTCTGATCGAACCGGCATAGGAAGCGATGTTCCAGAAGATTCTCATCGCCAACCGCGGCGAGATCGCCCTGCGCGTGATCCGCTCGTGTAAAGAGTTGAACATCGCGACGTTGGCGGTCCATTCCGAGACGGACCAGGACTCCCTCCACGTCCGCTTCGCCGACGAGGCGGTCTGCATCGGCAGCAACGCGCCGAACGACAGCTACCTGAACATACCCCGCATCATCAGCGCGGCGGAAATCATGAACGCCGACGCGGTGCATCCCGGATACGGATTCCTGTCCGAAAACCCCCACTTCGCCGAGGTCTGCGAATCCTGCGACATTGCCTTCATCGGACCGCCGTCCAGGGCCATCCGCCTCATGGGCGACAAGGCCGAAGCGCGTAAGACGGTGGCAGCGTCCGACGTACCCACCATACCGGGCACGGAGGATACCGTCGCCGACGAGGACGCCGCGGTTGAGGCTTCCAAGAAGATCGGCTTCCCCCTGGTGATCAAAGCCTCTGCCGGCGGAGGCGGGCGTGGTATCCGCATCGTCCGTGACGCGGACGAATTGCGCGAAGCCTACCGCCTGGCTTCACGGGAGGCCCAGAACGCCTTCAACAACCCCGCGCTGTACCTGGAAAGGTATATTGAAAAGGCCCGGCACATCGAGGTTCAGGTCCTGGGAGACCGGCACGGACAGGTCGTCCACCTCGGCGAGCGGGACTGTTCGATCCAGCGGCGCCGGCAGAAGCTCATCGAAGAGTCGCCGTCCCCCTTTGTCGACGACGAGCTTCGGTCCGGGCTGGGGGAGGCCGCCCTGCGCGCGGCGCGGGCGATCGACTATGAAAACGCGGGTACCGTCGAGTTCCTCGTGACCGAGGACCGCCAGTTCTATTTCATGGAGATGAACACGCGCATCCAGGTGGAACACCCCGTGACGGAAATGGTCGTATCGCAGGACCTCGTAAAGGAACAGATCCGCATTGCCGCGGGCAATCCCCTGGGTTTCGCGCAGGAAGACGTGCAAATGCGGGGACACGCCATCGAATGCCGGATCAACGCCGAGGATCCGGACCGGAACTTCATGCCCTCCACGGGAGAGATCACGAGTTTCCACACGCCGGGCGGATACGGGGTGCGGGTGGACAGCCACGTGTACGCCCAGTACGTCGTCACGCCCTTCTACGACTCCATGCTGGCGAAGCTGATCGTCTGGGGCAAGGACCGGGAGGAGGCGATGACGCGGACCGAACGGGCCCTGGAGGAGTTCATCGTCGAGGGCATCAACACGACGATACCGTTCCACCAGTTCATGTTGAAGCACCCGACCTTCCGTTCCGGGAGGGCGGATACGGCTTTCGTTGAATCCCTGAGTTCCCTGAGTTGACGAATATACCGGTGGCGGCGGCCCTCGCCGGGCCCAGATGCCGGAGAAAGGAACGCATGAACACGCCCTCGGATCTCCGCTATTCGGCCGAACACGAGTGGGTGCGCCTTGAGGGCGACATCGCCACCGTCGGCATCACGGACTTTGCGCAGTCCGAACTCGGCGACATCGTCTTCGTTGAACTGCCTTCGGAAGGCGACCCTGTGGCCGAGATGGGCGTCTTCGGGGCGGTGGAAGCCGTGAAGACCGTGTCGGACCTCTACAGTCCGATGGGCGGGACCGTGACAGAGGTCAACGACGACCTGGAAGACAACCCCGAGGCGGTCAACCAGGATCCCTACGGCGACGGATGGATGATCAGGCTGAAAGTCGACGACGCGGGCGCATACACCAGCCTGATGACCGCCGCGGATTATCGTTCCTTCGTCGGCGCCTGACGGGCCGGCCCCTGCGGAGCATCCATGACGTACATCCCCAACACCGACGCCGACCGGCAGGCCATGATGGCAGCCATTGGCATCCGGTCGGTCGAAGAACTGCTTACCGTCGTCCCGAACGACGTCCGGCTCGACGGACTCCTGGACCTCCCGCCCGCCCTGTCGGAACTCGAACTCCACGATACAATGGGCGAGATGGCCGCCCGCAACGGTTCAGCCGACCGGATGGCGTCCTTCGTGGGCGGCGGCATGTACGATCACTTCGTTCCGAGCGCCATAGGCCACCTGGCCGGCCGCTCGGAATTCCTGACCTCCTACACGCCCTACCAGCCGGAAGTGAGCCAGGGCACGCTCCAGGGCATCTACGAATTCCAGACGATGATCTGCGAACTGACGGGCCTGGACGTGGCCAACGCCTCCATGTACGACGGCGCTTCGGCGACGGCGGAAGCGGCCATGCTGGCCCGGTCGGCCACGGGGCGCAACCGCGTGATCCTCGCGGGTAGCGTGCACCCCCATTACGTCGAGACGGTCCGTACCTACGCCCACGGGCCGGGTATTGAGGTGGAGATGCTGCCCTGCCCGAACGGTACGCTGGATCCCGGCCTGCTGGAATCGGCCCTTAACGAAGACACGGCCTGCGTGATCGTCCAGCATCCCAATTTCTTCGGATGCCTGGAATCCATGAGCGACCTGGAACGGGTCGTGCACGGCGCGGGCGCCCTCCTGGTCATGGTCGTGGATCCGATTTCCCTCGGGGTCATCGAGTCTCCGGGCGCTTACGGCGCGGACATCGCCGTGGGGGAGGGGCAGTCCCTGGGCAACCAGGTGAGTTACGGCGGACCGGCCCTGGGTTTCTTCGCGGCAAGAGACCGCTTCGTCCGGCGCATGCCCGGGCGCATCGCGGGACAGACCGTAGACCAGGCGGACCGCCGGGGGTTCGTCCTGACGCTGCAGGCCCGGGAGCAGCACATCCGGCGGGACAAGGCGACGTCCAACATCTGCACCAGCCAGCAGCTCAATGCCCTGATGGCGACCATCTATCTGGCAATAATCGGAAAAGAGGGATTGAATGAGGTTGCGGAACTGTGTCTCCACAAGAGCCACTACGCGGCCGAGCGAATCGCGGACCTGCCCGGCTATGAACTCGCCTTCGACCGGCCGTTCTTCAAGGAATTCGTGGTGAGGACGCCGGCATCGCCCGGCGAGATCGTGACCCGGCTCGCGGACGATGGGCTGCTGGCCGGCATCGACCTGGGGCGCTTCCCCTCACTGGAAATCGAAGATGGCCTGCTGATCGCGGTGACGGAACGGCGGACACGCGCCCAGATCGACCGGTTGATCGAAGCGCTGGGGCGGTTCGGTTGAGTACGGAAAGGATGTAAATTGTCGGAACCGCTTATATTCGAACTGAGCTCTCCCGGACGAAGGGGGGTTTCGTTGCCCGCGCCGGACGTCCCCGTCAGGCCGGTATCCTCCTACCTGCCCGAAGCGGACCTCCGCGGCACGCCGCCCGGGCTGCCCGAAGTCAGCGAGGTCGACGTCGTCCGCCACTATACCCGGCTGTCCACGCTGAACTTCCATCCGGACCGGGCCATGTACCCCCTGGGTTCGTGCACCATCAAGCACAATCCGAAAGTCAACGAGGACATGGCGGCCCTGCCGGGGTTCGCGCGCCTGCATCCCATGCAGCAGGACGAGACCGGCCAGGGCGGTCTTCAGCTGATGTACGAACTCTCGCGGGACCTCGCGGAAATCGCCGGACTGGAAGGGGTCACGCTGCAGCCCGCGGCCGGGGCCCACGGCGAGTTGACCGGCCTGATGATCATGCGGGCCTATCACGAGGCGCGCGGTCATGCCCGGCGCAAGGTCATCATCCCCGACTCGGCCCACGGCACCAACCCGGCCAGCGTCACCCTGGTGGGCTACGAAACGGTGCAAATCCCGACCAATGCCCACGGGCTCGTGGACACCGGCCGGCTGGCGGAGCTGATCGACGGGGAGACGGCCGCCTTCATGCTCACCAATCCGAATACGCTGGGGCTCTTCGAATCGGAGATACGCACGATCGCGGACATCGTCCACGACGCCGGGGCCCTGCTCTACATGGACGGGGCGAACCTGAACGCGGTGCTCGGCATTACCCGGCCCGGTGACATGGGGTTCGACGTCGTCCACTTCAACCTGCACAAAACCTTTTCCACGCCCCACGGGGGCGGTGGTCCGGGCGCGGGACCCGTCGGCGTGCGGAGCGACCTGGTCCGGTTCCTGCCGACGCCCGTGCCGGTGAAGGACGGCGACGCGTACCGGTTCGACTACGACCGGCCGGATTCCATCGGCCGCATACGCGGCTTCGGCGGCAGCTTCGGCATGATGGTCAGGGCCTACGCCTATATCCGGGCCAACGGTCCCGACGGCCTGCGCCAGGTGAGCGAGAACGCCATCCTGAACGCCAACTACATCATGCGGCGCCTGGAGAAATACTACCCCCGCACCGTCCTCGTCCACGGCACCCAGAAGGAGACGCCGATCCCCGCTGAAGTGCCCTGCCAGCACGAGTTCGTGGCCTCCGGTACCCGGTTCCGCGCGCACGGCGTCCGGATGCTGGACATCGCCAAGCGCCTGCTCGACTACGGTTTCTACGCACCGACGATCTACTTCCCGCTCATCGTGCCCGAGGCGGCCATGGTCGAGCCCACGGAGACCGAGAGCAAGGAGTCCATCGACCGGTTCATCGACGCCATGACGGCCATCGCCGAAGAAGCTGAAAACGACCCTGAACTGGTCCGGAACGCTCCGCACACCACGCCGGTCGGCCGCCTCGACGAGGCGCGCGCCGCTCATCCGAAGACCTTGAACCTGCGATACCGGAAGTCCCTGGGAGAGTAAGGCCGATCCCGTCCTCAGGACGCCATCATCCGGTCGTAGGCTGCTTTCGCCGCGATGGATATCTCTACCGGGTCCTTCTCCCAATAGGCCTCTCGGAAGATCTCGACGGACAGGGCGCCCGAGTAACCCTTCTCCCGCAGCACACCCAGCATTTCCTTCAGTGGAAGAATGCCCTCGCCCATGTAGACACGGTGCTGGTCCGTCAGGTCGGCGGGCGGCAGGTCCTCGCAGTCGTCTACGTGGACGATCAGCAGCAATTCGGTGGGGATAGCCTGCATGTCCTCGAGCGGGACGCCCGATTTGTAGTAGTGGAAGAAATCCATCATAAGGCCCAGGCTGTCGTGTCCGGCCCGTTCGATCACTTCCATGGCCTCGCGGGGTCCCGGTATGAAGGGATGCCGCCCGAGGGGTTCGATGGCGATCTTTACGCCGTGGGCGGCGGCCCGCTCGGCGTATTCGCGGGCCGTGGCGGCCATGGTGTCGTAGGCCGCGTTCCTGTCCATGCCGTCCGGTGGTGCGTCGGCGCAGACCAGGAGTACGGGACAGTCGATCGCCGCGGCGACCTCTGCCGCGCGTTCGATGGCCTGCAGCTGTTCCCGGTTGTCGGAGAACCCCACCAGCCCGTACGGACAGAGCGAGGCCGCGCGCAACCCGTGGGCATCCAACAGCACTTTCAACTCGGCGACGTCGTGGTTCTCCAGGTAGGCGTCGAGTTTCCTGGACCAGATCTCCACGACATCGAACCCCGCTTTCGCCGCAGCTGCCAGGTCCTGCTCGAGCGTATAGGGCATGGTCGTCGCACCGTTGATGCATGAATACATGGTATGTCTCGCTTCCTCGTATGTCTCGCTTCCTCTCCGCTTTTTGAACCGGGCATGCAGCGTCCGGGCAACTGCACTACTGCGTTGCTGCACGCTTCTTGAACTGGATCTTGCGCGGCCTTTGCGCTTGAACGCATTCAGTCTTACATCATTAGTACCACGTACGCCTCGATTGTCAATCGATCTGTCCGGCGCCGTATTGGCGGCGGGCGCGCGGGAGAGGCACGGAAGGTATTCCAGCGGCGCGCGGGTCAGACACGGGCGGTATTCTGTCGGCGCGCAGCCGGTGTGCCTGCGCGGTGTGCCCGCGATGTTACGTTGTTCGATTTTGTCAGCCGTTTTTTCTTGACCTTCCTTTCCCATACTGCATACAATGAACTGTAAGATCTAATGGTCTCGAGGGCGGGTCTTATGACTCGCCCTTTTCTTGTTTGTGGACCCGGAGATTGGCCTGGATATCTAGTAGAACCGGCCAGCCGGATGTATACGAGGGAGATTTGGGAAAACAATGGCCGTTCGCATTCTCGTAGGCGCAGCCTGGGGCGACGAGGGCAAGGGCAAGATCGTCGATTTTCTGAGTGAGCAGGCCGACATCGTCGTGCGGTTCCAGGGCGGGGCCAACGCCGGGCACACCGTCCAGATCGCAGACCAGGAGTACATCCTCCACCTGATTCCCGTGGGCATTCTGAGGCCGGAAAAGGCCTGCGTCATCGCAAACGGCACCGTAATCGATCCCGAAGCGCTGATGGAAGAGATCGACATGCTCGGTTCGCACGGCATCGACGTGGAGGGTCGCCTTTTCATCAGCCACAACGCCCACCTCATCATGCCGTATCACAAGCTGATCGACCGGGTCGGGGAGGAGCAGCGGCAGGAGGAAGAGCGCATCGGCACCACGGGCCGCGGTATCGGTCCGGCCTACGCGGACAAGGCCGCCCGCAAGGGCATACGCATCGTCGACCTGCACGACCACGGCGTGCTCAAAGAGAAGCTGCAGCGAAACATCGAGGAGGCGAACCGGATCCTCGACGCCATCTACCAGGCCGAAGCGCTCGACGCGGACCGGATCATAGAGGAGTACCTGGCTTTCGCCCGGCAGATCGGTCCTTACGTGATCAACACGTCAGAGTATCTGAACGAAGCCATCGACGAAGGCAAGGAGATCCTTTTCGAGGGCAGCCAGGGCACGCTGCTGGACGTGGACCACGGGACCTACCCCTACGTCACGTCCTCGAACACGACCACGGGCGCCGCCTGCATGGGCGCCGGCGTCGGCCCCACGCGCATCGACGAGGTCATCGGCGTGGCCAAGGCCTACACCACCCGGGTAGGCAACGGACCCTTCCCCACGGAGTTTCCCTCACGGTGGGGCGACGAGTTCCGGCGCATGGCGGGAGAGTTCGGCGCCACGACGGGCCGGCCGCGGCGTTGCGGCTGGTTCGACGCCATGGTCGTTCGCTACGCCGTCATGGTGAACGGCATCGACAGCCTGGCACTCGCCCGGCTCGACACGCTGGACAGTCTCCAGACGCTGCGGCTGTGCGTGGGCTACCGGTTGAACGGCGACGTAATCCCCCACCTGCCCAACGACGCGAACGTCCTCGGCCGGTGCGAACCCGTCTACGAGGAGATGGAGGGCTGGGACCGGCCCACCGGGCACATCCGGACCTGGAGCGATCTTCCCGTTAAAGCCCGGGCCTATATCGAACGGGTTGCGGAACTGGTGAAGACCGATGTGAAGATCGTTTCCGTCGGGTCGCACCGGGACGCGACCATATTCCTGTAGGGATTCGCGGGGTCGGCCGGCCATCCTGTCCAAAACCGGAAACTGGTTGACCATCGGGGCGAAACCGCTTATCTTGCTTCGCCTGCGAGGGCGCGTAGCTCAGTTGGCAGAGCAACAGACTTTTAATCTGTGGGTCGAAGGTTCGATTCCTTCCGCGCTCATGGATGCACCGCTAGCTCAATTGGCAGAGCAACTGACTCTTAATCAGTGGGTTCGGGGTTCGATTCCCTGGCGGTGCACTGCCCTCTCCCGGTCGCATCCGCGCCTTCGGGCACGGGTGGATTTGACAGGAAGGGGCAAATGCCCTACCTTCTTTGACATGGGGGTGAAAGGATTCGACGGGAGTGGATGCGGTGGGAACCGCGTGCCGAGGTCCCCAAAAACCTCGTTAAACCATTGGGAACAAAATTATCTGCAGACGAACCTTCGTATGCAATGGCTGCCTAACAACAGTTAGCGCAACCCGTTTTTGATCAGCCCCGCCTGCGGGATGGTTAAAAGCGTCGATAAAGCAGGCTGGCCGGGCGTCGCGCCTCAGGGCGCCAGGCGAGACTCAACTGAGGCTGGTTCCGGTTAAATCCTGCCTGCTGGAGTTCTCCGGGACGAGATCAATAAACAGGCTACGCATGTAGACGTTCCCGCTTAGGCACTTCCGGACGGGGGTTCGATTCCCCCCACCTCCATCATATAAGTTAAGTCATTCTCAGGTATTCTAAACCAGGCCCAAAAGTTACCCCGATAAGCCCCACCAGTAAAGGCTTCTCGGGGTTTCTCTTTGTCGTGCGTGCTCCCGCGTGATATTTAAGCGGGAGAGTACCTGGACTATATGATTATATTCCCTCTTTTCTTAGTTGGTACAAATGCGAAACGGAAGAAGGAAGGGAAACCACACCGCGTAACGCTTACAGCAACAGCTCTGGCAGTACTTAAGGATTTGCGAAGATATCGATGGAGCAGGGTACAAAGGTACACGGATTTCGTACGTCGTTTCGGCTCTTGACATCCGAATGTACGAACATACCGTGCGAGGCCTGCGAGGTGGTTTTCGCGCACGAGGAGGGAAACGGCGACGAGCGCGCGGATTTCCGGAGCGACCTACTGGAAAAATGCGTCGTGCGTATGCAACCGTGGGATCAGTTTTTGGGAGGATGCAATGGCTACCGGACAAGAAAACAAAGCTCGGTTTATTGACGAGTTGGGTTCAGTCGCTGGGGACGAATACTACAAGTTATACAGCTATTGGATCGGTGCACGATTTCAGTTGGAGGAATACAAGGAATTGTTCGGTGACAAAAAAACTGTAAAAATGTTAAATGCCATAGGAACTCAGTTCTTTGGAAACATACAGCAAATCATGCTCGATAACCTGATTCTTCATATAACACGCTTAACAGATAATCCGAAATCCGGGGGATACAGAAATTTGTCCATTGAATCACTTCAAATACGTATTGAAAACGACAGGGATGTGAGAGATCCGGGGAGATTCAGAGATTCTGAATCTCGTGCTGAACTGGACCGACTTGTAAAAACTGCACAAGGCGCCGCTGACTTTGCTAGACTTCATCGTGACAAGCGATTAGCTCACCTCGATCGCGATACCATCATGGGATACAAATCTGCTAAACAATTATCTCCGATTGTCTTTAATGAATTAGAACATGCACTAAATAGTATCTTTGAGGTTGTACGTTTCGTTCATTCAAAGATGTATCCAGGTTCTGACTTAATGAACGAATTGTCATATCAATCCGGGACCGGACATTTCCTAGCAAGAGAAAGGCTAAGAACGGGGTTCTTATGTCACTTAGATTCGATTATAGATCCAGACATGAAATCTGAAAGATATAGCGATGAACTCGCTTTATCGTTTTATGATAGATTCAACGTTGATCTGCGAGGCTATGACTACGATCCTTTTTGGAAGCGTATGCATCTATTCATGGATTTTCAGAAGGAAGTAGATGACTTGCGGGATAAGGGGATCTGTGGTCCACCAACCGATCGGCCATGAACTTAATCAAACCTTTTTACCAACAACTCTTACAGGAGACCGACCGGTCTCCGAATCCAAAACAGAGAATCCAAGATGATTCCAGCCATACAAAATCAGGCTGACTCTGTTAGAAGCCTCTGCCTGAACTACGGCGTGCAACGACTTGAACTGTTTGGGGCGGCCGCCACTTCATCCAGACTACAAGATATCGGTGATCTGGACTTCCTCGTAGAGTTCCAGCCAAAGGCACACAAGGCTTACTCGGACAACTACTTCGGACTCTTGGAAGACCTACAGCAGCTGTTTGGAAGGCCCGTGGACCTGGTCGTTGGCTCCGCCATCAAGAATCCTTACTTCCTGGAATCGATAGAGCGGACTAAGACACTTGTCTATGAAGCAACTCGCCCGAATCGATAGCCCCCAAAACGCCCAAGATCAGCAAATACCTTCGCATAATCTCCTTCCGAAACGTCCTGAATCACCATATTGCTGACGTAGATGATCGGTTGGTGTGGTTAGAACAGCCAGTCATTGATAAACCCCACCGGCGGGATGGTCAAGGGCGCCGCTAAATAGAACAGATTCTGCTAGGATTCCACGTTCCAAAAACATGGTTTGTTTCCTCACCAGATCATAAACCGTCCACGGACAGGCTGGTCCCATCCTTACCTCCTCGCATACGTACGTATTGCTAACGCGGCTGGTCCATGCTATATTTGAATCCGGTGCTACGTGTAAGGTCGGGAAAGTCTCATCGACACGAAAGCGAGGTTTGATGGTGACGTGGTTTTCCACCCTTGATAGAGAGTGCCAAGCGCTCCGAATCACATTGTAGTAAGTCGCAAAGGAAGTAGGATCAGCGCGTCTCCGCTAACTTGCATCTATTAGGGAAAAGCGCCCAGATGCAGGCTGTCTTGTCGACCTGGTCGGGCTCAAAGTGCACCGATTCGTCAATGGTTTTCCATCCAAGGCTGAGCCCGAACATTTGAAAGGGATTCCTCATGTCCCTATCAGACTCCGATTGTATTCCGCCGCAGATCTAGATCATATTGTCAGAGCGACCGGCCCAGAAGCCCCTTAGCAGCCAGTAGAAGACGGAATAAACTCGAAATTTCCGACTAAAGGAAACAGGATATTGCTTATAGCAGGTGTGGCATCTCGTTGTCATTACGTTCCAAGTGGCCAGTGTCGAGTTTCGCCGCTTCTTTCGAAGGGCGGCATTCGCGTCCATAGGCCTTTTGTCGGAGCCTTACGATGATGCGTCGAAGTATGAGATCTGCAATCAGATGAAATCATGACCACCTACTACGACTGTCACATTTGTCAGGCAGATACTTTGGCACTGAAGTCCATTGAGCGACCAGCATCCGACCCATCTTGGCCTGTGATGAGCGTGGCTGACCTTTTTTCGGGTTGTGGCGGTCTGTCAATCGGGTTACAACGAGCAGCACACGATGCTGGATTCTCCCTTGATGTCAGGCTGGCGGTGGATTCCGATCAGATAGCATTGGATGTATACGGTGATGTATTTCCGGCCGCAACCCCAGTCTGCGAGTCCATTGAAAAGGTATTGGATGGAGAATTGGATTCCAAGCTTACAAAAACCGAAATCAAACTTGCACATGAGGTGGGACGCCTTGACTTCATGCTGGGTGGACCGCCATGTCAAGGTCATTCGAATTTAAATAACCATTCTAGGCGAAACGACCCCAGGAACGGACTCTACCTACGTATGGCGAGGGCGGCACAAGTCCTAAGACCGTCGGCAATCATCATAGAAAACGTTCCGACTGTCACCTATGATGTGCAAAAGGCAGTCCACAAAACAATCGACTGCCTCAAATCACTCGATTACGACGTAGGAGCCGGTGTTGTTGATCTGTCTAACCTGGGTGTACCTCAAAGGCGACGAAGACATATTATAGTTGCCCTGCAAGAACATAGGTTTGATGTGCAGCAATTGGTCGATAGTCTTCAAACTCCGATTTGCGAACACGTCCCCAGGACTGTCCGCTGGGCCATAGAAGACTTGGAAAAAGACGAAAAGGACACCACTTTCGATTCCGCCTCAACTCCGTATCCCAACAATCAATCACGGATCGACTGGTTGTTTGACAATGATAGGACTGACCTACCGAACAAGTTGAGGCCATCATGCCATAGATCGGACCACAGCTATCACGCCATGTACGGTCGAATGAATTGGGATCTTCCTGCGCAGACCGTGACCACTGGATTCAATTGCATGGGGCAGGGCAGATATGTACATCCTTCACGCAGGCGAGTGATCACACCACATGAAGCCGCCAGACTGCAAACACTGCCGGATTTTGTCAATTTCAGCATAGTTCAGGCAAGGAAGCAATTGGCGAAGCTAATCGGGAATACTGTTCCACCTCTGCTTTCGTTCTCTATTGGCAAAAAGGTCATACCGCTATTGTATGATTTGTCAACCTCTTCAATCAAACATGGATCGACAAAACAAAGCTTGAGAAAACAGGGCGTCTGAATTGCAAACCATCAACTTCACAGTAGATTCGGAATTGTTGCGCGAACTCGGCGAACGCTTGGTCGGGCGCCCGTACATCGCCCTCGCCGAGTTGGTAAAGAACAGTTTCGACGCAGACGCGACGAGAGTGGAGATTAGTATAAACGACGATTCAATCGAGGTCTCGGACAACGGTCACGGCATGACCGAAGATGATTTTGAGAATCGTTGGATGCGTGTCGGTTCGGCCCACAAGGTCCATGAGATATCGTCTCCGGTGTTGAAGCGAAGGTTGACCGGCTCAAAAGGGGTAGGACGTTTGGCTGTTCAGTTTCTGGGAAGTGAGTTGGAACTTAACTCAGTTCCTAACGAAACGAGAATGCCAACAGGTTCGAAGAGACAGGAACTGTTTGCGATGGTGGATTGGGATTCAGCCGTTCAAGCTGGCGAATTGACGAAGGCAACCGCCGTATATGAGTTGCGGAATCCCGATAAGGCCGTTTTCCCGCTCCAGAAGCCTCACGGTACGACGGTCATCTTAAAAAAGCTCAAGCATGAATGGAATCCTTTAGAATTTCAACACCTCGCCAGGGAGATCTGGTTTCTACAGCCACCTTTTCGATCATTGACCGGTACCTCAGAATCCTCGGACGAAGGTTTTGAGGTGGACCTGAGCTCACCGGATCCGACTGCCGTTACTCTCTTCAACACCCAGATGGCCCGAATACTAGAACTGTATACATCCCGTATTGTAGGGAAATTACTTCCTACAGATGGCTCAAAGATTCGAACTCCAAAGCGGGAACTGTCTCTGTCACTTGAGCTTGAAGACCAAATTCAGCAACCTTACAAGATCGCGGTTCCTATTCGCGGGGAAGATCCATGCATTATCGACAGTTTAGACTTTGAGATTCGCATCTTTACATTACAACACCGACAGCCATACGGAATACCTGTGCAACTGGCACGAGACTATATGACACAGTGGGGGGGCGTGCATATCTATGATGCCGGATTCCGTATTCCTTACGCCGGACCCGCCGCGGACTGGCTGAATCTAGAGTTCGATCACTCTCACCGCTTGACCCAGTCTCGACTTCTTCCATCCGACTTGAATGTTAAATTGGGACTAAATTACCTACCGACCAACTCACGAGTTCTAGGTGTGGTCAACATCGACACAAGTCGTGAGGCTAGAATAGCGGAGGTCAATGACTTAGCCCAAGGTCAACACCTTCAAATACAGGTTTCCCGTGATCGACTCGTTAGTAATGGCGCATATCATCAACTTCAAGATGTCGTACGATTCGCATTGGATTACTACGCGACTCGCCTAGCCGCCCTGCGGCTGAATGAAAAAGCTTCCTTGAGGAAAGTTAGAGCGTCAAGCTTCCACGTTCATAACGTTTGGGACGTGTTGGAAAAACACGAAAGCGAGATTCCCGCAATGGTGGCGACTGAACTTAGAACAGAATTAGATAAGACTATTGAATCTGTCCGTGATCATGCCGAATGGACAAGGAGACAGTCCGGCTTGCTTGGAGCAATGGCAACGGTTGGGTCAACGGCCATCGCTTTTGATCATCAGCTCAATCAGCAGCTTAGCCTCTTGGAACACCACGCTGAAGCATTAGACAGCCTAGTCGGGGAAAACCCAAGGATCAAAGAAGCGGTAGGTCCCGTTGCCGCCAGCATCAAGGAGTGGATTCAGGGAGTGCGCGATACTAGAGCCATATTTTCTCCCATTACAAATGAACGCAATCGCACAGCAGTGGCCCGGTTCAAAGCAAGACCGCTAGTCCAAAGCATGACAGACAACATGAGGTCAATACTGCGCGGCGTGCGCGTCGATGTCTCAGATATCGATCAACACATATTGCTACCGAACGCAAGCTATCCAGTCTGGATGGCTATCTTCCATAACTTGCTAATGAATGCTTCCAATGCGATGCTTGACAGCGACACCAAGTACATCGCAATCTCATCAGCAGCGTCCGGCAAGAATCGCACGTTAAAAGTTCAGGATACTGGAGTCGGCATTGACCTTAAAAAGGCGGAGAGCTTATTTGAGCCACTAAAACGAGACTTGAAGATATCCTCGGAGCGACGTGCACTCGGATACGGTGGGACCGGTTTGGGTTTAGCTATCGTTCGGCTGTTAGCCATCGATTTAGGAGCAACCGTCCGCTTTACAGAGCCAAAGGTACCCTTTAATACATGTTTCGAGCTGGCCTGGAAGGAGGAGTCATGAAACTGACCAGGCAGGAGGAGTCATGAGTAACATAAAGGTGTTGGTGTTTGACGATCGCCCCGACATTGCGGAGGCGTTGGTTAGCAAAGTCAAGGCTGTTTACGACAAAGCAGATGTCACTGCTGTCAAAATAAAGACCTTCCGTGAAATGATTAAGAAGGTAAATCAAAGAAGAGATAGGTGGAGAGGCGAAGTGTGTGATCTCACCCGAGTGGAATCGATAGAAGTCGACGACGCAGACATAGTGATCGTTGACTACGACCTCCTATACTACATGAAAGCAGGAGAAATCACGGGAAGCAGACTTGCATATCTCCTTCGCTGTTTTACCAAGTGCGGATTTATCATAGTACTCAACGAGTACGGTACCAACACCTTTGACCTGAGTCTTCGCAACCCGTCGCTGGATTTCGCCGATTTGCACCTAGGCGACTTCCAGATTGACAATCCGGGCCTGTGGTCAGGTTCGTTTGAGGGTTACAGGCCCTGGCATTGGCCCATTCTAACCAACACCAAGAAGATACTTGAGAAGTGTGTAGAGGATGTTCGGAATAACCTGGATGCTCCTATTCTCGACTTCCTTGGCTTTGAGCGTTTCATTGATTGGTTGCCGAAGATTGCGCACGATTTTTTCTTCGATAGCGAGACCATGGAATCCGTTCGATTCGGTGCCTTCGTGAAGCAGGCCGGAGTCGGCCTTGAATCGAAAGACGAGTTACCACTTGAATACATGGCACGGGTGGCCGCAGCCCGTTTGCTTACACTTTTGAACGGATTCATTATTCCAGAACAGAGCATTTTGGTCGATGCGCCACATCTTGTTTCTAGATACCCTAGCTTAATACGGAACGGCAACCAAGACATACACGATTGGAATCGATTGTGCGAACCCCTCAATGATGACATAGACGATCTATTGGTCGAAGAATTGAGAGAGCATAGATTCGAAAAGCAGCACTGGCTTTGGAGACCGGTCTGGTATTGGCCTGACATCAATAGAGATGATCGTATTGTCGAAGTGAAAGATCCTTGGGAAGTCAAGGACGTTGATTGGGTATTCTGCGAGAACGTTTCTCGATTTGTACCCTTGGGTTTCGCAGATGACTTCAGAGCGGACGTATCTCCACCATTTAGTAAACGTTACGTATTTAAACGAGACACTCCAGAAGCACGCAAATACGTGGATCAGGTAGGTACCGACGGGCCTCAAGATCCGACGAAAGTTGAGTACGTTCCTCAGTTCGCGTTAAGCGTGTAGGAAGTAACATGCCCGTCATGCCAGCAAATTCAGCGGTCCGACGCGCCGTATTTGACATCCTATCGAACTTCTTGGACAACTATAGAAGGAACTCTGGACCACTTGCGACACTCAGAGATCAAGTATACGATATGTACGAGCCCAACCTTGTCGATGTACACGGATTTCGTGGTCTGGTGAGAGGTTGTTCTGAACTCAGCTTGAGGAACCAGCATCGATTTTTAATCCTCGAGCCCTTGGGTGATAAGACAGTCCTCCCACTATTGACTCTTGAAACCTCAAACCAGTGGGTACATTTCAGAGCCTATGTACTACTCACAATGCTCGATCGATGCTCGGTACTACAGGCTCTGGCAATCAGATTTGAGACTGATGAGGGTGTACCTCAACCTAATGGCTTGCGCGGATCACATGACTTCTGTCATGTCCAACTCTGTCGTTACATTGACGGCAGGACACGAGCAACCACCCCCAATTGGTTGCCGGACTCCCAGCCTTCGTTTCCAGTTGACGCCGAAGATCAAATAGGACTGGTGCTGTGCATGCTGACTTCTCTCTACGGCAGCCGCCACGTGGTCGAACGGCTCAATACAACTGGCGATAGGAACCTGCGCCAACACTTACAGAAGGTTAGGGCATTGGCTTGAACAAACGGGTAGCGAAGCCGGACCAGATGCCAGGATCTGTAACGATTTTGACGGCTTAATATGAGTCCCAAACATGTCGAAAGTTGATCAAGAAGACCGCCTAAGAGACTCTTCGCCTAAACCGGTTACACCGGAACGCAGTGCCCATATGGCACGTGTGCGCCAGAAAGGCACAGAACCGGAGTTGATGGTTCGAAGGTGTCTGCACCACCTTGGACTCCGTTTCCGTCTACACCGTAAAGACCTGCCTGGTACACCCGACATTGTGTTGCCCAAACACCGAAAAGTAGTATTCGTACATGGGTGCTTTTGGCACAGACACCCCGGTTGTGTGAAATCCACGACACCCAAGACTAGAACGGGATTTTGGATGGACAAATTCCGTTCCAATATTCGCAGGGATCGGTGTAACATGCGGAAATTGCGCGAATCGGGGTGGGAATCCTTTGTCGTCTGGGAGTGCGAGACTAGTGATTCTCAGAAACTGAAAGAGAAACTAACGAGAATGTTCAGCATCGTCAAATCAGTTCGTTGAGTTATCACATACATGCTTTCAGTAGTTCAGGAGTTGTTCCGATCATGCAGGGTTTCTTTTCCGGTCGCGCCTGTCGTCCCACCTCAAAACCTACCTCCGTAGCCGATTCTTCGAACCGAATCCTGAGGTGATCAACAGCTTGTCGCTCAGACTCCCAAAGTCAGACGTTGAATCATCTTAGTTGCAGTAGCACAAATTCGGGCAGATCTTAGACTTCGACTCGGCACACATGCCGGGTAGTTGAGTCAGGTACGGCGTTGACCTACTGGCCGCGACGTATTTCCCCGCAGTCAATGTCGAGGACTTCTCGCCTGGTAGGCTCCCAAGACGCCGTAGGCGGGCAGGTTAAGACACCCCCAGTTTGCCTGCCACCCCAAGGGGTTGATTCATTCCGCCAGTTCGATCTCATTAAGGCAGACGACCGGTTCCGTTTTAGCAGGTCCAGCACTGCTTAGGTCTACGAATACACTCCCACTGGTGAGCAATTCTCACGTTGTGTTCTTCGCTGTTCTACTTCCTGCGTGGTACTTCTATTACGTCACTCCGACAACTGAGAGTACCCGAACACCATATACACTTTCGCTGACTTGCCCCATCGGTTTTCTCCGTATTTCTCTACCGTGTGGGCAAGGCTTTTAATTGACGGAACTATTCAATCTCGATATGTTTTGCCTGTTCTTATACTCGGTTTCTCCAAATACAGACTGACTTTAAGGACCAAGGTGATGGCGGATAGTAACCAAACTCCTGAACAGGTTGCGCGCGATAAAATCGATAAAAAGTTGTCCGTTGCTGGCTGGATCATTCAGGACAACAATAAGATCAATTTCAGCGATGGACCAGGTATCGCCGTACGGGAATATCAGACGGAAGTCGGTCCAGCCGATTACGTACTTTTTGTAGACAAGAAACCGGTCGGTATAGTCGAGGCTAAGCGTGCGGAATGGGGTCACAAGATCACAACCGTAGAAGAACAGTCTACCGGTTATTCGTCGGCAAATCTCAAGTGGGTCATGAACAAGGAACCTCAGCCTTTCGTCTATGAATCTACTGGGGAACTTACGCGTTTCACAGACAGGCGTGACCCGAAACCTCGTTCCAGAGAGGTTTTTAGCTTCCCTCGACCGGAGACCATCCAGGAATGGATTACCCAGCAGATCCCACTCCGTGCAAGACTCCAGAATCTACCTGTATTGGGTCCCACAGGACTCAGGGTTTGCCAGATCAACGCCATCGAGAAACTGGAGACTTCCTTCAAGAACGATCGTCCGCGGGCACTGATTCAAATGGCCACAGGCTCGGGCAAGACATACACGGCAATCACATCGATCTACCGCTTGCTCAAACATGCTGATGCTAAACGAATTCTCTTCCTTGTTGATACCAGGCATCTCGGTGAACAGGCCGAGCAGGAATGCATGGCCTACGTACCCAGTGACGACAACAGGAAATTCACTGAGCTTTATAACGTCCAACGGCTGAAATCAACTTATGTCGCTAAAGATAGCCATGTATGTATCAGCACGATCCAGCGAATGTATTCGCTACTGAAGGGTGTGGAGTTGGATGAATCAGTAGACGAACAGAGTATTGCGGAATTAGTCACCAAAGAGCCTGTGTCAGTTGATTACAACGACAATATCCCTCCTGAGTTTTTCGATTTCATCATTGTCGACGAATGCCACCGATCGATTTACAACCTATGGCGGCAGGTCCTCGAGTATTTCGACGCGTATCTAATCGGCCTGACAGCCACACCGGACAACCGTACCTATGGATTCTTCAAAAAGAACGTAGTCAGCGAGTACGACCATGAGCAAGCCGTCGCAGACGGTGTAAATGTCGGCAACGAAATCTACGCTATAGATACGAAACTGACCAAGCATGGTGGTCAACTCAAGGCCCAGCAACAGGTCGAAAAGCGTGATCGTTTAACCCACAAGAAACGCTGGTCTATTCAGGACGAAGATGCTGCGTATTCAGCCAGTGAACTGGACCGATCCGTTGTCAATCCAGATCAGATCCGCACCGTCGTCCGTACGTTCTGCGATAAACTGCCCGAGATATTTCCGGGTCGTAAGGAAGTCCCTAAGACACTGGTATTCGCCAAGACCGATAGTCACGCGGACGATATCATCCAGACCGTGCGCGAGGAATTCGACGAAAGCAACAAGTTCTGCAAGAAGATCACCTACAGCATCAAAGAAGACCCCAAATCTGTCCTCGCCCAATTCCGCAACGATTACTATCCGCGCATCGCCGTGACCGTGGATATGATCGCAACGGGCACCGACGTCAAGCCGCTTGAATGCCTGCTTTTCATGCGTGACGTGAAAAGCCGTAACTATTTTGAACAGATGAAGGGTCGAGGTACGCGGACACTCGACCATAACGATCTCAAACAAGTCTCGCCGTCCGCTGTCAGTGCGAAAACCCACTATGTGATCGTGGATGCCGTCGGCGTGACAAAATCACTTAAAACGGACAGTCAACCGCTCATCAGCAAGCCCTCTGTGCCACTTAAATCGCTCGCAAAGAGCATCATGATGGGTGCTCATGATGTAGACACGGTAAGTTCCCTGGCTGGACGCCTGGCTAGACTCGATCGACAGCTGGATGTAGGGGAGCAACAGAAGATCAAGGAGCAAGCCGGAGGAAACGAGCTTACCGATATAGTTAGTAATCTGCTTAAAGCCATCGATCCGGACCTGATCGAAGAAAGGGCACGGGAGATCGAGCCTGTACCAGCCGGGGGAGAACCGACAAAGGCGTCTGTTGATAAGGCAAGAGAGCAGCTCGTTGAAGACGCCGCAAGTGTATTCAACGGAGAACTGATCGATCTGCTCGACTCGATACGTCGGGACAAAGAGCAGACGATCGACCATGACAATCTGGATACAGTGATGCACGCCGGATGGGATGGAGACGCGAAAGAGAACGCCGAAACCATGATTAAGGACTTTAAGCAGTACCTGGAAGCTAACCAAGACGAAATAGAGGCTCTCACCATCTACTTCAACCAACCACACAGACGATGCGAGATTACGCACAAGATGATCTGCGAGGTCTATGACAAACTCAAGAATGATCGACCTCTGCTGACACCTTTACAGATTTGGAATGCATACGTTTTACTGGATGAATATGAAGGGAGTGAACCTGTCAGCGAACTCACAGCACTGGTTGCTCTGATTCGCCGGGTCTGCGGTATTGACAAGACCGTATCACCCTATTCTGCAACCGTGCACCGCAATTTTCAGGACTGGATCATGAAGCACCATAGCGGGGCCGGTGAGAAGTATAACGAAGAGCAAATGGACTGGCTACACATGATCAGAGACCACATCATCACCTCGTTTCATATGGACCGAGACGATTTGGACCTCGTTCCATTCGACGGTAAAGGCGGACTGGGGCAGATGTACAAGCTTTTCGGTGACCAGGTGGATGATTTGATTGATGAGTTGAATGAGGAATTGGCGGCGTAATGGGACTTGAAGCTGCAAGAATTCCAAATGGCTGGGCTCATGCAGCGCTTGAAGCAGTGTGTCAAATTCTCGATTCTAGGCGTATACCGTTAAACAATAGCGAGCGCTCACGGCGTATCGCCGGTAAGTCCGCTGATGATCTCTATCCCTACTACGGTGCTACAGGTCAAGTCGGTGTAATTGACGATTTCATCTTCGACGGCGAGCATATTCTACTGGGCGAAGATGGTGCTCCATTTCTTGATCCTTTCAAGATCAAATCTTATCTGGTAGATGGTAAATTCTGGGTCAACAATCATGCTCATATTCTCAAACCATCCGTCTCCAACAAATACCTTTGTCACTACCTCAATCAGATTGACTATTCAGACTATGTAACAGGAACGACAAGATTGAAGCTTACCCAGAACGCACTAAAGCGAATTCCTGTTCTTGTTGCACCCATAGCCGAACAACGCCGCATCATTGCCAAAATCGAGGAACTGTTTTCTGAACTAGACAAAGGTGTAGAAAGCCTGAAGACTGCACGCGCACAACTCAACGTCTATCGCCAAGCCGTACTCAAGCACGCCTTCGAAGGGAAGCTCACGGCCCGGTGGCGCGAAGAGAACCGAGACAAGCTGGAGACGCCCGAACAATTACTCGCTCGCATCAAACAGGAGCGGGAGGCGCGTTATGAGCAGCAACTTCGGGAGTGGAAGGCCGCCGTCAAGAAATGGGAGGAAGAAGGAAAGTCAGGCAAAAAACCACAGAGACCGAAGAAACTGCCAAAAGTAGCCGATATTGGCCACGATGTAACTTTGAAGCTACCACCGGTACCGGAATCGTGGCTGTGGGAAAAACTTGGGTGGATGACCTGCGGAGTGGAATACGGTACGGCAGCTAAATCTACTACAACTGGCGGTGTGCCCGTTCTTCGAATGGGGAACATACAAAATGCGAAGTTTGATTGGGAAAACCTTGTCTATACGTCAGACGATAACGAGATCGTACAATATCTGCTGCGCGATGGAGATGTTCTCTTCAACCGTACCAACAGTCCCGAACTGGTTGGCAAAACCGCAATCTATAAAAGTGAACGCCCGGCGGTTTTCGCCGGATACCTCATACGAGTGAATCACATCGGCACGGTCGTTGACAGCCAATATCTGAATCTGTTCCTTAACTCACACGTTGCCCGGCAGTACGGAAACTACGTCAAGACCGACGGTGTCAATCAGTCAAACATCAACGGGGCCAAACTCTCTAACTACCCTTTTCCGTACTGTTCGATCAAGGAACAGCGCGAAATCGCCAGGATTCTTGAGAAGATACTGTCATTCGTTGACGAAACGGAAGGGAGTATTGACCAAAAACTACTAAAAGCTGGCGCGCTCCGTCAGTCCATTCTGAATCAAGCCTTTTCCGGTCAACTCGTAGCACAAGACCCGCACGACGAACCAGCCTCAATTCTTCTCGACCGAATCAGAGCCGAAAAAGAGAAGGCGACGGCGAACAACCACTCCAAGAAAACAAAGAAGCAAAAGACGACAGCATGAACACCGCCCCCATCATATCCAGAGTCTGGAACTTTTGCACCACCCTACGCGACGACGGGGTGAGCTATGGAGACTATCTGGAACAGCTCACTTATCTGATTTTCCTCAAGATGGCCGACGAGTACACCGAACTACCGTACAGCCGCGATGTCGGCATCCCGGTTGAATTCAACTGGCAAAGCCTGACATCGAAGAACGGCGCGGAACTCGAAGATCACTACATCGCCCTGCTTCGCCAGCTTGGTAACAAGGAAGGCATGCTGGGACAGATCTTTACTAAGGCTCAGAACAAGATCCAAGATCCGGCGAAGCTGTTCCGCCTCATCGACATGGTGGATGACACCGAATGGGTTAGCATGGGCGCCGACGTAAAAGGAGAAATCTACGAAGGGCTTCTCGAGAAGAACGCCGAAGATACCAAGTCGGGGGCGGGCCAGTATTTCACGCCGCGTGCTCTTATCCGGGCCATGGTCGAATGTGTACGGCCCGAACCGGGAATGCTCATCGCCGATCCGGCCTGTGGTACGGGTGGTTTCTTTCTCGCCGCCTACGACTTTATCACCAACCCGGCCAAATTCAGCTTAGACAAGGATCAGAAAGCGTTCCTGAATCACGAGGCGTTTCACGGCAACGAGATCGTCGCCAATACACGCCGTCTTTGCCTGATGAACATGTTCCTTCACAACATCGGCGAGATCGATGGTGGCGTCCCGATATCGCCGAATGATGCACTGGTGGCCGATGCTGGCAAGCGCTATGACTATGTGCTGGCGAATCCGCCCTTTGGTAAGAAAAGCTCGATGAGTTTCACGAACGAGGAAGGCGAACAGGAAACCGACGATCTGACTTATAACCGGCAGGACTTCTGGGCGACAACCTCGAACAAGCAACTGAACTTCGTGCAGCACATCCGCACGATGCTCAAGACCACTGGTCGCGCGGCCGTCGTCGTTCCGGACAACGTGTTGTTCGAAGGCGGGGCAGGTGAGACGATCCGGAAGAAGCTACTGGAGAACACGGACCTGCATACCATCCTGCGCTTGCCGACCGGCGTGTTCTACGCGCAAGGGGTCAAGGCCAATGTGATCTTCTTCGACAACCACGAAGCCAGTCCGTATCCCTGGACGAAGCAGGTATGGTACTATGACTACCGCACCAATATCCACCATACGCTGAAGAAGAAGCCGATGCGCTTTGAAGATCTGGCGGACTTTATCAACTGCTACAACCCGCAGAACCGTCACCAGCGAATTGCGACTTGGGACGAAAACGACGACCCGGAAGGCCGTTGGCGCAGCTATAGCTACGACGAGATCATCGCGCGCGACAAGACCAGTCTCGACATCTTCTGGCTCAAAGACAAAAGCCTGACGGACCTGGACAACCTGCCCGAGCCTGATGATCTCGCCGAAGAAATCATTGAGAACCTAGAGGCAGGGCTCAACAGCTTTCGCGAGGTGCTTGCTGGGTTGGGGAAGCAGTAGCCGGTTGATGAATACAACGATAATGTCGTAAATAGTATCTGCATAGCCAGTATGGTTGTCTATGCAATCGCAATATTCGTAGCCTACCTATGCCGTTGCCAAGATTCCTGTGATGTCGATCACCGCTTACGCTTGTCTTTCTTTCGCAACTGGCGTAGTCGCTGTTTCCACATTCGCTTGGGTAAGACTTTGCTTTCGGGAAACGGGATCTTTGCCACCCGTAGGAGTTTAACCATATCCCTTAACTCTTTTTCAAACTGTTTGGGCGTAAGGTGGGGTCGCAGTTCCATTAGTTTTGGGCCATGGCACTCCTGTAGCTTGTTTCCTATGCCACATGGGCATTCCATAAGCGGCGGGGCTGTATCATCAGCCAGGCACTTCAGTAACTTCATTGCCTCAACTAGATTAGTTCCGAAGAACTCCATGTAGTATTCCAACAATCCCATTGTACCGTGACTGAGCTCGCTGAAAGGCAGCCTTCCATGATCCCTCTTATAGCTGTAGGTAAAGAGGTAGGGAATGACTATATCATCTATGAAGCGCAGTAGGTTCCTATACTCAGCAAACCGCCGACGGACTTCGACGGGAGCACCTAGGCAAAAGTTGCCGGCCACCATGAAATGTTCAAACTCTTTCGGAATCTTACCCTCCCTCTCGTATACCAACGGCGGCGAGTTGGGATAGTCGTCTGGGATCTTGAATTCCAGGTTGTAGGCGTCCTCAATCATGTGCGAGTCGTAGTTAATTGAGAAGCCGACACCACCCCTTACCCAGTACTCTCCCGACGGGTAACGACAAAGCTCGAGGTTGGGGTATCGATTTTGAGCCTCGGTTACTTGTTCGATCATGCGTTGTTCGATACCTTCATCCACACTGATTCATGGTCTCCATGGTTTGCTAGGACGTGACGGGAGTTCAGTTTTCGGCCTAGTTGGCTGATCGGATTTACGTGGTACCAGCACCGCAGGTGCGACCGAAGTTGCGTTTATCCTGGACGGACTCCGTTCTGAGTACTTCGCTATTGCGGCTTCGGCGTCACGTCTGCCAAACGCCCCGCGCAGATAGTTGCCGATTTCAGCAAATCCGTGGTCCGTGAGGAGTTCTCTGTAATCCCGTTCGAGCTCGCCAAGCCATAAGTAAAACATCTGCGCCTTGCGCGGTTTTTCGTTCCACTTGTCCGCGAAGTTCTCCTCCGGGTTTACGGGATTTCGTACCGTCCAAACTCCATTACTGTTTTCGATGTAATTGCGCATTCGTGGTACCACTTCAAGTACTATATCCGCAAGGTCAGTCTCGTTGTTGTACGCCTGTGCGGCAAGGGTATTAATGATAATCGAAATGGGTTTATCCTCGTCACCACTGAAGCGCACATCCCTATGGCGTTTGAGAATCTGGATGAGCCGTTGTAGCGGCGTGCGAACGTCAAAGTCTTCGATTTCGTCCACTTCCGCGCGTATTTCCATCGCACGGAATCGCTTCGCCTCTTCGAGGCTCACACGCATACGGTCCTTAAACCAGGCGATATATCCCTTAGGATTGCTTCGAGGCCACTCCGAATAAGGGTCGTCCCAGGTCTTACGATCGGTCAGGCAGATTGCAGTCTCCGCCCATTCCTTAGGTACTCCAAGCGCAAGCAGCCAGTCGTAGTTATCTGGGATCGCCGGAAGAACGTCCAGATGAAACTTGGACGCGTCGGCGTACTTGATCGTCCAGCAACGGCGACCACCGTCTATTGGATCTATCATATGCTTGTAGCGACTCTGCGGGTGTTTCAGGCGGTCGCCTACCAAATCCTTCAGTTGTCTCTGTGTGATTTGACCGCGCGTTAGTTGAAGCAGGCAGACGGCGTCCACATCATACTCTTCGTCACCGAGAGGTTTTACTGCAGTTCCAAGTGCAAATGAACCCTGGGGATATATAGTCGGTTCGAAGAGCGCCAAGGCCGAATCGTTTTCACCCAGCCATGTGCCGACTGCATCGTAGTGTTGCTTGGCTTCCCGATACATAGATGGTGGAACATCGAGTTCTTTGGCAAGATCAGCCAGAATCAGGTGCAGACGTCTACGGCTAATGTGTTCGTTCATTGTTAACTCCTTTCATTCGAAAGAAACGTGTCGATTTTGGCTGCGTTGTGGGTGAATACGTAATCCGCTTTAGCAACCCAGTCGTGGCACATTTCAGTAGAATCCATTGAAAGCGGTTGGTCTGACTCGAACGTCAGCCGTAGAACCCGTTTCGGTTCGAGTGGACTTTCGCCCAACAGTAAACAGAGCATGTTATGGGCGTTGTCAGATTGGAGGTTAAGGATCAGATCTATGAACTTGCTGGCCCCCCATCGGGTTGCAAATCCCCAACCTTGCCAGTTGTAAAATAGCCGGTCTTTCCACTTGCCTTTACTGCGAGGATAGAAGGTTGTGCTTTTCCCGGTACCAATGGTGAGTACGCGGATGTCTTCAAGTGGGATGCCCAATCGATAATGGGCATCGATCGTTGCCACGAGTGACGGGTTATTCGCCCAGATACCACCGTCAACCAACTGATAGATATCGTTGACGATATGTGGGTCGAAATAGGTCGGAGCCGAGCACGATGCTAGGACGGCGTCGGATACGCGCACAGTTAGGTCCCTACAGAATTGTCCGTGAAATTTCGATTTGAGGACATGCACGCATCCGTTACCGATATCTACCGAAGGTAAGATGAGTGGAACAGCGATATCACCCAGCGTCATGTCATGGAACATGCCATCTAATAACGCCTTAAGTGTTTTACTCGAATATCTGCTCGTGAAAAGTCGACGAATGTCGAAACGGGCACGGGCTCGCGGCCTGAAGATCGTCTCGCCGTGAGTCTTGTAGAATTCGGCAAGGTCTACCGCTGAAATCCCCGCAGCCAGTCCGGACGTTAGAATCGAACCCGTACTGGTTCCTGCCAGTAAGCCAAATCGACGGCACCAATCGATTTGCCACGCCTCTTCCATCTTCTTTAGAAGGTGAGCCGCAAAGAGGCCGCGGAACCCACCACCGTCAACAGAGAGAATGTAGAACGGCTTGTTCACTTATATAGCTCCATTTGTAAATGCCCAACCGGCGTCTATTGGTGAAATTCCCGGAGGACACGTCGTCGATCTGGCAACGGACCACTTACCGAAGTTGCCGTCGGATTCTATAAGACTCTTGCTATGTTGTCTCTCGTCATGTACTATATGACCATGTCGTCAACGATATCTGGCAAAGCGCCAGCCCTTAGATTACGTTGTCGTCTTTAAATAATATACTATTCCGTCATGGAAAAGTCAAGCCACTCTACCGAAGTTTTTCCTTCACGCCTTCGTGCGGCTAGGGAGAAACGTAATTTGAGCCAAGGAGACTTGGCAAGTCGCGCCGGGCTTCAGGCATCCGCCATTTCCCATTTTGAGACAGCAACTCGTAAACCATCCTTCGACAACCTGAGAAGGCTTGCCGACGCCCTTGACGTAACCACCGACTATCTTCTTGGACGCGTAACCGACGATCAGGCCCTTGCCGGTGCAGACAAGCTTTATCGCGATCTGGATCGCATGACCGCCAACGACCGAGACATCGCAGAGGGATTTCTGAAGATGCTTGCAGACAAGGCCACAGATCGAACTAAGAAAGAAGATTAATGAGAGAGATCGAACCTTACAGGAAAGCCATGATCGCCGCAGAGAAAGTCGTCAAAGAGCGGGCGGTTATCAAACTTCCTGTAAACCCGATTGCACTTGCACAGGATCTCGGTATCGAGGTGCTTCCCAAGCCTGCCGATAACCAAGGCGTCTCAGGCATTCTTTTACGAAGAGGGAATAACTTCGGTATCGCCTATGCAACCCACATCGACAGCATCGGATTCCAGCATTTCAGCGTCGCTCACGAACTTGGGCACTACTTTCTACCAGGTCACATTGACGCGGTTCTCTCCAATGGCGACGTGCATGCATCCCACGCTGGATTTGCCTCGGGCGACCGCTACGAGATGGAGGCCGATCATTTCGCAGCTACCTTGCTAATGCCGCGCAAACTCTTTACCGAAGCCATGCTCACTGCGGGCGACGGTCTAGAAGCCATCGAGAAACTCTCGGCACAGTGTTGCACTTCGCTCACAGCCACGGCAATCCGATTTACGCGGTTGACGCGTGATCCGATGGCAATCGTCATCAGCACCGGCGACCGAATCGATTATTGCTTCATGTCGGAAGCTCTCAAGGAAATGCAAAGTCTTAACTGGATTCGCAAAGGTGATCCACTTCCAAAGGCGACTGCGACGTATGCATTCAACCAAAACCCCGAGCGCGTACTTCGAGCGGACCACGACGAGGATTCCTCCGACATTTGTGATTGGTTTGGCAGCGACCGCAGCCTGTCTATCACTGAGCAGTTGATCGGTCTCGGTAACTATGGCAAGACCCTTACTGTGCTTACCGCACTCGATATCGAAGAACAGATGAAAGAGATCGAGGAGGATGAAGCCCTAGTTGAATCGTGGAGGCCACAATTCCGGCGTTGAAAGGTATGACTATGTCTGGTGGCTTGATCCGGGAACTACGCATTCTGAGAGATTCCAGGCAATTTCCGTTGCGGTACCACATAGCCGGTGACAGCAGGGATAAGATACGTGCATGACCTCCAGCGGATTTTCTGCTAAAGACTGGATCGACAGACTCACACCGGCACTTTGCAACTTGGCCAAAGTTCAAGTCCCCTACCTCGAAGAATACTAAAGGCAGAATCCGTCTTGGCATACCGTGGACGAAGAACAGAGGGACGATTCGGTGGCGTTCCCTCTAGACGACCTGCGTCTCCTCCTTTCCATGGCTCGCAACCGCAAATTCCGTGGCAAATCGGAGAGTAACTCCCCCCTGCTCGAGGCGCTGGATCCCGTCCGGCACATACTTCTTTCGCATCCCACCCTGTCGCGGGTCGTGAGCCCCATCATCGGCCAGGACAAGTTCTGGATGGAGATAATGAACTCCGGTGGATTGACCCACCTGGCGGACCTGATCGCGGGATTGATCGCACGTGCCTCTGAACTGTCCGGTGATCGATTTCGGACGGCCGCAGCCGAACTGAATGGATTACTCAGTCCGGTACCGGCCGAAGATCCGGTCGTGTTGCCTGGTGAGTTGGACGCCGGATATGACGCTGTGCTATTCTATGGAATGACCTTCAAGGAACCATTGTATATCACGGAAGGAATGGTGGTCATTCCTTACGAGCAGGTACGAAGGTTCGTGGACAAACCCCTGGTCAATGAACTCGCTCCGCCTGCCGCCGGTTTCCACGGCTGGCAGGCGCTGGGGGCTGTGGTCAGGCCGTTCCGATGGCGACCTGCATTCCAGCGAACAGGTTATCCAAGAGACGTAGTACCGAGGAAACCGGGATCGTTTTTTCGGGATGCGCTGGTCTTCCTAGATCTACTTGCCGTAGCGCACGCGACGCCTGTACCACACCTGGCGTTTATAGAGGATCACATCGACCGGTCTGCTAGTCGACTTCTCGGTCGATCGGTTCATAAAGGTAGCCACAGACTTGGCCGATCGGCTCAAAGTTTCGATGGATTTGACTTATGCCCGGAACCCACACCGAAGGCGCTCGACGAGGCGAAGGAAGCTCACAAAAACCGATCGAGTAAACGGTACGCCAGATACGCTAAAACAGTCAGTCGGCTTTCCGATGCGCTCGTCATGGACGGTCGGTTTGCAGACGAGGACAGAATCGTGAAAGTCTCAATTGCGTTGGAACAGATGTACGACCTGCCCCAAAGCAAGATCTCGCGTGAATTGCGAAACAGGGCTTCTTCGTATCTCGAAGCCGATTCCGCAAGCCGTGAAGGGATCAGGAAGCGTGTAAATGAGTTCTATAGCGCACGGTCTAGTATCGTTCATAGCCGGCCGAGCAACGTGCCTTCACAAACAATCTCCGAGGCGTTCGACAAAGGATTCGACATTGCCAGGCGGACGTTGTTCAAGCTGTTGCGCGAAGGCCCACCGGAGAACTGGGGTGAAGAAACTACCGCCAAAAAACGGACCACATGAGAAGGCAAGTGCATGAACTTGTCCCGTCTTTTCGGAGAGTTTTTTGATGGCAGATCCTAATCCGGTATGTGTTTACTGCGGAACCGCCAATCCAGAAACTCGTGATCATGTGCCTCCTAGAAACCTGTTCCCCAAGCAGAACCGATCGAATCTCATTACGGTACCTTCCTGCCGATCATGTAATGAGACGGCATCGAAGGACGATGAGTTTTTTCGAGTCATGGTAGCTGGTAGACTTGACGCCCATGATCATCCTCAAGCTCAAAAGGTGTTTGAAAGTATCATTAGGTCGTTTCAACGACCCCAAGCGAGAGGTTTCGCCAGACAGGTTTTAGACAACCTAATTGATGTAGATATGTACTCAGAAGGAGGTGCATATATCGGACAAGGTGTCGGATATAAGGTTGTCCGAACTGACTACGATCGTCTAGACTTAGTCACAGACAGGATTATCCGAGGACTTTATTGGGACAAATTCTCTGTCAGGTTGCCGAATAGGTGCACAATTAAGTGTTATGAAAATTCACGTTTGGAGGCTAATGTCGACCCAAAAAAACTTGAGGATCTCGCCTTAATCTTCAAACCCTTGATAGAACGACAACCTGATGCCGCGATTGGTGATGGTGTATTTGAGTACTGGGTTGAACGTGCGGAGGACAACGACTTTGGGTCAGCTTGGATCTTACGATTCTATCAACGTGTATGGTTCTTCGGTCTTACATCGCCAGGCGATGTTACTGTATAGCCGGCGCATGGGATGTATCTTAAAACAACAAGGTAAACCGATCCGAAACTTGTTGGTATTTAAAAAGTTAATGCCCGCTTAAGGATTCCACCCAATCACGACAGTCTGACCTTCATGGCGTGGTTCACTTCGAAAGGTCGTCGAGTGCCGCAATGCCCGTAAGCGCCACTGGCGGTCGGTCCGGAAACTCCGCCACCAGACTCAGTTTACCGCCCATAGCCTCGACATAGCCACTGAGAGTGGAAATCAACAGATCACTGCGCTGTTCGAGGCGGGACACGTTCTCCTGATTGATCCCGAGCTTCTCCGCGACCCGCACCTGTGTCTGCTTTCTAGCCTTGCGCAAATCTCGTAACGACAACTCTTCAGCGATCATAGCCTGGGTCCGTTCTTCGATCTTCTTCCGTCGGGACGGGGGCAGATTGTCAATTCTGTCTGTCAACGTACTCATCTTCGTGTCCTCCTCTCAGCCTTCAGTCGATCAAGATGCGAATCGCAGCGGTGATCCGCCTTCCCGATCAGCTGCTGGTAGAACCGTCGTTCTCCGATGCCCGATTTACCGCCAGCGACCAGAATTATGGCCTTACGTTCAAGGTCGAAGGTAAAAGCGATCCGCCAGACTCCGCCTATTCGTTTTAGTCGGCGATTCGTACCGCCAGCTCGAGTGTTTTTCTCTGCGCCGTGCTTGAGTACATCAAGGGCTGCTAGAATGTCCATAGACCTCATGCTTCCCTCGACTCATTCCACCGGTTACCTGGAATGAATCTGATTCATGCCAGGACTTCCGATTGACGCCGGGATTCATTCACGCCTAATTAGAATTTGTTTAACCGGAACTTCTGACGATCAGTTTCTTCGACAACCAGGTGTATCAACTGGCATCGGTTCTAACACTCGAACCCTTCGTCTGCGTTTACGGAGCACGACCGTTGAAACTAACCCCGGCCTGCACGATCAAATCAGCATCCACCAGCCCCAAGGAGCGGTAACCCATGCCCCCCGAAGAAAAGCTACCCGAAGAAAAGCCAACCGAAGAAAACATCGATCCGCGCGTCTTCGAGCTGTATGACGAATACTGCCACGGCTATATCGACAGGCGCACGTTTCTCAGCCGCGCCGCGGCGATCACGATCGGCGGCGTCTCCGCGCTCTCGATGGCGCAGGCGCTCCTGCCGCGCTACGCCGAGGCCCAGACGATTTCCTTCACCGACCGGCGGATCAAGGGGACGTACGTCGAGTACCCTTCGCCCGGCGGCACGTCCGGGACCATGCGGGGATACCTCGTGCAACCCACCGGTGACGGGCCCTTTCCCGCCGTCATAATCTTCCACGAGAACCGGGGGCTGAACCCCTACATCGAAGACGTGGCGCGGCGCGCGGCCGTGGCCGGGTTCCTCGCCCTGGCCCCGGACGGCCTGGCTCCGGTCGGCGGCTACCCCGGCAACGATGACGACGGCCGTACGTTGCAGCGAAGCCTCGACCGGGATAAGCTGGACCAGGACATGATCAACAGCGCGCGGTTTCTCAAAGGGCATGCGCTTTCGAACGGCCGGCTCGGCGCCACGGGATTCTGCTGGGGCGGGGGGATGACCAATCGCCTCGCGGTCGCCCTCGGCAGCGACCTGGACGCCGGCGTGCCGTACTACGGCGCCACGGCCGCGACCGAGGACGTGCCGAAGATCGAGGCGGCCCTGATGATCATCTACGCGGGAACCGACCGGCGCATCAACGCCATGTGGCCGGAGTACGAAGAAGCACTTAAAGCGAACGGCGTGAACTACGAGATGCGCATGTTCGAGGGAACGCTTCACGGTTTCCACAACAACTCCACGCCCCGGTATAACGAGACGGCGGCGGCGCAGGCGTGGAACCTTACCGTGGGCTTCTTCCGTAGACACCTCGCAGACTAGGGAGAAAAGGAACACCCATGAGAGGAAAGCCCATGGATATCGCACAGATTCGAGAACAGATGCCGGGGCTGCGGTACGGCGTCTACCTGAATACCGGAGGTATCGGCCAGGCGCCGGTCAGTGTGAACAAGGCGATGGCCGATGGCTACCAGCAGATGCTCAGCGGCAGCGTGAGTACGATCGACTGGTACACCGAGATGGAGCGGGCCGCTTCCGAGATGCCGGCCAGGATCGCAGACTTCTTCGGCGCCGACGCCGGGGAAATCGCGTTGACGATGAGCACCGGCGAGGGTTACGGGATGGTCCTCGGCGGGTTAAGCTGGCAGCCGGGGGACGAGGTGATCATCACCAACGAAGAACACCCGGTACCCCTGCAGGCCGCAGAGGGCCTGGCGGACCGGGTGGGGGCCGTCGTCAAGGTCGTCGAGATCGACCAGGACAAGGACGTTTTCCTGAACCGGCTGGAACAGGCCATCACCCCGCGAACCCGGATGTTCTGCTTCAGCCATGTCACCACGGATACCGGGACCCGTCTGCCCGCCCGGGAGATCTGCGCGCTGGCGCGGGAGCGCGGCGTGCTCACCCTGTGGGACGGCTGCCAGGCCGTCGGACAGTTCCCGGTGGATCTGCATGACATGGGCTGCGATTTCTACGCCACCAATTGCTACAAGTGGATGCTCTCGCCGATGGGCACCGGGTTTCTCTATGTCAGAAAAGACGCGCAACAGGTACTGAAGCCGCTGCGGCGGCCGCACGCGCCGGATGGAACGGCCCGGCAGTACGAGACCGGAACGCCGGCGAGCATGCTCTACCAGGGTCTCCGCGCCAGTCTGGATTTCATGGACGGCATCGGCGGCCCCCAGGCCATCGCGGAGGAGGCTGGGCGCAAAGCGGAATCGCTACGCACGCGCTTCGACGCCATTCCCGGCGTGCGGGTCATCAGTTCGCGCCGTGCCGATACCCGGACCGGCATCGTCGCTTTCGCCATCGAGGGCATGGAGGGCACCGACGTCTCCGAGGCGCTCCGCAACCGGTGGCAGATCACCCAGCGGGCCACCTACATCAACGAACCGACGGGCGTGCGGATATCAGTGGCGTTCTACACCAGCGACACCGAGTTGGACACGCTGGTCGAAGCGGTGACGACGCTGGCGGGCGAGGTGGATTAGCAGTTGGCACGGTTTGGGCGGAACAGATCTTTCAAGTATGAAATCCTGTTCACCGTCACGTGATTCAGCCCGGGTCGGAATCCCTCCTGTGGCGGGACGCCTCTTCCTCATTGCAGAACAGTTCCAAAGAAGCGACGACGGATTCCATTTTCGCCTCGTCCCACGCTTCGGATATGCTGGTCGCGCGTTGCGTCACGAGTTCCAGGTACCGGTTCGCGATCAGCTTTCCCATGGCCGTTATTTCGCAGATCACGACTCTTCGATCTTCCGGATCCGATTTCCTGTTCAGGTACTTTCGGTCGACCAGTTTTTTGACGACGTTCGTGGCGTGTGACTGCGTACTGCCCAGGTAATCGGCAATCTCGCTCATTCGCAGCGGTCCGTTTTGATGTAACACCTGGAGCGTGTTGACTTGATGGACGTTCAGATCCAGTACCCGCAGCCTGACCCAGTGCCCGCCGGACATCAGACGATTCAGCTGGTCCACTACGTACACGAACCGGTCCGTTAACTCCCCTCTTCGGTGTTTATTCATAATCTCACTCGCGCTGCGACAACAGTATGTGCCATCGACCCGGTTTCGGTCTACTATATAGAACCCGGCTTCTATGCACACTACGGTGCAAAACGAACTGCAACATATGTGCATCGGTTTCTATTTACTTATGCCGGTGACACTTAGGCTATGTCAAGCAATATTTTACAAAAACGAATAATACGCCATAAAATACATAACAATTAGATTTATTTTATTATATGGTGTATGGCGTTCAACTAGAAACTGCTTTCCACAAATCGCGCATATCACCACATTTTCTGCTCCAGGCTTCGGATGCGGGTCGAAACCGTCCGATTTTGAGCCTCGATCGCCTTACGAACGCACCCGGATAATGTTGTAATGACCGTAATCACCGCGACCACCCGCCTCGCACGCGAACTCCGTCGCGATCATGATCATTTCCAGGAGTCGGCAGGACGGGCTTCATGGCCTACCGCTCAGATCATGCCGCTGTCCGCATGGCTGGCGGAGATGTGGAAGAACGGGCTGTTCTCTGATCACCCGGCAACGGCGGGCCGCCTGCTCCGGCCGGCCGAAGAGCGGTTGATCTGGGAAGACGTCATCCGGTCCATGGCCGGGAACTCGCTGCTGGATGTTCCCTCGACGGCGGAGGCCGCCGGCCGATCCTGGGAGCGCCTGTGCGGCTGGGCGATACCGCTCGATACCGAGGCGTGGAATGCGTCCGAAGACGCCCGGACTTTCCTCGGCTGGGCCCGGGCGTTCCAGGCACGCTGCCGGCGTAACGGCTGGATCTCGAGCGCCGAGTTGCCCGGGTCTGTCGCGGACCTCATCGACCGGGGCGCGGCACGGGTCCCCGGGGAGGCTGAATTCGCGGGATTCCTCGAGCTTTCGCCGGTGCAGCAACGCCTGATCGACGCCCTCGTTCGACGCGGCGTGAAGGTCCGGGAGCGCGCGCATACCGATGAAGCCGGAGACGCCGTACGCGTGGGCTTTGCCGACGCCGGCCGGGAGATCCGCGCCGCCGCCGAATGGGCGCGCCGGTGCCTGGAAAGCGGTCCGGACGGGCGCGACCCGGCGTTCCGGATCGGCATCGTCGTGCCCGGACTGAGCCAGCGCAGAGACGAGATCGAGCGCGCATTCGGCGATGTGTTACACCCCCGCAACCGATTGCGGCCGGACCTCGACCCGGTACGGTGTTTCAACATTTCCCTCGGGCGGCCGCTCGATGAACATCCCGTTATCCAGACGGCGTTCCTGTTTCTCGGAACCGACCCCGGGGATCTCGCCGTCGAACGCGCCGGCCGCGTGCTGCGATCCCCCTTTCTGCCCGGGGCCGCGGAGGAAATGACCGGCCGGGCCTTGCTGGACGCGGACCTGCGTGCCGTCGGAGCGCTGGAAGTGTCCCTTTCGGATGTGATCGATCTGGTCCGGCAACGAAGGGGCAACGGCGGGTGTCCCGGACTCGTGACGCTCCTCGAAACCTGGTCGGAAAAGTACAAAACGCTTCAGGTTTCGCGGCTGCCCAGCGACTGGGCGCCGGCCCTTTCCGCTTTCCTTCACGACATCGGTTGGCCCGGAGACCGCACGCTCGACAGTATCGAATACCAGACCCTTGAAGTATGGCGCGAGTTGCTTTCCAATCTGGCCAATCTGGACGACGTGTTCGGGCTCATTCCGCTCCACGAGGCGGTGGACGTGCTGAGGAACCTGTCTACGGCCAGGCAGTTTCAACCGGAATCCGCGCCGGCCCCCGTCCAGATCCTGGGCGTTTTCGAGAGCTCCGGCCTCCGTTTCGACCGGCTCTGGCTGATGGGCCTGCACGACGGCGCCTGGCCGGCGGATCCCGTGCCTGACCCGTTCATTCCGGTACGCCTTCAGCGCCAGTACGACCTGCCCGGGTCGTCGCCGATTCGGGAGCTCGAGTTCACCCGGTTGCTTACCGGACGCCTTCTCTCGTCCGCGCCTTCCGTTGTCGTCAGCTATCCCGAGCGGGAAGAGGATGCGGACCTGGCCGTCAGTCCGCTCGTTGGCATGCTGCCCGAAACCTCGGCCGCGGTCCTGGGGATCCCGCCTTCACCCGGCGACGGGGAGGGGATCTCCACCGCTTCCGCGCTGGAGGTGATGGACGACCACTACGGTCCGGCATGCGGTGACGCGGCGCTCAGGGGCGGGACCTTCCTGTTCAAGCTCCAGGCGGCCTGCCCGTTCAAGGCCTTTGCCGAACTTCGGCTGGGTGCCAGGGCACTCGAGGAGCCTGAACCCGGCCTGAATGCGCTTGACCGGGGAAGGCTCCTGCACCGCGTCCTCGAAAGGGTCTGGGGACGGCTGAAGTCTCACGGGCATCTGCTCGCGGTGACGGAACAAGGGCTGACGGATCTGATACGCGGGCACGTGGAACCCGAGGTTCGGAGGATCCTGGGCGGCCGGTTCCGGCGCAATCCCCGTCTTGCGGAAATCGAGCAGGCCAGGGTAGTGCGCATCATCAGAGACTGGATGGGGCTGGAACGGCAGCGGCAACCCTTCACGGTGGTCGACCAGGAGGAGAGACGGTCGGTGGAGGTCGGCGGCGTCGAGGTGAAAATCCAGGTGGACCGGGTGGACCGCCTGGAGGACGGCAAGCTGGTCATCGTGGACTACAAGTCCGGGGAATGCGGTCCCGCCGACTGGGCGGGCGCGAGACCGGACGAACCCCAGTTGCCCATATACGCCGTTTCCACGGAAGCCGATGTGGCCGCCGTCCTGTTCGCCAGGCTGCGGACGGGTTACCTGGGATTCAGGGGGCTGGCCGAAACCCCGGATATCGCGCCGGGGGTCCGGGTACCGGAAGGGCAGCTGCCGATCGCGCAGATCATAGACGCCTGGCGGGCGGTGCTGAATGAACTCGGCCGCGACTTCCGGGAGGGCCGGGCGCACGTGGATCCCAAGGACCCCGCAAAGACCTGCCGGTACTGCGAACTGCCGTCCCTGTGCCGGATCAGCCAGGGGATGGTGGAACTGGAGGAACCGCGGGAAGCGCAGCAACCGGAGGATGACCGTGGTTGAACCTGCAGCGGACCAGAAGCAACGTCTCGAGGCGCTCGACCCTGCCCGGTCGTTCATCGTCCAGGCGCCCGCGGGGTCCGGCAAGACCGAACTGCTCATCCAGCGGTTCCTGGCCCTGCTGGCACGAGTGGACCGGCCAGAGGCCGTCGTGGCCATTACCTTTACTCGCAAGGCGGCCGCGGAGATGCGCCATCGCATCGTCGCGGCCCTGGCAGGCGCCTCCGGACCACGGCCCGCGACGCCGCACGAAGCCCACACCTGGCAGCTCGCGCGGGAAGCCGTTGCCCAAAACGACCGGCTGGACTGGCGGTTGGCCGAGCATCCGGCACGCCTGCGCATCCAGACGATCGACTCGCTCTGCGCCATGCTGGTGCGCAGGATGCCCTGGGTCTCCCGCATGGGCGCGGCGCTCCGGCCGGTGGATGACGCGGGACACCTGTACGCGCGCGCGGCCCGCCGGACGGTATCCATGCTGGATGCCGAAGGGGCGCCTCAGGAGGTATCCGGAGCCGTAGCCGTCCTGCTTGCCCACCTGGACAATCACTTCGGAAGAGTCGAGCAACTGCTGAGCGTCATGCTGGGCACCAGGGACCAGTGGATGCGCCACGTGGCTCATCGTGGTCACCACGGTGCGTTACGTGAACCTCCGGCGATCGCCGGACCCGCCACAGTGGGCCAGACCGCCACAGAGGGCCAGACCGCCACAGAGGGCCAGATCGCCACAGAGGGCGATGCCGGTGCGGCGAGCGACGCCGGTGCGATGGGCGATGCCGGCACAGAGAGCGATGCCGAGGCGGCCGGCGATGCCTTAGCGTTCCACGATCCCGAAGCGCTGCGCGCCGACCTGGAGTCCTCCCTTGGGGAGGTCATCGAAAGCGCCCTGGAAGAGGTCCGTGACGGATTCCCTGAGCACTTCAGGGTCGAAACCGCCGCCCTCGCCCGTTTCGCGGCATCGAATCTGGTTGCGAGGGACCGGGAGAGTGTGATCGGCGCTTGTCACGAGATGACCGGATTTCCGGGATCGCATGCCGAGTCTCTCCCCAGCTGGATCGGCATCGCGGAGATGTTCCTGACCGGGCGGGGGACCCGCCGCAAGGCCCTGAACGTCAACCATGGATTCCCGCCGACCGACGCCGGACGCGACGCAGGGGAACGACTTGCCCGCATCGACCTGCCCCCGGGAACCGCCGAATCGTTGCATGAATTGCGTACACTGCCCGCTCCGCGTTTCGACGAAAGGCAGTGGGACGTTCTGAACGCGCTGCTCCTCCTGCTGCCCGTGGCGGTGGAACAGCTCAGGCTCGTATTCCAGGAAGAGGGATGCGTCGACTTCACGGAGATCGGCATCGGCGCGCGGGACGCGCTGGGTCCGGACGAAGCGCCCACCGACCTGGCCCGGAGCCTGGACGATCGTATCATGCACCTGCTCATCGACGAGTTCCAGGACACCTCCCAGAGCCAGTACGGCCTGCTCATCCGCCTGATCAGGGACTGGCGCCCGGATGATGGCCGGACGCTGTTCCTGGTGGGCGATCCCATGCAGTCGATCTACGGGTTTCGCGAAGCGGAAGTGGGGCTTTTTCTTCAGGCCCGGCAGCACGGGATAGGCGCCATCCGCCCCGTCCCCCTCGCGCTCTCGGTGAATTTCCGCTCCCATCCACGCGTCGTGGACTGGGTGAACCGCGTGTTGCGCGACGCATTCCCCCTTAGCGAGGACATCCTGTCCGGCGCGGTGACCTACGAACCCTCCGAGGCGTTCAAGGCCGACCATCCCGACAGCTGCGTCCGCTTCCATCCCTTCCTCGCCCGCGACCAGGAGGCCGAAGCCGAACGCGTTGTCGAGATTATCGCCGAGGCGCAGGCGCGACGACCGGACGAGAACATCGCCGTACTGGTCCAGGCCCGCGGTCATCTGGCCGGCATCGTTTCCGTCCTGAGAAGAAACGGGATCAGATTCCGCGCCGTGGAGATCGACGCCCTGGGGGACCGTCCGGTGGTGCGGGACCTGCTGGCCCTCACGCGGGCGCTCCTGCATCCCAGCGACCGGCTGGCCTGGCTCGCCGTACTGCGCGCGCCGTGGTGCGGCCTCACCCTGGCGGACCTCGAGACCCTGGCCGGGAGCGACGCCTCGTCCGCCGTGTGGGACCTACTGCGGGACCGTGAGCGGCGGGAGCGGCTGTCTTCGGACGGCCGATCCAGGATTGGCCGCATGATGCCCGTACTCGCCGATGCGTTCGCCCTCCACGCCAGGTTGCCCATCCGCCGGCTGGTGGAAGGCGTCTGGACCGCGCTGGGCGGACCGGCCTGCCTGGAAACCCGGACCGAACGCGAAGACGCCACCGCTTTTCTCGATCTCCTGGAACGGGTTCAGGACGGCCTGGGGATCCCGGACGAGAAGGCCTTTGCCGATGACGTCGCGCGCCTTTTTGCGCCTTCCGACATGGAAGCCGCGGGGGACGTGCAGCTGCTGACCATTCACCGGGCCAAGGGCCTGGAGTTCGACACGGTCATCCTGCCCGGCCTGGGCCGCCTTCCGCGAGCGGAGGACCCGAGGTTGCTCATGTGGCACGAATACGTCCGCGGCGGCCGGTCCCGGCTTCTGCTGGCGCCAATTCGCCCCACCGGCGGCGAAAAGGACCCGCTCTACGCCTACCTGGCGCGCATTGTATCGCAAAAGCGCGAAAACGAGAGGACCCGGCTGCTCTACGTGGCTGCCACCAGGGCCCGGAAATGCCTGCATCTGCTCGGGCACGCCCTGTCCGATCCGGAGAACGAATCCCTGAAGCCGCCGGCTTCTCGGACGCTGCTGGCAAGGATCTGGCACGCCGTGGAGCCGGAGTTCATGGAAGCACTGAAGGACTACGAAGGGAAAGACCCGGAACGCGACGCGGCCGCGGCGAAGCCCCGGGGCGTGCCGCTCCGCCGCCTGGTCACAGGCTGGACGCCCGCGCCACCGCCCGAAGACATCGACTTCAAACCGCTCTACGATCCGTCGGATCCCGATAGTGACGAGTCGGGACATCCCACCTTCGAGTGGGTAACCGAACTTCAGCGGCGGGTGGGTATCGTCGTGCACCAGATGCTGCAGCGCATGTACGCGCCGGATCGCCTGGGATTCAGCGAGGATACGCTTCGCACGGCGCTCCGGCAGGAAGGACTGGCCGGCGAAAAGCTGGACGAGGCGGTTTCAAGAGCGTTGTCCGCCCTGGCGAACACGGTCGCCGACGAAAGAGGACGCTGGATCCTGTCCCGCCACCCGCAGGACGAAAGAGAGCTTGCCCTTACCACGGTTCTCGACAGCCGGCCCCGACAATACGTCGTGGACCGGACGTTCGTGTTCGAAGGAACGCGCTGGATCATCGATTACAAGACCAGCGCCCATACCGGCGGGGATCTCGAGGGTTTCCTGGATAACGAACAGCAGCGGTACAGGAGCCAGCTGGAAGGCTACGCAGGCGTTTTACAGTCGTTGGAATCGGGGCCAGTCAGCCTGGGTCTCTATTTCCCGATGCTGCAGGGTTGGCGGACGTGGACGTTTACGGGGGACTCGCGTTGAAACGCGGTAAGGAAACCATGCCTGATCACACATTCCCGCTGATCGAAGTCGCGGGCACCGGTTACGAGATGGGCTATCAGCACGGCGCGCAGGCCGCCGGTCTCGTCCGGAAGTACCTGCGATGGATCGACCGGTTGACCGGGCTGTCCCGGGATGCGCTGTGCCGGAACGCCATGGGTTTCTGGCCCCTGATGGAGCGCATGAGTCCGGCCTTCTCGGAAGAGGTGAGAGGGCTGGCGGCGGGCGCGGGCATCAGCCTGGAGGAAGCGGTGCTTTGCCAGGCCCGCGCCGAGGCCGCGCAACAGACGGTCGGGGCCTGCACCGCCTTCGCGCTGACACGGTCGGCCACAGCCGATGGAAACACGCTGGCGGGACAGAACCAGGATCTCGAACCGGAATACGCCGACGTGGCGCTGCTGTTGCGTGTAAGACCCGACGACGGCCGGCCCCGGGCACTGATGTTCACCTTTGCCGGCCAGCTGGGCTATTCAGGGATGAACGAGCACGGCGTGGCCCATTTCGCCAATGCCCTCTACGGATGTACCTGGCGGATGGGACTGCCCCATTACCCGATCAAGCGCCTGGTCCTGGAGCAGCGGACGGCCTCAGACTGCGTGGAGCTACTTTCCAGGCACCCTGCCTGTTCGGCCGCCAACCTGGTGTTGTGCGACGGACAGGGACATATCGATACCGTGGAAATACGGCCCGAGGGGATAGCCCTGCATCGGGACGCCCATCCCGACGCCTGCCTGCATACCAACCACTACCTGACCCCCGCGTTCGCCGCTCACGAGACCGGACACCTGCCGGATTCCTGTCCCCGCCTGGACCGCATCCGGCAGCTTGTCGAGGCGCGTTGGGGGACGATCACCGTCGACACGATCAAAGAAATCCTGGCCGATCACGAAAATGATCCCGGCGGGATCTGCCGGCACGGCGCGGTCGGGATGCATTCGATTTCCGGGTACATCGCCGAACCCGGAAAACGGCTGCTTCACGTGCGGCGCGGCCACGGCTGCCTGGGTACGTGGCAGGCGTACGAAGTGTGAGGCATCCGCTATCACGCATCGGAGCTGCCGGGTACGTGATACGACCGGTACGCTCCGTCTTTCAACACCGGTACGCAACGGCTCGCGTCCAAAGCCGCGGCAAGCCGCACATCAGCCGCGAAACCCCTGCCGATCAACTCCTTGCCGGACCCCGATGTGCAAAGGACCGATTTCAGGTCGTCCCTGAACGCCTCGAAAACGCGAGCGGCAGTTTCGGCTTCCGGCGAACGGGTGCCATCCAGCGCATGAATGACGGCCCCTGCGCCGATCAGATCCTCGATCGCGGGCCTGAGGGTCTGTTGTTGCTTCCAGCGCTCTCCCGCGGCGATGATACTGATACCGGTTTCGTATTGCCGCAATACGCCGGCAAGGGCCGTTGCGTTCCGGATACAGCCGGCGAATGTGGGGATATCACCGGTCGACAGGGAAAGTGTAGATCCGTTGGGAGAGGGCAAAACAAGCGCGGTGCCGGCTGGTATGTCCAGCAAGGAGGAGGGGGACAGCGAGTAGCCGCCCCCTTCGAATTCCCGGGTGGCATTGGCCATCAGCGCATCCCGAGACCTGGCGTAGGCCGCCGCCGTCTGGTCCTTGCTGCGGAAAGGGTAGACCAGCGCGCCGTTTCCCGCCGCGATGTCCACACTGGTGGTAAACGACAGGACGTCGACGATGACCACGGCCCTGCTGGCGGGCAGCAGTTCCTGAAGCCCCTCCAGGCCCCACTCACATCGGATATCGAACGAACCCTGGTCATAGTACATCGCAAGCTCGCGGTTAGGCTGGCCCAGACGCTCTACTGTTCTTCGCGCGGGATGTTGCGCAGATACCGGTTCAACTTGTGGGTCTCGTAACGAAAGTCGTCGATGTGCCTGGCGATTGTCGACAACAGGATGACCACCTCTTGGAGCTCGCCACGCAGTTCATTCAGTACCTCGTTGGTCTCTTGCGCTTCCGTGTTTCGCATGAATGCTCTCCCGATTCGGTGCAGTCTGGTCTCAGGAACAGGTGCGTGCAGGAACAGGTGCGTGCAGGATCAGGTGCGTGCAGGAACGGCAGCCGGTGCGGTAGCCGGGATGCCATCATTAAACCGGATGTATAGTTACTATATAGTTTATTATTATTTCGAGCGGAAGTGTAATTCACTTTTTTTTGTTGCAAAATGGGAAGGTGCACCCGGTCCGGCCTAAACCTGCTGACCCGCGGTCTCCAGCGTGAAGGTCTTTCGGCCATCCAGACCGCACGCCACCGGATAGGTCTTCTCCCTGGGACCGCCTTTGCCCGGGATGTAGCGGACATGGGGCGGGAAGTAGGCGTAAAGCGCCGTATTGCGTGGGTGGGGGGACCGGTTGGGACCGGACCCGTGTACCATCAGGCTGTGGAAAAAGAGCGCGCTGCCGGCGTTCAGCGGCACCTCGACCTGGTGGGCATCCTGCAGGTCGCGCTCGTGCGCGGGTTCCGCGTCCTGTGCCTGCGCGATCAGTCCCCAGTCTTTCAAACCCCAGGTGTGGCTGCGCGGGATGACTTTGAAACAGCCGTTTTCGGTCGTGGCGTCGTTCAGGGCGATGCTGACGGTCACGAGCGCGGGCGGTTCGATGGGCCAGTAGGCCGAATCCTGGTGCGGCGCGTGGGCGGAACCGTGAAAAGCCGGCTTGAGCATCAGCGTGCTGCGGAACAGCAACAGATCGGGACCGAGCAATCCACCCACCACCCGAAGCAGTCCGGGATGGACGGAGAGGTCGCGAAAGTACGCCGAGATTTCCCGCGTGTTTTCGATTTTCCTCAGCACGGGCAGGCCGTCCGGTCGGTTCGCGCCTTCTGCATAAGGTTCGCGCTGGAAACGCGACGATGCCGGATCGCCGGCGGACTCGAGTTCCGCCGACAGCCGGTGCAGGCGTTCGATTTCCTCGCGGCATGCGGCCAGCTCGTCTTCCGACAGCAGGCCCTCGACGACCAGGTATCCCTCTTCCTCGAAAAAGGCCTTCTGTTCAGCCAGGCTCATCATTGCGGATTCCTCCTAAGGTCTGGACCGTCTGAATATCCAGTAAGCCAGCGCGGAAAGGCCGACGAGATCGCATACGAAAACGGGCAGGCGGTAGACCGCTACTTCATCGTAACGCATAACGGCGCCGCTGGCCCCCATGGCGGCGACGAGGAACGAGAAGGCCACGAGCCGCTTCGCCCAGGGGTGCCCGGCCAGCGGGGCGGCCAGGATACCGAGCAACGCGGCATGGAATATAACGAACCCCGCATATCCGTTTCTAGTCGCCTGGGCGATCTCCCAATCGTACCGGAACTGCCAGACCATCAGAACATGGGCGAAGACGATCAGCGCGACCGGCGTCATGTGTTTCGGCCGATGGCGGTCAGCGGCCACCAGGACCATGTTCGCGGTTAATCCGGCATAGCCCGTGATCGCGGCAAGGAATGTGATCGTTTCAATTTGCATCGTTCGAAGGGGCACTCGCGGGGGCCACGGGTCTAACGGGATCGGAAATACGCATGTCCGGACCGATTTAGTGCATCTTTTTCGGCGATTCGGAGTCCAATAGAGTAGTATAGGCGGACATCGAACACGTGATTGCATCACGGCCACGATCGATTGCCCGCCAATGATCAAGGATTCGATATGACTCCGGCGCCCCGCGGGAGCATATCCAATCATTTTAGCGACGGCATTCCTTGCCGCTTCCCATGCGGCCGCCCAGATGCCGTCGCTTTTTTTTCTACACCCTGCGCATGGCCCACGACCTGCCGCCCGGAAGCGTCAGGCCCTGCTGGTCGGCCCACATGGCAAGGACGTTCCAGCCTTCCTGCGCGCGGCCGCTGTGGGCGTCCATGGGCCTGCTGTTGCTGCGGCCGCGTACCTGCCGGATGTACTTCTTGTTGTTGAGCAGTTCGATGGTCAAGACGTTCCTGGTCGCTCCGGATCCCAGGTAATCGACCTTCATGGACCAGATGGACCGGGTACCGTTCGCGCAGGAGGTCAGGTACGAGGCCACGCAGTGCTTCATGTGCTTGCCCTCGTAGGCCAGGTCCCGGCTGTTGCGGATCTCCTCGATGCGCCAGGTCCGGATCTCCCCCGCCCTCTCGTCCTCGTCAACCCACGTATATCCGTCTACCCCGCAGGAATCCCATTCGCGAGGTTTCTTGGGCTGGGATCGATTCAACCCACGGTGCCAGGCTTCCACCCTCCGCAGCATGGATTCGGGCGTGCGGCCCTTCATGGTGAAATCCGGCTCGGGCGGATCGATGAGACGAACGTTTCCGTCCGGTTCCCGTTGCTCCCGGGCGACCATCCGCCGGTGATGGACGTAGTCGACGATCGGTCCCACGTGCGCCACGTCGAGCATGGGATGGTTCACGAAGAAGTGCAGCACGGTCTCCCAGAACGGCCCCTCCTCGAACCGGTCCCCGAGCATCGAATCGCAGACCGCCTCCGCCAGCAGGTCGTCGCCGCCCATCCCGATCACCTGGGCCCATCTAAGGGCCGCGTCCACCGTGTATCCGGACGGTGCGGACACGATGAACGCATGGGCCATGCGCTTGGTGAAGCGCAGCGGGATGTCGGCCTTCCGGATGTTGTTGCCGGCGCCCACATGCACGAACCAGCCTTGCCGGGTACTCGACCCGGCATCCATACCCGTGAAGAACGCTGTATCCATGCATGCGGGCACGTCGTATTCGGCCAGGAGATGTCGCGCCAGTTCGCCGAACTGCCGACGGCCGTTGTGGCTGTCCGGTTGCCACGACGCGACCTTTCGGATCCAGCGGCCGTGCCAGGCGGCCAGCGACGCCAGACCGTCCACGAAATTGTTGGCCGGCTGCGGCCCGTACCGGGGCACGACCGGTTTAAGATGAAACAGTCTTCCCTGGCTTTCGACGTGGAGGAGAAGCGTCAGGAAGGCGGATCGGGCCTCCGGATCGAGCGGCGCATTCTGAAAGAGATGGCGCACCCGGAGCAGCACGGGACTGGTGAGTTCCCGGTCGTCGACCTCGCCGGCGGCGATCCGCTTCAGCAGGTCTTTCCGGCGCCGCCGGTGCTGGCTGGCGGATGATCGGTCGGCCTTCTGCCGGCTTTGCGACTGCTGCCCTAACCGGATCTCCTGTCGGCGTTGCGCCTTGCTTTTCTGCAGGCCGTCCCCGGCGCCGTGCGCCCGGCACCACGCCTGGTACTCCGCGACCGTGCCCAGGCCCAGGGCGGAGATATGCGCCTCGAGTTCCGAGTCGATCCGGTGCTGTTGCGTGGTCTTCCGCGACGAGGCCAGTTCCCGCCGACGCTGCGGCAGGGTCTTGTTGAGTCGGATATTGAATCCGTTCTCCCGGCACCAGGCCCGGTAGGCTTCCACCGTATCCAGGTGAAGCGAACGGAGATGCCGGCGCATCGGCGCGCTTAGTCGCGGGTCGGCCTTGAGGTTTGTCTCAGGCATGGCGAATCCTGTGCAGGTTGGGTCCTCCCGTTACTGTACACCATTGTGGATGTATTCGGCAACTGCTTTCACGTCCCGCCCGGGTGGCCTTTCACGGATCGAGCGGGGCGGAAAGGGCCTTCTCCTCCGGCGCAAGGCAGACTGCGTCGTTACAGGCCTGGTAGTACAGAGTCGCGTACAGTCGCCCGCCTTCCGCCGGGGAACCGCCATCCGCGAGGGCAGCGGATTCCACTTCGATCCGGGCACTCAGCCGGATTTCCCCCTGGTACGCTTCGACCGGAACGTCGGAGAAGTCGAATCGCAGCATATCCGCCGGCGGATAGGAGACTGCGGCGGTTCGGATGGGTACATCCGCATTGAACGTAAGGGCCGTGGGTACCAGTCCCGGCACGTCGGTCCTGCCGCCGATAATGTGCCAACCGTCCTCGATACGGATCGATACGGCCGCGTCAATCACCCCGTCGCGGGGGCCCGCCACGGCGTTCAGATTGGCCTCGACTTTGCTGTTGCCGCCGAAGCCCGCCGCGGACGGATTCGACGCGGCTCCCTGAGCGGACCGCCCGCTCTGCCCGCGCTGCCCGCTCTGCCCATTCTGCCCGATCCGCCCGGTTCGACCGGTCCACCCGGTCTGCCCGGTCCGACCGCTTTCCGCGGCATCGGGCCCGCCATGAGTTTCATCCATGCGCATCACATCCCCTTGACCATGCAGATAGACCTGAAGCGCGAGGATCATGGAGGTGAACCGTCCGGGGACCTCCGTCATCGATGCGGCGTAGGCGCCGAACAGACGGGCGGCCCGCGCACGGTACCGCATATCGCCGGTGTGGCGCGCCAGTGAAAGCAGCACCCGGGCGGCCACACCGTTCCCGGACGCCCGGGCTCCGTCGAAGGCGTTCCTCGTGCGCAGGAGCTGGTATTCCTCGTTTTCCCCGAAGTAGAAACCGCCGGGCCCGGGATCCCAGAAGCGCTGGTTCATCCGGTCCGCGAGCGTTTCGGCCGCGGCAAGCCAGCGGGAATCCGCGCTGGCTTCGTACAGGCTGAGCAGCCCCCCGATCAGGCAGGCGTAGTCCTCCTGGAAAGCGCTCCGCCGGACCGCTTTGTCGGCATAGATCCGGTAGAGACCTAGCTCGTCGTCCCAGAGGCGGTCCAGCATGAAGTCCGCTGCCCGCGCGGCCGTTTCGATGTACCGCCCGTCTCCGGTCACGCGTCCCGCGTAGGCGAAGGCATCGATCATCTGGCCGTTCCAGGCCGTGATTATCTTGGGGTCCACCACGGGTCGCTCGCGTTGGGACCGGGCCGAACGCAGCGCTTCGCGCATGGCTTCCAGACCGGCGGGAGGCCCGATCGTATCTGCTTCCCCGCGGATGTACAGGACGCCCGCACCGGCGGGAACGCCCGCGTCGAACTCCGCATCTTCCGAGGTTCCGTCAATCGCCGTGCCCGTGACACCTGTCGTACCGGCCGCCGCCCCGGCCATCGGCGCCAATCCGTACCTTCCCAGAAACACGTCGGCGCCCGCGCCGAGCGTCTCCCTGATCTCCGTCTCGGACCAGAGGTAGTACCGGCCCTCTACGGCGTCGGTCTCGGAATCCACCGACGAATAGAAAGCGCCTTCGGGGTCCCGCATCTCGCGGTGGACGAAGGCGAGCACGTCTTCGGCGACGGCCCGGTAGGCGGTGTCGCCGGTTATGTGGAATGCCAGCAAGTAGACACGGGCGAGATCCGCCTGGTTGTACAGCATCTTCTCGAAATGGGGGATGCGCCAGGCGGAATCCGTGGCGTAGCGGTGGAATCCACCGCCCACGTGGTCGTGGAGACCGCCCCGCATCATGACATCCAGGGTGTGGGTGGCCATGGACAGCAGGGACCCGTCGCCGGTGCGTTCGTATGCGCTCAGCGCCAGTTCGATACGCAGGGGCGCCGGAAACTTGGGCGCGGGGCCGAATCCACCGTTAACGGCGTCGTAACGCGTCTTCAGGTGGGACCGGGCGCCGGACAGGACGCCGGACAGGACGGTATCGTCCGGTTCCGCGGTCCCGTCTGCCGCGACCTGGTCGCGCTGAAAGGAGCGGATCGCTTCGGCTACCCGGCCCGCCTGTTCGACCAGGTCGTCCCTGCGGTTTTCCCAGGCCTCCCTCAACAGGTTCAGCACGCGGGGGAAACCGGGCCGGCCGGGCAGGTCCTCCGGCGGGAAATACGTACCGGCGAAAAACGGTTCCAGTTCCGGTGTAAGGAACACCGAATTGGGCCAACCGCCGCCGCCCGTGATGAGCTGGGTGGCCGTCATGTAGATCTCGTCTACGTCCGGGCGTTCTTCGCGGTCTACCTTGACGTTTACGAAATGGGCGTTCATGACCGCGGCGATATCGGGGTCGGAGAACACCTCGCGTTCCATGACGTGGCACCAGTAGCAGGTCGCGTATCCGACGGACAGGAAGATGGGTTTCCCCTCCCCGCGGGCGCGATCTATCGCCTCCGCGCCCCAGGGATACCAATCCACCGGATTCCGGGCGTGGGCGCGCAGATACAGGCTGGTTTCTCCGGACAGCCTGTTCGAGGGAGGGCGGGGTCCGGCATCGCAGCCCTGGACCGCAGTCCCGGCAAGCAGGACGAAGGCGGCGAGGTAGAAGCGGGCCGAGCAAGGCATGCGGGCAGCCCTAGATGTGGATCGCCGCGCCTTCCAGCCCGGCGGCGGCTTCCATGACCAGTTCCGACAATGTGGGGTGGGCGTGAATGGTCTTGTGGAGTTCCCGGGTGGTGGATTCCAGCGTGCGCGCGGTGCAGATCTCCGCGATCAGTTCCGTGGCGTCGGCCCCGATGATGTGCGCGCCGAGGATTTCGCCGTACTTCGCGTCCGCGATCAGCTTGACCATGCCGTCCGTCTGGCCGGCGGCCACGGCCTTGCCGCTGGAGCGATAGGGCATTCTGAATACCTGGATTTCGCGTTCGGCGGCGGCCTGCGCCTCGGTCAGGCCGACGCTGGCGACCTGGGGCTGGCAATAGGTGCACGCGGGGATGTTCTCGCGATCGATGGGCGCCGATGGATGGCCCGCGAGCCGCTCTACCAGGTTGATCCCTTCCGCGGACGCCTTGTGGGCGAGGAGGGGCGGGCCCGTCACGTCGCCGATGGCGTACACGCCGGATACCGTCGTCCGGCACTCGTCATCCACCTGGATGAAGCCCCGGTCGGTCTCGACGCCGAGTGCTTCCAGACCGATATCCTCGATATTCGCGTCCCGTCCGATGGCCAGGAGCGTGACGTCGGCGTTCAGCGTCTCTTCTTTCCCGTCGACGGATACGGTTACCGAGGTGCCGTCCGAACCCGATTCGGCCGATTCGACACGCGCCCCGGTCTTGATCCCGATACCCAGTTTCGCGAAACTCTTTTCCAGTGTTTCGCTGATCTCCTCGTCTTCGACAGGCAGCAGGTGAGACAGCATCTCGACGATGGTGACCTCGGTACCGTAGGCCGCGTAGTAGTAGGCGAATTCCACGCCGATCGCACCGCCGCCGATGATGGTCATCGACCCGGGCGGCTCTTCGATCAGCATGGCCTCGGTACTTGTGATGATCCGCTCTCCGTCCACCGGAACGGCCGGGATCGCCTTGGAGCGCGAACCCGTTGCCAGGATAATCGAACGGGCGTTTACCGTCTGCGTTTTACCCTTGCCGTTCGTCACATCGATGGACGTGGCCGAAACCAGGCGGCCGTGGCCGCTGACGAGATCCACCTTGTTCTTCTTGAGGAGAAACTTGATTCCGCCGGCCAGGGTGTCGGCGGCCTTGCGGCTACGCTGCACGGCCTTGCCCATGTCGAACCGCAGGTTGTCGCAGGAAATGCCGTAGTCTTCAGCGTGGCGCAGGGTCAACACGAGCTCGGCGTTCTTCAGCAGCGCCTTGGTGGGAATGCACCCCCAGTTCAGGCACACGCCGCCGGGTTTGTCCTTCTCGATCACCACCGATTTCAAGCCCAATTGGGCCGCGCGGATCGCCGAAACGTACCCCCCGGGCCCGCCGCCGACCACTGCCACGTCGTAGATCTCTGATGCCATGTCTGACTCCGGAAAATGAATGAATTCCAACGGTCCCTGAAGCGCTGGTATAACTAAGGCGCACGGCCCTGTATGTCAAGATAATTCTCTTGTCTGCCAGGGCTTTACGTTGTATCATTAAAAAGAGCGGAGGCCCGGTGAACAGGGGCTTCGGAGCACACACCGAAACGGCCGGGCACATGACCCTGGAAGCCATCACATCGTCCATCACACGCGGGCGCGTCACCGAGCTGATCGAAGGGCTGGTCGCCATTCCGTCCGTCACGGGAAACGAACGGGCGCTGGGCGACATGCTCCATGGGTATTTCGGCGAGATCGGCCTGGCTGGAATTCACCGGATTCCTGTGGAGGATTCGGGCGACACCCTGGCGGTGCGGATTCCCGGCCGCGGGAACGGGAACGGCACCAGTCGGAACGACCACGGAAACGGCCGGGGGAACGGTCGCGCGTTCATGCTCAATTTCCACCAGGACACCTTCGACGCGTGCGATGGCTGGGAAACGGACCCGTGGTCGCCCGTGGTCAAAGATGGATGCATGTACGGGCTCGGCGCGCACGACATGAAGGCCGGGGCGGCGGCCGTGCTCTCTGCGGTGGAGGCCATTGTCCGGTCCGGGGCGGAGCTGGCCGGCGACCTGATCGTCTCCGCCACGACCGACGAGGAGAACTGGTCGCGAGGCGCCCATGCCCTGATCGACAGTGGGCTGCTCGAGGGGTGCGAGGGCTGCCTCATACCCGAACCCACGCCTCCGGGACGCCTGCGCATCGGTTCGCGGGGCCGTCACGTGATCAAGATCGACCTGGCGGGCAGGACGGCCCACGCCGCGTACACGGGAGAGGGCGTCAACGCCGTACAAGACGCCGCGAAGATTATCACGGCCCTGGACCGGATCGAACTGGGCTGGAACGAGGAGTACGACCTCGGCGGAACGATCTGCGTCATCGAAATCAGCGGGGGGAGAAACATCATCCTCGTGCCGGAACGCGCACAGGTCGTCCTCGATCGGCACATACTGCCCGGCCAGTCGATCGACGAGGCCGCGAAGGACATCGAGGCGCTGATCCGGTCCCTGTCGATCGCGTCCGAGTGGCGCGTCACGTGGGACGACCGGCCCACGCCCGCGCCGGCGCCGTACATCGTGGATCCCGGGTCGAAGTTTGTCCAGGCCACCCGGAAGCGGGTCGAAGAGCAACTCGGCCGACCGGTACGATACGCCCTGGCCCGGAGCGTGGCCGACACGAATCACTTTGCCGTGACCGGGGGCATCCCGACGCTGGTGTATGGGCCCGAAGGGGGAAACACCTGCCAGGCCAACGAATTCGTCCATATCGAATCCACCCTCCGTGTCGCGCGGGCCTATTGCGGCATCGTGATCGACATGCTGGGAGTCGCGCGTTAGCCCATCATGTTCCAACGCCTTCTCATTGTCGCCCTCTTCGTCGTGGTCGCGATCCTGCTCGTCCGATCGATTGCGAACTGGTTCAACAGGGGCGGCTGGATCGGCCGGGGACAGTCCGAAATAAAGGGCACCTGGGCGGTGGTCGAACCGCTGGGCAGGCTCGGCAAAGCCGCCGAAAACACCCTGAAATCGTCGTTGAGGCTCGAAGACGAGAATGATCTGAAGAAGGTGGCGGTACTGTTCGACGTGGCGCACCGGACCGTCGGGAACCTTCCTCTCGATTCCGCCGAGTTGCGCGCCCTGGCCGACGAGGCATCCGAGCCTATCCGTGTCTTGCTCTACCGGGACGAGGCCCTGCACGCCCCTGGATGGCTGCTGTTCGCCGCGGACCGTGTGCAGGACGTCCATCCCGATATGTACGCGTACGAGGTCAAGCGGCTTACCCTTGCGGCCTATCGGGAGGTCTTCCCGTCGGACGGGGAAACGGTACTCCCACCGGAGCGTATCCTGGCGCCCGTCGCCTGCGGGACGCCGCCGGCGGTTGGCGATCGGTACGGCCACCTGGGCAGCCTGGGCGCGGAATACACCCGGGACACGGCCTATGTCTCCCTGCTGGAATGCCCGGCAGAGGAGCTGCCCGACGAGGCCATGGTGCCCCTGTTGCAGTTGCTTTTCCTGACGGAGGACGAACCCGTACCGGATGGCGAGACCCCTGTAGACAAGCTGCTGGCGCGGTACGGCGACCGGCTTTACTCGGCGGCCGTGTACGTCATGATCCGGCCGGAGTCGGCTGCAAAGGGCGGCCCGCCTGCGCAGGATGGTAAGGACGGGCCCGGCGCTTATTCACCCGCGCTATTCCGTCTGATCGGCGCGTGGCCGCGGTCATCGGCGGAACCGCTGTTCCGCGCGGCGTTTGAATCGGGTTGGAACGACTGTGCGCGCTTTCTGCCCGAATCGGGATGGGCGCGGGACCTGAAGGCCGTGTTTCGAGACAGTCCCTACGGCGCGCCGGCCCAGGACGGCTGATTGGAGATGGCGCCACGGGGACGACGCCGCGGGCGCGGCGCCACGGCGAACGGGAGGTGACCGACATGCGGATTTCCACGAGACCCCTGCCCGGATTCGGCATGGAGATATCCGGCGTCGATCTTTCGGAACCGCTGGAACCGGACGTCATGCGGGAAATCCTGAGGGTGTTTCATGCACATGGCCTGATCGTGATCCCCGACCAGGAAATGACCTTCGACCGCTACGACGCCTTCACAAAGGAGTTCGGCGCGCAGAAGCCGCATTTCCTGGATCACCTGCGCCACGAAAACCACCCGGCCATCCTCAATCTCTCCAACGTTTTCGAAGGCGGGCGGCCGATCGGCGTTTACGAAGGAGCTGCTTTCTGGCACACGGACGTGGCCTATCAGGACCCGCCCAACAGTTCCACGGTCGTTTACGGCCGGCAGTGGCCCGAGGGGGGCTGTCCGACCTACTTCGCCGACCAGATGACCGCCTACGACGATCTGCCGGTGAAGATGAAAGACACCATCGACGACTTGTCCGTCCTGCATCACTACGGCAACCGGGCGGACATGAACGAGGAGTCCTCGACCTCGGCGGAAAAACTGACGCTGGACCAGAAGGACCGGGTCGAAGACGTCTACCATCCCCTGGTCAAGCGCCACCCGGTCACCGGCCGCAAAGCGCTCTACGGCGTCTGCGGCAGTTCCTTCGGCATCGTCGGCATGCCGGACGACGAGGCCTTCGACCTGCTGGATGAACTGGCCGCCCACGCCATCAAGCCGGAATACGTGACCGAGTACGACTTCAAGGTGGGCGACGCGGGAGCGTGGGACACCTTTTCGACCCTGCACAAGGCCACCGTGCTGCAACCGGCCGCCGGTCCCCGTGACAGCCGCCTGCTCTGGCGCATCAGCGTAACCGGGCTGCCACCGATGATCGAGCGTGAGCGGGCGGCCAGGCACTGAGAGGTCGACATGCCCAGAAAAAACAGACCCAACAGCGCCGCGACGCCGCGACTTCAGAAGACGAAGCGCGGACGGCACGCTGGATCCCGGGCGCATGGCGCCGATGGCCTGGCCGGTGAAGGCATGATGGCCGATGGCATGTTGACCGATGGCATGGCCGGTGATCACGGGCACGCCGGCGCTGGCGCGGAAACCGGAACGGGGAAATCTCTGGCGGGGCGGGTACTCGCCGTGGATTATGGTGAAAGACGCGTCGGGCTCGCTCTGAGCGATCCGACCGGCCTGATCGCCCAGGGGCTGGAGACGATGCATACGGCAGGCACGGGCGAAACCCTCGCATCCATCGTGGACATCGTCGAGGAGCAGCGAGTCCGGGAGATCATCCTGGGACTGCCGGTCAACATGGACGGGACCGCGGGCGAAATGGCCGGGAAGGTCGAGGAGTTGGCGGACCGGCTGCGTAAAAAAGTGTCCTGCGATGTACGTACGTGGGACGAGCGGTTGACCAGCGTTTCGGCCCGCCGGGCCATGCATGAAATGGGCGGAGCGACCCGGGAAGGCAAGGGCGGCCTGGACCGGATCGCCGCCACGTTGCTGCTGCAGAACTACCTGGATTTCCGCAGGGGAACGGTAAAGGAACCGGAGTGAAGCCCATGAAAAAGCTGCTTGCCGCCGCCATCGTCCTCGTCGTGCTGGCCGGAACGGTCGTGCTGGTCGCGGCCTACCAGTTCTCCAACCTCGCGGTCGAGCGCGACACCGTCATCCAGTACACCGTCGAACCCGGCATGACCCTGTCCGACGTCGCCGGGGACCTGGAAGACCGGGGCGTGGTACGTCATGCGATCCTGTTCGAACTGCTGGCGCGGTACCGGGGGGTGGGGCACGGCATAAACGCGGGACGTTACGAAATCGAGTCCTACATGGACGCCGGCCAGATCCTGAGCATGTTCACCGAGGGCAGGATCGCGGTCAATCGCGTCACCGTCCCGGAGGGCCTGACCATCCCCGAGACAGCGCGGGTCCTGCAGGCGAGGATAGGCATCGATACCACTGCGTTCGTACAACGGTCCGCCGATCCGGAGAAAGTGCAATCACTGGGGATCGAGGCGCCGACCCTGGAAGGATACCTGTACCCGGCGACCTACAACATGTACCCGGACATGACGGTCGATGACATCCTCAAGCAGATGACGTCGCGACACCTGGTAACCATTACGGACGAGTACCGGGAAAGGGCGGAAGCACTGGGGTACAGCGTACACGAGATCGTTACCCTAGCTTCCATCATCGAGCAGGAAGCGATGGTGGACGACGAAAGGGACATCATCTCGGGGGTATTTCACAACAGGCTGCAAAGGGGCATGCGCCTGGAGGCGGATCCCACGGTCCAGTACGGGATCGGCAGGCCGAACATGAGGCTCTACGAGAAACACCTCTCCCACCCGTCGCCCTACAACACGTACGTCCACGCCGGGTTGCCGCCGGGACCGATCTGCAGCCCCGGCGAGGCGTCCATTCACGCCGCGCTCTATCCGAAGGACGTGGACTATCTCTTCTTCGTAGGCCGGGGAGACGGCAGACACATCTTTTCCGTTACCAACCGCGAGCACAATCGGGCACGGGCCCAGGTCAGACGCCTGCGCAATACCCGGTAATCGGTTGAATCGGGGACGAACAGGCCCTACCCGGCAGCGCGTTGGACGGTACATCCCCCGGCGAACGTGATGCCGCCTGCCGTCACACGGCCGTGTAGCCGCCGTCCACGAGCATGGTGTGTCCGGTTACCATGGCGCTCGCGTCGGACGCGAGGTAGATGATCGAACTGGCGATCTCGTCCGGTTCGGCCAGCCGCCCCAGCAGGATCTTCTTGATATTGGCCCGGAACCCCGGGTTCTCCATCGCCTTCTCCACCATGGGGGTTCGCGTCATGGTCGGCGCCACGGCGTTTACGGTGATGCCGTGCTCCGCCCATTCGGCGGCCATGGACTTGGTCAGCGTGCATACGCCGCCCTTGGCCGCCGTGTAGGCCGCCCGCAGCGGACCGCCGACGACGCCCACCTGGGAAGATACGTTGATGATGCGCCCGCCCCGGCCCCGTTCGATCATGTGCGCGGCGAGGGCCTGGCTGAGGAAGAAGACGCTCTTCAGGTTCACGTCGATGATCTCGTCGTACACTTCCTCGGTGACTTCGAGTACCGGCATGATCCGGTTGCATCCGGCGTTGTTGACCAGGATGTCGATGTCGCCCGCGTCCGCGAGCACCTGGTCCACGAATGCGCGGATCGAGTCCACCTTGCCCACGTCCACCGTATGAACGGCGCAGCCGCGGCCCATCGACTGGATCTCGGAAGCCACCGGCTCCAGGTCGGCCCGGGTGCGGCTGCCGATCGCGAGGTCGGCGCCCGCGCGGGCGGCCCCCAGCGCAACGGCCTTGCCGATGCCCTTGCTCGCACCGGTGACGATCATGGTTTTGCCTTCCAGGGAAAACAGGGATGTATCGGGCATTGATTCCTCCGGTCATGCTTGGATATGCTTGGATATGCGTGGTCATGCCTGGACTTGCGTGGTCATGCCTGGATATGCTTGGGAATCGCGTGGGCCGGCGGCCAGGAATACCACGTGGCCGACAGGCCGAGTACGGCGGAGGAGTGTACATTCGGGACCGGATTACGTCAATTGAATTCGGCTGTCGACGCCGCGCCGCGTGGCGCCTTAGCCCTTGCATACGGCGCGTGCGCCGGTTACTTTACGCCGGTGCGCCGGCAGGGTTGCCATGCCTCCGGTGCTGCCGTGCAATCCCGTGTGATTCAGGAAGCCGGTTTCAGCGCGTTGCGCCACGATCCGTCCTTCAGGGACTGCGCGATCAACAGGCCGTAGAAGGGGACGTACTGCACATAGCGGACCCATGTTTCCTCTTCCCAGGTCCCGGTGAGGACGAACCCGATCACGACATGGTACGAAAGGGCGGCCAGGCCGGACAGCAGGATCCACGCCGGATTGGGGTACAGGCAGAGGAAGGGGATGATCCAGACCAGGTACCAGGGCTGCACCGTGGGCGTGAGCAGGAGATAGCCTCCGAGCAGTACGAAGGCCGAACGGAACGGATCCGTTACCCTGACCGCGCAGTACGCGACCAGGGCGGCGAAGAGCAAACCCGCGATGATCTTGGACGCGTTCAGCGAATCCGTCAGGTAGAAGAAGATCGAGAAGAGACTGTCGTTGAACCGCCATTTGTCGCCGTAGACCAGGAGTCCACTGAACAGGTCCGGCCCGGCGCCGAGATAGGGCAGGTAACCGGCGAGCAGCAGGACCGGAATCAGCCAGAACGGGCTGATGCGACGTATTTTCAGGAAGAAGGACGGGACAAGCATGGCGGTGAACCACTTGGCGAGCATGGAAAGGGCCAGCCAGGCGACCGCCCGGACCGGACGGAGGCCGTCCACGGCCAGCAAAGCGGCGAGCATGAGGACGACCGGCAGCGAGTCGTTGTGGCCGCTACCCGCGATTTCGACCAGGACGAGGGGATTCCAGGCGTAGATGAGCACGCGCTCCCGCGGAAGGTTCCGGCGGCCGAGCATCAGGATCGTGAGGATGATCACGCCCACGTCGCACAGGGTGAAAAGCAGTTTCATCGAAGCGGGACTGTACCACAGATACGCCGCGGCCATGAAGGCCGCCTGCATCAGGGGCGGATAGACCGTGGGGACGTCCTTGTTGTTGATCCCTCCATGGTATTCATCCCGCAGGTGGGCGATCGCTTCGCTGTCCGGGGCATGCACGTAGGGGTTGACACCCTGGAACTGCATCCTGGCGTCCCAGAGGTACCGGTAGATGTCGTCGGACAGGGTGGGGGGACTGAACTGCAGGATGACGCGGCAAAGGATGGCCGCGGCCAGGATGAACCAGAGCGTACTCCGGCCCGGCGCCGCGCCGGCCCGGACCTGGTGGACGACGGCGACTGTATAGGCAATGAATGCCGCGGCGAAGGGAATCCAGAACAGCAGCAGGGCGTCCGGCAGGGCCACCCGCGAGGACAGGAAGGCAGGCAGGAACGCGTCAGGGTCGTACGGTCCGCCTGGTCCGCCTGGTCCGCCTGGTCCGCCTGGTCCGCCTGGTCCGATCAGTCCCGCCCGCAGGTCGCCGATGGCCACTATGACAACACAAGCGGCCACGAGCAGGAGACCGGGAATGGCTATCGGGGCAAGCCGTTCAGTGAATCCGGCCGGGATGCTGTAAGCAGAAACGGACATGTATGAGCTATCTCTCGCTGATCTTCATACTTCTCTATTTCCTTGTCCTGTTCCTGCTCGCGGTCTACGGGATCCACCGGTACCTGATGGTGTATCTGTACTACAAATATAAGGACCGGGCCAGGCGTGTAAAGCCGGAAGCCCTGGGAGATCCGGCGCCCGCGGTCACCGTTCAGCTGCCCCTCTACAACGAACAGTACGTGGTCGAAAGGCTCATCGACGCCGTCTGCCGCATCGACTATCCCCGCGACCGGCTGGAAATACAGGTACTGGACGATTCGACCGACGAAACCCGCGGACTTGCGGCACGTTGCGTCGAACGTCACCGGTCGGCCGGTATCGATATCCACTACCTTCACCGGAAGGAACGCACCGGATACAAGGCGGGGGCGTTGCAGGAGGGGCTCGAGGTGGCACGCGGCGCGTACATCGCGATTTTCGACGCCGACTTCATCCCGCCGTCGGATTTCCTCAGGAACACCATGCACCGGTTCCGTGACGAGCGGGTGGGCCTGGTACAGACCCGGTGGTCCTATCTCAACCGGGGCTACTCGATCCTGACCCGGGTTCAGGCGATCATGCTGGACGGCCATTTCGTCATGGAGCACGGCGCCCGGAACCGGTCGGGGCGGTTTTTCAACTTCAACGGGACGGCGGGGATCTGGCGCCGGGAGTGCATCGAGGCAGCCGGCGGCTGGCAGCACGACACGCTGACCGAGGACCTCGACCTGAGCTACCGCGCGCAACTCCGGGGCCAGCGCTTCGTATTCCTGGAGGAAGTCGCCACGCCATCCGAACTCCCCGTGGAAATGAACGCCTTCAAGACCCAGCAGCACCGGTGGTCCAAGGGGTCCATACAGACCGCGAAGAAAATGCTTCCCCCGGTATGGCGCAGCGCGCTGCCCTTCCGTTTCAAGCTGGAAGCGACCTATCACCTCACGAACAACATGGCCTACCTGCTCATGCTGCTGCTCTCGGTCCTGATCTTTCCATCCATCGTGATCCGGGTGCAGGCCGGATGGATCAATTCCTTCTGGATCGACCTGCCCTTTCTCTGCGCGGCCACGGTTTCCGTATCGCTCTTCTATCTGTTCGCGCAATACGAAATAAACCGCCCGCGGTGGATATGGTCCCCCTTTTACCTCCCCGTGCTCATGTCCATCGGCATCGGCATCTGCCTCAACAACACGCGGGCCGTCCTGGAGGCGCTGCTGAACCTCAAGTCGGGTTTCCAGCGGACGCCCAAATACGGCATCCTCGGGAAGGCGGGCCACGGGAACGAGGCGGGCCACGAGAACGAGGCGACCGCATTGAACCAGACGGCCTCATGGCGCGGTCTGCGCTACCGAGGGAACCGAAACTGGCTTCCCGCGCTGGAACTGCTTTTTGCCGTGCATTTCGGCCTGCTGATCTACTACACGGCCATCAACGGCATTTACGCTTCCATACCCTTCCTGTGCCTGTTCTTCGCCGGTTACCTGTACGTCGGCCTGGCCTCCCTGTGGCCGGGAACCGCAAGCCAAGGATAGCCCATGGAACGTGTCTTCGGCCTCTTCGGCCTTGTCGTTCTCCTGGCCATCGCCTGGTTGCTGTCGGAAAACCGCAGGCGGCTGAACTGGCGGCTCATCGGCAGTGGCCTGGCCCTGCAGGGACTGCTGGCCCTGCTGCTGCTGCACACGGCGCCCGGCCAGGTGGTGTTCGACGTGGCCCGGCTGGCCGTCAACAAGGTGATCGCCTTCTCCAACGAGGGAGCGCGGTTCGTCTTCGGCGACCTGGTGGAAACCGCGCTGTTCGGTTTTTCCGTGCTCCCGATGATCATCTTCGTGTCCTCCATTACCTCGATCCTGTTCTACCTGGGCTGCATCCAATGGATCGTCCGGCAGATGGCCCGGGTCATGGTTCGCGTCATGGGCGCTTCAGGATCGGAATCCATGGCCGCGGCGGCGAACGTCTATCTCGGCGCATCCACCGCGCCGCTCGTCATCCTGCCCTACCTGAAGACTATGACCCGGTCCGAAATCATGGCCGTGATGACCTCCGGCATGGCGACGGTGGCGGGTTCCGTGCTGGCCGCCTACGTCGCCCTGGGGGCCGACGCCGGCCATCTCCTGGCCGCCTCGCTCATGTCGGCGCCCGCGGCGCTGGTCGTAGCCAAGATCATGACCCCCGAGACCGAAACCTCCCGTACCCTGGGTGTCGTGACCGTAGACGTCCCGAAACCGGGGGTCAACTTCATCGATGCGGCCTGCAGCGGCGCTTCGGACGGGTTGAGACTGGCGCTGAACGTGGCGGCCATGCTCATCATAGCCATCGCCTTCGTCAGCCTGTTCAACTGGGCGGTGGGGCTCGCCCCTTACGTGGGTGGCGAACCGCTTTCCCTAGAACGTATGCTCGGATGGCTCTGCGCGCCGCTGGCCCTGTTCATGGGCGTGGCATGGGAAGACGCCCAGGCCGTGGGGATGTTGATCGGCAAGAAAACCATCCTGAACGAATTCCTCGCCTACCAGGACCTCAGCGCCATGCAGGCGCAACTGTCGGAACGGTCGTTCGCCATCGCCACGTACGCGCTGTGCAGCTTCGCCAACTTCGGGACCATCGCGATCATGATCGGAGGGATCGGCGGACTGGTTCCTGAACGGCGCAAGGACATCGCCCGGTTCGGTATCCGGTCCATGATCGGCGGCGCCCTGGCCGCCAACATGACCGCCACCGTGGCGGGCCTGCTGATGTAGTGGATGCCTCCACGTACCATAGGCTGGCGGCCGAGATCCGGGACCTGCTCCCCCGCTGCACGCTCAAGGACCGGCGGGACATCCAGCGTGGACTGAAAAGGTCGCGCGGTGCGCGCGGCGGGAACGGTGCGCGCGGCGGAAGCAGGAACGGGAGTGGGAGCGGTGCGCGCGGCGCCGGTGGGAAAGGGAGCGGGGGCGAGGACCACGGTCGACTTCGTAAACTGAAAGAGCAGGCGGCCGCTTCGGCCGGCCTCGTGGAGGCGCGCCTCCGCGCGGACCCCGCTGTCGACATCGACCGCCAGTTGCCCATTTCAACCCGGAAAGATGAAATCCTCGAAACCCTACGCGGCCACCCGGTGGTCATCGTGACGGGGGAGACGGGTTCGGGCAAGACGACGCAACTGCCGCGGATCTGTCTCGAAGCCGGCCGGGGCGTATACGGCCGCATCGCGTGCACGCAGCCCCGCCGCGTCGCGGCGCTGTCGGTCTCGCGCCGCATCGCCGAGGAGCTCGGCGCGACCTGGGGACGAGAAGTCGGATGCAAGATCCGGTTCACGGACGAGACCGTGGCCGAGACCCGCATCAAGATGATGACCGACGGCATGCTGCTCGCCGAGATTCAGCACGACCCGGACCTGCTTGAATACGATACGGTCATCATCGACGAGGCCCACGAACGCAGCCTGAACATCGACTTCCTGCTCGGTTACCTGCGTCTGCTGATCCGGCGCAGGAAGGATCTCAAGATCGTGGTCACCTCGGCGACGATCGACGCCGCCGCATTCTCGAACGCCTTCGGCCAGGCGCCGGTCGTCGAAGTTTCCGGACGCCTGCACCCGGTGGAGATCCGCCACCTTCCCGTCGAGGATATCCGGGGTGAAGCCGAAGTATATACCTATGTCGACGGGGCGGTGGACGCGGTCGAAAGGATCATGGAAGAACCCGGCCGGGGCGACATCCTGGTGTTTCTCCCCACGGAGAAGGACATTCACGAGACGCGCAGGAGACTGGAAGGCCGGTCCTACCGCCACACCGACGTGCTTCCGCTCTTCGGCCGGCTGACCAACGCGGACCAGCAGCGGGTCTTCCGGCCGGGGAACAACCGGCGCATCGTCGTGGCCACGAACGTCGCCGAGACCTCGCTGACCATACCGCGCATCAAGTACGTCGTCGATACCGGTCTCGCGCGGATCAGCCGGTACGCCGCAAGGACCCGCACCCAGCGCCTGCCCATCGAGCCCATATCGAGAAGCAGCGCCCTGCAGCGGGCCGGACGGTGCGGACGCGTGTCGGGAGGCGTCTGCCTCCGGCTTTACAGCGAGGCCGACCTGGCCGGTCGGCCGGAATTCACCACGCCCGAGTTGCAGCGCGCCAATCTCGCGGAGGTCATCCTGCGCATGCTGGCGCTGAAACTGGGCGACGTCCACGCCTTCCCCTTTCTCGATCCACCCACGCCCCAGGCGATCCGGGACGGGTTCCAGCTGCTCGCCGAACTGGGGGCCATCGACCGGGAACGGCGGCTGACCGGACGGGGCAGGGACATGGCGAGACTGCCGGTGTCGCCCACGGTGTCGCGCATGCTGCTGCAGGCCCGTCAGGAAGGCGTCCTGCAGGAGGTCCTCGTGATCGCGTCGGCCATCAGCATACAGGACCCTCGCGTAAGGCCGCTCGACCAGCAGGAACAGGCGGACGCCGAACACCGCAAGTTCAGGAACCGGACCTCGGATTTCCTGACCCTGCTCAATATCTGGGAGGCTTTCCACGGTACTTTCGAGCACCTGCAGACCCAGTCCGCCATGCGCAGGTTCTGCCGGCAACACTACCTGTCCTACAACCGCATGCGCGAATGGCGCGATATCTACGTGCAACTCCGCCGTGCGCTTCGGGAATCGGGCGGTTTCCGCGGCCGGCCGGGAAGTGCGGGACGTACGGGTAGCGCACACTACGACGCGATCCACCGGTCGATCCTCAGTGGACTGCTCAGCCAGGTCGCGGAACACCGGGAAGGCAATCTCTATACCGGGACCCGGAACCGCACCGCCATGATCTTCCCCGGTTCCGGCCTCTTTCGAAGGAAACCGGTCGACCGGCACCCGGAGAAAAAACCGGCCCGACGGGGAGACGGGAAACCCGGACAGGAGGGATCGGACGCACCACGGGACGGGTCGGGCGCCGCCCCCTGGATCGTGGCAGCGGAGATGGTCGAGACCAACCGGCTCTATGCGCGCACGGTGGCCCGGATACAGCCCGGGTGGGCCGCCGAACTGGGCCGCCACCTGTGCCGCGCTTCCTTTTCCGACCAGGGATGGGACCGGTCCGCCGAGCGGGTGAAGGCCACGGAAACGCTGCACCTGTACGGCATGATGGTCGCCCGCCGGACCGTCGACTATAAGAAGATCGATCCCGATGACGCGACGCGTATTTTCATACGCGAGGCACTCGTCGGTGATGACCTGCAAGCCCCCCATGACTTCCTGGAACATAACCGCGGGATACGACGGGATGCCGAGATCTGGCTGCTTCAACACCGGAACGCCTATCGCGTCGATCTCGACGAGACCGCCTTCCGGTTCTACGAAGAACGGATCTCCGGGGTATCGTCGATTCATGATCTCAACCGGCTTATGAAGTCCGCCGTAGCGGACAACGCTTCCTTCCTGCACATGGAAATCGGGGATCTCACGGGAACCGCGGAAGAAGAAGGCGGGCCGGACCGGCCGATCGGACCAGGCGAGCCAGGCCGGCCGGAAGGTTTTCCGGAGCTTTTCAACCTGGAAGGCGATCTGCTTCCCCTGCAATATGCCTGCCGGCCGGGCCGGGAAGAGGATGGGGTCACCCTTTCGCTCCCTGTCGACAGGGTTCATCTGCTGGATCCCGAAACGCTGGAATGGCTCGTGCCAGGCCTGCTGCGCGAGAAGATCGAAGCCCTGCTCCGGGGGCTGCCCGGAAGGAAACGCAAGCCGCTCGTACCCATTCCGGAAACGGCCCGGACGATCGCGGAGGACCTGGATCCCTCCGCTTCCTCCCTGACCAATGCGCTCGCGGCCTACATCGCCAGGCGGCACGGGGTCGAAATCGACCCGGCGGACTGGTCGCCCGATTCCGTACCCGATCACCTGAATATGCGCGTCCTGGTGACTGCAGAGGACGGGAGCACCGTCCTTTCCACCCGCGATCCGGACCGGCTGCACGCCGAAGTCGTGGGCCGCGCCGCCGCCGTCGAATCCGAAGGATGGCGGAAAGCGGCGGAATGCTGGGAGAAATATGACCTGCGGGACTGGTCGGTCGGCGACCTGCCCGAAAGGGTCGAAATCGGAGTATCGGGAACCGTGCCGCAGTACGCCTATCCCGGACTGCAGGCCGATGACGACCTGGTGGACCTGCGTCTGTTCAGGGACCGGCATGAGGCGCTGCGGGAGAGCCGCAAGGGTCTGGTTCGCCTGCTCGAACGACGGATGGGCGAAGAAATGGCCTGGCTGCGCCGGGACCTGGCGTTTCTTCGGGACCTCCCTGGCCTGGCGGACCATGCCGGCGGGCCCGAAGCGCTGCTGGATTCCGCTTACGATCACCTCCTGGCCGCCCTGTTCACCCGTGAACCCCTGTATCCACTGACGGCCAGGCGCTTCGAAGAGGACGTGGAGACCGCGCAGGGGCTGCTGAGGAAGCTACCGCAATGGTTTCGGCAACAGATGGAAGCGCTGGAACGAATTGTGGGGGTAAAACCCGGGAAGCCAGATGCCTACCCCGGCATGGAAGACGATCTCGACCGGTTGTTTCCACCCGATTTCCTGCGGAATACACCCGCCGTCGAATTGCCCAACCTGGTCCGATACCTCAAGGCGGTGGAAATTCGTTCCCGCCGGGCCCGGGAAGACCGATCGAAGGACTTGAAGAAGGCGGAGCGGATCAAGCCCTTCGACGATGCGCTCAAGTCACTGAAGACCCGGGACGACGTGGATCCCGCCCTGATGGATGAATTCAGATGGATGCTCGAGGAGTACCGCGTGTCGGTATTCGCCCAGGAGCTGGGGACCGGACGGACCGTTTCGCCGATAAGACTGCAGGACCTCTTGTCCCGGATCGACGCGGGCTTCCGCGGGCCGGAAGCTTCATGAGGCGTATCGCGTCGGATCCACTATACCGGCTTCTTCGAAACCGTTTCGCCGCAGGATGCAGGCGTCGCAACGTCCGCAGGCCGCCCCGTCGTCCGCCGGGTCGTAGCAACTCGTCGTGAGGGCGTAGTCCACCCCGAGCCGGACGCCGGTACGCAGGATATCGGCCTTGGACATTTCGATGAGCGGCGCGTGGATGTTGAATCGGCCCTCGCCGGTCACTCCCGCGCGTGTGGCCAGGTTGGCCAGGTGCTCGAAGGCCGCGATGTATTCGGGCCGGCAGTCGGGATAGCCGCTGTAATCGATGGCGTTGGCGCCGATGTACAGGTCGAATGCGCCGAGTACTTCGGCCCAGCCCATTGCGAAGGAAAGGAAGATGGTGTTGCGGGCCGGCACATAGGTGGATGGAATCTGCCCGGCCATGGACGCTGGATCCTGGTCCCTGGGCAAGGGGATGTCGTCCGTCAACGCGGACCCGCCGATGGCCCGCAGGTCGAAGGGTATGGTCACGTGGCGTCCCACCCCCATGGACTCGGCGACGCGCTTTGCCGCTTCGAGCTCGAAACGGTGGCGCTGACCGTAGTCGAAGGTGATGGCGTGGCACGCGTATCCTTCGTGCCGGGCAATGGCGAGCGAGGTCGCCGAATCGACCCCTCCGCTGAGCAGTACGACGGCATCCCTCATGGCAGCCCTATTCATCAGGAAGTGTACAGCAAACCGGCGCAGATTATGCCACCGTTGCGAAGACGCGATCGAGCGCAATATATTGAGTTGATCGCTAAACCGCAATGCTGCTAGCCTGTAATCCGGAGGCGTAACATGTTCAGAGAAGTGCGCGTCGCGGCACTCTCGTTCAAACCGGTCAAGCTGGACCTGCGGGGGAACGCGGACCGGCTGGAAGAGATGTTTCGCGAGGCCGCGGCCGGTGGGGCCGAACTCGCCGTCGCACCGGAAGGCGTGCTGGAAGGCTACGTGGTCAACGAAATCATCGACGGCGAAATCTCGCCGGATGAAATGAACCGCGTCTCGCTTACCATGCGCAGCCCGGTCATCGGGCGGTTCCGGGAACTCGCGAGATCGTTGCACATGTGCCTCGCCTTCGGTCTCGCCGAGTGGATCCGGGGCGAAGTCTACAACTGCGCGGTATTCCTCGACCATCGGGGACGGCTGCGCGGCAAGTACCACAAGATGCAGTTGGCCGAGGGCCATCACCGTTCCTGGTGGTTCAATCGCCTGGGTAAGGAGAGCCGCGCCTTCGACACCCCCTTCGGCCGGGTAGGCATGGTCATCTGCAATGACCGGTGGAACCCGGATATCGCCCGCATACCGGTGCTCGACGGCGCCCGGTACCTGCTCATACCTTCCTTCGGATCGACTGCCCGCGCCCAGGACCGGGCCGTGCTCGCCCGGGCCAGGGAGAACGGCGTGCCCATCGTCGAAGCCAACGTCGGCGTCACGCTGATCGTGAGCAAAGGGGAAATCGTCGCCCTGTCCCGCAAGCAGACCGCCATCACCCACGGGACCATCGCCATTCCGGCGTCGCCGTCGCTACGGAACCGGGACCGGCATGAGCGGGGATTCCTCGCGTGGCGCCGCCGGGAAATGCCCTTGCGGTACCGGGACCGAATGCGCAGACGAAGGCAGGGCCGCGGCACCGTGGAGGTCGGCCATGACGCGAAGGGCCGGCTTGTCGAGAAGGACTGACGGCCCCGAACCCGTTGGCGTGCCGTAAATTGCGCCTTGCCTGTCCAATCGCTGTTCCCTTATCTTTTTCGTGACTGTCGGCCTGCCGGCGTGCGGATCGGACCGCCGGCCGGGATGCCGGATCGAGCCGGTTCGCGCGGAATCGCCACGAGATATGGTGACCATGGACCCGAAGTTTTCACCCGACCAGTTCCTCGACATTCGCAGCCACGGCTTCGTCCGCCTGGCCATCGCCGTGCCCCGCATACGCGTGGGCGATCCCGCGGAGAACGTGGCCCATCACCTCGAGCAGATTGAAGCGGCCGGGGAGCAGGGGGCTTCCTACGTCCTCTTCCCCGAACTGAGTCTTACCGGCTACACCTGCGCGGACCTGTTCCACGCCCAGGCGCTGCTGGAAGGCGCTTTGGAAGCCCTGGAAACGTTGCTCGCCGGCACGGAGAAGCTCGACCTGGCCTTCAGTTTCGGCATGCCTCTGCGGCTGGACCACGCGGTCTTCAACGTCGCGGTGACCTGCAATCGCGGGAAGATCCTGGCGGTAACGCCCAAGACCTACCTTCCCCAGTACCGCGAGTTCTACGAGACGCGGTACTTCGCCCGGGCGGCGGAAGCCCAGACGGAGACCGTATCCCTCTGCGGCCGGGACGCGCCTTTCGGCCCCGATGTGCTCCTGCGCACGGATGATCCCAGGGTCGTGATCTACCCGACGATCTGCGAAGACGACTGGGTGCCGGTCCCGCCGGCCAGCCGGGCGGCGCTGGCGGGGGCGACCATACTCGCCAATCTCTCCGCTTCGAACATCGTCATCGGCAAGGCGCAGTACCGCGAGGACCTCATCCTGGCTTCCTCGGGACGCAACGAGGCCGTACACATGTACGCCGCGGCGGGTTTCGGGGAATCGACCATGGACGTGGTATGGGACGGCCACGGTTTCATCGCCGAGCGGGGCTACATGCTGGCGAAAACGGAACGCTTTCAACTGGACGGGACCTGTATCACGGCGGACGTGGACGTGGAAGCGCTTACGCTGGAACGCGGCGTCCAGGGTTCGTTCCGGCAGAACGCCATGGACTACAAGTCATCCTGGCGGTCCGTCTCACTGGCGGGCTTCCGGCCCGGCCAGGCCGGGGATGTGGATCACGATGCCGCCGGACGCGACCGTGAACAGGCGCACCGGACCTTCCATCGTGACATACCTGCCCATCCCTTCGTACCCCAGAATCCAGCGGAACGCAGCCAGCGGTGCCGCGAGGTCTTCATGATCCAGTCCACGGGACTGGCGACCAAACTCAGATCGCTGCCCGAAGATGCCCGGCGCGTCGTCGTGGCGGTCTCCGGCGGCCAGGATTCGACCCACGCCCTGAACGTGGCGGTGCACACCATGGACCTGCTCGGCCTGCCCAGGTCCCGCATCGTGGCCCTGACCATGCCGGGTCTGGGCACCACGGAGCGGACCTACACGAACGCCTGCGCCCTGATCCGGGCCGTCGGCGCCACGTTCCGGGAGATAGACATCAAACCGGCGGTGCGGAAGTTCTTCGGGGACATCGGGCATTCGGAAGACAAGAAAGACCTCGTCTACGAAAACACCCAGGCGTGGACGCGGAAGCTGGAGGAGCTCGCCACGGCCGCGCAGGTCAGGGGCATCGTGCTCGGCACGGGAGACCTCTCGGAACTGGCGCTGGGCTGGTGCACCATGTTCGGCGACCACGCCAGCCACTACGGGGTCAACGCCGGGATTCCCAAGACCCTCATATCCTACCTGATCCACTGGACGGCCGACGAGGTCTTCGAGGAGGAGCCGGAGGTCCGCGCGGTTCTGCTGGACATCCTCGATACGCCCATCTCGCCGGAACTGCTGCCCCCGAGCGATCGCGAGATCGCACAGAAAACCGAAGAGGAGATCGGTCCCTACGAGCTGCACGATTTCTTCATCTACTATTTCCTGCGATTCGGCTTTTCGCCTTCCCGTATAGCCCGGATGGCACTGCACGCCTTCGAGGGAAAGTACGGACTCCCTGAAATCAAGGCATGGCTCCGCGTCTTCATCGTCCGGTTCTTCCAGAACCAGTTCAAACGGAATTGCCTGCCCGAAGGACCCAAGGTCGGCACGACCTGCATCTCCCCCCGCGGCGACTGGCGGATGCCGTCCGATGCTTCGCCTGCGGCCTGGCTGGCGGACCTGGAACGCATCCCCGATGCCCTATAGACCACCCGGCGAAGTACCGCCCCACTACCGGCCCGAGTCCGTCGAGACCTGCTGGCGCGTCCCCTACGGAGAACGGGCGTCCGATGCTCGCACCTGGGCGGCGGAACACGGCATCCGGCCTTCGGGTGAAGATGCGTTCCGCACCGCGCTGCTCCTGGTGGACTGCCAGAACACTTTCTGTCTCCCCGGTTTCGAACTCTTCGTGGGAGGCCGGAGCGGCCGGGGCGCGGTGGAGGACAACAAGCGGCTCTGCGCCTTCATCTATCGCAATCTCCATTCCATCACGGAAATCATTCCCACGTTGGACACCCACACGGCCCAGCAGGTCTTCCATCCGGTGTTCTGGGTAGACCGGGACGGCAGGCACCCCACCGGTGGCGAGACCGTCATCACACCGGACGATGTGGAAGCGGGAACCTGGCGCGTCAATCCGGCGGTGGAGGCCTGGTACAGCGGCCGGGTCGATCTTTCAGCCTACGCATTGCACTACGTCCGGCGCCTCACCAGGGACGGCAAGTATCCCCTCATGATCTGGCCCTACCACGCCATGCTCGGGGGGATCGGCCACGCCCTGGTGTCCGCCGTGGAGGAGGCGGTGTTCTTCCACGGCATCGCCCGGGTCCGGCCGACGCGCTTCGAGATCAAGGGGAACCATGCCCTCACGGAAAACTACTCCGCGTTGTGCCCCGAAGTGACGGAAGACGCCGAGGGCCGACCGCTGGGCGTGAAGAACACCCCGCTGGGCGTGAAGAACACCCCGCTGGTCGACCATCTGATGACCTTCGACGCCGTCATCGTGGCCGGACAGGCCAAGAGCCACTGCGTGGCGTGGACGGTGGAGGATCTCCGGTCGGAATTCGCCGCGCGCAAGCCGTCCATGACCGCACGTGTCTGCCTGCTGGAGGATTGCACCTCGCCGGTCGTCGTGCCGGGTGTGATCGATTTTACCGAGGAGGCGGAAGAGGCCTTCGGCCGTTTCGCCGACGCGGGCATGCGCCGGGTGCGATCCACCGACCCCATGGACAGGTGGGGACCTGCGGGCTGAGGACGGCCGGCACGCAGCCGCTGCCCTACCTGCCGGGAGGACAGCAATCCGGCGGACATCGATCGGGCCAGGGACCCAGGACGCCCACGGCCGGCCTGGACGCCGACGTGGCCGCCGACGGGAACAACCGCTCTTCGACGAGGTCCACGATCATGTCCACGAAGCGGGGATGGGTCCCCGCCGTTTCCGCCCGGACCATAGACACCCCGAGTTCATCGCAGCAGGCCCGCGCTTCTACGTCCAGGTCGTAGGCCACCTCCATGTGGTCCGAGATGAATCCCACGGGGATCACCACGATATCCCGGTCCGCCGCGACCTCCTTGTCCGCTGCATCCGTCCTGTCCGCTCGGGCCACCTTATCCACCGTGGCCGTTTCGTGGAACGCCCGGATATAGTCGCAGACGTCGGGTTCCAGCCAGGGCTGGGCGGGCGGACCGCTGCGGCTTTGAAAGGTCAGCGCCCAGGAGGACGCGCCCACGCGCTCGCTGATGAGCCGGGACGATTCTCGGAGCTGCGCCTCGTACGCGCAGCCGCCGGCCATGGCCAGGGGTATGCTGTGGGCGGTGTACACGAGGTGCGCCCGCGGACGGCGTTCCTCCGGCAGGCGATCCAGGGCGGACCGAACGCGCGCCGCCATCGCTTCGATGAATCCCGGGTGATTGAAAAAGGGCCTGATCTTCTCGATTACCGGTGCGCCGGCCCCTGCGTCGCGACGGGCATCCTCGATGTTCTCCAGGTACTGCCTGCAGTTCGACCAGGAGCTGTATGGGGACGTGACAAAGGCCAGCGCCCTCCGGACCCCGTCCGCGGCCATGCGCCCGACCGTATCCGAAAGCAGAGGGTGCCAGTTCCGGTTTCCCCAGTAGACCGGCAGGGATATGCCGCGGATTTCCAGCGCCGCTTCCATGGCCGAGATCAGCGCACGGTTCTGGCCGTTGATCGGGCTGACCCCGCCGAAATGATGATAGTGTTCCGCGACCTCCATCATCCGTTCCCGGGGGACGCGCCGGCCCTTGAGCACGCGCTCGAGAAAGGGGATGACATCGTCTGGGCCATCGGGCCCTCCGAAGGATACCAGGAGCAGTGCGTCGTAGTTCGACAAGCTTCCTCTCCGCATGGTGTGCAGACCCCGTATTTCCTTGCCATGCTAACGGTTCGCCCGTAAGTTACGCGAGGCCGGACCCATCGGAATTTCGCGCGATTTCGCGTAATACGCAACAGGGAAGCGCAGTGAGCGAAGAAACCGGGAAAACTCCCGACATCCTTGAACACGGAGCGCCCGTCGACGGGCAACCGCAGATGGCCGAAACGCGGCTGTACATGCAGCTCAACGTGTTTTCCCTGTCGGGCGCCGGAGCGGCCAGCCAGCCCGGTCAGCCTGGTCAGCCTGGGCAGACAGGCCAGCCTCGGCAGACAGGGACGATGGCCGGCGACATCGCGGCCAGGCTCATGGAATCCGGCCTGGATGCCGCGGTGTACCTCGATGTCAACGATCCCGTGGGCATCGGCGTGCTGTTTCTCGCCGAAGATCCCGATGTCTTCGTATCCGATGTGCGGGACCTGCTGACCGAACGACCTTTCGATGTCCTAAACCGCCGCGGCTCCATGACGATGCTCGGCAGGACCTACTCCATGGGATACGAGCCGGATCTGATGGAATCGCTCATCCATCGGCCGCGCAACACCGTGCTCAATCCCGACTGGCCCTGGGCCATCTGGTACCCGTTGCGGCGCAACGGCGCCTTCGCACGACTGGAACACAAGGAACAGCGCCAGATCCTGATGGAGCACGCCCACATCGGACGGGCCTACGGCCGGGCCGACTTCGCCCACGATATCCGCCTGGCCTGCTATGGGCTGGACGAGGCGGACAACGACTTCGTCATCGGGCTTATCGGCAAGGAGCTCTACCCGCTGTCCCGGGTCGTGCAGGATATGCGAAAGACCCAGCAGACCGCATTGTACATCGATTCGCTCGGACCGTTCTTCGTCGGCAAGAAGACCTGGTCGAGCGACCCGTAACCTTCCGGCGTCATCCGCCCGAACCGCCTAGAGCCCTTTCCATAGTCTCCAGCGCCTTGAATCCCAGGACGGCGCAGGCGGACGCCACGTTCAGTGAATTCTTGTAGCCCCGCGTGGGGATCTCGACCAGTCCGTCGCAGCGCTCCAGCACGTCCCGGCTCACCCCGAGCGCTTCGTTGCCGAGTACAATAGCCAGTTCATCCGGAAACACCGCGACGTCGTACGACACCGAATCCGATGTGGTTTCGGCGGCCCACACCGCGACACCGCCATCCTGCAGGCATTCGACGGCGTCGACGGCCGTTTCGAAGTAACGCCAGGGGACGTAATCGATGGTGCCCAGGGCGGTCTTCTCCAGTTTCGCGTGGGGCGGACAGGCCGTGTATCCGCACAGGAAAAGGCCCTTCACCCGCAGGATATCGCAGGTCCGGAAGATGGAGCCCACGTTGAATGCGCTGCGCAGGTTATCCAGGACGAAGTAGAGGGGCAGCTTGGGCAGCCGGTCGTACGCTTCCTTCGTAATCTCCGCATCGAAGCTGCGGACCTCGAAGTTCGTCTCCATGTCTCCGTTTCTCCCGGACGACGCGGGGCGTTCATTCACACGGGGCGTCCATTCGCGTGGTGTTCATTCGCACGTGGCGTTCAGGGCAGCAGGTCGTTTATCTCTTCTCTGAGCCGTTGGGTGGCCGCCCGGGCGGATTCGGCGAAGTCATGGCCGCCGGAGGAATAGAGTATGCTCCGGGAGGAATTGATGAGCAGTCCGCCGCCGCGCTCGTCGGCGCCTTCGCGGATGACCGTTTCCAGATCGCCGCCCTGGGTGCCGATCCCGGGGATCAGCAGGGGCATGTCGGGGACGACGGCACGGATGCCGGCCAGGGATTCCGCCTGCGTGGCCCCCACGACCAGGCCCGCGTTTCGGGCGGTGTTCCACGACCTGGCCGCGGTGGCCACCTCCAGATACAGCGGGTGTCCGTTGACGGACAGGTACTGGAACTCACGCGCGCTTTCGTTGGAAGTCAGGCAGAGGATGAAAACCCCCCGGTCGGTGTAGTCCAGGAAGGGCTGCACGGAATCCCGTCCCTGGTAGGGATTGACGGTCACCGCGTCGAAACCGAAATGCTCGAAAAGCGCTTTCGCGTACATGCGGGCGCTGTTTCCCATGTCTCCCCGCTTGCAGTCGCAGATGACCACGACGCCATCCGGTATAACCGTGAGCGTGCGCTCCAGCGCTTCGTAGCCCCTGGAACCCATGACCTCGAAAAACGCGATGTTCAGCTTGTAGGCCGAAACGAGGTCCGATGTGTGCTCGACGATCGCCCGGTTGAATTCGAACAACGCGTCCGGTTCCGACCTGAGGTGCTCCGGGAATCGATCCAGGTCCGGATCGAGTCCCACGCAGACCAGGCTGTTCGCCGCGGTCCGGGCGAGGTTCAGTTTATCTACGAACGGTGACATGGAGCGTCCTCTGGTGAAGGGATTTGAATGCTTCCGATCAGCGAGCGGACCGTGTGCACGCCCGACGCGGCGCACCATTCGGCCAGCGTACGCGCGACAGACGGTCCGGCCCGGGGTTCGACGAAGGTGGCCGTGCCCACCTGCACGGCCGTGGCGCCCGCCACGAGGAACTCCACGGCGTCTTCTCCGCTCATGATGCCGCCGATGCCGATGACCGGGACGGACACCTGGCTCGCGATCCGGTAGACGGCCGCAACGGCAACGGGCTTGATGGCCGGACCCGATAGCCCCCCCGTGACGGCGCCGAGCATGGGACGGCGCGTACGGATGTCCACCGCCATGCCTCGCAGGGTGTTGATGGCCGATATGGCGTCGGCGCCGGCCTCTTCGACGCTGCGGGCGATCTCCCCGATGTCCGTAACGTTCGGCGTGAGCTTGGCGATGAGCGGCAGTCCCGTGATGTTCCGCAGCGTGGAGACCAGTTCCGCCGCGCGCCGGGGGTCGGTGCTGAAGTCCATGCCCCCGGACACGTTCGGGCAGGACATGTTGATCTCCAGGGCATCGATGCCCTCGCAGTCCGACAGGCGTTCGGTCACGTGGACGAACTCCTCCACCGGACCGCCGCCCACGTTGACGATCAAGGCGGTGTCCACGGTTCTCAGGTAGGGCATCTTGTCCCGGATGAAGGCCTCCACGCCCACGTTCTGCAGTCCGATGGAATTGAGCATGCCGGCGGCCGTCTCCGCGGCACGGGGGGGAGGATTGCCCGGCCAGGGTTCGGGCGTGAGCGTCTTCGTGACGATGCCGCCGAAATCGGCGAGATCCACGAACCGCCCGTATTCCGATCCGTATCCGAACGTGCCCGATGCGGCGAGCACGGGATTCCTCAGCTTCAGCGCGCCGATGTTTACCGTCAAATCAGGTTGTGCCGTCACAGCACGACCTCCTGCATGTCGAATACCGGGCCGGCGTCGCAGACCCGCTCGTAGCGTCGGGATGAGGACCGTTCACCGGGGGCGGCGCCGGGGGCGGCGCCGGGGTCGGTGCCGGGGTCGGTGCCGGGGGCGGCACAGGCCACGACGCAGGCCATGCACACGCCCACGCCGCAGGGCATGATCCCCTCGAGGGAGACCTGTCCGTCGATACCGGCTTCCCGGGCGATTTCCTGGCAACGCCGCATCATGGGCGTCGGTCCGCAGGCATAGAGATAGGCGCATCGCCGGGGTGAGGAGGCCAGTTCCCGTTCCAGCAGGTCCGTCACCAGGCCGTGGTGGCCCGTCGTCCCGTCGTCGGTCGCCAGCCTGACGTCGACCCCGTATTCGCGGAATTTCTCTTCGCCACTCAAGAGACCCGCCGTCGCCGCGCCGAAGAGTACCGTCATGTCCTCCGGCCGCGCCCGTCCATCCCTCGCCGTCTCCTGGGCCAGGGAGAGAAAGGGCGCTACACCGACGCCCCCGGCGACCATGATCACCGGCCGTCCCGCGCGCACCGGATCGAACGTCCTTCCCAGGGGTCCGAGCACGTCGACCCGTTCTCCGCGGCGTCGCGTCGCCAGGATTTCGGTTCCGCCACCGACGATACGGTATATGAGGCCGAAAACGCCGCGTTCCGGATCTCGTTCTGCTATGCTGAAGGGTCGCCTGAGCAAGGGGGTGTGACGGAGCCAGGTCTGCCTGCTGCTGTCCTCCGAGACATCGGAAGCGATCAGGTGTACGAAGTGACCGGGCAGGGCGTGTCGTGTGATTTCGGGTGCCAGCAGGTCGATCCAGTACAAGCTGGGACCGATTTCACGGTTGGTGAGGATCTCGGCGTCGTACTGGCAGATGGGGATGGTGGACATGCTCCACTACAATACAACCGGCCGGGCCGGATGTCAACGCATCATTTGTCCGGCAACGGGTCCGAGGCCGCGGCCGGGTCCACGGCCGGGTCCGAGTTGGGGGCCGCGGCCGAATCCGGGGCCGGGTCCGAGTTGGGGGCCGCGGCCGAATCCGGGGCCGTGGCGGGAAGCAGTTCTTCCATGAGGCGTATCTTGTCGCGGATGGACCTGGCCTGTTCCGACCGGGGATGGCGTTCCAGGATTTCACGGTAGTGGTCGAGAGCGGTTTCCGGATCGTCGAAACGCGTCTCTGCGAGCCAGCCCAGCGCATAGCGCGCTCGCGGTGCGAATTCACCATCCGGATCCCGTTGGAGGACCAGTTCGTAGAGCCCGCGTGCGGAGTCCGGCCGGTCGGCTTCGAAAAGCAACCGTTCCGCCTCGGCGAAAAGCCGGTCCGGGGGCAGATCACCTTCTATGGGCTTCGACAGCAGGATGGCCGCTTCCACGGCGTGTGCGGTCCCGGGATACCTCACGGCGATGGCATCGAAGACGGAGCGCGCGTTTTCCGTGTCATTCACCATCTCGTCGAGTATCCAGCCCCTTGCGAAAGCGGCCTTGGCGGCCACGGAGGGATCATGCGACCCGTCTTCTATGGCGCGGTACTGGCTCAGGGCCGAGTCGGCCATCTCCAGTTGAAACAGGTACAGTTCCGCCAGCTCGAATCTCAGGCCGATCGCGTCTTCCGTCAACTTCGCGTAGTTCGACGAGGTATTTGATTCAGGATCACCGGGGGATTTCAACGCATCCATTGCGGCCAGCAGGTTTCCGAGGTTTCCGTCCACGCGCCGCAGTTCGCGTATGGCGCGATGCTTCCGGTCCGCTTCATCGCCGACCCAGAACGAACGTGGACTCTTGCGCCGCGCCTCGTCATACCACTGTTCCGTCAGATCGAGATCGCCCGCGGTCCGGTGCAGTTCCGCCAGTTCGAACATGGCCCGGGAGACTTCCACCTCGTGACTCCGGTCGGATTCGAAATGGGCGATGAGCGACTCGTAGGTGGAGACGGCCGATTCCTTCAAGTCCATTTCGAACAGGCACGCGGCTATCGCCAGCATGACTTCGGGGTGGTAGTCGCTGTAAGCGCGCTGATCCAGCAACGATTCGTATATCCCCAGCGCAGCCGGCAGATCCCCTTCGCGCCGCAGGCTTTCTCCGAGCATGAATTCCGCCTGAAACTTAAGCTGCCGGGTCCGTGCCTGTTCGATGGCCTGTGCGAGTTGTTCCCTGGCTTCGACGAATCGTTGCTCCTCCAGCCTGGCGCGTGCGATATAGTACCTGGCTTCCGCCTCCCGTTCATCGCCGGGGCGCGTATCCAGCACTTCCTGGAACCGCGCGACGGCTTCCCCGTAACGGGCGCCGCCAAGGGCGATCTTTCCCCGGAGCAGCAGGGCTTCCGGAATCCTGTCGCTGTCGGGAAACTCACGGACGAAGCGGTCCAGCTGCTCATCGGCGCGGGTGGAATCACCCACGTTGAGGAGGCTGTTGCCCAGGGAGAAAACGCAGTGGCCGGTGAACTCGCCGTCCGGGAACAGCCTCAACACCTGTTCGTAGCGCTTGATGGCCTGCTGATGCTGTCCCTGGATCGCCCGGACGTCGCCGATCAGGACCAGCGCGTCGTCTACCAGGGAACTACCGGAGTGATCCCGCAGGACGAGACCCGCGTTCTCGATGGCGAGCTCGTAGGAGGCCGTGGCGAGGGGTGGAATGCCGCCGTCGGGTGTCTGCTGGTTGAGGCGTATACGCTCCCCTTCCTCGAACGCTTTCCTGGCGTTGTAGAACGTATTGTAGTACGCGCAACCGAGGACCACGCACACCAGGGCGAACAGGATGAGGGAAGTCCTGCGCATGTCAATCTCCGAATTTGTAACCGACGCCCCGGACGGTTGTGATGATATGCACGCCGTGGCGTTCGATCTTCATGCGCAGCCGTCTCACGTGCACGTCCACCGTCCTCGTACCACTGAAATAATCGTATCCCCAGACGGCGGTCAGCAGTTCGTCGCGCGTGAACACCCGCCCCCTGTGCCGGGCCAGGTGCTTGAGCAACTCGTATTCCTTGAGGGTCAGGTCGATCGCCTTGCCCCGGATCGTGACTTCGTAGTTGCCCAGGTTGATCAGCAGGTCGCCCCAGACGATCATATCCTGGATCTGCACGCTGTGGCGCCGCCAGAGGACGTTCTTGATGCGTAGATCGAACTCGCGGACGTTGAATGGCGCGCAGATGAAATCGTCGATTCCCCGGGTGACGTCGAGGTCGCCGATGGCGTCACAACCGGTCAGCACGATGACCGCGGGGGCTTGCCGGAACCCGCGCGACCGCAGTTCGTCCATTACGAAGGGAAGGACCGACCGGGGCCGGTCCGTCTGGATGAGCAGGACGTCCGAATCGGGTATGCGAGCGTGGAGGTCTTCAACAACGGTGTAATGCAGTTCCGTCAAGGGGTAACCTGCGCCGCTCAACCACCTGATCAGCGGTTCGACGGGTTCCTGGCGGGCAATAAGGATCGATATTCGGGGAAGCCCGTTGCCGCTTAGTCTAACGGTCATGGGTTCTCACTACAGGCCCACGTTGGAAGGAGCAACCGGTTGCGGCGAACGGACTATCCCTCAAATGGCGTCAAAACGGAAGATCGTCGTCGGAATCGGCCTCTGGCGAAGAAGGCGGCACTTCCGTCGCCGTGCTTCCGACTCCTCCGGGCGCGTCTGATGCATGCTCATTCTGCTGGCGGGCACTCAGCATCTGCATCTCGTTCGCCACGATCTCGGTCATGTATCGTTTCATCCCGCTCTGATCCTCCCACGAACGGGTCTGCAGCCGTCCTTCGACATACACCGGCGCGCCTTTCTTGAGATACTGGCCGCAGATCTCTGCCAGTTTCGAAAAGGCCACGATCCGGTGCCATTCCGTTTCTTCCCGCCGTTCTCCGTCCTGCGTGTTCCACTGCCGCGTCGTGGCCATGCGGAAGTTGACCACGGCCCGGCCGGCAGGCGTGTACCTCATCTCGGGATCCGCGCCGAGATTGCCGATCAGAATGACTTTATTCAAGCTGGCCATTTGGGATGCTCCTTATATGAAAAAGAATGAAGTGAGTATAGCGTGATACACGGGGCAAGTCAAGCGAATTTCCCGCTGTCCCGGGACCGTCGCGCGGGAGAATACCGCTTGCTTCTCCCCGGTATCGCGCCCTATATTCGAATAGTCGAGGGACCTTTTCAAAACATCGTAACTATTGTTGACGGAACCCGACATCGTACGGGCCGGAATGCCCTCCCCCGGCCCGTTATTCGCTCGATTGGACCATGACCCTCCCTGTTCACCTCTACCGATACGTGTTCAAGGCGCACGTCGGTCCCTTCCTTTTTTCATTCGTGATCATCACGTTCATCCTCGTGATGGACATCATATTTCAGATCGCCGACCTCATCATCGGCAAGAACCTCGACCTGTTCATCGTGCTCGAGGTGTTCTTCCTCAACCTGGCCTGGATCGTCGCCGTATCGATCCCCATGTCCGTGCTGGTCGCCAGCCTCATGGCCTTCGGGCGGCTGTCGGCCGATAACGAGGTCACGGCGCTCAAGGCAGGCGGCGTCAGTTTCTTTCAGATGGTCTCGCCGGTCCTGGCGGCGGGCATCCTCCTGGGGAGCGGCCACCTGTTCTTCATGGACGTCATACTGCCCGAAGCCAACTACCGGGCGCGCTCGCTCATGAACGACATCCACCGGGCGCGTCCCACGCTGCTCTTCACCGCGGGCATATTCATGAAGGACATTCCGGGATACAGCATCCTGATCGACCGGGTCAACCCGAGAAACAACGAAATCTCCGGAATCACCATCTACGAAACGGAGAACAAGCGCTACCCGCGCCTTATGACGGCGATGTCCGGAGAATTCCACGTCAACGAGACGGGCAGCCGGCTCGACCTCATGTTGTACGACGGAGAACTGCTTCAGCAGGACGAATCTTCGGGGCGCTATTTCAAAGAGATCTTCGAGAGGCAGCGGTTTACGATCCGCACCGAACCGGCCGGCGTCCAGCGGTCGGATGCGGGAATCCGGGGCGACCGCGAGCTGAACATCGAGATGATGCGCGCCAGAATCGATGAGTGGCAGAAGGAGATCGACGAAGTATCGGCGAACATGGCAGCCGCGCCGGATTCCCCGGAGGCGACGGAGGACTCCCTCGAGGCGGCGAGGGACCGTGCGGAGCGGACGGTCTCGCTGAGACAGCGGCAGAAGAACAGCTACATCGTGGAGATCCACAAGAAGTACGCCATTTCAGCGGCCTGTTTCGTCTTCGTACTGATCGGCGCGCCGCTGGGGGTTCGCATCCGCCGCGGCAGCCTCGGCGTCAGCGTGGGCGTCAGCCTGTGCTTCTTCCTGCTGTACTGGGCCTGCCTGCTGGGCGGTGAGGAACTGGCGGACCGCGACCTGGTCGATCCAGTCTGGGCGATGTGGGCGGCGAATATCGTCATCGGGGTCCCCGGCGCTGTCCTGGTCTGGGTTACCGGCAGGGACCGCGTCTGACGGACAGCTTGGTCAAGCCTGGACAGCCTGGTCAACCTTGGCCACGCTTGGATCCGTTTCGAATCGCATCGATATAACCGGAGGAACGCCGTTTCATGTCCCTGATCACCCGGTACGTGCTCCGCCTGTACATCACCGCCATCGCCGTCGGCCTGGTCGCCTTCGTCAGCATCTTCTTCGTGGTCGATCTCATCGAGCAGTTGGACCGATTCCTGGACCGCGAGGTGGCCCCGGTATACATCGCGCTCTACTACGTTTACTACACGCCTTATATCTTCGTACTCACGATTCCCGTCAGCCTGCTGCTCGCCAGCTTGTATACCTTCGGTCAACTGACCAGGCTGGGCGAGTTGACCGCCATGAAGGCATCGGGGCTCAGTCTGTACCGGCTGCTGCGGCCCATGCTCCTCGTCAGCGCGGTGGTGAGCGGGTGCCTGTTCTGGGCCGGTGAATGGCTCGTGCCCCATACGAGCATGAAACGGGCCGAAATCCAATCGGAACACGTCGACATCCAGGACGGAGCAGGGCAGCACGTCCGGAACGACGTGTATTTCAGGGGAGAGGGAGGGCGCCAGTTCTATATCCGCGTATTCGACGGACACGACGCGAAGGGCACGGGGGTTTTCGTCACCGAATTCCGCGACAGCCTCGTCTCCAGCGTGCTCTCGGCGGAAAGCGCGGTCTGGAACGACGGGCGCTGGCTGCTTTCCAACGGGGAGGAACGGCGGTTCCGGACGGGAGGCGGATTGTCCGAATACATCACATTCGCCGAACGGGAACCGGACGGATGGTCCGAAACACCGGAAGATTTCATGCGGGGGCAGAAACGACCCGAGGAGATGAGCTACGGCGAGCTCGACGAGTTGATTCAGAACGTCCGGCTAGGCGGCGGAGACGTGCAGGGCTACCTGGTAGACCTCAATCTGAAGATCGCCTTCCCGAGCGCGGGCCTGATCATCGTGCTACTGGGCGGCGCGCTGGCCTCTCACCTGAGACGGGGCGGCGTAGCGGTGGGATTTGCCCTGAGTATCGGTATATGTTTCGTCTACTGGGGGCTGCTCCGCTTTGCACAGGCCTTCGGACACGCCGGATTGCTCCATCCCGTGGCGGCGGCCTGGGGCGCCAACGCCCTCTTCTGCCTGCTGGCCTTGATTTTGCTGGTCAGAGCGCCGAAATAGAACTCGCTTCGACCGGCTGCAAACCTGGTCAGAGCGCCGAAGTGAGACTCTTGCGGTTCAGGCGTGGTTCCTGAGCTCCTCCGCCTTGTCGCAGTTCTCCCAGGTAAAGCCCGCCTCGTTGCGGCCGAAGTGTCCGTAGGACGCCGTGGGGCGGTAGATCGGTCGGCGCAGGTCGAGGCTTTCGATGATGCCCTGGGGCGTCAGGTCGAAGTGCTTGCGGATCAATCGCGTGATCTCCAGGTCATCGGCCGCGCCGGTACCGAAGGAATTGACGTTGACGGAAACCGGTTCCGCCACGCCGATGACGTAGGCGAGCTGGATCTCGCATTTCTCGGCCAACCCGGCCGCGACAACGTTCTTGGCCACGTAGCGGGCCGCGTAGGAAGCCGAGCGGTCCACCTTGGTCGGGTCTTTGCCCGAATAAGCCCCGCCTCCGTGGCGGCAGTAACCGCCGTAGGTATCCACGATGATCTTCCGGCCCGTCAGGCCGGCGTCTCCCTGGGGACCGCCGGTGACGAATCGACCGGTCGCGTTCACATGGTACTTGATCCGGCCCGGGTCGATCAACTCCTCCGGCAACGCGGGACCGATCACCTCGTTGACGATGTCCTCCCGGATCTGCTCGTTGGAAACGTCCGGGTCGTGCTGGGCGGCGATGACCACCGTGTCGATCCGGCGGGGCTGGCCATCGACGTATTCCACCGTGACCTGCGATTTGCCGTCGGGACGCAGATACGGGGCCGCGCCGTTCTTCCGGATCGCCGCGAGGTTCCGGGTCAGCCGGTGGGCCAGGGTGATGGGCAGGGGCATCATCTCGGGGGTCTCGTTGGTCGCGTAGCCGAACATCATGCCCTGGTCGCCCGCGCCCTGCCGGTCCACCCCCATGGCGATGTCGGCCGACTGCTGGTCGAGGGATACGACCACGCCGCAGGACTCCCAGTCCAGCCCGAACCCGGAATCCGTATACCCGATGGATTTGACGGTCTCGCGGGCCACGCTTTGCGCGTCCACGTGGCCATCCGTCGAGATCTCCCCGCCAACGACCACCAGGCCGGTGGTGACGAAAGTTTCACAGGCCACGCGGGCGTAGGGGTCCTGTTCGATGACGGCGTCCAGCACCGCGTCGGAGATCTGGTCGGCGACCTTGTCGGGATGGCCTTCGGTAACGGATTCGGAAGTGAAGAGATAACCAGGTGTCATGCGTCTTGCTCCTAACGAGCTGCCCGAGGGTCGGGTACGATCGGTTTCGTGGTTTCGGTAATCGGTCGGACGTGAACTTCGCAGCGCGCGCGGTCCGGGCCGGCCAGGCCACCCGAGCCGCCCGGGCCGACCGGGCCGTCCGGGCCGTCAAGGCTGTCCTGACCAAACATGCCGCCCGGGCCGACCGGGCCGGCCAGGCTGACCAGGCTGACCGGAACACGCCTTACCGTATCGGTCAGGACGGCATGGGGGGTGACGATGGAACTCCTGAGGTCGCAGTTCTCGATCCGGGCGTGGCTCCCGATGATGGCGTCGCGGACGACGGTGCGCGCGACGGAAGCCCGGGACGAGATGGCGACGTGGGGGCCGATGACGGACCGGTGGACCCGGGCGTCGGATGCGATGTCTACCGGTGGAATGATCACGCTGCCGGGGATGTCGCAACGCCCCCCGTTCAGGTCGAGCAGCCGCCTGTTGGCCTCCAGCAGACGGTCCGGCGTGCCGCAGTCGTACAGGTCGTCGACTTCAAAGGGGACCAGGCGTTCGCCCTGTTCCACCATCCACTGCAGGGCGTCCGTCAGCTGATACTCGTTCCGGGTCCTTCGGCCGGACCTTACCAGGGTTTCCAGTCCTTCCATGAGCGGCCGCGGACTGGAGAAACGGTAGATCCCGGCGATCGCGAGATTCGACACGGGATGATCGGGTTTCTCCACCAGCCGGGTGATCCGCCCGCCTTCGATCTCGACCAGTCCGTACCGGCTCAGGTCACCGGCGACCCGCTTGACGCCGATGGCGTTGCCGCGCGGCTCGTCGGAAAGGAAAGCGAAATCAGAAAGATAGATGACGTCTCCCAGCAGGACCAGAAGCGGCTCGTCATCCACGAGGTCCCCGCACAGGTGCACGGCGTGTCCGATCCCGAGCGGCTCGCGTTGCACGACGTACCGGGCTTCGAGGTCGTCACGCCGGTCGACGAACCGGCGGATGGCGTCACCCGATGGCGAGACCACCAGCACGACGTCGCGGATACCCATGCCGGTAACCTGGTCGAGCAGGTATTCCAGCACCGGCTTGCCGGCGACGGGAACCATGGCCTTGGGGGTATCCAGCGTGAGGGGGTGCAATCGGCTGCCGCTGCCAGCGACGGGAATGATGGCTTTCATGGAACTTCCTTGCGCGTGTGCAGCCTCTCCCGGCGGAACGCGCCGGGACCGAAAAGAACGGTTCACTAAGTAACAGCACACCATGGCCGCGCGCAACAGAAATCATGGTCGCCGACACCGGCTTGTCCAGGGAATCAGAAGATCGAACCGAGCCAGGCGCCGAGGGCTTCCATCCGGCCGGTCAGCAAGGAGATGCGCGCCATGACCGTGTACCCGAAGGCCGCGCCGAAGGTCACCATCAGCACCCAGATCCCCGCGCGGGACACGTGTCCCAGCGCGCCCTTGTGCTCCACGGAGAAGAAAAAGTACACCAGGCCGCAGATCACGCCCAGGACGAGCACGACGTGGGAGAAGCTGGCGCCCCAGAGCAGGTTGCCCGAAGCGTCGAGTACCACGAGGGGGATCATGGTGCTCTGGACCTGGATGATGAAGTCCGAATCGAGGAAGCGGGGCAGGTTGAACCCCGCCGCGCCGCCGACGATGAAGGCCAGGGCCCAGCGGCTGAGCCAGGCCCAGCGGTCGATCAGGCGGGTGAGCAGCAGCATGCCGAATACGGCGGGGATGAGGTAGTAGTAGTCCGGCGATCGACCCACGGCGCCGGGCACGACCCCCGACATGAGCGAAGGGAACAGCTTGCCGAGCAGATTCGGCACCAGGTGGTCCCAGAACCCGACGGCCATCAGGTAAGCGGCCGAAACACCGACGAACAGGTGTTCGGCGAACTTGTAGAAGGGATTGTCCCGGTAGAGGAAGCTGAGGATCATCAGCGTGAGGGCCGCGTCGATCCAGAGCATCAGCGTTACGTCCATAAAAAGTCCTCGATGGCCGGCGTCAGATCCGGCCCCCTGGCTCGTAAGGCCGGCCCGGCTCCCCTGGCCTGCCCGGTCTCACTGGCCCGTCCGGCCCTGGCGTGCTCGGTCTCACTGGCCCGTCCGGCCTGCCCGGTTCCTCCGGTCAGACCGGCCAAGGAAGTAGGCCAGGTTGCCCAGCAGGACCAGCAGGACGATCAACACGTGGGTCACGACCTGGGGACCCATGCGCATGGTGGCCTCCATGGTGGCGTTCCGGTAGGTCGGATACCGGTCCACCAGGGCGGACTCGTACTCGGAGGCCCCTTTGAGGCCGCCCATCAGCCCGACCAGCTGCTGGGGATAGTAGGGATAGAGTTCCGGCGCCACCACGGCCGTGCCGCCTCCCATGACGGGGATCCCCGCGATGTCGCCCGCGAACTGTATCCACTCCTTCAGTCCCGGATCCCCCGCGGTCAGGCTCAGGATGATGACGTAGTCCACCATCTCGTCCACGTCCGCGGTTATGGGCAGGTCGTCGAGCGGCGTGCCCTCCGCGTCGGCATTGACCAGGGTCCGGAAGTTGACCACCATGGTGTTGATCGCGCCGCCCAGTCCGGCCTTGTACCCCAGGTTCACGTAGTCCCGCCCGTACGCCTTGTCCGGGAACTCCACGGGCAGCAGGTTGTCCGTGATCTTCTTGATTTGTCCCACCCCTTCGGGAAACAGGGTGAAGAAGGACACTTCGTGGCCGCGGGTCATCGTATGCCGCACGAGGGCCTTTGCCATGGGGTCGAGTTCGGGTGCGGTGTCCGGACCGTAGTCGAAGGAAAGGAACACCCGCGACCCGGCCGGAAGCCGTTCCACGGTGTCGAAGATCGACTGTACGATGGGCGTGGGACTGTCCTGGAAGCGGGGTTTCAGGATCAGCGGGATGCAGACCGCCGCCCCGATGAGCAGGAAGATGATCCGGCGGTCGATCCGCAGGATGGAATCGGGAATCCGCATGCTTACTCTCCCCGGCCCAGGTAGTTGCGTTCGATCCCCAGGATGATGCGCAGGGAAGTCGCGATGACCCCCAGGGCGATGCCGATCATGATGGCCCGCTGGCCGGCCGTATTGGGCCAGGCCATGATCCAGTTGGCCAGGTTCGGCAGTTCGAGGAATGCCAGGCTTTCCGGCATCCAGGCCGTCATCCAGGCCCCTACGGGGGTCCTTCCCAGCAGGATGACCAGGGCGGCCGACAGGAGGATGGTGGCCTCCTTAGTGCGCGCCCTGAAGGCGCGGTAGGACGCCGAGGCGACGAAGAAGGCCAGCAGGGAGAACATGGTGGCCGACAGCGGATTGTAGACCCCGTCGAACATGAACCGCAGCCAGGAACCCGAGGCCAGGATTTCCCCGCTCATCCCGCCGGGGTTGCCCACCTTGAACAGGCCGATCACCAGGGTGACGAGGAAGGCCACCAGGGTGACCACGCTGTAGGGCCAGTCCGCGGCGCGGCTGGAAACGCGTTTCAGATGTATCTTGAGCAGGCTGCCGCCACCGAGGATGAACGCAAAGACGGTAATGATGGCGAAGTAGTCCGAGAAGCTCTCGTAGAGCGTGTTGAAGGGGCCCCGAGTCACGAAGTAACCCGTGATCAGGACCACACCGATGATGAAAGTGATGATAAGAGGTATTCTACGGCGCATGGGGTCTACCTGAAAAGCCAGAGCACGATTTCGGAGACTTCGCGGACGGTTTCACTTCCGGTAACGGAATAAAGGGTGGCCAGCGCGCTGCCGGCCAGGATGAATACGATGGCGATGCCCTTGCCGGCGTCCTGTCCCTTCAGGCTGCCCAGCATGCGCGGTTCCTTGGACAGGTACGCGCTGGCGGCGAACAATTCCTCCCCGATCAGCGTATAGTCGCAGGCCGCCACGAAGAAGGGCAGCTGGGGCGGCCTTGCCGTTCCCGCGATCTGTATGGCCCCGATGGAGTTGCCCGTTTCCGCCAGGATCAGGGACTCGGCGTAGAACCCGCCCAGGTAGAAACAGGCGGCCGGCTTTTCCCGCACGATGATGCCGTCGACGGCCGCCGCGTATGCAAACTGGGCATCCGAGACGTAGTGAATGTCGTCCTCCTGGTAGGCGTCGGGGCGGCCCGCGGACAGGTAGGACTGCTGCACGGTTTCCCGGGCCACGCTCATGACGAGGGACTTGCGTACCGGCACGTGCAGCCTGGAATCGTAGCCCGCGATGATGGTGGCGAGATGGCCCAGCAGGTTCATGGACGCGATGGTCTGCACCTCGTCCATGTCGTTCAGGCCGGGGACGTAGAGGATGGGCTTGCCCATCTCCGTCGCCCGTCCCACGGCTTCCTCCACCGTGTCCAGGCCGGCGATCTTGCGTATGAACAGCGGCCGGCCCGCGGAGGCCAGCACGACGTAGAGCAGGATAGCGCCCGTCAGGATGATCCCCAGGACCAGGGCCTGGGTCCGGTCCGCGTTGAACCAGCCGGATTCGGAGGCGGCCTGGGCGAAAACGGGATCCGCCTGCAGCAGGGAGAAGATCGCCGCGAAGGCGGGGACCGCGCGCGACAAGGCGAAGATCGCCGCGAAGGCGGGGACCGCGCGCGACAGTCCGTTCGAATGGGGTACGCCTGGCGGTCTGCCGGTGGTCGAAAAAAGGTACATCAGGTCTCCACGATCTCCACGTTCGCCCGGGGCACCGTCACGAGCGTTCCGTTGGTCCTGCGCGCTTCCAGCACCCGGGCGAATGCGCCCGTGGGAAGCCGCACAGGCTGTTCAGGCAGCGACGCCACCGTGGCGAGTTCCCCGAACCAGGGTTCGCGGATCAGGCGTACCAGCGAACCGGCTTCAAGGCCGCGGCCGGCCGTGCTCGCCCGATCCGAAGTCGCCTCGCCACCGTCGGATTTGATGATGATCTCGGGACGGATCACACCGGCCCGGATCTGCGTGGCGCCGCTCAGGGAAGCTTCGCGGTCCTGCAGGGAACGGAGGAGTTCGAAAGTGCGTTCGGCCATGGGCAGGCGTCCGAATCCCTCGGTGACGATCATGGTCAGTCCGATGTCTTCCCCGCCGGTCACCGCGACGCCGATCTGGTATCCCAGGAGGTCGCCGATATCGTGGTACCGCATGCCGCCCACGACCACGCCGGACGCGCCGACCTCTATCAACTTACGCAGCGCGTCAAGGGTGATCATGGATCCGCAACAGACGATCATGCCCCGCAGGCGGTCATCGATCATTTCGCCGGTGACCTCGTCCTCGGGCGATTGAACGATCTGGCATATGGGCGCGTGCGTTTCGCCCCCCACGCCGAAGATCCCCTGAATGCAGGCGCCGGCCGTTTCCACCACGACGCCCTCACCGGGTAGTGTTTCGGTGACCGTGCCGTCGAGGTAGGCGTTGATCCGCACCGGGGTCGACGGTTCCCGGATGAGCACCTGCCCGGTCACATCCGATACCATTTCGATCGTGCCGCTTTCGGGACTCCGGACGCTGGACTTGAACAGACCGAAGATCCCCTTCGATTCGGCGATCAACTCGCCTTTCGCCACCGGTTCGCCCCGTTGCCTGAGCATGCAGCCCGGTACTTCATCGGGTGCGATGGCCAGGGCATTGGCCACATTGACGTTGTGCACCGGGCCGGGCAGGTAGGTTTCGGCGACCACCGTGTCGGGTCTTACCTGGTCGCCGACATTCACCAGCACCTGGCCGCTCAGCGGTAGACGGCGCGTCCTGGCAACGACGGTCCGGGAGGATACACGCAGACCGGATGTATAGGCATGGGCCATCATCCCGGCTCCGGATAGAGGTCGAGTGCGCGGTATTCCCTTTGCAGCGTTTCTACCCGTACAGCCGCGTCCTTCGGCCGTTGAAGCGGCCTGCCGCGGGTGTCGATGATCACGCCCAGGGGGCCGTTCCGCACGTTACGGTCGACACGCACGCCCCGTCCCGCACCGGCGTCGAATCCGCGCGACGGCGCGACCTCCAGGACGATCTCCTCCGCCTCTCCGGCCGGGATCGCGGCCAGTTCGCCCACGGCCGCCTCGTGCGTCCATTCCCCGTCGTCCGACCTCGCCCGGACGGTGGCGCACGGGGAGCCGGGCGCCCCGGTACCCACGGGCGCAACGCATGGGCCGAGATGGACGAGGCAATCCCGGTCGAACACCTCCAGCGCCGCGGTTTCATGCACGGTCGACAGCACGCCCAGGTGGGGCATCATGAAGATGCTGTCCACCGCCAGGTTCGTGATGCCCTCCGGCTGGAAGGCGTCCACCATCATCAGCGCGGCCTGCGCCCGGCCCGGCGCGTGGGAGAGCACGCCCCCGCTGCCGATGATCAGGTCCAGGTTCATCAGGTCGACCAGGGTCCGGCCGCCCGTCTGCTGGTCGAAGGTGTCCGATATCGTCCGAAGCTGTTGAACGCCCTTCAACTCGACGGCGAAGTTCCTGTGCTGCTCGAAGGCCAGCCGCAGGGCCTCGCGGGCCACAGCCTGCTCGATGATCAACTCCTCCATGGTCTGGGGAATGCTGGTGGGCCGGATCATCTTGTTGCCCATGCGGTCCTTCAGGTCGGCGTCGGTAATCTCAAAGGGCAGCCACCGCGCGATGGCCTCCAGGCCCGCCTCCGTCAACACGTTGGAAATGCTGTAGCTCATGCCGAGATTGGCGCTGACGGTCCGGTTGAACACGCCGCCGAAGACCGAAAACACGTCGGTGGTCGCACCGCCGATATCAACGCCCAGCACGTCGATACCGTTTCGTTCCGCGACGACCCGCACCATCCGTCCCACGGCGCCGGGCGTGGGCATGATCGGCACGTGGGTCCACGCCATCAGGTCGCCGTACCCGGGCGCCTGGGCCATCACGTGTTCCATGAACAGGGTATGGATCTGTTCCCGGGCGGGACCCAGGTTCTCCGCTTCGAGCACGGGCCGCAGGTTGTCCACCCGGCTGAGTTCCGTCCGATCGGCCAGAATCCGGGCAATGTCTTCGCGGGCGTCGGCGTTCCCGGCGTAGATGACCGGCAGATCGTAGCCGCTGCCCAGCCGGGGTCTCGGGTCCGCCGCGGCGATCAGTTCGGCCATCTCGACAACGTGGGACTTCGTGCCGCCGTCCACGCCGCCGGACAGCAGGATCATGTCCGGCCGGAGCTGACGGATGCGTTCGATGCGCTCGTGGGGCAGACGCCCGTCGTTGGAGGCCAGGGTTTCCATGACGATGGCGCCCGCGCCGAGCGCCGCCCGTTCGGCACTCTCGGCGGTCATGCTCTTGACCACGCCGGCCACCATCATCTGGAGCCCGCCGCCGGCGCTGCTCGTCGAGACGTAGATATCCACGCCGCGGCCGCCCTCGGCGGGCGACACGATCCGTTCTCCGTCGAGGATCTCGCGGCCGGACTGCTCCTCCACTTCGCGCACCGCGTTGAGGACGCCCCGCGTGACGTCTTCGAAGGGCGCTTCCACGGTCGTCGGCGCCTCGCCGCGAACGACGAGCCGGTAGGCGCCGTCGCGTCGCTCGATCAGGATCGCCTTGGTGGTCGTGCTGCCGCAGTCCGTGGCCAGGATGACGTTGGTTTCTGTTGGAAGAGACATGGAGTCAGTTGGCTGTGTCATCCGCCCCGGAGGCGTGATGCTCTATGCGCTGGATCAGGAACTCCACGTTCTCCCGGCGCTCGATGGCCTCGGCGATCCGGTCGTAGTCCGACGCGTCCACCACCATGTGAATGAAGGGGCTGAAAAAAGCCATGAACTGGCCGCCCAGGAACGAGAGGGGTTTCATGGATTCCAGGAAGAGGACCGCGGGCGCGGTGAGCTCGCGCGCGACCACGGCTTCGGCGATCCGGTCGAGCAGGGCCTGCTGTTCCGCCAGGTCTCCGGTGGAATCACTCATGCAGGACCGCCTCAGCTTATCACGAATTCCGGGCCCGCGTGCTTGCCGATCCATTCGCGCAGGGGGATGTCTTCGGGCAGGGGCGAAGTAAAGCCATGGCCGCCCGAAGGCCCGGCGCCCAGAAGCTGCCTGCGGATGGGGTCGCTGCGGTCCATGTAGTGATCGACCGTCATGTTGTCCCGGGGACGCAGCCAGCGGTAACTGTAGCCGTAGAACAGCACCTTGCGGGTAATGTCGGAATAGTTGATCCCGGATGCGTGCCAGAGCCGGCGATCGAAGAACACGGCGTCTCCGGCCGCGGCAAGGATCGGGACGGCGCCCTCCGGATCCCGTTCGGCTTCATCGGGGAACTCGATCACGTCGCTCCGGTGGCTGCCCGGAACGGCGTGGAAGTTGCCCCGGTCGGTCGCCGTGCAGTCGCTCAGGAAGAAGGCCACTTTCAGCGACACCCGCGGACGGGGCGTGGTCTCCAGGTCAATATTGAGCCTTCCACTGTCCTGGTGCCAGCCCAGGCGCCGTTTTTTAGGCTTCTGGTCCGCCGGGCATGCGGGCGAGACGATCAAATGGGAATGGTACAGCTGGATGTGCCAGCCGAGAATACCCCAGACCTTGGGAAAGGTCTTCGGCCAGTCGAGCAGTTCCAGCAGCAGATCGTCCTGGCCGATGATGTCGAAGTGGTTCTTGATGCTGTAGGGGCCGCCCCCCATGTTCGGGCGGCATTCCGCGTCGATGCGGTCCGCGATCCGTCCCAGGGCTTCGACCATGTCGCACGGCAGGACGTCCTCCACGATGAAATATCCCTGGTCATCGAAGCGTTTCCGCTCTTCGTCCGTCAGACTGTAGGCGAGACAGGAAGGGTCCATGGCGGGTCTCCGGGTTCGGTACGCCCATACGTCACGGATTCTAACCGTATTTTGTTAACGACTGACAACCCGATGGTCAACCCATTTGAAGACCGGGCCGGGCGCACCCGGGCCCCGGGCTGTTATTCACGGTCGCGCTGGCCGTGGCTCGCCGTCGCGCCGGTTAGGCTTGCCTAACCACAAACCTCGCCCGGATCTCGGGGCTTTCCCGGTATCCTATGCGTATCGCCCGGGCCCGCACCTGGTAGTCACCGGCGTGAAGACGCAGCGGTTCGGAATACAACAGCCAGTGGGGGTCATCCCCTGTCTGGAGCGTGTAAGCGATGGAAGCGCCCTGCGTGGCGCAGTGAAGCTGCAGCTGCATGGGCCCTTCGAACGAGCCGCCCTCCAGTGCCGGGTCGATCCCGGGGCTTTCGGTACATATGGGCACACAGACTACGGGAGCGGTCTCCGGCTGGCGGCCGCCCGGATACCAGTTTCCGACCATCTCGCTCTCGGAAATCCGGCCCAGGTCGCCCACTTCCTCGAGCCATGTGTCGAGCGCCCCGCGCATCCGCTCCAGGTCACCGCGGAACAGCGGATCGGCGGCCAGATTGTGTATTTCGTGCGGATCAACCGCCGTGTCGTAGAACTCTTCGACGGGCCTGGGGTACCGGAACAGGGCCGACTGGGCCTCGTCCAGGCCGCCCTCCAGGTGAAGCCGCCAGATCTCCTGCATGATCGGATGGCGGTTGCGGTAGGGTATCCAGGATAGATAGGGATGATCGGGCCGGTAGTTCCGGATGTACTTGTACCGGCTGTCGCGCACGGCCCTGACCATGTCGTAGGACACGTCATGGCGATCCCGGCTGGCGAAGACGTATTCCCGTGGCGGTCTGGCCTGCTCCCCGAGAAAGGCGTGGCCCTGGATATGGTGCGGGACTTCGACGCCGGCCAGGGACAGCATCGTGGGGCCCAGGTCGATCGTGCTGACCAGGTCTTCGCATACCCGCCCGGCTTCCAGGTTCGGACCCCGCGCGATGAGCGGCACGTGGATGCCCGCGTCATAGGGCCAGCGCTTGCCCCGGGGCAGCGGGCCGTGGTCACTCCAGTTGAAGACGTGGGTATGCCCGGCGAGCCCGTCTGCTTCCAGCTGACCCAGTATGGAACCGAATTCCAGGTCGTTGTGGGCAATATGCGTGTACATGCGGGCAAGGGCTTCCCGCACGACCGGCGTGTCGGGCAGATGGGGCGGCGGCTCGATGACGTCGGGATCGAACTCGGGTGAAGGGCACTTTTCCGGCCACATCCCGCTCTCGTGGCTGCGCATGAGGTTGAAGACCGCGAAGAAAGGCTGGTCCGGATCGGGCCGGTTGCGCCAGTGGGCATCCTTTCCCAGCTCGTCCCAGGCCGTCAGCGGCGGCTCGAACTGGTAGTCGGTCTTGAAATTGTTCGTGCAGTAGTAGCCCGCCGCCCGCAGGTATTCGGTGAAGCACTTGACGTAGTGGGGCGGGACCGCGGAATAAGGCGTGGGCAATTCAGGCGTAGCGGAGTCGAAGTGGGTGGTCCGCATGTGGTGCGTGCCGATGGAGATGGCGTACATCCCGGTGATGATGGCCGAACGGGCCGGGGCGCATACCCCCGATGTGGAAAAGCAGCGCGTCCACCGGCACCCTTCCTCCGCGAAGCGGTCCACGTTCGGCGTGCGGGCCACCGGGTCGCCGTAGCAACCGTAGTAAGGGCCGGTATCCTCGAAGGAAATCCACAGGATGTTCGGTCTGGACGGTGAAGGCACGGGGTCCTCGTGTTTCTCCTTGTCCGGCGCAATTAAAAATCGAGCTATTAAAAATCGAGATGGATAATCACCAGTGCCCTTCGTCCCGATCAGAGTCCGGTCACCGTCTCCTCGGCGAGCTGGTCCACGACCGCCTTCAGATCACCGGTCTCACCATTAGTCCTGAGTTGCCGGTCCGCGCTGCTGCCCCGCTCGAGCATGACCCGGATATACTCGATCTCTTCCCGGACGCCGAGTGGATCCACGACGTCGTCCACGATGTCCAGCAGTTCCTCGATGAGGAATCGCAGCGGCACCTCTTCTTCCTTGCCGAAATCGACCAGGTTCCCGTCCAGCCCATCCTTGATCGCGCGCCACTTGTTCTCGGCCACCAGGTCGCGTCGGTAGTACCTCCATGACTGGTTCTCGCGGCGCAGCCGGATCAACTTGGTCGCCACCGCCCGCACCAGGGCCACGATAGCCACCACTTCGTCGATTTCGGTGATGCAGTCGCAGATCCGGAGTTCCAGCGTGGGGAAACGGGGATGGGGCCGCACGTCCCACCAGATCTTCGTGGGCTCGTCCATACAGCCGGTCTTGATCATCGTCTGGATGAAATGGTCGTATTCGGCAGCCGAGTCGAAACGATCCGGAATGCCCGTCCTGGGCAACTCGGAGAACACGATGCTCCGGTAGGACTTGAGCCCCGTGTTGTCGCCCATCCAGAAGGGGGATGAAGAAGAAAGAGCCAGGACGTGCGGCATGAAATAGCTGATCTGGTTCATGGTGTCGATGCGCAGTTCCCGATCCGGTATGCCGACGTGGATGTGCATGCCGAAGATGAGCAGGCGGCGGGCGACGTACTGCAGGTCGGCGACCAGGCTGCGGTACCGGTCTTTCTCGGTGATTTCCTGCTCCTGCCAGCGGGAAAAGGGATGGGTGCCGGCCGCCACGATCCGATGGCCGCTCTTCTCGGCGATTTCGGATACCATGCTCCGAAGCCGGGCGATCTCCCTCCGGACTTCCTTGATGTCCCTGCAGACCTCGGTGCCCATTTCCACCTGGGACTGAAGGAACTCCGGCTTGACCTGGTCGCGGAAGACCCGCTTCCCCTTTTCGAGAAACTCGGAGATGTAGGAAGTCAGCTCCCGCGAGTCGGGGTCGATGATCTGGTATTCCTCTTCGACGCCGAGGGTCATTTCGTCTAAGTTCATGGTTCGAGCCGTTCCGGAAATCCGGGTCCGGTCGATGGACCGCTGAGATGCTACTGCTGGTTTACATTTTGTTTGCTACACGTTGTTTGCTACGCGTTGAACGCTGCGTACGCGAATGCTACGCGCGCGGCTTCCGCGATCCGAACCAGGCGCCCACGGCCCCGATCAGCGGATTGAGCCAGTTGAACCACGCCGGATGAACGGCCCCCGCGGTCGCCTCCATCAACGACACATCGTCGGGACGCGGTCCTGCCGGTATCTCCACCGGCGTCAGGGCTCTCACCACCCCGAACACGATGACGAGGCCGATCAGGATCATGGCGCCTCTGCCATCGTGCGCCACCCTGGCACAGACTTTTCCGCCGGCACACGCCCCCACGAACCCCAGCACGAGCGAACCCAGCGCCCAGCCGGCGGGTACTTCCCACGAACCCGGCTGGAAGGCGCGCGAAGGTCCCACCGCCACCCACAGCAGCGAGAAGAGTACGAAGAGTACGGCGGCCATGACCACGTAGCCGACGATGGCCGCGAGGATGTTCCTGAGCATCATGTTCCTCCCTGAAAATAAGCATCATGCCCGCGGGTCACAAGATGGCCGACGGGTTTATGCGATCGTCACGCCTGATCCTTCTGCGCCATAATCTGGATCAAATTGCCGCAGGTATCGTCGAAGGCGGCAATAACAACGTCCCCGGCATCCGTTGGCGGCTGTACGAACCGCACGCCCTTTGCCTCGAGCCGCTCGTGTTCGGCTGCGACGTCGTCGACCGAGAAAGCGGTCCAGGGAATACCGTCCTCCACAAGGGCCTTCTTGAACGGTCGCATCGGGGGATAGGCGTCAGGTTCGAGCACCAGCTCCGTTCCATCCGGATCATCCTCGGATACCAGGGTGATCCAGGAATGTTCTCCCAGGGGTATGTTGTGCTTCAACTGGAAGCCGAGTGTTTCCGTGTAGAAGCGAAGCGCCTTCTGCTGGTCGTCTACGGTGACGCTGGTGTGTGTGATTCTCATTGCTCGATGTCCTCCCTTGTTGCGTGTGAGGTGTCCTCGTCCTTGTTCCCATGGTGTCATTGGTTTCTTACATAAGGTCTGCATTGCGCTTTCATCAAGCAAATCCGGTAGATCACACGGGATTCAATACCACGGGCTGTCCCGCGTCTATGGACGCATGCACCGCGTCGATGACCCGCATGTTGCCCAGGCTGTTCTCCGGTGGAATCCGGTGCGGCCGCCCGGATTCGAGACAGTCGCACAGGTGCCGCAACTGGTCGGTGAACTGAAAGACCGGGGCGAACCGGACGGTTCTTTCCTCCCCGTCGTTTTTTAGGATTTCCAGTGCGACCGGGTGGTCTTCGTTGTTCCAGGCCATGTCCATGCGCATGTAGCCGTCCGTACCGTACACCTCGAACTCCTGGGATCCGTAGAACCGGAAGGAAAAGGCGCACTGTGCGCTGATCTCATCGGGGAACTCGAGCTGCGCCAGGACGGACTCCGGCACCCGGGACCGCGTGCCGTAGTGGCCGCGCGCATGGACCCGTTCCGGTTCGCTGCCCGTGATGAACCGGGCGTGGTGTATGCAGTAGCAGCCCAGGTCGTAAGTGGCGCCGCCGCGCTTGTCCCTGTTGAACCGCCAGTTGTAATCCGGCCTGAGGTTTCCGGGATCGACCGCGGCCGTAAAGGTGCTGCGGATGAACATGACCTTGCCGATCTCGCCGTTGTCGATGAGCTCCTTCGCCCTGATATGGCACGGGTGGTGGCGGAACTTGAAGGCCTCAGCGAGCAGCACGCCGTGTTCCCGCGCGGCTTCGATCATGGCTTCGCATTCGGCCGCCGTCGAACTGATCGGCTTTTCGCAGAGAATCGCCCTGACCCGGCCCGACCGCGCGGCCCGTATGGCGATGTCGGCGTGCGAGTTTCCCCAGGTACAGACGGAGAGGATGTCGATTTCCTCTTCGTGCAACATGCGTTCCAGGTCGGTGTAGCGGCCGGAAACGTCGAAGGCCCCGCCGAACCGGTCCAGCGCCTCCTCCGAGACGTCGCAGATCCCGGCGAGTTCCGCTTCGGGCGCTTCCCGGGCCGCCCGGCCGTGGCAGTGCGCGATGCCGCCCACGCCGACGATGCCTACCCTGTGGGCCATGGTATTCTCCTGTTCATCCTGAATTACACGACGTTAACCACAAGATCTGAGCCCGAAATGCCCGCAGTCTATTCGATACATAGTGCTGTTCAATCTCCCTCGCTCCGATTGACAGGAAGTAGTCATACGCCTATATTTTAACGAGTTCAAATCATAAAAGGATTGGTCGTGGCATGTCAATGTTGCCAGGAATCAAAAGGAACCGATACATAAAGTGATACGACGAGTAGTAATAAAAAACTTCAAAGGATTTAAAGAACACGTATTCGAACTCGCCGATTCCGTAGTATTGGCCGGTCCGAACAATGCTGGTAAAACCACGCTACTGCAGGCTATCGCCACATGGAAATTCGCACTAGACAGGTGGCTGACACAGCGTGAAGGAGGACGAGCAGTAACTAGATCTGGTGTTGCCATCCCCCGAGCTGACATTACCGCCGTACCCTTGCGTGAGATGAATCTATTGTGGAATGATCGAAGGGTCACCGGACCTCAAGGTATGTCTGGAGTACGAAGGCTCATTGAGATTGTAGTGAATGGATACGATAACGAAAGATCCTGGTCATGTGGCATCGAACTTCAGTATGCAAATAGGGAACTGATGTATGCACGTCCTCTAAACGCCAAGGGACTAGAAAGTGACGAACTTGGCGATTTCCCTCCTGACGAAGCTCGTAATGTCAACATCGTGCACGTTCCACCACTCTCCGGGATCGAACGCGACGAACCTCGGCGAGACCGAGGAATGCAAGATTTACTGATAGGTCAGGGTCGTCCTGGTGAAATCCTTAGAAACCTTCTTTTAGAAATTGCTGAAGACACGGACGAGAACAGCTGGGATTATGTAGCCGGTCATATCTACGAGCTCTTTCGGATGGAATTACAGAAACCTTCATATTCATCTGCACAACCCTATATAGTCTGTGAATATAGGGAACAGGACAACACACGAGCTCTCGATCTTTCAAACGCTGGTAGTGGTACATTACAGGTCTTATTGCTATTGGCGTTCATCTATGCCAGACCTGCTTCAGTGATTTTGCTCGATGAGCCGGATGCTCATCAGCATGTAATTCTACAGCAGCAAGTTTACGATCTTATTCGCAAAGTCGCACGTTCAAATGGCGGTCAAGTGATTGTCGCAACTCATTCTCCTGTAGTTCTTGACGCAACTCTTCCAGAACGGGTAATCAGTCTTTTTGGTAATGAACCACGTCAACTTACCAATAGATCCGAAAGAGACCAACTGCGAGAAGCACTCAAACATGTAACAACCACCGGCATTATGCTGGCTCGCGAGTTAGGTGCGGTACTTTATGTCGAAGGAAATTCCGACCAGCACTTGTTACATGAGTGGGCAAAAACCCTTGAGCATAATGCTCGGTTTTTCTTCGAACGGGCGTTTGTTCACTGGCTGGGTGGTAAAAGCTTAAAGGAAGCCAGAGACCACTATTTTGCCATGAAGGCAATCGTACCTGAGCTTCGTGCCGTGTGTATTCTTGATGGAGACAATCAAGACATGCCCGATGCAGAAACTCAGCAGTCCGGTTTAGTGGTACTGCGATGGCGCCGCTATGAAATAGAAAACTACCTGCTGATACCTGATGCAATTAAACGATTTGTTGGGTTCCCACTTCTCAATCAGGAAATAGATAGAGCATTTTGGGCCCAAATACCTCAAGGAACAGATCTTTTTGGTGATCATGTCTCTTTGATGAGAGTAAAGGCAAGTGACGAGTTTCTTATCCCCTTACTAGAACGTATTGAGAACTACACAACAAAAAGTGATCTCTTTCAATTAGCTGCTGTAATGAGACAGGACGAAATCCATCCTGAAGTCAGCGAAAAACTAGATCACATTTTGAGTTTGGCACACCTTTAACTCTACGGTTTTAAAGCTGTATGGTCCGGTTTTCCGGAAAATGGCTTCGAACACAAATCGTTTCCTTCACTCGACGGAAAGATCCTTTGTATACCGCACAGATTTTGAATGTAGTTCTTTAAGCGTCGTAATCAGGCCGAACGTCTCAAATCCAATACCTTCGCCGCCGGACCCACCAGGAACAGCGCGTACAGCGGCGCGTTCACGATTTCGAAGAGCCTCAACACCATTTCTGCCAGGGCCACGAGAAAGGCCACCCCGATGCGGCCGCGTCGCGAGGAGACGGACGTGGCGGGATCCGTGACCATGAAGAAGGCCATGAGCTGGTACATGGGGCCGGTGATGGGCGCGACTTCGGACAGGAACGGCGTTCCGGTGATCAGGGACCGCACGTAGGCGAGCGCGACGAAGGACGCGGCGTAGGTGAAGGTAACGTGAAAACGCTTCGCCCGCCAGAGGATGACCGATCCCAGCACCCAGATCACGGCCATGGCCCAGAGGTCGTTGCCCCACTGCTCGCTCAGGGCGGCCACCGTCCCGGGCGCCGCGAAGAGTACTACGCAGATACCCAAGTTGGACGGATTCCACAGGTGCCGTCCCCTGAAGCGGAGGACGTATTTCGACAGGATGGAAAGCAGGCTGGCGATGGCGAAGGGCCACAGCGAAAGTGATCTCAGCAGAATCCCGCAGCTGATCCCGGTGATGTACGCGCTGGCGGGGTTGAGCCACCTGCCCGTCAACAGGCGGCCCAGGGCCATCTCCGCCGCCAGGGCCACGGCGATCGCCGTGAACAGTTGCGACAGGTCGTGGAGAAATCCCACGTATAGCTGGCCGAAGACCAGGATCAGGGTGATCAGGCTGGAGGACAGGTACCGCGGGTCGATCTGCCATCCCGCCCCTTTCGGCGGTCCCGGCGACGGTCCCTTCGGCGGTTCCGCGGCAGATTCGGCGGCCGCGGCCCTCGTTGCGCTCATCATCCCTCCGGTTCGATCACGGTGTGCAGCCGGTTGATTTCGGGACGCTCCAGTGCCTGCACCGTCCCCGCCGGCCAGCGTATTTCGACCCGCTCGATCTCCGTGGCGGCTCCCAGTCCGAAATGCCGTCTGCGCTGACTCTGGGCGGCGAAACCCGCACCCGCCGTCACGACCTGAACCTGTTGCCGTCCGTCCCAGAATACCCGGACCTCCGCGCCGATGGCGCTCGCGTTGCCGCGGGCGCCCCTCAGTTCGAAGGCAATCCACGCGTTCCCCTGCTCGACCTCGTTCCGGTACAGGAGCAGGGGACCGTCCTGGTTGGCCACCACCACGTCGAGCACGCCCCGGTTGAACAGGTCGGCCAGGGCGACGCCCCTGCCGTCGTACCGGTCGACTACGCCGACGGATTCCGCCACGTCGTAGAAGCGCCCGGTGCCGTCGTTCAGGTACAGCCTGGACCGCTCGAATCCCGACAGGCTCTGATCGCCCATCGGCGCCCAGTTCCTCACGTCCTGGAAGATGTTGTTGTTGCCCATGGCGACCCGCGACATCTCGTACCAGTAGTCTTCCTCCGGATCGGCCGAGACGAAGCCGTTGGTGACGAACAGGTCCACGAAACCGTCATTGTTCAGGTCCCCGAACTGCGCGCCCCAGGCCCAGCCCGCGTCGGCGATCTCCCCCTCCGCGATGTTGATCATCCGGCCGTTTTCCTCAATCAGGTTGCGACGGAGATTGTTCCCCTGGAACAGGTAACCGCGCTTTGAGATATTCGTCACGTAGACATCCGCGCGGCCGTCATTGTACAGGTCGCCGAAGGCCACGTTCATGCCGCTCTTGGAGGTCTCCTCCAGCGTGGTCCCGGCGGGTTGCTCGAAACGCTTCCCTTCGATATTGAGGAAGAGCACCTCGGGACCGTAGTCGTTGGCCAGGTACAGATCGGGCCAGCCGTCGCCGTTCAGGTCCGCCGCGCCGACGGACATGGTCCAACGCGTGCAGTCCGCGCCGTACGCTTCCGTCACGTCCTCGAAACGGCCGTTTCCCCGGTTCAGGAAGAGGTAGTTGTGTCCGCCGTTGTCCGCGTATTCGAAACTTTCCTGCATGATCCGCGTCGTCGTAACCTGCCACAGGTCATGGACTTCCGAGAAATATCCACCCACGTAGAGATCGATCAGGCCGTCCCGGTCGACGTCCGTCCACACCGCGCTGTTGGCGTTCATCCACCGGTCGAGCCCGGCCGCGCCGGTCGCGTCCTCGAAGGTGCCGTCTCCCTGGTTCCTGTACAGGCGCTGGCGGCCCCACATGTAGATGAAAACGTCCTCGAAACCGTCGTTGTCGTAGTCCCCCCACACCGAGCCCATGGATACGCCGCCTTCTCCGTTCACATCGGCCAGGCCGGCCGCTCCGGCAACCTCCGCGAAGCTTCCGTCGCCCAGGTTCCGGTACAGGGCATTCGGCGTCCCCTTCCGGCTGCTGGTCGCGTAAAGGTCCTGCCACCCGTCGTTGTCGAAATCCACGACCGAGACGGACGCCCCGAGGGCCGAGATATGGGGCATGATCGGGTCGAGCTTCGGATCGAGTTCCGGCTTCGCATGGTCGAAGTCAATGCCGGCCGCCACAGTCGCGTCGGTCAACAGGAAACCGTACCGTCCCGGATTTGCGGCGTCTGTTTCGCGTACGTCCGTCTCGCGCGACAGCCAACGGTCGAGGAAGAAGGGCGAAATGATCAGAATGATGAACAGCGTGGTCGCCGATGTCCGTATTGCACTGGAGGGGGCTGGTGACATGGCCTGAAGGGACAAGATATCCAGCGGGTGGACAGACGGGTATGACAGGTGTATTCCGAATGGTCCAGGTGCCGATTCAAGGTAGAAGCCCGGCACCGGCCTGTCAAGATGCATTGACACGCAGGACCGGAAGCACTATAAACTCACCGACAGCCTGATCCGCAGGTCGATCAAAGTTCCCACATCGAATCTTACGCTATCGGAGTGATTAATGAGCACAAACCCTATGCGCGCCATCCCATCGCTTCTTCTGCTTGCCTGCCTGTGTGCCCTTTCGGTGCATGTCCACGCCCAGACCTCCCTGCTGGACCGGGTCCGGGAACGGGGCGAGATCCGGATCGGGACGACGGGCGACTACAAGCCGTTCACCTATTTGAATCTGGAGACCGGTACTTACGAGGGCATGGACATCGACGCGGCCCATCTGCTCGGCGAAGCCCTCGGCGTCAGCGTCCGGTTCGTGCCCACGACCTGGAGCAACCTCTCCGAAGATACCCTGAACGACCGTTTCGACCTGGCCATGGGCGGAATTACCCGGACACTGAAGCGGCAGAGAGATCTGGCCCTCACCGACCCGTACGTCACCATCGGAAAGTCACCGCTCATCAGAAAGGCCGACCGCGAGCGTTTCAAAAGCCTGCAGGACATCGACCGGCCCGGCGTCCGGATCGGCGCCAATTACGGTGGGACCAACGAAGCCTACGTACGCGCCAACATCCGTCAGGCCACGATCGTCATGTTCGAGAACAACCTGGACGTCCAGCCGGCCGTGGCGTCGGGCGACGTGGACGTCATGTTCACGGACAACGTGGAAGCGGTGATCTACGCGAGACAGAATCCGCTGCTTTACGCCCTCGATCCGGATAAACCGCTGACCCGCGAGGACCTCGGCTACATGTCCGTCCGCGGCGACCAGCCCTTCCTCAACTTCCTGAACCTCTGGCTGTACCAGATGCGGCAGAAGGGAACGCTGGATGAGCTAAGGAGCAAGTGGATCGGGGAATACTGACAGAGGAGTACCGGTACAGGAATATCCGATATTATTGTATTGCGAAATTGCCCTTCCCGCCCTATCTTAGGTGCGGCCTTATTCAAATCCCAAATCCTGAACAAGGAGCAGGTCTTTGGCTAGCGCCCCGGACTATAGCGACGATGTGTTTTTTGATGAAGTCGACCTGGACGCCCACAGCGCAAGGACCGTAGAGTCCGAGGCCATCGAGTTCTTCCCCACCGATTACCGCATCGGCCGGACCAAGTACATCTTCGTCACCGGCGGCGTCATGTCCGGCGTGGGCAAGGGCGTCTTCAGCGCCTCCCTCGGACACCTGCTCAAGCATTACGGTTTCACGGTCTCCCAGATCAAGATCGACGGCTACCTGAACCAGGATGCCGGCACCATCAACCCCTACCGCCACGGGGAAGTGTTCGTGCTCGAGGACGGCACCGAGTGCGACATGGACCTGGGCACCTACGAGCGCTTCCTCGACGATAACCTGAACCGGAACAATTACATCACCTCCGGCAGGGTGTACCGGATCATCCTCGACAAGGAACGGCGGGGCGAGTACCTGGGACGGGACGTGCAGGTCGTCCCCCACGTGACGGGCGAGATCAAGAACCTGATCCGGACCAAGGCGCATGAAGGACCTTACGACATCCTGGTCGTCGAAATCGGCGGCACCGTAGGCGATATCGAGAACATCCACTTCATCGAGGCCGCCCGGGAAATGCTGTACGACGAGGGACGCGACAACGTCATGTCGGTCCACGTCACGCAGGTGCCCTACAACGAGTCCGCCGGGGAACTGAAGACCAAGCCTACGCAGCACAGCGTCAAGGCGCTGCTGCAGCTGGGCATCCAGCCCGATATCGTGGTGTGCCGCTCGGCCATACCCCTGAACAAGAGCGTCCGCCAGAAGATCAGCCTATTCTGCAACATCGCCGAGGACCGCGTGGTCAGCAGTCCGGACACCGATTCCATCTACCGGGTGCCGACCCTGCTCGACCGCCAGCAGACGGTGCAGATCGTCGCCGACAAGCTCAACGTCAACCTCCCGCAGCGAACGGACCAGCGTCCGCAGTTGTTCGACATCTTCCTGAAGTACCTTTCGGGAAGCCACCCTGAGATACGTATCGCCATCACCGGCAAGTACACGGCGCTCCACGATTCCTACGTGAGCATCCTAAACGCCCTGGACCACAGCAAGGTCGGCGTGGGGGTGGAGATCGCCACCGAATGGATTGACACGACCGATTTCTCGAGTGATCAGGCGCTGGACGAGGGCATGCTGGACGGGATTTCAGGAATCATCGTACCCGGCGGTTTCGGCGAGCGGGGCGCCGAGGGCAAGATCCGGTTCATTCAGTACGCCAGGGAGAACGGGTTGCCCTTCCTGGGGCTGTGCTACGGATTCCAGCTGGCCGTGGTGGAGTTCGCGCGCAACCAGTGCGGCATGCTGGAAGCCGCCCACGCGGAATTCGACGCGGACGCGGAAACACCTGTCATCTACCTGTTGCCCGACCAGCGGAAACTATCCGGCATGGGGGCCACGATGCGGCTTGGAGGACACGAGGTGAAGCTGAAAGGCGGCACGGAAGCCCACCGCTGCTATGGATCGGAATCGGCCGTCGAACGGTTTCGCCACCGGTACGAGTTCAACAACCAGTACCGGGAACTCATCGAGCACAAGGGCATGGTGTTCTCCGGCATGACGCCCGACGAGGAGATCATGCAGATCCTGGAAATCCCCACGCACCCCTTCTTCGTAGGAACCCAGTTCCACCCCGAGTTGACCAGCCGTCCTTACAGACCTCACCCCTTGTTCAGAGGCCTGGTCCAGGCAGCATTGACGTACGCGGAATCAGCGGAAAACCGGCAGGTGGCCATGGAGGCCGGGCAAGCGGAATAGCTTAGAAGTTGGACGTGCGTCCGGTCAGGAGTGGCAGGTACCCGGAAACAGGCTACAGGCTCAGTTGGCCTGTTTCGTCAACCTGGATTTAATGCGGGCGGCGGTCCGCCGGTGCATCACGCCGCGCTTGACGGCCTTGTCCAGCTTGGAATAGGCCTGGCCGAGGAGCCCGGGCGCGGCTTTGGCGTCCGAGTTCTCGCGCAGGCGCTTGATGGCGGTTCGGAGGGCGGACTTGACCGTGGCGTTACGGCGCTGTCGCACGCTTTCCTGGCGCAAACGCTTTTTGGATGAAACGAGGGTTGGCAACTTTTACTCCCTTAAATGCGCTGAATCGTTAAAACACCGCACGGCGCATCGGCGACGCGCCCGCTGCGATGCGGCCTGTCTTCGGCTCGCAAGGTCCGGTTGGAACCAGCACCAAATTACCTGGCGAGCCGCTGCGTGTCAAGGTTAAATTGACCGATTGGCCCAGGGGAGGCCGGGCACGCCGTCCGATGTCGACGACGCCGGTGTTTGGAGCCTGGAATCCACGTAACGGACGACCCTTCCCACGTAACGGACGACCCTTCCCATGGCTGTCGAACCGACGGAAATCGAAAAGAAGCTCAGGTCGCTCCCCGGCAAGCCGGGCGTGTACCTGATGAAAGACGCCCGGTCGCGCATCATCTACGTGGGCAAGACCCGCGCGCTGCGGCAGCGGATCCGCTCGTATTTCCAGAATACCCGTCTCACGGCGCCCAAGTCCGTCGCCCTGGCCAGCCGGATCCGCGACTTCGACTACGTGGCCACCGAATCCGAGGTCGACGCGCTGCTGCTCGAAGACCATCTCATCAAGGAACACAAGCCGAAGTACAACGTGATGCTGCGCGACGACAAGTCCTTTCCCTTCATCATGGTGACCAACGAGGCCTTTCCGCGGGTCGTCGTCACGCGCAACGTCCGGCAGGACGGCGCCCGGTACTTCGGCCCCTACACCAACGTGAAGGCCATGCGAAGGACGATCGACCTGGTCCGGAAGGTCTTCCCGTTGCGCACCTGTCCCAGCGCGAATGCGTGGCCGTCCATGGACCGGCCCTGCCTCGACTACTACATCGACCGCTGTCCCGGACCGTGCAAGGGGCACATCGGCGAGGATGGCTACGGCGAAATCATCGAGCAGGTGTGCCAGTTCCTCTCGGGAAGGACGAAGGACCTGCTGAATCAGCTGAAGGAACGCATGGCGCGGGCGTCGGAGCAACTGCAGTTCGAACTGGCGGGACGTATTCGCGACCAGATCGTCGCCATCGAGAAGACGACGATCCGCCAGCGGGCAATTTCGAACAAGGAGGTGGACCGGGACATCATCGGACTCGCCAGGAACGGAACCGACGTGTGCGGGGCGGTCCTGCAGGTCCGGGAGGGGAAGCTGCTGGGCAAAGAGCATTTCTTCCTGACGGCGCCGGAGGAGTCGACGGAACCGGAGACACTGGGGGCGTTCCTGACCCAGTACTACCTCGCCGCGCAGCTCTGGCCCGACGAGATCCTGCTGGCCGGCGAACCGGACGGCATGGAGACGTTCCGGGAATGGATGGCCCGGCAACGTGGATCCAGGGTCGAAATCGCCGTGCCCCGCCGGGGCGACAAGGCCGCCATGGTCCGGCTTGCCGTGCAGAACGCCGAACTGCAACTGAACACCCACGCGCTAAAACGGGCCGAAGCCAGGGTTCGCCGCAGCATGCCCGCCTCGGTGGGATCCCTGCAGGAGATCCTCGGTCTCGAGACGCCGCCGAGACGCGTCGAGACCTTCGACATCTCCAACATCCAGGGTTCGGACCCTGTGGCCTCCATGGTCTGCTTCGTGGACGGCCGGCCCCGCAAGTCGGACTACCGAAAGTTCAAGGTCAGGGACGTGATCGGACCCAATGACTTCGCCATGATGCAGGAAGTGGTCGGCCGGCGGTACCGGCGGCTGATCGACGAGAACAAGCCCCTTCCGGACCTCGTGCTCATCGACGGCGGAAAGGGACAGCTCTCCAGCGTCCGGCAGGTCCTGAACGAACTGGGCCTGGTCGACCTGCCCGTCGTCGGCCTGGCAAAGCGCCTGGAGGAAGTGTTCCGGCCCGGGCAGTCCGAACCGATTCTCGTTCCCCGGTCCTCCCCGGCCCTGAAGATGCTCATGCAGGCCCGGGACGAAGCCCACCGTTTCGCCGTGACCTTTCACCGGCAGCAGCGGGGAAGGCGCATGATCCGTTCGGAACTGGACAACATACCCGGGGTGGGACCGAAGCGGAAACAGCAGTTGATCCTGGCGCTCGGTTCCGTCGAGAACATCCGGAAATGCTCCGAGGAGGAACTGAGGACGGTCCAGGGCGTGGGCAAAGACGCGGCGCGCAAGGTGTTCCGGTATTTCCATCCGGAAGTATCCTGAATGGTCCGTGCCGGGCGGGTGGAAGCGGCCCGGTGTGGAGCGGAATCAGATTGCGCGGGAGGTGGAAGCGGCTTAGCTTGTCTGTATCGGCGCCCGGGTTTAAGTTTGAATAATCCCGGCGCGGTTTTGAATACTTCATTGGGTTCAGACAGGCAGGTTGGCAGCCGGATCGCAAGGATACTTTGACTGATTCCCGACGCCTTCGCATCGGCGTCGGATTCCGGAGGATACATACGTGGGCAAGGTTCTGAGGTCATACGAGTTGCTGGAAGAACGCATGAAGGATATCTACTTCGATTTCTACCGGGAAACCTACCGGGAAGGCACGGCGCTCGACAACAAGACCAAGGAACTGATCGCCATCGCCGCCTCGCTGAGCGCGGGATGCCAGAACTGCCTGGAAGGCCATCTCAAGAAGGCCATGAAGTACGGCGCCGAAGGCGCGGAGATCCGGGAAGCCGTGGCCATCGCCGTGGGGGTCGCGGCCGCCACGATCGTGGACCGCAGCGACCTGGCGAATTTCGAGATGAATTTCAACGAACTGCTCAAGAAAGCGGCCAAAGCGGAGAAGGCGGGCAGCAAGACCTGAGATGCCGGTGCCCGGAACCGGGTCGGAATCGCCGAGCAGGGTGCTCGATTGCGGTGATCCGGTATGTTGATTTTCGTAGGGAATTGGCGGAGCGGAATAAAGAACGGAGGGAAAGTGTGAGACGGATATACACAACGTTTTTGTGTGCAATGTTTGCCGCGGCGTTCGTCCTGTCCAACGCACAGGCACAGACCGCGGACCAGGGCGAGCAGCCCCTGACCGACGATGAGCAGAAGATCGTCGCCTACATCATGAAGCAGGTCTCCGAATCCAAGGCCGGCAAGCCGAATTTCGGCCCGGAAACGGCCATGGCCGTATACAACGAGCTCGGGATCCAGGTCACGCCGAACATGGTTCCCCGCGTCCGGGCGGCCGTCGTTGCCGAGTTGAAGGCTATCGAGGCCCGGCTCATGCTGAAGGAAGGCAGCGCCGCACCCGATTTCACCCTGCCGGTCCTGGGCGGCGGCGAGGCCAGTCTTTCCGCCTTGAAAGGGAAGGTGGTCGTGGTGAACTTCTGGGCCACCTGGTGTCCGCCCTGCCTCGTGGAGATGCCGGTGCTGAACGAACTATACGAGACGTACAGAGACCAGGGCGTCGAGGTGGTCGGACTTTCGCTTGACGAAGAGGGGCTTCCCATCACGAAACCCTTTGTGGAAAAGCTGAACGTGTCCTATCCCATCGTGGAAGCGGACCGGAAGACCTACCAGGCGTATGGCAACGTGCTAACCATACCGCACACCTTCGTGGTCGATCGCGAAGGCACCGTATCGAAGCGGTTCGTCAACAACCAGACGAAAGACGCCTTCGAGGCCGCGATCAAGGCCGCGCTGGCGAAGAAGTAAGCGGGCCTGGTCGATCCGGACCGCGCCGGCGAAGAAGTAGGCGGGCCATCGCCCCGGGGAAGACTACGGGACGACGAGACCGCCTACAGGTCCCGGTCCGCTCTGTAGGTTTCAATCGCATCCATGTTCAGCGAGACGCCCAGGCCTGGCCGGTCGGATACACGGATCCGGCCGCCTTCGATCCTTTCTTGCGGTTCGAGCAGTTCGTGTCTCCACGGCACCTCTCCCCAGGCGTATTCCAGGATCTGAAAGCCGGGATGGGCGGCCATGGCCTGTACGCCCGCCGCGATGGTCAATGGGCCGAAGGGTCCGTGCGGCGCGGTGGGGATCCCCCGGCCCTCCGCCATGGCGGCGACCTTCTTCAGTTCCCACAGTCCGCCCACGATCGTAACGTCCGGCATGATGACGTCCATCAGTCCCTGGTCCAGGACGGGCCAGAACCCCTCCCGGTACATCCGACTCTCGCCTCCGGCCAGCGGCACGTCGATGTGATCCTTGATGGCCAGGTAGCCCTCGTGGTCTTCGTCGGGCACGGGTTCCTCGTACCAGTACAGGTCCAGGTCACGCAATGCGTCGAAGACCTCGCACCCGCCCCGTGCGGTGAAGTGGCTGTGGCAGTCGATCAGCAGGGATATGTCGGGACCGATCGCGGCGCGCACCGCCTCCATGCAGGCGATGCCCTCCCGGGCGTCCGAAGCCCGGTCGATGCCGGCAGGCATCCCGTCGAAGGGCGCGAGCTTTACCGCGTCAAATCCATCCGCGACCGCGGCGGCCGCGTTCCGGGCGAATCCCGCGGGCGTCCGGTCCGTGGTGGCCCGGTTGATGTTGGCGTAGAGGGGGATCTCGTCGCGGCAGCGTCCCCCGATGAGATCGGCCACCGGTACGCCCAGAAGCTTTCCCTTGATATCCCACAGGGCCTGGTCGAGGGCGCTCAGCGCCATCACTTTCGACCGGTCCACCGGCGAAGGAAGGAGTTCGGCCAGGATGCGTTCGATGGCGCCGGGGTCGCGGCCGGCAAGCACAGGTTCGGCCTGCTGCAGGAAGTCCACGCTCCCGGATCGTGCGCCCCCTGGATTCACCTCGCCGTATCCGGTGATCCCTTCGTCGGTATGCACCGCCAGGAACGTCCAGTCTCCCCGGTGGTTCACGTGGACGGCATGGGTCTTCAGCCCGGTTATCTTCATGGTCTGCCCTCCGGTTCACCTCGTTTAACGCTACATTCTGTCATTGATCGCGGCAACGCATTTGTTTATATAACCCCCTGGCCGGGCCGTCCTGGGAGCGTATCTCCGGACAGGGGTTCGGCAGCGGACAACGCATCGAATCGAAGAAGGGAGTGGCATGAGCACGCAACGCGTAGCAGTCATTACGGGAGCGGGACGCGGCATGGGGGCGGCCATCGCGAGGAACCTGGCCGGCCAGGGGTGGGCCGTTTCGCTGCTGTCCCCCTCCGGCGCGGCGGAATCGCTCGCCGGTGAATTGGGCGGGATCGGAGTGACCGGATCCGTCACGGACGAAGCCGACCTGCGGAAACTGGTGGACCTGACCATGGCAGCCCACGGACGCATCGACGGCGTCGTAAACAGCACCGGGCATCCGCCCAAAGGCAGCCTCCTGGATATACCGGACGAGGATTGGCACGAGGGCCTGGACATCGTGTTCCTCAACGTGGTCCGCATGGCGCGCCTCGTCACCCCGATCATGGTTGGCCAGGGCGGTGGATCGATCGTGAACATCTCGACCTACGCCGCCTTCGAACCAGAGCATTACTTTCCCGTGTCGACCGCCTTCCGGGCGGCCCTGGCAAGTTATACGAAGATCTACGCCGACAACCACGCCGGCGACAACATCCGGATGAACAACATCCTGCCGGGTTTCATCAACAGCCTCCCGGAATCGGAGGCCTTCAAGTCGCGCATTCCCATGGGACGCTACGGCACCGTGGAAGAGATCGCGGAAACGGCCGCTTTCCTGCTGTCACCGGGATCCGGCTATATCACCGGGCAGAACCTGCGCGTCGACGGAGGCATCACGCGGTCGGTCTGAGCGATCCAGACAGGGGAGATTATGGAACAGGCCGACCTGGCGTTTTTTCGCCAGAACGGATTCATAAACCTCGGTAAGGTCCTCGCGGACGAAGAGGTGGATCGTTTTCTGAATCTATTCGACGAGGACCGCCGCAAGTACCCCTATTTCTGGCATCCCTACGGCCACCACCAGGAGGCTAATTACGACGCCCTCGTCACCACGCCGGCTTTCGACGATCTGATCCGCCATCCCGCCGTCTACGGCACCATCGAGGAACTGATGGGCGGTCCGCTCTGTTTCGGAGAGATCGGGCTGCGGTCCATGGGACCGTACAAGGGCGAATTCCACCAGCGATGGCACCGCGACAAGGCCCACTGGCTCGACCATCCCCTCCGCATGGACTACATCCAGCTCATGGTCTATTTTACCGACGTGGACGAGGACACTCACTGCTTCTCCATCTCGCCCGAAGGGATCGACCAGCCCGTCTTGAAGGAGAACAGCGCGCAGTTGGAACGGGGCGTCTATAATCTCCACGGCCCCGCGGGCACCTGCGCCCTGTTTAACGTATCGGTGCTCCACACGGCCACCACGCGTCCCACGCGGGCCGTGCGGAAGACCGCCCAGATCTATTACGGCCACCGGGAGCGGGATCCGCTGGCCAATGATTCGGGGATTCCCGCCACCCTCTGGCGGGACAGCGACGACCCGGAGACCCGGGCCTTCTACGGCGTACTGAACGAACGGACGAAGGTTTTCATGGACGCTTTCGGGGGGTAGGCGGGGAACGCGCCCTGAATGCTTACGGGAATGGGGTTGCCTTGCTTACCATAAAACCAGGTCGCTTCAGTCTCTGATACTTCAGAACTGCTGCAATTCAGGTTCCGTCAGATGAATTCCAGGCCGCCGGCGTCGTCGATGCACCGATAGTAGCAACCGGTCCGGTACTGTCCGTCGACGTCCTTCGTGTGACAGGCTCCGCCGCCCCGGGGCGTCACGAGGAAGACCAACGAGTTCTGCTCGCAGTTCACACGGATTTCATCGATACCGAGGGCGTTTCCCGACGTGGCGCCCTTCACCCACAGCTCGTTACGCGACGTGCTCCAGAACGTGGCGATCCCGGTCTTCAGGGATTCGTCCAGGGCCAGGCGGTTGATGTAGGCCAGGATCAGCACTTCCTGCGTAGACGAATCCTGCACGACGACCGGCAGGACGTCCTCCTGGATACCCGCGATCTGCCTGAGTTTCGAGAAATCGAGGGATTCCTTCGAACCCTCTTCCAGGTGGTCGGAACCTAATGAACTCGCCATGATTTCTCCAAGTGTCTACAAAGTATCTACAAATTGCGGTTGTGAAAGGGCGGCGCAGGGATTGGCGGCCAGGTTGATTGCGCCAGTGGTCTATTACAACAAGTGGTCGTCCGCCGCGTGGCGGGCGCCGACGCCCTTCTGCATGCGCATAAGCTGCTTCTGCCGGGGCGAAAGCCCTTCGAACCACTCGTCCCGGAAACCGTCGTGGGGATCGAGCTGGAAGAGGAGCATGGACTTGCGGTAATGCCCGAACAGGGCGTGCCGGTTGCGGTCGGTGGTATTCGCTCCGCCGCCGTGCCAGCACTGTCCGTTGAAGATCAGCACGCTGCCCGCGGAAGCCTCCGGCTGGTAGACGTGCGGCACCTCCATGCCCTCCGGCGGGCCGGCCCACCCGCTCTTGTGCGAACCGGGGACGATGCGCGTACCGCCGATCTCGGCGTCGAAATCGTCCAGCATCCAGATGGTGTTCATCATCACGGGGGACACCGGGTTCAGCATGTGCTGCGGTATGTCGCTGTGGAAGTCCTGGTAACCGTCGCCCGGCCGGACGATGCGGGAACTCAGGCTGCCCAGCACCAGGGTCTTGTCCAACAACTGTTCGAGGATGGGCAGGACGACGGGGTGATCGACGATCTGGAGGAACACCGGGTCCAGGGTGGGCAGGTTCCGCACCAGCAGCGACGTGCCGCCGCGATTCTCGTAACCGGCCTCGCCGTGCGCTGCAGCGACGCGGGTCAACGCCTCACGAAGCGTGGCTATCTGGGACGCCGTCAGCACATCCGGCAACAGGGTGAAGCCGAAGGTCTCGATTTCGGCGAGGGCCTGTTCGAAAGCATCCATCAATCAGCCCCGATAGTCCGCTTGAGATAAGCCTTCAGCCGCTCCCAGGCGTCCAGCGCGGGCTCCTCGTTATTCGCGTCGCGGTCCACGTACAGCCAGAATCCGTGGTTGACGTCGTCGTAGATATGCACGTCGTTCTCCACGCCGGCCTCGCGGAGCGCGGCGACGAAGCGTTCCACCTGTTCGGGCGAGGGACCGCGGTCGAGCCCGGCGAAGGTGCCGTAGATTTCGTGATGTATGGCGCCGAGTCTCTCGGGATCGTCGAGCAGGCGTCCGTAGAAGATGGCCGTGGCGTCATGGTTCTCACCGCCCAGGGCGTAGCTCAGCGCGACCCCGCCGCCGTAGCACCAGCCCATGGCCCCGATCTTTCCGTTCACGTCCGGCCGCGATCTCAGGTAGGCCGCCGCCGCGTCCAGGTTGCGGATGATCTTGTCCATGTCGTCCAGCGTTTCCCGCACGAGCGCCATGTTCTCGTCGCGATTGCTCCCCGTCCGGCCCGAATACAGATCGGCCGCCAGGGCGACGTAGCCCTCCGCGGCCAGCGCGTCGGCCACCTGCCGAACGCGGTCCACCAGGCCGTTCCATTCGTGGATCAGGATGACCGCGCCCCGGGGACCCGGACCTTCCGGTTCGGCCAGGTATCCTTTCGAGGCCGGATCTTCGTCGAAATAGGCCAGGTCGCCGCCGCGGGGCGCGCCGGCCTTGCCGAGAATGGCTTCGGGGATCTCGCCTTCGGACGTCGGCGCATACGGTATCTGTTGTGCGTGGAACGCCGGTGCCGCAACGGCAAGGACGATGAAAGCAGTGAAAACGACGGGCACTGAAAAGTACCTGCTGGATGGTTTTCCGGCCACGGTTCTCACCCCTTCTTTCGCACCAGGAGGCCCCGGTCCGGGAGGCGGACCGGGAGCCTGCGGGCATTTACTGTTTTCCATGAACGACGGGTTTCAATATACTTAACGAAGCATTGTGAATCAATCGTGAAATCCTTCGTGAAGACCACCTTACCAATCGCGAGATGGCCCGCGGGAGAACCCATGAAAAACAAGCTGAAAGAGAAGCTGCGAAACGGCGAAGTGACCTACGGCATATCTGTCGGCACGCCCTGTAACGACATCGTGGAACTGGCGTCTAACCTGGCCTTCGACTGGATCTGGTTCGACGGCGAACACGGTCCGTTGAATGCCGAGATCCTTCATCCAATGATCCAGGCGACCCGGGGCCGGGACGTCACCCCGCTCGTCCGCGTGCCGTGGAACGACATGGTGCATATCAAGAAGGCGCTGGACATCGGGGCGGAAGGCCTGATCATTCCCTGGGTCAACAACCGGGAGCAGGCGGAGTACGCCGTTCGCGCGGCCAAGTATCCGCCCATGGGCATCCGCGGAATGGGCGCCCGTTTCCTCAATACCGCCGGTCTGGATCTGGCCGAATACCTCCGCACCGCCAACGAGGAAACGTTCATCATGGTCCAGATCGAAACCGTCGAAGCCGTGGAGAACCTGGACGACATACTCACCACGCCCGGCGTCGACGCTTTCCTGGTCGGGCCGAACGACCTCGCGGCCTCCCATGGCTACGTGGGCCAGCCTACGCACCCGGAGATGGAGAAGATCGTCAAGGGGATCATGGATCGGGGAAAGGAACTCGGCGTGCCCGGTGGATACGCGTTCATCTCGAAGGATACCAACCGGAAGCGGATCGCGGAAGGCTTCCAGTGGATCACCCTCGGAACCGATATGGGGTTCCTGGCCCAGGCGGCCCGCGCGGCACTCGCCGAGGTCGGAAGATAACCGTCATGATCGGCCGCAGGATGGGCAAGGATCGGCCACCCGGCGGGGGAACAGTGCCCGTTCCAGACGGATCAGTCCCCGTTCCGGTCTTTCGAAAGCCGCCGTCTAATGGCCATTGCGTGGGCCGACAGGCCTTCGGCCTCGGCAAGCCGGATCGCGGCCGGTCCCAACCGTTTTTCCGCCTTTTCGTTGACGGCGAACAGGCTGGTGATCTTCAGGAAATCGCGGACGCTCAAGGGGGAATGGAACCGGGCGCTGCCCCCGGTGGGCATGATGTGGCTGGGACCGGTTACGTAGTCGCCCAGGGCCTCGGAGGAATGTTCGCCCACGAAGATCCCCCCCGTGTGCCGGACCCGGTCCACCAGCGGCCAGGGAGCCGCCACCAGCAGGCACAGGTGCTCCGGTGCGTATCCATTGGCCAGTTCGACCGCCTCTTCCAGGCCCGAAACGAGCACGATCCCTCCATGCCGTGCCAGGGATGAACGGATGGTGTCCGCCCGGTCCAGCTCGGCCAGTTGCTCCTCCACGGCCTGTTGCACCGCCAGGGCCAGCGTGGACGACGGCGTGATCAGTATGGCGCTCGCCATCGTATCGTGCTCGGCCTGCGCCAGCAGGTCGGCCGCCGCAAGGTCCGGACTGGCCGTCTCGTCGGCGATGAGCAGGGTCTCGGTGGGGCCTGCGAGCTGGTCGATATCCACGATTCCGTACACCTGGCGCTTGGCCAGGGTCACGAAGACGTTTCCCGGCCCCACGATCTTGTCGACCCGGGGAACCGCTTCGGTGCCATGGGCCATCGCCGCGATCGCCTGGGCGCCGCCGATGCGGTAGACCGCGTCCGCGTCCGCCACTGAAGCCGCGGCCAGCACGGCAGGCGGCACCGCGCCGTCCCTCCCGGGCGGCGTGGCCACGACGACCTCCCGTACGCCCGCGACCCGGGCGGGGATCACGGCCATCAGCAGCGAGGAAGGGTAGGCGGCCCCTCCACCCGGCACGTAGACGCCTACCCGGTCCAGCGGCCGGACGATCTGGCCGGTGCCTCCCTCGTCGTCCCAGTGCGTCCAGGACCCGGCCGGCTGCCGCTCGTGGAAGTCCCGTATGCGGCCGGCCGCGGTCTCCAGCGCATCGTGCAACCCGGACGGCAGCGATGCCGCCGCCTCGTCGATCTCGGACCGGGGAACCTCGAAGGCGTCCGGGGCGCTTCCGTCCAGCAGCCGGGCGTACTGCCTGACCGCATCATCCCCGTTATCTCTGACGTCGCCGATGATCCTGGCTACCGCCTGTTCCGCCGTCAGGGGCTCGCCGAACAATTCCCTGTTCCGTGCTCCGATCTCCGGCGCGTGCATGGCCTCGTTCAGCGGCCGCCGCCGCAGGATGCCCGCCCCGGCCTCTTCGGCGGACAGTATCTTCAGGTTCATCTTCCCCTCACTGGTCTGATCATGGGGCATTCCTCGTCGCGTGCCTCAATGGCGTAAGCGCTTCGAGTATGGGACCGCAACCGAATTTCACGCAGTCCGTCGTCGGGAGCCCGGTCTCTCCTTCGATCCGGTCCACTTCCCGCCTGGCATCGTCCAGAGACATGCCGAAACAGTTGAGCGACACGGCCACGACACGGCAGGGGAACAGGGGCCGGGCAATGGTCTCGTGGGCTGTGATCATCTCCGCGTAGGACGGCACGGCCACCGGGAGGTTGCGCATCACATCCCTCCCCGGCTGGTGGCACAGGACCAGGGCCTGCGGCGCCGCGCCGTGGAGCAACCCGAGCGAAACGCCCGAATAGGAAGGATGCAGAATCGTACCCTGCCCTTCGATGACCAGCAGTTCCCGGTCCCTGCGTTCCAGCACGAGTCTTTCCACCGCGCCCGATACATAGTCCGCCGCCACCGTATCCACCGCGATGCCCGATCCGGCGATCATGATGCCGGTCTGCCCGGTGGCCACGAACTCCGCGTCCCAGCCTGCCTCGCGGGCCGCGCGGTCGATTTCGATCGCGGCGATCTTCTTGCCGATGCTGGAGTCGGCGCCGACGGTCAGTACACGCAGGTTCGGGAGGCCGTGGACCTGGTGCCGCCCCACGTCCATGTCTCCGGGCGGCTGCCGCACGTCCCACAGCCGCACCCCTTTCTGCCCGGCATGCCGGGCGAAGGCTTCGTCTTCGTTGAGAAAAGTATGGAGCCCGTTCACCACCTCGAGCCCGTGCTCGATGGCCTCGTGGATGACTTCCCGCCAGGCATCGGGCAATACACCCCCCGGCGTCGCGATGCCGATGACCAGCGAGGTCGGTTCAAAGGCCATCGCTTCTTTCAGTGTCGCCACGATCGGGATACCCGTTCCCACCTCGAGCACGTCTTCCAGCCGCCTGCCGGCGTGCACGCTGTCGAGCACCGCCACGGTCTCGTCGGACTTGTAACGGACCAGTGACGCGGCCGTCTTGGAAGAGAACGTGCCCAGCTGGCCCTCGGTGAGAATTACCATTCGCCTGGGTTGCATATTACTCGCCTGGGTTGCAGATACCCGCCGATCCTCAACTCATCGAAACCACTTGGCCGGTTTCCAGGGACACCGTGGCGGCGTTCAGTACCTTCATCAGCTCCAGCATCTCGCGGGGCTGGACGGCCAGTTCGGCGCCGTCGGTCAGCACGGCCGCGATGTTTCGATAGTAGTCCACCCAACTTCCTTTCACCGGATCCAGGATTATCTCTTCTACCGCCCCGTCCCGGTCAGCGGCCACCCGGACACGGTCTTCGGGTGCCTCCACCGCGTCCTCGATCCTGCCCTTCTTCATCCAGTCCTCCTGGGGGTCGAGACCCGTCTTTACGAGGGATCCCCGGGTACCCAGCACGTACCAGTGAGGCTTCGAAATATGCGAGAGATTGCTGATTTCCATCCGGTATTCAGCGCCCGTTTCGAAATACAGCGTGCAGGTGACATGATCTTCTATGTCCCCTTCCCACAGGTGTTTGTGGCCTTTGCAGTGGACTGCTGCGGGACGCCCGCCCAGCATCTGCAGCCCCTGGTCGATCAGATGGGCGCCCCAGTCGTAAAGCAGGCCGCCGCTGTCCGCCCGGCTCGTCCGCCAGCCCCTGGAAGCCCGGAACCGGTGTACCGCCCTTTCGACCAGGAAGGGATCGCCAAGCAGGCCATCCTCCACTGCCTTGCACACGGTCAGATAGCCCCAATCCCAGCGGCGGTTGTGGAAAACGCTCAGCATGACTCCGCGCCGCCGGCCGACCGCGATCATTTCCTCGGCCTCGGCGGCCGACAGGCACATGACCTTGTCGACGACCACGTGTCTCCCGGCCTCCATGGCCTCGATGGCCAGGGACGCGTGGGTGTGGTGAGGCGTGGCCAGGATGATCAACTGGATGCGGTCGTCCGCCAGGAGATCGGTCAGGGTCTTGTAGGTATCCACGGACCCGTCCTGATGCGCCTGCGCCCGGCGTTCAGGGTCCCGGCTGGCAACGGCGACGAGTTTCATCCCCTCGGTCCGCGAAACCAGGTAGGCGTGGAAAAGCCGTCCCGCCAGTCCGTAGCCCACGATGCCCGTTCGTATCACGGTGATTCTCCGCGCCCGCACCCATACCACGCGGGCTCATTCCCCACGCGCTCGTCCCGCGTCCTCCGCCCCGCCGCTATGCGGGGGACAATATGTGACGACGGGCGATCCCAACACGTTCCTCCCGCGCCTCCGCCCCGCCGGCTATGCGGGGGACAATATACGGGATGGGCCGGATGCATGGCAAACGCGAATTGGGTGGGCATAATGTCCGTGACAATCCACCGGTGGCGCACTAATTTCCCGTTTCAACCGTCTGCAACCCGCAACTTCCGATCTCCTGCCAGGGAAACACCCGATCCAGAGGCCGTCCATGGCGACATCGCGACCGAACGTGCTCTGCATCCTTACCGACGACCAGGGCGTCTGGGCGGCGGGCTGTTACGGCAACGGGGAAATCCGCACGCCACACATCGACCGGATTGCGGAGACCGGGGTTCGTTTCGACCGGTTCTTCGTGGCCACGCCCGTCTGCTCCCCGAGCCGCGCGACGCTGCTGACCGGCCGGATCCCCTCCCAGCACGGCGTGCACGACTGGATCAAAGGAGGCAACGTCGGTGAGGGCGCGGCATCCTATCTCGAAGGAGAAACGGCGTATACCGATGTGCTCGCGGCCCACGGCTGGAGATGCGGCCTCAGCGGCAAGTGGCACCTGGGCAACAGCACCCTGCCCCAGCACGGGTTCTCCCACTGGTTTACCCACCAGTTCGGCGGCGGGCCCTACAATGATGCGCCCATGGTCCGCAACGGCGTCCCGGTTACCGAACCGGGTTACGTCACGAACGTCATTACCGACGACGCGCTGGCCTTCATCGACCGCCACGCCAACCAGGACGATCCGTTCTGCCTGGGCGTCCACTACACTGCGCCGCACAGTCCGTGGACGGGACATCCGCAGGATCTCGTCGATTCCTACGACGACTGCCCATTCGACTCCTGCCCCCAGGAACCCGTCCACCCCTGGGCGGGCGGCCTGACCCGGGAATGCATGGGTGACCGGGAAAGCCTGAAGGGTTACTTTGCGGCCGTCACGGCCATGGACCTCGACGTCGGCCGGCTGTTGGACCGGCTCGATCATCACGGCATCCGCGAAGACACCCTGGTGGTCTTCCTGAGCGACAACGGTTTCAGCCTGGGACACCACGGGTTCTGGGGCAAGGGCAACGGGACCAGCCCGTTGAATATGTACGAGAACTCCATCCTGGTGCCCGCGCTCGTCAGTCAGCCCGGGCGCCTGCCCGTAGGCGCCGTGCAGCCGGCAATGATCAGCGCCTACGATTTCATGCCCACGCTCCTGTCCTACCTGGACCTGCCGGTGCCCTGGGACCGCAACCTGCCGGGGCGTAATGCCCTGGACGCCTGGATGTGCCAGTCAGCACGGTCGGCCCGGGGCGAAGCGCCCGATTCCGGCCGGGATCACGTCGTGGTTTTCGACGAATACGGCGGCACCCGCATGATCCGCACCGAATCGTGGAAGTACGTGCACCGGTATCCCGACGGACCCAACGAACTGTACGACCTGGAGAACGATCCCGACGAACGGGCCAACCTCGCGGACGATGCCGGATACTCCGGCAGGCGCCGGGCGCTGCGCGGCGAGTTGGAGGGCTGGTTCGAGCGCTATGCCGAACCGGCGCGTGACGGCCGCGGCAGACCGGTCTCCGGCGCCGGCCAGCTGCGACCCGTCGGCGGCGAATGGGATGATGACTCGCCGGCTTTCGAACAACTGAAATCGTGAAGGAGACCTTGATGGCTGCCAGCAAAATCGCCGTTACGCTCTATACGTTGCGCGACTTCGTGCAGACACCGGCCGACATCGCGGACACCCTGGAGAAAGTCAAGTCCATCGGCTACGATCATATTCAGCTTTCGGCCCTCGGTCCCGTCGACCCCGCGGAGCTCGGCAGCATGATCCGGGACGCCGGCCTGCACGTCTGCGCCACGCACGTGCCCTTCGAGCGGCTTCAGAACGAACCGAACAAAGTCATCGAGGAACACCACCTCTGGGGATGCGAGCATATCGCCGTCGGGTCCATGCCGCGGTCCTACTGGGACGATCCGGACGGGTTCTCCCGGTTCGCGGCGGACGCGTCGGTCGTGGCGCTCAGGCTGAAGAAAGCCGGCATGTCCTTCAGCTATCACAATCACCATACGGAACTCGTGCGTGTGGGCGACCGGACGGGCCTGGCCATCCTGGTGGAGGACAGCGACGACGCGCTGTGCTTCGAGATCGATACCTACTGGATCCAGTACGGCGGGGGCGATCCGATCCACTGGATCGAACGGGTCAGCAACCGGTGCCCGGTCATCCACTTCAAGGACCTGGGTGTGTCGGGCAGGGAACAGACGATGGCCGAGATCGGCGAGGGGAACATGAACTGGGAAGGCATCGTCGCCGCCTGCGAAACCGCTGGAGCCCAGTGGTACGTCGTCGAGCAGGACACCTGCGCCGGCGATCCCTTCGACAGCATCGCCATCAGTTACCGCAACATGAACGCCATGGGACTGTGAAAGTCCTTCAGGTCACCACGTATATCTACGCGAGGATACCATGATCGACCTTTCAGGCAAGACGGCGCTGATCAGCGGTTCCTCCCGCGGGATCGGCAAAGGCATCGCGTTGGAAATGGCGCGTGCCGGGGCAGACGTGGCCGTCAACTACTTCCGCCACCGGGACGACGGCGAGGCCGTCGCGGACGAAATCCGGGCCATGGGGCGCCGGGCGGTCGTCATCGGCGCGGACGCGTCGGACCGGTCCGCGGTGGACGGCATGGTGGATCAGACCGCGGAAGAACTCGGCGGGCCCGATATCGTCGTGGCCAATGCCTACTATTCCACGCGGGAGCCCTTTCTCGACATGGACGTGGATGAATTGCGGAAAACCTACGATGTCAGCCTCTTCGGCGCCTTCCACGTCGCCCAGGCCGGCGCCCGGAAGATGGCCGCCGAAGGGAAGGGCGGCAGCATCCTCTTCATCAGTTCGGTCATGTCCTTCCTGCCATTCCCCACGTCGCTCGCCTACTCTTCGGCCAAGGCCGGCATGAACCACATGGCGGCCATCATCGCACTGGAACTGCTGGAGCACCGCATCCGCGTGAACGTGATTGAACCCGGCTGGACCGACACGCCGGGCGAGCGGCAGTACTCCACCGAGCAGGAACTCGAGGAGGGCGGCAGGCGGCTTCCCTGGGGCCGGATGGGTACCATCGAGGACCTCGGCAAGGCCGCCACTTTTCTTTGTTCCGACGCCGCGGACTACATCACAGGGGAAGTCCTACGCGTAGACGGAGGATTCTGGCTCAAGCGCGGTACGGCCTCCATCAAGGAGTGACTCCCGGCCCGGCCGGGCTTGACCAGGCATGACCAAGCTGACCACGAAACCCATTTCTCTCAAAACCGCCGTCCTGGGTCTGGGCTTCGCCTGCTGCGTCGCCTTCTGGGGACAGTACGCCTCCGCGCAGTTGAACTACAACTATCTGACCTTCCCCCAGATGCCGTTGTGTCTGGTCATTCCCTTTGTCTTCCTGGTCCTCCTTCCAAACACGCTGATCCGCGCCATAAACCGGGACGCCGCGCTCACGAGGCCGGAACTCCTGGTCATCTTCGCCATGGGGCTGATCGCGGCCATGGTGCCCGACTGGGGCATGGTCCGCTACCTCATCAGCGTCATCACCGCGCCGCACTACTTCGCCAGTCCGGAGAACCAGTGGGAGGCGCACTTCTTCGCCTACCTGCCGGAATGGGCGGTCATCCCCAATGACAAGGGGCAGGTGTCGGATTTCTTCGCGGGACGGCCTTCCGGTCTGCCGATACCCTGGCGGGATTGGGTCATCCCGCTTTTCTGGTGGATGTCGGCCCTTGGCGCGCTGCTCTTCATCGGCGCCTGCCTCGTCGTGATCTTCCGGAAGCAGTGGGTGGAACACGAACGGCTTCAGTTTCCCATGGGCGAGGTGGTGCTCCGCCTGCTCGAGACCGATCAAGGCGCATCCGGGAGGTGGCCGGCCCTCTTCGGAAACCGGCTGTTCCAGGTCGGCTTCGCGGCCAGCCTGGCCGTCATGTCCTGGAACATCATCGGCTTTTGGGGCGTGCTGCCCCACATCCCCCTTCCCGGTCCGGTATTCAACGTGGTCATCGACCCGGCCTACCCGCCCATCGCCATCCGGCTCGTGCCCTACGTCCTGTGTTTCGCTTTTTTCGTCAACGTCGAGATCCTCTTCAGCGTCTGGTTCTTCCAGATGCTGGGCATACTGGAAACCGGCCTGCTCAACCGTTTCGGCGTGGTTTCTCCTGCCGAGACGATCGTGCCCCGCGGCCTGGTGTCCATCCAGTTCTGCGGCGGACTGATCATGTTCGCCCTGATCAGCGTCTGGATGGCCCGGAAACACATCAGGAACGTGCTTCGAAAGTCTCTAGGCAGGGAAAGCGACCTGCGCGACGAGCACGAAATGTTCTCCTACCGCACGGCGGTCATCGGCCTGGTACTGGGCGTGCTCTTCATGACCGCGTGGCTGCACGCCATCGGATTCTCCGTCCCCGTCGCCCTGCTCTTCCTGTTCCTCTTGCTGGTGTTCTATTTCGGCATCGCGCGTATCCTCGCCGAAGCAGGCCTGATCAATCTCGATCTGCCGATCAACGCCCATGCCTTCACGGTGGGGATGGTGGGCTCGGCCAACCTGTCGGGATCGACGCTGACCGGTCTCGGACTGACCAACGCCTTCGCGCGGAACTGGCGCACCTTCACGATGGTCGGTCTTTCGCACGTCGCCTTCTGGCGGAACTATCTCGGGGAGAACCGGGGACGGCTGTTTCTGCTCGTGATGCTCGCGTTTGTCTGCGGGACGGCGATCTCGACGGGATACGTCGTTCACTCCGGTTACGCGGAGGGGGCGGACAATCTGCACATCAATCTGAGGAACACCGGGAACCTGTTCTTCGACCTGGTGGTGAAGTGGATGAAGAACGCCACGCAGATCACCGCCCTCGAGATCTTGTTTCTAACGGCAGGAATGGCCGTAAGCAGCCTGCTTGCCCTTGGCAGGTACCTCTTCTACTGGTGGCCGCTTAATCCCATCGGGTTCGCCATCGGGGCCTCGGCGCCCATTCGGGGGCTTACCTTCACACTCTTCGTCGCATGGCTCGTGCAGGTCATCCTGCTCCGCATCGGCGGCGTCCGGCTGTACCGGAAAGTGCAACCGCTTTTCCTGGGCATCCTCGTCGGTTACGTGGCCGGGGTCCTGGCCGCCTACATCGTCGATACGATCTACTTCCCGGATACGCCGCATATCACCGAGATCTTCTAGGCCGCCAGGGCCGCCCGGACCGCCCGGGCCGCCCGGACCGCCCGGACCGCCCAGACCGCGCCAGGCCTACCAGTTGTGCACGTTGTGTCCCTGGCCCGGAAACCAGATGACATCGACGACCAGGGAGAGGGTCACGCCCGCCGCGTAGCCCAGCAGCACGCCGATCACGGCCGGCTGCATCCTCCGGTACATTTCGAACCCGCCCAGGCGCAGCAGCAGCACCTTGATCAGCCAGATCGTGAAGATCGACGTGATTTCGAAGTTGATGATGTCCGCGAAGGCTACGACGTAGCCGATGGGATGGAGGGGCCACCCCGGGAAGCGGTATTGCATGAACAGGAGCCCCGTGGTGATCCCGGCGCCCAGGAAGAGGAAATAGATCTCCTCGTAGGACAGGGTATAGGGATTGTTGAACCACGTAGCCAACTGGTCGTAGAACCCCTCGGCCCGGAGCGGCGCGAAATCATGGGCGCCCGTCCCGGATGCCCCGGCGTAGATCGTATAACCATTCGTGACGATGAAGGTCAGCACCAGCACCGCGCCCACCGCGGCGAACAGGCCCTTCCTGGACCGGGTAAACCCTTCGGAGACCTTCAGGCCGTGTATCAATGACGAAAGACCGATACCCCGGTGGTTGTGGGAGATGGCGTGGGTAAGTCCCAGGGCCGTGAGGTTCGAGGGCGACAGGTTGGTCGACCCGATGACGCCCACCGTCATTTCATTTGAATTGACCGGGAGGTCGAGAAAGACCAGCCCGGTCTCGGCGACGATGCGGGTGACGCCGATGTACAGCGCAAGGGTAATCGCGAGGAAGAGTACCGCCACGTCGACCGACATGCCCATGCGGTTCAGCCAGAACAGCAGGTAGCACACCCCGCCTGCCAGTCCCAGCAATGCCGTACGGTAGGAAAGCAGTTCCCTGGAATCGTCGAGTCCCGGCGCCCGGCCCAGGGCCTTGCGCCAGACCGCTTTCAGATGGTTTCTGCCGATCCACAGGCCCCAGAGCACGAACACCCAGAATCCGCCGAAGTGCTGGGTCTTTACGATGAACCCGGAGCCGCCCGCCATGCCGGACGCCGATACGCCAAGCTGGTTAAGCAGGCTGATTTCCAGCAACGCGAGGAGGTGAAAGAACCATATGCTGAAGAGCACCTTGAGGTCGGCGAAGTAGGCGAAACACATCATGAAGATGTTGAACTGCACCTGGGTCTCGGGCACGGACTGTGCCAGTTGAATCTGCGTTCGGAAGGGCGCACCGACGGGAATGGCCGGTACGTAACCGAAATAGGCCAGACAGTTCCAGGCCAGCAGGGCGAAAGTGAGCCCGAATCCCACCTGGAAGTACCTGTTCGCCATGAATGCCGGCACCAGTCCGCCCCGGGTCGTCCCCGCGATCAGCATCGAGGGTATCTGTACCGCGGGAAAGGACAGCCGCTCGTGCTCGACCCACTGCCGGCGGAAAACCACCGTAATGCAGGCCATGACCAGGAACAGCGCCGCCAGCATGCACATCCACCAGAAGAGGGGAACGATCCAGTCGACCCACAGCAGGACGCTCTGGCTGGCGCCTTCGTAGAACCCCGTCGCGGCCCCGAGGTCGTCCCGGACGACCAGCCAGCCCGGCAGATGGGGGAAGAAGGTGTCCGCCCACCGGTTCTCCGGCGTGGCGTAGTAGAACGGCGACGCCAGGATGCCGACGAAGTAGTCCACGAAGGCCTTGCCCGGAACCGTCGACGAGACCAGGCAGAAGACGAAGAGCACGGACAGTTCACCCGCCGAAAACGCCCGTTCGGGCCGCCACCTGCGCAGGGGGATCTGGATACAGAAGATCACGACGAGAAAGGAAACCAGCGCCGCGATCGAGAGATGGCTCAGCGTGAGCCTCGGGCCGTGCATGACGTAATTGGTGTGGGGCGTCCAGATCGCGATGAACACGGCGAGCACGCTGCCCAGGATGAGCACCCTGGGGGTCAGGCTGTTCGAGGTTTGAATGGTGGATGAAACCTGGTTTGAATCGGTCGGCATCTGGGGACGTTGATTCCAACTCTGCGGGTGAATCGGTACGCTTGGCATGCAGGAACGGCGTCTCGGATACGGGTTTTCAATATATCCCCGTACCGCCGTTTTCGGCTATTGTTTTATGCCGGAACCCGCGGGCCAGAACCGCCGGGATGGGTCTCGCGACCCCGGCATGCAGACCCGTTTTTTTCTATTGCCTTGCGGCCGCTCATCCTCTAATTTGCGCTAATGTGTTTTGTCTGTGAAATCCGGCCGATTCACGTTCTGGTTTCAAGAGGATAACCTATGTCGACAACCGGCGTTTCACTGAAGACCAGCGGTTTCGGCCAGACGCGCCGCAGAGATGCCTGGTGGGTGCAGCAACTGGTGACGTTCGGTGTGTTCTCCGCCTTTGTCGTCTACTCCACGTGGGCGGCCTTTCAAGGTGAGTTCTATGCCTGGGGGCCCTATCTTTCGCCCTTTTATTCTCCGGAGATTTTCGGTAGCTCGTCCCATGCCCTGTTCGGTCCCAAGCCCGAATGGTGGCCGGCCTTGCTCCCGTTCTCGCCGGCCTTCCTGATACTCTGGGCGCCGGCCGGATTCCGGATCACCTGCTACTACTACCGGGGCGCCTACTACAAGGCCTTCTGGGCCGACCCGCCTTCCTGCAGCGTTTCCGAGCCAAGAAAGAAGTACCGGGGAGAGCAATCCTTTCCGCTCATACTCCAGAACATTCACCGCTACTTTCTCTACCTGGTATTCATCATCTGGATCTTCCTGGTCCAGGACGCCTGGAAGGCTCTGTGGTTCGCGGACGCGGCGACGGGTGAAACCACCTTCGGCATCGGCGTCGGAACCCTTGTGCTGATCTTGAACGTCGTCCTGCTGGGCGGCTACCAGTTCGGCTGCCACTCCCTGCGCCACCTGATCGGCGGGAACCTGGACCTGCTTTCGAAAGCGCCTGTGCGGCATGCGAGTTATAACTGCGTTTCGTGCCTGAACAGAGGACACATGACCTGGGCCTGGCTCAGCCTGGTATGGGTCGGTTTTACGGATATCTACGTACGCCTGGTGGCCATGGGCGTGTGGACGGATTGGAGAATTCTGTAATGGCGGAATACCAGCGCCACGAACATGATGTGCTCGTGATCGGCGCCGGCGGCGCAGGACTCCGGGCAGCCATCGAAGCCTCGGCCGCCGGTGTATCGGTGGGACTGGTGTGCAAGTCCCTGCTGGGCAAGGCCCATACGGTCATGGCCGAAGGCGGCGTCGCGGCGGCGCTGGCCAACGTGGACGACCGGGACGGCTGGAGCGTCCATTTCGCCGACACGATGCGGGGCGGCCAGTACCTGAGCAACTGGCGCATGGCCGAGCTGCACGCCCGGGAAGCGCCGGACCGCGTACGTGAGCTGGAAGCCTGGGGCGCCCTGTTCGACCGGACGACCGACGGGCGCATCCTGCAGCGCAACTTCGGCGGACACAAGTATCCCCGTCTCGCCCACGTGGGCGACCGCACCGGTCTGGAAATGATCCGTACCCTCCAGGACTACGGGATCCACCAGGGCATGGAAGTGTACATGGAACACGCCATCGTGGCCCTGTTGAAGGACGGCGACCGGGTAGTGGGCGCCTTCGGCTACGACCGGGAACGGGGACGTTTCCGCGTGTTTCGCGCGAAAGCGGTCGTCCTGGCCACGGGTGGTATCGGGCGGGCTTTCAAGATCACGAGCAACAGCTGGGAATATACCGGGGACGGCCACGGCCTGGCCTACGACGCCGGGGCCGCGCTGCTGGACATGGAATTCGTGCAATTCCATCCCACGGGCATGGTCTGGCCGCCGAGCGTGCGGGGCATCCTGGTCACGGAGGGCGTCCGCGGCGAGGGCGGGGTCCTGACCAACAGTGAAGGCAACCGGTTCATGTTCGACGACATTCCCGACCTCTACAAGAACTCGACGGCGGACAGCCCCGAAGAGGGCTGGATCTATACGCAGGGGGACAAGGAAGCCCGACGGCCGCCCGAACTGTTGACGAGAGACCACGTGGCCCGCTGTATCGTACGGGAAATCCGGGAAGGCCGCGGATCGCCCCACGACGGGGTCTACCTCGACATCTCGTGGATCAAGGAAAAACTCTCCAACGCCGAAGAGCACATCAAGCGCAAACTGCCGAGCATGTACCACCAGTTCAAGCAGCTCGCCGACATCGACATTACGAAGGAATCCATGGAAGTAGGACCGACCACCCACTATGTGATGGGCGGCGTGCTCGTGGACGCCGACACACAGATGTCGACGGTACCCGGGCTCTTCGCCGCAGGTGAATGTGCGGCGGGCCTTCATGGGGCAAACCGTCTCGGCGGCAATTCCCTTTCCGACCTGCTGGTCTTCGGCCAGCGCGCCGGCAAGTACGCCGCGGAGTTCGCACGCGAGAACGGTAACGGCGCTATAGACGACGGCCAGGTCGAATCGGCCGTGGACGAGATCCTGGCGCCCTTCGACCGCGAAAACAGCGGCGAGAATCCCTTCGACATCCAGTACGAACTGCAGGACCGGATGCAGGAACTCGTCGGCATCGTGCGTAACGAGGGCGATATGCAGCGGGCCCTCGAGGTCATCGAAGCACTGCGTCAACGGGCCGGCAAGGTTTCCGTGATAGGGAACCGTGAGTTCAATCCGGGATGGCACACCGCGCTGGATCTGAAGTTCCTGCTGATCGTATCGGAGGCGGTGGCCCGGGCCGCACTGGAAAGGAAGGAGAGCCGCGGCGCACACTTCCGCGAGGATTTCGAGGACAAGGACGAAACATTCGGCGGTATCAACATCACCCAGCACAAAGGCGCCGACGGCGAAATGGTGATCAATCGCGTTCCGGTCACACCGCTCCGGGAGGACCTGGCCGCGATCATCGAGGAGAATAGATAATGGCGACGGCCAACTTCCGAATCTGGCGGGGCGATGGCGAGAGCGGCGGGTTCGAAGACTATTCCACCGAGATTGACGAGGGCATGGTGGTGCTGGACGCGGTGCACCAGATCCAGGCCGAGTCGGCACCCGACCTCGCGGTGCGGTGGAACTGCAAGGCCGGCAAATGCGGCTCCTGCTCCGCCGAAGTCAACGGCAATCCAAAACTGATGTGCATGACGCGCATGAGCGACCTGCCCGAGGACGAAACCATTACCATCGAGCCGATGAAGGCCTTCCCGACCATCCGCGACCTGGTGACGGATGTTTCCTGGAACTTCGAAGCCAAGATGAAGATCAAGCCCTTCAGGCCCCGCAAGCCCGATTCCGAGGACGGCACCTGGCGCATGGACCAGGACGATATCGAGCGGGTACAGGAGTTCCGCAAGTGCATCGAGTGCTTCCTCTGCCAGGACGTCTGCCACGTGCTGCGGGAACACGACCTGCACGAGGAGTTCATCGGGCCGCGCCTCATGGTGCACAACGCCGCCCTGGAGATGCATCCCCTCGACACCGAGGACCGGCTCGGCGACCTCAAGGAGGACCAGGGCATCGGCTACTGCAACATCACCAAGTGCTGCACCCACGTCTGCCCCGAAGAAATCACCATCACGGACAACGCCATCATTCCCCTGAAGGAACGGGTCGTCGGCGAATACTACGATCCGCTCAACCGGCTGCTTCGCATCTTCAAGTCGAAGGACAGCAACGAGCCGGCCTAGCTTTCGGTCTTGTCTGATCGGCGCAAGACCAGGCCTTCAAGGATTCCCTCAACCCTTGCCATGCGTTCTCTCAGGTCTGCCTGACCCTGTTCCAATGCGACAAGACGAAGATTGATCTCCCGCTTTGACGCCAGAATAAGTCCGGCAAGTGCAACACCTACACTGATAATCCCGATCAACTCGACGCTCATTTTAAATCCTCCCGGCGTTCAGGCGTGTTTATCATACGGTCGAAACGATCACGACCCTCAAGATCGTGGTTTCACGTCCGCATCTGAATCGACTACTACATTTGCTATAGTCGCAATCATCTGCGGGCATATCGTATGAAATAAGCAGACCTGGTGAGAGATCGGGATTTTGCCTGCGACGGCCGTCTAGGCCCATGCCCCCCGGGCCATCAGACCTCCGTCTACATTCACGAATTCACCCGTGATGAAGGAAGCCCGGTCGCTCGCGAGGAAGAGCACCGCGTTGGCGATATCCTCCGGACTCCCCAGGCGGTTCACGGCGTGCCTGGATGCCATGTCCGTCCGGATTTCGTCCTCGTCGCCACCGATCGAGTCGATGGCTTCCTGCAGAAGCGGCGTTTCGATGGTGCCCGGGTTGACCGCCACCACGCGGATGTTGTCCTCGGCGTAATCCAGGGCCAGCTGGCGCACCAGCGACAGGTCGCCTCCCTTGCTCGCCGCGTAAGCCGAGATGCCCTTGGCCGACTGCAGTCCCTGCACGCTGGCCGTGTTGATAATTACGCCGCCTCCCCGCGCCTTCATCACGGGCACGCAGTACTTCACCATCAGAAACCGGCTCTTGAGGTTCACGTCGATGATCCGGTCCCACTGTTCCTCTGAGAGCTCATGGGCGGGCAGATAGCTCGAGGTGGGCTGGATCCCCACGTTGTTGCAGAGGATATCGACACCTCCCCAGGCTTCCGTGGCCGTTTCCACCAGGGTCCGGCACACGTCGCTCGTGGTCACGTCCGCATGGATGTAGCGGATGTTGTAGTTCTCGGCGGCGATCTCCGCGCCGGCGTCATCGTCAATGTCGGCGCACAGGACATGGGCGCCCTCACCGGCAAAGGCGCGGACGATACCCCCGCCGATGCCCTTGGCGCCGCCGGTGACGATGACCACTTTACCTTCGAATTCACCTGAGTTTCCCGTCATAACGACCTCCTGTATGTACTATCAATCCAAAATTGAAATGGTATACCCAAGTTTCCTAGGCGACATACAAAACCCCATGAAATCCACCTTATTCCCTAAATGATCCAAGAACGGTTAGCGTAAAGAATCTACCCCCCATCTCCGGGTAAACCAAGCCCAAAGACCGTCCTCCCGGCAAGGGCCTCTCGGGCCGCCTTCGCTGAAGCCGACGTACACACGATTTTCACCCATAAAGGCGTTATCAGTATCCGCTGAAAACCTCGATTAAGTGAAAATATTTGACATTTTTCACTATAACTGTTAATTTCAGCGTATGATGAAAATGAACACATTAGGAAACGAACTTGAGACCAAAGGCATGAATGCGGTCCGCGATCTGCTAGACCACGTGCCGAGTCTGGTGGTCAGTTCGGTACGCCATGGGCGGTTGCTAGGAAGCAATCTGAGCATAGACGGATGGATCGAGTTCGAACACGGCGATGGCACATACGCGCTCATCATCGAAGTCACGTCGAACGGTGCTCCCCGTTTTGTTCGGTCTGCGGTCTATCAACTCATGGGCTACATGGCACATGCCCGTCAGTCTGGTCACGTAGATCCAGGCCGAAGCTTGATACCAATGATCGTGAGTCCCTACCTGTCTCCCGAGTCTCGGTCGATCTGCTCAGATCATGATGTCGCCTTCCTGGATCTGGTTGGGAACGCGCATCTCGCCTTCGACAATGTTTATATCGATCGAGCGGTTGCAGAAAGGCCCAAGTCCGAAACTCGCTCTCTGAGGTCGATATTCACCCCAAAAGCGGCCGCAATCTTGCGGGTCCTCCTTCGCGATCCTGAAAGGGCGTGGCTCGTCGCGGACCTGGCGGAAGCGGCCAATGCAAGCCTTGGTCACGTAAGCAACGTGCGCAAAGCACTGTACGAGCGGGAATGGATCGAAAAACAAGACGCTGGCATCATCCTTGTCCAGCCGGATGCCCTGTTGAGTACATGGCGCGAGAACTACCGCCAGCCGGCCGATCGGCGCGTCAACAGATACACGGTTTTTCACGGCGATCAACTCACGAAACGGTTGTCGGGAAAGCTGAATGCGGAGCCACGGCATCCCCGCGCCATTTTCGCGTCCAACTCGGCCGCTCAATGGATAGCGCCCTTTTCCCGTGATGGCACACACAGCTTCTACGCCGACGAATCTGGCGCTGGTATGCTGGAGGAGACATTGAAGCTGACTCATGCTGCGAAGGGCGCAAATGTCATCCTGCACATCCCCAAGGATGAGGGTCTGTTCGAGGACGCCGTTCAGCCGGTGCCGGGCGTCTTTTGCGCCAGTCCGATCGTCACGTACCTCGATCTTTGGAATGGTAACGATCGGGATCGTGAGGCCGCCGACCATCTGGCCTCGGAGTGCTTTCCATGGTTATGAAAGAACCTCAATTCGCCGGCGACTACGATGACCGGACGACAACAGCATTAAAATCAGTATTAATCGAGATCGGCCAGATTCTCGGCAGTTTCGATGGCAAGTTTGCGGTTATCGGCGGCGCCGTTCCCTGGCTGTTGCTAAGCGACGCCGACATGCCCCACAGCGGAACCATCGATGTCGACCTAAGTCTCGATCCGTCCGCCCTGGGCGACGGAGAATATGTCCGCCTTATTGAAGCCCTCCTGGTACATGGCTACCATAAACAGGAAAATAGGCCACGCTTTCAACTCGTGCGCACCGTACCTGCCGGGGACGGCGGAAACGATATCCATGTCTTAGTAGACTTCCTGATGCCGCGAGCCGCGCAAATTGCAAAGAACAGGCCACCGCTTCTCAGCGATTTTGCAGTCCAGCGTGCCGACGGCGCTGAGCTCGCACTCAAATTCAATCAGACGGTCGCCATCGACGGAGACATGCCCGGAGGGGGAAGGAATCGCGTTCGTATCGCCGTTGCGTCGATTCCAGCCCTCCTGGCCATGAAGGGCTATGCCATCACCAAGCGCAGAAAGTACAAGGATGCCTACGACATCTACTATTCCGTACGTATTTTTTCAGACGGGATCGACGCGCTTGTAGAAGCAACCCGGCCACTACTCAAGGTTCAATCTGCCCGGCAAGGCTACTGCCTGATCTCCGACAAGTTCCGGTTCGTAGAAGACTACGGTCCGACATGCGTCAGAAGGTTCGTGGAAGGGTCCCACCTACTTGGCGATCGCACGGCGGATCAATGGCAGCAGGACGCCTTCGGACAGGTTGACGCTTGGTTGAAAGAACTCGACTTGAGGTAAACCTGAACGTAACGTCTACTGCCAAGATATGCACCTTGGACATGCCGGTCCGCGTTGCGACCATACTCGCCATGTAGGTCCATCACTCGTCATCATCGTCGTCAATTACCGGATGGCGATCGGCCGGGCCGGCGACCCTGTCGCCCCCTTGAACCGTATGGGCGTGTGTATGAACAGGAACTCGTAAACGCCGTCCCCGGAGAGTTCGTCCAGGTTCATGTTCTCGAGGTTCCAGACGCCATTCCGGGTAATCAACTCCTGGTGTACCGGGAAGGCCTGGCTCATATCGGGATTGGGCACTACCTCGGTGGTCCACTGGTCCGATCCGATCATGGAAGCCTTCTTCTCGACCACCCACCGGGCGACGGCCATCCCGATGCCGGGCGGGGCGGCGTTGTACTTGGCGGGGTCGCTCCAGTGCCGCGCCCAGCCGTAGCGGAAGAAGTAGGCGTCTCCGGGCTCGAGACTTTCTTCCGCGATGCCCTGCCGCGCGAGGGCACCCCGGACGTCCTCCACTGTTACCTCGTAGCTGTGGTCGAGAGACTCCACGCCTTTGTACGCGGCCACGTCCACGAGGATGCCGCGGGTCAAGAAGGGCTTGACGTGCTCTACGCCCAGCTGTACGAGGCCGTAGGGGCCCTTGATCTCTTCATTGGTAAACCCGTTGTAGAAGACGTCCTTCTCCGAGCCGTCCGCCATCTTGAGCCGCTCACCGATGTGGCCGGGCCCGTCGAACTGGGTGCCCACCTGGCCGATCTCGGCGACCAGGAACTCGTCGTAGTAGATCAGGTTGTTGGAACCCATGGGCGCTCCAGAGGGAGAACCGGGGATGACCATGGAATAGGTCCGCTGGCCGAAGAGGGGCATGTCGGCAGTGTACACCTGGCCGATTTCGTAGATTTGCCCCGTCTTGACCAGCGTAAGCGACTTCAACACTTTCTCGGGCGTAATCCAGTTGGAGCCTCCGGCCTGATCGTCCTTGCCCCAGATGGGATGGGGCCACCACGGACCTTCTTCACGCGTCTGCGAGGCGGCCGGGAGAGCGAAAACGGCAGCAAGCAGGAATACGAGGGCAAACCTGTCGATTCTCATGAGAGTACCTCCTGAATGGTTTGACGGGTTGGGCTTATCCCAGGGAAGCCAATTGTGAATGTATCGGATAGTTTCCAGTATATCAGTCGTAATTACTCTGCACATGCTCTCCGAGCAGCCGCCGCTGTCGAGCTGTCGCCCGGGACAGGATGGCCGGTTCGAACTGAAACCGGTTCAGGTAGGGCGGAAACTTCTGGGTGATCATCCGCTGGGCGTAGTGGACCTGCAGCAGGTACCGTACCTGGCCGCTCGTGTTCGCCGTTCCGCGGTGCCAGACTTCGCAGCGGAAGAGAACGGCGTCGCCGCCCGAACACAGGATGCTCCGCGGTTCGACTCCGCGCCAGGAGGACTCGCCATTGGACGGGCCGCGACCGGCGCGGTGGCTGCCGGGGATGAACTGCGTGGGCCCCAGTTCCTCGTAAATATCGTCGAGATAGTAATGGACCGTGGTGATGTACACCGGCAGCTCGACCCGCGGATCGTCCATGACGTCCTCCGGCAGCTCCAGCGGCTGCCAGTCCACGTGGACGCCCTGGTCCGGCCGGCCGGGACCCGTCATCCATGCCGTCATGCCAATGACGTGGCAATCGGAGCCGTGTACGGCTTCGACCACGTCGATGACCTCCGGATGGTCCAGATGGGAAAGGAAGACCGGGTCGCGGTTGAACACGTTGTTGATGGACTTGTTGAGAAAGCCGCGGGACGAGGGGTCGGTGTGCCGGTCGAATTCATCGGGACAGGCTTCGAGCCGGTCCATGACATTGCGCAGTGCGCCGACTTCCTCTGCTGAGAGCGCCTCCGGGAAATAGACGTAGCCGTCCCCCTTCAGGGCTTCGACCCGCTGTTCCAGCGTCTTCCGCGCCACCAGATCCAGGCAGTCCGCCATCGTCAGGTTCCTTGGTCTCGCTCGAACTCGGGCAGTTCCGGAAGAAAGGCATATCCCCCGCCGGCCTTGTGCTCGCAGCAGAAGTGCGTCTTGCCGTTGGTGGCTACCAGGAACCGGGCGTTGATGACCGAATTGTACCGGGCCAGTTGCTCGAACACCGCTTCGGTCACCCGGACGTCCGGCGCCTTGCACTCGCCCATGAGCACCGGCCGGCCACTCAGATCGTGCATGATCACGTCGGCGCGAACCGCCGTTCCGGCATACTGGAATCCTTTTTCCACAGCGGCAAAGCCCGCGGGAAAGCCCCGGTCCTCTACCAGGTACCGCACCAGGTGCTGCCGGACCCACTCCTCCGGCGTCAGTCGCACGAACCTGCGCCGGATCGGGTCTAAAATGACCTTGCGACCCGCTTCGTCAGAATCGATTTCGAATCCGTATTCCGGGAAATTGAGCCGTTCCATGATGAAGTCGGCCGGTGCCCGGGGACAGCGATCTTGACCGAGGTGCCTGGCCGAGATGCCTCGCCGGACCGGCAATCCCGGCCGGGGCGCCTGGCCGCGACGGTGCCTAGTCGGGGCACTCTCCCGTTTCGATCCAGTCCACGAGCCGGATGGTATGTATGACGTCCCGAAGATCGCTGTAGGGGATGGTCTGGTTACGTACGGATTCCACAAAATGCTCGTGCATGGCGAGCGCACCCTCGTAACGGGGCGTATCTTCCGGGTCGTCGCCGTTGATCTCCCAGCCCTGGAGTACGGTCTGCCGATCGTCCTCGCGAACGTCGATCTCCTCGGGCAGCTTCATGTAGCAGCCGATGCCCACGCCGTGCAGTTCCGCGCTTATCACCCGGCCGCCGGAGGCCCGGTTTCCGAATACGACGCCGGTGGCCCCGCTGGCGAAGCGGACCAGCGCGGTGTAGTGATTCCAGCTGACGGAGTCGAACTTGTCGCGGTAGCGGGTTACCTCGACGGGTTCGCTGCCCACCATGTACCGCAGCAGGTCCACCACGTGGGTCACGTCGTCCCACAGGGTCGTGGAGTACGGCTGCTTGTCCATGAGCATTTTCTTATTGAAGGTCGTCACGGCGTGGGAGACCGGTCCCTTTGCGCGCACGCGGCGCATGGCCTCGCGGACCACCGTGGTGTACCGCCGTTGATAGCCTACCATGGCATACACGTCCCGTTCCACGGCCGCGTCCAGCAGCCGGCGCGTTTCATCGCTGTTCTTCCCGGGGGGTTTCTCGATGAAAATGTGCTTTCCCGCGTGCAGACAGTCCATGGCGGGCTGGAGCAGCCACTTCTCGTGCATGACGCAATAGATCACGTCCAGTTCCACTTCCGCCAGCATGGCGCGGTGGTCGGTATAGACATGGGGAAAGTCGTAGTTTTCGGTTACCTGCGCCAGGCGCGTCTCGTCCAGCTCGCACACGGCGGTCATCTCGACGTCCGGCAACCGGGCGACCGCCGGATAGTGGGCGCTCTGGGAACGTCCCCCGGCACCGATAAAGCCTGCGCGCAGCATGGTCGGCCTCCCTGGGTATGCCCGCCTTCCGGTCGCGGGCCGGATACTGGTTTGACTGACGTGCGGACTGCGGCACGTACTGGTTTTACTGTTTTCCGGATGGCGGCACGTACTGGTTCAAGGCGCCGCGACGATGATCGAATTCCGGCTCATGGCTCCACGTCCGTCCGTGGCGCGCCATGGTGTCCCGGATCAGGCGCCGCCGGTACAGGCTGGACAGGTTTGCTTCCGCGATGGCATCCGGATCGAACCGGTCGAGGATGCAGTCGCGAAGCCGGGCTGCCACCTGGCGGTGCGCGTCATCGCCCGAGAGATCATGCCATTCGCCCGGATCGTCGTCCAAATCGAATAGGCGCGGCGCGTACCCGTGGATGTACTGGTACTTGTACCGTCCCTGCCTCGCCATGATGCAGGGCATGCCCACGGCCTCGTGGGCCTGGGCGAAGACCACGCGGTCCGTTTCGTCCGAGGAGGAGGATACCAGGCTCTCGCCGTCGTGGGGAAGCCGGTCCTCGACGCCCGCGAGATCGCAGAAGGTCGGCAGCAGATCGATCAGGGACACGGGATGGGCACAGGCCGTCCCCGCCCGCCAACCGTCCGGATAGCGGACGATGAGGGGCACCCGGCAGGACCACTCGTAGAAACATCGTTTCTGCACCATGCCTCGTTCGCACAACATGTCGCCGTGGTCGCTGGCGAATACCACCACCGTGTTTTCCGCCAGGCCGGTCTCGTCCAGGGTGTCCAGCAGGCCGCCGACCTTGTCGTCCATGTAGCTCACCAGCCCGTAATAGGCGCGGCGAAGCCGGTAGAGGCCCTCTTCGTCCCGCAGGTCGTAACGGCCGGTACCGTGATAGGCGTTCAGGTTCCGGTCCATCATGGAATGGCGTTCATCCAGGTCGGCCGGAAATCCGGGCAGTTCGATTTCCTCCCCTTCATACCGCGCCCAGTAAGACTCGGGCGGCCAGAACGGTTCGTGGGGATGGTGGTAAGACGCGCAAAGCAGGAACGGTTCTTCTCCGCCGCCCGGCTTCCTGGACCGCAGGTATTCGACCGCGCGGAAATGCGTTTCCTCGTCGTAGCTGAGGGCGTTGTGCCAGACGCCTATCCGCACGCCGTCGCCCGTGTAACCCGCCGCGTTGTAGGCCGGCCGGTCGGCCATCACCCGCTCGCAGTCCTCGCCTCCGGTCTCCTTCAGGCGGATCCACTCCGGCTTGACCCAGTCGAAATCCGAGGAGTAGATGTCGGTGGTCAGCCGCATCCTGAAACCGTGCAGCTGGTCCGGACCGATGAAGTGCATCTTGCCGGACAGCACGGTATCGTAACCGGCACGGGCCAGGTAGTGGGCGAAGGTCGGCTGGTCGGCGGCCAGCAATGCGCCGTTGTCCCATGCGCCGATCTCCGAAGCGTGCCTTCCCGTCATCAGACAGGCCCGGCCGGGCGCGCAAAGGGGAAAGGCGGTGTAGGCGGCATCGTAACGCACACCGGTCTCAACCATGCGGTCCAGGTTGGGGGTCCGTACGACGGGATGACCATAGGCGCCGGTCAACGCGGCGACCATCTGGTCGGACAGGATAAGGAGGATGTTGGGCTGGTCGGCCATGATACTCCAGGCGTCCCGGGGAGACGGTCTCGCGGCGGCCCCTTGCCGCTACCGTTGCCGGCGGCCTCCACGCCGCGGGGGTGCGCCGGCCTCGAAATGGACGTTTTGGGTCATCGCGGCGAGCGGAATCGCCGACATCAACACGGCGCAGGCGCCAACGGGACCGCCGACCATCAGGTACAGACCGAGATCACTCAGGTAACCGTCCGTAACGACAGCCAGCGGGGCGGCGATCAACAGCACGGCCAGGCCGGCCAGCACCAGAAAGGGCATGGACTGCACCATGCCGGTACGCACGGAATGGCTGACCGGTTCTCGCCGCGCGGTTTCAATCCGGCTTCTGACCAGGCTGTAACCCAGGAAGGCCATTACCACTGCCAGGGCCCCCGCGGACGTAAGCGTCAGTATGCCCGGCACCGTAATCCGATCTGCCAGGCCAAGGGTTATCCCCGCCGTGACGAACATCGTGTAAAGCGCGCAACCCATGGCCGCCACGGCAAAACGGGCGCCTATGCGGAGGGACAGGTAGAGGGTGATGATCATGATGCCGAGCATGGCCCCGTTCCATTCTGCCAGCCAGTCGACCGAACGGGCAAACGGCAGCAGCATCCGCACGATACTTCCGGCCGCCAGTACGCCGAGGGTCAACGCGATGCTTTTGCCCGGCCGGTCGTCGATCCGGGCGCCGACGATGACCAGCACGATCAGCATGGTCACGAAGAGGCCGAAGAGCAGGTCGCCGGACATGAGCAGCGCCACCAGGCCGTCGTCGACGGCATGTTCCGTCTTCATCGCCGTTGCGGCAATCCCCGCCGCGGCCAGTATGGCGGCGAAGGTGTAAACGCCCCCCGGTCGGTCGATCAGTTTGCCATACAATGCGGCGAGGCCGTTTCCCATCATACGCTCAACTTCCTGATTTGCCAGTCCGCCACCAGGGAGGACAGCAGCATGTTCGTCCAGCACATGCAGGTGAGCAGGCTGCCGGCCGCGCCGGAAAACAGCACGAGGCCGAAATTGACGACGGCGTCGGTGCCGACTACGACCAGGCTCACCGATACGAGCAGCAGCATGATATGCGTCCAGACCAGGACGGGCCTGATCTTCTCGAGCGAGGCCATGACGTCCTGCCGGACCGAAGACTCCGTTCCGGATTCCGCGCGGAGGTATTCGAAGATCCAGAGATGCACGGAGACGAAGACGAGGGCCGCTCCGAGTAATCCCACTGCGCCGGCGAGGGTGAAATAGGGCGCAATCCCGGCGATGTTCCACAGCCTCAGCACCGCTCCGGTCATGATCAGATAGTGCAGCATCCCCGTGACGAAGAGCAGGCCGGCGGCCCGGTAGCGGATAACGAACATTGCGCAAAGCAATCCGAGACCGATCGCGCCGGCGCCGGCCGCGCTGACCACGGCCCCTTCACCGAGCGGGGAAGGCGCCTCCACCGCCTGATCCGGCAGCGTTACGTCCAGCGCCGGCGACGCGGATTCCAGGATGACCGCCAGGGCGCGGGCCTCTTCCAGCGAGTCTCCTCCAGGCACTTCAATCCGACCGTCAGGTATTCTGCCCTGTATATTCAACGTCACGTACACCTGGCCGTTCATCTTGATGGCCACGCGGTTTCCCGCGTTGGCGCTGGACAGGTTGGCCAGACTCTCTCTGCCCTCGTCCTGCAGAAACAGGCGTACCGCGTATGCGCCCCGGTTCGCCGTTACCGAGGCGTCGCTGACCACGGCCGATGCCACCGGCTGCACGTTTAGGTCTATATCCTGGTTGATGAAGTAGAGCGGATGGAACAGCCTGCCTCCGCGTTCCACCGGTTCGGAAGCCCATGCGAAGGCGCCGGCGGGTGGATTGGCCAGGTTGAAGGCCCGAATGCCGGCCTGTACCGTTGAATCGGCCAGTATGGCCTTTACGGTATCCAGGTTGTCTTCCCGGACCGCGATGTCTCCGATCCCTTCCTCCACCGTAATGCGTGCAAGCAACGCGCTGAATGCTCCAGGTCCGTCCGAGGCTGCGGCAGCCGATGCCGCGACGGCCGAGGCGCGCTCACTCAGGGCATCGTCAATACGTTGCCGCAACGCCTGTACTTCCGCGCCGTCCTTGAACAAATGCAGTGTGATCTCGCCGGATTCCCGGATTATCCTGCTTACGAGACCGGTGTCCGCGCTCCGGGGCACGACGATTTCGAACGTGTCGTTCTCCCGCACGGTAATGACCGGTTCGGAGATCCCGAAGGCGTTAAGGCGCCGCCGCCAGTTCTCGACCAGGCCTTCCACCGCCCGTGCCCTGCCCCGTTCCGTGTACCGGGACAGGTCCATGCCTGCAACCAGACGATAACCGCCGGCCAGGTCGATGCCCGGTACCGTGGACTGGCCGTATAGCACTTTCTTTTCTTCCGGCGAAAGCGCTTCGATGGACTCGGGAGACGAAAACCACAGCCTGATGGTCGGGGAGACAAGGACCGCGCCTAGCAGGGTGACGGCGAGAAACGCCAGGAATGAAATGCGCTTGTAAATAGTGCTGTTCCTTTCGGCGCCGCTTCTGCGTGCGGCGCGGCTGGACGGGTTACCAGTCTGCCTGGGACCTCGGCGCGTGGCGGATGATGCCGACCATGTCGCGGACGGCTTGCTCGAACCCGATGGTCATCGCACGCACGGCCACGGCATAGCCCACCACCATTTCCTCCACCTCGGCGATACCCGCCAGGTCCGCCGCCGTCCGGTAATCGACGCCGCGTCCCAGGGAAACGCCCATGTTCAACCGTGCCGCGGTCCGGGCCGTACCGGCGATTTCCTGGAACATCCGGCCCTTCTCTTCGGGACCGGCGGCCTGCACGAACCGGCTTGCGTCAAGATGGACGTAGTCGGCCTTTAGTTCGGCGCATTGCCTGACATGCGACGCGGTGGGCGTAATCAATATGCTCGTCAGGATCCCTTTATCCTGCAGGGCCTTCAGCATGCGTTCCACCGGCCGTTCCAGGGAATCGCCTTCGGGCCATGGCGTATCGGACCAATCGTTGTTCAGTCCGGCGTACCCGTAGCCCTCGGGAACAAGGGTAACCATATCCGGCGAAATCGTCAAGATACTACGCAGGGCTTCCTGGACCGGCGGCACGATCACGTTAAGGTGCGTGTGCACGAGCTGCCGGATAATGTCATATTCTCCGCCGAGATAAAGCGAATCGTCGGCGGCCCACGAAATCGTTACGGCGTCCGCCCCACTCACCTGGGACATCATGACCGCGGTCATTGGATCGGGTTCCCCCCGTTTCGCGATATTCCGCAGGGCGGCGACCTGGTCTACGCATACACTCAGTTTTACCATGGGTGATCTCCGGTGTCAGTTGTCCACGAGGTCGGAAACCCGTACGAACTCGATTCCTCTGATTTCAAGATATCTCATCCGGTTCATCAGTACTTGAAGCGTATGGGGCCTGGCATCGGCGATGACGATGGCGCGGGTGTCTTCAAGGGCGGATAGCGACGCGCGGTCCAGGTTCATGGATATGATTACGGGGTTGTACAAGGGATCGAGCACACCCCAGGCCCGAAGCGGGCCGTATTCCCCGCCCCGGTCCTCCGGCCTGCCGGGCCCGCCCGAACCACGTGGCCCTCCTGCCCCGCCGGGCCCGCCCGGGTTGTCCAGGTAGTACAGGTTCCGCTTGCCCAGTTCGTCCAGCACGGGGGCCAGCACCGCGGCTTCATTGTCCATGCGGCCGGCAGGATACCGAAGTACGCCCTGGGCCCCGGGTAGCGTGGAAAGGGCGTCTTCCACGACGCGGCGGTTGGTCAGCTCCGAATGGGTGGTCGACACGGATCTCCTGCGCGGCAGACCGGCGGTGTCTGACGCCGGTCGAACGGGCAGCAGCGCCATCACCTCGTGATCGCCGCGCATGAGTTCGCCGGCCATTTCGTTTACGCCGTCGGCCCAGGGAAACAAGGCGAAAGTGAGGGGCCGGGTGAAATCGGAAAGTCCCTCGACCACGGCCCGCTGATCGCCGTCCGTATACGCAATCACGACGGCAAGACGACCCGTTTTTCGCCGGATTGCCGGGTCGCGGGTTATATTGAGGCGATGGGTTACGTCGTCATCGTAGGTAATGTCGAGCAGCAACACCCCGGTCCTGGTCCGTTCCTCCGCACGGGATACCTTGCCGCCCGCGCGGACGACCGCCCTGGCGATCTCGAGATTGCATTCGGCAAGCGAATAAGCACCCGAAACGATGATGCTTCGTTCCAGTGGTCTCCAACGGCCCGTGGCCGTCGCGGTGCGTGGCGCGGTGTCCCGTATCCTGCCCGGTGTGACCTGCAGATTCATGAACGCACCGTACAGGGCCGCTTCCATTGCGTGAAACGCCTCCTGGTCCGTTTTCCAGGCGGACGTCCGTTCGAGTTCGGGCACGGCAACCGGGTTGGGCCGATCCAGCAGCCAGTCCACGACCTTCCTGGCCTGGTCTTGATAAAGCATGATCCACACGGCGAGGGCCAGCAGCACGACCGCGGCCGTTCCAAGGAGGGCGTACCGGGCGTACGACCGGCGCTGGCTCTTTCTGATCGCCATTCGCGTTCTGGCCGAATGTGTATAGCGGAAGCGCATATCGCGGTCCGTCAGCAGTCGTCCTGATAGTGGTCCCGGAACGCCAGTAGCGCGTCGGCAAGCACCGCGAACTCGTTCAGGTCCAGTGTTTCACCGCGTCGTTTCAGGTCGATGCCTGTATGATCCGAAAGATAACCGGCTGAACCGGGAACCAGGCGATTCATCGCGTGGTGCAGCATCTTGCGCCGGTGTTGAAAGGCCGACTTGATCACGACGTTCAACAGGCCGGCATCCCTGACCGTAACGGGCGGCCGTTCATGGGGCGTCAACCGGAGTACGACCGAATCCACCGCCGGACGGGGAACGAACCGGTCGCCGCCCACCCGGAACAGCGATTCCACGTGGTAATGGTACGCCATGATGGCGGTTATCGCGCCGTAGGCTTTCGTACCCGGACGCGCCGTCAGGCGTCCGCCCACTTCGTGCTGAACCATGATGACCGCGCCCCTTATCTTCCCGCGATGGGCGATCAGCCGGTCGAGGACGGGTCCTGTTATCCCGTAGGGCAGATTGGCCACAAGCACGTACCCGGTTTCGCCGTACTTCCCCATCAGGTCGGACAGGTCCAGATCGAGCACGTCCCCGTTCACGATGGTCAGGTGGTCGTACCGGCCGTAGGCTTCCTGGAGGACTCCTGCCAGCCTGGTATCGATTTCCACGGCGGTCACGCCGCCGGCCAGGGTGACGAGGTGACGGGTCAACGCGCCGGCCCCCGGACCGATTTCAAGTACGGCCGTATCCTTCGTTATGCCCGCCGATTCGATGATGCGGCGTGCGACGGACGTATCGTTCAGGAAGTGCTGACCCTTCGATCTGGATGGACGAAAATCCGATCGGCGCAGGCCGGCCAGCAGGTCTTCAGGAGGATCGAGCACCGTACTCAATGGATTCGAAACACCTTGTTCGCGTTCTGGGTTGTGGTCCGTGCCAGTTCATCCACGGAAACGGCCCGGTGACGGGCGACCGCTTCGGCCGTGCTTACGATGTATGATGGTTCGTTCCGGCGTCCGCGGTGGGGAACGGGCGCGAGATAGGGTGCGTCCGTTTCGACAAGGATGCATTCCGGCGGCAACCCGGAGACCACCTCGCCCACCGTCGAGTTCTTGAATGTCGCGATGCCGCCGAATCCCAGGAAGCATCCCATGGAAACGGCCCTTTCGGCCATGGCGGCGTCCCCGGTAAAGCAGTGCAGGATCGCGGTCGTTTCCTCGCCGGGAAACTCGTCCAGCATGGCCATGACCTCGGCGTGGGCGTCCCGGTCGTGCACGATAACCGGCAATCCCGTGCTTCCGCCCCACTCCATGTGTCTTCTGAACGAGGTTTCCTGCAGCGGGTAGGTGGACCGGTCGTAATGCAGGTCGATGCCGGTTTCGCCTACGGCGATGACGGAAGGATGTTCGAGCAGTTTCTCGATTTCCCGGTAGTCCTCTTCGCGGGCTTCGTGGACGTGGCAGGGGTGGATGCCCGCGGCGGCGTACACCGAATCCCGGTCTTCGGCGAGCGCCACGGCGGCCCTGCTGCTCTTCAGATCGTACCCTACGGCAACCATGCGTTCCACGCCCGCGTCCAGCGCCCGTTGGATCACCTCGGCGCGGTCATCGTCGAATGCTTCGTCCGTGAGATGGGTATGCGTATCAAACAGCAAGGCAGCGAATGGGTGCGGGTGATCGTATGACGTACGTTCCGTGTGGCCGGGCCTGACCGGGCCGGCATAGCCTGACCGGGCCGGGCCTGACCTGACCGGCATAGCCTGACCGGGCCGGCATGCCGGCTTTCAGGTAACCGAAGAACCGGATTTGACGCGAGCGTCCGGACCGAGGAGTATGGGGGCGCCGCCGTCGTCTTCGGCCGCGAGCAGCATGCCCCTGGATTCCACGCCGCGGATAGTCGCGGGCTCCAGGTTCGCTACCACCACGATCTGCCGGCCGACCAGTTTCTCCGGCGTGTATCCGGGGGCGATCCCGGAAACGATTTGCCGTTCCTCCGCGCCGATGCGCAGCTGTAACCTGAGCAGCCGGTCCGTTCCGGGTACTGGTTCCGCCGCCACGACGTCCGCGATGCGTAAATCGATCTGACGGAAATCTTCGATCGATATAAGTTCGTTTCGCTCCGACCCTTCCGGTTCCGCTTCCTCGGATTCAGATCCGTCGTCTCCCCGGTCATCGGAACGGCCCAGTCTCGCGATCTGCGCGTCGATCGCGTCGTCCTCGATCTTGTGGAACAGGATTTCGATTTCTCCGATGGGACGGCCGGACAGCGACGCATCGATCTCGATTTCGTCCCAAATCTGCTCATCGACGCGTCCTTCCAGGCCCGCCATCTTCCACAGTCTCTCGGCGCTGAACGGCAGGATGGGAGACATGACCACGGCGAGGACCCTCACCGCCTGCACGCACACGTGGAGCGTGGCGGCGCAACGCGCCCGGTCGGTCTTGCGCGTGTTCCAGGGCGCCTGGTCGTTGAAGTACCGGTTGCACTGGTTTCCCAGGGCGATCAGCTCCCGTACGGCACCCCGCACCTGGAACGATTCGAAACAAGCGCCCACACGGTCCGGGGCACCGGCCACGGTCGACAGCATCTCCCGGTCCTCCGGCGAGAAAGTCCCCGGTTCCGGGATCGCGCCGTCGAAATACCGGTTGATGAAGGTCAGCGTCCGGTTTACGAAATTGCCGAAGATATCGGCCAGTTCGTTGTTGTTGCGCGCCTGAAAGTCCTTCCACGTAAAGTCGGAGTCCTTGGTCTCGGGCGAAATCGACGCCAGGCAGTAACGCATCGGATCGGGCGGGAAGTCCTCGAGGTATTCGTCCAGCCAGACCGCCCAGTTCCGGCTCGTGGACAGCTTCTGGCCCTCGATGTTGAGAAACTCGTTGGCCGGAATCTCCGATGGCAGTACGAAATCCCCGTGTTCCATGATCATGGCCGGCCAGAGGATCGCGTGGAAGACGATATTGTCCTTACCCAGGAAATTGACGAGCTTGCAGTCCGGGTTCAGCCAGTAGTCCTTCCACCGGTCCGGGTCCCCCTGCGCCACCGCCCACTCCCGGGTGGACGACACGTAGCCCAGCGTGTTCTCGAACCAGACGTACATGACCTTGCCCGGCGCATCCTCGATCGGCAGCGCCACGCCCCAGTCCAGGTCGCGGGAGATGGGCCGGTCGGACAGCCCCTCGTTGAACCAGCCCTGGCAGTAATTGCGCACGTTGACCTTCCAGTGCGTTTTCGTATCGATCCAGGCCTGCAGCCGGTCGGACATGCGGGCGAGCTTGAAGTACCAGTGGTTGGCCGGTCTTACTTCGAGGGGCCCGTTGCAGACATCGCTGTGGGGATCGATCAGCTGCGTGGCGTCCAGGATGGTGCCGCAGGCCTCGCACTGATCTCCCCGGGCCCGGTCGGAACCGCAGTGGGGACAGGTGCCCTCCACGTAGCGGTCGGGCAGAAAGCGGCCGTTAGCCGGACAGTAGATCTGGTCGACCTCGCGCACGTCGAAACAGCCCTTCTCATCCAGGCGGCGGAAATAGTCCCGGGCCGTCTCGTGGTGGACAGGGCGGGAGGTCTGAGAGAAATTGTCGTAGACGATGCCGAAGTCTTCGAGAGCGCCCCGGATGACGGGATAGTACTTGTCCACCAGTTCCTTGGGCGTGATCCCCTGCTTTTCGGCGGCCAGGGTGATGGCCACGCCGTGGTCGTCCGATCCGCTGACATGCACGACGTCCCGGCCTTTCAGCCGCTGGTAGCGCACGTAGATGTTACCGGGCAGATGGACGCCTGCGATATGGCCGATATGCAGCTTGCCGTTCGCGTAGGGCAACGCGTCTGTAACGAGTATTTTCTCTGCCACGACAACCTCTCGGACGCGGGTGGATCATTCCTGGCGGACCGGTTTTGTTCCAGCATCAGAATAGGGTGTGGAAGGGGGTTTGTCAACGGATCAATCGGCGGCGGGCAGGCTGTGGGACGATGTTTCACCGGATGGTCTCTCGCGGGATGGCGCTTGAGTGGTAGGCGTCTGCCGAGGACCCGCGTATCTACGGTTTATTCTGAGTCTGAGGACGAGTACAAGGAGGGCCAGTTGGACATGGGCGTTGTGCGCTATGTCCCGCCTGGCTTCCTCGATGGCGGCGATGCCCTTTTCGATTTCCTCCACGTCCATCCCGGTTGCCCGTTCCCGCAGCGGCGCCGTGCGGTCCGCGTTGGAAAGCGTGGGGATACCGCTCGCCGAGGATAGCACGAACAGGTCGCGGTACAGGGATAGCAGATGGTCGAGGATCTTTTCCGCGACCGGTTCTTCGCGGTGAGACGCGGAGAGGGTTTCCACCTGCTCGAACAGGCTCAGAGGTGTCCCGTTGTATATACATTCAAGCAAGGCGAAGGCGTCTTCACGAATCTTCGAACCCCGCTCCGAACCGGCCGCCATCGCTTCGGAAAGACGGCCTTCGGACCTGCGCGCGAGTTCCCCGGCTTCTTCCGGGGAAACTTCATATCGCTCGATCAGCGCCGATTTCACCTCGTCCTCCCGCAGGCGCGATAGAAAAACGGGTTGGCAGCGGGACACGATGGTCGGCAGCAATCTCCCCGCGCGGGACGCGGTCAGGATGAGCATCAAGGATCCCGGAGGCTCTTCGAGCGTCTTGAGCAGCGCGTTCGAGGCCGCGGCGTTCATGCGGTCCGCCGCGACGATGATCGCGACCTTCCTCCGTCCTTCGTAAGGCTTGGCCGATGCCTCCCTTCGCAGCGACCGGACGTCCTCCACCGAAACCATGTCGTTCATTCCGAAGGGCGGGGCTTCGTACGGGTCTTCGGCCAGCCGGACGGCCAGGCCCTGCCTGCGCTCCTCCCGGGCGTTAGCGCGGGAGGAGCCCTCACCGCGGCTGGACGAGCCCTCACCGCGGCCGGACGAACGATCCGGAGGCGGGGCGGATGAAGAGGGGACCAGGAGGTGCAGGTCAGGGTGCTGAAGCGCGCGAATCCGACGGCAATGGCGGCACGGGCCGTGTGGACCAGGCTGATCTTGCGGACCAGGCTGGCTATGCTGGCCTGGATGACTATGGTGGCCAGGCCGGCCGCAGGGCTCTCCGGGTCCGTTTTCGCAGTTGACCGCGCAGGCGAGCTCGATGGCCAGCGCCTCGGCGCCCACGCCGGACGGCCCGCAGAACAGGTACCCGTGGGCCAGGCGGTCCTGCTTTACGGCCTCCATGAGCCGCTGCCGCTGCTGCACGTGACCTATAATCTGATCGAAAGCCATAGTAACGGTTCGTCAGGCGGGGCGGACCACGTAATGGACCCTGTTGGATCGCTCCGACGCTTCCTGGAAACTGAAGCCGTCGAACGCGCCGAGTACGCGATAGCCCGATTGGCGGCATATCTCCGCCAGCCGGGCCACGGGATAGATCCGCTGTTCGTGGCGTTCCCGGGTGGCATACCGCTTACCGCCTCGGTGGAAGGTTAACTGGAATTCATTGACCTGCACGCGTGACTCGGGGACATACTCGCAGCGCCGGACATAGGAGTAATCCCCGTTGCTTTCCTGATCGACCTGGTTATGGAAGTACCGGCGCGAATTGATTTCCGTGCAGACGTCGAATACAAACAGGCCGCCGGCGTTCAGCACCCCGTGCAACCCAATCATCATGGCGGCGATGTCCGCTTCATCCATGATGTAGTTGATGCTGTCGTACAGGCACAACACCGCGTCGTAGCTTCCCGATACGGGCATGCCCACCATGTCGCCGGCCTGAAACGCGATGGACCGGCGGCCGTCCAGGGCTTTCTGCCTGGCGACGGCGATCATGCTCTCCGATCGGTCCATACCCGTCATCCGGTATCCGCGGTCATCGAGAATACACGCCATGACGCCGGTACCGCAGGCCAGTTCAAGGATGTCCTTCGGCGTGGCACCGAACCGTTCGAATATCGACTGAATGTAGTCTGCCCACCGGTCATAGTCCACGTGACGCATCACGTGATCGTATATCGGGGCCAACTGGCTGTAGGGAAGCTCAGGATCGGCCGGGTGGGTTTTGCTGTGGCGCATGTTCAGGGGATCTCGCGATCTGGCGGGTGTTCATCGAGCTTCGAAATCTGAATCGTCATCGCTCAGGTGTTCGTCGCTGAGGACGAGGTACATGGATTGTGCCCGGTCTTTCGAGACGTTTCCTTCCGGGACGTCCAGCACTTCGAACTCCAGCCTTCTGTCGGGCCACGCCACGACGACGACGTCCTTCGCCGCGACCTGGTGGCCGGGTTTCGCGGACCTTCCGGAAATGGTCACCATACCCCGGTCGCAGGCTTTCTTGGCGGCGTCCCGCTGTTTGATGATGCGCGACCGTTTCAGAAAGAGGTCTATTCTCATCTCACAGGTTGTCACGCGTAAGTCAATCGTTAGAAGCGCGTTGCGGATCTCAGTTCAGGGCAGGGCGTTCAGGACCGGCGTCCGGGACTGGGCGTCCATGACTGGGCGGTCAGGACAGAGGGTTCAGGGCAGGGCGTCCAGGCCGCGCTCGTCAATATACAACTCGCGGCGCAGGTCCAAAAGCCACCGTTCCCTCTCCTCGTTCCACTTGGCGAATTTGGCCAGATTCGTGATTTCCTGAAAGTGGTCGTCCAGGGTGAACTTGTCGCCCCCGGTCCTGTCGTTCAGCCTCATGATGTGATAGGAGACCGCGCCCTGGTCCACGACTTTGATAGGTTCGGTCATCTCGTCGATGGATACGGCGTTGAGGGCGTCCTGGTACTCGGGCAGCAACTGGTCGAGCATGAACTCGCCGATGTGCCCGCCGTCGGAAGCGGAGGCGAGGTCTTCCGAATACTTCGCGGCGGCATCGGAAAAAGTCTCGTCGCCGTCGAGTATCCGCTGGCGCAGCATGGAAATCGTCTCCAGCGCCCTATGATCGTCGTCATCCGTCTTCGGGATCTGGACAAGGATGTGCCGCACGCGGATCTGGTCGTCCCTTCGTTCCTCCAGCTTGATGATATGCAGGCCCACGTCCGTCTGCACCGCGGGGCTGACGCCACCCGTTTCCAGGGCGAAAGCCGCTTCTTCGAAATCGGCCATAAACGTGCCGCGGCTGAAGAATCCCAGGTCTCCGCCGTTTCTGGCGCTGTTCAGATCTTCCGAATACCGCCGCGCCATCTCGCCGAAATCCTCACCATCTGCTATGCGGCGCCGGATCTCCTCGATCCGTGCGTTCATGGCGGCCACGACTTCCGGGTCCGGGCGGGACGCGATCATGATATGGCTCAGGTCGAGTTGGACGGGGTTCGACGGTATGCTTTCGTAGTGGGTCTCATAGTACCGGGCCACTTCCAGGCCGGTAACGCGTACTTCACCGAAGCGGTCTTCCTCTAGCCTGCGCTGCAGCAGTTCCTCTTCCTTCTGGCGCCGGAGCAGCCGGTTCCAGTCCCGCATGGTCATGCCCGAATTCATCACCAGCTGTTCCAGGGCTTCCTCGGAGCCAAGCCTTTCCGTGTACTGGTCGATGATCTGGCGCACCGCGCCGTTTACCTGCTCGGCGGGTACCCGCACGCTGTCCCTGCGCGCGTACGCGAGCACTACGCGCATGTCGATCATGTCCTTCAACAACTGGCTCGGGAGGTCTTCCGGCTCCTGCTCATTCTCTTGCATACGGTACATCTTCACTGCTTCGGCGACGTCGGAGTAGAGGATGATCTCGTTGTCCACGACGGCGACGACGTAGTCCACCAATTGCTGGCCCTGGACCGGACGTCCCGCCAGGACCGCGGCCAGCAACAGCAGCAGCGGGATATGCCGGGTGATCGATTGGAAGGTCATGCTCCTCCTGTGCCGGTCTGCGGCGCCCTGCCTACGGCGCGCCGGGTTCCGGTCGCACCAGGTTTCCGTCATGGATTTCCACGTCGGCCGATTGACGCAATACATCGACGTACCGTCGGACCAATTCGCGACGCTTTTCCCGCAGTATCCTGTTGACGATCTCGCCGCGGACCTCGTCCAGCGGCGGCAGCGTGCCGGCCTCGCGACGCTCCACGACCCTGAATATAAACGAACCGTTTTCGGAAAGTACGGGCCGCGAAACCTGGCCGGCACTCAGGGAAAAGACGATTTCCTGCACCGAAACGTCGCTGATATCCGCCCTTTTCAGGAGCCCCAGGTCCCCGCCATCGACCGATGAAGCGTGAATGGACCGCGTTCGCGCCAGTTCCTCGAAGGTAGCGCTCCGGCGCGACAACTGATTACGGACCTGCCGGGCCGTGGTCTCGTCCGGTAGAACGATCACCGAGACCCTGAGTTCCGGTTCGAGGTAAACGAAATCCTGCCGATTGGCCTCGAAGTAGGCCTCGACCTCTGCGTCGGGCACCACGATCGCCGAATCGGCGGCCATGTTTTCCAGTACGACATTGGCCAGGTGCTCCCTCCGCATCCTGTCCAGGTCCCGGACGGTCTTTACGTCGCCGTCCAGGTTCAGCCGCAGGGCTTCCTGGTAGAGCAACTCGGTCCGGATCCAGTCAGACACCCGGTCCTTTCTCATCTGGAGGGTGGGGGCGAACAAAGCCGCGGCTTCCAGTTCGGCATCCAGTTCATCGACCGTCAGCGTGGACTGGTTCACCCTTGCGACAACCGAATCGGAGTCTTCCGGTATCGAGCTGCACCGGCACAGTGTCAATACAAGCGCCACGTTCAGCATAACGGCATAACAGACCACGGATTTCATGCTGATCTTCATACTCCAGCAGGCAGGTCAAACTTCGGCAACCGGGCATGTATCATTAACCCATTACAGCAGTTTGAGCAACAGGTTTTTGGCCAAATCGACCCGTTCGGCTTCCGTTTCTCCGGTCAGTCCCGCCCTGATCCGGAAACCGTCCCCGTGGGGGAATTCGATGTCCAGCGCGGGATCTTCCGTCACGCGGGCGATACGGTCCCTGGACGGATATTGACCGTTCCGGTAGGCCACGTTCATTTCGTTCCCGCGCACCGTGAGCTGCTGCAATCCAATCCTCGCCGCGATCTGACGTATGGAAACCAGGTCGAAGAGGACGCGCACCGGATCGGGCAACCGGCCGAACCGGTCCTCCATCTCTTCACGCAGCGAGGCGACTTCCTGCTCGTCTTCCACCCGGGAAAGCCGCTGGTAGAAACCGACCTTGAGCTTCCGGTCCGCAATATAGTCATCGGGGATGAAAGCGCCTACCTGCAGTTCGACTTCGGCTTCGGGCGTCTCTTCTTCCCTCGTCTCGCCCTTGAGGTCCTGCATCGCCTCTTTCAACAGGCGGCAGTACAGATCGAAACCGATGGAGGAGATGAACCCGTGCTGCTCGGTGCCCAGCAGGTTGCCCGCGCCCCGGATCTCCAGGTCCCGCATGGCGATGTGGAATCCCGATCCGAGCGCGGTGTACTCGGCGATCACGGCCAGCCGCTTGCGTGCGTCGGGAGTCACCGTGCCTGCGGCGGGAATCATCAGGTAGGCGTAGGCCCGGTGGTTGGACCGTCCCACGCGCCCGCGGAGCTGGTACAACTGGGCCAGGCCGAACCGGTCCGCGCGGTTCACCAGGATGGTGTTCACGCTGGGGATGTCCAGTCCGGACTCGATGATCATGGTGGACACGAGGCAGTCGTACTTGCGGTCCAGGAAATCGATCATCACCTGTTCCAGTTCCCGTTCCTGCATCTGTCCGTGGCCCACGACGAAAGACACCTGGGGCAGGAGGCGCCGGAGGAATTCGGCGACCGCCTCGATGGACTGGACCCGGTTGTGGACGAAGAAGACCTGTCCGCCGCGGTCCACCTCCCGCATGATCGCCTCACAGATCACCTCCTCGTTGAAACGCACCACCTCGGTGTGCACCGGCAGCCGGTCCCTGGGCGGGGTGGTGATGAGGGACATGTCGCGGGCGGTGACCAGGGACATGTGAAGCGTCCGCGGGATGGGCGTGGCGGTCATGGTCATGACGTCCACGGAGGTCTTCAGCTGCTTGAGCCGTTCCTTGTGGACCACGCCGAAACGCTGTTCTTCATCGACCACGAGCAGGCCCATGTCGCTGAAGTCGATGTCGCCGGATATGAGACGATGCGTACCGATGACGATGTCCACTTCGCCTTTCCTGAGCCCCGCGACAACGGCCTTCTGTTCCTTCGGCGGGACGAACCGGCTCAGCATGCGGATGTTCACCGGGTAGTCCGCGAGCCGTTCGGTGAAGGTAGTCAGGTGCTGTTGCGCCAGGATGGTGGTCGGCGCCAGCACCGCGACCTGTTTCCCGTCCAGCACCGCCTTGAATGCGGCGCGGATCGCCACTTCGGTCTTCCCGTAACCCACGTCGCCGCAGATCAGCCGGTCCATGGGCACGGCCTTCTCCATGTCCGACTTCACGTCCGAGGAAGCCTGCTCCTGGTCCGGCGTATCCACGTAGATGAAGGAGTCTTCCATTTCCCGCTGCCAGGGGGTGTCGGCCGAAAAGGCGAACCCCGGGCTGGCCTGCCGGGCCGCATAGAGCTTGACCAGGTCTTCGGCGATCTCCCGGACCGCCTTGCGGGTACGCTTCTTGGCCTGTTCCCAGGCTCTCCCGCCCAGTTTCGACAGCGTGGGCGCCTCGCCGTCGGAACCGACGTACTTCTGGACCCTGTGCAACTGCTCGATGGGGATGAAGACCCGGTCGTCTCCGGCGTAGATCAGGGTCAGGCAGTCCCTTTCCCGATCGTCCACGGCGATGCGCTTCAGCCCGACGTACCGGCCGATGCCGTGGTCGATATGGACGACGTAGTCCCCCTCTTTGAGGCTGGTGAAATCCTCGATCACCACGCCTTCCTTGAAGACCTTGCGGCGGCGTCTCCGGTACCGGTTGAAGATCTCCGCGTCGGTCAGCACGACGAGCGGCAGGTCCGGCAGCATGAACCCGGCGTGCATCGGTCCGACCGCCATGTCGATCTCCGGGGCGTCCGGACCCAGGATCTCGCGCAGCCGCTCCGCCTGTCCTTCGTTGTCGCAGACCACCACGACACGGGCGCCAGCCGCTTTCCATTCCGCCAGCCGGGACTTCAGCACGTCCATCGCCCCCTGGTACACGCCGGAGGCTTCGGCGCCGACCGCGAGCCATCCATCGGCCGCTCGCGTGCCGCGCACCATGTCCATCGTGCCGTAATAGGCCGACTCTTCCATGACACTGGGCCAGCGCAGGATCGCTTCTTCCGGTCCGGGAACCAGGTCGTCCGCCTCGGTTCTCCGCAGGTGGGTGTCTTCGTATTCCTCCGCGAATGACTCGGCTTCGCGCGCCAGCTCGTCAGGTTCGCAGCGGACGATCAGCGTGTGGTCCGGCAAGTAGTTCATGATGGTCGCTGCGGAGGGGTGGAAGTAGGGAAGGTAGCGTTCACTCCCTTCGAACAGGCCGCCGTCCTCGATATGCGCCACCAGCTCGGACGCGTCGACCGACAGCGATTCGCCCGCCCGCATTACCCGCTGTACCACGTCGTCGCGCGTTTCCGGATCGTCGATCATTTCCCGGTTCGGGAGGACCGTCATCTCTTCGATGTTCCGCGAAGACCGCTGGGTGTAGATATCGAACAGGCGGATCGATTCCACTTCGTCGCCGAAGAACTCGATTCTGCACGGCTGTTCCATCCCGTGGGGATAGACGTCGACGATACCGCCCCGTACGCTGAAATGCCCCGGCGCCTGCACCATGTCCGTCCGCTCGTAACCGAGCCGGTTGCACCGCGCGGTAAGTTCGCCCAAGGGGATAGTGGCGCCCGTTACGACCCGGAGGACGGCGCCGGCGAGCACGGCCGGCGGCATGGTGCGCTGCATGACGGCCCGAACCGTCGCGACGACGAACAGCGGCCGGTTGTTCATCAGGGCGTGCAGCGCGCCCAGGCGGCGTCCCGAAAGGTCGCCCGGCGGCGACACCTGGTCGTAGGGCAGCACCTCCCAGGGGGGAAACAACGCCACGTCATCGGGGTCCAGCAGACTGGAGACATCCTCGTACATCTCCTCGGCGGAGTCCGTGTCCTCCACGATGACCAGCGTCGCGCCGCCCCGTTTCCGGTGCGCCTGGGCGAGCAGCAGGGACCGAGAAGAGCCCGCGAGTCCCGACACCTGCGCGGTGCGGGCGTCATCGGCGGCCAACGCGAGATAGCGCTGTACGACGGGGGATGCTTCCGTGATGTCCAGGAGGGTTGACAGGCGCATACGAGAGCGGTTCGGCTACATGGGGTTCCGCAGCCGGTGGGTGATCCGCTGCAACACGTCCTCGTTCCGGGCTTCGAAAGACCTGGCGGTGATCATCTCGTAGGCTGTAATGTAACGACGGGCGGCTTCGATCCTGATCTCGTCCGGGATGTGCGGGATGGGACCGTCGCCGCGAAAACCTCGGTCCGCGAGCCATCCGCGGACGAACTCCTTGTCCATCTTTTCCGGTTCCTCTCCGCGGCGGAAACGATCTTCGTACGTATCCCTGATCCAGAATCTGGAAGAATCGGGCGTGTGGATCTCGTCGATCAACACGACCCGGTCCCCGAAAAGGCCGAATTCGTACTTGGTGTCCACCAGGATCAGGTTGTTGGCGGCCGCCAACTCTGTCCCGAACGCGAAAAGCGCCAGGGCCGCCCTTTCCATCTCCCGGTACGCACCTTCGTTCACGAGGCCCCTGCGAAGCACCTCTTCCGCCGAAATGGACTCGTCGTGCGCCCCTTTCTCCGGCTTCGTCGAAGGGGTAATGATGGGCCGGTCGAAGGCCTGGTTCTTTTTCATGCCGTCCGGCAGCGCATTGCCGCAGAAGTCGCGGCTTCCCCGTGAATAGTGGTACCAGGCGGACGTCGTGGTCACGCCGGTCAGGTACCCCCGGACGACCATCTCGACCGGAATCAACCGGCATTCCCGGGCCACGAGCACGTTCGGATCGGGCACGTCGATCAGGTGGTTTTCAATGATATGCCGGGTCCGTTCGAACCAGTAGACCGCGGTCTGGTTGATGACCTGGCCCTTGAAGGGAAGCGCGCAAAGCACCCGGTCGAAGGCCGAAATCCGATCGGTGGTTACGATGATCCGTTTCCCGTTGAGGCGGTAGTTGTCCCGGACCTTGCCTTCGAATTTCTCACCCAGGTCGAAACTGGTATCGTGCAGCACGAATTCCAATTGCTTCCTGAGGAGGTCTTCAGACACCATGCTTCGCGTTGGTCCTTTCGGTGTATGGACGGGTGCGCAACGGTCCGGCCATCGAGACGAAACCGCTTCCGAATCGAATACCGGATCGAACCCTTCACACTAAGGTCAGGAAGCCGGAAAGTCAAGGGTAATCACGGCCCCGTTCAGCCGTTCGGCGAACCGAACATACCCGGACCCCGACCGCTGGTTACGCCCCCGCGGCAGGGCATGTTTTTTGTGCCTGACACCTTTTTTGCTGGACACGTTTTCGAACCGTTCTATTATATTTGAGTTATACTGCTGAAGTATTGCCTTTCCCGGTCATTCGATACCGATTCAAGCGATCCGACATACTTCATTTACAGGTTCGAACAGGAGGTTCTATCATGTCCAAGCAGGCCTTTCTGACCGCTTTGTGCGTCGTCGCATGCCTCTTCGTGGCCGCTGCATGCGCGGGACCGCCCACCGAGGCCATGGACGAGGCGGAGCGGGCAATTACCGCCGCCATGGAAGCCGAAGTCGACAAGTACGCTCCGGCCGAATATGAAGCGGCCGCCGCCGAGCTCGAAATGGCCCGGACGCACATGGCCGCGGAGGAGTACGGCGACGCGAAAACCGCCGCCGAGAACACCATTGCGCTCGTCGAATCGGCCAGCCAGGAATCCGTGGTACAGAAGGAGTTGACCAGACGCGAGGTCGGTGAAGCCCTGCCGGCCTTCCTGGAACGCTGGGGGGAGATTTCGGGCAGCATCGAGCAGGGACGCGGCCAGGCCGCCCGTGCACTCGCCCAGGAAGCCTCCGCATTCGCCGATTCGCTGACAGTGCAACTGAATGAACTGAATACGGCCGAGAAATGGCATGATCTCAAAATGCTGCTCGAATCAGCCAACATGACGGCCGACGGTTTCGCGGAACGGGCCGGCGGCTGAACCGGCTGAACCGGCGCCTTGCCGAAGATTGCCAGGGAACAAGAAGCCGTCTGACGACGTGGTCAGGCGGCTTTTCTAATGTCCGCCATACCGCCGGGCCGGGAAACCGTCCAAATCGTTATTGACAATTTCAGGGCAGATACATAGAATCACACAGGATTTTGTAGCGATTCCGTTTTTCAGGATGGATCGGGATACAGGAGCACGGCATGAGCTTGACGGAACTGTTGGACGAAAACGCTATCCTGGTCAACCTAAAGGCCACACAGAAACAGGAAGTGATCGAGGAACTGGCCGCGGCACTGACCGCGTCCGGCCGGATCAACGACAACCGGGAAGTGCTCCAGGCCGTCCTGGAACGCGAGAAGATCATGAGCACCGGGATCGGGAAGGGCGTCGCCATTCCCCACGGCAAGTGCAAGGCCGTCGACAGGCTGGTCGGAGTGCTCGGGATCAAGAAGGAGGGGGTGGATTTCCAGTCCCTCGACGAACAGCCGGTCTATCTCTTCTTCCTGCTCGTGTCGCCCCTGAACGTCTCCGGTCCCCATATCCGGGCGCTCGCCCACATTTCCCGCCTGCTTCGGCACGACAACCTGCGAAAACGGCTGATCGCCACGGAAGACCCTCGCGACGCCCTCGCGCTCATCGCGGAAGAAGAAGAGAACATGTAGCGCGTTCTTCGTGCTCGCGGTCTTCGTGCTCCGATACCGTCCGATGAGTTCAACTAAAAACAAAGGATGAAGCATTGACGCCTGTGTCCAGGATCGATGGCCGGGAGACCGACCAGTTGCGTCCTGTCGAGATCCGGCGCAACTACCTGCGCCACGCGGAAGGATCCGCGCTGATTTCCATGGGCGGCACGACCGTGCTCTGTTCGGCGAGCGTGGACGAGAGCGTACCGCCTTTTCTGAAAGGGAGCGGCAAGGGCTGGGTCACGGCGGAATACGGCATGCTGCCGCGTAGCACGAACACGCGGGTGTCCCGCGACGGCCGGCGCGGCAGCGTATCCGGTCGCACTCAGGAGATCCAGCGGCTGATCGGGCGGTCGCTCCGCGCCGTTTTCGACCTGGACAGCCTGGGCGAACGGTCCATCCTCATCGATTGCGACGTAATCGAAGCCGATGGGGGAACCCGGACCGCGTCGATCACGGGCAGTTACGTGGCGCTTCGCGACGCGGTGTCCTGGCTTTCGCGGCAGGGACTAATCGATCGCGATCCGGTCCGGGACGCGGTCGCCGCCATCAGCGTGGGCATCATCGGCGGCGTGCCCATGCTCGATCTGTGCTACGACGAGGACTCCACGGCGGACGTGGACATGAACCTCGTCATGACCGGCGAGGGCGACCTGGTGGAAATCCAGGGTACCGCCGAACACCACCCCTTCTCAACGGATCAGCTGGCCGCCATGCTCGACCTCGGCAAACTGGGCATTAACCGGTTGATCGACCTTCAGAAACAGGCGCTGGCCCGGGGCTAGGCCACGATCATGACCCTTGTCCTGGCCACGCGCAATCCGGGTAAGATCGCCGAAATCAAGGCGCTGCTTCCCAGTGTGCCGGTCACGGCGGCTGCCTCATTTGCCGGCTGTCCCGAGCCGGATGAGACGGGCCGCACTTTCGAGGAGAACGCCCTCATCAAGGCGCGGGCCGTCTCGCGGTACACCGGAAAGACCGCGCTGGCGGATGATTCGGGCCTGGAGGTGGACGCCCTGGATGGGGCACCCGGCGTCCACTCGGCACGGTATGCCGGAACGGACGCCACCGACCAGGACAACATCAGGCGTTTGCTCGACGCCCTGGACGGGATTTCCGACGGCGGCCGCACGGCCCGGTTCCGATGTGTCGTGGCGGTCGTGGTTCCCGACGGGCGCACCTGGACCGCGGAAGGGACCTGCGAGGGCCGCATCCTGCAGACGCCGCGGGGCGACGGAGGATTCGGCTACGATCCGCTGTTCGTGCCCGCGGGTTACGAAAACACCTTCGCCGAACTGGACGCGGGGGTGAAAAACCGGATCAGCCACCGGGCCCTGGCGCTCGGACGGATCGCGGATGTGCTGAAGGCGCTGCCCGATATACGTGAATAAACTGGATTCTGCAGTTTCATGATCAAAGGACCAGGACACCATGACCAGATGGACCGCAGAAAAAGTCCACGCATGGTACCGCGACACAGGCGTGATCCGCGGCTGCAACTACCTGCCTCGCACAGCCGTGAACATGACCGAGATGTGGCAAGCGCCCACTTTCGACCCGGAAACCATCGACCAGGAACTGGGCTGGGCCGCCGCCGCGGGCTACAACAGCGTGCGGATTTTCGTGCAGTACCTGGTCTGGGAAGACGACCCCGAGGGCCTGAAAGAGCGGATGGACCGATTCCTGGCCATTGCGTCGCGGCACGGCGTCAGCACCATGGTCATCCTCTTCTGCGATTGCTTCTTCGGGGGACGCGACCCCTACCCGGGTCCCCAGGACGGCCCCGTGCCCGGCGTGCACAACAGCCAGTGGGTGCCGAGTCCGGGGTTCGATCGCCTGGCCGACCCGGATGCCTGGCCTGGGCTCGAGCGCTACGTGAAGGACATTGTCGGCCGCTTCGGATCTGACCCGCGCGTGCTGGTGTGGGACCTGTACAACGAACCGGACGACGACCTGCGGAGCCAACCGCTGGTGGAGGACACGTTCGCATGGGCGCGTTCCGTCGATCCCATGCAGCCGCTCACCACGGGGCCGTGGACCTGGAACGCCTTCGAAGACGACCTCTCCGCATTGCTGTTCGAGTTGTCCGATATCGTCACCTTCCACTACTACGGGGCGGCCGGGGACATCGGCCCCAGCCTCGCCCGGTGCAATGCGCACGGCCGGCCCGTGATCTGCACCGAGTGGCTGCGGCGGCACCACGGCAACACCTTCGCGGACATGCTCCCCGTTTTCGCGGAAAACCGGATCGGATGGTACAACTGGGGGCTCGTGGCGGGGAGGACGCAGACCTACCTGGCCTGGGAGTCGAAGCAGGGCGATCCCACCCCGGCGGTCTGGCAACACGACATGATGCATCCCGACGGCACCCCGCTCGACCCCCGGGAGCTGGACCTCATCCGGCGGTTCGAATTCGCCGGATGATCGCTGATCCCACTCAGGCAGTCACGTACCGCGGCCGGTTGACGAAACGTGCCATTTCCAGGTCAAGGTGGATGCGGGTGGCCGGCGGCAGCAGCACGCACAGGCGCGAATCGTCGACCCGCACGGACTCGGTCCGCACCGTGGCCTTCGGCGCCACGTAGGCGCCGGTGGCGCCGGGGTACGGTGTGTCTGTCGCATCGTAGGAAATGCCGCGAAACGCGTGCTCGGACAGGGCGCCGGCCTGCAGGATGACCCGCCTCGTTTCCGCATGGTGCAGGTTGACCAGGTGCACGCCCACGCGGGACGGTTCGATCCGGTCGACGAGGGCGGCCGTGTCGGCCGGCAGTCCCGGACGCTTGCGGTCGGCGTCGTAGTAGCGTAGGCGGGCGTTGGGAATGCCGCCGTAGTAGATGACCTGGGGACATCCCATGGTGAGCTGCACGAGCGCCTCGGTGGTCACGGGTTGTACCTGCTGCCACAGATGAATGCCCGGTCCGGCTTCCAGGTCCGAATCATCGGCGCGGATCTGCGCCAGCCGGTGGCAGACCTGGGCGTGAGCGGCCCCCAGCATCCGTTCCGGGTAGTCCGGATTCTCTCCCCGCAGGTAGAGCAGCCAGGGCTCGTCGTGATGCATGTCGCCCTTGTCCCTGAAGGGCACGACGGCCGACCAGTCATGGCCGCTGCGTTCGCGCAGGTAATCCATGCGCGCCCGGTCCTCGTCGGCCTCCGACACGTTCCACACGTTCAGGGGATAGGTCACGGGCATGGGTTGGTAGTCCATCCAGCCCTGGTCGCCGTAGCGGTACGGCGTGAGGAAGGTCCGCCGGTCCGGACCGAGGCTGCGGTCGACGCCGATGTAGTGATCCCGTATGCTGATCTGGCCCGCCATTTCGTCGAAATCCGCGTCGATTCCTTCCTCCAGCACGCGGTCGATCATGCCCCGCGGCAGATCGAACCAGCCCGCGTCCCCGGAGAGCAGGTAGGCATTATTGGCCGCGGTAATGGCGGCGAAACCCAGGTTGTAGAACCCGTGGGGCCAGGTCCAGCCGTAGAGGCCGCCGTACCATTTCCCATTATGCAGGGCCCCCACGCGTCCGTCCAACCCCACGTTGTCCGGCATAAGCCCGCCGTTTTCCCCGGCGCGGTCCAGCCAGGCCCCGGTATACTCCAGCAGCCAGTCCCGGTACTTTTCGTCGCCGGTCATCAGATAGGCGTTCATGATGAGTCCGTTGACATTCAGATTGTTCCCCACGTCGCCCTCGCGGAACCGCTCGGCCATCGCCCTGCCCATGGCCCGCGCCTTCGCGGGGTCCTGGAGATCGTCCACGTGCGTGATCCCCGGGACGTCGCTCAGCGGCAGGCCGTACACCCGCATGCCGCCGGAACCGGGATTGTACGTCAGCCGGCTGTCATCCTCGCTCATCCCCCAGGCGGGTCCGCCGCTGCCGTTGTGGGGCGCCCGGATGATGCGATGCACCGGATCGTAGTTCGGCGCGTCGGGGAATTCGTTCAGGTAGAAGCCGGCGAATCGCCGGGCGCGGTCGTTCAGCTTGGGATTGGCGGGATCGGCAAGGCAGAGATGATAGAAGTAGATGTAGCTTTCGCTCTGGTGAAACTGGTCGTATCCCCGTTCATACTCCCGATAGATCCGCCCGAAGCGGGTCAGTTGCCGGGTGATGGCGTCCCAGTGCCGGTCCGCCGCCTCCAGCAGATGGTCGCCGCCACCCAGGCTGTAGTACTGGGCGAAATTGGTGAAGGCTTCGTAGAAATCATCCATCCCGTCCCGGCTTCCGGACCACGTGTCCGCCCAGATCAGCGAACCATCCGGGCGGGTGTACTTCTCGATGTAGGGATGGACCGCTTCGTCTATCGTGTCGATGAGTTTGCGTTCGAGGATCGCCCACGGCGGCGTGATCTCGTAGTGGACGCTTGCCGTTACGGTGTGCAATAATGGCTCCGTTCATTACGGTGAGGGAATAACGCCATTGACGCCACTGACAAACCGGACAACACGGACAGCACGGACAGCACGGACAGCACGGACAGCCGGGCCGTCGTCATGGACGGGATCCCGGTCAATCCCCAGTCGGCTGCGACGCAGGAAGCGCGACCAAAAGATCAGGGCGCGGCCGAATCCGTCGGTGCCGCCACGCCCACCTGCACGATGCGCGCCTGGTCCACGCCGGCCGCGCCTACGTACTTGAAGACCATACCGTCCAGTTCGCGGGGCATGAAATCCTGATCGACGACCGCCTGGTCACCGGTCAGCAACGCCGCGAACGGCGCCGCCTGGGAATCTTCGGCCGGGTCGGTGGGGAAGGCGAACTCCACTCCGGGGACATTCGTGTACACCACCCGGCCGGTCTCGTCGCTTACCCAGAATTCGCTGATGGCGGACCCATCGGCGACCGACGCCAGCGCGCCGTTTATCTCCTCCGTGCTCATGTCCGCCTTTACCGCGGCCGCCACGAAGTGCGCCGTCAGCATGGCTTCGGCGGCCATGTGATCCGACAGCAGGCCATCTCCCGCCGTGACGGACGCCGCGCCCGCATCCGGGGCAGTCTCGCCCGCATCCGGGGCAGGCGCCGCCTCATCGGAGGTAGGGGTGTTTTCCGCGCAACCGGAGAAGAAGAGGACGATGTACAGGGCCAGTGTCCAGGTCAGGGTTGATCGTCTCATTTAAAATAAGCTCCTCGCTAAGGTGAGTTAATTAACCTCGACAAGACCGATGACCAGGTCCGATAACTCCCTGAGATCAGCAACGACCAGGTCACACAGGGCGTCATCGGCATTTTCTGCTTTTCCCTTCCTGATGTAAACCGTCATCATCCCGACGTTCCTGGCGCCGGCTATATCGTGTTCCATGCTGTCCCCCACGTAAACGGACCGATCGGGCGCGGTGTTCAGCCGGGACAGCGCCTGCCGGAATATGCGGGGATCCGGCTTGGCGATGCCCACTTCCCCGGAAACGAGCTCCGCTTCGAAATACCTCGACGCTCCCAGGGCTTCGATTTTGTCTCGCTGGAACTTTGAACCATTGGTGACCACGGCCATGGGGTGCTTTCTGGCCTGAAGGCATCTCAACAGCGACTCGGCGCCATCCGCCCAGGAAGTGTAGGTTGCAATCCTGCTGCGCATCAGCTCGACAAAGGCCGTAGCCGGCATGACCGGGCGGACCGGGCGGACCGGGCGGACCGGGCGGACCGGGCGGACCGGGCGCTCACCGAACAGATAGTCGTGGATCGCGGTTTTGCTGCCGCGGCCCGCCCGATCGAGTCCGCACAGGGTGTCCATGCGCTCGGACCAGACGGCTCCTTCCGGCTTCAGGTCCGGGAAGTACGTATTCAGCAGAAACGCAAAGAACCGGTCTCGCGCCAGATCGCGGTCGGCCAGGGTGTCATCGAGATCGAAGAGGACCGCGTTGCCTGCTTTGAAAACCGAACCCGCCGGGAGCGCCATCCCTACCGGCCTTCCCGCCGCAGGCATTCCTCGACGGCTTCCCGCGCCCGCTCGGCCAACCCGCGTCGGTCCTTCGTCGTAAAGCCTTCGGTCACGATAGGCTTGCCGATGCGCACGGCGACCCGCGCGTCCGGGCGTATTCTCATACTCCCGCGCACGAGGATGTCGAAGCTTCCGGAAATCCCCACGGGTACGACGGGCACGCCGGATTCTATGGCCAGCAGGAAAGCGCCGGCCTTGAACGGCTGCAGTTCGCCTGTCCGTGTCCTCGTGCCTTCCGGGAAGACCACCGCGGGAAATCCTTCCCTGATCTGCCGGGCCGCCTTCTTGAGACTCCGCATGGCTTTCTTCGGGTTGGTGCGGTTGATGCTGATGTAGCCGGCCAGCCGCATGCACCATCCCAGTATCGGTATGTGGAAGAGGGAGTCCTTGGCGATGATCCTGAACTGGATGGGCAGCGAGCCGAACAGGATGGGTATGTCCGCCGCGCTCGCATGATTGGATACCAGTACGCAAGGCTGCCCGCCGGGGATATTGTCCAGCCCTTCAAGGCGGACCGGTATGCGGCCCACCCAAAGCAGGGTTCGCGCCCACCAGCGTGCAAACCAGTGTACCAGGCGGCCCGAAGGATTGAACGGGGACAGCAACATGGCCGACAGCCCGAACAACAGGGTGAAGACCAGCACGCTGATGATCTGCAGGATGGAATATGCTGCGGTCACTCGGTCACCGGACTCGTGAGATTCAGATGAACGTGGGCGCCTGCCGGCTTTTACCCGGATTATAACCCAATCGTCAAAAAAAACCAGTGTCAATTACCTGGGGTCCCCGGACAACCGAACGGCCGCGCATCGCCTTCGAACTGCGACACGCGAGATTGGATGTTCTCTTCCGACTATTGCATTAGAGAGCAGGCACGAAGGAACATGCTGAAAAGGTAATATGCTTCAAATCGCCGATTCGGATATCGCGGAAGCGCTCATCTGGCATCTGTGGCAGAAAGGACTGTCGCGGACGGGGTGGACCGGGCGGACCGGGCGGGCCGGGCAGACCAGTCGGACCAGTCAGACCGGAAGGCTCCGGCTTACCGACGGCCGGACGCTCAGGATCTATCATCCCGGCACGCTGAATCCCGACAGTGGCCCCGATTTCCTCCAGGCGGTCCTGTCCTTCGGACCCGGCAAACGCCTCAGGGGTGACGTGGAAATCCATATCAGACCCGACGACTGGAGGCGGCACGGCCATACGAGCGACCCGCTTTACAACAATGTCATGCTGCACGTCGTCCTGTGGCACGACGAGAAGCTCCATGCCGTCAGGAAGCAGAACGGGCAGTACGTCCCCACGCTGGTGCTATCCGAGCACCTCAGACACGGCCTGGACCGGATACGTAAAGAATATCGGCGTAAAACGGAGGACCCGGCTCCCGCCAGCTACCCCTGCCAGGACCTGATGAAGCGGCTGTCGGTCGAGCGCGTTCACGCCATGCTGGACCGGAAAGGATCCGACCGGTTCCGGAAGAAGGCGGCGGAAATGTCCCGGAGGATGAATCGGGTGTCGGCGGAACAGACGCTATATGAGTTCGCCATGCGGGCCGCGGGTTACACGAAGAATACCGATGCCTGCCAGGCGCTCGCCCGGCGCCTGCCGCTGGCGACGATCCGCGCCCTGATCGGCACGGGGGGCGGCCATCGTATCGTCGATCTGCAGGCCTTGCTCCTGGGGGCAGCCGGACTGTTGCCCTCACAGCGGCTTTCCTACGGCGGGGATGTCCCGGACGACCCGTACGTCAAGGAAATCGAGAAACGCTGGGAAGCCTTCCGACCATCCATACCCAACCGGCCCATGGAAGAACATGACTGGTTGTTCTTCCGGCTGAGACCCTTTAACTTCCCCACGGTCCGGCTGGCCGCCATGAGTTATTTCATCGCGTCGGGCTTGCGGGACGGCCTGGACACGCTGATCGCCGGCCCGATGAACGGCGGCGCCGACCGGGGACCTGTCGCCTTGCTGCGGCAGACCGCGAGGAAGCTCGAGGAAATGATCCGGCCGCTGCCCGGCGACTACTGGTTGAAGCATACGGTATTCGGTGAAACTTCGCGAACGGCCCGCAAAGCGCTGATCGGCCGAGACCGCCAGCGGGGCATGATGGTCGACGTGGTCCTGCCATTCATCTATGCCCAGGCCGATCGGGACAATCAAGCGGTCCGGATGAACCTCGTCCGGGAAATGTACTCCGGATACGGCAGGCAGGCCAACAACAGCGTGATCCAGGCGATGACGAACGTGCTTTTCATCGATACGCCGGAAAAGAAGGCGTCCATCGACCGGGCCGCCCTTCAACAGGGCCTGCTGCAGATCGATCTCGAGACCTGCCGCAACAAGGACTGCGGCCAATGCGTGATGAACGGTTCGACGCACTTCACACGGAGTTGAACGAGTATGGCGGACCCGGAAGGCGTCGAGTGCAGGACGGAATTCAAAGGCCATGAGATCAGGGCGTTCAGCACCTGGACCCAGGACGCCCGGCTGTACGTCGACGGAGTCTGCAGGGACCGCAGCATCCGCCGCGTGTCGCTGCGCAAGACGCGCATTTTGAGCACGAACCTGCGGGTCGGCACCGACGAACACCGCGTGGAAGTATTTGCCAAAGCACTGCTGAGCGTTAGATTACAGTTGCGAATTGACGGCAGGCAGGTAGCGGGAGAGGTATTCTAGGGAACAACGGACGATCCGATCTCGAAAACGGGCCATATCGCCAGCAAGCGAGACGGGTTTCAATAAGCGCGGGAGGAGAAGATGCCGGAAACGCAGTGGATGACCTTGACGGAAACTGCGGACATGATGAAGACGTTGCCCGAAAAGGTGACGCAGATGTGCGAAGACGGCAAGCTGGAATACTACATGGAAGACGGAATTTACTTCGTGTCCAGGGAATCCATCGATCTGTACATGCATTCGCCGATCAGCCAATCGGCCCCGGCGATTCCTGATGCGAACGGTACGCCGCGCCGGCAGTACGGCCGGGCGCCGCATGAGACCGAGCCATCACCGGAGTCTGCTTACGATTCGCAATCCGTAAGCGGTCCAGACGAGGTAGACGCAGACGGTGGCTTAAGGCCGGAAGACCGCATGGAAGAAACGCCCGGACGGGGCGACGAAGTCGTGGAAGCGGCGGAAGACGCGCAGCCAGTGGAAGACCTTGCGGCGGAAGGCACGCAGCCAGTGGACGAGCCGGCGGTCACGGACGACCTGGCGGTCACGGACGACCTGACGGCATCCGAGGATCCGGAAACTTCCGAAGACCTGGTGGAAGCGGCGGAAGACGCGCAACTCGCGGAAGCCGCGGCAGATCCAGACCCCGGCGAACCCGATGTGCGTGCGGCGGAGATAATCGCCGACCTGCGCGCCGCGCTCTCACGACATGCCCGGGAACACAAGGCCTTCTGCGATGAGATCGCCGCCCTGGCGGACGCCCTTGAAACCACGCTCTCGCACAACGGCGACAAGACGAGCGAACTGACCCGGGAGATCTCGAGTCTCCTGGCGCGGTACACCCGGCGGTAGCGGCTGCTTCAGCCGCAGGGGATGGCCAGGTTTTCGAGGGCTTCCCGCAGCGCTTCCCGGTGCGCCTCGTCCCGCCTGAGGGGGTTGTCGGGCAGCACGCAGTCCGTGGGGTACCAGCCGCGCATCCTCTTCACCATGGCAGCGCTGTGCTTGTAGGCCGGCACGGGCGGCTGGAACGCGACCCGCCCCAGGAATTCCATCCGGTTCCCCAGGTCGTGATACCGCGCAAGGTCGCCGTCCCGCAAGGCGTCCGCGAGTTCCCGGAACTTGTCGGGCATGAAGGTCGCGATACCCAGCAGCGCGTCGCTTCCGTTGAAGATCATGGAGGCGAAATCGTAGTCGTTCCCCGTGTACAGCTTCTTTCCAATGCGATGGACCTTCCGTAGCAGCACCCATTCCATGGACGGATCCAGAGACGAGTGCTTCGCGCCCGCCCATTTTTCGCCGGCCAGGATCTCGATCAGCGCGTCATCGGGGAACATCCAGCCGTTCGGCGCGAAGACCGGGCTTAGTTCGAATGCCTTCAGGCCGCCGCGGGAGGCTTCGGCCAGCCCCTCGTATACGCGTACCACGGTGGCGGCGTCCGCGTTTTTCAGTCGCTCGGTCTGAAATACGATCGGGCTCGCGCCGTAACGATTCTCCAGTTGCTCGATTTTAGCCTGGTACGCACGGATGATGTCCTCGATCCCGTCTCCGCGGATCTCGTCCTCTACGTACACGCCCGCCGTAAACGCCCGCCCGTTCATGACTTCCCGCGTCGTTTCCAATCCCCTGACCTGATCATCCAGCGTGCAGTGGTTGATCTGGTAGGTATCCATAAGCACCGCGGGTTCTATCCCGTACCCCGCGGTTCTTTCCAGGTCCCGGGCGAAGACGTCGAAGTCGATTTCACCCGCTTCGCTCACGGGTACGGACAACGCCGCGATGATGTGAGGCGCGCGGCCGAGCCCCCTGGGCGTATTCAGTGATGCTTCCATCGATGGCTCTCCTCCATTAAACCGGATTCGCGGATTGCGCCGTCATCTGTGTTTCTCCACGCCGACCCTTTCGCAGTATGGCGACAGGCGGCAGCGGCTGCAGAAGGGCGAAACAGGCTTGCACAGGTTCTGGCCATACATGACGAGCAGGTCATTATACCGGATCCAGTATTCGGAAGGCAACTTTTCTCTCAAGGCCCATTCCGACTGGTCCGGATTCCGGGTGGCGATATACCCCCAGCGGTTGGAGATGCGGTGCACGTGGGTGTCGACGCAGATGCCCGGCTTGCCGTAGCCGATCGTGACCACGAGGTTCGCGGTCTTCCTTCCCACGCCGGGCAGCGTGACCAGCGTATCGATCTCGTCCGGCACGGTGCCCCCGTACTCCTCCACGAGGATCCGGCAGATCTCCAGGATGTTGCGCGCCTTCGTGGCATGAAACCCCACGGGATAGATGGCGCGGTCCACGGTTTCCTCGGTCAGCGTCCGCATGGCCTCGGGCGTGTCGGCCTTCCCGAAGAGCCGCTCGCAGGCCGCAGCGGTCGTCTCGTCCTTCGTCCGGAGACTGAGCACGGTGCCGATCAATATGCGGAACGGATCGCGCCGGGTCTGCTCGGCCACCAGCGTCAACGCCGTATCGGTCCACCCGGAAGTCACGTCCTCCAGGATGGAAATAATCTGGTGAATGTCCCGGTCTTTCATCCCGCGGAATCCTCTCCGCCGGATGGCGCGTCCCAGGGGGTAAAGAGGGTCTGTTCGATCCCGAGCAGGTTCAGCACCCGTCCGGCAATGAAGTCGGCCAGGTCGTCGAAACTGGAAGGCTTCTGGTAGAACGCCGGCATGGCCGGCACGATGCGGGCGCCCGCCTCCGCCGCGGAGAGCAAGTTGCGCAGGTGGATGACGTTCAGCGGCGTTTCCCGGGGTACCAGCACGAGGGGCCGGGCCTCCTTGAGCGTGACGTCCGCGGCCCGTTCGATCAGGGAGGAAGAGGTGCCGTGGGCGATGGCGGACAGCGTCTTCATCGAGCACGGTATGACGACCATTCCGTCGGTGCGCACCGATCCGCTTGCGATCGACGCCGCCAGGTCTCCGATCTTGAATTCCGTGAGCGTGCCCTTCCTTACCTGGTCGCCGTAGAGGGCGGCCAGTCCGTCCTGCAGGTCGCCGCCCGTTCCCAGGCCGGTTTCTTCCCGGAGTACATACCGGCCGAAGCCGGACAGCACGACGCTGACCTGGTGGCCGCCGGCCAGCAGCGCGCGCAGGAGCCTGAGCGCGTACAGTCCGCCGCTGGCGCCGGTGACGGCGACGATGACATGTTTCATGACTGCTTGTCCCCCCAGTAGACCGTGGCTACCCCCAGCGTAAGGTCACGCCAGCCCGTGTCCACGAAACCCGCGTACTCCATGAGCGTTCGGAAGCGCTCCCGCTCCGGAAACGCTTCCACCGAAACCTGAAGGTATCGGTAAGCGTCCGCGTCTCCCGAGATCACGCCGCCGATCCAGGGTATGGCATACACCGCATAGAGTCGGTACAGCTGTCGAATCACCGGATAACGTGGGACGGAAAGCTCCAGCACCACCAGCCTGCCCCCGGGCTTCAACACGCGCCGGATGCACCGCAGACCCGCGGCGCGGTCGGTGAAGTTGCGCACGCCGAACGCCACCATCGCGCCGTCGAAGACCCCGGACCGCAGGGGAAGGGCTTCGGCGCTTCCTCCGACGAACCGGATGGCCCGCCCCGCGGGATGATCCGACTTCTTCCGGCCGATCCGCATCATCCCCATCGCCGCGTCCACCCCCACGATCAACCGCGGCTTCCGCCGGCCCTTCAGCGCTTCCAGTGCCAGGTCGCCCGTGCCGATGCCCACGTCGAGCAGCTGGTCGTCCGCGGACGCGTTCAACGTGCGGACCGCGGCCCTGCGCCACAGGACGTCGCCATATCCGCTCAGCAGGCGGTTGAGCAGGTCGTACCGGTGCCCGATGCGATCGAACATGCGCCGGATATGCCGGGACTTCTCGTCTGCGGTACTCATATCGGCCACAGGATATCGCCCAGCAGGAAAACGAAATAGACGGCACTGACCAGACCATTCGTGTTGAAGAAGGCGACATCGATCTTCGAAAGGTCGTCCGGCTTGACGAGCGTGTGTTCGTAAACCAGCATCCCGGTTGCCAATACGGTTCCGCACAGATAAAGCGCGTGCAGATCGAAAACCTGATGGACGGCCAGCAGGAACACGACCGTGGCCGCATGCAGCAGGCGGGCCGCCACTAAAGCCGGCCCGATCCCGAAGCGGCGGGGTATCGAGTGAACGCCCTGCGCGACGTCGAATTCGTAGTCCTGGCAGGCGTATATTATATCAAAGCCCGCCACCCAGGTCAACACGGCCGCCGCCAGCCAGAACGGCGCGGGATCGAAGGTGCCGGTCACGGCAATCCACGCCCCCACCGGCGCGATGGCGAGGGCAAGGCCCAGGACCAGGTGGGTGGCCCAGGTGAACCGCTTGAAATAGGAGTACGAAAGGATCACCAGCAGGGCGAGCGGCGAAAGCTTGAGGCACAGGTCGTTGAGCTGGTAGGCGGAAAAGACGAACAGCGCGCAGCACGCGCCCACGATGAGGGCGACGGTGCGGGGCGCGATCCGACCCCTCGGCAGGGCCCGGTCCCTCGTGCGTGGGTTCTCCGCGTCCATCGCGCGGTCGGCGAACCGGTTGAACCCCATGGCCGCACTCCGGGCGGACACCATGGCGAGGACGATCCACACCAGCTGATGCGCTTCGATCCCATGACTCCGGGCGGCCAGGGCGGCGCCGGCCATCGCGAAGGGCAGCGCGAAAACGCTGTGGGAAAGCTTGATCATCCTGCCGAATACGACCGCGGATCCGATCGCGGACATGGGCGATGAGGTTTTCGGATTCATACCGTGCGACCTATGTGATGGGCGAGCCGCGTTCGATCCGCCGTTTATCTCTCGCGCGGAACCAGTAGGTCACCCCTTCCACCAGGCCGTCCGCGTCGGGGTAGATCTCCGATCCCGCCGGCAGGGATTCCAGAAACAGGCGTCCGTACGCCGTACTGACGACACGCTGGTCCAAAATCGTGACGACGCCGTAGTCTCTGGTAGAACGGATGAGCCGGCCGAAGCCCTGCCTGAACCTGATGACCGCCTCCGGTACCTGATACTCGAAAAAGCTGTTGCGCCCCGCGTCTTCCAGGCGTTCCACCTGCGCCTGGACGAGCGGTTCGGTCGGCACCGCGAAGGGGAGCTTGACCAGGATGACCATCTCCAGCGCCTTTCCCGGCACATCGACCCCTTCCCAGAAACTGTCGGTGCCCAGCAGTACGGCGGTGTCGGACCTGCGGAAACGGTCCAGCAGCGCCGAGCGCGGTCCGGACGTGCCCTGCGCCAGGACGGCTACGCCGTGTTCCGCCAGGTCCGGTTCGATGTCCTGGTAGGTCTGGTTCAACTGGGCGTACGAGGTGAACAGCACCAGGGTGCTCCGCATGGTGGAGACGACCAGGTCCAGGATGAGCCGGCTGACCGCGGATTGAAACCCATCGGATCGGGGTGTCGGAAAGGCGGCGGGCACGCAGACCAGCACCTGGTCCGTATAATCGAAGGGCGAACCGATTCCCCGCACCTGGAGCCGCCGGGGATCAATGCGGTCGAGACCCAGCCGCTCGACCTGGTAGTCGAAACGATCCGCGACAGTCAGCGTGGCCGACGTGAGCACGGCCGTTCGCAAAGGGCGGAACAGGTCGTCGTGCAGCCGGTCCGCCACCCGGAGCGGAGCGGCGGTCAGGACGCACGACATGGGCTGGGTCCTGGTGGCTTCGACCCAGTAGACGCGCTCTTCCTCGTTCGCCTCCGTCAGCACGAAAAGGGCCTCTTCCGTTTCCATGCAGAAGTCCATGGCAGCCACGATGGCGTTCCCGCGGGCTTCCCGGTCGTCCAGCCACGAATCGTGGACCTGGTCCAGCGTCGCGTGGAGCATGCCGAGGCACTCGCGCAGGCCGGCGAGACCCTCGATGAGCACCTGCGCCGCTGATCTCAGGATACCGGCATACTCGTCGTCGGCCCGGTACCTCAGTTTGGTCCGCCGGACCGACCCGTCGTCCGACTGGCCGAACGCCTCGTCGCTGGCGATGCGGAAGAAGTCCTCGATCCGTCGGTTCACCTCCGTGATCCGGTCGATGGCCATGCGGGTGCCCACCGTCATCGGCGACTTCCATTCCATATTCTCGGCCGCCCTTGACGCCAGTCTTTCCAACCCCGCCAGCACCCCTGTCCCGCCCCATTCGGGCGCGTGCATCCTGCTCAGTACGCGGCGTATGCGCCAGCCTCCGACCTCCAGGGTCAGGTGCTGCACGGCGGCGCGCTCCAGGTTGTGGGCCTCGTCGATGATGAGATGGCTGTACCGGGAAAGCACGGCATGGTCGGACTGGAGATCGGCGAAGAGCAGGGCGTGGTTGATGATCACCACGTGAGAAGCCATAGCCGCCCTTCGCACACGGTTGACGAAACACGCCTCCTTGAGCACGCACCGTGGGCAAGCGGTCCCCTCGCCGTTGATTTTGTCCCACAGGCCGGCTCCAGCGCCCCGGTTGAAACCCGCATGCTCGGAGATGTCCCCCGTCTGCGTCTCCCTTGCCCACACGGCCAGGGGAATCGCGGCCTCCCGTTCTTCCGCGGTCAGGTGGTCCGCGGGCCGCCGGGTGACCTGCCGCCACCGGTCCAGGCACAGGTAGTTGGACCGGCCCTTAAGGAGCGTGGCGCGAAAAGGCAGCCCCAGGTTGTCCAGCAGGAAGGGCAGGTCCTTGTAGAACAGCTGTTCCTGCAGGTTCCTCGTGTTGGTGGACACGATGACCCGCTGATCGTTCCGTACCGCCCAGGTCAGGGCCGGCGTCAGGTAGGAGAGCGACTTTCCCGTGCCCGTACCCGCTTCCACCAGCAGCACCTCGCCTTCGTTGAACGCGCCGGCGACGCTGCGGACCATGGATACCTGCTGCGGACGTTGCTCGTAACCTTCCATGCTGCTTTCGAACAATCCGCCCGTCTCGAACAGGCGGGCCAGCTCCTCCGTATCCATCGGATCGAGATCGCGGTCCGCTTCGGACGGGTCGCACGAGCCGTCGCCGATCGTGGGCAGGCCGAGTGCGGTCCGGGCGATCGGCGGTCTTTCCCCCGAACGGGTCGAATAGCCTGCGCGGGACGCCGCATCACCGCGTCCGGCCGTCATCCGGGCAAGGAGGCGCTCCAGCCCGGTTCCGGTGCCCTCCGCAAGAAGGATCAGCGTCTCCATGGTATCCGGATCCAGAGAAGCCAGCAAATCCAGTAGTGCCTGGCACAGCACCGCCGTCTTCAGCGCGTCTTCCGCCCCGTCCCTGGTCTCCAGTAGTCCAGGGTCGATACATCTCTCGACCGTTGCGCGCTCATAGTCCCTCAGCCCGGGCAACAGGATCCGGGCGAGCAGGCGCACGTCCAGCACAACGGCGTCGATGCCGGCCGCGATCTGCCAGAGACGCTCGGTCAGGTGGTCTTCCGTTCCATAGACGGCGAGCAGGGATCCGGCGGCGTGCGCAGCGGCCAGGTCCTCGATCGCTTTCAGATCCAGACCGGTGCTTACCTCCGGTTTCTCATCGTGCCCGTAGCGTGCCACCGAATAGGACTCGCCCTGCGGCGAGGACAGGTCATCCGGCTGGATCGCCAGTATGGAATACGGGAGGGAGTTTACGGTTGCGGGGGTGGTGTTGGGCGTTCGAGCAGACATGTAACCGCGCAGTTCAGTGGACAGTCATGTTCAACAAAAGGGTCGGGCAATGGAAGATAGGCGGCGGGGAGGGATTTGTCAAAGTAACGGGCCGCTGGAGCGACCGGCCGGGCCGGACCTCTCCGGGCCGGCGAGCCGTCGCGAGTGGGAACCAGCCGGACCTCTCCGGGCCGGCGGGACGTCGCGAGTGGGAACCAGCCGGACCGGAAACCCGACCGATTCAATGCTCCGGTATGACGAAGAAACCGAAGGTATCCAGGGAGGCCGAGCCGAATACGCCGATCCCGCCGTCGAGATTGAAAACCGGTCTTTCGAAGGTATCGCCCGCCAGGCTGCCGAAGCCGAAGGCGTTCTGTCCGGAGGCCTGCACGCTTCTGAGGAAATCGAACAGGTTCCGGTCCAACGCGTACACTTCGACTTCGTGTTCTCCGGAGGAGCCGATGGCGAACCAGGGCAACAGCAACCGGCCGTCCCGTGCTTCCAGGGGAGGAGAACCCCCGTCCTCGGAACCGGGTTCCAGGACGATCACCTGGTAGGCTTCCACGTCGAGCGGATCGAAACGTACCTCGATCAGCCCCTCCAGGTACCGGACCCTGTTCCCCGCGGCGGAATCGGGATCCAGGCGGCGGATAACCTCCATGGAAGGCTCTTCGAGGACGGCGATCTCATCGATTACCAGAGGGGCCGGTGTGCTCGTGACCCCGCGGACTTCCCCTCCCAGGGCCCGCACGCGAAGCCGGTATTCCGTGTTGGGGCGTACCCTGGGCGCGCCGGACGGCGGGAGGTATAGCCCCCTGCGGCCGGCACTCGCATACCTGTACTCCGCAAGTCCTTGTATGACGGTGACTTCGGCATCGTTCACCGCGGTGGCGTCCCCGGTCGACACCGCATCCGCCGAGCGGGTCCGGGTGACGAAGATTTCCGGCAGCAAACGATCGACATACAGGACGGCGTCCACGACGATGGTTACGCGCTCGTCCGGACCGAAGAGCGTCGCCGGATCCCGCTCCCCCGAACAACCCGGATGGGCGGCGAGACCGGCGAGGAGGGCGACCGAAAGAACGGGCGTAATGCAGCGGAGCAACCTGGCCGTTATCCTCATGGTCAGAAGTTGTAGTTCAGCCCGACGGTGGGCACGATGGGCAGCATCTTCACGACTTCCGCGGTAGTAACCTCTTCGTCTTCCGTATCATACTGGACAAACCACTCGTTGCGATGGTTGTACGCGTTGAACACCTGCAGATACCACTGAAAATCCCGGTCGAACAGGCGGAAGTCCTGCTTGACGCTAAGGTCCATTCTGTGATAGGGCAACAACCGCGAGGTGTTGCGGTCCGCGGGCAGGAAGTAGTCCTCCCGTATGCCGGTCCGCGCCGATTCCCGCAACTCGTACCGGGCGGAGGCGGGCGTGAAAGCCTGTCCGGTCGCGTAGATCACATTGCCGCCGAATGACCAGCGGCCCGCCCGGTAGTTGGCCGAAATCACGAGGTCGTGGCGGCGGTCGTATTTCGGAGGATACCAGTTGCCCTGGTTCACTTCCGGGAATTGCCTTCGCGTCCACCCGAGTGTGTAGCCGATCCAACCGGTCAGCCTGCCCGACAAGCGCTCCACGAACGCCTCCACGCCCGCGGCATAGCCTTTTCCACCGGTGATGAACACATCCTCCGACCGGGTTTCGTCGCCGCCCACCGCCCGCGTGTTGTCCACGACCACCAGGTTGCCCAGCCGCTGGTAGTAGGACTCGAGCGAAAGACGGTAGCTCGGCGCCGGGTCCCAGCTCGCGCCGATCACGAAGTGCCACGCCTGTCCGGGGTCCACGCTCCCGTCGAGCGGCACCCAGAAATCACCGCCGCTGAAGCCTTCCGTCGTGATCAGTTGCAGATACTGGTGATACCTCCCGCCTCCGGCCTTCAGGCGCAATCCGTCGGACAGCCGGTGACTGATGGACATGCGAGGCTCCAGGTCGATCGTTTCGCGCTCGCTGTAATAGTTTGCGCGCAGCCCGAGACGCAGCGAGGTGGAAGTCCGCGCCTGCCACTGGTCCTGGGCATATACCGAGATGACATAGGGTTGCTGCCTGAGGTCGAGCTGGTCATCCTGGTTGAAGCTCCTGGTGAATCTGAACCGGTAGGCCGTAGCGCGGAAACCTCCCTTCACCGCGTGTTCTCCACCGGCGACGTAGTCCAGGTCGCCCTTGACGCTGATGTCTCGTATGCTGTTTCTGAACAGGATCTCCGTTCCGTCGAAATTCGCGGATAGCCGGCTGGCGTAGTCGCTGCCGGATACCATGAAATTGCCGAAGAGCGTCGGCGAGAACAGGTGCGTCCACTTGCCGGTGACCGCCGAGTTTCCCCAGCGGACGTTGAAGAGATCGTCTTCGCTGGTCTCGAGGTTGAGATCGTCCCGGCCGAAGTATCCGCTCAGGACCAGGTTATCGGAATAGGACAGATTCTGGTTGATTTTTGCGTTTACATCATAGAAATAGTATCCCGGTATGTCCTCCACGCGCGATCGGATATAGGCCAGGATCGGTTCCAGGTAAGTACGCCGTCCCGAGACCATGAACGAGCCGCTCGCCAGGGGACCTTCGATCATGGTGCGCGCCGAGATGAGGCTGATTCCGCCCGATCCGGCGAAGTCGTTGCGGTTTCCGTCGCGGTTCGTCACGTCGAGCACCGCACCGAGGGCGCCGCCGTAGTGGGCGGGATAGGCGCTCTTGTGAAGGCGCATGTCCTTGATGGCTTCCGGATTGAAGATGGAAAAGAACCCGAAGGCGTGCGAGGGATTGTAGAGGGGGATCTGGTCGAGCAGGATCTGGGTCTGGTCGGGGCCGCCGCCCCGTACGTAGAGACCGCTGCTGATGTCGGAGGATGCCTGGATGCCAGGGAGGAGCTGCAGGCTGCGCAGCAGATCCGTTTCCCCGATGGCGGGCAACTCTTTCAGTACCGCTGCCTGGAGGGCGACGAACCCGGGCTGCGCAAGCCGCTCGTCTCTGTTTCTGTCCGCTTCGACTACGGCCGTCTCGCCGATCAGTAGAGTCGGTACGAGTTCCACGTCCCGCCGGAGATAGGCTTCGGGACCGATACTCAGCGTGTCCCGGTACGTCTGGTATCCGATGTAGGACACGACGAGTACGTAGGAACCCTCGGGAATCCCGGTAATCGCGTAGAAGCCGTTATCGTTACTCAGGGCGCCGAGGGACGTGCCGCTCAGGAATACGTTGGCGGCAAGCAGGTACTCGCCGCTGTCGCGGTCCGTGACAAATCCGCTGATCGTGGCGGCTTGCGCCGAGGCGGGGATCAACAGCAGGGAAAACAGTACCGCGCAGAACTTCATAGTTGCCGATCGGACCTGCACCAGGTTCGTCGATTCGAATATACCACGCAATCAGGCCAGCCATGCCCAGGGACACATTCAAAAGAAACCTAAGCCATCTCCGTCTCGAAGTCAACGAAGGGAAGGGCTTCGAGATCTACGCGGACCGGACCGGGCGGGCGGACCGGGCGGGTCAGGCGAGCCAGGCGGACCGTCGGTTGCTGGCCCGGTACAACGCAGCGACCGACGAGTTGCCGAAGGACGAATCGCCCAAACCCTGTTTTCATCCGGTTTACACCCCTTCCGGCGGTCTGATTACCGAATACCGTCCCGAAGACCACACCTGGCACATGGGACTGTACTTCGGTTGGGTGCACGTAAATGATTCGAATTTCTGGGGCGGTTCATGGTACCTTCCGGAGCATGGCGAATACGTGCCCGTTCCCGGCAGCCACGGCGTGCAGCGCCACGATGGATTCACGGAGGTACCCGACACCGGGTCCGGCGGCGTCGCCGTCGGCGAACAGCTCACCTGGCTGGACCGCAACGGCCGCCCGGTGATCCGGGAGGCGCGCCGGTTCGATTTCCTGGAAACCACCGCGGTCAGCGAGGCTGACCAGGCTGACCAGGCTGACCAGGCGGACCAGGCGGACCAGGCGGACCAGGCTAACCCGGCAGACCAGGCTGACCAGGCTGACCAGACTGGCGGCTGCCTCTGGCTCATCGACTCGGTGATCACTCCCGTCGAGGGAGAAGTCACCCTGGGCGCGTCGCGCGCCGCCCGTTACAGTGGTTTGATCCTGCGCATGGGGCCGCCGTTCGCCGATGCGCACCATACCAGCGGCAACGGCCTCATCGGCCACGAAGCCATCATGAGAACGCGGGACCGATGGGTCGCCGCCGCGGGTGCCCGGGGCGGCATGGTGGTGATGATGGACCATCCGCGCAACCTGCGCCACCCGGTGCAGTGGTTTACCCGCCGCAACCTCCTGGGCACCGGGCCGCTCATGGAAGAAGACCTTACGATCCGCGCATCGGACAGCCTTCATCTCCGTTACGGATTCCTGGTGCTTGACGACGTGGCCGGTGTGGGAGAAATCGAAGACCTGTATCGGTCCTACGTGTCCGCAACCGACGAGCGTTCCCCGACGTAACGCCCGTGCGCGCCTGTCGTCCGACCGACGACCGTCCGGTGGCCGGCCGGTGGTCTTCAGGCGTCCGCCCTGCGCCTTAATGTGGGCGTGCCGTTCATTCTTGCTTGACATGCGGCCGGTTACGGCCGATTTTCGGATTCACGACAGATTCACCTCACAGCCAACCGATACAGGCAAGCGTTTGCGTGCCCGGCCGCCGGGTAACCGCACCGGCAAATACCGGATAACCTTACCGGCAAATGCCGTCGTTCGGCGGCCGACGATCCGCTTAAACGGGCACTTCGGAAGCCGGTACCTCGGAGACGGGCACTTCGTAATCATTCGCGGCTTTGCCCGGCGTAATCGGAGCATCATGAACAGAGAATCGCTTGTAAAAGAAGTGGCATCCAGTCTGCAGGTATCCAGGCGCAAGGTAAGAGTCGTGCTGAACGGGTTGCTGTCGGAGGTTACCGAGGCGATGCACCGGGACGAGAAGGTGAATCTGCACCGTTTCGGCGCCTTCAACGTGAAGGTCAGGAAAGCACGGACGGCACGTGACCTGAATACCAACGCGGAACTGCGCCTGAACGACCGGAACATCCCCCACTTCATGCCCTTCGATACGTTAAAGGACATCGTCGGGAAACAATCTCCCGTATCCGGAGAGCGAACCGGGCCGGTGGCCGACGACCCGGCGATCCAACGGGTCGAAGAGACGCCCAGAGAGCGATCCGACGATATCTCGGCCATGCTGGCCAGGGCTGAAGTCCTCGCGGACAAAGGCAAAATCGAGCCGGCGATCCAGCAGTACAGGCGTATACTCGAGCGGCAACCGAGACATGTCAGCGCGACGGGCGGCCTGGGCAGGATGTTCTTTCGCCTCGGCGCCCAGGAAACCGCCCTAGAGCACTACAACCGCGCGCTGGGAAACGATCCCGCTCATGTGGACACGCTGGTCGACCGGGCGGAACTGTTCGTGGAGATGGGACAGTACGAGGATGCCAGGACCGACCTGCTTCGCGTCTTGGAATACGACCCGTATTCCTATCGCGCCTGCTACCTGCTTGGCATGCTCTACATCACCATCGGAACGTACGACGCCGCGATCAAGGTACTTTCCCGCGCACTGGACGTGGACCGGACGAAGGCCGAGGTACACCTCCAGCTGGGCAAGGCTTACTGCCACGTGGAAAAGCACACGGAAGCGATCGAGCACTTCGAAGCCTTGCTGCGCCATGAGCCGCGCAACGAGCAAGCGTACCGGTATCTCGGCACGATCTACGACAAGAGCAAACAGGCCGACAAAGCGCTCGAAATGTATCGAAAATCCAACGAAATCGGCCTGGTCTAGTATTCGAAACCACGGATGGGCGCTGGTCCGGCTGAATTGTTGAAGATAACAAACCAAAATATGTATACGGGTTTAATTAATGGGCAGGAGAGGGACGGATCAGGAGGGTCTGTATCCGGATGAACATCGTAAACAGAGTGCATTCAGTCGAGGAAAGGAAAATACCGGCTGCGCACGGTGCAGGCGAAGACCGGCGCGAGGAAGAACGCAGGTTGATGGAACGGGCCAAAACGGGCGATGGCCCAGCCTTCGACGAAATGACGAGGCGCTACAGCGAGAAGGCCTATTCCGTGGCGTACCAGATGCTCGCGAGTCACGATGACGCGCGCGACCTCGTCCAGGACGCGTTCCTCGAGGTATTCAGGACGCGGGAGCGGTTCAACACGCAGTACCGGTTTTCGACCTGGCTGTACCGCATATTGATCAACAAGTGCATCAACTTCCGCAAGCGGGAAGCCCGTCGCCGCATGTTCTCCTTTACGGATAACGGCACGCGGAACGGCGGCGCCGGTCAACAGTTTCTGATTTCGAATCTGCCCTCTTCCGAGAAAAACCCGCACGAAGTGCTGGAGAGCGACGAATTGAAGCGGTCGATCATGGCCGCGCTGGATACCCTGTCGGAGCGGCACAGGACCGTTGTCGTGCTGTTCGACCTGGAAGGTCTCTCGCACAGGCAGATCGCGGAAATCCTCCAGTGTCCCGAGGGTACGGTGATGTCCCGGCTGCATCACGGACGGCTCAAGTTGAAGCGCGTGTTGTCCAAGCGATTGTCCGGATACCTTGATCTATAGGAACGCGCCATGAACTGCAACCAGATAAAGAAGCGGCTTACCCTGTACCTGGAGCGCATGTGCGGCAACGAAGAAGTCGCCGAAATTGCGCGGCACATCGAGTCCTGCCCCAACTGCGCGCGGGAACTGCGCGGATTGCAGTCCGTCCGCGGCATGTTGCGCTGCTGCCGCCCGAAGAAACCCGAGGCGGTAGCGGTAGCGGAAGTCCAGACCGCGGTGCTCGAGCGCACGACGCACGCCCATATGGTACCGGGCATGAAGGGAAAGGACGCGCCGGCTCGCGAGCAGCCCGGCCGGTTCCTCGCGGCGGCGGCCGTGCTGCTGCTGGTGGCCGGAGGGCTGATCTGGCAGTCGTTCCAGCCGGTCGAACGTCCGTCCGTCCAGCGCACGCTTTCGGACGACGATATGTTCTTCATACTGCAGGAACACGCCCTGATCGAGGACCAGAGCGTGTTCACCAGCGGCACCCTGGGTTCCGTCATGGTCAATTACAAGGAATAGGTGATACGAGATGCGGTTACGGCCTGTATTCCTTTGTTTAGTCACGACGGTGTGTATCGTGATGACCGCGCCGGCCCGAGGCGTCGATCCGGACATCACCTTTCAGAAGATCATGGAAGCCCCGGACCGGGTGAGCTACCGCGCCACCCTGACGAAACAGCGGTTCAGCGCGGACGGGGATACCGCCCGTTACGTCCAGATCATCACCCATCAGCGTCCCGACCGGGACCGCATCGATATCCCCGATGCCGAAGGCCGGATCCGCGAGACCATCATCCGCGTCGACCATGACATATACCGGCGTACGGCCTCGGGGGATTCGCTCTCCTACTCGCATCGCCGCCAGTCGAACTCGAACGTGCTCGACATGAACCTGGAGTTCAGCAGTCTCGACCTGCTCCAGACCAACTACGACCTCGAAATCGCCGGCACCGACCATTTGCTCGACCGTCCGGTGGCCGTTCTGGCCTTCAAGCCCCGCCATCCCGGCAGGATGACCATGACGGCCTGGATCGACGAGGAAACGGGCCTCGTGATGCGCACGGAAGAACGGAACGAGGCGGGCGTGCTGGTCGAGGAAGTTTTCCTGAAGGAATTCGAGCAGGACCCTCGGATTTCAACGGACATCTTCGATACGGAGGAATGGACGGGCAAGTCCGTCGAAATCAACCAGGTTATCGCCTGCGGGTCCATCAGCGAAGTGCAGAAAGAGGCGAATTTCAAGTTGAACGCCCCGGTCTACGTTCCACCGGGTTTCATCCTGCAGCAACGCCGCGTCATGCAGCACCATGGCCAACCGCTCGTGCATTTCATGTACAGCGACGGCCTCTCGCGCATCTCGCTCTTCCAGCGGATCGCTTCCTCTGAAGCGTCGCACCGGTCTCCCAGGGGCACGCCCGAATTGCATGGCGATGTGCGTGTCTGGGAACGAGGCCCCTATTCCATTCTGCGGCGCCATTACGACGGAAAGCTCTTCACCCTCATCGGCGACGTGGCCGTAAGCGAGTCCGTCGAACTGCTTACTTCGCTCTGCACGGTCAAGCCGGCGGTCACCGCATCCCCCGCTCCCGCGGGCTACTCATCGTGGATGGGTGCTGCGGGCGCCGGCCTCCTCGCGGTCGGCCTGTGGATCCTCTGGCGTCGCCGCATGTGACGGGTGTTGGCCCTTCCTCTCCTTCTCAGATACCCGGAAACCTTCCCCGCTGTCTGTGGTCTAACAGATAAACCGATCTGCTGCGCGGGATTTCGGCAGGAATTCCGTCTAATCAAATATAGAGGACTTCTATAAGGAACTTCTTCATCCACCGTTACAAGGAGCTATTCAATGAAGACGCGTCATGCCATCGGCTGGGCCGTCCTGATCGCTGCCAGCCTGTTCACCCGGGGAGAGGCGGCATTCGGCCAGGTCTCCGGATCCGCCGCAATCGCGGGTGGTCCTTACACCATGGAGCAGTGTATTCAGATCGCACTGCAGAACAACCCCCAGATCGAGATCGCCCGGAAACAGGTGGAAGTTCAGGAGGCGGCTCTCTTCGGAACGTATACCGGCGTCATGCCCCGTGTTAACGCCACCATCATGGGCGCCAACCGGACGACATCGGGCGATACCCAGGTAATCGTCGAAGGCGTTGTGCTCCGGGAAGCGCCGGGCAGTACACGTACGGACTATCGCAACAGCGTGTTCCTGAATATGGACCTGTACAACGGCGGGAGAAACTGGAACTCGATCCGGCAGGCCAGGCAGGAATCCGTTAGCGAGGAGTTCGCTCAAAACAGTACCGAGATCCAGGTCATCGTGAATGTGAAGACCGGATATTACGGCCTGCTTCGGGCTCAGCGGCTCAAGGAAGTGACGGAAGAAAACGTCCGGCTAAACGAGGAACAACTGCGCCGGACCCAGAGTATGTACGAGATCGGATCCGTGGCCCGCGTAGAGGTGCTCCAGACCACGGCCCAGCTCGGCGCGGCGCGGATCAACCTGCGTAACCAGGAAAACGCCGTGTTACAGGCCCGGGCCCAGCTGGCCAACGTCATGGGCATCGGTTCCAGCGAAACTTTCGAAATCGTAGATCCTTTGGACGACGGGACGCTCGATACCACGGCGCTCATGTCCCTGCAGGACGCACTTCGAATGGCCAACCTCACCAATCCCGAAATCCAGCGTGACGAGGGACGCATACGTTCCGCGTTGATCGGGACCAAGGTGGCCAGGGGATCACTTTGGCCCACGGTGACCGGCAGCATAGGCTACAGCCGGTCTGGAGCCCGGTTCGAGGACGTGTACGGCACCTATGACAAGAACTGGCGCCTGTCTTTCGGCGTGAATCTGAGCCTGCCGATCCTGAACGGCACGCAGACCTACGCAGATATCTCGCGGGCACAGGCGCAGCAGTTGATCGCGGAGGAGACGCTGCGCCAGACGCGCAGGACGACCTCGCTGACCATCCGGAACGCCTTGCTCGACCTGGAAACGGCACGGGAAGTCATCACGCTCAGCAACGACAACATCGTGGCCTCGGAGGAGAGTCTCCGGCTGGCGGAGGAACGGTACCGGGTGGGTTCCGGCACACTGCTGGAGGTATTTACGGCACAGGAGGCCCTGGTCCGGGCGAAATCCGACCTGGCCGGCGCACAGTACGATTACCTGATCGCGCAGGCCACGCTGGACGGCGCCCTGGGAAAGTAAACGCACCCGAACGTTAACACCGGAACTTCCGTATGCCCGCGGATATCCAAACGGATTCCCTTATCTGGATACTCATCGCCTTCATCCTCTCCGGCATCCTGATCTACGGGCTTTCCCGGCGACTGTTCGGACTGGTGTCGCCGGCCGCGGCCTGGGGACTCATCGGACTGCGGATCGCGGCCGCCGCCGTGGCGCTGGCGGTCCTGAGCGATCCCGTCTCGAGAATGGTGCTGGAACGGACCGAGTCGCCCGGACTGGCGGTACTCGTCGACACCTCGGCGAGCATGGGCCTGGAGGATGGCCTGGGCATGCGGAACGAAGTCCTGGCCTCGGTCCTTTCCGGCGACGCGATGCATGCCCTGGAGACCCGACACCGCGTCCATCGCTACCGGTTCGCGGAAGACCTCTCGCCACTGCCCGAAGACGTAATCGATTCCCTTTCCGCTGACGGCACGGGTACCGACATCGGCGGTGCCATGTCCTTTCTCGAAGGCGGTTCCGGCGCCGGCCGTTACTCCGCCGCCATCCTGGTCACCGACGGAAATTTCACCGCCGGGCGCGATCCGCTCAGGGTCGCCGAGGATCTCGATATGCCCGTGTACACGGTGGGCATCGGCGACACGCTGGGCGTCCGGGACATCGGCGTTTCCCATTTGACCGTTAACGAAGTGGTCTACACCGGGAGCAACGTTCCCGTCGAAGTCGGCGTGCGCGGCCGGGGGTACGGCAGCGTGCGCGTTCCCGTCACCTTGCGGGAAGAAGGCCGCGTCCTCCGCACCGAGGAATTCACGCTGGATGGGCGGGAAGAAGAACGGACCGTTGTTTTCCACGTCGTCCCCGAGACCGAAGGCGTTCACCGGTACCAGGTGGAAGTGCCCGAGCTGGATGGAGAGATCACCGCGGAGAACAACCGCCGCGAATTCGCGATCAAAGTGCTGAAATCCGGATTGCGGGTGCTGTATATCGAAGGCGCCCCCCGTGCCGACATGGGCTTCCTGAGACGCTCGATGGAAAAGGACGCCAATCTGGAAGTGACCAGCATCCTCCTCCGGCCCGATGGCCTGGCCTTTCCTGAACCCATGCCCGCTTCACGGGCGGACTGGTTTTCCTATGACCTCGTCATCCTGGGCAGCGTGAACTATGAACGCATCCGGCAGTGGGCGCCCTTCCTGGTGGCTTTCGTCGAGGAAAGGGGCGGCGGTATGATCGCCATCGGCGGACCGCACAGCTTTGAAATGGGCGGTTACGCCGGAACGCCGGTCGGCGATCTGATGCCCTTCGGCATCGCCGCGTCGGCCAGGGGCCTGTCCGAGGAGTCCTTCGTGCCGGACTTGACGGCGGATGGCCGCACGCATCCGATCACCCGCCTGGATGATGATCCGGCCGAATCGGAACGGCGATGGCTGGAACTTCCTCCGCTGCCCGGCATGAACCAGGTCGGGCGCGCGAAACCCGGCGCGACGGTACTCGCCAGGCATCCGACCTGGCGGACCGAAGACGAGCGCACGCCCGTCATCGCCGAACATCGTTACGGGCAGGGCCGGGTGCTCGGCATCGCCGCCCAGGGCCTGTGGCGCTGGGACCTGATGATGTGGGGCAGCGGGGGGACCAACGCGGCGTACGAACGATTCTGGAACAACGCCGTAAGGTGGATTACCGTGCGCGAGGGCAGTCGCAGGATACGCGTCGCGTCGGACAAGCTGCAGTACCGGGGAGGTGAAACGATCCGCTTTGACGGTCAGGTCTACGACGAAAACTACCGGCCGGTCGAAGAGGCCGAACTGACCGTGGCCGTTCGCCCCGCGCAGGACGAAGCAGGTACGCTTCAAATAAACCTTACTGCGACGGGGCAGGGGTTCGGCCGGTATGCGGGACGCCTTCAGTTTCTGCCCGCGGGCGCTTACTCGTTCGAAGCGGCCGCCGCGCTGAGCGGCGTACCGATCGGGACCGACCAGGGGGGATTCGTCGTGGGTGAAGCCGGCGCTGAATTCGAGCGAACCCGGATGAACCGGGAACTGCTGGTCCAGCTGGCCGATATGACGGGCGGAGGTTTCTATCTGCCATCGGACATCGATCGCATGGCCGACGATATCGAGCTGGACGAGATCACCGTGCAGGAGACGCGCACGGTCTCGCTGTGGAACCATCCCGGCGTGCTGGGTTTGCTGGTCTGCCTGCTCGCTGCGGAATGGTTCTACCGGAGGTACCTCGGGATGGTCTGATCTTCGGACCGGGCGGCGCCGGGTACGGAATCGCGCCTGCGGAAGAATGCGTTGACACGGCCAACCGTATTTCTTACACTTCCAGTTACCGTTAGGGGCGGCTCCTCGCGAGCCTGAGAATCACGACCCTTCGAACCTGACCTGGGTTATGCCAGCGTAGGGAAACGGCTGAACGAGGCCGTTTCGCAAAGAAGCGGCTTTTTCTTTGCCGGTGAGGAAGTGGCGGAGTTTCGTGGCGCAGCGATCGGACATCGTGGTCATCGGCGGCGGGATCATCGGTCTGGCCGTGGCAAGACGGCTGTGTCTCTCCGGCTGCGCGGTCACGGTATTGGAACGGCACCGGACCGGCCGCGGGGCGTCCTGGGCCGCCGCGGGCATGCTGGCGCCCCACTGCGAATTCGATGAACCCGATCCCTGTTTCGTCCTGTGCAAGGCGGGCCTGGAACGCTACCCCGGTTTCATCGAATCGCTCAGGGAAGAAACCGGATGCTCGATCGACTACAACGCGACCGGTGTGGTTTTTCCGGCTTTGAGCGACCGGGGACAGGCGCGGCTGGAGACGCGGTATGAACGGCATCGCCGGGACGGCGTACCCGTAGAGCGACTCACCGTACGCGAGGCGCGGCGCCTCGAGCCGAATCTGACGAACGGGATCCGCATGGCGCTGCGTTACCCGGACGACCACCGGGTCGAAAACCGGGACGTCGTTACGGCCCTCGCGCAATCGGTCTTGAAGGGCGGCGGCGCGATCCGTGAAGGCGTTACCGCGCGGAAGGTCCTGCTGGACGGCCACCGTGTCGCCGGGGTAGATACAACCGAAGGCATCTGGAACACACAGACGGTGGTGAACGCCATGGGTTGCCGGGCGCGCTATCTGGACGGCATTGCGCCTGCCTGGCGTATCCCCGTCCGGCCGGTGCGCGGGCAGATCCTCGCGCTGCGGACCGGCGCCGCACCGCCGTTCCATCATACGATCTATACCAGCGGCGTATACCTGGTTCCCCGTTCGGATGGGCGGTTGATCATCGGCGCTACCGTGGAGGAAGCCGGATTTCGGGACGAGGTCACGATGGGCGGCGTCATGCAGCTGTTCCGGGACGCCCTGGAACTTGCGCCCGGCCTGAAGAACTGGGCGCTGGATTCCACCTGGTCGGGACTGCGGCCGGCGGCGCGGGACGGATGGCCCGTGCTCGGGGCCACGGGGACGCCCGGCCTGTTCGCGGCCTCCGGGCATGGCCGGAACGGCATACTGCTGGCGCCGCTGACCGGAGACCTGCTCGCCGAGGCCATCCTGCACGACCGGGTTCCTGCCATCATGCGGCCCTTTCTGCCCGACCGGTTTTACCCCGCTCGATCCGGAGAGACAAACGATGACCGTGACCGTTAACGGAACGACCAGGAAACTGCTCGGATCAACGAGCATCGCCGACTTGCTGAAGGAACTCGGCGTGTCTTCCGAAGGGACCGCCGTGGCCCTCAACGGAGCGGTCGTCCCGAGGAAGGAACACGGCACGGCCATGCTCGCGGACGGGGATTTGGTCGAGGTGATCCGGGCGGTAGCGGGCGGATGACGGCGGTAGCGGGCGGATGACGGCCGGTAGCGGGCGGATGACGGCCGGTCGCTGTATCCCTGCGCGAATCGAAATTTGACGACTGAAATTGAACCCTGAATCTGTCACATACGGAGGCCCTGGAACCTACAGGCAAAGGAGCTGACCAGCATGGGCGCCCTTAAAATAGGCGGTTTGACGTTGGATTCCCGACTGATACTCGGCACGGGAAAATACGCGAGTTTCGAACTGATGCGGGAATCCTTCGAAGCAAGCGGTACGGGCATGGTTACGTTGGCTATCCGCCGGATCGATCTCGATGATACTTCCGGGCAGTCGCTGCTCGACTACATCGACCGCAACCGTTACGAACTGCTGCCCAACACGGCCGGATGCTATACGGCGAGCGATGCCGTGCTGACCTGCGAACTGGCGCGGGAGGCACTGGGGACCGATACCGTGAAGCTCGAAGTCATCGGGGACGAGAAGACCCTTTTCCCCGATAACGAGGCCACGCTTGAAGCCGCGCGCACCCTGGTCGACCGGGGATTCAACGTCATGCCCTATACCATCGACGACCCCATCGTCTGCAAGAAACTCGAGGAAGCAGGATGCGTCGCGGTCATGCCCCTCGCCGCGCCCATAGGCTCCGGCCTGGGTATCCGCAACCCGCACAACATCGCCATCATCGTGGAGAACAGCCAGGTTCCGGTCATCGTCGACGCGGGGGTAGGGACCGCCTCCGACGCGTCCGTCGCCATGGAACTGGGTTGCGACGGCATACTGATGAATACCGGCGTGGCCGGAGCGAAGGACCCGGTAAAGATGGCCGTCGCCATGCGCAAGGCGGTCGAGGCCGGCCGGCTTGCCTTCGAGGCGGGACGGATTCCCATGAAGGCCTACGCGTCCGCTTCCAGTCCGCTGAGCGGTGTGATCCATTCATCCTAGAAACAACCTCCATGGTTGACTTCAGGTTCTATCTGATCGGCGATCGGACCCGCTGTGCCGGACGATCTCTCGCCTCGGCGTTGGACCAGGCCTGTCGCGCGGGTGTCCGTGCGGTCCAGATCAGGGAGAAAGATCTGAATACCCCGAACCTGCTGGCGTTGACCAGGGAGGTGCAGTCGGAACTCGGTTCGCTTCGCCCCGTGCTGATGGTCAATGGCAACCTGGAGGTCGCCGCGGCCTGCGGGGCGCAGGGCGTTCACCTTCCGGAATCCGGCGTGCCGGTCCGCGTGGCCCGCGATGCACTCCCCCCCGGCACCCTGATCGGCAGATCGACCCACGGCACGGAAAGCGCGCGCGTCGCGGAATCCGAAGGGGCCGACTTCGTCACGTTCGGGCCGGTATACGATACGCCGTCCAAGGCCGGATTTGGTCCGCCGAAGGGGCTCAGGGCGCTCGCGGAAACGGCCGGCACGGTGACGATTCCGGTTTTTGCCCTGGGCGGCGTGACCCCCGGCCGTACGAGGTCTTGCCTGGAAGCGGGTGCTCATGGCGTCGCCGCGATCTCGGCGGTGCTTTCTCAACCCGACATTCCCTTGGCCGTCAGAATGTTCGAAAAGGCCCTCGGCGGCCTGTGACCTCTCGCGGCACCATTCGCGGCATTTAAAATAGTTGTTGACAATTCCGGTAAACTTACCGAAGTTAGTCGGGAACCATCGACATTTCGGATATCTCAACAGCCTTCCGCTTACTTTATCCCAAAGTGAGGCGACGTATGCGGCGCTTATGGAAAGAACTGAATCGAATGCTCCTGATGTCGGGCCTGCTTGCAGGAATGATCGGAATCGCATGCAGCGGGACGGCTGTCGAGGAGGAAGCCACGGTCGCCAGCACCGAGACGATCGGCACCGAGATCGGCCATTTGGCGCCGAACTTCGAAGTGTATACCCTGAATGGAACGAAGGTAACACTGGAAGAATTCCGGGGCCGGCCCGTATTCGTGAACTTCTGGGCCTGGTGGTGCCCGCCCTGCATCAGGGATGCGGAACCCCTGATGAACATCGCGAAGAAGTACGAAGGACGGATCGACTTTCTGTTTGTCGGCGTGAACAGATTCTACAAGGACGAGCAACCGCTCGATCCCGCGGAATTCGAGGAAGGATTCGGCCCCGGGCTGGAACTGTTCAAGCAAGGACTTCAGGCGTCCAGGCTGGTTCGTCCTTCCGACGAGACGGAGAAGAACGATCCGGATAAAATGGCCGGGATCGCAGCGCGGAACGAGGAAGTCATCGCGTACTATATGGACAGCCCGACCTCCCTTTTCGATTTCCGCGGCTACTGGGAACGCCAGTTCCGTGCCAAGACCAACCAGCGATACGGCATTCCCGTCACCTATCTGATCGACAGCGAGGGACGCATCCAGCTGGACGTCCATCCCAACGATCAGCACTGGGACAAGCACGACGATATCCTGGAAGACCTGATCGCGGGTAAAGACCTGTCCCACTACGCGGAGCGCTTCCCCATTCCACCCAAGCACCAGCGCGAGGAGGCTTCGGGAAGCTGATCACCGGTACGATAGCTTTCTTCAAGCGTCTCATCCTGGCCTGTATCGCCGGTGCGGTCACCCACGCCGGCGTATACGCCCAGGAACCTTCCAGGCCGCTTTGCGGTACGCTGCACCTCCATCCCTTCGTCCAGCCTCCCGATGGCGGGCTCGCCGCCCGGGTCCACCGGCCCGATCAGTTCGGCCCGGGCAGGCCCACCGTCCCCGGCGAAAGGGACCGCACGAACAACCTCGGGCATACCTATACGACCGAGCCCGAATTCCACGTCAGTCCCGGCGGCCATTTCAAGATCTGGTACGTCACCACGACGGAAGACCGGCCCGGTGCGGGCTGGCCGGAACTTGAAGACGCCGCAGACGGCGCCGTGCCCGAATATGTCCGGCACTGCGGGGTATTCCTGGATGAATCCCGACGCGTCATCGTGGAGGAACTGGGTTACCGTCCGCCGCCCGTGGACTACGATCATCACGATCGATACGTGGCGATGGATGCGGACGATGGCGGGGACGGGCTATACGACGTCTATATTACCGATCTCCCGAGCCAGTTCAGTGGTTATACCCGTCCGGAAGCGGTCACGACCGGCGCAATCCTTCCTTCGTACATCGTCGTGGACAACGATTTCGCCGAGTCCCGGAGGACGGTGGAGAAGGCGCTGGATCTGCTGCGGATCACCGTCGCCCACGAGTTCTTCCACGCCGTGCAGTTCGGCTACGACGCGGGGGAAGAGGCTTTCTGGCTGGAACAGAGCGCCGTGTGGATCGAAGAGCAGGTCTATGACGAGGTCGACGATTACCTGACCTACCTGCCAACGTTCAGCGGTTTCCTGACGGAACCATGGATTGCGCTCGATGCCTCCGACGGGGAGCATGAATACGCGGGCGTGCTCTGGCCCCTGTACCTGGAGAAGCGGCACGACAGGGACCTGATCCGAACCATCTGGGAACGGGCCCGGACGAGCCGGGCGCTGGATGCCATCGACGGGGGACTGCGCAGCGTCGGCAGCGACCTGGTATCCGCCTTCCAGGAATTCACCACCTGGAACGTCTTTACCGGGGACCGGGCCGACGCGGACCGGTTCTACGAGGAAGGCGCCGCCTATCCGTCGGTCGAACTGAGTGGCCAGCACGGTCTGGACGAACCCGATCGCCAGGGCGCATCCGGCATGTACCGTTACGACGGCCCCCTGATCCCCGCCCACCAGTATCCGGCCCACCTCGCCGCGAATTACATTCGCTTCGTCCCGGATCCCTCGCTTACCGGCGGGCTACGCATCGATTTTACGGGCATAACCGGAGAGTGGGGCGTGTCCGTGGCGGCCAGCGGCGATGTCGACACGGTGATGACGGTCCCCGCGACCAGGGGAAGCGTAACCATCGAGATACCCGGCTGGACGCGGTACGAAACCGTCATGCTCGTGGTGGCGTCTCTCGATCGCACCGGAGACGGTTTCGAATACGCATACACGGCAGCCTACGATCCCGGTCTTACGGGCGACGACCAGGCTGGCCGGCCGATCGCCGCGTCCCTTACCACCTATCCGAATCCCTTCTACCTGAGCAGCGGGCCCGCCACCGTCAGGTACGAAGTCGGCCGGCCGGGGGAGGTTCAGCTCACCCTCTACAATGTTATGGGCCGGAAGGTCCGCACGCTGGTGGACGGCAACCATGCGGAGGGTACGTTCACCACGACGTGGGACGGGAGAGACGATGCGGGAAGACGGGTGGCCAGCGGGGTCTATCTGTGCCGGATGACGGCCGGAGAGGCCGCGGAGCGTTCCGAGGTAACGCGCAAGCTGCTCTTCCTAAAATAGCGGATCCGGGAATAACCGGATGATCTTCTCGCAGGTATCGGCCGGGTCTTCTCCTTCGTCCACGGTGATCCATACGATGCCCCCGGCCTGCCTGAACCAGGTCAGCTGGCGCTTCGCGTACTGCCTGGACCGCTGCTGAATGGCCGAAACCGCATCTTTCAAATCCAGCTCGCCCCCGACGCACCGCAGCATTTCCGCGTAACCGAAGGTCGACAGGGCATGGGTCCCGGGACCGTAACCCCGATCCATCAGGGTGCGGACCTCCGCTTCGAGACCCAGTTCGATCATTTTCTCGACCCTGGCGTCGATGCGCGCATAGAGTGCGGCGCGGTCACGGCGGAACCCTACCAGACGCGTTCCGCGGGATCGGGATTGTACGGGCTGTTCGAACCAGGACGTCAGGGTCTCGCCCGTCGCGTCGTGGACCTCCAGCGCCCTTTCGATGCGTTGCCGGTCGTTCACATGGATACGTGCGGCCGACGCCGGATCGACTGCGCTCAGCCGACGATGGAGGGCGTCGGTGGACGCCGACCGGTATTCGTCCGCCAGGCGCCTCCTGAGTACCGGCGGGATCTCCGGCGCGTCGAACAGTCCGCCGTCAAACGCCTTGATGTACAGCCCCGCGCCGCCGACTACGAGGGCCGGCACATCCCTGGCTGCAAGTTCCCGGAGCGCTTCCCGGGCCAGGCGGCCGTATTCACCTGCGCTGAACCGCACGTCCGGATCGACCACGTCGATGAGGTGATGGGGGGCCGCGGCCTGCTCATCTGCCGTGGGCTTGGCCGTGCCGATATCCATGTACCGGTAGATCTGGCGGGAGTCCGCCGAGATGATTTCCGCGCCGAAGCGGCGGGCCAGCTCAATACCCACGGCGGTCTTGCCCACGCCGGTGGGACCCACGAGCACCGGTACGGGGCGGGTTTCGGCGTCACCGGATGCCGTCGGACGGGAGGTCACGATTCGTTCCCGGCGCCTGGCACGGGTCCCCCGGCACCTTCCGCAGGGTCCCCGAACCGCTGCGACGCGGCGGACCGCTGCGACGCGGCGGACCGCCAGTCGCGAACCGCCCGGGCGACGGCGACGACCGGGGCCGTCCAGATGCGGTCGCGGTGTTCCCGGAGATAGCCGCACAGCCCACCAAAATCGGCCTCGGTCACGGACAGATGCCCTTCCGAAATCCCGTGAAAGGTCAATACGGCCCACTGGCCCTGATTCATGGCTTCCTCGACCAGGCCGATCATACCGGAGCGGGCCTGGCGCTCCACGGGGAAGGAGTAGAGGTGGTGCAGATCGGCGGTCAGCGGGTGATTGGCGAAGTCCCCCTTGCCCCGGCCGGCGATATGGTGGCGGGCCACGACCGGAACGTAACTCCGGCGGCCAGGCCCCTCGCCCACGTGGGCATGGTAACAGGGATAGCAGAAGGTGAAATCCGCCTGTCCCGGGATGGCTTCGGAGATGCGCCGCCTGCCCTCGCCGATCTCCCACTCCATGTCCTCGAGGGTCATCGTCTCCAGGCAGTCGGTACGGGTCTCCTTGAACGCACAGGAACAGGGGTGGTTGACCGTATGGTTGCCCACCTCGTGTCCGGCGTCCGCCACCGCCTTCCACGGCGCGAGCAGGCCGCGCCAGTCCGGCCCGCGGGGATTGACATAGAACGTGCCGTGAAGGCCGTTTACGGCCAGAATCGGCACGGCCCGGTCGAGCTGGGACGGCATCCCGTCGTCAAAGGTCAGGGAGACGGCGCCTTCACATCCTTCCCGCCAGGGATGGGGGTGCCCGCCGGTCATGGAATCCGCCTTTCATTCACCTTGATTGTATGCCATGCGCTCCGTATAATATACCATAACCGGTGCCCGGCACCCTGTCAATTTCCCATTAACCGACTTCCCGTTTCACATACGATGGAAAGTACCACGCGATGACCTGTGGCGACCGTGACCAACTGCTGAGGGACGACGCATACCTGATCCATCCGCTGCAACACCGCGACGATCATGACGAGCCCCTGATCTGCGTGCGTGCCGAGGGCTCTACGCTTTTCGACATCGAGGGGAACCACTACATCGACGGGCTTTCGAGCCTCTGGAACGTAAACGTCGGCCACGGCCGGCGAGAGCTGGCGGCGGCCGCAGCGGGCCAGATCGAAGCGTTGGGTTTCTTTTCCTGCTACTCGGGGGCGACGAATATCCCGGCCATACGCCTGGCCAGCCGCCTGAAGGAACGGGCGCCGGGTGCGCTGAACCACACTTTTTTCACGTCCGGCGGCGCGGTATCCAACGATAGTGCGATCAAGACGGCGCGGTATTTCTGGCAGCGCGCCGGGCGGCCGGACAAGACCAGGATCATATCCAGGCAGCATGCCTACCACGGCGTGACCATAGGCGCCATGAACGCCACCGGCCTGGAGGCTTACTGGGAGGACTTCGGATCCACCCTGCCCGGTTACGTCCATATCGACGCGCCCTATCCCTATCACTACAGGCCGGAGGACCCGGGGGTGGGATGCGGCGAGGCGAGCGCCCTGGCGCTCGAGGAAGCGATCCTGCGCGAGGGTCCCGACACGGTGGCCGCCTTCATCGGAGAACCCGTGCAGGGCGCGGCGGGCGTCATCGTGCCGCCAGAGGACTACTGGCCGCGGGTCCGGGAGATCTGCACGAAGTACGACGTGCTCCTGATCGCCGACGAAGTGATCACCGGGTTCGGCCGCATCGGCCACTGGTTCGGCGTGTCTTACTGGAACGTCGAACCGGACATCATCACCTTTGCCAAGGGCATCACCAGTGGGTACCTGCCGCTTGGGGGCATCATCGTCTCGGACGAGATACACGACTGCATCCAGAACGCTCCCGGGGACCGGAAGTGGAACCACTCCTTCACTTACTCCGGCCATCCGACCTGCTGCGCCGTCGGGCTGGCGAATCTCGATCTGCTGGAGCACGAAGGACTCATCGAGCGAAGCAAGATCATGGGCGAAAGGCTTATGGAGGGCCTGCAGACGCTGCGGACGCTGCCGCACGTGGGCGATATCCGGGGCATCGGGCTGATGGCCGCCGTGGAGGTGGTGGAAGATCCCACATCCCGCAAACCCTACGATCCCGCGTCGAAGATCGGCGGACGCATCGTGAAGAAGATGCTCGAGAACGGTGTCTACACCCGTTGCCGGGGAGACAGCGTCAACTTCGCTCCCCCCTTCGTCGTCACCGCCGAAGAGCTGGAACGGATGATTAACGTAGCCGGAGAGGCCATTGAATCGGTTACGGCCTGAAGAAGACACAGGGACCAGGAGGCGCGCCATGAAACTCCTCATCGCGATCGTCAACAAAAGGGATATCCGGCATCTTACCGATGCACTGATCGACAACGATTTCCGGTTCACCGAAATCGGCAGCACGGGCGGATTCTTGCGCGCCGGCAACGTCACCCTGTTGATCGGGGTAGACGACGAGCGCGTGCCACCCGTGCTCGAACTCATCCAGAACCACTGCCACGCGCGGGAAGAAGCCATCGACGTCGCGCAGATCGGCACCCATCTCGACGCGCTCGGACTGGGCGAGGCGGTAACGACCATGGTGGGCGGCGCACAGGTGTTTATCATCCAGACCGAACGCATGGTCGTCGTCTGATCGCGGCCTCCTCACAGGTCCGGGCGATCCGGGCCGACGGAACAGGAGTACCGGGTTGAAAATCGGCATTATCGGGCACACCTGCTGCGGAGACTACGGACATTCCCTGGACCAGGCCTTCGTGGGCGTGGAGGGCGCCGAGATCGCCGCCCTGGCCGATCCGGTCGAGGAGGGCAGAGCGGCGGCGCTGGAACGTACCGGCGCGGCGAAGGGTTATGCCCTGTACACGGATATGCTGGCACAAGAGAAGCTGGACATCGTCGTCCTGGCCACTCACGAGATGAGCAACCATCTCGCCATGGTGCTGGCCGCCGCCGAGCACGGGGTCCACGTGTACGCGGAAAAGCCCCTGGCGCGCACCCCGGCCGAAGTGGACGCCATGGTGGAGGCCTGCGACCGTGCCGGCGTCCTGCTGATCATGGCCCACCCCTGGCGGGGACGGCCGGAAATCCAGCGCCAGGCCATCCCCATGATCCGGGACGGCGGGATCGGGGAGCCGCGCTGGGCCCGCATGTACGGTTTCGGCGGAGAACACGGGGGAGACCAGTGGTTCATCGATCTCTATCCCCATTTCTTCGATTTCCTGTGGCAACTCTTCGGCGAACCATCGTGGTGCCAGGCGATCATCACCCAGGACGGCCTTCCGGCCCGCCCGTCGGACCGGAAGGAAGGGCTGTTCGGCATGGGCACCTCGGCGGGAAACGGCATGTGGGCCCATTACCAGTTTGGCGGTTTCAACGCGGAATTCGAATCCTTCGCGGGCGACGGCATCGAGAATCCCTATCGCATCGACATCCACGGGACCGAGGGCTCGCTCATCCTGCCCGGTCCAACACAGGACGGGCCGGACATCTATTTTCACCCCCATTCCAATCCGCAGCCCTTCGACGATGATCGCTGGGAGGTGCTCGCCCATGAGCGGGTTTCCGGCGGGCAGAAATGGATCAACGCCCACCACCGCATGGCCCGATCCATGATGGATCTCATCGAGGGCAAGAAGCCCGAATACGAGCTCTGCCACGCGCGCACGGCCCGCCGCCATATCGAAATGGCCATGGCGGCGCACCGTTCCCACATCACTGGCGCGCGGGTGACCTTCCCCTTTGCCGAGACGGGCAATCCCTTCGACACCTGGACGGAAGAAGGGCGGGCCTAGATGGACATGGATCGCTTCCGGCACCATCTGGCCGGGCCCGTCGCCTCGATCAACACCCCCTTTCTCGAAAATGACGGCATCGATTACGAAGGACTGCGCCGTTTCGTGGATTTCTGCATCGAAGCCGGGGCGGGCACCGTCCTGTTCACGCCCGGGGACAGTCTCTATTCGGTGCTGACCGAGGCGGAAATCGCCGAGATGACGGCCTTTACCGCCGGCGTCGTGAACAGGCGGGCGCTGTTCATCGCGAGCGCGGGTTTCTGGTCCACGCCGCAGACCGCCGCCTTTGCGGAGTACGCCCGGGACCGCGGCGCGGACGCGGTGATCGTGGCGCCTCCCGACCGCGGGATGACGGTGGACGGGCTCGTGGCGTACTACGACGCGGTCTCGCGGGCTCTGCCTGCCTTCATCCTGAGCGCCGGCCTGGTGAGCGTGGGGGTGCGGGGCGCGCTGGAAACGGTCGACCGGCTCCTGGACGAGGTGCCCGGTGTCGTGGGTTTCAAGGAAGACTTCGGTCCGGATTTCGCCCGGGGCGCCTGCGCGAGAGCCCACGATAAATGGGTCATCTTCGCCGGCGGCCAGAAGCAGACCCACATGGACATGCTGCCGTACGGCTGCGACGGGTACATGTCGACCTTCATCAAGTTCAAGCCGGACGTGGCCGACGGCTACTGGGCCGCCGTCGAACGCGGAGACCTCGATGCGGCCGCGGACGTCATCGCGCGCTACGACATGCCCTTTTTCGACTATCTGTACAACACCTTTCCGGCGGGTGGCGACGCGGCCCAGCACGCCGTCCTGGAACTGGCCGGGATCTGCGGCCGCTGGCGCCGAAGCCCCCTGCCCGATCTCTCGGACGAAGAGATGGATCGGCTCAAGGGGTTCCTGGCAGACCGTGAAATGCTGTAGTGCTGCCGGGCGACGTTATTTAAGGCGGCATGTTACAATGGAAACCCGCACATGCAAATAGGCTACACCACCTGGGGCATGCCCAAAGTCCCCGTGGACCAGGCCCTGTCGTTCCTGCACGACGTGGGTTTCGATGCGGTGGAACTGACGGTCCTGCCCAACTATACGACGGCCGTGGACGGACTCGACGCCGGTGAACGGCGCCGCATCAAGGACCTTTGTGACGGATACGGCCTGGCCATGCCCGCCGTCGCCGCCCACCGCTCAATACTCGAAGAGGACCCCGATGCGCATCGCGAGAACATGCGCCTGCTGAAGCGGGCCGTCGATCTTTGCGCCGAATGGAGCGACGGCCGCGGCGCACCGGTACTGGACACCGTGCTGGGCGGCGCCCCGGAAGATTGGGAAACCAGGCTGGATTTCATCCTGGAACGGATCCGGGAACTGGTGGATTACGCCGCGGACAGCGGCGTGGTGATCGGCATGGAAGCCCACGTGGGATGCGCCCTGGACACCGCGGAGAAATCGGTCCAACTCGTTGAGACCATGGACTCGCCCCACCTGGGGCTCAATTTCGACATCAGCCACTTCGACGTCCTGGGCATGCCCATCGAGGAAGCGGTCCGGCTCATGGCGCCCTACGCGGTCCACACCCACGTCAAGGACCAGCGCGGCCGCGTGCCCGATTTCGAATTTCTCGTGCCCGGAGAGGGCGATTTCGACTTCACGGCCTACCTGCGTGCCATGCATGCTGCCGGATACGAGGGTTCCATCACCGCGGAGGTCAGCAACATGGTGCAGAAGAAACCGGGATACGACCCCTTCGAAGCGGCCGCCCTGTGCTACCGGACTTTAGAAAGAGCCTTCGCCGAAGCCGGCGTGCCCCGGCCGTGACCGGCGTACCCCGGCTTTGAGTACGATTCAGTCGCGTGCGGCCCCGGCCATGACCGGCGTGCTCCGGCCGTGACCGGCGCCGTGTTGATCGAATGAAAGCAAAAAACCGGGACTTTAGAGACACCGCACCAGACTTCTGAGCATCTTTCAACGTGAGGATGAATTATGGAATACCGCTATCTGGGCAAGACGGGCTTGCAGGTATCGCCGATCTGTCTTGGCACGGCCTTTCGGGGCGAGATCGACGAAAACGCCGGCATCCGGGTGATCGAGACGGCCCTCGATCTGGGATGCAACTTCATCGACTCGGCGTTCTACGGGGAGGGGAGGTCCGAGAAGATTATCGGGAAAGCGCTCAAGGGCCGGCGCGAACAGGTCGTGCTGTGCACCAAGATCTTCGGCACGGCGGGCGAGGGGCCCAACTACACGGGGCTTTCGCGGTTCAACCTGATGCAGGGCGTGGAAAAAAGCCTGAAACGGCTGCAGACCGACTACATCGACCTCTACCTGGCCCACAGCTTCGACCCGGTCACGCCGCTCGAGGAAACCCTTTCGACCTTCGACGACCTCGTACGCCAGGGCAAGGTCCGGTATGTCGGCTGCAGCAACTGGCCGGTCTACAAGGTGGTGGATGCCCTATGGACCAGCGACCGGCGCAACCTGGAACCCTTTGTCTGCCTGCAGTACAACTACAGTCTCCTTGCGCGCTGGGAAACCGAACTCGAACTCTTGCCCATGGCCAGGGACCACGGGCTGGGTCTCATGTGCTACAGCCCGCTCGCCATCGGCCTGCTGACTGGCCAGTTCCGCCGCGGGGCCGTACCGCCCGAGAACAGCCCCTGGGGGAAGAACCCCCGCCCGGGCCTGAGCCGCTCGAGCTATCCCTTCGACGAGGCCATGACCGACAAGCTGGACGGCATCGTGCAGACGCTGATCGACGTGGGGGACAAATACGGGAAGACGCCGGCCCAGGTGGCGCTGGCCTGGCTACTGGACCACGAAGAGGTGACGGCGCCCATCATCGGCCCGGATTTCCCTGAGCAGGTCGAGGAATCCCTCGGGGCCGTGGGATGGACGCTCGAACCGGAAGACCGCATCCGCCTGGATGAGGTCTCCGCTCCGGACCTTCCGGGGAAGTACGCCTGAGCGGCCCGGCAGCCGACTACGCGCCCACCCCTCAGCCGAAGGGTTCGTCCCGGTTCCCGGCGGGCGGTCTGCGCTTCTTCGCTTCCACCCTGGTGGCATTGTAGATGGCTCGAATGCGGCGGAACTTCTGCGCGACGAGCGCGATGAACACCACCAGGATCACGCCCAGGACGACCTGGTACAGCGGATTCTCCCAGCCCAGGATGACGGGCCAGAGCGCGAGGATGGCGAGGATGGTGAAGCCCGCTTCGAGTTTTTCTTTCTTCGTCATATCCGACATCTCTCTTCCGGGTCCGCGGCCAATCAGAAATCGAATTCCACTTCCACCAGCCGGTTCTCTCTCGAGGCCGTTTCACACCCCTCGATGAGTTGTATCGGACCTTTTGCCCATTCCCCCGTGATCTCCAGGGGCAGGCCGGCGAGCAGGTGATCGGCTACGTTCTTGTAATAGCCTTGCCAGTTATGGCCTCGGTCGTACGGCTTGACCTCGACGACGCGGTGGCGGCCGTCGGCCGAGGCCATGGTCACCGTGCCCGCGCCGTCCCCGCCTTCCATGACGATCGATCCGGCGGTTCCCTGCACGGTCCACATGGGCCTGCGGGACGCATGGATGGATGAGGTCATGAACTGCGCCTCTACGCCCGCGTCGAATCGGGCGTAGGCCCGGCAGTAATCCTCGTTGGTGCTGCTGTGCCAGACCCGCTTCATATAGTTCCCGTAGAGCGTCGCCCGCTTGTTGATCCGATTGCCCTGTCCGTCGTACCGCGGCACCAGCTGCAGGATCTTCTCGAAATTGTGGGCGCCCCAGTCGTACATCGCTCCGCCGGAAACCGGCTTGTGGGACCGCCAGGCCTGGCCCGGCAGGCCGTACCCCACCAGGGCGCTTTCAATCGAGTATACTTCGCCGATATCGCCCCGGTCGACGATTTCCTTCATCGAAAGGATATCCGGGTCCCAGTGCCGGTTGTGGTATACCGAGATCATGACACCCCGGTCCCTGGCCAGGCCGATGAGCTCGTCCGCCTCGGAAACCTTGACCGTGAAGGGCTTCTCCGTGATGACGTGCAGGCCGGCGTCGAGGAGGGGTTTCGCCACGGACGCGTGGTAGGCGTGGGGCACGATGACGATGGCGAGGTCGATGAGCCCGCTTCCGGCCATTTCCCCGGCATCCTCGAACATGGGCACGTCCTCGCCCTGTTCCTCCCGCGCCGCTGCCAGCCGGGCGGGGTCCCGGTCGCAGACCGCCCCCAGTTCGAACCCCCGCGTCGCGGCGATCTGCTCGCTGTGGTGCCTGCCCATGCCGAACAGCGGTCCGTACCCCACCAGCCCGATCCGGATGGGCGATCCGTCGGTCATCCCGCACACGTAGCGGAGTCCCTTGATCAACTGGTCCTGGAAGTCGGGATGGACGAAAGCGCGGTTGTCGTGGCCGAGAGCGGTGTAGAATACACGTCCCTTTCCGTAGTCACGCAAGTAGCCCAACGGCTTGCGTTCGAGTTTCCATATGCCGTGCTGGAACCACCTGAGCGGCGCCTCTGTCTTGATGTCCATGTTGTAGCATTCGTCCTGGACGCGGAAACTCCGGCTCATGCGCGGCAGGACGTCGTCGAAGGCGGGATCGACTTCCACGTCGAAGTCGCCCAGGGGATCGTGGCCGATGAATTCGGTGCCGATCATCTCGATATAGTCGGCGTACTGCGCCAATCCCGCGTTCGCGGTGTGCACGGCCAGCAGCCCGCCGCCGTTCCGTACGTAGCCGGTGATCCCCTTTTCCTGGTCCGGGGTCAGTTCGCCGGACGCGATGTAGAGCGCCACGGCATCGTAATCCGACGGGTCGCAGAGCGCGTTCCGGTCGTCGGTCACGTCCAGGGTGAACTGCGAAGCGCCGTTCACGAGCCTTTCGAACATGGCGGCGAACTGGCTGAAAGGCGGACGGTGCGCGTTGATCAAGAGCAGTATGCGTTTCACGGTGGCCCCTTCATCGACAGGTGGAAGAATAGCTGGGTTCAGGGTTTGGGTTTCAGGGTTCGGGTTTCAGGCTGCCGCCTGCCGTTCGGCGTCCAGCGTGACCCGGAGGCCGAACCGCAGATAGCCCAGGGAAAGCAGTACGCATGCCGGCCACCAGAACCAGTCCGGAAGCGGATATTCCATGAGCATGTGCACGGTGTCCAGCACGACGGCCGGCGTGATGGCGATGATGGCCAGGTTCAGGAGCCTACGGTACGGCAGCGCCCCTCCGGCGGACGCCGTGAAAAAGGAAGCCACGTAGGCGTACAGCAGCGTCTGCAGGATCCGGTATGCGTAGGACAGCACGAGCAGGATGGGGAAGAGCAGCGTATTGACCAGGGACCGGGTCCAGTCGGCGATCACGTACAGGTCCTCCCGGGACAGCGTCTCCGGAGGTCCGTCCGGCAGAGACGTTACGTCGACCTGGTCGCCCTCTCCCCGGATGAAGATCTGGGTGCGCGTTACCAGCACCGGTGCCTCGGTGTCGTCCAGGCTGGTGTACTGTCCGGTGGGGTCGATGACGGCCAGCACCGTCCCGTCCCGGTCTCGCAGAAGCGTCGGCTCGGAGGAGGACGAGGACAGTTCGCCGCCGGACAGGCTGAGATCAGGGACCTGGTCGATATAAAAAGGGGCTTCCCGGCTGACCCATTCGTCCACCTGGTTCTGCGTCTGGAGGGTGATGGGAATCCAGGTCAGCGCCAGCAGCAGGAGGAGGTAGAGAAAGGTCCGGTTTCGCCAGTGCCGGGCCGCATCCTCGTAAATCGCCCCGTCGTAGAAGGCCATCCAGAGCGGATGCAGCAGACTGAATTGACGCATGGCGAAATCCTAAACCGAATTGGCTACCGAGCCGTCCGACCTGAGCAGCGTATTCGCGGTATTCATCGGGGTGAATTCCGCGCCCTCCAGCCGCTCATCGTCCAGTTCCACGCCCAGGCCCGGATCACGGGGAATCGGGATGTAGCCGCCTTCCCGGCGAATGTTGGTCCGGTACAACTTGCTGGCTTCCGATTCGTCGCCCCTGCTGTACTCCTGGGTCACGAAGTTGGGGATGCTGGTATCCAGGTGTACGGAAGCGGCGGTGATGAGGGGCGTCAGGAAATTGTGCGTCACGACGGCGCAGTGGTGGGCCTCCGCGATGGCCGCGATCTTCTTGCAGTGGGTCAGGCCGCCTGCGAGGGCCACGTCCGGCCGCACGTATTGCGGTCCTCCGTGGGCCAGGAGCTCCTGGAATTCCCAGATAGTGTTCAGGCGTTCTCCGTTCCCGACGGGTATGCCGATCCGCCGGGCGATTTCGCCCTGGGCCATGATGCTGTCGATCTGGATGGGGTCCTCGATGAAATAGAGGTTGAATTCGGTCAGCGCATTGGCCAGGGGCATGGCGGTGAGCGGCGTCAGCTTGCGGTGGACCTCCACGATGAGATCCATGTCGGGCCCGCCGCCTTCGCGGGCCGCCGCGACGAGATCCCGGGCGGTGCGAATCATCCGGTCCAGGGCCATGTCCTGGTAACCGCCCGGCAGGGGGTCGAACTTGAGCGCCGTAAAACCTTCCGACGCCGCGTTCCGCGCGGATTCGAGCATGGCCTCCGGGGTGCCGCCGCCGCCCAGCAGGTGCAGCCTGACCCGGTCCCGGCAGTTTCCGCCGAGCAGTTCCCAGATCGGAACCCCGAAGTGCTTGCCCTTGATGTCCCACAGGGCGATGTCGACGGCGCTGACGGCCCCGGACAGGGCGCTTCCCCGGAAGGGCGACATGCGGTAGAGATACTGCCAGTGATGCTCGATGCGGAACGGGTCCTGTCCCACCAGGTAGTCTTTGAACCGCTCCACGATCTGGTGCACGGCTTCGGGGTATCCCCAGCAGGCCGTCTGTCCGACCCCGGTGAGCCCGCTGTCGGTCCGGATGCGGATGACGTATCCGCCGCCGATGAAGTACGAGGCGATGTCTTCAATTTTCACGTCGGGTGCCTTTCGTGTCGCCAAGGCGGCAATCGGCGGCCTGTGCCTAATAGTCGCCCCAGAACTGGATGCGGTTGCCTTCCGGATCGGAGATGTCGAAACACGCTTTCCCGTCTTCCTCTTCCAGTCGGCGAAGGCGCAATCCCCGGGATTTCAGCGCCTCGTGAACGGCACGCACGCTGTCTACGTGAAAGCCGATTTTCTGCCGGCCCCCGTTGGGGCTGGCGGCGCTGTGGAGACACAGTTGACAGGAACCGGTATCGAATCGGAGAAAACGATGCTTCGCGAAAGGTTGCTCCGCTGCCGGTTGCAGCCCCACGACGTCCCGGTAGAACGCCGATACCGTTTTCATGTCCTTGACGAACAGAATGATGCTGCCGAGGTTCATGGCCGTGGGTTGATTACGCGTGAAACGGATATTGCCAGCCATTCCAATACGATCGTACGTAGAGCTGTTCGGATAGACCCCTACCAAGTAAGCGGTGTTTCATCCACCCCGCAACCAGAAATCTGCGACGCTGTCCGCAAACCTTCGAAATGCAGTTTTTACTTGAAGACCCCCCTTCGTCCCCTGTATACTCTGTTTACAGATTCTAGAGACAACTCGCTGTTTTTCCTGAACCCTGGCCCGGTCCGGCGCGGTGGTTTCCGCCGCATATTCCGGCGGAGCGTGCCGGAGGTATCAGTAAGGAGATACACCATGATTACGGAAGAGTCTGGTTTTAACTTCGATCCGAAGTTCGAAGATCCAGAAAAGCTGAAAGCGTTGTCCCGCAGAGGGTTTATGGGCAGGATCGCGGGCGGTCTCGCCGCCGGAACGGCCCTCCTGTCCATGGCCGGAAAAGCCGGGGCGAAGCCGCCGATGCCCGAAGACCACCTTCCGGAACCCGACGACGTGGCGTACTGGAACTGGGTGGCCGACCAGTACATCATCCGCGACGGCGTTTCCTACATGAACACCGGCACGCGCGGACCTTCCCCGGGTCCGGTGCACCGGGCGCAGATCGCCGCGCTGGAAGGCGCGAACACGGATTACAAGAGCTACACCAGCTACGTCTACAACAGTGATTTCCGGGCACAGTTGCGAGAGAAGATGGCGAAGTACATCGGCTGCAAGTCGAACGAGGTCGCCTTCACCAACAACACGACCGAAGGCATGGTCTTCGGCACCTTCGGCATCGACATGGAGCCGGGCGACGAGATCGTGACGACCAATCACGATCATTCCAGCGGCGTGCAGCCCATCAACCTCCGGGCCGTCCGCCAGGGGACGAAGACCGTCATGATCGACCTTTCTTCCCCCGAGTACCACCCGCCCGACAGTCCCGACGCGCTGCTCAAGGCCTTTGAGGCCGCCATCACGCCGCGCACGAAGATGCTCAGCTTCTGCCACATCAACTACGGCGACGGGCTCGTCCTTCCCGTGAAGGAAATCTGCGAGATGGCCCGGTCGAAGGGCATCATCACCCTGGTCGACGGAGCGCAGCCTCCGGGCATGCTCGACCTGAACATGCACGACCTGGGTTGCGACATGTACGCGGGTCCGTGCCACAAGTGGATGATGGCGTCCATGTACACGGGCTTCTTCTACGTGAAAGAGGATATCCTGGACCAGGTGTGGCCGACCCTGTACGCCGGTCCGGTGAACGGACTGACCATGTACGGGCAGGAACCCACGGGCTTCGCCAAGGTTTTCTACGAAGAGTACCTGGCAGGCGCCTCCAAGTTCGAATTGAGGGGTTCCTCCAACGCCCCGGCCCGGGTCGCCATAGACGCGGCGCTGGATTTCCACAACATGATCGGCCCGGCCGCCGTCGAGAGCCGGAACCGCTACCAGGCTACGCGCGTGGCCAACGCCCTGCGCAATATGGACGGCGTGGAAGTATACAGTTCGCCCGATCCCCGCATGAGCGCGGCGCTCGTTTCGTTCAAGGTCACCGGCGTGGGTACGCGCGATGTCAACGACATGCTGTGGGACCGCCACCGTATCTATATCCGGAACGTCACGCACGACGAGATCAACTGGGACGCCAACCGGACGTCGATGCATGTCATGGTGACCGACGCGCAGACCGACCAGTTCATCGGCGCCATCGAGGAAATCTCGAAGGAGAAGAGGCTCTGATCCGGCGCAATCCGGTGTAATCGGACATGCTCCGATGGTGGCTTTCCACGATAGAACGCGTTTGAATGATCAGCTCAGGAGGGAGGCGTAATGGCTTTTCTGCGTCACCTCGCACTGCGGTGTCGAGACGTGTCGGTCTCACAGCGCTTTTATGAGGAAGTGATCGGTTTTACCTTTATAGGCCGGCGGGGAAACGGCGAGGCCGTCGATCTCAGCGACGGCACCGCAAACATCACGCTGCTGCCCCATGACGATCCGTCGCGGCCCACGCTCGAAGAAGGCGAGGAGTACATCCACTTCGGCGTGCTGGTGGACGACCTCCACGCCGCCTGGCACCGGGTCCGGAACTGGGGGGCCGAAGCGCCGAAGACCGTGAAAGGCCGGGACGCCATCTCCTCCGATACCCCGCCCGAGATCGCTTTCAAGGCCATCGATCCTGACGGCAATATCGTCGATATCTCCGGTGACCGGGACGAGTGGCGCGGCGTGAAGATATGACCAAGGGTTGATTCCCCGGTTTCGATCAACCTCCTATGCGTATACTCAGATCGGCCGCCCTTTCCATTGACAAGTCCGTCGCGAGGGCGGCCGAGTTGTTTGACTTCTCCCGTGGTCGCTTCCCGCCCGGCACCCTCACCGCTGCCCTCTGGCCGGGCCTGGCCCGGTCCCTGGTGCGCCAGTTCGGTCAAGGCGTAGCCGGGGTCACCGGAACGAACGGCAAGCACACGACCTGCCGGATCCTGGCCACGATCCTGCGGCAGGCCGATGCCCGGACGCTCTACCCCGAAGACATCGCCCCATCCTTGGACGAGGTGGTTTCCACCCTGGTCCGGTCGACCGACCACCGCGGCAGGATCCATGCGGACTACGGCGTGTTCGGATTCGAGACCGGCATGCTCGACCGGGCGATCAGGATCTGCCGTCCCGGCACGCTCGTACTGAACAACCTGTATGACGATGAATCGATCCAGGGGGTCGACCGCGCCGCCCTGATTGGAAAGTGGTGCGACTGGTTCGGCACCATGTCCGCCGGACAGCACATCCTCGTCAATGCCGACGATCCGGTGCTTTGCGGTGGGTTCACGCGGGGCGTGCCGCCCCGGTTGACCTACTACGGTGTGGAGGATGAACGCCTGCACCTGGCGGATGCCGCCACGCCCGAGGTGCCATGCCCCCGGTGCGGCGTTCCCCTGGCCTACCGAATCACCAGCCTGGCCCACCTGGGCGACTACGCCTGCGAAGGCTGCGGTTGGGAAAGGCCGCTGCCGACCGTCTACGCCATCGATGTGGATCTGGGACCGGACGAATCGAACTTCCGGATCATCACGCCGCGGGGTCCGCTGGACGTGCGCCTCAGTCTTTCCGGGCTGCACAACGTGTACAACGCCGCGGCGGCCGCGGCGGCCGCGTTGTCCCTCGGCCTGAGTCCCGTGACGATACGCAAGGGTCTCGAATCCGTGCGGTCCGCCGGAGGACGGGATGAACGGGTGGTGATTCATGACCGGGAAGCCCGCCTGATGACGATCAAGAACAGAACCTCGCTCCACGAAGCGCTCAGGACCTGCCGGCTGGACCCGCAGCGGGGCCATTTCCTGTTTCTCCTGGACGAGGCCGTACGGAGCGGGCGCAACGGGCCGTGGATCGTGGACGACGACCTGGAAGGCATGGCGGACCAATCGAGGTCCGTGCACGTGGCCGGTGCAGGCGGCGCGCACCTGGCCCTGATGGATGAGCAGATGGACGCGGAGTACCTGGCAACCGCCGCGGACGTCAGCGACGTGTTTCACGACATCATGCGGCGGCTCACCCCGGGCGACCGCCTGTGGGTCCTGGCGACCGAAAGCGCCATGTACGCGGTCCGGCGGGAACTGAGGGACATGGGGATCATCTGAGCGCGGCCGTCAGTTCCAGGGCGGCCGTCAGTTCCAGGGCGGGCGGTCGCACCCCTTGAACGGGTAGTGATCGCCGGGCCTGAACCGTGGAAGCGGAGGGTAGTGGTTGATGCCGTCCACGGCCTTGCCCCGGCACAGATAGGCGGGGAAGTTCTCGCGCTTGATGCGCGTGGTCGTGGGAATGTACCGGAGGGTCAGCCCACACCGGCGCCGATCGGACAGGTTGGCCTTCGAACCGTGTATCAGGTAGGGGTCGTGCAGGGATACGCCGCCCGCCGGCACGACGACGTCGGCCGCCTCGGATTCATCCACCTTCACATCCAGTTCCGAACTCAATACGTTGCCCCCTTCGGATCTACGGTGCCGGTACAGTTTCTGGTCCCGGTGACTGCCGGGGATGACCCGCATGCAGCCGTTCTCCGGGGTCGAGTCGTCCACGGCCAGCCAGATGGTAATGACTTCCATGGGCTCCAGCGGCCAGTAGTTCCCGTCCTGGTGCCACAGCACCGGCTGCCCGTCCCCGGGCGGCTTGCTGATGTAATGCGCCGCGAAGAGCGCGATGTCGGGCCCCAGAAAGGGTTCGATGACGTCGATGAGCCGAGGGTCGGTGCAGAGACGGATCCAGAACGGATCGTCCACGATCAGGTGGTGATGGTACTGTTCCGGACGGACATCCGGGTACTTCTCTCCCATCCACTCGACATGTCCCTGGGCCTCGGCGGTCAGGCCGCCGTCGATGACCCCGGGCAGGACGACGTAGCCGTCTTCTTCGTACCGGTTTAAGATATCGGCGCCGTTCATACCGGACCTTCCCGCTGTTCGTGTTCGAGGTGATGTCTGCCTTACTATGATTATCCTGAAACAGCGACAGCGTCAACCGGTCTTTCCCGGGGCACGAGCATTTCGGGTTCCGACGCCGACGTGAAGGAATCATAGCACAAACCCCCGGCTGCAAAACCGGGGGTTTGTAAAAATAAAAAAAGGCGAAGAACGGGAAACCGGTCAACAAATGCCGACTCGAAGCACGATGTCAACCGCGAGCCGTCTCCCGGTCCCTCACGGAATATCTACATCCTCGCCAGCGCGGCGTCAAGCTCAAATTCCAGGCCGGAAAGCCGTACCGTAATCTCCCGCGTAAGCCGCACGGACTGTCTCCGTCCACAAAAGAATAGAATGGTTGACACCCCTCAGGGGACTGTGTATTTTGTTGGTTCCCACTATGCTGTGTACTACCTTTACAGAAACGCGTACGCACGTCGGCAGATCAGCTTGTCCGTGATGTACAGACAGGAGAATCCGATGAGTTCTGACCAATTCGACTTTGCCATTGCCATAGGCGGCGCCGCGGGCCAGGGTATCGCCACTCCGGGCAACGTGCTCGCCCGGATATTCATCCGCCGCGGACTGCATCTCAACGCCTACAATGCCTACCAGTCGATCATCCGGGGCGGTCATATTTTCCTCACGATGAGGATCAGCGATCAACCGGTCCACAACCACGGCGATAAGCTCGACCTGCTGGTCTGCCTGAACCAGGATACGATGGACCGGCACCTGGGTCTCATGGGACCCGGCACGCGGGTCCTCTACAACAGCGACACGATCACGCCCGGTACCCCGGAAGACGGCGTGCACCTTTGCCCGCTGCCCATCAACGAACTGACCGACAACAACCGCAACAAGCTCGTCCAGAACACCGTGGCGCTCGGGACGATCCTCTACCTGCTCGACGTGGATTTCCAGATCCTGGAAGACATCATCACCATGCAGTTCCAGCGCAAGGGACAGGAAGTGGTCGACGAGAACGTGGGCGTGGCCCGCGCGGGATACGACTATGCCGCGGCGAATTTCGAACCCTTCACGCAGTCCCTGCCCTCCGGCGGCAGGCCGCTTGCCGTATGGACGGGCAACGACGCACTGGCCATGGGCGGCGCGTCCGCCGGCGTCAAGTTCTACTGCGCCTATCCCATGAGTCCCTCCACGGGCGTCCTCCACTGGATGGCGCAGAACGCGCGGGAACTGGGCATCATGGTGCGCCAGGTCGAAGACGAAATCGGTGTGGCCAACATGGCCATCGGCGCAGCCCACGTGGGTTGCCGGTCCATGTGCGCCACGTCGGGCGGCGGCTTCGCCCTGATGACCGAGGCCGTGGGCAGCGCGGCCATGATGGAAATCCCGGTCGTCTTCATCGACGTGCAGCGCGCAGGTCCGTCCACGGGCGTGCCCACCAAGACGGAGCAGGGCGATCTCTGGCAGATTCTCGGCGCGAGCCAGGGCGATTTCGAGCGGTTCATCGTGGCGCCGACCGATGCGCTGGACGCCTTCAAAACCATGCCCGAACTATTCAATCTGGTGGATCACTGCCAATGCCCGGGCATCGTGATTTCGGACCTGCTGATCTCCGAGGGCACCTTCAGCGTCGATCCGGACGCCATCGACATGCAACCGGAGATTGACCGGGGCGAACTGATTACCGAGTCCAGTAACGGCGCGAGCGACATCCCGACGGGTTCGCAACTTTCAAACGGGCACGGCCTCATCGGCGCGCCGAGCAACGGTTACCTGCGGTACGAGAACACGGAAAGCGGGATTTCTCCCCGCGCGCTGCCGGGCGTGGAAGGATACGCCCACGTGGTGGCCACCGACGAGCACGATGAAGACGGCGTCCTGGTCAGCGACGAGTTCACCAATCCCCACAAGCGGCGCAAGATGGTGGAAAAGCGGGCCCGGAAGTTCAAGAACATCGCGCAGCGCATCGAACCGCCGGCGCTATCGGGCGCAAGCGCCGAAGACGCCGAAATCACGCTCATCGGCTGGGGTTCGACCCGCGGCGTGATCAGGGAAGCGGTTGAAATCCTGAACCGAGACGGCGTCGCCGTGAACCACCTGCCGATCAAGTGGATCGTCCCCCTGCACGCGGACGCCATCCGGGAAGTCTTCGACAATGCGAAAAAGACCGTGATCGTGGAGAACAATCATTCCGGCCAGTTCCACCGGTATCTGCGCAGCGAGACCGGGCTTTCGGCAGACGGCCACATCCGCAAGTACGACGGCGAGCCGTTCATGCCCCATCATATCGTGGACGGCGTCCGGGAGCTGCTGGCCGGAACGACGGACATCTACGTGCCCTATCAAGAAGTCATCGTCTAAGGAGTCTCCAACATGTCAGTGGAAACATTACCACGCGAGGAAGTGGAAGCGAAACCGGTAGCGCCATTGAAAGCGAAGGACTTCAAGGGCAAGGTGGATCCGGACTGGTGCCCGGGATGCGGCGATTTCGGCGTGCTGAGCAGCCTGCAGCGGGCCTGCGTGAACCTGGGTCTCCGGCCCCACGAAATCCTCACGATCAGCGGAATCGGCTGTTCCTCGAATTTTCCGGGGTTTTTCAATTCCTACGGCATGCATACCCTTCACGGCCGTGCGCTGGCCGTGGCCACGGGCGCTCAGATGGCGAACCACGAACTCACCGTGTTCGTCACGGGAGGTGACGGCGACGGCTACGGGATCGGCGGGAACCATTTCACCCACACGGCGCGGCGCAACGTCGACCTGACCTACATCGTCATGGACAACCAGATCTATGGTTTGACGACCGGACAGATATCGCCCACCAGCAGTATCGACATGAAGACCAAAAGCACGCCTTTCGGCAGCGTGGAAATGCCGATCAATCCCATCACGGCGGCCATTATGAACGGCGCGTCCTTCGTGGCCCGGGCCTTCAGCGGCGACGCCCGCCACCTGACCGGGCTCATCGAACAGGCCGTACGGCACCGGGGCTTCTCGCTGATCGACGTATTCAGTCCCTGCGTCACGTTCAACAAGGACAACGACTACCCCTTCTTCAAGCAGCGCGTCAAGAAGCTGGAGGACGAAGGCCACGATGCCAGCGACTGGAAGGCGGCCTGCGAGAAGGCCATGATCTGGGGGGACGAGATCTACACCGGCCTGTTCTTTCAGAAGAAGGGCGCGCCCACGCTGGGCGACCGGGAACCGGTGCTTGACGAAGGCGGCGCGATGGCCTGGCGCGAACTGGGGATCACCGGCGAGCAGTCCGACCGGATCATCAAGCGCATGATGTAGTGGGATGAGGCCACGCCGCATCGGGATGAGGCGACGACGCGCGGGTTGAAGCCGCGTTTCAGATGAAGGGGATTTCCTGCAGTTCCCGGTGTACGGAGCGGTAGAGGGGAACCGGCGGAGCGTTTTCTTCCGGACGTTCCCCGCCGGTGGTTTCGATCATGCCCAGTGACAGGACCTTGTCTCTGAAACTCCCCGATTCCAGCCTTTCACCCAGCCCCTGCTCATACACGCACTGCAGTTCCGCCATAGTGAATTCACCGGGAAGCAGCAGCAGCGCGATATTCGTGTAATTCAGTTTGGCCGCGATCCTGTCCGTACACACCTTCAGAATCTCATTGTGATCGTATGCCAGCGACGGGGTGTCATTGACGAAGAACCATTCCCCCGCGCGGTACTTGTCTACCGGTTCAAAGGGCTCGCCCGGGCGGTCGGGAAACCCCATGTAGGCCGTGGAGATCGTTCGTCTCCTGGGATCCCGGTCGATGGCGGAGAAGGTGTAGACCTGCTCGAAGTAGGCGCCTGACCGGCCCGTTGCCTCGCGATAGGCGCGCCGCACCGCCGCCTCCAGGTCTTCTGTTTCGAGCACCAGCGTTCCGGGCAGCGAATAACGGCCCACGAAGGGATCGATCTTCAACTCGACCAGGTATACGAGCAACTTGCCGTCGATAAACCGGAAGATGCCCAGGTCCGTGGCCGCGTATGGTTTGGTCGGAATCATCGCAAGGTCATGTTTGCATCGTTTGCAGGGGCGTGGCAAGAGAAAAATGGGTGGGAGCGCAAGGTAGTCGGGAGCGGTTAGTGCCCGCGCGATAGGGAGCCGTTACGCCTTCTATGGACCTGGATGTCCTGAATACCGTCGTACAACTCGTGTCCGGCGCGCTGATCGGCGCCTGCATCGGCATGACCGGCATCGGTGGCGGGGTCCTCCTGCTACCCGTTCTGACGCTGGGATTCGGCCTGCCGTCCACGGTGGCGGTGGGCACCGCCCATCTCTATTCCTGCCTCAGCAAGCTCCCGGCTGTGTTCTTCCATTTCAGGCAGGGGACCATCCGGTTCCGCACCTCGGTGTTTTTCCTGGCGGGCGCGTTGCCCGTCTCCGTGGCCGTCGCCCTGTGGATCTCGGGGTACGCCGGGGACATGGACCCGGCCGACCCGGCCTGGCGCGAACTTCAGACGAATCTTCGCCGGTTCGTCGCGGCGGTGGTCATTCTCTCGGGCCTGCTGATCCTGTGGCACATGTTCATGTGGCCGGTTTCCCGCGCGGTGAAGGACCGGACGGGCCAGGCGGGGCAGGCGGGCCAAAGGATTTCCGCCCGGGTCAGGGGTGCGAAGATCGGCATCGCGGTGGCGCTGGGTGCCGTCATCGGCGCGTTGATCGCCTCCACCTCGGTGGGCAGCGGCATCCTGATCGTGCCGCTGATGATCATCATCTTCCGCCTCACCGCGGTGGACACGGTGGGCTCTTCGATCTTCATCGCGCTGGCGCTGACCTTCACGAGTTCGATCATCTACGCCGGCAACAGCCAGCTGGATCTCGCCATCGCCGTAACCATGGCCGCCGGATCGCTGGTGGGCGTGCCCCTGGGCGTGCGTATGTCCCGCAGGCTCTCGGAACGCTACCTTCAGATCACCATCACGGGGCTGGTGCTGGTTGCAGGATTGATTATGCTGACAGGGGGTTGACGAGCGCGATCAGGGCGAGGCGAATATATCGTTCAACATGCCGCTCAGGCGGATGCCGGCCTGCAGCAGCCGGAGCCTGACCCCGTCGGCATGCTTGAAGATATAGGCATAGCCCAGGTAGGGGGTTCTTTCGGAACGGGAGCTGCCGTAGTCGTAGACGGCCGGCAGCATGCTCCGCGACTCCCGGGCCCAGTCCAGTACGTCCGAACGGCGCCACGCCTCGATCTCGCCGGGTTCGGCGTGTCCGAAGAACCGGACCCATTCCGTGAAGCTCAACCGCTGGTGCTCGACGAGGTGCTCGTCCCAGACCGTGTGGAGGTTGGTGCTCTCGCCGAACCAACGGACCCGGATGTCGTTGCCTCCCCGATCGCTGGCATAGCCCGCGTGCAGCGGCTGGTGGATGTCGCCCACAAAGTGCACCAGGAACCTCAACGCGTCTACCCGTTCCTTCCTGCCCGATCCGCGGTCCCTCAACACCCGCTCGAAACGCTGAATGGCCTCGACCACGTCGCCGCTCGGGCTTTTATGCGCCTTTTCTATGGCCTGTCCCGGCGGCGCGTTGACGTAGTGCCACGGCGAGGCATGGCGCCAGGCGGGATCGGACTTGATCTCGTCGGCCCAGGTGCTGATCTGCGCCAGTGAAGCGCGGCCGACGAGATCGGAAATGCCCTTGCGGGCCGCGTCCGTGAGGTGGTTCTCGGCGATCTGGCCTACGATGCGGTGTCCGTTCGGCCCCCAGGCCGCGGCCGGCAGGGACCCGCACAACAGGAGGATCGAAGCGATGAATATCCGTACAGTGCGCATGAGCGGTTCTCCGGTATGCGTTCAGGGTACGTAGGAAGATCCTGGATCCGTGGGTGGCGGCGGCCAGTGCAGGCCCCGCTGGCCTGACAGGCCCCGGTTGGGCGGCAACGTGTATTCGCGGTCCGGCAGGCCGGCCAGCCGTCCGTCCCGGAACCACGACGGGTCCAGGTCGGCCAGTTCATGCTCCAGCCGCTCCTTCAACCGGTTGAAGGTTCCGGCGTGACCGGGCGAATCCGATAGATCGAGGCGTTCTTCCGGGTCTTCCTCAAGATCGAATAACTGCGTGTGATTGCCCACGGGGTAGTAGATCAGCTTATGCCGGCCGTCATGCATCATGCGCGTGGCCTCTGTGCTTTCGCCGCACTCGCCGTACAGAAATTCCCGCTTGTCTTCGCCCGCCATGGAAAGGCCGTAGACCGTGTCCGGGACCTCGATCCCCGCAAGGTCGAGCAGCGTGGGCATTACGTCCTGCCAGCCCACGAGCCGGTCGTCGGTGCGGTTGTGTCCGACCCGGTCGTCCCCGGCCCGGTCCACGAGTATCATGGGTACGTTGGCCGACTGCTCGTAATACAGGCGCTTCGCCCACAGGCCGTGATCGCCCAGCATGTCACCGTGGTCGGCCGTGAAGAGCACGATCGTGTTGTCGATCAGGCCTTCCTCCCGCAACGTGCCGATCACCACGCGCAACTGGTGGTCGATGTGGGTGCACAGCGCGTAGAAGGCCCTTCTCGCCCAGGCGACCTGGGCGTCGCTCAGCCCGCCGAACCTTCCCCGGACCGCCTTCAGCGCATAGGGCAGGCCGTCGGGGTCCTCCGCCCAGTCGCCGCGGTACGGTACGCCCGGATCCTCGTCGCGATACAGGTCCAGGTAACACTGCAGCGGGGTCAGCGGGGGGTGGGGATGGCAGTAGGACAGGTACCAGAATCCCGGCCGTGTCGGATCGCGGCGCCGGATCATCCGGGCCATCTGGCGCGTGGTCCAGTTGGTCACGTGCATGGCCTCGGGGAGATGCCAGGGACGCTGGCCGTAATCGTTGTTGCTCATGCCGTGGGTGAACCCTTCTCCGGCGTAACCGTTCTCGCCGAGAAAGGCCTCGTAGTCGTCCAGGGCGCCGATGTTCGGACGGCCCTCTTCCGCAAGGATCACGTCGTCGAATCCGATCCGGTCCCGCTGCGGGTATACGTGCAGCTTGCCCACCGCGTATGCCTGGTAACCGTTGTCCCGGAAGGTCTGTGCAAGTGTGGGGACCTGGGGCATGGGGTTGTCGACCTTGAACACCCGGTCCCCGTGCATTGCCGTGGTCGTGCCGGTCATGAGCGTCCTGCGGGCGGGAATGCACACCGGGCATTCGCTGTAGGCCCGGGGGAAACGAACGCCGCTGCGGGCCAGCGTGTCCAGGGTGGGCGTCTGGATCACCGGATGTCCCGCGTGGCCGAAAAGCCTGCCCGGCCAGTGATCGGTACAGACGAGCAGTACGTGGGGAGGTGACGGCATGGTGCTCCCGTATAAATCATACATCGATTCAAGTACGTTGAAAAACTACCACAATATACTACATGCGCTGCCCGGTGTCCACCAGTACCGTTGATTACAGGCAATGCGTTTTCATTGATAATTCATGTTGACAGGCTATGTTATATCTGTATATTCGTTTTTCAGCATATAGCCGATGGGGCGGGGCACGGCACGACGCGCAGAGGCAAATGAGCAGGTGCTTTCGGGCTCGGGACACAGTGCAGGCGCTTACGTGCAGGGGTATTCCATTATGGATAAAGATCTGGCCGTATTCAAGGCCTGTTCGGACGCGACACGCCTTCGCATCCTCTTCCTGCTGACCGAGCGGGAACTTTGCGTGTGCGAAATCATGGCGGTTTTGGATATGCCCCAGGGCAAGATCTCCCGGCACCTGGCCGTGCTGAAGCAGTATGGCCTGCTCGAGGACCGCCGCGACGGAGTCTGGATCTACTACGCATTGGCCACAGACTCCTCGATCGCCCTGAGGTACGTGTCGGTATATCTCGTCTCGGCCCGCCAGGTTCACGAGCGGGTACAGGCGGACCTGGACCGGTTGCGCGGATTGGCCAGCGAGGGCAAGATCTGCGTGCCCCAGCCCTCCATGGCCCTGCTCCAGGTCGACGAACGGCAAGATCCGGCCCTGCTCGGACAACCCTAGCTGATGCGGGAGGAGTGGTGAACCCGGTTCCCCGTGATACAACTTTCTACCCCGGTCTCAGTCGCTATCTGCAGACACGAGAAGCGGAATCCAGCCTGATTCCGGCAGACCGCGTGAAGGAACTGAAACACGTTTCGACGTACGTCGCCGCGCGGGTCGAGCGCGGCGAAACGGCCCGGCTCACCTTCATCTGCACGCACAACGCCCGCCGGAGCCAGATGGCACAGCTCTGGGCCCAGACCGCCGCGTGGTTCTGCGGTGTATCCGGGGTAGACACCTTTTCGGGCGGCACGGACGTCACCGCCTTCGATCCGCGGACCGTATCGGCGATGGTCCGGGCGGGTTTCCGGATCGAACGGGGCACGAATGCTGACAACGACGACAACCCGCTCTACCTCGTCCACGCGGGAAGCGAGATTCCCCCGGTGCGCGCGTTTTCCAAGGCTTACCACGATCCATCAAACCCGCAGCACGGTTTCTGCGCGGTCCTGACCTGTTCGAGCGCCGACCGTGACTGCCCGGTGATTCCCAGCGCGGACCGGCGCGTGCTCGTTCCCTATGAGGACCCGCAGTCCGCCGATGGCACGGACCGGGAAACGGCGGTCTACGACGAAAGATGCCGGGAGATCTGCCGCGAGATGGTATGGCTGTTCGCGAGGGCGGCCGGGGCGGGTAACGCGGCCAATGCGTGACGCCACCTGTCTACACACTGTACCGGCAAGCGTTCCAGGCGTTCAACAGTAATACCACGTCAGAGGAAACCATGGATACACCGACTGGCAAACTGTCGGCGCGAGACCGGTACCTCACCCTTTGGATTTTCCTGGCCATGGGCCTCGGCGTCGCGCTCGGCGTGTGGGCGCCGGAGGTGCCCGCCCTGATCCAGCTCGGCCAGGTGGGCACGACCAATCTGCCCATCGCCATCGGGCTCATCCTGATGATGTATCCGCCGCTGGCCAAGGTGAAGTACGAGGAACTGTGGGACGTGTTCCGCAACGTAAGGATCCTCGGCGCGTCCCTCTTGCTGAACTGGATCGTGGGCCCGATCCTGATGTTCGGGCTCGCGGCGCTCTTCCTCCCGGCGCATCCCGAGTACATGACCGGCCTGATCCTCATCGGCCTGGCCCGGTGCATCGCCATGGTCATCGTGTGGAACGAACTGGCGAAGGGAAACACGGAGTACGCCGCCGGCCTGGTGGCCTTCAACAGCCTGTTCCAGGTCTTCTTCTACAGCGTATACGCCTACGTCTTCATCACGGTGCTTCCGCCCTGGTTCGGGCTGGAGGGCAGCGTCGTGCCGGTGACGATCGCCCAGATCGCGGAAAGCGTGCTCATCTACCTGGGCATTCCCTTCTTCGGAGGCATGGCGACGCGCCTGGTCCTGATGCGGCTCAAGGGAAGGCCGTGGTACGAATCCTCCTTCATTCCCCGCATCGGTCCCATCACCCTGGTGGCGCTGCTGTTCACGATCGTGGTCATGTTCAGCCTGAAGGGCGATACGATCGTCGCCATCCCCCTGGACGTGGTCCGGATCGCGATTCCGCTCCTCGTGTATTTCGTGCTCATGTTCCTGATCACCTTCTGGATGGGACGGAAGATCGGCGCGGACTATTCGAAGAACGCCACGCTCTCCTTTACCGCCGCGAGCAACAACTTCGAACTGGCCATCGCCGTGGCCGTGGCCGTCTTCGGCATCCAATCGGGCGTGGCCTTCGCGGCGGTCATCGGTCCACTTGTCGAGGTGCCGGTCATGATCGCGCTGGTCAACGTGGCCCTTCAGTTCCGGCGCATGTACGACCGGTAAGCCGACGCGGCGTCCCGCGGCCGGCCCCGAACTTTAACGTTGCCTCCGAGCCTTCCCGAATCGTATAATCTCGCCCTGCCTTCATCTCTTGCCGACCACGTCCCGCAAAAGGCTCCCAAAAAAGGCTGGCCAGGGTGACCCACATCGACGAAAACCAGCCGTTGACCACGAGGTCCGTCCTCCTCGTTTTGATGCTCTGTACGCTTTGGGGCGGCCTGGTCGTATCGGTCAAGGTGGGCCTGGAAGGCATACCGCCGATCCTCCTGGCGGTGCTGCGCTTCGGGGTCGCCCTCGTGTGCGTCTATGCCTGGACGCGCCTGGCCGGCGTCTCGCTCTACGTGGCGCGGGGCGACCGCCTGATCATCGTCGTGCCCGCTCTCGTCATGGCCGCGCAGATCCTTTTCCTGAACATCGGCGCGGAGCGAACATCCGGAAGCCACGCCGTGCTGTTCATGCAGACCTATCCCTTCGTCGTCGCGGCCATCTCCCACTACATCATCCCGGGAGACCGCCTTACCCTGATGAAGAACCTCGGGCTGGTCCTGGCCGGCGCCGGCATGGCGCTGACCATATACGACGTAGCCGGAGGACCGTCGACCCCGCTGGGCGACGTGCTGGTCCTCTGCAGCTCCATAAGCCTGGCCATCCAGATCATGATCAACAAGGTCCTGGTCCGGCGCATCTCCCCCGTCTCGGTCATATTCTGGCAGCAGGTGGTCGTGCTGCCCATCTTCACCGTCCTCTGGGTTTCGACCGAATGGCACCTGCCCGTCACGATCAACCCGGCTATCGTGGCGGCGGTCCTGTACCAGGGCGCCATCGTGGCCGGATTCTGCTTTCTGGTCTGGATTCGGCTGCTGCAGCGGCACAGCGCCACCCAGATCAGCGCCTTCTTCTTCACAACGCCCCTGTTCGGCGTCCTCCTTAGCTGGCTCATCCTGGGCGACCAGGTGACCACTTACCTCACGGGCGGCCTGGTGCTGCTGGCGGCCGGACTATGGGTGGTCAACCGGTATTGAAGTCGCAGGCCGCCCGCCGCGAACGGACCGCACACCACGCAACTTCAGAAAGGAAACCAACGATGATCATCGACTGCCATGCCCACGCGTGGGACTACTGGCCCTACGAACCGGAAGTTCCGGATCCGGAGAACAGGGGCCGGGCCGAAATGCTGCTTCACGAAATGGACCTGGCCGGCGTGGACCAGGCGGTGCTGGTCTGCGCCCGGATCGAACACAACCCCAACAACAACGACTACGGGGCCGAGTGCGTCCGCCAAAACCCCGACCGGTTCATCCAGTTCGCCGACGTGGACTGTTCCTGGTCCGACACCTACCACATCCCGGGCGGTGCCGACCGGCTGGCCGAATCGGTAGAGAAGTACCGGTTGAAAGGGTTCACCCACTATTTGAAGGGCGATACGGACTGGTTCGAGTCGCGGGAAGGCCTCGCGTTCTTCGAGAAAGCGGCCGAACTCAACCAGATCGCTTCCCTGGCCCTGGGTGCGGCCTGGATGCCCGCGCTGCGCAAGCTCGCGCGACGGTTCCCGGACACGCCCTTCCTCTGCCATCACATGGCCGGCGTGAAGGTGGGCGAGCCGCCGCCCCGGCCCATGCTCAAGGAGGTCCTGGCGTCGGCGGACGTACCCAACATCCACATCAAGCTGTCCGGTTTCCAATACGTATCTGAAACCGCCTGGGAATACCCCTACTCGGACTGCATGTGGATCGTCCGCAAGCTCTACGAGTACTACGGGGCCGACCGCCTCTGCTGGGCGTCCAACTATCCGCCCGTCGCCCGGGCGAGTACCTATCAGCACTCGCTCGAGGCCGTGCGAACCCACTGTACCTTCATCGCGAAGGCGGACATGGACCTCGTCCTGGGCGGAAACATGGCGCGATTGCTGGCGGCGGCGGGGTGAAACCGTGCATTTAACGGAAACTATTGCCCCGTGTGCGCTGTCTAATGGAGCAGACGGATGCGAACTTCACGTGAATATCAAGGGATTACGTGAATATCAAGGTATTACGTGAATATCAAGGTATTGCGGGTGTATATTAACAATAGTTAGTATAGATTTAGTATTGTTCCGAAGGAGCAGGCATGGGTCGTTCAGGCGTTCTACCCCTCTTCATGCGTCTATCCCGGACAGCCGCCACCGCGGCATGCGTCGTTTTCCTGGCGGCATTCTTTGTCGCATTCATCGCGGCGGGATGCGGATCTGCGAGTTCGGATACAGCCGAAGAGGAAAACGGCGAAGCGAAGGTCGTCGGCAAGGACGGCGAGGCCGATGCCGACACCACGGAGGTGCCGCCGGTCCCGGTGAACGTGATCGAGGTTTCCCTGGGCACCATTTCGGATGTCGTACTGACGACCGCAACGGTGGAAGCCGACCGCGATGCGCAGATCTACCCGCGGACGACCGCCATGATCGAAGAGATGCGCGTCGAAGAGGGCGACTACGTGAAGCGGGGCGATGTCCTCGCCGTGCTGGAGAACGACGAAGAGGAAGTATCCCTGGCGCGCGCGGAGGCCATCCGGGACGCCCGCAAGCAGGAGTTCGATCGTTCGGAGGCCATGCTTGAGGGACAGCTGATCAGCGAGGTGGACCACGAGGCGAAGGAGCGGGAGCTGATCATGGCCAGGGCGGACTGGGAGTCCGCCAGGGTCGCCTTCGACAAGACCACCATCCGCGCGCCGTTCAGCGGCACCATCACGGAACGCCACCAGAACGTCGGCAACATGGCCAGGCCGGGGGATGCGCTCTTCACGCTGGTCGACCTGAACACGTTGCTGATCTACACCCATCTGCCCGAAATGGAGTGGGCGCACGTAGCTCCGGGCCAACAGGTCATCCTCGAAACGGAGACCCTGCCGGACGGCACGTTCAACGGCACGATACACCGTGTGAGCTCCATCATCAATCCGCAGAACGGCACCTTCAAGGTCACCATCAGGATCGCCGATCCCGGATGGCGGCTCAAGCCGGGTATGTTCGTCAAGGTGAAAATCCTCGCAGACCAGCACGAAGGCGTGCTGCTGATCCCCAAGATCGCCCTGCTGGAAGACGATGAAGTCTTCACCGTGAAGGACAGCATCGCAACCCGCGTTCCCCTCACCCTCGGCCTGCAGGATGCGGACTTCACCGAGATCCAGGAAGGGCTGAGCCCGGGCGATCTGGTCGTGATCGCCGGCCACCGGAGCATGAAAGACAGCACCCGGGTCAAGATCGTCGCTCCCGAAGCGCCGGAATAACCTCCATGAACATCGTTGATTTCGCCATTCGCAAGCCCGTCACCATCACGATGCTGGTACTGGCTGCGCTGATCTTCGGATACGTGTCCTTCCAGCGCCTGGCGGTCAATCTCCTTCCGGACATCTCCTACCCATCCCTCACGGTGCGCACGGAATACGAAGGCGCCGCTCCCCAGGAAATCGAGAACCTCATATCCCGCAGGATAGAAGAGGACGTGGGGGTCGTTACCGGCCTGGTGGAAGTCAGTTCCATCTCCCGGGCGGGCGTCTCCGACGTGGTGCTCGAGTTCGATTGGGACACGGACATGAACCTGGCCATCATGGACGTGCGGGAACGGGTGGACCGCGTATTCCTGCCCCAGGACGCCGAGCGACCCATACTCCTGCGGTACAACCCGGAGCTCGATCCCATCATGCGCCTGGGGTTGTCCGGAGACGACCTGATCATGCTGCGGAACCTGGCGGACTGGGAGATCAGGCGGCAGCTTGAAACGGTGCCGGGCGTCGCGTCGGTCCGCATCAAGGGCGGGTTGGTGGAAGAAATCCAGGTGGAAATCAACGAAGCGCAATTGACCAGGCTGGGCCTGACCTTCGGCCAGATCAACCAGCGTCTCGCGGCGGAGAACATCAACCAGGCCGGGGGGCAGCTGCAGGAAGGCGACGAAGCGCTGATCGTACGGGCGGTCAACGAATTCCAGACCGTCGAGGAGATCGGCGAGATCATCATCTCCAGCCGGGGCGAGGTGCCTGTGCGCCTCCACGACGTGGCCACGGTCCAGCGGCATTTCAAGGAAAGGAAGACGCTTACGCGGATCAACGGCCGCGAGAGCGTGGAGATCGCCCTGTTCAAGGAAGCGGACGCCAACACGGTGACGGTCGCCCGGGCGATCAGGGAACGGCTGGGCGATGTGGAGACGGGGGATGAAGATCCAACGTCGGATGCGGAACAGGTCGTTGCCGAACGATCGGAAGAAACCGCAGAGCAGTCGGAAGAAACGGCTGCGGCCGGTGCGGAATCAACGGGCGCCGGTCCCGGCGCCGCCATGATAGGATTCGAGACGAACACCATCGTTTCGACGCTGCCCGAAGGCGTGACCCTGCACCTCGTGTCGGACCAGTCCCGCTTCATCGAAAACGCCATCGACGAGGTCATCAAGACGGCCCAGTGGGGCGGCGTGCTGGCGATCCTCGTCCTCTTCCTCTTCCTGCGCAACCTCCGCAGCACCCTCATCGTCGGCGTGGCCATCCCGGTGTCCGTGCTGATCACATTCATCCTGATGTTCTTCAGCCAGACCACGCTCAACATCATGTCCCTGGGAGGACTGGCCCTGGGCATCGGCATGCTGGTGGACAACGCCATCGTCGTGCTGGAGAGTATCTTCCGCTGCCGGGAGGAAGGCGACGGCATGGTGGAAGCCGCCCGCCGCGGCGCGTCGGAAGTGGGCATGGCGGTGACCGCTTCGACCCTGACCACGATCGCCGTGTTCTTTCCCATCGTATTCATCGAAGGCATCGCCGGGCAGATCTTCACCGACCAGGCCCTGACCGTCACCTTCGCCCTGCTGGCGTCCCTTGCCGTGGCTCTGACCTTCATTCCCATGATGGCATCGAGGGAGGGCAGCCTGGGCGAGAGGGCGGGACGGGGGCTCTGGGTACAGTCGGCCTTCGGAGATTTCAGGCGGACGGCCGCGGAGGAGCGCGGCGGGGCGATCCGATGGTTCGCCGGCAGGCTGGTCCGGGACACGACGGACTGGTTTGCGAACACCTTCCCGGGGCTGCGCTGGTTCGGCGAGGTCGCGCAACGTTTCCGCGGGCGGGGTGGGGACCGAGCGCCGGGTGCGGCGAGCTGGATCCTGTTCTTTCCCGTATACCTGGCCGGAAGGATGTTCGTACTTGCAGGCCACTGGCTGTGGGGCAGCGTCAGGCAGCACCGGAGCCGGGATGTTCAGGATGTTCAGGCTGACGCGAACCGGTGGCTGCGCGCGGCGGCGTCGATTCCGCGCTGGATCTTCGTTCTACTCTACCGGCTGATCCTGCCCCTCTACCTGCTTGTCCGGTTCCTGGTCGGCAGCACGTTCAAGATCCTGCTCACCGTCGTTCCCAATCTGTTTCTGGTGATCCTCTTGCCCGCGTGGTTTCTCCTGCGCGGGGTCTTCTGGGTGCTGGGCAAGGTGACTCAACCGGTTCTGTATATATTTAACAAGGGGCTGGAAGGCCTCCAGACCGTCTACGTATCCTTCCTCACCAGGGCGCTCAACCAGCGCTTTGTCACATTGCTCGCGGTCGCGGCGATCGTCGGGACGACGATGGTCCTCATTCCCCGCCTGGGCACTGAACTGATCCCCGAAATGGAGCAGGGCGAATTCTCGGTGGACCTGATCCTGCCCACCGGCACGCCGCTGGAGGATACGGACGAGACAGCTACGATGATCGAATCCCTGATCCGGGAGGATGCGGACGTCAGGCAGGTCTACGTCGTGGTGGGCGCGATGGAGTCCAGTGGGTCGCTCATGGATGAAGAACGCGAAAACGTGGCCCGTGTCGGGGTCATGCTCGACGCAGAAGCCATTCGGACACGGGGCAGCGACCCCGTCATGGACCGTCTGCGGCAACGCCTGGCCGATATACCGGACGCCCGGGTCGAATTCGTCCGACCGGCGCTGTTCAGTTTCAAGGCGCCGCTGGAGGTCGAGATCCGGGGTTACAACCTCAAGGATCTCCGCGGCGTCAGCGGCGAGGTGGTCGACGTCTTGGGCGACCTGGAAGGCCTGCGGGACGTGCGGTCCCTGATGGAGGCGGGCTACCCCGAAGCCGTGATCGTATTCGACCGTGACCGGATGGCGGCCCTCGGCGTGGACATCGGGCAGGCCGCGGACGCGATCCGGAACAAGGTCCGCGGCAGCGTGGCCACCCGGTTTGCGGCGGGAGAACGCAAGATCGACATCCTGGTGCGGGCGAGGGAAGAAGACCGGAAGCAGATCGCCCAGTTGAAAGCCATGGCCGTGAACGCGGTCGAACGCAGGAACACCGGACAGAATGAGCGCGGGAACCGCAACAACGAAGGGGAAGATCCGGGATTCCAGTCAAGCACCCAGGCTTCTTCGGCCCGCACGCAGGAGAGCGGTCCGATCCAGCTCGGCGCCGTGGCCCGGGTCCAGCTGGACGAAGGCCCGAGCGAGATCCGGCGCATCGACCAGCAGCGCGTGGCCCTGGTGACGGCGAATCTGACCGGCATCGACCTCGGAAGCGTGGCCGGCGACATGCAGGAGAGGCTGGCCGGAATGCGCCTTCCCGACGACTTCAGCATCGACATCGGCGGCCAATACCGGGAGATGACCATCGCTTCGCGCAGCATGCTGCTGGCCATCGCCATGGCCGTATTCCTGGTCTACCTGGTCATGGCTTCGCAGTTCGAGTCGCTGCTCCATCCGTTCATCATCATGATATCCTTTCTGCTTGCCCTTTCGGGTGTTCTGCTTACCCTGTATCTATTGGATATCGCGATCAGCGTGATCGTCCTGATCGGCATCATCATGCTGGCCGGTATCGTGGTGAACAACGCCATCGTGCTGGTGGACTATATCAACCAGCTGCGGCGCCGCGGCATTGAGCGGATCGAGGCGGTCATCACCGCAGGCCGGGTCAGGCTTCGCCCCATACTCATGACCTCGGCCACGACGATTCTGGGACTGCTTCCGCTCGCGCTGGGTCTGGGCGAAGGCGCCGAGATCCGCACGCCCCTCGCCGTAACCGTGATCGCGGGACTGGTCGCTTCGACCTTTTTGACCCTCATCGTAATCCCGGTGATCTACTCGCTGGTCGACCGGGATCAGCATGGCGCTCCGCCGGAGGCCGCTCCCGCAGAGGGCCACGTCCAATCATGACCAACACTCGACGAGTCTGATATGTTCAAATTCCTTTCTCCCTACAACTGGACCGCCTTCGCCTTCCGAAGGCCCGTCACCGTGTTCATGGTCCTGGTCAGCGCGATCCTCTTCGGGGCGGTCTCTTTCCGGCTTCTGCCCATGGAGCTCGTGCCGGCGAGAGACGGGATCTGGATGAACGTCTGGGTGCCCTATCCCAATTCCACGCCGGAGGACAACGTCCACCTGATCGCCCGTCCGCTGGAAGGGGAATTGAAGACCCTGCGCGGATTGCGGCGCGTGGAATCCAATTCGAGGACCAACGGCGTGAATGTGAACCTCGTCTTCGAACCGGGCACCGACATGAAGCTGGCCTACGTGGAGGTCAGGGACCGCGTGGAACGGGTGCGGCCGGTGCTGCCGGACGAGATCGACCGGATCTGGGTGCGGAAGTTCTCCAGCACGGACATCCCCGTCATGTATCTCTCCCTGTCCTGGCACGGCGACCGCGACGCCCTGTTCCAGGTCGTCGACGAGCAGCTCATCCCCCGCATCGAGCGGATCGACGGCATCGCCGGCATCGACGCGTGGGGATCCCGGTCCAGACAGGTGATCATCGACCTGGACGAGGACCTGCTGAAGGCGTACAGGGTAAACGTGGAACAGTTCATCCGCGCCATGGACCAGGCCAACATGGACTCGCCCGGAGGCTACGTGGAAGACGGCGGGTTCCGCTATATCGTCCGGCTCACGGGCGCTTTCGAGACCGTGGAGGACATCCAGTCCTACCCGATCAATGAAAGAGGCCTCAAGCTCAGCGACGTGGCCCGTGTGGAATACCGGAAGCCCACGTCATACCGACGGTTCCGCCTGAACGGCCAGGACGCCGTGGGCATGGTGATCAGAAAGGAGTCGAACGCCAACACGGTGGAAGTCACGGCGGCCGTGAAGGAGACCTTGGGCGACCTGACCCGCGATCCGCGCTGGCCCGGCCTTTCCTACTACATCTACTTCGAACAGGCTTCCTGGATCCTGAATTCGCTCAAAGCGCTCGGTACCGCCGGCATGTGGGGCGGGCTTTTCGCCCTGGGCGTGCTGTTTTTCTTCCTGCGGAGGTACCGGACGACCTTCATCATCGCCGCGTCCATCCCCGCGTCCATCCTCGTGACCTTCACGGTCATGTATTTCGTGAATACCGGTTACGGCATCCTGTCGCTCAATCTCATTTCGCTCATGGGGCTGATGCTCGGAATCGGCATGCTGGTGGACAACGCCGTGGTGGTGCTGGAGAACATCGTCCGGCTCCGACGGCTGGGCGTGGAGCCCGTGAAGGCGGCGATCCAGGGCGCCCGCGAAATATCGGTTGCCGTCAGCGCCGCCACGTTGACGACGGCCATCGTGTTCCTGCCCCTGCTTTTCATCGGAGGCGGAGACGCGCAGACGGAGATGCGGGAGTTCGGCCTGGTCATCACCATCTCCCTGATCTCGTCCCTGGTGATGTCGCTCAGTTTCATACCGCTCCTGGCTTCGCGGCTGCTGAAAGAAGGCCGCCTGCCGACGGTCAGTCTGCTCGAGGCGCTCGAACACCGGTACGCCCAGGTGATCGGATGGGTGCTGAACCACCGGCTCGACGTGGCGCTCATCCTCGGGGGCTTCGTCATACTGACCTTTCTGGTGCCCATGCGCTCCGTGACCCTGGACAACTCGTCCTCGGACCCGCGAAGGGTCTGGATGTACATCGAGCCGGGCGAGTATGCCAGCCTGGAATACACCGATCGATTCGTAACCGACCTGGAAAACCAGTGGATGGCCTCGGCCGACTCGCTGAACATCAAGGCCATACGATCCGATTTCCGTCCCGGACGCATCACCTTTGAAGTATTCCTCCAGAACGACGCGGACGACTCGGTCTGGGATGTCCTTCGACACAAGGCCAAAGCGCCGTGGGTCTGGGGGTCGCTCGCCCTGTGCGCGGTCGCGCTCGTCCTGGTGCGCAGGAAAACCAACGCGCTGCAGATTACCGCCGTGCTGACGGCGCTGTACGTCGCGATCCTGTTGATACTCGGCACCCAGGGCGGTGTGCAGTCGTACCGGTCTTCGGAAGAGGTCGCCCGGATCATCAGGGACACCATTCCCGAGGTGCCGGGACTCGTCGTAAGATGGCGATGGGGCGACGGCGGCGAGGAAGATCCGAGGGTGAGCATCGCCCTGCACGGAGAAAACCCGAGGCGGCTCGAAGAGATCGCGGAGGACGTGAACGCGCGTCTGGGCCAGTTGCCCGAGATCACGGCCATCACCACCGACCTGGACAACGAGGAAACGCAGGACGAGGTCCAGGTCACCGTGGACCGGGAGATGTCGGGCAAGTTCGGCCTTACGCCCCGGCGCGTCGCCGAAATGACCCTTTCGGGCATCCGCGGCAACGAACTGAAGCGCCTGAAGACCGAGGACCGGGAGATCCGGGTATGGGTGCAGTCCAAGGAGGAAGACCGCGAGACCGTCCACCAGCTCCGGGACCAGGCGGTCTACCTGGACGACGGGACCCAGCTCCCGCTGGCCACCATGGCCAGTTTCACCCAGACACCGGCCTTCAGGACGGTCTTCCGCAGGGACAGCGAGACCATCCTGATGGTCCGCGCGAACACCACCAAAGAGGGCATTGAGACCCTCGGCGGCAAAATCAGCACCAGCCTGGCGGACCTCTCCCTGCCCAGGGGCTACTCCTGGCGCCTCGGGGACCGATGGGAAAGGCTGGAAGAAGATTCGGCCGCCATGGTGACCGCGATCATTCTCGCGCTCGTCGCCGTGCTGTTGCTCCTGGGATCCCTCTTCGAGTCCTATATCGATCCCCTGATCATCATCCTCGTATCCATCCCCTTCGCCTACTTCGGGTGCTACTGGATGCTATGGGCGACCGGTACCAACATGTCGATACTCGCAATGATCGGCATCGTGATCCTGATCGGGGTCGTGGTCAACAACGCCATCGTCTTCATCGACCACATCAAGCACCTGGAGCGGGAGGGCCGCCTGAAGGGACAGGAACTGATCATCCAGGCCGGCCGCGACCGCCTGCGGCCGATCCTGATGACCGCGTTCACCACCATGCTCGGCCTGCTGCCCATGGCGATCGGGACCGCCACCCTCGGCGATCAGCCCTATTACCCCATGGGCCGGTCCGTCATGGGCGGGTTGATTTTCTCCACCATCGGCGCCATGATCGCGCTGCCCCTGGTCTACAGTGCCTTCGAGGATCTGCGAAACTGGTGGGGCGGCATCGTGGCGAGGATCAAGCGGCCGGTCTGACGGCCGGGTCCGGACAACTATTCCGGCTGCTCCGCGAATTCCGCCTGTTTTGCGAGTTCCGGCAATCCGTCGACCAGATTCCGAATCCGTGGACGCTCGCTGTCGCGGAAGGACGGATGGGGCGTGAAAATGGAAGGCGCGCTGGCCCGCAGCATGGCCAGGTGGGCTTCCGTCCGCGGCCGCGGGCCGAATTTGAAGATGATGACCCGCCGTTTCCCCTCCTTGCCGTACACCGCGTGATACAGCCATTGGTTGAAGAAGACGATGTCGCCCGGATCGGTCTCGACGGCGCAGGCGGGGACCTGCGGTCCCTCGACGCCGTAAGGGCTTGGGTCGCCGCCCAGGTGGGCGTCCTGGAGGGGAAACAGCGTCTTGTGTAGCGGGTCCCGGTGGGAACCGGGGATGACGCGCAACGCGCCGGTGTCCTTTCGCTGCGAATCGAGGTAAAGCATGACCTTGGTCCGCGTATAGTCGAGGTGACGGGCCGTCTTGTGGCCGTCGAAATGCCAGGTGTGGTCAGCCAGCTTCGGGTCGATGCCCCACATGACTTCGGACCCGATCCAGATGCAATCCCCGCCCAGAAGTTGGCTCATGGCCAAGTAGATCCGGTCGTCTTCCACCAGCCTGGTCAGGGCCGATTGCTCCTCGACGATCTCTGACGCCCAGAGGTACGCCGACCTTTCGCCGCCGCGGTCCAGTTTCTCCACACACGCGGTGTCGACCTCACGGACTATGGCTTCCACTTCCACACCCTTGAAGGCCTGGCGAATGACCAGGAAGCCGAAGGTCCGGAAATGGGCGATCTGTTCGCGAGACAGCATGAAACACGCCTTCCCTGGATTTTGCGAGCGGCAGAACCTCAGGGCCAGAATCACACGATCTTGCTTGGCGACAACATGGCCCTGCCACGATCCGAAAGCTTCGCGTATTCCGCCGCAGTCATCTCGATCGTGGACCTGTGGAACCACGGCCTGGAATAGCAGACCACCAGCTCTCCGCGGACATGGTCCGACCGGTTCGGCGTGCCCCGGTGAAGGGTCCTCGGGTCCTGGACCCAGAAAGTGCCCTTCTTCAGGTTCAGCCGGTGGGCAGGCGGGAAATCTCCCCGAAGCAGCACGTCATTGTACGTCTTCTCCATGTCCGGGTCCGCCAGGTACTGCGTGCCGGGCATGACCTCGAAACTGCCGTTTTCTTCGTTCGTGTCGACCAGTGGGAACTTGACGCCGAAATGGGGGCAGATGGGCAGGCCCACATGGGGCGTAACCAGGTGCATGTCCCGGTGCCAGGGCTGGTACGCGCTGCCCGGATACGGATTGTTGGAGTGGTAGCAGGTAATATGGAAATCGTCAGTGCCCCAGTATCGTTCGAGAAACGCCAGTACGACGGGGTTTTCATAGATCTCCGGGTCGGAGAAGGGCGGTTCCCAAGGGATGTGCATGGTATAGCGGTTGACGAACTGCTGGCGGCCCTTGCCCGTGCGGACCTCGCCCCGTTCCTTGGGATGGATCTCGTGTGATTCACGGTTCTTCAGCCGATCCAGCCTGGGCAGGAAGGCCTCCCGAACGCGGTCGATCTTCTCCGGGGCGACGAGGTCTTCGAAGGCCGTGAATCCGCTGATCTTGAGTTCCGCCACCTTCAGGTCGAGATCGTAGTCGGTCGGTGTAGACGACATGGGTAGTTGTCTCGGCAGATACACTGGGAGCGCGTGAGCGGGAATTATAATACGCTTGCCGCGAGAGAAGTGTCAAAGGCAAATGCCGTGGACGTAAGGGATCCGGATGCAGCAGAAGGTATTTGTACTTTTTCTGCGAGAGCTACCGGCATTTGTCCGACTCTTTCTATATCAGAGACCTGACTGTGGTGGGGCCGGCGACACGATAACAAGGTGGCAATAATGGACCGGAAGGCTTGGATGGACACGACCATAAAGGCGGCACTGATCGGGGCGGCCGTACTGATGTATCTGGATTTGAGAACCGAGATTCGGGACCTGGGAAACAAGATCGACCGCGTGGAAACGAAGGTTGATGAAGTCCGAGGATATCTCAAGTTCAATACTGCCGCTCCCGAAGCTGCGGCTCCCGCCGTGATGTCGCCCTCGGCAGACCTTGAAAAGCAGCCTTCCATACAGAAGGACTAATGAGATACCGGGGTTCGTTTCACCGCGAATGACGCCACGTCCAGGTCCGTCCCGCTGTCGAACCACACCTTGTACGCCGTGCCTTCGGCGCTGAATGTAAACACTGCGACGTCATGGCCGTCCGTGGCGGCAGGTTCGTCCTCGTGACGTGTCAGGTCGATCTCCGGCGGCACGGTCACCTGGTACAGGGCGATCTCACCCCGGGCAATGTTGTATTCCCTGCGTACCTCGCGCACCGCGATGATGTCGCGGAGCTCCCGCGGTACCTCGACCCGCTCCACGAAACCGGGCACGTTGAATCCCTCGATCGTTTCGCCGGGCATTCCGTGCAGTACGAGCCGGTTGCCCGGCGGCGCGTAGTCTTCCTCCGCGAGGATCTCCTCGATATCCCCGGGCGGCGGGAAGGCGTCCACCATCTCGCGGACGAGGGCATCCAGCGGCCCGTCGTAAAAGGCGTACCGGCCGCTCACGGATCCGGCCTTGATGAGCCGGAGGGCGAGGGCCTCGTCCTCTCCGGTCAGCTCGGGTTCGCAGGTGTCCCCGTAGGGCGACCATGGCGTGTTGCCCCGGGGCGTCGACCAGTTCGCCACGCGGGAGGGCAGATCGACATCCGAATCCCGGTCCACCAGCCGCTCCGAGATGTCCTCGCCACGGGCCATGAGCGTCCGCATCCGGTCCAGGTACTGCCGGACGCGAGGCAGGAAGTAGTGGACGATCATCTCGGCGAAGTCCTCCGGGAGGTAGTCCAGCAGCACCTGCCAGTTTTCGAGAGAGATCAGCGCGGTAAAGGTGATCCAGTTGCTCTCGCTGTTGGCATGGCCCGGCACGATCTCCGGCCACCGGGCTGCCCAATCGTCGTGGGTCTTCAGCCTGAACTGTTCGTGGGCGCTGCAGTAGCGGGCCATGGCGCGCATCACCCGTTCCGTCTCCCCGGCCATGCGTTCGAACCGTTCCCGGTCCCCTGCGCGGAAGGCCTTGCGCGCGTCGGCCAGCCGGTGGTTGAAGATGCCCGCCAGGTAGGTCCGTCCGATGTCCACCAGGTCGAAGCGGTACATGGGGGAATCTTCCAGCGCATCGTACCGCGACAGCAGGATCTCGAGCATGTCGCGCAGCGCCGGCAGGAACCCGATGAGCCGCTTGACCGAGCCCGAGGTGAGACCGGGCAGCAGCGTGCCGTCCCAGTTCCGGTACAGGGGGCCGTTATGGGTGCAAGGATCGAAGTAGGACATGATCGTGCCGGCGAAGATCCGGACGGCTGGACGCGTTTCTTCTGCCGCCGGTCCGTACCGCCTGCGGTTCCATTGCTCGACATAGGCGTCCGGATCCAGGTCCGCGGGGTTCCACGACAGTTCCGCGTAGAGATCCATGGTCATCACGTTCCGGCAGTTGGTTTCCGAGGACACCATGAATCCCTGCAGGTTGGATGCCCGGGGATGATCCGCCAGGGACCGTGCGTTGTCGATCGCCGTCCTGATGTCGCCGTTGGGATTGGTCTCACGGCCGCACTGGCCGCACATGCCCGTGGACCACGGCAGGCCCCAGTAGTAGTCGCACCGGAGGAAGTCGTACATCCTCCCGGCGTGATTGAGGAACATGTTGCCGATCACGGGCAGGCCGGCGTCCCGGACCGCCTGCGCCTGGGCGGCCGCCGTGGGGTTGTCCGTGCACACCCGGGGGCTGAACAGCACCGCGTCCGGATCGCCGTCCCGAATGGCCTCGATCATGCCATCGACGGACGCGTGGGTCAGTTCTGCCGCGCGGTCGGGATCCTCCTCCACCCAGGTCTCCTCCGTGGGCAGCCACAGGCTGTAGAGATGGTCGGTGCCCAGCGCTTCCGCGCAGGATTCCACCACGGCGGTAGTGAACCGTCGGGTCACCGGGTCTCGCGGGTCGAGGACGATCTCGGACTCGCCGCACCACTCCAGCGGCGCGACCCGGATCTTCTTGCCGGTCATGGCCTCGTACCCGTCCACGAACTCCTGGAGCTGGCGTCCGTCCGCGTAGGGGGAGAAACCGGGATTGACCGCGGGGGTACCCACGTGGAGCTGCATGCGGTACCGGATCCGGATGCCGGCCTCCCGGGCATAGTCGAAGACCCGCCGCAACAACGCGATTCGCTCCTTCTGCCAGCCGGTCAGCTCCACCGGAACGCCCAGCCGGTTGGCGGCCAGCGCACCGATGCCGCAGCAGTCGGCGATGTTGCCGCTTTCCAGGATGTTGAAGCGCTTCTTGACCAGGTAGTCGACCCAGGGCCTGAACTCGTCCCAGGTCCACCAGCGCATGCCGCTGTAGGCGTCCTGCATGTTCGCGAAGTACATCCGCCACTTGAATCGGGGCTTGCGGTACTCCTCCAATTCGCCGATCGAGACCGTCTCCCGGTGCGGAATCTGCTCGCCCTCTTCGAAGAAACCGCAACCGAGATGTTCTTCGAACAGGCGGTACACGGCATAGAGCGCGGAGTAGGGCTGACGTCCGGCAAGCACCAGGGTGTTGCCGGTACACCGGATGACGTATCCGTCGTATCCCAGGGCGGATTCGGACAGATCGACGTCGAGTTCGGCGGGCGCCCAGCCGATATATACACGGCCGTCATCGTCCTCGCGATCCGGATAAGGCCCGATGGTCCCGCCTGCGGGATGTTCCTCGTCACCCTGCAGGACCGGCAGTTCAACACCGCCCATACGACCCAGGATGCGCTGAAACTCCCTGGCAGCCCGATGTTCCGAAGGTCCTGCCGACGGGGACAGCACGATCCGCGCACGAGGTTGTCTTTTTTCGAAAAGTGTGATCATGGAGAATGCGGGTTGTTTTATGGATCGGTTCCCTGTTATCATCCTACATCATGACGCCATCCGGATTCCAGACTTTCGGGACGCCCCATCTCATCGTCATGGGGCTTACTCTCGTCCTTCCCATCCTGCTCTCGGGTCTCGCACGGCGAGCGGGGGATGATCGATCGCCGGCGACGATCGGCTACGTGCTCGCCGCCATGCTCCTGGTCAACGAGTTTACGGCCTGGGGATACCGCCTCGTGCAATTCGGTCCGGAATACATCGTCCGCAACCACCTTCCGCTGCATATCTGCGGCGTCGCGAACCTGGTCACGGCCGCTACCCTGATCTTCCGGAACCGGTACACTTACGAGATCGCATTCTTCTGGGGTCTCGTCGGTTCCGCCAACGCCGTGATCACCCCAGGCGCCATGGACGCCGGATTCCCTTCGTGGCGTTTCTTCCAGTATTTCATCGCCCACTCCGGGATCGTCGTGGCTGTACTGTACGCCACCTGGGGACTGGGCATGCGGCCTACGCTGCGCGGACTCTTCCGCGCCTTCATCGCCCTGAACGCGTTCGCCCTGTTCGTCGGGATCATCAACCTGCTCCTGGAGTCGAACTACATGTACCTGTCGCGGCCGCCCTGGGGTACGGTCTCGCCCTTCTTCTTCGCGCCCTGGCCCTGGTACATCCCGATCCTCGACGTGGTCGCGCTTGCCATGTTCTTCGCGGTATACCTGCCGGTGCATCTGTCACGGCGGCGCCAGGCGCGGTAGACGCGGCAGACACGTCGGGCGCGGTATATGCGCCACGCGCTGCAGTAGCGCCAGGCGCGGTATATGAGGAAAATGCGGCCGACCGGCCGGACCGGGCCCGATAAACCGGTTTAGACGATCCTGAACATCTTGCCGCCTTCTGACGTCCAGTCCGTCAACCGGCGGATCGGAATCGTCCTCAGACCGACCTGGGCGTTCCCGGTGTAAAACACGTACCCCAGGCCGTCCTTTATGACCATCCGGGGCCAGCCCGTCCAGGTGTGGTCGAAACGCTCGACGCCGATGCCCAGTGCCGGGAGGGCGGGGTTCCGGGGATAGTACGACCAGTTCCGCAGGTCCGATGAACGGGCAAGGCCAATCGAATCGCACCACTGCTTTTGCCCGGATGCGCCCGGGGGCGTCCACGCGTTGCAACCTTCGTACCAGAGATACCACGTATCGCCGATCCGGTTCAGGGACCGCGGCCGGACATGCACGGCGTCCCAGTCGTCCGCCGTTTCAGGACCGAACACCGGATTGTGCTCGGCCTCACGCCAGTCCACAAGATTGTCGCTGAAAAGCAGGTATCCCCGGTCGCCGCCCGGCCAGCCGCCCGATGGCCGCGGCGTGTAACCGGCGTAGCACATGACATACCGGTAGTCCGGATGGTCCACGCGCAGCAGATCGAACTCGTGGGCGGCATCATTGAAATGCCGGTAGACGGGATTGCGCGAATACGGCGTGAACGGCCCTTTCGGATCGCCGGCCGAGGCCATCATGAATCCGAGCCAGGACGGATACTGCTGGACGGCGTACATGATGACGATCCGGCCGTCGGGTGTAACGACCGCGCCGTTCACGTAGATATTGTCCCCCGGCGCGTCCGCATGGGAAAGAACCGGAACGGGATGCACTTCCCACGATCTCAGATCATCGCTTTCCGCCACGGCGACGGTGCGCCGGGAGGACCCTTCCTGGTCGCCCTCCATGCCCGCCATGCAGTACATGTAGAATCGGCGGTCGAATTCGAGAATGGCGCCCGGTATGATCTGCTTCTCGTAGTGGCTGCCTGCCGGACCCCGCGCGATGACCGGTTCCGTCTGCCGGTCCAGCCAGGGCAGCGTCGTGACCGTGCAGGATTCGAATGCGCAACCACCAATTCCCTCCAGCGTCAACTCGTTCTCCCACGGGTCGTACCGCCCTTCCCACTCGCCCGATGGGCCCCGGACCCATCCTGCCTTTCCATTCACCGCGAACCGGAAGAAGTTGCCCTTCTTCAGCACGCCGACATTCCACGGAGGCGGTCCCCCGACCGGGTAGTCCTTCAGGACCGTACGGTCTTCGCCGGCCTGGCTCACCACGCGGAATCCCTGTCCGTCGATTTCCAGGTACACGCTCACGGAATCGTCCGATCCCGAAAACCGGATGCGCGCATCGGGTCCGCTCACCGCATGTGTGTTCGCCGCGGGTGCGCTCGCCTCTGGTGTGCGCGCATCGGGTCCGCTCACCGCATGTGTGTTCGCCGCGGGTGCGCTCGCCGCGGAGGCCGGATCCGCACCGGCGATTCTTGCGCATAGCTCGTAGTTGCCGGTTACGCGTCGCGTAGTCAAAGGCTGGATCCCGATCCGGGTAAGACCATAGCAAGGACGACGAAACTGTCGGACAGTGAGTGGCCCGACATTGAATGGGGCGGCACACCATTGAACAGGGCGGCACACAATACCGATTTGTCCTGTTAAAGATAAACCCTATATTCCGGTTAATCCACCGCGAAACCGGGATTCGGCCAGCCCGGTTCGCCACTGGATTTCCAGCATTGCCACCCCTGTCCTTTGCGTACGTTTCGAGGAGATGCCGCCATGCCGGATGCCGCGAATCAGCCAGACTCCGCCGCTCCGCCGGGTTCGGCCGTACCGGATGCTGCCGCACCAGGCACGGCGGTCGTTCTAAACGGCGCACCCAGATCCGGGAAGTCCAGTATCGCTTCCGCCATCCAGCAGATGTCGCAGGTACCGTGGATGAACCTCGGCGCCGATCGATTCATTGAAATCACGCCGGCGAGACTTCGCCCCGGGATCGGGCTCCGGCCCGCCGCCATCGCGGACCGGCCTGGAGGCGACAGGCCCGATCTCGAACCGTTGATCCCCATCATGTACGACGCGCTTTACGCGTCCATCGGGGCCCACCTCCGACTGGGCCTGAACGTGGTTGCCGACGTCGCGCATCACGATGACTACGTTACGCTGAACGGTATCCTCTACGACTGCGCAAGGCGCCTGGAGGGTTTAAACGTGTATTTCATAGGCGTGCGTTGTGCCGACGAGGTCGTGTGGCGACGCCGAAGAGAGACCTGGCTCCGGGACGAAAACATACCGGCTGACGCGCCTGTACCCGAACTGGTGCGGATCTGGGACCGGGAGGTCCATAGACCCGGTATCTACGACCTCGAAGTCGACACGTCGAAGTCGAGCGCCGATGCATGGGCCGGCAAGATCCTGGAGCATGTCGAATCCGGCCCCGAGCCGGTTGCGTTCAGGCGGCTGGCCGCGATGGCCGGATGAATCGAAACGATCGATTTTAAGGCGCGGCGCTTCGTGTTCATATTTCCATTTACCGCGATGCCGCCACGGGTATATTCTTGCATCCATCGTCGATTTCGATGACCTTCGAGCCCGCATGACTGACCGGGTATCGTTTCTGAACGGGCCGCAGGTACAACCGGGCCGCGGGTACAACCGGTACGTATACCAATAGCCGGGAGGGTGAGTCCCCATGGGCTGGCGCGTTGCGGATCACTTAACGATCTACCGCGAAGCAGGCTGGTACGGCGCCCATCCGAACGTCGTCCGGACCCCTAACGGCGACCTGCTGGCCCTGTTCCATCGGTCGCCCGCCACGGGGTTCAGCCACCACAGCCACCCGCTCTTCGACGTACGGGCCTGCCGTTCAGGTGATGATGGGCGGTCCTGGGGTCCGGCCGAACTGGTGACGGTCTATCCCCACGGAGGCGTGATCGATTTCGGGACCCACACGCTTTCCGGCGGCGAGATCCTCCTGCACGCGAGCACGGTGGACCTGGTACTTGCCCAGGCACCGGAAGTCTCCAAGCATACCTGGGCTTCTCGTCCCGGTGTCGGTTTCCACGTGCGTTCCTCGGACAACGGGAGGACCTGGTCGCACCCCGAGCCGTTTCCGCCGCTCCCGGATGCCGTGAACGGCCATCCCGCCTCACACACGGGGATATGCCGGAGCGGCCTGCTGGAGATGCCGGACGGGCAGATGCTGCTTCCCGGCAAGGCGACGGACCATCCGGAAGGCCGACCGCCGTTTTTCGGCATGATGCAATCGTCTACAGATGGTGGACGTACCTGGGTCTACCAGGGCCGCATCGCCGAGGACGACGTCGCCCATTTCAGCGAACCGGCGATCTACCGGACGCCGTCCGGCAGGATCCTGGTGCTCTTCCGCTGTCATCCGAACCAGCCGCCCGGACAGGACGTGCACCTGGTGGAAGTGCACTCGGACGACGGTGGCGAGACCTGGTCGCCCTGGCGGTCCACGACCATGCGGGGCTGCCCGGGTCACCTACTGGGGCTGCGGGACGGCCGCATCCTGGCCACGGTGGGCACCCGGTGGGAAGGACAGATGGGCTGCCTGGCGCGAGTACTCGATCCCGAGGCCGGCGACCTGGATACCGCGCCGGTTGTCGTCGTGCGCGCCGATTCCCTGGCGTCCGACTGCGGGTATCCGTGGTCGGTCGAATTGAGGGATGGACGGGTGCTGGTCGTTTACTATTATGTTTATGAAGACGGTACACGAGGCATAGAAGGATCGGTGCTCGAGGAATACTGAGGAATTTCGGCTATATAAGACTATCGGGAGTTTCCATGTTTCAACTGGATGCGCACCAGAGGGAATTCATGGATACCTTCGGGTATCTGCACTTCCCCGGCCTGCTCGACGACCGGATCGGCGATATAGAACGGGCTTTCGACGGGTTGCTGAAAAAACATGGCGGCGATGACCATGAAGGCCTGGAACGTCTGGCCGTGGCGCCGTTCATCAACCACGACCCGTACCTGTGCACGCTGCTGGACGATCCCCGCATCCACGGCATCGCCGCCGGACTGCTGGGCGAGCGATACCAGTACTGGAACAGCGACGGCAACTTCTACGTCGGAGACACCAGGTGGCATTCCGACACCCAGTGGCCCGAGCCCATCCGATTCTACAAGATGGCCATCTACCTGGATCCCATGACGAAAGACACAGGCGCGTTGCGGGTCATTCCGGGCAGCCACCGGTTCGGTGAAGGATACGCGGAAACCATCCATGAACACCTTTCCGGCAAGCGGGATGTCTGGGGCGGACTGCACGGCAGCGAAGTCCCGGCAATCGCCGTCGAGACCCGGCCCGGCGACCTGGCCGTCTTCAACCATTCCACCAAGCACAGCGCATGGGGCGGCGGCAAGAAAAGGCGCATGTTCACGCTCGTGTATACCGGGCTCCACACGGACGGTCGTGATCTCGAGGCTTTCAAGAAGATCATCCGCCAACATGGCTATACAACGCGGGAGGTTTTCGGCGGAGAGGACGGCCCCCTGCTTTCCACGGCCACGCCCGAACGGCTGGTGCATCTGCAGAACCTGATCACGCATATACCGAAAGCGGCTTGAAGAATTGAATCCGTCCTGGAGTTGCCGCAACGGATTGAAGTTGCCGCAACGGAAAGGGAAACCACCGGCATGTCTCTTACACAGGATCAGTTGCGACATTTCTTGGATGAGGGCTACGTCATCGTCGAAGGCGCGCTCACCGGTGACGATCTGGATCCCGTCATTTCGGGGATCGAGGCCTTTGTCGACGAACGGGCGCGGGAGCTTCACCGCGAAGGATTGATCTCAGATCTGCACGAGACCGAATCCTTCGAGCGGCGGCTGGCCCTGATCACCCGGGAAAACGCCGCGATCTACGATGACATCGACATCATGAACATGCGGGCCGAGGCGGTGTTCCGATTTCTCGGCAACGGCCGGATGCTGGACCTGGTGGAATCCCTCGTCGGACCCGAAATCACGTGCAGCCCCATCCAGCATCTGCGGGCGAAGCTGCCGGAGGGCCTGAACAGCCTGCCGGGTCACGGAAATGGCGGCGGCACCGGTGAAGAGGACGCCCTGGCCGCCCGCATCAGGGAAAACGTGGCGCCCTGGCACCAGGACGCGCAGGTGCATCACGAGGACGCCGACCCGGTGTTCATTCTCACCGTGTGGCTGCCCCTGTGCGACACCGACGAGGAGAACGGATGCCTGCAGATCATCCCCCGGGTGCACCATAGCCGGACCGTCTACTGGAGCGAAGGATTCGGCATCGAAGAGGGCCGTCTGCCCGAGGGCGAAGTCCTGTCCCTTCCGATGCGGAAGGGCGACGTCCTGCTCATGCACAAGCTGATCCCGCACCGGTCCATCCCGAACCGCTCAGGTACGATCCGGTGGAGTCTGGACCTTCGCTACCAGCAGACCGGGCTGCCCACGGGCCGCTCTTTTTACCCCAACTTCATCGTCCGCAGCCGGCGCCATCCCGAATTCGTGCTGTCGGACTACGGCACCTGGAACCGGGGCTGGGAAGAAGCGCTGAAAGTCACGGCGCAGCGTCCGCCCCGCAAGAACAAGCCGACCGAGCCGACCCCGATCCGGATATACGGATAGGTCCGCCGGCGCGCCATAACACTGCGGGCCATACCACCGCGGGTCATACCGCCACGGGCTGCTTCGTCCGGGCTTTTATCGAACCGGTTGAAGCGGTGGTGGTGGAACCTGCCCGCTCAGGCCTTAAGCGCAAATCGATAGATCCGCCAGTACCCGATTACGTTGCTGACCAGGAACGTGGTCTCCATGAGCACGGCGACTGGACTCCCGGCGATGTAGTTGTGTATCATCCAGGTCACCGCGCAGACCATGTAGATCAGCCGTACTTTCCGGTCGGATTTCTGGAAGTTGCCGTAGGTGGGCAGCAGGGAGCCGAAAAGCGCCAGGATATCCAGGGGACGTTCGTAGGAGACGAAGAAACCGGCCAGGATCAACGCCATAAACAGGTACATCAGGCGCCGGTCGGTCGTGAAAGCCGCGGTGAAGACCCTGACGCCCATGACGACATACATCGTACCGGCGCTGCTTCTGCCGAGCACGAAGAAGTGGAAGGCGTTCGTCAGTGCCGAGGCACTCAGCCAGAGCAAGACGTCGCGGCGCTTCTTGCACTGGAAGGAGACGACGCCGCAGGTGAAAGCGACGGCGGCGAGCGCCTGAGATACGAGGAAGGAATCCATGGGGTGATTCACCCGGCCGGTTGGTGTCCACGTGCAAAATACAGACCGGCCGAAACGGGTCAAGGTGATTCACCGTGCCAGTAAAGTCGATTTACCGTACGACGCTTGACGCGGGGACAGGAAGGGAATAACGTACTTACAGCCCGTCCATCGTAAACAGCCCCTATCGTGAACCGCCCCCGATTGTGGCGATCGGATGGTCCATCCATGATCACCACTGCCCGCTTCGGTGTCTCCATGCGCACCACTGCCCGTGCCATTGCAATCGTCGTGATCTTCTGCGCGGCCATATTCGGCATCCTGCGCGTTCTGGGCTGGCCGGGCGGTCCGGGCGGACCGGGCGGGCCGGGCGGTCCGGGCGGACCGGGCGGGCCGGGCGGCGGCCAGCCCGATCAATCATCTTCCCGGTACGTCAATTCCGCGGGCGTCGAACTGCCGCCCGACGCGGCGCCGCCCTCGGAGCAGTACGTCCGCACGTTTCAGCTGGATAACACCTACATGGAGTGGTTCCGCACGATCTACAAGGGGACCTACGGCCACCGGATCATCGCCGAACCGCTGATCCGTTTCGACAAGGACTTCAACCTGATCCCGGCGGCAGCGGACCGCTGGGAGCCCACCGACGACGGGCTGGGCTGGTATTTCTACCTTCGGGACGATCTCGAGTTCTCCGACGGCAAGCCGCTGACCGCCCACGACTACGTGTTTACGCTGCGACGCGGGGCCGATCCGGAAAACGCCTACGACGTGGAGTGGTATTACCGTCCGATCAAGAATTGGGGCCGCGTCGTGGGACGGGAACTGCCTCTCGACTCGCTGGGCGTCCACGCGGTTGACGACTATACCCTTCTCATCGAGACGGACGAACCCTGTGCCTACATGCCCGATCTGATGGTGGACAGCTGGGTTTCCCCCCGCCAGGCGGTGGAGAAGTACGGCGACGCCTGGTCCACGAGCCCGGAGACCTCCATCGCGAGCGGGCCCTTCTATCTCGCGGAGTGGACCAAGGCGGACCGGGTCGTGCTCAAGGCCAACCCCCGGTACCACGGCGCCGCGCGGCCCTACCTGGAGACGCTGATTGCCAAGCTGCACAACGCGTCGACGCCACCGCCCCTGCTCGCGTCCTACGAGGCCGACGAGGTGGATTTCGGCCTCGTAACGAACCACGCCGAACTCGCCCGGATCAAGACCGATCCACAGTTGAGCCGGGAGCTGCATTCCTATACGGATTTCGCGACCTACTACCTCACCATGGACACTTACAATCCGCCCTTCGACAACCTGAAAGTGCGCCAGGCCTTCAGCCACGCCATCGACCGGGACGCCGTGTGCGAATCTGCGCTCCAGGGTTTTGCGATCCCCGCCTACTCAATGCTGCCGCCCGGCTTCCCGGCGGAAGCGACGGAAGCCCTGAAACCCGTCCAGCGGTACGACCCGGCCCTCGGACGCAAGCTGCTGGCCGAAGCGGGATACCCTGACGGCAAGGGCTTCCCGCGCGTGGAGATGTGGGTCCGGCGCGACGTCCGGCCGGTCCACGAGGCCGGGGAGGCGATCCACGCCATGATCAAGCAGAACCTGGGCATCGACCTGGTGGTGCGCAACATGGAGGTGAAGATCTTCATGGACGCGATCAACAGCCACGAGCTCCCCCTGGGACTCGTCCGCTTCGGGGCCGACTTCATCGATCCCAGCAGCCTGATGAACCTCTGGCTTTCATCGGGGCGCCACGCCTGGAAACACGACCTTTTCGACCAGTTGGTGGTCCGGGCTGGTGGCGTCGTCGGTGACTATCAGGTGCGGATGGACGTCTACCGGCAGGCCGAACGCCTCCTGGTGGAGGAAGTGGGCGGCCTCTTCGTGTGGTACCCGACGATGAACCAGATCTGGAAATCGGATATCAAGGGGGACGCCCTCGAACCGAACCGGCGCGGCTTTCGGTCCTGGCGGGGCGAGCAGATCGGAAACACGGCCTTCACGATCTATATCGCGGAAGAGGGGAATCGGGACGCAGGAACAAAAGGCTTCTGGGAGCGGGTGCTGGGGGGCGGCGGGTAGGTGGAAGCAGGAGGCTGATCAGACAATATTCAGCATTTTGTTGGCGTAGTCTTTTCCCGAAGTCTGTGAAGGAAGGGACCGGCCGTCTCGTCGGAACAGGTCTATGGTTTCTTCCACGATACGACATAACTCGGAGAACACTTCCTCCTCGTTCACCCCATGACACCCGCCGTAAAACAGACCGGGACAACTACCGACGTAACACTGATCTTCTTCTGACCACTCCACGATTTTCACATATCGAGAACTCATCTTCATTTCTGTGATTCCTTGATCGCTACTTTAATGGATTGTTCCTGATAGACTCTGGCATCGTCGCCAAGGTGCAAAGAAGGTATTGGCGAAGAATCTGTCAAGCGGGATACAGGATATCATTTTCCCCCGAACGAAACACCGATACACGGTGTTATAGTACTGAAGCCGGCGACGAATTGAGGAGTGTAGCAATCCATATGAGTGCAGTAAATGAACAATGCATCGCGCTGGAAATCCATCGCGGCAACAGAAAGGCGGTGGCGGACCTGGTGGCGGCGTACAAGGACAGACTCTTCACCTACGCCTTCCATATGCTCGGTGGTTCGGACGACGCCCTCGACGTTACGCAGGAAGCCTTCGTCAAGGCCTATGTCACACTCACCGGAAAGTACGACGCGGAGCGGTGCATGACGCTCGAAATCCGTCCCTGGCTGTACCGCATCGTGCGGAACCTGGCGTTGAACCGGCTGAGGTCTCGCAAACGCATGGCAGGTGCAGTGGACAGGATGAAAGAGGAAGTTCAGTCAGTCATCCCCGGGAACGACCTGGCAAGGTCGATCCGGTCGGCGATCGACAAACTGGGCAGAGAGAGCCGTGAACTGATCATCCTGCGATTCATCGAGCAATACTCCTACGCGGAAATCGCGACGGTCACCGGCTCACCGGAATCGGCGCTGCGGGGCAAAGTGTACCGGGCGCTGCGCAGACTTCGCAAAATCATGGAGGACGACCCCAGTGGATTCTAGCGAATCGAGACAGAACCTTAACCAAATCAGGACAGGCGAGGCGGACGAGGAAGCGAGCCGGTCCGAGAAAGTGAGCCGCACCGCGGCGGAACAACTGGTAGGCTGCGCTGATAGCCGCGAAGAAGCCGATTTCATGAAAAGTATAGCCGCGGCATCACCCAAACTGAAAATGACCGCTCCGGCCGGAATCGAGGAGGAAGTGATGATCAGGATTGCAGACCGATATGATGTCATCGATACGGATTTCGGGCCGGCGCACGTGGGCTTCACGCCCAGGGGCATTTCGGCCGTAAAACTCGACGTGGAGGAGGACGGCGCTTTCGAATCCTACTACGAAGAAAGGCTGGGGCGGACCACGGTCAGAGGTTCGCTCCCCGAAGCGTTTGCAGAAGCGGTCAGGCGGGCCATAAAAGGAGAGAAGATCGCCAAGCCACCGGTCACGCTGGAGGGGCTTACCGAGTTCGAACAGATCGTCCTGGAAAACCTGGCCAGGATCCCGGCGGGCGAGGTCCGGCCCTATGCCTGGCTGGCCCGGGAAGTGGGCAGGCCGAAGGCGATCCGTGCCGTCGGAACGGTCATGGCCCGCAATCCTGTGCCCTTCCTGATGCCCTGCCACCGGCTCGTACCCTCGACCGGAGGCGTGGGGAACTATTACTACGGACCGGAAATGAAATGGATGCTGCTGGAGCGGGAGGGGATCGCCAGAAAAGACCTCGCGGGCTGGAAGCAGCGCGGCGTGCGCTTCATCGGCAGCCGCACAACGGGCATCTACTGTTATCCGACCTGCCGCAATGCCCGGCGGATCCAAAGTCAGCACCGCATGGAATTCAGCAGTCCCGAGGAGGCGGCGGAAAACGGGTACCGCCCGTGTAAACATTGCAGGCCGCTGTCGCTGTAGCGGTCTAGAGGCTGTGTCACGGTCTGGTAACGCGTTCGTGTGTCAGGTGTGAATTGGGAGTCAGTACTGGCACACTACGGTACGCGGTTCGCTAGCAACGCTCGGACAGTGGGGACCAAATCATTTGGGATCTCCATCACTGTTTGCGTTGTATCCTCATACGCGGCTTCATCTTCGGCAACCTGTTCAACCTCGGTTAGCGTATCATAGTGACGAAGTACACGCTGGACACGCTCTTCGTTCCATCCTGGTGGGAAACTGGTTTTGTTCTTCATCTTTTACTCCTTCTCATGCGCCGTCGAAAAGCAGTGAGCGGTTTACCTCTCAACTCGTATGCTGTGATGACAAAAACCTGATCGGGATTGCGGTCAGGTACGTAGATGACCCGTAGATAACGTCCGCCACCTGTCCTTCCAATCGCAACGCGCGACCCCTCCCGGCCTGGTCTATCTTCGTCCGGAGACATGAGGACTTCCTCGGCTTCACTCTCCTTGATCCCATGAGAGAGAACATGAGGGTAGCCGGTTTCTCGATCAATAAAGAATCTGAGGTTCACAGCTTCGATTTTCAAGCATCATGTGATGCGTTTCAGAACGCTTTACCCGGCACCTGCTGACACGCCGAATAACGAGTAAACACACGTCTGATTTAGCGTCGTACATACCGCCCTGCTACCTCGTTGCTTTATCCAAACATATCTCCTACTTCTAATTACAACATAACTGCTTATCAGCATTTTAGTCAACGTTGCATTATGCAGCTAGCCTGTCTGAGTTCAGGGCTTTCAAGCTTCCGTCACCATGCAGAGCAGCAATGGTGGTAAATCGGATGGGTGGCCACATTGGCACCTGCAAGAAAAAAAGTACTAACACGAGGAACTATCATCTGCCGTTCCATACGTAACGGACAAATCGGAATTAGATACACACAGCGTTCGAAAGTAGGTTAGCGCACACAAACCTCAGGAACAATCGAATTTGCACAGACATCCCAAAGTTTCTCTTTTGAATCGCAATCGGACTGTGCCCGCAGTCGACGGAGATGTACATATACTAGCGGTTTCGCGGAGGGATATGGTCGCCGACGGGCCGGGGTATGGGTCTCCAGTAACCCGAGGGATCGCTGCCGCGGCAGATTACGGCCCGGTGGTACTCCGGGTAGCGGCTCCGCACCTCAGGCGGCAGGTACCGGATCGTCAGGCCGCAGCGTCGGCGGTTGGATACGTTCGGCTCGGAACCGTGCAGCAGCAGGTCGGTGTGCATGGAGATCTGGCCCGCCTTCATGACGAAGGGCACGGGATCGCCGCCCCACCTGAGCGGGTCCGTTACAGTCTGGCCGAGCACGTTCCGTTCGGCCTTCGTGCTGTTTTCGAAGGGGATCTGTCCGTGGAGGTGGGAACCGGGGATGACCGTCATGGGCCCGTTCTCCTCGTCCACGTCGTCGATAGCCAGCCAGATCGTCACCACCTTGCTCGGGGTAAGGGGCCAGTAGGACGCGTCCTGGTGCCAGCTCACCCGCTGCACGTCGCCCGGCATCTTGCAGAAATAGTGGGTCATCTCGCAGATCAGCGTCTCCCCGACCAGGTCTTCCGCGTAGTCCAGAATCCGCTCGTTCATGGCCAGGTTGTAGATACCTTCGCAATGCCGCTGCCAGCCGTTGATCGAGTAGCTGTTGTACCCCTCCTGCTCCGCGCGGGCCATCAGGTCTTCGAAATAAACTCGGTTCTCTTCGGCTTCCTGCGGTGTGAAGACGTCGAGGGGGCAGAGATAGCCATTCGCGTTGAAGAAGTCGACCTGTTCGCGGGAAAGCGTCCTGGGACTATCGGTTCTTGCCGGAAAGAAACGCAGTTCCCGCTTCATTTCAGGCAGGGCGTCGGTGATGGGCATGGGTGGCCTTTTTCGAATGTTCGTTTGTGGGCGGACCTGGTCCGGTGGCGACGATGAAGCCGGGTGGCGATTAGATGTCGGGCAGCGACTTGCAGCCGGACGGCGACGTTATTGTCGGACGCCGACTTGTCGTCTCGCTGTGACCGGAGGTCTCGTAGTGACGTTGAATATACCGGCATAAATCGCTTGAGACAACCCTTTGAATGGCTTAAATAACCATGTATGGATGATACCACGAACAGGGCGCTGCATGCGCTCGATCTCGCCCCGGGCGCGTCGCTTGACGACGTGAAGAAATCGTACCGGGAACTGGCGCTGATCTGGCATCCGGACAAGGTGCCCGACCGGGTAAAAGACCGGGCCACCGCCAAGTTCACGGAGATCAACGAGGCCTACCAGTGGCTCATTCGAAATCCGGAAAACCTGCGGACGTCTTCGGCCGCCGGGTCGTCTACCGGGTCGTTTTACCAACGGCAAACACCGCCTCGCTATCGTTCTTCCGCTCAATCTTCCCATACACGCGCGGAGAATTCCCGGACAGGTGCCTCACGGTCCGGTGCGTCAGGCCGAACCGGCGCCTCCGGGTCCGGCGCCTCCGGATCCGGTGCCTCCTGGACCGACGCCTCCAGCCGCACGGGAGCCGGATCGTCGACCGATCCGGTTGTTCAACGTGTCCGACAGGCCGCTCGAGGTATCCGGACCGATACCAGGGCCGGCCTGTACATCTACCCCGATATCGACCCCGACCGGGCTGCGAACTTCATCGTTGCTCTGCAGCTTAGCCACCGATTCAGCGGTGTGGCCGCGACGGTGAACGATCTGCTGGTGTTCTACGATATCGACGGTTCCGGAGAGGAAGGCATGGCCATCACCCGGTCGAACCACCTGGTCAACAACAACACCGGGACCCTGTACGACATCAGCGACCTTTTGGATGTCCAATTGAAGGAAGGATTCTTCTTCTGGAGCGAGATCGTGGTGCGCAGACGTGGAAGCCGGAAATTCGAACCCGCGGGTTATGCGGAAAATGGACCGGGAAGGGCGCTGGTCAGCATTCTCGGGAACCTGATCGATGATGCTTGAGCGTAAAACAGGCTGTGAACGCTCAAGGGTCCGAACCAACAGTTCTCGGATATCGCTATTTCGTCAGCACACTCCTGAACCGGGCAATCGTCTCCTCGTCCAGGTCTTCGATCTGCACTTCGCCGGATTCGAGTTCCTTCAGAAGATCATCCAGATGCCTGTCGCGGTTCCTGAGGTGGTTGGCATCGGCCGTGGTCATATCCCTGTGGATGAGACGCAAGCGCTCCCGCTGCTCCGAAGTCGGATAGGTAAACCGCAACTCGAAACGCCGCGCTTTCAGTTTCTCATATTCTGATTTCAACATGGCCATGGACTCGCCGAAACCAAGCACACGGACCCAAGCCTTGCTTCGCGTTATCGCCGTAAACAGGCAGTTACGCACGCTCGCCAGATTACGAACGGCCGAATGGCAGTCCTGGGCATGGATGATATAGACCATTCCGGCTTCGTTGCCCTTTGCACGGTGAATCCCGGTCAGGGTCACCGATGCTTTGCCCGGCCGGAAGAAGGTATTCGGATCGGTGTCGACCCCGGCGAGGTGGGATCTGATGCCCAATTCCTTCAATCGGCTGCGTATCGGTTCTACCTTCTCCCTTGTCGCACGAGGATCGGGGTTGATGACCATGATGTCGTCGTGGCGCAGTTCGTCCTTCAGGAGGTTCTCGGCAATGGCCTCCGCCAGCCAGTCTGCCTGTTCATCCTGGTTTCTGAAGGCGATAAACCGAATCAGGTCGTCAAGGTTGGAATGGTCTTCCAGAAATTCCGGACTCGTATCTTCCGTTCGGTCAAGCGTTACGTTCGAACCGTCCCGCAATGCCCCGTCCCGCACCCTGTAACCGATGTCCTCCCATAAATGAGCACGGTCGAACATCTGGATCAGACCGGTTTCCGTCCCCTGGGGCGGTTTTCGGTATATCCCGAGTCCAAGGGCAAATGCCGTGGCCAGAACCGGTTTCGAGTTGCGGTAACACTTCGACAGCATGATATCACGCTGCGGTGCGAGATCTCCGGTGTCGTCGAACCGCACTTTGGGTGATCCATCCTTGTTCTTCCCGAAAATCTCTTCGGGAGAGGGCAGGGAACGGCCACGGAGATTCTGCAGTTCGTCATAGGCGTACACCAGTCTTTTAGGGTGTTTGAGCAGTTTGTAGCAGAGCCTCAGAAATATGGCCGGTAAATCCTGCGCCTCGTCGACAAGTATCGCGTCGTAGACCGGTTCGCGATTACGTGCATTGGCAAGGGCGTATTCGCACGCCCCCTTGAACTCCCTGCCTGGTCCGAATCTGTTACGCGCCTTTCCATAATCGAAAAATGTCATTCCGTGCAGACGACAGAATTCGGCATAGATGCCCCTGCGATCCTTTCCTTGCCAGGCACCCCAGGCGTTGACGATACGCAGCTTGTTCCAATCAGGCTCTTCGCCGGTTTGTTCTATGAAGAAGTTGTTGATGAGGCGACGAAAATGAGCCTTGAGGGAACGGGAATTGAACGTGACGGCGATGCGCCAGCCGGGATTGTATGCATGGAAATAAGCGGCCTTCAGCGCCAGTACGATAGTTTTGCCCGAACCCGCCAGACCGCGAATGCGTTGTATGCCTTCGACCGTTTCTATGACGGCTCGATTTTGCATGTTATCCAGTGTCGCGATCGATTTCTCGAGTTTAACCAGCTTAGCACCTCGCGAGGCCGCCTCCGCAACATGTCGACTGAATCCTCTTTTTCGCATCGTGGTGATGTGCTCAATCGCCGACAGCACCTTCGCGCACAAATCCTGGCCATGCGCACACGACCAGGTGAACCGGTTCAGTTCCTCTATGAGTGAAGAGGCGTTCGCGAGAGGGTAGTCCTCCAAACGATATGAATCACGATATGAATCACGATATGAATCCGGATTGGTCAGTGCGGGGGCGAATGAGATCGTATGGATGGGAACCATGAGGTCCCGGCGCCGCATCAGTCCCTGGTGTACCTTAAGCCGGGCTTCGAGCTTGTTGGCCGAATCATCCTGCCGCGCCCCGAAATCACCCGTTTCGTGTCCCTCGATGAGATCGAAAACGACCACGCCCATATCTGCAGAAACCAGCAGGGCGTCAATCATCCGGAGTCCTTCGGACGTGCTGAAAATAGGATATCCAATGAACAGTCGCCCCGACCATTTGGTCTGCTGAGATACAACCTCCACCAGGGCATTGCTTGACACGGGCTTCTGGCTGGTACCTCGAACGATATCTACACTCATGACGACTCCTTCCGGCAGGTCGCTCTCATCATCGCGCTATGCGCGCGCCACACACGCGCCACGCACGCTTTTTCAGCGATCCGAAAGCGACGGATTCACACGTAGTCCGGTTGCGGCCAGGTTGGCTGTCCGTACAGACTGCGTTCTAACGGTTGTGTACTTGATTAGTAGGTAAAGCCGGGGGATTCTTGTAAGAAAAGACCAGGATGTTTTCCGTCCGGTCCGTAACCGTGCTACGTGAGGAATCCAGAAACACAATCGCAATCGACCGAAAAACCAGCACGTACGACATTCACACCGGCCACTGTTCCTTCCGGTACCCCATATCCCAGAACATCCACTCATACCGGCTGGTCGTGACGTAGTGCCCCAGCATGGCCTCGCGGCCCTCCGTGGGTAGCCCGTGCGCGACCCGGTTCGCGATTTCGAGGACGGCAACGACACATTCGGCGAACTGCTCACCGGCGTAGGTGTCGATCCACTGCTGGTACATGGGATCCGGCGATCCCTTCTCCGCCAGCGCCTTGCCCACCTCCCAGTAGATCCAGTAGCAGGGGAGTACAACGGCCACGACCTCGTGGAAAGGCCGGCCGTAGGCTACGGAAAGCAGGTAGCTTGTATAGGCCTGGCATACCGGGGCCTTGGGCGTGGCCCAGACCTCTTCCGACGACAGGCCGAAGACGTCGAAGAAGTTCTCCTGCATGGCCCGCTCTTCCACGAGACACCCCTTGGCATGCTCGTTGAAGAGGATGATGGTGTTCTCGTCCGGCGCCTTCACCGCGGCGAGGCTCAGGGCCCGGGCGTAGTCCTTCAGATACAGCGCGTCCTGGACGGTGTAAAACTCGAAGGCCGAGCGGTCGAGGTCGCCGGAGGTGAGACCCTTGATGAAGGGATGGGCGAGGATGGCGTCGTAGATCGATGCCGTCTTCGACCACATGAGATCGGTAATGGAGGTTTCCGGGGTGCCTCGCGATGCGGCTGTAGACTTACCTGCGGGCATCACGATACTCCCGTCCGCTCCGCAGACTCGACTTGCGCCGCGCCGCCCAGCTTCTGGTCCACGGCCCGCACGTGCTCCGCGTAGTCGTCGCTTCGGAAGTAGGCACCATCCAGGTTGTCCGTTTCGGTTGTGACCGACGCCGAGACCCAGTGGGTCGCGTAGCCGCGCCGCCAGCGATCCGACGTGTTGCGGCGTGACGAGTGGAGCGTCTCCGAGTGATGGAAGACTACGCCGCCCTTCCGCACCGGTGCGGAGGCTTCCCTATCCCAGTCGATCAGGTCATCCGGAGGGGCCAGGTTGTAGGGCTGGCCGGGGACCTCCACGTGGTCGATGATCCCCTTCTTGTGGGAGCCGGTGATGTACCTGAGGCAGCCGTTTTCCTCGTCCACGTCGTCAAGGGCGATCCAGGCCGTGATGACGTGGCCGCCCGGCGTGCACCGGAAGTAGAAGTTGTCCTGGTGGTAGGGTTTCTCCGAGCCGAACCGCGGCGGTTTCATGAAGAGCTGGTCGCTCTTTAGCAGGGGGGCTTCGCCGGTGAGTTGACGGAGGATACCCCGGAGCCGGCCATCCAGCGCGAAATCGCGGAACAACGGATTCCGCAGGTACGGATTGTCGATCTTTCGCGCAGCGGTATCGCCCGTATCGGAACGGTCCAGCAGATAGCCCTCCATGGATTCCTCTACGTCCATGGAGTCCGCCGTTTCCGCGGCCAATCGGGCGACCTCGTCGGCCTCTTCAGGAAGGTAAACACCCTCGACAACCAGCCATCCACGCTCGTGGAATATCCGGACCTGTTCTTCACTGATCATTACTTCATCCGCTCCGCAGCGCTTCCAGGTTGTCCTTGAGGACACGCAAACCGTAGCCCATCGGGCTGCCGACGTTGATGTACCGGTAGCCCCAGTCGATTTTCTGCCGGATGTCCTGGAGGTCGTCCAGCGTGGTGCCCGCCATGATCCCGGTGCCTTCGAGCCGCCGGGGGAATTCCCGGATGGCGGCCTGCACCTCGGCCGACTCGGTTTCCGTGATCACCCCCATGGTGGCGGACAGATCCGTGGGTCCCATGAAGAGGACGTCGATCCCTTCCACCTGCTTGATTTCGTCCAGGTTCTCGAGGGCTTCGACGCTTTCGATCTGCAGTACGGTGACGGTCTCCGCGTTGGCCGTTTTGACCACGTGGTTGAATTCCAAGCCGGCCATCATGGCCCAGTACGGAGATACACCGCGCTGTCCCTCCGGCGCATAGCGGGCGGACTGCATCGCCCGTTCCGCCTCCCCGGCCGTATTGACCTGGGGGATCATGACGGCGACGGCGCCGATGTCATAGGCCTTCTTGATCAGCGCGGGATCGTTCCAGGCGACGCGGATCATGGGCGCCACGTCGTTCTGGCGGGCGATCACCGGGACCATGTCCAGGTCTTCCACGGCACTCGCGGAATGCTCGGTATCGATCCAGAGGAAATCTATGTCGGAACGGCATACCACCGAGGCCGTGAACGAATCGTGGGCGGGCAGGACCGTGCCCAGCAGCAACTCGCCGTCGCGGATGCGCCGCTTGAGCGGGTTCGGGTATTTCATCCAGGATGTAAACCTTTCTGCATCGCGCCTGCGATGCGCCGATCCCGCGGCCCTCTACAACGCGCTGCGTTCGCGCTTGAAGGCGGAGATGAAGGCCTCGTTCTCGCGGGGCAGACCGACGGATATACGCATGAAGCCCTCCATGTCGAAGGCCTGCCGGACATAGACCTTCTTCTCCCACAACCGGTCGATCAGCGTCTCCACGTTGGGACCGATTTCGACGGTGACGAAGATCGTCTGCGTGCGAATGGGACTGTACCCCATGGCTTCCAGTTCTTCGTAGAGGAAGGCCTTCCCCTGGCGGGTGATCTCCACCGTGCGGCGCACGTGCTCCTGGTCATTCAGCGCGGCCATCGCGGCCACGGTCGACAGGGTGTTCTTGTTGAGGAGCCCGATGCTGAACCGATGCATGCGCTCCAGGAGCGAGGGATGAGCCACGCCGTACCCGACCCGCATGCCGCCGAGTCCGTAGGCCTTCGAGAAAGTCCGGGACACCAGCAAGTTCTCGACTTCCTTCGTCAGGGGAATCGTGGACGGATAAGCGGGATCGTCGACAAACTGGATATACGCCTCGTCCACGCAGACGATGACGTCCTTCGGTACCGCCCGGATCGTGCGTTCCAGCGCGGCGGGATCGAGGATCTGGCCGGTGGGGTTGTTGGGATTGCAGATGCTGACGATACGCGTCTGGTCGTCCACGGCCGCCAGCATTGCGTCGAGGTCCATCTGCCAGTCTCCGGTCAGCGGAACTTGCTTGACGGCCTGTCCGAGTTCCTCCGCCGTCCTCGGAATGGATCGGTAGGACGGGAAGGCCGTGACCGCGTTTCCGGGATTGTTCCAGAAGGCCGCCAATGTCCCGGTCAACAGGATTTCAGACGAACCGACGCCCGTGAACACAGACTCCGGATCGACGCCGTGATGGGCGGCCAGGGCCTCTTCCAGTTCGAAATGCATGGTATACCGGTTCATCCCGAACATCTTGCCCGCCACCGCCTCGATAGCCCGGTGCGAAGCGCCGAGGGGGTTCTCGTTGATACTGAGCTGGACAAGCAGGGGATCGTCGAGTCCCACTCCGTTCACGGGACGGCCCGCGGAGCCGCTGACCATCTGGGCGGCCGCTTCCCAGGCCGGCGTGCCCATCAGCGTGACGCCCGCGCCGCCCAGCATGGTGTTGCGCAGGAAACTGCGCCGGTTCATGTCTTGTGCTTCAGCCATGATAGCCTCCGTCTTCAATGGCGATCTGATTGGATGAGATATCGAGAGAAATAAGCGTCTTCAGCCGTGTAATGTCAAAGTTTCTTTTGGTCTTGAAAAGGATGCGCGATAGGGGTACACTGAACCGGTTGCGCACGACAAAACAAAGGATTTCCGTTCTCAAGCAGTAGAGTTGGCATCGCACTCGCGCCAACGCCGATTTCGCCGCAATGTCACACAGCTATCCCCTGCATCTGCGAGGAGTCTTCATGAGCGTACCAAACTATCAGGATTTCGATCGAGGCTTCTGGGACGAGGAACTGGCCGATTTCGTGCCGGAAACCGTCTACGACATGCACGTGCACATGTGGTCGGAACGGCACCGGGGAAAGCTTCCCCCGGATCCTACCGGGCTCCGGGTGGAGATTGACTACCAGGACCACCTCGCCTGGGCGGAGCAGCTGTATCCGGGCCGCAGGATGCATTACCTGGTACTCGGCACGCCGATCCCCGGCGGGATCGACACGGAAGGCCATAACGACTGGATGGCCGAGGAGATGAAGCAGGACCCCGAATCGGCGATCAACATGATGGTCACGCCCGACATGACGCCGGAATACGTGGCCGCGCAGGTAAAGCGACACGGCTTCCTGGGTCTGAAGCCTTACCGGACCTTCGCGCCGGACCCCACCTACTGCCGCATCCCGGACTTCCTGCCCGAATCCTTCATCGAAGTGGCCCACGATCTCGGACTCGCCATCACCATGCACATGTCCAAGCCCGAAGGGCCGGCGGACGCGGAAAACCAGAAAGACCTGGCCGACTACACGAAGCGCTATCCCCGCGCCCAGTGGATCCTCGCCCACTGCGCCCGGGCCTTCAACTGCTTCATGATGGAGCGGGCCATCCACTTTCTCACGGACCTGCCCAACATCTGGTACGATACGTCGGCCGTGAACGACCTCTACTCCCAGTACCTGCTGATGAAGCACGAGGACCGCTCGCGGGTCATGTTCGGTTCGGACAACGTGGTGGCGGGATGCGCCCGGGGCAAGTACGTCACCTACGGGCGGGCGTGGACCTACTACGAGGGCACGACGGAAACGACGCCCCACTGCGATTCGCGGGCGACGCTGGTCATCTACGAGCAACTACGGCAGGAGAAACAGGTGGCGGACATGCTGGGGCTGACGCCAAAGGAGATCGAGGACCATTTCTCCGGCAACGCCCGAAGGTTCCTGCGGCAGGTCCGCGGCCAGCAGGACTGGCGGTAAGTCGGGGCGGCCGACCCACGGTGCGGTCGCCGGCAGTGCGGTCGCCGGAAGCGTAATTGTGCTCTAACCCCGCGACGGCTCCGCCATACGCAGCCTGGCCTTGCGTACCTCCTCCACAAGGTGGTCCTGGTGGGCCAGGGGCTGTTCCAGGTGTTTCATGCGCGCCGGGCCGGCCGTCTCCAGCATGGCCTCGCCGTAGACGCTGTCGAGCCAGAACCGTGCGGCGGCGGCGATCTCGTTCTTCAGGATCGGGATATCCTCATCGGCGAACCGGGCCGTGCAGTTGACCGTGAACATCCTGCGCCGATCGCCCCCGCCCCAGGCGCTGTGCTTGGTATTCTGGTTGAAGACCACGATGTCGCCGGGCTGCGTCTCGAGGGCTACGGCCGGCACCTCCCAGCCTTCGATGCCCCAGTTTTCCGGCGATTCACGGATCTGGGATTCCAGCGAGTCGGCATACGCGTCACCCCAGCGGTGGCTGCCCGGGATCACCCGCAGCGCACCCGATTCCCGGGTCAGCGGATCGAGGTAGAAGGCCATCTTGTAGTAGATACGGGGCGGCGCGCCGCGCATCTTACCCGACCAGTCCGTGTCCGAATGCCACCGTGTATCGTCCACGTAGAAATTCCCGTCGCTGCCCAGGTACACGAAGTCGTCCCCCAGGAGGCTGCTGAAGATCCCGTTGACGCGAGGGTCGTCGATGAGCGCGGACAGCACGGGATGCTGGTCGATGAAGGGCACGATGCAGGACCTGGCCGTGCCGTCGTGGGGCTTGCCGTCATGACCGCCGCCGCGCTCGGCCCAGACGGCCTCGAAGGCTCCGGTGATTCCGTCGATCCGGTCCTTCAACAGCCCGGGAAAGCCGAGGAAGCCGAAGGTCTCCATGAACGCCAGTTGTTCTTTCGTCAGTCGCATGGTCTGTTCTCCGCCGCGGATCGACGTAGGGATCGGACCCCGGTATAGACCGGACCCCTGGTTGGGTCGGACTTCTTCCAGCGCCGGACCGCGGGATGGGGTAGGTTTTGGGCTTGTAAGGCACCGTTGGAACGAATACAATCCGGAATATAACGCGCCTTCGCCGCGAGGCGACAGAAAACACGCCTGAATTCGCAATTAATCGTAATCGCATCAAACCGTTAACAACCCGTCGGACTACAAGGACGTTGGCCCAACAGGAAGGAGCGTTCCATGCGCCGGTTTACCCGCACCCCCTATCTCTCCGGTCCGGACGATCCGGCATTCAAGGAGATCCGCGGCGTGCTCGAACCCGGGGAGACGGTCCAGGTCGAGACCTACGGCGGTCACGACCAGGACTATCCCGCCAAGAAGGACCTGCGGGCCGGGGCGGTGATGGACGTGGATCCCTACCGGTATTCACGGCCGTGCGGACCGTTCCATATCGAGGGGATCGAGGCCGGGGACTGGGTGTCCGTGGAGATCCTCGACATGGAGGTCGGTCCCTACGGCTTCTACCGCAACGGCGGCCCCCACTGGGGCAGCCTGCGACTGATCGCGCCGGTGCGGGACGGCCTGGTCCATTTCCCGCCCGACTTCGTGGTCCCGGTCCGGCCCATGATCGGCGTCGTCATGCTCGAATCGGTGGCGCTCCACCAGATCGACACCGGCGGCAACATGGATTTCAATGCGATACAACCGGGCAGCACGGTCCACATCTGCGCCCAGAAACCGGGGGGACTGCTGTCCCTGGGGGACGTGCACGCCCGGATGGGGGACGGCGAGTTGACGGGGACGGGCGTTGAGATCGATTCGACGATCACGATGCGCGTGGACCGGTCGCCCGGGTTTCCGTGCAGCGCGCCGGTCGTGGAGAAGACCCGCATCGTGGAGTCGCAGGAGGAGTATCTGACCAGCGGGCAGGGCTATAACTGGGAAGAAGCCGTCAAGATCGCCTGGAGCGAGATGAACGCCCTGATCGCGGACCGGTACGACACCACGGTGGAATACGCCAACCTCATCGTCGGCACCATCGCCGACGCCCGTCCGGGCTACGCCGCCGGCCTGCTGAACCGCCGCGGCAACGCGGACGCCCAGGCCTACGTGACCTGCCAGATGGCGATTACGAAGGAACTCCGGCGAACGGGGACGCCCTACGTGCCCTAGTCGTGGTACATCCGCCGGAAGGCGTTCAAGTCCCCGGGATCTCCGATAACGGTCAGCAGATCACCGGGCTTGATCACGGTGTCGCCCGAGGGTACGATCACCTCGTCGAAATGGCGTATCCACACGATCCGGCATCCTCCCGGGATTTCCATTTCCGATATGGGCATGCCAATCAGGCCGCTCGCGGGCGACTGGGGTAGGACCGGGACGGTAAGGTACCGGTCGTTCCGCAGGAAGATATCGCGAAGGGCGTGTTCGTCGAACGCGGCGATCCATACCTGGCCGAAGTTCACGTCGTCGGCCCGTTCCGCGATCCGGGCCAGCATGCGCAGATGCAGCGCGGTGTGCTCCGCGGGGCTGACCAGGAAGAAAAACGCGTGAATTTCGTCGGAATTCAGCGTGCCGGTCACGGGATTTTGATAGTCTACCCGCACGCCCTCGAACGCACGGACGAGAACCAGTTCCGGCAGGGCGATACCCGTCATTCGAAAATGGCGCAGCATCACGCCTTCGGCGACCGGTGTTCCGCCCGCATCGGTCTTCTGCGTGAATCTGTCGTTGATTTCACCCACTGAAAGTCCGACGCGGGACGAAAGTTTTTCCGCCGCGACGGCGGCAACCTGATCGAACTCGACTTTCTCTTCCAGATCGACCGGCTGGCACCGGGTGATCATGTCTTCAAACGGGTCTTCGTCCCTGAGCCCCTTTTCCTTCAGGATCCCGCGCAGTTCCCGGTCCAGCCCCTGGTAGCGCGACCGGCCGAGCCGCTCGAAGATGTGGTAGATCGCGCCGTTGCGGTCCGCCCTGAACCGTGCGTAGTAGAAATACCACAGGGTCCCGGCGCCTATGAATCCGACGATGAACAGGATGGCGGGCCAACCCATCTGCCAGATCACGAGGAAGGGCAGTACCATGCCCGCGATGTGCATCCAGGGGTACCAGGGCGAGCGGTATCCCGGGTCGTACTCGGCGATTCGGCTTTCCCGCATCACGACGACCGCGAGGCACACCAGGGCGAAGACGGCCAGCTGAAAGGCGCTCGCCAGCTTGGCGATGCCCACGGGGTCGAGGGTCAGCAGGATGACGAGGATGCTTCCCACCGTAACGATCAGCGAGCGGACCGGCACGCCTTTGGAGGTTACCTGACTCATCCCGACGGGCAGCAGGCGGTCCCGGCTCATCGCAAGCGGATAGCGGGAAGCGCTCAGGATGCCCGCGTTCGCCACGGAGACGAAGGCGAGCAGGGCCGCCACCGAGAGGAGCAGGCTTCCCCACCAGCCGTACAGGATGCCGGCCGCCGTCGCCGCCGGCGTCAGGTCGCCCGCAAGGCGTTCGATGGGTATGACCCCCACCATGACCGCCGTGCCGAGGGCGTATACCACGACGGCGGTGGCCAGGGCCAGGAATACGCCCCGGGGAAGGGTCTTCTCCGGCTTTTCGATTTCTTCCGCGAGACTCGCGACCTTGGTCACCCCTACGTAGCTGATGTAGACCAGCCCCGCCGTCCCCATGAGCGTGGTGATTTCGACGTCGAAGAGGCCCTCGAACACGACGGCATCCAGCGCCGGGACTCCGCCGCCGATAAAACCGGCCAGCAGCAGGAGCAGGGCCATCACCAGGTAGATCTGCAGGCGGCCGCTCTTCGCGGCGCCGAAGTAATTCACCGCACCGAGACCCGCCGCCAGTACCAGGGCCACGGGCAGTTGGGGCAGGCCCGGGAAGAAAAGGGCGACGTAGGCGCCCATGCCCACCAGCGCGAAGGTGACCTTGAGGATGAGCGCCAGCCAGGTCCCGATCCCCGTGATCAGTCCGGCGTAAGGTCCCAGAGACCGGTCGACGAAGTAGTACACGCCGCCGGCGCGGGGCATGGCGGTGGCCAGTTCCACGATGCAGAGCATGGCGGGGATGAGGGGAACGGTCGCCAACAGGTAGGCCAGCACGAGGGAGGGACCGGCCTCCATCGCCGCCAGGCCCGGCAGAAGAAAGAAGCCCGCGCTCAACGTGGTACCCGTCGCAACGGCGTAGACTTCGAAGAACCGCAGTTCCTTCCTCAAGCGCTGAGTTTTCGCCATGTCGGTGCCGATCTGCTGCAGAGTCGTTCAACTGCAGAGTCGTTCAACTGCAGAGGAGTCCTGCTGCAGGGGCGTTCTACTGTAGAGGAGAGAAGGGAACCGGCGTCAGGATCCGGTTGGCCACCTCGGCGACCAGCACGCCGTTCTTTTCGCTGTCGGCCTTGGCCTTGATCCATGCGGGGTCGGCCATGAACGCCGCCCAGGCCCGGTCGCGGTGGTTCGCGTCTTCAAAGGCCAGCAGGTAGGTGAGGTCGTGGTTGCTCGGCCCCACCGCGGTCTGCCAGAATCCCACCAGCTTCATGCCGTGCTTCTCGAAGAGGGGCACGGCGTGGTTCGTGAACCGGTCCAGGATATCCGGCACGCGGCCGGGCATGATTTTGTAGATCCGTTCTTCGTAGATCATCCAGGTATCTCCCCTCGGTCCAGTACGGCAGTTCAGAACGGCCGGCAGTTCAGTCCAGGCCGGCCAGGCACGCGCCGCGCTCCACGTCGAATCCCTGGCGGCGCAGGTATTGCTCCAGGCCGACTAGGAAGGGCGTCACGGCCTCCAGGTTGGCGTTGTGCGCCATGTGTCCCACACGAATAGACCGATTTACGTAATCTCCCAGGCCCAGGCCGACATGCATGCCGTACTCGGCCTTCATGAAATCGGAAAAGGCGACGGGCTTGATCCGGTCTTCCGAGAGGATGACCGTCATGTTGACGCAGGCGGTCCGTTCCTCGGCCATGACCTTCAGGCCCATGGCGCGCACGCCTTCCCGCACCACGCGGGAGACCTTGCGGTGCCGTGTCCAGCAGGCCTCGAGTCCCTCTTCCAGGATATCGTCCGTGCTTCTGATCAATGCGACGAAGTTGTTGACCGGCATGGTTCCCGGATGGGGATGGACATCCGCCTGGGTCTCGGCGAAGTGCCGCAGGTTCTGCAGGTCGGCCATGAACCCGCGGGGCTCCCGCCGGTCTTTCATGGCGTCCCAGGCCCGGTCGCTCACGGCCACGAGGGCCAGGCCCGGCGGCGCGCCCAGGGCCTTCTGGGAAGCACACACCGTGACGTCGATGTCCCAGGCGTCCATAAGGTACTGCTCGCCGCCCAGGGACGCGATGGTGTCCACCAGGACGAGCATGCCGTGTTCCCGGGCGGCGGCGGCCAGTTCGTGCACCGGGTTGGCCACGCCCGTCGACGTTTCCCCGTGCACCATGAAGACCGCCTTCAGGCCTGGATTCGCCGCGGCTGCCTCGTGGATATCCGCAGCCTCGAAGGGGATGCCCCAGGGCTTTTCCAACACCACCGAATCCAGCCCGAAAGCCCTGGCCAGGTCGTCCAGGCGCTTTCCGAAAAGGCCGTTGTCGAGCGTCAGGATCCGGTCGCCGGGATTGAAAAGGCTGTTCATGACCACGTCGTTGCCCGTGTGGCCCGATCCCACGAGCGGGAAGACTTCGCCTTCGGTCCCGATCACGCGCTGGAGATTGGATACGGTCTTGCGCCAGATCTCCACCCAGCGGTCGCCGTAGTGGGCGGTGAGGGGATCGCTCATGTGGGCGAGCACGTCGGGGCTGACTTCGATGGGGCCGGGGATCATCAGACGGTAGTGTTTACGCATGGAGATTACCTGTGGATGTGTATAACCCGATGAGTTCAGTCGTCGTTTCCTTGCGGTCGAAACATCGTTCGAATATACGGCAACGCACGAGGTGGATCAACAGAGAAAAACTGAAGGCGCAGGGGGTGTCCGCCGTATCTTTTAATGGTGTATTTTGTGGCCTTTCGCAGGTTGCCGGATATACATTGGCCTTGACTCGGACGGAATGTCCGCCTTTATTACTTCTGATCTGTACCGTGGATGATGTCTGTACCGTGGCGAACACGGCACAGGCGGTACGGCACAGGTGCCGTGGCAGGCACGGCAAGAAAGACGGTGTCCCCGATTTGCATTCAATCCTTAAACATCGCAGAATCGCCACCATAGAATGAGGTTTCGGTAAATGATACATCGATTCAAGACCCTGGTCGTTCTGTGCGGCTTCATCCTGCTGTCCACCACCGTTCAAACGTCGCATGCGGCCTCGCGCAAGCCGGTGGTCGGCAAGAAGGGCATGGCGGTGGCCGTCGAACCCCTGGCCACGCAGATCGCCGCGGACATCCTCAAGAAGGGCGGTAACGCGGTGGACGCGGCCGTGGGACTGGGGCTGGCCCTGGCGGTGACCCATCCTTCCGCCGGCAACATCGGGGGCGGGGGCTTCATGGTCATCCGACTGGCGGACGGAACGGCCGTGGCCGTCGACTACCGGGAAAAGGCGCCCGGAAAGGCCCATGCCCGGATGTACCTTGATCCGGACGGCAACCGGGCGGTGAACCAGAACATCGTCCTCACCCGCGGCGACGGTACACCCTATCATCCCTTCACCAACCGGATCCACCACCTTGCCATCGGCGTGCCGGGCACTGTCGCGGGATTCGCCCTGGCCCTCGAGAAGTACGGCACCATGTCCATGGCGGAGGTCATCCAGCCCGCCATCGATCTCGCCGAGAACGGTTTCATCCTGACGGAACGCATCGCCCGGGGACTGAACGGCCGCAAGGTCATTTTCGACCAGATCCCCGCGAGCAAGGCGGCCATGCTCCGCGGCGACGGGGAGGCCTGGCAGGCAGGCGACCGCTGGATCCAGAAGGACCTGGCGGAAACCCTGAAACTTATCGCGCAACACGGCCACGACGGCTTTTACAAGGGCAGGACCGCCGAGCTGATCGAAAAGGACATGATGGCCGGCGGCGGCATGATCGACCGGACCGACCTGGCCAACTACCAGGCGATCGTCAGGGAACCCATACGCAACACCTACCGCGGGGAATACGAGATCATCTCCATGCCCCCGCCGAGTTCGGGCGGCATCACCATGTCGCTGATGCTCAATATACTCGAAGGGTACGACGTGGGCCGAATGGGCCATAACGCGTCCAACACCCTTCACGTCATGACCGAAGCCATGCGCCGGGCCTACGCCGACCGCGCCCGGCACCTGGGAGACGCGGACTTCGTCGAGATACCGGGACATCTCACGACGAAGGAGTACGCCGCGGAGCTTCGGACCACGATCGATCCCTTCTTCGCCACGCCCAGCGAGGAACTGGGACCGGAACTGACCATGGCAACGGAGCCCATGGAAACCACCCATTATTCCGTCGTCGACCAATGGGGCAACGCCGTATCGAACACCTACACGCTTGAAGGCGGGTACGGCTCCCACATCGTCATCGCGGGAACGGGCATGATCACTAACAACGAGATGGGCGATTTCAATTACCAACCGGGGGTCACCAGAAACACCGGGCAGATCGGCACGCAGCCGAACCTCATCGAACCGAACAAGCGGATGCTGAGTTCGATGTCGCCGACCATCGTTACGCGCAACGGCGAACTGTACCTGGTAGTGGGCAGCCCCGGGGGACGCACGATCATCAATACGACCATGCAGCTGATCCTGAATGTCGTCGATCACGGCATGAACATCCAGGAAGCAGTCGACGCGCCGCGCATCCACCACCAGTGGTTCCCGGACTTCCTACGCGTGGAAGGCGGAGTGGGGACCGACGTCGTCGACGCCCTGAAGACGAAGGGGCACAATCTCAGCAGTCGCGGATGGGGAGGCGGTTCATACCGCCAGGGAGACGGCCACAGCATCATGGTGGACCCCGAATCCGGCGATCGGCTGGGCGCCCCGGACCTCAGGATCGAAGGCGCTGCATTCGGACATTAGGCGAACTCAGCCGGCAGATTCCCGCTGTGATGATTCCCACTGGGATGATTCCCGCTTAGGAACCCGGCCTCTCGCCTGCTGGAGCAGCCATATTGAAGTTGTACGACCGTGACGCCGCGCAGGAACTGCGTCACCTTCTGGGCAGGTTCACCAAAGCACCGGTGGCCCACCTGCCCACTCCGCTACAGGACTGTCCTCGCCTTGGGGAGGCCCTCGGGGGCCCCCGTATATACATCAAACGCGATGACATGACCGGGCTGGCCATGGGCGGAAACAAGGCCCGCCAGTTCACCTACTCGCTGGGTCCCGCCCTCGAGAACGGTTTCGACTACCTGGTCCACGGCTCCGATTCCCAGTCCAACCAGTCCGCGCAGACCGCCGCGGCCGCCGCCCGGCTGGGCATGAAGTCCATCGTGGTCATCCCGCGGGACCACCGATCCTATCCCGTTTCCGGCAACCTGCTGCTCAACCACCTCATGGCGGACCAGATCAAGTACGTCTTTCCGCTGACCGTGAAGGACGAGTTGAAAAAGCAGATCGAGGAACTGGAATCGAAGGGATCGAAGGCTTACGACACGAGCAGCGACGGCGCGATCCTGCGTGCCGTGGCCTACGTCGACGCCGTCCTCGAACTGTGCGAACAACTCGCGCAGCGGAGCATAACGCCAAGGGCCATCTATACGAGTTCCATGACCTATACCATCGTCGGACTGGTGGTCGGACTGCGCGCCGTCTCCGCCAGCTTCAAGGCCGTCGGGCTCAACTACTGGGTGGGAGACGACCGGGAGATGCAGGAACGTCTCGCGCCCGTGGCCAACGAATGCGCCTCGGTCATCGGACTGAACCACACTTTCACACCGGACGATTTCGATGTCTCCTGCACGTTCGCCAAACCGGATTTCGGCGAACCGTCGCGTACCAGCCTCGAGACCATGCGCCTGGTGGCGCAGACCGAGGGCATCGTTCTCGACCCGGTATACACGGCCAAGGCCATGGACGGCCTGGCCATACACATCCGCGAGGGGCGGTTCCAGACGGACGAATCCGTCGTATTCCTTCACACGGGAGGAACGCCCGCCGTATTCGCCTATGGAGACGAGCTCTTCGGTTGAGCCGCTCCGGTTAGATCCACCAACCCATTCACGAGAGGTTATATCTATTTTGTTTCGCAGATCATCCAGGACGTCACGAACGTCCAAGACAGGCAGCAAGGAGCAGGCCGTCCTGACCAGGCGGGTTACCAGAGACCGGGTCCACCAGGTATTCGGCCCGAACGTCTCACCGGCCATTACGGTGAGCCGTGGTGAAACCGTCGTAGTGGAAACGCAGGACTGCTACCGGGGTCTCCTGACGAAAGAACCCCGAACCGATGGAGACGGCGACCGGTCCGGGGGCATACCCGTAACCGGTCCGATCTACGTGGAAGAAGCCAGCATCGGCGATGTACTGTCGATCCAGGTCAAACAGATTACGACGGCCGCTACCGGCGTGTTCGCCGTGCAGCCGGAGACGGGCGTTCCCGGTCAGGATATCAAGAAACCGAAGGTGCGCGTCCTCGAAGTCAACGAAAACCAGGTTCACCTGGACGACCGGCTCAAACTGCCGCTTCACCCGGTGATCGGGAGCATGGGCGTGGCAGCCAGGCACGGGGAAATCGACACGGTCTACCCGGGCCGGCACGGCGGAAACATGGACACCCTGGAAATCACGACCGGATCCCGGGTCTATCTCCCCGTGCAGGTCAACGGCGCCCTGTTGTCGCTGGGCGATGTCAAGGCGTGCGTGGGAGACGGACAGATCGCCGGTTCCGGCGTGGAAGTCGAAGCGGAGGTCACCCTGCGGGTGGACACGCTGCCGGGCGGCCGGTTCTCCTGGCCCCGGGTCGAATCGAAGGGCGAATGGATCACCATCACGTCCGCGTCCACGGTGGACCAGGCGGCGCGCCTGGCCATCACGGAAATGGTAAAATGGATCTCGCAGGACAAGGGGCTCGATTTCGATACGGCCTACGCGCTGGTCAGCCTGGGGGGCAGCCTGCGCGTCAGCCAGTGGGGGAATCCGCTGACTACCGCGCGCATGGTCTTTCCCAAGCGGCTCATCAACAAGCTCAAATCGGTGCCCGCCGCATCCGGCCGGCTCAACTACCGTGAACTTCCTCCCGCGGCCAATGGTGACGCTGGAGCCGAGACCGTGGCGGCGGAGACGGACCAACCCGCGGCCCGTTCATCCCGCAGATCCGGCTCAGGGCGTTCGCAGCGGGGATCGGGCAGGTCCCGGCAATCCGGCAGCCGGCGCGGAACGCGCCAAAGCCAGAAATCGAACGGCGCGCCGACTCCCGCGAGCGGCGAAAATGACCAGCAGGCCGCAGCTAAAGACGACCAGCAGGCCGCAGCTAAAGACGACCAGCAGGTCGCAGCTAAAGACGACCAGCAGGTCGCAGCCGAGCCAGGCCTGAAAGACGCGGCCAAGGACAGTCCGAAGGACGCGACCGGTGACGACCAGCAGGCCGTAGCAAAAGACGACCAGAAGGCCGAAGCCAGGGACGAGAAGCAGGTCGCGGCTAAAGAAAAACGGCCGGGTTCGGCCAGAGGCAAGCGTGGCGGGCAGGCAAGCCCGGGTTCTGCGCGAGGCAACGGTCACAGGCGGACCAGGGGGGGTAGATCCGCTAAAAAAGACGAACCGGTCGCTCAGAAGGACCCATCGCCGTTACCATCGGACGCCGGATCTGTCCCGGTAGAGACCGCTCCGGCAGCCCGCGGCGGAAAGGATGCCGTGACGGAACCGGCAGAAACGCTCGCGAAAACCACGGATACCGGCAAGGAGGCGCGGCAAGCCACGGATGAGACCGTTCAGGACACCGCTCCCGCCAAGCCCACATTCGGTAGAAGGCAGCGTCGTGCGGTCCGCCGGTAGTAAGATCAGGGACGTTGCGATTCGACGTCGATCCGGATTTCTGTCTCGAAAGCGGTGCTGAAATCGAAGACTTCGTCGAAGTCTTCGATGGAATCTTCCTCGGTCTTGCGCAGTAGTCCGTCGTTGACGAGATTGAACACGATATCGCCGAAGTGACGGGTTTTCGAGATGTTCCACTCGTCGAAGACCAGTTTCGCCGCGATGCCGAACCGCTCCAGGGCCAGATCCCGTATACCGAGGGAGAGTTCCTTCCCCGTAATGTGCCTGCGGACGGACAGTTTTTCCACCGTGAAAGAAACCGCCTCCATGACAAAGAGGTAAGCCCGCCGGGGATATCGGCCATCCTTCTCCAGGATGCGGTCGAGTACTTCCTGGGGATCCTTTTCTTCCGACACGTCACTCCTCCAACCGTTTACCAGTTCTGTACGGGATGGCCGGCCCGTGGAAACCACGTGACGTCCGCCACGTAGGACAGGAACACGCCCAGTACGAAGGCCACGAGCATGCCCATCACCGCGGGTATGGCCTTCCGGTAGAGCTGGATGCCGCCGATCTTCAGCAGCAGGGCCTTCACGCACCATACCACGAACAGGGAAAAGGCCGAACTGGCCATGCCCGGCGTCAGGACCACGGTGAACCCGATGGGATGCAGCGACCACCAGGTGAACCGGTGGTGAGCCTGGATCAGCAAGGCGGTGATCAGACCGCCGAAAACCATGAACCAGAACTCGGTGCCGGTGATCGCCTCCCGGTTGTTGATCCACTTGACCAGGTTGTTGTAGGGCAGTTGCACGGCGTTGGAGAAGGCCGGCTCGAAAAACTGCGAAGCCCCGCCGTGATTGTATCCCAGGTAAAGCGTGAAGACCAGCGCCACTACGATGCTCATCGCGAGCACGGCGGTGATGGTCTTGAAGGAGCCTTTCCCGGTGCCGCCCATTTCATCGTCCACCTTCGCGATGTGCCCCATGGAGCACATGCCGAGGGTCCGCCAGTTCCGGGCGTAGGAATTGGCGATGGCCAGGTTGGTCAGGTCCCGCGTACTGATACTGCCGGAACCGATGACGGCCACGGTGAAATCGTGCGTCTCGAAGGGCAGGTCCAGGAATACGATGCCCGTTTCCGCCACGATGCGGGTCACGCCCACGAACATGATCAGGAGAGAACCCATCATGAAGGCGATGATACCGAGGGACATGCCCGACGCATACAGCCAGCAGACGATGTAGGCGACCCCTCCCAGCACGCCCAGCGCCGCCATGCGGTAGGAGAAGAACTCCCTGGAGTCGTCCACGTGGGGCGCTTTGCCCAGCGCCTTCATTACGACGTCCTTCAGGTGCCGCCGGGCAGCCCACAGCGCGTACAGCGTAAACACCAGAAAACCGCCGGAATGCTGCGACTTGACGACGGCGAAGGCCCCGGGCACGCCGAGGCGCGTCATGATGCCCTGCTGAATGGTCATGATGACGAAAAACACCCAGATGCTGAACAGGACGTTCAGGTTGGTGAAATACCCGACGCCTGCGACCAGGAAATTGAACTTCACGGGTATGTTGGGAAACGCCCGGGCCAGTACCACGTTGAAATTGTGCAACGGGCCGATGGGGATCGGACTGACCCAGCCAAAGAAACCGACGATGTTCCAGAGGAAAATGAACAGCGTGATGCCGAAGGCGTACCAGAACAGCTTCGACTGCATCACGGCGGGCAGCGCACGGCCCTTCTGCTCCTCGATCATGATCAGCGGGATCTGGGCGAGCGGGAAAGTCAACCGCTCGTGTTCCACCCACTGCTTGCGGAGCATGACCATGGCCGATGCGCCGACCACGAAGATGGCGAGGAAGAAGGTGATCCACCAGATCATCGGAATCGTCCAGGCATTGCGGATGATGCCGAGGACCGGCGGGCGGCTGTCCGGGATGCCCTCGAAAAACCACGTGAGCGCCTGCTGCTGGTCCTGGACGATGAGCCAGGAGGGCAGGTACTGGAAGAAGAGCTCCGCCCACTGGTTCTCCGTGGTGGCATTGTAGTACGGTCCCGTGATGCCGCCGATCCAGTAGGAGCTGAAACCCCACGCCGGAATGGTGGACGCGGTGAACACCAGGAAGAAGACGACGATCTGCTCGTTCCGGTTGAGCATCCTGGACGGCCAGAAGCGTTTCAGCAGGGGATTGAGTCCGAGCACCACCAGCAGGAAGGGGAACAGCGCGGAAACGGGCAGGTGGGTCAGACTGATGAAGGACGACTGGGAGATATAGCCCGCGTGGATTGTCCAGATGTTCAGCAGTATGGACAGAAAGACGCCGATCAGCAACGCCCGGCGGGTGAGTCCCGTCGTCAATGTGGCTGGCAGGCCCCCGCTTCCGGATTCGCCGGTCCGCGGGGCGGTCTTGCTGGTCTGGGACATGGAAGCTTCGTTTTCCCTTGGTGTTCAGTCACTGCTGCCGGGGCCGGGCCCGGCGCGGTCGCCAACGGCGGATCCGGTCCGCGCAAATACCGCGGCCGCGCATTTCATTCCCAGGTATTCAAACCCTCCCGGCCGTACGCCGGAAGTAGTACGAAGTGGTCATCGGTTTCCTGCATCCGCTGCCGAAGCAGGTCGTGGTGCCGAAAGATCTCCGACCGGTACGCCGGATCCTCCAGGAGATTCCGCTGTTCCCACGGGTCCTCCGCAAGGTCGAAGAACTGCCAGGGCCTGCCACCGAGGTTGTCGCCGCGGACGGTGTACTTGTACCGGGCGGAACGGAACCCGCGCCACACCCAGTCGTGGAAGGCCACGCCCTTCCTCTGTTCCGCCACGAATTCCAGCAGGACGCCTTCCCGGTCCAGCCTGCCGGCGCTGCCGTGTATCAGCGGGGACAGGTTCTCGCCGGGCAGGGCGTCTCGCGGCTTCAGGCCGGCCAGGCCCAGTATGGTGGGGAACAGGTCCTCGGTGGAGACCGGGTCCTCGACCACGGCGCCGGCCCGGTCCGGGTGCCTCGGATCCGCCACGATGAGCGGGATCCCCGTGGATTCCTCGTAGGGCCACTGCTTGCCCCGAAGCCCGTGGGCGCCGCCGAGCTCTCCATGGTCCGCCATGAACAGGACGACGGTCTCGCCATGCAGCCCGGTACGCAACAGGAAGGCGCCCAGGCGGCCCATGTTCCAGTCCAGATTCTCCACCATGGCGTAGTACCGCTTCCGGTTGAGCATGATCTGTTCAAGGGCCCCGGGGTCGGCGGCCTCGACGTTGGGCGGCAGCACGATGTCCATCGCCTCCCAGGTCCGCTGTAGCGTCTCCGGCGCCTCGAAGGGGTCGTGGGGCGGTTCGACGGAAATCACCATGCAGAACGGCCGGGACGGGTCCCGGTGCTCGAGGTAGTTCAAGCCCAGGTCGAAGAGTCCGTCAGTCTGGTATCCTTCGACCGGCCTGGGCACCGGGTCATCGTCCTCGAAGTAATAGGTGTCGAAGGGGCCGTTTCTGAGTTCGAAACCGAGCCACTTCTGCCAGCGGCCCCGGTACGCCTTCTTTACGGCCGTCCTGCCGCACTGGACCGCGGATCCCATGCGTCCGTGGCCGCCGTCGAGATGCCATTTCCCCGTGTAGATCGTCTCGTAGCCCGCCTCGTTGAATTCGTCGGCCAGGGTCCGTTCCGCCGGCGACATCCGGTATTCGATCGCGGGGACCTTCCGGTCGTGGGCGTATAATCCCGTCATGAAGGTAAAGCGGAAGGGCACGCATATGGGGCAGGTCGAGCTGGCGTTCTCGAAGCGCACGCCCCGGCCGGCCAGGGCGTCGACGTGCGGGGTGACGATATTCGGATCGCCGTAGGTGGACAGGGCCTGCCGCCGCAGTTGATCACTCAGCACGATCAGCACATTGGGCGGTGAAGCGGCCTTCATTCAGGTTACCTCGTCCGGTGTCCGCGGGCGTATCGGGATGGCATGAAACCATCGCCCGCTACGGCGCGATGGCTCGGGTTATTGGAGTTGTGTACCGGTATCCGGCGTGCTATATTGCCGGTCAAGAGAGTAACGAATCTCCGGCCACAAATCAACCGGATTTCACGTTCGGAGCCCACCGTATATGAGCAAGCCAAGCGATCTCGAAATCTACCTGTTCGACCTGCAGGGCTATTTACACCTGAAGCAGGCGCTTTCCAGACCGGAAGTATTGGAACTGAACGCCTGCCTTGACGAAATCCCGCCGCTGTCGCCGGGCGAGTGGCACGGTTACGTCCACGCCCATACCTACGGTACCGTGGACGGCCTGAACCTGCAGCAGATCTACGAGGCGGGCGCCCCCTTCGAGGCCCTGATCGACCACCCGTCATGGATCGAAAAACTCAAGCTTTTCGTGGGTGGCGAAGGCACGTTCGATTACGCCCACGGACCCCTGTTCATCGACGAAAACTTCGCCAATTTCCGCGAACCGGGCGAGGCTATAGGCCTGCATTCCGGCGGATTCCCGCCCATCATGCGCAACGGTTTCCGCTACCACGGCGGCCGGTTCATGTGCGGACAGATCAACGTGCTGATGGCCCTGACCGACATCGGTCCGGGGGATGGCGGCACCATGGTCATACCGGGCAGCCATAAATCCAACTTCACCCATCCCGATTTTGCCCGCCACGCCATGAAGCCGAAAGGCGCTTCCGTGGAGGGCATCTCCGCATCGGTGGAGCTGCACATGGAAGCCGGCGACGCGCTGCTCTTCGTGGACGGTATCTCTCACGGATCGGCCATGCGGCGGAACGCGGGCACGCGGCGTATCGTCGTTTACCGGTACGGTCCTTCCTGGGGCAACTTCCGCCACGGATACCAGGCGTCCCCGGAACTGCTGGACCGCCTGACCCCCGAGCGGCGGCAGATCGTGTCGCCGCAAAAAGCCTCGCCAGAGGGCGCGCCGTACGACGGGCCCGGTCTTCACTAAAGCGCAGGCTCAGGGCGGGAAGTGAAACCGGCGGCGCAGCCGCCTCCGCAGCGCCGCGACCTCGTCGGGCCTGTCTTCCGCCACGTTCTCCAACTCATCTGGATTATTTGCCAGGTCATATAGCTCGACCTCGCCCGTGTGGTGCGCCACCAGCTTGCGTTCCGCGGTCCGGACCAGCCTGAACTCGCGCAGGGCACTGGCCGCCTCCTCCCGATGCGTCGTCCGTTCCCCGGCGAGCACGGGGCCGAAGTCGCTCGCGTCGAGGCCCTCCTGCGCGGGCAGGCCCGCCAGGGCGCACAGGGTGGGATTGACATCGATCAGTTCCACGAGGGCGTCGGAGGTCCGTCCGCCCGGTATGCCCCTGCCGGCGGCGATCAAGGGTACCCGCAGGGCCGCCTCGTAGGGCACCGACTTGGTGTACAACCCGTGATCGCCCAGCATCTCGCCGTGGTCGCTGGCGAAGACGACAACCGTGTCCTCCCCCATCCCCCGCCGTTCAACCGCTTCGACGATCCGGCCCACCTGGTCGTCGATCAGTTCGATGGCCGCACTATACTGGCGACGGGTGACGGCGACCTCGTCATCGGAGAGGTTGCGCCGCCGGGCGTTGACCCAGCCCGGTTTCTCCACGCGGCCGCTGCGCACGGCCGGCGGCAAATCGGCGTCCCGGTAACGGTCGGCGTATTCGGCAGGCGGATCGAAGGGGTCGTGTGGACCTACGAAGCTCACGAAGAGGTGCCACGGGTAGTCGTCAGGCACGGCGCCGATCCATTCGGCGGCACGGCGGCCGATGTAGACGTCCTCGAAGGCCTCGGTGGGCAGCACCGAGTCGTGGGACGCGCCCTCGATCCATCCCCGCGCCTGACGGGCCGCGTAGTCCGCCCGGAAGGCTTCGAACAACCCCTGCTCCTCCAGCCAGAAGCCGTAAGGCCCGCGCGGTTCGTCCGCCATGCCCGCATGCATCTTGCCCTCGCACTCCACGGGGTGCGTGAAACCCCAGCCGAAGACCCGGGGCCGGTCGCCGCGGCGGCCGTTGTAGGGGTCCGGCTTGGCCAGGTCGAGTTTCCCCACGCAGCCGACCCGGTACCCGGCGTCCCGCAGGCGGGCGTAATAGGGCGTGATATGCCGGGGCAGGTAGCAGTTGTTGTCGAGGCACCCCAGCCGCGCGGGCTGGTATCCGCTGGCCAGGCCGATGCGCGCGGGGGCGCAGACCGGGGCGTTGGTGATGCATTGCGTGAACCGGATCCCGCGTCTTGCCAGGCGATCCAGGTTCGGCGTGTTCAGGAACGACGCGCCCGCAGCCGACAGGTAGTCGTGGCGGTGCTGGTCATCCATGATGAAGAGGAGGTTGGGGCGTCTGGATTCCGCCATGATTGCGTCCTTTTTGGCTTCAGTTGATGAACGACTCGAACTGGTGGGGCACCGCCGGAAACCACAGGCTGTCCACCAGGAACGAAAGCGCCATGCCGAGGACATACCCTGCCAGGATGCCGAGAAAGAGGGGCTGCGCCCGGCGGTAAAGGGCTCCTCCGCCCAGTCGCAGCAGGATCACCTGGACGAGCCAGGCCAGGAAGAACGGCAGGAACATGAACCGCACGGTGTCCGCGGCCACGGCGACCAGGCCGATGGGATGGAGCGGCCACCACAGGAACAGGAAGCGTCCGAGGATCATCAGCATGTACAGGACGATACCGTTTCCGAAGAAGATCAGCTCCAGGTCCGAGACGTTGGTTACGCTGCTGTTCCACGTCATGATCGTGTTGTAGAAGAAAGGCACGAGGTCGCCCGGCTTGGACAGGAGATTGTCGGCGCCGACTGCATATCCCGCGCTGATGTAATAGTAGAGGGATGTAACTACGCTGACGGCGAAAGCCAGGCAGATCCAGAGAAAGAGGTGCCGGGTGGCCGGCGCCATCCAGCGCTGCAGGTAGGCGGCGTGGGACAGCCCGATCATCGTGAAGGTCCGCCAGTTCCGGGCAAAGGCGTTCGTCATGCCCAGGGCGGTGATCGTGGAGGGGTCCAGGTTGTCGGCGCCGATGATGCCCGCGGTGAAGTTGTTGGCATTCACCGGCAGGTCCATGGCGACCAGTCCCGCCTCCGCTACGATCCGGGCCATGCCGAGGTAGATGATGAAGAGGACGGCCAGGAGCACCAGGCTGACCGGCAGGGACATGCCGATGCTGTACAGCCAGGCCAGCAGGTAGAACAGGCCGAAGAACAGGCCGAAAACCGCCACCCGGTACGAGAAGAACTCCCCGCTGTCATCCACCGACGGATCCTTCTTGAACGCCCGCCGGGCCACCGCGGCCAGGTGGCGGCGCGCCATCCACAGTCCCCACACCACCAGAGCGATCAGCGCGCCGATGGACTGCGTGCCCACGAGGCCGGTCGGCGACATGGTCGTGGCCGCCGTGACCCCGAGCATGTTCAGCACCCCACGTTGCAGCGTCGTGAACAGCAGGAAGAAGCACAGGCTGAATAGGATCTCGGCATTGATGAAGAAGGCGAAGCAGAACACGAAGACATTCAGCCTGATGGGAAGATCGGGAATCGATGGATGGACCGTCAAGTTCAGCAGGTCCGGCCCCATGATGGGGACGGGCGTAACGATGTCCCAGTACGAGGCGATGTTCCAGACCACGACGGCCAGCGAAAGGCCGACGCCGATCCGGAAGGCGGTCGTGCGGACCATGGGCGGATCGTCCCGGTCCTTCCCCACGCCCATCAGGTTGAGCGCCACCTCCCCCAGGGGAAAGCGCAGCCGCTCGTGGCTGACCCACTGCTTCCTCAGAATGACCACGATGCACGCGCCCGTCCACATCAGGGCGGCGAAACACGACATCCACCAAAGCAGGGGCGAGATCCAGGCCATCCACGGGATCCGGTAACCCGGCGCGGCCCCCTCGTAGAAGACTCTGACCGCGTCGGATTTAGCGCTGATCACCAGCCACGTGGGCAGCGTGTCGAAAAACGTTTCCGCCCAGCGGTTTTCGGGGCTCGCATGGTAGAAAGGCCCGGTGATGAGGGAGACCAGGTACCTGGTCATGCCCCAGTCGGGCACCATCGAACCGATGAGGCCCATGGCGAAGACCACGATCAGCTCGGACGTCGTCAGGGCGTACCGGGGCGCCAGCCTCTTGAGCAGGACGTGGGGGCCCAGGATCAGGATCAAAAAAGGGATCAGCAGCGCCGCGGGGAGATGGGCGTAGGTGGAATAGTTGTACCCGGCGTGATCGGCGGAGAACTGGCCCCAGAATGCGACCACGGCGGAGAGCGCGAGCCCGATGAGCCCGGCACGCAAGGTAATGGCCGAATCGCCCCGGGACCGGGGTGGTTCAGGGGACATGGCGTTCATCCGATCCGGTTGCGGCACTTGAAGTTACCCGATCCAGGGATCCAGGCGGAACAACTTGCGGCCCAGCGGGGTCAGGGCGGCCACGGCGTCCGGGCTCAGGGGCCGTTCCGGCCCGGGTGCCTGCCGGGCCTCGTCCTCCGACAGGGCTTGCAGGCGGGTGAACTGGGCGATCCGTGGCGAGGCATTGTGATTGGCGCTGGCGGAGTGCGGCATCAGGTGATGCATGAGCACGAAGTCTCCGGCGTCGCCCGCGACCTCCATGGACGACTGGAAATCGACGATATGGCCCCAGCCGTTATTGCGCGTGAGTCCGTCCGGCTCGCTTAACATGATCTCCCGCACCCTGTTGGGCGCGCCGGGCACCACATGAATGCCGCCGCCGTTGTCTTCCACCCGGTTCAGGTAATAGCAACCGCCGATTCCGATGCCCGTGCGCAGGAATCCCTCGTTCAGTTCCTCGGGACCCTTCGGCACGGCGTCGAGATGGAGGTTCTGAAGCCGCCCCTCCATGGCACGGTTTCGTAGGGTTATCCCCGCAGAACCATCCCACACCTGGATAAATTCGGTCTCCAAGATGTCCACGGCGGCACCGTACAGTGCCTCGTTCTGCATCAGGGGCAACAAAGCCGGAGTCCAGAAGCTGCCGTTACCATCGGGATTGTGGGGTTTGAACCGGGCGTGGTTCGCGTGATAGTGGTCCGGGATGACCAGGTCGCGCGGGATCAGGTCCAGCAGGAATTCACGGGCCGTCCCGACGACTTCGACATCTAGCGTGCCCTTCAGGACGAGGTAGCCTTCGGACCAGAATTGCGCCAGTTGGTCGGCGGTGAGGTAGCGGGGAGATGGGGTCATGGATGATTGGATTAGAAATCAGGCTTTGAAGACACATTCTGCAAATTCAGGGACAAGTATCTCGTTTAAGCAGATGCTTGTGAGTTCGGTTTTGGTAAACACTACCCTTAACGATCGATTTGAAATCTTCATGCAGATTTCTGTCACCAGAAACCAATAGTTTTACGTTTGCCACCAATGCCAATGCGATTACGTCCCAGTCGTTTGATTTTAATTCGGGTAAATCCGCCTTCCTGTACTCGACTTCTTGGGCATCAATGAGTTTTACCCTCCCATTCACACGATCCTCGTGGAATTTCGTATGCATCTTACGGTGCTTGTTTAACTCTTTATCCATTTGGTCAGTATGAGCAAACACGATCTTACCATTGTGTTTTCGAATCCACCGCCTAACTGGTTCCATTTCTTGCTTTTCTGGATTTAAATAGTCGCTAAATCTGTTTGTATCTAAAATCAGGCACATACATCACTTTCAATTTGTAAAACCAAGTAACCTATCCGATTCATTGATGAAGAAGTCCCTATAACCTTGTGGTGCTCCTAACAGATTTGCCTGCTTATCAAATTGAATGTTATGGACTCTGACCTTGTTTCCAACTGGTTCCAGGTAAATGAGCGAAACATCCTCCGGAGCGATTTTACTGTTCATAATCTCGATTCGTGCACGGTTAATCATGTGATCGCTGTGGGTTTCCAAAACGAACTCGTTTCCGTTTCGCTTTATCAATTCAATGATCAGTGAAGATAGCTCAGCTTGAGCTTTCGGATGCAGGTGTACTTCAGGTTGTTGCATCAAGAAAACAGCATTGTTTTGGTCAGACAAGATATGTACAAGAATCGGTAGTATCTGACTTACTCCATAGCCTACATCAATCAAATTTACCATTGGGCCCCTCACCTTTATCTGTAACTGAAAGGGATCACCCGATGATGCTCCGAGTTTTCTTATACCAACATCCGAAAACAATCCGGATGATTTCCCAAATTCCATTAAGCTGGTTTTGAGCGATTCCCATAAATCCTCTCTTACTCGCGCCAGATTCAACATGATCATTGGCACGTCGCTACCATCCGGCAACATGTCTTCAAGCAATGGGTTGTAGGTCCGTTGCGGTTTGGACCGTATCGGCGCAAAACTATATATCCAGGGAGGTTCAATACGGATTTGTTTTGGTTTTTCATACGTCCCAAATCCGATCAGTTCCGTAAACTGTCCTACAAAATCCTCGTAAGCTACTTCATCTTGATAACGAGAATCGTCGATAGGTACTTTTTCGGATACAGTCCTGCTGATATCGACACCTGTCCCAAATCTAGTTACCAAAGCCAGCAATGGTGACTGTAGCCAGCTATCTGACATATTGAAACAAAACCTGTCGTATTCTCCGGTCTCTGAATCTCTTTTCTTGACTCTCGTTCGTAATGTCAAAGGCGAATCCCATTCCGAACGTAGCCGGCTTGCGTATTCCTCGTTGCTTATTCCGGCAAATTCTATCTCACCAATTGGTGTGAAGATCTCCTGCTTCGCAATATACGGCTCAGCGCCGTCTTCTCGCTCTGTTAACGTAAGTGTATATTCTATTGAATTTCCAGTTTCGGTGAAAATTGCTTCAAATCCGATTTTAAACTGATGATTCCTTGGCTTCGATCTTCTAACTATGTCTGTAAATGCTCCCAGCTGATATGGATCGGAATTGAAGTCTAGCCTGGAGGGAGCACCTATGAAAAAATCATGCAACGTCTGAAGAGCACCCAAAACTGTTGTTTTGCCGGTACTATTCTCTCCTGTCAGGAAGGTCAGCGGTCGGATATGAAACTCCTGACGGTCCGCGAAACACCGAACATCCTCGACAATTAGCTTACGAACTTTCATGGATTCACCCATAACTTTTGAATACCAACATCCGATACAGTCCTCAATCTCGAACCAAAACTCGTACTTTTACCAGCCACGCACGATTTACGTCCCCTTCACACCGCCCAGTACTTCCAAAGATCTTCCGGAATCTCGTATCTGAACGACTGTTCCAGGTGTCTCTCGTGGTTCCAGCGGGCGAACAGAGCGAAGCGCGGCGAGTGGCTGGTGTTCTCCGATCCATTGTGGGTCAGATAGGAATGCCACAGTACCACGTCGCCGGTCTTTGCGGTAAATTCCCTGCCTCCGGTGGCCGGGTTGTCACAGAATACGTCCCACGAAAACCCCTCGATCTCGAGGAAACTTCCGTCCACGTGGGACGGATGCTCGAGGAAGTACCGATGTGCGGCATGGTGGCTTCCCGGCCAGTAGATCAAGGCGCCTCCGCCGGGTTCCACGTCATACAGGTAGGTCGTCGCGCCGATCATGAAGGGCAGCCACCGGCCTCCGTAGGCGTCGATATGGCCGGTTCGCGGCATTTCCCAGGACTTTCCGGGTTCGGGCCAGCGTATGATGGGGATGCCGTCGCCCGCGACGAACGTACCGCCGCTGAGCTGGTCTATGATCGCCATCATCCGTGGATGGTGTACGAGGGCAGATTCGGGCGGATCGTACTCGTACCCGTCGAGACCGCTCGTCTCCCTCGGCCAGGTCGCGGGATCCTCAAGAGATCCGTCGAGGGCGCTCCAGATCTGCCGCCGCCATGCCTGGAGGGTCTCTTCGTCGAACACGTCCTTCAGAACGAGATAGCCGTTCAGCTTGAAGTGAGCGATCTGCTGGGCGTTCAGGGGCCGGGATGAGGTCATCTTGATACCTGTAAGACTGGGAACCTGTTGTGGAAACCAGTAAATAGCGCGGGAAAATTCTGCCCGGTCGATCGCTACGTTTCTGCAGACGGAAGGGCCCGAAAGACCATATGGCGATGGTCGGCAAAAGGAAACTTAAGGGGCGAACAGGACACTGTCAAGACCCGCGGCATTCGATGCTGAACGACCTCTTAAAAGACGGTTCGTTCCTGCTTGACACGATGCACGTGAGCCGTATACCATTGCAGAGAGCCGAGTGCGAATCCGGCCGTCGAGCCAATCCGGCTCCTGTCATTGTTAATTATCCATACTCCTTGCCTGAATCATCTGTATTATCCGCGACGGCTACGCGGCAAAGGGACATCACGCAAGCGGCAAAGGGACATCACGCAATGCAATCGGAAATCAGGCAATGGATCGCCGAAAGCCGGAAGAAACTGGACGGGAAGGGGCTGGATAACGGAGACCTGGACCAGTTGGAAGCAGTCCTGGAAAGCCCGTCCCCTCCGAAGATCATGTACCTGACGGCCCGGTCGATAAACATGCGGTCCGGGATCGTCGGCTGGGCGGTGTTCGTCCCGGGCGAGGGGCCGGAGCTCAAGCTGCCGGGCGACGAGCCGCCTTACGAATCCGTGCTGGAGGCGGTCGCCGACGGATGGCGCGTGGTGCAGTACCCTATTAACAAGCTCTACGAATACAAGGATCTCGAAAACGACTACGTGGGTTTCGATTTCATACTCGAGAAGTGGAACTGAGGAGGCGCTTAAGATGGCGGAGATCAGACCGACGATGACCGATGACGACGTGATGGATTTCGTAGCCAATGGATACGTCGTGCTCGACGAGATGGTGGATGACGATTTCAACGAACGGTGCCGCAACCTCAAGCAAGGCCCCGCGAAGGAAACAGTCGGTTCACCCGATTTCATCCGCGAAGTGCTGCTCCATCCCCGGTTGGCCGGCGTGATCCGATCATTGCTCGGTCCAAATTTCCTGATGCCGACGGGGGGACATCACCATCTCATCGACCAGCCGGTCTCGGGGCAGGACTGGCATTCGGACGGCATATCCGGCCTCGGATACGAGATCAACGAACTCCAGTGCTACTACTATCCGCAGGACGTGAACATCGAAGACGGTCCGACCATGATCCTGCCCGGTTCCCACTGCCGGGCGGTCAACCGCGACGCCCTGGCCCACTACGGCGATCTTGCCGGCCAGCTTTCACTCGTCGTGAAGGCCGGCACCGTGGCCATTACCCGTTACGGCATCTGGCATCGGGCCGGCCCCAAGCTCAATCACAAGCCCCGCAGCATGATCAAGTTCTCCTACTTCCGCAATGCGGAGCCGCGGCGGCGCGACTGGCTGATCCATTCGGATGAGATCCCCGCGTACCGGGATCGCCCGGCCGCGCCGTACACGAGCGGGGTGGAATCCTACCGGGACCTGAGGCGCCGCATCCATACGTGGAACTGGCTGTGCGGGCTGAGCGAAGAAGAGTCCATGGCCCACGACCGGTGGCGGCCCGCCTACGAGACCGGCACGCAGCCCGTCGAGGAAGTCGTCCTGCAGTGATCCGGCCTTAAAGTGCGGTGGCACCTACTGCTCGTTCCGGGACGGTTTCTGTTCGGAAACATCACATGGCGGGCTGGGAGCGGTCAGCATGCTGATTACCCACACCAGGCGCGAAGAAATGCATCTCGGCGTAAGCCACGGCGGCGCTGCGGCAAGCTATTTCAACCCAGGATTCAACGACCGTGACTTCGAATCGCCGTGGACGTTCATCCACTCGGTGATCTTTCCGCCCGGAAGCGGCATAGGCCAGCACAGCCACACCCACGCGGAAGAAATCTTCGTCACCATCGACAACGCCGCGCAATTCACCCACAACGGCCGCACGGCCGAAGTCGTCGGCGGCGCCGCGGTTCCCCTGCGCTCGGGCGAGTCCCACGGTATCTACAACCACACGGACCGGGACACCTGGTTCTTCAATTCCCATTGCGTGGATACGGTCCTCGAACCGAAGCACGAGGATTTCGACGACCCGCGCATCGGGGTCGACCTGGAGTCCACGGACCGGCTGCCCGTCGGACGGTTCGACCGCGCCTTGCTGAAGCCACGACGGCACCACGGGGGAAAGGGCGAGGTGCTTTTCCGGGAGGTGTGGGGAAGCCGGGATTTCACGACCAACTTCGAATACCTCTGCCATATCCTGTTGCCGCCGGGCACCTCCGTGGGCTACCACCGGCACGATCTCGTGGAAGAAGCCTACATGATCATGAACGGCCGCGGCCGGATCACCGTGAACGACGAGACGGAGGAGGTCGTCCGCGGGGACGCCGTCCCGAACCTGATTGGCAGCGCTCACGGCATCTACAACCACGCGGACGAGGATCTCGAACTCTTCGTCGTCGGCGTGAGCCTGGAAAAGGGCAAGACGGACGCGACCGATCTGGGCGACGACCTGGCCGGTCGGTAAAACGCGGCCGGGCCGGCCGCCGTCCCGCCCATCCCACGGAGCTGGATGCACACCATGACAGAGGAATCCTTTCAAGCCCATGTGCTGGATATGAAGGTCGAGGGATACACCATCCTGACGGACCAGCTGACCCCGGAAGAGTGCGCCGAAGCGCGTAAGGAACTGGAAACCCGATACCCCGATCGCGAACGGGGCAGTTTCGAGTGGCTCTTCAACAAGGCACGGGTTTTCGAGCGGTTCTACCAACTGCCCGATCATCTGCGTCTGATCCGCCACTTCCTGGGTCCCGACGCGCTTCTGAGTGCCGTGTACGGGTCGGTGGTGATGCCCGGCGAGGGCGGACGCGGCCTGCATTCCGACAGCGGTATCACCGGTCACAACCGGGACGCGTCCATGCCCGACGCCGACGAGGGGCGGCGGATCACGAGTCATTCGATCGCCTTGAACACGATCTTCTGCCTGAGCCCTTTCACCGAGACCAACGGCGCCACGGAGTTCGTCCCCGGCAGCCACCGTTACGAGTACCTGGACGTACCCGATTCGGCCTACGACAACGCTCGGACCGCCGTCGCCCCGGAAGGATCGCTGGTGCTCTTCGATGTCAATACCTGGCACGGCACGACAAAAAACCAGACCGGCGAAACGCGCTACGCGGTATTGAGCCCGTGGCGCCGGCGGTGGACGAAGTGCGAGTACGAGATGGCCCGCGTGGTGAAACCCGACGTCCTCGAACGGGCCGGCGAAGACGGACCGGTTATCTTCGGTTTCCAGGCCCAGTCGCCCTACACGGAGCTCTGGCAGTGGGACCGGGAAGAGGGCGGTCCCAAACCGGAGTTCAGCCACCTGCGGCGGGACTGAGGACGGCTGCCACCCAATACCGGTCCGGAGGAATCCATTGAAAATCACCGATGTGAAAGTACACCTGGTGGAGTCCTGGCGCAAATCGACGGACATCGGTTCGCCGTGGGTCTTCGTCCAGGTCTATACCGACGAGGGCGTCACGGGCCTGGGGGACGCCACGAACTGGCCGGGCGGCACGATCATCGCCCAGTCCGTGGAGGAGCTGGCCAAGCTCATCATCGGAGAGGATCCCTTTCACATCGAGTACCTGTATCACCGCATGTACTACGCCCTTGAGCAGATCGGGCAGACCGGCACGGTCATCGCCGCCGTCAGCGGCATCGAGATCGCCCTGTGGGACATCGTGGGCAAGGTCACCGGGCAGCCGATCTACAACCTCATAGGCGGACCCTGCCGCGACCGCATCCGTTTCTACAGCCATGCGTCCGACCCGGAGGAATGCGCGGCGCTGGCCGAAAAGGGCGTCACCGCCATCAAGGCCTACTTCCCCGCCGACCCGCTCGTCAAGGGCGAGCGCATCGATTCACCCCGGTCGGTTACGTTGCGGGAAGAGAAGCTCGCCCTGGAACACATGCGCCGGTGCCGCGAAGCCGTGGGCGACGAGGTGGACCTCTGCACCGACGTGGGATGCCGGTACACCACGAGCGCCGCGATCCGCATCGGCAACCGGCTGGAGGAGATCGGCCTGCTGTTCTACGAGGAGCCGGTCCACCCGGAGAACATCGACGCCCTGGCCAAAGTGACCGCGTCGGTAAACGTGCCCGTGTGCGTGGGGGAGCGTCGGTACACGCGCTTCGGTTTCCGGGACCTGATCGCCGCCCAGGCGGTGGACATGATCATGCCGGACGTGGTGCGCACGGGCGGCATCATGGAGACCAAGAAGATCGCGGCCATGGCCGAGAGCTACTACATGCAGGTCTCGCCCCACAATCCGAACAGCGCCGTGTCCACGACGGCGAGTCTGCATGTCATGGCCAACATCCCGAACGCCCTGGTGCTCGAATTCGTGGATGAGAAATGGGACGCGCCCTGGCGCGATGACCTGCTGACCGATCCGCCGGTCGTGGAGAGCGGATACTTCAGGCTCCCCGAGAAACCCGGGCTGGGGACCGAGCTGAATATGGACGTCGTAGAGAAATACCGTTTCAAAGGTTAAGGGAGCAGGCGATATGCAACTGCACGACGACAAACAGACCAACCGCGCGGACAACATCCAGGGCGCCGAGATCCGGCTGCCGTCCGCGGACCTGACGGCGGACCTGGCCTTCTTCATGAAGACCCTGGGGTTCCGCATGGACAAGATCTATCCGGCCGACTACCCGACGGTTTCCGTGCTCTCCGGCCACGGACTTACGATCCGCCTGGAGCAGGACGCTTCCGAACCGCCGGGTACGATACGGATCCTGTGCCGCGATCCGGCGGCCCTGGCAGGCGGCGAGGCCGAACTCACCGCGCCGAACGGCACCCGCGTCGAGATCGTGAAGGCCGATCCTCCGCTCGAGATCCCGCCGACGCAGCACGCCTTCCTCGTGCGGCGGTTGAAGGATAACACGCCCTGGGTAATCGGCCGCGCGGGCATGCACTACCGCGACCTGGTGCCCGGCCGCCTGGGTGGGAGCATCATCGCCTCCCACATCCGGATCCCGGACGCCGGTCCCGTACCCGACGTCGTGCACTACCACACCGTGGGTTTCCAGCTGATCTTCGCCTACCGCGGCGAGGTGAAGCTCGTCTACGAGGACCAGGGGCCGCCCTTCATGCTGAAGGCCGGCGACTGCGTGATCCAGCCCCCGGAGATCCGGCACCGCGTGCTCGAATCGTCGGAAAACCTGCAGGTGATCGAGATCGGCGTCCCGGCCGATCACGTGACCACCATCGACCACGAGGTCGAGCTGCCGACAGGGGTGTTGAATCCCGGTCGCGTCTTCGGCGGTCAGACGTTTTGCCGCCACCAGCTCAAGGACGCGGTGTGGGAACCGTGGAGAATCCCGGGATTCGAGGCGAGGGAAACGGGCATCGGAAAGGCGACGGGCGGTGTGGCCTCGGTGCAGGTCGCCCGGGCGACGGCTGGCTCGGACGGTGGTTCGGCTGGCGGCAGTGCTGATGGTGCGAGTGGCGGCGCTAACGGCGGCAGCGGCGCAAATGGCGGCTCGGACGGCGGAGGTTCGGACGGCGGAGATTCGGACGGCGGAGGTTCGGACGGCGGCGAACAGGTCACGAGCCACACGGGCGATATCCTCTTCACCTTCGTCATGGAAGGCGAGGTGACGCTGAACGGGGAGAACCAGGTTGCCCACAGGCTCGAGGCGGGGGACGCCTACGTCATTCCGCCCCACACGAAGACATCGCTCACGGATCGCTCGGCCGACCTCGAACTCCTCGAGGTGGCGCTGCCCGCGCAGTTCGAGACGATTGTGCACGGGGATGCAAGCCTGGCCTGAGGCGCGGCTTTTACTCTATCGCAACCACCCTGCACGAGCCCGCAAGTCCGACCCGACTACCCTTCCGGCACGTCACACGCCCAGCACTCCGCGCAGCCGGTCGGACGCCCGGGACAGCACCGTGGGCGGTACGGGTACGTGGTTGTATTCGGAAAACCGCCTGTAGGCCCAGAAGGCGGCATACTGAGATTGGAAGACGTAGCGCATCCGGTTCGACGTGACCGGCGCACCCCGGTGCCAGCACTGGTTGTTCTGCAGATAGACGTCTCCCGCCTTGCACAAGGCCGATACCGGCCCCCGTCCTTCAAACTCGGGGTTTTCCTGGCTATTGGGGTCTCTGCCTGAATACTGACTGCCCGGGACGAACTGCGTCGGCCCGTCCTCGACCGTGTCGATGTCGGTGAGCGCCATCTGGATGGTGAACCACTGCACCGGCATGCGGATGCGGGGGTCGTGACGGGGTACGTCTTCCGGCAGCGGGAACTCCACCCGGTCGTCCACGTGCCACAGATCGATTGCCTGGCCCGGCGCGTTCCGAATCACATTCTGCCCACAGAACTTGCAGTCCTCCCCCACGACCGCCTCGGCCAGGCTCAGGATCGGTTCGCGGATCAGCATGTCCACGAACACCGCGTCCAGTTCCAGCGTGTTCCGCAGCACGAATCCGTCTCCCCGTCCGCTCAAGTAATCGGTGCCGGCCAGCACCGGATCATTGAAACAGCGGTCCGTGACTTCGCGGAGCGCGTCGACTTCATCCCGGTTCAGCACTCCTGGGATGAGGGCGAACCCGTCACGGTGAAAGTCCTCGAGTATCGCTTCCATCCTGGCGTCGTCGAGACGCTCTCCGGGAAGTATGCGTTTTGAAATCACGGGTATCTCCTGTAGGCTGGCGCGTATAGGGCGTGGCAGGTAGTCGCCGATGGAAATCGTTGCCGACAATTACCAGCGGCCGTCGCCATTGGCAGGCTCATCGGATTACTTGACATTCCGCACCCTCCGGCTACTATGGCAAGATCATAGATTATGGTTTCGACATTGGATATTCAACCGTTTTTGTGTGTCCCGCGATGGCACCGTCTCGACTTTCCGCATGAACAACACCACCTACTACGACCTCAACGCCGACGCCCTCGTAGCCCAGTATGACGGCGTCGATCCTGCCGAAGTCCATGCCGACTGGGCACCGGTGCACCTGCGCGAGGAACCCGGATTCGCCTGCGATATCGGCGCCGGTTCGGGACGGGATGCCAACTGGCTTGCGGCCAGGGGGTGGGAAGTCGTGGCGGTGGAGCCGAGCGCATTGCGGAACCTCGCCGCGGAACGCGCCCATCCACGCGTGGTCTGGATGGACGATGCACTGCCGGACCTGCGGGCTTTGCGCGCACTTGGCCGGCGCTTCGACCTGATTCTACTGAGTGCCGTGTGGATGCACGTGGCGCCGAAGGCCCGCGAACGGGCGTTCCGCATCCTCTCCGAGCTCCTCAATCCATCCGGGCTGCAGGTGATTTCGCTAAGGCGCGGTGGAGACGCCGCGGAAAACGCCGCCCGGGGATTCCATGACACCTCGGCAGAGGAGATCATCGGGTTAGCCAACCGGCGAGCCATCGCGCTGCGCAGCCACTCGACGCAGCCGGACCTGACGCGCCCCGGCATACACTGGGAGACGCTGGTCTTCGCCATGCCGGACGACGGCACCGGCAGCCTGCCGCTGCTGCGTCACGTGATCGTGAACGACAACAAGTCCGCGACCTACAAGCTGGGGCTGCTTCGGACCCTCGTGCGCCTCGCGGAAACGGCGCCGGGACTGGTCATTGCTCGTACGGACGACTACGTGGAGATTCCCTTCGGCGCCGTCGGCTTGTACTGGCTGAAGCAATATCTGCCCCTGGTCCTGCATCATAGTCTGCCGCAACGCCCATCGGGACCGGGCGGTTATGGTTGGGCCAGGGAAGCGTTCTATCAACTGCAAGACGTTTCACCTTCCGACCTTCGGCTCGGCGCCCGGTTTGATTCGGACCGCGCCGTCATCCTTACCCGCGCCATAAACGACGCCTGCGAGAATATCGAGCGGATGCCGGTACACTACATCACGTATCCCGGTTCCAACGACCGTCAGTTGTTCGAATCCGGGTTTTCCAGATCGCGGGCGACGTCGCGGCCCATCATCCTGTCGCGCGAATACCTGCTGCGGTTCGGCCGCTTCAGGATACCCGCGTTGCTGTGGCAGGCCCTCGGCCAGTTCGCCTGCTGGCTGGATCCGGTCATCGTGGGGGAATGGCGGCAACTGACTTCGAATTGGATTGGCCCGGCAGACCGGCAAGGGGCCGCGCGGTGGGCGGTCCACACCGGCCAAACCGCCGGCCAAACCGCTGGACCGTCTGCCCTGGTCCGGGAATCCGGAGTCGAAACGGCGACGAACGACCCCTTCGAATGGACCGAAAGCCGCTACGATACCGGCATCGCCCAGGAACGGGCGAAGCAGTTGCGCGATGACGGATTCGTACTCACCTGCGTCTGGTCCGCTACGCGAATTCGAAAAGCGCTGCACATCGATCACTGTTTCCCGTGGGCTCGATGGCGCAACAACGATCTCTGGAACCTGCTGCCGGCCCACGACAAGATCAACCTGCGCAAACGCGACCGGCTGCCCTCCTCCAGCGCCATGGCCGACGCGCGAAACCGCATGCTGGAATGGTGGCGGCACGCGTGGGTCCAATCGCCCGAGGAGGAGCGGTTTTTCATGGAAGCGCGCTACTCCCTGCCGGGACTCGACGTCGACACGCCCGGGTTGGAAGACATCTTTACCGCCGCCCAGCACCAGCGCGCGCGCCTGAAACAGGACCAGCAACTGATCGAGTGGCCGGCCTGACGTCACCCTACCCCTCGTCCATCACGGCCTGGATCATGGCCTGGATGTAGCCGAACTCGTAGGCGAAGCCCTGCCGGTAGCTATCCGGGTCCTTATGCCCGGGCGCGTGATCGGGCACGCACATGTGCGGGTAGCCGACCTCTTTAAGCGCCTGCATGTTGCGGTGCATGTTCATCACGCCCTCGTCCGGCCAGACCTCCTGGAACTTGTTGCGCCCGCCCACGATGTTGCGGAAGTGGCAGAGGAAGATCTTGTTGCGCGAACCCAGGTAGCGGATGATGTCCGGGACCTCGTTGAGCGGGTCGAGGGAACTCTCCGCCATGCAACCCAGGCAGAGGTTGACGCCGTGATAGGGGCTGGGACATATCTCGATGAACTGCTTGAATCCGTCGAAGCCTCCGAGCACGCGGTCCACGCAACGATAACCGGGCGGAAGCCACGGGTCGCAGGGATGGCAGGCCATGCGGACCCTGCATTCCGTCGCCACGGGGATCACCCGTTCCAGGAAGTAGGTGATGCGGGCCCAGTTCATCTCGGCCGTCACGGGTTCGTCGTACCTGGCCGGCCGGTCCTTCGCCTTCTCCAGGTCCCAGGTGCTGTAGATCGAACCGCCGCGGCCGGGCGGATCGCTTTCGGTGCGCTGGTTCTCCATCTCGCACAGATAGTACTTGATCGCGGGGATGCCCGCTTCCGAGGCCTGGCGGACCATGTTGCACACCAGTTCGATTTCCTTGTCGCCTTCCTCGTAGTTGCCCAGCATGTAGTTGGGCACCTGGCCGCCGTCCACGTTGAACTGGGCGATGGGCAGGGCCACCATCTCCATGTTGATGCCGAAGCTGGCGCACTTTTCCTTCTTCGCCGCCAATTCCTCCACGTCCCAGCCGTATTCCCTGTGGAAGGTGATGTTGTTCTCGTTCTTGTTGAAAACGCCGTGACGGGCGAGATACTCGAGATCTTCGTCCGCCGTGCTGAACTGCTGGGTGCCGACGTGCATGGAATCCTCCGTGTTATGTAAACTTGCGGGTACGGGATATACCCAGTATGCGCGCGGCGGTGCCGCCCATGATCGCGGCCAGATCCACCTCGCTTAGATAATCCGCGTACTTCTCGATCCAGTCCCGGGACTGGCGATAGGTGCAGAACCGGTTTTGAAACGGCATGTCCGTGCCCCATAGCAACCGATCCGATCCGATCCGGTCGGCCATCTCCTCCAGCGCCGGCCAGGTCTCGCGGTAGGGATAGTCGAACAGATCGCCGATCCGTACGGGAAAGCACACTTCAAGACTGAGGTTGGGGTTTTCGAAGGGTCTCCACAGGCCATCGGGCAGGACCAGGCGGTCGCCATCCACGAACATGCGCCAGGGGAAACCGTGGGTGATGCTGCAGATCGTGTCCGGGAACCTTTCCATCCAGTCCATAAGCACGCCGAGTTCGCTTAAGTATCCCTGCGTGAGGTCGGCATGGTAGCCGAGGACGGGTCCGGCGCCCAGGGTGAAGAAAACCGGGACGTTCAACGCGGCCACGGCGTCCCAGAACGGCTGGTAGGCGCCGCGGCTCCACGGCTGCTCGCTCCCGCGGTAAGCCAGCGAAGCATTGAACTTGACGGCATGCAGCCTGTGGGCGCACACGGCCCGCTCGATCTCTTCGATTACCCGGTCCGGTTCCGAGGCGATACGCCACTCGTCCAAGGGCGCCATGGAATACAGGCGGCCGGGAAACGCGGCGATGCATTCGGCCTGAAACGCGCTGTCGCGGCCCAGCATGGGATTGGTATGGAGCAGGGCGGCGTCCACGCCCGCGTAGTCCATCTCTGCGATCAGGCCGTCGGGCGTGTATTCCAGGTTGCGCAGGTGGGGCGGGTAGAACTGCTTGGTGCAGTCTTCGCCGTCGATCGTCCAAACCACGCGGCCGTGGGTGCGATCGACGCGGAAATCCACGTCGGGGAGCGTGGACCAGTCGCCGGGCGACGCGGGCGCGATCGCCTCCGACGAAGCGGGAGCCCGGTCCCGGACCCGCCAGGCCGGCTGGTGATGGACCGCGTGCTCGGCCTGCATCCACCTCAGGTGGTCCCGGGCGTCGGCGTACCCGGCCTTCGCGTCACCCGGCGGAAAGCAGTACGCGTGGGAATCGATGATCATGGATCGGGAAACGGTTCCCTAGCTTTCGAAGGTCCGAATCGTACGGGTTACCTGCCCGTTGCTCTCCCAGTAGGTCTTCTTGCCGGCCAGGTAGGGGTCGTCCGGTGCCGGCTGCACCGTGCCGGCCGCCGTCACGCCCCGCGACGTGATCGTATGCTCGCCGGGGGACGGGCGGTCCCAGTCCAGCCGCCAGAACTTCCAGGCGTACTCGGCGTCCTCGCCCTCGATGATCTCCGCCGTCCGCCAGGGCCCGTCGTCGATGCGCACCTGCACCTCCCTGAGCGGTTCGCCCCATACCGCGCCGTAGATCCGGTGCAGGGGCCCGACCCGGGTGACCCGCGCCGTGACGGAATTGATCCGGCCTTTGCCCACGGATTCCTGGCGCCACACGGTCTCTCCGTTGTGGGTCTCCTCGCGGATCGTGACGTAATCCCGAGAAATGAACCGCCCCATGTACCGGGTGGTGCGTACTTCGATGCGCTTCAGCCACTTCACCTGGGTAATGCCGTACCAGCCGGGCACGATGAGGCGCAGGGGATAACCGTGCTTCGGCGGCAGCGTCTGGCCGTTCACCTCGTAGCACAGCAGGATGTCCGGATCCATGGCCTGCGCCATGGTGAGCGAACGGGCGAAGTTCTGCTTCATGGTCAGCGGCTCGCTCCTGCGGGGGGAGATGACCTCCTCTCCTTCGTCGTGCCCGAAGAAAACCACCTCCATGCCGTTGTCCCACATGCCCGCCCTTTTCAGGATCGGCGCCAGCGGCGTGCCCGTCCACCGGGCGTTGTACACGCCGCCGCGGAATACTGGCACACCCCGGTTGCCCGAGCATTCGAGGGTGAAGTCCAGGTCTCTGCGCGGCATGGATTTGATCTCGTCCAGGCTCAAGTTGAGCTTTTGTCTCACCGCGCCGGTGACCTCGAGACTGTAGGTATCCCCGTCGACGGTCGGCTCCGGATAGTGGCTGGCCGAGAAGAACTGGTCCACGGGCGTAATCCACGACTCCAGGCCGTTCCAGTCCAGCAACACGAAATCGGGGCTTCGCGGCGGCCCGAATTCGTCGATCCAGTTCACGGGCGTTTCGTCCCGTGCCAGCTGGTCCAACTGGGCCAGCACGTGGGAAGGCAGCAGCGTCATGCCGGCCGTCGCGATCCCTCCCTTGATCAGCACGTCTCTGCGGGACAGGTTAGATTTACCAGCCATGTGCGTATCCTCCCGGCTTACCCGGCTTAAGTTGCTACAATTCGGTATCTACAATTCGATTTGTGAAGGGGATTTCGGTAAACGATTCTATGATACTGCGAGCGGGCCATTCAGATCAAGGGCAATGTTGACAAGGCCATGCCTTCCGCGTAGTATCGATTTCCATCCTCATCACCCGGAGGTCACAAGACATGAACCGCATGCTATCCGAAAATTGCCTCGTGCTGGCCTCATCGCACGACCCCGAAAACGTGTACGCCGGATCGCCCTCGATCGCCCGCATGGACTCCGGGCGCCTGCTTACAAGTTACGAGTGGTTTCGTCCGTCGCCGCTCAAGGAAGCCGTGCCGGACCAGACCGAGGTGCTGGTCAGCGACGACGACGGCGCCACCTGGAACCTGGCGGCCCGCCTGGATTTCATCTGGGCGACCATCTGGGCCCACGAAGACGATGCCTACCTCATCGGCAACCGCCGGAAGAGCCGGGATATCGTCATCGGCCGTTCCCGCGACGGCGGCTTCACCTGGGAAGGCCCGGTCACGCTCTTCGAAGGCCGGCACCACTGCGCGCCCACGCCGGTATTGATCCACAACGGTTTTGCCTACCGGGCCTTCGAGACCTGCGACGCACCGAGCCGCTTCGACTGGAAGTCCCTGGTGGTGGCCGGCGACCTGTCGCGCGACCTGCTGGACCCGGCCGCCTGGCGCAGGTCCAACCACGTCCGGTTCCCGGGCATCCCGGACGTGCTTTCGCAACGCAGGTACCCGGAAAGCGCGAAGGAAAAGGTTCCCGCCGACAGCTTCCTGGAAGGCAACATCGTGCTTGTGGACGGCGAGATCCGGATGATCATGCGCACGATCGTCGACGGCCACACGACGTCGAGCCTAGCCTCAATCGGCCGGGTCGAAGACGACGGCGAGACCCTGGACTACCGGTTCGTCCAGTTCCACCCCATGCCGGGCGCCCAGTGCAAGTTCCAAATCGTCCACGACGAGGTCGGCGGCCTGTACTGGACCACCGTGACTTTGTCCACCAACCCGTGGCAGGACCGGGAACCCCTCCGGCGCATCGGCTTCAGCGGTCCCCCGGGCAACGAGCGGCGTATCCTGATGCTCATGTACAGCGTGGACGCCCTGAACTGGTTCCAGGCCGGTTGCGTGGCCATGAGCAGAAGCATGATGGAGTCCTTCAGCTACGCCTCGCAGGTCATCTCCGGAGACGACCTTCTGGTCGTCGCCCGCACCGCCCGGGGCGGCAAGAACCAGCACGACACCAACTTGATTACCCTTCACCGGGTGCGGGACTTCCGCGATCTGGCCCTGGATCTGCGGCCGGTGGACGTTTAAACCTGCCATTCTCACCAGTTTACAGTTGACGAAATCCTCAAGAGACGGTAAAATATGACTATAGACATGACCATAGTCATTTATTAACGTCCGAGGACCCCATGCCGACGATCTCAAAAAGCAAGCTCAAGGCCAACATGCTCCAGGTTTTCAGAGAGATCGAGGAATCGGGTGAGGAGCTGATCGTGACGCACAACCGGCGTCCCGTGCTGCGCATTCGACCCATTGGAACAAAGCAACCGGTAGACAGGGTGTTCGAGAAACTACGTGGTAAAGTTGTCTACCACGAGGACATCAACACGCCCACCACCGACGAATGGGATGAAGCGCAATGATTGTACTGGATACGTCTTCACTGGTTTTCTGGACACTGGATCCCGGCCGCCTGTCCAGGACCGCCGAACAGACCATCGCACAGGCCGACCGCGTGGGCGTCAGTTCGATATCGATCTGGGAGATCGGGATCAAAGTAGAACGGGGCAGGCTCGTACTGCCACTTTCCGGTGGGGAATACCTGGAAAACCTGGAGCAAACCGATCGAGTGGAAATACTGCCTGTGGATCTGAGTACCTGGATCAGGAATCTGCAACTGGATTGGAATCACCGGGATCCTGTGGACCGGACGATCGTTGCCACGGCTTCTCTGCACAACTGCCCGCTGGTGACATCGGACAACATGCTCCGCAGTTTCTACGAGAAGGCTGTCTGGTAGGACCGCATATCTGCCGCCGCAGATCCTGTCACCCCGGCGCCGCCGCCACGTGTTCCAGCCCAAACTCCTCCCGCAGGCGGGCCATCTCCGCCTTCAACGTGTCAGGATCGGCGGTGTCGGCGGGCATGCGCCGCAGCAACCGGTCGGACGCCTCGAAGAACCGGTCAAGCCCCGCGGGCGTGCAGATCAGCATGACATGAGCCGGGTCGTCTCCGTCGTTCCAGAACGAATGGGGTTTCCATCCCGGGACCGTGACCATCCGGCCGGCTTCGAGCACAAAAGCGCTTTCGTGGAGGAACTGGAAGGTCAACGCGCCTTTAACGACCAGGAACATCTCGATGAAGGCGTGCCGGGTGAATACGGGCGGCGGGCTGTGGGACGGCTCGACGGCCTCGATGACCGTGACGCGGCCTTCCGTGGCGGTACCCGGGGTCATGACCCGTACGTTCTGGCCCATGAGCGTCCTGAGCCAGGTGCATCCGGAACCACCGGGGCCTCCGTCGCCTCCGGGACCTCCGTGGCCTCCATTGCCGTCACCTTTCATGATACCTGTCCCGCGTCTCCCGCGCCACCCGCGCCTCCCGCGCCACCCACGCCTCCCGCGAGCACTTCACCCGCACTTCCCGCGACCATCTCCCGTCCTTCGTCCCCGTAGACTTTCTTGACCTCCTGATCCACGGTGCGCCATACCAGGAACTGCTTGCGCAGCACGTTCAGGAAACGCCGGTTGAGCCGCTGCCAGGAATCCACGTCGCCGCTCAGGCGGTAGATGTGCACCCACACCGCGTACAGGTCGTGTTCTTCCTCGGCGGGGGCCGCGTGGAGGGACACCCGTTGGCTGACCCCCGTGTCGTAAGGCGCCAGCCAGGTTTTCATGCTGATTTCGTAGGTGGACGCGTCCGTATCGGCATCGGACGCCCGGTCCTCGCCGGAAACGGCCCTGGCCGCCTGCTCCTCGTCCGGACTCGTCGTGTCCGCCCTCCCGGCTGCCGAAGCGAGCCCATTCGTCCCGGTCAGCGCCACCTGGTCCGTCATGAAGCTGCCCAGGGTGCTCTCGCCGTACGACTCGAAGAACCGCGTCAGGTAGGCGCAGAGGCCGAGCGTCTCCTTCCGGCTGATGGTGAAGGGGAACTCGAAACGCCAGTCGTCTCCATCGGGATCGGGGAAGGACCACTGCCGGTTCACGTCCGGCACGGCCATCTGGGAGGCCTGCCGCGCGGGGTAGATCGTCGACAGCATGACCACCGCCATGACCATGGCCGTCGAAGCCACGGCGGAGAGGGACGAGTAGTTCAGCGTGAGGCCCGCGAGCAACTGGTATTCCGTGATGCCCCGCGCCACGGTCTGGCCGATGAGGTAGCCGGACATGCCCCCGATGACGGCGTACATGGCCGCCTCGGCCATGAAGAGCGCGCCTATATGGGCCGGCGCCAGGCCCACGGCGCTGTACACCCCGATCTCGCTGAAGCGCTCGTAGACGGCGTTCATCATGGTGTTCAGGATGATGAGGGCGGCGACGACCATGGGGATGAACAGGTTGCCCAGACCGGACAGGGAACTCAGCGACATGGCGCTGTGCACGGCGACCTCGCCGTCCACGGAGGCCACCACGGGGATCCCCAGGCGCTGCATGAAGCGGTCCAGGCGGACTCCGGCCGCTTCGTCCGTGGGGAACCGGACCGCCACGGACCGCAGGGATCCGCCGAGGTCGTTCACGTAGGCCTGCGGCGCCAGGATCAGGTTCGCCGCGGGCAGGTGCTCGAACCGGACCATTTCCACCGGTTCTTCCTCGTAATCCATCAGGGCGATTTCCGTGAGCAGATCGCGGCCGGTCGCCGTGTAGTCGACGGGGGTGAGCGGCTCGCCGTCCAGGTCGGTGATCCGGTCCATCACCGCCGAATCGAATACGCCGATGACCGTAAAAGGCTTGCCGAATATGCGGATCTCCCGCGGGCCGCCGGCCCCTTCCACCGTACCCGGGCCGCCGGCCCCTTCCGGCATACCCAGGAGACGCGCCATTTCGGTGGGAATGATGCACACGTCGCGCTCGTCGCCTTCGAACCACCGGCCCGACACCAGGGCCCGGTCCAGCCCGCTGACCACCCGCTCGTCGGGCATCACGCCCAGGATGCCTGAAGCGTAGGTGGAATGGATGGCTCCGTCGGCCCCGGTATGCTCCGCCTTGATGTAGGTCTTCACCCCGGGCGAGGTGCCGGCGTACCAGGACCTCGGCACGATGGTGATGCCCCGGTCCTCGGCCTCGGTCGACCCGAATTCGGAACGCACGTACTGGTGCGTCTGCTTCTGGAGCGGCGCCCAATTGGGGTTCCGGACGAGAAAGCCCGTGTAGGCGGCTTCCGTGTCGGTGCTCACCTTCTGTATCCGGAGAAAGGTCTGCACTGAAGTGAAGGAAAGCACGGTGAAGACCAGGAGGACCAGCGTGGCGCAGGTCAGCAGCGTCCGGGCCTTGCGCTTGCGCATGTTGCCGATGCCGAGGGCGAAGGCCGTGGCCAGGGCGCTCGAACGCCGCACGTCGGTGGCCTGAACGCTGTGGGCATGCTGCCGGACCTCCTTCATGGTCTGGCTGAACCGCTGGGAGATGAGCCAGATGACCACGGCGGCGAGGACGAAGGTCATGAAGGCCAGGAGGACGATGTCGGGCGCCGTGGTGATCTGGAAAGCCGGGTGGGTGAAGCGCAGCACCCCGTACGCCGCGAGAAAGATGCCGGCCGTGGCGCCGATGCGCTTGTAGATATTGGCGAAACCGAAGAGCAGCCGCTCGAGGGCGTAGGCGAAGGGGATCACCAGCACCATGTAGAACAGCACGCCCTTCACGACGTCGTTGGCGGTTCCCGTCGCGTCGGGGTAGGCCCTGGACTCGTATCCCCACGCTGCCCGGGCGTACTTGATGAACCGGTCCCACTGCAGGGCCTGCCGGGCGGCTTCGGCCAGGTCCAGCAGGCGGCCCGATTCGCGGTGGAAATCGTCCAGTCGGGTATTGTTCACGCCCACGGACCTGAGCGCCCCGATCCGTGCTTCGTCCAGGTGCCACATGTCGCGCGCCACCTGGTATGAGGTCAGCGGGATGGCGCCGATCCCCGACTCGAAACCGACGCCCTCGGGATTCGCTTCGTCCGCGTTGGTCAGGATCAGGCGGCGGCCGAACAGGCCGGTGGACATGGTGACCTTGAACCGGCTTTCGGGCGGAGTGAAGACGACGGCCGTGTCCTCCTCGTAGGAAAAACCCGTGGTCCAGCCGGCTTCCTGGAAGGTCATGCCCCATTCCAGGGGCGGGTTGCCCGATTCGTCCAGCACCACCGATTCATTGAGCCGCGTCAGGAACCGGGGGTCCACCAGGTCGTAGAGGTTGGTCGCGTCGGACCGGAAGACCACCGTGGGCTTCTCCTTGTCCACCCAGTCCATCGTGATTTCGAGGGGGTAGGCGCCTTCGCCGTAGGGACCCCGGTCCGGCGCGTAGATGATCTCCCCCGTCTCGGGGTCCATGACGAAACCCTCGGTCGGGTAGGTCCGGCCCGCCTCCAGCGCGGTGCTCTCGGCCACGCCGGTGCTGTCGGCCACGACGAAGATCTCGTTCTTCACTCCGCTGATGCTCTTGTTGTAGCGGCGGAAGCGGACCACGGCCCCGGGCTTGGGCTTGCTCGGGATGTAGTCTTCCCGGGGATCGAATTCGACCACCCGGATGCGGCCCCGCACGAACCGGTCTTCGAGCTGCATCTTGAAATCCGGAAAAAGCATGGCGTCGTTGACGGCCCGGCCGAACAGTTCCGTAAGCAGCACGGTCTGGGTATACACGTTGCGGATATTCACCCGGTCGATCTCGTCGATGGGCGTGTCCACGTATTCCCGCACGTCGAAAACGGTAGCGAAAGTCAGGGCGGGAAACCCCGTCCAGAAGACCAGCTCCGCGTCGAGGGCGATATTGCCCGCGGGGAAGAACTCCGTGCTCAGGATGCCCTGGGACGGCGTGATGACGTTCATCAATGCGTCGGTGGGGAAGAAACCGCGACGGATCACTTCCTCCGCGTAGCCCATGAAGGTCCGGCCGAAGGGCGTGAAGAACCGTTGTTTCTCGAAGGAGTTCCCGGCGAAGAGGATACCCGCGTAGGCGACCCCGATCTGGTCCCGGGCGCTGGAGAGATCGATACCGGCGAAGAGCTTCATGTCGATCGGTTCTTCGAGCTGATCCGCGAAATAGGGCGTCTTGCGCGTATGGCGGTTCGTGAAGTCGTCCACGCCGCTCAAGGACAGGAAATGCCCCGAGGTCGCCAGGAAATACACGGTGCGCGCCGGCGGGTGGGCGGCGAAGTACCGGGCGATCTCCAGGAGCGCGGCCGCGCCCGAAGCCTGGTTCGCGCCCGGAGACACCGCCGGCACGGGCGACATGGAGTCGTAGTAGGATTCGAGTACGATGGTTTCGTCCTTGAGGACCGGGTGGGTACCCGTGATCTTGCCCAGGACGTTGTAGGCGGGCAGGCGTTTCCACGTCATCCGGCCCTTTGCCCGGACGGTCAGTGGGCCGTTTCCTTCCAGGTATGCGACGAGGGGCCGGGCCGCTTCCTTCGCCATCCAGAACCGGGGGAAGTCGACCGGAACCTGGAGGTACTTCTCCTCGCCGTCCACCCGCGTGGTCTGGTCGGGTTCCACGAAGATCACCGCGCCGGCGCCGAGCTGGGCGGCCCGCTGCCAGTTGACGCCGGAATTGAAATCCATCAGGAACACGGCGCCGGTGGGATCGATGCCGTTGAAGTCCTCCCATTCGCCGTTGCCCACGTAGTGCAGCGTTCCCGTGATCCCGCCGGGCGGCGTCGTGGAGGTGCGGACCAGGTTCGGCCACACGGCGTGTATGGGGATCGACCGGGATGCCAGGGCCGCATCGTCGAGGACAGTCAGTTCGCCGCCCTCGTCGTGGGGGACGGAGGCGACGAATTCCTCCAGTTCCACGTCTTCCAGGCCCAATTCGCGCATGCGGCCGGCCAGGTAGTGGGCCGCTTCGGTGGCGCCCGGGTATCCGGCCACCCGCGAGCCGAAGGACACCAGGTCGGTGATGGTCTGCCGGATCCGCGCCGAATCGACCACGGCGGCCACCTGTCCGTCGCCGATGGGTTCGGACAGGTACGCCACGCGCTCGCGGACACCGGACGTCCGGCACGCGGCGGCCGCGAACAGTGCGAGCAGCAGGACCAGGCCGGCAGGACGAAGTACCAGGCCGGCAAGATGGCTGGAAAGGATTCGTTTAAGGTGCAAGGTGTCTTTCCGCGGGTCAGGTGTGACGGGACATCCGTGGCTCGAGCCGTATCAAGGGAGCAGCCGGTCGCGTAGCGGTCGCGGTCCGCGTAACCGGGCTGGACCTGCTCAGCCCGCTAGACCTTCCGCGCTAGACCTTCCACTTCCGCCGCATCTCCTCCATGGAAACGGTCTTCCCCTCGGTCCACGCGTAATGAGCGACGGGGTTTTCACCGACCCACCGGTGGTCCACGGGCTCGCTGGCCAGCTGGTATCGGGTATCGGTGCTTATGCGGAACCGGTTCGACGTGTTGTTGATGGACCCGTGCATGGTGTACATGCCGAGGACGATCACGTCGCCCATCCGGAATTCGCTCGTCTGCCACTGGCCCCCGTACTGGTCGACCATCTCGACAGGCTCGTTGGTGAAGTGGCCTGTCACGTGGTCCCGGTCCACGTCCATCTGGCCGTAGGTCTCCTTGACGGCCTCGAACTGGTGGGATCCGGCCAGGATGACCAGGGGGCCCATGTCGTAGGTCACGTCGTCCAGGGGGGTCCACACGGTATACAGGTTCGGCGTGCCCCGGCCCATGTAGACCATGTCGTAATGCGCCCCGGTGTTGGCGCCCGGTCCCACGGCCCGGAGCCACTTGTAGTCGAAGGTGAGGGCCGGGCCGCCCAGGAACCGCTCGAAGAACCCCATGATTTCGGGTGAATTGACCACGGAGAGGAATTCATCCGTGTGCGTCACCCGCTTGGCGCCGCCGAAGAATGCGCCCCGTTTGCCCGGCGCAGCCACGCCCAGGTCGAGGGGATATTCCCGGTCGATCTGGTCGTTCGCGTCCAGATTCTCCAGGACGACCCGGCGCGCTTCCCGGACCTTATCCGGATCGTGGAGGCCGCGGATGAGCAGATAGCCGTCTTCGGCCATGCGTTCCCGCAGCGCTACCGCGTCGTCCAGCAGTTCGTTCGCTTCCCGAAGCGTGGACAGGTACTTCCCGCCCATCTGCAACTCGTCCTTGCCCATGACCAGGCTTGATGATTCCCGGGTGGTCATTGGTTCCTCCGTGGTTGGTCGTTCATGAGGCCCGTACCGCCGAGGCGTCGATGGCGGCGTACACCGTATCGCCGACGTTAATGCCCATGCCCGCGAAAGACCCCCGCGCCACGTGGACGGTCAGGCGAAGGCCAGCGTCCACGTCCAGGTGCGGGCCGGAGGCCGCATCCGAGCCCGGGTCAGCCTCCGCGTCCAGGTCCGGGCCGGCGTCCAGACGCGGGCCGGCGTCCAAGCCCAGGCGTATGCGGTCTCCGTCCACCGCCGCGGCGGTCACGATGCCCACGAGCGTATTCGCGGCGTCCGGCTTGTTCGGCGGCCTCGCCAGCCGGATATCCCGCGAAGAGATGACGATGTGGGCCGGTCCGCGCGCGGTCGTGTCCGATCGCAGCGTCACACCGCAGTCCAGGTGGACGACCGGACCGTCGGCAGACTCCTCGATACGGCCCTTGAAGACATTCTCGGGTTCCTTCTCGAGCATCCGGCCGTCGCGCATGATCAACACTTCGTCGGCGATGCGATAGGCCTGGTCGTACTGGTGCGTCGAGAGCACGACGGTCATGCGCCGCTGGCGGCAGGTCTCCGCGAGAATCGCTTCGATCTGTTTCCCGTGCGCCGCGTCCACGCTGGCCGTGGGCTCGTCGAGCAGCAGGACGTCGGGGTCCGTGACCAGGGCCCGGGCGAGTCCCGCGCGCTGCGCTTCTCCGCCCGACAGGCTGTGGGCGGGCCGGTGGGCGAACTGCCGGAGGCCCACCTTGTCCAGCATGCCGGTCACGCGTTCTTCGATGGCCTTCTTCGCCATGCCGCGGAACCGCAGGCCGGACGCCACGTTCTCGAATACGGTGGACCGGAACAGGTACACGTGCTGCATCAGCAGCGTGACGCGGCGGCGGTACTGCCGGCTTCGGCCCGGATCGGCCCCGTTCACGGGCCGGCCTTCGAAGAGGATCCGGCCTTCCTGCGGCAGGGTCAGCAGGGCGAGTATGTTCAACAGCGTGGACTTGCCCGATCCGTTCGCGCCGTAGACGGCATAGGTCCTTCCGGCATACAGGGCGAGGTTTTCGACATGAAGATGAAACCCGGAACCGTAACGGTGCGCCAGGTGCTCGCCCACGATGATCGGACCGGCCGTCATCGGACCGGCCGTGACCGGATCGGCCGTGATCGGATCGGCCATCAGTCGTCGAACCCCTGCAGCCAGTGAAAGAGAATGTTCGCGCCGAATGCCGTGAGCAGCAGGATGATCCCGAGGGCGATGGCCAGGCCGAACTCCCCCTTGTTGCTTTCCAGGGCGATCGCCGTCGTCATGGTCCGCGTGCTTCCCTTGATGTTGCCGCCCAGCATCATGGCCGCGCCTACCTCGGCGATGACCCGCCCGAAGGCGGCCACGACCGCCGCCATGATACCGAACCTGGCCTCCGAAATGAGGGTCCGGGCCGTCTGGGCCGTCGTAGCGCCCAGCGTAAGGGCCGTCTCCGTGATCCGGGAATCCACGGCGCGGAACGCCGACAGGGTGAAGGCGGCCACGATGGGCAGGGCGAGGATCGTCTCGCCGATGATCATGGCCTGCGGCGTATACAGCAGTTCCATGAAGCCCAGGGGGCCGCGCCGGGAGATCATGGAGTAGACGAAGAGGCCGATCACCACGGTCGGCATGGCCAGCATCGTATTGAGCACCGTGGTCACGAGCCGCTGGCCCCTGAACCGTCGGGTGGCGAGCAGGTAGCCCGCGGGCAGTCCCATCACGGAGGCCAGCAGGATGGCGGACACCGCGACGAACACGGAAACGCCGACGATGGTGTACACGCCTGATTCGCCGGTGTACAGCAGGCGGACCGCTTCCTGAAATCCATTGTACAGGTAATCCATAACCCCTATGAAACAACAAAACGGCCCGGCGAATCAACCGTTTTTTGCCCCGCGGGAGCGACCGAAATACGTTGACAGAATCACCGGCGGGCTTTAGGTTGTCAGGCATCCAGCGGAGCCGGACTCCGTTGGCGCCGCGGCCAGTCGGACGGGCTCGCCCCACCAGGCAGTTTCCTCATCCCTCGAATCGCGGTATCGCAAGTGATTCTCCTGCTCCAGCAAAGGATTCGACGATCGGATGCCCGTTTTAGGGATCATTGGCGTCCTGTGGCTGTTGCTTGTCCTGGCCGCGGGATACTGGGGTAACCGGCGCAAACTGGACGCGACGTTCGTCAAGGGCGTCCAGACGCTGATCACCGTCGTCGCCCTGGCCGTCGCGGCTCCGCAGCTCGGCGTGTTCAACACCGCTCTCGCGACGCTCTGGCTCCTCCTGTTCGTCGCCGCTTCCACCCTGTTGCGGCGATTTCGCGTGCCGAACCTGGCCGCGCGGGCCATCGCCCTGGCGGCCGTGAGCCTGGCGCTGTGGGGCACCGACTCCCAGAACGTCATGCTGATCCGCACGCTGATCATGCTTGCGGTCACCAGCATTTTCCTCCTCGGACTGAACCTGGGCTTCCGGTACCTGGTCCGCCGCATCCTCTGGATCTTCCCCGTACTCTTCGCCGTCTCGGTCATCACCTTCTCCATCATGCACGCCGTGCCCGGCGGCCCCTTCGACGCGGGCGGCGAGACCGGCGGCATACCGCTGACGCCCGAGGTCCGCGCCAACCTGATGCGGAAGTACAACCTCGACCAGCCGCTCCACATCCAGTATATCTCCTGGGTGAGCAACGTCGTGCGGGGCGACTTCGGTTATTCCTTCCAGCACCAGAGCAAGACCTGCCAGGAGCTCATCGCGCAGGCCTGGCCCGTCTCCGTCCACCTGGGCAGCATGGCCCTGGTCGTGGCCCTCACCGGGGGACTGCTGCTGGGCATTCTCGCGGCGGTATACCAGAACACCTGGATCGATTACGTCGCCTCGCTCACGGCGGTATTCAGCATCGTCACGCCCAGTTTCGTCGTGGCCGTGGGCCTTACCGTCGTCTTCTCCCTGTGGCTGCATCTATTCGAAACGGGGGGCTGGAATTCGCCCAAGGACTGGGTCATGCCGGTGATCGCCCTGTCGCTCGGCGACATGGCCGTGGTGGCGAGGTATACCCGGTCGAACATGATCGAGGCCATCCGGGCCGACTACGTGCGCACCGCACGGGCCAAGGGTCTCACCGAGTTCTCGGTCGTGGTGGTGCACGTGTTCAAGAACGCCCTGATCCCCCTGTTGACCATCGCTGGACCGATGATGGCCAACCTGATCACGGGGTCCTTCTTCATCGAGACGATCTTCCGGATCCCCGGCCTGGGGCGGTACTTCACCACGAGCGTGTTCGCCCGGGACTATCCCATGATCATGTCCACGGCCCTGCTCTGGTCGTCGCTCATCGTCGTGATCTACGTGATCACGGACCTCATGTACGCGCTGGTGGACCCCCGCATCCGGTATAGGAAGGACTAGGCATGGATCCGATCGGCACAACGGGCGAAGTCGGCATCGTCTGGGTCCTCGGCGCGATCCTGGGATGGAGCTGGGACACCATGATCCTCGAGGTGGGCCGGATCGCCCTGGCGATCCAGCTGGTGCTCTACCTGCCCCGCATGTACCGCCTGGGACACCGGGACGAGACCGGAAGATGGGCGTCCTTCTGCCACCGGGTGGTCCAGCGCAGGTCCTACTTCGCGGCCGCGGGCGCCGTCGCCCTGCTCGCGGCGTGGTGGCTCCTCGGCCCCTGGATGGGCCAGTACCCCTACGGCACGGAGGACATCCCCGAAAGCCTGTCGGAATCCATGAGCTGGGACGGCCTCGAGCCCTTCTTCTCCTGGGCGGGACAGATCTTCCGCGTCGCGCTGGCCACGGAGTTCACCCTGCTCTGGCCGCGTGCCTATCGGTACTTCAAAAAACACGACAGCGGGCTCTGGGCGGACGCCACGCGGCGTTTCTCCCGCAACAAGCTCTCCCTGGTGGGCCTCTTCCTGGTGCTGCTGCTGAGCAACACGGCCCTGCTCGCGCCCTGGATCGCGCCCCTGCACTACACCAAGCAGAACTTCCTCGTCGCCTGGCAGGAACCGTCGTGGATGTTTCCCTTCGGCACGGACGGCCTGGGCCGCGACCTCTTCAGCCGGGTCATCTACGGCGCGGAGATCTCCATGACGGTAGGCGTTCTCGTGCAGGCCATCATCTTCGCCATCGGCGTACCCCTGGGCGCCCTGGCGGGGTACGCAGGGGGCCGCGTGGACAGCGTCATCATGCGGGGGGTCGACATCATGTCGGCCTTTCCCGGCCTGCTCTTCATCATCCTGATCATGTCGTGGCTGGGCGCCGGACTCTTCAACATCTTCGTCGCCATCGGAGTGACCGGATGGGTAGGGGTATGCCGTCTCCTGAGGGGGCAGATTCTGTCATTGAAGGAAAAGGAGTTCGTCCGGGCGGCCAAGGCCATGGGCGGCAGCCACCTGCGCATCGTCGTCACCCACATCCTGCCCAACAGCCTGACGCCGCTGATCGTGGCCCTCGCCCTGGGCATCCCGTCGGCCATCTTCGCGGAGGCCGGCCTGAGCTTCATCGGCATCGGCATCAGCCCGCCCACGCCGAGCTGGGGACAAATGGTCGGAGAGAACGCCAACTACATCCGGTCCTACTGGCACCTGGCGACTTTTCCCGCCATCATGATCGCCCTCACCATGCTCGGATTCCAGCTTATGGGCGACGGACTCCGGGACGCCCTCGACCCCAAGATGAACGAGTAGGCCGCTCCGCAGAAAGGCCCGGCGACGTGCGCGTTCACGGCAAGGCGACGAATGCGTTCACGAAAAAAAGTGGGCTTGGGACTTGACAGCGCGGCATAAACCCTTATATTTACCCGTGTCGCCGACTCGGCGGCAGCCCGAACCTTGCACGTTCCCCTGATTGATTCCTCAATGGAAAGCCGATTCTTCCTTAGATCAAGATTCATGACGGCCGGTACCGCATTCTACGGGATTACCCCATCACCAAGGCAAGTTGCGTTTGCCCGTATCCTGATGGCATAACCAGAACCAGCACAGCCGCGCGTCTCCAGACGCGGCACGCCCGGGCCCGGTACGCCCAGGCCCGACTACCGGAAACGACCCGTTCGCAAGCCGACGTTTCCGCCGCACACCATGTTCACAACCCGGTCTGACTTCAAATACACTCCCCACGACGCGTCGCGGGAATCGGCGCCTTAAGGAACGGCCGGACAGCGGGCGTTCACGGGAGTTCACCGAACGTTTCTTACAAAGGGAAGGAAGCATGCACATCCTGGAACTCAAGACAAAAACCCTGCCGGACCTGTACTCCATCGCCCAGGAGCTCGACCTGCAGAGCTATACGGGCCTGCGGAAACAGGAACTGATCTTCAGCATTCTCCAGGCACAGACGGAGAAAGAAGGCGTGATCTTCGGGGAAGGTGTACTCGAGGTGCTGCCGGACAACCGCTGCGGGTTTCTCCGGTCGCCGGACTACAGCTACCTGCACGGCCCCGACGACATCTACGTGGCGCCGTCCCAGGTCAAGCGCTTCGACCTGCGCACCGGGGACACCATCTCGGGACAGATCCGGCCGCCCAAGGACGGGGAACGCTTCTTCGCGCTGCTCAGGGTGGACACGGTCAACTTCGACAATCCCGAAGCGAGCAAGGAACGGACGCTCTTCGACAACCTGACGCCCATTTACCCGCTGGAGCGCTTCCAGCTCGAATACCTGAAAGACAAGCTGCCGACGCGGGTCATGGACCTGCTGACGCCGATCGGCAAGGGGCAGCGCGGGCTGATCGTCTCGCCGCCGAAGGCCGGGAAGACCATGCTGCTGCAGGAGATCGCCAACGCCATCACGGACAATCACCCCGAGGTGGTGCTCATGGTCCTGCTCATCGACGAACGGCCGGAAGAGGTGACCGACATGGAACGGTCGGTCAAGGGAGAGGTAATCAGTTCCACCTTCGACGAGCCGCCGGAGCGTCACGTGGCGGTCTCGGACATGGTCCTTGAGAAGGCCAAGCGGTTGGTGGAACACGGCCGGGACGTGGTCATCCTGCTCGACAGCATCACGCGCCTGGCTCGGGCCCACAACGCGGTGACGCCCCACAGCGGCAAGATCCTGTCCGGCGGTATCGACGCCAACGCGCTGCAGAAGCCGCGGCGTTTCTTCGGCGCGGCGCGGAACATCGAGGAAGGCGGGAGCCTGACCATCGTGGCCACGGCGCTGATCGAGACCGGCAGCCGGATGGACGAGGGCATCTTCGAGGAATTCAAGGGTACCGGCAACATGGAACTGGAACTCAGCCGCAAGCTGGCGAACCGGTGGATCTTCCCGGCGATCGACCTGAGCGCGTCGTCCACCCGCAAGGCGGAACTCCTCCTGGAGCCGGATATCCTGGGCAAGGTGAAGATCCTGCGGAAGTTCCTGGACGGCCTGGGTCCCGTGGAAGCCATGGAACTGATGACCGAGCGCCTATCGCGGACGCCCACGAACGTGGATTTCCTCAAGTCCATGAACGAGTAGCGGCGCGCGCTCCACGGCTCACTTCAGCCGCTTGTAGAATTCCCTGAACTTGCGCTCCGATTCCTTCTTCTGCACCGGGGTCATGGCCTGGTAGAATCCGCAGTCGGTCGCGAAGGAGGGCGAGAGGGAGCTTCGCCTCGGGACCTTGTAGGCCTCCCACTTGAAGGTATAGATCTCGCAGGTCACTTCGTCTCCGTGCATGCCGGGCATGACGTGGACGCAGTCGGTGCAATCGCGCCGCGTTTCTCCCAGGTGGCCGTGTGTCCGGTTGTGCATGATCGACTTAAGCTTGCTCATCAGCATGCCTCCTTGCACCTCTCCAACCTCAATCGAAACATCGATGTGATTAACCGAAGGGTATACGGACCACCCGCCCTTGTCAACCGCAGGTCTGGCCCGTGACGACAAAATCAGGTTCGGCCCTCTCGTACACCCGGCTGCTCAGGGAGAACCGGACCTACCGGTTCGTCTGGCTGTCGCAGGTCGTATCCAACGCGGGGGACTGGTTCAATACCATCGCCGTGCTGGGCCTGACCCTCGCCCTGACCGGCTCCGGTCTCGCCCTGGGCATCGTCACGATCTGCCAGATGCTGCCCCCCTTCCTGATGACCCCGCTGGCCGGCGTCGTCGCCGAGCGTTACGACCGCAAGCGGGTGATGATCACCGCCGATATCCTCCGGGCCGGCGTGGCCCTCGGGTTCCTGCTGGTCGAAACGGCGGACGACGTCTGGATGCTGTATTTCTTCATGGCGCTGCTGTCCGGCCTGCAGCCCTTCTTCGACGTAACGCGCACTGCCGCGCTGCCGAGCATCGCCCGGGGCAAGGCGCTGCTGGCCGCCAACGCGCTGTCCAGCACGACCTGGGCCGCCATGCTGACCATCGGCTCCGCCGTGGGCGGCCTGGTCGCCGATCACCTGGGCCGGTCCGCCGCCTTTCAGTTAAACGCTTTCAGTTTCCTGGTATCGGCGGTGTTCGTGGCCCGGATCGCCATTCCCGCCGCATCCGGCGCGGGAAAGCCGGTTCGGTTCCTTTCGGATTTCATCGAGGGCATGAAGTACATCGGGCGCGACCGCCCCACGCGGGTCTACCTGCCGGGCAAGGCCACCTGGGGGCTCGCCGGCGGCGGCGCCGTGCTGCTCTACGCCGTGTTCGGTGGACAGGTCTACCGCGCGGGAGACACGGGCATCGCCATCCTGTACACGGCCCGGGGAATCGGGACGCTCCTGGGCGCCGTGTTCATCAAGTTCTTCGACACGATCCGGCTGGGCCAGTTGAGGACGGGCATCCTGGTCGGACTGATCGGCTACGGCGCCTTCTTCATCCTGTTCTCGCAGGCCCCGTCCATCTGGCTGGCGGCGGTCTGCATCATCCTCGCCGCCGCGGGCAGCATGGTGATGTGGGTCTATTCTTCCCTGGGGCTTCAACTCGTGGTGGACGAAGACTACCGCGGAAGGGTGTTCGCCGCGGACCATGGCCTGTTTACCCTGGCGTTTTCCATATCGACCCTGGGGACGGGCCTGCTGCTGGACGCCCTGGCGGCGCGCCTGGTGGCCTTCATGGCGGGGGCGGCCGGCATCCTGATCGTGGTCGCCTGGTACCTGTTCGCCCGCCGCATTCCCTTAGGCGGAGTTCATCCCGGACAGGAAGACGGCCAGGACAAAGGCCAGCAGGACAGAGGCCAGGAAGGCTAACGCCTCACGTGGTAGCGCTCGAGCCGTTCGAAGTCTTCGATGTTCTGGTCCACGAAGGCCTTGATCTTGAGGTGTCCGTCCCGGAGTTCCAGGCCGTCCAGGGTCTTGGGAATGAAGAAGAATACCCGTTGGAAGAACCCCGCTACGCCCCGCTTCCGGCCCGACAGGCCCTCGAAGTCGGTATATCGCGCCCATTCCAGTTCGTCGTGCAGTTCCGCCGTCACCAGGTAGCTCGTCCGGGGACCGCCGTCATCGGTGTACGCGGTCTCGGCGCCGTGGACGATCACGTCGGCGTTGAAGATGTCCCGGTCGAAGCGGAACGTGTAGTTCATGTCGTAGAGCGCGCGGATATGAATCAGGAAATCGCCTGTCCGGGCGGCGTCGGGGCTGAAAAAGAGATACGCGACGTGGTGAAGCGGAAAGGTGAGGCCCAGGGTAAAACCCTTGGCGAGGGCTTCGTCGACCGCCTTACCGTCGGCATAGAGGGGTACGTTTCGTTCGGCGATCCACCGGGCCAGGACCACGTTGACCCTTAACAGCGTGAGCGTATCCTGTTCCGCCGCGGCAAACAGGCCTGTAACGTCCGCCGCGTTCAGCCGGAGGGCCGTGGTATCGCCGGCGAAGGCGCGCAGACCCGGGGGAACGGGCCGCGGCTCACGCTGGTCCAGTCCGGCCAGGAAGGCGTCCATGTGGGGCGTGGCCGGTTCGAAGGCCTTCAGTTCGCCTGGAGGAAACAGGATCAGCACGACGGCGCTTAACCACGCCAGCGGGAGCGCTTGCCTGTAATCCGCATACCCGCGGGATGCGCGCTTCATTCCGTTTCCCTTTGCGGTCCGTGGTTCGGCCGGTCCGGTGGTTCGGCCGGTTGGTGGTCCGGTCTGGCCCGATCCGGTCCTACTGCACCCGCTCGATGGTAAGTTTCTCCAGCACGATATCGAAAAGGGGACGGTCGCTCCGCGTCTGCACGCGGCCGATGGCGTTCACCACTTCCTGGCCTTTCATGACCTGGCCGAAGATGGTATAGCCTCCGTCCAGGTACGACTTCGGACCGTGGGTGATAAAGAACTGGCTGCCCGCGGTATCCGGAGATCCCGCGTTGGCCATCGCCAGCCGGCCCGGACGGTCGAAGCGCAACGAGCCCCGGATTTCACCCTTGATCTCATATCCCGGGCCGCCCTGGCCCGTGCCCGTGGGGTCGCCGCCCTGGATCATGAAGTTGGGAATGACCCGGTGAAAGAGGGTCCCGTCGTAGTACGGGCGCTTTGTCTCCCGCCCAGTTTTGAGGTCCTTGAAGGTCTTGGTGCCCTCGGCAAGCCCGATGAAGTTATCCACGGTAGCCGGCGCCAGCCGGTCGAAGAGCTTGCATATGAAGACGCCCATGTTGGTCTGGAACACGGCGTAGGTCCCCGGCCCCAGGGCCTGGGAGGCCAGTTCGCCGGTTTCCGACTGCGCCGCGTCGTTCGACTGGACGGGCGGATTCGCCACTGCCCATGCCGACCAGGCGACGAGCCCCGCAAGCGCGGCGGTTATCGCGGTGATACGTATCCTTCTCATCCTTTACTCGCCCTCCCCTCTGACCACGGTCACTTTGACGATGCTGACCTCTTCGATCGGCCGCGACTGGTTCGCGGGCACCTCCGAAATGGCGTCGGCCACTTCCTGTCCTTCCACGACCTGGCCGAAGATGGTATGCACCATGTCGAGATGGGGCGTAGGCGCTACCGTGATGAAGATCTGTCCGCCGTTGGTGTTGGGACCGCGATGCGCCATGGCCAGGCGGCCGGGCTGGTCGAAACGCAGTTCCTCGCGCAATTCGTCATCGAACACGAATCCTGGGCTGCCCATGCCGGTGCCGGCCGGATCGCCGGTCTGGATCATGAAGTTCGGAATGACCCGGTGAAAGATCACGCCGTCATAGTAAGGCGTGCCGGACTTGGTCTCGCCGGTTACCGGGTGAATCCATTCCCGCGTGCCTTCGGCCAGGCTCGAGATGATGTCCACGGTCATGGGCGTCTTGTCGGGGTACAATTCGCATTTTATGGTGCCCAGAGTGGTTTCGATGATCAACATGTTTGCGGGTTCTCCGCTGGTTTCAGGTTGGTCGGACGATTCGCCGCAGGACGCGGCCAGGAACAGCACGAGTAATGCGGTCATGAACAGACCCGGAATGCGCATCTTTCGCCTCCACTTGCTTGGAATGATGGTCTGACCCCGGCTTCTCCAACCAGGGGTCAGACCGCGGTATGCCCCGCATCAGGCCGGCCGACGCGAGCCGCAGGCTGCCGTTTGCGATAAGGCAGGTGGTGACTCTTCCGGTACTCCCACTGGAGCCGGTGGTTCTCCTTTTCCGTCGATATGAAATCCCAGGGAAGCGACCGCAGGTCCGCCATGTCCCCGAGATAGCGCGAGGTATCCATCCCCAGTTCCGCCGCGGCGCGTTTCCAGTCGCCGTCCCGCCGTGTGGTTTCCATCAGGAATCCGCTCAGTTCCCGGCCGCCGCGGGACAGAATGGCCTCGAAGTAGGCGGACTTCAGGCTCTCGTGCTTGACGTCCACGCCGGCCGTGCCGCGCAGGGCCTTCTGAATGCGGTTCAACTTGCGCCTGACCTCCTTCGGAGACGCCATGGGACTCCACTGGAAGGGCGTCAACGCTTTCGGCACGAAGGGATTGATGCTAAGCCGCAGCCGTCCGCCCGGTTCCCCGCACTCCCGCTGCAGGCGGGCAAGCCGGCGCGTCATCTCGATGAGTTCATCGATGTCCGCGTCGGTTTCCGTCGGCAGGCCGACCATGTAGTACACCTTGAGGTGCTTGATGCCCTTCTCGAGTATCCGCCTGGCGCCGGTCAGGATTTCCTCCGAGGATATGGGCTTGTTGATCGCCTTGCGAAGCCGTTCCGACCCGGCCTCCGGCGCGATGGTCATGGTACGCAGCCCCGTCTTCAGCATCAGCTTCAGCAGGCTGTCCGGGACCAGGTCGACCCGAACCGACGAAACGCCTACGCGGAGCCCGGTTTCCTCCAGGCCCGCACAGAGCTCGTCGAGGTGGGGATAGTCGCACATGGCCGAGCTGACCAGGCCCACGGCTTTCAGCGCCTCCTTGCCGTCGCGCGCCAGGGACGCGTTCTTCGACCGGATGACGTCGAGTATGGTCTCCGGCTTCAGGGCGCGGAACTTCGGATAGACGTAACTCACGGCGCAGAAACGGCACCGGCGTGGACACCCCCGGGAGATCTCGATGAGCAGCATGTCGCCGAACTCGGTGTCGGGCGTGAGGACGGCGGAGTGGGCGGGATAGTCCTCGAAATCGCGCACCTGCTGCTTGGCGATCCGTTCGGCAGTCACACTTTCCATTTCGGCGTCCGGGGCATCGCATCCGGCGTCCGGGGTCGTCCCGGCGTCCGGGTCCGTCCCGGCGTCCGGGGCCGTCCCGGCGTCCGGGGCATCGCATCCGGCACCGGCCGGTCCGGAATCCTCTGGCCACTCCCGTTCACCCGGAGAAGCGGTCTGCAGGGAAGGCACATACATGCCCGGCAGCGACCTGGTACGGGCGAGATGGTGTTCCCGGTCCAGTCCCTGATCCGCCAGGTAGCGGTCTATGTAGGCGTAAGCCGCCTCTTCGCCGTCGCCGATGACCATCACGTCGGCGAAATCCGCCAGGGGCTCCGGGTTGATGTAGGTAATCGCGCCTCCGATCAGCACGATCGGATCGAAGCGCGTCCGGTTTGCCGCGAGCACCGGCACGCGGGCGAGTTCCAGGATGCGGACCAGGTTGGGATAGTCGTTTTCGAAGGATACGGAGAAGGCCACGATGTCGCACGAACCGAGCGGAAGCCCGGATTCGAGCGTAACCAGCGGCTTCCGGGACCTGGACAGGGATTCCAGACCGGAAGGTTCCGGGAGAAAAGCGCGTTCGCAGACGACGTCGTCCCGTTCGTTGAGGTGACGGTAGATGGTCTGGAACCCCAGGTTCGACATGCCCAGGTAGTAGGTATTGGGATATACCAGGGCGATTCGAACGGCCTTGCCGTCCGGATTCTTGTATATGGTCCCCCGTTCGCGGGCGAGGGTCTCCGCCAGGGATTGTCCGAACATGCACCCTTCCGAAACGCTGATCGGCCGCGTGGTCCCGCTTCCGCGGCCGCACCGGACCGATCGTCCGTGTCACCATTCGCTATGGACGGCAAAAATACAGTCCCGGGACCCGGGTGTCAAGGCTCGCGCCAGGGCAGGCACCGCGGCTGGGGCGGTGCGGGATAGGCTTGACACGCCGCGTTCTCGCGGTTAGTTTTCCGACAAACGACGGCTGTAGCGGCACCCCGTATACCGGGAGCAAGCGCATGGATGCGATGACGCACCGGAAGACCCGGAATCGAACGTGGATACCGGCCGGCATACTGGCATTCTGCCTGCTGGCGGTTCCACCGCAGGACGCCCGCGGTCAACAGGTGAGAGCCGACGTCATGGCGCACCTGGAAGCCCTGCCCGTCCTGCACCGCGAGCAGATGGCGGACTTCGGCCTTGCGCTCGACGACTACATCGAAGAATGGGATTGGCTGGAAGAGGACCTGCCCGAGCCGGTACACGTGGGAATCGAAGCCATCCTGGCCTTTATGGGCAGCGCGGTAAAGACCCAGTACGGCTCGCGCCTGACCGTGTACAGCGGAACGGACCTGAAATACCTGGACCGGTGGTGGTTTTTCGAGTACGAACGGGAAGACCTGCTCCAACACGACGACCAGCAGTTCAACGCCTTGACGTGGCTGATCGACTACTATGTGCACATCATGATCGGACACGCGCTCGACAAGTACACGGATTTTGGCGGCCAGAGCCATTTCCAGCGTGCCAATGCCATCGCGCTGGACGGCCGGTTCAGTCGCGAATTCCAGCGGGGGTGGGACGAACGGCTGGACCTGATCGACGGGATCCTGGCCGAAGACTACAAGCCCTACCGCCTGATCCGGAACAGGTATTACCGGGGGCTGGCGGCGCAAAAGGATAACAAGCTGGTGGAGGCCCGCACCCTCTGCCGCGAGGCCGTGGATCTGATGGCGGAAACCCACGAAAAGAATCCGAGAGACAAGTGGCTTAGTGAGTTCCTGAATGCCCACTACCTGCAGATTGCGGATGTATTCAGCGCGGAATCACCCACCGAAGTTCCCGATGTGGAGTCTTCCAGGGCAGTCTACGACATGCTCATCAAGATCGATCCCACACACCGGTCGACTTACGAAAGACATGCGGACCAGGTGGGGAGTTGAAGCGGCGGACCGGGCGGACCGGGCGGACCGCGCTGTTCCGGGCCGTCCCCTGGACCGTTCAGTCCCCGCGGCGGTACTTCGCGGACCGGGCGGACCATCTCCGTGACCTGTTCCGCTGAAACCGGCTGCGGCCACAGGTAGGACACCGCCACTTGCGCTGCTTGTGAAAGCTTCGCTTCTCCTCGATCATCTTTCGGTCGCAACGGTTGCAGCGCATGGGTAACAGAATAGGAAGAAAGTCAATGACTTGTGTATTTGGCAGGACCTGCAGGACCGGCAGGACCGGCACACTTAACAACCTGATCCCCGCTCTCCTGGTAGTTCTGGCGGCGCTCCTCGGAGCCCCCTCGGTCCACGGATCCGAAAACGAACCGGCGATCTGGCGGAAAATGGTGCGTGCGTCGACCACCGTGCACGAAGTTTTCCTTTCGCGTACGCCGCAGATCGTGATCTACGGCAATGGGCTCGTGGTGTTCCGGGACGACGATGCCCGGGCGTTGCATCGCTATGTCCAGTTGGAAGGCGAAGATGTGCCCGGGTTGTACCTGGTCATGCAGACCACCTTCGGCGTGTCGAGCCTGACCAACGAATGGCTCGATAACGAATTGACCTACGCCAGAAGCATACAGGAACCCTTCCGCGATAACAACGACAAGGTGACCATCTGGATCGGCATACACTCCCCGCCGAGCCTGCACACCTACTCGCCCGCGCTGCTCAAGGCCCGTTCCGTCAACGACGTGATCGCACCGGCATGGAATGCCATGTACAAATTCAACCTGTTCCTCGCCGGGTTCACCCATCCGAAGGCCGCACCCTACGTCCCCGACCACGTAGAGATCGCCGTGCAGCATCTGCCCCGGTACCTGGCGGACCAATCCGGCGAAGCCGTGGACTGGCCGCTGGATTCGATCGACCTGGCCGAGGTTAAGGGGAAGCGTCCGCGGGGTTACCGCACGCTCACCGGACCATCGGCCCGCGAAGCCTACAGGCTGCTTACCGGCAACCAGGTGATCCGCTCCGGCGATCAGCTCTACCTCGTCTGGGTGCGTCCGGTCCTGCTGCCCTGATCAGACGCCTCCCTTCCCCTATCCCTTCACTGCCCCCAGGGCCAGCCCCCTGACCATGTACCGCTGAACGAAGGCGAACACGGCCAGTGCGGGAAGCAGCGCCAGCGTGGCGCCGGCCATCATGCGTCCCCAGTGGACGTCGTATTTGCTGATGAAGTTGTACAGGCCCACGGGCAGGGTGAAAGTGGATTCGGTGTTCAGGAACATCACCGCGAAGAGCAGTTCGTTCCATGCGCCTATGAAGGCGAACAGAAAGGTGGCGATCAGCCCGGGACGGGCCAGCGGCACGGCCACGCGCAGGATCGCACCCATCCGGTTGCACCCGTCCACCATGGCGGCTTCTTCCAGTTCCGACGGTACGCCCGCGAAGAAGCCCTGCATCATGAGCGTGCAGAAGGGGATATTCAGCACGGTATATACAATCATCAGGCTGTACAGCGTATCGAGCAGACCGAGCATCCGGAAGATTATGAAGAGCGGGACGATGAGCACCACCACGGGCATCATCTGGGTCGCCAGGAAGACCAGGAGGGTGGCCTGGCGTCCCCGGAACCGGTATCGCGCAAGGGCGTAGCCTCCCAGCACGGACACGGTGAGCGTGCAGGCCGAGGCCAGGCTGGCGACCGTGAGGCTGTTGGTGAAGAACCGGGGGATGTCGGTGCGCAGGAAGACCTCGGCATAGTGTTCCAGCGTAGGCGCCGCCGGGAAATACCTCAGGGGCCACACGAAGAGGTCCTGCGCCGGCGTAAGGGAAGTAGCCACCATCCAGTACACGGGGAAAACGGCGAAGACGAAGAACGCGCACAGTCCGGTGAACTGAACCATCCGGCGCATTGGATGCATGCGGATCATCGTTCCTGCCTTGATTGGCGGCCTCAACTGGCGGCCTTAAATGGCGGCCTCAACTGGCGGCCTTAAATGGCGGCCTCGTCGCCGTAGAATCGGGTGACGCGTAGGAATACGGCCGTGAAGACCAGGGAGACCACGGTCAACGCCACGCCCAGGGCGGCCGAATAGCCGAAATCCAGACCCAGGAAAGCCTTCTGGAACACGTAGAGCGCCAGGGTGCGGGAAGCCCCGGCCGGACCGCCCCCGGTCATGACCCAGATCAGGTCCGCCCAGTTGAAGATCCAGATCGCCCGGAGAAGAATGGTGATGACGATGGCCGGCTTTACCATGGGCGCGGTGACGCGCCAAAAGGATTGCCAGGCCGTGGCGCCGTCCATGTCGGCCGCTTCGTACAGGCTCGGCGGGATGGCCTGCAGGGCGGCGAAGAGCATGACGGCGAAGAAGGTGACCCCAAACCAGATATTGGCGAGCACGCAGGAGAGGAGCGCCGTCTCCTCGCGGGACAGGAATCCGACCTTCTGATCCAGCAGGCCGGCACGGATGAGCAGGTCGTTGACCAGCCCGAATTCCCCATTCAGGAGCCAGGCCCAGATGATGGCGATCAGGAAGCCCGAGACCGCCCACGGCGCGAAGACGACGGCCTGGAAGATCCCCCGGCCCCTGAATCGCGCGCTGTTGAGCAGCAGCGCCAGGCAGAAGCCGAGCAGGAACTGGAAGAACAGCGATACGACCACCCAGACCACGGAGTTCCACAGGCTCCGCCAGAAGTACTCGTCCCCGAGCATGAACGCGTACTGGTCCAGGCCAACGAAGGGCGTGTTGAGGGGATCCATGAGCTGGTATTCCTGAAGCGACAGCAGGAACACCGTGGCCATGGGGTAGAACAGGAATCCCGCGATGAGCAGGTAGGCCGGCGCCAGGAGCAGGTAGGGGTCGGCCTTTTTCATGGTGCGGGGGGTTGCGAGACGCCCTGCGGCTCGGACGGCTCGTACAACCGGGGCGGCCGCGGCGTATCGGGACCGTGGCGGTCCACGTAGCGCTGCTGGGCCCGTCCCAGGAAGTCGGCCAGCCGGTCGAGCGTTTCCCGCGGCGACTGCCGGCCGAGGAGCATCTTCTGCTGTTCCTCGGTGACCAGCACCTCGATGAATTCACCCATTTCGGGCAGGTAGCTCGGGTACCAGTTCTGCAGGAGCCTCGTATCGGTGGCCATGTCCATGAACGGACGCAGGAACCCCTGGCCGAAGTAGGGGTCGTCCATGCCCTGCTTCACCGTCGGCAGCACGCTCGCGTCCTTGCTGTAGGCGATGAGCTGCTCCGGCGACATCATCCATTCGTAGAAAGCCAGGGCGCCGTCGGGGTTTTTCGCACTCCTGGATATGGAGAGGATCCAGATGTCATTGGAGGCCACGTGGGCCCGGGGCCCAGCCGGCATGGGCGCCGTCACCAGGGTCGATTCGTCCATGCCATGATCCAGGCAGGTGCGCACCACTTCCGGATCCTGCTCGATGCAACCGCAGATCCCGGACCAGAACCCCTGCACCAGTTCGTTGTATCCCCAGTTCACCGCGTCCGCCGGCGCCAGCCCGTCCCGGTAGAGATCGTTCCAGTAGGCCAGTCCTTCCACGTGTTCCGGGCTGTTGATGATGCAGTGCCGGTCCCCGTCGAACCATTCGTTCGTGCCGGAAAACTCCTCCAGGATGGGCCACCAGGTCCAGAAGCCCCCGCGGGCGCCACGCAGGGCGTAGCCGTAACGGCCGCGGTCCCGGTCGGTGATCCGCTCGAGCAAAGCGCGCCAGCCGGCCCGGGTCGCCGCGGGTTCCAGTCCCTGCTCGTCCAGCCACCGCCTTCGGTAGAACATGGCCCGCGTCGTCAGTTCGAGGGGCAGGCCGTAGACCCGGCCGTCCTCGATGGCCGTGCTGCTCTCGCACCGGAGCAGCGCCGTACGCGTGAAGGCGTCGCGATGGGACCACGACGCGTGCCAGGACGTCAGGTCCTCGATGGCGCCCATGGCCCGGAACTCGGCCATCCACTGGCCCGTCGCCGTGATCACGTCGGGCGGATTGCCTCCGGCGATCATGGTCAGCAGCTTGGCGTGACCCTGGTCCCACGGCACGGGCATCACTTCCACGCGCAGGTCGTCCCGCAAGGCCATGAAGCGGTCGACCTGGCGAGCCAGGGCCTGGTTCTTCACCTCGCCCATCGGGCTGAAGACCGAGACGGTCCGGCGGTCGTCCCCGCCTCCGCAGCCCAGCACGGCCGCGCCCGCGGCGGCGGTTCCGCCGAGCCGCAGCATTTCGCGCCGCGTCATATGCCCGAGTCTCAGGTCGCGTTTGGCGTGTAGACGCATCGAGCCTATCCTGCTTCCGTATGCCGTTGCGGCGCCCGGTCGTCCGGGACCGCCGCGCTATGCCGGCGGCCTCGGCGTATCCGGGCCATGCCGGTCTACGTACTTTTTCTGCGCCCGGGTCAGGAAGTCCGCCAGCCGGTCGAGCGTCTCCTGGGGGGACTGCCGCCGAAGCAGCATCTTCTGGTGCTCCTCGGTCACCCGCACCTCCAGAAACTCCCCCATCTCCGGCAGGTAGTTGGGATACCAATTCTGGATGATGGCCGGATCCGTGACCATTTCCACGAAGGACCGGTAGAGACCCTGGCCGAAGGCGGGGTCCTCCATCGCACTGGCGAAGGGCGGGATCATGTTGACGTCCCTGCAGTACCGGAGCCGCTGTTCGGGCGCCATCAGCCAGCCGAGAAACGTCCAGGCTTCGTCCTTGTGCGGGGACGCCGACGACATGGACGTATACCCCCCGTCGGACAGGGCCACGCGGGCCCTGGGACCGGCGGGCATGACCGTGATGGACAGGCTGTCTTCGTCCAGGCCGTGCTCCAGGCAGGTCCGGACGACCTCCGGGTCCTGCTCCATCGTTCCGCAGAGCCCCGACCAGAACCCCTGGACCAGTTCGTTGAAGCCCCAGTTCAGCGAGTCGGGCGGCGCGAGTCCGTCCTGGTAGAGGTCGTTCCAGTAGGACATGCCCGCCACATGGTCCGGACTGTTGATGACGCACCGGTGGTCTTCGTCGAACCAGGCGTTCGACCCGGCGAATTCCTGGGCGATGGCCCACCACGACCAGAAACCGCCCCGGGCCCCCCGGAGCGCGTAACCGTAACGCTGGCGGGACGGTTCCGTGATCTTCTCGAGCAGCGCGCGCCACTCCTCGCGCGTCTGGGCCGGCGCCAGGTCGTGTTCGTCGAGCCACTCGGTGCGGTAGAACATGGAACGGACGGCCACCTCCGCGGGCAGGCCGAATACCTGGTCGCCGTCGAAGGTCATGGTCGCCCGGGTCAGCCTTTTCACCTGTTCCGTGTAGCCCTGGAGATGGGGCCAGTCCCGCACCCAGGGTCCGAGGTCCTCGAGGGCGCCCATGGCCCGGAACTCGGTCACCCACCAGCTGGGAATGGTCATGACGTCGGGCGGCGCGCCGCCCAGGATGGCGGTGATGTACTTCGAATGGGCCTGGTCCCAGGGTACCTTGATTTGCTCGATCCGGATGCGGGGATGGACCTCCATGAACTCCGCGATGAGCGGTTCCAGGGACCGGTGCTTCTCCCGTGTCAGGGCCGTCATGAAGCGCACGGTCGTACGGTCCGCCCGGTCGTCACCGCCCGCCCGGTCGTCACCGCCTCCGCCGCAGCCGAACACGGCCGCACCGAGCAGGGCGCCGCCACCGACTTTCAGGGCGTGGCGGCGGGACAGTTTCCGGGGTTTGGCAGATGCGGTCATGGGATGGATGGGACGCGGCGCGGCTTACCACTTCTCGAGTTCGAAGGTCATCGCCGCGAAGGACAGCGGGGGCAGGAAACACTGGCACCTGCCCCCGGCGACCTTGATCTCCCGGTAAGGCCGCTTGCCGACCAGGTCGGGGTGCTCGAACGAATTGGCCGCCTTCGGGTCCTGGCCGCCGGTGAGTATCTCGGCGCTGACCAGCGATTCGATCGGCCGGTCTTCGAGCACGATGCGCAGGGGTACGTCGGTGTCCGTGCTGCGGTTCGTGACGAAGACATGCAGTATTCGGTCGTTCTGTATCATGGCGGCGTCGACGTAGTTCACCCGCCCATAGCTTTCGCTCATGTATCCCGCGCCGTCCACGAAAGTCCGGAGCGACGTGCCTTCCTGCCGCCCCGCGTACATGGTAAAGGGGTGGTAAATGGACTGTACGAGCAGGTCGTCTCCCCGGGTGATCAGCGGGGCGATGACGTTGACGATCTGGGCGATGTTCGCGATGCGGACCGAGTCGGCGTGGCGCACGAAGCTGTTCAGGAAACCGGACACGACGAGGGCGTCTTCGAGGTTGTACACCTCCTCCACCAGGTGCGGCGCGAATTTGCCCTCTCCGTCCGTTTCGCGGTTCTTGTACCAGACATTCCATTCGTCGAAGCACAGGTACGTGCGCTTGTCGCTCCGGCGCCTGGCCTGGACGAACCGGCAAACCGCGTCCATCTCCTCGATCTGCCGGTCGATGGAGTTCGTGACCGCCAGGTAGTCCGGCGTATCGTCCTTCGGGTTGCCCACGTAACGGTGCAGGCTGATGTAGTCGGCGTAATCGCCCAGGTATTCGAGGACCTGCCGGTCCCATTCCATGTAGGTGTCGAACATGTCCACGGAGCAGGAACCGCAGGCGACCAGCTCGATCCGCCGGTCCGCGTCCTTCATCATCTTCGCGGCCTGCTGGGCCCGGATCGCGTACTGGTCCGCCGGCACGTGGCCGAGCTGCCAGTGGCCGTCCATCTCGTTGCCCAGGCACCACAGGCCGACGTCGTAGGGCATCTCCTCCCCGTTGCCCACCCTTATGTCGGCGAAGTTCGTGCCCGCGGGACAGTTGCAGTACTCGACCCAGTTCCGGGCTTCCTCGGGCGAGCCCGTGCCGAGGTTGACCGTGAGCATGGGATCCCAGTCCATTTTGCGGCACAGCCGGATGAACTCGTCGGTACCGAAAGCGTTCGGCTCGATGCTCTGCCAGGCGAGTTCGCGCACGGTGGGACGCAGCTTCTGCGGGCCCACGCCGTCCATCCAGTGGTAGCCGGAGGCGAAGTTGCCGCCGGGGTACCGCATGACGGTCATGGACTGACGTTTCATCGCATCCATGACGTCCGTGCGGAACCCGTCCTCGTCCGCGTGCTTGCAGTCCGGGTCGTACACGCCCTCGTAGACGGCCCGGCCGATATGCTCCAGGAAGCCTCCGAAAATCCTCGGATCGACCGGCGCGATCTGGAATTTCGTGTGCGCGTATAGTGTCGTCTGGCGCATGAAGGTCTCGTTCCCTATAGGGTTTACACCACCTGGGCCGTGGTCTTGTAGTGCATCTTGGCCACGGAAGGCAGTTTGTCCACGCCGTGCCGTTCGACGTATTTCCTGCCGGCGGCGACGACCGGCGCGCCCGCGCCCTTGGGCAGGGCAAGGCCGGCCTCGCCCGACAGCCTTTCCAGGTGTTCCAGGAACCGGTCCCGTGCGAGAATGGACGCCGCGGCGACGGCCAGGTACCGCTCTCCCCGGTGTTCCTGGATAAGTTCGATCTCGCGGCCCTTTTTCATGAGCCGGGACCGGATGTAGCTTTCGTTGCCGAACTGATCCGTCACGGCCAGTTGACACGGGGTGCTTTCCAACAGGCTTTCGATGGTGCGGGCGTGTCCCCAGGCCAGGAGATGGTTGAGGTTCCGGCCTTCCCGCCGGAATTCCTCGTACAGCGTGTTGTACCGCTCGGGCGGTACGATCACCTCGCGGTATTTTCCAACGCAGATCCGCCTGATCTCGGCCGCCAGTTCGCGGCACCGGGAATCGCCCAGCTTCTTGGAATCCCGGATGCCCAGGGTCACCAGCCGCTCCCGGGTCCCGGTCTCGACCAGGACGCCGCCGACCACCAGCGGACCGAAGTAATCGCCCTTGCCGGATTCGTCCGTGCCGATGTGTGGATGGGGAAGCTTCCGGGTCCGGGCGCCGCCGGATCCATCGGCGGATCCAGCGTCGGCGACGGATCCATTGCCGGCCGCTTCAGCGGGCTCATCCAGAAAGGGCGACAGCACGTGCAGGATCACCTGGAGCAGATGATCCGCCCTGCCCTGGATCATCAGGGTGCCTTTTCGGTACTGCTTGAGGACCAGTCTTTCGCCTTCGTCCTCGAACGCCAGTGCCCAGTCGCACCAGTCCTCTGTCCTGCGCTCCGTCGGGCCGAGGTTTTCCAGGGCCTCGAGGATACCGCGACGCTTGCCGGCGTCTGCGACATCGTATCTACGGGATACGGGTTCCGGTCTGCCTCGGTTCATCAGTCACCGGACCGCCACGGAACCGGCATGTTCAGCTGCTGCAGCTTGGCTTCGAGCTCGTCCCGCTCCCGGCTGCGGCGCAGCTTGCCGGACTTTGAAATGAACCGGTATTCCACCAGTAGTTCGTCGACCCTTCCGTTATCGCCGGCCTGGATCGCCCGGATGATTTCCCAGTCGAGGTGGGTCAGCTGCATCGCGTTCACGCTGTAGTCCTGAAAAGCCTGCCAGGCGATGGGACACCAGGCCGACACGATGCGGTGCCCGATCAGATGGGCGTATTGGCGGATCTCCCATTGCGCGTGATCATCCATCCTCAGCAGGAGGAACCGGAGCAGGTTCAGGAGATTCACCTTCCAGTAGGCTTCCGTGTAGGTGGACAGGGGCAGGTCCTTGCGGGCCTGTTCCCGGGCGATGCCGGCCTCGATGCGTTCTTCGTAACGGGTCCGGGCGGCCTCCTGGAGTTCACGTTCCTTTTCCGAGAAATACGCGCCTTGCGCGGTGTCGACAAAGCCGCCGCTGCCCTGGCGGTTGCCCTCGGCCTGAAACCGCCACGCATCGGGTGACGTGGTCTGTGTCGCGTCGATCGCCAGCGAGTAGCGGGTGCTGTACTCGTTGACCGAAGCCGTCCGGTGGCGGATCCACTGCCGCCAGCAGTCCATGGGCACCCGGAGGTGGAACTTGATATCGCACATCTCGAAGGGGGTGGTGTGCTGATGCCGCATGAGATAGCGGATCAGCCCCCGGTCCTGGTGCACCTGGCGGGTACCGGCGCCGTAGGACACGCGGGCGGCCTGCACGATGGAATGATCGCTGCCCATGTAGTCCACGACGCGGACGAACCCGTCGTCGAGCACCTTGAAGGGAACGCCCAGGATCTCGTCCAGTTCGGGTACCACCGGTCGGTCGAGATGTTGCGCTTCGATCTGTTCGGGTACTTCGGGTTCTTCGGACACGGCATCCCGCAGTATTGGTGCGTGGTTTTCCAGGGGAAATCCGGCGTCCGTTCCGGGTTGCGTAACGGCGTACACCATAGGGAACGGACTAGGTGACGTTAACCGGGGCAGGGGGGGCTGTCAAGGCATTTTGTGACCTCCGGCGCGCCGTTTTCGAAGCTCCTTTTGTTGTTGCGTGCTGGCCCGGGAAGGCTATCTTTCTGTGCACAAACGCCTACGATTTCAGCGCCCTCCGTCCGGATCGGATCGAACAAGATCCCGGGAGCATTCTCCATGCCCGAATCGCCGGCCTTTTCCACCATGAGCGAAGAAGAACAGTACCTGTACGACCTGCAGGGCTTTCTGCACGTGCGCGGTTTCCTGGACGAGGGCGAAGTACGGGCGCTGAACGCCGCCCTCGACGCCAATCCCGACCGCCTGGGGACCTACGACGGACCCAACGAACTCAGCGGCGACTGGCGGGGCAGGCCCTTCGAAGGCCGGCAATCCCCGTTTCGCCACTACGAGGGCATGCTCACCTGGCCGCAGCCCTGGTGCCAGCCCTTCCGCGACCTCCTGGCCCATCCGAAGATCATTCCCTATCTCAACACCCTCTTCGGCCGCGGCTGGAAGCTCGACCACGGCGTGGACGTGTTGATCGCCGAAGCGGGTTGCGAGGGGCTCAAGATCCATGGTTCCGGAAACGCGACCTTCAACGGTTCCCGCTACTACCACTATCACAACGGCCGCATGCGCTCGGGCCTCATCGTGTGCCAGTTCGCCCTGGCGGACGTAGACCCCGGCGCCGGCGGCCTTTGCGTCATCCCCGGCAGCCACAAGGCCAACTTCGCCTGTCCGGAAGACATCCTGACCTGGGAGGCCAACCAGGACCTGGTCCATCACATCGTCCAACAGGCGGGCGACCTGGTGATCTTCAACGAGGCCACCGCCCACGGCACCCTGCCCTGGCACGGCAAGCACGACCGGCGGGTCGCCCTGTACCGGTACACGCCCAAGTACCTGCACTACGCCGGCGGGATCTACGAGACCAGCCTGCCCGGGTGGGCCGACGAACTCACCGAGGCCCAACGCGCCGTGCTCGAGCCGCCCTACATCTATCACCACCCCATCGTGGAGGACGACGGCGAGACCGTGGTGCGGCCGCGGAGAGAGGGCGAGTGAGGATTGCGGGGCAAGATCAGGATCAATAAAAACGACTAACTCGTAATGTAAGACTGCTATTGAGCCGGCGGATATCCCGTTTCAATCGCACTCGCAGATCAAGTCCAGATTGACAGAGTGTGAACTGTAGTTTACATTACGTATGATTGAGATCATTGAAAGTGCCGTGTTCAAGCGATGGGTCCGTGGCCTGCTTGACCGCGGCGCGGTTGCACGCATCAACGCACGGTTGCGCAACATCTCACTAGGTAACGCAGGGGATGTCAGGCCTGTGGGACACGGTCTGTTCGAGATAAGAATACACCATGGACCAGGCTACCGGATCTATGTCCTTCGCGAAGGGATGAGGATGATCGTACTTTGTGCCGGTGATAAAGACAGCCAAAGGCGGGATATTGAGTCAGCCGTCAGGCTTGCGAAGGAATGGAGGCAGACATGAGTGAAGCATTCTCACAATGGGACGTTACGGAGCATCTGCACAGCCCGGAAGACGCGCGCCTTTACCTGGAAGCATGCGCGAAAGAGGATCCAGGCGATGGCAGTCTCATTCGAGCCGCATTGAATGATATCGCCCGATCGGGGAACATGAGTTGGTTGGCCCGCGAAATCGGAATGAGCCGCGAGGGTCTATACAAGGCCTTGTCGGAGAACGGCAATCCTGCGTTCTCAACGGTAGTTCGCATTGTGCGCGCACTGGGACTGCAGGTGCGGTTTTCGGCGTGATTGGTGTGTTCGCTGATTTGCAAAGCTTCACAAATACAAACGGAACCATAATCATCCGCTCAGAAGATCAATAATGTACAACCTGCAAGGCAAAACCGCCCTGGTCACCGGAGCCGGAGGGGAACGAGGCATCGGCCGGGCCGTTGCCATCCGGCTGGCGAAGGAAGGCGCGGACATCATCGTGAGCGACCGGGTCGCGAATCCCTATCCCGGCGACTCATCGGAATGGCTGGGACTGCCCTCCGTGGTCGGGGAGATCGAAGCAGCGGGACGCAACGCGGAGGCCATCCTGGCCGACGTCTCGAATGCCGGCCAGGTGGAACGGCTCGTATCCGGGGGGATCGACCGGTTCGGCCGCATCGACATCCTCGTGAACGGCGCCGGCTCCCTGCCGGGCAAGGACCGGGTGCTCGTCGTCGACATGGAAGAGGAAGCCTGGGACAAGGAGATGAACGTCAACGCCAAGGGCGTGTTCCTCATGTGCCGGGCCGCGGCGCGCCACATGATCGAACGGGGCGGGGGCGGCAAGATCATCAACATCGCCTCCACGTCGGGCAGGATCGGGCGGAAGCGGTTCTCGGCCTACTGCGCGTCCAAGGCGGCCATCATCCGGTTCACCCAGGCCCTGGCGCAGGAACTTGGTCCCCACGGGATCAACGTCAACTCGGTGTCGCCTACCGCGGTCGACACGGAACGCGTAGGATTCATCGAAGAGGCCGTATCCGATGGCGCCGTCCAGGGCACATCGTGGAAAAACAGCGAAGCCCGCCGGACGTTCATCCAGCAGAAATCGGACATCTCTCCGCTCGGCCGGGTGGCACAGGGCGAAGACGTGGCGCAAACGGTCGCCTTCCTGGCCTCACCGGAATCGGACTACCTCACAGCCGTGGACCTGGTGGTGGCGGGCGGCGCCGAGATATTCTGAAACAGGGAGTTTTGATGTCGACTCGAAAACCCCGCCTGGACGGCAAGGTGGCCGTCGTGACCGGCGCAGGCACACAGAACGACGTGGCAGGCACCGGACAGGCGACCGCCGTGCTCCTCGCCCGGGAAGGCGCGAAGGTGCTGCTGGCGGACCGAAGCGCGGAGAACGCCGGAAGGACGCTGGACGTCATCGAGGAGGAAGGGGGTACGGCGTCGGTCTTCGCGGGGGACGTGACCCGGTCGGCAGACTGCCGCGCCATGGCCGAAACCGCGGTGGAACGGTACGGCGGGCTGCACATCCTCTTCAACAATGTGGGACTCAGCTATCCCGGCACGGTAGTGGACGTGCGCGAGGAGCATTGGGACGAGATCATGGCGGTGAACCTCAAGGCCATGATGCTCGCGAGCCGGTTCGCCATACCGGCAATGATGGATTCCGGGGGCGGATCCATCATCAACGTGGCGTCCGTCGACGGTTTCCGGGCCGGATGGTCGTACAATGTCGCCTACGAGACTTCCAAGGGCGGGGTCGTCGCCCTGACGATCAACATGGCGGTACAGCACGGCAGGGACGGGATCCGCGTGAATTGCATCGCACCGGGGCACCTGCACGGGTCCTTCACCGCCGGGCTTTCGGACGCGCACCGGGAACTCCGGTGGCGCTCCACGCCGCTGGGCACCGAGGGCACGGCCTGGGACGTGGCCCACGCGGCCGTCTTCCTGGCCGCCGACGAATCCCGCTGGATCACGGGGATCACCCTTCCCGTCGATGCGGGCTCCTCCATCGCCCTGCCCCTATCGGTCCTGCCCAGGGACGAGGGCGGCATCCTCCCCGACGCCGGAAGCGCCCGTTTCTGACATTGAACCGTCTCCGGTCTCCCGGCTGGATATCCCCTATAACGTAAAGCCGATCCTCCCTGTCCAGTTGCTGAACGGGGTGAACCGGCTTCAATTAAATTCATGTTACAGGCGATCGTGTCGGCGGGCCGCGTCAAGGCTGATGGGCCACGTCAAGGCTGATGGGCCGCGTCAAGGCTGATGGGCCGCTTCAGGGACGATGGGTCTTCATGCGGGGCCGCTTCAGGGACGACCGGTCTTCCTCCGGAGGCGGTGGCGGCGGCTTCACGGCACGCGGTTCTTCCTTCGGAGGAGGCGACCTGTCGGGTGGTCGGTTTTCCTTCGGGGGCGGCGACGCGATTGGCGGTTCATCCTTTGGTATCGGAGGATTCACCGGCCGCCGGTCATCCCGTCGTGGCGGCTTCGCCGTCGGCCGATAGTCCCGTCGAGGCGGCCGATAGACGGTCGGCCGGTCGTAGGGCCGGCGGGGCCGGTACACGGTCGGCCGATCATAGGACGAACGGGGTCGGTAGACGGTAGGCCATCCCTCCCCCTGTCGAGGCTGAATAAAGTTTGTCAATTCATCCGATTGCCGGATCGCGATCGCGTCGATCCTGAGCGTGTAAGCTTCGTTACTCCGGTCCGCGTCTGTTTTCTCTCCGGAGAAAAACCGGGCCACGTTCTCGAGTTCCGAATACAGGGCGACTTCCTCTTTGGTCTCCTCCACTTTGACGATGAGCAGCCTGTTCGCCCCGATCTGCGATGCGCTCAGCCGCAACTTATTTACGAGGGCCTCCCGCGTCGTCCCCGTGACGTGGATGGCCGCGACGCGTATGTAGGAGCCGGGCTCCAATTCAGACACGGTGAAAATGGTCTTCACGTCGAAGTACCCCACCGACGGCAACGCGCCTTGGCTGTCCAGCCAGACTAACGACGTTTCCGATCCGTCCGCCGGGCCTGAACCGCGCGCTTCGCCCGACCCGCCCGAACCGAGCTGGGTGTACGACGAGCATCCGGCGAAAATCATGGCAAATGCGAATACCAGACAGCGCATAGAAGACCTCCTGCCTCAGGAATCGCGGAATAGCCAATATTGGATTATATGATTACTGAGAAAGTGTCGCTGTTTGATTGTAATGTACTAACTATTTGCCAAACAGGAAACAGTTTCTGTTGCAGGCCGGGCGTCCGGAGGCCGGGCGTCCGGGCGGTAGTGGCGACCGCCTGCCTTCATTCGGGCACGTAGGCTTTCGGCGCCATGGCGTCGATATCGGTAGCCACATCGATCACAACCGGCCTGTCCGCCGCCACGGCTTCTTCGAGCGCCGACCGGATCCGATCCGGGTCCTCCACGCGTATCCCCTTGCATCCCATGGATTTGGCCACCCCGGCGAAATCCACGTCCTCGAAGACCCACAGGTCGTCCGACCCATCGCCCCGTCCGCCGCTCGCATCTTCGAACGCGTCCCGGCACTGGTTGAAGGACCGGTTGTTGTTGATCACCGTGACGGTGTTGATCCCGAACCTGGCGGCCGTCTCTAGTTCCCCGAGGTGGTACCAGAATCCGCCGTCGCCGGTGAAACAGATGACGGTCCGGTCCGGCGCCGCGCACTTGGCGCCCAGGGCCGCGGGAAAGGCCCAGCCCAGGGACCCGGCGCAGCGGAGGTAGGTCTGGCTTGGATTCGTGATCTCGATCATGGCGCCCGTCCACATGCCGGCGTGACCCGTGTCCGACAGGAAGATGGCGTCGGATGGCAGGAATTCGGTGATTTCGCGGCAGAGGCGCTCGGGTCGGATGGGCACGTCGTCTGAACGAAGCAAACCGTCGAACTCGGTCCGCCACCGGTCGACGAGCGCGCGCACGCGCTCCGTCCAGGCCGTCCTTTCCGGGACCGGAGCAACGGCCTCGATGAGGCGCTCCAGAGTCGCCTTCGCGTCGCCCTGGATGGCGACTTCGGCAGGATAGTTGCGTCCGATCTGGGCGGGGTCCAAGTCGATCTGTATGACCGGCGTTCCCTGCCGGGGGATCTGCCAGAAGTGGCTGACCTGCCCGCCGGTATGGCTGCCCACGAAGATCACCAGGTCCGCCTCCGAAACGATCTCGTTGGCGCACTTGCGGGAGTAGGTGCCCACCACGCCCGCGGACAGGGGGTGGTTCTCCGGTATCGTACCCTTGGCATTCAGGGAAGTCGCTACCGGGATAGAGAGCTTCTCCGCCAGCCGGACCACCTCGGCCTGCGCGCCGGACGCCGTTACTCCACCCCCGGCGACCAGGACGGGCCGCTCGGCCCTGGCGATGCGGCTGGCCGCCTCCGCCACGCGTCCGGGTTCCGGTTCGGGCCGGAAGGCCGGATACCGGGCGAAAGCAGCCTCCACGGTCACGTCGGCATCGAGCTTAGACCCGGCCGCCAGATCGCCGGACAGGCCCAGGAAGTCCAGGTGGACCGGACGGGGCGCGCCCGTAGTGGCCTCGCGGAAGGCCTGGCGCAGCAGGAAGGGGATCTGTTCCGCGCCGTCCACGTAGGCATTGAACTTGGTCACCGGATCGTAGAGGGGACGGTGGTCGATCTCCTGGTAGGCCTGGCGATAGAGGTAATGGGGCATCCAGCGACCCGTGACGGCGATGACCGGCGAGCAAGCGAGCCAGGCGTCCTGGAGCCCGGCGGCGAGATTGGCCGCGCCCACGGACTGTGCCATGGCGATGCCGGGACCGCGGGCGACCCGCGCGTAACCGTCCGCCATGTAGGCCGCAGCCTTCTCGGAATGGCACCGGATCCGCCGGATACCCAGTTTCTCCATCTCCACGAGTGCGCCGTCCAGGACATAGGGCACGTGGAAGACGGCCCTGATCCCGTAACCGCGCAGCATCTCCGCGATATACCGGTAGCCGGTCATTTCAGCCATCGGGATTCCTCGGCCAGAAGTAGTGCGGTATGGTCCGCCCGGCGCGTTTCACCGCGGATCTTTCGCCACGTGTGACGCAACGCAGTACGGTCCAGACGTTTGATTGGCATAAACAGAAACAGGGGCGGTCCGGGAACCGCCCCTGATCGATCGAAGTAGCGGGGGGAGGATTTGAACCTCCGACCTTTGGGTTATGAGCCCAACGAGCTACCAGACTGCTCCACCCCGCGTCGTCTATCCAGTTAATATACGGAATTCGCGGTCTCTGTCAACTGCTTTTTGCCGAATGCGGCACGTCCGTCATCGCCGAACCATCGGTTATGCCGCACCCCGCGAAGAGGGTTCGATGCACCGCCATATCGTGGTCCAGGGTATAGTCCGGATCCTTCGCGCCGGATATACAGGCCGCAAGTTCGGTCAGCAGCGAAGGCGGCCCCGGCGGCGTGGGAACGGTCACCTCCTGCCATCCCGCCGAATAGCCTTCGAAGGCATCCGCCAGCGAAAGCGTCAGGTTGTTCGACCCGATCGGCGTGTGGATAGCCGTGCCCCGGGTCCCGTACAGCTCGATGCGCCGGGTCAGGCCGCTTTCCACGTGCATGGACGCGGTGTCGATCGTACCCAGGCCGCCGCTGTCGAAGTGGTGGACGACCACCGCGTTGTCCACGTGCTTCCGTTCGCCGTGGAATTGCCCGAACGTGTTGTCCACCTGCCGCGGCTCGCCCATGAACGTCACCATGATGTCGACGAGGTGCCCGGCCATCTCGAAATAAAGGGAACCCTTGTACCGGTCCAGTTCCTCCACGAGCCGGGCATGATAGGCCATGGGCTTTGGGATATGCCCCCTGTAATAGAAGGGATCGCCCAGCGCGCCGGCCCTGCAGAGACGGATCATTTCGGCAATCGCCGGGTTGTACCGCCACATGTAGGCCATCTGGAGATGCAGGCCCTTGCGCCGCGCCATGTCGTGCAACCGCTCCAACTGGGCCATGTCCACGCCCGCCGGTTTCTCGAGCAACACGTGCTTGTCCGCCGCCAGCGCATGTTCGGCATAATCCAGGTTTTCCGAGACGCGGCCCTCGCAGACGATTGCTTCCGCATCGCTGTCCAGCGCCTGCTCGATCGACTCGAAGACGGGGATGTCCGGCAGATCCGCCGACCAGTCCCCCAGCTTCGCGTTCCGGATCGCGGGATCCGGTTCGTAGGCGCCCACGAGCTGGAATTCATCTGGGCGGCTCGCGGCGTCGCGGATATGCATGACAGTGTGGCTGTGCCACAGGCCCAGGTAGGCGAATTTCAGGGGCATGTCTGTTCCTTTCGGTGACCGGACAGGGTCGCGGGTCGCGGGTCGTGGGTCGTGGGTCGTGGTGTCACTGCTGAACGTTCTGGATCACTTCGGCCGGTTTCATGCCGGCGGTCTTGAGCGTTTCGCGGGTAACCATGATACAGGTCAGCACATAGATGGCCAGCACGGGAAGGACAACCAGTAACGGGGACACATCCGCGCGGTACGCATACTGGGAGATCCAGCGGCCGTACACCCAGTAGACGGCGGGCAGCGCGATGACCAGGGACAGAACGACGTATTTGGACATGGCCGCGACGTTCATCCGGACGATAGCGACCGTGGACGCGCCGTGTATCTTGCGGATGGCGACTTCGCGGATCCGGTTAAGGGTGAAGAACACCCCGAAGTTGTAGATGCCCGCGACGGCGAGCGCGAAAGCGACCAGGGCCAGCAGGATCAGCGTATCCAGGATCTGCCGGTCGCTATTGTAGAGTTCTTCCAGCTTCTCGTCCAGGAAGAAGTATTCGAACCTGTTGTCGGGCAACAGATTATCGAAGGTCCGTGACATGAAGTCCAGGGTTTCCTCCTGATTCAAAGGATGGATGTCCGCCATCAGGTGGGTCAGGCTCCAGCCACGGAGTTTAAGCATAGCCGGCTCTATACTGTGATGAAGTGACTCGGTATGAAAATCGGATGTTACGCCCACCAGGCGCACCAGTTCATTCGCGATTACCTGCTCGGTGTCCAAGTCGTCCTCATCCAGACCCATCGCGTCGAACGCGGATTCGTTCAGCAACACCGCGTTGCGGAACTCGTCTTTGGCGAAAGATCTGCCGTGAATCAATGGAATCTTTAAGGTTTTAAGGAAGTTTCGCCCCACAGTCAAGATCTGGAGGTTTACTTCGGTATCGGTGCCCTTCAACGCTGTTCGAACCTTGGTTCCCCTGAAGCCTCCCGGATAACCGGTGGCGGAAGAGATCCCTCGCACCCCCGGATGCCTTTCGAAGTGTTCGGCCAGCCTCCGGTGCCAGCCGGCCGAAGCGGTTAACTGAATGACGATTTTGTTCTTCTCCTCGTACCCCAAGGGTTTGTCGGTCAGGAAGGCCACCTGGTTGTAGAAGAGCGTGGTGAGCATCAGCAGTGCCACGGAAATTACAAGCTGAATGGACAACAATCCCTTACGTAACGAGTTGGCGGACCAGGAGGTGGATACTCTGTTTGCAAGCATGTCGACCGGGCTGATTCGGTAAAAAACGAAGGCCGGGCAGATCCCCGAAACGAGTCCGATGACGAGGAAGGCAAGCCCCATGAATCCTATATATTCGACGCTGAACTCTGAGCGGGAAAGATGTTCCAGGATTGGTACATGACTCGCCCTCAACACCAGTACGCATACAATCGAGACAACCGCTGCGGCCAGGCAGTTCACCAGGGTCTCCACCACGAACTGGCAGACTACCTGGGTCCTGCCCGCCCCGAATGACTTGCGCACACCCATCTCCTTTATCCGTCGAATCAGGTGGGCAATGTTAATGTTCATGTAGTTCGCTACTGTCATACACGATATCAGCACCAGGTATGTGAGGGCGAAGTACAGGTAGTTGATGTCGCCCTTTACCTGTCCCCAGAACGCGGATGGCGAGAAATAAACGTCGGATAGTGGTTCGAGGTCGTGCGCATTTCTATGAATCTCGGGATAATGTGCCGAGAAGCCTTTCAATTTCTCGCGGAGTTCACGTAACGTCTCTTCCTGACTGTCGGTCAACATCACGTAGGTCAGGAACTGATATGCTCCCCAGCCGATCATGTTTTCGGGTACCGTGGCGAAGGATACAAAGACATCGGGCCGTAGATGGGAGTAACGGGGAACATCTTCCATGACGCCGATTACATCCAACCTCCCCGATCCCAGCCCGTTTACATACAGTTGTCTCCCCGTCGGATCTTCATCCCCGAAGAACCGTTCCGCCACGGTGCGGCTTATTATCGCCGCGTTCGGGCGGTTAAACCCTTCTATCGTCTCCGGCGTGACCGGTCCGAATGAGAATATCCGAAAGACGTCGGGGTCCGCATATGCGACGTTATAGACACTGATTTCAGCCTGTTTATCGAGAGACGCTCTGAGTCCTAAAGACCGCATATAGTAGATTCGTACGGCCGTTTCCACTTCAGCATAAACTTCTTCGAGCGTAGGCGCCAGCGGACCGGATGTCTGGGACATTATTTGGTCGAACGCGGAAACTTCGACTACAGCCCGGTATATCCGGTCTCCATTTTCGTGAAACCGGTCGTAGGACATTTCGAACAGGACGTAGTTCAGCCCGAAGATCACCACGATGAAGTTCAGGGTGAATCCGAAGACGTTTGCGGCGAACACGCCTTTGCTCTTCGCGATATGCCGGAAGGCGGATACGATGTAGTGCCGTATCACGGGGTATCCCCTGCGACGTAACCCGGTGCGGTCCTCCGAGATTAACCTGGAGCCCGGGCGTTGTCGATGTCAGTTTTCTAATTTCGAGATGATGGCCCGCGTGTTGGAAGTAAAGGCCGCGCATCCCAAGGTACATAACGCAGGAAGTCGACCCAAATGAATTTAGCTATCACCCGGTCCCCACGGGGAATATACCGTTGACACACCCGCGCATTACAACCATATAGGAATCGGCCCGTTCCCGTCCTCGCGCCGTTTCGCATGCCGAGTCCGAACGGCCGAATCCGACCGGCCGACCGGCCACCAGCTCATTACTCCACCCTGGTCCAGCCCACTTCAGATCCCGCCCATGTCCACCGAACTCTTCGTATTCGTCCTGCTCTCCGCCGTACTGCACGCCACGTGGAATTTCGTAGCCCGTCAAAACGCCGGGGACCTCACCGTGTTCTGGTGGTCCCTGTGGATCAGCGGCATCGTGCTGCTGCCCTTCGTGGCGGGCGTGGCCGTTTCCCAGGGCACGACGGGATTCCTGGCGATGATGGCGGACGGTTGGTTGTACGTGGTGGCCACGGGGATAATCCATTCCTTTTATTTCCTGCTGCTGGCCAGGGCCTACCAACACGGCGAGATCTCCCTGGTATACCCCATCGCCCGCGGATCGGGGATCGGTCTTACGGGTTTCCTGGGATGGCTGCTGCTCGGTGAATCGCTGACGCCCTTCGGCGTGTCCGGTATAGCCCTGATCTGTATCGGCATACTATCCATGGGAATCTCGATCGTCGGGCGCGCGAGGGACACGAGGAGCGGTTTCGTTTCGGCGCTGGGCGTGGGCGCGACGATCGTCAGCTACTCCCTCGTGGACAAGGTGGGGGTGAGTGTCGTACATCCCGTCGTCTATATCTTCGGCATGTTCATGCTGAGCGCCGCGCTGGTCACCCCCCTGGTCGCCGTCCGCGACCGCGGTCGCCTCTGGCGCAAACTGGCGGAGACCTGGCGCGCCGCGACCCTGATCGGCATCGGATCCACGGCCGCCTACCTGATGATCCTCTTCGCCATGACCGTGGGGCAGGTCGGCTATATCGTCGCGTTGCGGGAGTTCGCCGTGGTGCTCGGCGCGGTGCTGGGATTCGTCTTTCTCAAGGAGCGCATCACCCCGCTGAAGGTGGGTTCGGTGCTGATGATCGTCGCCGGACTCGTGTTTATCAAATTCGGTTGAAGCAGGATGCGAAATACCACACAACGCACCTTGATTTCGTGGGTCGGAATGCCTACATTGCCTAACGATTCCAATCGTGATCCGACCCGACCTCGCGCTTCGCTGCCGTCGCAGGATAATCGCTGCAGTCGCAGGATGTTCACCGCTGTCGCGGGATAATCGATAAAGGAGAATTGCGAACGTGTCCCGGCTGAACCGACGTTCCTTCATTCGAAACACCGCTATATCCGTTGGCGCGCTGACCATCGGCGGCACGGCGCTGCAGGGCCTGATCGCCCGGCGCGCGAGGGCCATGGACGGCGGGTACGCCCACCTTGTCGCGCCCCGGGGAGAGGGCGGATACGGTCCGCTGCATCCCGTGCCCTCCCAGAACACGGGGGAAACCCTGCTCGAACTGCCGCCGAATTTCGCGTATACGGTCTTCGGGAAGAAGGGCGGGCTCATGTCGGACGGCCACCCCACGCCGCCCGCCCACGACGGCATGGCGGCCTTTCCGATGGACGACGGGATGGTCCGGCTCCTGCGCAACCACGAGATCAACACGGGCAAGCCGGTGGAGGCCATCGGCAACCGATCGGCGGCCTACGACCCCACCGCGCCCGGCGGGGTGACCACCCTCATCGTCGATCCCGCAACCCGCGAACTGGTCCGCGATTTCGTCAGCGTGGGCGGGACGCTCCACAACTGCGCCGGCGGTCCGACGCCGTGGGGTTCCTGGATCACCTGTGAAGAGACCACCATGGGCACGGACCGGTTCTTCAGTGCGCGCTGGCTTCAGTACCTCGGCGGGTATGACAAAGAGCACGGATACTGCTTCGAAGTGCCGGCAGACGCCGAGGAGAGCGTGGCGGCCGAACCGTTGACCCAGATGGGACGGTTCGTCCACGAGGCCATCGCCGTCGATCCGGCCTCCGGTATCGTGTACGAGACCGAAGACAACAATCCGAGCGGTTTCTATCAGTACATTCCCGATTATCCCGGCGAGCTTGCCCAGGGAGGACGCCTGCGCATGCTTGCCGTCAAGGATCGGTCCGGATATGACACGCGCAATGGCCAGACCATGGGCACCTCCCTGCCCGTGACCTGGGTGGAGATCGAAGATCCCGATCCCGCGGGTGCCGGTCTGGACAATCACCTGGTATATCAAGAGGGGGCCGACAAGGGCGGCGCCGCCTTCGACCGCCTGGAAGGGTGCTGGTACGGCAACGGACGCATCTTCTTCACGGCGACTACCGGGGGCGACGAACGCCTGGGACAGGTGTGGGAATACCGCCCCGAGAGCGACGACGATGGCGTGCTGACGCTCCTGTTCGAATCGCCGGACGCCTCGCTCATGGCCGCGCCCGACAACGTCTGCGTGAGTCCCCGCGGCGGCCTGATCGTGTGCGAGGACAACCGGAACGGCATACAGCACATCCGGGGCCTGACCAGCGACGGCCGCGTGTTCGACGTGGCTCGCGACGTGGCCGGCATCGCCTACCGGGGCGAATTCGCCGGGGCGACCTTCAGCCCGGACGGCGAGACGCTCTTCGTCAACATGCAGCGGCCCGGGCTGACCTACGCCATCTGGGGACCGTGGCGGGAAGGCGCCGTCTAGGCTGTCCAGGCCGTCCAGGCAGCGCGGCAGCGTCGCGCAGCTGCGCAGTCCAGGGACCTGGCAGCGGTGCGACGGCCGGCCGTACGCCCCATTCCAGGGAGTACGATTGTTTTCCAAGGAAATCTGCGCGTTCAGAGACCGGCTCGCCGCCGGTGAGCTTTGCCTGGGCCCCGCCGTGACCTTCACCGATCCGGCCGTGACCGAGGCCCTGTGTGATTCAGCCGATTTCATCTGGATCGACACCGAGCACACGGCGATGAACCTGGAATCGGTTACGAGGCACCTGATGGCTGCGCGCGCAGGGGGCACCGCCGCGCTGGTCCGCGTACCGTCAAGCGCCATCGGGCACGTCAAACCCATCCTCGACGCCGGCGCGCCCGGCATCGTCGTACCGCAGGTCCGATCAGCCGCCGAAGTGCGGCGCGTGGTCGACGCCTGCCGTTACCCGCCCATGGGCGACCGGGGTTTCGGACCCCATCGCCCGTCGAACTACGGACGGGCGTTTTCTGATTTCGACGCCTACGTGGACGACATGAACCGGGACCTCTTCGTCTCGGTCCAGATCGAGCACGCCGAAGCGTACCGGGAACTGGAGGAAATCGCGGCCACTCCCGGCCTGGACAGCCTGGTCATCGGGCCCGTGGACCTGAGCGGCTCCATCGGCACCCTGGGGCGGCTCGAAGAAGACGAGGTCGTGACCGCCATGGAACGCATCATCGACGTGGGGCACGAAGCGGGCCTCTCCATCGGCATGGGCATGGGATCGCAGTACGCCTTCGGCCGGCGCTGGAGCAGCCGGGGCGTCGACTGGATACAGGTCGACTGCGACTACAGCTACCTGATCAGCGGTTTCGAACGGACGGCCGCCGGTATTCGCGGCGACGGTTGAGCACGCCTTCAGAAAGGCACCAGACTGGTTACCGACTCCCGCCCGACTTCATCGGAAGATCAACTCTATGTCCTGCGTACGCCACCCGAACCGCTCGCGGACTTCTGTACCGAGGCGATGCTCGCGGTGGGACTGTCCAGGGCGGACGCCGGGCTTACGGCGGATGTCCTGATCCGCACCGACATGCGCGGAATCTTCACGCACGGAACGGTCGCGCTGAGGCGCTACGTGCAGCTGATGCGGGACGGCGGCATCGACGTGAGCGCCGTGCCCGGGATCACGGCCGAGGGTCCGGCCTGGGCGCGGATCGACGCCCGCCAGGCCGTGGGCATGGTGGCTTCGCATTACGGCATGAAGGTGGCCATGGACAAGGCCGCGACGTGCGGGATCGGCATGGCCACGGTCCGCCGCAGCAACCACTTCGGCGCGGCTTCGGCCTATACGGTCATGGCCGTCGAGAACGCGGACCGGCCCCTGATCGGCGTCGCCATGAGCAATACCGACGTGGTCATGAACATTCCCGGCGGACGGGGCGCGGCGATCGGCAACAACCCGTTCTCCTACGCCGTCCCGGCCCGGTCCCAGCCGGCCATCGTGCTGGATATCGCCATGAGCACCGTGGCGGGGGGCAAGGTGGCCTCGTACCAGGCCCGCGGCGAACCGTTGCCGGAGGGATGGCTCACCGATGCGGAAGGGCTTCCCACGACGGATCCCGGCGTATTCACCGTCACCGGCGCCCTGACGCCTTTCAGTGCGCACAAGGGCTACGGCCTGGCGTTGCTGGTGGAATCTCTGTCCGGGGTGCTGGCCGGCGCGGGGGTCACGACGGATATCCTGTCCTGGTCCAAGGTCTCGGACGACCCCTGCGACGAGGGGCACACTTTCATGGCCATCGACGTGGGCGCCATGATGCCGCTGGACGAATACTACGATCGTATCGACGAACTCATCCGCCGCATGCGGGAAGCGCCCAAAGCGGCCGGGGTGGAACGCACCTACGTCCCCGGCGAGATGGAGAACGACAGCGAAGCGGTTTCCCGGCGCGAGGGGGTGCCGCTCACGCGCATGGCCGCGGAGAACCTGGCGGGTCTGGCCGATGATACGGGCCTGGCGGACCGGCTGCCCTTCGACCTATCTTGACGCCCACCGTTCGTTGTATCAAGGAGCGCGGCCGGTCTTCAGGACGGACGAACAGCCAACAAGCTGAAAGGACCGAAAATTGCCCACCGTAAACCGTGCCGTCGAACTGCTCAAGCGGGGCCAGCCCATTTACTACGGCGGCGCCGGCGAACTGAGTTACGAAAAGGGCGTCGAAGCCACCGGCGCGTGGCAGGACTACCTGGTCGTCGAAATGGAGCACGGCCTCTTCGACCTGCCGGGTCTCAAAGCCTTCATGACCGGACTGGTGGACGCGGGTCCCACATCCGGCGATCACCTGACGCCCTGCATCATCGTCACGCTGCCCACGAACGGGACCAGCGAGGCGGTCATGCGGGCGAACGCCTGGATGGTCAAGCAGCTGCTTGCGCTGGGCGTCCACGGACTTCTGCTGTGTCACGCGGAGACGCCGGGCGCCGTGCGCGCCTTCGTGGAGGCGGCCCGGTATCCCTTCCATACCCAGAGTGTGGGGAAAGGACTCGGCGTGGGCCAGCGCGGGTCCGGGGGCCAGGGCTTCGCCGCGCGCAACTGGGGACTCGCCGTGCCGGATTACGTGAATAAGGCCGACGTCTGGCCCCTGAACCCGGAAGGGGAGCTGATGCTCGGCCTCAAGATCGAGAACCAGCGCGCCCTCGCCAACGTGGACGAGAGCCTCGCGGTGCCCGGCATCGCCTTCGCCGAGTGGGGTCCGGGCGACATGGGAATGTCCTTCGGATACCCGGACCGCCACGACCCGCCCTACCCGCCGGAGATGATCGCCGCCCGGACCGCGGTGCTGAAGGCCTGCAAGGCCAACGGCGTCGCCTTCCTGGACGGAGTGACCCCCGACAACGTGACCGACAGGATCGACGAGGGCGTGATGGTCTCAGGCTGCAGCCCGGAGGCCGCCGAAATCGGCAAAAAACACACGGGACGCGATTCGGAAGACCCTCCGGGCGACGGCAGCGCATGACGACCTACACCGTGTACTTCGCCGGCGATCTCTTCGACCACAAGCACCTCGCCGGAAACGAACTCCTGGCCGGGGCCGTCGATCGCCGGTCCGGCGGGCGTTACGCCTGCGTGGCGCCCCAGGACCTCGAACAGGCCACGGAGCGGATGGTCGATATCCGGAACCAGGATCTCATGCAGGTCATGGCCTGCGACCTGGGACTTTTCAATTTCGACGGGACGGACCTGGACTCGGGCACGGTGGTGGAGTTCATGATGGCCAAGATGCTCGACATCCCTTCCGTCCTCCTCCGGTCCGATTTCCGGGCGTCGGGCGACCAGGAACGGGAAGGCGACGACTGGAACCTGATGTGTTCCTTCTATCCCCGGTCGCGGAAAGTCCAGTTCAACGCCATGGCCTGGTACCAGGAGGCGCGCCGGGCCGGCGGCCCAGGCGGTACGGGGGACGACTCCCCGGGCAGCCCGGACGGGCCGGGGGGCGGCACACCAGCGGCCAACTGGTCCGAACGGCTCTACAACCGGATGGCGGACGCCGTCATCGAAGCGCTGGACGCGGTACGGGCCGAACCCTCCACGTTCGGCGGCGACGATGCACGGATCAACGCCGTCTATACATGGGCATCGCAATTTCCCGGCAGCGGGTTCGACGCCCTGTGCGGACCCGGTTTCGTGGAGAAAACCATCGAGAACAAGCGCCGCAAGGGGCTGTTGTAATCCGGGTCACAAGCCGCAGCCGAGCCGGACCGGACTGGAATCCAATGAGCAAAGGGAGCGCGAAATGATCGACTATGGCATGTTCCTCATGCCGGTGCACGACCCGGCCAAGTCACCGGGACAGTGCTACGATGAAGACATGGAACTGCTGGTGCGTTCGGAGGAACTCGGCTTCAGCGAGTTCTGGATCGGCGAGCACCACTCGTCGAGCTACGAGAACATCGTCATGCCCGAGATCTTCATCGGCAAGGCCCTGGGGCTCACCAGCAGCATGCGGCTTGGCGCCGCGCCCGTTTGCCTGCCCTACCACCATCCCGCCCACGTGGCCGGCCGCCTGGCCTTCCTCGACCATCTCTCCCACGGCCGGCTGAATATCTGCTTCGGTCCCGGCGCGATCCCGACCGACATGGAGATGTACGGGATCCGTCCCGAGGACTCCGGCGCCATGGTGGGCGAGGCGATCCAGATGATCATGACGCTGTGGACGACCGATCCGCCCTACGATATAAACGGTCGTTTCTGGCAGATGCACGTGGGCCGGGAAGTCCGTGAAGACCTGGGCATGGGCGTTTACCTGAAACCCCTGCAGAAGCCCCATCCTCCGCTGTCCGTTCCCGTAATCATGCGGGATTCGGCCGGGACCCGCATCGCGGGCCAGAAGGGTTATTCGCCCTTCAGCCACCACATGGTCGCGGCGAACGTGCTCGCGAACCACTGGGAGACCTACGCCGGCGGCGCGCAATCCGCCGGACAGGAGCCGGACCGGCGCAAGTGGAAGATCTCCCGCAACATCTTCGTGGCGGAGTCGACGAAGGAAGCCCGCGAACTTGCCCGGAACAACTCGCTGGGCAAATGCCTGGAATACATCATGAAGCTCACGGACCTGGGACCGGGGCGGGCTTTCTGGAAGCGGGACCTGGACATGCCCGATTCGGAATGCACGCTGGACTACATGATGGACGAGCAGGTCATCGCGGGCGATCCGGACGAGTGCGTGCGGCAGCTGCACCGCATGATGGAGGAGACGGGCGAATTCGGCACGTTCATCATGACCGCACACGACTGGGACGACCGGGAGGCCTGGATCAACAGCCTCGAGCTCTTCGCGAGAGAAGTCATGCCAAGGTTCAACCGGTCGCTGGGCTACGTCTGAGTCGGAGTCCAATATGAAACACGGCATGTTCATCATGCCCTTTCACGATCCGGCGAAGCCGCCGGCCCAGTGTTACGACGAGGACCTAGAACTGGTGGTGCTGGCCGAGGAGATGGGCTTTTCCGAGTTCTGGATCGGCGAGCACCACACCCACCAGTGGGAGAACATCGCCCTGCCCGAGGCCTTCATCGGCAAGGCCCTGGCCCTGACCGACACGATCCGGCTCGGCACGGCGCCCACCTGCCTGCCCTATCATCATCCGGCCCACGTGGCCACGCGCCTCGCCTTCCTGGACCACCTGTCCCACGGCCGCCTGAACCTGTGCTTCGGTCCGGGAAGCGTCTATCCGGACATGGAGCTTTTCGGCATCCACGACCCCGCGGTGAACAGCGCCATGGCGGAAGAAGCCGCCGAGATCATCCTGCAACTCTGGCAACAGGACCCGCCGTACCGGTACGACGGACGGTTCTGGCAAATCGGGCTGGAGAAATGGGTGGACCGGGAATCGCACCTCGGCATACTCCAGAAACCCCTGCAGCGGCCCCACCCGCCCATCTGCGCGCCGGCCATGAGCATGAACTCGGGCACCATGAAGCTCGCCGGTCGTAAGGGGTGGGCGCCCATCAGCAGCAATCTCATCGCCGGCAACGTCGTGGCGGACAACTGGAAGGTCTACGAGCAGGCTGCCCTCGAGGCGGGACGAACGCCCGACCGTGCCGACTGGCGCGTGTGCCGCAGCATCTTCGTCGGGGACGATCCGGAGGAGGCCAGGACACGGGCGTGGACGAGTTACCTCGGCCGGTTCTTCGATTTCCTGGGCGGCGTGCTGGACAAGGGAGAAGGGCAGGGGCCCGGCCGCAAGTTCTTCAAGCGCGATCCTGACATGCCCGACGCGGAGTGCGACCGGGACTTCTTCCTGGGCGAACAGATCATCCATGGCGACGTGGACGAGGTGGTCCGGCGCCTCAACGCGTTGCGGGAGGAGACCGGCGAGTTCGGCACGCTGATCCTCATGGCCTACGACTGGAATGACGCGGAGGACAAGGCCCGCTGGCTGCGCAGCACGGAGCTCTTTGTCAACGAAGTCATGCCGCGAATGCAGGACTGAGCGGGCGGTCAGCGCCTAAAGACTGATCTGGTGGACGGCGCTGCCTGAATCCCTGAACCCCTGAACCCCTGAACCTGCCGCCGGTGCCGAAACCAGGGGCCTGCCACCCTGCGAGCGAGTCGGACACGAAACGCCACCAACCCTACAATGGAGATCAAAATGAAATACGGTATGTTCATCATGCCCTTCCACGATCCGGTCAAGCCGGCGGCGCAGTGTCACGACGAGGACCTGGAGCTGATTGTGCGCTGCGAGGAACTGGGGTTCACCGAGTTCTGGATCGGCGAGCACCATACCATGAAATACGAGAACATCGTCCTGCCCGAGGCCTTCATCGGCAAGGCCCTGGCCATGACCCATTCCATCCGGCTCGGCACCGCGCCCACCTGCCTGCCCTATCACCACCCCGCCCACGTGGCCAGCCGGCTGGCCTTCATGGACCAGCTCTCCCACGGGCGGCTCAACCTGTGCTTCGGCCCGGGCAGCGTGACCTCCGACCTGGAGCTCTACAAGATCGATCCGAAGCTCAACGGCGCCATGGCGGTCGAATCGGCCGAAATGATCCTGCAGATCTGGAGCCAGGATCCGCCCTACCACCTGAAGGGCCGCTTCTGGGAGATCGATCTCGAGGAAAACGTGGACCACGACACGCTGATCGGGTACATCCACAAGCCCCTGCAGCAGCCCCATCCGCCCATCTGCGCCCCCGGGATGAGCATGAACTCCTCCACCATGAGGATCGCGGGCGAGAAGGGTTGGTTTCCCATCAGCGCCAACATTTCCACGAGCAACGTCGTGGCCGACAACTGGCGGGTGTACGAGGAGGCGGCCCTGGCCGCCGGGCGGACGCCCGACCGCGACGACTGGCGCGTCTGCCGCAGCATCTTCCTTGCGGACAGCAACGAGGAAGCGGCGACGAAAGTACGCAACAATTCCCTGGGCCGGGGCTTCGAATACCTCGGCGGACTCTTCGACCAGGGTCTGGGGCGGAAGATGCTGAAGCGGGACCCGGACATGCCGGATTCGGAATGCGACCTGGACTACCTGATGACGGAACAGATCATCCACGGCGACGTGGACGAGGTCGTTCGAAGGCTGGACCTGATGCGGGAGGAAACCGGCGATTTCGGTACGCTGATTCTCATGGGGTACGACTGGGACGACAAGGAGTCCTGGCTCCACAGCATGGACCTCTTCGTCCACGAAGTAATGCCGCGCATGAGCAACTGAGCACGACGCCGCACCGTCAAAGGAGCATAGATAGATGAAGGGCCCACGCCTCCCCTACCGATACGATCACTACACCTGGGTCGAACTGAACGAAAGAGTCAAGGACCAGCCCGCCGTCATCCTGCCCGTCGGGTCCACGGAGGACCACGGCCATCACATGCCCCTGGACGTGGATACCTTCCTGGTGAGCAGCGTGTGCGAAGGCGCCGCGAAGCTCATCCCGGAAGAGGTGCTGATCCTGCCGGCCCTGCCCTACGGGTTCGAGGACCACCACATGGACTTCCCCGGGACGATCACCGTGCGGGACGACCACCTGCAGGACTTCGTCGTGGACATCACCCGGAGCGTGGCCCACCACGGCTTCCGGAAGATCCTCATCGTCAACGGCCACGGTTCCAACGCCACCATCCTGGAGACGGCCTCGCGCCGGACGGTCATCGAGACCGACGCCCACTGCGGGACGCTCAACTGGTGGAGCGTGGCGCAGTCGAAGCTCTGGGAGATCGGCGACTCCGAGCTCCAGTCCCACGCCGACGAGATCGAGACCTCGGTCTACCGCTACCTCAACGACGACGCGATCCAGATGGACAAGGCGGTTCGGGAGGTGAAGATCCCCGTGTCGAAGTACTACTGGCGCGGCTGGATCCGCGGAAAAGGCGCCTCGCCCCTGCGCATGATGGACCAGTGGTCCCGGATCTCCGATTCCGGTGTGATCGGCGACGCCACCGTCGCCACCGTGGAGAAGGGCGAAAAACTCTACCGCGCGGCGTCGGAGGAACTGGCCGGACTGATCCAGGAATTCCGCGCACTGCCCATCGAACCCCGGGTGGACCGGCACTGACGCGTGGCCGTTGGTTTTGCCGTCCTGGGCCCGGCGGCCCGCTGCGGCATTGTGCATGAGCACCCGCCGGCCCAACCCCCTGGAGTACCTTTCATGAATCGCGCCGCACACCTCGCCGCACGAATCGGATCCGCGATACGCCGGATGGTGAATCGGCTGGCGCCGGATACCTGGCTGAAGCGCTGCATATATGCCGGGCTGATCGTGACGGCGGTCTACTTCCTGGTCCTGGGTACCTGGCAGGGTGTGGTCGCCTGGCTCGTCGTGCCGGCCATCGCTCTCCTGGCCGCCGGCACTTTCTACTACTCGTGGAAGGCCTTTTCGTGGCTGCGGGACCATCTGTTGTGGAAAGTCCGGAATCGCATCATCGTCGTCTTCCTCTTCGCCGGCATCGCGCCCCTGTGTATCGCCTCGTCGATCAGCATACTTGTCGGATGGCTCTGGATCGGGACCCTGGGCACCAACCTGGTCACCCGCCATATCGAAGAAACCGTCGACCGGCTCGATCATATTCCGGTCGACATACAGCTGGCCCTGCTGAGGACGGCTACGGAAGGAAGGCCGCCTTTCGCCGGGATCGTGGACGAGACCTTGCGGGACAATCCGGACCTGACCGGCCTGTCGATCAGCGTATTCGAGGATGGCCGTCCGGTACTTGCATCGCCCCCCTTCAATACGCCCGAACCCCTCCCGGACTGGCTGCTTCGGGAAGACCACTTCGCCGACGTAGTTTACGACAGCCTGTCCGACGGCCTGGCCGACGGTCCCGCCGCGCTGTCCTTTCGCGCCGGCACCGCGATCGACTTCCGCGGACGCAACCTGTACGTCCTCTCCTACAAGCCACTGGAAGTAGATTACCGGACGAAGATATGGGAAGACCTGGGCGCGGAGGTCGCGTTCCGGTCCGGACCGGTCGATTACGAAGACGTCACCGTCTATGAGTCAGCACCCTCGGAAGTGGAAAGGTCCCGGTTGCCGCTCCTGGGGGCGCTTCACGTGCCGTGGGCCGCTTCATTCTCCGTCAGGTCCTGGCATTCGGGGGAACAGGACATTGCGATCCTGGGCCTGGATCTCGATCCGGCGCGTATATTCGAAGCGACCGTTACCGGGGACATGCTGCTGTCCGGCTTTCCTCCGCTGTTTTTCGTCGTCATCGTCCTGTGCGCCGTATTCGTCTGCTTCGAGGTGATCTCCTTTTTGATCGGGCTGCTCGTTTCGCGGCGGATCACCACGGCGGTGGGCGGGCTGTACGAGGGTACGGAAGCCATCCGCGCCGGCAGGACGGACTTCCGCGTGGAAGAAAAGGCGCGGGATCAGCTTGGCGAACTCGGCCGCTCCTTCAACACCATGGCGCAGAGCATCGAGATGCTGATGAATGAGGAAAGAGAAAAGGAGCGCATCGAAACGGAACTGTCCATGGCCCGGGAAGTGCAGGCCCGTTTCATACCCAACGTGCCTCCGAAGCGCGGTCCCCTCGAACTGGCCGGCGCATGGATCCCCGCCCGCACGGTCAGCGGAGACTACTATGACTTCATCGAGCACCGGGACCGGATGCTGGATATCGTGGTGGGCGACATCTCGGGCAAGGGCATATCGGCGGCGCTCATGATGGCCGGCCTGCAGGCCTCCCTGCGGTCCCAGGCGCTGGACCCCGCGCTGGAAGGAAGCCCGGACCGGCTGTCACGGCTGATGTCCCGCCTCAACGTCTACCTGTGCCACAGCACGGCGCCGGAACGGTTCGCCACGGTGTTCATCTGCTCGTACCATACGGAGACGGCCCGGCTCGATTACTGCTGCGCCGGCCACAATCCACCCCTGCTCCTGCGCCGCGGCAGCGACGATGTCGCGCTGCTCGAAAGCGGCGGCTACCCCATCGGGTTGTTTCCGGAAGCGGAATACGAAGATTCCTCCGTAAACGTCGATCCGGGGGATCTCTTCGCGGTCTATACCGACGGCATTACGGATGCGCTCAACAGGGAGGATGAAGACTTCGGGGAAGCGCGCCTTCGCCGGGTCCTTTCGCGAAACCGCGACCGGTCCAGCGAAGAAATCCTGGAGCGGATCCTCGCCTCCGTCCGCGACTTCTCGCTCGGCGTGGAACAGTTCGACGACCAGACCGCCGTCATCGGCCGCGTGCGCTGAGCGGCCGGGTGCGTTGAGCGGCCGGTCAACCCGGCCCCGCCTGGTCCGCTTCCTCGGCGGCTCCAACTCCCGACTCCAGCCCGTAAGCGTATTGCTCCAGCCGGCAGAACACGTTGACCAGACGCATCTGTTCCACGGTCCTGCACGGGGCCTCCAGCAGACGCGGATTGAGGACGACGATGGCCAGGCACTGCGCCCGGGAGACGGCCACGTTGAGCCGGTTCCGGCTGTACAGGAACTCCATGTGCCTGGGCAGGTCCTCGGCCGTGGACGTCACCATGGAGACGAGGACCACGGGCGCCTCCTGTCCCTGGAACTTGTCCACCGTGCCCACCCGCGCGCCGTCGGGCAACGCCGACCGCAGGTGGTTCACCTGCACGTTATAGGGCGAAACCACCAGGATGTCCGCCCTGGTCAGCGAACGGGTCCCGCCGCGCCCGTCCGCAAAGGACTGCCCCAGCAGCTGCTCGTAGCAGGCCTTGACGACCTTGCCCTCCGCCACGCTTTTCTGGGAGCATCCCGCGTGATCCGCCGCGATCATGACGATGCCCTCTTCGGGGAGTTCCGTTTTTTCCAGCAACAGCCTGCGCCGGGCGGTTTCGGGATGGTTCTCCAGCCTTCCGTCGTAAAAGGCGCCGGAAACGAACCGGCAGATACTCGGCTTGAGGCGCCAGGTCGTCCCCAGGAAGATCCCGCGGTCGGCCGGAATGGTATCCCTTCCCTGCAGGAGGTATTCCAGGACCGACATGCCGGCCTCGCCCGGATGGGTCCCCTTCATGGGTTGGCCCAGCTGCATCTGGTCGCCCACCAGGACGATGTTCGAGGTCGACGACGACATGCCCACGACGTTAGCGGTCGACACCTGTCCCGCTTCGTCGATGAAGAGGTAGTCCAGGCAGTCGGCGAGGCGTTCGTCGGAAAACAGCCACGCCGTCCCGGCGTAGAGGTCCGCGTCGCGTTTGATGTCTCCTGTTTTTTCGATATTCGTTACGAATTCTCCATTGTAAACGCTGTCCGGATTGCCCCCGCTGCTCTTCTTGACGCCCCGGAACGACACGCCCCGTTCCCGCGCCACCTCGACGACCATGTCCAGCAGGTTGTGGATGGCCTGATGCGCATTGGACGCAATGCCGACTTTGTTCCCTTTCTCGATCAGCGAGACGATGAGATGGCCGCTCGTGTAGGTCTTGCCGGCGCCGGGCGGCCCCTGGATGAAGAGATAGCTGTCGTCAAGATTCGCCACGGCATCGAGATAACCGTCAATCCCTTCGTTGCCGGGCTCGACGATCGGCGCGCCCGGGGTGCGTCCCTTGATCCGCGGGACGGCCCGTCGAAGCAGATCCGTGACGGCCCGCGGAGTCGTCGCGTCCCGGATGAACTGCTCCGCATGACGGTAGATCCCCGCCCGGATGACCTTCGCGTCTACCGGTCCGCCGGGGCCGATCGAAGCGTTTGACGGCAATGGTTGTACGCGCGGTCCCTGCCGGACCCGGACGATCCCGCGCGATTCGTCGATTTCCTGGATCGTACCGGCCCTGTCCATGGTCTGCGCGTTGGCGATCTGGTCCCCGGCCTTGAGCTTGAAGTCCTGGGGCGGGAACCGGAATGTGTATACCTTCGATCTCTTGTCCTGCCTGGGTGGTTCCTCCGACTTTTCCAATCCCCCCAGGCACTCCACGTCCTCGATCAGTTCGTCCGTCGTCTTGTCGCGGCGTTCAAAGGCGGCCCACCATTCGGGCTTGGCCTCCCGGTTGTGGAATTCCAGCAGGTCTGCGACGCGCCGGCCGTCTTTCGGTGGGTCAGCCTCGAAAACGCCCAACCTGCGCTGGCAGTCCTCGTACTCGATCTCCCAGTCCTTGCGCCCGAGCGTCGCGTCAGAAGACTCCCCATCGCTTTCGTGCCCGCCGCTTTCGCGCCCGGTGAACCAGGACGCATGGGCCGGACGGAGCGACACCAGCCAGTCGCGCAGCTTCCACGTGGAAACGCAGTCTTCCTCGTTGTACTCGGCGATTTGCCGCAGTAGATCGTCATCGCCGGACTCCTGCCAGAGGTTGTATACGACGACGCTCTCTGTGGCCGTCGCCACCTCCCCGCTGCGCTTCATGTAAAAGGTCTCGAGGTTCTTCAGCGAGTAACGCGGCTCGGAGGTCCGGATGCTCTCCCGCACGACCAGGTAAAGATCGACGAACCGATTCCGGCGCAGCAGGTTGTCGAGTTGTTCCTCGCAGGTCCCGTAGCGGCCCGCCAGCCGTTTCAGGGCCGTGGTCTCGTAGTGGTTATAGTGGTAGATATAGGCCGAGGGATACTGCCTCAGGTGCACGTCAAGAAAGGCCATGAATTCCTCGAAGGCTTTCTTCTCCGCCACGTGGTCATGGGCCCAGAAGGCCTTGAAGACCGGCCGGCCATCCGTCACGGTGACCACACCGAGGAGGTATTCCAGTCCGTCGGGATACAGCGGATCGCCTTCCATGTCGAAGAACAGGTCGCCCCGGTCAGGCGCGGGCAGCCGCGACAGTCCCTTTTCATCGTCGAAATCGAGCAGTTCCCACGCATCCTTTCCCGTCTTCGCCTTTTCGTACTGCAATGCGGCCTGGGCACGAAGCCGTGCGAGACCCTCCTCACTCGTGTCGGCGATTTGCCTTTTGGCATCCAGTTGGGCGAGATCGGAAAGCGTGTTGATACCGGCGTTTCTCAGTGCGGCGATCTGGGTCTTGCGGATATTGGCCACGCGGGACAGGTGGTCGTCCTCTTCCCAGCGACGGGCGCAGAGGTCGCGCCAGTGGCAGTGCTCGCAATGCGCGCAGGGATCGGGATTCGTATCGACGGGAGGCTCTTCGATCCACGCCTCGAAGCGCTGGCGCGCCAGGGCATAGTAGTAGTAGAAATCATCCACCCTGAAACACGATTTATTGCCGTCTCCCAGCAGCAGATACATGTATTCGGGCCGCAGTTCCTGCAGTCCTTCCAGCAGGTCGGTGTATACACAGAGTTGAATGAGGTGTTTCGGCGCTGCAGTCTTTGCGAGCTTGGTATCCAGTACCTCGTAGCCGTAGTCTCCGAGTGCGGAAGGCCGGGGACAACGGACCAGGAAATCGGCGTAACCGTGCCAGGGTTCCCGGTGGAGCACGGCCTGGAAAATGACATCCGCGCCGGACTCCATGGCCGACCGGGTCGCGGCCGCCCGGTCCTGAAGCGATCCGTTCCGGTCTATCTCGACAATGTCCCGTCCTTCGGTCCGCAGCCGTTCCAGGTAGGCTTTCTCGTGTTCCAGGCCCTTGCGCTGCAACAACGCCATGGTGTCATCGGCCTCCGCCTTCTCGAGGTCTTCCTCCAGGCTCCGCATATCGAGATAGGTTGCGTGGCGGCAGCCCAGGTAGTTGACCAGGTCCGTTGCGGAAAACCGGCAGCCTCCGTCCTCGGTTCGTTGCATGGAAGGTTACGTCTCTCTAAGGTATTTACAGGAATCCCACTGGATGATTCAGTCAGCTAACAACAAGATTCAGAATCTAAGCAAGGCCGGGCTGTTCACCTGGCCGCCGCGCGGCGCTCCACGCTGCCGCGCAGGCCGCGACGACATAGCAGGCCGCCGCCGCCGAAACCGTGAGCACAAAACCCCACTGCATGGCGATGATCATGGCCAGCGGCGAGGCCAGGACAGAAGCACAGCCGTTCACGCCCCATGCCCAGGGCACCAGCGCGGCGGACCGCGTCCCGAACCATCGAAGCCCCAGCGGGAAGGGCAGCCCCATGGCGAAGGCCAGGGGTGCGATGAGGACGATTACCGCGGCGAGACGGAGTCCCAGCGGCCAGGCGCCTCCGAACAGCGCAAGGAGGATCAGGCCCGTGAATACGGGTATGGCCAGGACCGCCGGCACCATAGCGAGCCTGGCCAGTGATACGCCGGGCAATGAGGCGATGCGATTCGCCGCCAGGCTGCCCAGGCCCGAGCAGAGCAGAAAGCCACCCACGGTGGCCGCGCCGCCGATCACGGGATCGCCCAGCAGACGTTGTATGCCCGACAGAAAGGCGATTTCCACCACCAGGTAGGCCAGCCCGATGGCCAGAAAGTACACCGCGGCGATCGACCTTCCGGACGCCCTTCTGATGTCGGCGCGGAAAGCAAAGGGCAGGAGCATCAACACCAGGCCCGCGCACGTGACGATGACGGCGGTGGACAGGACGAAGAGAAAGGCCAGTTCCGACCGCAGCAGCCACCCCGCGCCATAGGCTCGCCGGAAATCGGGCAGGGCACCCAGTTTTCCGAAATTGCCGAAGAAGGGGCGGTCGTCGGTGGCCGGCCGGACTTCGAAGGGCCACTCGTCGAAGAACCGGGCGGTTTCGCCGGGGTCTCCGGACAACAGGCTACGCATCACGTAGTACAGGTAGTCACCTTCTTCCCCCGGCGGTCCGGGGAGTTCGTCGGGTCGGTTCAGTTCGCCGGCCGTTATCCCCTCGAAGTACACCGGGGTCAGGTTCCGCTCCGCGGCCAGTTCCCGCAGCCGGCGGATCTCCCCTACCCGCCAGGGCCTTGGCCGGACCATGGTGCAGACGCCCAGGAAATCCCGGACCATGGCGATATGCGCGCCGGGGCGGGCCAGGCGGGCGGTCCCGGCCGCCGACGCGGGCCGTGAGATCCCCGACTGTTCGAGTGCGGCAATGACCGTTGCCGCGATCTTCGCGTTGTCCCGGGGCGGCAACTGTATCCCGCGGGACACGTGGAGGATGCCATCGGGCGACAACCGCCGAAGGGCGGCCGCCACGCCCTCCACCGTCATGAGATGATCCTGGTTCAGCCCTTCCAGGCCGCCCGCGGCCGCCGACCAGGATTCCATGCCCGCCAGCTGGATGAGATCGAAGGAACCCCGAGTCCCCTCGAGGAAAGCCCGGGGTTCCACGGGATGGAGCGCGACCCCCGGCAGATCGAATACCATACCGCCTTCGTCCTCCAGGGGACCGGCCAGGAGACCCGACAAAACGCGGTTGGATTGCACGACGTCGACCGCAGCCGCGCCGTGCCGCCGGGCCAGCCAGATGTTGCCGCCGCCGACCTCGTCCAGCAGCAGTACGCTGGGGTTGGATGGAACCAGGCCATAGGGCAGGGCCATGAGCGTGCCGTCCAGCACCGCCGCCTGTTCCGGCCGTTCGATGCGCAACAGGGATCCGGCGCGGTGACCGTCCACGACGATCGACGCCATGGACGGCGGCACGCGATCGTCGGTCACGAAGGCCATGTCGTGAAAGGCATCGCTGCCGAACGCCTCCACGACCCCCGACGGACCAAAGGCGCGGGCCAGTCGCTCGGCCTGGCCGCCCGCTTCGAGCCGGTCCACATAGGCCAGGTACTTGTCGTCGTCCACGCGAATGGAAGGTGGATAAAGCAGCGCCAGCAGTGCGCCGGCCAGCACGGCCAGCACACTCGCGGAAACCAGTCCGGCGCTCAACGCCCGCCGGTCCGCGCGGTATGCCGCGGCCAGGACCAGGGCGCCGGTCACGAAGCCCAACCATGCCGGTTCCACGAAGTACATGAGGATGGTCACGCCGACCGCGCCGGCCGCGCTGCCGATGAGGTTCGCCGCGTAGACCGCGGAGAGCCTTTCCCCGGCGGACATCAGCGCCAGTCCGATAGCGGTGGCGCCCAGGGCGAAGGGGACGGTCAGCAGGGCCCAGTATCCTGCCCACCAGGCCAGCTGCCCGACGACCAGGCCGGGCAGGAAACGGCCGGTCACGGGCAGAAGCTGCGCGGCCTGAAGCATGAGGGGAATGGAGAGGGCCGTGAGCAGGGCCAGTACGGGAAGGGCCGTATGCCGGCGCCGGAGGAGGTAACTGCGCCACAGCGACAGGATGGCGCCGCTCATGCCGAAGCCGAGGAGCGCGATGGTGATGACGAGGAAGGCGAAGTGGTACCAACTCGCGTACTGCAGGATGCGAATGAGCCCGATTTCGAAGGCGATGACGCCGCAGGACACCAGGGCGGTGGCCCGCACGAGGTAATTGGTCGGCAAACCCTCGGGCGTATCCGCGTTTTCGGTTCGCGACGTCACTGTTCGACCCGGCCGGTCATGGGCACGAAGCGAACGGGCATCACGGTGCGGGAAGTCCGCTCGCCGTCCGCCGTCTTGCGGACGACGACGAGCCGCTGCACACCTGTCATCTCTCCGATGGGAATGACGATGCGGCCGCCCGGCTTGAGCTGGGACCACAGGAGGGGCGGCAGATGTCCGGCCGCGCAGGTGACGATGATGGCGTCGTAGGGTCCTGCTTCCGGCCAGCCGTAGTAACCGTCGCCGTGGCGCGTCTGAACGGCGTCATACCCCTCCTCCTCGAGCAGTCCGCGGGCCCGGTCCAGCAGGGGTTCGATGATCTCCATGGTATACACGTGCGGCGTGATGTGCGCGAGCACGGCGGCCTGGTAGCCCGAACCGGTACCGATCTCCAGCACCTTCGAAGCCGAATCGATTTCGAGCAGCTCGGTCATGTACGCCACGATATAGGGCTGGGAGATGGTCTGCCCGAGCCCGATGGGCAGGGGCGTGTCGTCGTAGGCGATGCGCCGGGTCTGTTCGTGGACGAAGACGTGGCGGGGCGCGTCCATCATGGCCCGTATTACGGCCCCGTCCGTCACCATGGGTGACTTGTCCAGGATCACCTCGACCATGCGTGCCCGCTCCCGCTGCCGCTCATGGACGGAACGGGGACGCGGCGGTGTCCAGGCCGTGTCGGCGGCGGCCGAAGTGGCCGTGTCGGCGGCGGCCATGGCGTCTCCGCGACGGCTTTCGGGATCCGCGGTCGACGCCGAAGGATCCGGTTCCGACGCGCAGCCCAGGGATACGATAGCGCACAAGACAGCGGCAGTGCCCGGGAACAGGACGCCTGATCGGCGCGCGGATTTGCCGGCGGGCGCAGCGGCCGATCGGCGCGCGGATTTGCCGGCGGGCGCAGCGGCCGGTAGCGTGCACTTCGCCGGTAGCGTGCACTTCGCCGGTAGCGTAGTTTTCTCTGGCATGATGCTTGGTTGCCCCCGTTCAGATATCGGAATAGGACCGGTCGTCCGGATCGCGGCGCATGTTGCGGAGCGGCCAGGAGTCGGCCGTGTTGGCCGCGAGGCCCTCCTCCGAGATCTCGATGCCAAGGCCGGGCCCCTGCGGCAACTCGACGAAACCGTCCTTGAACGCCAGGGGCCGGGCGAAGAGCGTATCGCCTCCACCGCCGCCGAATTCCTGGATCAGGAAATTGGGCGTGCCGGCCATGGCCTGCAGGGACGCGGCCACGCCCACCGGATCGGCGGCCGAGTGGGGCGCCATGGCCACGTAGTGAATCTCGGCCAGGGCCGCGATCTTCTTCATCTCCAGGATCCCCCCGCAATGGCGCACGTCGGGCTGGAGAATCGCGGCGGCCTTCTTCTCCACCAGTTCCCGGAACCCCCAGCGGGTCGTGTTCCGCTCGCCGGTGGCGATGGGGATGGTGGTGGAGCGGGTAATCTCGAGCAGGGCGTCGACGTTCTCCGGATGGGCGGGTTCCTCCACGAACATCGGGTTGAGGGGCTCCAGTTCTTTCAGCAGGCGTTTGGCCATGGCCGGACTGACCGCCCGGTGGAAATCCACGGCCACGTCGACCTCCGGTCCCACGGCTTCGCGGATCGCGGCGACGCGGGCGACGATGCGCTCCATCGCCGCCGGTGTATCTACGTAACGCACCGGATCGGGGAACGGGGTGCACTTCAGCGCGGTGTACCCTTCCGCCACCCGTGCCCGTGCGTGCTTCGCGTAGGCTTCCGGCGACGGGCCGCCGACGGACGCGTAGACCCGGACGCGATCCCGGCAGGAACCGCCCAGCAGCCGCCAGACCGGCATGTCCAGCGACTTGCCGAGGATATCGAGACAGGCGTGCTCGATGCCGCTCAAAGCGGAGAGCAGGATGGGCATCTGGCGGCTGTAGCTCGACCTGAACAGCGTCTGCCAGTGGTCCTCGATTTGCCGAGGATCGCGGCCGCGGAGGTAGTCTTCCATGTCATGGATAGCCCGGGTGACCGTCCGGCCGTGCTCGTAGTTCATGGGCGACCCGTAGCCCACGAGTTCCGAATCGGTATGCACCTTGAGCAGCAGGCCGCGCTGCTTCAGGGGAATGACCTCGAACCGCGTGATCTTCATGTAGTCGCAACCGGCCGCCTGTAGAACCGCTGGGGGTTGGTCCGGGGTTCGTAGCCGAGGATGCGCCGGGCCTTGTCGATGGTGTACTTGCCCTGCTGCAGGTAGCTGCCCATGTTGAAGGCCTGGAAGTATCCCGGCACCTCCTCGATTTCCAGGGCCAGCCGGCAGGCCTCCACCAGGTCGTCGTAGACGATGGTGAAGGGCGGATGGTCGGCGTTCCTGACCTGCTCTTCGGGCATCGGGCCCAGTCCGTTGAACTGATAGCACACGGTGTGTATACGGTACTTGCGGGCGTAGATTTTGCAGATCTCCATGGCCAGGTGCTTGGTCAGCATGTAATAGCCGGTGCCCGGCGCCTGGGGCACGTCGCCGATGTCGTGGTCGTGGAGGTAACCGGAGATGATGATCTCCGGACCCGTGTGCAGGACCTTCTCGATACCGAGCTCCGCCGCCGCCTTCATCACGTGCCAGGCGCCCCGGGTCGATACGGCGAAACTCGCCACCGGGTCCTGCCGGACCACGGTCCAGTTCATGATCGCGTCCATGCCGCGGGCGGCTTCCAGCACCTGCCCGTAGTCGCCCATGTCCACGTGCATGGTGGGCTTTCCGCCGGGATGGGGACGGATATCGGCCAGGCGCAGGTTGTAGTGCTGCTCCAGGCCGGGGATGATGAACGGCGCGATATTGCCGGAGGCGCCCAGGAGGAGGACGTTTTTCATGGTTTTGCTCCTTCTGTTCAATCCATTTTCGCGATCACGTCCCGCAGCACCTCTTCCGCCGACTCTAGAAGCCGGTCGATGTGGCCGTCCGTGTGCACGAGGGACAGGTAAATCTTCTCGTAGGGGCTTACGAAGAGCCCCCGCTTGATCATCTCGACGCCGAAGACGAAGGCCTTCTGCTTGTCGGCGCGGAACATGGAACCGTAGTCGACGATTTCCCTTTCGTCGGTGAACAGCACCTGGAGCACGGGGCCTTCGCCGCCGACCAGCAGGGGGATCGAATGCCGCTCGCCCATGGCCGTAATCTCCCGGGTGATGCGGTCGCCCATGGCGAAGAGCCGCTCGTAGGTCCCGGGCCGTTCCAGCACGCCGAGGGTGGCCAGCCCGGCGACGGCGCCCACGGGATAGCCGTTGAAGGTGCCGGAGGCGATGACCCGCTTCGGATCGTCCGCCGGGCGCCAGCCATTCATGACGTCCATCACGTCGGCCCGTCCGCACATGGCGGCCAGGGGATAGCCGCCGCTGATCGTCTTTCCGTAGGCCGCCAGATCGGCGGTCACGCCATACCGTTCCTGCGCACCGCCCCAGGCCATGCGGAAACCCGTGACGATCTCGTCGAAGATGAGGACGATGCCGAACCGGTCGCACAATGTCCGCATCGCCTCGAAGAAGCCCGGCCGGGGCAGGATGCACCGCTGGAGGGGCTCGATGACGATCGCGGCGAGCTCCCCGTGGTGGCGTTCCACGATCTCGGTGGCCCGTTCCACGTCGTTGAAGGGCACGGCGAGCATGTCCGCCGACCAACTCCGGGGAATGCCGCCGCCGTCCGGCAACGTGCCGGGATAGGCGCCGGGATGCAGCGTCCGCGCCCCGTGCAGCGCCGAATCGCTCACCCCGTGCCAGCCCCCCTCGAAGCGCAGGCAGCGGTCGCGGCCCGTGAAGGCCCGGGCGGCCCGCAGGGCGAACTGGATCGATTCGGAACCGGTGATTACCAGGCGGACCTTCTCCCCGCAGGGCGAGGCGTCGACCACCCGTTCGGCCAGCTCGATCGCCGGTTCGTTGAGGGCCATGAAGGTCGTCCCGCGCGCGATCTGGCGGGTCACCGCCTCCACTACTGCGGGATGGGCGTGACCGAGGATCATCGGGCCGGACCCCAGGAGAAAGTCGATGTACGTTTTTCCCGCGGTGTCGTGGATCGTCACGCCTTCGCCGCGGGTCACGACCAGGTTGGCTTCAGGCGGAAGGCGGAATTCCCCGTTTCCTCCGCCCACGAAAACCCGTTCGGCCCGTTCGATCAATGCGGTTTGCGACATGCGTTTCCCTCGGTACGGAATCTCTGTTTATCATGCAACGATATCTGACGCCGGCGATCGCCGACCGAAAGTCAGCGCCCGTCGGACGTCACGGGCTGCCTGTTGTCGATCAGGATGCATTCCAGCGCCGATATGAAGGCTTCGTTCGCCTCCGGAAGCCCGACGCTGACCCGGATGCTGTGTGTCAGGCCGAAACGATTGCCCGATCCCACGAGTATGCCACGGTCCGCCATCCGCGCCGTCAGTTCGTCGGCGGGAACCGGCGTCCGGAAAAGCACGAAGTTGCCCTCGCTCAGCCAGCAGGCGACGCCCAGCCGGTCGAAGGCCGCGTAGAGCGTTTTCTTCCCCTGCTCCGCCAGTGCCACGGATTGCGCAACGTGGTCCTGGTCATCGATGGCCGCGGCGGCCGCCTCCATCTCGAGCGAACCCAGGTGAAAGGTCCTGCGAAGTCCCGCCAGGCGTTCGACGATGTCGGGACGGGATATGACCACGCCGACGCGTAGGCCGGCCAGCCCGTAGACCTTCGAGAATGAGTGGAGGACGATCACGTTGCGCCCGGCTACGGCATCGGCGGGCGAATCCGGATAGTCCGGATGGGTCACGAACTGGTGGTACACTTCGTCGGAAACCAGGGTAACGCTGGAGGGCAGGCCCTCGTGAAGCCGGTCCATGTCCTCCCGGTTAACGATAGAACCCGTCGGATTGTTGGGATTGCCCAGGTAGACCAGGCGCGTCCGCGCCGTCACCGCCTCCAGGACCGCGTCGGTCCGGACGCTGAAATCCTCGCCGTCCAGGGGAACGTCGACAACCTTCGCGCCCTGCCACGCGGCGGTCCGTTCGTATACATGAAACGTCGGCCCGCACACGATGACCTCGTCGCCGGGCGCCAGGAAGACCCGGGCAATGAGGTCCAGGGCTTCGGAGCCGCTGTAGGTCGTGAACAGGTGGTCGGGCGTCACGCTCCTGCCGTAGAACGCCGCGAGGCGGTTTCGCAGCGCGTCATCGTCCCTGGGCGGATACAGGCTGAGTCCGGCCAGGTGAGCCCGGATCCGGTCCATCACCAGCGGGGACGGACCGAGCGGATTCTCGTTGTAATGCAGTCGGTAAGGGGTGTTCGGCATATGCGTACCGGAAGCGCACCGCGCAAGGATGTAGCTGCGGCCATGACCGGCAGGAGGCCATGGCCGGCTATCCGATCAGCCCGTAGTCCGCCAGGATCCCGCGCAGCTTCTCGCGGTTCGGTTCCGACAACGGGGCCAGGGGCAGCCTGACCTCGGGACTGATTTTACCCATCATGCCCAGGGCCGTCTTGACCGGCACGGGATTGATTTCCATGAACACGGCGTCGTTAAGCGTCATCATGTGATAATGGAGTTCGCGCGCCTCCAGCCACTTGCCCTCCTGGACCAGGTCGTACAGCCGCGCCACTTCCGACGGCATCAGGTTGCCCGTGGCGCTCACGAATCCCGCCCCGCCGATGGCCAGAATGGGATAGCAGAGCAGTTCGATCCCCGAGTACACGAGGAAGTCCCGGCCCATACGGTGCAGGAGCCGGTTGATGTGCTCGAAATCCTTGTTCGACTCCTTGACGCCGATGAGATTGTCATTGGCCTCCTTCAGCCGCGCCACGGTATCGATCTCGATGTTGACGGCCGTGCGCCCGGGAATGTTGTACAGGATGACCGGCAGGTCCACGCATTTCGCCAGCGCGTCGAAATGTCGGAAAATCCCTTCCTGGCCCGGCCGGCTGTAGTACGGCGCGATGAAGAGCAGGGCGTCGGCGCCGTTCGCCTGGGCGAAGCGGGAGAGCTCGACCGACTCCTCGTGGTGGGTGGACGCGCTGCCCGGCACGAAGGGCACCCTTCCGTCCACCGCCGCGGCCGCGGCGCGGATCACTTCCTTACGTTCTTCGAGAGACAGCGAACCCGGTTCGCCGGTCGTCCCCTGCACCGACACGCCATGGGACCCGCAACGGATCTGCCAATCGACCAGGCCGGCCAGTCCGTCCAGGTCCAGCGACCCGTTCTTGAAGGGTGTAACCACCGGTACGATCGATCCGCGCATTGATCCTCCCCAATCTGTTGGACGTGTCTGGTCTCGCCTGGACGCGCCCGGTCGCGCCAGGTCGCGCCCGGTCTCGCCGGGATGCCCGTGTCCGCGTCGCGCTTCAAATAAACGTGGCGATGTCCTCAAGCGGTTTCTTCGTGATCACCGGCACTTCCGCGTCTTCCGCCGGGTACCCGACGACCAGGAGCAGGAAGGGCCGTTCGTTGGCCGGCCGGCCCAGCAGGCGGTTCAGGAAATTCATGGGGCTCGGCGTGTGGGTGAGCGACGCCAGGCCGGCCTGGTGCACCGCCGCGATCAGCATGCCCGTGGCGATGCCCACCGATTCCAGGGCGTAGTAGTGCTTGACGCTCCGTCCGTCGGGCAGCACGCCGTGACGCTGGACGAAGATGGCGACCAGCCACGGCGCCGTTTCCAGGAAGGGCTTATGTTCATCGGTGCCCAGCGGGGCCAGGGCGTCGAGCCACTCCTGCGGCGCTTTCTCGCGGTAGAACTGCTGTTCCTCCTGCTCGGCGGCGACGCGGATCTTCGCTTTGATCTCCGGGTCGGACACCGCGGCGAAATGCCACGGCTGCATGTTCGCGCCGCTGGGCGCCGTACCGGCCGCCAGCAGGCAGTGATCGATGATGGATTTCGGCACGGGCCGGTCGGAGAAATCGCGGACCGTCCTCCGCCGGCGAAGCTCCCGGTAGAACGCTTCGGCCCGCCGTTTCATCTCTTCGGGCGAATACTCCCGGTAGGTCGACAGGGATTGAAACACGGGATCTTTCACGCCAGTTCCCCTTTTTTCTCTCTAGCGGGATTCATCGGATGCCCCGTCTCCGGCCGATGTTTCCGGGTCATCGGATGCCCCGTCTCTGGCCGGCGATTCCAGGTCATCGCTAGACCCCGACTTCTCAAGGAAGGCCAGGACCTTCTCCGCGTACGCCTCCCGGTCCATTTCCCAGATGTCGCCGTGGGTCGCGCCTTCGGCCACGTAGATCTCCTTGCGTGCGCCGGGAATCCGCTCGAACAGCCGCTCGTTGTTCGACAGCGGCATGCGCCGGTCCGCGCTTCCGCCCACGAGGAGTACGGCCGTCTCCCCCAGGCCGGCAACCGCCCGGCCGAGGTCCAGGGAATCGATCTTGATGCCCACGCGGAGTTCCGTAATGGTACCGGTCAGGAAACCGAAGGGGTTTTTCGGCAGGCCGAATATCCGGCTCAGGTCGCTGCGGAGCGTTTCCGACGCGGCGTAGTAGCTGCTTTCGGCGATCACGGCGTCGTATTCGGGCTCCTCCGTCGCCGTGAGCAGCGCGGTGGCGGCCCCCATGGAAACGCCCCAGAGTATGACCGGGCCTTCCTCACCACGTTCGTCGACCACGTGTCTCAAGGCCGCCTGTGCGTCGCGCCATTCGTAGTAACCGAATGTCGTCAGGTCGCCTTCACTGTCCCCGTGGCGGCGGAAGTCGAACAGGAGCCCGCTATACCCGTTTTCATGCAGGAAGGCGGCCTGTTCCAGCATCTGGCCCCGGTGGTTGGTGTGGCCATGGCAGTAGATGACCGTGCCCCGGCCAGACGCGTTCGGTATGTACCAGGCGGCCAGGTTCAGGCCGTCCGACGTGGTCAAGGTCACCTCTTCGTAGGCCAGTCCATAGTCCGCCGGCGTATTCTGCGCCTTGCGCCGCGGGCCCACGCCGCCGGTATAAGTGATCGATATCAGGTAGGGAAGACCGATGAATACCAGCAGTAGAATGACCACAACGCCCATGGCGGCGCCTCGATAGGAAACCCGCCCCCTGCGCAGAACCAGGGCAGCCGCGGGCCAGAGTACCGTGCCCGCGATGAAGGTGACGATGGGCCAGACAACGACGTGGGGAATGACGAGGCCGAACAGGACGTTGCGGCCCCAGGTGAAATACTCGCCTTCGAGCTCCGCCGTCTTGCCCAGAACCGACAGCAGGACGATCAACAGGCGGACGCCCGCCGTATAGAGCATGACGGCAGACAGAAACCCGCCGTATCCCCTGCCCGCGCGGAGACTGATGACCGAAATCCACGCGGCGGCGGCCGGTATCGTCCAGTTTATGTTGAATGGACCGCCCGACACCAGGCCCGAGACGTCCAGCAGGAACCACAGGACGACCAGGCCCCAGGTAACGATCAGGGGCAGGCGGATGTGCGACATTGGCGGCCCCGTGCTGCTAGCTGGTCTTGCCCAAAGCTTCTTTCAGCACGTTGAGGAAGACTTCCGTTTCCCGCTCGTCGCCGGAGGATACGCGGATCCACGTGGGCATCTGCTGCCTGCGCCGGTTCGTCACCATGACGCCCTTCTGGAACATTTCCCGCATGATGTTCATCGACGGCTTGCCCAGGTCGACCATCATGAAATTGCTTTCGGACGGGATGTACTCCAGCCCCATCTTCGTGAATTCGTCTTCCAGCCGGTCCCGGAAGTGTTGAACGACCGCCCGGGAACGGTCGTAATGGTTCCGATCCTTCAGGGACGCCTCGCCCGCGGCGTAGGCCAGGGCGTTGGCGCTGCCTGTTCTGTAGAACCGCAGCTTCTCCTGGATGGCCTGGCTGCAGATCCCGTATCCAAGGCGCATGCCCGGCATGCCGAAGACCTTGGAAAAGGTTCGGGTGACGATCACGTTTTCGTACTTCCTGGTCAGCGACGCCGCGGTTTGGTACTGGGGATCCCGGACGAAATGAATGTAGGCCTCGTCGATGACCACGATTACGTTCTCGGGCACGGCGGCCACGAACTTCTCCGTCTCTTCGAAGGAGAGCAGCGTGCCGGTCGGGTTGTTCGGATTGGTGATGACCACCACGGACGTCTTCGGGGTAATCGCCGCGAGCATGGCGTCCAGGTCGTGTTTGTAGTCCTTCATGGGCGTGCGGATGATGTTCACGTCGAGGCCGGCTTCCAGGTAGTTCTCGGCATCACCCGAAATGTCGCCGTAGCCCATATCGGCCTCGATGACCTCGGTGCCGCCCTTGCTCAGATAGGTCAGCGCGATCTGGGAAAGGAGCGCGCCGGATCCCGCCGTAATGTAGAACGGAGTCTGCCTGAAGAAACGGCCTCCACCGCCCATACGACCCGTACCGCCGAACCTGGGAGGGGGCGGCAGCTCCAGACCGTCGAACTCGGCCAGCGCGCCGAAGATGTCGCCGCCGCCGAAGGAATACCGGTTGATCTTGAACATGTTCTCGGCGATGGCTTCCAACGCCCGCGGGGACGGTCCGATGGGATTCTCGTTCAACGCCATGCGGACGAGACCCGGTTCGACGCCGATCCCGTGGATGTCCTTGGCGGTAAGGCCGCCCGTAGCCATGGTCTGGGCAAGGGCCAGACGATCGGCCAGCGTCAACGCGGCGCCTGCGGCCAGTGCTCCCGTGAGAAAACGGCGGCGGGAGAGGCCGGAATCGACCGTCTCCTTTATACGGTTCAACATGAAAGTTCTCCCTGTGTGTGTGAACGCGGCCGCGTAGCGGCGGCGGTCGAATCCGACCCACCCGCATGTACGTATAGCATGTACGTATAGCATGTACGTGGATGAGCCGGTTCGATTACGATGTCGAATATACGCGCCCGGGGGTGTCCTGACAACCCTTAAAGTCACCGAAACGGGACTCGAAACCAGGCAAGGCACCGGGCGGATTCGTGTATACAATTTGGATACATTCAACCGGCCGGCTTTCTTCTAACATTATGCCGCGGGCCGAACTATCCCCGACTTTTTGATTACTGCCGGACCGGATCGAAAACGAGGGAATCCGTCCAGTCCGGCGCAGGCCGAGTACCTTAGATTAACCTTGACACGATTATACGACGATCTTAAAATGGCTTGGTCAGGAACCGACATCGTCAAATTGGATCGTTTCCAGTGTATGTTGAATAAGCCGGCCCGCAACGCGGGGAACCGGATGAGACCAGTACACCGGGGAAATCGGCCCATGCGGACCAGATACATCCTGTTGTGTGCCAGCACGATTGCCGTGCTCTTCAACACCGCTCCCGCGGCAGGCCAGGAAGATGGCCGTTTCACCTGGAACGGCATGATCAGGTCGCGGCTGCAGGGCGACTACCAGGACGGCAGCCGCGCGGTCAATCGTTTCATGTACGGGGCCTTCCTGAATGCCACGTTGCGTGTGTCGGACCGCATCGACGTAACCGGCAAGGTCATGACGGGCAATCCCAAGGCCATCACCGTGGCCGACTGGATGGGTTACGGCGACCTGTTCGTACGCGAAAACCCCCATATCTCCTGGATGTACGCGCGCATCCGGCTCAATCCCACGCTCACCCTGACCGCGGGCAAGTTCCCCCTGCCCTTCTTCCGTCCGACCCAGGTCGTCCTGGACAGCGATCTCTCGCCGGAGGGACTGGCCCAGCAGATCACCACGAAGAGCGCTGACGGCTCCACGACCTTCGGCATGAATTTCGGCCAGTTCATGATCAACCAACTGGCCTCGCCGGTGAAGGACCTCGACCGCACCTATTTCCTGGGCGGACAGTTCGTGGTCCGTTTCGACCAGCCGGGCAGGTCGCAGACGCTGGCAGCCGCCATTTATACCGTGGGAGGCGCGGATTCCCTCTTCGCCGCGCAAAACCTCAGGTCCCCCGCGCCGATCGTCGCGGCGAATTCCAACCGGCCCAACGCGGACCGCACCGGTTACCTGTCTAAATTCCGGATGATCAACTTAAGCGGCCAGTACACCCAGACCGTGAACGGACGGCCGCTGGCGCTGAACGCCGACTACGTATTCAACACCGGGGCCGACGACATGCGCCACGGTATCACGGGTTCGTTGATGTACGGCGGCACGGGTAAGGTCGGCGACACCCAGGCCGGGGTCCAGGCTTTCCTCATGCAGCAGGACGCCACGCTGGCGCCGTTCAGCAACATCGACTACACGCAGACCAATACGAAGGGCGCCGCCCTCTTTTTCGCCCATCATCTCATCGAGAAGTTGACGGTCTATACCCACGTGTATACCCGAAAGTACGATTCCCCCGAAACACTCGTGTCCCCCGCGGCCAACAACGCCTGGCGAACGCGGCTTCGCGTGATGTTCATGCTCCGGCTCAACTGACGGGTCCGCCCGCGCAGCACCGCCCGCGAAGTACCGCCCACTGATCGGTCCACAGCATGCGCCTCCGCCAGCTTTTCGACCTGCTTCCCATCGCGCTGATCGCATTTGTCGCGTCTACCGCATCGGTTCTCGCCGCCTCATCTGCCGCCGAAGCGCAACCGCGCCTGAAACTCGCTACCACCACCAGCACCTACGACTCCGGCCTGCTGGACATCCTCCTGCCGCCCTTCGAGGAGAACCGGACGGACGGGATCCGGGTGGACGTCATCGCCGTGGGTACGGGCAAGGCGCTGAAGCTGGCCGAGAACGGGGACGTGGACGCGGTCCTCGTACACGCGCCGGAGCTGGAAGAAGCCTTCGTGGCCGCCGGCTTCGGGGTGGACCGCCGGGGCGTCATGTACAACGATTTCGTCGTCGTCGGACCGGCTGCCGACCAGGCGGGGATCGCCGGAACGGAGCGGGTCGCCGACGCCTTCGCCACCATCGCGCGAAAGGAAGCGTTGTTCTTCTCGCGGGGCGACCTGTCCGGTACCCACCTGAAGGAACGGGCGATCTGGGACCTTTCCGGGATCGACCCCGCGGGGAGTTGGTACGTGGAAGTGGGCCAGGGCATGGCGGCCACGCTGCGGATGGCGGACGAGAAGCGGGGTTACGTGCTGATTGACCGGGGCACCTATCTGGCCCTGCGGGAAACGGTGAACCTGCGGGTCCTGGTGGAGTACGATCCCCCGCTGCACAACCCCTACAGCATCATCGCCGTCAACCCCGAACGCTGGCCCCACGTCAAGTACGGGCAGGCGCGCGCGTTCATCGACTATGTGACCTCGCCGGAAGCCCAGGCCATCATCGGCGGATACCGGAAGTACGGCCAGCGGTTGTTCACGCCGTCCGCGGCGGACTGAAGCGCGGCGGATCGAGCGCGCGAAGTGGTCCGGGCGCCGGAAGCCGGACGGACCGCCGGATACCTGCGAAGCTCCGGCGCGAAACAGAGGAGGATCTGCATTGATACGCATCGGCATCCTGGGCATCGGGTTCATGGGGACGACCCACTTCATGGCGATCAAGCATCTGGCTAACGCGGAGGTGGGGGCCATCTGCACGCGGGACGAGCGAAAGCTGAGCGGCGACTGGCGGCATATCCAGGGCAACTTCGGGGGCGGCGGCGGCGTGCAGGACCTCACCAGCATCCGCACCTGTACCGATATCGACGAGGTGCTGGGCGACCCGGAAATCGACCTGGTCGACGTGTGCCTGCCCACGGCCCTGCACCACGACGTCGTCCTGCGCGCGCTGGACGCCGGAAAGCACGTCCTCGTCGAGAAGCCCATCGCCCTCGGACTGGACGAGGCGGACCGCATGATCGCCCGGGCCGGGGAAGCCGGCCGGACCCTGATGGTCGCCCACGTGCTGAAGTTCTTTCCCGAATTCGCCTTCCTCAAGGCCGCCATCGACGACGGCCGCTACGGCCGCCTGCTGGGACTGCACCTCAAGCGGGTCATCTCCAAACCCCTCTGGGGGGAAGGCAACTGGTTCGGAGACTACGAGCGCACGGGCGCGGCGGGCATCGACCTGCACATACACGACACCGACTACCTGCGCTATCTCTTCGGCATGCCGGACAGCGTGCACGCCGACGGCAAGACGAGTCCGAACGGCTACGTGCTCTACCTGAACACGCAGTACGGATACGAGGGCCGGGACATCACCGTCTCGTCCCAGTGCGGGGCCATCAGCTCGGCCGCCTTCGAGCACGGATACGACGCCTATTTCGAGGAAGGCACGCTCTGGTACAACGTGCTGTCCGAACGGCCGGTCACGCTCTACACGCCCGACGGCGGCAGAACCGAACCGGAAATCGACTTTCCCGAGGCCTTCGAGGCCCAGTTGGGATATGCCGTCGACGCCCTGGAAAACGGCACGGAGCCCGTCCTGGTATCGGCCGGCGCGGCCCGCGACGCCCTGCGGATCTGCCACGGAGAGGCCGAATCGGTGAAGACGGGGAAAACCGTGCGGTTTTCGGACTAACTCGGCATAATCACGACCATGGCCCAGCTGCATTTCGGCACCGGCAGAACCCTCATCACGCCGCCCGTGGGGATCGAACTCTGCGGATACGGTCCCTACCTCGAGCGCCGGTCCACCGCGGTACACCAGGACCTCCATTGCACGGCCCTGGCCCTTTCGGACGGCGACCGGATCTTCGTTTGGGTGTCGAACGACCTGGTGTGGACGGACCGCTCCCTGGTCGACGAGACCCACCGCATCGTCCGCGACCGGTACGGACTCGAACCGGCCCGCGTGGTCATCACCAACACCCATACCCATTCCGGCCCGGCCACCATGAAGACCGTGGCCTGGGGAGAATGGGACGAGGACTACACGGCGGGGTTGCCGGCGCTATTCGCCGACGCCATCGGCCAGGCCTTGTCGAACCTGGAACCCGGGCGCATCGGGTTCGGGAGAACGCCCGTGCCGGAGCTCTCGGTCAACCGGGTCGACGAGGGCGGGGAAGCCGACGCGGAAGCGCTGCTGATGCGCATCGACGATACCCGCGGCCGGATGCGCGCCGCCGCGATCAATTTCGGCGCCCACCCCGTTACGCTCGGCGCCGACACCGTAATCTGCGGCGACTACCCGGCCGATGCCATCGGGAAGATGGAGGCAGAGCGGCAAGGCCTGCGTGTGCTATTCCTCCAGGGCAGCTGCGGCGACCTGAACTGCCGGGGATTCGGCGATGGCATGGATATGATGAAAGCGAACGGTTCGCTCCTCCGCGAGCACGCTTTGCCGGCCCTGGACGAAATCGAGACGACCGCCGATGTGGACCTGGACGGCGACACCTACGAGGTCGCGCTGCCCACGGAAGTCCCGGACCGGGCGGCGCTGGCAGCGGAACTGGCCGACTGCCGCGACCGTCTCGAGGCTTCAGGCAGTGATGCGGACCCCGCAGACCTGCGCAAACCGCGCTTCGAGGTGGACTGGCGCGCGCACCGTCTCGGCCTGCTCGACGGCCCCCATCCGCAGCGGCTGGAATTCCGCGTTTCGTGGATGCGCATCAACGATGCCGTGTTCCTCGCCCATCCGCTGGAGTTGTTCCTGACCTACGGAAAGCAGATCCAGTCGGCCTCTCCTTACCCGCACACCATGGTTATCGGGTACGCCAACGAGACCGTCGGCTACCTGGCGCGGCCGCAGGATTTCGACCAGGAAGGATTCGGCTGGTACGCCGCGGTGTTCGCGCCACGGATCTGCCGCCATCTGCCCTTCGAACCCGATGCGGGCGCCGTGTTTCGTGATCACCTCGTCGCCCTGCTTCACCGAATCAGGCAACGGGATACGGAATCCGCCTGAATGAGCAGTGAAACTTCCATTATTTTGGTCATTGCAACTCCTTTGAACTGTTCGATCCAGAGATTCTCATATGACCTTCTACTCGGCCCAGCCGGCCGTTCATGTCGTGCATCTCCCTACGAAGCGATTTGATCTCACCGAAGATGACTTCCCGGTCCGCACGCATCTCCTCACGAAGTGATTTGATCTCACCAAAGACATTCTCACGGTCTTGTCTCATCTCTTCGCGGATGGTCTCCCGGTCCGCGCGCATCTCCTCGCGCAGAGACTTCGTGATCCGTCCCGTTAAGGTCACTATGCCGAGCAACAAGACTCCCGCCGCGCAGATCACCTGGGTAACCACCATGAATTCCGTCATTTGTCTCTACAGCCCCCTTTCCAGCTAACGGCGCGTCGTTGACAACGCTCTATAGTTCACTATCTTAAAATCAGCCTGCTGACGGGCCGTCATGAACGACCCTGAGCGTGGCCATGAAGGCGACGGCAAATGCGTCGAACGGGACCCGGAACCGGCAATAGCGCTAAGCACCCCTGTTAAAAGTGTTAGTCATTTGCGTCCGCTGTAACCTCGTAACAAAAAAACTACTGTAACACATCCGAACTCTGAAAGGGCCGATCATGTCCATATCCGGACTCACCAGGACGGGTTTGATCCTGTCGTTGCTTTTGATCATTACGCCTGCTTCAGCGGCGCACACCGGCGAACCGGTTCTCCAGGAAGCAGCCGGACCGCCCGGACCGTCCGAATCGCCCGCGCGGGCCACCCCGTCTGCACCGCCGTCGGAACCCGCGCAGGCCGACCCGGCCGATCAGATGTCGTCGGAGCCCGCGCCGACCGACCCGCCCCGGCTCGCGGTGCTGATCATCATCGACCAGTTCCGCCACGACTACCTGCAGCGGTTCGACGACCTCTTCGTGGAGGACGGATTCCGCCGGTTCATGGACCGCGGCGCGTGGATGCAGGACGCCCGTTTCACGCATGTGCATGCCTCCACTTCACCGGGCCACAGCGTGGTCACCTCTGGCACCTACGCCCACAAGACGGGGATGGTCAACAACGCGTGGTACAGCCGGTCCACGGGGGTGTTTCGGCCGTCGCTGGTGGATCCGGACAGCCACATCCTCGGATTGTGGCCCACCGCGACCGGCCGCGCATCCACGCGGGAACTGGTTGGCTCTTCCCTGGCGGACGAACTGCGCATGGCCACACGCTACCGGGGCAAGGCCATCACGATATCGCTCAAGGACTACAGCGCCATGATCTCCGCCGGGAAACTGGGGGCGCCATACTGGTTCGAGGCGTCCCTGGGCCGGATCACGTCGAGCAGTTTCTTCATGGACGACGTGCCCGACTGGGTCAAGCGCTTCAACGAGCGGAAAATCCCGGACCAGTCCTTCGGCCGCACATGGGAACGCCTGCTGCCGGAGGAACTCTACCTTGAACGGGCAGGCGAAGACGTCCGCGAGGGCGAGGAGGACAACCGGAACAGCGGGATCGTCTTCCCCCACGTGACGAAAGGCGGCCTGGAGGAGCCGGGGCCCCGGTACTGGAACGCCTTCAAGCACACGCCCTGGTCCACAGACTACCAGCTGGAATTCGCCCGGCAGGCGATCATCGAGGAAGAACTGGGTCAGGACGACATCCCGGACGTCCTGGTCATCTGTCTCTCGGCCAATGACTACATCGGCCACGATTTCGGGCCCTTCAGCCAGGAATCCATGGACGCCACCTTGCGTACGGACCGGCAACTTGCGGATTTCTTCGCCTTCCTCGACGAGCGGGTCGGGCGCGACCACACCCTCCTGGCCCTGACGGCCGACCACGGCGCCATGGAATTGCCGGAGCAGCTCGCGCTCAGGGGCCTGGAGGCCGGACGGGCCGGTCCCGAGCCGCTGACGGCCCTGATAGAGGAGGCCCTGGACGGGCTGCACGGGGAAGACGACTGGGTCCTGCACGTGGCGGAATCGGGCGTGTACCTGAACTGGGAGGCCATCGACAGCCGCGGCCTGAGCCGGGCAGAGGTGGAAGAGACGGCGGCCGCCGCCGTCGTGACCCATCCGGCCGTATTGCGGGCCTATACGCGCCACCGCATCGAACGGAAGCTGTTGCCGGAATCGAACCTCACGAAGACGGTCTATCACAGCTTCCATACCGAAAACAGCGGCGACATCATGCTCATCGCCACGCCCTTCTACCTCCTGCTGGGCGAGTACGGGTCGGCCACGGTGGGCACTTCCCACGGATGGCCCCACGACTACGATACGCACATACCGGTCATGTTCCACGGTCCGTGGATCGCACCCGGCCACTACCGTCACTCCATCGACGCGGCCGATATCACGCCGACGATCTGCAATCTGCTGCGGATCACCCTGCCGTCGAACCGCGACGGGCGCATACTGGGCGAGATCATCAGGTAGGGGTGCCGGCGGGGCCGTCCCCTTGAATCGCCGGCTTACCGCGTGGCGGCGGCCGGTACTTCAGTATATTTCGGGGATGAATCGCTGGTCGTCCATGGGGGGACGGACGTAGCCTGAGTCGGTGTCCCGGTCGGGCAACTCGATGCCGGACGTAGGGGGATCCTTGTCATAGGGGAAGTGGCTGAGCAGGTGGTTGATGCAGTTCAGCCGGGCGCGGCGCTTGCTGTCCGACGGCACGACGAACCAGGGCGCCTGGTTGCTGTCCGTGTAATTCATCATGTCGTCCTTGGCGTGCGAGTATTCGTCCCATTTCATGTAGGACTGCAGGTCCATTTCGCTGAACTTCCAGCTCTTCAGGGGATCCTTGATCCGGTTCCTGAACCTCCGTTCCTGTTCCTTCGCGCTCACCGAGAACCAGTACTTGATCAGCCTGATGCCGGACCGCACGAGCATGCGCTCGAACTGGGGGCAGGTCCGAAGGAACTCGCGGTATTCCTCCTCTGAGCAGAACCCCATTACCCGGTCGACGCCGGCCCGGTTGTACCAGCTCCGGTCGAAGAGGACGATTTCGCCGGCCGAAGGCAGGTGCGCGACGTACCGCTGGAAGTACCACTGCGACTGTTCCCGTTCTGTCGGCTTGGCCAGCGCGGCCACGCGGCAGACGCGGGAATTGAGCCGCGCGGTGATGCGGGCGATGGTGCCGCCCTTGCCGGCCGCGTCGCGCCCTTCGAAGATGACCACCACTTTCTCGCCCTGGTCGACCACCCATTCCTGGAGCTTGGACAGTTCGACCTGCAGGCGGGCCAGTTCCGCCTCGTAGGCCTTGCGGCTCAGTTTCTTCTTCTTATTCTTCTTCACGGTGGCCGCCGGTTGCTTGTCTATGGTTTTTTTCGCCACTGTTCCTCCTGCCGCGGACACGGACAGGGCCGTCTCAGTCTCCGGCCACTCAGTCTCCGGCCACTCAGTCTCCGGTAATCGTGAAGCGGACGCCCATCCGGCCGAGCTCTTCGATCAGCATTTGGTACCGGTCCCCATAGATCGCCTGTTCGGGGGTAATGAAAAGCGAGCCGGGATGGGGCAGGTCGCCCCGGGCCGCCATGCGCGCGGCGATGGCCGCGGTAAATGCCGTGGTGCGCGCCATGGAAGTGAACCCCGTACTTTCGTCGTACCGATCGACCATCTCGGCCGATCTCGTGGCCGGCCGACCGTCCTTTTCGCCGATCACCGTGACGCGGTAGGCCGTGATGTCCCGTTCCTCCGGCGCCATCTTCACGCTGGGGTAGAGCACGGCGTCCACCACGTGTTTCGGTATAATGGAAACGCCGTCCACGTCCACGGGCGCCTCGCTGAGCAGGCCGAGTTCCCGCAGCACGGTGACCTTTTCGGAATAGCCCGGCCAGCGGACGGTCTTCTGCGTCCCGGCGCGCAGTCCCTTGAGGGCGTCCACCTCCAGGAGCCAGGGCATGAAACCCTCGTGCCAGGCCTCGCATTCCCCCACGCCTTCGAAGACCGCGGGTTCCGGATCGGAGTAACGCGGCACGTCCACGAGACGCCCGTCGACGACGGCCCGGGCCGTGGACTCGCGCAGGGGCAGGCGCCGGCCGCCGAAGACGATCTTGTACCCCAGGGGCGGCGACGGCCTCTCCGGAATGCCGCCGCACTGGATGTGCAGTTCGTCGGTCCGGTCCAGCTGTTCGGCCAGGTGGCGGGCCATGATCTCGGTCAGTCCCGGCTCCAGGCCGCATCCCAGGATGACGAACCCGCCGGAACCGGCATGGGAGGACGTCCAGGTCTCGAGGTCCTCGTCGGCCACGCGCGTGAGATCCATGTAGGGCATCCCCGCCTCGAGGGCCAGGGGGATGGCCGCCATGCTCGCCGCGCGGGGCAGGGCCGCCACGCCCGCTCCGTGGTCCTTCATCACGGCGACGGCCTCGGCGGCGTCGTTCATGTCCAGCCTCCGGTAGGCGACCTTGTCCGCCCCCGGCAGTCCCTGGAGCCTGGCGCGGCAGGTCCCCAGTTGTTCCTCGCTGAGATCGCAGACGGTGACCCGTTCCACCGCGTCGTCCACCATGGCGTTGTATGCCGCCGCCGGGCCCATCAGGCCGCTGCCGATCACGAGCATGCGCACGGGCGCCTCCGTAGGTATATCCCCATCCGATCATTCATGTGCATATAGGAACGAAATGATGATCCGGACTGTTAATTTGTGCCGCGAAAGCCTGCCGCGTCAAGGCCAATCTGGAGGCGGATAAACGGAAGCGCCGGACACGCATCGGACGAACGGGCAGCGCCTGCCGGATAACCCTTGATCCGCTTTTCACCGATCAGTATCTTGCCGGTTACATTTGCCCAAAAAAAGACTGATCCAACACCGTAACCAGGTCAGGAACAACCATGTCCCGAGTCGTTTCGCTGTCCTCGCTCCTCGCCGCGCCCTTCCCCATCGCCACCGGCCTGCTCTGCGTCCTGATCCTTTTCCCAGGCAGCGCCCGCGCCCAGGACCTCCCTTTCGCCATGGAGGTCCGCGTGCCCGGCGTCGAGTCCTACGACCCGGCCGTTCCCCGCCCCGAATCGGTCATCGGCCACGTGGTGGGCGACACGCACACGCGGTCCCACCTGGTGGCCGACTACTACCGGGCGGTGGCCGAGGCCTCGGACCGCGTCGTGGTGAACCGCCACGGCGCTTCCTACGAGGGGCGCCGCCTGCTCCACGCCGTGGTGACGTCGCCGGCCAACCATGGGCGCCTGGAGGAGATCCGGCTGGCCAACCACCGGCTGTCCGACGCGCCCGGCGAGGTGACGGACGCCATGATCGATGACATGCCCGTCGTCGTCCACATGGGCTACGGCGTGCACGGCAACGAGGGCAGCAGTTCCGAGGCGGCCATGCTGGTGCTCTATCACCTGGCCGCGGGCAGCGGACCGGCCGTGGACGACCTGCTGGACCGCGCGGTGATCATTATGGATCCCAATTACAACCCGGACGGGCGGGACCGTTTCGTCAACTGGGTCAACGCCAACCGGGGCCGCATCGCCACGCGGGACGGACAGGACCGGGAGCACGTGGAGCCGTGGCCGGGCGGGCGGACCAACCACTACTGGTTCGACCTGAACCGGGACTGGCTCGTGGCGCAGCACCCCGAATCGCAGGGCCGGGTAGCGCTGTTCCACCACTGGCGCGCCCAGGTGCTGACCGATTTCCACGAGATGGGCAGCAACGCGACCTACTTCTTCCAGCCCGGGATCCCGAGCCGGAACAACCCGAACACGCCGCAGCGGACCTTCGAACTGACGGTGGCGCTGGCCGAGCACCACGCCGAGTGGCTTGACCGCCACGGTGCGCTGTACTACAGCCGGGAGACTTTCGACGACTTCTTCTACGGCAAGGGGTCCACCTTTCCGGACGTGAACGGCGCCATCGGCATCCTCTTCGAGCAGGCCTCGGCCCGGTCGCTCGAAAGGACGACCAACGACGGGGTCTTGACCTTCCCCTTCACGATCCGCAACCAGTTCGCCACTTCCATGTCGACGCTGGCCGGCAGCCTGGCCCTTCGGACCGAACTGCTGTCCAATCAGCGCGACTTCTACGCCTCGGCGCCTGAAGCCGCCCGGCAGAACCCCGTCAAGGCCTACGTCCTCGACCTGTCCGAATCCCGCACGCGCACGCAGGCCCTCGTGGAGATGCTGCTCCGCCACCGCATCCGCGTGTACGAACTCGCGCGGACCGTGGAGGCGGGCGGGCGGTCCTTGCCGACCAGCCGAGGCTCGCGGGCCGGGCGCATCGCGGGTTCCGATGGCCGGACCTTCCGCGCCGGCGAGGCGGTCGTCATCCCCATGGACCAGCCCCAGACGCGGCTGATCAAGGCCTCGATGGAGCGCGTCACCACCTTCACGGACTCCCTCTTCTACGACGTCTCGGCCTGGACGCTGCCCCTGGCCATGGGCGTCACGAGCGGTGAACTGCGCCGTTACTCCGACGACCTGGCCGGTGCGGAGATCACCGGGGCCGCTTTCGACGGCGGCGAACTCATTGGCGGCCACGGGTCCTACGCCTACCTGATGGAATGGAACCGCTACTATGCGCCGCGCGCGCTCTACCGGATCCTGGACGCGGGTCTCCGGCCTCGGGTGGCCAGAAAATCCTTTACCCTGGCCACGGGCGGCACGGAACGGACCTTCGGCCGGGGCACGATCATCATCCCCGTCGCCCAGCGCGACGCAGCCTCGACGGTGACGCCCGAGGCGGTACGCGCGGTGATCGACCGGATCGTGGCGGAAGACCACGTAATCGTGCACGGCGCGGACACGGGCCTGACGCCCTCGGGCGGCGATCTCGGCGGTCCGACCTCCCCGGTGCTGGTCAAGCCGGAGATCGCGCTGCTCTCGGGCCCAGGCACCCGGGCCTACGAGGTCGGGGAAACCTGGCATCTGCTGAACGAGCGGTTCGGCATTCCCGTCTCCCTGGTCGACGCCGACGGATTTTCGAACCTGGACCTGGACCGCTATACGGTCCTGGTCATGGCCATGGGCAGCTACGACCTGGATACCGAAGACGTGAACCGGCTCAACAGGTGGGTGCGCGAGGGCGGCATCCTCATCGCCTGGAAGAGCGCGGCCCGTTGGCTGATCGCCAGGGAGCTGATCGACGAAAAGACCGTGGCCAGTCCGCCCGATACGACCGAACTGACCTACGAGCAGGTGCCGACCACGCGGGGCGCGCAGCGCATCGGCGGCGCCATATTCGCGGCGAAGCTGGACACCACCCACCCTCTGGCCTTCGGCTACGGCGATCAGGCGCCGCTCTTCCGCAACCACGAGATCTTCTTCGAGCCCTCCGCGATTCCGGGCGCCACGGTAGCCCGATACACGTCGTCACCGCTGCTGAGCGGCTACGTCTCGCCGAAGCGACACGGCGAACTGGCGGGCACGGCCGCGCTGATCGCCCGCCGAGTGGGTGGCGGCGCCGTCATACTCTTCGCGGACAACCCCAATTTCCGGGCCTTCTGGTACGGCACGAACGGCCTGTTCCTGAACGCCGTCTTCTTCGGCGGCGCGTTCTAGGGCGCGTTCCAGGCGCGACCCGGGCGCCGCCGGCGCGACCCGGGCGCCGCCGGCGCGCCGCTGACGCGCGGCCGAAGTGAACCACGCATCCTGATCTGAAAGCCAACCCCATGCCCGTGACCATCACCGACGTGAAGACCATCCTGACCCAGCCCGCCGGGTCGCGGCTGATCGTCGTCAAGATCCTGACCTCCGAACCCGGCCTGTACGGCCTGGGCTGCGCCACCTTCACCCAGCGGTTCCACGCCGTCCACGCGGCCATCGAACACCACCTGAAACCCTTCCTCATCGGCAAGGACGCGGACGATATCGAGGACCTGTGGCAGACGGCCATGGTGAACGGCTACTGGCGCAACGGGCCGGTCCTGAACAATGCGATCTCCGGCATGGACATGGCCCTGTGGGACATCAAGGGCAAGCAGGCCGGCATGCCCGTGTACCAGCTCCTCGGCGGCAAGTGCCGGGAGGCGGCGGACACCTACGTCCACGCCGACGGCGCATCGCCCGAGGAAGTGGCGGAAATTGTCCGGAAGTACATGGAACAGGACTACCGGCACGTCCGCTGCCAGATCGGCGGATACGGGGGCCGGAAGCCGCGGGTCACGCCGCCCGAGGGCGCGAAATCCGGCGACTATTTCGACCCGCGGAGCTACATGCGCCGCACGGTCCAGATGTTCGAGCACCTGCGCGCGTCCGTGGGCGACGAGGTGGAGCTGCTCCACGACACCCACGAGCGGCTCAACCCCGCCGATGCCGTCGTCTTCGCGAAGCAGCTCGAACCCTACAATCTGTTCTTCCTCGAAGACGTCCTGGCGCCCGAAGACAACGCCTGGTTCCGCCGCATCCGGGATACCTCCACCACGCCCATCGCCATGGGGGAACTCTTCAACAACCCCGCGGAATGGCTGCCCCTGATCGAGGGACGGCTCATCGACTTCCTGCGCATGCACATCAGCCAGATGGGCGGCATCACGCCGGCCCGCAACGTCGCGGCCATGGCGGCCATGTACGGCATCCGCACGGCCTGGCACGGTCCGGGCGACGTCTCGCCGGTGGGACACGCCGCCAACCTGCACCTCGACCTGTGGGCGCCGAATTTCGGCATCCAGGAGTGGTGCCGGTTCGGCGACCTGGTCTACGAGATCTTCCCCGGCACCCCCGAAGTGCGCGGCGGATACATGTATCCCAACGACCGCCCGGGACTGGGCGTCGACGTGGACGAGGAACTGGCGGCCCGCTATCCCTACGAGGACGAAATCATCAACTGGACCCAGGCCCGGACGCCCGACGGAGGGCCCGCCCGGCCGTGACCTTCATCTCCGGCTACTCCCTGTCCGAAGACTACGCCGGCCATCTGCAGCGGATCGGCGCCTTCGCCATCGACCTGGCGATCCTCACCGCCGCGGGCGCCGTGATTGCGCTGTCCGCCGAATTCCTGGCCGGCTCTGACCCGGTAACCGTCCCGCTGCTGAGCGCCTTCCAGCTGCTCATGCCCTGGTTCTACTACGCGGTCATGGAGAGCTCGACCAGGGGCGCTACCATCGGCAAGATGATCCTGGGCATCCGGGTCGTGGATGCCGAGGGATATACGCCCACCTTCGGCCGCGCCGCGCTGAGGGCCATTCCAAAGTGCCTGCCCATCCTCTGGCCGGGATACCTCGCCGCGGTCTTCACGCAGCGCAGACAGGCCTTTCACGACCTGATCGCGCGGACGCTGGTGGTGCGGGCCGAGTGAGTCCGGGCGGCCATACAAAAAACCGGTTGCCATCATCGAAATACCCCATCATCATTAGCGTTCGCCTGACGCTGATGTTTCCCAATCCCCCGGGATTTCACGAAAAAAGTTAGGAATAGGCTGTGTCACGAATCCTGTTGAATACCTTTACCGCGCTCGCATTCGGCACGCTGATTGCGCTGATCGCCGCTTGCGGAAAGGACAGCGCCACCGCTCCCGCGCCGTCGCCACCGGCCCCGACGCAGCCCCCGCCCCCGCCGCCGACTCCGGTTGCGACCCGCATTACCATCACGCCGGCCTCGGCGACGCTGAACGCGATCGGCCAGACGGTCCAACTGACGGCCCAGGTCTTCGATCAGAATAACGCTGTAATGACAGGCGCTTCCGTAACCTGGACCAGTGCGGACCCCAGGATCGTGTCGGTCAGTTCGGGCGGCCTGGCGACGGCGGTCGCGTACGGGATAATCCGCATTACGGCGAGGTCCGGCGGCGTATCGCGAGATGTTGAAATAAAAGTGGTACAGACCGCCGGCAGGATCACCATCGAACCCACGGAGGCCACCTTGACGGCCATCGGGGAGACGGTGCAGCTCACCGCAACAGTACAGGACCGCAACGGGCAGACGATCGAAGGGGCCAACGTGACCTGGCGGAGCAGCGATACGGAAGTGGCACGCGTGAGCACTACCGGACTGGTTACCTCGACAGGCAACGGCACAACCAGGATAACCGCCCGGTCGGGCAGTACCGAGCAAGGCGTCACCGTCAGGGTCATGCAGACGCCCACCGGTATCGTGATCGATCCGCCTGAGGCCACCCTCACGGCCTTTGGCGAAACCGTCCAATTCATCGCAATGGTGGTCGATCCGAATAACCGGGCCATCGAAGGGGCCGGCGTGACCTGGCAAAGCAGCGACGCTTCCGTGGCGACGGTGAGCACTGACGGTCTCGTGACCGCGGTGGCCAACGGCGCCGCAACCATCACGGCCACCTCAGGCGATCTAACGGTAAGCAGCGACGTTACCGTCATGCAGTCGCCCGCCAGCATCGTAGTCGATCCGGTGGAAACGATCCTGGCGGCGGCCGGCGATACGGCACAGCTCACGGCCACGGTACTCGATCATATGGGGCACAGGATAGACGGCGCGGACGTGACCTGGGCAAGCAGTGACGAAACGATCGCAACGGTCGATGAACAGGGCCTGGTGACCGCCGTTGCGGGCGGCACCGTGGAGATCACCGCCCGTTCAGGCGAGACCACTTCCGTGGCGACCGTCACTGTGAAGGAAGCGGTTCCGGACCGCGAGGCCCTGGCGATCCTGTACCGCAGCACGAACGGGGACGAATGGACCAACAACGACAACTGGTTAAGCGATGCACCTCTTAGCGACTGGCATGGCGTCATCGCAACTCCATCCGGAGAGGTGGTGCGCCTGCAACTGCCGCGCAACAATCTCCAGGGCCCCCTTCCCGCTGAACTGTGCTATCTCGCCTCGCTTGCCGTGCTGGACCTCAGGTACAACGATCTGACGGGTAACCTGCCACCGGAATTCGGGCTGCTCGCCAACCTCATCTGGCTGGGGCAGTCCGGCAACGGGTTGACGGGCGGGATCCCGCCGGAACTGGGGCAACTGACCCAATTGGGTACTCTGAGTCTCGACAGCACCGATCTGACGGGGAACATTCCGCCGGAAATCGGGCAACTGACCAACCTTACCTGGCTGAGTATACTCAACAGCCAGTTGTCGGGAGATATTCCACCGGAGATCGGGCAGTTGGTGAACCTGACAGTCCTTGCTCTTGCCGGAAACGAGTTGACGGGGAACATCCCGCCGGAACTGGGACAATTGACCGCCCTTGAACGCCTGACGCTTACAGGCAACAACCTGACGGGAATCATTCCGCCGGAATTGGGGCAACTCGTTGACCTTACTCATCTGGGGCTCAGCAGCAACAGGCTGACGGGGGATATCCCGTTGGAATTGGCCCAACTCACCGCACTCACCCATCTGTCGCTTGCCAAAAATCGATTGACGGGACCCATACCACCGGAATTGGCTCAACTCTCCGAGCTCACCTTCCTGGATTTCAATCGGAACATATTGACCGGGAACATTCCGCCGGAACTGGGACAGCTATCCAAGCTCGAATTGCTATATTTCGACCGGAACGAACTGACCGGGAACATCCCGCCGGAACTGGCACAGCTTTCGAACTTGAGGGAGCTCTGGTTCAAGGACAACCGGCTGTCCGGGACAATCCCACCGGAATTTGGTAAACTCAACAACCTGTTGTCGCTGACCTTCGACGATAACCGGCTGACCGGAACGATCCCGGACGAACTGGGACAACTCACCGGCCTCAGGTTACTCTGGCTCGCCGATAATCCCGGACTATCCGGACCATTGCCGGATTCGTTTTCCGGGCTCGAGTTCATGCAGGATCTGACGCTGCAAAACACCGGCCTGTGTGTACCCCCGACCGCGGATTTCCGGGCGTGGATCAGCGGTATACGAAGTAGTTCCGGTGTGCAATTCTGTTCCGGACCGTAGCACGTTAATCAAGACGCCTTCTGCTGCGTAGTAATCAGCACCCCTTCCAGTCGGCCAACCCGAACGTCCATCTTGTCCTCCAGTGAGACGATGCGTTCGTTCATCTTGTCCTCCAGAGCGACAAAGCGCTTATCCATCTTGTCCTCCAACGAGACAAAGCGTTTATCCATCTTGTTTTCCAGCGCAACAATGCGCGCATCAGTCGCGATAAAGCGTCTATCCATCTTGTCCTCCAGCGCGACAAAGCGCGCTTCCGACTCGACAAAACGCGCTTCCAGCCTGTCCTCCATGCGATCCATGCGCTGTACCAGCCGGGTCTCGAGTTCCATGCGACCCGCCTTGGATTCTTTCCAGAAGAAAATGAACGCTCCCAACAAGATGGCCGGGGATACGATCAGTTGAGCGATTTCCATGGAACGATTTCTCCCTGACTGATTTCTATTTGGACACTTCCCGTTTAATTTCATCCACTTCCTGTTTAATTACATCCACTTCCTGTTTAATTGCACCGATTTCGGTCTGCATGCCCGATACAACCTCGATCAAGTCTCTCAATTTCTCTTCTACCGATAGCATCCTGTTACTAAGATCACCATTTAAGAAGAGCATTATCGTAACGATGATACCCGTCATCATGATATGCATTCCGGCCATGGTAATAACCGGAGACCATGACCAATCTCTCTTGCTGTGTTCGCTCATTATTTAGACCTCAGCTTTTCTGACTGTTCTTCATTCACATACCAGCATGCATTCCGTCATTCAGGCAGTACCGACAGCAGCGATCATTCTATTCGTTTACGGACACACGCAGGTATCCTTCGACGCGACCGAGGCGCGTGTTCATATCGTGCATCTCTGAACGTATGGAGGCGAATTCGGATTGCATTTCCGTCCGCAATCCGGTCAACTCGGCCCGAACCTCATCCCGGAATTCCTTGTTGGATGAATTGATGAAAGTGACGACTGCGATTACGAGGATGCCTATGGCCGACACGATCTGCGCGCCAAAGGTCCAGTTTTCGCGGGACATTCCGGTCATCTTCCGACCTCCTGGTGATAGCGGTAAAGCATGAACAACCGACCTCTAAAGTGTTTAGTCGGAGATCACCAGGCGATACTCGTGGTTTTTTTAGTTAGGGAGAAGCAGGAGGCTGGGCCGGCGGAGCAAATGGGGTCGGACTTTCCATGGTGGGTGTCGACCAGATGAACGATTGCCGGGTGGATTTCCATCCAGGACTTCACGGCATGGCCGCGACCGCGTCCTCAGAATGATGAAGATGAACTGCAACTGATACTTCTCTCCGCGGGCGTCACGACGGTGATGTTACCGAACGTTCGCGTTACGCCGAAGTCCATGTTTTGCTTACATCGGGTAAGCTCGTCCTGATCGAGATTCAGTTTCGAGCAGGCGGTCTCCAGCGCGGTCCGCAACGCTTCGTCACGGCTGCCGCCGCTACCGCTACCCGCCCCGGACACAGAATCCAACCGCAAGGACACTTCGCAATTCCATGACGACGATCCCACGCCGTTCCCACAGGCTGCCAGACCGATCGTCAAACCCAATGCCAGTATGAAATGCAGGAAACGACTCGAGTACTGAATTGCCATATCCCGGAAACCTCCCATTATGAGCCAATGGACCAGCAGCCACATCGATTCAGGATGGATCAAATCTACTCGCCCGTGACGGGATTCGGCACGCACGGTTTCTATGGCAGCGCTTCGATTCTCCAACGCACCGGGTTGTCTGAAACCTTTTTGGCGCTGAAGTTGTTCAGCGACACTCCCGAACCCGCGCAGATGCTGCCGCCGAACGCACACCCGAATCCGTCGTCCCTGACTTCGAACTTAACTCCGCCGAACGTGCAACTCTGACCGGCACCCAGTTCAAGTCCGACGGTGCAGGCCCGTCCTGATGGCGGCGGCGTTGGCGTCGCCTCCGGTGGATCTGGATCAGGCGCCGGCGCCACGGGACTATCGTCTCCCCCACAGGCCACAAGCAGTCCCATCGCGACAATCATCGCTAGCCGGAACGGCAGCAGGTTACGGGTCATCATTTGCAGGTTACTTGACATGTCGCTCCCTTCACTTCGTCATATCGATACGGCGCCACTTTTGAAACCAGATTAAAGGGGACAGCTTTCCGTGGCCGGTCAGATCCAGATCGGCCAGGTCCTTCAAAGGTGTACCGCTCGACTGGAATGGATCTGCCCAGGTCGCAGGAAGGACAACACATACAGTAATTATGAATATTATTTGGAATGTCAATTTATAATCATACGTAAATTTCCCATATCCAGATATTCGACGCCAAACTTCCTTATACGGTGATATTTATGGACTGTTTTTATTCGTTTACAGATACGCGCAGGTAGCCTTCGACGCGACCGAGTCGTGTATTCATGTCGTGGATTTCGGAACGAATCGAGGTGAGTTCGGTCCGCAACCCGGCCAATTCGGTCCTAATCTCATCCCGGAATTCCTTGTTGGATTGATTGATGAAGGTGACGACTGCGATTGTGAGAATGCCGATGGCCGATACGATCTGCGCGCCAAAGGCCCAGTTCTCGCGGGACATTGCGGTCATTTTCCGATCTCCTGGTGATAGCGGTAAAGCATGAACAACCGACCTCTAAAGTGTTTAGTCGGAGATCACCAGGCAATACTCGGAGTTTTTCTTTTTTTGATGCAACAGGACAGGCTGAAGGAAACGCGACTACTCAGTCCCGCAGCGCCAGGCTTTCCCCACTGAGCGTCACGCCCAGCGGCTCGATGACCACCTGGCGGGGGCCATCTTCCACTACGCCGGCAACCCAGGCGCGGATGCCTTGCGCCTCGGCGCAGGCCACGGCCGCGTCCCCATCCTCCGGGCGGACGAAGAGGGCAAAGCCGGCGCCCATGTTCAGGCTGCCGTAGGCCTCTTCCGCGGTCTGGCGGGTCTCATCCACCATGAACCGCAGGACCTCGGGAACGGGGGGCAGTTCGGTAATGCGGTAGGTGAGCCGGCCGGGGTGGCGCATGATCTTTCGCCAGCCGTGGCCGGTGATGTTGGCGACGTAGCGCAGGCCGATGCCGGCCTCGAATGCCGCCTCGGTGACGGGCGGATAGAGCACGGTGGGGTCGAGCAAGGCCTCACCGTAGGTCCGGCCGCCGGGCATGACCGTGGCGTACCCCTCCGGCAACCGTTCGGCGAGCTTGCGGGCGAGGGTGAGGCCGTTGGCGTGGATGCCGCTGCTTTCCAGTAGGACGATCGCGTCGCCGGCGGCCAGGTCCTCGCCCAGGGTGAGGCGCGACTTCGGCCGGATGATGCCCACGCAGGAGGCGGCCAGGTCGATGGCGCCTTCCTCCACCACGCCGGTCAGGCAGGGCGTCTCGCCGCCGCCCCAGGCCACGCCCAGGACGTCGCAGGCCGCCCTCCAACCCTCGACCAGGTCGTTCATGCGTTCGGTGTCGTCGAACCAGTCCGACGAACCGGCGGCCCAGTAGGCGTGGATGCTCAGGGGTTTGGCGCCTACGGTGACGAGGTCGTTGACGGCCGTGGCGATGGTGTCCTGCGCGATGTGGTCGTACCAGGTCCGTCCCGACGCTTCCCGTCCCGACGCCTCGGGCGGCCCCGACACCCCCGATACCGCCGGCCCCTTCCGCATCGCGTCGGCCACCAGGGCCTTGGTGCCCAGGCATTCGGTGATGGAGGCGAGGTACGCGTCGCCGATGTCCAACACGTACGCCGACTCGCCGCGGCTGGCCGCCACCTCGCGGGCACCCGTACCCGCGCGCTCGAGGTTGGCCCCCGTGGCCCGCGCCGCCTGCTGGGCGAGGACCTTCAGGGGATCGATCCGGTCGTAATCCACGCCGGAATCCTCGTAGGTCAACCGGTCACCGGCCGGCGGACCGCCAGGCGTGCCGCGTCCGTTCGGGTTTTCCTCGGCCATGCCCGTCCTTTCGGAATCCTTCAGCTTCCCGTGGTGAACAGTTCCCGCAGCCTGCGGGCCACGAGTTCGACTTCGCCTTCCTCGAGCTGCAGCGTTCGCGGACCCGGTCCGTCATAGATAATCTTCGGATCGCCCGCGCGCAGCAGCCGGCCCACGTCTTCCCGGGACAGGGGAATCACCGCCTCGTCCCAGAGCAGTTCCACGTCGCAGTACCCGTGGGTGTTGAGCTCGTAGCGGGCTTCCAGGCCGTCGATGCCCTGCAACTGGTCCGCCAGCCAGCGGGCCTTCTCGTTCCAGGCCGCGATCTCCTCTTCTTCGTCGAGGGCTACATACCGCTCCAGCGCGGCGACCAGGCCGACGATCTCCTCCTTGCCGACCTTCAGTCCCCGTCCGATGCCGTTCACCGGCGCGTTCTGCATCCGGGCGGCGTGGATCAGGTCGGCGCGGCCCGCGAGGATCCCCGTCGAGTTCGGGCCGCGGATCCCCTTGCCGCCGCTGACCACGACCAGGTCGGCGCCGGCTTCCAGGTACTTCGTCAGGTTCTCCTTCGGCGGCAGGTTGGACGCCAGGTCGATCATCACCGGCACCCCCCTGCGCTTGCCGATCTCGATGATCTCCAGGGGCATGAGCGTCTCGGGATCGTGTTCCTGCCGGTGGCGCACGGGGAAGGGCGGGACGCCCCGCGTCTGGTGCTCGATATAGGCCAGGCCCACGAGCAGCGCCGTCCGGTCCGTGATGGCCGCCTCGTATTCCGCGCGGGTGCCGACCTCCACCAGCTTCATGCCGGCGAATCCGAACACGTTGTCGTAGAAGAAGCGATGGGCGGTCTGGAACAGGCACTCCACCTTCGGCCAGGTCGGATTGGGCAGGAGCCGCATCCGTTCCTGGTCGGACCCGGTCAAAACGCCCGCCGCGCCCACCAGCATCGACGCGAAGGCGCCAGACGAGACCAGGGCGGCCTCCGCCCCCATGATCTCGGCGATGCGCCGTCCCGCCGCGTCGTGCAGTTCCGCCATGTCCACGAAATAGCGGTTGGCCTCGGCCATGGCCTCCATTACCTCGACCGGCATGCGCGAGCCCCCCATGCTCGAGAGGTGCTCGTGGGCACCGACATGGGGCCGTACGCCCAGCAGCCGGGTGTAGACGTTGTCCCTCAGGTCGGCCGCCAGGGCCTCCGGGTCACCGCCCAAACCGCCGGTACCAACGGCACCGCTCGTACCGCCCGTGCCACCACCTTCCGATGATCCATCCTGCTCGCCCGCACCAGTGCAACCGGACGCGGCGACGCCCGCCGCGCCGGCCATGCCGGCCAGGGCGCTCACCCTGATGAACGTGCGTCGGTCCAGGCGGTCCAGCCGATTCAGCCGGTCCGGCCGGTCCAGCCGGCCCGGTCCGCTTTCCGCCTCTGCCGACCCCGGCCCATCAACACGCTCGTCTTCCCGAATATCCTCATCCATGTGTCCGCACTCCCTACGCCCGCTTCTTTGCTTCCATCAGGTGCTCCGTCCGGCTTGCCGCCTGCGCCTCGATCTCCTTGCGCGTCCAGCGCTTCCCCCGGTTCATGCCACCGCACGTCTCCGCTTCACGTTCCCACCGGCGCCTGGACTTCAGGATGTCCTGCCAGAAGGGATAGCTGCTGCACTGGGACGGCCGCACCGGATAGATGGAACATCCCTGGTCGTAGAAGACGCAGGGACCGTCATTGGGAGAGACCAGGGAGACGTAGCCGTCGATCTCTTCCGTGTACCTTTCCAGGAAGGTTTCGAAGGTCAGGTCCAGGTATTCGGCGATGCGCCGGAACTCCTTCTCGCTGCCGTAGATGAATCCACCCGGGAAGGTGCAGCAGTGGCCGCACCCGTGGCAGGAGAACTTCAATCCGTCGTGCCAGAACTTGCCTTTAGCCATGGCTATTGATCTTTCCTACTCGCCCACCGTGGCGATCACCTCGACCTCGCACCGCGCGCCGAATGCCAGGCCGCTGCCGGCGAAGGCGCTGCGGGCCGGCTTGTCGCCGGGGAAGTACGTGACGTACACCTCGTTGAAGGCGGGCCATTCGGCGATGTCCGCCAGCATGACCGTGGCCTTGAACACCCGGTCCATGGTGGATCCGTTGGCTTCCAGGACCGCCTTGATGTTCTCCATGGTCTGGCGGGCCTCGCCCTGGATGCCGCCCGGCGCCAGGTCCGTCGTACCGGGGATGTTTCCGATCTGGCCGGAGAGGAACAGCAGGTGCCCCACGCGCACGGCGTCGGAGAAGGGCAGGTTCATGCTCGCCGTGGTTTCCGAGACGAGATAGACCGGCTCGTGCGAAGGCGCGGCAGGGGGTGTAGCGTCTGCCGTCGGTGCGTCCTGCGCTGATTCCGTACAACCCGCCACTGCCAGCGACAAAGCCGCAAGCAGTGGCACGAAGGGGATCGATAGCAGCGAATAGACCGTATGGTGTTTTTCTGTCATGCTACACCTCGATGCGAGAAAGGTTATCTGCCTTACGACTGATTCAAGCGGGACGGTCGAGGATCACCTTCCAAGACGGTTGGCGGTTCCAACTTGTTCCCATGACCCCGGACGATTACATTCGGAAATCCAGCATTGCTACCGACGAGATATCTATCATTATACAGGTCATCAGAGAAATACTCAACAGTAGGGATTAGCCATACACTGTTCGTCGCCGCTTAAGATTCTACCTTAGCAGGTTGGCAAGGAGCGAGAAAGCCATGAGAACAATAATGATACCTGTCCTGCTGGTTTCCCTGGCTATGGGATGCGGGGGCGACAGCAGTGTCCAGCCGAGAACGCCGGATGATTTCGCGCCCACGGTGGTCGAGACCTTCGAAGCGCAGACGCTGACCGCGGAGCGGGAGCGCCTTACGATCAGTTTCGCGACGGCCTTCAAGGACCCCGAGGAGCGGCCCCTGACCTACTCGGCGGAATCGAGCGACGCGTCGGTCGTAATGGCCACTATGTCCGGTCCGGTGCTGACGATCGACCCGTTGGCCGAGGGAACCGCCACGGTTTCCATCAGGGCGACGGACCCAGGCGGGAACAGCGCGACGATCACCATCTCCGTAACGGTGAACGCGCCGGCGCATCCCGACGACGAAAGTTATAATCCATTGCAGAGGCTGGTAGTCAGTGCGGGCCGTGTGGAGTTCTTCGAGTTGTCCGCGCAGGGGGCCGGCTCCTGCATCGACGTCGATCCGCAAACCGTGTACGGGACGGGATACGAAGCGGCAAGCTACCGGTTTCACCATTCGAGATGGCAGCGGCAGGATGAATTCGGCTGGACGACCCTACCCGGCACGGTGCGTGGCGAGAACAAGCTGTGCGTATACACACCGGTCGAGTCCGGACTGTACAGAATGGTAGGCGATGTTACGATAGGCCGGGATGGACTTACGGAACTGCGGTTCAGCTCGAACGTGTTGAATCACTGAGGACGTTCGGTTTCCCGATGAATACACATGGTTTACCTTCCTCGTGATTCGTTCGGTGACCAGGACGCGGCCTACGCTCGGCCGGGATGCATAGACTCCAACGATTCTACGAAAGCTTCGAGTTGCTCCAGGCTCCAGGTCTCGGTGGTCGGCAGAACAAGATACCTGACGACATGATCGATCCTCTCCACCACCTTCCGTCCCTCGGGAGCCAGTTCACAGATGACTTGTCTGCGGTCATGCGAAGATCTCTCCTTCTCGATCATGTTTTTTTGTTCGAGCCTATCCAGAACTTTGTTTATGGAACTATCATTGCATTCGTTGATATCGGCAATCCGGCTCACGCTCGCAGGTCCGTGGTCGGCCAACAATATCAGGGTTTTATACTGGTTAACCATCTCTGTCTCCCGCATATCTCTTCGGTCATTCCGAAGGCCCAGATATACGAGACGATACAGACCGGCTGTCGCGGCTACCAACCGGTCGCACAGTTCCTCCCTGTGGTCGTTGCTCATCGGTTTTACCTTTCCCTGGTTACGATCCCCCGCCTTGCAGTTCGGCCGGATGCCATAGTACCCTACTACTTACGATGAGAATGAGCGCGTATCCGGTCTTATTCAGTAACACAAGGTCATCGGAGCTTCGATTCGATCTTCCCTGATCATGGAAACGGATTCTGCTAAGCTTCAGAGGACATAGGAAAGCCCTGAAAACTGACTCATACTTAAAATAGTATATACAATTTGTTTTTCCTAATCAAATCTTCCATATTTCGTAAATTAAACTTGGTTTTCGGGCAGTGCACCAGTTCGAAATCATCAAAGCAGTCGAGTCGTTACCGAATCCTGTGCTGCCCATCCATCCAAAAGACGAGAAGGCCCCGGGATTTTAGCATCACGGGGCGTTCAATTCACACAGTAAACGTGCAGGGGCAGGCGACAGAACTGAGTGTTATCCACAGACTTACCCACACAACCGATTACCCGGCCATTGTTTCATGCGTTGTTGCCTGATCCGGTTCCGCAGATGCTGTTCAACTGCGTATGAAACTGCCGCCTCATAAGCTCATCCTGCCGATCAGGCCGACGCGGGGGCGTCAGTCCGGGCTGTACAGAATGGTCGGCGAAGTGACGATAACGCGAGGCAACGGACACTCGATTGCGATTCAGCACGAACGTGTTGAATCATTAACCGCCCTGCATCCCTCCGCAGTACACCACTTGATCGGCAGCCTGAAACCGCTCCAGCCACGCCCGGAACGCAGGTTCCGGCGGCACGCACAAGCCGGTATAAGACAGATCCAACCCCTCCAGGTAGTTGAGGTTGGTGAACGTGGCGGGCAGCGGACCCGACAGGTCCTCATTGTAAACCAAAGAAAGATATGTGAGTTCGGAGAGGTTTCCCAACTCAGGCGGGACACTGCCGGACAACGCATTTAAGCCAAGTTCCAGCACTTCCAGGCCGGCCAGGTTGCCCAACTCAGGCGGGATGCTGCCCGACAACGCGTTGAGGGTCAGGTTCAGTTCCATCAGATTGGCCAGATTCCCCAACTCGGCAGGGATGCTGCCAGATAACGCGTTGAAACCGAGATTCAACGAATACAGGTTGGGCAGCTTCCCCAGTTCCGGCGGCACGCCGCCGGACAATGCGTTGAAGCGGAGATCCAGTACCTGCAGGTTGGTCAGGTTCCCCAACTCGGCAGGAATGCGGCCAGACAGCGTTCTGAGGCCAAGCCTCAGTTCCTCCAGGTTGGTCAGGTTCCCCAACTCGGCAGGGATGCGGCAAGCCGGGTCGGGGACAGGATCCCACTCCGGCGGAAAGACCGCCGGCAAGATCGGAATGGAGTAAAGGTAGAGCCCGTACAGGTTGGTCAGGTTCCCCAATTCAGGTGGAATCACGCACGACAACCGATTCTGGCTAAGATTGAGTTCCTCCAGTTTGGCCAGATTGCCCAGTTCCGAAGGAATGGCGCCGCTGAGTTCGTTGAAGGCGAGACTCAGCCAGGTGACTCTTCCAGTGTCGTCGGTGCCCACGCCATACCACTCACCCAGAGGCAGGTCGGACAGCCAGTTGGTATTATACGTCCAGTTCGGTCCGTCAAGGGCGACATACAGCGCAATCAACGCGTCTCTATCGCCCGGGTCGGCGATCTCCACTTCGATCCGGGCCGTGGCGGATATGTCGCCGTAAGACGCGGTGATCCCGGCGCTGCCGTTCGCAACCGCCGTCACCAGTCCATCATCGTCGACCGCCGCGACGCCCGGGTCGCTACTGGCCCATGAGACGGTGGCGCCGTCCACGGGCTGTTCGTTCAGGTCCAGTACGGCCGCGGCCAGCTGCACGGTCTCGCCGGCCCTGGTGAGCGTCGCCATCTGCGGTTCAAGGACGATTCCGTGGGCGGTTTGCATGACCGTGACGGCCGCGGTCGCAGAAACGCTGCCCGATCTGGCCGTGATCGTGGCGCTGCCGTTCGAGACTGCCGTGACCAAGCCCTGGGCGCCGACTGTCGCCACGCCCTCGTCGCTGCTCGACCAGGTTACAGCCGCGCCGTCTACTGCTTGACCGTTCGCATCCTGCACAGTGGCGGTGAGTTGCACGGTTTCCCCGAGGGACACAAGCGTTGCCGAGGACGACTCAAGGACGATGCGGCTTGCGGACTGCATCACCGTGACGGCCGCGGTCGCAGAAGCGATGCCTGAACTCGCCGTGATGGTCGCCGTACCGTTCGAGACGGCGGTGACCAACCCCCGGCTGCCGACCGTCGCCACGCCCTCGTCGCTGCTGGACCACGAAACTGTTGCACTGCCGAGCACCGCGTTGTTCTGATCGAAGACCTTGGCCGTCAAGGGCATGGTCTGGCCAACGGAGTTGAGCGAAACGGACGAAGGGGTGATCGTAATCCGGGTAGGTACGGGCGCCGGGGGCGGCGGCGCGGGTGTTGCGGGCGGAGGCGGTTCAGGCGCCGCAGGCTTCGTCGTGCTGTCCTTGCCGCAGGTGACCAGGACCAGACAGGCCGTGATCAAAAATACAGTACTGAAACTTGAGAAGGTCGTTATGTACAGACGCTTCAAAGGACGGATATTCATAGGACGTTCCCCGGGACCGGTGTGGTCGGCATTACATTCGAGTTTTCGACTAACATTCTGCAAAGTGGAATGATCAAAGTATGCATCATATTTGGATTTACAACATAAAATCACCCATAGCCAGGTATCATCTGTTTCAATACCTTGACATATAATTTAAGCGTGATGTTATGGGGTTAAAATGTGGTTATTTGAGCATGGGAGGGGAGGAAGGCACAAACACATACCGCCAGCGCTTCCGGATCGTTAGCGATCAGGCCGGAATCCTGTGTTACGAAAGTTCCGCCTCGCCGTTCCATCTATCCGGGAAGGGTTTGAAGGCTGGGTAGGATCTGAAGGCTAGGTGCGGAAAGTCCTGCTAGGGAAGTAGCACGACCTGGCGCCCACTCCCCCTTGCCAGGTCGTAGAGGCGCCAGAGCTCGTCCACGCGGACGGCGAGGCCGGGGTTTCCCGACGGAACGCGCGTGGGCTCCCCGGTCCGGGCGTCGTAGGCGACCCGGAAGATCCCGGCGAAATTCATCCCGACGATGTATCCCGAGTGATCAAAAATGAGACTGCCGCTCGTTCGGCCGGAATTGTCCAGGTCATGCTGGATGATCCGGCTGTTCGCCGGCGTGGGGACCGCGTCTTCGAAGGGCCTCAGCGCGCCGATCGTGCCGCCATTGAACGTGGCGATGGGGACCGTGACGGACTCGCCCGTTTCTTCCTCCGGAAACCCGATCGTACCGATGGGCTGTCCCGCGCGCAGGCCCTGGGCCTGGTCCCTGGGCAGGAAGAACGGCAGGTCCGTCAGGTTCGCGTCGATGATGAGCAGGGCCGCGTCGGGCGAGCCGGCTGTGCCGTCGTAGTCGGGATGAACCCAGTAGTTCTCCAGCCAGTACGTGTCGGCGCCGCCAATCTCCGTGCCCGACTTGACGGCAAAGGCCCGCGGGTTGAGGTGGTCGATAAACGTGGTCGAAATGAGGACGGCCTGAACGACGCGGGCATTGGTCCAGACGGCATTTGTGAAGTGTGCGACGAAACCCGAACCCAGCACGTAGTTCTTCCCCTGGATCTGCACCCCGATCGCGTAGACCGCGTCCCCCAGATTCTCGGTCTCGATTACGTCCGACCAGTCCAGCGTCTCCCCGGGTTCGCCCTGCGGTCCCGCCGGACCCTGGATACCCTGCGGACCGGCGGCGCCGGCCTGCCCCGCCGGTCCGGCCGGACCCTCCGGACCCGTCGGTCCCTCACAGCCTAGAAATACAAGAAAGAGTAACAGCCTGGCGAGGTGGCGTAGCACGATGGAGACCTCCGGATGTTGCCGCTATCGGCTATGAAATTCGTTCCACAAAACGGTGCATTCAATGCAATACCAAACCACGGCGCAAGGATTCCCGGTCTACCGGGTATGTCGGCACGTCGGCATAACGCAACCGGAACCATGAAACGCCGCGACGCAGAAAGTAACTTTCATGAGGGGCTTAGTCAAGAGGGAGGGATCTGGCGGAAAAACACAAAAAAAACCGTCCGCCCTGTTCGGTCGCTAAAGCTCCTACTAAGGACGGACGGGAAGATACACGGTTCAACTGTGTATTCTGTATTTGTCGTGCGTTTCTGCTCTGCTACCCTCCAAGACCTGTTGAGTGGCAATAACCTTTCTTCATCAATGTATAGCCACTCATCCTGTGGTTAGGGGGCCTTGTGGGTAGAGGGAATTGATACTATGATCTCAATATAGCGCGAATCAGCATATTGGGTGGAAATCTCAATTCTGGCAGTGCCTCGACCTGCCACCTTACCGTTTGCGCTATTATCGTGTGTAAACGCAGGCATATTGGCGTTACCGCTGCCATCGGTAGCAATACTAGCCGTACCCATATAGGGAGTGGCATCAGTATTGGAGGTGGTTTCGGCAAAAGTAATCACGTCTGTATCCAGACTTGTGTACTTCACCATAGTATCAGTGCCAGTAACAGCTGCCCAAGCTCCACTTGCACCAGAAGTCGGATCGAACTGCTCGACAACCACATTGATAGCGCCGACGCTACCAGATTCAGATCCATCTGCAACTACGCTGCTGTCAGAAATAAGCGTATCTCCGACAGCGATATACGTCCCTGAGATGGGAAGGTTGGTTACACGTATCCTGCGTTCGACAGTCAGAACGTCGAATACAGTGACTCCGACCTTGTTACTCTTAACGTCGCCTACGTGGGCCGTAATATCAGCACTTCCGGCGCCCTTGGCAGTCACCACGCCATCTTCATCCACGGTTGCCACGGCTTCGTTGGAGCTCATCCAGGTAAAGGTTATATTGGGAACCTCGTTACCTTCGGCGCCCGCAGCATCGGTCTGTGCGGCATCATAGGCAGTAGCGTTAACTGTAACCTCATCACCCACTGCAAGCCTGGTATCACTGGCAGCAATAGCGATGATACCCTTGACAACGTCGTGGACGGTTACCTTGAAATCAACTTCAATGCCACGACCATCTACGGCCATGGTTACCGTCGCTGATCCCCTTCTATTACCTGTAATCGTACCGTCATCCACCGAGGCTACTTCCTCGTCGTCGGATGTCCAGGTAAGCGTAGCGGGAATCGGCTGTCCACTGACGGTCGCAACCTTGGCCACATAAGATGTGGATGCCCCTACAAGTACGCCAACGTTCACGCTGGCGATCTCGGCGCCAACTGCCACGCCTGCAACATCTATCGCCATACCTTTTTTAGGATCTGTTTCACCATCCTTCAACAGCAGGATGTGGTGAATGTCCGCCAGGACACCAGTTCCGATGACGCCATCAACGATGTCCTGGATAGCACCCGGATCGGCGCCTGCACCCGCCGGACCCTGCTCGCCGGTGTCGCCCTTCTCACCTTGCGGACCTGCCGGACCTGCCGGACCTGCCGGACCTGCCGGACCTGCCGGACCTGCGGCACCATCGGCACCATCAGCACCAGCCGGACCCTGGGGGCCTGCCGGACCTGCCGGACCTGCCGGACCAGTCGAACCCTGCGGGCCAGCCGGACCTGCCGGACCTGCGGCGCCTGCGGCACCGGTCGGACCCGCCGGACCCGTCTTACCTTCGCATCCATACATACTGAGAGCGAACGCAATCAGTACTACTATGAAGTAATGCATCTGTATCTCCCGTAGAATGAGAACTGCACTTTACATTCTGCTCATGTACATAAGTAAGCAATCTATATGCTCTCCTTTCCCATATGCCCTCTTCGTGGCATGGACACTAAAAACCGAGTGGTAACCTCAAGAATGTACGAACTGATACCCAACTCCACTTGTCGGCTGCATCGTCTGAAATGTTGTACTCCACAACCGCGCCCAGCCTGTTCCACACCGTACCGATACCGCCGTTCACAATCCAAGTCGTCCTGCTTTCTTCGTCGCCCATGACCCGGTACGAGCTTCCCGCCGTGGCCTGGACGTAACAGAACATGTCGTCATCCGATGTGGTGGACATCCTCAACCCGGCCATGACCGGGAGGGACGAATAGTCGCTGTTGTGCCGATCATACGACAAGTTGCCAATGAACTGAAACCGGTCGTTCAAATCCGCAGCCATTTCGACCCGAACGCCGTACCCGATCCCTGAATCGGTGAGATCCGTAAGACAAGAATAGGGCCTGCTGCCGGACACGCCCAGGTTCATGTCCAACTGGGCGTATGCATCACCACATGCAAGCGTGGCAATCAAAAGAAATACGATTCTTGCCATATCTCCTCACGAAAAGTACGGGTTTTGAACCCATATAATATGATTCACTTCGATAATGCAAGGAAAAAATGAATCTTTTTATTTCGTTGCAACACAATTCTTTACGTGCCCTTTGCAACCATAAACTCAACTGACCGTATAAGTTTTCAAAGAACCGGCTTCGCGAGGCCGTCCCGGATGGCGACCGTACATTCGCCATGCTTCTAAAGACGGATAGCGAATTCGATGGTGTCAGCATGGCAGGCCGGAATCGCGTCCGGCCGCCCACGGGGAAGCCCCCGCGTCCACGGGGATTCCGCCCGAAACGGCCATACTAATTGCAAGTATAGTGCCGGCCATCCGGCGTGTCAACCGGTTTTCTTCATTAATTCTTTTGTCCATCGGGCTTTAAGCCCCTTCAGGGCGTTGAAACGAAACGCTTTGCCTGCTAACCCGTTTAACTTAGATTACGCAGGGACTTGAAGAAACCGCCCTGAATCTCCGATCTTAAACGGTCCGAGCGTTCAGGACAACACGATGCCAAAGGTCACTGAGGCTCATTATTAACATTCATTATAATAAATGTAAAGTTAAAAGTAAATGGGCGGGTGTTACGGGGTTGCTGCCGGTGTGTTTATTGCAGGCCTGTTTATTGCCGGCCGGCCGGCTTTCGATCTTTCTGCTGGCGGCCGGTCTGCTGCTGGCCGGCCGTGCTCCCGGGGCGGCCTTCGCGCAGTTCCCTTCCGGCGGCATGGGGATCGGGGCCGGCGCCGAGGCCGATACGACCGGACTGCCACCGATCGACTACAATGCGAAACGCATCGAGTACGTATTCCCCGACACCATGATGGTGATGATCGGTAGCGCCTATGTGAAGTACGGCGACGTCGAGCTGACGGCCGGGCGACTGCGATTCCATACCTACTCCGAACTGCTGACCGCGGACTTCCTGCCCCCGTCGCCGGACATCGATCCCGAGACCAATACCTATCCCCGTTTGCAGGACGAGATGAACGTCGTGGTCGGGGACCGCATGCAGTACGACATGAAAACCGGGGAAGGGCAGATCTGGAAGGGCCGCACCCAGTACCAGGAAGGGTTCTTCAACGGCGAACTCATCACGCTCAACGCCGACCGGACCTTCGAGATCCACGACGGCACCTACACCACCTGCGACAACCCGAACCACCTGCACTACTATCTGAAAATGGGCGAGGCGAAAGTCGTCCCCGAAGACAAGGCGGTCGTCCGGAACGTGACGGGCTACATCATGGGCATACCCATAGTCTATCTCCCCGTCTACGTCTTCTCGGTGAAGCAAGGCCGGCAGTCCGGGCTCACGGTGCCGAACTACGGCAGCGGCGTGGAGGAAGGCCGGTACCTGCGCAACCTGGGCTACTACTGGGCGCCGAACGAGTACTTCGACATGAAGACCACAGCCGACATCGAGGCCAAGACCGGGTTCCTGCTAAGGCAAAGGTTCCAGTACCGGCAGGACCGCCGGCTCACGGGCTCGGCGAGCGGCTCGTGGCGGAGAGGCTTCGACGGGACGACGACCGGCTGGGACGTGACCGCCCGGCACCGGCAGGAAGTGATCCCGGACCTGACGATCCGCGGGCAGGGCAACTTCGCCCAATCGCTGCAGTACCTGCATTCGACGACGCGGGGGACGGACCCCGGACTCCTGCGGTCCACGACGCGTTCATCCTTCGCGATCGACAAGAAGTTCGGGCGGAACAGCCTCAACCTGAGCACGTCCACGAGCGGCCGGACCGGCCAGCCGAGCCGGCCCACCACCACGCTTCGGTTCCGCTTCGGGACGAAGGCGATCTTCAAGCCGCCCCGCAGGCAGACGCGGCGGGGCAGTATGCCCGACTTCAGCCAGCCCCGCACGCAGATCGAGGATCGCTGGTTCCACACTATCATGTTCGGTTTCAACAACACGCTGCGGAACCGCAGGAATAACATACGGGGCGACCGGGACACGACCCATACGGGTCCGGATACCCGTTACCACTACACGCACGCATCCATCCGGACCTTCGACAACGACTTTACCCTGAGTGCGCCGCAGAAGATCGGGGGCTGGCTGAAGATCCGCCCGCAGGCCCGGTACGGCCGAACCTGGGAGCAGGATACCGACCCGGAAACCGAGGGTAACTGGGAACAGAAGGAAGACCACACGGTGGGCATGTCGGTCAACACGACGCTCTACGGGCTCTTCCAGCCCAAGATCGGCCGGCTCAACGCCATTCGGCACGTGGTCACGCCCGACATCAACTTCTCCCAGTCCGGGGGGACCGGGGGGGCGCGCGTCCGGAAGACGATGCGTTTCTCCGTGAACAACATCCTGCAGGCCAGGACCGAACACGAGGGCCGCGAGAAGAAGTACAACCTGGTGTACGTCAAATCGTCGACGTCCTACGATTTCCAGGCCGAGGACCGGAAGTTCGCGGACCTGCGGACCACCGTGCGCATCCCGAGCCGCCGGCTGAACGTTGATCTGTCGCTGAACCACGATTTCTACGATCCGGAAACCGACGAATTACGCCGGCCCTGGCTGGACCGCATGACGCTCAGCACGTCCCTCAACCTCGTGGGGCCGCGCAGGGACGAATTCGGTAATGAACTCGGGGACGGCGAGTTCGGCGGCGCCTACGGCGGGTATGACGACTACTCCGGCGGAGGATTGGGCGGGAGCAGCTTCGGGGGCAGCAGCTTTTCGGGCGGCGGGTTCAACGACTACGGCGGGTACGGCGGGTACGGCGACGACCGGTTCGACCAGCGGTTCTCCCAGGTCAAGGGTCCCTGGACGGTCCGGCTCTCCCACCACTACTCGATCCGGCGCTCGAATCCAGACGCCGAGGAGGGATTCACCACCAGCCGTCACGAGATACGGGCCACGAACCGGTTCGCCCTGAACGACATCACGGACCTGCTCAGGCTGACCAACCGCGTCACCGACAAATGGCGCGTGCAGCACTCCATCAACTACGACTACCGCCGCAAGGAAATCGTCTCCCACAGCGTGGACCTCTACCGTCCGCTGCACTGCTGGGAGTTTACCTTCCGGTGGGTGCCGAACGGCATCAACAAGGGGTTCTACTTCCGGATCAACCTGGTGGCCCATCCCGACGTGAAGTTCGAGCAGCAGCGACAGAGCGGCGGGGATGAGTAGGGCGGGTTCTGAGTTGGCGGCCCCCTCTCCTCTGGTCTGACCAGCACTCCTTTAGTCTTTTATCTCTCCCAAAGCAATAAAAGACATCGTCCATACGAGAAACTCGTCCCGGCTTCCGACGATTATAGATAAGGGCCGGGCAGGACGCGTGCAGCGTACCTGCGCATAGTACGACGACTCGTAGACAGAAAAGGATGGATCATGCCTGTCATGCTTTCCAAGACGTATGACGCACTCGTAGCCGCTGGTACTCCTGAAGCAGCCGCCAGCGAAGCCGCCGAAGAAATCGCGGACTTCGAGCGGAAACTGTCCTCCATGCAGAATGACATCGAACTGATGCAGAGCGACATTAAACTGATGAAATGGATGCTTGGCGTCGTGCTGGCGTGCGTCGTCATCCCGCTGATCGGGTCGTTGCTCGAGTAGAGAGGTGTTCCAATGACTTTGCCCAATCGCGAATTAACCGGCGAACCCGCTGGAGAAGGCAGCGGTTCGAGCAGTGGAAGCGGTAATGGGAATCGACCAAGGGATTTCAGGCTCGACCGGCTGGAAGTGTCTACGAACAACACTGCGGAGAAAGTAGATGCGCTCAGAGATTCCGTGGTGAAGATGGAAGAGACATTGAAACATGTACCTACCAAAGCCTACATACTCACAGTCATTCTCACCCTGGGGATTCCTACACTGATAGGCGTCGTGGCCATAGTGGTAAGATTGTTCAGGTAAATCTAATCTACCGCGCAAATAACCCTTCATGAATGCCACCCACTGACGTGGATACTGTCGATGCCGCCCCCTACCGCTCCAGCAGGAACGCGCCCGCCATGGCGCCCGCGGCGCAGATGCTGACCAGGCCGTAGCGGGCGTCGCGCCGTTTCATCTCGTGGGCCAGGGTCGTGAGGATGCGCGTGCCCGTGGCCGCCCAGGGATGGCCCACGGCAATCGAACTGCCGTTGACGTTCACGCGGTCCCAGTCCACCGGGCCCGTCGGCGCGCCTTTCCAGCCCCGCTCCCACGCCGCCGCGCTGGCCAGGGCCTGGGCCGCGAAGGCCTCGTGGATCTCGACCAGGTCCATGTCCGCCATGGACAGGTTCCGGCTGGCCAGGAGCCGGGGCACCGAGATGGCCGGCGCCATGAGCAGCCCCTCCGAGGGGTCGTGGGCGGCGTAGGCCATGCCCCCGATGTACGCCAGCGGTTCCAGGCCGCACTCGGCCGCTTTCTCCTCGCTCATCAGCAGCACCGCCGCGGCGCCGTCCGTCACGGGCGACGAGTTGCCCGCCGTGAGCGTGCCGTGCTCCGGGTCAAAGACGGGCTTCAGCGCGGCCAGGGCCTCGAGCGACGTGTCGGCCCGCGGTCCGGAGTCGGCCTCCTCGCCCAGCAGCGGATGGATCTCCCCGGCAAGCTTCTCGCGCGCGGCCACGGCGTTGCGGTGGCTGGCCAGGGCCACCTCGTCCTGCCGCTCGCGCGGGATGTCCCATTCCTTGCAGGTCAGCTCCATGTGCTCGCCCATGGTCAGGCCCGTGGACGGCTCGCGGAAGAGATCCATGGAGGCCCGGGTGAGCGAATCGACCCCGCCGGCCAGGCCCACGTCGATGCGGCCACCGGAGATGGCGTCGGCGACGACCGTGACCGCCCGCAGTCCGGTGATGCAGTAGGAGGCCACGGTATGAGCCTCGGCGCGGATAGGTAGCCCCGCCTCGAAGACGAGCTCCCGGGCCAGGTTGGGCTTCAGGGGATCGGGCGTCATCGTCCCGAAGACGACGGATTCGATGAGCGCCGGGTCGATCCCGCTCCGGTCCAGCATGCCGCGCGTGGTGTGGACGGCCATGGCCAGGGAATCGATTTCGGCGAAGGCCTTGCCCGACTTGATGAAGGGCGTCCGTCCGCCCGCGACGATGGCGACGCGCTTGTTGCTCATGGAAGGTGCCTTTCGGGTTCAGTGTGGCCAGGCGTGCCTGGGTGGCCCCAGGTGGTCCGGGGGTGCCTGGGTTGCATAAAGTGACCTTAGCCAATAAACACAGGATGCAGCGTATTAGGCAAATCTCATTTAGTGACGCTATCGACCGAAAAGAGGACTCTGTGTGCGGTAATCCGTGTGGGGCCTCGACTGGCGGGACCTGCAACTAAACGAAAAAAAGTCCAAGGATTTCAGATTGGACTCCGACAGTTACGATTAGGAACGACTGATTGGGATGCGATAAACCGGATGCGACGAGCCGGATGTAGTCCAATGTCTTAAACAGTAATGGATCATGTACGCGAAACGAAAGCAGGGAATAAAATGTATCAGAAACTGATCGTATTTGTCCAGTCGCTGGTTGCCATCGGTATGCTCGTCATCGCCGTCATCACCTGGATGGGGCAATCCACCAGTGAGTTGCGCATCGAAATGCAGGACATGAACAAAAGGCTTGGACGCGTGGAGGGGGAAGTCAGGGCATTGACGCAGGGGCGGGAGTAAGCGTGGCGACCTGTTTCAAAGGATCTTCCGATACCTGAGACGCCGCTTTGTGGCCGGCAGGTCGTACCATTAACGACCTGCCCATAAGAGTAGTCGTGCCAGAATGATCGTGATCTTTTTCACTTCGGATGAAGCTGTGATTACCGGATGCGACATTTAACAGCGTATTCATCATCCGCTATATTGCAAACGGGTCAGGGACTGTGTCTCCCTGACCCGTTTTTTTTCAGCGCACCGGGGTATCAGACCGGAGCAAACACGCTTCATGAAGATTTACAATGGTTTTCAGAACCGGCGAAGCCGTTTACCAACTACGGATCAGGGCACGTGGCGGCGGTTACGTTATCAATCCCTTCGATCCAGGCCTGGAACTCCGAGTTGGCCGGCACGCAAAGCGCTGTTCCATCCAGGTCCAGGGTTTGAAGCTCGAGATTCGTAAACGAATCAGGCAGAGGTCCGTTCAATGATTCATTTTCCTGCAGGTGTAATTCCCGGAGGTTGGCAAGGTTACCCAGTTCGGCCGGAAGCTCACCGGTCAACTCGTTCCTGTCGAGTGCCAGAACCTCCAGTTCTTTAAGTCGTCCCAACTCGGCGGGTATTTCTCCTGACAACTGGTTGTCGCTCAGGTTCAGTTTGCCGAGAAATTCCAGCTTTCCTATCGTTGCGGGAATCTCGCCCGAAATCCGATTGGATCCCAGATTCAGTTCTCCAAGAGAATACAATTGTCCCGCATCCGTCGGAATCGAGCCACCCAGGTTGTTGTTGTTCAGGTTCAGTATCGTAGGCTGTCCAAACAAGCCGACCGTAATACCGTGCCATTCTTCCAACGGTTTATCAGTCAACCAGTTCGTGTTTTGTGTCCAATCCGGACCATTTGTCGCCATATACAACCTGCCCAGTGCAACACTTAACGAGACACCATAATTAATCGAGTCTGACAGGTCTCCCGATCGGGCTGTGATCTGAGTAAACCCGCTCGAGACCTCGTTTACCACTCCTTGATCGTTGACGGTCGCTACGGATTCATCGCTGCTCGACCATGTCACTTCCGCTCCGGCCACCGGATGTCCGTTTCTATCCTGTACCGTGGCTACCAGTTTTAACTCGCCCATGTCCGTCAGTATGACCTGGCCCGATTCCGTGGTCGGGAACTCGATTACGATACGGACCGGCACCTGCGAGACGGTGATACTCGCCGATGCCGAAAGACTGTCCGACTGTGCCGTGATCACCGCGGACCCGTTGTTGACCGCCGTGACCAGGCCTTGATCGGAAACCGTCGCAACGTCCACGGCGCCACTCGTCCACGTAACCGAAGCATCGGCGATCTCAGCACCATTCTCGTCAAGTACTACTGGAGCCAACTCAACGGTTTGATCTATGGCGTTCAACGTAGCGGACGCCGGGGTGATTTCGATGCTGGCGGGTACCGGGGCAGGGGGTGTTGGAGCGCCTGGGGCGGTGGAACTATCCTTGCCGCAGGTGGAAAGCACGAACAGGGATACCGGCAGTAACGCAATGCACACGAGTCTGAGACGCAAGCGTGTCATGGCAATCCTTTCGGATGGAAAAACACTGGGGTTATACTACACGCCCATTTGACGATTTTTATATGGATGGGAAAGCCGTTGGCTGTAAAAGTGCTTCCTACTTTACCGAAAGAAACTTCCGTAGAGGTGGTTACTCCGTCATGAGGTATTGTGAAATATCTGATAAGTAATGGTATAAGGCAAGGGGGACTGTCGTGTTTTCGTGAAAAGTTCGAGAATAAGGCTCGGACGCGTGGAGGGGGCAGTCAAGCCGTTGACGCAAAAGGACGGGAGTGAGGGTTTTTAAACTGACTCGCAGCGCAGCGCTGAGTCGCGACGCGCTGGACCGCGACGCGTCTGTTAGCGTAGGGCTTGTCAGCGTTCTCCCATCACAAAACGACGTTACAATGCCATTAGCCAATTACCACAGGATGAGGCGTATAAGGCAATTCCCAATTGGTGAGGCCATCGAGCAGAAAGAGGCTGCTGTGTGCCTTATCCGGGCGGAACTTCAACTGGCGGAACCTTAACTGGCGGAACCTTAACAAAACACAAAAAAGTCCGAGGATTTCAGAATGGGCTCCGACAGTTACAATTTAGAAGGGTCGAATGGGGTGCGACGAGCCGGGTGCGGCGAGCCGGATGCGGTCCAATGTCTTCAATAGTATTGATCAACAGAAATGAATCATGAACGCAAAACGAAAGCGGGGAACGAAATGTACCAGAAACTGATCGCATTTGTCCAGGTGCTGGTTGCCGTCGGTATTCTTGTCATTGCGGTCATCACCTTTATGGGTCAATCCACCGGTGAACTGCGCACCGAAATGCAGGAGGAATTCAGGTCGTTCAGGACTGAAATGCGGTCGTTCAGGGCTGAAATGCAGGAGGAATTCAAGGCCGTCAGGGCTGAAATGCAGGAGGAATTCAAGGCCGTCAGGGATGAAATGCAGTCGCTCAGGACCGAAATGCAGGAGGAATTCAAGGTTGTCAGGGCGGATATACATGACTTGAACAAAAGGCTTGGCCGCGTTGAAGGAGAAGTCAGGGCTTTGAAGCAGAGGCAGGACTGAGCAAACCGACCTGGTACGAAGCGTTCGCCGGCGTCTGGTGTCAGACCTTGACATCGCCGGGCCGGGCCATTCGGTACCCGACCCCGCGTACGTTGAAGATGTAGTCGGGCGCGCGCGCATCGTCTCCAATCTTGCGCCGAAGCGTTTTGATCAGACTCCGCACAAGCTTGTGGTTCGCGTAGCCATGCGCACCCCAAACCTGTCGAATCAGGGCATCGAAGGTCGACACCCGGCCCGCGTTCAGGGAGAGTACGCGAAGCAGGTTGAACTCCTTGGCGGTGAGATCGACCTGGACGCCGCCCATGCTCACCAGGCGACGGTCGTAGTTGATCGCCAGCTCACCCAGCAGGAACGGTTCGGGATCGGCCCGCCTGCGCAACGACGTCCGTATCCTTGCCACGAGTTCCGTCGGCGAGAAGGGTTTGACCAGGTAGTCGTCCGCACCCTCTTCCAGCGCCTTCGCGATGGTTTCGTCCCGGCCGTAGGCAGAGATGAAGATGACCGGGATATCGGATAGTTCTGATAAGCTTCTCATCAACTCTATGCCATCTGTATCGGGCAATATCAGGTCGAGCAGGACCAGTTGGGGTTTTTCGGCCCGAATGATGCTCGACAGTTCGACGTGGTCGCCGGTTACGACCGGGTCGAAACCGGATTCGGTGAGGGCGTCCCGAATGTACTGCAGCATCCTTGGGTCGTCGTCGACCACGAGTATGCGCGTGGGTTCGAACACTTCGTCTTCGCCGGGCGCTTCCCTCCGAATCGTTGCGCGGTCCGCGGTCACGGATTCCTGGATCACCGGGATGGTGAAGGCAATGCGCGTGCCCTGGCCGATACCCGCGCTTTCCGCCCAGATTCGCCCTCCGTGGGCCTCGACGAGCCCCTTGCAGATGGCAAGACCCAGCCGCGTGCCGGCTGTATTGGAAGAGCGTGCACGGTCGTCAAGTCCGATGTGCTTATGAAAAAGGTGCGGCAACATCTCAGGCGCCACGCCGATGCCTTCGTCGCGTACCGAGACTTCGACGTGTTGGCAATCATGTATGGCGGAGACCTGGATGGGGGAGGACTCCGGTGCGTGACGCGCGGCATTGACGAACAGGTTGTTCAATACCTGTATGATGCGCGCGCGATCGGCCATGACCCTCGGCAGGTCCGGTGGAAGATCGATCCTGAGCGTGTGCTTGCTGCCGCCGCTCTGAAAGGAGCTTCGCGCCTGGTCGACCAGGACGGCGATTTCAGATGCTTCGGGTGTCACCGACAGCGTGCCCGTGTCGATGCGGCCCGCGTCCAGCAGGTCGCCGATCAACCGGCGCATTTGATCGGTCTGATCCATGATGATGCGGTAGAACTCGCGCGTCTCCGCGGGATCCAGCCCCGGTGATTCCTCCATCAGGGTGGCCGCAGAGCCCTTGATGGAGGTAAGGGGGGCCCGAAGCTCGTGACTCACCATGCTGATGAATTCGGTCCGCAACCGGTCCAGTTCCTTGATCTGCGCCAGGTCCTGCATCGTGACGACGACGGACTGGACCTCTCCTTCATCGGAATGGATCGGCGTGCAGTTTACCAGTGTCTCGACGGAACGTCCGTCGGGTACCGATAGCACGATCTCCTCGGCCCGTACGTTCTCGGCGTGGATCAGCGCCTCGGACAACGGGAACTGGTCCAGCGCGATCTCGCGTCCGTCGGCGCGCTTCAATGTGATCTGTTCCAGCAAAGACTCCGGCGGACTTCCCGGGCTGATCAGGACTTCCACGATCCGTCTCGCTTCGCGGTTGAACCACTTCGGCCACCCGGACCCCGCGTCAAAAACCGCAACGCCCACCGGTGAAGTCTCGACCAGGGCTTCCAGGTCGGCGCGCGCGCTCTGCTCCGCCCGGTACGCGCGGGCATTGACGATCGCCGTGGCCGCCTGCGACGCGAACAGCACGAGGAATTCCTCGTCCTCGTCCGTGAAGTGCTCGCCACCCTCCTTATCGGCGAGAAAAAAGCTGCCGACGTGTTGTGCGCCAGAGCGCATGGGCATGCACTGGAAGGTACTGAACGGCAGTACGTCCGGGGAGAATCCCAGCGACCGCACGTAGTCCTGCACGTCCGGCAGTCTCAGTGCGCCCGGCAGGTCGCGTAAATGTTCGAAGAGCTTGATACCATCCGGCCAGTCCATCATCTGCCGTCGCTCTTCGTCCGTGAGGCCGGAAGTGAGAATGTCAACGGGGCGGCCTTCCTCGTCTATCGTTGCGATGACGCCGTGGCTCGCCCGGGTCAGTGCACGGGCGCTTTCCACGACTTCCTGCAGGACGGTCTCCAGGTCCAGGCTCGCGCTGATACGCAGGCTGGCCGAGTTCAGCTTGGAGATACTCTCGCGCAACGCGGCATTCTCCCGCCTGAGTTTTTCCATACTCGTCATGTTTTTTTCCACTGTCTACTGCTGTTCACGGTGTGTTTCCGCGCTAATCGTGGACCGCCGGTCGGCCGAAATTCCACTACACTAAGTACCCGCCTTTGCGTGGTTCAATGCAAAAAGACAGTCATACATCCAATATCGCGCAAATTACATATAACGAGCCGCACTTCACACACAAATTACATACAAGAACCGGTATATTTATAATCAAAACCACCCAGCCTGTCCAGCCGGTCCTGGCAGACCGCCTGGCATGACGGAGATACCGGGTTGAGACGGGCCGGTGTTTCGTGTTATCATCAGAACCTGAATGCAAGCGTAGGTAGAAGGGACAAGGTACTTGTACTCTTTCCCGTCACCTTGTACTCGCGGGTTGGCCGTTTGCCTTATCCTGTTCGTCCTGGCCGCCTGCGGAAAGGAAAGCCCTTCCCAGCCTGCTCGCCCGCCCCAACCGCCTACGTCCCCGCCTACGTCCCCGCCTCCGCCACCGGCGCCGGTGGCGACCCGGATCGAAATCATGCCCTCGTCCGTCTCTTTCCACTCGATCGGTCAGACCCGGCAGTTGACCGCCACGGTGTTCGATCAGCGAAACGCTCCATTGACGGGCATTCCACTCGTATGGTCCAGCAGCAACGTGCGCGTTGCCGCTATTGACTCCAACAGGGGCCTGTTGACGGCGCGAGGTCCGGGAAAGGCCCGCATCACGGTGCGCAGCCTGACCCTGACAGCGAGTATCGAAGTCGCGGTCATGCAGGATGTGGTCGAACTGATAGTCGAACCGGGCGAGGCAATGTTTACGGCCATAGGCGATTCGGTCCGGGTCGTCGCGACCGCGATGGACCAGAACGGACATCCGATCGTAGAGGCCGTCGTGGCGTGGTCGAGCAGCGACGAGGCCGTGGCAACGGTCAGCGACAGCGGATGGGTATTCTCGGCCGGCAACGGGACCGCGCAGGTAACCGCGCAATCAGGAAGCATCGAGGAGACCGTCGACGTTACGGTCCTGCAGGCCGCAACCAGTATCGTCCTGGGACCGGAAGAAGCCTGGGCCCTGGCCGTCGGCGACACCATTCGGCTGGCCGCCGTCGTGCTCGATCGGAACGAACATCCCATCGAAGAGGCCGACATGGAATGGTCGAGCAGCGACGAATCCGTGGCGACGGTCAGTCCGGACGGGCTGGTGACCGCCACCGGCGAAGGATCGGCCCGGATTTCGGTCCGGTCCGGGGACGCGGAGGCCATCGCCAGGTTCGTCGTCTCGGCAGAGGAGGCGGGACCGGATCTGCAGGCTATGATCGCATTGTACAACGCAACGGACGGGCCCAACTGGTCGGACAACACGAACTGGCTGAGCGGGGAACCCCTGAGGACCTGGCATGGTATAGACACAGACCAGGAAGGCCGCATATGGTCGTTGTGGCTTCCCGGGAATGAAATGTCCGGCCGTTTACCTCGCGAACTGGGGCAACTCTCCGGCCTCACGGTCATCAACCTCTATAACAACCAGTTGTCGGGCGATATCCCATCCGCGCTGGGCGAGCTGAAAAACCTGAAACTCCTGTATCTCGGCCTTAACCGGCTGACCGGAGAAATACCGGCGGAACTCGGGCTGCTGGAAAATCTGGAGGGACTGAAACTCGAAAACAACCAGTTAACCGGCGCAATACCGGCGGAGCTGGGGAGGATGGAATCCCTGACGTCACTGGGTATATCAAACAACCAGTTATCAGGTGAAATACCGGCGGAGCTCGGGAGACTCAAAAAACTCAACGACCTCGATCTCTACAACAACCGGTTGACGGGAGGCATCCCCTCCGAACTGGGGCAAATCTCCCAATTGACCTTTCTGAGCCTCGCACTTAATCGGTTGACCGGCGACATCCCTTCCGAAATCGGGCAAATGCAAAAGCTCGAGTCTCTGTATTTGACCGGCAATTCGTTATCGGGCGAAATCCCGCCGGAACTCGGGCAGCTTGAACAACTGAAGGTACTGAGTCTTTCGAATAACCGGTTGACGGGAGGCATCCCATCCGAGTTGGGACGACTCTCCCATCTAGTCATACTGGATCTGGGAGTAAACAGACTGACGGAGGCCATTCCGCCCGATCTGGGAGCGCTTGAGCATCTCGAGAAGCTGCAGATGCCCTGGAACGGTTTAACGGGCGAAATCCCCCCCGAACTGGGGCGGCTCGGGCAACTCGTGGAATTGGACTTGCGGGATAACGAGCTTACGGGCGCCGTGCCTGAGTCGTTCGGTGGTCTGGTCAGCCTCAAAAAGCTCGACCTGTCCTATAACGCCAGACTCACCGGAGGAATCCCGGCGGCCCTGACCGGATTGATGCTGGAAGAACTGCGGCTCGATCTCACCAGGTTGTGCGAGCCCGTAGATTCTGTACTGTGGGAGTGGCTCAATACGATTCCCAACTCCCGCGTAAACACCTGTCTGGAGGTGAACGTGGTGAGTTCGAAGGCCGTACTGACCCAGTCGACCCAGACCCTGGGATCAAGCGTGCCCCTGGTGGCGGGAGAAGAAGCGCTCCTGCGCGTATTCATCTCGGCGCCCGTAGAAACGCCCATGCCGCCCATGACCGCGCGGTTCTTCCTGAACAATGCGCAGGTACACGTCACGAATCTGCGGACCGAAGGCAAGGTCATTCCGCCGCTCATCGACGCGGGAGACCTTGAAGCCACGGCCAACGCGATGATACCCAGTTCGGTCATCCAGCCGACACTGGAGATGGTCATAGAGATCGATCCGGATGGAACTCACGATGCGCCCGTACCGTTGCCCGACCGCCTTCCCGCATCGGGCGCGATCCCCGTTGCCGTGCACGAGATTCCGCCGATGAAACTGACCCTGGTTCCCCTGGTATGGACGGATAATCCGGACGAAGCGCTACTGGCGGAGATCAACGGCGTTACATCGGCTTCCGAGTACCTGAGACCGACCATGACTTACCTTCCGGTACACGAGCTGGTTGTGGACGCTCGAAGCCCGGTATGGGTTTCGGAAGAGCCGGTAGATACGCATTCCACGCTCCTTCTGACCCGGATGACCCGAACCATGGACAGCGCGGACTGGTACTACCTGGGCATCGTCTACGGCGGAGGGGGACGGGCCTTCAGGCCTGGTCTCGATTCCGTTGCCGAACTTCATCCCTACTACATCGGCCACGAACTGGGACACAACTTCAGCCTGGGGCATGCGCCGTGTGGAAGGCCGACGGGCATCGACGAGAATTACCCTTACCCGGATGGAAATATCGGCGTCTGGGGATATGATATCTGGAATAACGAACTTGTGCCGCCGTTTACACCGGATCACATGTCAGGTTGCGGTCCGCCCGACTGGACCAGCGACTATAATTTCAGGAAGTCGATGGAATACAGGTTGTCCGGGGCGTCGCACCGTCCCTCCGTTTCATCCTTCTCGCCGTCCGGCAAGAGCCTGCTGGTCTGGGGAGGCGTCGACGAGGACGGAGCGCTCTACCTGGAGCCTTCATTCGTGGTCGACGCGCCGCCGACCCTGCCTCCGGAGCGCGGCCCCTACCGGATATCCGGGGCGGCCGCCAATGGAAACACGCTATTCGATATGAGCTTCGCCATGGACGAGATCGTGTGCGGGGAAGGCAACGTCGAAGCCGGCGGGTTCGTCTTCGCGGTTCCGCTGAGCGCGGACTGGCCCGCTGCGCTGGGGCGTATCGAACTGTCCGGACCCGGGGGCATTGTAGCGATGAGCAAGAAAGGCGGCCTGGACGGCGGTCGGGACGGCGGCCTGGATAGCGGTGTGGAAGGCGGTTCGTCCGCCGCACTGCTGCTGGATGAGGTCACCGGTGAAATCCGGGGTTTCCTCCGTGACTGGCCGGCGCCGGGAACATCCCGGGTGTCCGCGCGTCGCACGCTGCCCGAACCGGGCCTGAAGGTCGTCGTCAGCACCGGGGTGCCGTGAGTGGGGTGGAGGCCGGCGGCAACGGCGATCCTTCCCAACCGTTCTGAACATGAACAAAGGGGGTAACGATGCGATACCTGGTTCTCTTTTCAGTGCTCTTTGTTTTCTCGGCATGTGAGGGCCCGGCAGGCCCGGCAGGTCCTCAAGGTCCGCAGGGAATTCCGGGGGTCGGAACCGAAGGCCCTCAGGGACCTGCCGGTCCACCGGGGCCACAGGGGGAGGCCGGGCCTCAAGGCCCGCCGGGTATCCCCGGTCTGTTGTCGTTCGAATATGTCTTCGAGTTATCAGAGTTTATTCTCGATTATGAGACCGCGGAGAACGGGCAGAAACATGCCGTGATGCATCTCGTCATTAAGAACATAACCGACCATACGCTGAAGGATAGTTTCATTCAGTTGGGGATATTCTTAAATGACACCCAGGGCGCCAGGATTGGTAGGGTATTCTTTACGATAATCGAACCGGAAGATGAGAAAGAAGTCGAACCAGGAGAAACGCTCACTTATAACGGGCGACATGATGTAACGCTTGTTCACGATCGTATTGCCAATGTTGACTGGGGTTTCTTCATCAATACAGCCTTTGTCAGAGTCAGGGACCTGCGCCCTGAAGACGACAGGGACGAATTATCACCGGTACCTTTAATCTTGCTGGAGGAAAGCGCAATCTTCTCCACGGACCCAGGCGGTATATATGTGACTGGCAACGGGACCATATTGAATAACACGGGTACGGAAATCAGCGACGTCATTGTCACGGTTGTCTGGAAAGACGAGAACGGCGAGCAACTGGATTATGTGATTGTGCCCGTTGTGACACATGACGGAGAGGATACGCTGCCATCGAAATCCAGGGGGGTGTTTACATATCGCCACCTCGCTACCAATTGGCGCGACCGGGTGCGATCGTACGATTTCCTGTTCTTTGCCAGCGAAACCTACCTCAGGCACGTGGACAGATCGAAACAATAACCGGCCGGGGGCTTTTGCATGACCACAGGCGTTCAGACGCCAGGTTACGTCATGTCTCTGAGGACACGGCGGATCAGCTTTCCCGACGCGGTGTGAGGAAGTTCCTCCACGATAACGACCCGGTATATTTTGAACAGCGGGTTGAGTCCGGCAGAGACCATGGCCTGGAGTTGTGATTTTAGTGCTTCGGGGTCGAGATCGGGCGTGAGCGTTCGGGCGTCGGGCTCAGCGTCAACGGGTGGACCGGCCGACCAGGGCCCGGCGGCGCCACCCGGGCCGGTGTCGAGTTCCGAATCTAGCGCATCGGCTGCGAGATCGGCGTCAGCGGCGGCGCCCGCTTCGGCGACGACGAAGACCACCAGTCTTTCCGCCCCTTCCCCCTCGGGCTGCACCGCCACGGCCGCACTCTCATAGACGGCGGGATGCCCGTCGATGATCCGTTCCAGTTCCAGGGGGCTGACCAGGATGCCGCCCAGGTTCATCCCGTCGTCGGCGCGTCCCTGGGCCCGGTAGTAGCCGTGATAAAGCCGCTTGGTGTGGTCGCCGTGCCGGCGCAGGACCTCGCCCCGGGGACCTGCCGGACAGCCATTGTAGTAGACTTCGTCGTGGTCTCCGTTGAGCAGCCGCTGCGACATGCCCAGGGCGGGCGGCATGAGGAAGAGCTCGCCGGTTTCGCCCTCCCCGGCCTCCTTGCCCGCCTTCCCCGCCTCCCCGGCCTCTCCGGTCTCCCCGGCCTCCCAGCCGGTCTCCCCGGCCTCCTTGCCGGTCTTTTCCAGTATAACGAAATCCACACCCAGATTCGCCGTGGTGAATGCCGCGGGCGAGCAGGGCTGAAGGACCGTGCAGGCCAGGTGGCCGCCCCCGATTTCGGTGCCGCCCAGGTACTCGATCACGGGCGCGCGGTATCCGGCCCGGCTCATGAGCCACAGGTAGTCGGTCCGGCTGGCGGGCTCGCCCGTGGAGCTGAACACGCGGATGGACGGCCAGTCGATTCCATCGGCCACGCCGCCTTGCTGCCCATCGGAAACGCCGGTGCGCCGCTCATCGGCCACGCCGGCGCGCCGCCAGGTCCGCACCAGCGAGGGGATGACGCCCTGCACCGTCACCCCGGCGCGCCGGATGAAGCGCAGGTATTCGGCGGTATTCGACGCGCCGGGATACAAGGCCATGCACGCGCCGTTGACCAGGGTGGCGTAGATGAGCCACGGCCCCATCATCCAGCCGATATTCGTCGGCCAGGTCGTCACGTCGTCGCCGTGGATGTCCTGGTGGAAGTATCCGTCCATGGCGCTCTTGATGGGGGTCAGGTGGGTCCAGGGGACGGCCTTCGGCTCGCCGGTGGTCCCCGAAGAGAACAGGATATTGGTCGTGCGATAGGGGTCGCCGATTACGGATTCGAAGGTATCGTCGGAGGACAGGAGGTCGGACCAGGGGATGTCGGATGCGCGGATGCCGCAGTGGTGCTGAGGCGCGTCTGATGCCGCCGGGGAAGCACCTGGCGCGATCGCGTCGCCACCGGACGGCACGACGATGATCGTGGACGCGCCGGATTCGACGACCGTGTCGTAGAGCGGTATGCTCTTGCCCGCGTGGACGTACCGGTCCATGGTGACGACGCAGTTCGCGGCGGCGATGGCCATGCGGCGGCGCACTTCTGACGCCGGGAAGCTGTCGGCGATGGAGACGACCCGCGAACCCGCGCGGATGATGGCCAGATAGGCGATCACGCATGCCCGGTTCAGGGGCATGTAGAGCGCGATGGCCCGGTCCGGCGCAAGGCCCCGCTCGCTCAGGCCGTTGGCGACGCGGTTGACGAGGCTTTCCAGTTCCCCGTAGGTCGTCGTGCGGAGCGCCTGGCCGGCCGGGCCGTCAGGATCGCGAGGGTCGTCAGGATCGTCAGGATCGTGAGGGTCGTCCAGGCCCTCCGGGTCGCCCGAACCGGGCGTGACGACTGCTGGTCGGCCGGGATCGGCGGTAAAGCAGCTGTCGACGATGTTGAGCAGGGCGCCCGGCAGCCACCGGGGGTCGCGGACACCCCCGGCCAGGTCGAGGATGGCGTCCGGCGGTCGCGTGAATACGATGCCGAGCCGCTCGAGGGTGTGGGTCCAGAAGGCGGAAGGATCGCGGACGGACCAGGTGTGGAAATCTTCGTAGCGGTCCATACCCACCGCCGCCATGCTGGCCCATAGGTTCGACCGGCGCACGGTCTCCTCGTCCGGCGCCCAGACCGCGGGCGGCCCGTCCTCCGGGCGGCGTCCGTCGAATATACGCCGGAAGGCCTCCAGGTGGTCCTCGAAGGGTTTGGGCTCGCGCCGCGACCGTTCGACGAACGCCCGCCATTCGCGGTCCTGCCGGGCAGCGTCCTGCCGGGCGGGATCCTGCCGGGCGAGTTCCGGTTGAGTGCGGTCCGGCGGTCCGGATTCGGGTCTTCGATCTTGCGCGCTCATGGGCCGAAATCAGTCCAACACGATCATCTTCAGGCACACCGCCATGGGGATTTCGGCCACGACGCCCGAGAGATGGAGCAGGCCCGTGTCCGGGTCGAGCCGGTGGTAGGTGACCGTGTCCGAGCTCTGGTTGCCGACGAGCACGAAGCTGTTGGTCGGGTCGATCCCGAAGTTCCGCGGGTTCTCGCCGCCCGTGGGCACAATGCCGAGCAGCGACAGGCGGCCCGAATCCCCGTCCACCGCGTACATGGCCAGGCTGTCGTGGCCCCGGTTGGATCCGTAGAGGTACCGTCCGTCGTCGGTGATGTGGATGTCCGCCGTGTGGCTGACCTCGTCGTAGCCGTCGGGCAGCGTCGGCACGGTCTCGATCGCGGTGAGCGTGCCGGCCGACCCGTCGTAGGCGAAGGCCGTGATCGTGTTGCCCATCTCGTTGATCACGTAAGCGAACCGGCGGTTGGGATGGAACTCGATGTGCCTGGGACCGGACCCGGGCGGTACAGAAGCCTCCCCATGGGGCGTCAGCACGGCCGTGTCCGGGTCGAGGGCGTAGATCATCACCTTGTCGGTGCCCAGGTCCGGCGAGAAGACGAAGTTGTAGTCCAGGTCGTGGCGGATCATGTGGGCGTGGGGCTCCTGCTGGCGGCTCTGGTCGACGCTCGAACCGGTATGCTGGATGACCGACGCCGCCTCGCCCAGGGATCCGTCGTCATTCACGGGGAAGGAGGAAACGGACCCGCCGCCGTAATTGGCCGCGAGCACGGCCTTGCCGCTCCGGTGCACGTCGATGGAGCAGGGCCCGGCGCCCCCGGACGACTGGCTGTTCAGCGGCGTGAGCGTGCCGGACGCGTCCACGGAATAAGCGAAAACGCCGCCGTGAGGATCGCCCGTCTCGCCCACGGCGTAGAGGAAGCGGGCGTCCGGCGTCAGGCACAGGAAGGACGGGTTCGTGATGCCGCCCACGTGGCTGACGTATTCCATGACGCCGGTGGCGGTATCGACGTCATATACGTAGATGCCCTTGCTGGTGGTCTGGGTGTAGGTGCCGACGAATACGCGAATGGTCCGGGCGTTACTGGACATGGGGTGATTCTCCTTGGTTGGCTGTAGGAATCCGGTCTAAATTTGAACTAAACCGATCGGAGTTTATTTCATGCTTCCTGCATCTTTTTTAAAAAGTCCGCGAGAATGTTTAACGGAATTCCAACTGATTCAATATGACAGATCATGATACACAATTAACCAGTATAAATGGATAAACATAGCGATGTCACGCACACACCGATAGGAGCACAACCCGACGATGAACAATCATAAAACCCAAAGAGACACGGAAGAACTGATGGAGGAAGTGTACTTCAAGGACCAGTGCGTCAAAAGCCGTCTGTCCGGTCTTGAGACATCGGAAGACGGCATGCGGGAACTCATTGAATACAACGCCGAACAGTTGAAGGAAATGAAAAGCGATGCCCGCTGGTGGAGAAAAACCCTGATTACATGTATCATTGCGAATTTTGGGTTGCTCATCACCATTACAATCAAACTACTACTGGACTAATCGAAGGGAGGCATACATGTCGACGAAGAAAGGCCGGGTTCTGACCCCCGAGGTCGTTGAACACATAAAAAACACGATTCTGGAAACATTGCATGACGAAGACATCCTGACCATGGGCATCGAGATCGATATCAAGCTCACCAGCGGTTATCGGGACAAGATCTGGCGTGGCTGGAAGCATCCAAGACCCACCAACAGACCTTCTCTCCGGGTAGACTGACCTACGCGCTAACCCGGCCGCCGCTGCCACTGCCACCACGCCTCCTGCGGCGCGTACCTCAGGATGCGCTCGGCCTTCTCCAGGCTGTATTGACCCGGTCCATAATGACTATGCAGGTTGAAGGCCTGGTAGAAGCCGGGCACCGAGGGAAGTTCGAGGCCCTGGCGGCAGGCCACGGCGAGATCGTCGTGGATAATGAGAAAACCTCGTGTCGAGTTCTTTCCGGTATGCTCGGTCGGCCGGGGCGCCAGGCCCTGGAACAGGTAGCAGACCGTGTGGATCTCGTGGCGGCGGGCAAAGCTCCGGACGATCTCGTTGCTCAGGTGCTTGGTGATGAAGTAGTAGTCGGTGGACGGCGCGTCGGGCGCGTCGACGGGGATGTCCGTGTCGTGCACGTAGGCCAGGAGGGTCTGGGCCGGACCGGTGTGGATTACCTTCCTGATCCCGGCGTCGGCCGCGGCTTTCATAACGTTCCAGGCCCCGATGGTATTGACCTGGAAGCTCAGCGTGTCGTCGTGGCGCAGGACCGTGAAGTTCATGACCGCGTCCACGCCCTCCATGGCCTCGCGGACCTGGCCGTAGTCACGCACATCCACGTTGAGGACGGGCCTCCCGTCCGGATGGTCCTTGATGTCGGCCAGCCGCAGGTCGTAGTCCTTCTCGAGCGCGGGGGTGATGTGCGGCGCGATGAGCCCGGACGCGCCGAGCAGCAGGACTTTCTTCATGGATGGCACCTCTAGTGGAATACGCCGTTAGTCCCGCCAGTTCGCCGCGAAGTTGTGGACCGGCGCGTAGCCAAGGTTGCGGGCCTGGTTGATGAGGTACTTCGGATTCTCCAGGTCGGCGCAGATGTGGTACATGGCGTACCGGCCGGTCCACCAGACCTGGTCCGAGTCGTCCCGCTCCAGGGCCAGCCGAAAGGCCTGAGCCGCATCCCGGTAGTCCAGCCACAGCAGGTCGGGCGCCTGGCCGGCCACTTCCTCTTCGCTGACCAGGGTCCCCAGCCTGAGTCCCGTAACCGTCACCATGTGGTCCCTTGCGAATTCGCGGGCGGTGTGCTCGCCCAGGTAGCGGGACATGGCGGGCATAACGGGCTCGGGCAGCGGCTTCCAGAGCTCGCTGATGTACACGTCGTCCGGATAGGGACGGAAGAGATCGAGCGTCCCGCCGTAGACGAAACGCCTGACGCCCGCCTCCACGCCGGCCTTGAAGAGCTGGTGCGTGCCCCGCGTGGCCAGTTCCAGGAGGTGCTTCTCGCGCTCCACCTCGGACTCCGGCAGGTCCCGCGGCGGCTCGCCCGTGTGGACGACGGCGTCCATGCCCCGGACCGCCCGCCAGGCGAAGTCCTGGTCCAGCAGGCTGCCCTGGGCGGCATCGCCGGGCGATTCGCCGCGCGTTTCGGCCCCGGTCGCGGCTGGCGCCTCCACGGGCGATTCGTCCACGAGGCGGAGCCTGTGGTCCTTCAGGGCTTCGGCCACCGCCTGTCCCAGCCGGCTCGCGGCGCCGGTGATCAGGATGTTCATGGTTGCTCCTTCTATTCATTAAAGGTCCACAGGTCCAGGGCCGTGCCGCCCAGCACGCGGGGCATGTCCTCCGGCGCGATGAACTTCATTTCGTCGCGGACGACCGTCAGGGTCTGGCCGTACGCGGCGTTGGCGAGGCAGACGGGCCAGTCGGTGCCCCACATGATGCGGCTGCCCCCGAAGGCCTGGTATACCTGCTCGACCATGGCGTGGGTATCCGTCCAGGGATAGTCCTGATCCGAAATGGACCAGGTATGGCTGATCTTCACGTAGACCCGGGGGTACCGGGCCAGGTCGAGGACGGCCTGGATTTCGTCCGGCCGATCGGGATGCGCGTCGGCCATGTGGTCCACGACGACGTCGAGATCGGGAAACCGTACCAGCAGGTTCGCCAGGTCGGGCAGGCGGCCCGGCCGCGTCAGCATGAGCAGCGGAACACCGAGTGCTTCGGCACGCCGGAAAATCGGCGGCATCAGGGGACCGCGGAACCAGTCCCCCACAGGTCCTTCGGCGGGACTCAGCCGCACGCCCTGGAAACCGTGCTCCTCCACCCAGTGGGCGAGGTGGTCCGGTGCGGCGGGATCTTCGGGATTGACGCGGCAGACCCCGGCAAACCGGTCCGGATATGTGCGCAGGACGTGAGAAACGTATGTATTGTCCCAACGGTAGCCGATGTACTGTACCAGGACGGTCTTTTCCACGCCGTGCCGGTCCATCAGGTCCAGGAGCATTTCGGCCGTCCGGCCCTCGGCGGGCGGGGCGTCGTTCTCCGCCGGCCAGGGGAAGGCGGGATCGTTAACCCAGACGTGGGTATGGGGGTCGATGATGCGCATGGATCACATATCCGAATCAGCGGTTTCGTACGAACTTCTGCAGACGGGCGTCGGCCTGGACTTCGCCGACGTAGAGGTCGCCGCGGGAGTCCATCCAGATGCCGTGGGGACATCCTGCGAACTCGCCCGGCCGGTCACTGCGGCGTCCGCCTCCCCAGCTGCTGACGAGGTCGCCGTCCAGGGTGTATATGCCCACCTGCTGGTCGAGTTCGGCCACGTAGACGATATCCTCTTCCGGGTCGAAGAAGGTGGTGTCGGGCTTGCCGGGAACGGTGCGTTCCTCGAGGTAGTTTCCTTCCGGGTCGAAGAGCTGGATGCGTTCGTTGGTGCGATCGCACGCCCAGAGCCGGTCGTAGCGGTCGATGCGGACGCAGTGGCTTAGTTCGAACTGGCCCGGACCCGAGCCCCAGCTTCCCCAGGAGTGGATGTGGCGGCCCTCGGCGTCGTAATGGTGGATCCGGGCATTCTCGTAACCGTCGGACACGTAGATGTCGCCATTCGTCGCGACGACGGCATCGGTGGGCTTCCGGAAGGGTTCGCCGTCCGTCGCACCGGGAACGCCGGGCATGCCGATCACCCTCACCTGGTTTCCATCGCGGTCGAACTTGCGGACGCAGTGATCCAGCCAGTCGGTGAGGTAGAGGTTGTCCTCACCGTCGATGTAGATACCGTGCGCATCCTTGAGTATGCCGTCGCCGATCGTCTTGATGAATTGGCCGTCACGGTCGAACACGACCAGGGGATGCTCGCTCCGCGAGTAAACGTACACCCGGTCCTGGGAATCGCACGCCACGCCCGTAATCCAGCCGAAGGACCAGCCCTCCGGCAGGCTGAACCAGTTCTCCTGCACTTCGTAGGTATACGCGCCGCTGCCGAAACTCATGAGCATGCCTCTTTCCTATTATCGTTTCGTATTAATATGTTTCGTAACAATACCCGGAATTTCACTTTGCAATGAAGACCCGAACGACTACGTGTCGCAACGCTGGCCTCAACACTTGCCTCAACACTTGCCGCCCGGAGTTTGGAATGCCGCCTCGACGCCGGAATAAAGATGCACGATCCAACCGTAACCCAGCATCCACAGCATGACCGCGAGGACGAAATGTATGACCGCCGCCGGCCTGCGGCCCTGGTACAGCTGCCCCAGTCCCGGGACGACCAGACTGAATACCATGGCACCAAACCTGGTGCCCAAGGGCGAGCCTCAAAGCATGATGGTACTCCTTAAGGCGCCTGCGCGACGCGGTGCGCCTGCTTGGGATTGCGGCGCTGTTCCTCGAGCGCCGCGACCCAGCTGTCCGCCCAGGCCTGGTGATCGGTCAGTACGCGCTCCGGATTCGATCGGCTCCGCACGCAGAAATCGGGGAAAAAGGGCCGGCCCGTCGGCGCGCCGTAGGCCACGTACCGCAGGTCCAGGCTCCAGCGCACATCCCATTCGGTCAGGTTCGGCGTGGACCGGTGGGGCGTGTACTGGCTCAGGAAGACGACCCCGCCCTTGCGCACCTCGGCCGGTTCCGCCTCGGTCTCGGGCATGAGGTCCGGTTTGATGCGCGTCCCGGCGTCCGACACGTGGTCGAGATGGCCGGTGTGGATCACGTTCGGGATCACCTCCAGGCATCCCCGTTCCACCGTGGCGTCCACCAGGGGCAGCCAGCACGTCAACGCCAGGGTCCGGTCCGACTCCGCCCAGCTCACCCCCGAATCCTGGTGCCAGGGCACGTTGTACGACGGACTGGCGTCCAGGCGGGACGGCGGCTTGGCCCGCAGGTGCTGGATGGGCGAGCACGTGATTTCGGGCCCGACCAGGGACTCCACGGCGTCAAGCATATTGTCGTTCCGGAGGAAGTCGAAGACCGGCCTGGCCCGCAGGTCGTAGATGTCCATGCCGTTTCCGATCTCCGCGCTCTGGGCGAAGATCCGGGCGTAGCGCGTCAGGAAGGGTTCGTCCTCGTGCAGGTCGGTGATCTTGCCCTCGGCGTGGAGGTCCCGCGCCTTACGGTCGACGAACTCGGTCATGGCGTCGATCACGGGATCCAGGTCCGCGTCGGTCAGCACGTCCTCCACGACCACCAGACCGCGATCGTGGAACTCCGCCAGTTGCGCTTCGGTGAGGGCCATGGGCGTTCTCCTTCTTTGATATCCGGTAGGGTCTTATCAGCCTTAACGATCTGATTGTCGTGTTGATACCGGTAACATAATCGTAGCAACGTCCATTGGCAACTTTGGAAAATCGATGTCAGTCCTGGTGAAACACTTCTTCCATCTCCGCCCACCATTCGCCTTCCTTCCGCGTCGGCAGCGGCTCCTGCATCGGCATCATGATGTCCCACCACTCCTGCGTGACCGGGTCGGCGGCCATCTTCGCCATGTCCGCCTCGAAGTCGTCACCGACATACTCGAAATAGGAGAAGAGGAAGCCGTCCTTCAGATAGATGGAGTAGTTGGTGATGTTGCATTCCGTAATCATCTTCGCCACGCCTGGCCAGATCTCGACATGATATTCCTTGTATTCCTCGATCCGTTCCGGCCTGACCTTGAGGACCATGCCGTAACGTTGAGGCGTGGATTCCGGTGCGGTTTTGGGTGCACTCATTGGGACCTCCTTTCATTTGTGGGGTGCGAAGCACGGGGCGCTTCAAACGAGCTCCGGGCGGATGTCGGGCCGCCGGGCGGATGTCGGGCCGCCGGGCGGATGACGAGCAGGCCCCCGGGGGGATGTATCCAAAACAGATTTATAGGTTGATGGATATTTTAATCAATATTGACAATGTGTTTTTCTGTGTTTTTGGACCTACCCGCCCCCCTCGCACACCTCACGCCGGGGTCGGCGCCGCGTCCGGAATCAATCCTTCTTCCCGAAGTTCCGACCAGAAATCCGCGGGAATCTCGACCTCGAACATCCGCACATTCTCGTCCACTTCCTCCGGCGACCGCGCACCTGGTATAACGGCCGCCACCGCCGGATGGGCCAGGGGGAACTGCAGGGCCGCCGCCTTGAGGGGCGTGCCGTGGCGTCTGCAGGCCGCTTCGATGCGCCGCACCTTTTCCACGATATGCGGCGGCGCCTTGCGGTAGTCGAACTTTGCGCCGTCCACGACGCCCTGTGCCAGGATGCCGCTGTTGTAGGGGCCGCCGATGATGATACTGATGTTTCTTTCCTCGCACAGGGGCAACAGCCGCTTGAGCGCCGTATGATCCACCAGGGTGTATCTGCCCGCGCACAGAAAGCAGTCGAAATCGCCCTCGACGGCGAAACGGGCAAGCATCTTCGCCTGGTTCATGCCGACCCCGACCGCCCGGATGACCCCTTCCTCCCGAAGCCTGACCAGCGCCCGGTAGCTGCCTTTCATTGCTTCATCGTAGTGATTGTCCGGATCATGAATGTGAAGGATATCGACCCGGTCGAGTGCGAGGCGGGTGAGGCTTTCCTCCAGGGAGCGCAGTGTGCCGTCGTAGCTGTAGTCGAAGACGGGGCCGACAGGCGGGAGATCGTCGGACCAGACGTCCTGGTCGCGCGCAGGGTCGGGCACGAGGAGGCGGCCCACCTTGGTGGCCAGGACGAATGATTCACGCGCGGGGGCGTTGCGACCGCGGTCGCGGTTTGAAAGCGCGGCGCCCAGTCGGGTTTCGCTTATGCCGCTGCCGTAGAGCGGGGCCGTGTCGAAGAATCCCGGTCCGTGGCCGAGGTAGGCACTTACGACCCGGGCCGCCAGTTCATCGGGGACACTATGATACAGTCCGGCCAGCGGCGCGCCGCCGAGTCCCAGGCGGTTGACCTTAAGTCCGGTGCGGCCAATCTCCGCTTCCGTGCGCCTGGCTATCGCGGCGTTGGCCTGGTGCCGGTCATCCTTCTTCATCATTTTCGCCCGGCATCTCGTCCGAATTCTCGCCCAGGTTTTCGCCCTGCATGGATTCTCCACGCAGCAGGAAGGCCCGGATATCGTAACGGCCGGGGCGCTCGACGGGAAGGTCGCCCGCCTCGATCATCTCCTCGATGGGCGAACTGTGGGTGCGCACGGGCATCTGGACGACCTCGTGCAGGCGGGCGGATTCGTAGATACCCATGATGATTTCTACGGCGGCCCGGCCGTTGGACGCCTCGCCCCGGTGTTCGGACTTGCCCTCGATCCAGTCCGCCAGTTCCACGGCCTGGCCCACGCTCGGATCCTCACCGGTCGACGGCCGTTCTTCCCAGCCGCCGGACTTCGAGTTGATGAGCAGGACGCGCTGTTCGTTCACGTCCATCATGCCGTCGGAGCCATAGAGGTAGCCGCCCTGCCGCCGTTCCGGATGGAGTTCCTGCAGGAGCTGCCCCACGGCCCCGTTGTCGAAGCCCACGATGCCCGCGCTGCGGTCCTCGATCCGGATGTCGCGCTCGTACCGGTCGGTCTTGCGCTCGATGTTCCCGAGCACCCATTCGGGCGCGGGATCGCTCATGACGTAGCGCATGAAATCGAACATGTGGGAGCAGTCGTTGAGCAGGCCCTGGCTGCCGCTGCAGTGGACGTGCCGCACGTCGCCGATGGCGCCTTCGGCGATCAGGTTCCGGGCGTCGGTCCACACCGGGTTGAAGCGCCGCTGGTGGGCGATGGCCAGCTTGACGTCGTTCCGTCGGGCCGCGATCATCATCTCGTCGCATTCGCCCATGTTGACCGCCATGGGTTTCTCGCACAGAATGGCCTTGGGCCGGCGTGCGCAGGCAGCGATGGTCAGGGGGGCGTGGAGCTTGTGCCAGGTACAGATGCTGACGACGTCGAGACCTTCCCTGTCCATCATCTCCCGGGCATCGGTGTAGCGCTTTTCAATCCCGTAGCGGTCGCCGAAATCCTGCCTGGCCTCGGCCACCGGGTCCGAGAGCGCGACGACCTTAAACCGCTCTTCTCCCAGGTATCCCTTCATGTGCAGGTGCGAGATGCTGCCGCACCCGATTATGCCGACACGATAGACCGTGGACATCTAAGACTCCTCCCCAGGACGGATTTTGCGTGTATTAGGGTTGCGCCGATGCGACGAAGCCCGGCGACCGGCAACGTCGGGCTTCAGGTAGTCGAAATCGAATATCGAAATATAGACGGCGGCTTGGGCCGTGTCAACGATCCCTCTTGCGGCGCCGCGCACCGCATTTCAATCCGGCGGACATGACTTGACACGGCACCCGGCAATAGCATAAGATGCAGTACGATGGAACTGCTGATCATACTCAACGTCATCCTGCTGCTTATCCTCATCGGGACCTACCTGTCTCTCTCGGGGCGCGTAAAACACCTCGAGGACACCGTCCGGCGCTATTTAAGCAATCCAGGAGACCCGGCCGCGGGGCCCGCACATCCGGCCGAAAGCGTTCCAGGCCAGGCGCGGGCCGCAGAACCTGTCGCGGACGTCCCGGACCAGGCGGGAGCTCCACAACCTGTCGCGGACGTCCTGGACCAGGCGGGAGCTTCACAACCTGTCGTGGACGTCCCGGACAAGGCGGGAGCCGGTGGCGGAACCAGCGGCGGAACCGGCCGCCTTGCCCACATGCTCCGCCCCCGCACCCGCGAGGAGTGGGAGACGCTGATCGGCGGCAAGCTGCTGAATCGCGTAGGCGCCCTCGCCCTCGTCCTCGGTGTGGGATTCTTCCTGAAATATGCTTTCGATAATAACTGGTTGAACGAGACTGCGCGCGTAGTCCTGGGCGGATTGGCCGGCCTGCTGCTGCTCGCGGGCGGTTACCGGTTCCACCGGCGCGGCCTGTCCGTGTTCGCGCAGGGCCTGACCGGGGCGGGCGTGGGCATCCTCTACCTTTCGATTTACGCCGCCTACGATTTCTACCACCTGGTTCCGCAACCCGCCGCCTTCCTGCTGATGGCCCTGGTGACGGCCGCGGCCCTGCTGCTTTCCCTGTACTACGACGCGCGGGCCATCGCCCTGCTCGGATGGGCCGGTGGATTCCTGACGCCGTTCCTGCTCGTCACCGCCCAGTTGAACACCTGGGGCCTTTTCATCTACATCACCCTGCTCGACGCGGGCCTGATCGCGGTCCTGCTGAAGCGGCGACATTGGAGAGTGCTCGAGCCGCTGGGCATCGCGGCGACCTACGCCACGTACCTGACCTGGTCGTTCCGGGCCGATCTGCCCGATGGTTTCGGAACGGCCCTGGCTTTCCTGGTGCTGTGGTGGGCACTGTTCGCGTGGTTCAGCCTCTACCGGTCCGCGGCGGGCGATACGGGAAACCGCCGGTGGCGATGGATCGCGGTAACCGTCAACGCGCTGGGTTTCTACGTGATGCTCATGCGCCTTTCGCGGCACACGGAAGGCATCTGGGACTTCATTGGGATCCAGTCTGTCAATCCGCAAAATTACGTGGCCTATACAGAAGGAATCGCCACCGTCATCCTGTCATTGGCCTACTTCGCGCTGACCGCCTGGATCACCCGCAATACAGATGACCGGTCCGCGGCCGGCGTACATGCGACCGCGGCCATATTGCTGGCGGTTCGCGCGCCGCTGGGTTTTTTCTCCTCATTCGTGGTCGTCGTCATCTGGACCATTGAAGCCCTCGTCCTATTCGGGTACGGCGCATACCGCGAAAAGCGCGCCGTCCGACACGCCGGGACGGCCCTGCTTGCGCTTTCGTTCATCGGGATCTTTCTCTTTGGCGGAACCTACGTAGCCAGCCTGATATCCGCGTATGTGCCGGTATTCTCGTCGCGCACCGCCGCGTACTGGGTCCTGATCGGGGCGTTGCTGGCCTGCGCCGGCATGCTGCAGGGCCGCACCGATTCGTTGAGCGACCGCAGGCATTACACGGTCTTCCAACTGGGCTGGACCTTCCTCCTCCTGGTCTGGGGTACGGTGGAAGTCCTGAGCTACTTTCAATATCTGGCCGTCACGATGGAAGGCGGCTCGCCGGAGCAGTTGCAGAACCTGCGGCAACTCGCCGTCTCGGGCGTATGGCTGTTCGGCGCGGCGCTGGTCATGACGCTGGGTCGCTGGCAGGACATCCCCGCCCTGCGCGCGGCGGCCATCGTCTACCTTGGCTGCACCGTGGTGAAAGTCTTCGTCTTCGACCTCATGTTCCTGGACACCCTCTACCGTATCGCCGCCTTCCTCGGCCTGAGCGCCATACTCATCGCCGTCTCCTACCTCTACTACCGGAACCGTCCGGCTTCCTGACCCGGTATGCCTTCCTGAATTGATCGTCCCAGCCTGAATCGATCATCCCGATTTAATAAAAACGTGCGAGAGGTTTCAAAAGACCTCCGACTATTTCAATAGACCCTATCGAATTAGTCCATTCACATGCGCATCCATTTTTTCCGGGAGGTAAATCATGGGAGACGACAAGGTAAAGGAATCGCCGGCTGAGGTGTTCACCACGGTGACGGAGGTGAACGCACTCTTCCATTCACTGGAGGACATGTTGGCAACTCGATTCGAGGCGATCGATGGCAAGTTTGGGGTCCTCGAGAAAAACCTGGCCGAAATGGACGCCAGGAACGAAAGACGATTCGAGGCGATCGATGGCAGGTTTGGGGTCCTCGAGAAAAACTTGGCCGAAATGGACGCCAGGAACGAAAGACGATTCGAGGCGATCGATGGCAGGTTTGGGGTCCTCGAGGAAAAGCTGGCCGAGATGGACACCAGGAACGATAGACGCTTCGAAGCGATCGATGGCAGGTTTGGGGTCCTCGAAAAAAGGTCCGCCGCGATCGAGAAAAACCTGGCCGAGATGGACGCCAAGTACGATGGACGCTTCGAGGCGATCAATTTCAAGTCTGAGACCGTCTTAGAAAAGCTGAACGCGATGGATGCCAGAAACAAAGGGAAATTCGATCTACTGGAGCAGAAATTCGTATCACAGGAATTCAAGATCGAGCATTGCGTGACATCGGCAAACAACAAGCTGATGGTTATGCTGCTTGTGATTGCCGGGTCGATCATCGCCGGCTTGCTTTACGGCGGTTAGTGCTGGTCCGACCGAACCGCGCGTCGACCGGTCCGTGGACCAAGTATTCCGCACACAGCACGGTCCGCGCGTCGACCGGACCGCGGGCCGACCGATGTTCACCCTGGTGATCTGCGCGCCGTGGCCTGCAGGGCGAACTCCGTCAGTTCAACCGTCATGGGATAGCGGTTGAAGGGCGTGATCAGGTAGAGGCCGTTGAAGTAGGTCAGGACGGACTCGATGAGTTCCCGCGCGATGGCGACGCCCTCTCGTCGGGCCTTGCGTCCCCGGCCCGCGCGGGCCATGCGCGCGCGTACGTCGTCGGGCACAACGAATCCGGGCACCTCGTTGTGGAGAAACTCCGTGTTGCCGTCGCTGACCAGCGGCATGACGCCCGGGAGAATGGGTACGCCGGCATCCCGGGTCGCCTCGTAAAGCTGCTTTGCCTGGCGGCGGTTGAAGAGGGGTTGCGTCATGATCAGGTCGGCGCCGGCTTCGACCTTCCTTTCCAGCCTCCTGATCCTTCTGTCCAGGTTGGGTCCGTTGGGATCGAAGGCCGCCGCCACGGTAAACGCGGTCCTGCCGTTCAGGGTGCGTCCGGAAAACCCCACGCCTTCGTTCATCTGCTTGATCAGCCGGATCAGTTCGAATGAGGAAACATCGTACACGTTGCTCGCCCCCGGCTGATCGCCGAATTTTACAGGATCGCCCGTGACGGCGAGTACGTGGTCGATACCCAGGGCGTGCAGCCCCAGCACATGGGACTGCAGGCTGGCCAGGTTCCGGTCCCGGCAGGTGATGTGCAGAAGCGGCCTGATGCCAGCCTCTTCCTTGACGATCTGCCCCACGGCCATGTTGCTGATCCGTGTGACGGCGAGGGAGTTATCGGCCATGGTGAGGGCGTCTGCGCCCGCCTTCTTCAGGGCTTTTGCGCCCCGGACGATGGGGCCGTGATCCATGTCCCGGGGCGGATCGAGCTCGACGATGACGGTCACCCGTTCCCTGACCAGATCCACGATCGACGGTAGAGCCGCCGGTGGCGCGGGTGCGGGACGGGCAGGGCGGGCCGGGCGGGCCGGAAGCGCCGGAAGCGCCGGGACCCGGACTTCCACCGGGACGACCTTCTTGCGCGTGACGATCTCCCGGCCTTCAAGCGCCCGGGCCATGGCGCGCACGTGCTCGGGCATGGTACCGCAGCAACCGCCGATCAGCCGCACGCCCTGGTCGCGCAACCGGAGCGCGCTGGTCGCGAAGTACTCCGGAGTCGCCTCGTAGATGAACCGGCCGTCCACGTAGACGGGGGAGCCGGCGTTGGGAAAGGCGGAGAGCACCAGCCCCTCCGACAGGGGAACCGGCGCCAGGGCGTCCAGCAGGCCCTTGGGACCACTGCGGCAATTGACCCCCACCACGTCGGCGCCGGCCGCACGCAACTGGTCGAAGGCCTCCGCGACCCCGAACCCGTCGTCCGTCTGTCCATACTGGTCCACGGCGAGCTGGCAGATCGCCGGCAGGCCGCATACCTCCCTGCAGACGGCCAGCGCTCTTTTGAGCTCATCGAGCCGGAGAAAGGTCTCCAGTATGATCGCGTCCGCGCCGCCGCCGGCAAGGGCGGCGATCTGTTCCGTATATACCCGCCTGTGGTCCGCTTCGGTGTATTCCCGGTGGGGCAGACCCCGGGCCGGTCCCACGGCGCCGGCCACGTAGGCTCGGGACCCCGCCGCCGTCCGAGCGATCTCGACGCCCCGGGCGTTCATGGTTTCCGCCTGGTCTTCCAGGTTGTACTTCGACAGGGACAGGGCATTGGCCCCGAAGGTATTGGTTTCGATCAACCGGGCCCCCGCGTCCACGTATTCCTCGTGGATCTTCCGGATCAGATCGGGCCGGCTCAGGTTGATCTCGTCGAAGCAGACCTCCATGGGCACGCCGCGGGCGTACAGCATCGTACCACTGGCGCCGTCCGCCACCAGCATGGAAGACCGGAGATGGTCGAGGAGGGTGGTATTCATGGGAGGGGTCCGTTCGCGCCGCGGGCAGAACCCGGCATGCCGATCACCTTCCGCCGTTCAATGGCGCCGTGCAGTGTCCGCCGTTCGACACGTTTCGACGCGTCCCGTTCAACGGCCGTTGTTCAACGCGTATCGACGGATCGCCCAGGCAAAGCCGTTCTCGTGGTTCGGCGGGGCGATGACCAGGCCCTGGGCGCGGCCCGCATCCTTGACCGCGTCCTGCGCGTTTTCCATGATCACGCCGAGTCCCGCGTTGAACAGCATGGGCAGGTCGTTGTCGCCGTCCCCGACGGCCATCACGTGATCCATGGATATCCCGTGCTCGCGCGCGACGAACTCGACGGCGACCTTCTTGTTGACGTCGGCGTGCATGGCTTCGATCCGGTCCGGATTCGTCTTGACGAGATAGAGGCGGGATGCGAAACGGGCCTTCAGTTCCGCCAGCACCGCCTCGCGCCGTTCCAGGCCGGGCAGGATCAGCATCTTGGGCGGCGGCGGATAGTCGCCCTGTCTCAGTCTCGCCATAAGGTCGTCGTCCCGGTCGACGGCGGCGCGGCTCTGCTCCTCTATGGATGCGATGGAAGGGGTGTATTCGTTGGTGATCACGCTGTCCAGGGGGCCGGTCTCCGTCACCCGCAGCCAGCTGTATACGAAGTTGAAGCCGTTTTCTTCGATGAAGTCGAGCAGGTCCAGGAAGACGTCCCGTTGCATACGCTTTTCGAAGAGCAAGGGCCTTAGCCCCTGGCGGACCGGCCCGAGTATGATCCCGCCGTTATTGGCGATGACGTAAAGCCGGTCGAACAACGGCCGCGCATCGCTGAAGGGCTCGCAGCTGCGGTCGATGTTGCGGCCGCTCACGGAGCTCACGACCAATCCCTGTTCGAGGGCGGCTTCGATGGCGCTCAGCCCCTCGGGCGAGGGCCTGCCGTCGGGCAACAGCGCCGTGTCGTCCTGGTCGAAGGCGATCAGCTTGATTTCAGTGGTCTCGTCGCTGGCTATCGGTACTTCGGCGGTCATGGCGTTCCTTTCCGATCCTTCAGGTTTCTGCTTCACTATCCTTCAGCCGCTTGCCAAGACTCCCGCCGGGATGGTACCGGGCGAAGTCTTCCCGGGAAAACCCGCGGCCGGCCTTCAGGGCCATGGCGAGCCCGTCGGCCACGGCGAGCTGGCAGGACGTGCTCACCGTCGGCGCGAGTCCGAGGGGGCCGGCTTCGCTATCGACGGGCACGTGCAGGACCGCGGCGCTCGAACGGGCCAGGCTGGATTCGGCGTTCCCGGTGATCGCGATGATCGTCGAGCAGTTTGCGACCAGGGTTTGCACGGCGGCCATCAGTTCCTCCGTCTCCCCGCTGTGTGAAAGGGCGATGACGACGTCCCCCTGCGCCACCTGGCCGCTGTCGCCGTGGTTGCAGTCGGCCGGATCGAGGAAATACGCCTTCGTTCCGGTACTCTGCAGCGTGGCCGCCAGCTTGCGGCCGATATGGCGGGACTTCCCGACGCCGGTGACGTGTACGCGCCCGCCGGCGGCTTCCGACTTCCGAATGATCGTGATGGCTTCGTCGAAGTAGGTGCCGGACAGGCCTTCATGCAATTTCGCCAGCGCTTCAGTGGTCCGTTGTACGGCCTTCAGTCCGGCCGCGCCGGGGGATGCCGCGCCGGGGGACGCCGCGCCCGGCGCTTCCTCGGCAGCATCGACTCCTTCGACTTTCACCGATGCCGTTTCCGCGGCGGCCACGGTCTCGGCCGCGTTCCGTGCGGGGATCGGAGCGCCTTCGTACAGGGCCATCACGTCGTCCCGGCTCGATCCCAGTTGCGGGAACGCCCCCGGGATGCGGCAGCATACGGCGCCGCAGGCATTGGCGAGCGACGCGGTATCCCGTAGAGAAAGCCCGTGGAAGAGTCCCGCGATCAGTCCGCCCAGGAAGGCATCGCCGGCGCCGGTGGTGTCCCGGGCTTCCACGGGTTTGGCAGGCGCGCGGACCGTCTGCTTCCCGTCGGTGACGATCGAGCCCTGCGCCCCTTCGGTGATGGCCACCAGGCGGGCGCCGTACCGGTTGAAAATACGCTCGGCCCGTTCTTCTGAAGTATCGGCTTCCGCCATCTGCAAGGCGGCGGCCTTGGCGGGTTTCACGACGTCGGCAAGACGCAGGGCCTCCTCGAAATCTTCTGTGGATCCGAGTCCGGCCACCTCGATGGCGAAATCCGGGGGTACGTCCACGTCCAGCACGGTGGGTACGCCGGCCTCGTGCGCGATCCGCAGTACCGCGATGACGGCGTCCAGCGGGAGCTGGGAGATCTCCGTCGTCACCATGGCGGCCGAACGAATGTAATCGGCGAAATCCGTCTCTACGTGCGCCGCCGTGGTCTCCGCAGTCAGTGCGCGGGCCATGTAGATCGCCCGGTCCGCGTCTTCGGCCACGTTTACCACCGAAAAGCCCGATGCGCGGCCCTCCATGACCCGGATGGCCGACCGGTCGATGCCGTGGCGGTCCATCTCGTCCCGGATCATCGCGCCGTACCGGTCGTCTCCCTGGAATCCGAAGAGCCCGGCGGGGACCCCCATCTGGGCCGTCCAGGCCAGGTGGTTCAGCGTCACCCCGCCCGCTATCTCGGTCACGACCGCGCCGGCCTCATCCGGCAGGATATAGGTTTTCTCCTCCGGTCCCGCGATCCGGTTCACCCGGTAGATCACGTCCACGACGTTGCTTCCGATACCCACTACCCTGCGTGTGCGGTCGATGTGCTGGATCACGAGATGCCACCTTCTTGGGAATCAATCGAGCGGCCGGTACCTCTTGAAACGCATAATTTTATATTGTCAACATTGATTAAAATAACAATCAACATATGCTTTTGGTTATGGACGTGCTTTGGGTTATGGACGTGCTTTCAATTGATTACTTTCTAGAAAATCGAGATACAAACGACTGGGCTGAATGCCCCTGTTGTTCTGGTATTTTCCACTTTCATAGGTCTCGAAATCGCCATCCAGCGTATGATAGTACACCTGGCAGATTTCCACGTTCGGATAGATCCTGATGGGTCGCACACAAAACATCTCCAGGGTCCAGTAACCCGCAAATCCCACATCGCCGAAACCTGCGGTTACGTGCACAAAAAGCCCCAATCTGCCCACGGATTGAGCCTGGCAGGATCGAAGGGTTCAATAAAGATGTCTTTCCCGATACGTTCGTGGATCATTTTTCCCGATAGGATCACTGCGACAATTCCTGTGTGGCGCGAATGGTTTCGGTCTTGCGCGCGGATCGCAAGACGGTCTCAGCCACTGTTCACCAGGACGACGGCGACCAGGGTCAGGCCGATGCCGACGTAGGCCGGCCCGCGCACTTGTTCTTTCCAGTACAATATAGCCACGAGCGTGGTGATGACAAGGCCGACCGCGCTGACGAAGGGAAAGACGACGGTGCCGGGAAGGTACTTGAGCGTGAGGACCAGGAGCCAGGTTCCCCCGACGTTGACCGCGCCAAGGAGGACACTCCACCGCACCTCGGGCAGGCGCGCCCTGATCGGTTTGTTCCAGAGGTAGATCAGGCCCATGATGCCGGATACGGCAAAGAGGGAGAAGAGGTAGAGCGGCATCTGGCTCTGGGGGGCGAGTTCGCTGAAGACCTTCGGGGACAGGTGGCAGAATCCCGTCGTGACGAAGAGGGCGCCGACCAGCCAGGCTACGCCGCGCAGGGACAACTCGGCCTGCCTGCCCACGCCGATGGTCAGGAGCGGCAGGGCGATGCAGACCGTGATGATGCCCGCGATCTGGGGAAGGTTGGGGATCTCATGCCAGATGACGATGGAACAGAGGATGGGGATGAGGACGGACAGGCGGACGATGGCCAGGGTTACGGCGACCCCGCCCTGCAGGAGCGCCTGGATCAGAAAGCGGAAGGCGACGAAATAGAAGAAACCGCTGGCCGCGCCGATCCACACGGTGGTCCATTGCCAGAACCAGCCCGGGTCAACGAGCATCAGCAGGCCGGAGATCACGGCGCCCGCGCCATAGTTGAGGCTGCCCACCGCCAGGGCATTGTGTCCGTTGTGGTGGGCGGACTTCAGGATCAGGCCGAAGCACGACGTCACGACGGTCGCCGTGATCAGCAGAAGGAGTCCGAGCGCCGTAGTCTGTTCTCCGTCCGTAGATAGCAGGAAGCCGGCGAACGATTACCGCCTCGCCGGCTTCCTGGTTCATGATCGCCAATTTAAAATCGGCGGTGGTGCGCGTTACGGCACGTTAGTCACGTTACGGCACGTTACGGGGTGAAGGCGAAAGTACCCACGTAGGCGCTGCGCTTGTTCGGAATGCTCCACGTCGCGATCAGGTCCGAACCGCTGTACGCGTGGGCGGCGGTCTGGACCAGCGCGGCCGACGCGTCCTTCGTGAAGGGATCGTACCACACCATGCGGTCGCAGTTGGGCTCGTGGTCGGTCGCCAGCATGGTACGGGTGGCCACGCGCACCTGGCCGTCCACCGTAACGGCGAAAGCGTCCCCGCCGTCGTGGCGGAAGGAGATGTCCGTGGGCTTTACCGTTTTAACCGTGCCGAACAACTCGCCATACCGGGCGGTGAAAGCGCTCTTCAGTTCCTGGCGCTGGCCCGGCGTAGCCTTGCTGTCGATCAGCAGCACGGTCTCGCGGGCGTGATGACCGAGTTGCAGGTTGCCTTTTCCGAGAATGACGGCGACGACGGACAGATCGGCCAGCGCGCCTTCGCGGATGTGCCAGGCCACCACGGCCTGGTTGGCGTCGCCACCGGCTTCCGCCGAGTAGGTACAGCCGCCGCCCAGGATGTGGTTGGAGCGAACTTCCACGTAATCGCCGGTAATGGACGGTGAGCCGGCCAGTGCCGGGGACGCCGCGAGGAGGATCGCGGCCATGAGTGCGAAACCGGTCTTCATCATATTGCCTCCCTGTTTTGCGTTGCTGGGCTTCTGGTTTGGGGGTCGGCGCGTCCGGCCACGCTGGGAACTGCCTGTGGCGAGGATAACGACTCCGCTGGTTTTCAACGGACCGCCGCCCGATTTCAGTTCAATATCGTTTGGGCGCGTAACTGTAACGCGGTATATTCTACCGTACCGGAAACATCGCAGTATATTCAATATATGTGCTCCCCGCCCTTCAAGTCAATCGCAAATCGAATCGATGGAGGGGCGGTCGGCCTCGACTGATCTCATGCCAAAGGAATCGAACATGGAATATAGAGCGCTCGGTGAATCGGGCCTGACGGTATCGGCCATCGGCATGGGCTGCTGGCCCATGGCCGGCGTAGGATGGACCGGAATCGACGACAACGCGTCCCTGGCGGCGCTGGAGGCGGCCATGGACGGCGGCATCACCCTCATCGACACCGCCTACATGTACGGACGCAGCGGCGAATCGGAACGGCTGGTGGGCCGGGCCATCGCGGGCAGGCGCGACCAGATCGTCCTTGCGACGAAATGCGGCCTGTACTGGGATGGCACGACGCTGCTCCGGGACAGCTCGAGGAAGCGGGTCCTCGAACAGGTCGAAGAAAGCCTCCGCAGGCTGAATACCGACTACATCGACCTGTACCAGGTGCACGCGCCGGACGAGAACACGCCCTTCGAGGAAACGGCCGCCACGCTCGCCGAACTGAAGGAACAGGGCAAGATCCGCGCCATCGGCGTGAGCAATTACGACGTGGCGCAGATGAAGGAATTCGCCCGCCACGCGCCGCTCCACTCGGACCAGCCGCCGTACAACCTGCTCAATCGGGACATCGAGGCGGAGATCCTGCCCTACTGCCGCGGCAACAACATCGCCGTGATCTCCTACTGGCCGCTGTACAAGGGGCTGCTGACCGGGAAATACGGACGTGGCCACCAATTTCCCGAAGGCGACAACCGCAACGAGGACGTCCGGTTCCAGGGGGAGGAGCTCGGACGCACGCTGGACATGCTCGACTGGCTCAGGCCGATTGCGGACGAATACGGCAAGTCCATCGCCCAGCTCGTCATCCACTGGACGGCCAGGCAGCCGGGCATCACGTCGGTCCTGTGCGGCGCGACGCGGCCGGACCAGGTTGAACAGAATATCGAAGCGGTGGGTTGGGAGCTGTCCGAAGACCATCGCGCGCAGGTCGACGGGATCGTTGCCGGCATGGGTGATTAGGTCGTGATGGGCGATCACGCCGGGATGGGCGATCACGCCGGGATGGGCGGGCGACCCTGGTTGGCCTAGTTGGCCAGCGCGCCGCCGGCGATCGACCGGATCTTCTTGACCATGGACCGGAAACCGTTGCTCCGGCTCGGACTGAGGTGGGACGCCAGGTCCAGCCGATCAAAGATGCCTTCGATGTCTGCGTCCAGGATCTGGCGCGGCGTCTTGCCGGAATAGACCATGAGCAGGATGGCCACGAGGCCGCGGACGATGTGGGCGTCGCTGTCGGCGTCAAAGGTGATGGTCGGCGGCAGGGTCCCGGCTACGTGGGGTACGAGCCAGACCTGGCTCACGCAACCCTTGACCTTGTACGCATCGGTCTTGTAGGCATCGTCAAGGGGCGGGAGTTTCTTTCCCAGGTCGATGATCTCCTGGTACCGCTCTTCCCAGTCATCCAGGTATTCGAAGTCTTCCAGCACTTCTTCTATCGTCGTATCCATCGTCACGATCGTAAGGTCCTCCACTTCAGCTCGCCACCGAAGGCAACGTGCTCAACTCGCCCGGACCGGGGTGCGACCCCGTCCGCGGATCATGCACGCCCAACCGCCGGTGCATGTTCAGTTCGCCCCGATCAACAGCATGGCCGATACGCCGGCGGCCGCACCCGATACGAAGAGGTTCCACTGGCGGTGCGGCGTTCCCAGGATCCGCAGGATCACGAAGGCCACGGCCGCGAAGATCGCCACGATCATCAACTGGCCCAGTTCCAGCCCGATGTTGAAGGACAGGAGCGGCACGACGATCGATTCCTCCATGCCGAGCAGCGCCCTCAGGTAGTTCGAGAAACCCAGGCCGTGGATCAGGCCGAAGAACAGGGCCAGTCCGTAGCTCGTCTTCCGGCCGAACTGCGCTTCGAACGGCCGCCAGACGTTCATCAGGCAGGTCGCCAGGATCGTCACGGGGATGAGCGTCTCGACCAGGTCCGTCGGGACCAGAACGAGGCGGAGCGTAGCCAGCGCCAGGGTGATCGAGTGCCCTATCGTGAAGGCCGTGACCAGCACGATCACCGAACGCCACCGGTTCAGCGGATAGGCGGCGCACAGCGCGATGATGAAGACGATGTGGTCGTAGGCGTTCAGGTCCGAAATATGGTCGAAACCGAGTTGCAGATATACCTGGAATTCGGACATCTTCCGCCTAAAGTTCAGCCGGCGCCGAGGGCGTAATCCCGACCCCAACGCGGCCGATTCCCATCGTCACGACCCGAAACGAACCGTTCCCGGTCGACGGACCGGACCTTTCGCGCTGTCCAGCCGCGTCCTCATGACCCGAATCGAACCGTCCCCGTGACGGTCTTCTTGCTCAGGTTGACGTACTTCCTCTCGCCGCCGATTTCGAACCGCATCACGTTGGCCTGCGTGTCGAACATTTCGATCAGGATCCGGTTCTCGACCTCGATCGTCTCCACGCGGTCCACACCCGTAATCTGCACCAGGCAGGCCGTGGCGTCAAGCGCGTCCTCCATGCCGGCGTAAGTCAACTGCCGGTCCACGCCGTTGACCCGAAAGGCCAGTCGGGAGGCCAGATAGTCGGACACGTGGCGGTCGCGGTCGGCATGGGCCTGCCCGGTCCAGAGCCTGAGGCGGGGTCCGCCCTTCGCCACGATGGCCTCTTCCAGGTCGTCCGTGAAGATCCGCACGGACACGTCGAGACGCGCAACGTCCACGTTCCACTTGACCCGCGTGATGCTCACGTAGAACACGTGGGCGTATGCCGAGGCCGGACCCGGTACCGCAGCCGGACCCAGGACCGAGGCCGCAGCCGGAACCGCAGCCGGGACCGGGGCCGCAGCCGGGACCGCAGCCGGGACCGCAGCCGCGGTGGCCGTCAACAGGCAGAGAAGGACCCCGAGCGTCTTCATCGCCACCATCCTACTGGGCCATATCGTCCCTCAGGCCGTACTTGTCGATCAGGTAGATCAGCGTGGCGATGGACGCGCCGCCCAGTTCCAGTTCCCGGCGGTTCACGGCTTCGAAGACGTCGGTGGTCGCGTGATGGTAGTCGAACGCGCGCTGCGAGTCGGGGATAAACCCGATGGTCGGCGTACCCGTCTCCCTGCGGAGCGGACCGATGTCGGCGCCGCCGCCGCCCATGTTGATGTAGGAGACCGTGTTCTGGGGAAACAGGGGCAGCCACGACCGGAAGCGTTCGATGACGTCATCGTCCGCGGACACGCCGAATCCCCGAGGGCTGAAGCCGCCCGCGTCGCTTTCGAGGGCGATCACGTGGTTCTCTCCCGTATCCCTGGCCACTTCGGCGTACTTGAGGCCTCCGCGAAGGCCGTTTTCCTCGTTCATGAACAGGACGGCCCGGATGGTGTGCCGGGGCTGGATGCCGAGTTTCTGGAAGGTCCGCAGCACGCCGATGGAGTGGACCACGCCCGCGCCGTCGTCATGGGCGCCCTCGGCCACGTCCCACGAGTCGAGATGACCGCCCACCAGGATGATCTCGTCCGGCCGTTCGCTGCCCCGGATCTCGCCGATCACGTTGTGCGAGAGAGCGTCGGGGTGCCACTTGCTGGCCAGGCGCATGTAGAGCATGGCTTCGGGCTGCTCCTCGAGCGCCCGTTCCAGGCGGTCGGCGGACTGGTAGCCCAGGGCCGCGGCCGGGATGCGCTCCACGTCTTCGGCGTAGCGCAGTCCGCCGGTGTGAGGCGCATCGCTGAAGTCCGAACCGGCCGACCGGATCACCACGCCCACGGCGCCGAACCTGGCCGCCTGGGACGGGCCGGCGGTACGCTGGTCCACCGCTCCGCCGTAGCCGGGCCCCGTGGAGATCACCGTCTGGTCGAAGCGTCGGTTGTAGAAGACGATCTTCCCTTCAACAGCCTCGCGGCCGATCTCCTCCACTTCTTCCAGGGAATGGACCACCACGACGGGCGCCGTGAGCCCCGTCGGCGCGGTCGGCTCCGATCCTCCGATGGCCAGGGCGCTCAGCTCGATCATGCCTTCGTCGACGTTGACGATCCGCACCTGCTCCGGTTCGCCCCGTTCCCAGTGGGGCACCATGACTTCCTGCAGGTAGACCCGGTCGAACCCGTAGCCTTCCATCACCTCTTTTGCCCAGGTCACGGAACGTTCGGCGCCTTCCGACCCGCTGAGACGCGGACCGATGTTCTTGCACAGGTCTTCGAGGAGGTAGTACATCTCTCCCGTAGTCAGCCGTTCGTTGAAGATCGCGGTGACCGTTTTTTCGTCGTCGGTCTGCCCTCGGGCCTCGCCGGGCAAGGCCGCCGAAAAAGCCAGCGAAAGGGCTAGCGAAAGAGCCAGCGAAAAGACCAGGTTGTTCAGTGGGACGCGGGTCCTGGAACTGTGCGGGCTGACGCGACGCGCGAGACCCGATAGTGATCCGGTAAAAGCGGACAGCATGAAGACCTCCGTGTTGATATGGAAAGGCGCCACCCCCACGCATGGCCGGGCGGCCTTGCCAGATTCGACTTGCTGGATTCGACTTGCTGGATACGACTTGCTGGATTCGACTTAATTCGAAGCGACTACCGCGTCAGCTCCCAACCCAGGTGGGCAATCTCCGGCGCGATCAGTTGCTCCCAGGCCAGCTGCACCGCGGCCGGGGAGCCGGGCGTGGAGATGACCACCGTGTTGCGGTACACGCCCGCCGTGGCGCGGGACAACATGGCCGCGGACCCGACCTGGTCGTAGCTGAGCATGCGGAAGAGCTCGCCGAAACCGGGCAGCGGCTTTTCCAGACTGCGGTTCAGCACGTCGTAGGTCCGGTCTCTCTTCGAGATGCCGGTACCTCCGTTGAAAATGACGATCTGGATACCTTCGCCGGTGCAGTCCTCCAGGGCGGCTTCGACCTGGTCCGGTTCATCCCGGATCAGTTTATAGCCTGCGACCCGATGGCCCGCTTCTTCGATGCGCGTACGGAGGTAATCGCCGTTGACGTCCGTCTCCGGCGTGCGGGAATCGCTGACGGTGACGACGGCGACGCCCACGGGCCCACGCTCGGCCGCCTGGGATTTGTGGGATGAAGCGCTCTTGGACGACATGGGGCCGGTTGCTACAGCACGTCCTGCAGCCGCAGTCCCTGTTTCTTCAGGAAGGGCATCAGCCCGATCTTCGTGACCGTCCGCAAGGCGCTGACGGACATCTTGATGCGCACCGTGCGGCCCAGTTCGGGCACGTAGATACGCTTAAGCTGCAGATTGGGATACTGACGCCGCTTGGTCTTGTTATGGGCGTGGGATATGTTGAAACCGACCAGGGGACCTTTTCCGGTCAACTTGCACTTTCTGGACATGAGGCAAACCTCCAGGAACGCGGCTACCGCGTCTCCCGGTACATGACGTGCCGCCGCAGCGTGGGATCGTACTTCTTGAGTTCGACGCGAGCGGTCGTGTTACGCCGGTTCTTCTTCGTGTAGTAGCAATGCGCGCTTTCCGTGCTCTTGAGTTTCACCAGTTCGCGGTTCTTGCCCTTGGCCATGCTGTACTCCTAAGGCGAGACATTCTTTTAATTGCCGGTTCTACCAATCAGGCGTTCAAATTTAAGCGGCGCGCCATTCAAAATCAAGGAAATAAAACAGGACACGCAACGCTCGGGTCGTCCGTGATGGCCGGCAGCCGGTCTACGCCTCGTCCATGGCGCAGGCTTTCAGCTCTTCCAGCGACACGAATTCCAGGGACATGGCGTGGGTGGCGCTCAGTACCACCGGCGGCGCCACGCCCGCGTCGTAGGCTTCTTTCCATCGGTTCACGCAGACGCACCAGCGATCGCCGGGCGTCAGGCCCTGGAAGCCGAAGGCGGGTACGGGCGTGCTGAGGTCGTTTCCCGCCGCCTTCGAAAAGACCAGGAACTCTTCGGTCATCACCGCGCACACGGCGTGGACGCCCGCGTCGCCCGATCCGGTATTGCACGCGCCGTCGCGATAGAATCCGGTCAGGGGATCCATCGAACAGCCCGTGAGTGGTCCACCGAGTACGTTCATGAGCGCATCGCGAGCCGTCCCGCCGGAAGGATTGATCAAAGATCGAACAGGTAGGCCAGCTTGACCACCAGCGTACGGTCCAGCGGGTCGCCGAGCAGGGCGTCCGTGGCGTCCCCGTTATCCCGCCGCTCGTTGTACACGACGTAGATGTTGCTGCCCGGGCTGATGATGTAGTTGAACCGGAAGTTCGACACGAACCGGTCCTGGTTGGTATCCCACTGGACCAGCGCGTTGAGGGATACGTCGGGCGAGAAGGAATAACCGGTCCGGACGCCGAACAGATGGGCCGTGACGTCCCGCTCCATGTTTCCGCTGTCGGTGAGCGTCACGTCGTTGAGCTCGTACCGGGGTCCGATGGTGAAATTCGAACCGGCGCGCAGACCACCTTCGAGATTCAGCGAACGCCGGTTCCCGTTGATGTACTGGCCGAGGATGAGCTGGAAATCACCGAATACGGGCTTGCTCAGGTTCGTCGTGTAGTGCATGCGCGTAGACGCGTCCGTGTAATTCCCCACGGGGAGCTTGACGCCCAGAATCGGGCGCGTGTTTTCGCTGATGCGGGTGTAGGCGCGGTCCAGCGTAATCCCGGCCTGCTCGCCGCCGGTGAAGAACAGCTCCCAGTGGTAGTGCTCCCGCCGGGTCAGCTGCGTTCCGTCGTCGCCGAAGGTCGCCGCGAGCACGATGTGGGGAAAGTACCGGCGGACTATGCTGTTGGTGGGTTCGGGCGTAAAGAACGCGCGGGCCGAAACCTCGTGGAATCCGCCGAAGTTCCGGGCCAGGCTCCGGCGGCTGAAGAAGCCCATGCCGGGATTGAAGAACTCGGACACGCCCATGTAAAGACCCTCGAACTGCCAGAGCGGACCGTTCCATCGCGACCACAGCCGTCCCGCGAAGCCCGATTCGCTTTCCTCGCCTGACTGGTAGGTGGTGCCGGCCAGGAACCCGCTGACGGCCAGCTTGGGACCGATGGCCAGGTTGAAGTCGCCGCCGGCCGCCCGGTTGTAGTCGCCGCCGCCGACCCGCTGGTTGGTGACGATGAATCCCACGTTGGATTTCTCGCCCACGTCCTGGCTGATCCGCGCCACGGCGTAAATGTTGTCCTCGAGCTTGGTCTCGCCGAACCGCTCGTCGCCCGTGCGCATGAGCAGCAGGCCCAGGTTCGTGCGTCCGGCCTTGCCTGTAAGGCGGCCGCCGCCGGTGATCGGTACCTGTCTCAGCGCGCCGGTATTATCGCGCGCCAGGCCGACGTTTCGGCTGTAGAAAAGTTCCGTTTCCCGGGCCACGCCGAATCGGAACAGTCCGCCGTTCTCAAGGAAGAAGGCGCGTTTTTCGGGGAAGAACAGGTTGAACTGCGTAAGGTTGACCTGCGCGTCGTCCACTTCCACCTGGGAGAAGTCCGTGTTGTAGGTCAGATCGAGGGACAGGTTGTTGGTCAGGCCGTACTTCACGTCCACCCCGCCGTCGAAGTCTTCGTCCCGCGTCGAAGGGCCGGGATCGTAGGTCCACGTGGCCCCGCCCAGGGAGTAAGGCGTAACCTGCAGGTAACGGTGGTCGTGCCGCGTGAGGTTCAGGCCCGACAGCGTCCCGGCCACCGAGACCTGGGAGATGTTGAAGGGGCGGATGACGGGCGCCCAGAAGGCCTGCTCGTTGCGGCGGCGGATCTGGCGCTCCAGGTTGATGCCGAAATTCACTTCGTCCCCGGTCTCGAAGCGCAGCGTGCTCCAGGGAATGGCCATCTCGGCATACCAGCCCTCTTCATTCCGGGAGGTGTACACGTCCCACACGCCGTTCCAGTCCGTCAGGATGTTGGTGTTGAAGCGGCCCTCGGACCGGCCCTCGTTACGCACCTGGGCGTCATAGCGGGCGCCGTCGGGATTGGTGGCGAAGAGAATGCCGTTCTGCCGGTCCATGAAGGTGTCCAGGATGATCTGGAAATAATCGTCGTCCGCCAGGTCGCCGTCCCGCGCCATCTGGGTGGCGATGATCTGGGAGGGGTCCGAGTCGAACGCCCAGAGGCCGATGTACAGCGTCTGCTCGTCGTAGAGGACCCGCACCTCGGTCCGCTCGGACGACGGCTGGCCCTCGTCGGGGCGTTGCTGGGTGAAACCGCTGGCCGCCAGGGCGTTCTGCCATACGCCTTCGTCCAGGACGCCGTCCATGTGCAACGCTTCCAGGATGCGCAACGGGACGATTTCCCGCTCCTGCGCCGACGCGGTGCCGGTGGTCTGCATAGCCAGAAGGGCGGCCATAGAGAGTGCTATCGTCAAACATCGGAAGGCCGCCGCATGCCGAAGACAATTCGCGGCAAGTGCGCGCAAGCAGGCGCAATACCAGTACATTTACTATTCCTCCATGGGCTGCCCGAAGGGAATGGACAGGCCGAAAGTAACATTGCGGCCGGGGTTGTCGATGAAGTACCTGAAACGGCTCAGGTAGTCCCGGTACCGCTGGTTGAACAGGTTGCGAACGCCGAACTGCACGCGCACGGGCTGGTCGGCGACGGCGATTTCAGCGTGCAGGTCCAGGTCGAAGAGGTTATAGCCGGCCGGCGGGTCCGCGTAGTCGATGCCTTCGGGAAAGTTGCTCTGGCGCATGACGAAACGGCCTTCGAACCCGATACCGGCGTCGAGGAGCCGCCCGCCGGTGGGCAGGTGCAAGCTCAGGCCTGCGATGAACCGGGTAGACGGCATCTGGTACAGGGGCTGGCTTTCGGCCGTGTTTCGCCCCCGGACGAACGAGGTGGACAAATGGGTGTCGATGTACGGCGTCAGTTCGTATTCCAGGTACCCGTCGAATCCCTGGATCAGCGCGTCGGACTGGACATAGGTGAATTTAGGAAAAGCGCCCCTTATGGTCAAGACGAGATCGTCCGCCGGCAGCAGCGAGATGTAGTTGCTGTAATGGGAACGGAAGAACCCCAGCTCGCCGCGGCCCCGGTCCCCCTGGTACCGCAAGGTCAGGTCCGTGTTCAGGCTCGATTCCGTGTCCAGTTCCTTGTCCCCGATCTCGAATTGCGCGGTGCCGTGGTGGACGCCGTGGCTGTACAGCTCGTTCACCCCCGGCGGCCGCCAGGCCCGTCCGATGTTGGCAGCGACGGCCATATCCGGTGTCAACTCGTAAATCAGGCCGAGCACACCGGTCATGTTGCGGTAGGTGAAAATGCCCCCGTCGACGATCTCGGTGGCGCGGCGGCCCGTGTTCGAGTAGATCTCCATCCACCGGTAGTCGTAACGCAGGCCGGTTTCCACCGTGGTCTTTCCCTTCGTCCAGGACTCCAGGGCGAACACGCCGGCACTGTAGGCCAGAAAGTCGGGAATCAGGAAACCGGTACTGAAGCGCCTGTTTTCCTGGCGCATGCCGCTGACGCCGACTTTCCCATACCAGTTTCCGAAGTTGCGGTGCTGGAAGATCGCGTCGCCGCTGTGGGTCTGCAGCCCCTGGGAGAAGCCGGGCCTGGCCACCCCGCCGCTCCTGGCGTGGGAGTCCCACTCCTCGCGCCGGTTGTACTGTTGTCCGTACCGGAGTTCGAGATTGCCCTTCCCTTCAAAACGTATCAGGGATCGAACGGAAAGGAGATCGTGGTCCACCCGCTGGCGCGGATTGTCGATTTCGTAGGTGAATGAGCCCACGATCGTCGGATCGCCCCGCTCGATGGTCCTTCGCAGATCCGTGGTGTTGCCGATATGGGCCCCTTTGAAGATCCCGATCCAGGTCCCAAAATGGCTGAAATAGGCTTCGGTGTCCACGCGGTCCGACGTATAGCCCAGCGCCATCGAATAGTCCCGTTCGTCGAACCCGGAATTCCGAATCACGTGGACCGGCGCGTGGGCGTCACCGGCCCGCCGCAGGCTGCCCTGGACCCGCCACTTCAGCCCCCCCAGCCGCCGCAAGGCGCCCTGCAGAAGGAGAGAACCCGCGCCTTGCCGGTTGTTGGAGAACAGGTTCGTGTTGATCCGGCCACCCATGCCCGGCCTCGTGGGCAGTTCCGGCGGTTCGATGCGGATGACGCCACCGATGGCGCCGGCGCCGTACTGCACGCCGGCGGCGCCCTTGAGCACCTCGATGCGGGCCGGGGAGAAGGGATCGATCTCCGGGGCGTGGTCACCGCCCCACTGCTGGCCTTCCTGGGTGATGCCGGCGTTGAGTACCAGGACCCGGGCACTGTGGACGCCTCGCAGCACCGGCTTCGATACGGCCGGACCCGTAGTCAGGGTGGATACGCCCGGCAAAGACTCCAGCGTCTCACCCACTGTCTGGCCCCGCCGCTCTTCCAGTTCGGAAAGGGGCAGGACCAGGACGGACTGGCTGGACCCGGTGAGTTCGCCCGTCAGGTCCCGTTCGCCGGTGACGGTGACCTCCTCGCCGATAAGCGCTTCCGGCTGCATGCTGACTTCAAGCACCTTCGGCTCGGATTCGGAGACGATTACCTCGCTTCGGATCGTCCTGTAACCGACGAACCGGAACTCGATCGCGTGCCTGCCCACCGGCACGTTCTCCAGGCGGAACCGGCCTTCCTCGTCCGAGAACGCCCCGATTTCGAGATCGGGCAGGACAACGGTCACCGCCGGCAATGGCTCTCCCGCCTCGTTCAGCACCTTGCCGCTCACCGTGGCGGCATGCACTACGGCCGGAAAGACCAGGCTGGACACGGCTATCGCCAGTATGACGCACAGGATTCTCGTTACGCTCATAGGAAATCCCCTGGCGCTTGTTTCCGCGTATGGGTCACAACCGCGAATGTACTACGGCCGTACGAAGACCCCGAATATTACGTCGATGTCCGTCTCGTCGCTTTGGTTCACGCCGTCCTTGGGTGCTTCGTCGAAGTGACTCAGTATGACGCGAAACTGGCCGTTCTGCGCGTTTTCCGGCACAGAAAGCGTAAAAGCAAGTCCGACGGGATGATCCGCGCCCGAGTTCGTCCCGTAATCGGATTCCTTGTCCGCGTAAGTAACGGTGGCCGGCGAGAATCCCCCGAGCGTCTGGTAGAAGAACTGGTGGGCCTCGGCTTCCTCCTTCACCTCCTCGGTGATATCCTCAGGCGGGCTTTCAGTCTCGTTCAATACCTGCGCCATGCAGTCGTAATCCGTACCCGCGTCTAATTCGATCCGGTCCACGACCGGCGCGTTGCCGCCTTCGCCGTCCAGATCCCTGAACCGCACGGTGTACGACGGTCCTCCGCCACTGGGCGTGAGCGTGATCGCAAGCGTCGTGATGAGCTCTTCTTCGCCCGGTCCATGGTGGTCGTCGTCGTCTTCATGTTCTTCCGGTTCGGTAGGACCGGTGGGACTGACGTCGTCATCGTCGGCGCAGGCGAACGTCAACGCGGCGGAGACGAATACCGCGGCGGTCAGGATGGACAGCACGTTCCAGTGATGCCTGAACATATCGAGCTTCTCCTAAAGTTTGTTGCGTTGCGTAAGTTGAACTGCTTCTGCCTTGTGAATCGAACGGCTTACGTGATCATCAGCATATCGCCGGACTCCAACGGGGCCGGCGTAAGGGCCGACTGCGGGGCTTGCGCTCCACCAACCGGCGCCGGTCCCTGGTGACCTGACAGAAAACCGCTGGTCCCTGTGCCAATTTCGCTATAGCCGTGGTTTGAATACGGTGTTCTTCGAAGGGAATTCACCCTCGACCACTTTCCGATGGCGTCAACCGGTCAGCATTAAGACAACCGGTAACGGCACGGACCTGGACGTATTGAATCGGATGAGCAAAAAGCGGTCGCGGGCCGTGCCTTCCGGATCGGGCGATCGGCGGGAGCCTGCGGAGTGTCAGGTCAGGGAAGGGGCGGCGCGCGGTTAAGGTGCTGCGCGTTCCGCACCTGGGGATACCCGGTTTCCGGTGCGGCAGCCACGAAGCCGACAAACGCACGGACCGGGAGAGAAGAATTCGACTTCTCGAGTACCGCGGAGGATGCGGTGCTGAAAAGGCAGCCCTGGCATTGGTCCGCGTTTGCAGCGTCGTGCTCCAGTCCATGGCAGTGATGCGGCGGACTGGTGAAAAGAAAGGCGAATACCAGGATGGAGGAGAGCGTAAGCAGTTTCATGACGGACTTGTCACGCGGTAACAGAATCGATCCAAAGTGGACATCTTTTGGGTAGTCATTTACGCAAATATCAGTTAGATAATATTGTGCCATTTCTGCCGTTTTGTCAAGTGATTTCGCGCCTTCGATCAATACGGACTTGACACGGACAGTGCCCCCTTGTTATTATCCGACGCCGCGAAAAAAGCAAAGCGAAAAGTACGCGGACATCTGCTTTTAAATGCAAGAAAAGGAGCGATAACAGGGGTGTCCGGGAAAACCATGATCGAGGCGAAGGGCCTGAGCAAATTCTACGGTTCCTTCGTTGCCGTGCAAGACATCTCCTTTACCATACCCGAGGGGCAGATCGTGGCCTTCCTCGGACCGAACGGCGCGGGCAAGTCCACGACGATGAAGATCCTCAGCGGCTACCTGGGCGCGAGCGCGGGCACCGCGGCCATCGCCGGACTCGACGTCAGACGCGACCGCCTCGCCATGTCGAGGCGCCTTGGATACCTCCCGGAGAACGGTCCGCTGTACCAGAACATGACGCCCTTGGAACTCCTGCGGTTCTTCGGCGAGGCCCGTGGTCTCGATCGGCTCCGGCTGTCCGAGCGCCTGGACTACGTCATCGACCGGTGCGGCCTGCACGAGGCGCTTGAAAAGCCCATCGACAAGCTGTCCCGGGGCAACAAGCAGCGGGTCGGCCTGGCGCAGGCGTTGCTCCACGACCCCGACGTGCTCATCATGGACGAACCGACCGCCGGGCTCGATCCGAACCAGATCCGGGACTTCCGCCAGGATATCCGTCTGCTCGGGCAGACCAGGACCATCCTTCTTTCCACCCACATCCTGCAGGAAGTGGATCTCATCGCCGACCGCGTTCTCTTGATCAACGAGGGCAAGCTGGTCTTCGATGGCCCGCCCGCCGACCTGCGCCGCGGCGGATCGCTTGAAGCGTCCTTCCACGCGTTGACCGGACATGGAGGGGAGGCGTCCGGAAGCGGCGAGGCGTCCGGAAGCGGCGAGGCGACCGGCGGCATTGAGCACGATGAGGAGTCGAAGGAATGAACCTCGGACCGCTCGGACGACTCAACGGCAACGTGATCGCGGCCATCGTACGCAGGGACCTGCGCCTGGCCTTCAGTAATCCCACGGGATACGTCTTCGTTACGCTGTTCATCTTCCTCAGCGCGGCCGCCGCGTTCTGGCAGGTCCCGTTCTTCCTGAACAACCTGGCGAACCTCGACCAGCTGAACGCCGTGTTCCCATACCTGCTCCTCTTCTTCATCCCGGCGCTGACCATGGGCGTCTGGGCCGAGGAGACCCGGCAGGGAACGGATGAACTGCTGCTTACGCTCCCGGCGACGGACCTGGAAATCGTCCTGGGCAAGTACCTCGCGGTAGTGGGCGTCTATACGGCCTCGCTCGTGCTGTCCCTGACCCACGTGCTGGTCCTGATGTTCCTCGGCAGTCCCGATCTCGGGCTCATGGCCGGCAACTACCTGGGATACTGGCTCGCCGGCGCCGCCCTCATCTCCGTCGGCATGCTGGCGTCCCTGCTGACCTCGCACGCGACCATCGCCTTCATCCTCGGCGCGCTGTTCTGCGCCGCCTTCGTACTCATCGGACCCATTGCCGGCGGTATCAGCGACGGGCTGCGGGACCTGCTTTCGCCCCTGGGGCTGTTTACCGCCTTCGACGACTTCGCGCGCGGCGTCGTCAGTTTCTCCGGACTGGTTTACTTCATCTCCTTCGCCGGTCTGATGCTCTATCTCAACGTAGTGCTGATCGGCCGGCGCCACTGGCCCCCGCAGGCCGGCGGATACCGGATGGGGATCCACCATGGCGCGAGGGCGGCGGCGCTCGTCGCGGTGGTCATAGGACTGAACGTCATCCTGGGCCGGGCGGGCGTCCGCCTGGACGTAACCGCGGAAGGACTCCATTCGCTTTCCGACGAGACCGTGCAGATGCTCTCGGAGCTGGACCCGGAGCGTCCCGTGTTCATCCAGGCCTTCGTGAGTCCGGAGGTGCCGGAATCCTACGTGCAGACCCGATCGAACCTGGTCGACGTGCTCAAGGAGCTGGACGCCGTGGGCGGCAGCCGGGTACAGGTGCGGATCCAGGCCACGGAGATGTACTCTCCCGAGGCCCGGGAGGCCCGGGAACGGTTCGGCATAACTCCCCGCGAGCTGCCGGACCTGCGCAGCGCCCGGTCGGGGTTCACGAACGTCTTCGCCGGGATCGCCGTCACCTGCGGACCCGAGGAAGAGGTGATCGGGTTCCTGGACACGGGACTTCCCGTCGAGTACGAACTGGTGCGCAGCCTGCGCGTGGCCGCGCGGGCGGACCGCGCGAAACTCGGCATACTCGCCACGGAAGTGCGGCTCTTCGGGGGATTCGATTTCAACACCATGCAGAGCCGCCAGCCCTGGGCCATGACCGAAGAGCTGCGCAAGCAGTACGACGTGGTGCAGGTCCAGCCCCAGGAGGACTATCCCGAGGACCTGGACGTGCTCCTGGCCGCCCTGCCCAATACCCTGACCCAGCCCGAAATGGACCGGCTGTCGGACTATATCGCCTCGGGGAACTCCACGCTGCTCCTGACGGACCCGCTGCCCTCCTTCAACCTGACCCTTTCCCCTTCCGAGCAGAAAGGCGCGAGCAACAACCCCTTCGCCGGCAACCAGCAGCCCGCCCCCGTGCCGAAGGGCGATATCCAGGGCCTGCTGCGCAGGTTCGGCGTGGAATGGAACACCGGGCTGATCGTATGGGACCAGTATAACCCCCACCCCGGCATGGCCCACCTGCCGCCGGAAGTGGTATTTGCGTCCCCGGGCAACGAGAATCCGGACACCTTCAACCAGGAAACCGTCAGCACCGCGGCGCTGCAGGAACTCGTCTTCATCTTCCCGGGCCGGCTGCAGCATACCGGCTCGGCGGACTTCTCGTTCACCCCCCTGGTGCAAAGCGGCAGCATGTCGGGGCTGACCGTCTATTCCCAGCTCGTTCAGCGCAACTTCTTCGGCGGTTCGCAACTGGTGCTCACCAATATCCCGCGGCGCGCAACCCAGAACGCCTACACGGTGGCGGCCCGCGTCACGGGCAACGCAGCCGAAGCGGCGGCCGGGGAGGGCGCGGCCGGAACCACGGCTGGAACCGGAGTAAACGCGCCGGTCAACCTGGTCGTCGTCGCCGACGTGGATTTCGCTTCGCAGCAGTTCTTCGACATCCGCCGCATGGGCGCCGCCGGACTACGCTTCGACAACGTCACCTTCTTCCTGAACCTCATGGACGTACTGGTCGGTGACGAATCCTTCATCGCCCTGCGCAGCAAGCGGGTACGTTACCGCACGCTCGAGACCGTCGAAAGGCAGACCCTGGCCTACACGGAACAACGGGTCAGGGACGAGGACGCCGCCGAGGAGGAGGCGCAGGCGGCGCTGGACCAGGCCCGACGCCGGCTCACGGCCCGCGTGGACGAGGTCCGCCAGCGGACCGACCTGGACGATCAGACCCGGCGGATCATGGTCCGCAATCTGGAGGAAGTGGAAAACCGGCGGTTCGAGACGCTGCAGACCAATATCGAGGCCGATAAGGAAGCCCGTATCCAGGAAAGCAAGGAGAAGATGGAAAGCCAGATCCTTCTGATTCAGAACACCATCAAGAACCTGGCCGCCCTGCTTCCGCCCGTGCCGGTCTTCCTCCTGGGCGTATTCATCTTCCTCCGGCGCAGGCGTCGCGAGAACGAGGCGGCCGCCGCCGCGCGGCGGTTGAGGAGCTGACCATGGATGAAACACGCAAGACCCTGGCCTTTGTCGCCGCGGCGTCCGTGGTGACCGCCGCCGCCTTCCTCGCGGCTCCGGACGACCCCACGCCGGAAGCGTTCTCGGACCGCGGCGAGGCTTTCTTTCCGGAATTCGTCGATCCGAACGACGCGGTCTCCCTCGAGGTCATCGACTTTGACGAAGCGACCGGAGGCATCAATGCCTTCAGCGTGGTGTTCAAGGGCACGCGCTGGCGCATTCCCTCCCACCACAACTACCCCGCCGACGACAAGGACCGCCTGGCCCGCACGGCCGCCGGGCTCATCGAGGTCCGCAAGGACGACGTGGTCGCCGAGATCGCCGCGGACCACGAAGCCCTGGGCGTGGTGGACCCGCTGGACGAGTCGGTCGCCTCCCTGGCCGGGCGCGGCAAGCGCGTCACGATCAAGGACGGAAACGACAACCTGCTCGCCGACCTTATCGTCGGCGGGAACGTCCCGGGCCGGGAGGGCCAGTACCGCTACCTCCGGGTACCCGGCCAGAAGCGGACCTACGCGGCGCGGTTCGACGTGGACGTTTCTTCCCGGTTCGGCGACTGGATCGAAAAGGATCTGCTGGAAGTGGACCAGGCGCGTATTGAGCAGGTGATATTGAAAGACTACTCCATAGACGAAGGCACCCGCATGCTGGACCAGCGCGACACGATCGTGCTGTCGCGTGGGGACCCCGACTGGACGGCCAACCGCATGCAGCCCGGGCAGAAAGTCGACGCGGTGAAGATGGAAGACCTGCTCAGGGCCCTGGACGAGTTGACGATCGTAGGCGTCCGGCCCAAGCCCGCCGGTCTTTCCAGGAGCCTGGAAGACAACGACGAAGGCTTCAGCATCACCCGCGGCGATCTGGCCTCGCTGCAGCAGAAGGGCTACTACTTCACGGGGGACGGCCAGCTGGTCTCCAACGAAGGGGAGACCCAGGTCCGCACGGAGGACGGCGTCACCTACACGCTGCGCTTCGGGGAGATCGTGTACGGCGCCGGAGACGAGGTCACGGCCGGCCTGGCCGGTTCGGGCGGGACCGGCGGCTCTGGCGTTTCAGGCGGTTCGGGCGGGACCGGCGGCTCTGGCGGGACCGGCGGCTTCGACCCCGGCGGCTTTGGACCCGGAAGCCCCGCAGGACCGGGCGAGAACCGGTATCTCTTCATCACGACCGGATTCGACGCCGGCCTCTTCCCGGAACCCCCCAGGCCCGACGACCTGGGTTTCCAGGCCCGTGCGGACTCCCTCTGGACCGATGCCGACCGGACGAATGCCGATCTGCACGAAAAACACGAGGACTGGCGGCAGCGCGTCGATACGGGACGACGGACCTCCGCGGACCTGAACGCCCGTTTCGCCCAATGGTATTACGTCATATCCGCGGAGAGCTTCGACCGGATCCGCCTGAGACGCGCAGACCTGGTAACCTCCGAGTAGAGGGTGACCGGTTTGACCCCAAATCACACCTGCGCGGAGGTCATCGCGCAGACCCTTCACGAAGCCGGCGTCCGATTCGCTTTCGGGCATCCCGGCGGTGAAGTCCTTGAGCTCATCGACGCACTGGAACGGTCGGGGATCCGATTCGTCCTGACCGGCCACGAGTCCACGGCGGCCTTCATGGCGGCGGCCGTGGGACGCCTGACCGGCATCCCGGGGGTCTGCGTGGCGACCCTGGGACCGGGCGCGTGCAACCTGGTGCTCGGCGTGGGGACCGCCTACCTGGACCGCGACCCCGTCCTGGCCATCTCCGCACGGACGTCGACGGAAAGGCACCACCGGAGCAACAAGCAGAACCTGCCCCTGACCGACCTGTTCACCCCCATCGCCCGATGGTCCGTCGACCTCGAAGGCGCGGACGTCGAAGTCACCGTGAAAAACTCACTCTCCGTCGCGACGGGGCCCCCGCGGGGTCCGGTATATCTCGCCGTGCCTTCAGACGTGGCGGGGAAGCCGGCCGCCAGTCCGGAATCCGCGGCCGGCGTGGCCGGGCCGGCCAGCCCCGCCGGCCAAGGGACCGCGCATCCACCGCCTTCGGTCCCCACGGACGAATCGGACCTGCCCCGTATCCTGTCCACGATGAACGGTGCCGAAAGACCCGTCGCCGTCGTCGGCATCGCCATGGACGCGGCCAGGGACGCGCCGGCCGTCCGTCGTTTCCTGCGCGACACCGGCCTGCCCTATGCAACGACCGTGCAGGCGAAGGGGATCGCCGATGAGCGCGGAGACCGGTTCCTGGGCACGATCGCGCCGGCCGCCGGTGAAGACCGGATCATCGAATGGCTGCAGCGAAGCGACTGCGTCCTGGGGATCGGGTTCGATCCGGTGGAGGTCTCCCGGCTCTGGCATTTCGACGCGCCGCTGCAGATCGTCGCCAACGCCCCCGTGGATTTCGGCACCTATGCGCCGCCGGCGGCCTGCGTGGGCGACGTGTCCGCCCTCCTGGGCCGCGTCGCCGAAGGATACCACGGACGGTGCCTGTGGACGGCCGAAGATATCGGTTACCTGAAGGCGCGGGTCGACGCGGCCTACCACCCGCCGACCGAGGAGGGGCCGGACGGCATGTCGCCCTACCACCTGGTGGGCGCCCTTCGGGAAGCGCTCCCGGAAGATACCGTCGTCTCTTCAGACGTAGGTGCACACAAGAATGTGATGGGACAACGATGGCAGGCGCCGGAACCGGGCACCTTCCTCATGTCCAACGGCCTTTCATCCATGGGTTACGGGGTAGGCGCGGCCATGGGCGCGGCCCTGGTCCTGCCCGATCGCCCGGTGGCGGCGGTTACGGGAGACGGCGCCTTCGCCATGATGGTCCAGGAACTCGAGACGATCCGGCGAACCGGCATCGCGCCGTTGATCGTCGTCCTGTACGACGCGTCGCTGGCGGTCATCAAGATCGCCCAGCAAGCCAGAAAACTCCCCGTGACGGGCGTAGACTTCGCGCCGGTGGACTGGGCGAAGGTCGCCGAAGGGTTCGGTATCGCCGCTGAGGCCGTAAGCACCCTGGACGAAACCCGCGACGCCGTTGCGCGGTGGGTGCGCAGGCGAGAGGCGCGGGTCCTGGTCGCCCGCGTGGACGAGCGGCTTTACACCGGGTTGAAGTACTGATTCTCCCGGTACTCGGGACGTTCCGTTATTCAAGCGCTGCGGTACGGAGGGCTATCCGCGGCGCAGCGAAAAAAAGCGTGGCGCTGGAGCGCCCCGTCGGTATATTGAACCCGCCTTAAGCGGACCCGGTCAACTACCGACCCGGACTGCCTTCTCACCACCCACCGGACACCAGGAGAATACAGCACCAATGGGGAGCGACTTTACCCTGTATCTGGCCGTAGCGCTCGGGCTGTACATGGCCTTCTCCATCGGCGCGAACGACGTGGCCAACGCCATGGGAACCTCGGTGGGTTCCAAGGCGCTTACGATCAAGCAGGCCATCCTGATCGCCGGTGTGCTCGAATTCCTCGGGGCCTTCCTGGTGGGAGGCCAGGTTACCAAGACCGTTCGGGGTGGCATACTGGACCCCGAGATTTCGGCGGCCGCGCCGGAACTCATCGTGTACGGCATGCTCGCGGCGCTCACGGCCGCGGGTACCTGGCTCGTGGTCGCTTCCCGGCTAGGCTGGCCCGTATCGACCACCCATTCGATCGTGGGCGCCATCGCGGGCTTCGGCATCGTCGCCTTCGGCGTCGGCGTCGTACAGTGGGAACAGCTGACCCAGATCGTCGCATCCTGGGTCGTCTCGCCCCTGCTGTGCGGCATCCTGGCCTACCTGATCTTCAGTGCGATCAAATGGACGATCCTCCGCCACCCGGATCCCGTGCGGCGGACCCGGAAATGGGCGCCGCTCTATATCTTCAGCGTCGTCGTCGTCATTTCGCTGGTCACCCTGTTCAAGGGACTGCAGAACGTCGACCTGGATCTCACGCTCGCCGAATCGCTCCTCTGGTCCGGCATCCTGGGCATCTTCGCGGTGATCGCCGGCCACTTCCTGCTCGGGATGATCGGTAACCGGCCGGACGCCGAGACCGTGGACGCATCGTCCGGCGACGGCCAGATGGCCATCGTCGAGAAGATGTTCGGCGTGCTCCAGATCATGAGCGCCTGCGCCGTGGCCTTCGCCCACGGGTCCAATGACGTGGCGAACGCCATCGGACCGCTGGCGGCGGTGGTGAATATCAGCCAGTCCGGCGTGGTCAACCCCGAGTCTCCGGTACCCAGTTGGCTCCTCCTGGTCGGCGGCATCGGCATCGTCATCGGACTGGCGACCATGGGCTACCGCGTCATGGCGACCATCGGCACCAAGATCACGGAACTGACGCCCACCCGGGGATACTCGGCCGAATTCGCCGCGGCCATCACCATCGTCCTTGCCAGCCGCCTCGGTCTGCCCATCTCGACGACCCAGACCCTGGTCGGCGGGGTCATGGGCGTGGGACTCGCCCAGGGGATCAAGGCCCTGGACCTGAGCATCCTGGGCCGGATCGCGGCGTCCTGGATCATCACTGTTCCCATCGGCGCCGTGCTTGCGATTGTCTTCTTCTACGTTTTCCGGGCCATACTTTAAACCGACGGCCGGCCCCGCTTGTCCTTTGCAGGCCCCCGAGTCGCCGGAAACCCCGCATGAACGAACCCCCGCTGGACGCAGTCGAGCCTGAAGGAATCCATCCACCGCCGCGACTCGGCTTCACCCTCGTTTCCACCGCGCTGGTGCTGGGCGTCTACCTGGTATTGCAGGTCGTTGTGACGGTCGTCCTGATAGCCGTGCTGGACCTGGATCCAACGGAACGCATGGGCGACCTGATCGCCGTGGGCGTAATCCTCTCCGCCATACCCTGTACGTTCCTCCTGCTGCTCATCCTGGACCGCGGCGGCCGCGCACGGGGCCTGGACCTGCGAACCTGGCTGGCGCTCCGGCCGGTCCGGGGCTCGACCGTGCTCGGTTGGGTGGTATTCGCCTTCGTGCTGCTTCAGCTGGCCGACCTGGTCACCGTGGAGCTCGGACGGTCGCCGATACCGCCGGTCATGGAATCGATCATCGAAACGACCCGGTACACGACGCTGCTCTGGTTCGCGCTCGTGATCGCCGCGCCGGTCTTCGAAGAAGCGCTGTTCAGGGGATTTCTCTACGAGGGGCTGAGGCGGACGAGGCTGGGCGCCGGGGGAACGATCGTCGTCACCACGGCGCTCTGGACGCTGCTGCACGTAGCCCAGTACGACCCGTTCTTCCTGACGCTGATCGCCCTGATCGGCATCCTGCTCGGGATCGCCCGCGAGCGTACCGGTTCGCTCTACGTCCCCCTCGCCATCCACGTGCTGAACAATCTGCTCAGCACGCTGCAGATGACGGCAGATAGGGACGCGCTCGTCAACGCGTTGTTTTAGTGGACTGGTTCGGCTTCAGACGCCGAGAGCTTTCTTGTTCTCGGGGGTCAGCCTGGTCAGCGTGCGCTTGAACTTGTAGTGGCCCTCTTCGGACTTGACGGGTTTGACCAGCAGAACGGTCTGGACCTCTTCCTCCTGGTTCTTATCGCTTCCCTTGGCCATCTTGGCCGCAAAACTCCTGTCCTTAGCCATTTCCATTTCCTCCCAAACCGGGTAATTCTGCCTTATTGTCTCTATTACTTTAAGGTTCGATCTATTTCCCGCAGCGTCCAATCTAACGACTCGGTCCCGCAAAAGCAACCTGAACCGGATCAACCCTGCCCGGCGCTGGCGAATCAATACATATAATGCTCATAGATTACTCACAGTAACATCACGTATTTGGAAAATTAAACTGTTAAATTAAGATTCATAATTCACACTTGCCGATCTTACGTCCACATCGGATTCAGTATTTTGTCCTTCGCCGGCGTAAGTGCACCCATGCCTCGAGCTAAAACAGGCACCCTGCGTCCGGCAACCCCAACTAAAGGGAGAGTACAGATGCAGTGTATTTCCGGCAACATACCAGCGACGCGCGTGCTGCGCTCCGTCGCGGTGTTTTGCTTCATGGCGGTATTCCTCGTGATTACCGCTCAGCGGACCCTGGCACAGGAGGCCGCCGAAGAGGCGGCAACCGGTGAAGACCAGGCGACTTCAGCCGAGCAGCAGTTACCCGAACTGCCCATCGTGCTGGAAGGGGAATTGGAAAGCATGACGGTGGTCGGAGCGCGGACGCAGCCGCGGACCATCACCGAGTCCACCGTACCCATCGACGTGATTCAAGTCGAGGAATTCATCCAGCAGGGCGGTTCGGACCTGGCCGACCTGATGCGGAACGTCGTTCCCTCCTACAACGTCAATACCCAGCCGATCAGCGACGCGGGCACGATCGTCCGGCCCGCCAATCTGCGCAGCCTGGCGCCCGACCAGGTGCTGGTCCTCGTCAACGGCAAGCGCCGGCACCGCGGCGCCGTGATCAACTGGTACGCCAACGCCGTGGCCGAAGGCGCGCAGGGCCCCGACCTGGCCGCGATCCCGTCCATTGCGCTCGAAAGGGTGGAAGTCCTGCGCGACGGCGCATCGGCGCAGTACGGTTCCGATGCCATCGCGGGGGTGCTGAACTTCCAGCTCAAGGACAACTACGACGGATTCAACCTGGAGACCAAGGTCGGCAGCTTCCAGGACGGTTCCGGCAGGTTTCTCGGCGACGGAGAGCTATTCCTGATTGCGGGTAACGTGGGCGTGGGCCACGAAGACGCGTGGCTCAGTCTCAGCGTGGAATACGGCAATTCCAGCGAATCGGTCCGTTCGGTGCAGACGGCTTCCGGCAGGGCCCTGATCGCGGCCGGCAATCTCGACATCGCCAATCCCGAGACGTTCTGGGGCCAGCCCTTTGTACGGGACGACCTGAAGATCTTCGCAAACTACGGCGCGGCGATCGCCGATAACCTCGAGTTCTTCGGCCACGCCAACTTTGCCAGCAAGGAAGTCGACGGCGGGTTCTACTTCCGCAATCCGCACACCCGCACCGGCGTGTACGAGGGTCCCGTGGTGGAAATAGACGGCGTGATGCGGCCCACGCTGCTGGTCGGCGACCTGGACGGCATTGGCCAGGGTGGCGAATGCGCACCGGTGCCCATCATCAACGACCGTCCGGACCAGGAAGCCTGGCTTCGTATTCGCGACGATCCCAACTGCTTCTCGTTCCTGAAGAAGTTTCCCGGAGGGTTCACGCCCCGGTTCGGCGCCTTCGCGTCGGACGAGTCCGTGATTCTTGGCATCAGAGGACGGGCGGCGAACTTGATGCGCTGGGAACTGAGCGCGGCGTACGGACGCAACGAGGCCGACTACTTCATCTATAATACGGTCAACGCCTCCATGGGTCCCGACACCCCGACCTATTTCGACCCGGGCTCCTATGTCCAGTCCGAAGTCAACCTGAACCTCGACGTGACCTATCCGGTCGGTAACAACCTGGTCCTGGCTGCCGGCCTCGAAAGGCGGACCGAGACCTTCGAGCTCGTCGAAGGCCAGGTCGAGTCCTACCTGATCGGCCAGCCCCTCGCCAGCCAGGGATTCGCACCGGCTACCAATGGTTTCGCGGGATTCAGCAAGGTCGCCGCTGGAGAGTGGAGCCGTTCCAACAATGCGATCTACCTGGAAGGCGGACTCACGCCCACGGACCGGTGGCTGCTCGACCTGGCCGTGCGTGCTGAAGTTTTCGAAGATTTCGGTACGACCACCAACTACAAGGTGGCCACGAACTTCAGCTTGTCCGACGAAGTGAAACTGCGCGGCAGCGCCAGCACGGGTTTCAGGGCGCCGACCCCCGGCCAGCAGAATGCGTTCAACATCACGACGGAGTTCGACTCGGATTTGAACGACCTGGTGAACAACGGGACGGTGCCCTCCAACAGCCGCGCGGCCGAGTTGAAGGGCGGCAAGCCGCTCGACGCGGAGAAATCCGTGAATATCTCCGCGGGCCTCGTTTTTGATCTGGGCGCCGTGAGCGCCACGATCGATTATTTCGATATCCGGGTGCGCGACCGGCTGACGGTCTCCCAGAATTTCGAGCTCAGCGACGCGGAGAGAGCCCAGTTGATCGTCGAAGGCATCACCAGCGCGGCGGGGCTGCAGGGATTTCAGTTCTTCACCAACGACTTCGACTCCGCCAACCGTGGGATCGATGTCGTGGTTTCGGCGCCGGTGGGGACAGGTACGATGAGCCTGGCCTACAACTACACGAGCTCCGAAGTCACCGACCACAATCCGGAAATCCTGGACGCCACGCAGATCAAGGCGCTGGAGGAGGGACTGCCCAGGCAACGCGGCAATCTGACCCTGACCCAGTCCCTGGCCGACAACTGGAACGCCCTGGGACGGGCCAGCTACTTCGGTTCCTGGTACGATTTCCGCGATGGCGAGACCTATGACGGCAGGGTCCTGGTGGATCTGGAGAGTACCATCAGGTTCAACGACGACCGGTCCAGGATAACCATCGGTGCGCAGAACATCCTGAACACCTATCCGGACGAGAATCCGCATGCCGCCGGAGGCCCCTCGGGCGGACCCGGCAACAAGTACAGCCAGTACAGTCCGTTCGGCTTCAGCGGCGCATTCTGGTATGTCAAGTATGGCTTCTCGCTCTAGGAAAGGATTGTCGCGCTGATATCCGGCAGACTGACTTAAGGCGCCGTCGACTACGCCTCGGGACCCCCAGGTTCCGGGGCGTTTCATTTTTTCCCAGGTGGCCCGGTAAGACTATTCAATAGACAATGCGTGCCTCTTGCCGTATCTTGATCCGGCTTACACGTAAACACCGGAGCGGCTACATGACTGCGCAGATAACACGGGAAAAAGTCAAGAACCTGGGCGATCGGAAGACGGAAGGCAGGAAGCCCGTTGGCGGGAAGCCCGAACTGAGAGGCCTTACCCTGCCCGAGATCTCCGGGATCGTCGCCGAGATGAACGAACCGGCGTACCGGGCCGGGCAGATCGCCTCGTGGGTGTACAAGAAGGCCGCGGGTTCTTTCGACGAGATGACCAACCTGTCCAAGTCGTTGCGGACCGAACTGGCCGGCCGTGCCAGTCTGAACCCCTTGACCCTCATCCGGAGGTCGAAGTCCCGTCACGGTCCGACCACGAAGTACCTGTTCGAACTCCAGGACGGCCAGAAGGTGGAGACGGTGCTGATCGGCGGCTCGCGGCGCAATACGCTCTGCATCTCCACCCAGGTGGGATGCGCCATCGGCTGCCGGTTCTGCGCGAGTGGGCTCGAGGGCCTCGTACGTAACATGACGTCGGCTGAAATCGTCGACCAGGTCGTGCAGGTCAATAAGCAGGTCATGCTGTCCGGTGATGCCCGACCCATCAACAACATCGTCGTCATGGGCATGGGGGAACCGCTGGCGAATTACCGCCCGGCGCTTCGGGCCGTCCGGATCATCAACGCCGACTGGGGACTCGGAATCGGCGCCCGCAAGATCACGCTGTCCACCAGCGGACTGGTCCCGAAGATCTATCAGCTTGCCGAAGAGAAGATCCAGTTCGAGCTGTCCGTTTCCCTCCATGCCGCCGACGACCGGACGAGGACCTCGATCGTCCCGATCAACCGGCGCTATCCGCTCAAGCAACTCATGAAGGCATGCCGCCATTACACCGGGGCCACCGACCGCATCATCACCTTCGAATATGTCCTGCTCAAGGGCGTGAACGACCGGTTCCAGGACGCGGAGAACCTCGTAAAGCTGTTGAAAAAGGACAAGTGCAAGCTTAATCTCATTCCCTATAATCCGGTACAGGGCCTGCCCTACGAAACGCCCGACGAACACCGGCGTACGGCATTCGCGGATGCGCTGCGTGCTGGTGGACTGCAGTTGACCATTCGCAGGGAGCGCGGACGGGACATCGACGCGGCATGCGGGCAACTGCGTCTTGCCGAATCCCGCAGATCCGGGTGAACGTCGCCCGGTTTGGCCGGACGGACCGGACGGACCGGACGAACCGAGCGGACCAGGCAGTCCAGGCAGTCCAGGCAGTCCAGGCGGACCGGAGGAACGCCATGGATCATGAATCGTCACCCCGGATCCTCGTGGTACGGCCGGACAGGATAGGAGACGTGGTGCTCTCCCTGCCGGTGCTCGACGCCCTCCGGCATCGCTGGCCAAAGGCCTACCTGGCCATGCTGGCGCGTCCCTACACCCGCGACGTGCTCGAACGAAATCCCTGCCTGGACGCTGTTTTCGAAGACGACCCGGAGTCTCTTCACCGTGGACCGACGGGCTTTTTAAGGCAGGTGCGGCGGCTGCGCGCCCAGGCGTTCGACACCGCCCTGGTACTCATGCCGACCATGCGTCATGTGTGGATGATTTACCTGGCGGGCATCCCCCGGCGCATCAGCGTGGGACGGAAGGTCTACCACGCGCTCACCCGCACCCGGTCCCTCAGCCGCCACCGTTACATTCCGCTCCGCCACGAATCGGATTTCTGCCTGGACCTGGCCCGGATCATCGACGCCCGGGAACCCGGGAACCGGCCCCTGATCGAATTGAAGGAGGAGGAACGTCAGGGGGCACGCGCGGTCCTGGCCCGGACGCAGGGACAGCCGGTCATCGGCATCCATCCCGGCAACGGGCGCAACGCGCCGAACTGGACGGTAGAGCGTTACGCACGGCTCGCGAGGACCCTGCAGGATCGCCATGGCGCGAAGATCGTCGTAACCGGGAGCGCGGAGGAAGGGCATCTCGCCGAAACGATCCTGTCCCGTCTGGACGGACCCGCCCTTTCGCTGGCGGGGCGGCTTACACTCGGCGAGCTCATCGCGGTGATCGGCGAACTGGACCTCGTGGTAAGCAGCAGCACGGGCCCCATGCACCTGGCCGGCGCCCTGGGCGTTCCGACGGTGTCCGTCTTTTGTCCCCTGCCCGCCAGGTCGCCCGAAAGGTGGCGTCCCCTGGGCGGCCGGGACCGCAACCTCCAGCCGCTGGAAGGACAATGCCCGACCTGCGACCGCGGACCCTTCTGCGACCTGTCCGGCATCACCGTGGACATGGTCGGGGACGCGGTCGGGGAACAACTGGTCAGAGGGTGAAAATGGCATGGCGGCAAACCCGTCTGCGTGCTGGTCAGAGGGTGAAAATGGCATGGCGGCAAAGCCCTGACCGACCTGGCATATGAACCTGTACCTTCGGTGTGCGAAACGATGACCGTCTCCGAAACGCCATCCCGCATCCTCGTCATCCGGTTCAGTTCGATGGGCGATATCGTGCTGACGTCACCGGTCACCCGACAGTTGATCCGGCTCTTTCCGGATGCGGAGATCGACTTCCTTACGCGAAGTGAATACGCTCCCCTGGCCCGCGCGCTCGCTGGGGTCGACGCCGTGCAGTGCTTCGAACCCGGCACCGGTCTCGTGAGACTCTTCACCCGCCTGCGCGCAAGACGCTACGACCTGGTGATCGACCTGCATGGGAACCTGCGCAGCCGGCTCGTTGTCATGGCGGGCATCGCGGGACGGGTGCTCCGGTACGACAAGCGCCGGTTCGCCCGGATGGCCATCGTCAGAAGGCGAAGGCGGTCCAAGCCCGTACCCCATACGGTCGACCGGTACCTGGAAGTGCTCGAGCGGCTCGACGTGGGCGCCCCTCCCGGCCTGGAAGGGGCACAAACCGCACCGGAGAAAAGGCTGCCGCAGCTGAAAGTCGACGCCGCAGCGGCGGCCATGGTTGCGGAACGGCTGGCCGGAGCCGGTGTCGGGCCTGATGACCGGGTACTCGGCGTGGCGCCGGGTGCTTCGCATGGCCCGAAGCGGTGGCCGCCGGAGCGGTTCGCCCGGGTAGCGGACTACATGGCGCAGTCCCGGGACATGAAGATACTGCTGCTGGGCAACGAGGCGGACCGGCCGGTCACGGGCGAGGTGGCGCGGGCCATGGAGCGTCCGGCCGTGGACTGGACCGGGGCGACCGATCTCGCGATGCTGCCCGCGGCCGTGCGGCGGTGCGCACTCCTGGTCAGCAACGATTCCGGCCCCATGCACGTGGCAACGGCCGTGGGCACACCCGTAATCGGCGTATTCGGGGCCACTCATCCCCGCCTGGGATTCGCTCCGGTCGGACCGGCGGACACCGCCGTGACGCTCGACCTGCCGTGCAGCCCCTGCAGCCTGCATGGGAACCGGGCCTGCCGGCTCCGCACCCACGCGTGCATGGAGGAGCTCGATCCCCGGCGCGTTATTGCCGAGGCGGAGCGCCGGGTACCGGCCTGAAGGCCCGCATCAATAAGGGTCGAGGCGCTGAGTAGGGGTATTACTCGTCGGCGCCGTATTCGAGAAGCGAGAAGACGGGGCGGTCGCCCAGCCTTTTCCGGCCGTCCAGGAAGGAAAGTTCGATCAGGAACCCCACGCCGGCCACGACCCCGCCCGCGTCTTCGACCAGTTGACACGCCGCCGTCGCGGTCCCCCCCGTGGCCAGCAGATCGTCCACGATGAGTATGCGGTCCCCGGGGTTCACGGCATCCAGGTGCATTTCCAGCGCGTCCGTCCCGTATTCCAGGTCGAATTCGATCCGCCGCGTTTCCGCAGGAAGCTTGCCGGGCTTGCGCAAGGGAACGATGCCCTTGCCCATGTGGTAGGCCAGTACCGGCGCCAGGATGAACCCCCGGGCCTCGATGCCGGCCACGAGATCGACGGACTCGTCCGCGTATTCATCGACGAAACGATCGACGGCCATGCGGAAGGCGCCGGGATCCTTGAAGAGCGTGGTCACGTCCTTGAAGTTGATGCCGGGAATGGGAAAGTCCTGTACGTTGCGGATCTTCTGTTTCAGTGCGTCCAAGTCACACCTCGATGTTTACGTCCACGCAAGCCGATGGTGGCACGGTGGCACGGTGGCACAGGCCTCGCAGGTCACTGTTCGAATTCACCCGTCCAGTTCTGCACGATAGTGAGCGATGGGCGGGCTTCTTCCGTGTTGGCCGCGATAATAAAGGATTCCCCGCCCCCGTATACCTCGTATCCGGGAAACCTCAGGTCATCGGCACCCACCTGGACGCCTTCGAAGAGCGCTTCGGGACGGCCGATGCGGAAACCCGGCCCCTCTACCACGGGAACGGCCATCAGCCTGTTACCCTCCACGTAATACAGGATATCGCCCGACGGACTCCAGCGGGGCGTCCAGCCGTCGTTCGACGAGACCTGCCATCGCCCCGTTCCGGAGGGAAACAGGGTCACGAAGACCTGCCAACCAGTACCCTGGTTCGAAACGTATGCCAGGAATCGGTTGTCCGGCGACAGGGCGGCCTGGACCACACGTCCCTGGTCGGCCACGAGCACCCGGGGTTCGGCGCCCCCTTCCAAAGACACGGATCGAACCTGCCCCTGTTGCAAGTAAACGAGAAACCGGCCGTCCGTGGAGAGCATGGGCCCCCAGCCTCTCAGCGAATCGGCGGAGAAAACCGTCATTTCGTCCAGCACGTCCAGATCCAACCGCATGAACAGGGCATTCCCCCGCAATCGCCCGGGGTTTACGACCGGGGAAGCCGTAAACACGATCGAGCCTCCGTCCGGCGTAAAGCTCGGTCTGCTGTAGTTCAAATCCGCGAAGGTCAGCCGGGTACCGATACCGCTATCGAGCTCGTACAGCCACAGCGCGGTCTGGCCGCCTTCCGCGACTTCCACCATGATTTGCTCTCCAGTAGGGGAAAGGACCAGTTCCCCGATGCTTTCCCTCGCCTCGCCGATGATCCGGTCTACCCGTCCGCGGCGATCTACCAGGACCAGGCGCTGCGGTGACTGGTAGGTTTTCCGGTAAGCCATGACCCCGTCGTCGGACACGCTCAGCGTATGGACGTGGCGGGCAACCAGGAAGGGCTCGCCGGTCAATTCACCCGATCCCGGCGAAAAGGGCACGGCCCAGAGGTCGTTCTCTGGATGGGTCGTGGTCTCCCGGTAGTACAGGAGATGGCCGGACGCATACCCCGCGACCATGAGGAAATCGCCCTCCAGGGACAGCAGGCGGCGGCCGGTCCCGGACGAGCCGGACGAGCCAGACGAGCCAGTCGAGCCGGACGGGCCGGTAGATTCCACGGCAATGCGGGACGCGGTGATCCGGGCCATGGAGATCCTCATGCTCAGGTTTCCGTTTCCCCGGTACTTTTCGCTTAGGTCGGCGATCACCTGCGGATCGTCGGAGTACAGAACCACCGCGTACAGGCGCAGACCGAACTCGGACAGGTTCAAGGGAGAAATCAACGCCCTTTCGTCATTCTCCCTGTCCGGTTCCATCAGAAGGGCCAGGTCGCCCCCGTTTTCGGATACGGCGTATAACCCGCCGCCGGACCTCCCGCCGCCCGTGCTTAAAAGGATCTGGCCGTCGCCGCCCCAGGAGATGCCCATAAGGCCCCCCTCCGGCAGGTCGCAGAGATGCACCTGGCCGCCCCCGTCCGCCGAGACTTTCCACAGGGACCGTCCGGCAAGGTAGCCGATCCGGCGGCTGTCCGGTGACCAGAATATCCTTTCAATATCCTCCGTACCGGGAATCGCCCGGCCCTCATCCTGGTCGAGGAGACGAACCCAAAGGCGGTTTTCGCGGACATAGGCGAGGAGCGAACCGTCCGGCGAGATGGCCGCGTTGTCCCGGCCCAGGTTGTCCAGGTCCATCTGGAATTTGCGCAACGGCGCCGCGGGTTTTTCGCCAAGTGCACCCATCAGCGCCGCGGCGACCAGCGACCCGGCGACCAGGCAGGCGGCACAGGCACCGAGCACGACTGGACTCCGCAGGAAGGTAACGGCCGACCCCGGACGCGATACGTCGCCGGCCGCTCCGGCCGCCGGTCCCGCCTCGTGTTCGTTCCGGCTGTCGGACAAGTCATGGCCCGCATCGAGGACGGACTGGTAGCGGGATCTGGGATCCTTGCCCATGCAACGCCGGACGACCCGGTTCAGCAGGGGAGGCGCTTCGCTGTTCGTGACGCTCACCGGTTCCGGATCATCCTTCAGGGTACTGCTGATGACGGACACGTAGTTGTCGCCCGTGAAGGGCCGGACACCCGTCAGCGCCTCGTACATCATGACACCCAGGCTGAATATGTCGCTCCGGTGATCGCCCCGGTCGCCGGTGGCCTGTTCCGGGGACATGTACGCAGGCGTGCCCAGGACTGTGCCGGCCTGGGTGAGACTCATCGTAGGTCCGGCGCCATCGGTTTCGCCGGAAGCCCCGGAGACGACCCGGGCCAGGCCGAAGTCCAGGACCTTCGGGACGCCGTCATCTGAAATCATGATGTTCGCAGGCTTCAGGTCCCGGTGCACGACGCCGCGCTCGTGGGCGTGGTCCAGGGCCTCCACGATGGGCATGAACCAGTCGTAGAAGGATTCCAGGGGGAGAGGCGTGCCGGACAGGTGCTCGTGGAGCGGCCGGCCGGTGACATATTCCATGGTAATGAAATACACGATGCCGGGACCGTCCTGCCCGCCGATGGCGGCGTCGTCCGGGCCGTCCGGGTCGTCCGGACCGCCCGGTCTGCCGCTGCCAGCGTCGCCCGGGCCGTCAATCCGCGCTTCCTCGATGGCGTATACCTGGGAGATATTCGGGTGGTTCAGCTTGGCGGCCGCCTCCGCCTCGATCCGGAACCGCTGGAGCAGCGCGGGGTCGCGGGCCAGGTCCTCCGGCAGCAGCTTGAGCGCAACCCTTCGCTTCAGACGGGTGTCCTCGGCCAGGTAGACCTCGCCCATGCCTCCCCGTCCGAGGATGCGTTCGATGCGGTAATGGAGGACGGCGTCGCCCTGCTGCATGCGCTTACTCCATGGCGATTGCCAGTCCAACTGGCGACGGCGAGACAGCTGTCTGTCGCCGGTCCAGCTGGCGATTGCTAGTCCAGCTCGTCCAGGCGCACGGGCCGGCCTTCCGCCGCGGACCGGTCGGCCGCGAAGACGACCCGGTGGGATTCGTAGGCCGTGGCCATGTCGGTCAGCGGCATGGGGCCACCGCCCCGTATGCTGTCCGCGAAGGCCTGGAACTGGGGCTCGTAGGGATGATCCTGGACATCGCCCGAATCGATCAGCGAGGTCTCGAGGGTGCTCCACCGGCTTCGGTCCATCCCCCGGATCTTCTCGGAGTAGAACCGGTTGTCAAGGAGGCTGCCCTCGCTGCCCACCAGGTGCACGTGGAAGTAGTAGGGTTGCAGGCAGTCGATACAGGAGGTCACCTTGCCGATCCGGCTTCCGCCCTCGAACCTCAGGATGGAAACACTGGTCGTGTCGTACTCGTAGGGCGCGAAGTGGGGGCTGGCAGACTTCGTGTTGTAGCTCGTCACTTCCTCCACCGAGCCGTCCATGAAGAACAGCAGGGCGTCGAGGGCGTGGCAGCCGGCCGTCAGGAGGCTGGTCCCGCCCATAGCCTTCTTCACGTTCCAGTCGTACTGCCCGTACCACGGCCCGATGCCGTGGTAGTAGTCGACCTCGGCGTAGTGCAGGTCGCCGAGCAGGCCCTGGTCGATGACGGACCGTATCAGGGTGAAGTGGGCGCTGTAACGGCATTCGAAGCAGACGCAGACCGATACGCCGGCCCGGTCCACGGCGGACTGGATGCGCGCCGCGTCCCCGGGCGTGAGGGAGATGGGTTTCTCGATGATGAGGTGCTTGCCGGCCTCCGCGGCGGCCACGGCCTGGTCGGCGTGAAAGGGATGGGGCGTGCAGATGTCGACCACGTGGATATCCGGGTCGGAAAGCAAGTCGCCATAGTCGACACAGGATTTCAGCGGCGTGCCGAACTGGGCCGCCAGGGCTGCGTCGTCATGGATCCTGCGGGAGCAGACGGCGGTGACGTCCGCCCCGGTCACGGCCTTGAACGCATCGATATGCGCCCCGGCCACCCAGCCGAGGCCGACGATGCCTACATTCAGTTGGTCCACGGTCAGCCTCCGGTGCTTTGCAGGTCGTTCAACATGGCCGTCCACGGGCCGTGATCGGATTCCAGCGTGGCGAGGGAGGTCCGCTCGAAAATAAAGGGATAGCCCGCCATCGCCGACGCGTGCTTGTGCGGATCGTCGGCGCAGCAGTCCTCGACGACCGCGGCAAGGAACCCGCGCTGCACGGCGGAAGCCGCGGTCAGTAGCACGCAGACGGAAGTTTCCAGTCCCGCAACCAGTATAAAGGATTTACGCGCGCGATGTAAATGGGTTAATAGGTCAGGCTGCAGGAAGGCGTCGAAGGTCTGCTTGCACAGAACCGTTTCTCCGGTCCGCTCCGCGGCGCAGGGCAACACGCCGGCGCCGGACGTTCCCCGGACACAGGGCATCTTTCCCTTGACCCGGTAAAGCGCCATCCAGTCCGTGCCGTCCGGTTCGAACTCAGCCCGTACGTGCACGATGTCGAGGCCGGACGACCGGCTGTAGGCCAGCAGCCGTTCGACGTTCGACGGGAAGTCCGGAAAGGCCTTCGCCGTCTCCGCCGGCCAGAAATCCCGCTGGACATCGATGAGCAACAGCACGAAACGGCGCCAGTCTCGTTGGGCGGACATGAGAACTCCTTCGACTGAAGGCGAAGCGATGTCGTTTCCTCTCTGACACATGGAAACACGTTTTCCTTCGTTCCCAATCTTGTGTTAAGGCAAGCTCCGGGCAAGGCGATTCTGCTCATTCGGCAGAGTAGTTACCAGTGGATTTATGTACCGGTCAAAAACCTTTTAATCAATGCGGGTATTTCTGCTTTCCCGCCCTTGACATTCCCATGGGCCGGTGTAGATTGAACGTTAACCCTGTTCTACGGCGCGGGCATCGTCCCGCGTCGCATCGTTTTATGGTAATCCATACATGAATTTCGATCCTCGGAAACTGTTCGAAGACGGTTTCATCGTGCTTCGTGGGGTGGTTCCCCCTGACTGGCTCGGTCCCCTGAGGGACAGCTTCGAGCGCATGGTGGACCGCCAGCGGGAGATCTGGGCCAGGGAGCGAAAACCGGGCGATCCGCCTGGGGGAGAGTGGGAAACCGGCCACCAGCCCCGGCTGCATTTCGAGACCCTCGTGGACCGGGACACGGCTAATACGATGGCCTTTTGCCTCCACGAGCACACCATGGGCGTCAGCCGGCGCATCATGGGCGCGGAAGCGGCGGGCAACACGGGGTTCATGTTCATGTGCAACCCGGTGACCGACCGCGGACCCGCGGCGTGGCACCGGGACATACACCCCATCGACCAGGCGCCGCTGCGGGGTCTCCAGGACGACCTGCTGCACAACGCGCCCGGTTACCTCCAGTGGAACATCCCCCTCTACGACGACAACGTGCTCTGGGTCGTGCCGAAAAGCCACCGCAGAGGGAACACGGACCAGGAGAACCGTTGCCTCGCACAGAATCCCCGCGAGCCGCTGCCCGGCGGGGTGCAGGTCGAGTTGAACGCCGGCGACGGCGTGGTCTATACCAACACGATCCTGCACTGGGGGAGCAATTACAGCGCCAGGACCCGGCGCACCATCCACCTGGGCTACCGTTCCTTCGGCGGGCCGATTTTCCCCTACGTCAACCGGACCTTCCGAGACCTCGGATTCATTGAATGCCTGCCCTCCGATCTGCAGGCGGTTTTCAGGGACATCCGGCGCAGGTATGACGAGGAGTCCGACCGGATCGAATCTGTTTTCCGCACCGTCATCGCCGGCGACGAGGACGCTTTCCTGGAAGGCGTCGCGGAGCTGCATCCCGGTGAAGCGGGCCGAATCGTATGCGTCGTGCTCCTGTCCAAGATCGTGTACAAGATGAAGTTCGCCACCCATCCGGTCCGAGCGCATTACGGCAGCGACATCTCGCACGACGAAGACCTGAAACCCCGGTTTACCAGCGGTGAGGTGGACACGCTCTGGAGGCGCTTCGAACCGTTGGACGGGCAGATGCAGTCCGATGCACTCCAGTACGTGCCGGGCTTTCAGTCGGACCCCATGCACTACTATTTCGAAGAAATGCCTTCCGGCCTGAATATCGAATCTTTCATGGCGGGATGGCGGAACAACTGACGAACCGCTTTCGCGCCCTCCCGGGGAGACCATGATGAAGATCACCGCCGTTTCCGTATGGACCGTCGTCGTACCTACCATACCCGGCCGGGTGCACAGTCCGGAATACGCGGAAAAGACCGGGTGGGACGAGGTGCCCAAGCACATCATCCGGGTCGATACCGACACCGAGCATGCCGGGATCGGGGAAACCGGCCGGGGCCTGCCCATCGAACAGGTCCGGGAAGGGGCAAGGCTGCTCATCGGCCGCGATCCCGAGGAGATCACGCCGCAGGACATCTTCGGACGCCGCGCCGAACGGGCGGCGGACGACATCACCGTGGGAACGGGCCCGGCCTACGACGCCTACGAAATGGCCGTGCTGGACCTGGTGGGACGGGCCCGGGGACTGCCCGTGCACACCCTCCTGGGCGGCGCGGTACGGGACCGTGTCCGGGCCGATTACTGGATGGGCCACCAGACGCCGGAGGACGGCGCCAGGGCCGTGGAAAGGGGGCTGCGCCTGGGATTTACGGGCGTCAAGATCAAGTGCCGGCTCGAAGAACCCATGTACGAGCGCCTGAAGGCCATGCGCGACGTGGCCGGTCCGGGATTCAAAGTGACGGTGGACCCCAATGAACGGTTCTACACGGCCGCCCAGGCCATCGAGCTTGCCGGTCGACTGGAAACCCTGGGCAACGTCGAAGTCTTCGAGGATCCCATACCCAAGACGGACATCGCGGGCTACGAGGAGATCCACCGGGCCATCCCCTTCCCCCTGGCCATGCACCTGGGGAACGGGGAAGGGGTCGTGCGCGCCCTGCAGGCGGACGGGGGACGGGGCGTGGTGGACTGCGTGAACCTGGGCGGCAGCATGTTCGGATTTCAGCGTAACGCCGCCGTGGCCGCCGCGGCCGGCCTGCCCTGCTGGCACGGCTCCGGAAACGACCTGGGGATCTCGGACACGTCTTTCGTCCATGCCGCCGCCGCCGCGCCGAACTGCACCATGGCGTCCGATTTCGTCGGCAGCTGGACCCGGGAGGACGATCTCATCGTGGAGCCCATCCCCTTCGTGGACGGACACGTGCCCACGCCGATGAAACCGGGGCTCGGCTGCGACCTGGACTACGACGCGCTGCAGCGGTACACGCAGGAATACGAGGAACTGAGCTGATGCGCCATGCGGAACCACGAAGGGAGCTCCCATGCGGTTGATCGCCGTGGGCTGTGAATACGCCGGGGTCACGACGCTGATCGACGGCCTCCACGCCTGGGGAAACGAACGGGGCGTCCACCACCATCTCGACGACCACTTCACCATACCGGACGCGTACCACCTCGATGAAGCGGAGCAGCAGGGATTCATCGACATGCTGCCGGCCATCAAGGAACGGTTCCAGCGGTTCCAGATCGTGTACCACGTCCGGCTGATGCACAAGTTCGACCACATCCTCCTCGGCGGGTTTCACATCGAGGAAATGGTCTACGGGCCCCGATACTACTACCCGGGGATCAACATCGCCGTGCGGGAATACGAGCCGGACATGCCCGGCGACGCCATCCTGGTCCATCTCCACGCCCGGCCGGAGGTCATCCGGGGTCGCATGCAGGCGAATCCCCATCCCCGGCAACTGGTCCCGCCGGAGGACGTCGAGCACATCCTGAAACGGTTCGGTGAAGAGGTCGCGCAGTCCTGGATCCACCGGAAATTCGCCATCGACACGTCCGATCTGACACCCGGAGAGCTGCTGGGCACATTCCTGGAACGGTCCTTTCCGTACCTCAACACGCGGGACGCGCTGACCCGGATGCAGTGACAAGCCGTCCCGATCGGGGAGCATAGATGAAGATAACGCACGTAGGCGCGGTACTGCTCCAGCCCATGCCCTGGGTGCTGGTGAAGGTGACGACCGACGAGGGACTGGTCGGCATCGGCGAGGCCTATCACGGCGCCGGGGTGCACCAGATCGCCACGGATACCAGGCTGGTCGACCGGGCGCTCCTCGGCCAGGACCCGCGGAACGTGGACAAGCTATTCCACGACATGATGGGATCCATGTCCGCCTCCGGGTTTTACCAGGGCGCGGTCATGAGCGCCATAAGCGGGATCGAAATGGCCCTGTGGGACCTCACGGGACAGGCCTGCGGGGTGCCCATCTGGCAGTTGCTCGGCGGCAAGTTCAGGGACCGCATCCGCGTATACAACGACTGTCACGCCGGGGACGAAGAAACGCCGGAAGCCTACGCGGAGAAGGCCCGGGCCGTGGAAGCCCGGGGTTTCGACGCCATCAAGTTCGACATCGATCCGCAACCTTCCCGGCGGGACCGCTACAACCGGACCATCAGCAATCACGACGTGGCCTACTTCGTCGACGTCGTCACCGCCTTGCGGGAGGCCCTGGACCCCAATACCGATCTGCTCATCGACGCCCATTGGAACTACGCCCCGGTGGACATTTTGAAGGTGGCCTACGGCATCGAGGACCTCGACCTGATGTGGCTGGAGGACCCCGTGCCGCCGGAGAACATCGAGGCCATGGCGAAGGTGACCCAGGCCACGCGCGTGCCCATCTGTACCGGGGAGAACTTCTACACCCGCCACGGCTTCCGAGACCTCATCGAGGCGCAGGCGGCGGACATCATCTCGCCCGATCACGCCAAGGCGGGGGGCCTGCTGGAGGGCCGGAAGATCGCCGACCTGGCGGACATGTACTACATTCCCATATCTCCACACAACATTTGCGGCCCCATCGGGACGATGGCCGTGTGCCACCTGTGCGCGGCGGTGCCCAATTTCCAGGTGCTCGAATTCCATCACCTGGACGACGAGGTGTGGAACACGCTGACCGTGGAACGGGACCTGATCCGGGACGGCCACATCGACCTGCCCATGAAACCGGGCCTGGGCGTTACGCTGGACGAGGAAGTGGCCCGGCGCGCGGCCCGGGAGGACCTGGGCTTCTTCTGATATCTGATACGGTCCAGGCAGGAAAGCAGCGGGACCGAGCTTCCACTGGCTTCTGGAGCATGGTTCGACGGCAGGACAAGCCATGGGATATGACGCCGAAATCGTCGGTCCGAGGATGAACCCGGACCTCACGCCCGAACTGGAGCGGGAGACCGCCTTCTTTCGGAAATGGGGCTACCTCATCGTGGAAGACGCGCTGACCCTGTCGCAGATCGAACAGCTCCGCGATGCCCTCGACGAGACCTTCGACCGGCACGGCGAGACGTTCACCCACCAGCTCCTGGAAGAAGACGGCCGGTTCGCTTTCCTGCTCGACAACCCGCCCGTGCTGGACCGCATGAAGGCCATTCTCGGCAACTGCATCCAGCTGCACAGTGCCACGGCCAGGGTGACGGGACCCGGCGAACCGGACCAGAACTGGCACCGGGACATTCCCTGGCCCAAGGACCCGGATCCGCCACCCTACGGCAACGAGCCGGGGCAGGTCAACTGCGGGTACTACCTCGACCAGCTGACCATGGAGAACGGCCCGGTCGTCATCGTGCCGGGAAGCCACCGCGCGCCGTTCAAGCCGCCGGAGACTCACGCCCGCTTCCCGGACGAGAAGCACGTGCTGGCCAGACCGGGACAGGCCGTCCTGTTCGACGGCTGGCTGTTTCACCGCGGCGCCGCCAACCAGTCGGAACGGAACCGCAGGGTCTGCCTGATGTGCTATCAGAACGCCTGGATGAAGTCCCGGGAGCCTTTCGATGGTCCCCGGGTGTCGGCCATGCGGGAAAACGGAACAAAGGAACAGAAGCTGCTGCTCGGCGCTATCGACCGGTGGTAGCGCTTACGGATGACCGCCCGGCATTGCGCGAGGCACTATGAGCGAGACAATTGAACTGTCCGTGATGGATATCCACCGGGCCGAAATGCCCGTACGCATCGGCATCTCGTCCTGCCTGCTCGGCGAGCGTGTCCGCTACGACGGCGGACACAAGCGTGACGACTACCTGGTGGACGTGGTCGGCCGTTACGTGGAGTGGATCCCGGTCTGTCCGGAAGTGGAAGCAGGCATGGGTACCCCGCGGGAGACCGTGCAGTTGACCCGTGTCGACGGCGATGTACGGATGCTGACGAAAAACGGCGTCGATCACACCGACAAGGTGGACTGGTTCGCCCGCCAGCGCGTGCAGACCCTGGAGCAGGCCAGGCTGAGCGGCTACATCCTGAAGAGCCGGTCACCCTCCTGCGGCATGGAAAGGGTACCCGTCGTCCAGCCCGAGGGCGCGGCGCTTCGGAACGGGCGCGGGGTATTCGCCCGGCGGCTGATGGAAGCCCTGCCCCATCTGCCCGTGGAAGAAGAGCAACGATTGCATAACCCGCGGGTCCGGGAGAACTTCATCAGCCGGGTATTCGCCTGCTACCGGTGGCTGCAGCTCGCCGAATCGGGCCTGACCCGGCAATCGCTGATGAGCTATCACCGGGCGTACAAGTACCTCCTCATGGCGCACAGCCAGGAAGGCACGCGCCGTCTCGGACGGCTGCTGGCGAATCCGGATCGTTACGCCACCATCGGCGAACTGGCTGACGCCTACCTGGGCGAATTCAACCGGGTCATGAAAAGAACGCCGTCCCGGCGGAACCACACCAACGTGCTGCAGCACATGGCGGGCTACGTCTCCGACCGGCTCGACCGACGCACCCGTCGTGAACTGACGCGCATGATTCAGAAATACCACGAAGAGCTGCTGCCCCTGATCGTGCCCGTGGTCATGTTGCGGCACTACGTGCGGGAATTCGACATCACCTACCTGCAGGACCAGACCTACCTCCATCCTTTTCCTGGCGAACTGATGCTGCTCAACCAGTTGTAGCGCCCCGGAATCGCCGCGTCGGGCGACCGGTATGGCTGCGTCGGGCGGCCGGTATGGCCGGGACATACTCCTTGACCGGGAATCCCCGGGCCGTTTTCTTAAATGGATTGTCTTCCGACGCGAATCAACGCCGCGTTCCGCGTCCATTTCTTCACTCCAGGCCTGCGAGGCCACGGCGGAATATGACGCAGAAATCCCCGTCCATCCAGCTTACCGACGCGCAGGTCGCCCGGTTCCACGACGAAGGCTATCTCGTCGTCCCGGACCTGCTGACGGCGGATGAAGTCGAGGCGTTCGTCCGGCACCAGGCCGATCCGGAAGCCGAGTCCCTGCGGCAGGGGCTCCGTACCCACCTTTCGGACCCCTTCTGGCGCCGGCTGGCCCACCATCCCAACGTCGCCGGCGTCGCCCGCCAGATCCTGGGCGGACGCCCCCGCATCGTACAGACCATGTACATGGCCAAGGAACCGGCCGGACCGGACGAGGAGCTGGGCGGCGCCGGCATCTCGCTGCACCAGGATTCCCACTACCTGCCCAACGAGCCCGACACGCTGATGGCCTGCTGGATCGCCATGAGCGACACCGATCCGGAGAACGGCGGACTGTGCGTGGCGCCGGGCAGCCACACGGACACCCTGCGGGACACGACCCTGAATACCAATCCGGAACACATGAGCTGGGAAAGTGACTACGGCATGAGATCGCCGGACGGCCGCGAGTGGACCGAGAAGCTCTACTCCTTCGACGTGGTCGGCATCGGCGAAGAAGACCTGGTCCGGCTGACGGTGCCGCGCGGCAGCGGGGTATTCTTCACCAGCAGGACGGTCCACGGTTCCTACGCCAACCGGTCGCACACCCGGCCGCGCCTGGCCTTCGCCGTCCACTACGTGAAGGATGGCACCTGGGTGTTCCGGACCGACGTGCAGGATACGACCCCGGTGGATCTGCCGGGGGCCTGACCCGCGCAATTACTGGAGAATCGATGGAACGCCTGAACGTCCTGCTGCTTCCCGTACGCCCCATTTACAGCCCGTGGTGCGTGGACATCCGGACCGCCATCGGCGACCGCCATGATTTGCGGGACCTCGACGATGCCAGCCCCATGGCGCCCCAGTTCGCCGGCGTGGACGTGGTGATCGACCAGGGCGGAAGCCGGGGCACGCGGGAGATGATGGACGCCGCGGACGGCTGCCGGCTGTGGCAGATCGTGGGCACGGGATTCGACCACTTCGACCTGGTCTATATCAAGACGAAGGGCATCCCCACGGCCAACACGCCCGGACTTTTCAGCGACGTCGCCCTGGCCGAGACGGCGATGATGTTCATTATCATGCTTTCGCGTCGTTACCAGGAAGCGGTGGACAACCTTCGACAGGGCCGAATGTACGATCCTCTCGGATACGAGCTGGAACGCCAGACGCTGGGCATCGTGGGATTCGGCGCGAGCGGCCAGGCGCTGGCCCGCCGGGCCAGGCCCTTCGGCATGCGTATCCTGGGCATCGACGTCCGGGAGATCGAACCCGAGGTGCTCGACGACATCCAGCCGGACTTCATCGGCGGCCCGGACGATCTGGACCGGGTCGTGGCCGAAAGCGACTTCCTCTCCCTGCACCTGCATCTGAATGACGAGACCCGCCATATCATCGACGGCCGGCGTCTGGCCCTCATGAAACCGACGGCCAGCGTCATCAACGTAGCCCGCGGCGCCCTCGCGGACGAAGCGGCCCTCTATGACGCTCTGGTCGAGGGGAAGATCGGCGGGGCCGGCCTCGACGTCTTCGCCCAGGAACCGCCCGATCCCTCCCTGCCCGTCTACCAGTTGCCCAACGTGGTCGTCACGCCCCATATCGCCGGGGTCACGGACGGAACCTCCCGCCGGCGGGCCGCCGCCGCCGCGGAGAACACGGACCGGGTCGCCCGGGGACTGGAACCCCTGTACCGGATCGACCTGTGACCAACCGGTCACCTTTACCGGAAATCCTCCATCCATGCAACAGATGACCACCGCCGAAGCCATCGTCCGGACGCTGACCGCCCACGGTATCGATACCGTCTTCGGACTGCCGGGCGTGCAGAATGACGCCCTCTACAACGCGTTCTTCGACCATCGGGACGCAATCCGCGTCGTCCACACGCGCCACGAACAGGGCGCGGCGTACATGGCGCTCGGATACGCCCTCTCGACGGACCGGACCGGGGTCTACAACGTGGTCCCGGGACCGGGGTTTCTCAACGGTACCGCCGCCCTGTCCACGGCCTATGCCACCAACGCGAAGGTGCTCTGCCTGACGGGCGAGATCCCGACGAAGTATCTCGGCCGGCACACGGGCCAGCTGCACGAGATCAACGGCCAGCTCGACGTGCTGCGGTCCCTGACCAAGTGGGCCGCCCGGATCGACAGCACCGCCGGCGCGCCGTCACGGACGGCCGAGGCCATCCGTCAGCTGAATTCCGGCCGGCCGCGCCCCGTGGGCCTGGAGTGCCCCTGGGACGTGCTCGCGTCCGAGGGCGCCGTGGCGGGCATCCCGGATCCGTTGCCCATTTCCCATCCCCCGGTGGACACGGAGATGCTGGAAGCCGCCGCGCTGAAACTGGGACGGGCCGAAAACCCCATGATCTTCGTCGGCCGCGGGGCCATGAACGTTTCCGGGGAGATCACGCGGCTCGCTGAACTGCTCCAGGCGCCGGTCATCGGGTACCGGACGGGCCGCGGCGTGCTCGACAGCCGCCACTACCTGAGCCATCCCAACCCCGCGGCCCACAAGCTCTGGCCGAAGGTGGACGTTGTCCTCGCCGTGGGGTCCAGGCTCGCTATCCCCCAACTCTACTGGGGTGTGGACGAGAACCTGACGACCATACGCATCGAGGTGGACGCCCGGGCCCAGGACCGCATCGTCCGGCCGGACATCGCCATCACCGCACGGACCGAAGACGCCATGCCCCAGCTGGTCGAAGCGGTGGAACGGCATAACCGCATCCGCGCGTCCCGTGAAGCCGAAATGCGCGCGCTGAAAGCGGAGACCGAGGAGATGTTCGCGTTCCTGGAACCCCAGACCTCCTTTCTGCGGGTGATTCGGGAAGAACTGGGCGAGGACGGCCTCTTCGTGGAAGAACTGACCCAGGTGGGTTACGCCGCCCGGCAGATCATGCCGGTGTACAAACCCTACACCTTCATCTCCACGGGTTACCAGGGCACCCTGGGCTGGGGTTTCCCCACGGCCCTCGGCGTGAAGGTCGCCCACCCGGACCGGCCCGTCATCTCCGTAACGGGCGACGGCGGATTCATGTTCGGCGTGCAGGAACTGGCCACGGCCGTCCAGCACCGCATCGGCCTGGTGACGCTCCTGTTCAACGACAACGCCTACGGCAACGTAAAGCGGATGCAGCAGAAACTCTACGGCAACCGGGTGATCGCATCCGATCTGCACAACCCCGATTTCGTCAGGATGGCCGAATCCTTCGGCGCCCGGGGCATCCGGGCGGAGACCCCGGAGGAGCTGCGCCGGGCCATCCGCGCGGGATTCGCCGAAGACGGTCCCACCCTGGTGGAGATCCCGGTGGGAGAGATGCCGGACGTGGACCGCTTCAAGCGGGGAGCCCGCGTGCGGGGCACGGCGGAACGCTCCGAACACGCCCTGCAATGGTAGGTCCCGGCCGCGCTCCCGGAAGACATGCACGGACCTGCACGGACATGCACAGACATGTTTCTGATACCCGATGACAGCGGACTGTTTCGGACCCTTCAATGCCTGGTAGACACCCGGAAGATGGTTTTCCTCGCCGGACTGCCGGGCACCGGGAAGAGCCTGCTGCTGCAGCAGTTGGCCATCCTGGCCCACGGCCGCGGACGCACGCCCCACCTGCTCCAGTGGGATGTCTGCCGGCTGCCGTTCTTGACAAACGACCGCGTGAAGGAACATTATCACGAAGAGAACGGGATCACCCACGCCGGCGTCCGCAAGGCGGTGGGCCTGTGGTCCAGGCGCGCCGTCGGGCATTGGGCCGAAGCGCACCGGGACGACCGGGATATCCTCATCGGCGAGGTCCCGATCATCGGCAACCGGCTGGTCGAACTCGTCCGCAGGGAAAAGGACCCCGTCGAGCGCCTGCTTTCGGACGGGGAATCCGCCTACTTCGCCATACCGACGCCCTCCCTGCGGGTCAGGCGGATCATCGAGGCACAGCGCAAGGAACGAAGCGTCAGCCCGCTGCACGAGCGGGAGAAGGGGGACGCGCAGCCCGACATCATGTATGCGCTGTGGGAAGACCTGCGCGCGGTGGCGTTGCGCTTCGGCCTGCTCGATGAAGCGGGGAAGGCATGCGGGACGGGCGCGTACGATCCGGACCTGTATTTCGATACCTATTCCGCCCTGCTCAAGCGCCGGCCCGCGGGCCGGATCGACCTGGACATGCTCCTGTCCACGGAAGGCCGGTCGGTCTACGACCTGTCCGCCGGACAGCGGGACCTCGTCCCGTCGGCGCGGGAAGTGGAAGCCGCCATACGGGAGATGGAGGACCGGTATGCCCGTCCCGGAGCGTTGGCGCAAGCCGTGGAACAGTGGTATGAGGTGTAATGGTGCATAACGGAGATCAAGCATGAAAACAGCGCGATTCGCCTGTAACGGCCAGGTCCTCGAGGCCGTCTTCGAAAACGGACAACTCATGGTGGGCACGGTCGCCTACGATCCGGAGGACGTTATGTTCCTGCCGCCGGTGGCCCATACGAGCAAGGCCATCGGCGTCGCGCTGGGGTACACCGAGCATGCGAAGGAACTGAACCTGGACCTGCCCGAGGAACCCATCCTGTTCAACAAAATGCCCCAGACCTTCATCGGCCACCGCGCGAAGATCGTCGTGCCCCCGGAATTCGACTACCTGCACTACGAATGCGAGCTTGTCGCCGTGATCGGCCGGCCCGCCCGGAAGGTGAAGGCCGCTGGGGCCCTGGACTACGTGGGGGGCTATACCATCGGCAACGACCTGACGATCCGGGACTTCGTGAGCAACTACTTCAGGCCGCCGATCAAGGCCAAGGGCTTCGACACCTTCGGCCCGCTCGGTCCCTTCCTGACCACCGCGGACGAAATCGATCCCACCGACGTGCGGCTCCGCACGTTCGTGAACGGGGAACTCCGCCAGGAAGGCTGGACCGGCGACCTGCGCCACGGCGTCGCCGAACTCATCGAGTACATCACCGCCTACATGACCCTGAACCCCGGGGACATGATCTGGACGGGCACGCCGGAAGGCATATCCCACATCCACGCGGGCGACAGCCTCCGGCTGGAAGTGGACGGACTGGGCGCCCTGGAAAACGACGTGGTGGCCAGTCTCAAGGAGGGCGGATCATAGCCATCCAGGTTTCCGCGCAGGTTCATCCGAACGAGGCGAAAGCGAAGCGGCTCATCGCCCGCTTCCGCGATGAGGGCATCGGACATCTCATCGGCGGTTCGCCCGTCCCGTCCGCCGGCGGCGACACCTTCGAGAACGCCACGCCCATCGACAATACGGCGCTTTGCACCGTGGCGAGCGGCGGACCGGGGGAGGTCGACGCCGCGGCCCGCGCGGCAACGGACGCCTTCGCAGGCTGGCGCGAGACCACCGGGACCGAGCGAAAACGGCTGCTGCACCGGGTGGCCGACCTGATCGAGGCGAACGGCGAGGAGATCGCCCTGCTGGAGACCTGCGACACGGGCCAGCCCATCCGTTTCATGTCCAAGGCCGCGGCGCGGGCCGCCGAGAACTTCCGGTTCTTCGCGGACCGGTCTGAAACCGCGTCGGACGGCCTTTCCCTGCCGGCGTCCGGTCACCTGAACTACACGCTGAGGCAGCCCATCGGGCCGGTGTGCATCATCACGCCCTGGAACACCCCTTTCATGCTCAGCACGTGGAAGATGGCGCCCGCGCTGGCGGCCGGCTGCACGGTCGTGCACAAGCCCGCGGAATGGAGTCCGGTCACGGCCACGCGCCTGGCCGAACTGGTGCACGAGGCGGGCATTCCCCCGGGCGTGGTCAACGTGGTCAACGGCATCGGCGAGACCGCGGGACGGGCGCTCACCGAGCACCCGGACATCAGGGCCATAGGGTTCGTGGGCGACACGCGGACCGGGCGGGCCATCATGCGCCAGGGCGCCGAAACGCTGAAGCGGGTGCATTTCGAACTGGGCGGCAAGAACCCGGTGGTCGTCTTCGCCGACGCGGACCTGGACCGGGCCCTTGACGCCACGGTATTCATGATCTACAGCCTCAACGGAGAGCGGTGCACGTCGGGCAGCCGCGTGCTGGTGGAGCGTACGGTCTACGACGATTTCATCGCCCGGCTCGCCGAAAGGGTGAAGCGCATCCGCCTGGGAAACCCCTTCGACCCGGCCACCGAACTGGGTCCCCTGATCCACCCGCAACACCTGGAGAAGGTCCAAAGCTACGTGACCGCGGGCCGGCAGGAGGGCGCCACGCTGATCGCAGGGGGGAGATGCCCGGAGAACGCAGGCGCCGGCAACTACTTCGAGGCCACGCTCTTCGGGGACGCCGACCGGTTCATGCGCATCGCCAGGGAGGAGGTTTTCGGCCCTTTTCTCACCGCCATCCCCTTCGACACGGAACAGGAAGCGCTGGAGGTGGCGAACGACGTCGACTACGGCCTGGCCGCCTATCTCTGGACGAGCGACGTCACCCGGGCCCATGCCTTCGGCCAGCGCCTCGAAGCCGGCATGGTCTGGGTGAACTCGGAGAACGTGCGCCACCTGCCCACGCCTTTCGGCGGCATGAAGTCGAGCGGGATCGGCCGGGACGGAGGCGACTACAGCTTCGATTTCTACATGGAAACGAAGAACATCGACATCGCCCTCGACCGCCACCCCGTGCCGAAGCTGGGTAAATAAGAGGACGCATCGTGGCCCTTCCCGAAGCGAATCCATCTCCGCCCTTCAACATCGTCCGCGCGAGCCATGCGGAGTGGGGGGTGACGGACCTTGACTACGCGAGGGACTTCTATGTCGATCTGCTGGGGTACGTCTGCGAGGACGACACGGGTGACACGCTCTACCTGCGCGGCATGGAGGAACGCAACCACCATTCGCTGATCCTGACGAAGGCGGCCGAACCGGTCGTGCACCGCATCGCCTTCAAGGTCGCCGGCGATGCCGACCTGGACCGGGCCGAAGCCTTCTACGGCAAGGCCGGTTGCCGGACGGCTTTCGTCGACCGGTACGCCCAGGGCCGTACGCTGCACGTGGAAGACCCCTTCGGCATCCCCCTGGAGTTCTATCAAGAGATGGAGCGCCGGGACCTGCTGCTGCAGGCGTACCACCGTTACCGCGGCGCTCATATCCAGCGCATCGACCATTTCAACCTGTTCTCCCATGACGTGAACGGGATGACGGCCTTCTACGCCGAGTCGCTCGGATTCCGGCCGACGGAGGTGACCGTGGCCGACATCACAGACGAGGACGCCGACCTCTGGGCCACCTGGCTGCACCGCCGGGGAGGCGTCCACGACATCGCCTTCACCAACGGACTGGGGCCGCGCCTGCATCACATCGGCGTCTACGTGCCCACGGCCATGGACATCATCCACTTCTGCGACCGCCTGGCCAGCTCGCAGCACCGCGACGCCTTCGAGCGGGGGCCTGGGCGCCACGGCATCTCGAACGCCTTCTTCCTGTACCTGTTCGACCGGGACGGCCACCGGATCGAGCTGTTCACGGGAGACTACGTCACCGTCGACCCGGATCATCCTGCGCGGGTCTGGGACCTGAAGGACACCCGGCGGCAGACCCTGTGGGGACAGGCCGCCCCGCGGTCCTGGTTCGAGCACGGCACCTGCTTTCACGGGATCGAACCCGTACCTTCCCGACTTGAAGCCGCACCGGTCATCGCGCCGGAATGAATGCAAATGAATGCAAAATGAATACATGACGTACATCCAGGCCGCAATCAAACAGGAGCGCTCATGTCACATACCCATGACGACGAACTCGTAGAGGAGATATTGCCGGCGGGACAACCCCGGCTGCTCCGGGTACTGACGGCAAAAACCGGTACGGCGGTCATCATCGGCGCGATCATCGGATCCGGCATCTTCATGGTGCCGAGCACGGTAGCCACGCAGGTCGGCTCGCCCGCGCTCAGCCTGTTCGTATGGATCATCGGCGGCGTGCTGGCCCTGGCGGGCGCCCTGTGCTACGCGGAACTCGGCGCGGCCATACCGAGGAGCGGGGGCACCTATGCCTTCCTCCGGCGGGCCTACAACACGGACCTGATCGCCTTTCTTTTCGGATGGGCTTTTCTCTTCATCATCATTACCGGGGCCATGGGCGCGGTGGCTACCGTATTCGCCCGGTACGCCGGTGGACTCTTCGGCACAGAAGACGTCTGGACCGAACGGTGGATGGCCGTGGGATGCATCCTCTTCCTGACCGTGGTCAACTGCCTGGGCGTCAAGATCGGCGGATCGGTCCAGAACGTGTTCGCCTTCATCAAGGTCGGCGCCGTCCTGGCCGTCATCCTCCTCGGGTTTTCCCTGGCCTCGGGAACGGAAGTCTCCTGGACCCCGCTGGTGCAGGAAAAGACGGGGACCGCGCTCCTCGGCGGATTGAGCCTGGCGATCCTGGGTGCGCTGTTCGCCTACAACGGCTGGTTTTTCGTGACGTTCATCGCGACCGAAATCAAGGACCCGGCGCGGAGCATACCGAGGGCGATTTTCGCCGCGCTGGCCATTGTGGCCACGGTCTATATCCTGGCCAACGTCGTCTACCTGACGGTCCTGTCCTTCGAAGAACTCCAGGCGTCTCGCCGGCCGGCCGCCGATACCCTGCAGGCCCTGGTGGGTCCCTCGGGTGCCATGGCCATTTCGGCTGCGATCATGCTGACGACTTTCGGCACGGTCAACGCCCAGCTGATGGTGGCGCCCAGGGTCTATCACGCCATGGCGAATCACGAGATCTTCTTCCGCGTGTGCCAGTACGTACACCCCCGTTTCCGGACGCCGGTGGTTTCCATCGTGATGCAGGGGCTGTGGGCCTCGGTCTTCGCGCTGACCGGCACCTTCGTCGAGATCGTCAGTTTCGCCATGTTCTACACCTACGTATTCCTGACACTGGCGGTTGTCGGTCTCATGATCCTGCGGAGGAAGGAACCGGATCTGCACCGGCCGTACCGGGTGTGGGGGTATCCCGTGACGCCCGTCCTGTTCCTCCTGATCGCCGCGGGCGTACTGGTCAACGCACTAATCGGCGACTACACGCGTCCGTTGCTGGGCCTCGTCATCCTGGCCATCGGCCTGCCATTCTACTTTTACTGGAAGCGGCAGCAACGGGCGAACCCGGTGGCCGGCTCGACCGTCACGGAGTAAATCCGGCACATGCCCCGACCGCACGTCATCTACATCCTGTCCGACGAACACGCGGGCCAGGCCATGGGCCACGCGGGGGATCCCAACCTGCGGACCCCCAACATGGACCGCATGGCCGCGGAAGGAGTGAGTTTCGTGCGCGCCCGGGCCAACTGTCCCGTGTGCACGCCTTCGCGGGGCACGATTTTCTCGGGCCGCCACGCCCACGCCGGACCGGTGCAGGGGTTTCACGACGTGTACAAGCCGGCGGCGCCGAGCACGGCTACCCTGCTACGCGAAGCCGGCTACCATACCGCCTACTTCGGCAAGTGGCACTGCGGGACGGTGCGCGACCAGATCCCCCCGGAGGTACGGCGCGATCCGGGCTACTACGACCTCGAAGCCGCGCCGCGCACACCGGAATTCCACCGGGGCGGTTTCCAGGACTGGTACGGATTCGAGATGAACAACGCGCCGTTCAAGGGATTCTACTACCGGGAAGGCGACGTCGACCCGACGCGCATGCCGGGCTACCAGACCGACGCTTTGACCGACATGGCCATCGCGTACCTGCGGGACTACGACGGGCAGCGGCCGCTCTTTCTCGTCCTCAGCGTGGAGCCGCCTCACTGGCCGCTCGAGGCGCCGGATGGCAACATGCGGTTCGATCCCGCTTCCCTGAAGACCCGCCCGAATTTCGGCGGCAAACCCGATCTGCGGGAGCGGCTCGCGGCATACTACGCCATGATCGAGAACCTCGACGAGAACATCGGCCGCCTGCTCGACGCAGTAGGTGCCCAGGACGGTTTCCGGGACAACACGGTCACGGTGTACTTTTCGGACCACGGCGACTTCATGGGAAGCCACGGCCAGATGGAGGACAAGGGGCATCCCCACGAAGAGTCCGTGCGGGTACCCGCGATCTTTCACGGACCGGGGGTCCTCGCGCTGCAGGGCGCGAGGCCGGACCTGTTCAGCCTGGTGGACATGGCGCCCACGACCCTGGGCCTGGCCGGGGTGCCTGTGGCGGTTCACATGCAGGGCGCCGACTTCTCGCCGGCCTTGAGGGGCGGCGACTTCCGCGGGCCAGGGGAAGTACTGCTCGAAATGGTTGGGGCGCCAAGGGTGCACTTCGACTATGCGGACTGGCGCGGACTGGTCACGGACCGCTTGAAGTACGCATTCTACGAGACCGGCCACGAAGTGCTATTCGACCTGTGGGAAGATCCGTACGAATCGCGCAACCTGGCGGACGCGGATCCGGCCCTGCGGGAGGACATGCGAACGCGTCTGCTGAGTTTGCTGGAAGCCACGCGGGAGCCCTATTTCGACGTGATCGTGCAGCACGGCGTCCGTCCCGACGGTCCCGCCCTGAATATCTCCCGGCGCCGGCGTGACGGCATAGCTCCGTCGTGGGACGACCTCATCCGCAACGCTTGACGCCGGCGTATCCGGCCCAATCAAGGGGGGCGACATGCTGGAACAGTTTCAACGCGACGGCTACATCCTCGTTCCCGACGTCTTCAGCGCCGAGGAAATGGACGCCGCGCTGGAGGCCATGGAGCGGAATTTCTACGGAAAACCCTACGCTGACTGGCTCGGGGACTTCGAACGGGGTAAACAGGGATCCGTGGGAGACGGGTTCACCACGAAGCAGGACGAAGTGGTGGGACGGTCCCAGTTTCCCGTGGGCGATCCTGCCCTCGACCGGCTCATCGAGAACGACCGTTACCTCGATCTCTACGAGCTGTTCCTGGGCAACCGGCCCAGCTATTGCAACGCCCATCTCTTCATGCGCACCGGACCGGTGGATGAGCGGTATCCCGACGAATCCTGGAGCGGTTACCACGTCGATCACAACACCAATTGCGTCCTTCCCCCATCTTCGGACGCCGGTCGGTTCTCCTACATCAACTCCGGCGTATACCTCCACGACGTCGAAGACGACGGCGCGCCCATGCTGCTCGTTCCGGGGTCGCACACCCGGGCGGCCGAGGTCTTTGCCGAGGGATGGGACACGGGCAACATGGCGAGCGTCAGCCATGTGCGGGACATCCGCAAGGCCGGCCTGGAGGAGCCGGTCCCGGCCGTGGGCACAAAGGGAACCGCGGCCTTCTATTCTTCCTACCTGCTCCATTCGGCGCAGCCTTTTGAAAACCGAAAGAAACAGCGGGCGTTCTGGACCCTGTCCATGTGCCGGCGCGACGCCGACCGGTGGACCCGGTTCTCGAATCCCTTCATCTACGGTGAGCGGGAGTACATGCTTCCCTTCATCACGCAGACGAACCCGCGCGTCCGGTCGCTGTTCGGCTGGCCCGAACCCGGTCATCCCTACTACACGGAACAGACCCTGGGCCTCCTCGCGCGGGCCTTCCCCGGTATCGACCTGGACCCCTATCGCCAGGCTCTGCACCGGGCATCATGACCTTGACAATAACGCGCGTTTCCCGTTATCCTGATGCTGCATGGACCGTCCCTTTCAGGATGCGGGACGCGTCGCCGTAAACGCTTCGGGAAGGCGGTCCGGAGGTCCCGACGCCGTCCCAGAACCTCTCCTGGAACCATGTGCAAATACACCGGCCCCAACCCCATACCCAGGATCGACATCCACACCCATATCCTGCCGGAGAACTGGCCCGATCTGCACAAGCGTTACGGGTACGGCGGGTTCGTCGAACTGGACCATTACCGGCCGGGATGCGCGCGCATGATGATCGACGGCAGGCAGTTCCGCGAGATCCAGGCCAACTCGTGGGACCCGCCGACCCGGATCGGGGAATGCGACGACGCCGGCGTAAACGTCCAGGTCCTCTCCACCGTCCCGGTGATGTTCAGCTACTGGGCGCAACCCGCGGACGCGCTGGACCTGTCCCGCATGCTCAACGACCACATCGCCGACGTAGTCCGCACCTGGCCCCGGCGTTTCATCGGCCTGGGGACCGTGCCCATGCAGGCGCCCGACCTGGCCATCCGGGAAATGGAACGGTGCGTCCGGGAACTGGGGCTTTCCGGCATTGAAATCGGGACCCACATCAACGGGAACAACCTGAGCGAACCCCACCTGTTTCCGGTGTTCGAAGCGGCGGAGGAACTGGGAGCGGCCGTGTTCATCCATCCCTGGGACATCATGGGGCAGGAGTCCATGGAGAAGTACTGGCTGCCCTGGCTGGTGGGCATGCCCGCCGAGACCTCCCGGGCGATCTGTTCCATGATCTTCGGCGGGGTGCTCGAGCGCCTCCCCGGCCTGCGCGTGGCCTTCGCCCACGGCGGCGGATCCTTTCCCGCGACCATCGGGCGGATCGACTACGGATTCAAGATCCGCCCCGACCTGTGCGCGGTGGACAACGACGTGCTGCCGAGCGACTACCTGGGCCGATTCTACCTGGATTCCCTCGTCCACGACAGCCGCATCCTGGACTACCTGATCCAACTCATCGGGCCGGACCACATCGCCATGGGATCGGACTATCCCTTCCCCCTCGGTGAAGCGGTGCCGGGCCTGATGATCGAATCCATGGGCCACCTGGACGATGACGTCAAGTCCAGGCTGCTGTACCGCTCTGCACTCAACTGGCTGAACCTGGAAGCAGACCGGTTTTTCGGTGGGAAAGACTAGCCATGGACACGCGACCCGAACAGCGAATGGATGCCGGCGAGATGGATGCCAGGGACGGGATTTCGGCTTTCCGGTCGCGTTTTCACTTCCCGAGGACCGGAAACGGGGCGGATGCGGTCTACCTGGTGGGCCATTCGCTCGGACTCCAGCCCGTAGTCGCTCGGGAATACGTGGAACGGGAGCTCGACGACTGGCGGAACCTCGGCGTCGAAGGGCATTTCAAGGGGGAGAATCCCTGGATGCCCTACCACGAAGCGCTGGCGGATCCGCTGGCCCGATTGGCCGGCGCCCTGCCCGGCGAAGTCGTCGCCATGAACACCCTCACGGTGAATCTCCACCTGATGATGGTCTCCTTCTACCGTCCGACCCCGGAGAGATACCGCATCCTCGTCGAAGGGGCCGCCTTTCCCTCCGACCAGTACGCCGTCGCCTCGCAGGCGGCCTGGCACGGTTTCGACCCCGCGGATAGCGTGATCGAATTGCGGCCTCGGGAAGGGGAGGACATGGTCCGTACCGGGGACATCGAGGAACTGCTCGAACGGGAGGGAGAGTCCATCGCCCTGGTCTTCCTGGGCGGAGTGAACTACCTGACCGGCCAGGCCTTCGACATGGACCGGATCACCGCGGCGGGCCATCGGCAGGGCTGCGTCGTGGGGTTCGACCTCGCCCACGCCATGGGAAACCTGGAGCTGCGGCTGCACGACTGGGACGTGGACTTCGCCGTCTGGTGTTCCTACAAGTACCTGAACGGAGGACCCGGCTGCGTAGGCGGGTGCTTCGTCCACGAACGGCACGGACGCAGAGACGACCTGCCCCGGTTCGCCGGATGGTGGGGACACGACAAGTCCACCCGGTTCCGGATGCCCCCGGCTTTCGAGGCGATCCCGGGCGCGGAAGGCTGGCAACTCAGCAATCCGCCCATTCTCCCGCTGGCGGCCCTGCGCGCCTCCCTGGAGCTCTTCGACGAGGCGGGCATGGACCGGCTGCGCGCGAAGAGCAGAGGACTGACCGGATACCTGGAACAATTGCTCCGGGACCGCTTTCCGGATGACCTGTCCATCATCACGCCATCCGACCCGGAGCAGCGGGGATGCCAGCTTTCGCTCCGGACGGGGCCGCGGGGCGGCCGCGTGCACCGGCATCTGTCCGAGTGCGGCATCTGGTGCGACTGGCGGGAGCCCGACGTGATCCGCGTCGCCCCCGTACCGCTGTACAACCGTTTTGTGGACGTCCGCCGTTTCGTGGAGGTCATGGCGGAGGGCATGGAGCGGGCTGAGCGGGCCGGGTGAACCGATCGGGTCAGCCGGGCCGGGTTTGTCGAGCGTGCCGGGTGAACCGGGCGAACCTGTTTTCGTACCGGTCCGGAAGCAATCGAGGGTTCTCATGGGCGTCAAACGGGAAACCATCACCCTGATCGGCGCGGGCCTTGCCGGATCCCTGCTGGCGATCTTCCTCGCCCGCCGCGGATTCCGGGTCGAGGTGTACGAGAAACGGTCAGATATCCGCCGCGAACCGTCCGGCGCGGGCCAGGCGGGCCAGGCGGACCAGGCGGGCCAGGCGGGCCAGGCGGGCCAGGCGGGCCAGGCCGGCCAGGCGGGCCAGGCCGGCCGGTCGATCAATCTGGCCATGTCGGCGCGGGGCCTTCATGCGCTGGGGCAGGCAGGCCTGCAAGACGAAGTCCTGGCCATGGCGATACCCATGGTGGGCCGGCTGATCCATCCCGTGGAAGGCGACCGGGTCCTGCAGCCCTACGGCCAGCGGGAGAACGAGGTCATCTATTCCGTTTCCCGCGGCGAACTGAACCGGTACCTGCTGAGCGCCGCGGAACGGCAGGACGGTGTGCGGCTGCATTTCAACGCCCGGTGCACCGGGCTGGAATTTCGCACCGGCGTGTTGTACGTCCGCGACGACGCGACCAATCACGTCCACTCCCTCCGCCCCGACCGGGTCATCGGCGTGGACGGCTCGGCCTCGGCCATTCGGACCGCCATGATGAACGTGGGCCGGTTCGATCTCTCCCAGCAGTACCTGACCCATGGATACAAGGAACTGACCATTCCCGCCGGACCGGACGGCGCGTACCGGATGGAGCGCAATGCCCTCCATATCTGGCCGCGGGGCATGTACATGCTCATCGCGCTGCCCAACCTGGACGGCAGTTTCACCTGCACCCTCTTCTTCCCCCACGAAGGCGAGTACAGTTTTGGCAGTCTCAAGGACCCGCGCCGGATCCTGGACTTCTTCAAGTTGCAGTTCCCCGATGCGACGGCGCTGATGCCCGATCTGACCACCCTGTACCGCGACAATCCCACCGGGTCCCTGGTCACCCTCAAGTGTTTTCCCTGGCATTACCGCGACCGGGTGCTGCTCCTGGGTGACGCCGCGCACGCCATCGTGCCCTTCTTCGGCCAGGGGATGAACTGCGCGTTCGAAGACTGCACCATCCTCGACGAATGTATCGAGACGCACTGGCCGGACTGGGGCCGTGTATTCGAGTCCTTCGGGCACCGAAGAAAGGAAGACACGGATGCCATCGCCGACATGGCGCTGGCCAACTACGTCGAGATGCGCGACCTGGTGAGCGACCCGGGCTTTCAGTTGCGGCAGAAGGTGGGATTCCTGCTGGAACGAAAGTATCCCGACCGGTTCATCCCGCGGTATTCCATGGTGTCGTTCCACCGGTTCCCTTACCGCGAGGCCCTGCACAGCGGCGAGATCCAGGAAGGCATCCTCCGGGAGCTCTGCGCCTCCATCTCCACGGCGGACCAGGTCGACTGGAACGCGGCGGAGCGGCTCGTCGAGGAGCGGCTCGGCGCTCGGATGACACCCGAATGACGACCGGCAGCCTGTACATGGCAGGGTGATCGCGCTGGACGGCCGTCCGCCGGCTTGACAGGGCTGCGGGCCTGGTCTACATTGATTTGTTACTTGGCGTGGCGCACCTGGCCTGACCAATCCAACACCACATTCCCGGCGGTTTCGTAGCAATATGCATGTACTCAACTACATCGGCGGCGAATTGCGCGAACCGGCCGGCGGCGCTTACCTGGACAATATCGAGCCCGCCACGGGCGCCGTGATGGGCAGGATGCCCGACTCCGGCACGCCGGACGTGGAGGAAGCGGTCGTCGCGGCGGAAAAGGCCTTTCCGGCCTGGTCGTCCCTGTCCGTCCAGGAACGATCCGGCCACCTCCTCCGCATCGCCGGCCTGATCGAGGAGAACCGGGAGGAACTGGCCCGGGCGGAATCGGACGATACGGGCAAGCCGGTGGCCCTGGCGGAAACGGTGGACATCCCCCGCGCCGCGAGCAATTTCCGGTTCTACGCGACGGCCATCGAGCACTTCGCCAGCGACGCCCACGCCATGGGCAGTACCGCCCTGAATTACACCCTCCGGGCGCCGATCGGCCTCGCCGGGTGCATTTCCCCCTGGAACCTGCCCCTCTACCTGCTGACGTGGAAGATCGCGCCGGCCCTTGCCGCCGGCAACTGCGTGATCGGCAAGCCGTCGGAACTGACGCCCTCGACCGCGTTCCTGCTGTCCAGGATATGCATCGAAGCGGGACTGCCCGCCGGGGTGCTGAACATCGTGCACGGCCTCGGCCACAAGGCGGGCGCTGCCGTGGCGGACCATCCCGGCATCCCGGTCGTTTCCTTCACGGGCGGGACGGCGACGGGCAGGCGCATCGCTGCCGCGGCCGCGCCGAACTTCAAGCGCGTCTCCCTCGAGCTGGGGGGCAAGAACCCGAATATCGTATTCGCGGACTGTCCTTACGAGGACACCCTGCAGACCGCCCTGCTGTCCTCCTTCTCCAACCAGGGAGAAATCTGCCTGTGCGGTCCGCGCATCCTCGTCGAACGGTCCCTGTACGAGACCTTCCGGGACGATTTCGTCGAACGGACCCGCCGCCTGGTCGTCGGGGACCCGAGGGAGGCCGGCAACCGGCTCGGCGCCGTCGTGTCCGAGGCGCACATGGACAAGATCCTGTCCTACGTGGAACTGGCTCGGGAAGAAGGCGGACGGATCCTGTGCGGCGGGCAACGGGTGCGGGTAAACGGCCGTTGCCGGGACGGGTGGTTTGTCGCGCCCACGGTAATCGAAGGCCTGCCGCCGGACTGCCGGACCAACCAGGAAGAAATCTTCGGTCCCGTGGTGACGCTCCTGCCCTTCGATTCCGACGACGAAGCAGTGGCCCGGGCCAACGGCACGCCCTATGGCCTGGCCGCCATGGTCTGGACCGAGAACCTGGGCCGCGCCCACCGCGTGGCCGAGCGCCTGCACGCGGGCATTATCTGGATCAACTGCTGGATGCTGCGGGACCTCCGCACGCCCTTCGGCGGCATGAAGCAGTCGGGCGTGGGCCGCGAGGGAGGATTCGAGGCCCTTCGGTTCTTCACGGAGCCCAAGAACGTGTGCATCAAGATGTAGCGGACGGTATCCCCTGGACCAGGCGGAACGCGGAGACACGGCCATGCAACAGCATTACGATTCCGATCGGGCCCCCGAGCCGGTGGGACCCTATCCCCATGCCCGAAGGGTGGGGAACCTGCTGTTCCTGTCGGGCATCGGGCCCCGCGCCAGGGGCCGTCAGGACATACCGGGCGTGACCCTGGGGCCGGACGGTGAGATCGCGTCCTACGATATCGAGCAGCAGTGCCACGCCGTTTTCCACAATGTCCGCTCCATCCTGGAAGACGCGGGCAGCGCCTGGGAGAACCTCGTGGACATCACCGTGTACCTTACCGACATGGAAAAAGACTTCGCGGCATTCAACAGGATCTACCGCGAGTATTTCAAGGAGCATCAGCCCTGCCGCACCACGGTCGGGGTTTCCCGGCTACCCACCCCAATTGCCATCGAATTGAAATGCATCGCTACGATCTGAACAAGGAGGTCCGATCATGGCCGTAACGGCTCCATTCAACTTCAAGGCCTGGATAGACGAACACAGGCACCTGCTCAAACCTCCGGTCGGCAACCAGTGCGTCTATACGGAGGCCGAAGACTTCATCGTCATGGTCGTCGGCGGACCGAACGCCCGAAAGGACTACCACTACAATGAAGGCGAAGAGTTCTTCTACCAGGTGGAGGGCGACATCGTCCTGAAGATCATCGACGACGGCAAGCCCGTGGACATCCACATCCGGGAAGGCGAGATCTTCCTGCTGCCGGCCGGCGTTCCCCATTCGCCCCAGAGACCGGCGGACACCGTGGGCCTGGTCATGGAAACCAAGCGGAGAAGCGGTGAGATCGACGGGTTCATGTGGTATTGCGAAAGCTGCGGAGAGAAACTCTACGAGGAGCGTTTCGAACTGGAAGACATCGTCAGCCAGCTGCCGCCCGTCATGAACCGGTTCTTCAGCAGCGAGAATCACCGTACCTGCAGGATCTGCGGCGCGGTCATGCCGAAACCGGAAAGCGGGTGATCGGGAGACCCATACCCTTCGAAGACCGGTTTTTGTTTTCTACGGGCAAACGCAGGCCTTTTCCGACTATAGCGTTTACATGCATCGAGGATCGCGTTTACAGGGATTCAACGTCCATTCGCACGGAATGCGGCAGGGATTTCGGCACGGATTTCGGAATCCTTAGAAAAAACGCGTTCTTAGTCCGGATTTCACAGCAAAAATCGACAAAAAGTTGACAAATCGTCGATTTGTGCTTATCTTTTGTTTAGTAGTCCGGGGATGCTTTCGGAAAGGGGGTAGAATATGGTCCTGATTTACCGCGGATTCGAAGGCAACAGGGTGTTCAAGTGGTGCCGTGGAGACTCGGACCGGGTCAGCGTGATGTTTCCGGCGAAGCCCTTCTACAGCCGGTGCATCAGCCGCGTGCTGGACGAAACCCGCGCCGGCAAGTCGGTCCTGGCCTGGGGAGATCCTGAAGGCCTGTCCCGCCTGGGAATGGCTCTCAACGAGCGGCACATTCCGACCACGCCCTTCGGCGATGGGATCGCCATGCACTGATCGCGGCTGGCGGAATCCGGCTGGTGGAAAACGACCGGGCGTAGCACGTGTCGGCCTTTGCCTGCTGCTCAGAACGCCAGGCCAAGTTGCAGGGTGTATTTGTTCCTGAACTCGCCGTTTCCACCGCTGGCCGTCCCGTATGCTCTGTCGTGAATCCATTCAAACGTGCCGAAGAGCGTGTCCTTCCAGACATCGACCGTGAGCACGGAAAGGTAACGAAGCGACGGCAGGCCGAGTCCTGACGCCTCGGATGTACCCTGGTACCCCAGCGTTAGTTCCCCACCCCTTCCCGCCAGTTCGAATCCATAGCCGGCCTCCAGCGACCAGGCCGCCGGGCGGGCGCCCCGGCCATCGAACGCCAGCACGCCGGGCGCGTATCGATCCTGGGAAATCATGTACTCGGCGGAGAACGCGACACCGCGGAGGTGAATGGCCGTAGCCGCAGACCATCCGGGCATCCGTTCATCGCTGTCGACAGGCGGCCCGCTGTGACCCGCTCCGTGTGCATCCTCTGCGCGCGCTTCCTCCTCGTGTCCGAACACCTCTTCCTGAAAACTGGCCAGCGTGCCCAGGTCATCGATATACGACAGGTTGAAGGCGATTTCCTCTTCCTCCTCCACGTGCTTCTTGTAACCCACCGCGGCGCCGAAACCGGACCGGGGTTCATCCGATCGCGCATCGTCCCCACGGTACCCGTAGACGCTGCCCAGGAACTGGCCGATTGAAACGCCCAGCAGAAGGGACTTCTCCCGTTTGGATCCGTACTCGAAGGACAGCGGATCGACAATCGCGCCGGTCTCGAAGGGACCGATACTGGCATCGTGCGCCGCGTGGACTTCGGCCAGTTCGAACATGGTGAAGGGCAGGAATTGCACGCCGCCTTTCAGCCACCAGCGGCCATCGGGCGGACCGACGATGATCGTGCCCGTAAAGATCCCCAGGCCGTGCCCCTCTTCTTCTTCTTCTTCCCCGTGATCTTCTTCGTGCTCGTGAATCCATCCGAACTCCGATCCGATCCATGGGTGGGGCTCGATGCCAACGCCCATTTCCAACTGTTCGGCCGCCGTGGACGTGGAGCTTTCTCCCTCGGACACCTGATTGCGCGATACGGTTACCTCCGCCACACCCCCGACTTCAATAAACCGGAGCAACGATTTCTCGCCGGGATGCTCGTCGGACTCCTGCGCGGAGGCGAAGCCCATGCAAAGCACGGCCGGAAGCGCCACGGCAAAGGAAACCAGGATCCGCGCCGGGCTTTTCAACTGGTAAATCCCCATGGTGTGTCCTACCGGTGACTCGTGACAACCAGGAAAGCAATCCTTACTTTTAGCCTGTACTAAATAAATAGTTATATGAGATATGTGTCAATGATTAGTTTAAGAAAATCCTGATCCGGTTCAGGGATGGGGCGCCATGAACACCAGGACCACCAGCCGGCCTTCGCTCGAGTTGAGCACGCCGTGGTCCACGCCCGGAGGACACATCACCGCCGTACCGGGAACGCCCTTTACGGTTTCGTCGCCGACCGTGAAATCGCCGTGCCCTTCCAGTACGTAGTAGATCTTGTCGTTCTCGGCGTGGCTGTGGGCCTTCTGTTCCTGGCCGGGTTCGAAACAGTAGATATCGCAGAACATGCGATCCGTATCGAAGAGATTGACCTTCTGGAACTTGTCGTCCGAAAAGCGTTTCTGGTCCGGCACGTACGCCACCGGCATGATGAAAGGCTCCTGTGAGGATGAGTCGAAGGACGGTCGGCCCGGGCAGACAAAGACCTTGCGATCCGTCGGTGCCCCGGCTTACTTTGAACGCGATTGAATGTATCCGCGCAACGCCGGGTTGTCAACCGGCATCACGTGCGGATCGGTATGCCACGCAAGAGGCAAAACGCGGAACCGACGCTGAGCCCATGACCCATGAAATCGCCATAGGCCCGCACCGCATAAAGTCGCTCAGACCGGGCATGCCCATCCTGACGCTGGCGCCCATGGCGGGCATCAGCAACTGGCCGTTCCGGTTGATCTGCGCGAAGATGGGCGCCCAGATGGTCGGCGTGGAATTCATCAACTGCAACGCCATCCTCCACAAGAACCCGAAGACGCTGCAGATGATGAACTTCTGCGACGCCGACATCTACCGCGATACCGGCATGTCGCTGCTCGCGGCGCAGATCTACGGGAACGACATCGGACGCATGGTGGAAGGCGCGCTGGTGCTGGAGGAAAAGGGCGCGCAGATCATGGACATCAACTTCGGGTGTTCCGTGCCCAAGATCCTGCGTTCCGATTCCGGCGCCGCCTTCCTCAAGGACATCGACCGGATGATGAACGCGGTGCGCAGCGTGGCCGACGCCGTCTCGATCCCCGTCATCATCAAGACGCGGCTGGGCTGGGACCACGACAACATCAGCATCCTGGAGGTGGTGAAACGCGCCGCGGATTCCGGCGCCCACGCCGTGGCGGTGCACGCCCGCACCGTGGCGCAGAAGTTCAACGGGACCGCGGACTGGTCATGGATCGCCCGCGCCGCGGATGTCTCCCCCGTGCCGATCTTCGGAAACGGCGACGTGTTCACCTACGAGGACGCGGTGCGCATGGTGGAAGAGACGGGGTGCGCCGGCGTGATGATCGCCCGGGCCGCGAGAGACAACCCCTACATCTTCTCCGGAGCGCGGATACCGACCTTTACCGAGCGCGTCCGGCTCGCACGGGACCACCTGGGCATGATGGTGGAGTACAAGGGGGAGAAGGTAGGCGTGATGGAAATGCGCAAGTTCTTCGCCTCCTACTTCAAAGGCTTCCCCAACGCGTCGCACCTGAGGACCAACCTCGTGCAGGTGGACACCGTCACGCAGGCCCACCGGATTCTTGACGAATGGGTGTCTGATTCGGATCGTCAACCGCATGATGCTTGATCACGCGGCCTTCCGAGAAATACACCACGCCTTCGGCGATGTTCGTGGCGTGATCGGCCAGGCGCTCGATGTGGCGGGAAATGAAGATCAGTTGCATCGCCTGGGGGACCGACCCTGAATCCTCCTTCATGCAGGCCAGCAGTTCCTCGAAGATCTGGTCCTGCAGCTGATTGACCTCCTCGTCCCTGTCGCAGACGTCCATGGCCAGCTGCTCGTCACCGCGCACGAATGCGTTAAGGCTGTCCTTGACCATGGACTGGGAAAGGTCCGCCATGCGCGGCAGGTCGACGAGCGGTTTCAGGATGGGCAACCCGGCGAGCTGTTTCGTTTTCTTGGCGATGTTGACGGCGATGTCGCCCAGCCGTTCCAGGTCGATCGTGATCTTCATGCTGGCCGCGACGAAGCGCAGGTCCCGTGCGATGGGGTGCTGGAGCGCCAGCAGCCGGATGCACTGCTCGTCGATCTCCAGTTCCATGGCGTCGATGGGCCCATCGCCGGCAATGACCTGCTCGCACATCTCGACGTCGCGTTCCACGTGCGCCGTGATTGCCCGGGCAATCTGTTCCTCGACCAGCGCCGCCATGCTCAGCAGGGCGGACCGCAGGCCTTCAAGTTGTTGTTGAAGATGGGTTTCCATGGTCGCTGTCCAAGGGATTCAGGCCGCGGCGCCAGCCGGCCGCAACGCTATCCCGCACGGCCCGTGATGTAGTCCTCCGTGCGCCGGTCGCGGGGCGTGGTGAACATCGCGTCAGTCACGCCCATTTCCACCAGCTCGCCCTTGAGCATGAACCCGGTGTATTCGGACACACGCGCCGCCTGCTGCATGTTGTGCGTCACGATAACAATGGTGTAATCGTCCTTCAGATCAAGCATTAATTCCTCGATCCTGGACGTGGCGACGGGGTCCAGCGACGAGCACGGCTCGTCCATGAGCAGGACTTCCGGTTCGACCGCGATCGCCCGCGCGATGCAGAGGCGCTGCTGCTGTCCGAGCGAGAGCCCGAGGGCGCTCTCCTCGAGCTGTTCCTGGACTTCCTCCCACAGGAAGGCCCGGCGCAGGCACCGTTCCACGATCTCGTCGAGAAAAACGCCGGACTTCACGCCATGGATCCGGGGGCCATAGGCCACGTTCTCGTAGATCGACTTGGGGAAGGGATTCGGTTGCTGGAAGACCATGCCCACGCGCCGGCGCAGCCGCGTGACGTCGGTGTCCGGTCCGTAGATGTCCACCCCGTTCATCCGGATTGTGCCCGTCATCCGGACCTGGGGAACGAGATCGTTCATGCGGTTGATCAGTCTGAGCAGGGTCGTCTTTCCACAGCCTGACGGACCGATGAAGGCCGTGATGACCTGGCGGTCGATCGCCATGGTCACGTCCTTCAGCGCGGCCCGGCCCCCGTACCAGAAGGACACGCGCTCGACATCGATGATCGTTTCCTCACGCAGGATCTTCGGCGTGACCGGCGTGTTTTCCGTCGTCATTTGCCAGAACCTCTTATGCGCGCTGTGCGCGCTGCTTGTGAACTGCTTGCGTGCGCAGCTTGCGCTGCCTCGCGTGCGTGCTACCCGCACGGGCCGCGGTAAACTTATGCCGCGGCCACAGAATAGCGTCTCCGCAGCCGGCTTCTGAGCCCTATGGCCGCCGCGTTCAATGAAACCACGATGGCCAGCAGCAACAGGGTGGACGTGTACGACATCGGTAGAAACGCCTCCCCTCCGTCCGGCCTGAATCCCGTGTCGAAGATGTGAAACCCCAGGTGCATGAATTCCCGTTCCAGGTGCACGAAGGGCCACGCGCCGTCCACGGGCAACTCGGCGGAAAAGGCGACGACCCCCGTGATCATCAGCGGCGCCACGGTACCGGCCGCCCGCGCCACGGACAGGATCAGGCCCGTGAGTATGGACGGCAGCACCACGGGCACGACGACACGCCACAGCGTCTCGAACCGCGTCGCGCCCAGGGCGTGAGACGCTTCACGGAGTTCCCGGGGCACACCGGCCAGCCCTTCCTCCACGGCCACGATGACCACGGGCAGGGTGAGCAGGGCCAGGGTCAGCGAGCACCACAGGATGCCGCCCCGGCCGAAAGTCGGTTCCGGGAGATCCGCCGGGAAGAACAGGCGGTCCAGGGTGCCTCCCAGAAAATACACGAAGAAACCGAGTCCGAAAACCCCGAATACGATGGAAGGAACCCCGGCGAGGCTATTCACGGCGATACGCACCGCGTTCAGGAACGGGCCCGGTCTTCCGTATTCTCTCAGGTAGAAGGCCGCAAGCACGCCGAAGGGCATGACGACGACCGACATGAGGATGACCATCGCCGCCGTGCCGAAAATCGCCGGGTAGACCCCGCCAAGCCGGTTTTCATCCCTCGGGGGCGCCCACAGGTAGGACCAGGCGCTTCCCACGTAGTGACGGACGCTGGTCCACGCGGTCATCGTGTTGGGTGCGTAGATCCGCTGGACACTCGCCAGGGAAACGGCGTGCCGCCGGCCATCCGTCGAAGTCAGGACGATGGAAAGCGCTTGCTGACGGCGCAGGCGTTCCAGTTCCGGATACCGTTCCCGGTAATGCGCCCAGACGGCATCGTAACCCCGGGCGACGACCACACCGTCATCCTCAAACGAATCCAGGTAACCAAAGAGGTCCCCGCCCCGAACCTGCTCCACGACCACGGCCTCGCGGGGGGCGTCCCGTCCTGCGACTCCGCTTTCCTCCAGCCAGATGTATTCCTGCGGATACAACCTGCGGTCGCCGGTTCGGACCCTCAATCGATACGCCCTGGAACGCTCACCTGTGGAGCCGGTGGTACGGACGCTCGCGCGGGACGTCTCGTGGCCCAGGACAACCCTGCCGTCGTGCATGACGTACCGGGTCAGCTCCTGGGGCCAGAACCGGCCCAGGCCATGCACGACGATCACCAGGATCAGTCCCGCCACCATCAGGAAACCAAGAACCAGGGCGCCGCCGGACAGCCAGATCAGGGCGTCATCCTTTGACCACTTCGAACCCATCGCATTACCTCGTGTGCGGACGTTGCATCCGGCGCTCAAGCATACCGCCGTCTCAGCCGTCGTCGAACCAGTTCGGCCACGATGTTGATCGCAAAAGTCGAAACGAGCAGGAGAAAGGCGGCAAAGAACAGGACCCGGTAGAGCGTATCGTCCCGCGCGGCGTTCGGCAGGTCGAGGGCCACGCTGGCGGACAGGGCCCTGAACCCGGAGAAGGCGGACCAGTCCATCACCGGGACATTGCCCGAGATAAACAGCACGATCATGGTCTCCCCGATCGCCCTGCTGAATCCCAGCAGGACGGCGGCCAGTATGCCGGTTCCCGCGGCGGGGAGGACGATGCGTAATGCGGTCTGCCAGCGCGTCGCCCCCAGTGACATGGATCCTTCCAGGAATGAGCGGGGCACGGCGGAAAGTGCATCCTCCGAAATGGTGAATATGACCGGGGTCACGGCCAGGCCCATGACCATGCCAACGACGATCGCATTCCGCTGCGCGTAGGTCAGTCCCAGGGACTCCTCGAACCAGGTTTCATAACCGGCCCGCAGCCAGGCGGTCTCCAGCCACGTCCCGCATTCCAGGGCCAGCCATCCCCCGGCCAGGACGGCAACCATCAGCAGCCAGATTTCCCGGCCCGGAGGATTGAACGCCCGGAAAGAGACCGGGGCATGGTGCCTGATCAGAAAAACGGCCGTCACAACGCCTGAAATGAACACCGGCGCCAGGAAGAGGGCGAAGACATGGGACGCCAGGTACGGCGCGAGCCAGACTCCGCCGATAAACCCGAGGACGACACTCGGCACCGCGGCCATGATTTCCACCGCCGGTTTCAGTCTTTCCTTCATTGCCCGCGGCAGGAACTGCGACGCGTAGAGCGCGGCGAGCACCGATACGGGCACCGCGAAAAGCAGGGCATACACCGCGCCTTTCAGGGTCCCGAAGATCAGCGGCAGGATGCGGTACCCGGCATCGATCCCATCGGGACCGGAAACTCCCCAGCGGTATTCCGCGGGCGACAGCAACAAGGGGTAAACCACCCACAGGATCACGGCAAAGACCGACAGGATGGTCAGTATCAGCACCACGCCGCCAAGCGCGGCCAGGCGACCAACCAGCAAGTCCAGCAGGCGGCGCCGGTCCATCCGGCGATGGCGGGTGCGATCGGTCATCCGGGGGTCCTGGATCGGGTTATAATCTGATCACTTCAGCAGGGTCATCTTCCGGTTGAAGACGTGGGCGGTCCGTCCATCCGCGGTAGCCTCGAAGCGATAGAAATACACGCCGCTCGAGAGATGCCGCGCTTCCCAGTGCTCGGTGTAGTGACCCGGAAGCCTGATATCGTTCACCACCGTCGCCACCCGCTGTCCGAGGAGATTGTACACCTCGATCAATATGTGGCTCGTCGACGATACGGTGTAATCGATGTTCGTGGCCATGCCGAAGGGGTTCGGACTGTTCTGCGCCAGGCTGAAGCCGTCGGGTGCATCTACGCCGGGTTCAACCGGTTCCGGGGGTATGGGTGCCGGTGCGGTACTGAAATAACCCAATGCTGCAAGCGCCGACCATTGGTCCGCCCAGTTTTCCGTTCCGAAAGCGCCCGCGTAATCGACGTCCGTGAAGAACCCGCTGCTCCGCGGTTCTTCCATGAGCCTGGTCGCATCCCAGGCGGGACTGGTGTTGCCGGGACGCGGATCAAGCCCCAGGTTCCTGTTCCAGCTGATGCCCTGGAGCAACGGGTCCGTGATCCGGTTCATGTTCGATGCATCGGCAAGCAGGGCGGCCGTCTGGGCGTCGCCGCCCAGCTCATCGGCCGTGATTCCCGCGCCGAAGGCGCCCAGGATGTTATACTGGAAAGCCAGGTCGCCCGCGTCCAGGCGCGTCCTGCTGTCCTGCGCGCCGCGGGTCGGGTCCAGGTCCTCGATCGACAGTGCGTGGCCCTGGAACTCGGTGAAGATGCTATTGAAATACATCCCGCCCGCGTTGTCGCGGAAGATGACGGCGTTGTTGTCCTTGCCGCCCATCGACGAAGCCCCGCGGCCGATGTAGGTGGCGTTCATGATCGTGGGACGGGCGTAGGGCCTGCCGTCCTCGGGGTCCGTGCCGCCGTCGTGCTCGCCGGCATGGTCGCCCAGGGACGGGTCCTGGATCGAGAACCAGAACTGGTGCTCGCCCCGGAAGCCCTCGTCGTAGTCGAAGGCGTCATCTCCCGCGAAAGCGGAAATCAGGTAGCGCGTATTCACCGTGCCACCGAACCATTCGAAGCCGTCGTCCTGGTTGTAGAACACCTCCACGTACTCGATGGTCGTGCCGCGGCCCACGGCGGCCATGGTCAGCCCGTTGATCTCGTTGTCCGCGCCAACGACCGCGCCGCCGTGACGGATCGACACATAGCGGAGCACACCCGAATTGTCGTCGTCGTCGGGATTGGACCCACCGCCGTAGATACCCCGGGGCTCGGTCGTCGCGTCGATGCCTTCTATGTTGTTTTCACCGGTGGCGGTGTTGATGGACGCCCGGCCCAAGATAATGACGCCGCCCCACAGACCGCGGGAAGCGGTGGGGGATGACAGCAGAATGTCGTCCGGATCATCGACGTCGTCCGCTTCGGCCGTGAAGATAATCGGATTCCTGGCCGTGCCGTCGGCGAAGATCCTGCCGCCGCGGGCTACGATCAAGGCCGTATCCTCGCCCTCGGTGGTCGTGGGACGGGCCTTGATCACCGTGCCGGCCTCGATGGTCAGCGTCTCGCCGTCTTCGACGAAGACCAGGCCGGACAGCAGGTAGGTGTTGTCCGAGGTAAAGCGTGTATTACCAACGATATCTGCGTCTGTGACGGTTACTACGGGATCGGTGGGGGATTGTGCTTTTGCGAGGACTGGAACAATGATCGGAACAGCGACTAAGGCGATGGATATCCACCGAAACATGCCTTCTCCTTATAGGTCTTGCGGTGATATGGTGATGACGAATGCATAAAACATCCTCGCAGGTCGACCGGATGGCCTGATGGCCGTGGCTATATCCCGTACGAGAGACCTAAGGAGAACGTCCGGCCCCGCTTGTACAGGCTGCGGATAAACTGTTCGCTGTTGAACGTATGCACCTTCTTGATGTCCGGATCCAGCAGGTTCTTGGCGGAGAACTTAAGCGTTACCCGGTCCCACAGCCGCTGCGATCCCGTGATGTCGAGCATGCCCGCGGGCTGCTCGAAGGCGTTGGGCGTCCCGCCCGTACTCACCTCGGAAAGCCGTTCGCCGAATACGTTGTAGTGGAAGCTCACCAGGGTACCGGTGTCCGTGTTGTCGTACATGGCGTCGATATTGACTACGTAGGGGGACTGGCCCTGCAGCTTTCGGGTCTCCGCCGCACCGGGATCGAGCGCCCGGATGATGGCGAGTTCCGACGGCGCGATATCCACCTGGGACCTGACCAGGGACAGGTTGCCGCCGACCTGGAAGTTGCCCAGAGAGGGATGAAGCTGGTCGAGCTGCTTCCGGAATTCCAGTTCCAACCCGGAGACGAGCGCCCTGTCGACATTCTGAAACTGGATTTCGCCGTTCGTCGTCACGATTACGCGCTCGATCGGGTTCTCGAATTTCTTGTAGAAATAGCTGAGGGCATAGATCTCGCCGGGACGGTTGAACCATTCCCAGCGGAAATCGTAGTTGTCGATCAGCGTCCGCTTCAGCTCGCTGTTCCCCACGAAGATGTAATCGCCGACAAAGAGGAAAGAGGCGAATGGGGCCAGTTCGCGAAAGGAGGGCCGCGCCAGGGTCCGGCTGTAGGCGCCCCGGACGTTCATGTTGTCCACGACCTGGTACACCGTGTTGATCGAGGGCAGCCAGTCCTTCTCATCCAGTCTGCCGGGCGTAAGCGAAGTCTCATGGCTGGCCACGTCCAGCAGGGTGGACTCGTACCGGGCGCCGCCCGTGACCTTGAACCGCCTGGTGAGCGGCAGGTCCAGCATCAGGTAACCGGCCCGGATTTCCTGATCGCCGTCGTAGTTGTTCTTCAGGTCCGAGTCCTCGGATACGAAATTTCCGAACCGGGTAAAACCGGGCGTATCCTGGTATGCATCGGGCAGGATCCCGGTGCGCGCCGTGGAGAAGAAGACCACCGGGTCGTTTCGGTACTGCAGGGCGTCCTGCCTGAAGGAAAAACGCCGCTCCCGGAAGGTGTGGTCCTTGCCCAGGTAGGCCCCACCGAACTTCAGACGGGCCGTGAGTCCGGACCATGGCGTAAAGGGCAGCGTCAGGTCCAGCTTGAAGTCCCGGTTGGATTCTTCCAGGTTCCTGAAGTAACGGGTCGGCGCCGCGTAGTTGGACAGGGCGATCGTGTAGCTGTCGATATCCGGGGCCCCTTCGCCAGCCGCGTCGACCGTCTGGAATTCGTTGGTGAAGTAACGAAGGTCCGGCTCGTCCTGGTTCGACCTGATGAAGGCGCCGGTCCATTCGATTTCCATGTTGGATACGGACGGCATTACGTGCTTGCCGCGGAACTGCAAAGACCGCATCTCACGCTCGATGAATGACAGCACGCGCGTCTCGTACCGCACGTTCTCGCCGGGCAGGGAGGAAGGCCAGGCGCCGGTCTGGAACCGGGACAGTTTTTCGCCGCTTCGGTTGTAAAGCACGTTGACGCCGATCTCGTGGGTGATGCTCGGTTGGTAGGTAGCGTTTACGAGGCCGCCCCAGAGCACTTCTTCGGACCCGCTCATGTCCGTCGCGAACCGCTCCCTGTTCAACCCTTCGGACTCCCGGGACACGCGCTTCCAGATCCCGGTCGCGCCGTTGTCATACGCCGAGATGTTCCGGTTGTAGCTCACGCTGCCCAGCATCCCGAACGGACGTTCCGCGATCTCCGTCTGGTTGCCTATTGAAAACGCGTAGCTCTGGCCGAGTCCGCCTTCTATGGTGGACGGCGTCATCGATTTATCGGCAAACGATTTGGAATACAGATCCAGGAGTTGCGCGGCCTTCGGGTCACGGAGCGCGCTGGTGATGCTGGGAATCTCCACGTCGGGATTCCGCAGGGGCAGGGGTATATCCCGGGTGCCGTCGTCGAAGCCCAGGAAATCGTACTCACCGCCGTCGTAACTCAGCATGTCCTTGAAGGAAGACTGGGTGTTGTACTTCGTGGACGTGGAGAAGGACATGGTGAAAGACTCGGGCAGGGATTTGGTCTTCACGTTGACGCTGCCGCCGGTGAAGTTGCCCGGCTTGTCCGGCGTGAAGGTCTTTTCCGTGGTGATGTTGTCCAGGAGGTTCGCCGCGAAGATATCCATCTGGACCGACTTGCTGTTGGGATCGGCGTTCGGCAGGGAGGTGCCGTTGAGTTGCGCGGTACTGTAGCGTTCGCCCAGTCCGCGAATGTAGACGTACTTGCCGTCCACCACCGATGCGCCGGTGACGCGGGTCATGGCCGCGGCCACGTCGCCCTGGGCGCCCCGGGAGATATCCTCGGCGCTGATGGCGTCGCTGATGGAAAGGGCGTTCTGGCGGCGCTTGAGCAGCGCCGCTTCCGTGTTTTCCAGGGATCGGGCCGTCACCTCCACCACGTCCGCTACGATGAGTTCCTGATCAACGGTTATGTTTATTCTGCTGACCTGGCCCGGGTCGACCCGGATCTCGGTGACCCGCTTCCGCGCGTACCCGATCATGGATACCTGGACGGTGTGCATTCCCGCGGGGACGTTCCGGATCAGGTAGGCGCCTTCGAGATCGGCCATCGCGCCAAGCTCCAGTCCCACCACCACCACCGTGGCGCCGATGAGCGGATCGCCCGTCTCCGCGTCTACGACCGTGCCCGATATGCGGCCCATGGACGCCTGTCCGCGGACCTCCGTCGCCGTGCCAGCCATGAGCGCGAGCGCGGCCACGAATACCGCTGCCAGTATCGATGCGGCCAGCCGGCTACTGTCGCTTATCGCGGTATGGCTGTTCCGGAACCGGTAGGACTTCGTCATGTGCGGCATCTCCCCTTGTGTACGTCGAATCAGTCCGTCTGCAGGTGTCTGGAAAGCAAGTTTGAATCGAACACGGTGCTATTATAAAAGGTTTATTTGACGATTCTGTTACGAACAGCAGACAAGGACATGACATATGAATAGTATTCGATTTTTCCTGTCGGATGTGACCGTTCGGGCCAAAGACGGCTTGACAAAATCGCCTTTCGTCCTGCTTTATGGATACTCGGGCCGGAGTCCGGACTTTTCTGTTCCGGGCCGCCCGTCCTGCTTTATGGATACTTGATCCGGCGGACGATTCCGGTTGGCCGGGCCCGGTCGGACCGGGTCCCGCCATGCAGCGTAAACCTCATATCCTCCAGGTGGCTAAAGTCATGTCCTCCCCGAATGGGAACAACACCAGGACCGCCACGGTCCGAACCATCGCTTCGAAGAGAGCGGGGCGCCGGTTCACCCACAAGCCACGGCCTCCCGCCGCGCCGCTGGTGACGAACTACTGGCGCCCGGAACACTTCTTCAACCGGGAACTGAGCTGGATGGAATTCAACGCGCGGGTGCTGGAGGAAGCGCTCGACCCGACGGTTCCCCTGCTGGAACGGGTGAAGTTCCTGGCCATATTCAGCACCAACCTGGACGAGTTCTTCATGATCCGCGTCGCCGGCGTCAAGAGACAGATCGACGCGCAGGTCCAGTCCACGCGGACCGCCGACGGCCTGAGTCCCCGGGAGGTGATGACCGCCCTTTCGTCCCGGATGCACGAACTGGTCAACAAGCAGCACGGCCTGTTCATCAACGAGATCTTCCCGCAACTCACCGAGCAGGGCATCGACATCCTCGAGCCCGAGCAACTCAGCGCATCGCAGAAGGCCTATCTGGACGAGTACTTCCGGAAGACCATCCTGCCGGTGGTGACCCCGCTGGCGGTGGACCCCGGCCATCCCTTTCCCTATCTGGCCAACGGCACGCTCTGTCTCGTGGCCGAAATCCGGAAGATCCAGAAGTCCGTTTTCCCCCATACGAACCTCTCTGTCATCCACCTGCCCACCTCGGTCATGCCGCGGTTCCTCGAACTCCCGTCCGAAAACGGCCGGCAGGCGTTCTTCATGCTGGAGGACGTCATCCAGATGAACCTCGACCTGTTCTATAACGGTTACGAGGTGCTGAACTGCGCATCGATCCGCGTGACGCGGGATGCCGACGTGGATTACGAGGAGGAAGGCGCGGAGGACCTGCTCAAGGTCATCGAGGAGGGCATACGCAACCGGCGCAACGGGGCCGCGGTACGGCTGCAGTACGACCCCGAGCTGTCGTCGCGCATCCTGGACGTCCTGGTGGAGGAACTGGAACTGGAGCCGGAGGATCTCTACCCCACGGAAGGCTTTACCGCTTTTTCCGATCTCATCGAACTCTACGACGCCGTCGACCGGCCCGATCTCATGGACGAACCCTTCCCGCCCCAGCCGGCGACGTCCTTCGAAGGCGCGCCTTCCATCTGGGAAGCCATCAAGAAGGAAGACATCCTGCTGCACCACCCCTTTCATCAGTTCAACGCGGTGGTCCGGTTCGTTTCGGAAGCGGCGGAGGATCCCCAGGTACTCGCCATCAAGATGACGCTGTACCGGGTCAGCGCCAATTCGCCCATCACCCGGGCATTGACGCGGGCAGCGCAGAACGGCAAGGAAGTCTCGGTGCTGCTGGAATTAAAGGCCCGGTTCGACGAGGCCGCGAATATCCAGTGGGCCAGGCAACTGGAGGAGGCGGGAGCCCACGTCATCTACGGCATACCGGGCATCAAGGTCCACTGCAAGGCCTGCCTGGTCGTGCGCCGGGAGGGCGAGGGGATTCACCGGTACTGTCACCTGGGTACTGGGAATTACAACGACAAGACGGCGCGTATCTACGCCGACTTCGGCCTGTTCACCGACAAGGAGGAATTCGGCGAGGACGTAACGAAACTGTTCAACCTGCTGACCGGCTACGCGCTGCCCTCGCGCTTTCACCATCTCATCCTTTCGCCCACGTCGATGCGGGACGATATGGTGAAACGGCTGCGTCGGGAGAGCGACCGGGCCCGTGCCGGGCATCCGGCCCTGGTGATCGCGAAGATCAATTCCCTCGTCGACCCGGACATGATCGTGGCCCTGTACCAGGCCTCCCAGGCCGGCGTGCGGATACAACTGATCATCCGCGGCATATGCTGCCTGAGACCGGGCGTCCCGGGATTGAGCGAGAACATCAGCGTCATCAGCATCGTCGACCGGTTTCTCGAACACGTCCGGCTGTTCTATTTCTACAACGACGGGGACCCGGAGTACCTGTTTTCCAGCGCGGACTGGATGGACCGGAACCTCAACCGGCGGGTCGAGATTTCGTTCCCGGTCATCGACCGGGCGCTCCAGGCGGAGCTGTGGGCGTATTTGAAGATTCAACTGAAGGATAATGTGAAGGCGCGCGAATTGCAGTCGGACGGGACGTACCGATACGTGAAGAAGGCGGGAAGGCGTTTCCAGTCGCAGCGGGAACTGTACGAACTGGCCTGCGAGACCGTGAGGATAAACGCGGACCGGAAGATGAAGCAGTCCGCGGCTTCCCGGACTGCGCTGACCGCGCGGAACTGAGGGAATTCAGGAGAAGAAAACCGGTACACAAAAAAAACAGGCGGGCCAGGGAGGTCGTGAATTCCCCGGTCCGCCTGTTTGTGTTTACACCGACTACCTCTTTGTTACCACCCGATACGGGCCTTCGTCCTTTTCAGGAGAATGGTAACGACGCCGGCGTACAGTACCGTGCTGACCGGATCGATGATCGCGTCAAGGGTCGCGCCGATGGCCGGAATGTTGCTCAGCACGTCCATACCCGCCGCCGCACCGACGGCAATGGTAACCGCCAGGTAGCCCGTGGCGTCTTCCGCGTCGACCGACAGGTGCGCGTGCAACAGGCCGAGGATGACCAGCAACAGCCCGACGACCATACCGTCAAGCACCATGCCGGCTATCAGTCCCTCGTGCAACGCCAGCAGCACCGCGAGTGCTACGACTATCCGGGATGCCATATAACCTACCTCCTAAGAGTACTTGATAGCGACTCCACTCAGGAAAAGCCAGGTGGTGTGAACCGCCGCGGCACAGAAAAGAAGGCCGCGGGTCCCGGCCGGCTATCCCTTGAGCCGGTTTAACGTACGCATGATCAGGATGGAAAACACGCTGGCGTACAGCGCTGAGCTGGCCGGATCCAGAATGCCGTCCAGGGACATTCCGATGACCGGTATGCCGCTCAACACGTCTGCGCCCGCCGCCGCGCCTACTGCAATAGTCACGACCAGGTAGTCCGTCGCGTCCTCAGCGTCTACCCCCATGAAGCCGTAGACGATACCCAGGACCACAATCAGGATCATAATGGCCCCGCCATCATTCATCATGCCGCCTGCCAACCCCTGGATGATCGCCAGAAGGGCGATCAAACCCACAATTACTCTGGTTGCCATATCTACCTCCTGGAGGAGAATGGTTTTGCCACCGGCCCGCACCAGCGCGTAGCCGTGGCGGGAACTACGGCGAGACGAACTTGCGTCGCGTACGCACAGTAAGCCGCACCTGTCACTCACTTCCTTCGAAACGGTTCAGTCAGACGCGCGCGTCCGCGCATCGTGCGACTGCCTTCAGAAGCCTGGCCGGAGAACTGCGTATCGGGGTCTTGGTCCCGATGGTGTATTTTATTTTTTGGGTTATGTACCCAATAAATATCAGAAGGGAAGCACTGTCAAGGGTAAATGTGTTTTTTTAATCCAAAAACACCGGAAATGCAGCGGTTGATCGCGGCGGTCCGTTGATCGAGCGGTCCATGGAACGAACGGTATTGGCCTGGCCGTGCGAACGGTATTGGCCTGGCCGTGCGAACGGGTGCCGAGATTGAGAGTTGGTGCGGTCTAAGTGGTTCCGCCCATTGAAGTTTCGCTGATCGATTCTCCCGGCGCCCGTGCGGGTCGGCCGGTCGCTTCGGAGGACTCGTCTTCGGACGGCTCGTCTTCGGTCCACGCGGGCAGGGAGAGGTAGAAGGTCGCGCCTTCGCCGAGCCTGCTTTCGACCCAGGTCCGGCCGTTGAGCAGTTCCATGGTGTGCCTTACGATCGCCAGGCCCAGGCCGGTCCCGCCGAGCGCCCTGGACCGTGCCCGGTCGACCCTGAAAAAACGTTCGAAGATCCTGGGAAGCGCCTCGGACGGAATGCCCGGTCCGGTGTCGGCGACCGAAAGGATGATCTCGTCGCCCCGCTCCGCGGTGCCGATGGCGATCGATCCGCCTTTCTCCGTGTATTTCACGGCGTTGTCCACCAGGTTGGACAGGGCGCGCTCCATGAGTTCGGGATCTCCGCGGGCCGGTCTGTCCGTATCGAACCGCAGGGAAAGCGCCAGCTGCTTGCGGTCGATCTGTTTCGCGAAGATCTCGGCGACCCGTTCCGAGATCCGATCCAGGCGGCAAGCCGTGAATTCGACCTCGTACCGGCCCGACTCTATGCTGGACAGTTGCAGCAGGTCCTCGAGCAGCGCCTGCAGCCGGTCGGCATGGTGCCGAATGGACGTCATGAAACGGCGCAGTGCGGCGGTATCCTCCATGGCGCCGTCCAGCAGCGTCTCCACGTAGCCCTTGATGGAGGTCAGCGGCGTCCTGAGTTCGTGAGACACATTGGCCACGAAGTCCTTCCGGACCTGCTCCAGGCGGCGCAATTCGGTCATGTCGTGGAACACGGCAACCACCCCGTGCAGCTGCTCCCCGATGCGTACGGGGGTCAGGTGCACCTGGAAGATGCGCTGGTTCCACTCCAGGGTCAGGTCGAACACGGTATCCTCGTGCAGGGACGGCGCCGAATCGATGGCGGCGTCCACCACGCTCTGCAGGTCGTGGTTGCGCACGACCTCGATGGGGCGCTTGTTCAGGCACCACGCGTCCACGTCCATCATGCGCTTGAAAGCCGGATTGACCATCAGGATCCGCCCTTCCGCGGAGGTCACCAGTACGCCTTCCGCCATGCCGGACAGCACCGCTTCGAGCTGGGCGTTCTCTTCCCGGATCCGCGATAGCCTTTCTTTTGATTGCTCGGCCATCTCGTTCAGCGCGGCCGCCAGGGAGGAAAGTTCGACGTGCGCCGGCGCGGAAGCGGTGACCTCCAGGTCGCCGGCGGCCTGGCGCCGGGCGACTTCCGTCATGCGTTCGATCGGACGGGAGACCAGTCTCTCCGTGGCCCAGCTCAGCACGACGCTCAACAGAAGGCCGATGCCGAGGGCCGCCAGCACGATCTTCCAGATATGGGATTCGATCCACTGGAACTGCTGCAGCGGCAGCGCCACGCGCACGACGCCCCTTGCCTGTTCGGTCCGGAAGGGCACCGCCACATAGGCCATGTCGGTTTCCAGCGTGTTGCTGTAGCGAATGCTGTTTCCGATCCCGGACGCGATTGCTTCGAGGATCTCCGGCCGGTCGCCGTGGTTCTCCATGAGGGGGACGGACGAAAGGGGGATGGACGAATCACCGGCCACGACGCCGTCGTCCCTCACCACGGTCACCCGGGCGCCGCACTGCTCGCCCAGGCGGTCCGCGATCGGATCGATCGTCTCTGGTGAAAGGGAGGGAAGCGGGGCGTTTTCAAGGTAGGACTGGATCAGGCGCGCGTCATTGAGCAACTGCTCGCGGGTATGGCCGCTTACATCCTCGCGGAGGGACGTGTTCAGATAGATGTATACGGCGCCCGCCACCACCACGGTAAAGGCGACATAGCCGACCAGGATCTTTGTCTGCAGTGAAAAACGCATGACCGGGCCTACCTGGCGAAGCGGTATCCGACCCCCCGCACCGTTTCCACCATGCCGGCGGCCTCGCCGAGTTTCTCTCGCAATCGCTTGATATGGGCGTCCACGGTGCGGCCGTACCCCATGTAGTCATATCCCCAGACCACGTCGAGCAGCTCTTCCCGGGTCTGTACCCTGCCGCGCCGCTGAAAGAGAATGGCCAGCAGCTTGAACTCGGTGGCCGTCAGGGACACCGTGCTGCCCGAAACGGACACGTGGTGGCCTTCCACGTCGATGACCAGGGGTCCCGCCCGGACGGGGCCCGGGGTATCCGGCGCGGACCGGCGGCGCAGGATGTTCCGGATGCGCAGGGCGATCTCCCGGGGGCTGAAGGGTTTGACCACGTAGTCGTCGGCTCCCAGTTCCAGGCCAATGATCCGATCGATTTCCTCGCTCTTCGCGGTCAGCATCAGGATGGGAATGTATCTTGTACGTTCGTCCTGTTTCAGAATGCGGCATACATCCGTGCCTTCGAGTCCGGGCAGCATGAGGTCGAGCACGATGAGGTCGGGGGTCTCGTCGCGGGCTTTTACCAGCGCGGCCGGGCCGTCCGCCGCCACGATGACGTCGAAACCGGATTTCTCAAGGTTGTACTGGATGATTTCCACGATATCGGGTTCGTCGTCTACGACCAGTATCGTTTGGCGCATTTCCCTACCCTGCCAGCTTTGACGGCCCATCGCTGGCGCGTGGTGCCACCTGTTTGGCCGATGGGCACAGGTCGCTCAGGACGCATTCGTCGCATTTCGGACGCCGGGCGACGCATGTCTTCCTGCCGTGGGCCGCCATGAGGTGTCCCAGGCCGGTCCAGTCCGGTTCCGGCACGACCTTCATCAGTTCGCGTTCGATTCGGTCGGGGTCGGCCTGTTTCGTGAACCCGAGGAGCCCGGACAGCCGTTTCACGTGGGTGTCCACGGCGATGCCCGGAATCCCGAACGCGTTGCCGCGCACGACGTTGGCGGTCTTCCGCCCCACGCCGGCCAGGTTTGTAAGGTCATCCATGGCCGAGGGCACCTCGCCGCCGTGGAGATCGATCAACGACCGGCAGCATTTCCGGACATTGGCCGCCTTGTTGCGGTAGAAACCCGTGGTGAAGATGTCCGCTTCCAATGCTTCGGGCGCGGCGTCCAGATAGTGCCTGGGGGACGGATACTTCTTGAAAAGGGATTCCGTGACCACGTTTACCTGCTTGTCCGTGCACTGCGCCGAGAGCATGGTCGCGACCAGCAGTTCAAAAGGCGTGGTGAATCTCAATGCCGGTCCCACGTCGGAGTAGGTCTTCTTCAGGCGGTCCAGGACCTCCGCCATGCGTTCGCGCTGTGCTTTCACGGTCGGCATGTATCAGCGTCTCCAGGCGGACCAGGCGGTCCAGGCGGTCCAGGCGGTCCAGGCGGACCAGGCGAACCACTCAACTCACCGCCGTGCTGAGACTCCCGGACTTCAGCCGGACCAGTTCTTCCGCCGTCAGGCTGTTCAGGAGCCGATCGGGCGTAACGCCGCCCTTGCGGACCATGGAGAGTCCATAATCCACGTAATCCAGTTCGTCCACGTGATGGGCGTCGGGTCCGATGCTGAACCGGGCGCCCCGGGTCATGCCGTAATCGAGGTGGCGCCAGTCCAGGTCGAGACGGTGGGGATTCGCATTGACCTCTACGGCGACGTCGTGGTCGACCGCTTCGTCGATGAGTCGGGCCACGTCCACGGGATAGCCGTCCCGGGCCAGCAGCAGCCGGCCCGTGGGGTGTCCCAGGATGGTCGTGTGCGGATTCCGGATCGCCTTGACCATGCGTGCTGTCATATCCGCTTCGGACAGGTTGAACATGGAGTGCACGGAAGCCACGACCAGGTCGAAGGAGGCCAGGACCTCGTCCGGGTAGTCCAGGCTGCCGTCGGGGAGGATGTCGGACTCGATGCCCTTGAGGATACGGAAGTCGTCGTATCCGGCGTTCAGTGCGTCGATTTCCTCTTGCTGCTCAATGACCCGTTCGATACTCAGGCCCTGGGCATAGGCCGCGGTCCGGCTATGGTCGCAGACCGCTATGTAGCCGTACCCTCGAGCACGGGCGCCCTCGGCCATTTCCCGGAGGCTGTGCATCCCGTCGCTGTAGGAAGTATGGTTGTGGATCACGCCGAGGATATCCGCCTTCGTCGGCAGTTCCGGGAGCCGGTTTACCGCGGCCATGGCGACTTCTTCGCCTCCTTCCCGCAGTTCCGGGGGTATGAACTGCAGGCCGAGCAGGTCATAGATCACGGATTCGTCGGCACAGGGGATCACGGCGCGGTCGCGAATGACGTGCCGGTCGGTTATGGTGATCCCCCGGTCGTCGGCGTGCCGTGCGATCTTCGTCCTGTGGCCTTCGCTGCCCGTACAATGATACAGCGTGACGGAGAAGGTGTCGTCCGGCACGCAGTGGACCCGCACGGGCAGGCCGGATGGCCCGATGACGGTCAGGTCCCGGCCGTCCTTTACCTGAACCTCGCCGAAACGGTGCAGGATGGGCTTGATCCCCTCCGGGTCGGGGTGGCCGACGACGAGGTCCGTCTCGCGGATGACTTCCATTCTGCGCCTCACGTCACCGGCGACCTCGGCGCGCCAGACGTCGGGGTGGCGGAGCAGGTCGTCCGCCAGGGATTTTGCCTCCTTCAATGCCCTGTCCAGGAGATGGAACCCGCGCGACCGCTTGATCAGGTCGATCCCCTTGAGCACGCGATCCTGGGTCTTGGCGCCGAACCCGTCCAGCTTGACGAGCCGGTTCTCCCGGCAGGCGTATTCCAGTTCCCCCACGGTATCGATGCCGAGATGGTCGTATATCGTCCGGATCTTCCGCGCGCCGAGGCCTCTGATGGCGAGCATCTCCTGGAATCCGGCCGGCACCGTTTGAACAAGAGACTGATGATAGCTCGACTGCCCGTCCCGGACGAGTTCGGAGATGTGGCGCACCATGGAAGCGCCCAGGCCGGGGACCTTGTCCAGCCGGTCTTCGTTCACCATGTCCGCAACCGGTTCGGAGAGGGTCTCCACGCGGCGCGCGGCGTTCGCGTAGGCACGGGTCTTGAAGGCGTTCTCGCCCTGCAGGATCAGGAGCGATCCGATCTGGCTGAGCACCTTGCCGATCTGCTTGTTGGTCATGGCTGGATTCCGTCCTGGCGCGCCTTAACGTCTCGGTGCTTTCAGATTTTCAGCGCGCGGTGCGGGCATGCTGTCGGCAGGCATCGATGAATTCCGGCAGTCTCTTGACAAATTCCGATCTCGGCACGGCCCGTTCGCAACCCGCCTCCCGGGCGCGCACGAAGGCTTCGGGCCGCGTATGCCGACCGTACGCCATCATGGGTACATCCCTGGTCGCTTCACCGGCCTTCAAGTGGGAAATCAGACCCACGGCATCGGTACGTAAAAGATCGAGATCCACGATGATCGCAGCGGGCGGAACGACCTCGGATCCACCCGGGATTTCGCTCAATTCCGCCGCGAAGCGCGGCTTGCCGCCCAGCTGACGGATGGTCTCTCCGATTTTGGCAGAGAAGAACAGGTCGTCCACCACGACGAGAACGGTATGGTCGGTCATCGGTTCTCCAGGCTCGCATTACGCTGGCTGACGGCGTTCCGGCTGACGGCGTTCCGGCAGTTCGAATATAAGGTCGGGAGTCTGCCGCATACAAGAGGATTGTTCCGAATCGGCACGTGGTCCTTCGAGGATCTGCCGACGCCCGTCCGGACGAGTCTGCCGACGCCCATCCGCACGAGTCTGCCGACGCCCATCCGCACGAACCGGAATTTTTTGCGATCTAATTGTTGACACATACATTATCAAACTATATATTTATCCCTGTCTAAAAATTACGCCGTTTCGATCCGGACAGCGCCATCAACGAATTTCGGTCGTTCTCATGCCCACGCCCGCCACCGAAGATTACCTGAAAACCATCTACAAGCTTCAGGAAAACGCCGAATCCGCGTCGACCAATGCCGTCGCGGACCGAATGGGCGTATCGGCGGCCTCCGTCACCAACATGATGAAGCGGCTGTCGGAGTCGGGACTGGTCGAGCACCGGCCCTACCAGGCGATCAGGCTGACCGACGCAGGCAGGAAGATCGCCCTTGAGATCATCCGCCATCACCGGTTGCTGGAGGTGTACATGGCGGAAGCGCTCGGGTTTACATGGGACCAGGTGGATGCGGAGGCGGAACGGCTCGAACACGTGATCTCCGAAGAGTTTGAGGACAAGATCGACGCCATGCTGGGATACCCGACGACGGATCCCCACGGTTCGCCCATTCCGTCGAAGGACGGGTCCATCGCCACCACGAATCACGACAGGCTGTCCGACATGGAAGCCGGCCGTACCGTGGTCGTCCGCCGCGTGACCAACACGGATCCCGAATTGCTCCGTTACCTGGCGAAACTCGGCCTTCGGCCGGAAAACACCGTGGAAGTGCTGAATAAAGAGCCCTTCGAAGGCCCCATGCTCCTGCGCGTTGGCGGGGAGGAACATCACGTCGGGCGCCAGGTCGCCCACACCGTCCTGGTCGAAAGCCTGCCGGCCGGCGAAGGGAACGGCGAGGGGCGGGCAGACCCATGACCGGTATCATCGTGCTCATCGTCGCCGGCGCGCTTTTCGTGCCGCAGTACGGCCTGTTCTGGCGCATCCGGCGCCGGCGCTGGCTGCATTCCCGCCAGGCCGTGGAGGACGCCCTCGCCCATCTGCACCAGTTTCAGCACGACGGCCGCCCGGCGTCCGTGGAATCCCTTTCCAATACCCTGGGCACGTCGACGAAACACACGCTGGTCCTGGTCAACCGCATGGCGCAGCTGGACCTCGTGGTCATGACGGGTCAGGGCATGCGGCTCACGGCGGCGGGCCATCGCTGGGCGCTCCAGATCGTCCGGGCCCATCGGCTGTTCGAGCGGTATCTCGCCGACGAAACTTCGGTGCCCCGGGAAGAAATTCATGCCCGCGCCCACCGGCTGGAGCACACGGTGACCGAGGCGCAGGTCGACAAGATGGACGCGGACATGGGCCATCCCGCCTTCGATCCCCAGGGCGATCCGATCCCGAACGCCGCCGGCGACATGAAGGAAATCGAAAGCCAGAAACTCGTCGACTGGCCGGCGGGCGTACCCGCGCTGATCGTGCATATCGAAGACGAACCGCCCGAAGTGTACGCCCAGATCATCGCCGAGGATCTCCACCCCGGGATGGTCATCACGATCGTGGACATGTCGCCCGTGCGGGTGGTCATCGGCACGCCGGACGCCGAACACGTGCTGGCGCCGGTCGTCGCCGCGAACGTTTCCGTACGGGAAGCGCCCATCGAAGGCGTCGAACCGGCGGGCGTACCGCTCACCACCCTGGAACACGGCGAGGCGGGGCGGGTCGTCGGACTGTCGCCGGCCTGCCAGGGCCTGACCCGCAGGCGGTTCCAGGACCTGGGTCTCACGCCCGGCGCACGCGTCGAGCGGGTCATGCAGAGCGCCTTCAGCGATCCCACGGCCTACCGGGTTCGCAATACGATGATCGCGCTGCGACGCGAACAGTCCGATCTGATCAGGATCGAAAGAGCACCGCGGAAGGAACAGGAGATCGACGCATGAATGCCGACGCAGCACCGACGGGATCGCCCGGAATGCCGGGATCGCCTGCGCCGCCCGGACACGACTGCGCGTCGTGCGCGCTGCAGGAAAACCTGGTGCAGATGGGCGTTTCGCTGGACCGGTGGGACTATGTCATCGCCCTGGCGGGGAACCCGAACGTGGGAAAGAGTACGGTCTTCAACGCCCTGACCGGATTGAAGCAGCATACGGGGAACTGGCCCGGGAAGACGGTGAACCGGGCCGAGGGCGGCTTCGAATTCAACGGCAACAGGTACAAGATGATCGACCTTCCCGGTACGTATTCCCTGCTGTCGGCGTCCATCGACGAGGAGATCGCCCGGGACTTCATCCTATTCGGACGCCCCGACTGCACGCTGATCGTCGTCGACGCCACCATGCTCGAGCGCAATCTCAACCTCGTGCTCCAGGTGCTGGAGATCACGGAAAGAGCGGTGGTCTGCCTGAACCTGATGGACGAGGCCGCGCGCAAGGGGATTTCGGTGGATCACCGCTCGCTCTCCAGGGAACTGGGCGTGCCGGTCGTGCCCGTGTCGGCCCGGAAGAAGGAGGGACTGGGCCTCCTGATGCGCACGGTCGCCGACGTGATCCAGGGAACGATCAAGAACGCGCCACGGCGCATAACGGGCAACGACGAACTCGACCGGACGGTGGATACGATCACGGGCATGCTACAGGCGTCCTACCCGGACCTGCCGAACCCTCGCTGGATCGCCTTCAGGCTGCTCGACGGCGACTACCGGGTGCGCCGGGCCCTGGAATCGGGCGAATTCAGCCGGATGGGCATCCAGGCCGGTGCAATTGACGGGAAATGAAATCGTGAGCGAGACTTCGACAAAAACCACGGCCGGCGAGGACATTCTCGGACGGGTCGAGGAGATGCAACGGGGCCTGGACGGATCGTACCGGGATGAAATCGTCGAGGCCATCTACCAGGATGCCGAGGCCATTACCCGGAAGGTGGTCCGCACCAGCGAAACGGCCTCCTATCCCTGGGACCAGAAGCTGGACCGCATCGTGACCTCGAGGATCTGGGGCCTGCCGTTCATGGCCCTGCTCCTGGGCGTCGTCTTCTGGATCACGATATCGGGCGCCAACGTGCCCTCCTCCCTGCTGGCCGAAGGCCTGTTCTGGCTGGGTGCGCGGGGCGTCGAGCTCTTCGAGTGGCTGGGCATGCCCTGGTGGGTCACCGGGTTCATCTGGCACGGCGTCTACCGGGGGCTGGCCTGGGTAATCGCCGTCATGCTGCCGCCCATGGCGATCTTCTTCCCCATATTCACCATACTGGAAGACCTGGGATACCTCCCCCGCGTGGCCTTCAACGTCGACGCCCTGTTCAAGAAGGCGGGCGCCCACGGCAAGCAGGCCCTCACCATGAGCATGGGACTGGGCTGTAACGCGGCCGGGGTCGTGGCCTGCCGCGTCATCGATTCCCCCCGGGAGCGGCTGATCGCCATCCTGACCAACAACTTCATGCCTTGCAACGGGCGGTGGCCCACGCTGATCATACTGGCCACCCTCTTCGTGGCGGCGGCCTTCCCGCCGGCCTTCGCGGCCATGGCCGCGGCGGGCTCCCTGGTCCTCATCGTCCTGATCGGCGCCGCGACGACCCTGCTGGTGTCGGCCGTACTGTCCCGGTCCTTCCTCCGGGGCGAAGCCAGCAGCTTCACGCTGGAACTCCCTCCCTACCGGCGTCCCAGCATACTGCGCGTGCTCTACACCTCGCTGATCGACCGGACGATCTTCGTATTGTGGCGGGCGGTAGTCATGGCCGTGCCGGCGGGCGGCGTGATCTGGCTGCTGAGCAACATCCACGCCGGAGGACAGAGCCTGACGGTCTGGGTCTCGCAGTGGCTGGAACCCGTGGGACGGGCCATCGGTCTCGACGGCGTGATCCTGCTGGCCTACATCATCGCCATACCCGCCAACGAAATCGTGGTCCCGACCATCATCATGGCCTATACGGGCGCGGGCATGATGATCGAACTGGACACGATGGCGGAACTGCAGCATCTCCTGGTCAACCAGCAGGGGTGGACGCTCCTCACCGCCGTCTGCCTGATGCTCTTCTCCCTGCTGCACAACCCGTGTTCGACGACCATGTGGACGGTCTACCGGGAGACCAAAAGCGTGAAGTGGACCGTCGTGAGCGGCCTCATGCCCCTGGCTATCGCCTTCCTCCTGCTCTTCATCGTCGCCCAGACCGCCTACTGGGTCATGGGGCTGGCGGGATGGTGAGCAGGTAGCCTTTCTCCTTCAGCACTGCTACGACGCGTGAAACCGAACGGTCCACCGGGTCGGTCTCGGAGGCGACCTTCACCGCCGGGTCCCGCGGTTTCTCGTAGGGGTAGTCCACGCCGGCGAGGTTGCGCAGCAGACCCCGGTCCGATTTGGCGTAACAGCCCGTGGTATCGTGCTTCCGGCACCAGTCGAGCGATGCGTCGACGAAGACTTCCACGTACCGGTCGGTCCCGATCCGCTCGGCCACCTGGCGGCGACCTTCCGCGCTCGGCGAGATGAAGGAGGCGACGACGATGAGGCCGGCGTCGTTGAGCACGCGGGCGCATTCGGCCACGCGCCGCAGGTTCTCGGCCTGGTCCGCCGCCGAGAAGCCCAGGTCCCGGCTGAGCCCGCTGCGGACGACCGAGCTGTCCAGCACCACCACCGAGTACCCCTCCTCGTACAGCGCTTCCTCGAGTCCGAAGGTGACGGCCGACTTGCCCGATCCCACCAGTCCCGTGATCCAGATCGTGCAGGGCTTCTGTCCATAGCGCGCAATCCGCCGGTCCGGGTTCACCAGGCTGGCGCGCTTCGACGTGGAAGCCCGGGGTTCGGAACCGGCGTCCACGTCCATGGGTACGCGGTCTTCCGGCAGCCGGTCGATGATCATGCCCGCGGCCACGGTATGGTTGGTCAGGTAGTCCACCAGGATGAAACTCCCGGTCAGCCGGTTGTTCTGGTACGCGTCGTGGAAGAGGGGCCGGTTCGAGGTCAGGGCCACGCGGCCGATATCGTTCAGCGCAAGGCGGGAAACGTCGACTTTGTGCAGGGTATCGACGTCGATGCGGTAGTCGACGTGATCGATGCTCACGCGGGCGGTCTGCGTGGTCTGCTTGATGAGGTAGTGACGCGACGGGTCCATGGGCGCCTCGCCCATCCAGACCATCATGGCTTCGAACCGCCGGTCCACGTGGGGCAGGTTCTTCGGATGGACGATCATGTCGCCCCGGCTCACGTCCACCTCGTCCTCGAGCTGCAGCGAAACGGACATGGGCGGATAGGCCTCTTCGAGGTCGCCGTCGAAACTGGACACGGACTTCACCCGCGTCCGGTTCTGCCCGGGCATGATCAGCACTTCATCCCCGGGCCGGACCACGCCGGACAGCACCGAACCCGCGTAGTACCGCGCGTTCTGGTGGGGACGGATGACGTACTGCACGGGGAAGCGCAGGTCGACCAGGTTGCGGTCGGTCAGGAACTGCACGTCCTCCAGGATATCCAGTACGGTCTGCCCGTGGTACCACGGCATGCGGCCGCTCTTCTCCACCACGTTGTCGCCGAGGAGGGCGCTCACCGGAACGAGCCGGATATCGCTCACGTTCAGCTTGGCGGCGTAGTCGAGGAAGACGCGGCGGATCTCGTCGAAGACCGCTTCGCTGAAATCCACCATGTCCATCTTGTTCACGGCGACGACGAGGTGCTGGATGCCGAGCAGCGACGTGATGAAGGCGTGGCGGCGGGTCTGCGTCAGCACGCCGTTGCGCGCGTCGACGAGCACGATCGCCAGGTTGGCGCCCGACGCGCCGGTCGCCATGTTCCGGGTGTACTGTTCGTGGCCCGGAGTGTCGGCGATGATGAATTTCCGCCGGGGGGTCGAGAAATAGCGGTAGGCCACGTCGATGGTGATGCCCTGTTCCCGCTCGGCCTTGAGACCGTCCAGCAACAGGGCCAGGTCGGGCGCTTCGTCCTTGCGGGACAACTCCTTGAGCGAGGCGAGGTGGTCCTCGTAGATGTTCTTCGAGTCGGCCAGGAGCCGGCCAATCAGCGTGGACTTGCCGTCGTCCACGCTGCCCGCCGTACTGAAGCGCAACAATTCCTTATCTTCATTCTGTTTCAAAAACGTCTGGATGTCGGTCATTTCAGATTGCGCTGCCGGCCGAACGGCCGGATCGCCGCTTCGTCGGCCGGATCGCCGCTTCGGCGGCCGGATCGCCGCTTCGTCGGCCGGACCGGCTTTAGAAATAGCCCTCCCGCTTCTTCAGTTCCATCGACCCTTCCTGATCGTGATCGATGATGCGGGTGGAACGTTCCGAGATGCGTTCCACCATCATTTCCTCGATGATCTCTTCGACCGAATTCGCCGAGGACTTGACGGCGCCGGTGCAGGGCGAACAGCCCAGCGTGCGGAACCGGCAGACCATGGAACGGGGCGTTTCGCCGGGAAGCACGCGGGCCTGCCCTTCCACGGGGATCAATTGCTCTCCCCGGACCACGACCTCGCGCTCCCGGGCGAAATAGAGGGGTACGACCGGGATGTTTTCCCGGTGTATATACATCCAGATATCCAGTTCGGTCCAGTTGGAGAGGGGGAAGACCCGGATGGATTCCTCCTGGCCGACGCGGCAGTTGTACAGGTTCCACAGTTCGGGCCGCTGGTTCTTCGGATCCCACTGGCCGAACCGGTCCCGGAAAGAGAAGAACCGCTCCTTGGCCCGCGATTTCTCCTCCTCGCGCCGTGCGCCGCCCAGCGCGGCGTCGAAACGCCCTTCCCTGAGCCCGTCGAGCAGGGCCTGCGTCTTCAACAGGCCGCAACACCGTTGCGTGCCCAGGTCGTAGGGATTGGCGCCTTCGGCGATGGCTTCCTCGTTGCGGTAGACGATCAGGTCCGCCTCGTATTCCTCGGCCATGCGCCTTCGGAAGTCGTACATCTCCTCGAACTTGTACCCGGTGTCCACGTGCATGAGCGGAAAGGGCAGCTTCTGCGGATAGAAGGCCTTGCGCGCGAGGTGCAGCATGACCGAGGAATCCTTGCCGACGGAATACAGCATGACGGGCCGCTCGAACTCCGCGGCGACCTCGCGCATGACGTGGATGCTCTCGGCTTCGAGCTGCATCAGGTGTGAGATGGAATAACGAGGCATGGCTGACACTAGAGACAGGGCGCGATGTGGTTTATGACGATCTTTTCGGATTCCGCGGCCGTCAGCCGCGAGGTGTCGATACGCAGTTCCGGCGCTTCCGGTGCTTCGTAGGGATCGTCCAGTCCGGTAAACCCGCTGATCTCACCCCGCCTCGACCTGGCGTACAGGCCCTTTACGTCCCGGGCCTCGCACACTTCCAGGGGCGTGGACAGGTGCACTTCGATGAACCGCCCGCAGCGTTGCCGTACTTCCTGCCGGGCTTCCCGGTAAGGCGAAATGAGCGACACGACCGTACAGATGCCGTTTCGCTCGAGGACCGACGCCAGGTAACCCACGCGGGCGATGTGGGCCATCCGTCCGGCCCTGTCGAACCCCGTATCCGGGAAAACGGCCCGGATTTCGTCTCCGTCCAGCCGTTCCGCCTTGATCCCGCGCTCCCGCAGGCTTCGGTGGACCCGGTCCGCGATCGTGCTCTTTCCCGATCCGGACAACCCGGTGAACCACAGGACGAAGGGTTTTTTCGCTTCGCGCGGTCTATCCCCCATGCCTCATCTCCTGCGTTGCCCTGAACAACCGCGACCGGGCGCATTCCGTCTGACGGCGCATACCATATAACGAAGCAGCGTACGAATTGCAACAGATATATGAAAAGAGCCGCAAGGGTTGATCCGGCGGGCTGTCCAACTATGAAATGCCTTGACGGAAACAGCGGATGTTCCGAGTTTCTTCTGTGTTCGACGTTCGTCCGGTCCGGAGCGCAACAAGGATCGCCGCCCACCGCCTGGCAGGAGGTTTTCTTGCGATCAGCCATGGCCATGCTCGTGTCCGCGGCGCTGGTATCGGGTTGCGCTTCGGCGCCGAAGGCGCAACACCCGTCCCTTGAAACCCCGGTTCCACTCCAGTGGACCGCCGCGCCGTCGGAAGGCGGCCCGATCGACGCGCGCTGGTGGTCGGATTTCAGCGACGCCCGGCTGGACGGGCTCATCGACGAAGCCCTCTCCCGCAACTTCGAGCTTAAGTCGGTCACCGGCCGCATGCAGGCCGCGCGGGCCCAGGCACGCATCGTGGGCGCCCCCCTGCTTCCCCAGGTCAGCCTGGATTTCAACCGTACCAGAACCCGCCGGAACTTCATCGGATTCCCGATTCCCGGGGGGAACGGCGGTGTGCTGAAGACGACGTCGACGAACTACGGCGTATCGACGAACATCAACTGGGAGATCGATCTGTGGGGACGGCTGAGCGATGACAAGGCGGCCGCGCTGGCGGATCTGCAGGGTTCGCAGGCGGACCTCTATGGCGTCCGGTCGTCCGTGGCCGGCCAGACCGCCAAGGCGTGGTTCGCCGCCATAGAAGCCCGCCGCCAGCTCGATCTGGCCCGGGCGACGAGAGACAATTTCAAGGTGGTGAACGAACGGATCGAGAACCGGTACGCGCGCGGACTCAGGCCCGCCCTCGACCTCCGCCTTTCGCTGGCCAACGTGGCCGCGGCCGAGGCCGTCGTCCTCCAGCGGATGCAGGCGTTCGACAGCGTCGTACGGCAGCTCGAGATCCTCCTCGGCAGATATCCCTCGGCCGAACTCGCCATCGCTTCAGACCTTCCCCCGGTACCCTCGACCGTACCGGCCGGCCTGCCCGCCGATCTCATCGCGCGAAGGCCGGACCTTATGCTGGCCGAGCGGCAGCTCGCCGCAGCCGGCGCGCGCGTCGGCGTCGCGAAGAAGGCGCGGTACCCGGCCATACGCCTGACCGGTTCGGGCGGGACGTCCACGGCTGCGCTGACCGACCTCCTCGATGGCGATTTCATCGTCTGGAGCCTCGTGTCCAGTCTGCTTCAGCCCCTGTTCCAGGGCGGACGGCTCAGTGCGGGCGTAAATCTGGCCGAGGCCAACAGGGAACAGGTCCTGGCGAACTTCGCGGGCCAGGCCCTTCGCGCCTACGGGGAAGTGGAAACCGCCCTGGCGGCGGACGGGCTCCTGAGACGGCGCGAAGCCGCACTCCTGGAAGCGACGACACAGGCCGCGGCCGCCCGCGAGCTGGCGGAATCGCGGTACCACGGCGGACTGAGCGACGTGATCACCATGCTGGACGCCCAGCGGCGCGCCTTCGATTCCGAGGGACAGTACCTGGCCGTGCGGCGTCAACGTCTGGACGCCCGGGTGGACCTCTACCTGGCGCTGGGCGGCGGATTCGAAGGAATGGCAACGGAGACCGATGATGTGGGAGATTTCGCAGAGGATATACAGGAGTAGAGGATGAACAAATGGCTTAGAATATCCCTTCCGCTGGCCATTGTCGCGGGTTCGGTGCTGATCATGGTCTTCCTGGTCCGCAGCCGGCCCGTAGTGGAGAGCAGGTTGCCGGCCGTCCCGCCCCCGCTGGTACGCACGGCCGTCGCCACGCTGGACACGGTCCGGCTCACGGTACGGTCCCAGGGCGCGGTGATGCCGAGGACCGAGAGCGCGCTCTCGGCCGAGACGGACGGTCAGATCGTCTTCGTATCTCCTTCCTTCGTACCCGGCGGGTTCTTTGAAAGAGACGAGTTGCTGGTGCGCCTCGACCCGCGCGACGCGGAACTGGCGGTCACACGTGCCGCCGCGGATACGGCCCGGTTCGCCACCGCACTCCAGATCGAGCAGGAGGAAGCCCGCCTCGCCCAGGACGAATGGCGCCAGCTGGGATCGGGCGCACCCATGCCGCTCGTCCTGAGAGAACCTCAACTGGCCCAGGCCCGGGCCAACCTGGAAGCGTCCGTCGCGGCGCTTCAGCAGGCGAAGCTCAACCTGGAACGAACGGAGATCCGCGCGCCGTACGCCGGCAGGATGAGGAAGAAGAACGTGGACGTGGGCCAGTTCCTCCGGCGGGGCGAGGCGTTGGCGACCATCTACGCCATCAACTACGCAGAGATACGGCTGCCCATACCCGACGAGGAACTGGCGTTCTTCGACACGCCCATGCAGTTCCGCGGCGAGACAGCCCGCGCCGCGGGGCCCCGGGTCGTGATCAGCGCCGAATTCGCCGGCCGCCGGCACCGGTGGGACGGCACGGTGGTCCGCATGGAGGGCGAGATCGACCCCATGAGCCGGATGGTCTACGCGGTGGCCAGGGTCCAGAATCCGTACGGCCGGGGCGCGAATCCCGACCGGCCGCCCCTGGGCATCGGCATGTTCGTCGAGGCCGAGATCCTGGGCAAGCGCTATCCCGATGTGGCGGTATTGCCGCGGACGGCCATGCATGGCGAGAACCGGATCGCCGTCGTCGATGACGAAAACCGGCTTCGGTTTCGACCGGTCGAGATCCTGCGGATCGTGTCCGACCAGGTCTACATCCAGAACGGAATCGAGACCGGCGAACGCGTCTGCCTGTCCGCCCTCGAAACCCAGGTGGACGGCATGGAAGTGCGCGTCCTCGAATCGAGTTCGTCCGGAACCGTCGTACAGGAAGAGGAAGGCACGGGCAGATGAACTACGTACTGGCCTGGTTCGCCCGGAACAACGTGGCGGCCAACCTGCTCATGATGACGATCATCGTGGGCGGACTGCTGATGATATCCCGGATAAAGGTCGAGATCTTCCCCGAGTTCGAGACCGACATCGTCATCATCACGGTCCCCTACCTAGGCGCGGCGCCGGCCGAAGTGGAAGAAGCGGTCTGCGTCCGGGTGGAAGAAGCCATCCAGGACCTGGACGGCATCAAGAAATTGAGCTCCACCGCGTCGGAGGGGGTCGGCAGGATCCAGGTCGAGGTGGACCCCGATGCCGACGCCCGCACGCTGCTCCATGATCTGAAGTCTCGCGTGGACGCCATCGACACCTTCCCCGAGGAAACGGAGAAGCCGGTGATCCGGGAGATCATCTTCCGGCGCCAGGTCATCGACGTCGCCGTGGCCGGGAGGCTGGACGAGCCTTCCATGAAGCGGCTGGCCGAAGAGATCCGGGAAGACCTGCTGGCCCTGCCGGAGATCAGCCATGTGAACCTGGCGAGCGTCCGTCCGTACGAGATATCGATCGAGGTTTCCGAAGCCGCGCTCCGCCGCTACGGGCTGACGTTCTCCGAGGTCGTCGGCGCCGTGCGGAATTCCTCGCTCGACCTGCCCGGTGGCTCGGTGAAGGCTCCAGGCGGCGAGATCCTGCTCCGATCGAAGGGGCAGGCCCTGGTCGGAGCCCAGTTCGACCGGATCGTGCTGCGGTCCCGATCCGACGGTACGCGGCTTCTCCTCAGCCACGTGGCCCGGGTCGTCGACGGATTCGCGGAAACGGACGTCTTTTCCCGGTTCGACGGAAAACCGGCCGCCCTGGTGAAGGTCTTCCGCGTGGGCAACGAGAACATCCTCGACGTCTCCGGCGCCGTGCATCGGTACGTGGCGGCCAGGCAGGCTGAGCTGCCGGACGGCGTCGAACTGATCACCTGGCAGGACCAGTCCCGGCTCCTCGAAAGCCGGCTCGACCTGATGATCAACAACGGTCAGCTGGGTTTCATGCTCGTATTCCTCTGCCTTGCCCTGTTCCTGCGCATCCGGCTGGCGTTCTGGGTCGCCCTCGGCATCGTCATCTGCTTTCTCGGTACTTTCTGGATGATGCCGCTGTTAGGCGCTTCCATCAACATGCTCTCGCTTTTCGCCTTCATCATGGTGCTCGGCATCGTGGTGGACGACGCCATCATCGCCGGGGAGAACATCTACGCGCACCAGGAAAGGGGGACGGAACCCGCGACGGCCGCGCGCATGGGCGTCCAGGAGATCGCCAAGCCCATAACCTTCGCGGTCCTGACGACGATCGTCGCCTTTATGCCCATGTTCTTCGTGGAGGGGCTCATGGGGAAATTCTTCGAGATTTTCCCCATCGTGATCATTCTCATGCTGCTCTTCTCCCTGATCGAGTCCCTGCTCATTCTGCCTACCCATCTGCGCCACGGACAGCCGAAAAAGAAGGAAAGTCCGTTGCCGCGTACGTTCCTGCTGGTCAGGCCCTTCTACCTCGTGGTATTCTACGCCGACAAGTGGCTGTACGAACTGCAGGACAACGTCGCACGGAATCTCCGGCGATTCGTGGAGGGCGTCTACGTGCCCCTGTTGAAGAAGGCCCTCTCCTGGCGCTACCTCACCCTGTCCATCGGCATCGGCGCGATCATCCTCACCACCGGACTGGTGGCCGGCGGCATCCTCCGCTTCGTGTTTTTTCCGACCGTGGAGAACGAATTCGTCTCGGCGCACCTCACCCTGGCCGAGGGTACGCCCGCGGAGGTCACCGACCAGTATATCGCGCTGATCGAGGAAAGCGCCGTACTGCTGCAGAGACAGGTCGGCGACGAAATCTCCCGCGATGACCCGGGGAGCGATCCCGAGGTCATACGGAATATCATGGCGGCCATCGGCGAACAGCCGAACGCCGCCCGGGCGCAGCAAAACGCGGGGGGCATAATCGGGTCCGCCCGGTCCTCCCACATAGGTGAAGTCGTGCTGGGCCTGTCCCCGTCGGAAACCCGGAATATCAGCGGCGAGGAAATCGTGAACCGCTGGCGGGAGCTCATCGGTCCGATTCCCGACGTGGTGGAACTCTCGTTTACCTCCTCCCTGTTCAACGCAGGCGAGGCGATCAACATCGAACTGTCCGGCCCCGATCCAGAAGCGCTGCTGCAGGCGACCGCCGAGTTGAAAGGCACGGTGGCGAATTACGACGGCGTCATGGACGTCGCGGACGATTTCAGGCCGGGCAAGCAGGAAATCAGGCTGAACGTTACGCCCGAAGGCGAGGCCCTCGGCATCACCATGGCGGGGCTCTCCCGGCAGGTCCGGCAGGCCTTCTTCGGTGAAGAAGCCCAGCGGATCCAGCGGGGCCGGGACGACGTCCGCGTGATGGTGCGTTATCCCGAATCGGAAAGGCGATCTTTGGGCGACATGGAAAACATGCGCATTCGCACGCCGGCCGGCATCGAGGTGCCCTTCTCGCTCACGGCGCAGGCGGAGATGGGAAGAGGTTATTCCAGCATACGGCGGACGGACCGCAAGCGCGTCATCACCGTCACCGCCGACGTGAACGACGCCGTCGCCAGTTCCAATGACATTCTGAACGACCTCACGTCGTCGTACCTGCCGTCGCTGATGGCCAGGTATCCCGGCCTGACCTACACGCTGGAGGGACAGCAGCGCAACCAGCAGGAGTCCATCGAAAGCCTGAGCTTCGGATTCCTGGTCGCCCTGCTCGTGATCTACGGACTGCTGGCCATCCCCTTCAAGTCCTACGTGCAGCCCATGATCATCATGAGCGTCATACCCTTCGGCATCGTGGGGGCGGTCCTGGGTCATCTGATCATGGGTTTCGCTATTTCGCTGCTCTCCCTCTTCGGCATCGTCGCGCTGTCCGGCGTCGTAGTGAACAACAGCCTGGTGCTGGTGGACTTCATCAACCGCGGGCGTGAACGCGCGGGGCCCGACGCGGACCTGCACGAGATCATCCGGAACGCGGGGGTCGCCCGGTTCCGGCCCGTGCTGCTTACCTCGCTCACGACTTTTGCCGGGCTTATTCCGATCCTGATGGAGAGAAGCCTCCAGGCGCAGTTCCTCATCCCAATGGCCATATCCCTCGGATTCGGCGTGCTGTTCGCGACCGCCATCACGCTGATCCTGGTGCCCATCTGCTACTACATCCTCGAAGACGGACTCGCCGTCCTGTCCACCGTCCGGAACCGGCTGAGCGGACGGGTCCTGGAGCCGGGCGAAGCGGCCGAAACGCCGGCTTCCTGACCGCCCGCCCTCATCGCCCGGACCACCTCGCCCGGACCATACAAACTCCTTGCCCGTACCCGTGTATTCCCCCATCTTTCCAACAGGTGCTTCTAACGCCGGAAGCACCCGGAACCGGGCTCTTGCGGCGCATGGAATCCGCGACGGCTCAACGAACAGGGGAATGCCTTGCCCTTCCACGCCGATCTGCATCTCCATTCCCATTACTCGAGAGCGACCAGCAAGAACCTGAACCTGGAGCACCTGTACAAGTGGGCCCAACTGAAGGGCATCCGGGTGGTGGGCACCGGGGATTTCGTTCATCCGGGCTGGATGGATGAGCTGGAGGAGAAACTGCAACCGGCCGAAGAGGGCCTGTTCCGGCTGAAGCCCGAGATCGAGCGGACGATGGACGGCCAGGTGCCGGCCGCCTGCCGGGCGCCGGTTCGTTTCATGCTGACGGTCGAGATTTCGAACATCTACAAGCGGCTCGGCCGCGTGCGGAAGGTGCACAACATCATCCTGGCGCCCGGATTCGAAGCCGCCAAATCCCTGCAGGCCCGCCTGGGCGCCATCGGCAATATCCGATCGGACGGAAGGCCCATCCTGGGACTGGACTCCCGGGACCTGCTGGAGATCACCCTCGAGACCGACCCGATGGCCTGCCTCATCCCCGCCCACGTCTGGACGCCCTGGTTCTCGGCCCTGGGATCCAGGGGAGGATTCGACCGGATATCGGATTGCTACGGCGACCTCACGGAGCACATCTTCGCCGTCGAAACCGGCCTGTCGTCCGATCCGCTCATGAACTGGCGGCTGGAGCAGCTCGACCCCTACGTGCTCGTATCGAACTCCGATGCCCATTCACCCGGAAAGCTTGGCCGGGAAACTACCCTGTTCGACACCTCCTGCGACTATCCCGCGATCTACAACGCCCTTTCCGATCCGGAAGACGAGGGGCTGACCGGGACGGTGGAGTTCTATCCCGAAGAGGGCAAGTACCACTATGACGGGCACAGGAAGTGCGAAAGAAGGATGCACCCGAGGGAAACGATCGACGCGAAGGGCCTGTGTCCGGATTGCGGCAAGCCCGTGACCGTGGGGGTCATGGCCCGCGTGGAAGCGCTTGCGGACCGCGAAGAGGGGAAAAAGCCCCCCCGCGCGCGCCACTTCTTCAGCGTGATCCCACTGCCCGAGATCATCGGCGAGGCGAAACAGGTCGGACCCGGGACCAAGACAGTGGATACTGTATACCAGGCCATGGTCTCGCGGTTCGGCAGCGAACTCGACATCCTTCTGGACATTCCGGAAGACGACATCGCGCAGGTCGGCGGCACCCTGATCGCCGAGGGCATTCGACGCATGCGCGTCGGAGAGGTGGATATCCTTCCGGGGTATGATGGTGACTACGGGGTAATCAAGTTGTTCAACCCGGAGGACCGGCTCGGAGCCGACACGCAGATCGCCCTGCTTGAAGATCTACCCGTGAAGGAAAAGAAGCCGGTTCGAGCGGATCCCGCGGCGGCCAATACGCCGGAGGTGGAGGAAGCGGCCACGGTACGTACCAACGGGAAAGCCGATGTCGCGGTCGGGAAGGCCGAAGTCGCGGTTCCGGTGCCGGCTGAATCGGAGATTACGGCGACCGCGGACCCGGTTGAGACGGCCCCGGACGTGGCGGCCCCGGACGTGGCGGCCCCGGTGGAGGCCGACTCGGGTGCGGTGCCGGACGCGGCAGTCCCGGACGCGGCGCCTCATGAAACCGCGCCTTCGGTGACCGTCCTGGAAGCGCCTGAAGCGCCTGCAGACACGACCTCGATGAGCGGACCGCTCAATGAAGATCAGCGGAAGGCCGTTATGCACCGCGAGGGCCACCTGCTCATCGTGGCGGGGCCCGGCACCGGAAAGACCCACACGCTGACCCACCGCATGGCGTACCTGGCGCGTCACGAAACCACGCCCGGCCGCATGCTGGCGTTGACCTTCACCAACAAGGCCGCCGGGGAGCTGAAGGCGCGACTGGGCGCGCTCCTCGACGTGCAGGCACAGGACGGCACGGGCGGCACGGGCGGCACGGGCGGCGCGGACGGCACGGCCGCCATGAACGGCACTTCCGCCATGGTCGGCACCTTCCACGGGATCTGTCTCGCCCTGATGCGCCAGTGGTCCCGCCACGCGAGCATTCCCTTCAGCCTGAGCGTGGCTACGCCCGACGACCAGGAGCGGCTGGTCCGCGCACAGTGGCCGCTGGACAACGCCGTGCAGCGTAGAAGGCGGCTGGAAGAGGTCGCCCGATGGAAGGCGTCGGGCCGCAGCGGTGAAATACCGGAAGCGGTCTCGGCGTACACAAGGCTCCTGCGGCGGCACGGGCTTCTTGATTTCGACGACGTCATCCTGGAGACCACCAAGCTCCTGAGGTCGGACGAGCGGTTCCGGCAGAGCGTGCACGAGCGGTTCCACCATGTTTTCGTGGACGAGTACCAGGACATCAACCCGGCCCAGCACGACCTGCTGAAGATCCTGGTGGAAAGCGGCGCGCGGATGACCGCCATCGGCGATCCCAACCAGGCGATCTATGGTTTTCGCGGAGCGGACACCCGTTACTTCCACACCTTCGAGGACGATTTCCCCGGGGCGGAGGTCCGGCACCTCAGCGAGAACTACCGCTCCGCGGCTACCCTGCTCGACGCCTCGTCCCAGGTCATGCGCGCTTCCGGCGTTTCCACGGCGCCGCCGCCGGTCGCCGCGCTCTACGTACAGGGACGCCTGGTCATCCGGGAGACCCGGTCGGACCGGGCCGAAGCCGAGTACGTCGTGCACCAGATCGAACGCATGGTGGGCGGCACCAGCCATTTCTCCCAGGACTCTGGGCGGCTGGAACAGGGAGCGGACCCGGGCGAGGAACGATCCTTCGGCGACATCGCCGTACTGTACCGCGTGAACAGTCAGAATACCGCCCTGGTGGAAGCTTTCGAGCGCAGCGGGATACCGTACCACGTAGCAGGGGATACTTCCCTCATCAACAGGCCGGGCGTGCAGGAGATCGTTACCCTGCTTCAACTGGGCGACGGCCGGACCGTCACCACCGGTTCGGCGCTGCGGTGCCTGTCTTCGACGATCGACGGGTTGGGGGACCGGACCGTGGAACTTATCGAGGAGCTCTGGAAAAAGCGGACACAGATCACGATCGACCACGTGGGGGAACTGATGGATCACCCGCGCCTGCTCATGAAGCGATCCAGGAACGGTTTGGAAGCCCTGTTGAGCGACCTGAAGACGATCAATTCGGACCTCGAGAAGCGGACGGCGGCCCACATATTGGAGAACCTGGCGCGCTCTTCCATCTGGGACAAGCTGAAGTGGCGTTATCCCAGGGCGGATGACAGCCTGCGCGAGCTCACCCGGTACGCCCGGATCGAAACGGAATTGCCGGTCATGCTCGACAAGCTGCTGCTCAGCCAGGAATACGACGCATTCGGCGAAGCTTCGGAGCATGTTAATCTCATGACCCTGCACGCGGCCAAGGGACTCGAATTCCCGGTCGTCTTCGTCGTGGGCTGTGAAGACGGCCTGGTGCCCCTGCAGCACGGCGGCGAGGCGTCGGACGTGGACGAGGAGCGCCGCCTGTTCTACGTGGCCATGACCCGTGCGAAAGAACGGCTTTACCTGGTTCGGTCCGGGAAACGCATGCTGTTCGGGGAGGTGCGCGCCACCCGGCCGTCACCCTTCCTGACGGACATAGAAGAACAATTGAAGCAGTACGACCGACCGCAGGGTCCGCACAAACCGGACCGGCGCCGGCGGAAAAAGGAAAGATCCAAACCGACGAACCAGTTGAGCCTGTTCGGCTAGAACGGTCCCCCGTGCAGTCCGGAAGGGTCCGTTCATCGTGAAAGGAGATACCCATGTTCAGTGCAAGGCGCATCCTGCCGATCGCACTCGTCGCGGCACTGTTCGCCGCTGCCATGTATACCGTGGCCCGGTCCGGCGGCGAACCCACGCCGTTGTCAGACGAGGCCATGCAGGCCAACGAAGTCGCGCTGGCGACCTTCGCCGGAGGCTGTTTCTGGTGCATGGAACCGCCCTATGACGAGTTGGATGGCGTCATCTCGACCATCGCGGGCTATATCGGCGGAACAACGCCCAACCCGACTTACGGGCAGGTAACCACCGGGCGGACGGGGCACACGGAAGCCATGGAGATCCGTTACGACCCTTCGAAGATCTCCTACCAGGAACTGCTGGACGTCTTCTGGGTGAACATCGATCCCACGGTAGACGACCGGCAGTTCTGCGACAAGGGCAATCAGTACCGTGCCGGGATCTTCTATCACGACGCCGAACAGAAAGCGCTGGCCGAGGCATCCAGGCAGAAGATCATCGATTCCGGCCGGTTCGACCGCGTGGTGACCGAGGTCACCCCGGCGTCGACGTTTTACCGGGCCGAAGAATACCACCAGGATTATTACCTCAAGAACCCGTTGCGGTACAAGTTCTACCGGTACAACTGCGGCCGGGACCGCCGCCTGGAGGAGCTGTGGGGCGACTGACGGGAACTTCCGCAACGTACCCGGTGACCGGACAGACGTACCCGGCGACCGGACAGGCGCACCCGGCGGCCGGACAGGCGTACCCGGCGGCCGGACCATTTGACCGATAACCGAATGGAGACCACAGCATGGCTGATATGGAAAATCTGATCAAGACCACACTGAGTGAAATGAGAGAGATGACCAGGGCGCAGTCCGTCGTCGGCGATCCCGTGGAGGTCGGGAACACGACGGTCGTCCCCCTGGTCAGGATCGGCTATGGGTTCGGCGGAGGCGGCACTTCAGGCAAGGAAGGGGAACGGGGCGGCAGCGGCGGCGGCGGCGGGGTACAGCCGGTGGCCGTGCTGGTCGTCAGCGACGAGGAAGTCCGGCTGGAGCGCATGGCGGGCCAGTCCGGGTTCTCCTCGGCCACGAACTCGATGGCGGATCTCGTGAAATCGGTGCTGGACCGGTGGTTGAAACACCGATCGGAAAAGAAAGCTGAACCATCATCCTGAACTTCGAACCCTATCTGCTCATACCGGTCGCCGTCCTGCTCTCGGTGCTGGTGCTCCTGGCGATTCCCGTGACGATCACCTTCTCGGTCGTTCGCCGGGAGGACTTTTCGGGCAGGATCACGTTCGGGTGGCTGTTCGGCCTGCTCCGCGTCACCCCCTCCCTGTCGTTAGGCGCCGGACGAAAGCGAAAACGCAGGCGTCCGGCCCCCGCTACGGGCGAATCGGCCAAATCAAGTGAACCGGACGGACCAGACGGACCGGAGGCCCCGTCCACACGCGCCTCGGCCGAAGGTAAGGGAGCTCCAGCCGAACGATTTCGCCGGGTACTGAAAACAAAGGGATTCGTCCGGGGCGTGCTGAGGTTTCTGCGTGACATGGCCAGGTGCGTACGTTTCGTGTCCCTGCATGTCGCGGGCCGTTTCGGGCTGGACAATCCCTGTGACACGGGCCGACTCTGGGGCACATTCTGCGCCTTTACCGGATTCCTCCACGGCACCGAGCGCGTGAGGCTGCGGGTCGAACCCGATTTCGACGAGGCGGTATTCGAGCTGGACGGTCGGGGCGAGATCCGCATCATCCCCGTCACCCTTTTCCTTCCTTTCATACGGTTCTTCCTTGCGCCCGCCACGCTGCGCGCGGCCTGGTCGGCGTCCAGACGGAGCGGGCGAACCGGGCGGACCAGGCGGACCAAACCGGACGGGCGGACCAGGCCGGCCGGGCAGGCCAGGTAACGCCAGGGCTTCCACCGATCAAAGTCAGGAGCATGCATGTCATCGTCTCTTCGCAGCGCCCGCTGGTTCGGCCCCAGAGACAAAGTGGGGTTCATTCATCGAAGCTGGATGAAGAACCAGGGGCTGCCGGATCATGTCTTCGACGGCCGGCCCGTCATCGGCATCTGCAACACCTGGTCGGAACTGACGCCGTGCAACGCCCATTTCCGGACCATCGCGGAGCGGGTGCGCCGGGGCGTCTACGAAGCGGGCGGGTTCCCGGTCGAGTTTCCCGTCATGTCCCTGGGCGAACCCCTCATGCGGCCCACCACCATGCTCTTCCGCAACCTGGTCAGCATGGACGTCGAAGAGACCATCCGGGCCAATCCCCTCGACGGGGTCATCCTGCTCGTCGGCTGCGACAAGACGACCCCGGCCCTGCTCATGGGCGCGGCGAGCTGCGACCTGCCCACCCTGGCCATCTCGGGCGGGCCCATGCTCAACGGCCGGTTCAGGGGACGGAATATCGGGTCCGGCACGGACGTCTACAAGTTCAGCGACGAGGTACGCGCCGGGACGATGAGCGAGGAGGAGTTCCTCGAAGCGGAATCCTGCATGAACCGGTCCACGGGCCACTGCATGACCATGGGCACGGCCTCCACCATGGCCAGCGTCGTGGAGGCGCTTGGCCTGGGCATGCCCGGCAACGCCGCCATCCCCGCGGCCGATGCCCGGCGGATGAAGCTGGCCCACGAAGCGGGCGCGCGCGTGGTGGAGATGGTCCGGGAGGACCTGCGCATGTCCCGCGTCGTCACACGCGAAGCCCTGGAGAATGCCATCCGGGTGGTCGGGGCCGTCGGGGGTTCCACCAACTCGGTCGTGCACCTGCTGGCCATCGCGGGCCGCCTCGGCGTCGATCTCTCCCTGCAGGACTGGGACGAGCTGGGCTGCGACGTCCCGTGCATCGTGAACCTGATGCCGTCGGGCAAATACCTGATGGAAGATTTCTACTACGCCGGCGGATTGCCGGCCGTGATCCGCGAGCTGGGCGACCTGATCCATCGCGACGCCCGGACCGTGAACGGCAGGACGATCGGGGAGAATACGGCTGGCGCGCCGTGCCACGACCGGGACGTGATCCGGACGCTGGACGCGCCACTGACTCCGACCGGAGGACTCGCCGTGCTCCGGGGCAACCTGTGTCCCGACGGCGCCATCATCAAGCCCTCGGCGGCGTCGCCCGGACTGATGCGGCACCGCGGCCGCGCCGTGGTGTTCGAAAACATCGAAGACCTTCACGAGCGCATCGACGATCCGGACCTGGACGTAGAGGCGGATGACGTCCTGGTGCTGAAGAACTGCGGACCGAAGGGATATCCGGGCATGGCCGAGGTGGGGAACATGCCCCTGCCGTCGAAGCTGCTGCAGCGGGGCGTCACAGACATGGTCCGCATATCCGACGCGCGCATGAGCGGCACGGCCTTCGGCACCGTCGTGCTTCACACGGCGCCGGAAGCCGCCGCGGGGGGCACGCTGGCCCTCGTCCAAAACGGCGACATGATCGCGCTGGACGTCGGGCAGCGCAGCCTCGAACTCGAAGTGCCCGAGGATGAACTGGCCCGGAGGCGGGCACGCTGGTCGCCGCCGGAACCCGCGATGGACCGGGGATACTGCCGGTTGTACGTGGACCACGTGCTCCAGGCCGACCGGGGCGTGGACTTCGATTTCCTGGTCGGCGGAAGCGGCGCGCCGGTGGCAAGGGACTCACACTAGCGCTTCAGGGAGGCGGGTATGCTCAAGGTGCCGGTCGAGGCCCCTTCATCCTTCGCGGAGAACGGTTTCCTCCTCGTCGAAACCGTTTTCACGGCGGAGGAAATGGCGGCTTGCAAAGCCACGGCGAAGGAACAGGTGGAAAACACTTCGGGACCGTCGGGCGTCCACGTGTGGATGTGCGACACCATCCCGTCCCTCTTCGAGGCGGTCTCGTGCGACGCCCGGATGAGCGCCATCCTGCGTCCGCTGATCGGCCCGAGCATCGAGTTCCTCAGCGCGAAACCCGTGTTCAAGTCCCCGTCGGTCCACTTCGCTTCGCCCTGGCACCAGGACCAGGCGTACTGGGGCGGCGCGACCAAGTGGTCCGCCTGGATCGCGCTCGAAGACGCGACGATAGAAAACGGCTGCCTGCGGGTCATTCCCGGTTCTCACCGGCGGAAGCGGGACCACGCGTCCGTGCGGGACGCCCGGGGGTTCACGAACCGCGTCTCGGATGAGGATCTCGAGGGCGAAACGATCATCGACGTGGAAATGAAATGCGGGGACGTGCTGGTGTTCCACGACCGGTTGCTGCACAGTTCCCACCCGAACCGGTCCGGCCGTGAACGCTGGTCCTTCATCCCCACCTACCGGAACGCGGATGTGCCCGATACATCCACGGTCTGGTCCACTTCGAAACCGATGGACGCGCCTGGCCGGCGCAGCCTGATCCAACCCAGGTAGACGAAGGAGACGAAATGAAAATCGCGCTTCAGGAAGGCCTCCTCCCAGGCGGCACGCTCGACGAGAAACTGGATTTCGCCGAGTCTTTGAACGTCGAAGGTCTCGAAGTATCCGGAAGGGGGCCGGCCCGGCGGATCGAGGAACTGGAATCCGCGCTGCGGAACCGCGGCATCCGGCTGGTCTCGCTCTGCGGCCAGGGCACCTTCGACTTCCTGGACCCGGACGTCGACAAGCGGAACCACAGCATCGCCGAGGCGAAGGAAAACCTGGAGGTGTGTGGTCATTTCGGGGCAGTCGGCCTGATCCTGCCGCCCATATTCGGGCCGCCGCGCCTCCCGGACCTTACGCCGCTGGCCGACGCCGTCACCCTGGAAATGCAGTTGCTGACGGAAATCGTACGGGACCTTGCCGCATTCGCCGCGGAGCAGCGGACGAAGGTGTTGCTGGAACCGTTGAACCGCTACGAGGAGCACCTGCTCAGGCAACAGGAGCGAGGCATCGAGATCATCCAGCGGGCCGGCGATCCACCGTCGGCCAGCCTGCTGTGCGACTTCTTCCACATGCACATCGAGGAGACGAACACGCCGGCCACACTGCGGCGCATCGGACGCCGATACGTGGGCCACGTGCACATGGCCGATAACACCCGCCAGGAACCGGGCTCCGGGGACATCGACTGGCGCGCCGGGCTTTCGGCCCTCAAGGACATCGGTTTCGACGGATACCTGGCCTATGAATGCGGCATCACCGGGGAAAGTGAAACGGAGAGAAGGGAGACGCTGGCGAGGTCCGTGCGGTTCATCCAGGACATCATCAAGGAAGGATGATGTCCCGGTTTTCATAGCGCAGCCGCATCAGGAATTCGGGGCCCAGGGTCTTCCAGATGCGCGTTACCGAGGAACGGGCCTCAAGATGGAGGGGGTCCAGATTGATCACCTCCATGTAGGCGTCGTGGGCCTCCTCCAGCCTGGCCAGCTTCTCCAGGGTCCGGCCCAGGTCGAAATAGCTTTCCACCGCCCACAAACGGTCTTCGTCCCTGGTAATCGCCTCCCGGAATTCGGCCACCGCCGCTTCGTACTGACCGGCGGCGTCATAGAGACGGGCGGCCATCAGCCAGCAGGGCACGTAGTCCACGTCCCTGATCCGCGCCATGTGCACGTAGCGGATCGCCTCCTTGACGTCTCCCCGCTCAAGGAGAAGGCGGCTCATCCCCACATAGGCCGGCGCGAAGCTGTCGTCGAGCCGCATCGTCCTGCGCAACAACGCTTCCGCCTCGTCATGGGCGCCCGATTCCAACAGGCTCAACGCCTTCGCGTACTCGGCCTCGGGCGTATCGAGCGAACCGGAGTACTGCATGGTCTTCGCGCCGCACCCGGCAAGCACCAGGGCCGCCATGACCAGTCCCAGGCTGACCAGGCCAACCAGGCCAACCAGGCCGACCGCCGCTCTGCTCACGGGTACCTCCCTCATAAGAAAACGCCCTGTGGACCGGAACGCCACAGGGCAGACAGGCGGGAAACGGGGCTCGAACCCGCGACCCTCAGCTTGGGAAGCTGATGCTCTGCCAACTGAGCTATTCCCGCGGGATGGACAGGACCGGAGACGGCCGCTGCACAAGGTATTCTAACCCGGTGGCCGGCGCCGTGTCAAGCGAAATCCGGCCTGTGTTACGACCGTCCCACAGCAATGCAATTCGAGCGCGATGGGCTGGCCACACCTGTTTTGAAGTTGAGGGGCCGGCGGTATGTCCCAAATTAAAATCCTATGTTGATTTTTATTTCAATCAACATTGACAATATAAAATAGTCTTTGAAACAACTTTACTGCCAGGCAAGGCCAACAGGCGCGACCAGACCGGGCGAGGCGCAACAGGCGCGACCAGGCCCGGACGAGGTGAGGTTACGTTTCAAGCGACTTCTCCTCATCGAACCGTTCCAGCGCGAGCTGGATCAGGCGGTCGATCAGGTCGCCGTAGGAAACGCCGGCGACTTCCCACAACTTGGGAAACATGCTGATCCGGGTGAACCCGGGAATGGTATTGAGCTCGTTGACCAGGACTTCGCCGTCCTCCTTCAGGAAGAAATCCACCCGGGACATGCCCTCGCAGGCCAGCGTCCTATGGGTCTCCACGGCGGTGGTGCGGATCTCTTCCGTCAATTCCGGCGGCAGTTTGGCCGGAATCTCCAGTTCGGCGCCGTGCTCGTCGATGTACTTCGCCTCGTAAGAATAGAACTCATGGGTGGGCCGCACCTCGCCCAGGCCGGATGCTTCGGGCCGGGTGTTCCCCAGCACCGCGCACTCGATCTCGCGGCCGCTTACGAACTCCTCCACCAGGATCTTCCGGTCATACCGGAATGCTTCCCGCACGCCCGCTTCGAATTCACGGGCATCGCGGGCCTTGGTGATGCCGACGGAGGAACCCAGGTTGGCGGGCTTGATGAAACAGGGCATCCCCAGCCGGGCCCGCACTTCGTCGAAGGAGATCCGGTTTCGCTCGGAGGATACGAAGGTCATGAACTCGGGAATGACGATGCCCGCATCCCGCAGCAGGCGCTTCATCACGTCCTTGTCCATGGACACCGCCGATCCCAGGACGCCTGAACCGACAAAGGGCAGATTGGCCAGCTTGAGCAGGCCCTGTACCGTGCCGTCCTCGCCGAAGGGGCCGTGAAGTACGGGGAAAATGACGTCGATGTCTCCGGCCGGGCGGTGCGTCGTCGTGGTCGTCACCGGGTCGCTGGGCGCACCGGGAGCGAGGGTCACCGTTTCGCTCAGGCGGTTCAGGGCGATCTGCTTCGGATCGTGGGCGTTGAGCAGGAATCCCGCCGAATCGCCCAGGTGCCACTGCCCCGTACGGTCGATGCCGATCAGCACGACCTCGTACCGGTCACGGTCGATGGCGTCGACGATATTCCGGGCAGACTGCAGCGAGACCTGGTGTTCCGCCGACCGGCCCCCACACAGGATGCCCACCCTGATTTTCTTCATGCCGTATTCACTTTCTGCACCCCTACATGAGATATTCGCAGACGCTGTCGGCCAGGGCCAGTCCTCTCCGGGTCAGGCACAGCCGAGATCCGTGTTTCGCGAGCAACCCCTCACCGGCCAGGGCATGGATGGCCGGGTCACGTTCATCCATGGCGTCGTCGCCGTAGCGGTCACGAAACATCCGGGTGTCCAGGCCATCGACGGATCTCAAGCTCAGCAGGATATACTCGTGTATACGTTCGTCCACCGAAAGCGTTTCATCCATGTCTGTGGCTTCTCCCCGTGCGTCCATGGCATGCAGGTAGTCGGCAAGGTCACGCGCATTGGCGAGTCTCCGTCCGTCCATGCGCGTGTGAGCCGACGGCCCCAGCCCCAGGTAATCGCCGCCCTTCCAGCAGGACACGTTGTGTCGGCATGCAAAACCCGGTTTCGCCAGGTTGGAGATCTCATACTGCCGGAAACCTGCGTCGGTGAGCCGGTCCAGTGCCTGGAAGTACAGGGACGTGTGCCGCTCTTCGTCCGGCAGGTCCAGCGCGCCCTGTTCCGCCAACCGGGCGTACTCCGTCCCCGGCTCGATCGTCAGGCCGTAGACCGACAGGTGCTCGGGGTCCAGCGCAACCGCCCGTTCCAGCGTATCCGCCCATTCCGCCGCCGACTGGCCGGGCACGCCGAACATGAGATCGAGATTGACGTTCCGGAAACCGGCTTCCCTGGCGGCCTCAAACGCCTCTTCGGCCCGGTCAGCTGTATGGCGACGTCCGAGTTTCAACAGGATTTCCCGGGAAAAGGACTGGACGCCGATGGAGATCCGGTCGACACCGAGTCCGCGAAGCCGCTTCAGCTTGGGGATGGTGACCGTTTCCGGGTTCGCTTCCACCGTGATTTCGGCCTGGGGGGCGATCCGGAATCGATCTTGGATCGTCCGGAAGACGCGGTCCAGCTGGCGGTCCGTGAGGCAGGTGGGCGTGCCTCCTCCCAGGAACACGGTGTCGATGACGCCGCCGGCCCAGGGCGATTCACGGCCGCGCCGCCCGGCTTCGGCGTCCAGGGCGTCCAGCAACTCATCCACCCGGCCGCCCTTGAGCAGTTCAAAGGAAAAATCGCAGTATGGACAGGCGTGGCTGCAGAAGGGAATATGAACGTAGAGGCCGGCCAATTCGATTGCGCCCCGATCTGCTGTGATTGCGCCCCGATCTACATGACGATTCTGCCGATGCGGTTCCAGCGGACCCGCCACGGAACATGCACGATGTTGTACCCCAGTACGTAAACCAGCGAGGCCACGCTCTCCAGGGGCCTGGACGACTGCCACACCAGTTCGGGGTCCTCGCGTTGGCGTTCCCAGGACCAGTAGATGATGAAGGCGTTGCCCACTACGTCCTCCCGGTCCACGAAGCCCCAGTACCTGCTGTCGGAACTGTAGTCCCGGTTGTCGCCCATGACGAACAGGGCGCCCGCCGGGACGATCTTGGGACCCCAGTTGTCCCGCGTGCTTCGGGCCGCCGCCCTGACCAACGGGTCATCGAACTTGACCTGCGGCGGATTCTCCACCATCACGTCGTCCACGTATACGCGCTTGTCCCGGATTTCCACCTTCTGGCCGGAGACGGCGATGCATCGTTTGATGAACATCTGCGCCGGGTTGCGGGGATAGGGAAAGACCAGGATATCGCCGGGTTCGGGATCGCGCCAGGCGGGCATGCGGATATCGGTGAACGGAATGCCGGGACCGTAGATGAACTTGTTGACCAGCAGGAAGTCCCCCACCTGGAGAGTGGCCTCCATGGACTCCGACGGTATGCGAAACGCCTGGACGACCTCCGCCCGTATGAAGAGGAAGAGCAGTACGGTGAACAGCAGGATTTCCACGTACTCTCTGAGCAGCGACTTGTTTCTTGCCAAGGATTCTATTCCTCCAGAGATCGCTTCACACGACGGGCCATCGGGCCGGCGAGCCAACGGGGCGGCGAGCCGAAAGGCCATCGGGCCGACAGGCCAACGGGCCGGCGAGCCAACGGGCCGCCTGATCCTCCCGGTCCGAAACGTTCAGCCTCCCACTGCCGCGCCTTCGCCCCGTATATCCAGTACCGCCAGGAAGGCTTCCTGCGGCACTTCGACGTTTCCAACCTGCTTCATGCGCCGCTTGCCTTCCTTCTGCCGTTCCAGGAGCTTGCGCTTCCGCGTGATGTCGCCGCCGTAGCACTTGGCCGTGACGTTCTTGCGCAGGGGACGGATCGACTCCCGCGCGATGACCCTGCCGCCGATGGCGGCCTGGACGGCGACCTCGAACATCTGCCGCGGTATGATCTTGCGCAGCCGCTGGCACAGCTCGCGGCCCCACTCGTAGGCCTTGTCCTTGTGGATGATGATCGACAGGGCATCCACCAGGTCGCCGTTGAGCAGCAGGTTCAGCCTGACCAGGGGCGAGGTGCGATATTCCAGGAAGTCGTAGTCGAAGGAAGCGTATCCGCGGCTGATCGATTTCAACCGGTCGTAGAAGTCGAAGACGATCTCCGACAGCGGCAGTTCGTACTGCAGGGCGACCCGGGTCGGGTCGAGGTATTCCATGGCCTTGTAGACGCCCCGGCGGTCCCGTGTCAGTTTCATGATATTGCCGATGTAGTCGTGCGGGACGACGATCTGGGCCTGGATGAACGGCTCTTCCACGGCGTCGATGTACGAGGCATCGGGCATGTCGGCCGGGTTGTCCACCAGGAGCACTTCGCCGGCGGTGGTCGTGATCCGGTACTCCACGCTGGGCATGGTGGCCAGGATCGTGAGCCCGTACTCCCGTTCGAGGCGCTCCTGCACGACTTCCATGTGGAGCAGCCCGAGGAATCCGCATCGAAAGCCGAACCCGAGGGCCACCGACGTCTCGGGTTCATACACCAGGGCGGCGTCGTTCAACTGGTACTTCTCGAGGGCCTCCTTCAGCGGTTCGTAATCTTCCGATGTCGTGGGGTAGAGCCCGCTGAACACCATGGACTTGGCCTCCCGGTACCCGGGCAGCGGTTCGTCGCAGGGCCGGGCGGCATCGGTGACCGTGTCGCCCACGCGGGCGTCCGCCACGTTTCGGATATTCCCGATCAGGTAGCCGACCTCCCCGGCCGTGAGCGCGTCCACGGGTGCCTTGTCGAATCGGAGCACCCCGGTCTCGGCGACCTCGAACTGCTTGTCGTTGGAACACATCCTGATGTGCATGCCCGGCTTTATGTCGCCGCTCACGACGCGTACGTAGGGCACGGCGCCCCGGTACTGATCGAAGATCGAATCGAAGATAAGGGCACGCAGGGGACCATCATCGGGTTCCGGGGGCGGAATGCGGTCCAGGATGGCCTGCAGCACCGCTTCGACCCCGATGCCGTCCCTCGCGCTGGTCAGTACGACATCATCGGGGTCGACCCCCAGCAGATCCACGATCTGGCCCGTTACGACGTCGACCCGTGCGTTGGGCAGATCGATCTTGTTGATGACCGGGATGATGGTCAGGTCGTTCTCCAAAGCCAGATACAGGTTGCTGATCGTCTGTGCCTCGATACCCTGTACGGCGTCCACGATCAGGAGCGCGCCTTCACAGGCCGCGAGGCTTCGGGAAACCTCGTAAGAAAAATCGACGTGTCCGGGGGTATCGATCAGATTCAGCGCGAAGGACCGTCCATCCGGCGCATCGTAGGACATGCGGATCGCGTGGGCCTTGATCGTGATGCCCCGCTCCCGCTCCAGGTCGAGATTATCGAGCATCTGGGCACGCATCTTCAGGGGAGACACGGTGCCCGTCATCTCCAGCAGGCGATCCGCCAGCGTCGATTTGCCGTGATCGATATGCGCGATGATGGAGAAGTTGCGAATGTGTTCCGTTGACATGTAGATACCGTCCGGTCATCCCGAAAGCAGGGGAATCCGCCGCCTTTGCAAACCGTTTGCAACAGGGTGAAATAAAACGATTAAGGCGCGGAATGTCAACAGGTATGCGGGATGGGAAGAGCCCGGTTCACGGGGCGAAGCGGGGGTTTCAGGGGCAGGGCCGCAGCGGCTGGTCAGCCCGTGCGGGCAGGCATTTCAGTACCGTCTGCCGATCCGGAGGCTCGAACGGCCGACCTCCAGGTTCTCGGCCGCGCGAATAAGCAGGTAACCGACCGCGAGCGTGGTGGCGACCAACAAGAGGGAACCCCATTCGACCGAAGTGGAGACCGGTACCGGAAGGTGGGTCAGGGCGGCGCCGGCCTGCACTTGCATGTATGCCTGTATATCTCGAATCACAGTCGTAACCGGCCCCGACACCGTCTGAACGGGCAGGAAGTTTCCCACGATTTCGGTGAGTGACGCGCGGTACAGCCAGACCAGTGCGGCGGCAGCCAGCGTAAAGGCGAATACGAGACGGGGAAAGACCAGGGACGGCGCGAACCACGATGACCGCGAAGACGACCGCGAAGGCACGGGCAACTGCGCCATCACGGTGGACAGGAAGGCTTCGGAGGGTTTCGCGGCCGGAGTCGTTTCGACGGTCTTGATCAACGCGTCGAGGACAGCCGCCTCCGACCTGCAGCGTTCGCAGCCGGCAAGATGGGCATCCAACAGGCGGTGCTCATCCGGCGTTAGTGCCCGGTCGACCGCCTCATACACCATTCTTTGTGTGGATTCGCAGTTCATGATCATTCGGCTCCGGGGTCGGGTCCGGTGACGCCGGGTCCGGTGACGCCGGATCCGGTGACGCCGGGTCCGGCCTAACTCAGCGTATCGGGCTCGATGGATCGGTAGATCAGCTTCCGCAATGCGGCGCGGGCGCGGAACAGCCGGGCTTTGACCGTACCGATCGGCAACTCCAGCGCTTCCGCGATCTCGTCGTAAGACAGGCTTTGCATATGATACATCGAAATCACCGCGCTGTAAATAGGTGGAAGCGCCGCCACCATGTTTCTTACGTGATCCCTGAATTCAGCCTGCTCGAACCGTTCCGCGGGATCCGCCGACGGATCCGGCAACTGCATCGGCAATCCGTCCTCGTCGTCTTCCGGTTCCGAGAGGGAAGTCGTGGAAAGGTCCCGCCGGGAACGACGCGCCGAACTCAGGCTCACATTTACGGCGATACGGTAAAGCCACGTAGAAAACCTGGCGTCCCCGCGAAACCGGTCGAGACTTCTGTAAGCCCGGACGAACACGTCCTGCGCGGCCTCTTCCGCGTCTTCCCGGTTTCCGACCATCCGCAGCGTCAGGTTGTACACGGAAACGCTGTGCCGCTCGACAAGTCGGGCGAAGGCCGGCCGGTCTCCCTCCCGGGCCCTTGCGACGAGCTCCTCATCGCTCAAATCCATGGGTCGCCTCATCCTGTCTCAAGCGCATCACAGCCAAGAACAGGGCCGTTTCGCCCGACAGATTCGACCCCTTACAGGGATCCCGGTCGGTATCCCTATTGCTTATATGACTATCGGGAATCTACAAATGTTTCAGCATACGGTCATGCTTTTCTTATGGCGGGAACGACAAATCAATTTAACTTTTAGTTTCTGAAACAAAACGATCGACTTTCGTGTCGAAACCTTGAGTAGCATGAGCGATCAGGTTGGTTGACAGGCGGGGCGATCTCCGATCGGAGGCAGGAAATGGACAACTGGAAGGCCTGGGCGGTGTTTTTCATCAGCGTGTGCGTCATGGTCGTTGTCCTCGCATATCTGGATTACGAGGAGCCGGCCATCGCGGCCATCGCCATCCCCTTCGGACTCGGTGTCATCTGCGCGTTGCTGGGGTACTTGAGAAGAGGACGGGAGATCAGACACCAGGAGCGCATGGCGATGATCGAGAGAGGGATCTACATTGAAGCCAGGAAGCACGAGTCCGGCGTACCTTCTCTATTCGTCGTACTCCTGGTGGGTATCGGCCTGGCCACGGTCATCGCGAGCGACGTGGCGTTCTTCGGCTTCGTCTTGCTGTTTGTGGGCATCGGCCTGATCGTGCGCGCCAGGATGCAGCACAACAGGAACACGGCGCGGGAAGTCCTGCCACCGGCCCAACCCGCGAGCTCACCGGCTCAGCCCGCAAGCGCGCCGGCCGCGGAAGAACAGCCACCGGCCCAACCCGAAAGTCCTCCGGCCCAACCCGAAAGCGCGCCTGCCGCGGAAGAATCGTCAACGCCCGAAAAAGAGGAAAGGTAACGCAGCCGTGCCCGACAAGACACTCTACAGATCCGCTTCCAACCGGATGATCAGCGGCATCTGCGGCGGCCTGGCCGAATACTTCGACGTGGACGCTTCCGTGCTGCGTATCGCCATGGTGGCCTTCACGGTCATCACCCTTCCGGTATTCGGCCCCTTCGTCTTTCTGGCGTACCTGGTATGCGTTTTCATCATTCCGCGGGACCCGGGCCTGACCCCTGCGACGGGCACCGACTCGTCCGCTGATGCAGGGAGTCCGGACCAGCAGGTACAGGGCACCCGGCAGATTGCGGAGAACCAGCCCACCAGCCGTAACAACACCATGGTCATGGGCGGCCTGCTCATCCTGCTGGCCGTGATCGTGCTGACCTGGTCGTATGCGCCGGATTTCGGGCGGTTCTCCTTCTTCCTGCCCATGGTTCCCATCGTGGCCATCGGCGCCGCAGTATTCATCCTGTTCGTCTACAGAGGGCAGATCATGGAGTTCTTCAAACATCGACGGCTGTACAGACTGAATGAAGGCAAGAAGATCTTCGGCGTGTGCAACGGCCTGGCTGATGCCTTCAACCTGGACCCTACCCTGATGCGTATCGGGTTCTTCATCGCCTTTCTGTTTTCCGTGGGTACGGTAACGCTGATCTACCTCTTCATGGCCTTTATCATGCCCGTGGGTCGTCCGGAGCTTCCCGAAGAAGACGGATAGCATGTGACGGTCCTCATCAATCCAATCGACTGTCGGAAGCTGTCCGTACCCCTTGAATCAGCTTGACAATTGGCGTTCGGACGACTAGCGTATTTCGCGATCGGTCAGTACCCGGGACCGGTCGCTTTTTTAATGCCACATCGACGAAATGTGTATGCGAAAAAAGCATAATCTGCGCCTGGCCCGCGCCATACAGTGCATCAGCGGCGTTCTCGCCGTCCTGGTGATTTATCCTTTAATCCGCCTGATCTATCCCTGCTGGCGCCGGTTGAAGGGCACGGGCAATCACGGGGAGACAGGCGGCACGGGCGACGACCGGGAAACGGGCAGCCCGCACTCATCCGGCCCATCCGAATCACATGGCGGGCCATCCGGGCCGTCCGGGCCATCCGGGCCGGCCGGGCCGACCGGGAAATCCATTACCCAGGGCAAGTAGACCGCTGTGAAACTGATTGTCACCAACGACGACGGCATCGATGCACCGGGCCTGCTTACGCTAGAAGGCCTGGCGTCGAAGTGGGGTAAAGTGGTCGTGGTCGCGCCGGCGGAAGTACAGTCGGGCGCGGCACACCAGTTGACCAATAACCGGGTCATTCGCGTGGATGACCTCGGGGACCACCGGTACAGGGTATGGGGCACGCCCGCCGATTGTGCGCGCCTGGCGGTCAACCAGCTTGCGACCGACGGGGACTGGTTGCTGTCCGGCATCAACGACGGGGGCAATCTCGGGGTGGACGTCTACGAATCCGGCACGGTGGCCGCCGCCAGGGAGGCCGCCATCCACGGCTGCAGGGCCATGGCGCTGTCGCATTACACGGCGGACGGACGGGAGATCGACTGGCCGCTGGCCGCGGAACGGCTGCGGCCGGTCCTGGAACGGCTGCTGCGCGAGGACCCGGAAACCGGGGTTTTCTACAACGTCAACCTACCCCATCCGGTTCACGACGAAACCCGCCTGGAGGTCAAATCCACTCCGGTGGATACGAGTCCCTTCCGCATCACGTTCACGCCGACCGAAAACGGTTATCTGCATAAAGGGATCTATCACGAACGGCACCGGGAACCCGGCTCCGATATCGACCAGTGCTTCAGCGGGCATATCTCCCTGTCGAAGATCCGGGTCTGACGGACCATCCTAGTTCGCCAGGCAGTTGACTACGCCCTCCAATCCAGCGCCCTGATCCACCCTGGCCAACCAGGCCTGAAAGCCGGGGTCGAGTGGCGCGCACAGACCGGTCCCGGTCAACCAAAGTGCGCGAAGGTTGGTGAGATTGACGAGCTCGATGGGCAACGGGCCCGCCAGTTGCGTATTGTTGCTGAGATCCAGTTGCCAGAGACTCGTCATCCCGCCCAGCCCGGGGGGTACCGGTCCGCTAAGCAGGTTGGATGAGAGGAAAGCCCGCTCAAGCGCGCGCAGTGCGCCCAGCCGCGAGGGGATCTGACCCTGCAATCCGTTGTTGCCGAGATGCAGGAAGGTAAGATTCGAAAGGTTACCCAGCTCCGGCGGGATGCTTCCGGACAAACCATTGCTTGACAGATCCAGGCTCGTAAGCCGGGATAGTCCGCCCAGTGATGCCGGTATCGCGCCACTGAGTTGATTGCGATTCAGTTGCAACCATCTGAGTCCGCCCAGGTTCCCCACGGACCGGGGGATTTCCCCACTCAGCCTGTTGCCTGACAGTATCAGGTATACCAGACTGGACAGGTTTCCCAGCGAAGATGGAATCTCGCCGGTTAACTGGTTCTCGTACAGATACAGTCCGGTCAGGTTCCGGAGGTTCGCAAGCGATGACGGGATTGGGCCGGTGATCGAAGACTCGAAGATATACAACGTCCGAAGCCGTTCCAGGCGGCCCAGTTCATCAGGGATCTCACCCTTAATGGAAATATCCCGAAGTTCCAGTCTTTCCAGTTCGTCAAGAGCGCCCAGTTCCGGCGGCAATACCCCGTTCAGACCATTTCGATCGAGCACCAGTTCGCGGACACGACCTTCCGAATCGGCCGTTACCCCGTACCAGTCGCCCACGGGCCGGGCACTCAACCAGTTTTCGTTATTCGACCACCGGGATCCGTCCATGGCCGCGTAAAAAGCAGCAAGGGCCGCCTCGTCTTTGCTCACCGGACGTACACTCACCCGCATGACCGCCGACGCACTGCCCGACATGACGGTGACGACCGCACCTCCCGCCGACAGCGCCGTTATCACGCCCTGGCTGTTTACGCTGACGACCTGCGGAGCACTGATCGACCAGCTTAAAACCGGATTTGTGATCCGGCTATTGTCCTGATCTCTCACCGTGACCGTGGGCTCCGCCGTATCACCGACTTTCAGGTTCATATGCGATGGCGTAACGGTTACGCGCGCGGGGACCTGGGAGAGGGAGTCCGTGGGACCCTTATCGCCGCACGACACAATGGGCAGGCATAGCGCGCATAGGTAGGCTGTCAGGAAGGTACATTTTAAATAGATAGTCAAATCGATACGCCTTACCGTGCATCTGAAGACCGGGGTCCTGTAAGGGTTCGACCCTTGCACCGCGAGATATTCCCGCATGCACTGCTTTAGGCCTGTCTGTATTCGGCGACGGCCTGTAATATAATCGTTCGATGTATCTATTCACAACCTGGCATTGATCTTTCTGCCGAGGTCGGATCGCTGACCGCGAATCCTGTTCAGCCGGCAGTCACCGTCCACCGAGTCCAGACCATGCCCATCATTACCATTATCGGCCGGGGGCACTCCGGTACGCGGGCCATGTCCCACACGCTATACACAAGCGGTGTCTACATGGGCCGGACGATCAACGCCTCGGGCGACAAGGTGCCCCCGCACGACCTGTATGACGCCTGCCGAATCTTCGCGAAGTACGTCCGATGGACAGGCGGTACTTCCTGGGACTTCTCCGAGGTGCTGGGAATGGACATCGACCCGGAATTCGTGGAGAAGGTGGAAACCTACCTGGCGGACGTGCTGGAAAACGGGGCCCCTTTCCGTGGCTGGAAACTTCCGGAAACCACGCTCATATATCCCTGGATCGTCCGCATGTATCCCGATATCCGGTATATCCACTGGATCCGGGACCCGCGGGACGGCATCCTCGCCCCCCACCGGACCGACGATCTCGGCGACTTCGGCATCGCCTTTCCCGACACGGCGGACATCAGGCGGCAACGGGCGATTTCGTGGCTGTACCAGTACCGGCTCATGAAGGCGACGCCGAAGCCCCGCCACCTCGTTACCGTCCGGTTCGAAGACTTCGTGCTGAAACAGGAAGAAACCCTCCGCCGCCTCGAAGCCTATCTCGCCATCCCCCTGAGCCGTATCGTCGCGCGGCCCGAAGCGGTGGGACGGTGGAAGAAGGCGGAAGGCGCGCTCCCGATGGACCTGCTGGGCGAAGCGCTGGCCGAACTGGGATACGAGGGCTGAACCGTCCGCGCTTAACGACCCTCCCGCCGTGCCAGTTCCTTCAGTTTGTCGACGCACCGGTCGATTTCGTCCGTCGTGTTGTAGTAGTGGGTGGAGACGCGGAGGCCCCGGTGGCCGTCCCGGTCGTGGTCGTCCACGTGGAGTTTCGCTTCCTCCTCCATCGGGCCGCGCCACCTCGCCGCGTCGATCCCCTCGAACTCGAAGATGGTGGAACCCGGGGACGATATGTCGTGGGACAGGCTGGTGAGCAGCCGCAGCCCGGGAACTTCCAGGAGGGCCTTTCTCAGGTAATCGGACAGCATGCGCAGACGCCGCTCGATATTGCCTATTCCGATGCGGTTCAGGAAATCCAGGGCGGTGCCGAGGGCCGCGCGCACGGGCAGGTCGTAGGTCCCCTGGATCTCGTAACGGAGTGCGTCTCCGACGGAATCGGCCGCCGATGTGTAGAGCGAGCTGAAGGAGGGCTGCATGGCGCGGCTGACATGGAGGAATCCCGTGCCGGCGGGACCGAGGAACCACTTGTGCAGGCTGTTGGTGTACAGGTCGCTGCCGACCTCGGCCAGGTCGACGTCCAGCATCCCCACCGCCTGCGCGCCGTCGACGGCCGATATCAACCCGTTCTCCCTGGCCAGGGCGCAGAGTCTCTTGACCGGATACAGGTATCCCCCCCGGGTGACGTGACAGAAGAAGAGCACTTTCGTACGCCCGTCAATCGCCTTGGCAATACGCTCCAGGATGTCGTCCGCGCCCACCAGCGGGCTTGGGATATGGACTTCCCTGACCTCGATCCCGTACCGTTCCGCCCTTACCTTCCAGGGCCGCACCGCGCTGGGATGCTCCTGCGTGGTCATCAGGACCCCGTCCCCCGGCGCCAGGTCCAGTCCGTTGACGATATGGTAGAGTCCCTCGGTCGCATTGCGCGCCAGGGCGATTTCACCGGTCTCCGCACCCAGGAAAGCCGCCATGGCCGGCCTGAGCTCCGACTCGATGTAGTCGTGGAAATCCCGCTTGGCCTTCGACGGGTTCTCGGACATCAGGCGGAACCCCGCGGCGACGGCATCCCGAACGGGTTTGGGGGGCATGCCCAGGGCGGCGTTGTTGAGATAGGCGTGGCCCGGTTCCAGCATGAACTGGGACCGGACCTGAGACCAGTAGGCCTGGTCTCCGGGATCGATGGGCTGGGTCTGCGGATCGGAAATGGCAGTAAACATGGGAGTGTTGGTCCTTCGCGGGTCAGATGCCTTCGAGATCGTCCTGAGAAAGCCAGCCGTTCTTGCCGTCCGGCAGGCGGATTCGGAGCCAGTCGTCCCGGTGTTCCACCAGCTGGACCTTGGCGCCTTCGTGCAGTGTGAAAACCGGTTCGGAGGAAGTGTCGGGACCCGTTCTGACCTCGGCCGTCGGCTGCAGGACGATCGCCTCCTCGTTCATCAGGCTGTCGTAGATCTTGATGCCCAGGAACCCGGCTGCCATGAGCAACACGAGGCAGGAGACCAGTAGTGCGTAACCGGTCACGGACCGCGTGCGCGGCCGTCTCGCGAGTAGAAAGCCTACCAGCGCCAGCGACGCGAGGAACCCGGCCGAGGTGGCGGCGACCGTGGCTTCGTTGACCGTCACTCCGTCCAGCGCCTGCCGGCCAAACCACGGCACTTCGCCCGCGATCTCGTCTGTCGTCCGCTCCTTCGCGAGGTCCAGGTTGTTGTGCAGGTCCCCGTCCCGGGGCATGAGCCGGGTGGCCCGTTCGTAGGCCAGGATGGCCAGGCCGATCCGGTCCTGCTTGTAATAGGCGTTCCCCAGGTTGTAGTAGACGTGCCCATTGCGTATCCCGCGTTCAATGATGCGTTCGTACGTCCGGCTGGCCTCCGCGAATTTCCCGCCCTCGTACAGCAGGTTGCCCTGACGGTACAACTCCGCGGTCTGCCGGTCCACCGGGTCTTCGGCGCAACCTGTGGCCGCGAGGCCGATGGCCAGGACGACCAAACCCAGCCGCGGGACCACGCCCGACCCCGGAATCATGCCCGGCACCGGGACCAGGCGTCGATTACGCGAGACCAGGCGTCGAATCCACCGGACCGGGTGTCGGTAGCCCCGTACCAGGTGTCGAAAACCCCGGGTTTCCGGTCTCTGAGCCGGGTTCGAAGCGGACGCCGTCGGGCCATCCGCGCGCATATCGAATATCCGGGTGGCTTTCAACGGTCTCGGTTTAGCTGAGATTCGATGGATTCGATCCCGTTTCGGGCCTTGTCGTGCAGGTCGCCGGCGTGCTCCGCCGTATGCGCCGTCGGAGCGAAACGGGCCAGGTCGCAGGCGTCCAGGCAGTCCCTGACCAGGGCGGCCGTGTCTTCGTCCACGTCCCGTTCCCTGAGCAGTTCGACGACGCGGGGCGACGTCAGGCCGGCCGTCGGCAGGTTGCACCTGTCGGCGACGTAACCGTACACCGCGTTGGAAATACCGGTAAAGGCCTGGTCAAGCGCGCCTTGTTCGAGCTGAGCCCGGGACCGGCGGAGCAGTTTGAGGGCTGCGCTCCTCGCCCGGCGCCGCCGCGCGAAACCGGCATCGCGCCGCAGGCGATGGGCGTGGGACCGGTACAGGACCGTCGCCAGGATCGCCGCGACGGGCAGGACATGCAGCAGAAGGTACCAGGTCGACCGGAACAGGACCTCGCCCTGGTCGCCCAGGAAAACCGATTCGGGTTTGATGTACTGGATATCTTCGCGGATCTGACGGACGACCGATCTGCGCGGCAAGCCGACGACAGCCTCCTGCGTTCCACTGGCCGGCAGGACGGTAATCGTTACCGGATCGGTCGTCGTTACCCGGTAGGCGTCCGTGTCCGGGTCGAAGAAGGGAAAGGAAAGCGACGCGATGGTATGGTCGCCGGGTACTGTAGGGATGAGCACGTGATCCCAGGTCTTGGTGCCGGAGATTCGCGACCCGCCCGACGCGTATTCCGCCCGGTTCCCGGACTGGTATTCCTTGAAATCTCCGAGCGGCGGCAGATCGGGATCCTCCACGGTCTTCAGGTTGCCCTCTCCGGCCAGCTCGATCGTCAGCGTCACAGGCTGGTTCACTTCCGTGGTGGCCTGATCCACCATCGCCTTGAGCGAGAAGTCGCCCACTGCGTTGCGGAAACCGTCAGGGCGGCCCTCACCCGGCAGCGGCAGCACCTGAACGGTCTGCTCTCCAGACACCACCCTGATCTGGCGCGTGCCTGAGAAAAACGTGTCGAAAGGATCGGAGAGAAAGCTGTCGAAGAGGCTTCTGCGGGACCGTTCGGCCTGCACGTCACAGATCATCGACAGCGGCTCGAGGCTCAGTTCCCCCGTAACGGTGGGGAAAAGGGCGATCGTACGCAACGTTGCAACGGCGAATCTCCGGCCGCCGATGATCTCTTCCTTGAAGTCAAGGTGATGGGCGGCGAAGAGTTCCTCCATCCAGAAGCCGGTGTAGGAGGGGACCATGTCGTAACGGGCGTTCGTCAGGCCCAGGCGGGTGTACAGCGTATAGGTCACCGTCACCTGCTCACCCAGGTAGGCCCGCTTCTTGTCCAGGGTGGTCCGGATGTACACCGTGTCCTCCAGGTCCGGCGTACCCGCGGCATCCTGCGACGGCCCCGCGGCCGTGGACGCACCCGCGGCCGTGGACGGTGAACCGCCGGCCGGCGCGGCACGGGTTGCGCCCGGTGGTGAAGAACCCGGTGCGCCCGGCGTTACCTCGATCGTGATCGGCGTCGTTTCGTGGGTGACGCCGTCAAGGGTCACCTCGGCCGCGTCGATGACGAAGGTGCCCGTCCTCCGGGGTTTCAACTGGTAGATGAACCGCACGGACCGGGAGGAGGTCAGTTTTCCGTTCACCAGGTTAAAGCTCGAGGAGGAGGAAGACGTGCTGCCGATGACGATGAACGCCTGCATGTCCGGCAGGACGGGTTTCGGGACGTCGCCCAGATCGGACCCGGAGACCGAAACCGTCAGGATGAGCGTCTCGTCGATGGTCACCCGGGTACGGCTCACCTCGGCCGTGACCGAGATCTCCTGGCCCGGCGCGGCCCGTGCGCCGAGAAGCAGCAATACGATGAGACCGGTCTGCATAAACCGTTTCATTCGATCAGTCCAGGTATCCTTGGGTCCGCAGGAGTTCCGCGTTCAGGATGGCCGTACCCGCGGCCCCCCTGACGGTGTTGTGTGAAAGTACTACGAATTTCATGTCCAGCACCGGACAGGGCCGGATCCGGCCCACCGTCACGGCCATGCCTTTCTCGGCGTCGCGGTCCATCCTCGGCTGCGGCCGGTCCGGTTCATCGCGCACGATGACCGGGCGCGCGGGAGCGAAGGGCAGGCCGAGTTCCTGGGGCGGTCCCCGGTGGCTGCGCAGCGCCTCGGCGAGACCGTTCGCATCGGTCTTGTTCTCCAGGGCGACGGAAACGCATTCCATGTGACCGTCCTGGACGTGTACCCGGTTGCACTGCGCGCTGACGACGATCCCGGCATGCTCGATCCGGTCATCCCTCAACCTGCCCAGCAACTTCAGGGTTTCCCGCTCCATCTTGTCTTCTTCTTCCCCGATGTAGGGTAGCACGTTATCGAGGATCTCGAGGGAGGGAACGCCCGGGTAACCGGCCCCGGACAGGGCCTGCAGGGTGGTGACCGCGACCTGCCGTATGCCGAAGCGTTCGACGATCGGCTTGAGCGCCATGGCAAGGCCGATGGTGGAGCAGTTCGGATTGGTCGCGATGAACCCGCGGCCATACCCCCGGCGTCTGCGCTGATGGTCGATGATCGCGCAATGGTCCCCGTTGACCTCGGGAACGAGCAGCGGTACGTCATCGTCCATGCGGTGGTTCTTCGAATTGCTGACGACGGCGTAGTCGGCCGCCGCGAAGGCCGCCTCGATCGGGCCGGCCACCGCGGAATCCAGGCCCGAGAATACCAGGTCGCAGTCCAGTCCCGGTTCGCAAAGTGTAACGGGCAGCGCGCGCACGGCCTCCGGGACCGGCGTGTCCAGCCGCCAGGTCACGGCTTCCGCGTAGGGTTTGCCGGCCGAACGCTCCGAGGCCGCGACGGCGGTTATCCTGAACCAGGGATGGCCTTCGAGCAACTGGACGAACCGCTGCCCGACCGCTCCCGTAGCGCCCAGGACCCCTACTTTGATTTCATTCGTCGACATTTCACGCTCCTGGATCTGGTATGCAGGTCATGGATGATCGCCGCCCGGCAGCGCTCTTGCCGCCTTGATCAGGTCTCCGAACAGGCCGCCCGCCGTGACCTCCGGCCCCGCGCCCGGCCCCCGCACGATCAGCGGGTTGTCGCAGTACCGCTTCGTGGTGCACACGACCATGTTGTCCGGACCGGCCAGGCTTCCCAGGGGACTCTCCCGGTCCACGTTTTCGAGGCCCACCCGGCACGTGCCGTCTCCCACCGTGGCGACGTACCGCAGCACCTGGCCGCGTTCTCCGCCGGATTCTACCCGTTGCGCGTAGGCCGCGTCTTCGCCGGCCAGCATGGCCATGAACGCCTCCACCGACGGCGCGTCCAGCAGCGCGTCGGAGACCATGCCTTTGATCTCCAGGTCGTCGAGCTCAAGGCGGTATCCGATCTCGCGGGCCAGGATCAGGGCCTTCCTGGCCACGTCCATCCCGTTCAGATCGTCCCTTGGATCGGGTTCCGTGTACCCGAGTTCCTTTGCCTCCCGCACGATCTCGGAGAAGGTCCGTCCGTGGTCGAGCTGGGAACAGATGTATCCCAGCGTGCCGCTCAGGCATCCCACGATCCGCGTTACCACGTCCCCGGTATCCACCAGTTCCCGGACAGTGCTGACGACGGGCAGGCCGGCGCCGGCGGTCGTTTCGTACCAGTACCGCATCCGATCGGCGCGGCCCAGCCGCCGGATCTCGTCGTACGCGGCGCTCCGGTCGGTGATGGGCTTCTTGTTGGCCGTCACGACCGGGACGCCCCGGCGAAGGCAGGCAAGGTGCACTTCCGTCATTTCGGCGGACGTGGTGTCGACGACGCACAGGTTCCCGCCCGGACCGCCCGGACCGCCCGGATCGCCCGGACCGCCCGGACCGCCCAGCAGGCGATCGATCATGGCGGCCGCGCCGGGGTAGTCTTCGCGCCCGTCCCCGTCTTCGAGCAACCGGTCCAGGCCGCCGGGACCGCTTAACGAACTGTTGAGTCCCCGTGGATCGAAAATCAGCCGGCTCCGGCCGCAAATGCCGATGTATTCGAAGGAAAGGCCGGTGGCTTCGGCCAGGGAGCCGGCGCGGTCCACCACCTGCCGGATCAAGGCGCCGCCGATATTGCCCTTGCCGAATTGAAACAGGTTAATCGTGCTCACTATCTCCGTCCCCTCCCAGTCCGAATGACGCGTGCACCAGTTGAACGGTCTTTCGCAGGTCGTCCCGTTCGACGATGAATGAAATGTTCAGCTCCGATGAGCCCTGGGCGATGGCGATGATGTTTATTCCATGTTCGCCGAGAATGCCGAAGGTGCGGGCCGCGATGCCCGGGGTGCCCTTCATGCCGCCGCCGACCACGGCCACCACGGCCAGGTCGGGTTGAACCGAGATCTCCTCCAGGCTGCCTTCGGCGACCTCGTGACGAAACTCCTCCTTCAGCGCCCGGACCGTTCCCGGGCTGTCCCCTTCGCCGACGACCAGGCAGATGTCGTGTTCAGAGGAAGCCTGCGTGATCATGACGACCTGGGTCTTGCGGTCCGCCGTGGTCTTGAACAGCCGCGCGTGCGTATCCGGGGTCCGGCTCAGGCTAGTGCCCTCGACCATGATCAGGCAAAGCCGATCGATGCTCGTCACGGCCTTCACGCCCATTGGCGCGGCACGGGTGCGCGAAGTGATGAGCGTACCGCTGTTTTCGTTCCGGAAGGTGTTCCGTATCCGGATGGGTATCTCCTGTTTCACCGCGGGCAGCATGGTCATGGGATGGAGTACCTTGGCGCCGAAATAGGACATCTCCGAGGCCTCGAGATACGAAATCTCCTTGAGCACGCGGGCGTCCTCGACGATCCTCGGGTCCGCCGTCATCGCGCCGTCCACGTCCGTCCAGATCCATACTTCCTCCGCCTGCAGCGCGCTGGCGACCAGGGAGGCGGTGTAATCCGAAGCGCCCCGCCCGAGGGTCGTGGTCACGCCTTCTTCGGTGGATCCGATAAACCCGGTTACGATCGGAACGCAGCCGTCCGACACCATCGGCGCCAGGCCCGCCTTAAGCCGCCGTTCCGTCTCGGCAAAATTCACCTCCGCCTCGGTGTAGCGCTCGTTCGTCTTCACATACTCCCGCGCATCGACGGGCAGGGACGACAGGCCGGCCGATCTGAGCGCGGCCGAGACGACGACCACGGAAAGGCGCTCGCCGAAGGAACTGACCAGGTCGGCCGAACGCGGGGAAAGCTCCCTGAGCAGCGTGATGCCGTGCAGGATGCCCGACAGTTCGTCGATGAGCCCCGCGCAGACCTCGAGGGCCCGTTCCCGCTCTTCTCCATCGGCCAGGGCACGGATCGTCTTGTCATGGCGTTTTCTCAGCGCCGAGAGGGAGGCCGTGGGCTCCGAGCCCTCGCAGGCCTGCGCCGCCATGTCACGAAGGGCGTCGGTCACCTTGCTCATGGCGGACAAGACCACCACCAGGCCGTGTTCGCGGTACTTTGCGACGATCTCGACGACTTGTCGAATGGCCTCCACGCCCCCTACGGAAGTACCGCCGAATTTCATGACGATCATTGGGCTGCCTTCGCTATTCCCCGGTCCGACCGCGCTGCCTGGTCCGCCTGGACCGCCTGGTCCGCCTGGACAGCCTGGACAGCCTTGTCCGACCGGTCCGACCGGGCCGACCGGGCCGGTTACCAGTCTTTCTCCGGATTGACCTGCGTGGCCTGTTGTCTGCGCAGCCGGCGCTGTATATCCTGCTCGTCCCTGTTCAGGGCGTTCAGCAGGCGTTCCGCCTCCGCCTTGCTCAGTTCCCCTTCACGGGGCGGAGGAGGCGCTTCCGGGCTTTCCTCTTCATCGGGTTCCGGTCCTCCGTCGTTCCGGTCGTCCGGGTCTTCCCGGTCCGGCTGATCCGGCTGGTCCGGCTGGTCCGCCTGGTCCGGCTGGTCCGCCTGGTCCTGTGCGTTCCTGCGCGCCTGTTCCTCCTGCTGCTGAAGCTGCCGCATCACGTATTCCAGGTTGTATTTCATGTCGATATCGTCCGGGTCGATCCGCAGGCCCGCTTTGTAGGCCTCGATGGAATCCTTCAGCAGGCCCATGCGATAGAGGCTGTTTCCCAGGTTGTACTGGGCCCGGCCACCGACCGCCGCCTCACCTTCCAGCGCGTTGCCATAGGCCTGCACGGCCGAGGGATACTGCTCGGAGCGGTACAGCGCGTTGCCCCGGTTGTAATGCAGTGACGGGTTCTCGCCGTCCTCCGCCAGCGCCTCGTCATAGGCAGCCAGCGCCTCATCGTATTTTTCCTGTTGATACAGTTCGTTTCCGCGGGCGTTCTTCGCGGCCGGCTGCCAGCCGAGAAACAACAGGATGACCAGGATTACGCTCATGGCTTCGGGTTCCATTCCCTAAGATTCGTCGAGCAGGCCGCGGTCCCGGATCACGGTATCCGCAACCAGGAGCAGCAGACCGAAGAACAATATATACTGGAAACGTTCAACGTACTGCGTAAATTCTCTGCTCTCGAACTCCGCCTTCTCCAGTGACGCAATGGTGTCGTATACCAGGTCCATCTCTTCTCCACCGGGCGTAGCCCTGTAGTAGGCCCCTCCGGTCGTTTCCGCGATATGTCGCAGCGTGGACTCGTCCAGTCGGCTCATGACCACAGCGCCGGAACGGTCCCGCATGTGGCCGGCAACCCTGCCGTCCTCGTCCGTGACCGGTATGGGTACGCCTTGCGGCGTGCCGATGCCCACCACGTAGACGCGAACCCCCTGGGCTGCCAGCTCCGAGGCGACGGCGAGCGGGTCTTCCTGGTGGTCTTCTCCGTCGGTGATCAGCACAACGGCCTTGTACCCCTGGTGATCCTGCCGAAATGACCGGCCCGCGATGCGCAGCGCCTCCGCGATGGCCGTTCCCTGGGTACCCACGGTCCGGGTATCGATACCGTCCAGAAAGAGATCCACGATGCTGTAATCGGTGGTCAGCGGGCACTGGAGAAAAGCGGACCCGGCGAATACCACCAGCCCGATCCGGTCGTTCCTGAGCTTTCTTGCCAGGGACCGGACCGCGAATTTAGCCCGAACGAGGCGGTTCGGCCGGACGTCCTCGGCCAGCATGCTGTTGGAAACGTCCAGCGCGACCATGACCGAAAACCCGGTCTGCCGCACGGTTTCGGACCGGGTCCCGAACTGCGGACGGGCAAGCGCCAGAATGAAACAGACCAGGGCGAAGAGCACGAGGGCCGCCTTGACCGACTGTCTTCTCGCCACGGTTGAACGGGACAGCCTGCCGATCAGTTCCGGTTCTCCCAGCTGCCGGAGTGCTTCGCGCCTGCGCCGGAACCGCGCGGCGAAGAACAGGACGAGCAGGGGCGCGGCCGCCAGCAGATAAAGGTATTCAGGTTGGGCAAACTGCATGTCGGCTCCTCGGCCGATGCACGCCGCCACCGGCGCACGTGCTACGGCAGCCTTCTCAGCCGGGTTTGCGACAGCACGATATCCGCCAGTACGAGCAGCAGGGCCGGCAGGAGGAAATACCCGAACAGCTCGGTGTACCTCGAGTAGGCGATGACCTTCATCTCCGTGCGTTCCAGCGCGTCTATCCGCTGGTAGATGTGGGACAGCATCTCGGCATCGGTCGCCTTGAAATAGAACCCGCCAGTGAGCGACGCGACCTCCCTGAGCGTCCCTTCATCGATTTCCGTCAGGGCGAGGCTGCCGTCCCGGTTGCGCGCGTACGTGCGGCCCAGCACGGGGTCGTCGACCGGGATGGGCGCGCCGCCCTCTTTCCCGATCCCGATCGAGTAGATCTTGATCCCCAGCGCCTCGGCCGCCTTGGCCGCGGTGATCGGATCGATCGCCCCCGTGTTGTTCACGCCGTCGGTCAGCAATATGACCACCTTGCTTTCGGCGGTGCTCTGCCGCAGCCGGTTGACGGAATTCGCAATGCCCATCCCGATGGCCGTGCCGTCCTCGGTCAACCCGATCTCCACCTGGTCCAGCAGGCCGAGCAGCACATCGTAGTCCAGCGTAAGCGGACACTGGGTGAAGCTTCGTCCCGCGAAGACCACCATGCCGATCCGGTCGTTCGTCCGTTCCCGGATAAAGTCGGAAATCACGGACTTGGCCACGAAAAGCCGGTTGCGGGGCTTGTAGTCTTCCGCCCCCATGCTCCCGGATATATCGAGCGCGAGTACGATATCGATCCCCTCCGTCATCACTTCCGCGCCTTCGGTACCCGTCTGCGGACGGGCCAGGGCGAGGATGGCCAGGCCGATGGCCATGGTGCGCAGCGCGGCGGGAACGTGGCGGTACTTCAGGACGGACGCGGGTTTCAACCGGTTGACGAAGGAGATGTCCGAGAAGCTCAGTCCGCCCCGGCGTGCCTTCAATCGCCGGCGGTACGTCCATAGAAGCACCGGAAGGATCGCGAGAAATACCAGGATTATGGGCGTGGAAAAGAACATGGGGCATCAGTCCTTTGCCGGTGCCTGCACAGCACCCGCGCCACCTTCAGAAGCCTCGCCGGGGTCGGGAGCATGGCCGGCGGCGGGTACATCGTCGTCATCCGGTTTGTCCGGCGTAGTGACTTCCGGCATTTCGGGTGGACGTGTCAGCTCGACGATCTCCCGGCCTTCCCGCAGCGAAAGCGACTGCCGATGCGTTTCCGGCGTATACCTGGCGAATTTGACCATGTCGCATTCTTCGAAAAGTTCCCGGACGACCCGGGATTCTTCGTGGCCGACCTGGCGCGCGTTCAATGCTGTCAGCAGCTCGGCGGTCGTGTATTCCATCGCGGCTATCCCGTAACGCCCGGACAGGTATCGGCGCAGGATTTCCGACAGCGCGGAATAGTGGGCTTTCACGCGTCCCTGGGCCAGCCACTCCTTCAGGGCCAGTAGTTCCAGTTCTTCCAGGGCGATCTCTTCCGGCGGGCGTTCGATCGCCGGTACCGTGCCTTGCGGGTCCTCCCGGTTCCTCCGGCGCCTGATGTACAGGAAGACGGCCGCCGCGATGGCGATCAACACCAGTCCTGCGATCAGCCAGAAGTACCAGGGCGCTCCGCCGGGGATGTCCACCGGGGGCTTCAATTCGCGTATATCCGCGGCATCATCGTCGATTACGCTGATGACGGTAACCGGAATGGCCTCCGATTCGGCGGAGATCCCGGTGCCATCCGACAGGACACACCTGAGCGAGAAGGGCGGGACGGAATGCTCGCCCGTCCGGTACAGCGTGAGTTCATACCGGAGTATGTCGATGTTGGCGCCGCCGGGTCCGGACAGGGGGCCTGCATGCTCGAAGGACAGCAGATCGAAACCTTCCGGAGGCGTCCCGGATTCAGGCCATTCAATCGCGGAGTTGCCGGGACTCGTCACGGTGACACGGTACAGGAAGGGATCGCCCACGGTAATCCGGTCGCGGTCCACCGAGGCCTCGATCGAGAACCCGTATTCCCCATCCTGTGGTACCGGGAAGGCCCCGGTGTCGACCGGGTTCGCCGCGACGGCCACCAGGACGGTGGCGAGTAGGAAGGAACGCCTCACCGCATGCCGCCTTACGTCACGATTTCGGTGTCAGGGCGACCATTTCGTTGATCCGGGCTATAAACCCGACCCTGGTCAGGGACACGACGGGACTGTTTCTTAACTTGACGTAGACCAGGTTCTCGTCGCCGGGGAGGGTTTTGCCAACCAGGAGCGACAGGCGCTCTTCCGGCACGTTGTCCCGGCCCCCGACCTGCAATGTGAGTTCCATGACCGGCCGGTCCAGTCCGAAGGTTGCCAGGTCCGCTTCGGGGTCCGCCGTTACGAAGGCCTCCGAATACAATGAATCCAGTTCGCTGAAGGCCCGGCCGACCGAGATCGCGTCCGCGTCGCCCGTTGAAGGCTCTTCCAGTTTCCACACGACTCTCTGCTTCTGGTCGCGGCGCACCCTCAGCCGCTCGCCGGGCGTGACCACTTCGAACATGTGTACCTCGTAGCCCTTGAACCGCAGGATCTTATTGTCGCGCAACTCGATCGAGGAGGCCGGCATGCGCTGCAGGCTGGCAGCGTCCACCGCGTAGATCCATTCTTCCGCCGGATCCATGACGTAGGTGTACTGCCCGTCGCCGGAGTCCGCACCGACCAGGATTTCCTGGGGGTTCACCCGGTCGTCGATCGTGAGCGAAAGGCGGGCGACCGGTTGCTCGAAACCGTACGCCGCGCTGTTCTCGGCCGTTGCCGGGATGTGGTCCCGCACGCGCATGATCTCCAGGCTGTCCAGCATGGCCGTGATGAACTGGTCGTTCGCTCTCAGCGCGTAGGGCGACGTCATCCGCCAGTCCTCGAAGGCATGCTTGACCAGGGTCACGTTCTCGTCTCCGATGTTCATCGAAAAAGTGGGGACCCGGTAGGACTGGAAATCGAAGGCCGTAAGGCGCCGGTAGAAGTCGGGGTCCCGGTCCAATTGCCGTGGGATCGACATCGAGACCGAGTACACGTTGCGCCTTTCGCTGGTCATGGCGTAGACCTGGCCCATCTCCTCGTTGCCCAGTGAAAGCGTATGGAGGACGCTGCCGTCGCCGGATTTCACGGTCGCCGTCATCACCGGATCCGCCAGGCCGTATCCTGCAAGCGAAGACGGCGCGTCGTCGACGAAGGCAATGGCCGTGGCATCGGTGATCGTACTCAACGCGTTAATCACTTCATCGCGCTCCGCCGGCAACCGGTAGGGCGCTTCCACGCGCCAGGTCCCGAAGGGATCCAGCTTGAGGACGACCCGGCGGCCGCCCTTTTGGAGGACAATCTCCTCCACCTCGTCCCGTTCGACCCGCATCAACCTGCGGTCCCGCAGCGCATCGGCCGTCTTGCGCAGGTTCCCGTTGATCTGCGCGGAAATGAGAAACACCCGCCGCGTGCCCTGTTCCACGGCGTAGTGGGCCGCGCCCGTCGGGTTCACGTCTCCCAGCAGCAATACCATGGGCTTGTCGAGACCCCGGATGACCTCGACGGACGCCGACGGATGCTCGAGGCCGTACTCCGAAAGGACTTCCGCCGAATCGGCGATGGTCCGGGCCGGGGACAGGGCGGCGAATTCCCGCAGCAGCGTGACCACGATGTCCGGGTCCGCCGCATAGCGGACCGGATCGGTAATCACCCAGCCTTCCAGCGGAACCTTCTCGATCGTCGTGACTTCGCCGTCCACGGCAACCTTGATCTCGACGACCTCTTCCGCATTGAGCTCGAACACGCGTTCGGCTAACGCGGCTTCTTCTTCCTCGAGCACGAAGAGGAAGAATACGGCCGCCAGCAATCCCAGGATCACGGCCAGCACGATCGTGTACCGTCCACCGCTCACGGCGCGTCGCCTCCTATTTCCTTCTCCACCACACCACGACACCCGCGATCAGGATGCCGATGGGCGACAGGATGCCGGTGACGATGAAGATATCCCGCATCTGGCTCAGCGAGATCTGGACCAGCCTGGTGTCGCTGGACTTGGGCCGGATCGCGAGCAGGTCTTCTTCCTGGGCGAGCCAGTTGATAATGTTCAGAGCCAGGTCGCCGTTGCCCGGCAGCCTGATATAGGTATTATTGGCAAAAGCCGAGTTGCCGACGACCACGATGCGGGTCTTCAACTCATGCTCCTCCGGCCGCATCGCCAGCTCCTGCGGCGTCAGCGTCCGCATGTCCCGGCGGGGCAGCGCCCTGGGGACGGCCGTGATGGCCACGGCGATGGACACGGGACCGGGCTCGTCCATCTGCGGGTCCAGCACGGGCGTGTATTCAACGGCTTCTTCCGTCGATCCCGGCAGCGTGGTCTCCGCCCAGCTGCGGGCACTGGTCATGGCGATGGTCTGGATCTCCACGGTGTCGTCGGAAGCCGACGCCGGTTCGACGGACCGCACCAGCGGAAAGAAACTCACGGTGCTGCCGAGCGGGCGCGTGATGGGATGGGCCGGGTACTGCATGACGGCCGGCATGTACTCGTTCATGCCGGGCAACCGCCCCACGGCACTCTCGTCGATCACCACGTTGTCGCCGATCCGCACCTTCCAGTGGGCAAGAAGCGCGGACATGTCGGCGCTTTCATCCGGATAGTCGGGATTAACCAGAAACAAGGCGCGGCCGCCGCGGTCCAGGTAATCGCGAATGGCTTCCTGCTCGTTGCCCACCAGGTTGGTCCGGGGACCCGCCACCACGAGGACGCTGCAGTCCGCAGGGACTTCCACTTCACTGAGCAGCGAGAAACTCCGGACGACGTAGCTCTGGTTCTCGAGCAGCTGGAGCAACCGGTTGTAGCCGGCCTGGTCGGTCAGGTTGACGTTGTGCTCGCCGTGGCCTTCCAGGAAGTAGATGGTCTTCTGGCCTTCCCGCGTGACCTTGACCAGCGCGTTGGTCACGTTCGATTCGAGGTAGCGGTTGATGTGTTCGGTCTTGCCCTCGCTTTCGAACACGATCGTTCCGTAGGCGGAGATGTTGTACTGGCGGGCGATGCTGGGTTCGAGATCGGGGTCTATGAATTCGTAGGTGATGTGGTCCGAATGGTACTGAAACTGATTAAGCATGTCGTCGATCTGGTGCTGTTGCATGGCTTCGGGCCCGCCGGAACGGAAGAATCCCACGATGTGGACGTCCTGGTCCAGCTCGTTGAGCACGCTGACGGACAGATCCGCCAGGCTGAACCGCTTGTTGGCCGTCGTGTCGTACCGCTGGGAGTACCGCGCGCCGATCAGGTTCACGAAGGCCAGGATGCCGATCACCAGCAGGACCAGGACGGCGGTGTTGGCGCCGTACCGCGTGGTGCGCCGCCCCAGCAGGTTCCACACCGTCTCCCAATCGAGGACCAGCCAGGCCGATCCGAGCGCCAGGCCGGCCAGCAGGACGATCAGGACCGTGCGAGGCGCCGTCGTATCCGAGGCGTAGAGGTAGCCGCTGGCCAGGATCAGGATGAGACCCAGGTATCCGGCGGTTGAAACGAGACTCCTCATGTACGGTTGTCTCCCTTATAAAACTGCAGGCAACATCTGCGCGGACCGGCGTCCATTCGGGACCGGCGTCCATCCGGGACCGGCGTCAACCTCGCCAGCGCGTCGATTCAACAGACCGGACCGTGAGGAAAAGGCCCAGGAAGATGAAACTCAGGAAAAAGAGGCAGTCCGTCGAGTCGATGATCCCCATCTCGAAGGTATTGTAGTGTCTCAGCACGGACAGGTATCCGACCACCTCGCCCAGCATGCCGGTCATCGATTCCGCCGCCACATCCATCATCCAGAGAATGAGCGCGGCGCCGAAGCAGATCACGGCGGCCACGATCTGGTTCTCCGTCAGCGATGAGGCGAAGAGCCCGATGGTGATCACGCCGCCCCCGAGTAGAATGAGACCGAGGTAGCCGGCCCAAATGGGACCCCAGTCGGGGTCGCCGTACACCTGGAGCACCATCGGGTAGATGATCGTCAGCCCGATCATGGCCGTGTACAGGGTGAAGGCTGCCAGGAACTTGCCCAGGATCACGTGCCAGTCCCGCACCGGCGAGGTCAGCAGCAACTCAATCGTGCCGGTCTTCTTCTCCTCGGAAAAGACCCGCATGGTGAGCATGGGCATGAGCGTCAGCACGGCCACGAAACTCATGGTATTGAACAGCGGGCGCATGATCATCTCGTTGATATTGATGCGTTCCATCATCGTCGGATACTGCGCGACCTGCATGAAATACTGGGTGTAACTCTGTAAGCTATAGAAAAACATGAAGCTTACGATGAAAATAAACACGGTCGAAAGAGCGTAGAAGATGGGTGATATGAAATAGGCCTTCAATTCACGTCCCCAGATGGCCAGCAATCCCTGCATCGTCAGTCGCCCTCCTCTTCCTGGGTCGTCAGCTCGAGGAAGATCTCCTCCAGGCTCATGCCGGCCGTGGTGAGTTCCACGAGGTCCCAGTTGCTTCCGACCACGGACGAAGCCACCTCGGAACGGAGATCCCGTCCCGGCAGGACGTCGATGTCGTACTGCCAGAGGCCGTCGCCGATGGAAGACCTGGTCTTCACGTCCACGACGCCGTCCTTCTTCTTCAACAGGTCCATCACTTCGTTGACCGGCCCCCGGATCTGCGCCGTGATGGACTGCGATCCCCGCAGCCGCGCGTCCAGGTTGGCCGGCGTGTCCCCGGCCACGATCCGGCCCTGGTCGATGATGACCACGCGCTCGCAGGTCTTGCTTACCTCGGGCAGAATATGGCTGCTCAGAATGATGGTATGGTCCCCGGCCAGGCCCTTGATCACCTCCCGGACCTCGTTGATCTGCTTGGGGTCCAGGCCGTTGGTCGGCTCGTCCAGGATCAGGACGTCGGGGTCGTGGATCAGCGCCTGGGCCAGGCCCACCCGCTGGCGAAACCCCTTGGAACAATGGCCGACGATCCGGTGCTCGACCTCTTCCAGGGCGGCCAGCTCGATCACGCGGTTGACGGCCCTCCGGCGATCGCGGGACGGGATGTCCTTGATCTTGGCGATGAACTCCAGGTAAGGACGGACCCGCATGTCCAGGTATAGGGGTACGTTCTCCGGCAGGTACCCCACCCTGCGGCGCACGTCGAGGGACTGACGGAACGTGTCGAACCCCGCCACCCGGGCGGAGCCGGCCGTCGCGGGCATGAAGCACGTCAGCACCCGCATAGTCGTGGTCTTGCCCGCGGCGTTCGGTCCGAGGAACCCGAGGATCTCGCCCTTTTCGACCTCGAAACTCACGTCCCGGACCGCGGTGAAATTGCCGTACTTCTTGGTCAGGTCCTTTACTTCGATCACGTCAGGCTCCCAACGCCGCTGTCACAACCTTCGCGCGAAACGCGCAGCGATTTTCAAAGTATCCTAATTTAGTGCACAAAGTGATGTAAAGCAAGCCTTTGTTGCCTTCCGATCACCGTGCGAATTTGCGTTCGCGCAGCTTGAAGAACTGCAGCAGCGGATCGATATAGGGCTCGTCGGTGCGGATGTGGATGGCATCCACGCCGGTCACCCTGAACTGCTGGTCGCGCGCTTCGCGCAAGGCTTCGTTGTATTCGGCATACTGCCTGCGCCAGCCGGCGTCGCCGGTGTCGACGAGCGCTTCTTCTCCCGTCTCCGCGTCCTGCAGCTCGATGAGGCCGATGGCGGGCAGGCTGAGTTCCCTCGGGTCCGTGATCGTGACGGCGACCACGTCGTGCCGTTTGCTGGCCACGCGCAGGGGCTTCATATAGTCCTCGGCCAGGAAATCGGACAGGATGAAGACGATGCTCCTGCGCGTCAGCAGCCGGTTCAGGTATTCAAGCGCCTGCGTGAGGTCGGTGCCGGTGTGTCCGGGCTGATTGTAAAGCACTTCCCGTATCACCCGCAGGATATGGGTCCGGCCCTTCTTCGGCGGGATGTACTTCTCGATCTGGTCGGTGAACATGAGCAGGCCGACGCGGTCGTTGTTCTGGATCGCCGCGTAGGCCAGCAGCGCGCAGATCTCCGCGGTGATCTCGCTCTTCATCTGGTTCGCCGTGCCGAAGTGGCCCGATGCGCTGACGTCGGCCATGAGTATGACCGTCAGCTCCCGTTCCTCGATGAAGCGCTTGATATAGGGACGCCCCAGGCGGGCGGTTACGTTCCAGTCGATCGAACGGATCTCGTCGCCCGGCTCGTATTCGCGCACCTCGGCGAACTCCATGCCGCGTCCCTTGAAGACGCTGTGGTACTCGCCGCTGAACACGTCGTTCACGAGATGCTTGGTCCGGATCTCGATCTGCCGGATCTTCTGGATGATCTGCCTGGGTATCAAGGGATCTCTACACAGTCGAAGACGCGCTGCAGAATCTGTTCCGAGGTCATGTCCTCGGCCTCGGCTTCATAGGTGACGATGACGCGGTGGCGCATTACGTCCATCCCGATCGACTTCACGTCCTCGGGCGTCACGTAGCCCCTGCGGCGCAGGAAGGCGTGCGCGCGCGCGGCCGTCGCCAGGTAGATTGTCGCCCGGGGCGAAGCGCCGTACTCCACCAGATCGCGGATTTCGGCGAGTTCGCCGTAGTCCTCCGGCTTGCGGGTCGCGAAGACGAGGTCGACGATGTACTGCTTGATCTTGTCATCCATGTAGACCCGGTTGATGATCGATCTCGCCCGGACGATGTCCTCCAGCGAGACGACCTGGTCCACTTCCGCCGGCTCGCCGGACGTCATGCGGTTCAGGATCTCCAGCTCCTCTTCCTTGCGGGGATAGGTCGTCGTCAGCTTGAGCATGAAACGGTCGACCTGGGCCTCCGGAAGGGGGTAGGTTCCTTCCTGTTCGATGGGGTTCTGCGTGGCGAGTACCAGGAAGGGGTCCTCCAGCGGGAACGTCTCGTCTCCTATGGTGACCTGGTGCTCCTGCATGGCTTCCAGCAGGGCGCTCTGCACTTTCGCGGGCGCCCGGTTGATCTCGTCCGCCAGGATGAGATGGGCGAAAACAGGGCCTTTCTTGGCGATGAACTCGCCACTGCCCGCCTGGTAGATCATGGTGCCCGTGAGATCGGCGGGGAGCAGGTCCGGCGTGAACTGGATGCGCTGGAACCGGGCCGAGACCGTCGACGCCAGGGTGCGCACGGCCAGGGTCTTGGCCAGTCCCGGCACGCCTTCGAGCAATACGTGTCCGTTGGTCAGCAGGCCGATCAGGAGGCGTTCGATCATGTACTGCTGGCCGACGATCACCTTGCCGATTTCCGAGATCAGCCGGTCGACGAAGACGCTCTGCTCGTAGATCCGGTCGTGGATGGCCTTGATGTCGTCCGGTGTTTGCGCATTGTCTGTGGTCATGTTCATCCTTCAGTTGGAGCCGGACGGCCGGACGGGCCAGGCTAGCCGGACGGACCGGTCCGGCCCGGTTAGTCAGGCTGGCCGGAAGACGAATCGCCCTTCGAGGAGGCTTCGGAACTCGACCTGCCCCCGGAACCGGACGCGTCGGAGGACCCACCGCTGGACTTTGCGCCGTCGGACCTGGCGCCGCTGGACTTGGCGTCCGGCTTGGATCCGCCGGACCCGGACGAGGATTCCCGGTCGGCCTTCTCGGCCTGCTTGTAGTTCTCGCTCCGGTAGTCCGTGGTATAGAATCCATCGCCCTTGAACAGGAAGCCCGCGCCGCCGCTGATGAGGCGCTTCACGGCGCCGCCGCATTCCGGACACGTGGATAGAGGATCCGCCGTGATCGACTGGAACTCGGAGAACTCGTGTCTGCATTCGTTGCAACGGTACTGGTAGGTAGGCATGCGTTCCTTCCTAACAAAACCGGCGCCGACTTGGACAGCCGACGCCGGTCTTCACGCACTTGAACTGCCCGGCACGGTGGCCTGGAGGCCTACATCATGCCGCCCATGCCGCCCATGCCGCCACCGCCGTAGCCGCCCGGCGCGGGAGGTGGCTCCTTCTCGGGAATGTCCGTCACCAGGGTCTCGGTGGTCAGCAGGAGGGACGCGATGCTGGAAGCGTTCTGCAACGCGATGCGCGTCACCTTCGCCGGGTCGATCACGCCGGCCGACATGAGATCCTCGTAGTCGCCCGTATTGGCGTTGTATCCCACGGCGCCTTCCTTCTGCTTCACGTGCTCGATGATGACCGAACCCTCCGCGCCGGCATTGGCCGCGATATGGCGCAGCGGCTCTTCCAGGGCGCGGCGCACGATGCCGACGCCCGTGGCCTCGTCACCGTTGACCTGCAGCCCGTCCAGCGCGCCGGAACCCCGCAGGTACACGACGCCGCCGCCGGGCACGATGCCCTCTTCCACGGCAGCGCGCGTCGCATGCAGCGCGTCTTCCACGCGGGCCTTCTTCTCCTTCATTTCCGTCTCGGTCGCCGCACCGACGTTGATCACGGCCACGCCGCCGGCCAGCTTGGCCAGGCGTTCCTGCAGCTTCTCGCGGTCGTAGTCGGACGTCGTCTCATCGATCTGGCGGCGGATCTGGCCGATGCGGCCTTCGATCTCGGACTGGGAACCGGCGCCTTCGATGATCGTCGACTCGTCCTTGTCGATCACCACGCGCTTGGCCTGGCCCAGATCTTCGAAGGTCACGTTCTCCAGCTTGATGCCGATGTCCTCGGTAATCACCCGGCCGCCGGTCAGGATCGCGATGTCCTCCAGCATGGCCTTGCGGCGGTCGCCGAACCCCGGCGCCTTGACGGCCGAGATGCGCATGGTGCCTCGCAGCTTGTTGACCACCAGCGTGGCCAGGGCCTCGCCTTCCACGTCCTCGGCGATGATCAGCATGGACTTGCCTTGCTGCACGACCTTCTCGAGGATCGGCAGGAGGTCCTTCATCGCGCTGATCTTCTTCTCGTGGATCAGGATGTAGGGATCGTCCAGGCTGCATTCCATGCGTTCGGAGTCCGTCACGAAATACGGTGAAATGTACCCCTTGTCGAACTGCATGCCCTCGACCACGTCGAGCATGGTGTCCATGCTCTTGGCCTCTTCGACCGTAATGACGCCGTCCTTGCCCACCTTCTCCATGGCATTGGCGATCAGGTCGCCGATCTCGGGGTCGTTGTTGGCGGAAATCGTCGCGACCTGGGCGATTTCGGTCTTGCCGGCCGTCGGCTGGCTGATGCCCTCGATCTCGTCCACCACCGCGGAAACGGCCTTCTCGATACCACGCTTGAGGGCCATGGGATTGTGACCGGCGGTCACGTTCTTCAGCCCCTCGCGATAGATGGCCTCGGCCAGCACCGTGGCCGTCGTGGTTCCGTCGCCGGCGATATCGCTGGTCTTCGAAGCCACTTCCTTGACCATCTGGGCCCCCATGTTCTCGTAGGGGTCCTGCAATTCGATTTCCTTGGCCACCGACACGCCGTCCTTCGTGACGGTCGGCGAACCGAACTTCTTGTCGAGCACCACGTTCCGGCCCTTGGGACCCAGGGTGACCTTCACCGCCTTGGCCAGGGTCTCCACACCGCTCAGCACGGAGCGCCGCGCTTCATCCCTGAATTTCAACTGCTTTGCCACTGGTTCAACCCTCCTTGCAAAAGCTCAGGTTCAACCGCAACCGGATCTTGCAGGTCACGGTTCATACACTCGGTTAGCTACGACACGATACCCAGGATGTCCTCTTCCCGCATCATGAGGTATTCGGAATCATCCAGGTTGACTTCCGTGCCGGAGTACTTGCCAAAGAGGATCTTGTCGCCGACCTTGACTTCCAGCGCCACGCGGTCGCCATTGTCGCCGACACGCCCGGGACCGGCCGCCACGACCTCGCCCTGCTGCGGCTTTTCCTTGGCCGTATCGGGAATGATGATACCGCCGCGCTGTACCTCTTCTTCCTCGAGGCGCTTGACCAGGACCCGGTCGCCCAAAGGTTGTACGTTCATTGCTTCCTGCTCCTTTCACTGGTGATAAGAACGCTGATTTCGAAATCAGCACGATAATAAACGATAAGCTCGTCCGCTTTCTTACGTGCAATTTCCGTGCCATCATGGAGTTTGCCGTTCGCATAACCTTAAAAACGAAGCTTAATCTTTTGTTATTTATAAAGTTATACACATTGTAGCGAAAGACCTGTTGGTACTGCCACGCTCTCCTGTTTTCTGCCAATCTGTCACATGCGCCCAATAGTGCCAATATGGCAATGCCAAATAAACATAGAAGGCCAATTTAGCCATGCCTGTCTGGCATGTCAAGGGCATTCGCAATTCTGATTGTCATTGACCGGCGATGTGATATTTTACCTTCTGGCCCGGCCGATCCGGCCCGATTCCCAATACCCCGCGAACGCAGCCACACGGAAACCACAGGAGCGGTAAACACAGGAGCTTTCCATGCCCGTAGTGCCCTTCGACAAGCTCAACAGCCTGAGCCGCGCTATCTTCGAGGCGACTGGCATCCCGGTGGAAGACGCCCATATCCTCGCCGATCACCTGACGACCAGCAACCTGCTCGGGCACGATTCTCACGGGGTGTGGTTCATGCCCCGCTACGTCCCGTCCCTCCAGGAGAATTACACGCCCTGGGAAGACCATATCGTGGTGGCGGACCGGCCCGGATTCGCGCAGATCGACGGGAACGGCGCCAACGGCATCGTGGCGGTGACGAAGGCGCTCGCCCTGGCGGTGGAAAAGGCGCGCAGTTCGACGATCGGGATGGTGGCCCTGCGGAACGTCTCCCACATCGGCCGGCTGGGCGACTTCCCCCCGCGGATCGCCGAACAGGGCATGATCGGCATGGTGGGTCTGAACGGCGGCGGCGAATTCGTAGCGCCCTACGGCAGCGCCGACCGGCGCCTGCGGCCCGAGCCCATCGCCTTCGCCGTGCCCCGGGAGAAGGGTCCGCCCCTCATGCTGGACATGACGCTCAGCGTGGTCGCGGGCGGCAAGGTCGAGCAGAAGATCGAACGCGGCGAGCCCATGCCGGACGGATGGCTGATCGACCAGCAGGGCCGCTACGTGAACGATGGCAGCCGGTACCACGCCGAGCCGGACCAGGTGGCCGTGCTGCCCCTGGGCGGCCTGCAGTTCGGCCACAAGGGACACGGGCTGGCCATGATGATCGAGATGATCATCGGTCCCCTGTCGAACGCCGGGTGCACGGGCGGCAAGGGCGGTGGCGGGATCCTGATCGCCGCGTTGGATATCGGGGCCTTCATGGATCCGGCCGACTACACGGCGGAAATCGAAGCCCACGTCGCCTACGTGGGTTCGGCAAAGCCCCTGCCGGGATTCGACAGGGTTTACGCACCGGGCGAGATCGAGGAGGACGTCCGGCAACAGCGGCTCGCCGAGGGCATCTACATCCCGGACAAGACCTGGAACACGATTTCGGAGACGGCGGCCGGACTCGGCGTGGACATGCCGGTGATTTAGCACATGTAATATAAGCTATAGACAAAATCGATCGCGCCGGCGTACGGCGCCGGCAGCATACCGCCGGCAGCATACGCGAGCATAGAGGAGAACCCATGACCGACAGGCCCGTCCGGGTCGCCGTTTACGGCACCGGCAGGTTTGCCCAGGCCACGCACCTGCCCAACCTGAGCCAAATCGACGGCGTTGAAATCGCGGCGCTGTGCGACATCAACGAAGACGCTCTGCGGGAGGCGGCGGCGCAGTTCGGGGTCGCCCGTACCTACACGGATGCCCACGCGATGCTCGAGGCCGAAGACCTCGATGCCCTCTGGTCCATCGTGCCGGCCTTCGCCCGCACCGACGTGGAAATCGCGGCGGCCGAGCGCGGCATCCAGCTCTTCAGCGAAAAACCCCAGGCGATGGACATGGCCCTGGCGAAGCGGATCGACGCGGCGGTGCGCAAGGGAGGCGTGATCAGCACCGTGGGCTTCCGGGAACGGTACCGGCCCATCTTCCAGGAAGCCCGGCGGCTGCTCCGGGACAAGCGCGTCGTGCACGTCCGCTTCCAGCAGATCTCGCATAATCCGAAACCGGCCGCCTCTGCCCGTACCGCATGGTCGCACCAGGTGGAGAAAGGCGGCGTCCGCTTCTTCGACTGGGGCGTGCACGCCACGGACTACACCCGGTTCATGACCGGGCAGGACGTGATCAGGTCCCAGGCATTCCTGTACCATCCGGACGGATACCATACGCCGCTTTCTTCATCCTTCCATTACCAGTTGTCGGGCGGCGCCACGGCGACGCTGACCTTCATCGAGTGCGATCCGACCGGGCCGGGCGAAGAACCCTATTTCAAAATCTACTTCGACGGCGGGAGGCTCGCCGTATTCGGCTACGAGCGGATCGAGGTGAATGACGAGGTCGTCTACGAGGCCGACCCCTTCGATCCGTGGCTGGCTCAGGACCAGACCTTCGTGGAGGCGGTTCGTTCAGGGGACCCGGGGATTCTGCAAAGCGATTACCACGACGGGCTCCGTTCGCTCGCGCCAATCCTGGCCGCCTGGGATTCGGCACGTCGGGAAGGGGCCCTCGTGGATGTGGAACAGTTTATCGAGGAGGCGTGATCCAGGCCTGATGCACGCGAAAACAGGCGGCCCATTTCATCCGGCGCCATACAACCGGGAGACGACCATGTACACCAAAAGCTTGTGTTACTTCGTTCCGGCTATCCTGCTGATCGCTACCGGATGCGGGGGACCGAGGGAAGATCTCACCCACCTGCTTATTGCCGGCGAGCGGATTGGCGTCGTGATGGAGGAAGAACGGGTCGTTTCACTTAATTCGAAGGAGAATGAACCGGTCGTATGGACGTTGAGCCGGTTCGGCGGGGTGATCGAATCGTGGAACGCAGAGGGTCTGACTGTTGTCGTGGATGACGGCGACGTGCCGGAAGGTTTGCTTGATACGTTTTCATCCGATCGTAACCGGCTCGTGGTCGAGATTACGCAGGCCGGAGGCAGGGACAGTAACCTCGGCGTATCGTTCGAGCCTGTCGGCGATTCGAGTTCCGGCGTAGTCGTCCGGATTTCCGACGATCTGGTAGATGAGGGCTTGAGGCGGACCGAGGATGGACTGGAATTGAGGATTTAGCAGGTGCAGGTGGCCGTCTGCGGTGCGTATTGTTTAACCACCGTCCTGTTTGTCTCCCAACTGAGGAGAGGAAGACTGGCTCGGTCCGCGCGAATCCGACGTTGACGCGAGTGAATCTATACGGTACGTTGAAACAGGGATGAATCTTGGCAGTTATAGTTGTACCGACAAAGGACAACCAGGATGGCGACTTCGATACGACTGACACCCGAAGATGAAAAACGGCTTGAATCATTAGTATCCAGAACGGGCGGCACCAAGGATTTCTACTTGCGTGAAATCATCGAGCGTGGCCTCGAAGACCTGGAAGACTACTTCGTTGCCGCGGACGTACTGAATCGCCTCAGAAGTGGGTCGGAAAAAAACTATACTGCTTCAGAAGCGAGAAAGAAACTCGCCCTGGACGATTGAGTTCACAGAAACCGTCCTTAACGATCTACGTAAACTCGACAAGAAGACGATACAGCGCATCGTCAATTACTTAGACAGACTCACTGAAGGCCCTGGTGATCCACGAAACACTGGAAGAGCACTAGTTGGTCCGTTGGGTAAACTGTGGCGATATCGGATCGGAGATTTACGTGTGATCTGCGACATACAGACCGGAGCATTGCGCGTTCTGGTCATACGAGTTGGCAGACGTGATAAAATCTACCGCGGATGAAAGTACAACAGGAAGTCAATAATGAAAGTCCCTGGCAGATCTCTAGTTCACTAACTCTTCCCAGCATCCCCTTAGTACCTGCCATCTAGACGCCAAGTCTATCCTACCGTAAATCCCATCAACAAGCGGAGACAACCGCCCTACCACGTCCGGCGGCCCGACATTGAACACGGGCGTATCCTTGTGAACCCATCGCGGCGTACTCAGAAACCGCCCATTCCTTATGTACATTGCGATCAGCAGATCGTTCACGGCCTGGTTCGCCAGGCAGTAGAGGTGGATCCGGTCGTCGGCGCCCTGCGCCTTTCGCCACTGGTTTCGAAACAGGGGCAGCCGTTTCTGTGCTTCACCGATCACCGCTTTCACCAACTCAGCCGGTAGCGCATCCAGTGCCGCCTTCCACTCGCCGAGCCGCTCGTCCGGATCGATCAGTGGGTGGCAGCACTGCAACTCCTCGGCGAGGACTCGCTGATCGGGCGGCCTGGGCGGACCGGGAAACGCCGCCAGCATATTTTCCACGGTCTGCCTGGTCCAGTAACGGATGTGGACCATCGCCCCGTCGAGTACCAGGCTGTCACATGCCGGCTCAATCAAGGGACCGTGCCGTATGTCCGGCCAGGCGGCGATCAACCGGCGACGATCTGTCTCCCTGGGAATGCCCGAACCGAAAACGAGCAGGTCGATGTCCGACTGTCGATCGGCGAAACCCCTGCCAAGGGATCCGCCCAGTGCCACGGCGTTCACGCCGGCCAGAAGCTGCATTCTACCCGCGATTTCGGCGGCCAGCGCGTATAGTTCAGCGGGACCGCGCGACTGATCAGGCTTGAAAGATCCATCGTCGATCTTCCGGTCCGCGCCGGTCACCACACCGAAGTTGCCCGTTGTTTCCGGCGCGTTGTTCAGTAGCGCCAGGGTATCATGCATCAGCCTGGACGCAGCCGCCCAGGCTGTCGCCGGATCGCGTTCGGTCGCCAACGTCCACAAGGCATCCCCCGCGTTCTCCGGCGCCCTGGACAAGCCGTTCAGCCGGTCTCGCGCGCCTTCGAGCCGAGACGGATAGTACATGATTTCCGGCAGGCCATTCATCCCGTAGAGCACGGTGGCGACCTGATGGATGATCAGGTAGAGGGCGTGGCGGAAACGGACGTGATCGCCCCGATCGATCAGGTTGGTCGGGGGAAGCCGCAACCACCATCTGAGCTGCGTCGCCGCTTCCGTCACGTGGTTTGATAAGGGAGATCGTCCAGGCACGTTTGATCAGCCAGTCAAAGGGAGTCAACGGAGACCGGGTGTCGAGTCACCGGGAAGCGAGTGGCAAGTCGACAGGTAGCAGGTGACGAGTCGACGGGCAGCGAGTGACGAGTCGACGGGCAGCGGCACAACTGTTACTGTGGCGCAGGAGAAGGCATGATCAGCGTGGGATCCTGCTGCATGTCCGGCAGGGCCGGTTCCGGCTTCCGTTGGTCTTCGGGGATCAGCGTCCGGGCCACGGCGATTTCGTCGCAGTGGGTGAAACGGGCGCAGTTGGTACAGTCCTTCCAGACCTTGTGCGGCAGGGTATCGCGGTCGACCACCTCGAACCCGTGGCGGCCGAAGAAGCCGGTTTCGTAGGTCAGGGCGAAGACCCGGGCGACACCCAGTTCCTCGGCCTCAGCGATCAGCTCGTCGACGATGCGCCCGCCGACGCCGCCGCCCTGGCATCCTCTCCGGACAGCCAGCGACCGGACCTCGGCTAAATCGTGCCACACGATCACGAGGGAACCGCAGCCCACCACCTGGCCGCCCCGCTCGGCGACGACAAAATACCGGATGTGCTCGAAGAGACGGTAGACCGACACCGGAAGAAGGATGTCCTCCTCGATATAGGGCTGGAGGATCTCCATGATCTCGGGGACGTCCCCGATCACGGCCGGACGGATGACGGTGTCGCTTCCGTTCGATGCCGGTGTCCTGGTTGTGTCCGTTTTATTCATGGCCGTACTGCTCCATTACATCCTGCCCAGGATCCCGCGGGCCTGTTCCAGCTGCTGCTCGATCGCGCTGCGACCGGTCCCTCCGGGCAGGGCGCGTCTGTCGGCGCTGTCGTCGAAGCTGAGTTGCCCGATGGAAGCTTCGTCGAAATGCTCCGAATACTGGCGATACAGCTCGAGCGGCAGATCCCGCAGGCTGCAGTCGCGGCTTATGGCCTCCTCCACGAGCGCGGCCACGATGCCGTGTCCTTCGCGGAACGGCACCCCGCACCGGGTCAGGTAATCCGCCAGGTCCGTGGAAAGCATGGCGTCGTCCATGCTTTCGCGTACCCGGCCCTCTCTTACTTCCAGGGTCTCCCAGATCGCCGTGAAGACCGTCAGTGCGACGGTCACCGTGTCGATCGCATCGAAGAGCGGTTCCTTTTCATCCTGCATGTCCTTGTTGTACGTGTGGGGCAGCCCCTTGAGCATGGTGACGAGAGAGACCAGGCTGCCTGCGACGCGGCCGCTCTTGCCCCTCAGCAGTTCGGCGGCGTCCGGATTCTTCTTCTGCGGCATGATGCTGCTGCCCGTGGCCAGCCGGGGATGCTGCCTGACGTACCCGAATTCCGTGGACGACCAGATGACCAGGTCCTCGCACGCCCGGCTGATACGGATCATCAGCGTCGTGCAGGCGGCGAGGAACTCGATGTTGAAATCGCGGTCGCTCACTGCGTCGATGCTGTTGGGCGACAGCCCGTCGAAACCGAGCTCATCGGCCAGAAACGCGCGGTCGATGGGAAAGGCGCTGCCCGCCATCGCCCCGGCGCCGAGGGGCATGACGTTGATCCGCTTCCGGCAGTCCGCCAGACGCTCCCGGTCCCGCTGGAGCCCGAAGAAGAGCGAAAGGGCGTAGTGGGCGAACCGGATCGGCTGCGCCTGCTGCAGGTGGGTATACCCGGGGAAGACGACGTCCACGGTACGTTCGGCCAGGCCCAGCAGCGCTTCCTGGCATTCCCGAATCCGCCCGGAGAGGTCGTCCACCACCTCGCGGAGATACAGCCGCTCGTCCGTGGCGTTCTGGTCGTTGCGGCTCCGGCCCGTGTGCAGCTTTCCGCCCACGGGACCCACTTTCTCGATCAGGCGTTTCTCCACGGCCATGTGGATGTCTTCCAGGTCCCGGGTCAGCGCATAGGCGCCGCTTTCGATCTCGCCTTCGATCTCGCCCAGTGCCACTTCGATCACCCGGCCCTCATCGCCGGTGAGCACGCCGATGCGCACCAGCCCACGGGCATAGGCGATGCTGCCCCGGATGTCCACGCGAAACAGGCGGCGGTCCGCGTCGATGGACGCGTGGAAATCATCCATGAGTCGTTTGAGTGCTGCGTCCCGGCTGTCGGTCATGATGCTCCCATTCTGCTCACCGCGGCGCCGTCATTCACCGCGCGTCCAGTACCCCGCCGATGATCCCGAGCGCTTCGTCCACGTGTTGCTGCCCGATCACCAGGGGCGGCGCGCAGCGGAGCACGTTGTCCCCGGCCGTACCCACGATCAGGCCCGCGTCCCTGCACGCGGTAACGACGTCGCCCACCTTGTCTTCGAATTCCACGCCGATCAACAGGCCCGCGCCCCGGACCTCCTTGATGTCCGTATGCGTTTCGGCAAGGGCATTCAGGCCGGCGGTCAGTTTCCCGCCCATTTCCAGGGCCCGGTCCGCCAGCCCCTCGTCGATCATCTTGCTGACGACGGCGTGGGCCACGTGACAGGCCACCGGGTTCGCCCCGAAGGTGGAGCCGTGCATGCCCGGCTTGAGGACCTCGGCGATGTGAGACTTCATCATGACCGCGCCGATGGGCAGGCCGCCGGCCAGCGGCTTGGCCAGGGTCATGACGTCCGGCTCGATGCCGTGGTGCTGGTAGGCGAAGAGCTTTCCCGTCCGGCACAGGCCGCACTGGATCTCGTCGAAGATCAGGGCAACCTGGCGTTCGTCGCACAACTTGCGCAAATGCTTCAGGAATTCCACGTGCGCCGGATTCACGCCGCCCTCTCCCTGGACGGGTTCGACCATAACGGCCGCGGTCCGTTCCGCCGATATCGCCTCTTCGAGGGGTTCGATCTCGTTCAAAGGCAGGTAGACCATGCCGGGGAGCATGGGCTTGAACCCTTCGTGGTACTTGGGCTGGGCCGTGGCGCTGACGGCGCCGTAGGTGCGCCCGTGAAAGGCGTTCTCGAAGGTCACGATCTCGTGCTTGGTCTCGCCGCCCACGTCGGACGCCCAGCGGCGGGTGAACTTGAGGGCCGCCTCGATGGATTCCGATCCACTGTTGCAGAAGAAGATCCTGGCCGGGAAGGCGTTATCCACCAGCAGCTTCGCGAGCTTCACATGGGGTTCCGTGTGGTACAGGTTGGAGATGTGCATCAGCTTCGCGGACTGCTGCGCCACGGCGCCGATGATCTCCGGCACCCCGTGGCCCAGGGAATTCACCGCGATGCCGCCGAGGAAATCGAGATACCGCCTGCCCTCGAGGTCGTAGACGTAGGCGCCGCTGCCCCGGTCGAACACGACGGGCGGACGCACGTAGGTCGGCGCGATGTACTGTTCCTCCAGGGCAATGATCTCTTCGGTAGTCATGCTTGATCCTTTCATCCAGTGGTTGCTATCCGGTAGTCACTACCGTTCCGAAAACACTCTCTTCCGATGCCAGTTCCTTTCGCAGCGTTCCGGCCCCCCGCCACGCGATGATGCGGGCTCGGCGGACGCCATAGGACAGGCACTCGAGGGCGGAGCGGACCTTGGGAATCATCCCGCCCGTGATCTCGCCTGCTTCGATCAGCCCATCGGCCAGTTCGGGGGTCAACTTACGAACGGGCCGGCCGTCGGACCGGTGGATGCCGGCTACGTCCGATATGAACACGATGTCGTCGCAGGCCACGGCCCGGGCGATGTCCAGTGCGGCGTGGTCCGCGTTGACGTTGTAGGTCTCCCCGTTGACGCCCCCTGAAATGGGGGAAACCACGGGCGTGACGTGGTTCGACGCGCATAGATCGAACAGGGCGGTATTCACCTCGACGATCTCTCCCACGAAACCGATGTCCACGCCGTCCTCCCGGTACTTCTCCGCCCGCAGCAGGCCCATGTCCTTCCCGCTTACGCCAAGGGCGTTCACCCCGCTGTGCTGGAAGCGCGAGACCAGTTCCTTGTTGACCTTGCCCGACAGGACCATCTCCACGATTTCGACCATGTCGCCGTCCGTGACCCGGAGTCCGTTCACGAAGGTGAACTCCTTGCCGAGCAGCTCCAGGTACCGCCCGATCTCCGCGCCGCCGCCGTGGACGATGATCGGGAAGATGTCCGGCAGGTCCCGAAGGTCGGCGGCCAGTTCCTCGATCACGCCGTCCTGCTCGATCGTCGCGCCGCCCAGTTTTACCACGATGTTTTGTGCCATTCTAGATAAGCCCCGTCGTTTCGTCCAGGCCGCTCATGACGTTCACGTTCTGCAGCGCCTGGCCGGCGGCGCCCTTGACCAGGTTGTCGATGGCGGACGTGACGATGGCCAGGTCCGATCCGTCCACCCTGTCGATCCGCAGGTCGCAGTAGTTCGTCCAGGTCACGAAGCGCGTCTCGGGATAGCCCGATTGCGATAACCGGATGAAGGGCTCTCCTTCGTAACGCCGCTCGTACAGGGCCGCCAGGTCTCCATGGGTCGCGCCGTTCTTCACGCGTACGTAGGTCGTCGCCAGGATGCCCCGGCTCATGGGCGTCAGGTGGGGCGAAAAGACCACGAAGGGCTGCTCGTCGGAGCACCTGGACAGTTCCTGCTCGATTTCCCCCACGTGCCGGTGTGTGTGGCCGATGTTGTACGGCGTGATGCTGTCGTTCACCTCCACGTAGAGATTGCGCAGCTTCAGGCCCCGCCCCGCGCCGCTGACGCCGGACTTGGCGTCCACGATGATCTGCCCGGCTTCGATCACGCCCTCTTCGAGCAGCGGGACCAGCCCGAGGATCACCCCGGTGGGATAGCAGCCCGGATTGCCCACGAGATCGGCCGCCCGTATGCGGTCCCGGTTCAGTTCGGGGATCCCGTAGACCGCTGCATCGAGGAGCGACGGGGCCGTGTGCGGCCGGCTGTACCAGGACGTGTATACCTCCGGATCGTCGAACCGGAAATCGGAGCTGACGTCCACGACGCGCACGCCCCGGTCCAGGAAGGCGCCGACCCGGTCCATGGCCACCCCGTCCGGCGTGCAGAAACAGACCACGTCGGCGGGTTCACCGGTGATATCGTCCAGAGATCTCAGCGTGATGTCCCGGTCCGGATCGACCCGTGGGAAGACCTCGCCGAGTTCCCGGCCGGTGTACTGTTCGGACGTGGCGAATGCGATTTCAATGCCGGGATGCCGCGACGCCAGCCGGTACAGTTCCATGCCCGTGTACCCCGTCGCGCCGATGATGCCCAGTTTAATCATGTACCGTCCCTCTTCTGCTTCATGATAGCCTTGACGCGCTGCAGCGTTCTCCTGGCCTGGGCGGTCGACTTGGTGACGAGGAGTATCGTGTTTTCGCCCGCGAGGCTGCCCACGATCTCCGGCCATTCCGCCTGGTCGATCGCCTCGCACACCCCGGACGCGTGACCCGCGGAGGTCTGCAGGACGACCTGGTTCATCGCGTTGTCCGCGCTGACGACGAAATCCCGGATCTCCCGCTCGACCAGTTCGTCCTGGGTCTCCACCGAGTAGTAGCGCGGCAGCACGTACTTGTACTGTCCGTCCGCGAGACGCGTCTTGATGACGTGCAGTTCCTTGAAATCCTTGGACAGCGTGCCCTGGTTGACGTCGATCCCTTCGGTGTGCAGGGCTGCGATCACCTCCTTGTGCGTATGGAAGTGGCCCCGCTCGATGAGCGATCGTATGGTTCCCTGGCGCTGGTGCTTGGCGTTCATGATGAATAAAATAAATATGAAGTTAAAGGCATAATTATTCCAATTGTCGCACTACAATATATGGTCAGTTCGCTCGCCGTCAAGAAAAAAGACCCGCATGTCAGGTTCGGCCGACATGGAAACGATTAAAGTAAAGGACGAGAAACCTCGGCAAGACTCCGACTAATGTGAAAAGCAAATTCAGCAAGTACACCCGGGAGGTTGTATGAGAATTTCCAAACGAGGGCAGATAACGATTCCCAAACTTCTTAGAGACCAATACGGTATGGACTGCGGCGTCGAAATAGTGGTGACACCATTAAGAAACGGTATACTCATCCAGAAACGGGCAATGGACCAACACCCGGTCGACCGAGTCTTTGGTCTGCTTTGCATGCAAGAAAACACAGACGAGTACGTCGAAGAGATTCGGGGCAGATAGTTGTGGGGATTGCGGTCCTGTATCTGGTATAGCGTCACCGAACGGCCATTGCCGGGCCGCACCAAATGGAACACGGCGCCGGTGGCGGCCCCGGTCCAATTCGTCCGATGGCCTGTTTAAACATCTTCGGATTACTCACCGCCATTACATGGTGGCTGAACGATCTTGAAAGTTGAACAGGACCGGTATACGGCAAGCACGGCGTCGGCTTCAGCCTGATCCATGGACAAGCCGTATTTCCGCTTTATTTCCAGGTATTTCCCCACGTACCAGCACCGGTTGTTTTCCGGTAACCAGTTCGCGGGATCCTTGTCCCTTTTTTCGTAACGATTCAATCGAGGCGCTGCCAGTGTCAGGTTGTCCAGGTCCGAAGCGTACCGCTGTCGTTCTGCTCGCGTCCTCAACCCCATGCCACTTTCGTGGGCTTCCGAATTGGCCACGATGTGCTCGATATCTGTTGCCCTCACATCGTTGAAACAGCGCATCGAATAAGGTGAGAAAACACCACCTTGCTGCATTACGATCCGCTGTTCGATGGAAGCCGGATAGGAATAGTCGCTTCTGTCGTAGACTGTATGCCGCACTTCCGGTGCGACGGAAACACCCAGTATTGGATGCATCTTACCTGGTGCCGTTAGTACTGTCCGGTGAGCGGTGCGGTTTCCTTCCGTCAGACCTGCCAGCGCCTTGAGTGCTTCCGCCTTGGAGTCGAAGGTCCTGCCGGCCAGCGGTCCATCATGAAAATGGTAGTTTCCCTCACTGCGGTTGTTGTGGCCGCCGTGCCTGTCTTTTCGGCCACCGTGGGCCTCCGCGTCAGCGGCCATCGATACCTGGCACAGAACCAGCAGTATCCAGGTAGCCCCTAACATCCGGATCCTGCCAGTATCTCGCGATGCACAGACCCAGGTGGTACAACGGCCGATATTTCGTCGTATCGAATACATATGTATACACAATATATATACATACGTAAACACGGCAACCAGATCGGTTCTGGCTACCGGGATCTAAGTTCTACGAAATCAGAAGAGACTGCAGAGGAAATGAAAGAATGGAATGAAGTAAGAGCACTTGCAGGAACTACCGGTGCGATTCCCTTTGCTTAGATGGAGGTGGTGGGCCTCACGGCAGTCCATACTACCCCGGACGTTCCCACCCGGGCCGCCGGAACGTACCCGACCTGCCGCCCGCCTTCTCCACCAGCAGGATGGAGGCGATCTCCATGGTCCGGTCCACGGCCTTGCACATGTCGTAGAGGGTCAGGGCGGCCACGGAGACGGCCGTCAGCGCCTCCATTTCCACGCCGGTCCTGCCGGACGCGACGGCCGTGGCCAGGAGGCCGATCCTGCCCTGGTCCTCGTTGAGGGTAATGTCGATCTCCACGTGGGTCAGCGGGATGGGATGGCACATGGGGATGAGGTCGCCCGTCTTCTTGGCCGCCGAGATGCCCGCGATCTTCGCCGTGGTCAGCACGTCGCCCTTGCCCATTTCGTCGGCGGAGATCTTCCGGATCGTATCCGTCGCGGACCGGACTTCCCCGTAGGCCACCGCTCGCCTTTCCGTTACCGGTTTCTCCGTCACGTCCACCATGCGGACGCGTCCTTTTTCATCAAGGTGCGTGAGGTCCATAATCACTCCGTTTCAAGGCGTTTCTCAACAGGACGGACAGGGGCAGGGCCACCACGACCGCCACACCGGCCTGAACCAGGTTGCCCGGGATCTCCGTCAGCGCGGCGACACCGCCGAACAGGACCGATCCGGCCAGGTAGTAACCGGTAACCATCCAGGCGCCGGCCACCAGCACCGCTGCGAAGGCCGCGATACGACCGGGATGGCGTCCGCCCCGCACGCCCCAGAACGCGATCGTTCCGACCAGGATCCCTTCGATCCCCTTGATGACGAGCGTCCAGGGCGCCCAGATGAAGTAGCCGCCCAGCGCGTCGGCCAGGGCGGAACCGACCCCGCCCGCGAGACCGCCGATGCGCCATCCGAAGACGAGGGCGAGGGTGAACAGCAGCGCGTCGCCGAGGTTGATGTATCCCTGCGTGGCCGGATTGGGGATGCGTATGATCACGGTCGCCAGCGTCACGAGGGCGATCGAGAGCGCGGCCAGCGTCAATCTGCGTACCGGAACAGCGGCCATATCAGGCACCTGTCCTTGCCATTGCACCTATCCCTGCCATTGATACAGCATCAGGTACACCAGCACGCCGGTGACGGACACGTACAGCCAGATCGGCAGGGTCCATCGGGCCAGCGGGGCGTGGCGTTCGAAACGCCCCTTCAGCGCGTGGCGCAGCGTCAGCACGACCATGGGCACGATGGCCGTGGCCAGGATCGTGTGGCTGATGAGGATGGTGAAATAGACGTAACGGGTCCATCCCTCGCCGGTGAAGGGCGTGCTTCCGTGATTGAAGTGGTAAATCAGATAGGTGGTGAGAAACAGTATGGAAGCGGCGACCGCACCCAGCATGCACTTCCTGTGCGCGGCGATGTTCCGTTTCCGGATGTTGACGTAGCCCGCGACCAGGAAAACCGCGCTGGTCGTGTTCAGGCAGGCGTTCACCAGGGGCAGGTCGGAGAGTTCGAGCATGCGTTACACCTTGTCGTAGGCCATCACGGAGAACTGGACCAGCAGGAACACCAGCGACGCGATGAACAGGTTCCTTGCCGAAGCCTCGGTCCGGGTCACGGTCAGGTGGATGGCGAAAGCGAGCAGTCCCAGTCCGGCCGCGAAAGCCGCGTAAAAATAGACGACCCCCGAGATGCCCAGTATGGTCGGGACCAGGCTGAAAGTGGTCAGGGCCAGGCAGTTGATCAGGATCTGCACGCTCGTGAACCGGCCGTCGGGATCGACGGCGGGCAGCAGCTGAAACCCGGCGCGGGCGTAGTCTTCGCGGAAGAGCCAGGCCAGCGCGAGGGCGTGGGGCATCTGCCAGAGAAAGAGGATGGCGAACAGGACGCCGGCCTCCAGCCCCAGTTCATTCCGGGCGGCCGCCCAGCCGGTCACCGGGGGCAACGCGCCCGGGACGGCGCCGAACACGGTCGACAGCGTGGTCCGGTGCTTCAGCGGCGTGTAGAGGAACAGGTAGGTGGCGGTGATCAGCGCGGTGACCACGCAGCTCAGGACGTTGATCACCAGCGCCAGGTACAACAGGCCCGCCACCGTAATGGCCGCGCCGAACCCAAGGGCCTGCGCGGGCCGCAACTTCCCCGCGGGGAGCGGACGCTTCCGGGTCCGCCGCATCATGGCGTCCCGATCTCGCTCCATGAACTGGTTCAGGGCCAGCGTGCCCCCGGCCGCCAGGGCGGTCCCGGCCAGCGTGTGCAAAAGGCGCAGCCAGTCCACCGGTCCGTCGGACCCCAGGTAGAACCCGACGCAGGTGGTCAGCACCAGCATGATGACCAGGCCGGGCTTGGTCAGGGCGATGAAGTCCTTCATGAAGCCGAATCAGACAGAGACATTCATGGTCAGCAGGATCAGGCCCAGCAGCACCGCCGCCGCGAAGAGCACGGCGCCCACGATGCCCGATGCCCTGGACTTGAACCCGATGCTGCCGTCTTCGAGGACCCGGGGCTCCAGGAGCCGGACCGCATGGTGCACGATCAACGCGATGACGATCAGGAGCTTGACCGTCATCAGGGCTTCATACCCCGGGGGAAGCAGCGGGTACAACTCGGGCTGGGACGACATCGCCCGGGCGGCCACCCCGTCCATGATCCGGTTGTACAGACTGAACGATCCGCTCACGACGAGGATGATGATCGCCGTCCAGGATATCCGCCGGAAGATGGCGCCGGTCCGGCGCATGATCTCCACGCGTTCATCGGATGCCCTGCCCGACCGGAGCGCCGGAGTGAGCGCGACCAGGACGTAGAAGAAACCACCCGCCCAGAGTATGACGCCCAGTACATGCAGCCACATCCACAGAATCTTGGTATCCAACATATGCCGTCCTCCTCACATTCCTCCAGCGGGCCGTGGAACGGCCTTTAGGATCAGCGCGTCAAGGCCGGGGCCGCCTCACCGGGAAGCGGCCGTCCGACTCCTGCCAAAATGCCCGGAACGGACGGTCGCTGTCAATCAGTTTTTGGCTGTCGGGAACGACATCGCGATCCGGCTGAAAGCAGTTGACACAGGCCGTCCGCGGGCTATAATTACAGCATGTTTTCCGGATAGCCGGCAAGCGACCGCGAAACCCCGGGATTCATGCGTCGAACCGCGACGATGCCCACCCAGGATTAACCCTTCAGCCCGCGACTATGCCCCAGCCAGGATTAACCCTTCAACCCTCGACTATGCCCCGGCCAGACCGGAACGCTTCGTACCTCCTGGGCCATGACATCGGCGGCACCAAGCTCGCCGTGACCGTTGCCGAACGGAACGGGAAGATCCTGCAAAAGATCCGCCGGCCGACCGAAGCCGAACGAGGTCCGCGGGCCGTGGTGGCATCGCTGGTGGACATGTCCCGCGAGGCCATGGCGCGCGCCGCGCTCTCCCCGGCGGAGCTGGCCGGCGTCGGCGTCAGTTGCGGCGGTCCCCTGGACACGGAGACCGGCGTGGTCTACGCGCCGCCCAATCTGCCGGGCTGGGACGAGGTCCCGCTGAGGGCGTGGCTGGAAAGCGCGCTATCGCTGCCGGTATTCGTCGAGAACGACGCCAACGCCAGTGCCCTGGCGGAGTGGTCCTTCGGGGCCGGGCGGGGTTGCCGGCACATGGTGTACCTGACCATGAGCACCGGTATCGGCGGCGGCATCATACTCGACGGCCGGCTCTACCGCGGCCCGAACGACACGGCCGGCGAAGTGGGGCACATGACCATCGTCGAGAACGGGCCGGTCTGCGGTTGCGGAAAGCGCGGGTGCCTGGAAGCCCTGTGTTCGGGGCCATCGATCGCCAGGCGGGCCCGGGAGAAGGCGCAGGCGGCGCACGGCTCGCGCATGGTCGACCTGGCCGGTGGCGAGCCGGCATGCATCACGGCGGAGACCGTCATGGACGCGGCCAGGCAGGACGATCCCGCTGCCCGGGAAATCGTGGACGAGACGGCGCGGTACATGGCCGTCGGACTGGGGAACATCGTAAATATCCTGAACCCGGAGGTCATCGTCATCGGCACCATACTGGTCAAGGCGCAGGACCTGTTGCTGGAACCCATCCGCGCGTACCTCCGGCGCGAAACCTGGCCGCGGGTCTACGACAAGGTGCGGGTTGTGCCGGCCGGACTGGGAGACGAAGTGGGCGATCTCGCCGCCATCGCCGTGATCCGGCAGGCGGTTCGATCCGAAGGGAGCATCTAGGACATTGGACTGGAACGCGTTGGGACGGGAAGCCGTACAACTGCTGGGCGAGTACCTGCGCATCGACACGACGAATCCCCCCGGGAACGAGGATCGCGCGACCGCCTTCCTCAGCCGCATCCTCGCTGAAGAAGGCATCGATTGCCAGGTTCACGCGTCCGCCCCGGGACGCTCCAATCTCTACGCCAGGCTGGAAGGGGACGGTTCGAAGCGGGCCGTCGTGCTGCTGAGCCACAGCGACGTGGTACCCGCCGACCGCCGTTACTGGTCTGTCGATCCCTTTGGCGGCGTGGTCCGTGACGGCTACATCTGGGGTCGTGGCGCCCTCGACATGAAGAACCTGGGCATCGCGCAACTGGTGGTCTTCCTCGCGTTGCACCGGAATCGCTTTCCTTTGAAGCGGGACGTGATCTTTCTCGTCACCGCCGACGAGGAGGCCGGCGGATCGGCCGGCGCCCGGTGGATCACCCGGAACCGTCCGGAACTCGTCTCGGACGCGGAATTCCTGATCAACGAGAGCGGAAAGGGACGCCTTGAGAACGGCAGGGCCGTCTATTCCATCGACATCACCGAGAAGTCGCCCTGCTGGGTCCGCCTGATCGCCCGCGGCGAGCCCGGCCACGGCTCCCGACCAAAGCCCCATTCCGCCGTGAACCGGCTCATCCGCGCCTTGAGCGCCATCATGGCATACACGCCTCCGATCAAGGTGACGGACGCGGCCGAACGGTACTTCGAAGGCATCGCCCACCTGCAGAAAGACGGATACCGCCAGCGATTCGCGAATATACGGGAGTCCGTCCGGGACCGCCGTTTCCTGGCGGACCTGCTCCGCAACCAGCATCACGCAGCGATCCTGCGCAATACCATCTCGATAACCATGTTGCAGGGCAGCGACAAAATCAATATCATACCCCAGGCGGCGACGGCCGAACTGGACTGCCGGCTGCTTCCGGGGGAAGCGCCCGGAGATTTCGTCCGGGAGCTGAAACAGGTGGTCGGTGACGACGGGATCGAAATCGAGACCATACTGAACTTCGGGAACACGTCATCGCCCTTCGATTCGCCCCTGGTCGAGGCGGTGCGCGAGGTCGTTTCCCGGCACCACGAACGCGCGGAGGTCGTACCGAACATTCTGTCCGGCTTCACGGACAGCCACTACTTCCGCGAGCTGGGGATCCACTGCTACGGCTTCATGCCCTTTCTGCTGATCGACGAAGAGCTCAGACGTATCCACGGCAACGACGAACGGATCTCCGTGGAGAACATGGAACGGGGTCCGAGAATCCTCTACGAAGTCATTGAAAAACTCTGCGGCTGATTTCTGCATCGAGGAGACGCAAATGGAAGCGATACGCATTCACGAATTCGGCGGTCCCGAGGTAATGAATCTCGAAACCGGCGCGGATCTGCAGGCAGGCCCCGGACAGATCCTGGTCGACATACGGGCCGCCGGCGTGAACCCGGTGGACACCTATATCCGGGCGGGCACCTATGCCATGAAACCCGATCTGCCCTTCACCCCGGGCATGGACGGCGCCGGAACGGTCGCCGAAGTGGGCGACGACGCGGCCCATGTTTCCGTCGGAGACCGGGTGTACCTGGCCGGTACCCTTACCGGTTCCTATGCGTCGCAGGCCCTGTGCTCGCCCGACCAGGTGTATCCACTGCCCGACAACGTTTCATTCACGCAGGGCGCCGGGATATACGTCCCTTACGCGACGGCGTGGAGAGGGCTGTTCCAGCGTGCAGGGGGAAAGGCGGGCGAAAACGTCCTGGTGCACGGCGCGAGCGGCGGCGTGGGGATCGCGGCCGTCCAGATGGCCCGGGCCGCGGGCATGACGGTCATCGGCACCGCCGGATCGGAACAGGGTGCCGCGCTGGTAGAGGAACAGGGCGCCCATCACGTGGTGGACCACAACGTCCCCGGCTATACGGACAAGATCATGGAGCTCACCGGCGGCCTGGGCGTAGACGTGATCATGGAAATGCTGGCCAACGTCAATCTGGACAAGGACCTGAACATGCTGGCCTATGGCGGACGGGTCGTCGTCATCGGCAACCGGGGCGTCATCGAGATCAATCCGCGGGACGCCATGGCGCGGGACGCCAGTATCCTCGGCATGGTCCTGCTGCTCGCGTCTCCGGAGGATCTGGTCGGCATCCACGCCGGATTGTACGCCGGACTGCAAAACGGCACGCTCAAACCGGTCGTCGGCAAGGAGTTCCCGCTGGAAGACGCCGCGCGGGCCCATGCCGCCGTCATGGAACCCGGCGCTTATGGAAAGATCGTACTGATCCCCTGAAGTCCGCGGCACGGACCTCGCGGCACGGACCTCGCGGTACGGACCACGCGCAGTATTCGGCCGGTGAAGGAAGGGCACGCGACCGGTAAAGGAATTCGACATGGCAAATCCGCTCAACCAGCTCGAGCAGCACGGCCAGAGCTTCTGGCTGGACAGCATAAGCCGGGAACTGATGTACTCCGGCCGGTTGAGGAAACTGATCGAGGAAGACGGCCTGAAAGGCATGACCTCCAACCCGGCCATCTTCGAGAAGGCCATTGCGGGAAGTAGGGACTACGACGCAGATATCGAGCGGCTCGCGGCAGCGAACCGGACCGCGCTGGAGATCTACGAGACCCTGGCCATCTCGGACATCCGGGAAGCCGCCGACCACCTGTCCGGCGTGTACGAATCGACCGGCGGCGCCGATGGCTTCGTGAGCCTGGAGGTGTCCCCGGAACTGGCGGACGACACCGCGGGTACGATCGAGGAGGCCCGACGGCTGTGGAAGGCCGTGGACCGCCCGAACGTCATGATCAAGGTGCCGGCGACGGAGGCCGGCGTACCGGCCGTGCGTCAACTGATCGGCGAGGGGTTGAATATCAACGTGACCCTGATGTTCTCCCGGGCGGTTTACGAGGTCGTGGCCGACGCCTATATCAGCGGGCTGGAGGACCGTCTTGCCGCGGGACGAGACATAAGCGGCATCGCGAGCGTTTCCAGCTTCTTCATCAGCCGCATCGACACGCTCGTTGACGCGTTGCTGGCCGAACGAGCGGAGCGGACGGGCGATCCTGGAGAACGGGCCGCCATCCTGGACCTGACCGGCAAGACGGCTATCGCAAACGGCAAGACGACCTACCAGCGGTACAAGGCGCTGTACGCGTCGCCGCGCTGGTCCGCGCTGGCCGAACGGGGCGCGAGGAAGCAGCGGCTGCTGTGGGCAAGCACGAGCACAAAGAACCCCGAATACCGCGACGTGCTCTACGTCGAAGAACTGATCGGGAAGAACACCATCAACACCCTGCCCGACGAAACGCTCAGCGCTTTCCGCGATCACGGGCGCCTGGCGGATACCCTCGAGGCCGGTATCGACGAAGCCAGGTCGATCATGGCCGGTGTGGAGAAAGCCGGGATTTCGATGGACCGGGTCGCGGAACAACTCGTCGAAGAAGGGGTGCAGAAGTTCGTGGAACCCTTCGAGAAGCTGATCGCCGCCATCGACCGGAAACGGCTGCAGCCGGTCCGATCGGCCTGATCGCCGGGTCCGGGGAGCATCGCATGCAAATGGGCATGGTCGGACTCGGCCGGATGGGCGGCAACATGACGCGGCGGCTGTTGCGCGGCGGTCACGAAGTCGTCGTTTACGACCACAGCGGCGAAGCGGTCGGCCAGGCGGAGAAAGCGGGCGCCTCGGGCGCTTCGACGCTCCACGGTCTCGTAACCGCGCTCCGCCCGCCGCGTTCGGTCTGGGTCATGGTCCCGGCCGGCGACGCCACGGAACGGACCGTCGACGAACTTTTCGGACTGATGTCTCCGGGCGATACCGTCATCGACGGCGGGAACACCTACTTCAAGGACGATGTGGCCCGCGCGGAGCGGTTGTCCGCCAGGGGCCTGCACTATGTCGACGTGGGTACGAGCGGAGGCGTATGGGGCCTGGAGCGGGGGTATTGCATGACCATCGGGGGCCCGGCGGAGATCGTCGAGCGCCTGGACCCCCTGTTCGATACGCTGGCGCCCGGTCCCGGAACGGACGCCGGCCAGGACGCCAATCAGAACGCCGGGTACGACGCCGGCCGGGAATCCGGCGACGCGTCGGATACTACCGGCGCTCCCAGTTCGACAGACGCTCCTCCTTCGACAGACGCTCCTCCTTCGACAGGCGATCCCCCTTCAACGGCCCGCAGGGGCTACGTGCACGTGGGACCGGCAGGCGCGGGACACTTCGTCAAGATGATCCACAACGGGATCGAATACGGTATGATGCAGGCCTTCGCCGAGGGCCTGGAAATCCTGCGAGAATCGGGTTCCGAGCGCGTGGACCCGCGCCATCGGTACGACCTGGACCTGCACGACATCGCCGAGGTCTGGCGCCACGGAAGCGTAGTCAGTTCCTGGCTGCTCGACCTCCTTGAGATCGCGTTGCGGGAAGACCGTGACCTGTCGGCCTATTCCGGGCATGTGCAGGACTCCGGGGAAGGCCGGTGGACGGTGCAGACGGCCATCGAGGAGGACGTGCCCGCCCACGTGCTCACGGCCTCGCTCTTCACGCGGTTCCAGTCGCGGCAGGAGCAATCCTACGCCATGCGGGTGCTTTCCGCCCTGCGCCACCAGTTCGGCGGTCACGTCGAACAGCAGAAAACCGGGGGAGGGCCATGATCCAGATCGCTCCATCCATCCTGTCGGCGGATTTCACCCGCCTGGCCGATGAGGTCCGGACCGTGGAGCGCGCGGGCGCGGACCGGATCCATATCGACGTCATGGACGGCCGGTTCGTCCCGAACATCTCCATGGGACCCTTCATCGTCGAGGCCATCGACTCCCTGACGGAACTGCCGCTGGAAGCCCATCTGATGATCGAGGAATCGGACCGGTACATCGACGCCTTCATGGAAGCCGGGGCCGACGTGATCATCGTGCACCAGGAGAATACGACCCACCTGCACCGCGTGGTACAGTCCGTCCGGGAACGGGGCAAGCAGGCCGGGGTCGCCCTGAACCCGGCCACGCCCGCCCGGGTCCTCGACGGGATCATCGACGAACTCGATCTCGTCCTGGTCATGTCCGTCAACCCGGGGTACTCGGGCCAGCGGTTCATCCCGTCCGTCCTGCCGAAGATCCGCGAGATCCGACGGACCCTGACTGACCGGGAGATCGCGTGCGACCTGGAGGTGGACGGCGGCGTGAACGCCGATACCGCGCCGGACGTCGTGTCGGCGGGCGCCAACGTCCTGGTGGCCGCCACGGCCGTGTTCAAGCATCCGGCCGGCGCCGCCGAAGGCATCCGGACGCTGCGCGGCCGGGACTGACTACCGGGTCTCGGACCGCTTCATCGTCCCGCGGCGACACCGTGCCCTGGACACCGCATTACCCTCAGACCACCGCCCTTTTCCAGGTCCCCTTGAAGAAGCGCCTGAGTGTGAGCAGGCCCTGCAGAATCGCCGCGGCGAGCCAGGCGATCCAGATGCCCGTCACGTCCAGCCCGAGGGGAAAGGCCAGGATGTAGGAGAATACGAGCATGATGCCCCACTGGGAGAAGAGCGTGTAATACAGCGAAGGACGCGTCTCGCCGCCGCCGGCCAGCACGCCGCTGGCCACGATGGACAACGCGGAAAAGACCTGGGCAATGGCGAAGAACCTCAGCATGACCGAACTGATGCCCAGGACCGTCTCGTCCGTCGTGAATACGGCCGCGATCCCCTGGGCGAATATCCAGATCAAGGCCGAACCGGCCCCGATCACGACCATGCAGAGCAGGATCGTCTGCCCGCCGTATTGCCCGGCCGACCGGACCTGCCGGCCGCCCAGCCGCTGCCCGACCAGGGAGGTCGCCGCGACCGAGAAGGCCAGGGCGGGCATGATCGCGAAGAGGCGGATCTGAAAACCCACGGTCAGGGCCGCAATGGCCGCCGTGGGACGGCTCACGCCCGAAATCACGCGGTACAGGAGCACGCGCGCGCCGTTGCGGAAGAAGCCGGACGCGCCCGAGGGCAGGCCGATGTCGAGCATGCGGGACATGATGCTCCAGTCCGGTTTGACGCGCCAGTTCCTCGAGAGTCGCACCTGCCCGTGGCCCCGGACCAGGATCGCCAGTCCGATGACGCATCCCGCCAGCCGGGAGATGATCATGCCTACGGCCGCGCCGGCCACACCCATCGCGGGCACTACCCAGGCGCCGAAGATAAACGCGTAGGAGGTTACGCATTTCACGATGATGACGATGACGGAGATCTTGAGCGGCGTGCGGGTGTCGCCCACGCCCCCGAAGATGGCGCTCATCACGTAATTGAGAATCATGAAGACCATGCCGGCGAAGTAGAGCCTCAGGAAGAGCATGCCGTGGGTGAGGACCTCTTCCGGGGCGCCGAGCAGGACCAGCGCGGGCCGCGTGAGCACGATACTGACGGCGGCGAGACCCAGGGCCAGGTAGGTGCCCATCAGGATCGCCTGCTGGCCGGTCCGGCTTACGTCGCCGTGTCTGCCGGCCCCGTAGTACTGGGCTACCAGCGTCCGCGTCCCCCCGGTGATCGAAATGGCCATGACCATGACGATGAATACGATCTGGCGGCTCATGCCGATGGCGGAGATCGCCGCGGGACCCAGGAATCCCACGAAGTAGATGTCTACGAGACCTTCTGTGGCGTCGATCAGCGATGCGACAACGACGGGCCAGGCGATGGCCCAGACGTGACGGAGGACCTGGGAAGGCGGGACCTCGTTGTCAGCCGGTTTCGGGGAATCGGCGGTATCGTCGGGCATGGGATGGAATGTATTCCGCCCACTGCGAACCGGCAAGGCAATTCAGCCGGTGCCCGATGCCACCCAAGTTGTTGATGGCGCAATAGATAAGAAAAGGGATGACAGCGTAAACGGTACGCAGTATATCTACATTGTCACGGATCAGTAACCCGCAACCGGACATGGACATACCGACCGAATGCGCTTCGATGCGCGGGAGGCATGAAGATGCGTGAAATGCGAGGATCGATCTTCTCCTGGGGGCCCTGGCTTTCGATCGTCCTGATGATCACCTTCCTGTTGTCGTGCGGCAGTGAGGATCCGGTATCGCCCGAACCGCCGGATCCGCCCGAGCCGGTGGATCAGCCCGCGCTGAAGATCGGGCTGTTGATCGACCTGTCGGAAGGTGGTTCGGAACACGGCGTCCTCATGCGGCGGGGATTCGAAATGGCGATCGCGCACGTCAACGAGGTGGGCGTGCTCGGGGAACCGGTCGAGGGCGTGGTGGCCGATACGGAGTTGAACGCCGAAACCGCGGTAGCCGAGGCGATGGACCTTATCGAGAAGGATGGCGTCCACGCGATCGTAGGCGCCTGGGCAAGTTCCTCGACGCTGGCCATCGTGGACGAAGTGGTCGCGGATGCCGGCATTCCCATGATCTCTCCGGCCTCATCTTCTCCCATGCTCACGACCGCCATGGATAACGATTTCCTGTTTCGCACCACCCTGTCCGACCACGACCAGGGACCGGTCCTCGCCAAGATCACGCTGGAGCTGGGATATGGCAACGTGGGCATGATCTATCGCGACGACGTCTGGGGCCGGGGCATTGCCGACGCTTTCGAGAATGCCTGGGAAGGCAAGCTCATCCGGGTCGCGGCGGATCCCGATAAGACGACCCTCGTGGAGGAGCTTAGAGAAAGCAAGGGCGTCCTCGAAGACACGCAGGCGCTGATCGTCCTCGCCTTTCAACCCCAGCAGGAAACCATCGTGCGGGAAGCGCTGGACAACGGCTTCTATGACGTATTCGTCTTCGGCCCCACCGGACGCAGCCTGGACCTGATCCGGTCTATCGGTCCCGAGCACCTCGCCGGAATGATCGGCACGTCACCAGGATCCGCACAGGATACGCCTTCGGCGATCGCCTGGGAAAACGGGTATAAAAACGCCTACGGCAGCAATCCTCCACCTTTTCCCTATGTGAAACAGACCTTTGACGCAACCGTGGCGCTGGCCCTGGCGGCCCAGGCGGCGGGCAGGCTGGAGGGAGCGGCCATCCGGGACCAGTTGCGGACGATCGGAAGGCCTCCCGGCGAGCTCGTTATTGCCGAGGCGAGCAGTATCGCAAACGGGTTGCGCGTCCTGGCCGACGGCGGCGCGATCAACTACGAAGGCGCGGCCATGCCCCTGGACTGGGACGAGAACGGCGATCTGGCCACGGGTTTCGTCGCGGTCTGGCAATTCACCCCGGCCGGCACGATCGAAGTCATCCGGGTCGAACCCTTCGAACATTGAATTAAGCCGGTTCGCACATCAAGCGAAAAGGGGATTGCGCATGCACGCAACCCCCTCTGCCATTTCCGGTTAAGAAACATGACCCCAACGGGATTTGAACCCGTGTTGCCGCCGTGAAAGGGCGGTGTCCTTGGCCAGGCTAGACGATGGGGTCTCGATCCTCCAAAGCCGTCCTAAAATACCGGACGGACCCTCGAAACGCAAGCCTTTTTTACCCTTCGTAACCCATATCCTTCCATAGCCGCAGGGCGTACGGGACGTGCTCCGGATCCGGTTCGCGGCGGCCCAGTATGCTGGGCGGTGGCTGTCCCGGTCCGGCATCTTTGGGCCAGGGCGACCAGTGATCGTTCTCCCAGGATTTCCGGGCGTCCTCGTCCCTGAAGTCGGGCACTTCGAAGGGCAGGCCGTCTTCCAGCGCGCTCTTCCAGGCCAGGATGCCCACCGACGACATGGCCACGCCGCGGTACACGTCCAGGAAGGGCTGTTCGCCTGAACGGATGGCCCGTGCGAAATGGAAACTGGTCCAGAAGTCGCCGCCACCGTGGCCGGCCTTGCGGGCGAGATCGCCGTGCTCCGGCCAGTCCGGCTTGTAGACCCGCTCCGCATCCTCCCCGGGCTCCAGGTGCCACGGCTCATGCCACACCCGCACGTCCCCGGGTCCGAAGTACCCCGGTCCCCGGGTGATTTCCATGGCGCCGCGTTCGCCGTGCAGGCGGTACCAGTTGCTGTGCCCGGGCAGGCCGAGTCCGAAGAGCCGGAAGACCGCGCCGTTGTCCATGCGGCAGAGGATGACGGATCCGGGATCTCCCCTCCGGAGCGTGAGGGTGCGCTCGGGCCGGGCGATGGCCAGGGCGTTCACGCCGACCGGCCGCGTGTCGGTGATATACACCAGGGGCGCGAGGGCGTGGGTGCAGTAATAGGTCGAGGGTATCCACGCCCGCCAGTGGTCGAATCCCGGTGAAATGCGCAGGCTCGCGTCCCGGGACATGGGATGGTTGTACTCGCCCTCGGCGTAGGTGACTTCGCCGATCTCTCCCTCGCGGTAAAGCCGGTGCATTTCCTGGTTGAACACGGTGTAGGGATAGTTCTCGGCCAACATGTAGATCCGGCCGGATTCCTCCACGGCGCGGCAGAGGGCGACCCCCTCCGCGAGCGTGCCGTTGCATGCGGTCTCGCTCATGACGTGCTTGCCCGTCCGCAGGGCCTTTATGGCAAACGGCGCGTGTTCGTGGAAGTAGTTGGCCAGGACCACGGCGTCCATGTCGTGGGCGAGGAACGCGTCGTAGTCGGTGTACCCGTCGACGGAGAGTTCGCCGGCCAACTCGCGCAACCGCTCCTCCCAGATATCGCACAACGCGACGAGCTCCATGCCCACGGCGCCGGACGCGCTTTGTGCGAAGCTCTTCCCGCGTCCCACGCCCACCACGCCGACGCGGATCGGTCGGTTGCTCATGGTTCGTCCTCGTTCACGATGTGACACGCACGGCCGCCCCTCACGAAGCGTCCCGAATCATGATATGCCGATAAGCCCCGGGACGTCCGTCAGCTGCCGGATGGAAGGCAGGCGATAGCGGCCGTACTTGCCGTACCGATCGATGAGCAGGGCGTCCAGGCCGACGCGCTCAGCCGGTAGGATGTCCTCCTCCGGATAGTCCCCGATGTAAAGAATTCGGTCGGCCGGAGCTTCCGCGCGATCTATGGCCATGCGAAAGATCCTTTCGTCGGGCTTTTCGCAACCCGCCTCGGCGGAAACAACAAGGAAGGAGAAATACCGGTCCAGGCCGTGCCGCTTGAGCACTTGAGCGAGGTGTTCCGACCAGTTCGACAGCACGCCGAGGCGCACGCCGCGGCCTTTGAGTTTTTCCAGCGTGGGCCGGACGTCGCCGTACACGTCCAGGTACCTGCCGTCCTGAAACCGGTCGTAGTACTGCTGTAACCCGGGCACCAGGTCGCCCTCGATACCCGCCGTACGAAACACGTGCGCATAGAGATCGACAAAGTATCGCCGTGTCTGCTCCGGCGTGCTCATGCGGCCGTCGCGCTTGCCGAACCGGGGTTCCTCCATGGCCTTTGAAAGCGCCGCCTTCACCTGGTCCAGCGTGATCGCGGCGCTGAGTTCACCGGCCGCGACGACGAAGAACTCCTCGAAGAAATCGGGAGAATCCCGGCCGACGAGCGTACCGGCCGCATCGAAGATCACGGTGTCGTAGAACATGGATGATCCGAACTGCCGCCCCATTACGCATCCGCCGCCAAGCACCCGATTACTCCGCGGGCATGCCCCATTTTTCGGCGGCGATCGGTTTCACGGTGGGGTTTACGAGACCGTCTTCGGGCCATTGGCCACTGAGGATGGTGACCAGTTGCCGGCCGGCCTTTTTGAAACGCTCGATGCCGCCCCGCACCGACGCCGAAGCGTAGTGCGGCGTGAGGACCACCTGTTCCATCGACCGCAGTGGGTTGTCCGGGGCGGGCGGTTCCTGTTCCTGCACGTCCAGCCCCGCGCCGGCGAGCCAGCCTTCCTGCAGGGCCCGGATCAGCGCCTTCTCGTCCACGACCTTGCCGCGTCCCGTATTGATGAAGTAGGCGGAAGGTTTCATGTTCCGGAAATCCGGCTCCCCGATCAGGTGAAAGGTCTTCGGGCCCAGGGGTACGTGGCAGGAGACGAAGTCCGACTCCCTGAACAGCGTTTCCTGGTCCACCATGGTCACGCCCCAGGGGTCGGCGTCGGCCTGGGTGACGAAGGGGTCGCAGGCGATGACCCGGAGATCGAATCCGGCGGCGATCTTCGCCATGGCCCGGCCGATGTTCCCGAAGGAAACCAGTCCCAGCGTCTGCTCGTAAATCGGCTGAATGGTTCCGCGGCTGATGGGCGTACCCTCCAGCATGGACCGGTTGATGATCATCAGCCGCCGGGCGCAGGCGAGCAGCAGCATCATGGCGTGCTGGGCGACTTCCCGTTCGAACACCCGCTGGATGTTGTAGACGATGATGCCCCGTTCCGTGGCCGCCTCCACGTCGATGAAATCCACGCCGATCCCGCCCGCGCCGACCACGCGGATGCGCTCGGGCAGCGCTTCGACGACTTCCCTGTTGTACGTGAGACCGCCCTGGGTGAACCCGTCTACGTCCCGGGCTTCCTCGAGCATCTCCTCGAGCGTGCTGAAGGGCCGGATCTTGAGCTCGGCGCCAATAGTCTTCAGTTCGTCACGTATATATTGATTGGGACCGGGGTTATCTGGATTACCGGGCGCGAGAATGGTGAAACCGGCCATGCGGACTCCTTCGGATGGGGGATTTCGGATGATTGCGACCAGTGAAAAGTATACCGGGGCGGCGGGATTGGCAATATGAGAATTCGATGGTGGTCAGATGCGGATCCGTTTCTGTCCGGGGAGGACATCGCAGGCCCTGGAGCCAACCGGATTCGCCCGATCGGAGCGCCTAAATATCCCTTGCCCTGACTCGAATATCGTTGATTTTAGATGAGATTGGCCAAATGAGGACAGGATCCTATTTCCAAGTTGCAATTGCCTTCCATCTCGGTAATCCGATTCGCTGCCCGTGACCGCCAGAAATCAGAAATGAATGGCTTCACACCGGAGGAACCATGCACTCAATCGCCCTGTTGCTGACCGGCCTCTGTCTCATCGCGGTTACCGCCGCGTGCACGCCGGCGGAAGAACCCATGCCTGAGGACCCCGTCGAACGCGCGAAGGCACTGCACGCGAAAGTCCCGCTGATCGACGGCCACAACGACCTGCCCTGGCAGATTCGCAGGAAGGCGAACCGGGACGTGTGGTCGATCGACATCAACGAACCTCAGCCCGATTTCCATACCGACATTCCCCGTCTGCGCGAGGGCATGCTGGGCGCTCAGTTCTGGTCGGTCTACGTACCCGCGTCCATGCAGGGCAAGGAGGCGACGCGGGCTACCATGGAAGAAATCGACATCGTGTACCAGATGATCGAGCGGTACCCGGACACGTTCCAGCTGGCCACCACGGCCGACGAAGTGGAAGCTGCCTTCGCGGCCGGCAAGATCGCGTCCATGATGGGCATCGAAGGAGGCCATTCCATCGATTCCTCTCTCGGCGCGCTCCGCATGTTTCACCTGCTGGGCGTCCGGTACATGACGCTGACCCACAGCCGCAACATACCGTGGGCCGATTCGGCGACGGATACCATGGCAGTCGACGGACTGACGGAATTCGGGAACGAAGTGGTCCGGGAGATGAACCGCCTGGGCATGCTGGTGGACCTGTCCCACGTTTCCCCGGCGACCATGCGGGACGCCCTGGACGTGACCGAGGCCCCGGTCATCTTCAGCCATTCCTCGGCGCTTGCCGTATGCAACCACGTGCGCAACGCACCGGATGACGTCCTTGAACGGCTGGTCGATAACGGTGGGGTGATCATGGTCACCTTCGTTCCGGGCTACATCTCGGAAGAGACCCGCCTGCACGGCGTGAAGCGCAACGAGGAACGCGAGCGCCTCGCGGCGATGCCCGGCAGTACGGATGAATCCGTCGCGGAAGGCATTGCCGCCTGGAACGAGGCCAATCCCACGCCGCCCGCCACCCTCGCCCAGGTGGCCGACCATATCGACCACATCCGGGACGTAGCCGGCATTGATCATATCGGCATCGGCGGGGATTACGACGGTATTTCCTCGTTACCGGTGGGACTGGAGGACGTCTCCACCTATCCGATGTTGACGGCCGAACTGGTCCGGCGGGGGTATTCGGACGAGGACATCATGAAGATCCTCGGACGCAACGTGCTGCGCGTGATGCGCGGAGCGGAGGCGGTGGCGGCCCGGCTGCAGCAGGAGCGCCACGCCTCGGGCGCACGCATCGAAGTCCTGGACGGCGGGACGCCGGATGGGGAATAACCCGTGAATGAATCGCAGATCAGAGCGTTGCTCGAACAGGTCCGTTCGGGGGAGCTGCCGGTAGACGAGGCTTCCACGCGGCTGCGCTCCTTGCCCTTCGAGGACCTCGGATTCGCACAGGTGGACCACCACCGGGCGCTGCGGTGCGGGTTCCCCGAGGTGATTTTCTGCACGGGGAAGACCGACGACCAGGTGGCCGCGATCGCGGAGCGTATCGTTGCCTCGGGCAGCGACCTGCTCGCCACGCGGGCGACCCCGGCCATGCATGAAGCCGTGAGGACGCGGTGCCCGTCTGCGGAGTACCACGAGGCGGCCCGAACGATCGTGGTCCAGCAAAACTGGCAGGACCAGGGCATCGGCGAGGTCCTGGTCGTCTCGGCGGGCACGAGCGATATTCCCGTGGCCGAAGAGGCCGCGGTGACCGCCCGGGTCCTGGGCAACCGGGTGGAACGCGTCTTCGACGTCGGCGTGGCCGGCATCCACCGCCTGTTCTCCCATCGCGAGGCCATCATGAACGCGTCGGTGCTCATCGTCGTGGCGGGCATGGAAGGCGCCCTGCCCAGCGTGGTCGGAGGGATAGTCTCCAGGCCGGTGATCGCCGTACCGACCAGCGTGGGGTACGGCGCGAGTTTCAACGGGCTGGCGGCGCTCCTGGCCATGCTGAACAGCTGTGCCTCGGGCGTCACGGTGGTGAACATCGACGGGGGGTTCAACGCCGGGTACGCGGCGGGCCTCATCAACCGGAAGCACGAATAGGACGGCGGGTCCTATGGCAGTGGCGGGTTATTTCGACCAGTTATCCGGCTTTAGCGCCGACATGCTGCTCGGCGCGCTGATCGACGCGGGGGTGGACCGCGAGGAGATTGAAGCGGCTCTGAAACGCCACCATGGCGTGGACTGCGTGATCAACGTCACCAAAGAACGGGTCGACGGAATGCGGGTGACGTACGCCTCCCTGTCCTGCGTCGAGGCGTCCGTTCCCGAGACGTACCGGACCATACCGGGTGGAGGAGCGGACGCACCGGCCGGCACGCTCATCGGCCGGGTAACGGGCCACCTCGAGCAGAACGTGAACGAGCTCTGGGGGGCACAGGACCCGTCTCCGGACCACGCACGGGACCACACGCCGGGTCACGCGTCGGGCAACGCGTCGGGCAACGCGCCATCGGTGGAAGCACTGGGCGGCCGCCACGCGGCGTTGTGTATCCTCGTCCTCTGCAACGCCCTTCACCTGCTCGGGATCGAATCCCTTCACCACGTAGCGCTGCCCTTCGCCACGGGCATCGATGCTACGCCTCCCCTGCTCGCCGCCCTGATGCGGGGCGCAACCGTGCGGCCCGTCGACCGCGCCCCCGTCGACCTGGCAGGATGCGCCGTGCTGACCGCACTCTCCGCGGGATCGATGCACAGTTCCGGTTTTACGCTGCGGTCGGTGGGCTGCGGGGGAAACGACGCCGACCGTGGTGATGGAAACATGGTACGGCTGGGTATTGGGGTAGTCGCCCCCATGGGTGAAGGTGCCCAGGCCGGCGACGAGGAGGCCGGCGCATCGGGCGACCGTGAGTCCGTGCAGGTCCTTGAAACGCAGATCGACGATATGAATCCACAGTTCTACGGTCATGTCCTGGACCTGCTGCTCGACGCCGGGGCGCTGGACGCCTTTCTCACGCCGGTGATCATGAAAAAAAGCAGGCCGGGCGTGCTGCTCACCGTGCTGGCGCCAACCGCCCAGGCCGGCCGGCTGACCGAGCTCATTTTCAGGGAAACGACAACCATCGGCCTCAGAAGCTACCCCGTCACCCGGAGTGTGCTCCCCCGTAGCGAGGCCAGGGCGGAGACCCCCTTCGGCTCGATCGGGATAAAAGTCGTTCGGCAGGGGAACGCCACGCGCTATACCCCTGAATACGAGGATTGCCGTCAGGCCGCGTTGAAGGCGGGGATCCCGCTCGCCGAGGTGTACGCTGCCGTCCACGAGGCTGTCGGCCGCATGGACCTGGACGACCTGCCGTGATCGTCGTCGAAGACGTATCTTTCAGCTACCATCTTCCGACGGGGGACGAGGTCCCCACGCTGAAGGGCCTGTCCCTTGAGATCGGCGATTCCGGAAGCCTGGCCGTGATCGGACCCAACGGCTCGGGCAAGAGCACGCTCGCCCGTTGCCTCAACGGATTGATCGTTCCCCGGTCCGGCCGGGTCCTGGTGGACGGCCTGGACACGGCGGACCTGGAGAACAAGTGGCCGGTCCATCAACGGGCCGGCATGATCTTTCAGAACCCGGACAACCAGTTGGTCTCCACCACGGTGGAACGGGAAGTGGCCTTCGGCCTGGAAAACCTCGGCCTGCCTTCCCCGGAGATCCACGACCGTGTCGCGTGGGCCTTAAGCCGGTTCAACCTGGAAAAGTACCGCCAGTATCCTCCCCACAGGTTGTCCGGCGGCGAGAAGCAGCGCCTGGCCATCGCCGCCGTGGCGTCCATGCGCCCCCGTTACCTCGTATGCGACGAGCCCACCTCGTCGCTGGACCCGGGCGACCGGCGGGACATACTCGACCTGCTCCTGGCGATCGTGGAGGAATACCGGTTGAGCGTGGTCTTCATTACGCAGTCGCCGGAGGAAGCCGTCCGGATGGACCGCATCGCGCTGGTGGTGGACGGGGACGTCGCCGCCGAGGGAACGCCGGAGGAAGTGTACCGGGAAACGGATCGTCTCGCGGCACACGGGCTCGACGCGCCGCTGGCCAAACGGCTGGCGGACGCCCTGCGCACGCGCGGTGTCGCGGTACCGGACGGCATCGTTCTTCCGAAGCCCCTGGTCCAGTGGCTGACCGTAAGGGCGTCCGAGTCGCCAAGGGCGTCCGAGTCGCCAAGGGCGCCCGAGTCGCCAATAGCACCTGAGCCACCCAGTGTACTCGAGTCGCCAGGGGCGCCCGAGCCGCCGTCCACGCCGCCCATCATCGCCTTCGAACGGGTGTGCCATACCTATTCCCCCGGCACTTCCCTGGAGATCCCCGCGCTGCGCGACGTAACCACCCGGGTGTTCCCCGGGGAGTGCGTCGCGCTGACCGGGCCGAACGGCTCGGGTAAGTCCACGATGATTCAGCACCTCAACCGCCTGCTGAAGGCGGATTCGGGCACGGTTCGGGTCGAGGGAGCGGATGTGACGTCCCCAAAGACCGACCTGCAAAAGCTGCGTCAGAAGGTGGGACTGGTCTTCCAGTTTCCCGAGGCCCAGTTGTTCGAGGAAACCGTGTTCGACGACGTGGCCTTCGGTCCCCGGCAGACGGGTTTCGCAGCGTCGGAAATCCCGGACCTGGTTAACCGGGCGCTCGAGCAGGTAGGCCTGGACCCCGGCCGGTTTTCACATCGGCATCCCCTATCGTTGAGCGGCGGGGAAAAACGCCGGGCCGCGATCGCCGGAATCCTGGCCATGGAACCTTCCGTTCTCGCGCTGGATGAACCCACGTCCGGGCTCGATCCGCAAAGCGTACGGCAGGTCGAAGCGATTTTCATGGCCTGCAAGGCGAAGGGGACGACCCTTTTCCTGATCACCCATGACATGGACCTGATCGCCCACCTGGCGGACCGGATCCTGGTCATGGAAGACGGCGGCATCGCGGCGGACACCACGCCGGTCCGCCTGTTCGCCCGGGAGGCCGGCGTTGACGCGCGGCAGTGTGGACGGCCCGGAGCGCCGGGGCAGCCCGGACGGCCCGGGTTGTGCGACCTGCTGGCCGCCGCCTGTGAAGCCGGGATCCCTGTCGATCCCGCCTGTTTCGACCTGGAAGAAGCCGCGGACATGATCCGCGCTTGCGTATTCAACGGCAACGGAGTCAACGGCAACGATCACTCAAGCCCCGGGGAAAGCCATTCATGCTAGTCGACATCCATACCAACCTGATGTGGTACCCGGACCATATGTCCGACGAGTTCGTGGAATTCGCCTACGCCGCCAAGAAGGCCAAGATGCGGCTGTCCGAGGACGTCTACTACGCCGGCCACGAGGACCGGTACAAGAATGCCTTCGATTCCACGCCCGAAACGCTGCTGAAGGCGACCGAAGACTGTGACAGGGTGGTGGTGTTCGGGTTGAAAGCGCCTTATTGCGGGATGGACGTGCCCCAGGAACTCGTCGCCGGGTTCGTGGCGAAACACGCGGACCGGTTCATCGGATGGTGTTCCGTCAACCCGAACGACGAAGACGCTGTCGAACAACTCGAATACAACGTAGATGAACTCGGCCTGCGCGGACTGAAGGTCGCTCCGATCTACCAGCACTTCGACCCGCAGGACCCGGCCCATCTTCCCCTGTTCAAGAAGGCGGAAGCGCTGGACATCCCCGTGATCTGGCACCAGGGCACTTCCTTCGTGCGGCCGGGACCCCTCAAGTGGGCCAATCCGATCCAGCTGGAGGACATCGCGGTGGCCTGCCCGGACCTCCGGATGATGATCGCCCACATGGGGCATCCGTGGGAGGACGAATGCGTGGTGCTGATCCGCAAGCATCCGAATCTTTACGCGGACATATCGGCCCTGCACTATCGCCCGCTTCGGCATTACATGGCCTTCATGTCCGCCCTGGAGTACGGCGTGGAGCACAAGCTGATCTTCGGCTCCGACTTCCCCTCCGCCACACCGGCGCAGGTCATAGCGGGCCAGTGGAAAGTAAACGACATCGTTCGGAATACGTCCCTGCCCGTGTTTCCGGAAGAGGCCATACACAACATGATCTATGAAAACTGGAAACCGTTTCTCCGGGAGCCATAAAAAAAAACAGGGACGACCTTAATTGGCCGCCCCTGTCCTGTAACGGTACGGGTGATGCGGGGAATGCCTACTGGCGCCTGAGCTCCACACGCCGGTTCTGCGCCAGGGCGCTTTCGTCGCTGCCCATGACCGCCTGCCGCTCTTCACCGTAACTGACGGTCTCGATACGGTCTTCCGCCACGCCGGCATCCACGAGGTACGCCTTGACCGCCTGGGCACGCCGTTCACCCAGCGCCAGGTTGTATTCGATCGTGCCCCGTTCATCGGTGTGGCCCTCGACCACCACCCTGTCTTCGGGCTGGTATTCCCGCAGCTTGCGGGCGTTTTCATCCAGGACCGCGCGCTGGTCTTCCCGGACAGCCGACTGGTCGTAATCGAAGTAGACGGTGGCCAGGGACATCATCTCCTGTCGCCGTGCTTCCGCCTCGGCCGCCAGACGGGCTTCCTCTTCGGCCACGCGCCGGGCTTCCGCCTCGGCCGCCAGACGGGCTTCCTCTTCGGCTATGCGCCGGGCCTCCGCCTCGGCCGCCAAGCGGGCTTCCTCTTCAGCTTGTACCGCCCTGAGCGAATCCGCGATCGCCTGTTGACGCGCCGCCTCCATCGCGGCCAGTTCCTCCGCGGAAGGTCCCCGGGTTACGGCGCAGCAGGCGCCCATCCACACGGGAGCGGCGACCAGCACGCAGAGCGCCAGGACCGATGCCGTATTGCTCCATCGCTTCATGCAGAACTCCTTTCCTCTGAGTTGTCTTTTACGTCCTGAGTTGATCCGGTCAGCCTTGCCCTTCTCCGCTTAACGTCTGTTTCATCCTGAGCGGCAAAGTATATGTATATCTGCTTCATCTTTCAATGTTTTTTTACAACGCCCGAGTTTGTTCCTTGCATCCACATGATTTACGAAAACCGGAAACCGTTTCCCGGAAACAAACGAAAAAGGGGCGACCATATGGCCGCCCCAGTCCTGTACCGGTACGGGTGATGGGGAAAACGCTTACTTGCGTTTCGACTCGGCGCGCCGGTTCTGCGACCACGCGCTTTCGTCACCACCCATGACCGCCGGCTGTTCTTCACCGAAACTGACGGTTTCGATGCGGCCCTCCGCCACGCCGGCATCCACAAGGTACGTCTTGACCGCCTGGGCTCGCTGCTCGCCCAGCGCCAGATTGTATTCGATCGTACCCCGTTCATCACAGTGACCCTCGACCATCACCATATCCTCGGGCTGGTACTCCCGCAATTTGCGGGCGTTCTCGTCCAGGGCAGAACGCTGGTCTTCCCGGATGTTCGACATGTCGTAGTCGAAGTAGACGGTGGAAAGGGACATCATCTCCTGGTGCCGGGCCTCGGCAGCCCTGCGGGCTTCCTCTTCGGCCGCGAGACGGGCTGCTTCCTCGGCCGCGAGACGGGCTTCTTCCTCGGCCATGCGCCGGGCTTCTTCCTCGGCCGCCAGACGGGCTTCCTCTTCAGCGCGTGCCGCTCTGAGCGAATCCGCTATGGCCTGTTGACGCGCTGCCTCCATCGCGGCCAGTTCTTCCGCGGAAGGACCCCTGGCGCAGGCGGCACCTATCCATGCGGGAGCCGCGACCAACACACAGAGCGCCAGGACCGAATACGTGCTGCGCCATCTTTTCATTTTAGCACTCCTTTCAAATGGGTGCGTTACTCATCCTTCAATGAGTGGCTGGTATATGGACACCTTCTCGACTTCACCGGGTTTTTCGATGCGTAGATCAATCCGGCACATCCACACTTAAAATCCCCATTTGGTTGTGAAAGTAAAGCAAAAAGTCAGCCCTATTCAGTCTTCCGGCATCAGGTCCAGTCTCATCCTCGCGAGCTGGGCCTCCTCCGCATCGGGGAATTCACCGATTACCCGTTCCAGGTAGGACCGCGCCTCGGACGGTTCGTTCCGGGCCACCTTTATGAAGGCGATCTTCAACAGGGTGGCCGGCACCTTGCTTCCATCCGGATAGGTGTCCAACAGCTTTTCGTAAGCATCGAGCGCCGGGGTGTACAGGCTCTGGGTATAGTAGCTGTCGCCGATGTAGAACTGCGCGTCGTCGGCCAGGTCCGAATCCGGAAAGTACTCGATGTACTGGGTAAACTGCCGGACGGCCACGTCGTAGTCGCCTCGCTGGTAATCCCGCAGCGCCAGGTCGTACAGTTCGCCCGGGTCGAATGACGCGGTCTGCGCCCCGGACGTATCCGGTCCTGCCGGCACGCTCAGCTGGACCTGCAGGCTCTCCAGCCTGCGCACCAGGGCCGAAAATTGACGGTCGCTTTCCGTGATGCGCGTGGTCAGGGTCTGCAACCGGCTTTCCAGGGCGCCGACCCGCTGCCCCATGCCCGCCCGCATGCTCAGCAGCTCATCCGTCTGGTACCGTACGAGGGCTTCCAGCCGCACGATGTGCACTCGCAGCGAGTCTATATCCTCCTGAAGGGCGATCTCCTCGCGCATGACCTGCATCTGGGCCCGCAGATGTGTCGTGTCGTTCTTCAGGTTGGTCAGGTCGGACTGGACGCCGCATGCGCCTGTGACGATAACGACGAAGATCGCCGGCAGCAGGCGGAGGCCGAGGGGTTTCAGGGCCCTTTCGTTCATTTCCTCATTGATCCGCTTCGGTTTCATTCGGGTCGGGGTCCCCAGCTGGGCTGCCGGTTGTTGCCCTCCGTAATGACGGGATGGACGTCGCCTCCGTTCCAGGACATCCGGTATATATGGTACGCTCCGCTGCGGACGCGGTCGGAACTGAAGAGAATGTGCAGTCCGTCCGGGGACCAGGTCGGGTTCACGTTGTCTCCTTCCGGTCCGCGGACGCCCGTGAGTTTTACCAGGTTGCTGCCGTTGACGTCGCAGGTGTAGATATTGAAGACCCGCCGGGGGCCTCCCCGCCTTCCCGTCGCCAGATCACCGCCCACGAAGGCGATGCGGTCGCCCCGGGGCGACCACGCCGGCGATCCGTTGTAACCGCCCTCGAAGGTGATGCGATGATCGTTCGAGCCATCTATATTAATAACGTACAGGTGCTTCTGTGTCAATCGGTCCGACATGTATACCACCTGGTCGCCCCGCGGTGACCAGGACGGTGAAACGTTGATCCCGTAACCGGTCGCCAGCGGTACCAGCCGGCTCCCGTCCAGCGTGCTGATGTACAGCCTGGAAACCCCCTTCGTGACCAGGCTCAGGATCAGGTGGCGGCCGTCCGGCGACCAGCGCGGCGATAGCACCGTTCTTCCCCCGAAAGGGACCTTGCGGGTCTCCCCGCTCTGCAGGTCGAGGATATACAGTTCGTGGGGGCCGTCCCGGTAGGAGGTGTAGGCGATACTGGTGCCGTCCGGCGACCAGTTCGGCGAATATTTCCGTGCGCCGTCCCGGGTCAGCTGGCGGACATTGTAACCGTCGTAATCCGAGATGTACAGTTCCGGGGCGCCGCTGCGCTGGGAAATAAAGGCGACTCGGGTCTGGGCGGTGCCCCGGTCCCCGGTCAGCTGGAACACGATGTCGTCGGCCATGAGATGCACGATCCGTCTCAATGTCAGTTCGAAGGCGGCGTATCCTTTCTCGAGGATCGTCCGCCGGGTACCCAGGTCGGTAAGACGCACGGAGATCTCCACCCGGGTTCCCGATACTTCGTACGTTCCCGACACCATGACCTGCACGGACAACTTGCGAAGCAGCTCGAGGTCCACTTCGCCGGCGGCGTCCAGGAATACGTAGGTGGTGTCGCCCGCGCTGCCCGTCAGTACCTGGGCGCCATCGTCCGCACCGACCCGGGCCGGGATGGAAAGGTCCCGCACGGCGAATACGCCGGAGAAGGACAGGTCCCGCATGAGTACCTGGTTGACGGTGTCCTGGACGGCGGCGTCGAAGGCCGTCCCATCCTTGGGGACAAAGGGCTTGAAGGCGATCGGTATGCGGGGGGAGACGCGGGCCTGCACGCTGAGATTGACCTCGTCCTGGCCCGACGCGGACTGCGCGCCGGGCAGAAACAGGACGCATGCTGTCAGCAGGATCCGCAACGGCCAGGCACTCCGCAACGGCCAGGCACTCCGTAGCGGCCAGGCACTCTGTAGCGGCCAGGCACTCCGCAACGGCCAGGCACTCCGCAACGGCCAGGCACTCCGATGTTCTCTCATTGCAAGCCTTCCAAGCTGTAATCCGATCCTGGCCCCGGGTCAGGGTACCGCGTGCGTTCGTTGCGGTTTCACAACGCGTACTGGAAGGCGAAATGCACGCCCAGGTAGGACTTCCTGTAACCTTCCGGCAGCGGCGGCAGCGGATCGGCCGCGTTCAAAGCCCGTTGCGCCGCCAGGTCGAAGGTCGGATTGGACGACGAACGCTCCATGACAACGCCGGTAATCCGGCCGGACCGTACCACGCGGAAATAGATGACCGTCTCGAGTCGGGTTACGCCGAGCATCCTGGGCACGTTGAAATGCTGTTGGATCTTCCGCTGCATCATGCCCAGGTAATACGGGTATTCGAAGTTCCGCTCGTCCAGGCGGATTTCCGGGGAATCGGTCTCGAAGGTCCGCGGCGCTTCCGGTGCGGGGTCCGGTTCTTCGGAGACCAGGCGCGGCGTCCGTTCCAGCGCCAGGGCCGCCTCCTCCTGCGGCGCGGCGGCCTCCTTCTTCGAGACCACTTCATAGGGCTCGTCGATCGCGGGCGGACGTTGAACCGGCGGGCTTTCGTTCAGCGTCACGAGATCGACCCGGTAGACCTGCTGGTCCAGCGACGACGCCGGCGCGGACCACCAGGTGTTCACACCGATCAACCCGGCAATCACCGCGATATGAAAGAATCCGGAAGCCCAGATCATGCGTGCCATTATCGTGAGGTCCTCAGACTGGTCGCCAGGCCAATCTGCGTTACGCCGTGCTGCTTGAGTTTATCCAGCACGCCGATGACGGCGCCGTAGGGCACCTGCTCGTCTCCGCGGATAAACACCGGCTTATCCTGCTGATCCTCGAATATCTCCCCGAACACCCCGTCGAACTGGGCGATCGAAAGCAGCCGGTCTTCAAGGTAGAGCGAACCTTCGCTCGTTATCGTGATGACGAGGCCTTCGCCGAGATCCGGCGCGGCCGCGCTCGCCCTGGGCAGATCCACCTGGACGCCGCTCTGGATCATCGGCGTGGTGATCATGAAGATGATCAGGAGCACGGTCATGACGTCGACCAGCGCCGTGACCCTGATTTCCGATAGGACGCGGGGCGAACCCGCGCCATTGAAATCAAAGGAATTCATGGCCTCCCCGCGATGGTCCGCAACTGGAGGATGTTCAGTACCGAGGTGGCCAGGTCCTCGAGTTCCAGGCCCAGCACCCGCGACCGCTGCACGAAGAAATTATACGCCACCATGGCCGGGATCGCCACGGCCAGACCCGCGATCGTCGTGATCAGGGCTTCCGCGATCCCGGGCGCCACGACCACGATATTTGTAGAGCCCTGGGTACTGATGTCCAGAAAGGCGGTCATGACACCCCACACCGTTCCGAACAGGCCGAGAAACGGACACACGCTTCCGGCGGTGGCCAGCAGGGGAAGACGTTGCTCGAACCGGGCCAGTTCCCGGTGGGCGGCCAGCCGCAGGTCGCGATAGACGGATTCCACCAGGTCCTGGTCGGCTTCCTTCGGCCGGCCTGCCTGGTCCGCCTGGTCCGCTTGGCCCGCATGGCCCGCATGGTCCGCATGGTCCGCATGGTCCGCATGGCCTGCGCCGCCGGCCGGAAGCGGAAACGCCGGCGCGTACTTCTCGTATACCTCGCGGTACACCGCGGCAGCGGGACTGAACGGCAACTTCGAGGCGGCGGCGTAAACCTGTCTGTAGTTGCGCTCCGACCGGAAGAACGCAAGGAACTCCCCCGACTGCGCCTGGGCCCGGCGAAAGTACCGCCAGCGCTCCGCCATGATCGCCCATGTAACGATGGAGAACATCAGGAGAACGACAATGACGGTCTTGGCGACGGCGCCCGAATCCAGAATCAGATTCAGGATACTGATTTCGGATGACAAAGTGCGTTCAAGTCCTTTCGACTGATCTCGCGGCCCTTACCGGCGGCTTGAAAGTTGGAACAAGGAAGCGTGCGTGTCAAGCACAACAGGACGCTGGACTCGGTCGATCCCTACCCCCATATCAGCGCGACTTCGACGGCCAGATCAGGGTGGCCGTCGATCAGTTCGAGGGCTTCGGCGGCACGATGCGCGGGGAAAACGTGGGTCAGCAGGGGACGCAGCCTGACGGCGCCGATGCCCACGAGTTTCAGCCCCCGGTCCATCAGGCTGGGGGTTTCGAACGGCTGTTCCCTGCCCATGATCAGCTGCAGGGATCGCTCCGACCATTCCCCCATGTCGATGGATACGGAGTGGGTATCGGCTTTCAGGACGACGAGTTTCCCGCCCGGCCGCAGCACCGCCGCGCACTGGGCAAAGGACGTCTGGTTGCCGGCGCATTCGAGACAGACGTCCACACCCCGGCCGCCGGTCCGGTCCATGACACGCCGGTAAACGTCTTCCGTGGAGGCGTTGATCAGGGTGTCCGCGCCGGTATCCGCCGCCCGCTGCAGGCGTTTCGCGTGAAGGTCCGACGCGATCACGGCCGCGGCGTCCGATATGGAGGCCACCTGCGTACCCAGCAACCCGGTGGTTCCCGCGCCGCTGACGAAAACGGTTCTGCCCTTCACCTCGGCCCGTTCCATGCCCTTCAGTACCGTCGGCATCAGTCCGGCGATGGCGCCTTCTTCGTAACTGACGCCTTGCGGCAACTTTACGACCTGGTTCGCAGGCACGCTGAGGTATTCCGAAAAACTGCCTTCGGCATGGCAGACAACGACCCGGTCGCCCCGGCCGGGCGAATCCATCCGCCGGTCAGGCGAATCCACGCGCCGGCCGATGGACTCGATGACACCCGTGAAACTCCGGCTGATGGCCCCGAGGGCGCCGTTGGCGGCCGATACCGGGCCGTTGGCGGCCGATGCCGGACCGTTGGCGGCCGATGCCGGACCGGCGCCTTCATCGGCATTACCCCGGCTCGACAGCACGCATGCCCGGACCTTGACCAGTACGTCCTCGTCGTTGCAGGCCGGTACCGGCCCGCTGGATACCTCGGGATTGCCCTCCGCATCCAGCGTCAGTGTTTGCATGGCGGCCTCTTCGATTTTCAGGATGCGACCCGCCTCCGGTCCCGGTGGACCGGACCGTGGACTACCAGTATTCCTCGAAGTGAATGTTGCCCTTGTCCCTGCGATGATCCGCCTTGAATCCACGGGATTCGAGCAGTTCCACCATCCCGGTGGGCGAGGGGTACGACTTGTCGCCCTCCCTGGTATAGTTGGGCACGCCGATCATGTCGGGGTTTCCGCAGATGTACACGTGGGTCCTTTCAGGATCCAGGACGATACCGGTCTGCTCCTCCAGTTCCCCGGTCCTTATCAGATCCTGTATATACACCTTGCGGTTGAGGTTGTGGGCTTCCCGGGTGGTCAGCGTGATATAATGGTAGTTCGGATGCAGGTGCTCCAGGCGCTCGTTGGTGGACTGGTAACCCAGGTCCCGGGCGTATCGCACGCAGACCACCGAAATGATCTCCGGCTCGTGGCCATTGCGCATCAGTTCGGCGATCATGCAGTTGTGGGGCGCTTCGCCGGTGCCGGTCGCGGCGAAGATGACCTGGTCGTCCGGACCCATGTGTTCCAGGGTGTAATGGCCGGTCACCTTCGGTCCCATCCAGAGCCGGTCGCCTTCCTTCAGCATCCACAGCCTCGGCGTGAGGGAGGGGTCCTGTCCTTCTTCGCCGTCGCGGGCCACAAGCGTGATGTAGAACTCGTAGTAGTCCATGTCCGCCGGATCCATCAATTGGCGGGGATCGTCCTCGTACATGGGAAAGGACATGGAGTAGGCGCGGCGGACGAGTTTCGTCTTGAGGTTCTCGTTGACGTCCTCGTTGTGTTCGGGATCGTTGGTGGCTTCCCAGTCACCCAGGCCGAGCGTGGTATATTGACCGGGCTTGTACGGCGGTAGTTCCTCGTCCGGTTTCACCCGGATGATCCAGAGTTCGGGGTTCAGTTCATGGATTTCGGTCAGCGTGGCGTTATAATGTTGCTCCCTTAAGGCCCTGATCTCTTCTGATGTATGCATGTATACCTGCCGAATCTCCGCGTTCTGGCAAAGATGAACCAACGTGGGATAGACCGGCCGGCCGGCCGGTACGCGAGGAGCGCCTAGAAATCGGCTCCGATCGTAAAGAAGAACTGGGTGTCGTCCAACGCACTCCTCAGCCGGTATGAACGCGTGCCCGGGAACTCGGACTCAAGACCCCGGGGTACGTTGTCCAGGTTTTCGTTGTTGTACCATGCAGGCCGCCTTCCCAGGTCGAACTGGCGGGCGATATCGAACTTCAGGATCAGGAAGCCGATGCGCGAGCGCATGCCGATGCCGTACCCCACCGCGATCGGTCCGCCCGACAGTTCCTCCATCGTACGCGGCCCCAGGCCGTTGTTTCGCACCAGGCTGCCGTCGACGAATTGACCCACGTTGGGATAGCCGGAATATTGGTTGGCCTGGGTGGAACTGGTGGTCTGGTCCCAGGCGGCCCCCGCATCCACGAACAGCGAACCGCGGATCTGCTGAAAGGCCAGCGGCAGCGGCCAGCCGAAGGCGAGGACCTCGATCAGGGGAAACCGGAACTCTGCATTGACCAGCGCGACCTTGCTCCCCCAGACGGACCAGTAGTCCGCACCGCGGAAGTTGAAAGGACCGCCGAAAGGATACAGCTCCTGGTCCCGTCCGTCGCTGCTCAGTCCGTACAGGCGGAAGGCGAAGGCGTAACGCTGCAGGACGTTGTAGTAGGCGCGGTAGTCGACGAAGATCCGCGTGAACTGCAGTTCGCCGAAAGTCGGCGTCACTTCGACACGGCCCCGCGCGCCGGCGATCGGACCGGTCGGCCCGTACAGCGTGTGATCGGTGACCAGGGCGGCGGTGGGCTGAATGAAGTTGACGCTACCCAGGCTTCCCCGCCTGGTTCGCCGGATGCCGAAGTAAGTGAAACTGAGGTCCACCAGCTCCCGGGAACGGTTGACGCCCTGGACCCCCAGTTCGAAACGGTTGAACTTGCTGAATGGCCGGCTCAGGTGGAACTGGACGCCGCGGTTGATCTGGGTCGTTACCTGGGAAATCCAGGAAGTCTGATAGGCGCGGAACAGGTCGTAGCTGTACTGGAACGCCGCCACGCTCCAGTTGACGCGCCGCGTCAGATTGGTGTACTGGAGCAGCAGGTTCGCGTCCGTCAGGGACCCGAAAACGTTGGCGCCGACGAGTATCTTGTGGTTGTTCAGTATGTCGCTGAAGGAAAGGACCGAACTGCCCACGAGACCGACGTGCGTGGAGTATCCGGCATTCCCCCCCAGGTAATCCAGTCCGAAACGGGGGGTGTATTTCCGCTTCTTGAACGTGCCGTCGGTCCAGGCGGTGGTATCCGGCAACTCACCCCCGGGACCGATACCCCCGGCGATGGGCCCGAACGGGAACTGCGGCGTCTCCAGGAGGCCGGAACCCGTCGACGCTTCGGGCATCTCCCCGGGCGCGGCCGACTCCGCGGCCGACTCCGAGGCGGACGTCGTGTCCGGCGGCGCGGTAAGCACGGTCTGGATCGTGGTCACCTTTTCCCGCTCCGGGGTCCCGGACGGTTTTCCCGCCTCGGGCGCGGCGTCCGTCGAGGTGGACCGCGCGGCGTCCTCCGTCGCCGACGACGATGAACCCTCTGCGTCACCGGCGGCCGCTTCTTCCGAAGATCCCTCCGCGTCCCCGGAGGCGGTTTCTTCCACGTCTCCCTCCGCGTCCCCGGAGGCGAGAGGTTCATCCGGTGGTTCGGTTCTCAAGGGCGGCGCCAACTGCTGCGCATCGGGCGACGCACCGGGCCTGGCCGCCTTTTCGTGGTCGTAGGGTTCCTTCATCAACGACACCGGGTCGCTGATGGCAAACAGGTCGAATCCCCCCCAGGACAGGGCGGAGAAGACCATGCGATCCGACTTCTGCGCCCAGGTGATGGCGGGCCCGGCGGCCGTTACGTTGGTCACCCCGGTCAGTACGTTGGTGATCTGGTAGGTCTCGCCGTTCACCATGTCCCGGATGAAAATGTTCGACACGCCGGTGCGATTGGAAATGAACGCGATTTTGCTGCCGTCCGACGACCACTGCGGCGAAATGCTCTTGCCGATCTGGTCCGGGATCTTCTCGACCTTTCCCGTGTCCAGATCGTACAGCGCCAGCTGCTGGTATCCGAAGGTGAGCGTCCGGAAATCGGTCACGTCGCCCCGATCCGTGGAAAAGGCGATCGTCCTGCCGTCCGGCGACCATACGGGGTCCCGGTCCGTGTACCGGTCCCGGGTAAGGGCCTTCAGGTTCCCGCCCGTGGCATCGACCACGTACAGGTCGGACTGCCCTCCCTGGAGACCGACGAAGACCAGCTTGCTGCCGTCCGGCGACCAGCTTGGCGACGTCGCGCCGTCGAGATTGACCTTGATGCGCCGGATCACCTTCTTCCTTCTGACGTCCATGATATACAGGGCGTCCTGAGCCCCCACCTTGGCCGGGAAGGCGATGTACTGCTCATCGGGCGACCAGGAAATGGACGTGGAAAAGAACCGGAGGGACTCGAAATCGGCCGAGCGTTCGCCTTCGACCAGCTTGGAAATGACCTCGCCGTTGATGGCGGAGGCCAGGTAGATATCGTTGTACAGGCTTCGGTTGGAAATGAAGACCAGCTTGTCGCCCCGCGGCGAAATCGCCGGGGCGAGGTGCAGGCCCGCCATGGATTCCCGGACGTCGGTCAGCTGGCGGGCGAAGGCCTGCGGTTTTTCGTAGTCCTCGATCTGCGGCAGGTAGGTCTTGCGCACGTGCTCGTTCCACTCGTCGGACAGCTTCTCGATGTCCTTGCCGATGGACGAGCGGAAGGCTTCGTTCACGTTCCGCATGCGGGCCGTCTTGCGGAGTATCTCGCCGATCTTCCGATCTCCGTACCGGTCGCCGATGTAGGCGAACAGCGCCTGGCCGAACCGGTAGACGCCAAAACTGTAGTCCATGGCGGGGATGGACGGCGGCAGATAGCCCTGCAGCGCCGCGTCGCGCAGCCACATGTGGGTATAGGCGTCGATGCGGCCGAGGGACAGGTATTCGGCCATGCCCTCCATGAACCACAGCGGGGCGACGAAGGCCATGGGATTCAGGATGGAGACCCCCGGACCCGCGCCGTAGATCACGTCTCCCTGGAAGGCGTGAACGAGTTCGTGGGTGAGTACGTGTTCCAGTTCCGCGTAGGATCCCGTGAAGGGCAGCAGTATGCGGTTCTTGTTGAATTCCGTCACGCCGCCGGTGCCCTCGCTGATAAACCCGGGCAGGACGTTGGTCTGCTGGAAATCGGTATGGGAGGCGTAGAGGATGATCGGGATCTTGTCGCTGAACCTGTGCTGCAGGATGCGGCTCAATCGGTTATAAGAACGCTCCGCCATCCTGGCGGCATCGTAGGCGGCCTCTTCCTCTCCCTGGTAGTAGTAGATTTCGAAGTGGGGCGTGGAGATGATTTCCCACTGGAAGTCGCGGTACTGGACCTTGTTCCGGCCGAAGTAATCTCCCTGCGCAAGCACGGCCGCAGGCGTAGCCAGCAGGCACAGAATCGCCAGTATATACCGCAACCGATGTGGCATTTTCGGGCTCCTTGAGGATGGACACATCATACGGCCGGCCGCACTCCGTGTCAAGCCAATACGTGTCATGCCGATATCGGACAGGGCCGCGCGTCCGGCACGCCGGACGGAGATCATTCAGCGCGCGTCCGCAGCGTCCATATAGGATTGCACGAATAACCCCGGATATAGTTTCGATTTGTTGGAAGAATATGCCTGGCAGGTCCGTCAGAACCGTACGGCCACGCCCGCGGAGAGCAGCCGGCCGATTTCCGGGGCGCCGACGAAGGCGCGGTACTTCGTATTGAGCAGGTTGCTCGCTTCCACGCTGAAGGTGATCGCGGAGAATGCGTAGGCGGCGTTTACGTCCACTACGGCGTAGGAATCAACGGGGCCCGCGTACACGCCGTCCAGCATCGGGAAGGCGCCGCGGTAACTGACCTTGCCGCCCAGGGTCAGCGGCATCCCGGAGGGGCGGAAGGTAAGGCCTCCACTGAACTTGTGCTTCGGGGAATTCAAGGGGACGTCGCCGAGGTTCTCCACGTTCTCGAACAGGTTCCGGTGTATATACGAGTAACTGCCCGTAATGTGCCATAACCGGTTGGGGAACCAGGAGAACCCCAGGTCGGCGCCGTAGACCGTGACGTCTCCGAAATTCCGGTAGGTCAGGGCGACCGCCGTCGGGTCGGAGGCCTGCTCGGGCGTAACGGTACCGAAGGGAATCATCGCGGTGCCTGCCGCCATTTCGTCGATGTATCCGTTGACCTCGTCCGTGTGGTCGCCGTTTTCGTTGCCACCGAAAAGCGGCGTATCGAGCAATCTGATCAGGGAAGCCAACTGTGTGTTCTCAGGATCCGCCAGGTAATCTTCGATGCCCTGGCTCAAGGCGCTTCGCAGGGAACTTTCGTCGAGAAACACCGAGGGCGTGAAGATCCAGAGCGGCAGGGTGTAGTCGTTCATCTGCGTTCGGTAGAAGTCGGCCGCGAGGACCAGCCTGTTCCGGACGACGCCCTTGTATCCGAACTCGAGGGTCTGCGTGATGGTCGGCCGGATCTTGTCGATGTCCTGGACCGCCGAGACGCTATAGGGATCGAAATCCTGCGTTTCCGGGTTGAGCAGTTGCAAGGTGTTCGTCAGGCCTTCGAGACGCTCGGGGATCACGCCGGTGAACTGGGCGGCCAGTTCGGGGGTGACCAGGCCGTCGCTGCTGGCGCCCAGTTGCTTGATCAACTCCTCGACCATGAGTTCCCGCGCGGCCCCCCACAGGATGTTGTTGGCCGCCGGATCGTCGAGACGGAGGTAGGTGTCCCTGGATAGCCCCGCGACGGTGGCGAAGGGCGAACGGTACATGGGCCGGCCGGTTTCGTCGCGTCGGAAGGTAAAGGGATTGCGCGCGCCATAGGACCGGATATCGATGGCGTTGTCCGGTCCCAGCCCCAGACCGCCGAAAAACTCGCCGAACTCGAAGGCGTCGACAACCGCCCTGAGATCCAGCGACATGGTGGTAATCGTGGGGGTGTTGAACGCCCTGTTATAGGTGACCCTGAACGTGTTTTCCGCATTGGGCTTCATCACGACGGCCGCGCGCGGCGAGAATACCGGGTTGTCCAGCCTGCTGTGACGGTCCAGGCGGCCGGCGAGCATCAGGCTCACCTGGTCGGTGAACCGGGTCTCGCTCTGGAGGTAGACCCCGAATTCGTCGGTATCGTCATCGTCCTCGTAGGCGCCGTGGATGGTCCCTTCCGTACGCGGACGGGTGAGCAGCAGGTCCGCGCCGTAGATGAATTGCTGACGCAGCCCGATATCCGAGGTGTTCTGCAACTGCATCACGGTCAACGACGATTTGTCCACCACGCCGTCGCCGGTGCGCAGCAACTGGGTAGCCCCCGCGTCGCTCTTGTTGTAGAAGAACTGGCCGAACCAGCCCCTGTACTGCATGCGGCCCTGGAGATAGCTGTACACCCAGTCCTTGCCCTGGGCCGAGCCCTGGCCCGTCATCTGGATGCTGGAACTCTTGGAATACCCGGCCGAACCGATGAACGTCAGGTCCTCCGAAGGACGGACGTCGAGCCTGATTTCCCCGTACTGGCCCTCGATGTCGAGGTTGCGCGGGATGATCTCGTCGGGATCGTGGTATTCCCAGTCCCGGGCCTTCAGGTATTTCCCCGAAATCTTGAGCCCGATCATGTCGTTCAAGCTGCTGGCGTGCCGGAAGGACGCCTTCCGCAGGTTGCGTTCCCCCCCGGAGAGGGACACGAAGTTGCCTTCCGATCCGATGGGGGACCGGGATATGATGTGCATCACGCCGTTGGAACTGTTGGGACCGTAGAGCGCCGATCCGGGACCGCGAACGATCTCGATGCGTTCGATGTCCTCGCTGGTGATGGGAATGACGTGGAAGGAATTGATCCGCAGCGACGGGATCCGCGCGATCCGGTTGTCCACCATCGTGAGGAGGAGGCCCGATAGCAGCTTGTTGAAGCCGCGGATCACCGTACTGGCCTGTACGATGCCCGTCTTCGCGTGGTCCACGCCGCTCAGGTTCTTGATGTGTTCGTCGACGGTCAGCGCCTGGGAGTCCCGGATGTCCCTCATCTCGACCACTTCGACGGATGCCGGGGCGTCCAGCGCTTTTTCCTGCTTGCGGGACGCCGAGACCACGACCTCCTGGCCCAGAAGTACCGTGGCGGCCAGTACGAAATCCCGCTCCGTGCGCGCGCCGCCTTGAACCATGACCCCGGTCGCGGTTTCCGACACGTAACCCAGGAAAGTAACGGTGACCTCGTACTCCCCGGCGGGAAGTCCGTCTACGCGGTACATGCCCCGGCTGTCGCTCGTCGATCCCCGCAGCCCTTCGATCGCAGGGCTCTTGACCACGACATTGGCGCCGAAGAGCGAAACCCCGCTCTCCGAAGCGATCCGGCCGGTCAGGCTGCCCGTTTCCTGCGCCGCCGCCGGGATCGCCGTCATGAGAACAGCCAGAATAACGCCTGCCAGTCGCATCGGAACGGTTCCTTCCTGCCGATATGATCCGTGGGGAGAATGGACCCCGCGCCGGCACGATTCGACCTCCGATTCGCGCCGGCGCGGACCATCTGTTGAAACGCGCGTAATTACTTATAGAATAAGAATATACGCGGATTTGTCAAGCGAATTACCGCCCGATGTCGCTCAGAAACGCACCGCCATACCCGCCATGACCAGGCGCCCGATCATCGGCGCCCCGACGAACGCCTGATACTCCGTGTTGAACAGATTGCTGGCCTCCACGCTGAACGTGACCCTGGAGAATTCATAGGCGGCGCTCATATCCACGACGGTATGGGAATCCACGTCGCCGACATAGACGCCGTCGGCCATTTCAAAATCCCCGCGGTAACGCATGCGGGCGCCGAGGTTGAGCGGCGTGCCGGGCGGCTTCAGACCGATCGCCAGGGACAATTTGTGACGCGGCGCGTTCAACGGTATGTCGTCCATGCCGTCCACGTTCTCGAACAGGTTCGTGTTGATATAGGAGTAACTGCCCGAGAGGTTCCACACGTCGCTCGGATAGAAGGAAAATCCGAGGTCCGCGCCGTGGTAGGTAACTTCTCCGAAATTGCGGTAGGTCAGCATCACGGCATTGGGGTCCGAGGCTTCCGCCGGCGTCACCGTACCGAAGGGGATCATGGCCGCCGTGCTCACGAAGATCCCCGCCAGTTCGTCCACCGGCGATCCGTTTCCGTTGCCGCCCAGGCCCAGGGCGGGATTGTCGATCGCCGCGGCGACCTGCGCCAGCTGCGCGTTCTCCGGAAGGGCGAGTTGCTGCGCGATACCCGCGCCCAGGGCAGAGGCCAGCGGTCCGGGGTCGAGGAACACGTTGGGGGTCACGATGTGGATGGAACTGATGAAGTCGTGAATCTTGTTGCGATAGAAATCCGCGGTCAGCACCAGCTTGTTGCCGACGACACCCTTGTAACCCACTTCAATCGTCTCGGTGATGGACGGTCTCATCGGGTCGATTCCCCTGACCCAGGAAGGATCGACCGGATTGAACGAGCCTGTCCCCGTGTCCAGCACGCCCAGTGAATTCGTGAGCCCCGGCAGCGCGGACGGGATGACGCCCGGGAACGCGGCGGCCAGTTGCGCAGCCTGCTGGCCCGCCAGTTGAGCGGCCGTTTCGGCGGGGAGGCCGAGTGCGATAATCTGTTGCGTGATGAGGGGGGTCGCCAGCGCCTGGAGCTGCGGCACAAGCTGCGCCAGCACAGCCCCGCGGGCCACGCCCCAGAGGAGATTGGTGCTGGCCGGATCGTTCATGGGCAGGTACGTGTCCGCGGGCAGCCCCGCCACGGGAGCGAAGGGCGAACGGTACATGGGCAGGCCGTTGTCCCCGCGCCGGAAGGTGAACTGCGAGTTGACCCCCTGCGTGCGCAGATCGATGGTGCGGTCCGGACCCAGGCCCAGGGCGCCGAAATTCCTGCCCAGTCCGAAGGGGTCGGAGCTTGCCTTCAGGTCTAGAAAGTAATGCACGGAACTGGGTGTGCCGAACGCCCGGTTGTAGGTAAGACGGAGCGTACTCTCCGTCGAAGGCTTGATGACCAGGGCCGCCCTCGGCGAGAAAACCGGGTCTTCGAACTTGCTGTGCTCGTCCAGCCGGCCGGCCAGCATCACGCTGACCTGGTCGTTCAGGTTCGTCTCGCTTTGCAGGTACAACCCGTATTCGTCCAGACTGTCATCGTCTTCATAACGGCCGTGGGTCGTGTTTCCGGTATTGGGCCGGGTCAGCAGCGCGTCGACGCCGTAGGTGAACTGCTGCCTTGCACCGAATTCGAGGTTGTGCTGCAGTTGCATGACGGTCAACCTGGACGTATCCACGATGGGCTCGTTGGTCCGGAGGAGCCTGGTATCGCCCGCGTCGTTCATGTTTACAAAGATCTGCGCGAACCATCCCTTGTATTGCGACCGGGCCTGAAAGAACCGGGTGGACCAGTCGGCGGCCTGGGCCGCCCCCTGCCCGGTCATCTGGACGGCTTTTATCCGGGAATAACCGGCCGATCCGATGATGGACAGGTCGTCGGTCGGACGCAGGTCGATACGGATTTCTCCGAGCAGGCGTTCGTTGTCGTTATCCCGTGGGATGACCTCCGCGGGGTCTTCGTATTCCCATTCGCTCGCCTTCGAGTACTCGCCCGAAACCTTGAACCCTATTTTTCCGTCGACGCTGCTGGCGTGCCGGAAGGTCGCTTTGCGCATACTGCGTTCACCGCCGAACAGAGAAATCGCGTTGCCCTCCGAACCGATGGGCGAACGGGTCACGATGTGCATGACCCCGTTGGCGCTGTTGGGGCCGTACAGGGCGGAACCCGGCCCGCGGACGACCTCGATGCGCTGGATGTCCTCGCTCGTCAAGGGAATGGCGCTACCCATGTTGAGCCGGAGCGAGGCAATGCGCGCGATCCGGTTGTCCACCATCTGCAGGAGGGATCCGGTAAACGTGCGGTTGAATCCCCGGATCACGGTGGAACTTTGGGAAACGCCGACCTTGGCCTGGTCCACGCCGGCCAGGTCCTTGATGTAATCGGTTGCCGACAGGGTGGGCCGGTTCATGATCTCGTCCAGCTCGACCACGGAAATGGAAGCCGGCGCGTCCAGCAGCTTCTCCTGCTTGCGTGAAGCGGTAACCACGACCTGCTCGCCGATCAGCGTCGTAGCCGCCAGGCCGATATTCAGCGTGGTGGTTTCGCCGCCGCGGATCATCACGCCGGCCGTGGTAATCGATGCGTAACCGAGGAAGGAAGCAGTTACTTCATAGACGCCGGGGGGGAGGCCGTCGATGCGGAACATTCCCTCTCCGTCGCTCGTCGTTCCCCGCAGTCCTTCGATCGCGTCGCTCTCGACAACGATATTGGCGCCGAACAGCGCCATGCCGTCATCGGAGGCGATTCTGCCGGCCAGGCTGCCGGTTTCCTGGGCTGCCGCCGGCCATACACTGAACAGCAAAAGCAGTACCACGCTCGTAATGCGCATGATGAATCCCTCCCCACAGTTGCCGGTGGTGATTGGAGGCCACTGGTACAGGCCTGTAAACGAAGATCACTCCATGAAAACGTAACGCGCGATGAAGACAAGCGCCAGGACGTCGACGAACGGATGCACGTCCGCGCCCCTGCCGCTCAATCTCTTGATGACCGGATAGGCGACGAAACCCACGGCCAGCCCGTCGGCGATGCTGAACGTCAAAGGGATCGAAATCATCGTCAGGAAAACAGGGACCGCTTCCGTCGCGTCGCTCCAGTCCACCCGCGCCGCCGAGGCCATCATCAGCACGCCTGTTACGATCAGTGCCGGCGCAGTGGCGAAAACCGGTATGGATTCGACCAATGGAGCCACGAACAACGTTCCGATGAACAGGAAGGCGACGACCAGGCTGGAGAATCCCGTCCGCGCCCCGGAAGATATGCCGGTGGCGCTCTCGATGTAGGTGGTCACGGTCGATGAGCCCAGCACACTCCCGAAAACCGTCCCGACGGAGTCCGCAAGCAGCGCGCGGTTGGCCCGGGGCAGCCGGCCCTGGCGGTCCAGGAAACCCGAGCGTTCCGAGAGGCCGACCAGCGTGCCCATGGTATCGAACAGGTCCACGAACAAGAAGGCGAAGACGAGATGGAGAAACATCGTGTCCAGGGTGTACGGCAAGTGGACGATCGCCTCCCCGAAGAGGGTTGCCGGCCAGGCGGGCAGGCTGACCACGCCGGTCGGCCAGGGTACCACGCCGATGATCATGGCCAGAATAGCGACCCCGGCCACGCCCAGCAGGATCGCGCCGCGAATGCCCCGGGCAAGCATGACGCCGATGCCCGCCAGACCGGCGAGCGTCAGCGCGAACGGCCAGGAACGCACCTCCCCCAGGTCGACCAGGGTGACCGGATCGTCCACGATGATGCCGGCATTCCGGAGACCGATGAACGCGATGAACAGTCCGATACCTGCCGCCGTCGCGCGCTTGAGCGGATCGGGCACCGCCGTGATGATGGCTTCCCTCACGCGCAGAACCGTCAACAACAGGAACAGGAGACCCGACGCCAGCACCACGGCGAGCGCGATAGGCCAGTCCACCCCCATGCCCAGCACGATGGTATAGGTGAAAAAGGCGTTGAGCCCCATGCCGGGCGCCAGGGCGAAGGGGTAGTTCGCCAGCAGCGCCATCAAAATCGTGCCGATGGCGGCGGACGCGCAGGTGGCGAACAGGAGTTCCCCGAACAACGCCTGGCCCATCGCCTCCGACAGCATGGCGGGGTTTACCGCCACGATGTAGGCCATCGTCATGAAGGTCGTCAGGCCGCCGGTGGCCTCGGTCCGCCAGTCCGTGTTGTGTTCGTCGAACCTGAAGAATGACGCTATACGGTTCATGGCCGCACTCGAGATTCCTGGATTGACCGGCGTGCCGGAACCTGCCGACCCCATTGGCCGTCATGATCGCGCTGTCGCGACGGAACCTGCGCCGTTTAGATCCGCCAGGCGCGCGCGGGGCAGGACGGAAAGCGAAAGCCCGTCCCGCTGACCGTTGCGAAACCGGTAAGCCCCGGCCGCGGCGATCATGGCGCCGTTGTCCGTGCACAGAATGGGCGGGGGATAGACCACCCGGAGCCCCGATCCGGCGCCCCTTTCCGTCATCCGCTCGCGCAGCCGGCTGTTGCACGCCACGCCGCCCGTAATCAGAATGGCGTCCACACCGGCGGCCGCAGCGGCGGCCACGGACTTGTCGACCAGCACGTCTACGACGGCTTCCTGGAAGGACGCGGCGATGTGGGCGCGGTCGCGGTCGATCTCCGCTTCGGTCTGTCCCGAAAGATACATGCGTATGGCGTTCTTGAGGCCGCTGAAACTGAACTCGAAACCGTCGGGATCCAGGTAGGTCCGGGGAAAGTCCAGGAACCCGGGGTCTCCGTCGCGCGACAATCGGTCGATGACGGGGCCCCCGGGATACCCGATGCGCATCAGCCTGGCGACCTTGTCGAAGGCCTCGCCGGCCGCGTCATCGCGCGTATTGCCCAGGATGCGGTACCGGCCCCAGTCCTCGACGAGCACCAGCTGCGTGTGTCCGCCGGATACGACGAGCGAAATGAAGGGAGGTGCGAGATCCCCGTCCGCCAGGCGCCCCGCGAACACATGCCCTTCGATGTGGTTCACGCCGACCAGGGGTTTGCCCATGGCCATCGCGATGGATTTGACCGTGGAAAGTCCGATCAGCAGGCAGCCCGCCAGCCCGGGCCCGTAGGTCACGGCGATCGCGTCCAGGCTGTCCGCTTCGCATGAGGCTTGTTGCAGGGCCGATTCGATCGCGGGCAGCAGAAGGGCCAGGTGGGCCCGAGAGGCCAGTTCCGGCACGACGCCCCCGTATTCGACGTGTATGCCCTGCGAGGAGATCACGTTGGACAGGACGGTCGTTTCATCGCGAACGACGGCGGCCGCGGTTTCATCGCAGGAGGTATCGATTCCGAGGATGTGCATGGCCCCTCGATAGGCTCACTTCTGAGACTGCGCCATGGGTCTGCTGAAACAGATTTCGCCGTTGTCTATACGGATGTTGAATCCGCGTTCCGGACTGGTACACGTCCAGGAAATATGTAACACCCGTGAATGGTTTTCAAATTATGGTATCACGGCCGCGGCGTTGTCAATGATTATACCGCGGAAAAGGCGCACAGATCGCGGTGGGACGCGTGACGATTCAAATCTCAGCTACGGACCAGGTTCCGCAGGACGAACCATACGTTTTCCTTGCGCTCCCTGAGCCTCCGGTAGAAGTAGGGCATCCACTCCGTTCCGAAGGGCACGTAGACCCGCATGCCGAAGCCCCTTGCGCGCATTTCTTTCTGGAACCCGGGACGCAGCCCGTAGAGCATCTGGAACTCGAAGCCGTCCCGCGGTACCTCCAGTTGCTCGGCGTACCGTATCACGCCTTCGATCAGGTAATCGTCGTGCGTCGCGAATGCGGGATAGTGGCCGTCTCGAAGGAGCTGTTCCGCCATGGAAAGAAACGCGCCGCGGATGTTGGGCATCCGCTGAAGGGCCAGGTCGACCGGTTCCCGGTAGGACCCCTTGCACAGCCGCACGCGGGCACCGATCTTGTTGAGCACGAAGATGTCGTGGGGACTGCGCATCAGCATGGCCTGGATCACCACGCCGGAGTTCCTGTGACGGTCGTACAGGTTGTAGAAGATATCCAGGGTCTGCTGCGTGTAGGGCGAGCCTTCCATGTCCAGCCGGACGAAGATGCCCCGTTCCCTGGCGGCTTCCAGGATCCGGCCCAGGTTGTCTACGCAGTACGCTTCGTCTATGTCCAGCCCCAGGTGGGTGAGCTTGACAGAGATATTGGCCTGAAGCGCGCCGTCCCGGATCAGGTCCAGCATGACGAGATACTGGTGGACGGCCTCGTCCGCTTTTTCCCGTTCCCGGGTCGCTTCACCGAGCATGTTCAGCGTCACGTCGAGCCCGTCGTCGTTCAACGACCGGACGACGTCGACCGCGGCCTCGAGGGATTCCCCCGCGACGAATCTCCTGGCGAGGAAGAAAAACCTGCTCATGTGGGCTCCGGTACCTTTTGCGGCGGACCGGGCGGTCCAGGCGGTCCGCTTACGCCGTGAAGGGATCGCGTCCGAATCCGGGGCGGCGCGCATAGGTCCACGCGACCCGGCTCACGTCCTCGTTGGACATGCGCCAATCCATCAATCTCACGCGCAGGTCCCGGACCGCTTCGGCATAGCGCGGATCTCCGGCCACGTTGCGAAGTTCGCCCGGATCCCTTTCCAGGTCGAAGAGCACGTCCGGCATACCGTTGAAATACCAGTACTTGAACCGGCCGTCCCGCACCATCCATCCCCGGCATTTCTCCGGCGAGATGCCGAGTTTCTTCGGCGTCCAGTAGAACCGGAAGTCCCAGTCCGCGAAAACCTCTCTGCGCCAGTCGGCCGGACGTTCGCCCCGCAGGAGGGGCACGAGGGACCGGCCCTGCAGGGCAGGCGGCATGCCGGGTTCGCCAGCACCGCCGGGTCCGCCGAGTTCGTCCGCTCCGCCCGCTCCGCCTGTTCCATCCGCTCCGCCAAGTCCACACACCTCCAGGCAGGTCGGCAGGACGTCCAGGGACTCGACGAACTCGTCCATCGTCCTCCCGCGCGTGGCGTCCGCGCTGGACCGGGGATCGCGGACGATGAAGGGCACGTTGTACGCCTCGTCGTAGAAGAGTTCCTTCTCGAACATCCAGTGATCGCCCACGTATTCGCCGTGGTCGGACGTGAAGACGATCAGCGTGTCCTCCCAGAGCCCCCGGTCCTTCATGAAACCGAACAGCCTGCCCAGGTGGTCGTCGATCTCCGTGATCAACCCGTAGTAGGTCGCCCTTCGCTGCCGCCACACTTCCTCGTCGTCATAGGCCACGCCGCCCCGTTCGATCCGGAAGGGGACGTGGAAGGGATGGGGACGCTCCAGTTCCTCCGGCGACCGGTTCGGCGCGGGGGAATCGGCGGGATCGTACAACCCGTTGTAGGGATAGGGCGCCACGATGGGCAGATGGGGCTTGAAGTAGGAGAGGTGCAGAAACCAGGGCGAATCCCCGGCGTCGTCCATGAAGGCCATGGCCCGGTCCGTCATGAAGGCGGTATCGCTGTCCTCCCGCTTGAATCGCGTGGGGTAGGCGGAATGGTCGCGGCCAGCATGGCCGGCATGGTCGGCATGGCCGGTACGGGCGGCATCCGCGGGGATTTCCACCGCGAAAGGATCGGCAATGACGTCTTCGCCGTACCCCTTGCTCCTGAGATGAGCCAGCCAGCCCTCCCCCCTGGATTCATTCAGTTCCCAGGTTTCCAGGCCGGCCAGGGCCACCCGGCGGATGCCCTGTTCAGGCTGCGTCCCGGGGTCGCCGAAGGGATCGGGGGTGTAGTGCGTCTTGCCGCATAGGGCCGCCCGGTACCCCGCTTCGCCGAAGTAGTGGCCCATGGTTTTCTCGTCCGCGGGCAGGGGCACTTCGTTCCAGGGAGACCGGTTGGCGTGGGGATACCGGCCCGTGTAGAAGCACATGCGGCTGGGCCCGCAGACCGCCGACTGCACGTAGGCCCGCCGGAAGAGGACGCCTTCGGAAGCGAGATGGTCGAGGTGGGGCGTCCGGACCACGGGGTGGCCGACGCCGGACATGCAGTCCGCCCGCATCTGGTCGGTCATGATGAAGAGTACGTTCGGTCGACCGGCGGGCATGTGGGATCTCCGCGTGCTGCGGGTGCGGCCGCGCGCAGCGGCGAAAGACCGCGCGGCGCGACGGGCGGCAAAGGTGCCGCCTGTACGGTAATATGCAGCCCGGATTCCCGATAGGCAAAAGCATATTATGTAAGGAAACGCGTGCGGGGGATGCACGCGTGTGTGCACGCCGCCGGCCGGGGTGAACGGCCAAGTGCATCCGCCCAGGGGAAAATCGGACAGGTTTTGTGAATGGGATGGTCCGAAGAAATGTAAGCAGTACGTCTCGCCGTTCGATATCGCCGCGTGAGACCGGGGGCTCGAAAAAACGCAACCATTCAGGTCGTTTCCCTGTCTTAGATGCAGCACGTGAATCGATGGTCGGCGAGGACCCACAAAAGGCTGGAGGACATACCTTGTTTCTGAACAGACTGCACCGGTGGACGATCATCCTGTCCGCCATGATCATACTGGCACCCGTAGCGTCCGAAGCACGCCAGCCGGCGCCGGAAAAACGGGTGTACAATACCCGGCACATAACATCGCTGGCCCCCGACATCGACGGCCTGGGCGATGATCCGGCCTGGGACGACGTGGAGTGGTCAGGCGACTTTACACAGCTGGACCCGGATGACGGCGGGGAACCCACGCAACAGACCGCCTTCAAGATCCTTTTCGACGATCATAACCTCTACGTGCTGATCCGTGCCTTCGATACCGAACCGGACCAGATTACCCACCGCGTAACCCGGCGCGACGACTGGGACAACGATTGGGTGGAGATCCATTTCGACAGCTATCACGACAAGCGCACGGCTTTTTCCTTCACGCTGACCGCTTCCGGCGGGCGGGGCGACGAGGCCATAACGAACGACGGCAACGACTGGGACTCGAGCTGGGACCCCGTCTGGTTCGGCGCGTCCACCATCGACGAGGAGGGCTGGCTCGCCGAGATGCGCATACCCTTAAGCCAGTTGCGGTTCTCCGGCGAGGAGGGACAGGTGTGGGGCCTGCAGGTACAAAGGAGGCTGTACCGCCGCGAGGAGCGTTCAGGCTGGCAGCATATCCACCGGAATTCGCCGGGCTGGGTCAGCCTGTTCGGTGAACTGCGGGGCCTTGAAGGGATCGAATCCTCCCACCGGATCGAGATTCTGCCCTACGTGGTGGGCGACCTCAACCGGTTCCAGGCGGAAGCGCATAACCCCTTCCGCGACGGACAGCGCGCCGACGGGCGCATCGGACTGGACGGCAAGATCGGGCTCGCCGGAAACATCACCATGGACCTGGCCGTGAACCCCGACTTCGGCCAGGTCGAGGCGGATCCTTCGCGGGTCAACCTGTCGGCCTTCGAGCTGTTCTTCGAAGAGCGGCGGCCCCTCTTCGTCGAGGGGAAGAACATCACTGAATTCCAGGTCGGTGGCGGCGGTCCTTTCTGGAACGACCGGCTTTTCTACTCGCGGCGCATCGGACGGGCGCCCCAGCGGAGCCCGGACCTCTCCGACGGCCAGACTATGGACAAGCCCCGGAATACGCCGATTCTCGCCGCCGCGAAGATCACCGGCAAGACGCCGGGCGGCCTGTCCATCGGCATCGTGGACGCGGTCACCGCGAAAGCCGACGCCCGGATAGACACGAAGGGCGCGCGGAGCGAGGAGTCCGTGGAACCGCTGACCAACTACCTGATCGCGCGCCTGCAGCAGGACTTCAACGACGGGGGCACATCGCTGGGTACGATGCTCACCGCGACCAACCGCAAAAACGACGAGGCCCACTTCGATTTCCTCAACCGGGCGGCCTACACGGGGGGGATCGATTTCCGCCACCAGTGGAGCGACCGGACCTACTGGCTCAACGCGAGTCTGTCGTTCAGCCACATACGGGGTGAACCGGAAGCGATTACCCGCGTGCAGCGCAATTCCGCGCGGTACTACCAGCGCCCCGATGCCGACTACGTAGCCCTCGACTCCACGCTGACCGCGTTGAGCGGCCATGGCGGCAGCTTCAGCGTGGGCCGGTCGGGCAACAGCCCGTGGAACATCGGCATCGGCGGTACCTGGCGGTCGCCGGGTCTCGAACTGAACGACGTGGGATTCCTGCGCCAGGCGGACGTATTCATGCAGAACAGCTGGTTCGGTTACCGGTCGAAAAAACCGGGTTGGATCTTCCGCGAGTACAACCTGTTCCTGAACCAGTGGCAGGGCTTAACCTTCGGCGGGGATCGGAAGTTCCTGGGCGGCAACATCAACGGGGGCGGACAGTTCAATAACTACTGGTGGGTTTGGTTCAATCTGAACTCGGAGATCGAAGGCCTGTCCACCACCGCCCTGCGCGGCGGGCCGGCCCTCAAATCACCGGGCAACGTGGAGTTCAACTTCGACGTCGACACCGATGGACGCAAGCCGCTCAGTTTCGGCATCGGCGGGGGCCAAAACCTGCGCCGCGACGACGCCGGAAGCTCGAGCTGGGTGTACCTTTCCATGCGGTACCGTCCGAGTAACGCCATGAATATCCGCATCAACCCGTTTTTCGACACCGCCCGAAACGAATTGCAGTACGTGTCCAATGAAACCTTCGACGACGCCGGTCAGGCGGGCTTGACCAACCAGGCCGACCAGGCCGACCAGGCCGACCAAGCGGACCGCTACCTGCTCGGCCGCGTCGACCAGAAGACGCTGGGGATCGGTATCCGGCTCAACTACAGCATCACCAACAACATGTCCATCCAGTACTATGGCCAGCCCTTCGTATCGGCCGGCCACTACGACCGGTTCAAGCGGATAACGGACCCGCGGGCCGACCGGTACGCGGACCGTTTCGAACTGCTTTCGGACGGTCAGCTGGCCTACGACGATTCAGACGAAGCCTATCGCGTGGATGAGAATATGGACGGCCGGACCGACTATTCCTTCGACGATCCCGACTTCAACTTCCTTCAGTTCCGGTCGAACCTGGTGTTGCGGTGGGAGTATACGCCGGGTTCGACGCTGTTCCTTGTGTGGCAGCAGCAACGCAGCCGCTCGGGCGGCACGGGCGAGTTCGACGCGGGGCAGGACCTGAACGACCTGTTCGACACCTATCCCTCGAACATCTTCCTGCTGAAGTTCAACTACTGGTTTTCGCTCTAGGGACGGCGGGCGGCGGGGAAGGCGGGAAGCCGCTCAAGCCTGGGCCGGGGCGGGCTGCCGCTTATTCACCATCTCCAGCATGGCCGTCATGTAGCCGATGGCGTAGGCGCGGCCCCGGTGATGCCAGTCGGTGTCATCCACGAAACGGGGCACGTGGTCGGTGATCATGAACCCGGTGAACCCGACCTCCTTCAGGGTCCGCATGACCTCGTAGGGATCCACGTTGCCCTCGTTGATGAAACACTCGTTGAAACAGGGCACGTTCCCCTGCACGTCGCGGAAATGGACGTAGATGATCTTGCCGGCGCCTCCGAAGTGCCGGATCGCCTTGATCACGTAGTCGTGACCCCCCATCTCCGACCAGCACCCCATGCAGAAATCCAGGCCGTGGTACGGACTGTCGAAGTTGTCCATGGCCCGCTTGAAGCCCTCGAAGCTGCTGAAGATCCGCGCCACGCCGCCCAGCATGGGGATGGGCGGGTCGTCGGGATGCAGGGCGAGCTTGACGTTGCTCTCCTCGGCGACCGGCAGGATCCGCGTCATGTAGTAGTGGTAATTGTCCCACATCTCGTCAGCCGTGAATATCCTGCCGTGGGTGGGTTCCGTGTCCCTGTGGGCCTCGATATCGAACCGCGTGGCCGTGGCCCCGCCGCGGAGCACGGCGGGATCGGGCGTCCGCCAGACGGAACTGGGGATCCAGTGGTACCCCAGGATGGGAATGCCGGCCCTGCCCATGTTGCGGATCGTGTACTTCATGTTTTCGATCTGTTCGTCGCGGCCCGGCAGCCCCAGCATGGCCTTGTCGTAGAAGGGGATGGGCACGTTCTCCAGGGCCATGAGGCGCAGTTCGGCATGGTCGGCCCGCTGCTTCAGATCGACCAGGTCCTCCAGCTCCCAGCGTTTCTCGCCCGGCAATTTCGGCGTGTTCATGAGGAAGTCGTCGGCGCCGAGCTGTTTGATGTAGGCCAGTTTCTCGTCGGTGAGCACGTTGAACTGTCCCAGGCCGATGCGCATTTCCAGGTTCATGTCATTCCTCGCTCTTCCTGGCCAGCCTTACGCTCTTGAGCGCCTTCGGGGCCAGGCGGATGCCCTTGGCCCGGTTCCCCCGGACGGGAAAAAGTGAAAGGTCGAAGGTTTCCTCGAAGACCCGCATCCGCGGCGTGGGCTTGTAGGTGATATTCGCCATGACGTCGGTATCCGTGGTGAGTTGAAGGATACGGCAACCCTCGGGCACGAGCTCGTATCCCCGGTTCAGGATGAATTTGTCCAGCTTGCAGCGCTTGACGTAGGGATGGCCCTTCCGGTCGCGGTAGACGATGGTGAACACCAGATCGGGATCGACGAACGCGCAATACAGCATGCCCTTGTCGACGAAGAGCCGTTCGATCTCGTCGTGGAGCGCGTAGGCGCCGGTCTTGCGGATCACGAGGACCCGGTCATAGGGCGATACTTCGAAGAGGGTGTCCCCGCTGCCCAGTTCATACCCCAGGTACCCGGTGTTCCGGTCGTACCTGAGCGCGAGATTCCGCTGTGCCGCCTCCCGGGCATCGACCCGCTTGAATGAAGTGATGGTCGTCCTGCGGGGAAAGACCTCGCGGTATCGCCCGATAAGTCCTTCCAGGAGCGTGATCGCGTAGGCCGAAAGTTGGCCCAGGTGATCCCTGATCTCACGCAGGCGGTTGCGGATGGCCTTCATCTCCTCGTTGGCGCGGTTGATGTCGTACAGGGAGATCCGGCGGATCGGCACCTTGAGCAGGGTATCGATATCCTCGGATGTCAGTTCTTTCACCCTGGATTCGAAGGGTTCGAAACCCTCCCGGATCGCCTCGTGGATCTTGTCCTGTTCCCGGACTTCCTCGATGCGCTTGTAGATCCGTTCCTTGATGAAGAGTTGCTCCAGCGTTTTCGCGCGCAGCTTTGCGTGCAGCTGCTTCCGCTCGATCTTCAATTCCGCCTCGAGGACCTCCAGGAGCCGCTGCGTGTTGTGGCTGAGCACGTCGGACACGGGCAGTATGCAGGGGTGGCCCGCCCGGATGACCAGCACGTTGGTGGAGATGGAGGACTCGCAGTCGGTGAAGGCGTAGAGGGCATCCACGGTTTCCTCGGAATGGACGCCCCGGGCCAGGCGGATTTCGATTTCCACCTCGTCCGCCGTGAAGTCGGAGATGCCGGCGATCTTCAGCTTGTTCTTCTTCGCCGCCGCCTCGATGGACGCGATCAGGCTTTCGGTGGTCGAACCGAAGGGCAGCTGGCGTATGACGATGCGCTTGGGGTCCTTCACGTCCAGCTGGGCGCGGACCATCACCTTCCCGTTGCCGTCATTGTATTCCGAGACGTCCACCAGGCCCCCCGTCGGGAAATCGGGCTGGATCTCGAAGGGCTCGTTCCGGAGGCAGGCGATCTGGGCCTCCATGAGTTCGATGAGGTTGTGCGGCAGGATCCGGGTCGCCATGCTCGAGGCGATGCCCTCGGCACCCATGGCCAGGAGGACGGGTATCTTCGCCGGAAAGGCGACCGGCTCCCGGTTTCGGCCGTCGTAGGAATCCACGTACTCGGTGATCTCCGGATCGTGCAGCACCTCTTTGGCCAGCGGCGTCAGGCGGCATTCGATGTACCGGGCCGCCGAGGCGGGGTCGCCGGTGAGGGTCGAGCCGAAATTGCCCTGCTTCTCGATGAACATGTCCTTGTTCGCGAGATTGACCAGCGAGCCGAAGATGGACTGGTCCCCGTGGGGATGGTACCGCATGGTCTGGCCCACCACGTTGGCGACCTTGTGGAACTTCCCGTCGTCCATCTCGAAAAGGGTATGCAGAATACGGCGCTGCACGGGTTTGAGTCCGTCGTCGATCTCCGGAATCGCCCGGTCCTTGATGAAATAGGAGGCGTACTTCAGGTAGTAGTCTTCGAAGAGGGTATCGGCGTAGGCCATGGGGTCCTATACTTCGTCCAGCAGGTTCTCCACGATGTAGTCCCTGCGCTCGGGCGTGTTCTTGCCCATGTAGAAGGTGAGGGTTTCCGGTATGCTGTGGATGGAACGGACGTTGACCTTCACGAGCCGCATGTCGGGACCGATGAACTGGCCGAATTCGCCGGGGGAGATCTCGCCCAGCCCCTTGAACCGGGTCACCTCGGCGCCCCGAATCCGGCCTAAGGCCGCGTTGCGCTCTTTCTCGCTGTAGCAGTAGACGGTTTCCTTCGTATTGCGCACCCTGAATAGCGGCGTTTCGAGGATGTGGACGTGGCCCGCGAGCACCATTTCCTCGAAGTAGCTCAGGAAGAAGGTCATCAGGAGATTGCGGATATGGTAGCCGTCGTAGTCGGCGTCTGTCGCGATGATCACCTTGTTGAACCGCAGGTTCGATATCCCTTCCTCGATGCCGAGGGCCATCATGAGATTGTAGAGCTCCTCGTTCTTGTAGATGGCCGCCCGCGTGCGGGAGAAGACGTTCAGCGGCACGCCCTTCAACCCGAAAATCGCCTGGGTCAGCGGGTCCCGCGCCGAGACCATCGAACCGGCGGCCGAAGGCCCCTCGGTGATGAAGATCGAGGAATCCTCCCCGAACTTCGCGTGATCGAAGTGGTACTTGCAGTCCTTGAAATTAGGGATCTTGATGGCGATGCGCCGGGCCGCCTCGCGGGCTTCCTTCTTGACGGCGTTCAGTTCCTTCCGCAGACGCTCGTTCTGCGTGATCTTCTCCTGGATCCGCTGGGTGGACTCCTGGTTCTTGTGCAGGAAGTCCACCACGGCGCTGCGGATCTCCGAGACGAGCCAGCCCCGGATATCGGTGTTGCCCAGTTTGTTCTTGGTCTGGGATTCGAAAATGGGTTCCTTCAGCTTGATGGCGATAGCGCCCGCAATCGACTCCCGCACGTCCACCCCGCCGTAATTCTTCTTGAAGTATTCGTTGACGCCCTTGAGGATGCCCTCGCGGAAGGCGCTCTGGTGGGACCCGCCGTCGGCGGTGTACTGGCCGTTCACGAAGGAGAAGAGCGTCTCGCCGTAATTGGTGGTGTGCGTGAAGGAAAACTCGATGTACTGGCTCTTGTGGTACGAGGGCTCGTAGAGGACGTTCTCCCCCACCTCGGCCTTCAGGAAGTCCAGCAGTCCGTATTTGGAAACGAAGCGCTTCTTGTTGAAGACCAGACGCAGGCCGCTGTTCAGGCAGGCGTAATTCCACATGCGGCGTTCGACGTAGTCAGGCTGGAAGGCGTATTCCCCGAAGATCTCCTCATCGGGCAGGAACTCGACATAGGTGCCGTCCGGCTCGTCCGCGGCGCCCTCGTTCTGCCCGAGCAGCTGCCCCCGCTCGTACACCGCCTCCGCGTAACGCCCGTCCCGGTAGGCCACGACGCGGAAATCAGCGGAAAGGGCGTTGACCGCCTTGGCGCCCACGCCGTTCAGTCCCACGCTGAACTGAAAGACCTCGTCGTTGTACTTGGCGCCCGTGTTGATGATCGAAGTGCACTCCACGACCTTGCCGAGGGGAATCCCGCGGCCGAAGTCGCGGACGCGGACCCGGTTGTCTTCGATGGACACGTCGATCTGCCGGCCGTGGCCCATGATGAACTCGTCCACGGCGTTGTCGATCACTTCCTTGAGGAGGACGTAGATGCCGTCTTCGGGATCGCTGCCGTTCCCGAGCCGGCCGATATACATGCCGGTACGGAGCCGGATGTGCTCCAGCGACGAGAGCGTCTTGACCTTGCTTTCGTCGTAGACGGCGGCGTCCGAGGCGTCCGAGGCAGCCGCGGCGGCCGGAGATCCGTTGCCTTCGACGGGCCGTGCGGCCGGAGATCCGCTGCCTTCATCCGGCCGCGCGCCGTTTTCCGATTCGACCGGCCTGCCGTTCGTCGCGCCGCCGCCGCCGCGCGAACCGCTCCCGTTCCCGGACCTGCCGTTCGCCCCTTCTTCACGCGGCGTGAGCAGGTCGAGCTGGGTATTCTGGTCCTCTCCGTCTCTCGAACCGTTCCGGGTCGCCATTGGTCCTGCCCCTGTATCAATTAACCGCATCGGACCACGCGGGCGGTCGACCTCTACGCCGCGCGGGCATTAGAACATGTCGTGTCAGGCAATGCAGTTAGCACAATATATGGCCGTATGCCGCGCGTGTCAATATACGCTATATGGCCGTATGCCGCGCGTGCCAGTATACGCTACGTCTGTTTGGTAATTTGTCAAGGAAAACCATGCCCGCGCGGGTGCCTGCCTGTAGTGGGATCGGGGCGTGCGGGCCGGGCGGACCGGACGCTCCCGGACCCGCCGCCGGACATCCTAGGACGCGGCGCCGGACATCCTAGGACGCGGCGCCGTCGGACTTCAGGATGTTCCGAGAGATGACGATCTTCTGGGCTTCGGAGGTGCCTTCGTAGAGGGTGGTGATCCGAGCATCGCGGTAGAAGCGTTCCACGTCGAAGTCGCGGATGTAGCCGTAGCCGCCGTGGATCTGAATGGCCTCGTTCGTGATCCGTATCGAGGCCTCGGACGCGTACAGCTTGGCCATGGACGATGCCGTGATGTAGTCCTGCCCGGCGTCCTTGAGCCACGCGGCCCGGTATGTCAGAAGGCGCGCCGCCTCGAGTTCGGTCGCCATTTCCGCCAGCTTGAAGGCGATCGCCTGGAATTCGGCGATGGGCTTGCCGAACTGCGTCCGTTCCTTCGCGTACCGCACGGAAGCGTCGTAGGCCCCCTGCGCGATGCCCAGGGCCTGGGCCGCGATGCCGATACGGCCGCCGTTCAGTATGGACAGCGCGATGTTCAGTCCCCGGCCTTCCTCGCCCAACAGATTAGTCTGCGGTACGCGGCAATCCTCGAATATAAGCTCGCTGGTATCCGAACCCCGGATGCCGAGCTTCTGCTCCTGGCGGCCGACGGTGAAACCGGGGGTTCCTTTCTCCACGAGGACCATGCTGAGGCCGCGATGGCCCGTGCCGGGTGCGGTGGTCACCAGCACGAGGAGGTAGTCGGCGAAACCGCCGTTGGTCACGAAGTGCTTCTTGCCGTTGATGACATATTCCGTGCCGTCCTTCAGCGCCGACGTGACCGTCGAGCCGACGTCCGTCCCGGCGCCCGGCTCGGTCAGCGCGAGACAGGCCTGCGCCTCGCCGCGGCCCAGGGGCGGGAGATAAGCCTTCTTCTGGTCTTCCGTCCCGAAGGCGTAGACGCCGTCGGCGAAAAGGGAGTTGTTCACCGAGACGCATACCCCGGTCGAAGCGCACACCCGCGAGAACTCCTCCACGGCCAGCACGTAACTGAGCGTATCCAGGCCCGCGCCGCCGTATGCCTCGGGAACCATCATGGCCATGAATCCCATCTCGCCGAGTTCCCTGATCGTATCGTAATGTACGGCTTCGCGCTCGTCGATGTCCCGGGCGTGGGGCTTCAGTTTCTCCTCGGCGATCCGGCGGGCGGTGTCCCGCATCATGGCCTGGTCGCCGCTCAAGACGAATTCCATCGGTCCTCCCCTTCATTTCACGCCGAGCAACCGGGCCGCGGTGACCGCCATGACCTCGCAGCTCCGGACGAGATGCTCGATCTCACAGTACTCGTCGGGCTGGTGGGCGAGATGGAGCAGCCCGGGGCCATAGGCGATGCACTGTTTCACCCGTCCGGTGTTGCGAACGTGCTTGTGGTCGTAGGTGCCGGGACTGGCCACGAATTCCGCGGGAGCGCCGGTCAGATCCTCGATCGTGCGGGCGGCCGTACCGACCAGTTCGGCGCCCGGGTCGGTCTCGACCGGATGAACGACCATCAGGTCGGTGAGTTCCGCCTTGAAGTCCCGGTCTTCCGCGGCAAGTTGGGCGATCAGCGTTTCAATTTCTTTTTTCACGTCGTCTAAGGATTCCTCTTTCAGGTACCGCCGATCGAAGATGGCGGAGCACCGGTCGGCCACACAGGGCGAGCCCACGTTTCCGTCCGTCTGCCCGCCGGTTATGCCGTTCACGTTGATCGTGGCGCGGCGCGCTTCCGGCGGGTCCACGGGCATGTCCGTTTTCCGGGTGCGAAGGGCCGGCACAAGTTCCGACGAGATCCGGCTCAGGAAACGCTCCATCTGGTTGATGGCGCTGACGCCCAGAAAGGGCATGCTGCCGTGGGCGGTCCGGCCGATGGTGTCGACCCGGAACCAGTAGACTCCGCGGTGACCGAGGCAGATGCGTCCCGGTCCGAAGGGTTCGGGGATGATCACGTACGAGGTCCGTTCCGGGGAAATCAGGCCTTTGCGGGCAAGATGATCCATGCCGGCGAACCCGCCGGTTTCCTCGTCCACCGTCGCGCTGAACTCGAGACTGCCGCGCAACGAAACACCCGCCTCCCGCAATGCGGCCGCGGCAAAGAGCGCCGCGGCGATGCCGCCCTTCATGTCGCACGCGCCGCGGCCGAATATCCTGCCGTCCTTCACCTCCCCGCCGAAGGGATCGACCGTCCAGTGCGCTCCCGCCGGCACCACGTCGGTGTGGCCGTTGAAATGCAGCGTAGGCATCGGTGACCGGCCGGGAAGCCGGCCTACCACGTTGACCCGGGGGTGTTCGTCGGAATGGTCCGGATGACCGTCGGCGGTCACGTACCGGGTTTCGAAACCCAGTGCGCTCAACCGGTCGCCTACGAGCCGGGCGCAGTCCAGGTATCCGTCACCCGGCGGATTCACGGAGGGTATTTGGATCAACTCCCGCAAAAAGCCGATCATGTCGTCGCGGAGGACGCGTACCTGTTCCACGATGCGCTGTTCGAGCGGGGTTATCATGGGCTGGCGGGGGAGGCCGGCGCCGCGGCGCCGGTGGGCGGCAGGTGCTATTCGGAACCTTGCCCCGCCGGGTTCCGGGCGCCGGATCAGCCGGCGTCCTCCATCTCGTCATAGAATCTGGCCATGCTGCCCCGTTCCTTCGCCGCGTTGAACCGCATGCCCGACCTGGGATGCTGGTTCATCAGGCCCGTGATCATGTAGGGTATATCGAATCCCCACATCAGCTCGGCCCGCATCGGTTCGACGTGGTACTGTATGCAGTCCAGCAGCGGACGGAGGCGGAACTTGGGGTTGTGCAGGAATCCGACAATCAGTTCCATGGGGCAGTTTCCAGCGCCGCGGCCGAGGCCGGCGAGGCTGGCGTCCAGGTAGTTCGCCCCGCGGATCAGCGCCTGTATCGTGTTGGCGAAGGCCAGTTGCTGGTTGTTGTGGGCGTGGATGCCCACTTCCTTGTCGGTGGATTGCAGGGTGTTCAGGAACTTGTCCACGAGCGCTTCGATCTGTTCGCTGTAAAGGGCGCCGAAGCTGTCCACCACGTAGATGGCGTCCACGGGCGACTCGACGAGCATGGCGAGCGCCTCGTCCATTTCGCTTTCCGGAACCGTCGACGCCGCCATGAGGTTCAACGTGGTCTCGTAGCCCTTGTCGTGGGCGTCCTGGATCATGTCCAGCGCCAGCGGAATCTGGTGGATGTAGGTGGCGATCCGGATCATGTCCAGCACGCTGTCCGCGGCCGGCAGTATATCGGTCTTGTAGTCCGACTTCTCCGCATCGGCCATCGCCGCCAGCTTGACCGCCGAGTCGTTCTCGCCCACGACGGCGCGGATGTCCTCTTCGGCGCAGAACTTCCAGGGTCCGTGTTCATCGGGGGAGAAGATCTGCCGCGAGTTGATGTACCCGATTTCCATGTAGTCGATCCCGCCGGCGACGCAGGCCTGGTAGACCGCCTTGACGGTATCCGCGTCGAAACGGTGGTCGTTCATCAGGCCGCCGTCCCGAATGGTACAGTCGATGAGCTTTATTTCCGGCCGGTAGGTCAGCCACTTTCGCGTAGGTGCTTCGTTGAGTGCCGATTGGTCCATGATCCTGTTCACTTCACTCCTGTTTACCGGTGAGTCCGCCTGGCATGCCTTGACGGCCGCCCAAAAAACAGGGGCCGTTCCGCGACAGAACATATACGACACCCGGACGCGGGACAAGGTATTTCAAGCGGCGCGCGAAAGACGCCTGCATTGGGAAGCAGCGCGGGCCGCGGGTGATCTTCGGTCGAACATGGGCCAGGGACCCACCAGGGACCCGCCGGGACCCGCCGGGTTCTGCCGGGACCCGCCGGGTTCCGCCTGGCGCTGCGTGGTCCCGCCCGGCCGCCTGTGCGGCGGTTCGACATGCCCGGCTGAATGCCCTTGACTAATCCGCCTTCCCGCTTATCATGCAAGTTGCGTTTTAAGATCGCGCCGGTCAGGCGCATGCCCGGACGCACCGGGCATTTGACGATCGCGGGCCGGATTTCGTGTGGCAAGGACTGGGCTATGGGTATCATTCTCAAGACCGAAAAACAGATCGAGACCATCCGCCGCAGCGGCCAGGCCGCGACCGCGACGCTGCAGCGCATGGGTGAAGCCGTCAGGCCGGGCATCGCGACCTCGGAACTGGACCGGATCGCCCGCAAGATGATCCAGGATTTCGGAGGCACCTCCTCTTTCCTCGGGTACCGGCCCAGCTACCATCCGCCCTTTCCCGCCACGATCTGCGCGTCTATCAACGACGAGATCGTGCACGGCATCCCCAGTCCGCGGCGTAAAGTCGAGGAAGGGGACATTCTCAGTCTAGATTTCGCCATGATCATCGACGGTTACCACGGCGATACGGCCTTCACCTTCCCCGTCGGCCGCGTTTCACCGGAGGCACAGCGGCTGATGGACGTCACGCGGGCATCGGTTTTCAAGGGGATCGAGGAAGCGAAGCCGGGCAACCGCATCGGCGACATCGGGCACGCGGTGCAGCGGTACGCCGAATCTCACGGATACTCGGTGGTGCGGGATCTGTGCGGACACGGGATCGGCCGCAGTCTCTGGGAGGAGCCGCAGGTCCCCAATCACGGCAGGCCGCAACGCGGCATCCGGCTCAAACCGGGCATGGTCATCGCCATCGAACCCATGGTGTGCGCGGGCGCGCACGGAATCCGGGTCCTCGACGACGAATGGACGACCTCCACCGCCGACGGACGGCTGTCCGCCCATTTCGAGCACACGGTAGCGATCCTGTCCGACGGTCCCGAGATCCTGACGGAAAACACCGACCTCTGGGGTTCGAACGGCCTGCCCGACTGAGCAGGAATCACCGCAGGTCTTTCAACACCGCGTATCGCCGCGCTTCTTCTCTCGATCCGGCCAGGACCAGGTAAGCGGTTTCCTCGCAGACTCCGCGGGCGGCCACCTCGTGACTTCGCATGAGCTTCAGGTGGCCTCCGTCGGCGCCCCAACTGTCCATCCTGACGCCGTTCCCCGGCGAAACGAGGACGAATGTCCGCCCCGTGCGCGGGTTGGCGGCGGCGGCCCAGTGTCCGCCATCCTGTTCGACATACCACGGGCGCTGCTTACGCTCGCTGTCCGCCGAGAACAGGACGGTGTCGTCCATCTCGCCGTCGGGCTTCAGGAACAGATGCCATCCGCCCCTCAGCCTCCGGTGCGCATCGCTTTCGTTCAGCAGCCTCCAGATCAGTTTGATGACCGATCCGCCCCCCAGGGTCAGGGTATCGAGTTCCAGGGTCAGGCCGCGGGACGCCTCCCTGGATAACGCCGCCCGTTGTCGCACGCCCGTCCATTCGAGGCCCCAAGCGCGATAGGAGATGGGCTCCGCGGCGAACGTTTCGTCCTCGAGCGACTCCGTCCAGGACAGGCGGTCCAGAACGATCTCGGGCTGCAGCCCGCCATACCAGGGGTAGGCCCATCCGAAGGCGCCGGGTTCAGGAAAGGCGGAAGCCAGGTGGTTGCATTCGCCACCGGCATCCCGGATGGCGCTCACGGATCCGAGGAAGGAGGGCGCCACGTCGATTTCGAGCCGCTGGTTCCGAATGGTATACACTCTGTGAACCCCGGATTCGACCTCGTCGATCTCCACGGCCGATCCATCCGTCAGCCGGACGAGGGGCAGCTCGACCTCCGCGCCGCGCTCACCGCTGTCCAGCACCATGCGGCCGGTGTAGACGCCGGGCGGCCGGGACGTGGAAAGCCGCACCGAACCCTCGAAAGGTTGCCGCCAGTCGATCTCGGAGAACGAAACCCACGGGGGATCGCACCACCAGCCGTCCGGCATGACGAAGGAAACGGTCCCGCCGGCCTTCCGGGACTTCCACTGCGCTATCCGGAAACGGAGGTCGGTCTCGTCCCCGCTTATCACGGCTACGGGAGGGTCGGTCGACGCCTCGAATTCGTCCAGGATCCGCGGGGCGGGCTCGCCTTCCCTGACCGGTTCCCCCCGGATACGCCGCCACAGCCGGCGCACGCCTTGCCAGCCGCCGTCCCCGACATGCAGACTCAGGGCGCCGAAGGATACGCGGGACTGGGGTACACAGGTCGTCTCCGCGCTCACCGACTGGAATTCAAAACCGTTCCATACGACCTCGTCCAGGCCATCGGGCCACAGGACCCCCACCGTTCCATGGGGCATTTCAAAGGCGCCCCACGTCTCCGCGTAGCTGCCGCCCGTTTTGAAATCGTGGTCGTCCGGCGCGGGCCGATCGCTGCAACGGGCCTTGAGGATCCCTTCCCGAAGCGGCAGCGTAAGCGCCGCCTGGTCCGCACCCCCGTTCGTGACGAACTGGTACAGACGGTAGGTGCGGGGGTCGAAACCGGTATTCTCCAGCGTGTGCTCCACGGTGATGACCGGCCCGGCGTTCAACCGGATGATCCGGCTGAAGACGAGACCGGGCGTCTTCCGGGGCGCATAGATTGCCGTGAGCACGACGCCATGCCCGTCCCCTTCGGCTTTCAGCCTGAAGTCAGACTCGCTGTATTCGCTGGGCCACTTCGGCGGTATGGGACGACCGCCTTCCGTACCCAAATACCGCCCGGTGGCCCGGTCGCTGATCTTCAGCTGGCCGCCCTCGGCCTCCAGGGTCGCCCGGAAGATTTCGTTCTCGAACCGTATCGCGCCGTCCTGGTGGTACAGAAGTCCGCCGGGCGCCAACGCGAAGACAACGTGTTTCGCATCTGCCAGGTCGACCGGTTTTCCCTCCCGTTTCAGGCGGCCCGACAGGGTCAGCTCGAACACGCCCGGGCGGTCCGCCTCGAGGACCGTCTCGAATCCTCCGTATCCCCGGGCCGGTACCGCGACGGATCGGGCGCCGCGGTCCACCGAGAGGCCGTCCGATGCCGTAACGCGGACCTGCGCTTCGACGTCATCGGCCAACTGGCTGTGCAGGTTTACGCGCACCCGCCGCGGTGCGCCGGGAGCCAGGGTGATCTCACCGGGATCGATGGAAAAGGACATCTCGACCCGCGGCCGGATACCTGTGGCGAGATCGATGGGAAGATCGTCCCAACGTATGCTGGTGCGGACCCTCGGCGCGGTCTTTTTCAAGTCCGCGGATTTGGCTTTGGCCGACACGCTCACCGTCGCTTCGAGGGTGAGCGTCTCGCCGGGTCCCAACGTCTTCCGGCAGTGGTAATCGATGGAAAGGTCGCCCGTCTCTTTCGCCGTCAACGCGACGGTGGCCGGCACGTCCTTCCGGTTCTCCAGCTTCCACCGAAGGACCGTCTGCCCGCCCCGCACCGGCTCGATGTCGTCCACCGTCGCCCAGGCGGACAACTCCGCCGTCTCCACCGCGGTAATGTGCCGGGCTTCCCGGTCCACCCGGATCGTAAGTTCGTCCCGGTCCCCGGCAGACCCGGCTTCGTCCCCGGCAGACCCGGCCGCGCCGTCAGAGGCCGGCGCTCCACGGGCCGTAAACCTGTAGGTAAAAACCCGCAGCCCTTCCCAGGTTTCGTCGTCGGGCTGCTGGTCGATCCGACGTTCCAGCGACTCGTACCAGTCGTGCCGGTCGAAGAAGTACCGCGTACAGGGCATCTCGAGGATGGCGGGCACGTAGTTGCGCATGATCGGCCAGCCCCCGGCGTCCCAGAAGAAGCCCGTCCGCTTGTAAGGCGCCATCGCCTTCAGGTTCCCCGACCAGGTATCGAGGTCGAGATGGTACTTCTTGCCCTCGATGGCCTTCTCCACCGCGCGGACGAGCAACCGCCGGCCGATGCTCCTGCCCTGGAAGCGGGGGGAGACGTTCAGCAGCTCGAGATACAAAGCCTCGCTGTCGTCCTTGTCGTATACCAGGGAACAATACCCGCCGATCTTTTCCCCCTCGGCCCAGACGAAGACCGCGGTGTATTCCTCCTTTTCGAGCCAGTCCCTGACGTCCCGCGCCGTCGTGGGCACGCCGCTGTTCCAGGTGCCGGGCCATTCGCCGTCGCTTTCATTCCACATTTCGGCGATCGCGGCGGCGTCCCGCACGGGATCGATCAGCCGCAGGTTGGCTTGTTCCGCCATCGTCATCTCCTCACCATCTCCTCACCATCTCAGGTTGTCCCGCCATGTACCGACCTACCACGTCAGCCAGACGGAGGAACCGCCGTCTCGTAGGGTACCGCCCCGGCTTCGTTCACTTCGTAGCCGAACCGCTCCAGGTAATGGCCGGCGGGAAGCAGTGCGTCGCCCCGCCGGTCCATCTCTAGCTGCAGCTGGTCGTCCAGCCGTCGTTGCAGGTCGGCATGTTCTACGCGGCCGGCCAGGTTGGACAACTGGCAGGGATCCTCCCGGTTGTCGTACAACAGCCAGGGCCCGTCGAGATTGCGTACATAGGTGTGACCGGCGGTCCGGATGCCCCGCCAGGGCTGGCCCCGGTATTCCGAGAAGGGTGCGATACTCATGATATAGGCGGCATCGTTACCCGTAAAGGCCTCGCCCCGCACCGCCGGGGCGTGGTCCCGGCCTTCGCAGGTAACGGGGACGGGGACGCCCGTCAGGCCAAGCAGCGTCGGCATGATGTCCACCACGTTGAAGGGGGTGCCGATCCGAAGCCCCGCGCGCGCCTGGTCCGCCTGGTCCGCCTGGTCCGCCTGGTCCGCCTGGTCCGCCTGGCCCGCGTGGTCCGCCTGGTCCGCGTGGTCCGCCTGGTCCGCCTGGTCCGGGCAACGCATGACGAAAGGTACGCGGATGGACTCGTCCCAGGGGTGCTGCTTGCGCTGCCGGCCCTGAGACCCGAGCATGTCGCCGTGGTCCGAAGTATAAACGAAAACCGTTTCGTCCATCAGTCCCTGATCTTCGAGGGCGCCGCCGAGCCGCGCCAACTGGTCGTCGAGCGCCGTGATATGTGCATAATAACCCGCCAGGTCTTCCCGGGCAGGATCGGGACAATTGGGACGCACTTCCACTTCCTCCGGTGGATACCGGTCGAGGTAGCGTCCGGGCACGGCATCGTAGGGATTGTGCGGCGGCCCCCACGACAGCACCAGCGCGAAGGGCCGATCCCGCTTCTGGTCCCGACTCCGATCCTGACTCCGATCCTGACTCCAACCCCGTCCCCGGGCGCGAAGGTATTCGATGGCCAGGGAAGTCTGCGCCTCCGCGTCGTACCCGTTCCAGTACAGCGGCGCGTCCGAATCCCGGTAGTACAGTGAGTTCATGTAGTCGTGGGTGCAGTTGCCCACGGCCCAGAAATCGAACCCCTGCCTTCGGGGGCCGGGGGGCGTGAATCCGCCTCGGGACGGGCCGTCGAGATGCCATTTTCCGATGTAGGCCGTGTCGTAGCCCGCCGCGCGCAGGACCGTGCCCAGGGTCGGCCGGTCCGTCGGAAGCCGCACGTCGTTCATGAACATGCCCGTCGTCAGCGGGTACTGTCCGGTCAGAAAGGCCGCTCTCCAGGGCGTGCAGACCGGGATGTTGGAGACCGCCAGGTCGAAGACCACGCCCTCGTCGGCCATGCGATCCATGTACGGCGTCCGCACCTGGCGGCTGCCGCCGAAACCGGTGCTGCACCATCGGTGCTGATCGCTGAACACGAACACGATATTCTTAGTGCGGTGCCCGGACATGGATCACGGTCTCCGTATTTGGCTATTACGTTTCCCGACCGCCGCAACGTGCGCCGGGCCGCCATTACGTTTCCCGGCCGCCATTACGCCTGCCAGCCGCGCTAACGTGCGCCGGGCCGCCCGACCCGGCCGGTGTTAACGGATCGCCCGTTCCAGCAACGACTTCAACACGGGCGCAAGGTCGATTTCCCGCGCCGCCTCCCGTCCCGCGGGCGACATCTTCTTCCAGGTCTTCGCCAGGATTTCGACCAGTTTCTCTTCACTGTGCTTTTTCGCGAAGGCGGGCAGATAGTGCCGGAGAAACACCAGGCAGGCGACGTCCTCGAGCGTCTGGCCCTCGGGATCGGCCTTGAAGCGCTCTTTCCGGACGAGGGCCTGCACGCGGTCTACGAGGGCGTCGCCATAGCCGGCATCCCGCAGGATGGCACCCGCGGTATGGGCGTGGTACCAGGCCAGTTCCGTGCGCCACTGCCGGTAGCCGAGCCGTCCCACGGGAAAATCGCTGCGGGGAATTTTCCACCGCTGGATATGCTGGCAGCGCACGGCCAGCCGCAGTGCTTCGGACGCGCCGGGCGCCAGGTCTTCAAGGCAGGCCGACATCCGCAGGCCGTACAGGAGCGCTTTCGGCATCGACCGGCCGTCGACTTCTTCGGATTCCGGATCGGCGCCGTTCGCGGCGTCGATGCGTTCTATGGCATCCGAAAATCGATCATGATCCATCTATTCAGTCGCTTTCACTACTCAGTCGCTTTCACCAAAAAGCCGCCGGATGATGATTCCGGCGGCTTTTCGTAGCGGCATGAAGCGTTACGGGATCGTGTTTCAGGCGGAAATGGCGAGTTGTTCGCTGTATTCCTGCGTCTCGAACTTTCGCTCGGCCGGTTGGAAATCGATGCCATGCCGGGCGCACAGCTTGCGCAGCTTGTTCACCGCGCCGCCGATGTGCTTGCCGCCCCGACAGATCCCGAACAGGTGCTGGCTCACGACCCTGCGGGAGATGCCCAGGATCTCCGCGGTCTCCTGCTGGGTCTTCTGGTAGATGAAATACAGCACCACGACCTCGCACTGTTTCTGGGTCAGATACTGGGAGAGGAAATCGTAGACCGCGTCGGCCAGTTCATCCACCCGGTCTTCGCGCTGGTACCTGTGCACCCGATCCTCCCCCGTCTCGTACCAGATATTCGCTTCATTGGGATACTGCTCCAGGTCAACCTGGTCCAATCGGATTTCCCAGAATTCAGGATTATACATGAAGTGATTCTACCTCCGGTTCGATACGTTCAAGGACAAAAAAAACACCGCGTGACGTAGGTCTCGCGGCTCCGGAGGACGTGCGTCAGTTCCCCTGATCGGGTCCGGGACTCAGGGAATGCCCCAACAACACTCCGGAGACGAGAACGGCGTGCCTGCGTCAGTGACGAAGGTCTTCGGACGCGCGATGGACCGCGCTGCAAGGAATCTTCCTGCCATTTTGATGCCTCCTATTGTGGGATTCAACCCGGGGCGGACGGTCGAAACGATCTGCTGTGTTCATCGAGCCGTCCATGGTTTCAGCGAACTGTATTCCCGCGGGTGCGACGACGCTATCTACATATATACATTACGGATGCACTTATATACACTCAGGATGCCCTTTTTCTTCGATTCAATCACAAAAAAACGAAAAAGGCGAAATCCGGTCCGATCCGGTGCTCGTCTAACTAACGCCGGAGCCCCGATCCGGTTCCCTCGACCTGCGCTTCAAGGTCGTCCCGGGTGAACCAGTTAAGCGGTCCTGGAATGGAACAGGCCAGGGCGGCGGCGGCGCTGCCGTATCGCAGGGCGGAACGGGTGCAGCCCTCCAGGCAGCCGAGCAGATAACCTGCCGCGAAGGCGCCCAGCACCCCGTCGGTGTCGACCGCCCTGATCTCCCCCGTTCGCTCCTCGAAGGTCTCTCCGGACGGGGAGACCGCGACGGCGGACCAGTCCGCGGCCCCCTCGGTAGTCAAGCCATACTCCACGACCGCCGCGTGCTTCGAAGCGAACCGGTTCCGCGCCAGGTCGGCCGCCGTGTCCATCGGACCGTCGATACCCCAAATCGTCTCCAGAGCCCGCCGGGTCGTCACGAGGATGCCCGCGGTCTCCAGGAGATCGACCACGGTGCTGCCGACCGCGGCGTCGAGACGCTCCCCTTCCGGCACGTCCAGCAGGACGCTGACCGGATGGTCCGCGGCACGGGCGTACTCGAGGGCGGACGCGAGCCGGCCGGCGTTCGCGGCATCGAGCATGGGCGCCGTGAGATCCAGGTGAAGCACGGCCGCGTAACTGGCCGCGGCCCAGTCCTCCGCGCCGGAAGGAGCTGAACGAAAGGCGGTACCGTCCATGTCGTACCAGTACCGGTCCGGCCGGGGCGCGCTGCCCGTCTCGGCGTAGCACAGCCCGGTTCGGCCTTCAGGTACACGGAACACGTGCCGGGTGTCTACGCCGTGCTCCCTTACCTTGTTGACGAGCTTCATGCCCAGGGGCGTGTCGCCCACGGCGGAAAGCCAGGCCGTCCGGAGGCCAAGCCTTGCGAGTCCGACCGCTGCCTCCAGCGCGCCGCCGGCCGCGGCCGCGTCGAAACCGCCGGCCTGCTCGAACCGCTCCCGCCCCCTCGGGGTAAGGCGCAGAAAACCCTCGCCCCAGGTCACCACGTCGTACGTTTTTCCGTGCTTCCTCATGATCTGCGCTTCCTCATGGCCCGCGTTCCCGCCCGTCTTCCTCAATGGACTCCAGGAATTTCAGCGACTTAAGCTCCCGCCCGTCGTCCAACTGGTACAGGTAGAAGGCGCGGATAGCGCGCTGGATCTCCCGGCGGGACGTTCCGACGGGTTTCAGCCGGGGCAGATGCTCCAGCGGCATTTCGCGCACACGGGACAGCAACCGGGTGGTGCCCAGGGAGAGCTGCATGGCCTCGCCGTCCTGCGCCTGGCAGTCCCGGCACAGGATCCCGCCCAGGGACGGACTGAATCGGACCGAGGCTTCCTCCGGGCGCTCCCCGCAGCCCAGGCAGGCGGCGAACTCCGGACCGGTGCCGTACACGTCGGCGAATTCGATCTGAAAGCGCCAGAACAGCATTTCGCACGCGTCCGCGGACAGCCGGTCGATCGCTTCCAGCGTGCGGAAGATCAGTCCGAAGAGTTGGTCGCCGGGTTCTTCGCCGAGGACCAGCCGGTTCACCAGTTCACAGACGGCGCTGGCATAGCCCACCTTCGTGAGGTCTTCCCCGATCCGCCTGAAGTACGGCCCCGCCTCGACTTTAGACAGGTTCTGCAGTTCTCGGTTCTCGCGATGGTTGTACGATACCGTGATCACCCGCAGCGGTTGCAGCGAGGACGCCATCCTGCTCTTCGGACGCCGCGCCCCGCGGGCCACGAGCTTCACCTTTCCGAAAGCCCGCGCGTACACCGTGACCAGGAGGCTGGTATCCCCCAGCGGGATTCGGTTAAGAACGATGGCTTCCGAGGATCGTATGGCCATGGGGAGGCCCGGTGGTTACCGGGAGGAAACCGTATCAGTGGCCGGGATCGGACGTCCTGGCTTCGGTGGAATCCGCTGCGGCGGAATCGGTGTCTGCGGAATCCGTTTCCGCGGGAAATCGGTAGATCAACTCGTCTTCCCGGACCATGCCGTGTTCCTCCCGGGCTCGCCGCTCCAGTTCGAAGCGCGTTTGGTCGTCCGTCTCGGCATCGCCCTCCAGCAGTTCCAGTTCGCTGGTCAGCACGCGCTCCCTGGATTCCCATTCCTTCAAGTCGGTCTGCAACCGGGATCGCTGCTCCCTGAGTTTCGACATGTTGTACCAGCCGTATTCGCCGCCGATTAAGACGTAGCCGAACACTACGGCAATCACGCCGAGGACGATCCACCTCAGCCGGGTCCGCTTCCTGGGCCGCCGTCGCCGGCCGGCCAGGGACGCCGAAGAGGCATCGGACGCCGACGAAGGATCGGATTTAAATGGTCCCGTATCAGCCATGGGACGTGCTCCGTCTATGCGTCCCGGCGCAGGATAGACCGGCCCGCGTACCTGGCCCGGTCGCCGAGTTCTTCTTCGATCCGCAGCAGCTGGTTGTACTTCGCGGTCCGCTCGGAACGGCAGAGGGAACCGGTCTTGATCTGGCCGGCCGATTTCGCCACCGCGATGTCCGCGATCGTCGTGTCTTCCGTTTCCCCGGACCGGTGGGATATCACCGCCGTGTATCCCGATGACTGCGCCATTTCGATGGCTTCGAAGGTCTCCGTCAGCGTGCCGATCTGGTTGATCTTGATCAGAATGCTGTTGGCGACGCCGCTCCGGATGCCCCGGGAAAGCCGGGCGGTGTTGGTCACGAAGAGGTCGTCGCCGACGAGTTGCACTTCATCGCCGAGCCGGTCGGTAAGCCCCTTCCACCCGTCCCAGTCGTCCTCCGCCACGCCGTCTTCTATGGAAACGACGGGATACCTGCCGGCCAGGTCCGCGTAGAATCCGATCAACTCCTCCGCGGTTTTCTCGGGCCGGGATTCCGCTTCCAGCCGGTATATACCCTGTTCGTGGAACTCCGAGGCCGCAGCGTCAAGGGCGATCGCCACGTCGGCGCCCGGCGCGTAACCGGCATCGGAAATGCCCGACATCAGCATCTCGACGGCCTCCGCGTTCGATGAGAGATCCGGGGCGAATCCACCTTCGTCGCCCACGGAGGTCGCGTACCCGTTCTTCCGGAGCACCGCCTTGAGACTGTGGAAGACCTCGGCGCCCATGCGCAACGCTTCGGAGAAGGTGGCGGCGCCCACGGGCATGATCATGAACTCCTGCAGGTCGACGTTGTTGTCGGCGTGGGATCCCCCGTTGAGGATATTCATCATGGGTACGGGGAGCACGCAGGCCCGGTCGCCCCCGAGGTACCGGTACAACGGCTGGCCGGCCGCCACTGCCGCCGCGCGGGCCACCGCCAGCGACACGCCGAGGATGGCATTGGCGCCGACGACGTCCTTGTTGGCCGAACCGTCGAGTTCGATCATGGCGCGGTCCACCCCGGCCTGGTCGGTTCCGTCCCGGCCGCGCAGCGCTTCGGCGATTTCACCGTTGACGCTGGCAACAGCGCCAAGCACGCCTTTGCCCAGGTAGCGCGAACTGTCGCCGTCCCGGTGCTCGTGCGCCTCGTGGGCGCCCGTAGAAGCGCCCGACGGGACGATCGCCCGTCCGAAGGCGCCACCGGACAGCCGCACCTCGGCCTCGACCGTGGGATTCCCCCTGGAGTCCAGTATTTCTCGACCTCGAATGGAAACGATTTCCGTCATGCAGGCACTTTCCGTGTCGCGGTCCGGGGCGCGGCCGTCCGGCGTGTTGCGGTCCGGACGTGATTCACTGCTTCGACCGCTCCATATGTAAACGGCTCAGGGGCAAGCGTCAAGGACAAGACGAAAGGGTCACGGCGGTTGCGCTTCCGGCGTCTGAAGCGCTCTGAGCTGACGGGTCACCCGGGCCAGTTCGATCAGCATATCCTCCATGCGCGCCGCGTATTCCCCGGGGTCCACCTGGTCCTTCCGGGTCTTGAGCTCGTCTATACTCCAACGCAGTTCCTCCATGCGCACCCGCAGCGCCCTTCCGCCGGGAGGACCGGTCCCGGCGGTGGCTTCCGGTCCACCTGGCCCGCGTCCAAAGTATATCCTGCCGGCCAGCGTCCCGTCCGTGCCGCCCGGTCCCGGTTCCCGGGTACCCCTCCCGTCGCCGTTGTCGTCCAGCAAGGCATGCTCTGTAGCCAGCAGGCCCTGGCCGTCGTACCACTCCGCGGTCTTGTTCCTCGCGTAGACAAAAGACTCCAGCACGGAGACCCGCCCGTCCTTGTCCAGGTCGCCCGCCTGCGCCATCAGTGCGTCGAGCAGGTGTTCCGGGAAGACCGTGGACAGCCGTTCGGCGCCGCTCTTGGTCGCCGTTACGACCACGCGGCCGGGACCGCTGAGCGCGTCGATGAAAGGGGCGCTGGAACTGGCGCCGTTCACCACGACCGTGTACCGGGTCCGGATCTCCTCGAGCGCGTCGCGGAGCGCGTCCGCCGTCAGGTCGGGGCCGGGGATGTTCAGCCTGGAACCGGTGCCCGTGGCGCTGCCATGGCCGATCAGCAGGACGAACAGATCGTCGCCGGGACGCACCCGGCGCGCCAGCTCGGCCAGGGCGGTCCGGATCTCCTCGAGCGTGGACTTCACGGCCGGCGGGCCGCCCGCCGCGTCCGGATCCTCGACCAGCAGGAACAGCCGGTCTTCCGAGAAACCATGTTCGGTCTTCAATACCTCGTAGAAGCCGCGTGCCCAGTCCAGATGCTGTTCCACGTACTTCTTCTCGCCGCCGAGACCCGCAATGACCAAACCGTATCGTACGCCGGACGAAGGTCCCGCGGACCTCATGTCCTGCGGAGCAGCACCCTGGCGTGCCGGATCCATTGCCGGACCGGCCGTAGGGGCTGACGGGTCGGCCGCATCAGCCGGCAACCACCCCGCGGACAGCAGGCATGCGGCAAGCAGTCCCGCGGACATGCCCGCAGCCAGATTGACCAGGCCCATCACGACAGTCCTTTCTGGCGCCTCAGGAACCACTCGGCGCTCAGGAAGAGCAGAATGGCCGCGAACAGGAAAGGCTCGTCCCGCAGGTCTCTCTCGCGGATCGAAGTCGCCGTATCCTCTACGGGCTCGATCAGTTCCGTCAGCTGTCCCGCGTCGGACAGCGGCAGGTACGTGCCGCCCGTTGACGCCGCGAGCCTTTCGAGTTCTTCCCGGCGAAGCCCCGCGTTCGTAAATTCGGTGGCCGATGGGGCCACGGTAAACCCGGTCTGGTCGCGCAGCAACTCGCCATCACCGGACCGGACCGACACCTCCACCTTGTGCGTCCCGCCCAGTGCGGGCCGGAACTCGCCCCGGTACAGTCCGTTCCTTCCCAGGGCCCGCTCGAGCCGCACGGCCTCCGTACGTCCGGCGGGGCCCGTCACGTCGGCCCACACTTCGGCGCCGTCCACGGGTTCGAATGCCTGGTCGAACAAGCGGCTTTCGATGACCACCGGCTCGTGTCCGCCGTAGTTCGTCCGGTCCGTAGCGACCGACACCCGCCCGGGGGCGTAGAGGGCAACCCAGCGGATCATCTGGCGCCAGAACCGTTCGTGCGACTGATCTTCCGACGGAAGATGCATCTGCCAGCGCCACGTGCTGAAACCGGTAAAGGCCATGGATCGCCCTCTACCGTAACGCTGAACCGCCAGGACTACGTTCGATCCTTCCAGCGCGTCCGCCTTCGGGTCGATCGCCAGCACGGCGGCGCCGGGTTTCGCGCCGCCGATCCGGTTGTAACCGATCAGTTCCGGCAACTCGCTCCAGATCGCCCTGTTCTCCTCCGGGGTAGACCCGAAACGGAGGAGCGGATGGTCGATCCCTTCCGCGGCCGGTTCCAGGAGAAAGGCGTGGTCGACGATGCCCATGGCCCAGTCTTCACCGGTGAGCCGAACCGGAAGCAGGTCCTCGATCGGCGTTCCCGTGTACCCGCCTTCCCGGAAGGAGCTCAGTCCGCCGATCATCAGGAAGCCGCCGCCTCGGTCACTCACGAAGGCCTCGGTAAGCCGCAACTGCTCGGGCGTGAACCAGTCCGACTCGATATCCCCGAATATGACGGCGTCATAGGCAAACAGCTCCTCGCGGCCCCGGGGGTATCCCGCGGTCAGCTCCTGCTTCGGATCCCGGATGCCCTGGCGGTAGATCCTTCCGTCCGGGGAGATACGCACTATCGAGACCAGATCGATCCTGGGGTCTTCTTCCAGGGCTCTTCGTATGAACTTGAACTCCCTTCGGGGATATCCCTCCACGTAGAGGACCCGACCGGTTTTCGACCGGTTGTCCAGCAGGAAAGCCTGCGCGTTGTTCTCCGCGATCGTCTCCGCGTTCTGCGGGGCGACTTCGGCGGAGTATTCCAGAATGCCCGGTGATTCCGGCGAGAGAAACACCTGGACCCGCTGGATGTCTCCGTCCCCGCCCAGACGCACGGGCACCGTCTGGACCACGCGACCGCCTTCCCTGATGTTCAGGTCGACGGACCGGCCCGAATACCCCGAACTCCGGAGGGTTACGACGAGGTCGGTGATGGTCCCTTCCGTGACCCTGTCCGAGGCGGCTACCTTGAGAATCTCGACGTCCCGGTCGATCCGTTCCCGGCCGACGCCCACGGCATGGACCGGCGTGTCCTGCGATGCGAGGTACGCGGCCGCGTTGGCCAGCTTGTCCGTACCCGTGCCCGTATTGTCCGCGCCGTCGGTCACCAGCACCACGGCGGCCACGGGCAGGTCCCTGAACTCGCCGGCGGCCTGCGCGAGCGCGCCCGCCATGTCCGTCGCCGTCCCGGAGGCGTCCAGTTCCCCGATGCCCGGGACCCGTTCGGTCCGGTCCGCGAACCGATAGGACCTCAGCCGGAACTGTGCGGCAAGTTCCTCGAGCAGTCCATCATCCCCGAACCGGCGCTTTACCGCTTCCACGCGCGAAAGGCCCTGCGTCCCGTCCTGAATGCCCATGCTCCCGGAGTCGTCGAACAACATCAGGAGGAATCCCCGGCGGGGCGAGACCTCGGACGCCACGATGACGGGTTCCATGAGACAGAACACGACCAGCAGCAGGGGCAGGATCTTCAACCCGGTGAGCAGGGATTTCATCGGCGTGGAAGTCGCCACGGGCATGCGGCGGTAGAAAAGGACGACGAGCCCGGCCACGGTCAGGGCGAAGAGTGCGATGGCCCAGATAGGGATCGTGGTTCTGAATGACAGGTGCTCGGACGGCCCGATCAGGCCGAGCGCGTATAGGACCGAATCGATCACGGTATATACCAGGTGGGGTTACCATCGAACGGGAAGCGACGGTCCGGACGGGCCGGCCGCCGGGGAGCGCCGCCGGTCCCGGATAGACATCGGTATTGAAAAGGCAAACGGGCGGAACTGTCAATACAAATAAGGCGGAAGGGCGGGACGGGATGACCGGCCTGAAAGCCCTTGACAGCGCGGGGGAGCGTACCTAAGTTGCCCGAACCGCCCGTGGCGCGGGGAAGGCCCGGAGACGCGCAACAGAGTCCGCAATGCCCACGATGAAAGGAGTCGCGATGAAACGGATCATACCGGTGATAGCCGCCTGCTTCGTGATGACGGTCCTGGTCGACGCAACCGTGGACGCACAGCGCACCCCCCAGAACGTCCAGGTCCTGACGGATCTCTCTACCCGGGATATACGCGAATACATGAAGTCGGTCAGCAGCGGCATAGGGGAAAAGTGCGACTACTGCCACAACCTGAAAGACTATGCCAGCGACGAGAAGGAAACGAAGCTGATCGGCCGCGAGTTCATCAGGCTCGTGGAGCAGGTCAACGAGCAGGTGACGGCTATCAACGCCAACGTCATGAACAAGGAAGACCTGCAACTGGTTACCTGCTACACCTGCCACGCCGGCGAACTCACCATCATTTCCGAAGAGTAGGCATCCTTCGCTTTACGCACACCTCGAACCAGACGGGGTCGGAGAAACTTGACCAGATACGCGGCGATCACGGTACTGTTGGGCCTCGTCCTGGCGCCCTTTGCATCGGCATCGGCCCAACCGCAGGAAGGCGCCTTCGAAGGCAGCCTCGACTTCAGCGTGGCATTCAGCGGCGGCAACATGCAGGAACGGGCCCAGGTCACCATGCTGGTGCCCGAGTCGTACACCCTCTACATCAAGGGCGGCCAGACCAAGATCCTCATGCGGGGCGGCATGATCGGCCTGACGATGGGCGAAGTCATCATCGACGGTTCATCGGGCCGCGGATTCGTAATCAGCCACATGAACAGCAAGGCCTACGAGATCGTCGCGGACCCGAACCTGAAAGAACGGGCCGCGCCGGTCATCGTCGATGAGAACGAGACGACCGTCATTGCCGGCTACGAATGCAGGAAGTACAGGATCACCCGGGCCAATCCTTCCGGCGCGATGACCCAGTACATGTGGGTCACCGACGCGATCCAGCTGGACCTGGCCGCTTCCCTCGGAAACGCGTTGAAGGACAGCATGCCCTTCTGGACCGAGGGCCTGTCCGGATTCCCGCTGCGGATCACCACGTCCTTCCCCGGGACGGCCATGTCCATGACCCTGACCGCGACCGAAGTGAAACCCCACGTCGTCGACCCGTCCATATTCGTCGTCCCGGCCGGTTACGCCATCGAGGCCATCAATCCGGGGCAGCTATTCGGCCGGTGACGCAGGCCTGCCCACCGCCGGCAGATGAAGCGAGCCGCCCGCTCTTTGGCAGATGACGCGGCCGCCCGGCGCCGGGAATCGTCATGAAAATCGCATCCGTCGAACAGTTCTTCCCCCGCCACAGGACCCGCCTCGTCCGGGTCACCACGGACACGGGCCTTGACGGCTGGGGAGAGTCCACCCTCGAAGGAAAGCCCGAAAGCGTAGAAGGCGCGGTGCGTGAGCTAGCCGACTATCTCATCGGCAAGGACCCGCTACGCATCGAGCATCACTGGCAGTACATGTACCGCTCGGCCTTCTTCCGCGGCGGCGCCATCCTCATGACCGCCCTGTCCGCCCTGGACCAGGCACTCTGGGACATCGCCGGCAAGCACTACGGCGTTCCCGTCTACAAGCTGCTCGGCGGCGCCGTGCGGGACCGCATCCGCGTCTACGCCCACTGGGGCATCGGCAACCTCTCCGAGGAGACCCAGGCCGCGGCCCGGAAGCGGCTGGACATGCTGCTGGAGAGCGGGTACACGGCCTTCAAGACCGGCCCCGGCGGCAAGTGGCGGGGCCATGAGCCGCCGGCCGTCATCGACGAGTTCGTCGAATGCGCCTTTCTCATGCGGGAATGGGTGGGGCCCGACGTGGAACTCGCCTTCGATTTTCACGGGAAGATGACCCCCGCCCTGGCCATCGAGATCTGCCACGAGATCAAGGACATGCGGCCCATGTTCGTGGAGGAGCCGGTGCCGCAGGAGAACGTGGACGCTCTCAAGCTCGTTTCGGACCACGTCACCTTTCCCATCGCCACCGGGGAGCGGCTGCTGAGCCGCTGGGAGTTCCGCCAGGTCTTCGAAAAACAGGCCGCGGCCTACATCCAGCCGGACGGATCCCACGCCGGCGGCATCACGGAACTGAAGAAGATCGCCAACATGGCCGAGGTCTACTACATCCACGTGCTGCCCCACTGCGCCATCGGGCCCGTGGCCTTCACGTCCTGCATGCACGTGGACGCCGTGATCCCGAATTTCCTCGCCCAGGAACAGGTGGACTGGGCGCTCGGCGGGGATATCCTGAAGGAAAACTGGAAGGTCGTCGACGGCCATATCGAATTGCCCGAAAAGCCTGGACTGGGTATCGAGATCGACGAGCAGGCGATCCGCGAACGGGCGCCGTACCGGGAGGAACTGGGCGGCGAGCATTTCTACGACACGGACGGCAGCGTGGCGGACTGGTAGCACGAAGAGACCGGGCGGACGCAGCAAATACCGACGGGCCAGGCGGGCCAGGCGGGCCTGGCGGACGGCAGCACGAAGAGACTGAGAGATTTCTTGTTGAGATACGTAATCGCAGCATCGTTCATTCTGCCGGCGCTGGCCCTGCTGGCTGGCTGCTCGCCATCTCCGGAGCCGGCCTCCCTGGTCGTCCGGGACGCCCGCGTGTGGACCGGGCAGCCGGACCAGCCCTGGGCCGATGCCTTCGCCGTCGCGGGAGACCGCATCCTGGCGGTAGGCTCGAACGACGGGATGGACGCCCTGACCGGCGACGGGACGCGGGTCATCGAGGGCGGCGGGCGCCTCGTGACGCCCGGGTTCATCGACACTCACGTGCACTTCATATCGGGCGGGTTCAACCTCTCGTCCGTCCAGTTGCGAGACGCGCCTACGCCGCAGGTGTTCATCGACCGCATCGCCGAATTCGCCCGGGGGCTGGAACCCGGCGTCTGGATCCTCGGCGGCGACTGGGACCACGAGCAGTGGGGCGGCGAGCTGCCCCGCCGGGACTGGATCGATTCGGTGACGACGGAAAACCCGGTGTGGGTCAACCGGCTCGACGGGCACATGGCCCTCGCGAACACGGCCGCGCTGACCGCCGGCGGAGTGACGAAGGATACGGAGGAGGTCGACGGCGGCACCATCGAAAGGTATGACGACGGCGAACCGGCGGGCATCCTGAAGGACAACGCCATGTACCTCGTCGACCGGGTCGTTCCCGATGCGCCGGACGAACTCAAGGATCGCGCCCTGGATTCCGCGATGGACTACGTGGCGGGCCAGGGCGTCACGTCGGTCCACGACATGGGCTCGTGGGGCAACGTGGCGGTCTTCGAACGGGCCCGGTCCGAGGGCCGGCTGAAGACGCGTATTTACGCCGCTATACCGCTTTGGGACTGGCAGACGCTCAAGGCGCGGGTGGACTCGACCGGCCGGGGTGACGAATGGGTCCGCCTCGGCGGCCTGAAGGGATTCGTGGACGGTTCGCTGGGGTCGCACACGGCCGCCTTCATGGCGCCTTTCACCGACGCGCCCGACGACCGGGGCCTGTTCATCAGCACCAGAGAAGACCTGTACGCCTGGACCTCCGGTGCCGACGAGGCCGGCCTGCACGTGATGGTCCACGCCATCGGCGACCGGGCCATCCGGGTACAGCTGGACATCTTCGAGCGCGTCGCGGACGAGAACGGTCCCAGGGACCGCCGCTTCCGGATCGAGCACGCCCAGCACATCGATCCCACCGATATCGAGCGGTTCGCCGCCCAGGACGTGATCCCCAGCATGCAACCCTACCACGCCATCGACGACGGGCGATGGGCGCTGAAGGTCATCGGACCGGAGCGGATCAAGACGACCTACGCCTTCCGGTCCCTGTTGGACACCGGCGCGCGGCTCGTCCTGGGAAGCGACTGGTCGGTCGCGCCCGCTACGCCGATCGAGGGTATCTACGCGGCGGTCACGCGCCGCACGCTGGACGATCTGAACCCCGGCGGATGGGTGCCCGAACAGAAGATCACCGTGGAGGAAGCCCTGCGCGGATACACGCTGGACGCGGCCTACGCCTCCTACGAAGAGGACATCAAGGGTTCGCTGGAACCCGGCAAGCTCGCGGATTTCGTGATCCTGGACCGCGACCTGACCGCCATCTCGCCAGAGGAAATCAGGGACGCGAAAGTAGACCTGACGGTCGTAGGCGGAAAAATCGTCTATGAACGGTGACGACAACCGGGACACGGGGAAGTGGCCGGCGGCGCCCGCCGAACCGTTCGGGGAAGGGCAGCCCGCGGAAGGCGAGATTCACGTCTGGCGGGCTTCCCTCGATCTGCCGCAGGACCGGGTCCGGGAACTCGAGCGGTTCCTGTCGGCCGACGAACTAGAGCGGGCGAAGCGGTTCGTCGTGCGCAGCGCGCGGGATCGATACACGGTTGCACGGGCCGTCCTTCGCCACCTCCTCTCCCGTTACGTCTTCGCCGCACCTGCCGACCTGCGCTTTCACTATACGGAATACGGCAAGCCGGAACTCGCCCATCCGGCCACTTCTATCCAGTTCAACGTGTCCCATTCCCACGGCCTGGCCGTTTACGCAGTCACGGCGGACGTGCCGGTGGGGATCGACGTGGAGTACCTGCATCGCCGTGCGACCATGGACCGGCTGAAGATCGCCCACCGCGTTTTTTCCGACCGGGAATACAATGCGCTCGCGTCCTTGCCGCCTTACCGGCGCGACGAGGCCTTCCTGGCCTGCTGGACGCGGAAAGAGGCTTTCGTCAAGGCCATCGGCCAGGGCCTGTCCTGCCCTCTCGACCAGTTCGACGTCACCGTGGACCCCCGAGATCCTCCTGAATTACAGGCCACGCGGTGGGACGCCCTGGAAGCGGAACGCTGGGCCATGGCATCCGTGGACCCGGGCCCGGACTACATCGGGGCGCTGGCCGTGCCGGCCCGGAACCTGCGGATCACCCGATGGCAATGGGATCACGAACATTCAGGCTGAGAAGGTTCGAAAATCCGCAGCCCCGGCTACGTCGTCCACGAGGACCGTCCATGTCCGACAGATGCCGCCTGCTTGACCTGACGTCCGAGGAGTACCCATGACCGACAAATTCTGTCCGCTGAACCTGTCGCCGGAAGAACTGATCGCGTACTCGCCGGACTGGGACGGCGAACGCTTCCCTGACGGACGGCCCAGGGTGCCGGACGGGATCATCGAACGGATGAAGAACGTATCCATCACCCAGGCCTGGGGCGTGATGCGCGGCGCGGGCTACGAACACCAGTACGAGGGCGGATGGGCGCAGACCCACCCGGGCAAGACGCTCGTTGGCCGGGCCCTTACGGCCATGTACATGCCCCGGCGGCCGGCCATGCGCGCGGTGATGGAGGCGAAAGGCGCCGCCGCCGGCTGCATCGGCGACCAGATCTCCTGGCCCATCGACATGCTCGTTCCCGGCGACGTCTACGTGGCGGACACCTACGGCAAGGTGGACGAGGGGCCGATCATCGGCGACAACCTGGCCACGGCCATCTACGCCAATTCAGGCAATGGCGTGGTCTTCGACGGGTCGGTGCGAGACCTGGAAGGCATCGAGGAACTGGACGACTTCGCCTGCTTCGTCCGGGGCTGGCACCCCTCCTACGCCTCGCCCACGATCATGCTTTTGGGCGTCAACACCGCGGTGCGCATCGGCCAGGCCACGGTCATGCCCGGCGACGTCGTCCTGGGCAAGCGCGAGGGCGTCGTCTTCATCCCGCCCCACCTGGCGGAGACGGTGGTGAAGACCTCCGAACTCGTCCAGCTGAGGGATCTGTTCGGCAAGCAGCGGCTGCGGGAAGGCAAGTACACGCCCGGCCAGATCGACGACCGGTGGACGGACGAGATGGAGGCGGATTTCTCGGAATGGCTGGAGGGCCGCATGGACGAGTTGCCCGTCCCGAAGGAGGCCATCCAGGAACTGCTCAAAGAGAGGACGTGGTAAGGTAGAAGGTTTTCTCCTCGGACGATCTGTCCATATTGGGGCGTATTTTCTATACCCAAGGGCAAAGATTTACGCCGATATGTGGACTTGGCTGCTACATTTTACGTTTCGAGCCGTTTCGGTTCCTCGCTATTCTCTATTTCTTTGTCCTCGGCCTCTACATGGCCGTCCGTCAGTTTCTGGATCGATCCGGGGACGGCATCGACCGGCGGAACCTCCGGCAAATCCCGCGTGATGGGAACGTTCAATTCGGTAAACCGCCGGGCAGACGTGGCGACCCGAGTATCCCACGATCCGACGCTTCGATTATACCGCTCGATCGCCTGCCGTAGCGAATTGCCCACGTTGACATAGTGCCCGGCGAACACCGCCAGCCGTTCGTACATCTCCTTGCCCAGGTCGCTGATCTGCCGGGCGGTCTCCGCGACCCGGATCTGCTGCCAGGACATCTCCACGGCCTTGAGCAGCGCCAGCAGGGCGGGCGGCGTAACGATCACCACGTTTTTCTCCAGGGCCCGTTCCGTCAACCCGGGTTCCCGTTCGATGGCGGGGAGAAAGGCGAATTCGGGCAGGACCATCACCACCATGTCCGGCGTCGAGGCGAGGACGCTCCAGTACTCCTTTTTGGCCAGGGAGTCCACGTGGCTCTTTACCTGGCTGACATGGCGGTCTAAGGCGGCCGACCGGGTCTCGTCATCATCCGTCTCGAAGGCTTCCATGAGCGCCGTCAGCGATACCTTGGAGTCCAGTATCACCGTCCGGTCCTGCGGCAGATGGACGATGACGTCGGTTCGTATCCGTTCCCCTTCGCTGTCGAAGCTGTCCTGCACCGTGAAATCGATGTCCTTCCGAAGGCCCGATAGCTCCAACACGCGCTCGAGCTGCGTCTCGCCCCAGCGGCCGCGTACGTCGGGCCGCTTCAACGCGTTGGAAAGCGTCTGGGCCTCAGTGGCGAGTTCCTTGTTGGTCTGCATGAGATTCAGCATCTGGGTGCGGAATTCACCGGCGTTTTCGGCACGCGCCTTGTCCAGCGACTCGATTTTCTCCGACAGGGGCTTGACCAGTTTCTCGACGGCTTCCTGGCGTGCTTTCAAGGATTCCTCGGCGTTTGCCTTGAACGATTCCTGCTGCGACTTCAGGACTTCCGACGACAGGGCCTTGAAGGTGTCCTTGAACCGCTTCTCCACCTCGTCCCGCTCGCCGAGGCGTTCCTCCGCATTGGAGAGTTTCTGAAGCAGCGCGGCCCGTTCGACTTCCAGCTTCCGGACTTCCTCCAGCGACTTCCCCGCTTCGGCCAGTTGCTCGCGCACCACGCCCAGTTCGGTCTCCATGGCCGCCTTCTCGCCGCTGAGCGCGTTGATCCGGCTGCTGTTTCTGAAACTCCAGACCAGCACGCCGGCCGCCAGCGCAAGGCAGGCCAGGAGCGCGATGAGCAATATGATCGTCAATGTGTCCATGTGGGATAATAAGATATGAAGGATATGCCGTAGTCAAGCGGTCAGCATAGTCCGGCTATCGCAGCCCCGCCATCCACCCGGCCGAGACCCTGGCCAGCTCCTCCATGACGGGTTCGTCGGTATTCCGCCGCTTCAGCACCTTGAATCCATGATCCGCGGTATCCGCGACGTGCAGCGTCGCGTTGGCCAGGTCGTCCACGACCGGTCGCAGCAGATCCAGGTCCGCCATCGAGTCCCGCTGGCCGGACAGGAACAGCATGGGCACCTCGACAGCCCTTAAGTGTTCGGCACGATCCGTATTCTTCTTGCCTGCGTGGAGCGGGAAGGCGTAGAACACGATGCCGCGCAGACCGTCGATTGGCTCGTTGGCACACGCCATGGACACCATGCGGCCGCTCATGGAATGTCCGCCGGCGAACACCGGCAGTCCGTCGGCATTTTCCTTTGCCGTCTCGACGGCCGCTCGCACCGTGGCCAGGCGCACCTTCTCACCGTCCATCCCGCCTCCGCCCTTCTCGGAGTAAGGATAGTTGAATCGAAAGGTGGCGACCCCCGCGTCGTTCAGCGCTTCGCTCAGTTCCTCCATGAACCGATGGCGCATGTTCGTGCCGGATCCATGTCCCAGCACGAGCAGGGCGTGTGCGGCGGCCGGTCCGCCTGAGCCGTCTACGCCGGCCGGTCTCGCGAGTATGGCCGAAACCTCGCCCTTCTCTTCAGTCGCGATGAATCTCAGTTCCGAACTCTCCGTGGACATTGAAGTCTCCTCTTACTTCAAACGCTGGACGCGAACCGCCCTGCTAATGCCATCGACTTTCATCTTAAAAGAACCGCCGGAATTGTAGATCAGCACTTCCGGCATAAAGGCATAGTGATAATGATGATAATACTCGGTCTGCTGCCATATCTGACCATTTGCAAGCCGGACGATGGTTTCTCCCTCCCAGCCGGTAAATTCTCCCATGGTTCGTGTCTCGATGACGGTACCAGCGCTTGGATAGTTCGTCCGGCGACCAGTAGTCGACGAACCTGCCATATTAAAAGCACGGAAAGGAACGAAGGTGGAATTCAGGGGTTCTACCAGTATCACGGGTTTCACGTCATTCTTGTGCCACTGATTACCTATGCTTATCCCTTCCCGTGGAACGAAACCTCCGATCTCCGGCTTGACCAGGACTACGGGTGTAACTTCGGATTTTGTCCATTGGTAACCCGTTGTATTCTTACCGATCGGCACAAATCCGCCAATCCCTGGTTCAACGATAGCCACGGCGGTTACCTGCGTATAGTTCCAACTGACGCCGATCACCGCTCCGCTTGCCAGGCAAGTGAACCCGATGAGTAGGGGCACCGCTATCGCTGATATGAATGATCTTCCTGAGGACCGGTTCATTTCAGGACTCCTTGTTGATGAGGGTGCAGCCTGCTCATGTTTCTTGGGTTTGGGCATGATACCACCAGGCTAAACCATGATTCAATCACGGAGATTACTCTTCGGGTAATCGTACATCACTTCGTCTACGGGGGTCTTTCCAACTTCAGTCCATGATGCTGATTTTAACCCGAGGTGCAGCACGGCGCAGGTGGGCATGTTGAGGATCTCTCTCGGCCCGATGTGATTCGCAAGATCCGTCAGACCGGGATTGTGCCCGAACAGCATCAGGCTATCCACCGAATCTTCCACGCCGCGGATCACCTGAAGCAGTTCGGCGACGCCCGCATGAAAGAGGCGCTCCTCCACCGCGATGCTTTCACGGGGGTACCCGAGCTTTCCGGCGACAGACCGCGCTGTCTCCAGCGCTCGAATCGCGGAACTCGTAACCATCAGGTCCGGATCGCACCCGCTCCGCGCCAGCCGCTCCCCCATCTCCGGCGCGTCGCGCTTCCCGCGCTTGTTCAGCGGCCGCTCATGATCGCTTAGCGTGGGGTCCTTCCAGCTCGACTTGGCGTGCCGTACCAGGATGAGTTCTTTCACCGGAAACAGCTCCCATGGATGGTCGGCGCGCAAGGCGCCATGTATCCGGGTTCAGTTTCCTGATTGGACATCTCACGCCACCGAACGCCGGTCCGCCTTGGCCTTCGCGGGCAGGCTGAACGGGCGGTCGTGGCGGAGACTCGGCACGCGGCCGCGCGCACTGGCGACGCTGCCCAGGTCCACCGTTGCGACGATGACGCCCACGTCTTCGCCGCCATCGGCCAGGACCTCGCCCCAGGGGGAAATGACGAGCGAATGGCCGTACACCTCGCCGCCGCCCGGAATAGAGCCCGCGGCGCAGGGGGCCACCACCACGGCGCCGTTCTCGATGGCCCGGGCGCGGTTCAGCACGTGCCAGTGGGCCTGTCCCGTCGTCTTCGTGAACGCCGCCGGCACGGCGAGGATCTCGGCGCCGGCCTGCGCCAGCGTGCGGTAGAGCTGGGGGAAACGCAGGTCGTAACAGGTGGTCATGCCGAGCCGGCCCCAGGGCGTGTCGGTCACTACGGCCGTCTCGCCGGGGGATACGACGTCCGATTCCCGGTACTGCTCGTCCCGGGAAAGGTCCACGTCGAACAGGTGGATCTTGTCGTAGCGCGCGCGGATCTCCCCCTGGTCGTCCACCAGGAAACCCCGGTTGATGAGCCGGCCGTCGAGACCGTCCACCGCCACGGAGCCGATGAGCGTCCACACGCCGGCGTTCCGCGTGAAATCCCGCAGGGCCGCGACCACGGGATGGTCCGCCTCCGGCGCCGAGGGCGGACAGATCATGCCGTTTTCGGTCTTCAGGCCGCCGCAGAACTCGGGCAGGCATACTAACTCAGCGCCCTTTTCCACCGCGTCGCCCGCCAGGCGGCAGGCCACCTCGATGGCCTCTTCGAAGGTCGCTGTGGCCGGCGTCTGCACGCAACCGATACGTACTTCGCGCTTGGTACTCATGCTGTTCTCCTCTTGATATCGCGAAATCTGCTTATTCATCTGTTTTCATTCGTCAGTGCTGTATCCCCAGTTGATGCATCCGCCGGTGAATCGCCTCCCGGGCCTCGACGAAGGGCCGTTCCAGGTAGGCGAGATGGTCCTCCTCGCCGTGATGGTGCGTGGCCGTGCCGGGCTCGTGCCGCGCCGCGGTCCGACGGATGTACTGCAGGTCGCCGTCGATGAGGGTGAGCATGTACTGGGCGGCGTCCCGGTCGAACATCCACCATTCGCCCCCGCAGGCGATGTAGATCGGCGAGGTGTGGGCGAAGATCCCCCGTCCCCAGCCGTCGTGATGGGGCACGCTGGTATAGTCCGGCCCCGCGCATCTCGCGGCCAGCCAGGTATGTCCGTCCACCTTCACGTGCGCCTTCAGCTTCAGGCGGCGCGTGCCGCCCCGGTCCTCCGTGGAGGCCACGACCCGTCCGCCCTGGACGATTTCCAGCGTATGGATCGGGAAGATGCTCTCCGACCAGGCCTGGACCTCCACCGTGCCGGGTCCCGACACCTGCACCGTGTCGCCCACCTGGTGCCCGTCCACGGAGAGGTGGATGATGGGTCCGCCGCTGTGGAAGGTCCGTCCCTGCGAGACGGCGTTGCACCAGTTGTCGTAGGTGAAGTCCTGGTCGGGCATGTAGGCATAGGTGCGGTACAGGCCGACGGGCACGTCGCTGCTCATCTTGTCCGTCCCGCCCACGAGCGGCAGCTTGTAGCCGCAGTTCAGGTAGCGGTAGTATTCGATGTGGTTGAAGGGCTGGTGGCGCAGCATCTCCACGCCGTCCACGCGGCCCGTGGCGATCAATGCGGCAGGCTCGCCGTTCGGGTTGGGGAGATGGGGGATGATGACCGAGCCGCCCTGGGCATGGCACTGGTCCGCCCAGTCGCTCATGGTGATCTCCAGCGTGCCTCCAAGCTCCGCCTCGCCCGGACCGTCGGTGCACCAGGGCATGACCGGCTCCTTGAGGCCCCACAGGATGAGGTGGCCCAGGAAGTGCTGGCGGTTCTCCTGGCCGACGTAGACGATGTTGTTCCCGTCCTGCGAAATGCTCGGCCGGCCCGTGAAATCCTCCGTATTCGTGAAGAGATTGCCCCACTGCGAGGGCAGCAGGTTCACGATGTTCAGGTCCTCTCCCTGGGATTCCGTATGGCTGCCCTGCGTGGAGAGGAAGTGGACGTGCGAATCCCCGCTGTACCAGCCTTGTGCGTTCATGTTGACCCAGCGCTTGAGCCGCAGGGTCAGCTCCTGCTGGCCCGGTTCGATCTTCACCCGGGTCCGCAGCGGCTCGTACTCGAACCCCCGCGCCACGTCCACGATGACCTCGCCGCGGGGCAGCCACCCCTGGCACTTCCCGTCGATGTACGCATAGGTGATCTGTCCCAGCCGGAGATCGCCGCCGATGTCGATGTGCCAGGTGTCCAGGTTGGAGTTGACCTGGTTGTGGTGGCCGTAGGGTTGGTAGGGAATGCCTTCCGGCGAACGGAAATGGACCCGGCAGGGGACCGGCCTGCCCGTGTCGTCATCGAGGACATTAATATTTACCCAGTTCCGCCCCCGGTCCAGGAGCTCCACGCGCATGCGCGGCGTATCGACCACCTTCTTCTGCTCGACGTCGCCCCATCTGACTTCGCCGACGGTTTCCTCGCCCTGCTTCACCGTCACCGTCGCGGAAGGGATGGCCGCCACTTCGACGTAGGCCGGGCTCGACTTCGGGTTCTGCGTCTCGCCCCATCCGGCGAAATCATCGCCGACGAAATCATCGGCCGAAGCTTCGGGCAGGGGATGGACGTAGGAGGCGACGCCCCGGTCCACGTCCACGCGCAGATCGAAGGGCTTTTCGGCGTCTTCCGGATCGGTCAGCGTAAGGCGCGCCTCGCGTTTCCCCTGGCGGACGAAGGGATGCTCGTTGGCCTGCGAAACCGTCAGTCCGGCAATGATGAAAGGCGGACCGGCCGGAATGACCTCCAGCGACTCGATCTCGCGATCGGGATGGGGGTTCCGCCAGGCCCAGAGGAAGTATCCCCTGGAATAGTCGCCCGTGACTTCCGTCTGTCGCCGGCCCATATCGCCCCAGTCCCCGCGGTGGCGCCGCATCTTCAGCTGGCCCTGGTCCGGGAGGGCGACAAAAGGCTTGCCTCCCAGGGAGATGTGGGCGATTTCGAAACGCTCGCGGATGGGAACGCGGATCTCCTCTGCGCCCGCCGACTCGCCGCCCGCCGACTCGCCGCCCGCCAGACGGAACACGTAGTCCGCCACCGGAATTCCCAGTGGACCGCCTTCCATCAGATCGGACTTCAGCAGGCGATGGGCGAGGATCAGTCCAGTGGCCCGACTGTTGACCGGAATGGTCACGCCGCCGGAGTTCCTGTCGAACGCGATGAAACAGTTCGCGGGATCGTCGTTCACCAGGAAGGGCAGGCCGCGGCACAACTGTTCGCCGATGGGCGTGTTGGGTTTCTCATCCAGTACGTCGAGACCGGCGTTGCACAGGGCGGACAGGTCAAGGGGCAGGTAGTCTGGAATGAGGACGCCTCTCTCCGTGTCGAACGAAGGTGATGCTTCTAGTGTTTTGAAACGCATATTTGTACAAAATTCAAGTTGAACTTGAAAATTGTACAGGATTGTCGATATCGAAACTCAAGGCGAACGGGCATCACCTGTGCGTGCGACGAGCAAATCCACTAGGTATTCACGCCTCACCTGTAAAGTTAAAACTTCGATCCAGCTCTACCTTATCGTGATTGCTGTCAAACCTACAATCGAGTCATTATAATACCAATTACATTTGGACTCGATTACACTTATGCTTAAACAATAGGTGTGTTATGGCTCAAAACTATATGAATCGACGATCAACAGATATCATCATGAAGTAGTATTTCCTCCACGACCTCCAATATGCCAACAATCAACTCAAAATAACGGGAAACATCTTGAACAGTGAGATGGAACTGTGCAGTGCCCAAATGAGTTAAATAAATGCGTTGACCTATTACACTACGTAAGGCCTCCCGGGCTTCTCTACTGACCATGTTTCTGTATTCTCTTTTATATTTGTCGCTAAATCTCGCTAGAACTTCACCGATTTTCTCAAAACTTGGATTTCTGAACTGCCTATCTATCGAAGAACGTACGAACGACTCGAGATGAGGATCTTTCGCTTTGCATGCTCGCTGAACAACTATGTGCTCCACACAGTCCTCTACCACGCCTGCTATAAGTACGCTGATGTAGTCCGCAAGATAGGCTCCTAGCTCAGGATCTGATTCAGATTTGCTGTTAGCATATCGAAGTCTGTCTTCAATACCAGAGCATCGTCCAGCCACATAGGTATCACGAGGCATTATAGAAACAGAACCTTATTGGCCAACTCCAACCGTTCCTGAACTACTTGTACGTCTGTTGTTCCGGCTGTTGTTATAGCTGTAAACCTCTCGTGATCCTTGAGAGTTGTGTATCGTTCTTGAATGTCTGCAGGAGTTTTCTTGGACTGTGCAAATGCCACCATAACCGAGTCAAAAACCGCGACATTAATACCTCTTCTAATGTGGAATGGGCGTCCACCTAAGGATTCCAGAACTTGCTCTATGGTCTCTATGAAAACACGCCCATACTTGTCGGGGTTGGATTCCTTCTGGTGTCTTGCCATGTAATCACTGATGAACTTTCTCATCGGCTTGCTATATTCATCCGAACCTTCGTTTAATGCAAGGAATCGTACTATTAACTCTATATCCCGCATTCTAGCGTCAGGTTGCTGAATTCCAAAAACATCCCTCCATGCTGTCTCTTTGTTTACCTCGATCAACATATCGTTGAATGGACCGTGATAGGAACTGTTTCGTATCTCTTGGGGAGTGAGCATTGTTCCACCAGTGTTTAGTCGCTCAAAAATCTGGTAGACGCTTGAGTCTTCGTGATCAGGCTCAAGTTGTTCGATGTTTACAACTCTTAGCACCGAAGTAAGTAACGTTGCTTGCTCCGAATGCTCAAGGTCGATATATCCCTTACCTTCCCAACGTTGGTCCACTCCAGTAAGCCGAAAATCCCTTCCATTCGGGAGTTTGCCATTAAAGAATCCGAACACACTCTGCAAGCGTTGTTGACCGTCAATTACCAATTGTTTTTGACCCGCTTCTCTTTGTATATATACGAAAATACTAGGGACTGGCAGCCCCATCAGAAAAGACTCAATTAGTCTACTGGCTTGAGCAGGTTTCCAGACAAATCCTCGTTGGAATTTGGGAATTATAATATCTCCACGCAGCCACCTTGCGTGTAAAGTTTCCAGTTCCAAATCGGAAGGATATGATCTAATCCGGTAAACTGGGACACCGACACTGAGATCTACTTCTTCTGAATCTATCTGCTCTATAGCATTGTTGGGTTCTACAAGCAAAATCAACCTTCCTTAGTTTGCCGTATAGGGTAAATAAAAAAGTACTATCTGAGTGTATTACGGCGATCCAAATGGATATTGATCATCATGCATTTGTCGTCAGTTGAAAATAGGCAAACTTATTGTAGCCACTCGAGTGCCTTCTTCAAGTGTCCGATCTGTTTACAAAGTTTGGCCACCAAGGCATCCTGAACGCCCGCCCTGTTGTCGAAGACTTGAACTTCTCTTCATACCTCCGGCGTTGCTATTTCGTGATCTGTTTGAGATGCACCTGATGCTATGCAGCCAACCGACTGATGGTCTTCAATCCCATGAACGCTTCAAGCGCCACTTGATTCATAAACCGGCACTGTAATGCCTGGGGATTTCAATCATGGTATCGATCCTCCCACATACCGAGGTGTATACCATGGTACATCCACCTTAGGACATGGTCCTGTTTTTGGGATAATCACAACCAGAAATCCACGGGAATTCCGATTGATGGAAAGCCAACTGTTTGTCGAATTTCATCCTTTGTTTTAGACTAAATCCACTTATCAGAAATCTACACCTTGATCATCCAAGGTAGGCGTTTCGCTCCCTGTCAGGTTCTTCCGCCTTCAAACGCCCATCCGTGGTCCAGATGTGCACACGCCATCCCGGTCCTTTATATCTCTCCTGCCTGAGCCTGCGCGCTTCGTCAATCACCGTACCGTCAGTGAGATCGATACCTTCGTGGATATGGTTTTCGACAAAGCTCGATACAAGTTGTCCTAACGTATCGAACTGTCGCGATGGTATAACGTTCCATGGAGTTCCTTCCTTGAGGCTGGACAATACGTCGTTCTTCACGTGCACGGCGTAACGTCGTCGCTGGTTGCCGTCGGGGATTCGCACGATGTGTTTCGCCAATTCATAAATCGAAGGAACCGTGATGTATAGCGGCGATCTACTTGCGGCAGCGCTACGGAGTCGGTTTCTGATTTCAGAGACAGCATCTGGCGTGGATTTTCCTGGTATCGCATACAGTTCCAGCAAGTAACTGGTATCGATCACGTAGGCCGCCACCGATTTCATGGCAACCCCTCAACCCATTCCGCGACCTTCTTCTGGTGCTGCTCTTCGAATCCCGGCGCCAGATGTTGCTCCAGTACACGGCGAGATACCAGATCTCCAAGCTGACCACGCTCAAGCAATTCCTCGGATCTTGGCAACTTGACCAGTTCTATTAGGTCAGCGGCCTCTATGGCTTTGCTCCAGGTACAGAGTACAACCCCTTCTAGCTGCTTAGCAGTAAGATTGTTCATAGTCGCTGGATTATGAGTTGTGACGAGTACGCGCAGATTACGTTGCTTAGTTGATTCTGTTATGGCAGAAGTAAGAAGGCTCGTCCTGCTTGGATGTAGTCCATTATCGAATTCTTCCACGACTACTCTTGACCTCTTTTGGACGGTCTCCATCGCGGTTAGAATCGCCAATGTCCTCAACGTACCGTCTGACAATGAACGCGCATCCGCCGTATATCCAGTTTTGTCTCGTAATCCGAAGATTACATCACCACGATCGGTCGTGGTGAAGTCGAACTTTTCGTACGGCTCGTCCGGAAGCTGCCTTACCCTTGAAAGCAATCTTGCTAAAGTTGCCTTCTGGGGTTCGTCTCCAATAGATAGTGCATATAGCACCGCAGATAGATTCGCGCCGTCTTTTGAAAGTGTGTTGTTTCCGATACGCTCGTAGCTACGCATCAACTTCGGAATGGGATCGAATACGAAGGAGGCTTGAAGGTAGGCCATGACCCCTTGTACCAATCGTACGCAATCTTTGAAGTTACGATTCTTACGCGCAAATTCCCGATACTGAGACAAAACCGAGTGTTGTGAAGACACAAGTGTTTGGGGCTTCCTGCCACCTTTAGCAAAATTGTCGTACCTCACCGTCAAATCACCTAATGTTAAACTCTTGAACTCAGCCAGAGTTTGATAAATCACTCGGTCTCCGACTAGCAGTGCTTCATGAATTATACGAGGATGGGGTTTAGTGCTGATGTTAATTGAGTAATATACTGGCTTGATTCCGTTCCATTTAAGCAAAGCCTCGAATTCAAGCGTGAACGTGCTTGATCCATTTCGTCCACAAGCCTGTAGTCCACCTCGTACCTGTATGCCAGTTTCGGTACGACCCACATCGGCAATCTCATACAAAGGTTGGCCCCGGGCAATGAACGAAAGTAATTCGATGGCTTCAATGACGTTGGATTTGCCCGTACCGTTTGGCCCGATCAGCAATGTGAACGGTTTCAAAAGGTCAATACTCGCTTCTTTGAAACCCTTGAAGTCTTTGAGGTGATGCATAAGGTGACCTTAGGTTAAGTACGATTGAAGACAATGCCGTCTTCGCCAGTCAACTGGTCTCAAATTTCACGCAGTTATCTTCCACTTCACAGTATAAGTCGTCAAGCTTCGACTGAATCTCGAGCGTTTTTTCAAGGGCGGTCACCACGCGACAGTAAGTCTGTATGTCACGGAACTCAAGACGACGTTCCTTGTGGTCTTTTAACCATTTCTCACAAACCTGGTAGCCACCGATGCGGTAATCGTAGACTGCTTTGGAGATGTGAGTGAAGTATTGGCTCCCATTGATGTGCATGCGTTGTGCATCCGAGTCATAGCCAAACCCCTTTGACTTCGTGGTCTCGACCACCGAGTCGCCTTCACCTTCGAATTGACAGACAGGAGGATCGAGTTCCGAAGATTTGAGAAGATGAAGGTCGGTCAGTCTCGTGCCAAAAGCAGCGAGACTGGCAAACAACCTTCTGTCGGCTGCAAATGGTACCCGTGGGAATTTCCTTCGCAGGAACTCGGCGTATTTCTCCCGGTAAGCTGGAGCATGCAGGACTGCGTAAACGTAGTGAAACACCTCTTCCGGTGAAGGTTCTCGTTTATGAACCTCCGAGAGTGCGGCTAAAATCTCCGGATTCAAGTTGGGTTGCCGGTTGGGTTGTTCGTGACCAGCAAACAGATTGTATACTTCGGTGTCTGGGTAAGTATAAAGTGGACAGGTATACCCTCGTTCTCTTGACCGGTTAGAAACGTAACAATCGTCGGTTATGCCATCTGTAACCAGGCAATGTTGCCATGTCTCACTGACTGTCTGGCCGCAGACGTGAAATGCGATGTTCTCCCTGTCCAGCAAGTGCCTCATGACTTCGGGACGTGGCATACAGATGAATCCACGAGACCGTCCTGTGTAGTAGGTATACCTAATGTCAAATGGTCTGTACTGAATCGGTACGATTTTATCACGAGAAGGTCCAGAATCCAATAAATCCTTCTGTGCGTAAGTAACCTTCCAGTCTCTTGCGTCATTGCCTAGTTGATATGCGTCCCGAGCAAGTTCAGCACCCATCTTCGAAAATGGTACAACGGTACTCCATACTTCCGGCTCCGAGCGATGTATAGTCAGCCGATCACGCGCTGTCACTATGCCGACGCTGTTAACCGGAAATATGCACGGAATGGAAGGAAACTGATCAAATCTCGCCTTAAGCGTTTCGTCTTGCGGAACGAATAGGTAGTCTCCCGAGACCGGATTCACCCTCTGCCATTCGGTATCTGTGAGGCAATGCGAGTTCAACCAGTTGTATTTACCTTCACGTTTACCCCAATTATCGCAGTAATAGACACGGGCGTCATCAGCGTGTTGTCGCCCTCGCTTGACAAAAAACGCGATGGCAACTCCCTGTTGTATATCGAATACATTCTGGTTCATACATTCGTCGGGAACCGACTCCGGCTTCTGCGAACTTCCATGCAGATTGAGAATGAAGATTTCGTCATACGTTTTCATCAAACTTTGGCGCATGCCGCGAAATGTCTTATTTTCCAGGTAACTGTGGTTGGTGATCATTCCTACTATACCCTGGCCGGTCTGTTCGATCTTGTACTGGGCGAAACGTAAGAACTTGACATAATCGTCCTGAAGCCACTTGAGGTTCTTCTCGTCCAGGGGTTTGTCGTCGACCTTATAGTAGTCATCGATCAGCTCCCGTATCCACTTACCTTTGTTGCTCGAATGGCCCGAGTAGGGAGGATTACCCAAGATTAGTAAAATCGGCGTTTGCTTCTTGACCTCTCCAGCCAGACGTGACTCCTCGGCCAGGGCGGCAAGGCCCGGGATCCGACTCCGTTCCAGTATCTCCACATCGAGCGTATTGGTAAGATAGAGTGGGATCCGTTCGTTGTCTGCGAGCCGATGCCCAAGTTCTTCGAGAAAGATGCTCATCTTGAGATGACCAATAGCATACGGCGCCATCATCAATTCAAGCGCATAGAAGTTCTTCAGAACGTGATTTTGTACAAAATCCGCTCGACCGCCGCTACCGTACTTCTCTTCATATTCTTCGACCGCCAATTGAGCCGCCCGCGCAACGAAGGTCATAGTGCCCGCAGCGGGATCCAGCAAGGTCACGCCATCGGCAGCAAGACCATCTTGTTTGTCGAACTCGGTCTTGAGCAGGCCATGGAGTGACCGAACGATATAACCCACCACCGGTTCCGGTGTATAATAGACACCTCGGCGTTCGCGTTCATCGGGATCGTATTGCGCCAGGAAGGTCTCGTAGAAGTGTACGATCGGGTCTCTACCTTTTCCCTCGCGATAGTATCGATCGAGTATGCCGGAAGCATCGGCCGCGGCCAGCACGTCAGCGAGGTCGTCCACGCACCAGGCAAGCGATTCAGGTAATTCGTCCAGCGATATGAAACGAAACAAGTCGCGAAGTACGCCGATGGTTGGCGGAATGTTGTCGAACGCTACGCGACGATTGAAATCATCTTCGTCACCCGCTCGAGTCCTCGCGGCAAACAAACCGTAGGTAATGGTCTGAGCGAACAGATCGGCGAAATCCTCGGGCGTGAGCGAGCCGATCAGGTAGGTTTGAAACGCTTCAAAAAAACCGGTGAGCCTGTCCGGCGCGTTTATTTCTGATTCGAATTGTTCGCTGATCACCTCCCGCAGGATTCGCGTGCGCTTGGCCAACTCAATTGCTAGAGACTCGGCATTGAAGGATTGCGGCAACTCAAAGCCCAGAAACCGATCGATCAATGCATGAAGATCGTCCTGGTTTTCAAGCGGTGGAGCGGATTGCAGCGAATTTAGCACAAAAGGACGACCAGCCCGAACCGTTTCGACGCGCTCGCCCTTCCGGTAGAGTCGAAACTCTAGAAAGTTAGTGAGTATCAGATTGGGAAACGTGGATCTGTATCGGTCGAGTTGCTCCGATCCCTCGACATGATCGAGCGACTCCACGGTGGGTTTCTTTGCTTCGATGTAACCGGTTATCCGATCCCTTCCGTTCCATATGCGGAAATCCGGGTTGCCGCCCTCGGTGGGTCTGGGTAGGGTGGTCACATGGACGTGCGTTCTTCCGGCAGCATGGGCGAACTCTTCCAGCATTTTGGCTAATGCCGGATAGAAGCTCTCCTCGCGAGCGTCACCCTGGTGCGCGACCGAAGAAAGGTCCTTGAGATATGTCGAGAAAATGGGTTTGGAATTCATATCATCGTTCGACAGGCAGGTTAAACTACTCTGTAGTCGACGGGTTGACCTCGACGAGAACGGCCACAGAACGGGTCATTGCTATATAGCGACCCTTGTTGATCTCTCCCGCACTAGAGTGCTCATTGACAACACGACGAGACCGCTTCAACACTTAGCCCTTTCGCTGAAGACATCAAGATCCATAAAGTAAGTCCCGGACAGATTCAAGATTTACGAAATGACCAGTCACCCAGCTTCATTGTCGGTAAACTCGACACTCTACGCCGTGATTCAGCTAAATGCCGAAAGATCGTTATCAAGCCAAATCTACCAAGACAACCACTTAACCGCTCGATGTTAAACCGAGTAGTTTTTCGATTATTGATTGTTTGTGTTTTATCATCCTATCCAAAAACCCGTAGTATCCAGTCATGGAAATTGAATCTGCCCTGCCGAGATAGAGTAGATCCGGCACTCGTTGTCTGTACAATTCCTTCAGTTCCGACAGATGCTCTTTTAACTCACGACTCTTGGGTGTCTGTTGACTCCGATTGATGCGTTTATCTATCAGTCGCTGAACCTGCTCATGATCTGCTTCTCGTGTACTGTCGTTATGACGAATATAAATCCTGTTTCGGTGAAGTGATCCGCCTGCTGCCAGCGACAATACTGGTATCGCATTCTCATTGTATTTAACCAGAAGAATCTGGAATTTCTTACCAATCAGGTTGCTATACTCGGAAGATTTGTACTCGAAATCAAAAACGTCGTAACCAACGGATTGCGGTACGTATCCTTGTAACGAATCCTTTAACTTTGTCTTGTCTTTGAGAGATTGAAGTCCTTTTACGTCGAAAGTTCCATCCTCACTTTCCGCAACACCTAGAATAAGACAACCCGTTCCGCTATTGGCAAAGGCTAAGATACTTTTTGCAATCTTTGTTTTTTCTGGCCAATCCTCTTTGAAATCCAAGTAGTCGTATTCACCCAAATGCGTCTGAAGTAATCCCCTGAAACTCTCTCGAGTCGGTTTTTCTAGAAAACGAGCGAATTCTTCACTAACATGGAGTTGTGGTGAATTAGACATTTAAACAACTCTCCTCGAACAACTTCGGTAGAGCAAATCCTTCTTAAAGATTGGATTTCCGTTCAGCGACGACCACAGGAATTCTACACTAGAACTTGATCAGAAGATCCACACCTGATCCCTGCCTTCTTCAACAGTCGGCTGTGTCCATACCCAAAAGTATACCGAATGTGGTCCGCTTCTTCAACCCTTTACCCGCACACGCCACCCGACACCAATGATCCTTGATATACCGGAGCGCCGACCATATAATACACACTGTTAAAGGAATACCACCTGCACACTATACATGACATGGTGTTTGTCCCAACTCCACGGAAAGGAACTCCGATGGCCCACCACAAGGCCTTGATGAAGAGCGGCTTCCTCCTGCCCACCTGCGAGAAGCACTTTCACGACCATGACGAGACCTGGCTGATCCTGAAAGGGAGCGGGACGGGATTCTGGATCGATCACGACGGCAACCGGGAGGATTTCGTTTTGGAAGCGGGCGACGTCTGGATGATCCCCGCGGGATTCGAACACGGTTGCGCCGGGACGAACAGCGAAGATTTCACGATCAGTGTGTTCGACGGGACTAAGCCGCCCGGGTGCCACGATCACGCCCATTACTACATCGAAAAGGAAGGGTACATCCCCTCGCTGGAACTGGTCAAGACGCCGACGGACCGGTACGCAGAAGGCCGGGCTTAGGCGGCGCGGACTGAACCACCCAACGACGAACGATCTGTCTACTTCAGCACACGTATTCAAGAAATATCTACAAGGAACATCGACATGGATTTCAGGGACGACTGGGAGCGCGCCGAACACGACTACGTGCAATGTCTGAAACGGCTCGAGGCCGCCAGGGCCGATCTCGATGCGGCGCGCAAAGCGCTGCTGGACCTCACGCCGGAAGAGGGACGCAGTGGCAGGCTGCTCAACGTCCGCTACCAGAAGAACCGGGGGGCCGTGGACTGGAGGGCGGCGCTGCACGCGGTCCTGGAATCGGACGAAGTAGCACTCGACGAAATCGGCGACAAGTATCGCAAACCGGAATCGGGCGCCTGGTACGTCCGGCTGAACAGACTGGCGGGCAGCACACAGCGCTCGGGCAGGTGACCATGGACCTCAGTTTTTTCACAAGTGCGGGAGGGGACGCCTGGTCCCTGGAGGAATGCGCCGGCTGGGCGAAGGAGAACGGGTTCGACGCGGTGCGGCTCTCGGCCGGCGGGGCCGTCGACCCGGACCGCATCCTCGCCGACGGACCCGGCGAAGTCAACGACATCCTGCAGTCGCACGGCGTCTACCTGGCCGCGCTGTCGGCCCACAACAACCTGCTGGACGACGACACGGAGCAGGCGGACGCGGCGGAGGAGCGACTGCGAAAGGCTATCCTGGCGGCCTCGGCCCTGGGCACGCCGGTCGTTGTCACCCACGCCGGCAGTCCCGTGGGCTGGCATTTCTACGGGCAGTTTTCTTCGACGCCCGGTAACCCCGGCGACCGTTCCGCGGAACTGGTGGAACGGTTTCGGGCGCGCTACGAGCCTATCGTAAAGCTGGCCGAAGACCATGGCGTCACCATCGCCCTGGACGGCGCGGTGCGCATGGGCAACATCGCCTGCAACCCGGAGATGTGGGAGCGGGTGCTCGACGCGGTGCCGTCCGACCACCTGGGCCTCTCCTGCGATCCCTCCCACTGGCTGTGGATGATGATCCTGCCCGCCGAGGACGCCATCCGCATGTTCGCGGGCAAGTGGGTCTACGCGGACGTGAAGGACGCCGAGGTGAGCCGAACCATGCTGTTCCGCCAGGGCATCATCGGCAACTGGTGGTGGCAGTACCGCGTGCCGGGGCGCGGCCAGCTCAACTGGGGCACCGTCATCGGCGCGCTGGTCGAGTCGGGCTATGACTACGTCCTCTGCGTCGAGAACGAGGACCGGGGCATGCCCGGGCTGGCCGGATTCGCCCTGGGCGGCCGCCATCTCCGCCAGTTCCTCCCGCCCGCCGGCGCGGCGTATCAGCGGCCGGCCGGACCCTGGGACGTTTCCTGAGCGTTTCTCGCGCACCGCCTTGTTTCACCCTTCGGAGCACTCCATGTACAGCCATGATCCCCTGCCCCCCGTCGACCGCCGCGGGACCGAGATTCGCCACCTGAACCTGCCCTGCGAGTTCGTCGCGCCGGCCACGAAGGAAGCCTGGGAGAAGCGCGCCCGATCGCTCCGTGAGCACATCCTGGTCAGCATGGGACTCTGGCCGAACCCCGCCCGCAGCCCGCTGAACGCGGAGATCACCCACCGGGTCGAACGCGATAGATACAGCATCGAGAATGTGCGGTTCCAAAGCCTGCCGGGTTTTTACGTGACCGGGAACCTGTACCGCCCTGCCGGCGACGGCCTCCGCCCGGCCATCCTGAATCCCCACGGCCACTGGAAGGAGGGCAGGCTGAACCACGAGCCTGACGGGTCGATACCCGCCCGGTGCATCAACTTCGCCCTCCAGGGTTACGTGGCCTTTGCGTGGTCCATGGCCGGCTACAACGACAGCACGCAGCTGGCCCACCGGACGTTCGGCGACGACCGGAAGCAGCTCTGGGGGCTCAGCCTCATGGGGCTGCAGCTCTGGAACGGCATGCGTTCCGTCGACTTCCTCCAGTCTCTGCCGGACGTGGACAACAGCCGCATCGCCTGTACCGGAGCCTCGGGCGGCGGCACCCAGACCTTCATGCTCACCGCCGTGGACGACCGTGTGCGGGCCGCAGCACCCGTGAACATGGTGTCGGCGCACATGCAGGGCGGATGCATCTGCGAGAACGGCCCCAATCTCCGCATCGAAACGAACAACATGGAGATCGCCGCCCTGGCCGCGCCGCGGCCGCTGCTGCTGGTGTCCGCCTCGGGGGACTGGACGGTCAACACGCCCGAGATGGAGTACCCGGCCATCCGGGCGGTCTATGCACTCTACGACGCGGAGGATTGCCTGGCGGAAGTGCAGATCGACGCGGGCCACAACTACAATGCCGCCAGCAGGGAAGCCGTGTATGCATGGTTCGGAAAGTGGATGCTGGACAGCGAAAGCGACGGTCGGATTTCGGAACAGCCTATCGAACCGGAACCACCGGATTCGATGCTGGCGGTTACGCCTGATAGCAGGCCGGAAGACTGGGTCGACGAAGAGGGATTGACGGACGTATGGATCGATCGCGCCCAGAAGCAACTCAAGAAGATGATGCCCTCCGACGCCAGGTCGTTGCGCAGGTTCCGGCAGGTCATCTCGGCCGGATTCCGATCGGCTGTCGGCGCACCTAAAGCAGCCGACGACGACCTGGTCGAGACCCGCCTGGGCATGCACCGGACCGATAATTGTACCGTCCAGTCGGGGTTCATTGGATGGCGGAGCGTCGGCGACCGGGTCCCCTTTACCGAATTCCACCCGCCGGACCCTCACCGGGGCGCGGTCCTGGTGGTCCATCCCGACGGCGTGTCGGCGCTGACGCAGGATGACGGGCGGGATCCCGGTCCGCTCGTTCAACACCTGCTGGGCAAGGGCCGGCTGGTCCTGGCGGCGGACGTCTTTCGCACGGGCCTGGCGGACGGTGAGCCGGCCTCCGGTGAACACGCCTACTTCTCGACCTACAACCGCACCGAGACCGCGAACCGCGTGCAGGACATCCTAACGGCCGTCGCCTGGCTCAGGCGATCCGGCGAAGTCGCCTCGGTATCCCTGATCGGCATCGGCGCGGCCGGTCCGTGGTGCCTGCTGGCCTGCGGACTGTCGCCCCACGTCGACCGCGCCGTGATCGACGCCGACCGATTCGAGACGGACAGTGATGAGGCATACGAAAGCAGGCTGTTCATACCGGTGCTGCGGCGCCTGGGCGGGCTGGCCGCGGCCGCCGCCCTGGCGACCCCGGCCGAGTTGTATCTGCACCATATCGGCCACGCGTTTGAAACCGATGAAATAGAAGCCGCCTATCGCGCGGCGGACGCGCTGGACCGCCTCAGAACCCAGCGTACCCCCGCCGATATGCACCAGGTCGTCGCGTGGATAGACGAAGGTCCGTAGTCGGATGGCCGTCGGATGTCAGGTTGAAGCTTCAACATCATGGGTGACGGCCGAGACCGGGTACCGGTTTAAAGTTTTTCTTCCTCAAATTTTAGAAAGTACGTAACTCCTCCTTACGCAACGGATTACCGACCGTCTGGCCGGTGAAGGCCACCGCCGGAACCCTTCCGGACCGCAGCCGACAAACCCTTCCGCGCAACCCGCACGTTTACAACAAGTTTCGGATTTCTCGGCACGCCGACAACGGACGATTGCGCGAGGTTTCCGACCACTTCGCGGACACTGCCGGCACAAAAAAACCTGTTGACATATTCCGCAGATAGCTAAACATTTGTTTTGTACATATTTCATAACTTTCAATCGTGCAGGATCCGAAAATTCCTGCATGGTTAATGCCGTCCGGGAGGACGGAGAAAGGCTTCTCTCATGACCGTCTCCAACAATCCCCAGTGCTGCGGCCGGTCCATGTTTCTTGTGACCGGCGATCGTCCCTACTGGAACTGCCCGCTGTGCGGAAACCGGCGTGACCGGGAATGCACCGCCATCGCGCAGGCTGGGAACGGGTCCGAGCACCCGGATGAACCGGATGCCGACGCGAATCGGGTCGAGCACCCTGATGAACTTGATGCCGGCGCGTATCGGCTCGTACACCTTGAAGAACCGGAAACCGGCGACAACCCGGACGAACACTCCGAAGGTCGTTCCACGGTTCCTGCGCTCGTTACGGACTACCAGCCGAGATGCTGGAAGTGCGGCCGCATGCTGGGCAAGTACTTCTCCCGCCCCTGGAGCATCCGGTGTCGCAGGTGCAAGGCGAACAACCAGGGCACATTGAAAGGAGATTAAGTGAAGATTGCAGGCAAACAGAAGAAAATCGTGTTTTTTTGAAATACCCGCTTGACAGATATACTAAACATACGTATTGTTCTGTCATGCTGCCCGTGCCAGGTGCGCGGGCGTCACTGAAAACCGCATCAGAATACCCTCGCGTCCCTTAGCGGACCCGCACCCAGCGGACCTTTAAAGCGTCCCCGTGCCACTTCTGATCCACCTACGGCACGGGGATTTTTTATGTCCTTTCCCGACAAATCGATTCGCTCGAACGCACAGCCGGCGGCGCGCCTGGAAGCACTACGCGCCTGGACGCTCGCCCGCTGCATCGCGCTTTTCACCGCTCTACCGGGCTCAAGGCATGAGCCGGAGAAAGTCAAAATGCCCGAAAACATCTCAGTCTGGATCGTCGTCGTCGGCGTCCTGACCGCACTCTGGATTTTCATTTTCAAGTTCATCGCTCCCTTCGTCGACCGCATGACCATGCGCGAGGTCCGCCTGTCGAAGATCGAGCGGGACATCGAGAACCTGTCCGCCAAGATCGATCTGATCTACGAGGTCGTGCTCGACCGGCACAGGGAGCAGGATTGAAGGGGCAACAGCAACCGTATCGTTCACCGCAGTACACAAAAGTCTTCCCTTCCCGAAAACTGCGCCCCGACGAATCCGGGGAGGGAAGACGAGGAGGTTTGCACATGAAATCATGGCCGTATTTCCCGAACCAGGTCCTTTCCTCGCCGGACTCCGGCAGGCACGAGATGGACGAGCGCTTCATGCTCCGGCTCGTGCTGCTGCGCCAGGAGCTCGGTTTCCCGCTCGTCATCACCTCGGCGTACCGGTCGCCGGAGCACAACGCGAAGGTGGGGGGCCGTCCCCGTTCCGCGCACCTGGCCGGCCGGGCCGTGGACATCGCCATATCGGGCGACAAGGCGCACCGGCTCGTCCGCATGGCGCTCATGTTCGGTTTCACCGGTGTCGGCATCCGGCAGCGGGGAGACTTCCGCAGCCGCTATGTGCACCTGGACGATCTCGACAAGGCGCCGGGCATACCCCGTCCTGCAATATGGAGCTATTGACCACCCGGAACGGACGAGGGTCCGGCCGGAAAACACTAATCCGCCAACGGATGCACACCATGAAAGGAAATGTCATGTTTCGCGTTCTACTGACTCTAATACTCCTCGCGACCTGGCCGGGACAGGCCGCGCGCGGGGCAGTACCGGGGTCTCCAAACGGCCCCGCGCCTCCGCAGAACCAGGCGCCGCAAACGGTGGATTTCATCGACGTCGGGACGCTGTATGTCGGAGGCTCCTCGGCGACGGTCAACGCCTCTTCGTACTTTTCAGATCCCAATGACGACACGCTTACCTATTCGGTGAACAACCCGAGTCCGACGGTCGCCACGGTGAGCATATCGGGAAGCACCGTCACGATCGCGCCCGTCGCGGTGGGCACGACCGGCAAGATCGTCGTCACCGCCGAGGACCCGGGCGGCCTGACCGCCACCCAGGACTTCAACGTCACCGTGGAGAACGCCCCGCCGCCGAACAGGGCGCCCACGGCCGTGGGGTCCATTTCCAATGTAACGCTGCAGGTCGGCGGATCCTCGGCCACCCGCAAAGTATCTGGCAAGTTCTCCGATCCGGACGGCGATGCCCTCACCTATTCGGTAAACGATCCGGACACGTCGATCGTCTCGGTGAGCATCTCGGGAAGCACGGTCACGGTCGCGCCCGTGGCCGCAGGCACGACGGGCAAGATCATCGTCACGGCCAGAGACCCGGGCGGCCTCACCGCCACCCAGGACTTCACCGCCACCGTGAGCAATCCCCCGCCAGTGAACAGGACGCCCACGGCCGTGGGGTCCATCTCCAATGTGACGCTGGAGGTGGGAGGTTCCTCGGCCACTCGCAGCGTGTCGGGCAAGTTCTCCGATCCGGACGGCGACGCCCTCACCTATTCGGTAAACGATCCGGACACGTCGATCGTCACGGTGAGCATATCGGGAAGTACCGTCACGATCGCGCCCGTGGCCGCCGGCACGACCGGCAAGATCATCGTCACGGCGAGAGATCCGGGCGGCCTCACCGCTACCCAGGACTTCACCGCCACGGTGAGCAATCCGCCAGTGAACCGTGCGCCCACAACCGTGGGGTCCATTTCGGATGTCTCCTTGAGCAAGGGCGGGTCCTCGGCCACACGCAGCGTGTCGGGCAAGTTTTCCGATCCGGACGGCGACACGCTTACCTATTCGGTGAATAACCCGAATCCGTCCATCGCCACCGTGAGCATATCGGGGAGTACCGTCACGATTTCACCGGTGGCTACCGGCTCAACGGGCAAGATCATCGTCACGGCCAGGGATCCCGATGGAGAGACCGCGACGCAGGATTTCACCGCTACGGTGGTCAACGACCCGCCACAGCCCGAGGGGAGCATCTCCGATGTAACCCTGTACAAGAAAGGAAAAACACGGAACGTCTCTGTTTCGAGTAGATTTTCCGATCCCAACGGCGACGCGCTCACCTACTCGGCCTCATCATCCAGAACGAACGTTGCGACCGTCAGTGTATCCGGCAGCACGGTGACCGTCAGGTCGGGGGTAACAGGCACGGCCACGATCACCGTCACTGCGACGGATACTGACGACGCCACCGGTACACAGGACTTTGACGTCAGAGTGATAAACAGGCCTCCTGGACTACGGAAAATCATTCCTGCAATGACATTCCACAGGAACCAGGCTGCTCAAAGTGTCGACTTGTCGGATCATTTCAACGATGAAGATAACGACGCCCTCACCTATACTGCCTCGTCGGGTGATACGTCCGTGGCCACGGTCAGTGTTTCAGGCAGCTCTATATCTGTTGATCCAGGTATACTCGGCTCTACCCGAATAACCGTGACGGCCGAAGATACGGAAAACGCAAGAAGAACACACAGCTTTAGCGTAGCGGTAGAAAACAGGCCTCCCAAGGTTTCGCGGACGATTTCAGACAGAACGCTCTACAAGAACAGCTCGACAACCATCAACGCATCCCGACACTTCTCGGATCCAGATAACGATTCGATCTCTTTCACGGCCGAATCTTCAGATACGGATATCGCCGACGTCAGCGTGTCCGGAAGCACGGTGACCATCGAATCTGATGATGACGGCGGGGACGCGACCGTATCGGTGACGGCTACGGATGCACACAATGGTTCCGTTTCGGATACCCTAACCGTTACGGTGCGTAACAGAGCCCCCCAACAAAGAGGTTCAATCAGTCCGGTCAGCCTGTTTAAAAACCGGCACTCCGAGGACGTAGACGTCTCGGGCAAGTTCACCGATCCCGATGGCGATACGCTTACATACAGCGCCACTTCGTCCAATACGGCCGTGGCCACCGCCAGCGTGTCCGGCAGCACCGTCACGATCACCTCCGGCAGAACTGGAAATGCGACGATCACTGTGAAAGCCGAAGACATTGACAAGGCTTCGGCCACGCAGACCATAAGCGTATCCGTGACCAACCGTTCACCGGAGATCGTGGACAGCTTTGCAGACGTAAACCTCAGGGTGGGAGGCCCATCAAAGCGTTTCGACGTGTCGGGCCATTTCTCCGACCCTGATTCAGACACGCTCACGTTTTCGGTAAACAACCCGGATACCTCAGTAGCCAGAGTCAGCATATCAGGCAGCGACGTGACGGTGGCACCTGAATCCGAAGGTATGATCGGCAAGGTCACGGTGACCGCAACCGATAACGACCCGATACCTGCAAGTATATCGGAGGATTTCAGAGTCGTCGTGGGGCCTGAGGATACGACTCCTCCACCCTGTCCGGCGGCAAACACTGTCCCAATCTCGGTCCCGGTTATGTCCGCTGGCGGGGATTCGGTAACGGTTGATGTATCGGCGTACTTCACGATACCACAGGGCGTCACACCGACCTACAGCGCCAACAACCCGAGCCCGGGAATTGCGGTGGTGAGCATTTCCGGTAACACGCTGACGATCAGACCCGTAACCCAGGGGAATACCGGGAAGGTCATCGTCACGGTCAGCGCGACTGGGTGCACCAACGTCACGCGGGACTTCAACGTATCGGTCGGGCCACCTAAGGATCCCCCTCCTCCCTCCTGTCCGACGGTAAATACCGTCCCCATCACGGTTCCGGCCATGTCCGCTGGCGGGGATTCGGTAACGATCGACGTATCGGCGTACTTCACGATACCGACAGGCGTCACACCGACTTACAGCGCCAACAACCCGAGTCCGGGCATAGCGAATGTGAGCATCTCTGGAGACACGCTTACCATCGAGCCCATAACCCAGGGAGATACCGGGAAGGTCATCGTCACGGTCAGCGCGACCGGGTGCACCAACATCACGCGGGACTTCAACGTATCGGTCGGGCCACCAGTAGTTCCACCTCCACCAACCTGTCCAGCGGCGAACACCGTACCCATTACGGTGCCGGCCATGGTCGCGGGAGGAGATCCGGTGACGATGGTCGTATCGGCCTACTTCACGATACCGACGGGCGTCAACCCGACCTACAGCACCAACAACCCGAGTCCGGGCATTGCGAACGTGAGCATTACCGGAGATACGCTTACCATCGATCCCAAAATCCAGGGAGATACCGGAAAGGTCATTGTAAAGGTCAGCGCAAACGGGTGCAACGAGGTCTCACGGGACTTCAACATATCTGTTGATCCTGAACCGCCGGTTGCAGATTGTCCTGCTGTGAAACAGATGCATCCCAGCAGAGACGTATCGCTGGTAGTTGGCGGAAGCACTGTCGACGTAAACCTCGACTCGCATTTCACCAACCTGAACAAGAGCAATGTCAGTTACACGATCGTGTCCTCGAACAATGACGTAGCATCCGCCAGTCGTACGGATACCACAATGGCCATATCCCCTGGAATCGCAGGCACCGCCCAGGTTACGGTCACCGTTTCCAAAGTCGGATGTGAAACTGGTGCCAGCCAGGTATTCAACGTCAGGGTGGAAACGACGGTACCATCGCCTGTGACCGCCGTGACAGTGAGCCCGTCTTCGGTATCAATCCAGGAGGACGAGACGCAGCAGTTCACTGCTACCGCAAAAGACTCGAGCGACACGGAGATCACAGGCAAGACCTTTACCTGGACGAGCAGTGCCACCTCGGTCGCGACGATTGACTCGTTGGGACTGGCTACGGCGGTAAATGCGGGTATGACGACCATCACGGCGACTACAGACGGTGTTTCCGGTACGGCTTCACTCACCGTTACCGAACCGGCCCCGCCAACCTGTCCCATGCTGAAGGGCAGCATAGCTGATCAGGCGCTCACCTTGGGAGGGAGCGCCGCCCTAATCGATCTGACTCAGTATTTCTCGCTGCCGGTGGATTTCGTCCCAACCTACGTAGTCAGCTCGACCGATACGAGCGTAACGACGACCAGTCTTGCGGGAGCCATGCTGACGGTAACACCCTCGGCCGCCGGCACGGATACGGTAAGCGTTACGGTCAGCAAGCAGGATTGCGATGCTGTGAAGCAAACCTTTGTAGTCACCGTGAACCTGCCCTGCCCGGCTGCGATCGCGGACGCACCCATCCCGAACCAGACGCTGATCGCGGGCTCGGGCACGACGGTGATCGATCTGACGCAACACTTCGAACACATCGATCAGGACGATATCGAAATCGCAGTCACGTCACCGAACTCCGAGATCGCGGTGTTGAGCATAGAAGACAGCGCCTTGAAGATCGATCCGAAATCGGCGGGCCGGATAGAAACCGTGACGGTTACCGTAACGGATACAGCTGAAAGTGATGCATGCGATGCCGTATCGCTGACCTTCATGGTCACTGTGGAGGAATCTGGCGCCCATGCCTATCCCTACCCCTGGATGATCTCCGGCGAGAACGTATACCGGCTTACCGGCAACGTGGGCATCGGTGTGGAGGACCCGGACCAGAAGCTCGTAGTGGATGGGAAGATCAAGGCGGAGGAGTACCGCCTGACGATGATCCCCGCCGACTACGTGTTCACGGCGGATTACGATCTCATGTCCCTGGAGGATGTGGAACGGTACATCCATGACCATGGTCACCTGCCGGGCGTGGACTCCGGTGCGGAGATGAAGGCCAACGGCATCGGCGTCAGCCGGATGCAGACCATGTTATTGGAGAAGATCGAAGAGCTGTCGCTTCATGTCATAGAACAGCACGAAGCGCTTCGGGCCCAGGGCGATAGCATCGACGCGCAACAGTGGCGCATCAAGTTGCAAAATCAGCGGATCAGGCAATTGGAGAGACGCCTTGAAAGGTTAGAACAATGATGATGGCCAGAATCACGCAGTCCCACGTGGATCGAAGAGACGCAGTTTCCATTAACCTCAGAAAGGAGCAGCACATGTTCAGGATACTTTTAACCATCACGATGCTGGCGTCGCTCATCGCACCGAATGCGCATGCCGCAGCCCCATCAGCGACCGCGTTCGATAATGCGTTCCCCGACCAGTCATCCCCGACGCTTCGGACCATACCGGCGCAGATCCTGGCGGTCGGCGGCGAGCTTGAACTAGACTTGTCCACTTACGTCAACGGCATGATCGGAACGCTTGAGTTCGGAGCGACTACGTCGGACGCGGAAGTTGTGACAGAGAGCCTGAGCGGCAGCAAACTTACGATCACAGCCGTAGCGGAAGGTCAGGCGCAGATCACGGTGACGCTGGGAGAATCGATGACTACCACCTTTACGGTCACCGTGCAGGCGGGCAGTCCCTGGTCGGTATCGGACGCCGGTAACGTATACCGTCTGGACGGAAACGTGGGCATTGGCGTGGACGACCCGGACGAGCGGCTCGTCGTGGACGGCCGCATCAAGGCCGAGGAGATCCGCCTTGAGGATGTCACGCCCGCCGACTACGTCTTCGACGAGGACTACGACCTCATGTCCCTGGACGCGTTGAAGGAACACATCCGGGAACGCGGACACCTGCCGGGCATCGCCCCGGGCGCACAGATGGAAGCCGAAGGCGTCAGCGTCGGCCGGATGCAGACCCGGCTACTGGAGAAGGTGGAGGAACTGATGCTCTACACCATCGACCAGCACAGAACGCTGGCGACCCAGCGGATGTTCATCGACGAGCAGGAGCGGCAACTTGCCGCGCAGCAGCGGTACATCGATTCGCTGGAGAGGCGCCTTTCCACGCTGGAGAAGGTACGTTGACAAAAGCCGCGTTAACAGCGCCTGTGCGTTACGCATAGGCTCATCGCAAAACCGCATCAGAATACCCTCGCGTCCCTTTAGCGGACCCGCACCCCGCGGACCTTCCAGCGTCCCCGTGCTACTTCTGATCAAACAGAAACGCACGGGGTTTTTCATGCCCGCAAAGTCATCAGTAATACGTCCCGATAACGAGTTTCAGGGTCCATACCGGGCGGCATTACTATCCGCCATCAAGGAGCGCATCATGCCGGACTTCATCCGATATATCCATCCGTTAACATCGCTCGTTTCACTCAACCCCCTATCCAATACATCCAGGTTAAAGGAGCCCATCATGCAAAAACGCCTGCGCAGTTTCGCTCTGAGAATGCTCATCGGCGTTCTCATGCTCTCCATGGCGGCACTGACCGTTCACGGCCAGCAGACGACGATCACCAATGCCGCCAAGAGCGCTTACGACTTCGACAGCCTCTCCGGCGTCATCGACGCGGACCAGGTGGACTACTTTTCGGGCAACTGGTCGTATACGCTGCCGCTGGGCGAAGTGGAAGGCGCGGGCGGCCTGTCCCTGCCCCTGGCCATGCGCTACAGCAGCGCGGTGACCGGCACCGACCGGCTGATCAAGCTCTCCGACGACGCCACCGCCACGACCACGCAGAGCAAGGGCACGGTCACGCTCAACAACGCCACGTGGGTGGGCCTGGGCTGGAACCTGGAATTCGGGGCGATCAAGGTGACCGGCGGCTATGACATGAGAGACCTGAGCAGCCCGGTGAACCATTCCTTTTCCTTCAACCTATCCCTGGTGCTGCCCGACGGATCGCACAGACTTGTGCGCCAGCTCGACGATTCCGGGCGCGCTGCCACCCCGGGCACATCGCTACCGGCCACCAACGTCTATTACGCCGAGAACCGGCGCTTCATGGACGTCCGCTGGAACTTCGACAGAGCCGAACCGCTGGCCTCCACCTGGACGGCCAGGACCGTATCCGGGCTGACCTACACCTTCGGCGCGGTCACGATCGCGGGCGGGGAGTACGGCATGAACCAGACCGTCAAGGGCGGCGCGGTACAGCAGGGGCGCTTCAGCGAGCTCATGCCCGAGATGGTGTACCAATGGAACCTGGCCGAGATAAGGGACCAGGCCGGCAACACGATCAGGTTCAGGTACGCCTCCGACGGTCCGGTGACCACGGTCCGGGACTGGGCGAAAGAACGGGCCGAGTCCACGCGCGCTTTCCGCAACCTGCTTAACTTCGCCGACCTGGACCCGCGCTTCCCCGGCGGGATCACAGTCGGTCAGAACCGCACCAACCTGACCGTGGTCAAGACGTTCAACACGGCGCACCTCGACACGGTCATCCTCGCCGGCGCGGACGGCAAGATCGTACGCAGGATCACGACTGCGACGAGCGCCAGGCCCGACGTCCATATCGCCACGCACGGCGGCGTGGCGATCACCTACGACAACTATTTCTCCACGCCTGAAGGAGAAACACTTCCCTACGGCCATCACCTGGTCTCCGACAACCGGAACTACCGCATGTACGACGGTCTTGCGAGCACGCACCGGCTGGACGGCCTGAAGGTAACGGACACGAATGGCAATCAGATCGCCCGCTACGTCTTCCGCTACGACGGAACCAACGGCGGTCCGCCGCGGCCGGCCGTGGCCTCGGGCGATAACGCGCGCACGCTCTTGCTCGAGGAGATCTCCGTCATGGGCACCGGGAACTCGGAAGGCGATCAGCTGCCGCCGTACCGCTTCACCAACACGCTGGCCGACAGCTACCGCATAACGAAGATCCTAACGCCCGCGGGCGGGGAGATGAAGATCGTCTATGAGCGGATTCCCAAGCCTGTCGCAGGCTGGAGGAAGCACTTCAATTTCGACGAGGCCTACTTCGAGCGCTCGCGCCGCGTAAAGCAACGGATATGGGACGCCGACGGCGCCGGCGGGACGCCGGCCGCCACTACTTCCTTCGTCTACGTCCAGACGGATCGGATCATGGAGATCGGTAATGCCAACCGCATGCGCCGGATCACCTTCCCCGTCGTCGACGAGGTCCTGCCCGGCGGGCACGGCAAGATACGCCGCAACTTCGTGGGCGAGGCCGACCTGGACGCCCTGGGGCTGTCGGCCACGAACAAGCAGCACGAGTCCGAAAGGGACATCCGCAGGGGTCTCCTCGAAAGCACCACCTACTACGACGCCTCGGGCAACTCGGTGCAGACGCAGCGGACGAACTGGCAGGTGACGACCCAGGGCACCTGGACCGGCCGCTGGCAGCC